>NZ_MINL01000001.1:1449704-2709127 GCF_001882345.1 Halomonas sp. QHL1
CGGACGGTCATCGTCTGGGTTGGTGCCGGGGCCACTGCCATCATCCACGATGGTGGCGTTGCCGGTATCGCTGGCACCGGATTCGGTGGTGGCTTCTAGCTGGAAGGTCTCTTCACCTTCGTAGACGTCGTCTTGGGTGGTTTCAACACTCACGCTCAGCGTGGTAATACCCGCCGGAACGATGTAGTTGCCTGCCCCGTCGGCGGTCAGCGTTTGGGTCTCGCCCTCGGCATCTTGGTAGGTAACGGTCATCGCACCGATGTCGCTGGCTTCCGCCGTGTTGTCACCGCCGGTCAGGGTCTCGAAGGAGATCGCATAGTCTGTCTCCGCCGCTTCATCCAGCGTGACGGTAAAGACCGCGGTGCTACCTTCATTGACGGTGCCCGCATCACCCACGGTAATGCCCGGACGGTCATCGTCTGGGTTGGTGCCGGGGCCACTGCCATCATCTACGATGGTCGCGTTGCCGGTGTCGGTCAGGTTGTCAGCTTCACCTAAGGCATCGCCCGCAATGGTTGTGCCGCTAAGGGTGGCGCTCAGGGTAAAGTCTTCACGCCCTTCAAAGACACTGTCGTCGGTGGTCGGCACGTTGATGGCGATGCCGTCCGCAGTGCCCGCGGGGACGTCGAAGCTGAAGGTGCCGTCACCATTGTCGGTCACGGCGACGGTTTCGCCGCCGATGGTGGCCGTCAGGCTGCCAATGTCGTTAGCTTCGATCTCACCGTTGAGTTCGAAGGTCAGCGTTGTGACATTGTTAACGGCGTTGCCCAGCGAGACGTTGAACGTGGCGGTGTCGCCTTCGTTGATGGTGCCAGCGTCAGTTACGGTTAATTGGACATTATCGTTATCAAGGACAACCGTAGTCACCCCAGATCCAAAAGCAGTATTTTCGTAATTACCGCCAGTGGCACTCTGGATACTAATCTCCTGAGAAGCATCACCTTGAACTAACTCATCATCTTCACGAGCCGGATAAGTTACAGCACCTGACACTTCGCCTATATCAATAGTGATCTGTTCGCCATTACTAAGCGTAATCACTAAAGGTTCACTTTCTGGAGCATTATCAACGCTAGCAGTGATAGTTATTGAATCACCTTCAGTGACCTGCTCAGGACCACTCAGCGTTATAGTCGTAGTATCGTTATCATCTACCACATTTACTGTATCGGTAGCTGTGGTATCGAGAGTGTCGTACCCGCCGCCAGAAGCATCAGAAATAGTTAATAATTGAGGCTCGTCGCCTTGAAGGTAAACATCGTCTGGGCGGCTATCGAAGGTTACACTGCCCGTGGTTTCACCAACGGCAATAGTAATCAACTGGCCATTACTCAGTGTGATTACCAGCGGGCTATTTTGGGGAGCGTTATCAACACTCGCCGTTACTGTAATAGGTTGACCTTCGATGACCTGCTGCGGAACACTAAGTGTGATGGTGCCAGACAAGCCCGGACCCGGCTCTGGTGTCGGCTCAACCACCTCATCTTCAGCAGCTACCGCATCGGGAGCACCGCCAAAATCAACGAACTCACTTTCTTCAAGACCACCTGAAGTTTCAAAACTTAACGGGTCGGTTTGTTCGGCAATACGTGCAAGACGCACGAAATCATGCCCCTCACCACCGCCGCCAGCGCCACCACCCGCGGCAGTTGCGTCAAGAATATCGAGAAGGTCACCTTCCTCATCTTCAAGGGCAGCTAACAGCGCTTCAAGATCCTCATCCTGTGCACTGGCATCTTCAGTGGACACAAGCTGGTCGCTGTCAAGTTCGGAAGAAACAACCACTTCTTGGCCGCCCTCCACGAAACTGCTGCCCGCGCCATCAGCAAAATCCAGTTCTACACTGCCATTACTGGAAGTAATGAGGACTTCACCTTCCTGCAACACATCACCAATACTCAGCTCACGCAGGTTACCTGATTCATCCCGTGCCCAAGCCTGACCAGAAATTGCAATAACGGTTGCAGTTGCCATGTAGATCTCCCGAACGAATAAAGAAGCCGCTTGCTAGCCCTTTGCACTAGGGAATTAGCGGCATATACCATCATCGTAGGCGGGTGAACTACAAAAAAATATTGTACTGATGGACAGAAATAGGCTTAGAGCTGCCTATGCCCAAGAAGGGAGGGGAAGCGCCCTTGTTTGCTTGATCTAGCACAGCTAAGAGCGTTGTAATTAATTAGTAGCTAGCAAGCTCTCTCGTCGAAGAGAGCTTGAGCATTAACTGCAGACGGTCACGTACCGCTAGCTTTTTGAAAATAGCACTTAAGTGAGCTTTTACCGTGCGCTCTGTGATCTCTAGCTGACGCGCGACCTCTTTATTGGTTGCACCCCGTGCAACCGCGAGGGCAACGCCTCGCTCGCGCTCGGTCAGCAAGTCCAGATAATCACTTCCGGCAGTTGATACCTCTTCTGTGCGCCGAGACAAAGCCTTAAAGGTTCCGCCAATAACCTTCGCAAGCAACTCTTGACCAACCCACACTCCTTGGTTGGTCACCACAAGAGCCACTTGCTTTAAAACATCGGCCGTCGCCAGCGTATGTACATAGCCACGTCCGCCTAAGTCTAATGCTTTAAGCGCCTCTTTATCGTTAGGCGCATAGCTAAGAATAACCACCGTTACTCCCATCAAAGCTAAGCGTTGGGTCAACTGCTGCCAAGATACAACGGTGGTTGCCACCCAAACTAAATCACCAGATCGGGCATTTTTCTCAATCACGTTGGGCGTTGACGGCTGAGCATTGGGGAAAGCCTTTTCCCAGCGTGCCTTGAGGCTACCATCCATTGTCACAAACCAATGATCCATTACCGTTCCCCCATCGAATCACGCCATGCCCGCAGAATAGGCTTGAGCAGAAACTGCATCACGGTTCGCTTACCGGTTATGATATCTACCTGCGCGGTCATGCCGGGAATCACCTGCAGTGAATCCGCTACATTTTCGTCGGCAAGGCTGCGAACTCGCACTAAATAGAAGGTGTTGTCGTCGTCATCTGTAATGGTATCGGCGCTAATGTGATCCAGTTCAGCTTTTAAACCACCATAGATGGCGTAGTCGTACGCTGTCAGCTTGATAGTGGCTGCCTGACCTGGGTGTAAAAACGCAATATCCTGAGGTGCAATACGTGCTTCGACCAACAATTGATCATCGCTGGGAACAATATCGACCACCTCTTGCCCAGGTTGAGCAACGCCACCAATGGTGCTGATATGTATTCGCTGAACCACGCCATCTACCGGCGAACGAATTTCGGTCAATCTCACCCTATCCTGAAGACCGGTACCGGATTGTTGAAGCGCATTCAAATCACCCAGCGTTTCGGCAAGATCATTACGCCATTCACTTCGGCGCTCTGCACCTAGTTCCAGCAATTGCCCTTCTGACTCTTCTACTGCCGCTTCTAAACGTGAAACAGCAGCATCAGCCTGGTTACGCTCACCGGTCGCACGTGATAAATCTCGCTGCAGCCTCAGCACTTCAACTTCTGAAACTGCGCCTGAATCCAACAATGGCCGCGTTAAATTAAGCTCCTGGCTGGACATATTGGCTTCACGTTGAGCGGTATCGCGCTTGGCAACGGCTTCTCTTAACTCTTCTCTACGCTGGCGTATACGATCATTTAAAACATTTTCCTGTTCACGCAGCTCTTCGCGACGGCTCTCATAAACCTCGCGTTCCTGAATGACAATGGTGGGTACTTCTTGGCGCAACTCTTCATCAGGCTCGAAAGGTGAGTCTGTGACTAAAGCGCGCAGCCGCTCGGCTTTTGCTTGCAACGCATAACGTTGAGCTCGATTTTCGCGAAAATCCGACACAAATCGGGTCGGATCAATTTGCATTAATACTTGTCCCGCTTCGACCACTTGACCTTCGCGGATCATGATCTGCTCAACGACACCGCCATCAAATGACTGTATCTGCTGCAACTGGCTAGCTGGAATAACGCGACCGCTACCCCGGGTCACTTCATCAATGGGCGCGTAGCAAGCCCATATAATGAGAGCCACAAAAGCCAAGCAAACGCCGTAGAGAAAAAGTCGCGCTCGCATTGGGTCTTGTTGCAACCGCGCCCAGTCAGTATCACTCGCCCAGTCGCGGCTTAAATGCGCCGAGGTAACTCGCCGTGCAAACAAGCGATCCATAAAGGGACGGAACGGTTTTTTGCCCTTTTCTGAGAACCGACCAATGGCCTCGAAGCCTTTCTGTTCAGCGGTCTCAATGTTTTTCTTAGCCATTAAGAAGCCCTCCCGATCTGACCTTTACGGAGCGCTTCAACCACCGTATCGCGAGGCCCATCCGCTACGACCTTGCCAGCATCCATGACGATAATACGGTCTACCAAGGAGAGCAGAGACGTTCGATGCGTCACTACGAGCACTGTTTTGCCTTGCGCCACCTTACTGAGATTCGTTTTAAAGGCTTCCTCACTGGCGTTATCCATAGAGCTGGTTGGCTCATCCAATAGCAATATGGCGGGGTCATGCACCAATGCCCGCGCAATGGCCACAGACTGCTTTTGACCTCCCGACAGAGACTGCCCTCGCTCGCCTACTTGCAAATCAACGCCGCGAGGGTGGCTATTTACCAAGGATTGCAAACCTGCAATATCTAATGCTTTCAGCAACTCCTCATCATCGATACGCTCACTGCCACCACCCGCGACAATATTGTCGCGCAGCGACCCAGAGAACAGACTGACGTCTTGGGGGACATAGCCAATATGGCGGCGCAGCTGTATAGGATCGATCTGTCGGATATCAACGCCGTCGAGTAAAACGGCACCCGCGCTGGGCTGATAGAACCCCAGCATCAGCTTATTGAGTGAAGACTTGCCGCAGCCTATTCTGCCTAGCAGTGCGACTTTTTCACCTGCCTTAATAGAAATTGAGACATCGCGCAACGCATCGCGCTCTTCATTGGGGTAGCGCAACGTCACTTTTTCTAGCTGAATGGCGCCAGCAACACTGGGCTTTTCAACATAAACCTTGCCTTCGTGACGCTCGACGCGCTTATCCATCACCTGATTGAGCGAATCTAACGCTGTTGATGACTGGTGGTACTGCGCCAGTAGCGCTGCCGCCTGGCTAATCGGCGCCATGGCCCGCGAGGAGAGCATATAAGCGGCAATTAGACCGCCTTGAGAAAGGTTGCCTTCAATAATCTGATAGACGCCGACGATAATGACGCAGACCGCCACACTGTGCTGCGCCCACTGCGCCACATTCGAAACGGAAGTGCTCACCAATCGCAGCTGGGCACTGGTGCGTGATAAGAAAGCCGTGGCTTTTTCCCAGTGGCGCTGAATGCGGCTTTCAGCGCGCAATGCTTTGACATTCTCTAACTGCGAAACAGACTCGACGAGCAGGGCATTACGTTGAGCACCCACTTCCCAAGTTGTCTGCGATAGCTCATGAAGCTTGCCCTGAGCGGCCAACGCATAAAGCAATACAAACAGGATTCCAGCTATAACAGGCAATACAAGCCATGGATTAATCAGCACGATAATCGCCGCAAATAACAGCACGAAAGGCAGGTCGACGATACCTAGAATGGTAGCCGAACCTATGAATGCTCGTATTGACTCAAAGGATTGCAGCGTGGAGGTGAACGACCCGGTTGAAACTGGCCTATCCTCTAAACGTAACCCTAACGTTTTAGCCATAATAGAAGAGGAAAGTTTTACATCCGCTCTGCTAGCGGCTAAATCGACAAAACTACTGCGCATGAGACGCAGCGCCAAATCAAAACAAAGCACAATGAAAACACCGCCAGCAAGTACCCAGAGTGTTTCAGTCGCTTGATTGGGAACTACGCGATCATAGACGTTCAGCACAAATAGCGGCATGGCCAAGGCGAATAGATTAATAGCAACTGACCCAATAAGAATATCGCGGTACAGTTTTCTATTTTCCTGAATGACACTCCAAAACCAGTGTCCGCCCTTCTTTTTCTTAGTTTCGGGATTATTGTCTAATCGAAGACGAGGACGAACGTAAATAGCGTCACCCGAATAGCTAGACGCCAGCTCATTGAGCCCAACTTCAACTTCCGCTTCATTCAGTTCAGGAAATACAGCTTTGACGAGCCCTTTTTTAACATCAATGGCGTTGACGATGCATACCCGTCCAGGCTCAAGAAGCACAATAACGGGAAACAGTTCTGGATTAAGATTTACTAGCCCACTCTTAACAATTTGTGCCGTCATACCCGCGCGCGCAGCAGCCCGGGCAAAAACGGAGGGTGTCAGCTTACCGTTTTCGAGTGGCAATCCCGCAGTTAACGATTCGGAAGAAACTTCATGTTGATGCATTCTAGCCACTGCCTGTAAGCAGATAAGAAGCTCATCATGATCCAATGAAGAATCTTGCGACTCCTTACCAGACAGCGTTTGATCATGCTCTAACAATGTCCACCTCTTATAATAAAATAGCACATAGCATATTTTTCAACGCTATGTGCCACATACGCTTATCCAAACAGTCTCAGCATTCGTTCAGATCAAGGAATAAAAATGTGTCATTTAAGTATTGATCTCATCAAACCGCTCTAAGGTAATTTCTACTCGCCGATTTTGCCCGCGACCATCTACCGTGTCATTTGAGGCTATAGGCCGATTAGACCCATAACCCTCTGTTTGGATTAAAGTCGGCTCAACGCCTTGGTCTGCAAAAAACCGAGCGACGCTATCAGCGCGCTGTTGAGAAAGAGGATCATTAATTGCATCTGAACCTGTATTGTCCGCATGACCAGCTATAAAAACTCGCGCAATATCATTACGCGCATTGATATCGGCAGCTAACCCAGCGAGTTCTTGACGCGTATCTGCCCCTAGTTCAGCACTATTGATCGGAAATAGTGCATCTGCAGACAGCGTGACATCTGGCGCTCTGGTGGGGGCGGGAGTAGAGAAGTCACCGCCAATAAAATCTTCCAGTGTAAACCCACTTGGACCTGACACCGGACACACAATCTCTGGCGTAATGGCAACGCCATCGTTGCCCATCTCGGCTAACGTCGGCATATCATCACGCATAATTTCAAGTGACTGCATTAGCTGACCCGTTGCTGCCAGCGTTCTTGCATCCGCCAGGGTAATGTCATATTGGGCATTTGCATAAGCACGGCTGGCATCGAAATACTCGTTCTCACTATCCAGCACATCTAAGAGAGTACGCTCGCCAATATCAAACTGTTGCTGATAGGCGCCTCTAACGCGATCAATAGATAAGCGATGCTGATTTAAATAATTGAGCTGTTCGCGAAGTCGTTGAGCATCGTTATACGCAATTTGCGTAGTTTGAC
This sequence comes from Halomonas sp. QHL1, assembly GCF_001882345.1. Lineage (GTDB taxonomy): Bacteria > Pseudomonadota > Gammaproteobacteria > Pseudomonadales > Halomonadaceae > Vreelandella. The sequence continues at coordinate 1,457,008 of NZ_MINL01000001.1, forward strand.
GCACATTGGTACAGGCCAGTTCGCGCTGGTCAACAGCTTCTTCAATGCGATCACTGGCCGCTCGGAAGGCCGCTCGATCGCTACCACCATTGTATAAATTCATGCTTGCCACTAGCTGAATACTGGTCTCATCACGTCGCCCAGCAATGGCATCATCTTGATTGTTGGTACCTGTTCTACCTTGAATTTCTAGACGTGGCATAAATACTGCGCGCGTGCCTTCTTTTTCAGCACGCTGCACATTGATGTTTTCGATGGCAGCATGAAAATCAGGATTGCCCTCAAAAGCTAAATTGACAGCCTCACTGACGCTTGAAGGTAAACTCTCATCAAGCTCGGGAGCGGGCATCAGGTTTTGTGCAGGCAGTTCACCAACGATACGCATGTAACGCGCGGTAACATCGTGCAAATTTGTCGCTTCGGTCATCAAATTCGATTCAGCCAATGACAACCGGCCACTTATTTGCTCAAGGTCTACCCCTCTCCCTGCGCCAGAACGAGTGCGCTCTTCAATTTGTTGGAAGACTTCCTGGTGCTTGGCGTAGTTCTCTTGAGCCAGCCTGACTAACTCACGATAGCGTGCAACGTCCAGATAAGCTTCTGATGCTTCCAGCGCTATATTTTCACTGGCACCAATCAACTCATAATAGGTAACTAGCTCAGCCCTATCTAACCTCTCGACTTCACTTCGCGTTGCAAAGCCATCGAACAGCATTTGAGTCAGCGTCAGCTCTGCAAAGTCAGTTTCATAGCTACCACGGCCGTCGCCCTCTTGAGCTTCCCGACCAACGCCTGCGGATACATCAATGCTGGGCAAGTAGTTTCCACGCGCCACACCAATATCATTTTTCGCAGCGCTGAGGCGCGACCATGCGGCTTCGACTTCAGGATTGGTAGAAATAGCCTTTTGAACAACGCTCTGTAGATCGTCATTACCAGGTGCGTAAAGACTTTGTGGAAGCGTCTGAGCGATTGCGCTGTTCAGTGGCGTAAAAGCCAGAGTAACAGCCATGAGTGGCGTTGAAATGCGGCAAAGGTAGTTTTTGATCGTACTTGTAGCGACTGCATGTTCCATTTATGCGTTCCCTGTAGCTGATATCACTTTACTGGTCATCCAGCTAAGCATTTAGCCTCCATGCTTTTTTATAAGGCTAACCAACCCAAGCCTAGCACCTAATTGGAAAAGTGATAATTTGAAAATAGGCACAGTTCATTAGGCATACCTAGTCGATATACTTAAGACGACCTTATTAACCGCCGATCGTAACACAAAAACACAAAAACACACTAAAATGTCACAGCTAATTATAATGTTCCCTAATTTAGGTACTCTTTTGCGTCTGCTGAAGCCCCAATCCCAACAAAATCAGCACCAATCCCACTAGGGTCGAAGGTAATATGGGCTCTCCTACCACCAAGAAAAGCAGCAATAGTGATACGGGAGGTGAGAGAAAAATCAGGTTGGAGACTTTGGCCGTGCGCGACACTTTATGCACCGCCAACTGCCACAGAATGAAAGCGACCCCCATCTCAAATAGCCCCACATACACGCCAGCTCCAAAAGCGGGCCAGCCGTGCCACTGGAAACCAGGACCGAGCAGTAACAATAGGGTCAATACAGGTAGACCAACGCTAAAATTTTGCCATTGGCCAACGAGGGGCTGTCGACTATCCCGCGCATTGAGCAGCCAATAAAGCGCCCATAGCAGCGTCGAAGCGAGCGCCAGTACGACCCCTAGCGGGTCGGCGAAAGCGACATTAAAAACCGCGCCTCTCGTAGCTATCACCCAAACGCCTGCGTAGGCGACCAGCCCAGCCACGATATCCATACGCGTCAAGCGCTGCCCAAGTAAAGGCACAGCTAAAAACGCCATTGCTAAGGCCCAGGTGTAATTCAGAGCCATCGCTTCCTGCCCAGGGAGGCGGTCATAGGCGGCGAAAAGCACCAAATAGTAGGCCACGGGGTTCATCATTCCTGCCCACGCAGCTGTTTTCCAACCGGTGCGTAACGCTGTGGTGATATTTCCCTGCTTGATGACCAACGCCCCCATCAACGCCCAGGAAACAAATGCTGCAATCCACATGAGCTCCAAAGGGCTCATCCATGCGAGCGCCACTTTGAAGGCCGTTGCCACCGTCGACCATAATGCAACGGCCCCTAACCCAAACAGGATCGCTTGCCGATCCTGATTCATCGGTCGATATGCCCTAAATCTCGCCCCGGCTCTAACTGGTCGCGTACACGCTGCTTGAGAAGCTTGATATCAGGAAAACCACCATCGCGCTTGCGCTCCCACAACAGCACATCATCACACCAGATCTCGAACGTGCCGCCATGAGAAGGTGCTAAAGATACCTCACTTAAACCTTCGCCAAAGGTTGAGAGCAATTCCTGTGCGTACCAACCACTTCGCAGCAGCCATTGGCATTGTGTGCAATAACGGATTTGAATACGCGACATCCCTGACCTCCAAGGCAAGTTAATATGGCATCCTAAGAAGATATTCTGTCATTTTGAGATGGCTTGAGATAGGTCGCTTGAAATAGGTCACTTGAGATAGGTCGATTAAGAAGGAGTCCCGATGGCCGAAAACAACGTTTCGCAAACTCGCCTGTATGAGTGGCTTACGGGCGATGACGACAGCCGCATGTGCGACGACATACCTGAAAGCGCCTGCGACGAGCAACCGCGCAATTTTTTCCTGCACGTATGGGCCTCTTTGGGCAATAAGTTAGCTGACGAGCTGTCGAGCGCGCGTTTAGTTTTACCCTGGCTGATGGGCATTATTGGCGCGCCAGTCTGGATGGTAGGCCTATTGGTACCCATCCGGGAGTCTGGCGCCCTGCTGCCACAAATTTTCGTGGCTGGTTTTATCCGTTTAAAGCCTAAGCGAAAGTGGGTGTGGGTAGCCGGCGCGCTGACCCAAGCAGCTGCTGCCTTAGCACTTGCTGTACTGGCGTTATTCGCCACCGGCACATTGGGCGGCGCGTTAGTGCTCGCAGCGCTAATTCTGCTCTCGTTGGCAAGGGGTTTATCCTCGATCGCCACAAAAGATGTGCTGGGCAAAACCATTGCCAAGCGCCGTCGCGGCACGCTAATGGGCTGGAGCGGCAGCATTGCGGGCGCTGCCACGCTAGTAGCTGGGGCTGTGTTAATGCTGTTTGAGAGCCGCCCCGGCAATTTAGTGGTGGCGATATTATTGGCCATTGCGGCTAGCGGCTGGCTAGTTAATGCCATCGCCGCCGCCCGTATTCAGGAAGCCCCGGGCGCGATTGAAGGCGGCGAAAACGGCTGGGACAGTATTAAACTGGGCCTGTCGCTGCTAAAAGAGGACCGCACTTTTTTACACTTCAACGTTGCTCGGGCACTGCTACTATCAAGTGCGCTTGCTCTTCCCTACATCGCCCTGCTGGGGCAGAACCAAAGCGGCACCGACCTAGGGGGTCTGGGCATACTAATTGTGGTATCAGGGCTTGCCGCAATGATAGCAAGCCCGATCTGGGGGAAGCGCGCGGATCAGTCGAGCCGTGGAGTGATGCGCGACGCGGCGATAGGTACCGCTATTTGCTGTGTCCTGGGCGCCAGCTTAGCTTGGTTACCCGGCGGGTGGACACAGAGTATATGGCCCTATGCGGCGGTTTACTCACTACTTGTCATTGTTCACCACGGCGTACGCTTAGGGCGTAAAACCTATCTCGTCGATATGGCCAGCCAAGATAATCGTGCGCTTTACGTTGCCCTCTCCAATACCTTAACCGGCGTATTAATGCTGATCGTAGGCGGTGTTATTGGCGCCTTTGCACAGTGGTTTGGTAGCGGCGTATTGCTACTCATTCTAGCGGCTACCGCCGGTGGCGCTATACTAAGCGCGCATCATTTACCCGAGGTCGAGTGACACCCCATTGGCAATCACTATGAAAATCAAGGTTGCTTTTGATAGGCCTGCCAACGTTATGAGAGCGTTCAAGATTGCAATGCATGGCAACGCTCGCCATGATAGAGCCAGATAGCAGTGATGCCTTGGCGCATTTGCTATGCTGCCTATAATAAGTGATTGGACATTCCGCCGGTTCACAGGTGAAGAAACGGCTGTGGACCATGGAAAGGACTTGGAGCTGCAACAGGAACCCCTTGATGAAACGATCCCCTTTGATCAGCCCGGAGCTGCTTGAACGTATTGTTGACGCGTCGGAAGACGGCATAGTCGTTGCCGAGCAGGAGGGGGATGAAAATATCCTCATCTACGTCAACAAAGGCTTTGAGCGCTTGACGGGTTACAGTGCGGATGAAATTTTGTATCGCGACTGCCGCTTCTTACAAAACGAAGACCGCGACCAGGATGCGTTAGCCGTTATTCGAGATGCGCTCAAAGATGGCCGTCCTTCCCGAGAAGTGCTGCGCAATTACCGCAAAGACGGCACCATGTTTTGGAATGAGCTGTCTATCACGCCGGTCTACGACGAAGCAGATAAGCTGATGTATTACATTGGCGTGCAAAAAGATGTGACGGAGCGTGTAGAGGCGCAGCTTGCACTGGCGGAGTTACAAAAGCAGCGAGAAAACAGCTAATCATTAACTTTCTCACTAAAAAAAACTATAAAGCTTGAACTTCATCCCATCTGGCGTTATATAGCGGCAAGGCGCTTGAATTGCGCTAGGCGCTTCACTTTGCATTTGGCATGTGTTTGATGAACTGCACATGTACTCGCGTGAAGCCGTTGTTACGCCGGCACGCCGGCTGGGTTGGAGGACATCACATGAGCCGTGATCCCCTAAGTCGTGAAACCCTAAGTCATGAAACCTTAGGCAACGAAACACTCGACTCGGACGAGTTCGAAAGCTTAGACGCCGTCAATGACGACCACTACGGCAAGAGCAAACCGAGCAAGGCTGACAGTTTACGTGCTCGACGCCAAGTCGAAGCATGGCTGGAAGAGCGCCGTCTTCAGCGCGCCATTGAAGATGACTGGGACGAAGAAGAGTAATCCTTGTGCGGCTTGGCCTTCTCAGCAAATGAGTAGGCCTGGCTAGCCAAACACCTCCAGTAGCCTAGCCTTTCCTGGTGCAGACCACTATCATCACTCTCTAGCCAGCAATAAGAGCCAGTAGCCTACTGCTGTCGCTTTCTTCTTTTCAACAACTTAACGGATCTCCATGGCGCAATACGTTTTCACCATGAACCGGGTTGGCAAAGTAGTGCCGCCCAAAAAGCAAATTCTCAAGGATATTTCGCTCTCGTTTTTCCCTGGCGCCAAAATCGGCGTTCTGGGCCTTAACGGTTCGGGTAAATCCACACTGCTGCGCATTATGGCCGGTGTCGATAAAGAGTTTGAAGGTGAAGCTCGTCCGATGCCCGGCATCAATGTTGGCTACCTTCCCCAGGAGCCGCAGCTAGACGACGAGAAAAACGTCCGCGATACCGTCGAAGAAGCGCTGGGAGCGATCAAAGACGCGCAGGAGAAGTTGGATGGCGTGTATGCGGCCTACGCAGAGCCCGACGCCGACTTTGACGCGCTGGCCAGCGAGCAGGCACGGCTTGAAAACATTATCGAAGCCGCGGATGCTCACAACCTGGAGCGTAAGCTTGACGTTGCTGCTGAAGCGCTGCGTCTGCCCCCCTGGGATGCCAAAGTGGGTAATCTCTCGGGTGGTGAACGCCGCCGCGTAGCACTCTGCCGCTTACTGCTCTCCAGCCCCGATATGTTGCTGCTTGACGAGCCTACCAACCACCTTGACGCAGAGTCGGTGGCTTGGCTTGAGCGCTTCCTGCACGACTACAACGGTACAGTCGTGGCAATCACCCACGACCGCTACTTCCTGGATAACGTGGCGGGTTGGATTCTCGAGCTTGATCGTGGCCAAGGTATCCCGTTTGAGGGTAACTACTCCCAGTGGCTGGAGCAGAAAGATCAGCGTCTGAATCAAGAAGCCAAGCAGGAAGCCTCGCGTCAGAAAGCTATCAAGCAAGAGCTTGAGTGGGTGCGCAGTAACGCCAAAGGCCGCCAAGCAAAAAGCAAAGCGCGTCTTAACCGCTTTGAAGAGATGCAGTCAGGCGACTTCCAGAAACGTAATGAAACCAATGAAATTTACATTCCGCCTGGCCCTCGCCTAGGCGATAACGTCATTGAGTTTCGTGATGTAGCCAAGCGCTTCGATGACAAGCTGCTCTACCAGAACCTCTCCTTCACCATTCCCCAGGGTGCGATTGTAGGCATCGTCGGTGGTAACGGTGCGGGTAAATCGACGCTCTTCAAACTGATCACCGGTAAAGAGCAGCCGGACGAGGGCGAAGTTGTCGTCGGTGAAACGGTCGATATCGCCTACGTCGAACAGCTACGCGATGGCTTGGACGACAAGCAGAGCGTCTGGGAAGCCGTATCGGATGGTCAAGACATCCTCAACATTAATGGCTACGAGGTCTCCTCGCGTGCCTATGTAGGCCGCTTTAACTTTAAGGGTAACGACCAGCAGAAGCGTTTGTCGGAGCTTTCCGGTGGCGAACGCGGCCGTCTGCAGCTTGCCCAAACGCTCAAGCAAGGCGCTAACGTGCTGCTGCTCGATGAGCCCTCTAACGACCTGGATATCGAAACCCTGCGGGCACTGGAAGACGCGCTTTTGGCCTTCCCAGGCTGCGCCATGGTGATCTCACACGATCGTTGGTTCCTTGACCGTATCGCCACGCACATTATGGCCTTCGAGGGTGACTCTGAAGTGGTCTTGTTTGAGGGCAACTACGCAGAGTACGAAGCAGACCATAAGAAGCGGGTTGGCAGCGATACACCGAAGCGCATGAAGTACAAGCGCATTGATGCCTGATATTAGCATCAAGTTAACTATTACTGTTAGCAGCCAAAAGGCCCCGCAATGCGGGGCCTTTTAGTTTGTGATTGCACTGACGCCAGCGCAAAGCCCCCAACGTCTGCGACCAGTAAAAACAACATAAGAAACAGCACCAACAAAATTTGCGGCTTCTCTTAAAGCACCTCTCTATGCCCTATTATTCAGCGTGGTTATCTATCAAATATGATAGACGCTTTTAGCCATCACTTTAGAGGCCAGACGCATCCCCCACTTCACCGGCGCCGGAAAGCGAACGCCCCCTGCTTCCAAGGCAAGCTGAGCGTGGTGGGCTTCATCAATGGCCATTCGGCGCAGTATGGCGCGTGAGCGATTGTCGCCGCTAGGTAGCGACTGTTGGTGTGATTCAAGATGCTTGCCTACCTGCTCTTCGGTCGCAGCTACCAAACCCAAACTAATGCGGTCACTGACCGCCCCCGTGGCCGCACCAATGCCAAACGAGGCGACATAGAACAGAGGATTTAAGTAGCTCGTTCGGCTCTGTAACTGCGCCAGACGCTCATCACACCAGGCGAGATGATCAATCTCTTCCTGCGCAGACTGCTCCATTTGGTGACGCACATGAGGCAGTTTAGCGGTTACCCCCTGCCCCTGATACAGCGCTTGAGCACACACCTCACCGGTATGATTAATACGCATTAAACCTGCCGAATGGCGACGTTCGTGATCGTCGAGCGCTGCCTCGGCCACGCCTTCAGCAGGACTGGTACGCTGCGACGAGGCCGCGTGGGGCATCAGCGTTCGTAAGACGGTATCGAACTGATGTATCAGGCGATCTGAACGACTCTGTTGACGATCCATGGCAACACTCCGTTGGCTTACGTTAGCGGCCTGCTGAGCTTAACCGGCAGGCCAGGTGAAGGCGCGCCCACCCATTAAATGCATATGAATGTGGTAGACCGTTTGTCCGCCCATTTCGTTGCAGTTCATCACCACGCGGTAGCCATCTTCAGCAAAGCCCTGCTCACGGGCAAGCTTGGCAGCGGTAAACTGAAGCCGCCCCACGGTGGCAAGGTCGGCTTCATTGATATCATTGAGCGTCGCGATATGCTTTTTAGGAATGATCAGCTGATGAGTCGGTGCCTGGGGGCCAATATCATTGAATGCCAATACGTGGTCATCTTCGTAAACGATATCAGCGGGAATTTCACGGTTAATGATTTTGCAAAACAGACAATCCATACAGCTCTCCTTTATTTTGGCGTCACATGGTTTGCTCGCGACACTCAGCGAAAGCGCCGTTGCGATAACAAATGACGCACCAAGGGGGCGAGGATTAACTCCATCGCCAACGACATCCGCGCGCCCGGCACGACCAACGTGTGCGGGCGTGTCATAAACGAATCCTTAATCATCGCCAGTAGCCAAGGGAAATCAACGGTGGAGGGATCCCGAAAACGGATGACCACGAACGACTCAGCGTCGGTGGGAATATCCTGCACCTCAAAGGGGTTAGAGGTATCGACGGTCGGCACACGCTGAAAATTGATGTGAGTACGCGAAAACTGCGGCTGGATGTAGCGCACGTAATCATCCATCCGACCCAGGATAGTGTCGATGACTGCTTCTTGTGAGTAGCCACGCAGCTTGGTGTCACGGTCGATCTTTTGAATCCACTCAAGATTCATGGTCGGCGCCACGCCTACCAACAGATCCACATGGCGGGCAATATCATACTCTTCAGTAACCAGCCCGCCGTGTAAGCCTTCATAAAACAGCAGGTCGGTGCCACAGGGCAGCGACTGCCACTCGGTAAAAGTACCTACCCGACAGCCCGCTTCAATTTTCTGCTTATCTTCAGCGTGGATATAGTGCCGAAAAGTACCCGAACCGTGCTCACCATACTCGCTGAACAACCCTTCCAAGCGGTCCAGCAAGTTCGCCTCAACGGCAAAATGAGAAAGCTCATCTTTGCGCTCTGGCTCTTCCCTGAAGATACGGTGCAGATCATCTCGGGTATAGCGGTGAAAGGCATCCCCATCGACCACCGCCGCATGCACATCTTCGCGCAGAAACATACGCTCAAAGCTGCGCCGTACGGTGGTGGTACCCGCCCCTGAAGAGCCAGTCACCGCGATAATCGGATACTCCCGTGACATCAGCCACACCTCGCATGGGAAAGCGCTTGTTTAACCTGCTCTGGCACCTCGACAGGACGCCCTGTGGCAAGATCAATCAGTAGCTGGTTGATCCGCGCTGTGGCGACTACCTGCTGAGACTCCGCCTGGTAAATACGCTGATAAATCGTCAACGCTTTGCCTTGCGGCTCTGGTACGGCGGTGGCAATCATTAACGCATCGGGCCAGCGTGCTTCACTTTGATACTGTACGGCGATATCAGCGACGACTGAAGGGTGCCCGTGCATATCCCACTCGGGCAGATCCAGTGCAGAGAAAGCTTGAATACGCGCCTCGTGGAGCAGCGACACCAGCGCATCATGCCCCAAGTGGCGGCCGTAGTTCATATCGGTTACCCGCACCGTCAAAGGGTGACGATGAATGACCTCTTCAGCGGGAAAGTCCAGCTTGACACGCTCCATGCCTGTTTCCTCGTCAGTATTTGCGTAGCGTAAGGCTTACTTACTCCTCTCGGGCAATCGCTCTGAAGGCGATATCGCGGCGACACTCGACGCCATCCCAGTGAATAGCATTAACACCCTGATACGCTTGCTGCTGCGCCGCTGAGACGCTATCGCCTAATGCCGTTACACACAGCACACGACCACCTGCCGTGGTGATCTCGCCCTGGGCATTTTGCGTGGTGCCTGCGTGAAACACCTTGCAGCCCGTTCCTTCAGCCACAGCTAAGCCGGTAATCACATCACCCTTGCGGTAGCTACCAGGGTAGCCACCGGCCGCCAGCACCACGCCCACCGCGGCGCGAGAGTCCCATTCGCAGCGTTTGCCGGCCAGGTTGCCCTCTGCACCCGCTAAGCAGAGCTCAGCGAAATCAGAGGTTAAGCGCAGCATAATCGGCTGGGTTTCAGGATCACCAAAACGGCAGTTGTACTCGATAACCTTGGGGTTGCCCGCCGCATCGATCATCAGGCCTGCATACAAGAACCCAGTGTAGGCATTGCCCTCTGCGGCCATGCCCCGCACGGTGGGCAGAATGACCTGCTCCATGATACGTGCGTCAACTTCGGGGGTAACCACCGGCGCTGGCGAATAGGCACCCATACCGCCAGTATTGGGGCCGGTATCACCATCATAGGCGCGTTTGTGGTCCTGGCTTGTGGCCATGGGGACGACGTGCTCACCGTCCACCATGACAATGAAGCTGGCTTCTTCGCCTTCCAGAAACTCTTCGATGACCACGCGCGCGCCTGCACCGCCGAAGGCATTAGCTTCAAGCATGTCACGAATAGCGGCCTCAGCTTCGGCTTCGCTAAGTGCCACAATCACGCCTTTACCCGCGGCTAGGCCATCCGCTTTAATTACAATCGGCGCGCCCATTTTGCTTAAATAGGTAAGTGCAGGGTCTACTTCCGTAAAGGTTTGGTAGTCAGCTGAAGGAATATCATGGCGAGCCAGGAAGTCCTTGGTAAAAGATTTTGAGCCTTCCAACTGGGCGGCCGCTTGAGTAGGGCCAAAGATAGTTAAACCAGCCGCTTGGAAACGGTCAACAACGCCCTCTACCAAGGGGGCCTCTGGACCCACCACGGTTAGGCCAATCTGCTCATCACGGGCAAAATCGACCAGACTGTCGAGATCCGTTGCAGCAATCGCTACGTTGGTCAGCTTTGCTTCTGTCGCGGTGCCCGCATTGCCGGGCGCGACAAACACCTGCCCAACCTGGTTAGATTGCGCCAATTTCCAAGCCAGGGCGTGCTCGCGACCACCGCCACCTATCATCAAAACCTTCATGTGCATCCTTCTCAAACGGGAGAGCGTATATCGGCGGCATTATGCCACAGCGCAGTACCAAGTGGGATCAGGAGGAGGGTTTGTTATCATTGCTGGCGTCGCTACTATCGTCCTCATGCGGCTCCGCATCACCCGACTCGTCAGCTTGACCAGGCTGGTTCAAGGTCTTTTGCCAAAAACGCATGTTTTCTTCGGTTAGCTCACGCATAAATTCCAACGGCGTGTTGCGCATTGCCTGTTTCCACTGGCTCTGCAGACGTTTCTGTTGCTCTAACATCAGCTGGGTACCCTGCTCGAGATAACGCGACAGCGGCAGTGGCGAGGTCATATCGTAAACACGGATTAACTGCGCTAGCAGGTCGTTAGAAAACACTTCCGCTTCGCTGTCAGCCTGTTCCTGCTCGATAATGATAGAGAGCAGAATAGTACGCGTTAGGTCTTCTCCGCTTTTGGCATCTTCAACCTTAAACGGCTCTTCTTCGATGATTAAACGGCGCAGGTCCTCCAGCGTCACATAGCGACTCTGTTGAGTATCATAAAGCCTGCGATTTGCATACTTGCGAATTACGCGCACGGCGCATCTCCTTAAACGCGATAGGGACTTTTTATTCCCGTTACTGGTATTGTGCCTGCACCACGCGCCCATGCAAGCCACCTTAATAGTTTAGCAAGACGTACCGTGCCTGCTTTGTGACCAATAGACCACCATTTTGACTGCTCCTCCCCCTGAAGGAAGAGGATTCCCAATTCAACGAGAACCGGATATGGAGGCTTGCCCCATGCCACTTACATTCTCTCCAAGGGCTAACACCGCCAGCCCGGCGGCTTTGATGTTGACCGCTGCGTTCACGTCGCGGTCGTGTTCGGCTGCGCACTCAGGGCATGACCAGGCGCGAATCTGCAACGGCATCTCGGGCATCACATACCCGCAGCCGGAGCAGCGTTTGCTGGACGGATACCATTGGTCGATGGTCGACAGTTGTCGGCCTGCCCAGGCTGCCTTGTACGCCAACTGGCGGACAAATTCTCCCCAGCCGGCATCGCTGATCGACTTGGCCAGAGAGCGGTTGCGCACCATGTTCTTCACCTTGAGGGACTCGACGCAGATCACTTGGTTCTCGTTGACGATCTGGCGAGACAGCTTGTGCAAGCTATCCATCCGGCAATCGGAGATTTTGGCGTGAAGTCGCGCCACTTTCTGCCTAGCCTTGGCACTATTCTTCGAGCCGAGTTTCTTTCTGCTCAGGCGTCGCTGTGCCTTGGCCAGACGGGGCGCGTATGTTGCCGTATGGCGGGGATTGCCGATTCGATCCCCGTCGCTGGTGACGAACAGGTCTTTCAATCCGAGGTCGATGCCCACCATCTTAGGGGTACTGGGCAACGCGTCGGGCGAAAACTCGCACAGGCAACTGACGAAGTAGCGGCCTGCCGAATCCTTGGACACGGTAATGGTAGTCGGCTCGCTGGGCAATGGTCGGCTCCAGCGGATGGGCAGTGGCGTCTTGGACTTAGCCAGGAACAGCTGGCCGTCGCGGTATTTGAACGCCGAGCGCGTAAACTCCGCCGACTGGTGGTGTCGCTTGCTCTTGAAGCGAGGGTAGCGGGCTCGGCCATCAAAGAAGTTCTTGAAGGCGGCCTGTTGGTGACGCAGGCATTGCTGAAGCGGGACGGAGCTGACCTCGTTGAGGAAGGCCGTTTCTTCGGCTTTCTTCATGCGCGACAGCTCAGCGTTCGCCGCGACGTAGCCGATCTTCTCTCGGCGTTCGTAGAAGGCATCGGTGCGAAAGCGAAGCACCGCATTGTAGACAAAACGCACACACCCGAACGTTCTGGCTAGGAGCTTCGCCTGTTCAGGTGTCGGGTAAAAGCGATATTTGTAGGCGCACGTTGTCATTGCTCACAAATTAGCGTGAAAAATGTAAGATAGCAACCACCTAAGAAGGAGGCAGCGAGAACAGGGTCGTCCTGGCGGACGACGCGCTATCCCTCCCCGCACTAAAAGTACGGGGTATCTCGCGCAATCTGATGAATTTGATACTGCTTGATCCCAACGACCTCACCGACGATGGCCATGTCTGCATCACCGATCCGCGCCGACTGACACACTTGGTCAATGTCCATCGTTCAGCACCCGGCGACCTGCTAACCGTGGGCGTTCAAGGAGGCTCAATGGGTAAAGCGATGCTAAAAGAACTCACCGCCGAGCGCGCGTATTTCCAATTGGAAACCCTCGACGAGCCTCCGCCGCCACCGCTACCCGTACATTTGGTAATGGCCCTGCCCCGCCCCCGTATGTTGGCGCGGACGTTAGAGCACGTGACCGCACTGGGCGTCAAAGAGATCACCCTGCTGCATACTAAACGGGTTGAGAAGAGCTACTGGCAGTCTCCTGAGCTACGCACGGATAAAATCTACCAGCACTTGGTACTCGGGTTAGAGCAATCCCGAGACACCCTGCTACCCTCGGTAACCCTAAGTAAGGGATTTCGTCCTTTTTTGGAGCAGCAGTTGCCTGGCTTACTCAGCAAACGCCGCGGACTGGTAGCCCATCCCGGTATGCCGAATGCCTGCCCAAGAGACATCAGTGACCCTACCTTGCTACTGGTAGGCCCAGAGGGCGGTTTTATCGCTTGGGAGGTAGAACAACTAATGTTGGCAGGCTGCGAGGGAATGCATCTTGGCCCGCGCATTTTACGCGTTGAAACAGCCGTGACCGCTCTTCTGTCACGGCTGTTCTAAGCCTCATTGTTGAGATAGGTCTGTATAAATCAGGACTGCTGCTCTTTCGGGTCGTGGGGAACAAGGGTGGCGTTTTCCCCACATCCCGGCTCTTGCAAAAAAGTTTCACGCACATCCAGCAAACCAAGGTGGCCAATGGTACGGCGGCCGAGCAACAGCGGATAGTTCATCTCTTCACGGTCGCGCAGGCTAAACTGCTCTTCGTAAATGGTATCGCCCATACAAACTTCCAGCAGCACCACAGGACGCTCGTCGCGGCCACCCGCACCGCGAACAGCCAATTCTCGATAGAGCGGCCGCTCAATTTGATCGCTGAACACTTCGCCACTTGCCTGGTCTTCCAGCTTCAACCGAAAGCGAACCCACTCCTCTCCATCCTGCTCGAACATCTCAATATCGCGGGCGTCAAGCGAAGAGGTTAATGCGCCACTATCAAGCTTGGCTTTTACCTCGATGTCCCAGGGTTGCAGCGTGGCTTTTTCAACCCAGCCGAATACCTGGTCATCATCCGCCATAGCCGTCGAAGCAGACAGCCCAGCACCTAACAACGCGGCACCTAACACCACACTGCTAAAAAACATTTTACCAATTAACTGCATAACATCATCCTTGGAAAGTAAGAGCACCTTTTAAACACTGCTTACTGCGAACGCTGACGTAGCTGTTCAAGCAGCTCTTGGGTGGCAAAGCCATCCGGTATTAACCCTTGATCACGCTGAAAGTTCCGCAAGCCTTGCCGCGTATTGGGTCCCATGACGCCATCCGCACCGCCTACAGAGTAGCCTACACGGTTTAACGTGCGCTGAAGCTCTTGCACATCATCACGGGTAAGTGGCGCTTTATCTCGCGGCCAGCTTTGCTGAATCCCATCACGTCCGGCAATCGCATCCCCTAGCGTCGCGACGGCCAGTGCATAACTGGTGGCATTGTTATAGCGTAAGATTGCACGGAAATTAGCGCCTACCAAAAAGGAAGGGCCTTCCGCGCCAGCGGGTATCACGATGGCGGCGCTATCAAAATTCGGCAATTCGCCCTGCTGCGCCTGTACGCCTTGGCTGCGCCACTCGGCGCTGCTGCGTCGCTCGGTCTGGGCGTAATCAAAACCTTCGGGCAAGCGTACCTCGACACCCCAGGGTTGGCCGGTTTGCCAACCAGCACGGTCAAGATAGTTGGCGGTTGATGCCATTACGTCAGGAATACTACCCCAGATATCGCGCCGTCCATCACCATCACCATCCACCGCGTAAGCTTCAAAGCTACTGGGAATAAACTGGGTATGGCCCATGGCGCCAGCCCAGGAGCCTTTCATCTGCTCAGCGGCGATATCACCTTGGTCAATAATTCGTAACGCTGCGAGCAGTTCTCCCCGGGCAAAATCACGACGCCGTCCATCGTAAGCCAGCGTGGCAAGGGACTCCAAGGTCGAAAAATCACCAAAATTACTGCCGTAGTTACTCTCGATGCCCCAAATGGCGACAATAATTTCGGCGGGCACCCCATAACGCTGCTGCATTTGCTGCGCGGTATCGCGGTGGTCAGCCAGCTTTTCCCGGCCGTTATTAATACGCGTAGATGAAACCGCGGTATCCAGGTATTCCCAAATAGGTCGAACGAATTCGGGCTGGTATCCGTCGAGTTCAATCACACGCTCACGATAACGAACGCCATCTAGCGCATTACTTAGTGTTGCTTCGCTGATCCCTTGGCCAGCAGCATACTGACGAAAGTCTTGAAGCCACTGCTGAAAGTTAGCGTAGCTAACCTCTGTGGCAGCTCGGCTATCCACTTCTGACATCAGCTGAGGATTAGCGAGTGCAACACTTGCGGCAAAAGGAGTGCTTATTGCGGCAATTAATGAGACACACAAGAGGGGGCGGCAACGCCGCCCAATAGAAAAATCACGAGACATTATTTCGATCCTTGGGCAGTCCTTGGCATAACGAAGATGATGGCCTAGAAATGAGGCAGATACTAGCCTCCACGACTGGTCGCAGGTGACGATTACTTTATAACGCTCGCCACACTAGGCCGCTCGGCTAAACTGCCTGTCTCACAGCAAGGAATCAACCAACGCTCCCACTGCTCGGGCACAACGCAGGGAACTTCAAACGCCAAGGGGTCTGCACGCCACGGCTGATGACGCGCTAAACCATGGGGAAGCTTTTCAAGCGACTTCAGCCAATGCGCTACATACAGGCCCTGGGGATCGTAATGTCCTGCCTGCTTTAGCACGTTAAAGTAGCGATCTTGGCGTGGATCGCGCCCAACACCGGCAATATAACGCCAGTTGCCCCAGTTACTGGCCACGTCATAATCAATCAGGCAGTGCTCAAACCATAACGCCCCCAAACGCCAATCTACCTTCAAGTCTTTAACCAAAAAGCTGGCCACGTTTTGCCGGGCACGATTGGATAGCCAGCCAGTGTGGAGAAGTTCACGCATCGCTGCATCTACAAATGGCAGTCCCGTGTTGCCATTACGCCAGGCATCGAAAGCGGCACATGGCTTGTCAGTCTGGCGGAAGCCAAACATTGTCTCTCTTTCCAACTGGGCGGCGCGGATAAAATACTCTCGCCAGAGTAGCTCGAAGGTAATCCAGTAGCTCGATTCATTACTGCCGTTTTCCGCTTCCCACGCCTTAACCGCGTCATTGACTTGGCGAGCAGACAAACATCCCCGCGCCAGCCACGGTGAAACACGGGTTGAAAAATTAGCCCCCAACAGCCCGTTGCGGGTTTTCTTATACGTTTCACCGCCCTGCTGACGCCACAAGTAATCCTTCAGGCGCCCATGCGCCGCTGACTCCCCACCCCGATATGCGTACCCTTGGCGGGGATCGGGCTGCCAATTAGCGCTCTGCTCACAGACCGACTTTAGCGGTGGAAAACCCCTAGGTGCCTCTGGCCAGGGGGGCAATGTTACTGGGGCGCTGCGACTGGCTGGGACAATGCATTCGCCCTCCACGCTGCGCCTAAAGGCAGAAAAGCTCGCGGGCAGACCTTCGCGTTCAAAAGGCAATGCCTGTCGATCAATGAGCCGTCCACTCTCTATGCAATCAAATGCGGTGTGGCTAGACAGCCCTTGCTCAACCGCATGAATATGTGCGCTTTCCTCAACTCCTGCATGGTCAGCAACGCGTACCTGCCGTGCGTTAAGCGTTGACGCCAGCTCAATCACCACATCGCTGGGCTTCCCAATTCGCACCAGCAAATCACTGCCGCGCCGCAGAAGCTCGCCACGTAACTCCATTAAACTTTGCCATAGAAAGCGCAAGCGCGCAGGCCCAATACGCGGTGTCGATTCGCCGTCAAATAACGGCGAAAACCACTGCTCATCTACGACGTACAGACACAGCAGGTAACAAGGAGAGGAGGCAAAGTGTAAAAGAGGATTATCAGCAATGCGCAGGTCGTCTTGCAGCCAGACAATATCAATCGTGCTGTTCATGCTCGTGCCTCCTTGAGGTGCTTTGATGCCCTGTGCTAGTTGATAAGCGCTTTGGTTGCCTAGCACTACGACGGCACCGCTCGCTGCAGTAGCGCACCTCGTCCCAACAGCGCGCCCATTTTTTCCGCCAAGTAAACGGTCGCTGGCAATGAACACAGTTTTTTTGCGGCAGGTGTTGTTTGCGTCGCATGGTCACGTTTATTCACACTTCTCGCGGAACATGGCGTAATACATGGACACAATACCTTATCAAGTATAACTATTGTATATTATTTTATTGTACATGATTTGTTAAGGCCGAATTAATCACTCGCGTCTTAATCCCCTCTCCAGACGCAAAAAAGCCACCCGAGGGTGGCTCAATAGTGGTTCTCAAAATGTTGGGCACGGCTGGACTAGTCAGGGTCAGTCTCACGGGGTTGGCGCTTGGCGTTTTCCTGGGTTTCCAGGCCGCTTTTAAGTTCATGAGTTAAAGGATCATAGTTAGGGCGTAACTCGTCCTTCACGGTACCGCTCCACAGCTTCGAGCCAACAAAGTACCCAGCACGGCCAATCACGTGGGCCGCAACGGGGGCGGTCATCAAAATAAACACGATGATGGCAAATGAGCGGGCCACGATACCCACTTCCGCAAAGTGCATGGCGGCTGCCAGCATAATTAAGATAACGCCTAATGCCGCGGCCTTGGTAGTGGCATGCATACGCGTTAACAAATCGGGCAACCGCAACAGCCCAACGGAGGCCAGTAGCATAAACAGCGCGCCACCGATAATTAATGCGCCCTTTATGAAATCAATCATCCCGTGGGCCTCCCCTTTCTAAAAAGCGCGCAAACGCAATGGCCGCTAAGAACCCCATCAGAGCAATCACAATGGCAGCGTCTAGAAAACTAGCGACGTTCGACTTAATCGCATAAACCCCAACTAGCCCCACCACGGTGGTCGAAAAAAGCTCTAAAGCCACGACGCGGTCGGGCAGACTCGGGCCGCGCACTACGCGAACAAAGGTGAGAATCAGCGCCACGCTCATAATCACCTGGCTGATAAGAATAACGGTATCCATTAGCGAAACAGCTCCAAAGCCCGGTGCTCCATCTCTTTTAAATTGCGCCGCAGCTCTTCCTCGTTGTCTAAAAACATCGCATGGATATACAGCACCTTACGATCATCAGACACATCAAGGCTCAGCGTGCCGGGTGTCAACGAAATGAGATTAGCCACCATGGTAATTTCCATTTCGGTGCGTGCAGAAAGCGGCATCGCAATGACCCCAGGCTTCATATGCCAAGGGGGGGTGACAATATCAAAGGCGACACGCAAGTTGGCTTGTACCAGTTCTTTAAGAAAAAAACCGATAAAGCCGATAAAACGCGGTACACGTGCCGGGTAGCCTTTTAGGGAGTCAAGCTGAGGCTCAATAAGTATCAGCGTGATGTAGCCAAATATTAGTCCGACAAGAAGGTTTAAGCCGGTGAAATCACCACTTAACAATACCCATGCAAGACCTAGCAGTAGGTTCCAAATGGCTCCGGTCATGGCGCTGCCTCCCCGGCGTCCGCCTCAGGTTGATCTTCTGCCGTCTCCGTTGGCTGCAGCAGCACATCGTCTGCACTGGCTGAAGCACCTAGTACGGCTTCAATATACCCCGAGGGTTCGAACAGTTGATCACCAATCCCCATCATCACCCACATGATCGGCTCTGCAAGAACACCAATGAGCAGTGAAAATAACGCCAACACCATGACGGGCAAATACATCATCCATAGGCTGGGCTTTAATAGCCGACCGTCGTCGCCAGTGGGTGTGGCGGTCTCTGGCACGTGATTATCTTCGGGTAACGACTTCCAAAACACTTCATTCCAAATTTTCACCATGGAGTAGAGCGTCATTAACCCGACCGCCAGTGCAATACCGGTCACCACATAGGCTTCAACTTCTAAACCCGCACGCACAATCACGAATTTGGCAAAAAAGCCCGACAGTGGCGGTATGCCCGCTAGCGAGAAAGCCGAGAGAAAAAACGCCACGGCAAGCCAGGGGCGTTCTCGGTACAACCCGCCCATTTTTTTAAGCTGATAGGTTCCCTGCAAACGGTGGGTGATACCACTGATCAAGAACAGATTGGTCTTCACGACCATGTTATGCACGATGGCAAACACGCCACCAGCGATCGCCAAAGGGGTATAAAGTGCTAAGCCTAGGATCATGTAGCCAATCTGGCTAACGATATGAAACGACAATATTCGCCTAAATTCATATTGGGCCGCCGCGCCGAGCACGCCCGTTACCATGGTGAATGCAGCGCCCCAGAGCATAATATCCTGGAGATAGCCCATGGTTTGATCGAACATCAGCGTGAAGACGCGGAACATCGCATACACACCTACCTTGGTGAGCAGCCCGGCAAACAGCGCAGAAACGGCAACCGGCGGGGTGTGATACGAAGCTGGCAGCCAGAAGAACAGCGGAAAGGCGGCGGCTTTGATCCCAAAGGCCACCATAAACATGACCGCCAGCACTTCAACCATACCGGTGTGCTCTGCCTCATCCATGCGCAGCGCAATGTCGGCCATGTTGAGTGTACCCACCATGCCATAGAGTAGACCCACCGCGGTCAGGAAGATGACCGATGCCAACAGGTTCAAGGTGACGTACTTAATCGCCCCCTCCATCTGCGCACGCTCACCACCCAGAATCAGCAGCGCAAAAGAGGCAACCAACATTACCTCAAACCACACATAAAGGTTAAAGATGTCGCCGGTCAAAAAGGCCCCCATCACCCCGGCGAGCAGCAAATGCATTAACGGGTAGTAGCCAAATTTTTCGTGACCGCGGCCAGTGGTGGCCAGCGAGTAAATACCCATTGCCAAGCCGATAATCGCGGTCATCAACACCATCACCGCACTTAACAGATCCGCAATTAAGGTAATCCCGAAGGGGGCTGGCCAGCTACCCATTTGCATGGTGACATAGCCATCTGACAGCGTGGATACAAACAGCCACAGGCTAACAATCAGCAGTGCCGCATTGCCTGCCACCGCCAAAAAGCGCTGCATGGGACGCGAGCGCCAAAACAACAAAGAGACGGCCCCGGTCAGCAGGGGCAAGAGGACGGGAAGAGCAACTTCAGGCCTCACGTATCAGTATCCTTCATCTTATCGAGATCATCAGCCTTAACGACTTCGTAGGCACGTCGAATCAACACCACGGCAAAGGCAAGCACCCCGAAAGCAATCACAATCGCCGTCAGCACAACCGCTTGCGGCAAGGGGTCGGCCACGCCACTGGGCGGCAGCATCATGCCTTCTGCAATCAATGGTGGCACACCCCGGGTCATGCCTGCGGTGGTAAAAATCAGTAAATTGGCGGCGTTAGAGAGCAGCATCAAGCCAATCACCAGTTTGACGATAGAGCGACGCAGCATCATAAAAATAGCTGTTGCATAGAGTAGACCTATCGCCAGCGCCATTAGTGGTTCCATGCTGTGCCTCCTAGTAACTCAAGGTTCATCCTTGTCGACCTCCATCAGCGTCATCACCATGCCCGTGACCGAACCCAGCACGGCAAAGTAGACGCCTATATCAAAAATCAGCGGCGTGGAGGCCTTAAAATCAATAACCGGAATAGTCCACCACTGGGCGGTCAAAAAGGGTTGGCCCATAAACCAGGCCGGCACTACCGAGATCATTCCCAGCAGCAGGCCAACGCCTATCAGATCGCGGGGATCAACCATCCGCAGCACCTCCTTCGTAGCACTAACGCCGAAGGCAAATAGATAGAGCGTAAATGCCCCCGCTGCGACTAGCCCGGCAATAAATCCTCCACCCGGCTCATCGTGGCCACGCAGCAGTAGGAAAATCGAAAACATCAATTGCAGCGGCATTAAAAACCGTGCAGCGGTGTTAAGAATAATCGTGCCTGACTTAACCATCGTTAGGCTCCCTGGTTGTCACTTTGCTGCTATCGGCGGTTCTTGCGCTATTGCTTTCCCGATTGCCGTTTTCACCCTGACGCCCATCTCCATGGCGTAGCTTTAACATGGCGATAACGCCGATGGCAGCCAGCGCTAACACGAACATCTCACCTAACGTATCCAGGGCCCGGTAATCGACCAAAATGACGTTGACGATATTGCGGCCATACGCCAAGGGCGCACTGTTCTCGATCATGTAGGTTGAAATGGGCTCAAACTGTTGAATGCTCCAGGAGGTCATAATCAGTAGGCAGATCAAGGTACCCACCATAGCGGCCACAACACCGTCTCGTATGCGCTCCAAGCTGGTGGAAAGATTTGAAAAGCGCGGCAGGCGGAACAGCACCAGTACCAGCAAAATAACCGTCAAGGTCTCTACCAGCAGCTGGGTAATCGCTAGATCTGGTGCACTGAATAGAATAAAAATTAACGCAATGGAGAAACCCATGACACCTACGGAAACCACTGCCCCCAGCCGCGATCGAGAAATGGTCGCAAATAGTGCCCCCATCACCATGGTGCCCGCCACAACCACCTCGTGGAAACGCACATCCAGATCAAAGGTAAACACTGGCGAATGGCGCAGCAGAATTGAATTACCGATCAGTGCAATGAGCGTGATTAACATCACCAGGATGTAGTTCCGCATATAGCCGTTTTGCAGTAGCCGTGTTTGCCACTCTGAGAAGTGCACAATGCCATTCATCATGCTTTCATAACCCGCCTCTGGGCCATGTCGCATTATCGGTGCCAACACAGTGAGCTTGCCACGCACGCTGTCCCAACGCTTAAACAGCAAAAAACCTAAACCAAGGCTAATAATCGACATTATCAACGCGACGTTGATGCCGTACCAAAGCGACAGCGCCACCTCTACTGTTTGCCCGGATATAGCCGTGGCGGTAGCGGTCAGTAATGCATCAGCTCCCAGCACAGCGGGCATCAGACCTAGCAGGAGCGACCCCAACGCGAGCAGCGCAGGCCCTATTAGCATGCTAAGCGGCGCTTCATGTGGTTCAAGCGGGGTGTGATGACGTTTACCGTAAAAAGGGCGTAACGCCACGATAAAGGCAACGGCAATAGTCAAAATGGATGCCAGAAAGGCAAACAATATTAGTAGCGTTCGGAAGCTATCGGCGCCGAGTACTGATTCAAGCATCAGCTCTTTGCCGATAAAGCCGAGTAGCGGCGGCACACCGGCGAGCGAAAGTGCTGCCACCAAAGCAATGGTGGCGGTTACCGGCATCAGCGAGCGTAGCCCCCCCATCTGGGTGACATCTTTAGTGCCGGTTTCATGATCGAGAATACCGGCGACCATAAACAGCGCCCCTTTATACAGCGAGTGCGCCAGCAGGAAGGTAACAAACGCGGTCATTGCATACTCGGTGCCGATGCCCAATAGCATCGTCAACGTGCCCAGCGCCATAATGGTCGAGTAAGCGAGCAGCTTTTTGATATTGGTGTGGTGAATCGCTAAAAACGCACCGACCAGCATCGTGGTCGCCCCCACCACGGAAAGAACACCAACCCACATCGCCGTGCCGCCAAGCTCCGGGTGTAAGCGTGCCAGCAGATAAATACCCGCCTTCACCATGGTGGCCGAGTGCAGGTAGGCAGAGACCGGCGTCGGCGCTGCCATGGCGTTGGGTAACCAGAAATGAAACGGAAACTGAGCCGATTTGGTGAAGGCGCCCAGCAGCAAACAGATCAGCATGGGTGTGTAGAGCGCATGCTCACGCAGGTCAGCTTCCTGACTCAGAATCTCCGCCAGCGACCAGCTGCCGCTGGCAATTCCTAGCAGTACCAGCCCAGCCATTAATGCTAACCCGCCCGCCACGGTAACGAATAAGCCCTGCCGCGCTGATTTACGTGCATTAATATCGGCGTGATTAAAACCAATCAGCAAATAGGAGGTAATGCTGGTCAGTTCCCAGAAAATAAATAGCGTAAAGAGTCCGTCAGCTAACACCAGCCCCAGCATCGACACCATGAAAGCGACTAAGGCGATATGGAATCGAGCAAGATCAGGATGATCTTTCAGGTAGCCACCGGCATACACCAGGACACAGGCGCCCATAACGGTAATCAACAGCCCAAAGAGCAACGATAAACCGTCCAACAGGAAGGTAAGGCTGATCCCCAGCGAAGGCACCCACTGCCACTCTAAAAGCAGGCTGCCGTTCTCTATGACCTCTGGAGCCTGGAGTGCCAACCACGCCGCAAGCCCGGCAGGAAACAGGGCCAGTACAAGACTGGTGCGCTGTCCAAACCAGCTGTTTAACATCGGCGACAGCGCGGCCAGCACGAAACCCATTAAAACGGCGAGTTGTATCAAGCGAAACCTCCTGAATAACGAAAGGCTCACCATCAGACAGTGGCTAAAGCCCAGGCATCGTGCCTTATCACTGGCATGCCAGCATTGGATAATAGTGATTCTAAAGTTGTACACCTTATATCAGTCAGTTTTGGCTGACCAGTCAAACCCTTAAACGCAAACAGCCGCAGGCGACTTAACGTGCATTGCGGCTGTTGTTAGCTGGCATTTACGTCAAATAGTGCGTTAGGGAACTGATAGCCATCCTGCTAGCTCGTTGTTGATAACCGCTAGCAGAGCATCGATATGGTCGTCGCGATCATTCAAGCAAGGTATATAACTAAACGTTTCGCCACCCGCTTCCATAAAGCTATCGCGGATCTCCTCTTCGATCTCCTCCAGAGTTTCAACACAGTCGGATGAGAAGGCAGGCGACATAATCGCAATGTGTTTATGCCCCTGTTCGGCGAGTTCCGCCACATGCTTAACGGTTTGCGGGCCGACCCATTTTTCGGGACCGAACTGCGACTGGAAAGCGGTATCCACTTCCTCTTTGCTAAAACCAAGCTTCTCGCGGAGCAGGCGCGTGGTTTTCTGGCACTGACAGTGGTAAGGATCACCTTCCATTAGGTAGCGCTCGGGGACGCCATGGTAGCTGGCAACCAGTTTAGTAGGCCGGGACGAAAAACCGTCGTAGGCTTCTTGCACCGAATTGGCCAACGCCTGAATGTAAGCAGGATGTTCAAAATAAGCGGGCACCGTTCGTATATATGGCTGCCACTTCATTTTCATCAGGGTGCGAAACGCCTGATCATTCGCCGTTGCCGTGGTCGGTGAACCGTATTGGGGATAGAGCGGAAAAAACACGATTCGCTCACAGCCCTTCTCTTTTAATCGTGTCAGCACGCTTTCAGTCGAGGGGTTGCCATATCGCATGCAGAAATCGACTTCAACATCGTCACCGTAAAGCGCTTTTAACCGTGCGGTCATTTTTTCAGTCTGAGCGCGCGTCGTCGTCAGCAGCGGGCTTTCGTTTTTTTCATTATTCCAGATACTTCGGTAGGCCTTGCCCGATGAGAATGGACGCTTAGTCAAAATAATCAGCTGTAGTAGCGGCTGCCATTTCCAACCGGCATAGTCGACCACGCGCTTATCAGAAAGAAATTCATTGAGGTAGCGACGCATTGACCAGTAGTCGGTGGCATCCGGGGTTCCCAAGTTCGCTAGCACCACACCCACTTTTGCACGCGGTACCGGCGGATGATCGCTGGGTGCATGGGCCAAGCGGCCCTCGCCCGGCTGGTCCTTGACGACATTTTCGGTCATTAATCATGCTCCTGAAAAATAGCGGTGGCACTAAAACCAATAAAAACTAACTAAATGCTACCACTTTTCGGCACAGCGACGGCATAAAGTTATACTATCGACATTATTTGTACAGCTACAGGTTAACTCATGTCCAAGCCTTTGCTTTTGGTGCTCGGCGATCAGCTCTCTTTTTCACTTACAACGCTGCAAAACCCGCCCGACAATGCCGTGGTTGCCCTGTGCGAAGTCGCCGAGGAAGCGCGCTATGTGCCCCACCATATTCACAAAATAGGCCTCTTTTTGGCCGCCATGCGTCACTTTACCCAGGCTCTGCGCGAAAAGGGCTTTCAGGTGCACTACAGCGCTCTGGACGATGCGGATAACTGCCACTCTCTCATAGAGGAAGCCGAACGCATCGCTCAACAGTATGGTTGCGATGAGATACGCGTTGCCCGACCGGGCGAATGGCGGCTATGGCAGGCGATGCAACCACGCCAACACGCAACGATTCCGTGGCGGCTACTTGAGGACGAGCGCTTTTTCACCACCCCCGATGATTTCGCTAACTGGGCCAAAGGCCGCAAGCAGCTGCGCCTTGAGTACTTTTACCGGGAACAGCGCAAGCGCACCGGGTACTTGATGGAGGGCGACGAACCCGTTGGCGGCAAGTGGAATTTTGACCACGACAATCGCCAGCCTATCAAAGCTTCACTGGATTTCCCTGAGCTACCTCAACATCGCCAGGATGCACTGACAAAAGCCGCTCTGGCTGATGCCGAACGCCACTTTAGCGATCATATGGGCACATTGGCGAACTTTAACCTTCCGGTGACACGGCGGCAGGCATTAGTGGATCTCAAGCATTTTATAAACCATGGACTGGCTGATTTTGGCCGCTATCAGGATGCGATTAGCGATTCAGCGCCCTATCTTTATCACTCGCGGCTCTCAGCCGCGATGAACATCGGCTTGCTGTCGCCTCATGAAGTCTGCGCAGCCGCCGAGCAGCGCTACTATGACGGCGACGTGCCGATCAACGCCGTCGAGGGGTTTATCCGCCAAATACTTGGCTGGCGCGAGTACGTGCGTGGGCTCTACTGGACACAGATGCCCAGCTACAAAAGCTCGAATCAGCTAGGTTTTGAGCGCGATCTGCCCGCGTATTACTGGGATGCTGATACCGATATGCGCTGCCTGCAGCGCGCTATTCAGATGACCATCGATAATAGCTACGCCCATCATATTCAACGACTGATGGTCACGGGCAATTTCGCCCTACTGTGCGGGGTTAAACCCGAAGCGCTTTGCGACTGGTACTTGGCGGTTTATGCCGATGCCAGTGAATGGGTGGAACTGCCTAATACCTTGGGTATGGTGTTGCATGCCGACGGCGGTTTAATGGGCTCAAAACCCTACTGCGCCTCGGGTAAGTATATCGACAAAATGTCCGATCATTGTCAGCACTGCCGTTATTCACCCAAGCAGGTCACTGGCCCCAAGGCCTGCCCTTTTAACAGTCTTTACTGGCACTTCCTTGAAACCAACGCTGAACGCCTGAATAAGAATCCGCGCATGAAGCTGATTTACGGCTCGCTTAACCGCATGGCCGATGAGAAGCGCGAGGCTATCCGCCAACAGGCTGAGCACTTTTTGGATCGACTGGAAACATCGCCGGGCTACGGGCAACCCTGCCATACCGCAGGCTATGCGAACACCACGATCAAGGCCAGTACGATCGATACCAATAAGGAGTCACAATGAGCCGCTACACACCGCTAAACGCTGCACCACCGGTGACGCTATTTCACGACGGCCACTGTCCGTTCTGCCAGCAGGAAGTCGCGTGGCTGGAAAAGCATCGCCATCGGGAACACATCGCGCTGGTGGATATTCAGGCCAGTGATTTTAACGCCCAGGCGTATGGGCAAGAATTTAACGCCATGATGGGGCAATTACACCTACTTGATAGCCAAGGAAATTGGTACATCGGCATGGATGCCAGCCGTGCCCTCTATGCAGTGTTGGGCTACCGGCGGCTGGTGAGGCTTTCGTGCTTACCGGGAGTACGCGGCGTAATGAATGCCGGTTACCGATTTTTTGCCCGTCGCCGAATTCGGCTTGGGCAGTGGTGGGAAAAGCGTCAGACTAAAAGTTGATGGGTGTGAATAGCATTAAAAAACAAGCGGCATACGCGATGTCAGCGGCTCACTGTAGTGCGCATCGCGGCCAATCACTTCATCGTGTGGCACATGCTGTACCAAGTAAGCACGGTGAATTCCGGCGCGCTTGAGATCCATATAGGCATCATCCAGCGAGCGAAACAGCATCGGCTTGCCACGCTGCGTCAACATATGGCGCTCGCCTTCAACGTCTTCCAGCTCAACCTGATAAAAACGGCTCCCCGAATGGGTAATCACGCGAATTTCAAAGTTGTCGTGACTGGCGACAAACTGCTTAAGATCCTTAAGTTCCATGGTTCCCTCCTATTATTTGGCTATTTCATACATTATGACATCAGGGCACAGCATGGCTGCACCCCGTGACACTTCAATTGCCCTATCATTGCAATGTAATGACAATAAGCAATAACCAGACATTAATAGCTAGGAGGTCAATAGTGCAAGAGAGTTCCTGACCGTAAGGTCAAGACATCAATCGATTATTGGTATTCAGAGGGGTCGATGGCTTTACCCAGCGAATTGCGATCAATCCAGTTGCCGCCTTTAGTCTCTTTGTAGCGGAACACTACCTTGTCCCCCACCGTAACGGGTAACTCGCCGTCTTCGGTCTGGTAGCTATACTTCTCGCCTGCCACAACCAAATGGTAGCGATACAGGTCTGGCATACCCAACCACTCTTTAAAAGGGCCTTCCCGCTCTATCGCCTCTAGTTCACCGCGACCTTCTAACTTAGGAAGACGCTGCCGGTTACCGCGCCGAAATCCACCTGCCATTTGCTGCTCCCGTTTTTTACATATCGTGGGTGGGGCATTATACGAACTCGCTCCCCACCCTCAAGTGACTCATTACAAAGCTAGTCGCCAAACGCTTGACCGTAGCTATCCGGGGCCAAATCCTCAAAGCGGGTATATTTGCCGATAAACGCCATATGCACCGTGCCGATAGGGCCATTACGCTGCTTACCGATAATTAACTCAGCAATACCCTGATTGTCGGGATTATCTGGATTATAGACTTCATCGCGATAAACGAAGGCAATAACGTCCGCATCCTGCTCAATCGCTCCAGATTCCCTAAGATCCGACATGACCGGACGCTTGTTGGGACGCTGCTCCAAGGAGCGGTTCAACTGAGAAAGTGCCACAACAGGGCAATTAAACTCTTTCGCCAACCCCTTCAAGGAGCGCGAAATCTCGGAAATCTCACCGGTGCGGTTTTCGTTAAAGCCGGGAATCTGCATTAACTGCAGATAATCGATCATGACCAGCGCGATATTGCCATGTTCACGCACCACACGGCGCAACCGTGAGCGCATCTCGTTAGGCGACAAGGCGGCAGTGTCATCAATAAATAGCTGCTTGTCTTTGAGCAGATTAACCGCGGAGGTTAAGCGCGGCCAATCCTCATCTTCCAACTGGCCGGTACGCACGCGGGTTTGATCAATTCGGCCCAGCGACGACAGCATCCTCAGCATAAGCGATTCTGCGGGCATCTCCATGGAGAACACCATGACCGGCTTGTCGCTGGAAATAACCGCATGCTCAACCAGATTCATGGCGAAAGTGGTTTTACCCATTGAGGGACGGCCTGCAATCACCACCATATCCGAAGGCTGTAAACCGGTGGTCATTTCATCCAGGTCACGGAAACCCGTGGAAAGCCCGGTCATCTCACCTTTAAGGTTAAACAGCTCGTCAATGCGATCAACGGCTTTGGTCAATAGATCACTCATGCCGATAGGGCCGCCCGTTTTAGGACGCTCCTCGGCAATCTGGAATACCAGCCGCTCGGCTTCGTTGAGCAACTCATCCGCCGGGCGCCCCTGGGGGGTAAAGGCACTATCGGCAATTTGATTAGCGGCACGGATCAGCTTACGCAGCGTTGCCCGCTCACGCACAATATCCGCGTAGGCGCGAATATTACTGGCGGAGGGCGTGTTACGGGCCAATTCAGCCAGAAACGCCAGACCGCCTACCGTATCCAAATGATCACGCGCTTCTAGCGCTTCGGAAAGAGTCACCACGTCTAATGGCTGACCGGCTTCAGCCAGATGAATCATCACGTTGAACACCAAACGGTGCTCATAGCGGTAAAAATCATCAGCGACTAACCGCTCTGAGA
Source organism: Halomonas sp. QHL1 (assembly GCF_001882345.1). Lineage (GTDB taxonomy): Bacteria > Pseudomonadota > Gammaproteobacteria > Pseudomonadales > Halomonadaceae > Vreelandella. The sequence continues at coordinate 1,485,814 of NZ_MINL01000001.1, forward strand.
CGTTATCCCAGGCCTGGTTGTCTAGCATGAGCCCGCCGAGTACCGATTGCTCTGCCTCCAACGAATGCGGCGGCAGTTTTAACGCTGCCGTTTCTTTATCAGCAGAAGGCTGGTCCTGCATAGCGCGCTCCTTTAAACACTACTGCGTAGCCGGTGAAAATGCTTATCTTAGCCGCCGACATACAGTGCGACTACCAGCATGATGAAGACATTGTCTTAAAATACCCAGCCGAGATGAACTAGATAATTTAGGCAACACCCGGAAATAGCTAATACCCAGAAAAACAAAAGGCGCGGGAAAATACCCGCGCCTTTTGAGGCAGCTATATTAGCTACAGCTAGTAACCACGTTACGTCGTTACTAACTTACTCTCTCTATTACTCTGCAACTACCACGACGCGTACAACAGCATCCACTTCAGCGTGCAAGTGAAGGGTGATGTCGTATTCGCCGGTTTGGCGAATCGGGCCAGTCGGCATACGAACTTCGCTCTTGGCAACATCGATGCCAGCAGAGGAAATAGCGTCAGCCAGGTCACGCGGACCGATAGAACCAAACAGCTTGCCTTCATCGCCTGCTTTGGAAACCAAAGACAGCTCGATGTCGTTTAGCTGCTCAGCGCGCGTTTCGGCTTCTGCCTTACGCTCAGCGGCTTGCGCTTCGAGCTCAGCACGCTGTGCTTCAAACGCTTCGATGTTGTCTTTGGTGGCCGGTACGGCTAAGCCGTAAGGCACCAAGTAGTTACGACCATAACCAGGCTTCACGGTGACCTTGTCACCCAGGCCGCCCAGCTTACCAATGTTGTCGAGCAGAATGACTTCCATCTCGTAAACCTCTTGTCAGTTGCTGCGGGCAAGGCGTGCGCGAACGTTCGCGAATGTATCAATCAGCCCCAACAGCAGCACAATGAGAATCGTGGGCCAGGTCGTGATCAGTAGCACATAAAATGCTACCAGCCACAGCCCGTTCATCCCCTTTATTCCAATAAACCCGTGCACTAACGCAACGCCAGCTACCAACAGCGGAATCCAACCAAGCATCGCCAGCGCATGAGCGCCTAGCAGCATACCTATCACCCCAATGACGACTAGCACGGCCAGCTCTTTAGGGGTCAAGCGCAGTGCGTGGAACTCTTCGCGAAAGCCACCTGGGTTGTACAACCCAGCCTGCCAACTACGCGCAAGTGCCAAACACACGATGGCTGCCAACAGCACCACAAGCCCGGTCACTCCACCCACCACCAGTGCGGCAATGGTTGAAGTATCGTAGCCTTGATTGGCAAATTCCGTGAGCATGCGATCCACTTCTTCTGAACCTTCCCGCAATTGCTCAAGCATTAGCTCAGTGCCACCTGGCGGACTGAAGATGCCGAGCTGAACCATGACGGCGGCGACTAATGTCCCCACAATCAAGGTTTCACCCCAACGCATCCTCTCGCGCAGGATAACGGCCATCAGCGTTACCAGCAGTATGCTAGCAAGCGGAATCACGTCACCCTGAGCCCACCACCAGCCGGCTGGTAGTGCTGCAGCGATGATGACTGGCAGCGCAGGTGCAAAACCTTTGCGTAGAGTCATCAACGCAGCGATAGCTGCTCCTAACCAGAACAGCCAAGGCACTAGCGTTGCCAGGGCCGCCCCGCCTGCAGCGTAAGGCGTGCCCCGCATTAGCCATCGGGCTAGTGCCAGCATCACGTTAAACGCTTACTGGTGGCTATCGGAGTAGGGCAGCAGTGCCAGATAACGCGAACGCTTGATAGCGGTCGCCAACTGACGCTGATAGCGTGCTTTGGTGCCGGTAATACGGCTTGGAACGATCTTGCCGGTTTCGGTGATGTAAGCCTTCAGCGTGTCCAGATCTTTGTAATCGATCTGCTTGATGCCTTCAGCGGTGAAGCGGCAAAACTTACGGCGACGGAAAAAACGTGCCATGGACTAGCTCCTTAAAACGTGCAGTGAATAAAATCAGGCAGTTTCTTCTTCTTCAGCGCGCGGTTTTTCTTCGCGACGCGGACGTTTTTCTTCTGCCGGTTTCATCATCGGGGAAGCTTCAGTAACAGCTTCTTTGCAGCGAACAACCAGGCTGCGGATGATGGCGTCGTTGTAACGGAAGATGTTCTCGATCTCGTCGAGAGTCTCGCCGCTACATTCAACGTTCATCAGCACGTAGTGGGCTTTGTGGATCTTGTTGATCGGGTAAGCCAAGTGACGACGGCCCCAATCTTCTAGACGATGCACAGTGCCGCTGTTTTCGGTAACGATGCTGGTGTAGCGCTCAACCATCGCCGGCACCTGCTCGCTTTGATCCGGGTGGACCATAAACACGATTTCGTAATGACGCATGGGATCTCCTTGCGGTTTGACAGCTTCCTTTGTGTGCTATTGCTAAAGGCAATGAACGACGACAGGGAAGCAAGGAGTTAACTGAAGTGCTCCATCACCGCGCTAGGCGGTCACCGGGGCATCAAACAGAACTTTTATTTCAACAACTGTTTTCAAAGACAGTTTCAATTACTAATTCTCACAGCTAACGCCCGCTTGCAGACAAACGGGCGCATGCATCTTAGTAGGGTAGTGGCTAACTTGCAAGCTGACGCTGACGAACAGCCTCAAACAGGCAGATACCGGTGGCCACTGACACGTTAAGACTTGATACTTCACCCGCCATGGGCAGCTTAGCAAGGTTATCGCACGCTTCTCGAGTTAAGCGCCGCATGCCCTTGCCCTCTGCCCCCATCACCAGTGCTGTGGGGCCAGTCATATCGATGTCAAAGACACTGGCCTCAGCCTCGCCGGCCGTACCAGTTATCCAGACGCCGGCATCTTTCAGCTTAGCAAGGGTGCGCGCCAAATTCGTCACTTGATAAACCGGCACCACCTCGGCGGCGCCACACGAGACTTTGCGCACCGTTGCATTGAGCGGTGCGGCTTTATCCTTAGCCACAATAACCCCGTGAGCTCCGGCGGCATCCGCGCTGCGCAGACATGCGCCAAAATTATGCACGTCCGTCACCCCATCCAGAATGAGTAGAAGCGGTGGTGTAGACGAAGGCCAAGCGCGCAGCTTAAGCCAAAGCGACTCTTCACCTTCAGGAGTTAGCGGCGGACAAAACGCCACCACTCCCTGATGAGCCGCACCCTGGGTTAACTGATCGAGCAGGTCGCGTGGCTGCTCTTTCACTTTAGCGCCTTGCGCTTGAGCGTGGGAGACCAGCTCTTTTAAGCGACTCCCTGCCCCCTGCTGTACCCAAAGCTCCCGGGGCGCTTCGCCCCTGTCTAGCAGGCTTTGCAGTGCATGAACGCCATATACCTGATCCAGCCCATCAGGGGTTTTGAGCCCCCGCCGTGAAGACGCCGACTTCATACTCAGCCCTTATTCGGTGATGGTTTACGTGGGCCATTGCGCGTACGGCGTGGGCCGCGACGTGTAGCGGGCTTCTCGCCATTGGATGGTTTGTCACCAGAGGCTTTGGCACCACCTGTTTTGGCACCAGCTCCCCCTTCCCCACCGCGACTCTTACGCGGCTGACGGCGCGGGCGTGGCTTTTCATCATTCAGACCGAAGTCAATCTTACGGTCATCCATATCGACACGCGCGACCTGAACGGTAAGACCATCGCCTAAGCGGTAGGTCGTGCCGGTGCGCTCGCCTTTAAGGCGGTGCTTCTCAGCCTCGTAATGGTAGTAGTCCGAGGGCAGCGACGTGACATGCACCAGGCCTTCCACATAGAACTCATCAAGGCGTACAAACAGACCAAACTGAGTGACCGAAGCAATGGTGCCTTCGAACGTCTCGCCGAGCTTGTCGGACATAAACTCGCACTTCAGCCAGCTCTCTACATCACGGGTGGCCTCGTCGGCACGACGCTCAGTCATTGAGCAGTGTTCACCCAGCTCAAGCATCTGCTCGAAGGTATACGGACACCACTTGCTTGGTGGCTCAACTGGCGCACCCTCGACGCGAAGCACCGTATTGGTCTGACGCGGACCGCGGATCACCGAACGAATGGCGCGGTGCACTAGCAGGTCAGGGTAGCGACGAATCGGCGAGGTAAAGTGGGCGTAGGCCTGGTAGGCCAAACCAAAGTGACCTTCGTTTTGCGGTGAGTAGACCGCCTGATTCATCGAGCGCAGCATAACCGTCTGGATAATATCGAAATCAGGGCGGTCGGCAATCGTCTCGCGTAGCGCCTGATAATCCTGCGGAGTGGGCATATCGCCACCGCCAACCGCAAGGCCTAGCTCATTCAAGAACAGACGCAGCTTATCAAGCCGCTCAGGTGTCGGCCGCTCGTGAATACGGTATAGCGCCGGCAGGTCATGCTTATCCAGGAAGCGCGCGGTCGCCACGTTGGCTGCCAGCATGCACTCTTCAATTAACTTGTGCGCATTGTTACGGCTACGCGGAACGATTTTTTCGATTTTGCGCTCATCGTTAAAGATGATCGCCGTTTCAGTGGTATCAAAATCGATCGCGCCACGTTCAGCCCGCGCTTCGCGCAACAAGTAGTAAAGCTCTTCCAGATTTTTCAGCGGTTTAACTAGCTCGCTGTGCTCTGTGCGTAGCGCCTCGCCCTCTTCGCTCTTCTCGTCGAGAATCGCGGCTACCTTGTTATAGGTAAGGCGAGCATGGGAATTCATCACGGCTTCGTAGAAGCGGTAGCGGCTAATCGCACCGGTTTGCGAAATATTCATCTCGCACACCAGCACCAGGCGATCCACATGGGGGTTCAGCGAACAGAGCCCGTTAGACAGCAGCTCCGGCAGCATGGGGACGACTTGGCCTGGGAAATAGACGGAGTTGCCCCGAGTGCGCCCTTCATTATCCAACGGCGTGCCCGGGCGGACGTAGTGGGAAACATCCGCGATGGCGACGAGCAGCTTCCAACTACCCGATTTGGTTTTCCAGGCACACACCGCATCGTCAAAGTCTTTTGCAGACTCATCATCGATAGTGACCAGCGGTACATCCCGCAGATCGACGCGGTTTTGCTTATCCTCTTCCAGCACTTCTGCTGAAATACCGGCGATCTGATCGAGCACTTCAGGCGGAAACTCTGCAGGAATATCGTAACTGCGAATCGCAATATCAATTTCCATACCGGGGTCCATACGCTCGCCCAGCACTTCAACCACTTCGCCCACCGGCTGCACACGGGTGGCCGGCTGCTGGACGATCTTAGCTGAGATCACCTGGCCATCTTTAGCGCCACCGCAAGCACTATGGGGAATAATCACTTCCTGAGTGATACGCGGATTTTCCGGGATCAGAATGCCAAACTCGGGGGTATTGCTGCGGTAAACGCCGACGATGGTCTGCGTGTTGCGAGCTATAACGTCGGCGATGGTCGCCTCATCACGGCCACGCCGATCACGCCCGCTAATGCGCGCCAGCACATGGTCACCGTGAAAAACGCGGCGCATTTGGCGCGGAGGTAACACCAGGTCTGGCTTTTTGCCATCATCGCGCAGCAGAAAACCAAAGCCGTCGCGGTGCCCGAGCACCTTACCTTTGACCAGGTCGAGCTTGTCGATCAGCGCGTAGGCGCCTCGACGGTCACGCAGCACTTGGCCGTCGCGTTCCATTGCCGCCAAACGGCGCCTAACAGCTTCTATAAGGTCTTCGTCTTCCAGCCCCAGCATGCGGCTCATATTTTCGTGGGTGATCGGCTTGCCATAGCTTTCTAACGCAGCAAGCAGATACTCCCGACTCGGTGCTGGGTTGCCATATTTATGCGCCTCGCGCTCGGCGTGCGGATCATCACTTAACGTCCAATACTTCATGCGATCAACATCCTTAATGGCGTCATTTGCGAGAGGCATAAAAAAGGCGCAAACGAGGTACGTTGCGGGCTGGATATTTCAACGCTTGATAGGCTGAAATGAATAGGGTTTTGTTTAGTCATGGGCGCAGTATAGCGCTGCACGTTCAATCACCCAACCGTCTTAGGCGTTGTTTATACATTTTGCTTTATAAAAAGCGCATGCGAGGTCTTGCATTTAACCATCACCCCGGTATTATACGCGCCAATTGCCCAGATGGCGGAATTGGTAGACGCGCTAGCTTCAGGTGCTAGTGTCCTTATGGACGTGGAGGTTCAAGTCCTCTTCTGGGCACCAAACTGTTTTTATACTATCTATTTGTATAAGCAGTACGGTGCAGGCAGTTAAGGTTTGTGTTCGCCCAGGTGGCGGAATTGGTAGACGCGCTAGCTTCAGGTGCTAGTGTCTGTATGGACGTGGAGGTTCAAGTCCTCTCCTGGGCACCATACGAACACAAACGGCAAGTGGTTAAAGTCAGAGTTTATCGACTACGCTTCAAATGATGCGCCCAGGTGGCGGAATTGGTAGACGCGCTAGCTTCAGGTGCTAGTGTCCGTATGGACGTGGAGGTTCAAGTCCTCTCCTGGGCACCATGACTTACATGGGCCAGTCCGCATCATTATTATCTCCCCTACTGTAAACCTGTCCGCACTATCCCCCTTTTAGTAGTATTCCCGGTTTATTGATATCGCCCTGGGCGTTTTGCCACTTCTTCAAGCGCCCAACCTTGTAAACGTAATTCACCTTCTAATACAGACTCTACTTCCGTTGCTAGTTCTGGGAAGAAGTTAAGCCCTGTGCGCGCTTCAATCTCATCGATGGTCACTAAATAGTCATCAAGCGGCTCATTGCCGCGCACGTCCTGCGGCATAATAAACGCCAGCGCTAACGGCACTTCACTATGCGGCGCGACAATAATCTTATAAAACGCCTCGGGCACTTCGACCATTCCTACCCGGTTGAACACATTATCCATAAAGCGTTCTGGAAAAACGGGGCCAGTAATCACCTGTAAGCGATCAAAACGCGGCGCAAAGTGATCCATGACTGTTTCTTCCAACCGCTGCCAGAGCTGTCGGTTCAGGTTGGGCCGCTGCGGGGTCATATTGCTCATAAGGAAGGTGTCGACCTGGGCACTACGCCCATGTACGGCGGCGATCGCATAGTTGGGCGCTAAATGGCCTCGGTCATAGCCGCTACCCGCGTAGCTATCAGTGCCTACAGGCCATAGCATGCGCCAATCGGCTTGAAAATTAGGCCGCGAACCAATTCTCGAATCGTCTACTGCTTCTACCTGATAGCTTACCCATAGCGGATTAACCCGCACATCGGACCAGCCCACTAAGTAGCCATCATTACGCAGCACCCGGTGCATCGTAGTAGGGCGAAACCCTTCCCATGTAGGAACCCCCATCCAGGTGTAGGCATCTTTATGCTGACGCTCCTGAAACTCCCATAGCCCTGTCCCAACAACAACAAACAGCACGGCAATGCCTAATCGTCGACCCTGCCGACGCCAGCTCGAAAGCGATATTCCCAACACTCTTACTCCATGGCTAACGCTTACCAGCGCCTATCGTTTTATGTCATTTTTATAATGAATATAACTACCGCAACGGCGGCATTAGCTGTTCAGACTACCAGCCTAGTGAAAACATCGTTTCTAGATCATGGCGGGAGTGAACCTGCATGGCATTTAGGGTTTCCGTATCGCTAACACCTTCCACGGCGTTTAAGCGCTCGGTCACAAGCTCAGCCAGGCTTTCAAAATCGCGAGTACGCGCGATCGCCACCAGGTCGTAGCGGCCACAGGTCGAGTAAACCTCACTAATGCCCTCCACACCGGCCAGCCGCTCGGCCACAGCCTTGACCTGCCCTTTGTCGGTATTGATTAAAATGACTGCGTTTTGCATGGCGCGCCCCCTAAGAGAAAGTGGTCATAAACAGAAGTGTCTAAGCAGCGCAGAGTATAGCAGCGACGAGTCAGCGAACGCAGCACCCGGCGACAGCGTGACCAATTGTCGCTATACCGACTAGGGCATTCGCACAACCCTTGTACATCCGCTAGCATGTAGTTGAAGAGCAAGATTTAGAAACGTAGCAAGTTGAAAAATGTAGCAGAGAGCTCCAGCTTAGATGATTATGCGGAGCACAAAGAGGTGGATAACCACCCGGTAAACGTGACCAAACGTCAGACCGTGACGATAAGGAGAAATCATGGCTAATAAGAGCCGTCGTGACTTTATGCGCAACAGCATGTTGGGCCTTGCGGCCCTTCCACTGGGAGCTGGCATTCTTTCTAAAACAGCTTTCGCCCAAGAGCTGCCGCGCCTTGATCCTTCCGCAAGCAATGCCCAAGCACTTAACTACGTAGAAGATGCCAGTGAAGCCAGCGATCACCCGGCCTATGAAGAGGGCGAACGCTGCGATAACTGCATGTTCTGGATAGCAGATAAAGAAGGCTGTCAGCTATTCCCGGAGAACAGCGTTGAGCCCGCTGGCTGGTGCCAATCCTGGACCGCTCAAGCTTAAGCGTTTAAAACTGCTAGCCGTACAAGCACCTCTACCCCGCCTAATGTGCGGGGTAGTTTTGTTTAAGACACGCTAGCGGCTAAGAGGTCGGGCTCTCGTCCTCTACCGGCCAGTGAAACCGCCGCGTTACCCGCCCCTCTTCCAAAGAGACAAGATGTACGGGAAACCCCCACAGCTGCTGCAAATGGCGAATGACCGGATAAACGCTGCGTCCTAATGGACGGCGGCTATCCTGCACGTGATGAAGCGTTAAAGAACGATCCCCGCGAATAGACGCTTCGACCACTTGGATATTGGGTTCCCGGACAGAGAGCGCGTACTGGGTGGCAAGCGCTTCTCGAACCTGACGGTAGCCCTGTTCGTTATGAATGGCAGCGACTTCCAGATTCTCCATCTGATCGTCATCCACCACCAAAAACAGCTTATGATCACGCATCACCTTCGGCGATAAAAACTGCTGAATAAACGACTCATCCTTAAAGTTGCGCATCGCAAACTCCAACGTTTCCCGCCACGGGGTGCCCGCTATATCAGGAAACCACTCTTGATCCTCATCGGTGGGAGCTTCACAGACCCGCTTAATATCCATAAAGATGGCAAAGCCAAGTGCATAGGGATTAATCCCACTGAAATGAGGATTATCAAATGCTGGCTGGTTAATGACCGCCGCATGGGACTGCAAAAACTCCAGCATTAACCCCTCATCGACATTGCCATCGTCGTAGAGCCTATTCATCAGTGTGTAGTGCCAAAAACACGCCCAGCCCTCATTCATTACCTGGGTTTGCCGCTGGGGATAAAAATACTGCGCCAGCTTGCGTACAATCCGCACGATTTCACGCTGCCAAGGCGCCAGCAGCGGAGCATTTTTTTCAATAAAGTAAAGCAGGTTCTCTTGAGGCTCCGGAGGGTAGTGGCCGCCGCTGTGTAAGCCCAACGGGTCATCATCGGCATGCAGGCTACCCGCCGCCAGCGGTGAATCGCTGATAGGTGCCTCTGGAATAGTACGCCAGAGCATATTGACCTGGGTTTGCAGGTAGCTCTCACGCTCCTCCTGGCGCTTTGCTTCCTCTTCGGCTGAGATCGGCGAGGGCCGCTTGTAACGGTCTACACCGTAGTTTTGTAGCGCATGGCAAGCATCCAGTAACTGCTCAACGGCCTGCACGCCGTGACGCTCTTCACACTGGGCGATATATTTGCGCGCAAACACCAGGTAATCGACGATTGATGAGGCGTCGGTCCAGGTACGGAACAGGTAGTTACCTTTAAAAAAGGAGTTGTGACCGTAGCAGGCGTGAGCCATCACCAACACCTGCATCATCAGCGTGTTCTCCTCCATTAGGTAGGCAATGCAGGGGTCAGAATTGATCACCAGTTCATAGGCCAGCCCCATCTGGCCGCGCTTGTACGCCTGCTCCACGGCTAGAAACTGCTTACCGAACGACCAGTGATGATAGCCCACCGGCATGCCCACACTGGCGTAAGCATCCATCATCTGTTCGGTAGTGATGACTTCTATCTGATTGGGATAGGTATCCAGCCGATACTCATCGGCGAGCCTGGCCAGCTCCGCTTCAAAACGCTCCAGCACACTGAAGTTCCAATCGGAGCCGGTAGCAATCGGCTTACGCTTGCGGGTCGCACTCATAGCCCACTCCTCTACACGCGGTCACTAACCTGTATATAAGGTCACTGGGACTGGCTTAAGCGACGCTTAAACAGTTCACGAAAGACCGGATAAATATCGCCCGCCTCCACGATTTGGCGCATGGCAAAGCGCTCGGGGAACTCTTTCACCACACTTTCGTATTCATGCCACAGTGACTGATGGTCGTGAGGCGTGATCTCAACGTAGGCGTAGTATTGCAGCTGCGGCATTAGCTGTTTGATCAGTAAGTCGCGGCAAATATTCGAGTCATCGTCCCAGTTGTCGCCATCGGAAGCCTGGGCCACATACAGATTCCATTGACCAACGGGATAACGCTTTTCGATGATTTTATTCACCAGGTTCAACGCACTGGAAACAATCGTACCGCCGGTTTCCCGCGAGTAGAAAAACTCCTCTTCGCTGACTTCCCGGGCGGCCGTATGGTGGCGCACAAAAACCAGCTCGACTTTCTCGTAGTGCTTCTCTAAGAACAGATAGAGCAGCAGGAAAAACCGCTTGGCGATGTCTTTGTGGTTTTGGGTCATCGAACCGGAGACATCCATGACGCAAAACATCACAGCTTGATTGGAGGGCTGCGGCTGTGCGCTTAGCTGGTGGTAGCGCAGGTCGTAAGTATCAATAAACGGCACGCCCTCAATACGCTTCTCCAGGCGCTCAATTTCGGCTTTCAGCTCGGCAATGCGGGTTGGGTTACGCAGTACGGTGTCCTTGCGCTCTTCAGCCTCCAGCGCTTCCAGCGCCTCTTTTAGCGCCCGTTTAATCGGCGCGCGCATAGCAATCCGCCGGGCATAGGCTTCGCGCATCGAACGGGTAATGCTTATCCGCGACGGTACACCGTCCCGGGAGAGCCCTGCCCGCACCATTTTGACCTCTTCCAGCGACTTCAACGGCTTGCGCTGCAAATGAGGCAGCTCTAAGCCATCAAACACAAACTCCAAAAACTCCTCGCGGCTCAGCGTAAAGGCGAACTCATCGACGCCTTCCCCCTGGTTCGAAGCACCGCCCTCGCCTGCGCCGCTGCCGCCCCCCTGCCCGCTGGGGCGGCGGATCTTATCACCGGCGACAAACTCTTTATTCCCGGGTGAAACGATATTACGCGCCCCACCCGGACCATGCTGGAAGACCGGTTCGGAGATATCCTTCGCCGGAATCGAGACTTTTTCACCGCGCTCCATATCGGTAATTGAACGGCGGTTAACGGCCTCTTCAACCGAACGCTTGATATGCTTACGGTAGCGCTCCAAAAAGCGCTGGCGGTTTACCGCGCTTTTATGTTTCGCGTTTGGCCTTCGATCAATAAAGTAGGTCATACGACCTCCTTAGACACCCATCCTAAGCACGCCACCCGTTACTGGGACTTGCGCACGCGCAGATACCACTCGGATAGCAACCGCACCTGCTTTTCGGTGTAGCCGCGATCGACCATTCGCGCCACAAAGTCTTCGTGCTTTTTCTGATCCGACCGGGAAGCCTTGGCATTGAACGAAATCACCGGCAACAGCTCTTCGGTATTGGCGAACATTTTGTGTTCAATAACGCCTTTAAGCTTTTCATAGGACTGCCAGCTCGGGTTCATACCGTTGTTTTGCGCCCGCGCCCGCAGCACAAAATTGACCACCTCGTGGCGGAAGTCTTTGGGGTTTGAGATGCCCGCTGGCTTTTCGATTTTCTCCAGCTCTTCGTTAAGCGACTGACGGTTTAGCAGCTCGCCGGTTTCGTGATCACGGTACTCCTGATCCTGAATCCAGAAATCAGCATAAGTCACGTAGCGGTCAAAGATGTTTTGGCCGTACTCGCTATAGGATTCGAGGTAAGCGGTCTGTATCTCCTTACCAATAAAGTCCACGTAGCGGGGCGCCATATACTCTTTGATAAAGCCCAAGTAGCGCTCAAACACTTCCGACGGCAGCTGTTCCCGCTCCAACGCCTGCTCCAACACATACAACAAATGCACAGGGTTGGCGGCCACCTCGGTGCTGTCGAAGTTAAATACCTTGGAGAGAATCTTGAACGCAAAGCGGGTGGAGAGGCCCTGCATGCCCTCGTCCACGCCTGCGGCGTCGCGGTACTCCTGAATCGACTTGGCGCGGGGGTCGGTGTCTTTCAGATTTTCACCGTCGTAGACGCGCATTTTCGAGTAGATATTGGAGTTTTCCGGCGCTTTTAGCCGTGACAGTACCGAGAATTGGGCCAGCATGCGCAGTGTATCCGGGGCGCAGGGCGCAGCGTTAAGCGACGAGTCCTCGAGCAGCTTTTGATAGATTTTGATCTCTTCGGTAACCCGCAGGCAATAAGGCACTTTGACGATATAGACCCGGTCAAGGAACGCTTCATTGTTGCGGTTATTGCGGAACGCCTGCCACTCCGACTCGTTGGAGTGAGCCAGAATCACGCCATCAAAGGGAATCGCCCCCATGCCTTCGGTGGGGTTGTAGTTGCCCTCTTGCGTCGCGGTAAGCAGTGGATGCAGCACCTTGATCGGCGCTTTGAACATCTCCACAAACTCCATCAGCCCCTGGTTGGCACGGCATAAACCGCCGGAGAAGCTGTAGGCATCCGGATCATCCTGGGAATAGAGCTCCAGTTGGCGAATATCGACTTTACCCACCAGCGACGAAATATCCTGGTTGTTCTCATCCCCCGGCTCGGTTTTGGAAATAGCGATCTGGTTAAGCCGTGATGGGTACAAACGCACTACCCGGAACTGGGAGATATCGCCGCCGTACTCTTTCAGTCGCTTCGCCGCCCAGGGCGACATCACACTGCGCAAATAACGCTGTGGAATACCGTACTCTTTCTCAAGCAGTTCGCCGTCCTCTTCGGGCGAGAACAGGCCAAGCGGCGACTCGTAGACCGGCGAGCCCTTAATGGCGTAGAACGGAATTCGCTCCATCAGCAGCTTAAGTCGCTCAGCCAGCGACGATTTACCACCGCCCACAGGGCCAAGCAGGTAGAGAATCTGTTTGCGCTCTTCAAGCCCTTGGGCCGCATGGCGGAAGTAGGAGACAATTTGCTCAATGGCCTCCTCCATGCCGTGAAACTCGGCAAAGGCTGGATAGCGACGAATCACTTTATTGGAAAAAATACGTGATAGACGCGGGTCTTTCGCCGTGTCGATCACTTCAGGCTCGCCTATGGCTTCCAGCATGCGCTCCGCGGCGCTGGCATAAACCTTCGGATCACGGCGACAAAGCGCCAAGTACTCCTCCAGGCTTATGTCCTCTTGCTGAACGCGGGAAAAACGGTCTTGAACGTGATCAAAGATGCTCATGGAACTCTCCTGTGGCCCATCCCCAGGCAGTCACCGTCAAGCCAAGTGTTTCGCAACGGCGTGCCAAACGAGGTGTCGCTTTTTTTAGCGTAGTCAGCATTAGCAAAAAGTGATGACTAAAACCTTCAACGCAGCAGCGATATAGATAAGAGAATTATTCATACGAATAGTTGCGTTAATCTGGGCATCTCAAATAAACGCAAAGGGCCAAAGCAGTGACGCCGCTGCGCTATGCAGCGGCGTCGCTAGGTCGAAGGTGCCAAACAGCGGCAAAAAGCAGAGAACTAGCGCCTTTAACGCTCAAGTACCGCGCGCATATCGGCTAATAAAGCATCTAACAGTTCAACGGTGGTGTTCCAGGCACAAACGAAACGAGCGCCACCGGCGCCAATAAAGGTATAGAAGGTCCAGCCTCTGGCTTTCAACGCTTCAATAGCCGGGGGCGGTAATTCAACGAACACGCTATTGGCCTGGGTAGGGAACATAAGCGATACGCCGGGTAGCGCCTGCAGCCCTTCCGATAGGTAGCGCGCCATCTCGTTGGCGTGCTGGGCATTGGTTAACCAGGCGCCGCTTTCTAGTAGCCCTAACCACGGGGCAGATACAAAGCGCATTTTAGACGCGAGCTGCCCCGCCTGCTTGCAGCGGTAGGAAAAGTCTTCGGCTAATTCACGGTTAAAGAACAGGATCGCTTCGCCAAACGCTAAGCCGTTTTTGGTACCCGAAAAACATAGTGCGTCCACGCCGACCTGCCAGGTAAGTTCGGCCGGGGTGGCATTTAGGCTGGCGCAAGCGTTGGCAAAGCGGGCGCCGTCCATGTGCAGGCGCAGGTCATGTTTATCGGCAATGGCGCGAATCGCCATGAGCTCTTCGCGGGAGTAGAGCGTGCCCACTTCGGTGGCTTGCGTGAGCGACACCACTTTCGGTTTTGGATAGTGAATATCGCTGCGCTTGGTTACCAGCGCCTCGATGCCTTCTGGTGTAAGCTTGCCGTCGGCACCCGGTGAGGTCAGCAGCTTTGCACCGTTAGAGAAGAACTCGGGACCACCGCATTCGTCGGTTTCGATATGCGCCAGCTCGTGGCAAATAACGCTGTGGTAGCTGCGTCCCATTGCAGAGAGCGCCAGTGAGTTGGCGGCGGTGCCGTTGAAAACGAAGAAGACATCGCAGTCGTAGTCAAACATCTCGCGAAAGCGATCCGCGGCGCGGGCTGTCCAGAGATCGTTACCGTAAGCCAAATCATCGCAACGATTGGCTTCTAGCAGATATTCCATCGCCTCCGGGCAGATACCGGAGGTGTTATCACTGGCTAAAAAACGCGGGCTACACTCCGAGGTCATGACGACAGTCCTTTTATCTGGCGATCAAACGGCGCAAGCTGGGTGCCACTCGCGCCTTTAATATCTAGCTATTCTTAATAGCTAGATTAGTCATTTAGTCTATCGCCATTTATGGGCTAACGTCACCCGCGCTTTTAAGCGCTTACTTATCAACCTGTCCGTGTGCTCTTTTTTACAAACCCGCCGCTAATCGAGTGCCCTGCTCAATTGCCCTCTTGGCATCCAGCTCACTGGCTTCATCCGCGCCGCCGATTATATGTACCGCCGCCCGCGCGCGCTCCAGCGGGGCCAGCAGATCACGCACCGACTCTTGCCCGGCGCACACCACCACGCTATCCACGGCGAGCACTTGGTCAACGCCATCGCGGCGAATATGCAGCCCCTCGTCGTCAATTTTCAGGTATTCGCAGCCGGTGAGGGTTTTCACCCCCCGCTGCTTAAGCGATGCGCGGTGAACCCAGCCGGTGGTTTTCCCCAGGTACTTGCCGGGCTTGGAGGTTTTACGCTGGAGCATGACAATTTCGCGGGGAACCGCGGGCGCCGTCGGCGCTTTTAAACCGCCCCGCTCGCCGACTGCCAAATCAACCCCCCACTCGTCGCACCACGCGGCAATGTCCAACGCTGGGTGGCCTTGGTGGGCCAGCAGTTCGGAGACATCAAAACCTATACCTCCCGCGCCAATCACCGCCACTTTACGTCCAACGCGCTCTGGGGATTCAATCGCTTCGGCGTAGCTCAGCACCTTGCCGTGATCGTAACCGGGCAGACTTAGCTCGCGGGGCTGAACGCCGGTGGCCATGACCACCTCATCGAAGTCGGCAAGGGTTTCTTCAGTCGCGGTGGTGTTCAAACGCACCTCTACCGCATATTTTTCCAGCATCACCCGGTAGTAGCGCAGGGTTTCGTTAAACTCCTCTTTACCGGGAATCTTACGCGCGTAGTTAAACTGCCCACCCAGCTCGCTGCGCTGCTCAAACAGCACCACGCTATGCCCACGACTGGCCGCCGTCACTGCGGTTGCCAACCCGGCCGGCCCACCGCCCACTACGGCGACGCGTTTAGGGGTTTGTGCGGGCTCTATCACCAGCTCGGTTTCATGACAGGCACGGGGGTTGACCAAACAGGAGGTCAGCTTTCCGGCAAAGGTGTGATCCAAGCAGGCCTGATTACAGGCAATGCAGGTATTGATCTCTTCCGCCAAGCCTTCTTCGGCTTTGCGAATCCAAGCAGGATCGGCCAGGAAAGGCCGCGCCATGGAGACCATATCCGCATGGCCCGCCGCCAGTACGCGCTCGGCTACCTCAGGCATATTGATACGGTTTGTGGTAATCAGCGGGATCGACAGCGCTGATTTGATCCGCCGGGTCACCTCGGTAAAGGCGGCGCGGGGCACGCTGGTCACAATGGTGGGAACCCGCGCTTCGTGCCAACCAATACCGGTGTTGATCACGTTCGCCCCGGCGGCTTCGATAGCCTGCCCCAGCGTGACGACCTCCTCCCAGGTGCTGCCCTCTTCGACCAGGTCAATCATCGAGAGGCGGAAGATAATCACAAAACGTTCACCCACCGCTGCGCGAACACGGCGCACAATCTCGACGGCAAAGCGCATACGGTTTTCAAACGCCCCGCCCCACTCATCATCACGCTGGTTGGTACGCTGGCAGATAAACTGATTGATCAGGTAACCTTCTGATCCCATGATCTCAACGCCATCGTAACCCGCCTGCTGGGCTAAGCTTGCGCAGCGAACGTAGTCGGCAATTTGCTGCTCAACTTCATCGCTAGCGAGTGCCCGGGGCATAAAGGGGTTAATCGGCGCCTGAATAGCCGAAGGCGCTACCAACTCCGGCGAATAGGCGTAGCGTCCGGCGTGAAGAATTTGCATACACAGATGACCGCCCTCAGCATGCACCGCGTCTACCACTTGGCGGTGCTCTGGCAGTTGTGCCTCATCAACGAGCGCGTGAGCGCCCTGGAATACGGCGCCTTCGGCATTGGGGGCAATCCCGCCGGTGACGATCAGGCTAACCCCTTCCCGCGCCCGCTCGGCATAGAAGGCAGCTAAACGTTCAAAGCCATTGGGCGCCTCTTCCAAGTTGGTATGCATCGAGCCCATCAAAACGCGGTTGGGCAGCGTTAAATGGCCAATGGTCAACGGGCGGAAAAGATGCGGATAGGCGGGCGCAGGGGTCATCACGGTACTCCTTGGTATTATTAGTAACACTGTCAAAACACATTCAAACAAGCGTATGACATACTTGCCGCAACGTACAGACCTTTACCTATCTGAATATTGCTAGGTTTGCCGGTCTGCCTCTTGCCCAGCGTGCGAATCCGCGTCACATTAACCGGCTGACGATAAGGAACCGTTGCTATGCCCTTGATGTATTTTTTGCCGCCGCTCGCCACCGTGCTTATCTGGTCGGGCAATATGACCATTAATCAGCTTAGCGTAGGCGCCATCGCACCCAGCAGCATCGCTTTTCTACGCTGGCTGCTCGCCCTCGCCGTGATGACCCCGTTTGTGCTGCCTGCAGCGTTACGCCACCGTGACGAAATCCGCCGCCAGTGGCCTAAATTGGCGCTGCTAGGGCTACTGGGCATGGGTCTATGGCAAGGGCTGGCCTATGTGGCGGCAGAGACAACGACCGCTACCAACATGGGCATTCTCGCCGCCATGGTGCCGTTGCTAACGGTACTGCTTAGCGCGCTGATTCTACGCGAGCCGCCGACCGTGGGTGGCATCGTGGGCGGTGTGCTGGCCTTCGTGGGGGTGACCGTTCTACTAGGGCGCGGTAATCCGCTCTCGCTGCTACAGCTAGAGGTTGCCCTCGGTGATGCGCTGATGGTGGTAGCCGCCACTTGCTACGCGCTATATGGAGTGATGCTCAAGCGCTGGTCGATGAATTTACCGCCCTGGGTGATGCTCTACGCACAAGTCTGTTTTGCGGTGCTGCTGTTGTTACCGCCTTATTTGATGGGGCCAATGACGCCTATTGATGGCCAGAATATCGGGCTGATTGTCTACGCGGGCATTCCCGCCTCCGTCATTACGACCTTTTTATGGATGCGCGCGGTGCGCCAGATCGGTGCTAATCAATCGAGCATTTTCATCAACTTAATGCCGCTATTTAGCGCGTTAATTGCGATGGCCTTCTTGGGAGAACAAGTGGCGGGGTTCCACTTTACCGGTGGGCTGCTGATTCTGGCTGGGGTCATTATGGCGCAAACGCTGACACGCCCGTTAACACGGGTTTTAACTTCGGATAAGCCGAGCAGCGCCCGATAATGCTAGAATGGCCGTCGATTTCTAACGCTGGGAAGCCCTGATATGTCCCTGGAAGAACTGCATCTTAATCTGCGCAACCTAATGAGCGATGACTACGATCAGCTCAAGGCATTGATGGACGCCGTCTATCACGATATTGGCGGAGCATGGCCGAAGCGCACCATCGACAAACTAATCCAGGAATTTCCCGACGGCCAAATCGCCATTGAAGACGATGGCCTTCTGGTGGGTGTAGCACTCACCGTTCAGGTGGATTACGACGAATTCTCCAACCCGCATAAGTACGATGACCTGATCGGCCATCGTGAGATCATCCTCAACGACGAGGATGGCGACGCTATGTACGGGCTGGATGTGCTGATTCACCCGGATTACCGCGGTTATCGCCTGGGCCGCCGCCTTTACGAAGCGCGTAAAGAGCTGTGCCGCTCCATGAACCTGCGGGCGATTCTAGCCGGTGGACGTATTCCTGAGTACCACCAGCACGCCGATGAGCTCACCCCGGCCCAATACATTGATAAAGTATCGCGTAAAGAGATCTACGATCCGATTCTCTCTTTTCAGCAAGCCAATGACTTTCAGGTAAAGCGCCTTTTGCGCAAATACCTACCGGAAGATGAGCAGTCGCGTGGCTACGCCACCCTGTTGGAGTGGAACAACATTCTGTTTGAGCCCGCTGCCAGCGTACTCGACAACAAACCGACCCAAGTGCGGGTGGGCGCGGTGCAGTGGCAGATGCGTGAATTTTCATCGGTGGAAGCCGCGCTTCAGCAGATCGAATATTTCGTAGATGCGCTCTCCGACTACCAGAGTGACTTTGCCGTTTTCCCAGAGCTGTTCAACGCGCCGCTGATGGGCCTCCAGGACCGCGCCGCCCAGCAGGATCAAATGGGCGCGATTCGCTTTTTGGCCGGTTTTACCGAGCGCTTTAAGTCTGAACTCTCGCGTATGGCGGTCTCCTACAACATCAATATTGTCGGCGGCTCGATGATTGAAGTGGGTGACGATGACCGACTCTACAACATCGCCTACCTGTTCCACCGCGACGGCACCGTTGAGCGCCAGGCCAAGCTGCACATTACCCCTCAAGAACGCCGCGATTGGGTGATTGAGGGCGGTGACGAGCTACAGGTGTTTGATACCGATGCTGGCCGCGTGGGTATCTTGATTTGCTACGACGTGGAGTTTCCGGAACTTGGCCGCCTGCTGGCCGACCAGGATATGGACATTCTGTTTGTACCCTTCTGGACCGACACCAAAAACGGTTACCTGCGCGTGCGCCATTGCAGTCAGGCGCGAGCGATCGAAAACGAGTGCTACGTAGTGCTCTGCGGCAGCGTCGGCAACCTGCCCTCGATTGAAAACCTGGATATCCAGTACGCCCAATCAGCGGTGTTCTCACCGTCTGACTTCGCGTTCCCCCACGATGCGGTACTGGCGGAAACCACGCCTAACACCGAGATGATCTTCTTCTCGGACTTGGATCTCACCCGCCTAACGGTGGTACGTGCCGAAGGTTCGGTAACCAACCTTAAAGACCGCCGCAAGGATCTGTTTGATCTACGCTGGCGCGACTGGTCGTGGAAATCCGGTGCCAATCTGGAAGATTGAAGTGTGAGATGTAAAGCAAATTAACAACGCCGCCCAATTGGGCGGCGTTGTTGTGTTCGCGTCAGATTCCGCTAATGTCATTGTGACCGAAGCGTTAATGTCATTGCGAGCGAAGCGAAGCAATCTCAGGGTTATGGCCACCTCTGCCTAGATTGCGTCGTCGCGGGCTCCTCGCAATGACAGCAGCTTAATCAGGCCAGACGAGGTGCGCGGGCACGCGGCCTTTGGCGTCGAATAGGATACCTTCATCACGCAACTTGCGATGCTGGCGCTCGGCGCCACCGTGATCGGCAAGTTTCAACGACGATGCAATCACGCGATGCCAAGGCAACTGGTGGCCATCCGGCAGGTGGCGCATCGCCGAACCTACCATGCGTGGGGTGGCGCCTTCGGTCATGGCGGCAATTCGGCCATAGGTCGTCACCCGGCCCGGCGGAATTTGATCGACAATGGTGTAGATCTGTTCGAGTAATTCCGGCCGAGCCATATGACTATCCTTTTATTTCTGGAGGGCGCTTCTGAATGTGCTTAAAGCCCCTCAACCAGTTGATCGATCGCCTGGAAAGCTTCTTTAAGGGCAGCGTCGCGCTGCTGCTCGCCCATATTCAAGCCTTCAGCATAGACCAAGTGAGTATCTTTAATTCCCATCAGACCCAGCATGGTTTTCAGGTGGGGCGTCTGGCTATCCATTTCGGTGCCTGCGTACTGACCACCGCGCGCTGCCAGAATAATCGCGCGCTTGCCCTCTACCAAGCCTTGCGGGCCGTTTTCGGTATAGCGGAACGTTTCTCCGGCACGCAGTACACGGTCAAACCACGCCTTCAGCTGTGAAGGAATACCCAGGTTGTACATCGGCACCGCAATCACCAGCACATCATTGGCGCGCAGCTCAGCCAGCAGTTCGTCCGAGCGCGCGGCTAACGCCTGCTGCTCAGCGGTACGCTCTGCGGCCGCCACTTGCCAGGCGCCCAGCTCGTTGATATCCAGGTGAGGCAGCGAGTTTTTCACCACATCACGCTGGGTAACGTCGATATCGTTGCGGGCGCTCGCCTGCTCGATAAAGCGATTAGCCAGCGCATTGGATTGGCCGTTTTCAGCCAGAATAGAAGAGGTAATAACTAGGGCACGGGTCGTCATTGAAAGCACCAAAATGGTATAGGGAAGGATTGCAGGCTATTCTACGGCGCTTTCCGATAAGCAAAAGCGCAACGTTTTCCGACTTGTATTCGATTAAATCGAATCAAATTGGGAATAACATCTGCTCTATTCTGATGGTGAGCCACGCGACTCACGCGGATACGTAAACAGGCACTAGACCTTTACCCCACAGAATCACAAAGCCACTGCCATACCAGCGCGGCTTCGTCGCTAACGTGGCGTCGGCTAGGGCGCACCAGCCAGAAGCGTTCATCGCTTAGCACACTGAGCTCAAAAGGCGCCATTAAATCGTTTCGCTGCTCCATTAAGCGGCGGTGGGTTAGCGCGACACCCCCACTTTGGCTAGCCAGGGCTAACGTCATCACCTGGTTATCGCAAGTGAGTGACCAGCACTGCGCTTCCAGGTGGGCAACACCCGCTTCCTGCAGCCACCCCGGCCACCCCACGCCAAAACCAACGGCGTGCAGCAGCGTATGCCCAGCCAGATCGCTTGGCGCAGTTAGCGTCTCCGCCAATGCCTGCGAGCAAACAGGCAGCAGTTGCTCTTCGCCTAGCGGCTGCATTTCAACGCCCGTCCACTCCCCTTTGCCATAGCGAATTTCGATATCTGCCCCTTCGGGGCCAAAGTCGTCAGGCCAGATAGCGCTCACCACGCGAATCGCCACCTGGGGGTGAGCCCGGTGGAAGGCAATTAAACGCGGCGCCAGCCACGTCTGCTGAATAACCGGCGTGGCTCGCAGCGTCACCGGCTGCTCTGAAGTGCTACCAAAGACCTCTAGGGTGCCCTCACTGATACGCGCAAAGGCATCGTGGATGCTCGGCAGCCACGCCTGCCCAGCGGGGGTGAGCGTCAAGCTGCGGGCATGGCGCACAAAGAGCTTCTGCCCCACGCGGTCTTCCAACAGCCTGACGCGTTGGCTGATGGCCGCTTGGGTAACGCCCAGCTCATTGCCTGCGGCGGTAAAACTCAAGGTGCGCGCCGCAGATTCAAACGCTTGCAGCCATAATAAAGGCGGTAATTGGCTCATGAAAAAGTGACCTATAAATTAAATGACGTCTTAGGGGTCAGATTAATCGTTTGTCACTGCCGTTGCTACTCCGCATCCTAGACAGCATCTACGCACAGCCCTTCTAGAATGCCATTAAGGGAGCGAATCGGAGTTTTAATGAATAGCGCAGCACAGACCACACCCACGACACCTCATTCCCACGCCCCTGAAATGGGTGAATTAAGTCCTTATCAAGCGGGCCCGATACTCACTCAAGCGATGCTTGTCCACAATGGCGTTGCCCTTGAATGGCAAGACGGTCAACAGACCACCCTCCCCCTGCTCTGGCTGCGCGACCATTGCGCCTGCCCGGCCTGCCGTCATCCGCAGACCCGCGAAAGGCTCTACCTGCCGCTTGAACCCATCACAGAGCCACCCAGTGTGGCGCTACAGGACGGGCACTTACACTTGACCTGGCAGGATGGACATGTCAGTGCCTTTCATAGCGGCTGGCTTTATCAGCGCCGCCCGGAAGCCAAGCTGACTTCTGCGGTACCCGATACCCAGCCATGGGTCGATCACTTCACTCCCGAGCGCATCCGCCATAGCGATTTTTTAACACCGCAGGGCGAAAAAGCCTGGCTAACCGCCATGCTACGCGACGGGTTGGCATTGATTACCGACGGCCCGCTGGTAGAAGAGGAAGTGAGCCGCTTAGCCGAGCGTATTGGACCCCTGCGCGCCACGAACTTTGGCGCCCGTTTTGATGTGCGCTCCAAACCCAACCCCAATAACGCGGCGTATACCGCCGTGGGTTTGCCCCTGCATATCGATCTGCCCAACTGGCGCCAACCGCCCGATATTCAGTTGCTCTACTGCCTGCAAAACGGCGCCAGCGGCGGCGAGTCACTGTTTGCCGATGGAGCGCGTGTTGTCGAATCCCTGCGCCATCAAGATCCAGCGGCGCTGACCATTCTCAGCGAGACGCCTATCGATTTTCGCTTTCAGGATGAAACCCACGATATTTCTATGCGGGCGCCGGTGATCACTCTGGATAGTGCAGGCAACCTGGTCGAGATGCGCTTGAACAACTGGATTCGCGACGCCCTGCACCTGCCGGTAGAGCAGATGGACTCCTGGTACAGTGCCTACTCGCTACTGTGGAAGCTATTTCACAGCGAAGCGCACCAGCTGGAGTTCACGCTTCGCCCTGGGCAGATGGTCGCTTTTGATAATCGCCGCGTACTTCACGGACGGCGCGAGTTCGATCCCAACAGCGGTGCACGCCACCTCCAGGGCACCTATTTAGACCGCGATATGCTGGCTTCACGCCTTCGCGTGCTAGCCCGCAACGATTAACGCGGCACTCATTTATCTAACAACAACACCCATTAGACAAAAACCTAGCAAGGAGATCGTATGACACATCTTAAACCTCTCGCCTCTGGCATTGCCCTCGCTACCACCGCGCTATTTGCATCGGCAGCGCAAGCCGACGACCAAACCCTCGATTTTGGTGTGCCCGCCTGGCCCGGCATCACGGTAAAAAGCGCTATTGCCGAGCAGCTATTGAACCCGCTGGGCTATGAAACCAGCACCCAGGAAATCGGGCTGCAGGTGATTTACCAAGGCATCGAAAGCGGCGACATCGACGCCTTCTTAGGCGCTTGGCTGCCCGCCCAGCGTGAGATGTTCGATCCTCGCAAGGAGTCGGGTGTACTGATTGACGTGGCGAATAACGTCGACGGCGCGCAAATGACCCTAGCGGTGCCGGAATACCTCTTTGATGATGGCCTGCAAAGCTTTGCCGACCTTGATGACTACCGCGACCAGTTGGATGGCGAAATTCATGGTTTTGGTGCCGGTTCAGCGGCCAGCGAAATTCTCCACAACGCTATTGATAACGACAGCTGGGGATTAGGCGACTGGCAGGTAGTCGATACCAGTGAAGTGGGTATGCTGTCCGCTGCACGTGATGCGATCTCTCGGCAAGAACCGATCGTCTGGGTAGGCTGAACGCCCCACTGGATGAACCTTGAACTGCCCATGCGCTACCTGGAAGATCCTGAAGACCTGTTCGGTGAGAACAACGGTGAAAGCGATGTGTTGACGCTGCTGCGCAGTGACTACGCTGAAGCCAATCCCAACGTCGTGACCTTCTTTGAGCAGTTTACCTTCTCTGCCGAAGAGCAGAGCTGGATGATTCAGGCGTTTGGACAGGAAGAGCAAGACCTTGCCGACGTCGCCGAACAGTGGATCAACGACCACCCAGAGCGCATTGAAGCCATGCTTGCAAACGTCACCACCACTGACGGTGACCCTGCCTGGCCGGTCATTGAAGGCCAGCTCAACAACTAATCAACCGTTGATGAGCTACTGCGCTTAGTATAAAAGCGCCTTCATCCCATCGGACGGCTAGCGTATGCTAGCGCTTTTTTAGCCGATGGGAGTGGGCATGTCGCGGACATTGAGCAAGGGCGTTGGCCTGCTGGTAGTCGTCGTGCTACTCGGCATTATGTGGCATTTGCTACAGCGCTACGATCTACTGACCCAGGCGCGCCTTGCCGAGTTTATCGGTTACATTCGCCAGTGGCGTACCGCACCCTGGATGTTTGCCGCGGTCATGGCCACTTACGCCAGCGCCCTGCTGGTGATGTTTCCGCTTAGCCTACTGGTAGTAGTGACAGGCTTACTGTTTGGCCCGATATGGGGGCTGGCGTACGCCACGCTGGGTACATTGTCCTCATCGATTGTGTCTTACTGGGTAGGCCGCTGGCTGGGCCGCGAGGCGCTTATGCGCTACGGCGGACGCCATCTGCGCGGTCTCTCCGGCTACCTATCCCGACGTGGCATCCGGACAATGACGGTGATTAACCTGCTGCCGCTCGCCCCCTTCACGCTCACCAATATGCTGGCGGGCGCTTTTCACCTTAAGTTTCGCGACTATATGATCGGCTCCACCCTGGGCATCGTGCCGGGGCTGGCAGCGGTGATTTTATTGGGTAGTCAGCTAGGCGCGCTGTTTACCGCGGCCTCATCAAAAGATCTCATTCTAGCGGGCGTTGGGCTCGCCGCCGGGGTTGGCCTATTAATAGGCCTCAAGCGCTATGCCAACCGGCGCCAAGCGGCAAAAAAGCAGCCTCACCGCGAAGGCGAGTGATATTTAGCCAACACTTCCGCGTAAAAAGTTGCCACCGCTGAGGCAAAGTTCTTAATATCAAACTCTTCGGCAAAGTGGCTGGCCTGCTTGCCTAACTGCTGGCGTAGCTCTGCGTTATCTTTCAACGCCAAGACTTTTTGCCCCCACGCCTGACGGTTTCGCGGCGTTTTGAAACCGTTTACCCCCTGTCGCACTACGTCATCAATACCGCTGGAACGCACCGCCACCACCGGCAACCCCGCTGACATCGCCTCAAGAATCACCATGCCCTGGGTTTCCGAGGTAGAGGCAAACACAAACACATCGCCTAGATGGTAATAAAGCGCCATCTGGTCAGGCGGCACCGCGCCCATCAGGGTAGCCTGCGAGGTTAGTTTCAAGGTATCGATCTGGGCTTGAATCGCCTCGCGATCCGGCCCATCGCCAATCAGTAGCAGATGAAGATCATCGTGCCCCTGTGCCTGAAGCTCGGCGAGGGCTTCCAGCATAAAGCCGATGTTTTTCTCTTTGCTAATCCGAGAGACGCTGATCAATATTTTGCTTGAAGGATCGACACCTAATTGCTCGCGCAACGCTTCCAGCTCACTCTCTTCCGCGTGGGCAAAACGCGCAACATCTATCCCTGTTGGCTGCACCAGCGTAGGCGTTTTCACCCCAATCATACGTAGATACTCCTCGGCGGAGTGGGTGGGCACAATCACCCCTTGGCAGCGGTTAGAAAAGCGTTTGATCAGGTAGTGCGAGATCAGATTACGAAACAGCGCGCCGGGCAATGGCACAAAGTGGGCATAGTGCTCCAGGCGGGTGTGATAGGTGTAAATCACGGGCACCTTAAGCCGACGCCCCATAAACAGACCCATGGAGCCTAGCCAGAAGGGGTGGTGAACGTGAATAAGATCAGGCTTGAATACCCGCAGGCAGCGGCGAAAACGAACGCTGAACGGGTTGGTTAACCGGAATTCACCCTTCTGACCAAACGCCATCAGCGTAGGGATGCGCTTGATTGAGCTGTCGTCCTGCCACGCTTCTCGATAGCGTGGCACTAACAGCTGGATTGCATGGCCTAGATCGCGTAAGCCATTGCACAGGCGATCCACCGACACCGATACCCCGGAAACAAACGGGAAGTAGTTATTGGATACCATCGCCACTCGCAGCGACTTATCCAGAAAAGGCGTCGGGTCAATATCGAAATCGGGATAGTAGTCGCGGTCTTCAAAAATCAGCCGATGTAAACGCAGCGCGAGCAGTGTCAACACACCCACAATCAGCAAAAACCGCGTATAGCTGACGTAGAAAAACGCATACACGGTGGAAGCCACGCTACTCACCATCCGCCACCAGCCGGGGCTATCTACGTTTAAACGCACGGGGGCAATGGCGACATTCTCGCCTTCGACATCGACGATAACGTAGTGATGAAAGCTGCTATCGGCATCGATGAGGATGCCTCCCGCGCCTCCGGTGGTCACGTAATCCACGCCGTTAATCGTCTGCTGGGAAAAGAGCGTTAAGTTGGCGGAAAATACGGTATCAACAGCATGATCCTCCGCCAGCGCCATAATGCCATCGGCTAAGCGGGGGTCATTAAGGTAATTGTCCGCTTCAAACAATGGCGCGTCGCTCACGACGTTGTGCAGCGGCAAGCCAACAAACAAAAATTTATGCTGTGTTTCAGAGGCCGAGAGCTCCCGAGATAACCAATCAAGCTGCCAAGAGGTTGAGGATTTGCCGGTACCGTCAAGAAAGATAAAGTGGCTATTGCCCGCGACAAAGGAGTAGAAATGTGGGCCAAAATATTCATAAAACAGGTAGCTACCAAAATCACTATCTTCGTTTTCGCCGTAGGTGAGTAAGTAAGGAACATTGAGCTGCTCCAGACTCTGATAGATGGCCTGGTAGCTCTCCTGTCGCCCTCCATTCACGGCATTTCCCGCGGAAATCAGAAAGTCGATGCCGCCCTGATTGATGAGTGGCACGATCTCATCTTGAAACACGTTCACTGAGTTATTGATATTGCCCACCACCGCAAAGCGGTAGTCGGTTCGCTCCCTCAATACCTCGCGAATATCAGCCACTTCAAGGGTATGTACGGACTCAAATTTAGGCTCTGCCACATACAGCCAAATTTGGTGGGCAATCAGCCCAACCACCAGGGCAAGATTAAGATAGAAGAACAGCCGCAACCAGCGCTGGCGGGAAAGGCGAAGAAAGGAGCGTCGTGGCATTTAAAAGCGCTTTTCAATGATAAAAATGGGTACCCGCCACTATACAGCAACGCTAAGTCGAGGTGGCGCCCCTGGTTAGCGCGCTTCACACCCGTTCCATGTGGCCAGTAACCGACGTTGCCCAGCCTGATTGCGGTGTTCTCCCAGCCATATACCCTGCCACGTACCTAAGGCCAGTCGTCCATCGCGAACCGCCAGCGTTAGCTGCGTGCCCATCAAGCTGGCGGCCACATGGGCCGGCATATCGTCGGGGCCTTCCAGTGTATGGCGAAAATAGGGCAAGTCTTCGGGCACCAAGCGACGCAGAAATGCATCTAAATCGTGGCGCACATCCGGGTCAGTGTTCTCATTGAGCGTTAACGAGGCAGAGGTGTGCATCAGCTGTAAATGCAGCATGCCAATATGGCAGTCGCTTAAACACGGCAAGGCCCGCGCTACATCATTAGTTATCAAATGAAAGCCGCGCTCCATTTCAGGCAAATGGATCTCTTGTTGGCACCACATAAACACCACCTTTATTTGTTATGTAACCGGAAACACTTCATCACCAGCATGCTCTTTTTGTATGGCAAAATAGCCACATTTACTACTCAATCTCCTACTACTCAACATAGTCGATAGCCGATGATTCACCGCTGGTTCGATCGATTCACCCAACAGCCACTGCCTGCTTCTGCTTGGCAGGCAGCACAGAGTCGCGTGGCCCTGCTCACGACACTAGACGAGGCCGATGCTGAACGCCTGAGCCAGCGGGCCTGGCACTTCTTACAACACAAGCGTATCACCCTGCATTCTGACCTGCGGGAAACACCTTTTGACCTCGCCGCGCAGTTGGCACTCGCCGGGCAGGCCTGCCTGCTAACCTTAGGCTGGACAGAGGCCGAGCATCTAGAAGCCTTCGCCAACGTGCATGAAATAATCATTTTGCCCGACGGGTTCAGCAGAGAAGTGGAAGAAGTAGATGAAATGGGCGTGGTTCACTTGTATAGCGATACCCTCGCGGGGGAAACCTCTTATCAGGGTGCGGTCATCGTTTCGTTTACTGACCTAATGAAGAGTGGTGATTTCAGCGGCTCCAATGTTCTCATTCATGAGCTTGCCCATAAACTCGATATGGGCAACTCAATGGATATCGACGGTTTCCCGCCGCTACCCAGAGATATCAGCCCAAGCGAGTGGCATCAGGTCTTTACCAGCGTATGGGACGATCTTAATCAGCGCCTGACACGGGGAGAAGTAACGCCCATTGATGACAACGCGGCCAGCCACCCTGGCGAGTGTTATGCCGTCTGTTGCGAACTATTTTTTAGCGACCCTATTACCTTAGAAGCTGCCTACCCGGCACTCTATGCCCTACTCTGTCGCTACTTTAATCAACAACCGCTGAAAAGATTACTCGACAAGGAGAGTCCTCAATGAAAACACTGCTAGGCAGCAGCGTCGTCAGTATGGCCCTACTCACCGGCTGCACTGGCATTCCGGATGGCACGCAGCCAGTCACAGGCTTTGAGCTAGACCGCTACCTGGGCCAGTGGTTCGAAATTGCCCGCCTGGATCACTCTTTTGAACGTGGCCTTGATTGCGTTACCGCTACGTACAGCCAGCGCGATGACGGTGGTGTGCGAGTGATCAACCGTGGTTACAACCTTGAAGAACAAGAGTGGGATGAGGCTGAAGGGCGCGCCTACTTTATTGACGATGAAAGCGTTGGGCGCTTAAAGGTGAGTTTTTTCGGCCCCTTCTACGGCGGTTATAACGTCCTTGAGCTGGATGATGACTACCAATGGGCGTTAGTGGCGGGCCCTAACCACGACTACCTGTGGATACTTTCACGCACAGCGGAAATGGATAGTGCGACAGAAGAGCGTCTTCGTCAGCGGGCAGCCGAGCTGGATTTTCCCACTGACGAGCTGATTGATGTTAACCAAGGTGAGGCTTGCCCTAGCTGATAGTAGCTTCTGATTAGCTCCCTTCCGGCCATATCGACACCCGTCCCGGCATTTCACGCTGCACATAGTCAATAAAAGCGCGCAGCCGGGCGGGCACATGCCTGCGCTGTTCATACACCGCATAGAAGTCCGCTCGTACACTCTGCCAGCCTGGCAACAGCGCTACCAATGCGCCACTGGCAAGGTGCTCATTAACATCCCACCAGGAACGCAGCATCACGCCGTGGCCGTCCAGAGCCAAGCGGGTAATGACCTCGCCATCGTTGCTGGCTAATCGACCGTAGACCTTTATCGACTGCACCTTTCCAGCCAGTCCTTTTGCAGGCTGGGCGATTTGTTCAAAGCGCCAAAGCGGGAAATCACTGTCGTTCTCGCGAATCACCAAACAGGCGTGCTGCTGCAAATCTGCCGGTACTTGCAGAGGTGGCGCCTGGGCAATGTAATCAGGCGACGCGCAGAGCACCCGTCGATTGGCCAGAATACGCCGCGCGACCAAGCGGGATTCTGGTGGTTCGCCCACGCGAATGCCAATATCAAAGCCGTGATCGCTCAAATTGAGCGGAAAATTGGTTAACTCCAACCACCCTTCCACCTCGGGGTGATCGGCACAAAAGCGTGACAGCAGCGGCGCAATATGGCGGCGCCCAAAGCCAAAAGTGGCGTTTACCCGCAAACGCCCGCTAAGCGCTTGATTGGCCCCCTCACCCAGTGAATTCTCCAGCTCCTCCAGCTCATCCAAAATCAGTGCGCCACGGGACAAATAGCGCTCGCCTTCAGCTGTTAGCGTCAACCGCCGCGTAGTGCGAGCAGCTAGCTCTACCCCCAGGCGCGCCTCCAACTGTTTTAGCCGCTTGCTCACCGCCGAGAGCGATAGCCCCAGCTCGCGAGCAGTCGCGGTCAGGCTACCCGCCCGTGCCAAGTGCTGAAAAAATGCCAAATCATCCAGGTGCGCCATTTCACTCCTTAGCCATTCTGCACTTTCAGGAAACAATAACTTGAATAGTAGCCTGATTATCTCCGCCAAAATAGCCGCTACACTCTATTCATTACTCATAAGCATTCGCCATAACTAACAAGATTAGGAGTCACTATGACCCACCGTATTGCCATTATCGCCGGTGACGGCATCGGCACCGAAGTAATGCCCGAAGGCATCCGCGCCCTTGAAGCCACCGCCAAGCGTTTTGATATTGACCTTGAGTTCACCACCTTTGAGTTTGGCAGCTGTGACTACTACCTGGAGCACGGCAAAATGCTGCCGGATGATTGGTTCGAGCAGTTAAAAGGCTTCGATGCGCTGTTTTATGGCGCTGTGGGCTGGCCCGACAAAGTGCCCGATCATA
This sequence comes from Halomonas sp. QHL1, assembly GCF_001882345.1. Taxonomy (GTDB): domain Bacteria; phylum Pseudomonadota; class Gammaproteobacteria; order Pseudomonadales; family Halomonadaceae; genus Vreelandella. The sequence goes on from NZ_MINL01000001.1 coordinate 1,516,176, forward strand.
TTTCCCTGTGGGGCTCACTGCTGCAGTTTCGCCGCCGTTTTGATCAGTACATCAACCTGCGCCCCTGCAAGCTCATGCCCGGCATCAAAAGTCCGCTGGCAGGCCGTGAACCTGGCGATATCGATTTTTACGTGGTGCGTGAGAACACCGAAGGTGAGTACTCCAGCGTTGGCGGCAAAATGTTTGAAGGCACCGACCGTGAAGTGGTTATTCAAGACACGGTCATGACCCGCACCGGCGTTGACCGCGTATTGAAGTACGCCTTTGAGCTGGCCCAAACCCGCCCGCGTAAAAAGCTCACCTCCGCAACCAAATCCAACGGCATCTCAATCACCATGCCGTACTGGGATGAACGCGTAGTCGAAATGGCCAAAGGTTACCCAGAGATCGCGGTGGATAAATTCCATATCGATATTCTCACCGCCAACTTCGTTCTCCACCCGGATTGGTTTGACGTCGTCGTGGGCAGCAACCTGTTCGGCGATATTCTTTCTGACCTCGGCCCCGCCTGTACCGGCACCATCGGCATTGCCCCTTCGGCCAACATCAACCCGGAAGGCCACTTTCCCAGCCTGTTCGAGCCAGTACACGGCAGCGCGCCGGATATCGCCGGTAAAGGCATTGCCAACCCTATCGGTCAGATTTGGTCAGGCGCCATGATGCTGGAGCATCTCGGCTATAAAGAAGCCGGTGACGCGATGGTCACAGCTATTGAGGAAGTATTAAGTGAGGGAGATGCCACCGTACTTACCCGCGATGTGGGTGGAGAAGGCACCACTGCGAGCCTAGGCAAAGCGATTGCCGAGAAGCTGGTAAAATGAAGCTAGCGAAGTAAGGTGTACAACTAGCGAGTAGATGAGCAGTAACCCAAAAAAGCCTCGTCGGATGGCTCCGGCGAGGCTTTTGCATTACTGGCTTAAACAGATTAGCTAGCCAGTTTGGCAGCCGTTTTCGCGACTAGCTCGCCTTGGAAACGGGCGATTTTCAGTTCACGTTCATCGGGCTGGCGCGAACCATCGCCACCCGCCAGCGTTGCGGCGCCGTAAGGCGTACCGCCGCTGACTTTAGAAATATCAAACTGCTCTTCAAGACCATAGCCAATCGGCACAATCACCATGCCGTGGTGGGCTAGCGTGGTCCAGGTAGAGGTAATGGTCATCTCATCACCGCCGCCGGTACCGGTAGAGGTGAAAACACTGGCGACTTTGCCACGTAGAGCGCCCTTCGCCCACAGACCGCCGGTCTGATCAAGGAAGGTGCGCATTTGGCCAGCCATATTACCAAAGCGGGTGGGTGTACCGAAAATGATCGCATCGTAATCGGCAAGCTCTTGAGGCGTCGCTTCCGGGGTGTCGTAATCCTGCTTACCGCCTGCGTTCTTAAACGCCTCGGCTGGCATTGTTTCAGGAACGCGTTTTACCGTTACTTCAACGCCGCTCACACCCTTTGCGCCTTCTGCAACGGCCTGGGCCAGCGTATCGATATGGCCATACATGGAATAATAAAGTACCAGTACCTTCGTCATCATTATCTCCTTCACTTAGGCTTTCACTTATGAGTCGTGCAATGGACGTCGCCCAATAAACAGTACAAATAACATAGCTCACTCAAGCATAGAAAAAAGCGAATGTTTTCGTCCCTGGGCGTCGATTTCATCGACGAACGCCACCTTGCACTTTACGCCATCCACCACTAGCTTTGACTTGCCTACATCAAACGTATCCAAGGAGTCTGGAATGACGATTTTTGAAGCCCTGCGTAAGGATCACGATATTCAGCGCGACCTGCTCGCCCGCTTAGTTGAAACACATGGAGACAGCGACGAGCGCGACAGCCTATATCAGCAGGTGCGTGCCGAATTGCACTACCACGCCGCCGCCGAAGAACGGGCGCTCTATATTCCGATGATGTCGATTGATCTGACCCAGGAAAAAGCCCGCCATAGCGTTGCTGAACATCATGAAATTGACGAGCTTCTAGAGCTGCTCGATGAAACTGACTACAGCGCTACTCACTGGCTGACCCACGCCAAACAGCTCCAGGATTTAGTCACCCATCACCTGGATGAAGAGGAGCAAGAGGTTTTCCAACTAGCGGGGCGTGGCCTAGAAGATAAACAAAAGACATCGCTTGCTAGCGAGTACCAAGAAGAAATGCAGCGCCAACGCTCAGCGTAATCTGAAAAGCAAATTGAAAAAGCGCTCATGCATCCCATGGGCGCTTTTTTATGTTCGTTACTTAGTAGGGCCACTTTCGGTTGCCTCTTGTTTCATAAATACGCTTTTTCACGAATACGCTAGGCTTTTACACCTGAACGACCTGCAGGTTTGTGACACACGCCCAGCGTGGTAAACCTAAGCACGCTTTTTATACTGACAACGAATCTGATAACAATTACTGAGGAGCGAAAATGCTAGGCCAATGGCTCGACTGGTCGCTTGACGGGCAGCTCCCTGCCGCCAGCCAAGGAGACTTCGCAAGCGGCACTTACCATTTGCATGCGCCTGGCATTTTGGAGCTCACTCCCACCACGGCAAGCCAGGGTTCCCACGCGTGCATTTTTTCAGCGGCAATTCATGGCAATGAAACCGCGCCGGTTGAGCTGGTGGGTGAATGGCTAAGCGGCTTAGAAGCGGGCAGCATATCGCTTGGTGCGCCCGTACTGGTGATTCTCGGCAACCTACCTGCGCTTAAGGCGCAGCAGCGATTTCTGACTACCAATTTAAACCGGCTATTTAGCCGTGACCAAACCGCTAAGGGCGAGGAGCCGGATCGCGCCCGGGAATTGATGGCGGCTGTGGATGGTTTTTATGCTCGCCATACCGGGCTACCCAAATTGCACTACGACCTACATACCGCGATTCGGGATAGTCGTTACCCCCGTTTCATCGTGGAACCCTTTGCCGAACAATCCACTGATGCCGAGCAGTGGGGCTGGCTAGCGGCGGCGGACATGCAGGCGGTGCTGCACCAACACCAGCATAGCTGGACGTTCTCTCACTACAGCAAGCACTATCACGCCGCTCAGGCATTTACCTTTGAGCTGGGCCGCGTAGCCCCTTTTGGCCACAACGATATGGCATCATTAAAACCGATGCAGGAGTTGCTTACGGCGCTTAGTGAGGGTCACCGCCCGCCCAATCAGCCCGCCGCGCAAATGCAGTTTTTTCAGGTTCAACACGAGTTAATGCGTCACTCCGAGGACTTCCAGCTCTGTTTTGCCGAGGACACGGCTAACTTCAGCCGATTTGAGCCAGGCACCCTGCTGGCCCAAGACGGTGAGGCGGGTGATTTTAGGGTGGGTGATACGCCACTCTATGTGGTGTTTCCCAATGCCCAGGTAGAGGTGGGTGCCCGTGCCGCACTGTTGGTGGCGCCTATCGCTTAACCCGCCAAGCAAAACCTCTATTGACCAAGACAATAATAATGGTGAGGCGACAACAGGCCCCTCGACGTCCCTAAGACTAACGTCGAGTGCATAATGTTAGAAGGAAAGCGCGCATAATGCGCCCAGCCTGATAGAATCGCCCCTTTTTTCGCGCCAGCCGCATCAAACCCACCTGTTGCTGCGGCAACTCTGTACTGGAGCCAATGATATGGCCGCTACGCCTACTCCCCTTGAAGTGCGTAATATTAAAAAACGCTTCGGCGATACGGAAGTTCTGAAAGGTCTTTCATTACAAGCCCAAAAGGGCGATGTGATTACCCTAATCGGTGCCTCTGGCTCGGGTAAAAGTACTTTTTTGCGCTGCATGAACTTGCTTGAACAGCCCGACGATGGCGACCTCATTGTCCATGGCGAACCCATTCGCTTTAAAACCACTAAGCACGGCCGGGAGCCCGAAGATTGGAAGCAGGTGGTACAAATGCGCGCCAAGCTCTCCATGGTGTTCCAGAGCTTCAACCTGTGGGCTCATATGACGCTGCTGGAAAACATCATCGAAGCGCCGATTCATGTGCTGAAAAAACCCAAAAAAGAAGCCCTGGAGCACGCCCACGCCCTGCTTGACCGCGTCGGCTTAACGGCCCGCGCCAACGCCTACCCGGCGCAGATGTCCGGCGGTCAGCAGCAGCGCGGTGCGATTGCTCGCGCATTGGCGATGGACCCAGAAGTGATGCTGTTTGACGAGCCCACCTCCGCCCTTGATCCAGAATTGGTCGGCGATGTGTTGAAAGTCATGCACGGCCTCGCTGAAGAGGGGCGCACCATGGTCGTGGTCACCCACGAGATGGGGTTTGCCCGGGATGTTTCCAGCCAAGTGATTTACCTTCACCAGGGCCTGGTGGAAGAGGCTGGCCCGCCCGATCAAGTGCTCGGCAACCCGCAATCTCCGCGCCTGCAGCAATTCCTGGCACCTAAATACTGATCCGCGAGGCTCACCATGATTGATTTGCAAGGTTATGGCCCCCGGCTGATCGAGGGGGCAGGCGTTACCGTTCAATTAGCGGTGCTGTCGCTGATTTTAGCGATTATTTTAGGGTTGCTAACCGCCAGTGCGAAGATGTCGCGCAACTGGTTTTTAAGACGCACAGCCACGGTTTATACCACCCTGATTCGCGGCGTGCCGGATCTCGTTTTGATGATGCTGCTGTTTTTTGGCGGTCAGATTGGCGTTAACGCCATCAGCGACATGCTCTATTACAACTACGACGTCGACATTTATATTAACTTCAATGCCTTCGCAGCGGGCGTGCTGACCATTGGCTTTATCTTCGGCGCCTATATGGGCGAGACCTTCCGCGGCGCCTTTATGGCGGTGGATAACGGTCAGATCGAAGCAGGCAAAGCTTACGGCATGAGCAGCGGCCTCGTGTTTCGTCGCATCCGCTTTCCGCAAATGATGCGCCATGCGTTACCGGGGCTATCCAACAACTGGATGGTACTGCTCAAAACCACCGCGCTGGTCTCGGTCATTGGCTTGACTGATATGGTGCGGGTGGCAGCAGAAGCCTCCCGAGCGACCCATGAGCCGTTTACCTTTTTGCTCCCCGTCGCCGTAGCCTACCTACTCATTGCCAGCGTATCCGAATGGATTTTTGCGCGCCTGCAGAAACACTACGACATTGGCTTTGGAGGTCATTGATATGCTCGATATTTCCACTTGGTTCAATGACCTGCTAGCAGGTAACGTGATTTTCACCGCGGATACGCTGGGTTATTACTGGGAAGGCTTGGTCACGACCACCCAACTGGTATTTTTATCGCTGATTGCGGGGCTAATTCTCGCTGTGCCGCTGGCCATTATGCGCAGCTCGAAGCATAAATGGATTAGCCTGCCGGTTTACTTCTACACCTACGTATTTCGTGGCACGCCACTGCTGATTCAGCTCTATATCATCTACTACGGCGTAGTCTTTATTGATGGTATCCAAGAGAGCTTTTTATGGCCGGTGCTGCGCGAAGCTTTCTACCCGGCGCTTATCGCCTTCACGTTGAATACGGCCGCTTACACTACCGAGATTTTCCGGGGCGCCATTAAATCCACGGCCCAAGGTGAAATTGAGGCCGCCCGTGCCTATGGCATGTCGCAGAATTTAATGATGCGTCGAATCATCTTGCCCAGCGCCTTTCGCCGCGCCCTGCCCGCTTACGGAAACGAAGTGATCTTTATGCTTCACGCCAGCGCGATTGCCAGCGTGGTCACGCTGATGGATTTAACCGGTGCCGCACGCTTTGTCTACGCTCGCTACTACGCCCCTTTCGAGGCGTTTCTATTCGTGGCCGCGATTTATCTATGCTTAACGTTCGCGATTTTGTTCTTCTTTCGTTATTTGGAGAAAAAGCTGCTCGCCCACCTGCGGCCGCAAGATGCTTAATCATGGAAAACCGGTTGATCATGGAAAAACAGTGCAACCGTCAAACAAACGTTGGTTCAAAAGCAGACAGCCTCTTTTCGTCAGCGCCAACCTGGGTTAATTTAATTGTCGGTTAACAACTATTTGTCAGTTATAACGGGGATCACTCTCAAGTGAACCCACTTTCTACGGAGTAACAATATGAAAAAATTATTATCTCTTTCGCTGCTCGGCCTGGCAGTCGCCGCCGCTTCCTCGGCACAGGCGCGTGATTACGACAACGTGCGCATTGGCGTAGACGTTCCCTACGAGCCGATGGAATTCCGCACCGCTGAAGGCGAGCTGACCGGTTTTGATATCGACCTTGGCAACGAGCTATGCGACCGCATGGGCGTTACCTGCGAGTGGGTCGAGCAGGAGTGGGATGGCATCATTCCCGGCCTAATGTCACGCAACTACGACGCCATCATGTCGTCCATGACCATTAACGACGAGCGTCGTGAGCAAGTGCTGTTCTCCGACCCCTACATCACTATGCCTTCTGCATGGTTTGCTGCCAGCGACCTGGGCATCAGCGAAGCCACTAAAGAGACGCTGGAAGGCATGACCATCGGCGTTCAGCGCGGCACCCTGCAGGACAACTACGTGACTGACAACTTCAGTGACGTCGCCGACATCAGCCGCTACTCCACCGCCGACGATATGGTGCTGGATATGGAAGCTGAGCGTCTGGACATCGTGTTCCTCGACTTCCCGATTGGCCAATCCACACTGCTGGAAAGCGAAGAAGCTGAGTATGTGGTGGTTGGTGAGCGCATTAGCGAGCCTAAAGAGTACTTTGGTGACGGTTTTGGTATCGCCTTCCGTCAGCGCGACGAAGCACTGGCCGAGCAGTTCAACGAAGCCCTGGCTGAAGTACAAGAAGACGGCACTTACGACGAAATTTACACGCGTTATTTTGGTGAAGAAGACGCAGAGTAATTGCTCTCTCCTCCCCGGCTTAAACGTCGGGGAGGTATTTAGGCGATATTGTTCTATGACCTATACCCCTTCCTTTCTAGCGCAGTCCTCAAGCGCGCAACGCCCAGGCACGAGCTGCTACTTTGACAGCTTTTACCTGAGCGAGTGGTTCGACGAATAGCCTTCCCCCTTTGGCACGCCCGTGCCATTCCACGCCCCTGCGCGTGACTATTGCCGTGTATTCATAACACACCGCAACCCCTGCGCTTGGCGCACTTAAAAGCCTTTGCGCGTTGTAACACCCACTAACTAAAAAATTGTTTTCAGGAGACTGACTATGCGTTCTGCAACGCTGACACTGGCCGCTGCCTTGGCGGTCGGTTTAACGACGTCGTTTGTTTCAATTTCCGCCACCGCACGTGACTACGACGAGATTCGGCTCGGCGTCGATGTGCCCTACGAACCCTTCATGTACCGCGAAGCCGACGGCACACTCACCGGCTTTGAGATCGAACTGGGTAACGCCGTCTGCGACCACCTTGAAGTGAGCTGCACCTGGGTTGAGCAGGATTGGGACGGCATTATTCCCGGCCTACTGGCACGCAACTACGATGCCATTATGTCGTCTATGGCAATTACCGAGGAGCGTGCCCAGCGCGTGCTTTTCTCAGAAGCCTACTACACCACCCCCAGTGCTTGGATCACCACCAATGAGCACGACATCAATATTGAGGATCGCGATAGCCTGGAAGGCTTAACCGTGGGCGTGCAGCGGGCCACCCTGCAGGATAACTACGTCACTGAGCTATATGGAGACATCCTAGAGATCCGTCGCTATACCGGGGTGGATGATGTAGTGACCGACCTTTTGGCCGGTCGACTGGATCTCACTTTCATGGACTACCCAATCGCCGAAGCCGCCATCGATATTGATACGCCAGAGAGCGATTTCCAACGCATCAGCGATTTTATTAAGCAGCCTGAGCATATTTTCGGCCAAGGGGTAGGCGTGGCGTTTCGTCTTCGTGATGAAGCGCTGGCTGAACGCTTTAACGAAGCGCTGCGTGCCATAAAAGATAATGGCACTTATGATGAAATAATGAACCGTTACTTCAACTACGATGTGCGCCTTTAAGTACGCCAATGGTGTGATAACGCCGACCTTCGGGTCGGCGTTCTTATAACCTGAAATCAAAAACTAAGGAATGCGATGCTAACGCTCGTTAAAAACGCTCAGCTTTTCACCCCAGAGCCTCAAGGCCTATGCCATTTATTGATCGCCGACCAGCGCATTGCAGCGATAATCGATGCCACTGAAGCGTTTAACCTGGGCTCACTGATTACCACGGTAGATATAGAAGGTAGGCGCGTCATTCCAGGCTTGGTAGATCCCTTGGTACATTATATTGGCGGCGGCGGCGAAGGTGGTTTTGGTAACCGTACGGCGGAACTCAGCCTTGAAGAAGCCTGCGCCTCTGGAGTAACTACCTTAATAGGCGCCTTGGGCACCGATGCGCTAACCCGCACCCCTGCTAATTTAATTGGCAAAGCACGAGAGCTTGCCGCAGGCGGTTTAACCACCTACGCCTATACCGGTTCTTACCAGCTTCCTCCCGTTACCTTGACCGGGTCGGTAGCCAGCGACATCCTTTATATTCCTGAGTTTATCGGGGTGGGTGAAGTAGCAATTAGCGACCATCGTGGCTCCCAACCCAGCACTCACGAACTCACGCGACTAGCGTCTGATGCACGTACCGCGGGGCTGCTGGCGGGCAAGTCGGGGATTGTGTTTATTCATACCGGCGATGCTGACTCGCACCTTGAGCCACTACGCAGCGTCGCTAAGAACAGCGCCATCCCTCTTACGCAGTTCTACCCGACCCATATCAACCGCACACCAGCGCTGTTTGAAGATGGTCTGCGCTTTGCGCGCGAAGGCGGCCGCATTGATTTCACCACGAGTACCACGCCCGAGCTTTTGGCAGGCGGTGAAGTGCCTGCATCAGAGGCGGTTGCCCGTGCGCTTAGGGCGCGTATTGAGCCTGCACGTATCAGCCTCTCATCGGATGCCAACGCCTCGCTACCGCAATTTGACGAACAGCACCGCTTTATCGGCTTAAAACCGGGTAAACTAAGCAGCCTGTTTGACGTCCTGGGTGAGTGCATTAATGAGCACCAGATCGGCATGGAGAACGCTCTTCGCAGCGCAGCTACATCCGCCGCAGATACATTAAAGCTGCCTCATAAAGGCCGCCTGACGGCCGGTAGCGATGCGGATTTTATTGTTCTTTCAGACGGGCGCTGGGCGATTGACCAAGTGTGGGCGTTAGGGAAGCCCATCTATACAGACTGAATTCAACAAGTACTGGCCGCGAACTAGCGCCAGTATTACGGGTCTTTACTCCACAACAGAACCCTACAAGGAGGTTACATGGTTGAAAAATCAGCGCCCCACTCAGTAGCAACAGAGACGGCTGCGTCTTTGCGCCCGTCTTCCCACTGGACAGGCTGGGGGCAGTGGCTCGCGCTGATCACCATGACCGTCGACCACCTCACGCGCTATGTGTTGCCCGGTGGTTGGGATTTAGACTGGGCGGGGTCTTCCATTGGCCGTATCGCTTTTCCACTGTTTGCCGCCATGGTGGCCTGGCACGGGCTGTTTAATACCCGTAATCCGCTGCGCTACTCGCGGCGCATTCTGATTATCGGCCTGGTGGCCCAACTCCCCTACATGATGATGCCGCGCACGTCAGACGCTTTTATCCTCAACGTCTGCTTTACCCTCGCCAGCGGCTTAGCCTTAGGGGCGCTAGTGCGCCAAGGCTGGCAGCACTACCAGCAGCAAACGTTGGGGTTTCCCTGGCTATTAGCAGGCGCGGCGGTAGGCGTTACTGTTTGGTACTTGCTCGGGTTTTGGGTGGAGTACGGCCACAACGGGTTGCTGCTAATTCCGCTACTAATGTTCGCTCTGCACGCCTTGAGTCAAGCAGAAAGCCATTTTCAAGCGCGCCTGTGGGCAGGCTTAGCGGCGTTTCCGGTACTCTGGATTGCTGGGCAAATGAACGCCTCTGATATGGCCAAATCGTTTACCGTAGGCACTTGCGTCATCGTGTTGGTACTCGCTGCAGGTGCAGCTCAACGAATCCCGCCAGTCGGCTTAGTGATGCCGCGCCGTTTATGGCTGGCATGGTACCCCGGCCACTTTGCGTTAATCGCGTTATGGCTGCTGCTAATCGGTCAACTGACTTAAGCGTTTGGATCACTGCATTGCTTATCGCGCATCCAGGGTTGATAGCGGCACAGCTGCGCCCGCCCTTCTGTTTTAGCGCGATACATCGCAATATCCGCCTGTTTAAGCACGTCTTCGTGGTCACAGGCGGCTGTAGTAAAGCAGGTATAGCCAATACTCGGCGTGACGTCCGTATCGTGGCTTGCCAGTCGGTAAGGCTGAGAGAGCGCCTGCTGAACCTTGAGCATATAACTCTCAGCGCGTGCCTCGAGGTCGGGTGCCGAGGTCTCATCAAACAACGCCAGCAACACAAATTCATCACCGCTCAGGCGTGCGGCTATGTCGCCTTCGCTCAGGCAACTTTCCAGTCGGCGGGCTACCTGGACTAACAAATTATCGCCAGCAGCGTGCCCTAAGGTATCGTTAATCAATTTAAACCGATCCATATCCAAGAACATCAGTAACCCGCTCTGGACTCCTTTTTGTTTCTCATCGCAGAGGGTGGCCAAACGCTCGATAAACAGCCGCCGATTCGGTAAGTCGGTGAGTGAGTCATAGAACGCCTGACGGTAGATGATCGCTTCAGCGCGCTTACGCTCGGTAAAGTCTTCGATAATGGCCACACCGCCAACCATCTCATTACTGGCGCTATGCACGCCGTTAAAAAACGCTCGCAAAGGGGTGCCTGCGCTCGCTTTGGGCAGATAGTAAGTGCCCTCATAGTAGCCAGTCCCTTTAGCTAGGGCATTGCGTACTGCATTGGCCACTTCTGGGTCCGCCGAGCGGGATAACATCCGATAGCCGAGCAACTGCGCGCGGTTAACGTCCAGTATCTCCAGCAGCTTGCTATTGCAGTCAGTGACGAATCCCTGACCATCAAAATGCAGCACACCTAACGGCGAGTGTTGAAAGATCGAGCGGTAGCGATTTTCGCTCTCTTGCAGCTGCGCCTCCCGGGCGGACATACTCACCCGCAGGGCAATGTTATCGTGAATAATTCGGCTTAACCGGCGGCTGGTGGTAACAATCAGGCCGAGAAACAGGCTAAGCATGGCGCCAATCAAGATCGCTAGCGGTGAGCCTAATAGTAAAAACTGAACTAACAGCGGGAGCAAAATTGGCAGCACGAAACCGAGCGCCACCCACCACACGGCAGAAAGCGTAGTGACTCCACCAGCAGCAATGCCCGCCAGTACAATCGAGAGCGCCGCAACCTGGCCATGATTTTCGCCAGTAAACAGAACGATTCCACCGACACCCCATACGCAGCCAGCTGCAATCGCCCCGGCGCTAAATCGATAGAGCCAGCGGCGACGCTGCTGTTGCTGTGCCGGTAAGCGGCGAAAATAGTAGGCCAAGGCAAGGCGAGCGAACGAAACAAAGGTCAATACTGCGAGCCAGGTGAGCAGTACCCAGCTTGCGACCACTGGCCACATTGCGGCTACTAATAGTATTCCTGCCAACACGCTGCTTAGCACCGGTTGCCAAAGATTGTCGTACAGCAGACGTACTTTTTCGCTATGTAGGCGCTTTACAGTGACATGGTGGTCGCGATGGAAACCACTGCGCAGCCTAGGGGCAGACCCAGTAGTTGAAGAGTGAGGCATACTGACTATCCGCCTAAAAGTCGCTATTAAGATCAGCATAATTAGCTGATTTTTTGTTGTGGTTCCTTTTTAGCGCATTTAGCCACTTTTAGCGATAAAAGTTGCATGATTGGTCAACATTGGTACAAAAAAGCCGCCTGAGATAAGCAGGCGGCTGTAGAAACTACTGTTTGATGGAAAAGCTTAACTGTGGCGGCGGTGCCTCTGGCAGCAACGCACTGCAGGTGTTCACTTTTTCCAACAGTTCGGCATGGTTGGGCGCTAGGATATTGATATGGGCGAGCTTACGACCGGCGCGCTCTTCTTTGTCGTAGCGATGCAGATGCGTATTGGCAAGCGCTAGAATCGCCGCGTTATCGCCTTCATGCCCAATCACATTAATCATGCAGGTGGGGGCAATCGCCTGGGTATCGCCTAGGGGCAAGCCCTGTATCGCACGCAGGTGATTTTCAAACTGGCTAGTCACTGCGCCGTCCATCGTCCAGTGTCCAGAGTTATGCACCCGAGGCGCCATTTCGTTAGCCAGTAAGCTGCCATCGCGGGTTTGAAACAGCTCTAGCGCCAGCACGCCCACGTAATCCAGCTCATCTAACAGCGCACGAATATAGCCATCAGCGGTTTGCTGAACGCTGGCATCCAGATCGGGCAGCGGCGCAACGGAATAACGCAGGATGCCATCTACATGCTGGTTCTCTGCCATGGGATAGAACACCACCTCGCCATTGCGGCCACGCACGGCAATCATCGAGACCTCGCGCACGAAATCGACGAAGGCCTCAACGACTAGCTGCGAGTGCCCAATCGCGTTCCACGCCTCGCCAGCCTGCTCGGGCTGTTTCAAGACTGCCTGGCCTTTACCGTCGTAGCCTTCAGTGACCGATTTAGCTACTACCGGGCAACCCAACTCACGGGCGGCTGCTTCTAGCTGCTCGGCGCTCTCCACTACCCGGTAAGCGGGCGTAGGAATGCCTAGACGATCAAACAGTGTCTTCTCTTCGACCCGGTTCTGACACACTTCAATGGCACGGCTGCTGGGGTAGACCGGTTTGTGCTGCTCAATCTCGCGCACCAGCTGAACGGGCAGGTGTTCGAATTCGTAGGTCACCACATCCACCTTGGCCAAAAACTCAGCCAGGTGCTGATTATTAGGATCGACAATTACATCGCCAATACCCGCACTGGGGTTACCCGTGGTATCTAAAAACGTGAAACGATTACCCAGCGGATAACCCGCTAGCGCCAACATGCGGCCTAATTGACCTGCACCCAGTACACCAATGTTTTGTACAACGTCGCTCTTTGCAATACCAGAGTTCATAGCCAGACTCCTTATTCCGCTTCCGGCTCGGGGCGCGGATCAGGGTTATCGAGGACTTTCTGAGTCTGCTCTGCGCGAAAGGCTTCGACAGCGCTGCGTACCGCCGCATCTTGCAGGCCAACGATCTGCGCCGCTAGCAAACCTGCGTTGGTCGCGCCGGCTTTGCCAATCGCCAGGGTGCCCACCGCTATGCCGCCCGGCATCTGCGCAATGGAAAGGAGCGAATCCAAACCTTTTAGCGCTTTAGACTCCACCGGTACACCCAGCACTGGCAGTGGCGTTTGTGAGGCCACCATACCTGGCAAGTGAGCAGCGCCGCCCGCGCCCGCCACGATAACCTGCAAGCCGCGATCAGCAGCACTCTTGGCATAGTCGAACAGCAGGTCAGGCGTGCGGTGCGCTGACACTACGCGGGTTTCATAAGCCACGCCCAAACGCTCCAGCATGGAAACAGCGTGCTCCATGACCGGCCAATCAGACTTGGAACCCATGATCACGCCCACCTTGGGTGCGCTGTTCGACGACATGCAAAACTCCTCGGCCCAACGGCCTATAACAGCGAGATAAAAAATCGAAAAAATAGCGTGTACCGAACCCGATACACATAAAAATTGGAAGGCACGTAGTTTACCAGAGCTAGCCCGTTTGCGGGCTTTGCCGAGGTCGTGAAATTTTCATCAAAATAGGCATTGAAATGCGCACCGGTTGGCGGCATTGTGTGTTTGTCATTTCAGACTGATGGAGCCACATGAGCACGGCACGCGCAACTGCCACTGCGGACCAGCTTGATCCTCCGCGAAGCAGCCCTGACCTCGAAGTCAGGGAACTCGAAAAACGTACGCGATTAATGCGTATTATCACGCGTCTGATCGCTGTATCAGATTTAGGAAGCCGAGAAATTGCCCGTCGGGCAGGGCTTCCCGTTCAGAAAATTAGCGACCTGCTCGCCGGAAGGCTTGAGCACCTGGGAGTGGATGAACTCCACGCCCTGCGTCGCACCTTAGAGCTGGAGGCGCCATAGCAGACACTTTTTCTGCTGTTCCCATTTCTCCACTCCACGCAGACCGCCTCTCGGCGGTCTGCAAAGAAACTTTTTCCTTCTCGCTCAAGCCCTATCTCAAGCCCTACTCCGCGATTACTTCACTTCGTTGGTAATTTAAAAATCGAGGTCGCCGCGCTTTGCTCGCGATGACAAGAAGAATGTCATTGCGAGGAGCCTGCGACGAAGCAATCTCTCCTCGAGCTCGCAATGATCAAGCAATGTCTCATTGCTCACGGCGCAATCGCAATTCCCCCAAACGCTACAACAGCCACCACTACCCAAGCGGGCAGCTTCCATACGGTTAATAGCAAGAAACCGGTAAGCGCCAGCGCAAACTCTTCTGCGCCAATGATCGCGCTGGTCCACACCGGCTGATAAAGCGCCGCGCCTAAAATACCCACCACCGCTGCATTGGCACCGCGCATCAGTGCCTGGGCGCTTGCCCACTGACGAAACTGATTCCAAAACGGCAGCACGCCCACTAACAGCAAAAAGCCGGGGATAAAGATCGCCAGCAGCGCCAGCAGGGCGCCAACTAAACCATTGATACCGGGCAGCAGTGCGCCTAAATAAGCGGCAAAGGTAAATAGCGGCCCTGGTACTGCCTGGGCGGCACCGTAACCCGCCAAAAACTCATCCGGCGTGATCCAACCCGACTGCACCACCTCGGCTTCCAACAGCGGGAGCACCACATGCCCACCGCCAAACACTAACGCACCAGAACGGTAAAACGCATCGGCGATATCCAGCCAAGCAGCGGCTCCCGCCAGTAACGGCAGCAGAATCAACAGCCCACCGAATAGCCCCAGCGCTACCATGCCAGCCTTGCGCGATACTGGAAAATGCAGCGAATCGCTTGCCGTAGCAGCGGCGCTATCGCGACACAGCGCCAGCCCGGCTAAGCCACCCAACACAATCGCCGCGACCTGGCCCAACGGGCCGCTGACCACTACCACTGTAAACACCGCCGCAAGCGCGATGCCCGTGCGGGTTTTATCCGGGCAGAGATTACGCGCCATGCCCCACACCGCGTGGGCCACAATCGCCACCGCCACCACTTTTAAGCCATGGATTATGCCACTGGCAATGGGGCCATCCAGCACCGCCGCGCCAAACGCAAACAGCACCAGGATGATCGCCGAGGGCAACGTAAAAGCCAGCCACGCCATGGCAGCCCCACAAGGCCCCGCGCGCAGTAAGCCAAGAGCAAAGCCCACCTGGCTGCTGGCAGGCCCCGGTAAGAACTGACACAGCGCCACTAAATCAGCGTAGGCGCTTTCAGTTAACCACTGGCGCCGCTCAACAAAGGCCGTACGAAAATAACCAAGGTGCGCCACCGGGCCACCAAAGGACGTTAAGCCGAGCGCTAAAAATGCCCAAAATACCTCACCTATGCGCCCGCGTGCCTGCGTTTGTTCCACCATTTCGACCACCTGTTATCCCATTAAAAAAGCGCAAGGCTTTTATACTAAGCCTTGCGCTTTAATTCTTTATGACAGCGTGTTCATGACGATACGCTCATAACGGCAACGCGGACTATTCCTGGTCGGTCACCGCCCCGGTGCTGGCCGAGCTAACCAAGCGCGCATACTTAGCCAGCACACCACGCGTATAGCGGGGTTCTGGCTGCTGCCAGGCGGCGCGACGGCGGATTAGCTCTTCGTCAGAGAGATCAACGTCAATGGTATCTGCCTCGGCATCGATGGTGATGGTATCGCCATCTTCCACCAGCGCCAGCGGGCCGCCGTCAAACGCTTCCGGTGACACATGGCCGACCACAAAACCGTGACTGCCACCCGAGAAACGCCCATCGGTAATCAGCGCCACGTCATTGCCCAAACCGCGGCCCATAATCGCCGAGGTCGGGGTCAGCATTTCGCGCATACCGGGGCCACCTTTCGGCCCTTCATAGCGAATCACCACCACATCGCCGGCGACTACGGTGCCATCGTTAATGCGTGCCTGGGCCTCTTCTTCAGAGCCGAATACCCGCGCAGAACCAGAGAAGCGTGTGCCCTCTTTGCCGGTAATCTTCGCGACTGCGCCTTCCGGTGCCAGGTTGCCGTAGAGCATGCGCAGATGGCTTTCCGTTTTAATCGGATTACCCAGTGATGCAATGATCGGCGGCTCGGCGGGATAAGGCTCGATTTCGGCCAGGTTCTCTTCCAACGTTTTGCCGGTGACGGTCAAGCAGTTGCCGTTGAGCAGGCCCGCGTCCAGCAAGGTTTTCATCAGTGGCTGAATACCGCCAATCGCCACCAGCTCGCTCATCATGTAATGGCCGCTGGGGCGCAGGTCAGCGAGTACCGGCACGCGCTTACCAATTTCAGTAAAGTCGGACAGCGACAGTTCAACGCCGATGGTGCGCGCCATGGCGATAAGGTGCAGTACCGCATTGGTAGAACCGCCTAAAGCGATAGTGACCGTAATGGCGTTCTCAAAAGCCTCGCGTGTCATGATATCGGAAGGCTTAATATCGTCCGCCAGCAGCGCCAGTACTGCTTCGCCTGCCGCTTTGCAGTCGTCGCGCTTCTCCTGGGAGATAGCATTCTGCGCCGAGCTACCCGGCAGGCTCATGCCCAAGGCTTCAATGGCCGAAGCCATGGTGTTGGCGGTGTACATACCGCCACAGGAACCGGGACCGGGGATCGCCGTTTCTTCGATATTTTTAAGTTCGATGAGGTCGATATCACCACGGGAGTGCGCGCCCATAGCCTCAAAGACCGAAACAATATCGGTATGCCCTTTGCCGGGCATAATGGTGCCGCCGTAAACAAACACGCTGGGGCGGTTTAAGCGCGCCAGGCCCATCAGGCAGCCAGGCATGTTCTTATCGCAGCCGCCAATGGCCACCAAGCCATCAAAGCCTTCGCAGCCCGCCACGGTTTCGATGGAATCGGCGATCACTTCCCGCGATACCAACGAGTACTTCATGCCTTCGGTGCCGTTAGCAATACCATCGGAAATAGTAATGGTATTGAAAATTACACCTTTACCACCGCCCGCATCGGCGCCATCGCGGGCAAACTCGGCCAGCTCATTAATATGGCTATTGCAGGGCGTCACCATGCTCCAGGTAGACGCAATGCCCACCTGGGGCTTTTGAAAATCGGCATCTGTAAAACCCACGGCGCGCAGCATGGCGCGGCTGGCGGCTTTACCGGGGCCATCGACCACTTGGGAAGAGTGGCGGCGGGCGTGTTGCGATGACTCGCTCATTAGGAATTCCTCGTTGCTTGGCTCACAGTATCCGCATAGCTTGGCGATATATGTCGCATCCCGCAAGACGATTAACTTATGGCACCATACACTTAGTCGCCCCGCCACCGCCGTGAGGCACCATCCATTAAGGAATCGTGCATGTCTGCAAACTCTCTGCTCACGCAAACGCCGCTAACGCCGGGCTTTATGGTGGTGCATGCCAATCGCCTGGAAGACCTGCGCGGTTTGGCGGTGGAGTGGATGCGCCGACACCCGCTCTCGCCGCTGGAGAATGAAACCATTCTGGTGCAGAGCAACGGCATTGGGCAGTGGCTAAAACTGGCGCTGGCGGAAGACCCGGCCCAAGGCGGTGCGGGCATAGCGGCGGCATTGAACGTCACGCTGCCCGCGCGCTTTCTATGGCAGGCCTACCGCACGGTGCTAACCCAGCTGACCCATGACGAGCAGGCAGTGCCCGAAACCTCGCCATTTGATAAGTCGCGGCTGATATGGCGACTTCTGCGCCTGCTGCCCAGCCTTGCCGAGCAGGAAGCCTTTGCGCCGCTGGCACGCTTCTTAGAGGTCGATCGCGACCAGCGCAAGCACTACCAACTGGCTGAACGGCTAGCGGATTTGTTCGATCAATACCAAGTGTATCGCGCCGACTGGCTGGACGCCTGGGCCAAGGGTAACGATGTATTGATCACCGCCCGTGGCGAAGCCCGCCCGCTGGAAGCGCACCAACTGTGGCAGCCAGAGCTGTGGCGCGCGCTGCGCGACGATGTGGCAAATAATCTAGGCGAGGCGGGTCTTAACAGCAGCCGCGCCCAGGTACACAGCCGTTTCCTGGAAGCCGCCGAGCATTTGGAAGGCCAGGACTGCCCACACGGCCTGCCCCGGAGGCTAATTATTTTCGGCATATCGTCACTGCCGCAGCAAACCTTGGAAGCCCTGGCGGCGCTCTCGCGCTGCTGCCAAATCGTGCTCTGCGTTCACAACCCCTGCCAGTACTACTGGGCGGATATTATCGAGCATAAAGACCTGCTCCGCGCCAGCCGCTACCGCCAGCGACGCAAGGCAGGCATGCCCGACGCTTTGGATGTATTGGGCACCGGCGATGCCGACGACGCCCTGCACCTTCACGCCCAACCGCTGCTGGCCGCCTGGGGCAAACAGGGCCGCGACTATTTACGCCTGCTCGACGAGCACGATGACGCGGGCAACTATCAAACCCTATTCGAGCAGCAGGCGCTGCGCATTGATATGTTCGAGCCCTTTAGCGGTGAAGAGCGCAACTGCCTGCTCAGCCAGCTACAGGACGATATCCGCGAGCTGCGCCCCGTGGCGGAAACCCAAACCCACTGGCCCGCGCTCGACCCCGCCAGCGACGACTCCATCGTGTTCCATATCGCCCACGGCCCGCAGCGGGAAGTGGAGATCCTTCACGACCAGCTGCTGTCGGCCTTCAGCGCCGACCCGGATCTGCGCCCGCGGGATATCATCGTCATGGTGCCGGACATCGACCGCTACGCGCCGCACATAGAAGCGGTGTTCGGCCAGTATCGCTCCGCTTTCAGTGGCTATAACACGAGACCCGACGACCCACGCTACATCCCGTATACCCTTTCTGATCAGGCCAGCCGCCACCGCCTGCCAATGATGATTGCGCTCGAAAAACTGCTGCGCCTGCCTGAACTGCGCCTCTCGGTGAGCGATCTGCTCGACTTGCTGGAAGTTCCCGCGCTGCGCACCCGCTTTGGCATCGACGAGCACGACCTGCCCACCCTTAGCCGCTGGATCGAGGGTGCGGGTATTCGATGGGGGCTCAATGCGGAACAGCGCACCCGGCTGGATCTTCCCGAAGGCCTGACCCAGAACACCTGGGCGTTTGGCCTGCGTCGCCTGCTGCTTGGATATACGGTGGGCAGTGCCGAGGCGTGGCAAGGCATTGAGCCGTTTGATGATATCGGCGGGCTGGAAGCCTCTTTGGCAGGCCCGCTGGCAAATCTGTTGGAAAAGCTGGAAAGCACTTGGGAAACCTTCTGCCAGCCTGCCGACGCCGCCAGCTGGGTGGCCCGGCTACGCGAGCTATTAGAAACCTACTTCCTCACCGACGACGCTCAAGAAAGCGTCATGCTCACCAAGCTGGAGACCGCACTACAGCAGCTGTTGGACAGCACCGAAGAGGCCGAGCTTTTTGATCCCCTGCCGCTCTCCATGGTGCGTGAGCACTGGCTAGGGCAAATCGACGAGCACAGCCTTTCCCAGCGCTTTCTCGCGGGCGCGGTCAACTTCGCCACGTTGATGCCGATGCGCGCCATTCCCTTCAAGCATGTGTGCCTGCTGGGCATGAACGACGGCGAATACCCGCGCTCGCAGCCGCCGCTGGACTTTGACCTGATGGGCAGCGACTACCGCCCCGGCGACCGCTCGCGGCGGGAAGACGACCGCTACCTGTTTTTGGAAGCGCTACTCTCTGCCCGCCAGCAGCTCTACATCAGTTGGGTGGGTCGTAGCCAGATCGACAACAATCCCATGCCGCCCTCGGTGCTGGTCGGCCAACTACGCGACCACCTGGAAGCGGGCTGGCACACCCAAAACGGCGAGCCGCTGCTGGAAGCATTAACCACCGAGCACCCGCTGCAGCCGTTTAGCCGTCGCTACTTCTCTTCCCAGGCCAGCGACTCCCCCGCCCAGGCACGGCTATTTACATACGCCCACGAGTGGCACGCTCTGCACGCACTGCGAAGCGAAAGCCGATCAGGAGAGAGGCCAGCGGCGCTTAAACCGGACAGCGAACAGCAAGGCACACTAACCCTGAACCAGCTAGGCAGCTTTCTACGCGAACCCGCCAAGGCATTTTTCAACACCCGCCTGGGGGTCTATTTCGAGCAGGAAGAGCTCACCCAACTGGATGTAGAACCCTTCACCCTGGACGGGCTACAGAACTGGCAGTTGCAAGATCAGTTAATCGCCGCCCAGCGCCACGCGGTGGATAACGGCCAGCCGCGAGTGGAAGCGCTGCACGCAGAATTGGAACGCTTTAAAGGCCAAGGCGTTTTGGCGGTGGGTGCCTTTGGCGAGCGGATGCGCGAAGCGCTGGCAGAACCCATGGATGCCCTGTTTGGCGCCTACGAAGAGGCGCTGCAAGAGTGGCCCCAAGTAGTAGCAGCGCCCCAGGCGGTGCATGTTGTTGAAAGAGCTGAAGGGGAGGTAACGCTGGAAGATTGGCTGGGTGAGCTTCGCCAAGATGACGCGGGCAACCGCTGCCGCCTGCTACTGCTTAGCAGCAGTTTGATCAGCCAGGGGCGTGGCCGCGGCCAATACCGCTGGCAGCATCTGCTGCGCCCCTGGGTCGCTCACCTGGCGGGTAATATTGAGCGCCCGATGACCACCCAGCTACTTTCCAAAGCGGGCCACGTGCGCCTGGAGCCTTTAGACGCCGAGAATGCCCGCTTCCAGCTAGATGCCCTACTCAACGCCTGGTGGGATGGCATGCAGACCCCGCTACCGCTGGCTCCACAGGCCGCTTTCGCTTGGCTGGCCAAGCAAGGCACGCCAGAATCCGAACCGGAGAGCGACGCCTACGCCGCCGCCGAAACCGCCTACGAAGGTGGCCGTTTTCAAACCGGCGAAGTCGCCCAAAGCGCCTACCTCTCTCACCAATGGCCTAGCTTCGAGAAGCTATTCAAAGAGCGGGTTCTGGGCCACAGCTTCGCCTCATTGACCGAAGCGCTTTACGCGCCGCTGCACCGCTCCGTGAAGGGCTAATGGTTATAAAAGGCGTTAAGGGTTCTTGCAGCTAAGCGACAGTACCCGCTTCGCCAGGGCGATCATCTCCGGGTCGCCGGTGTTCTTTTCCGCCACATCGGAAAGCTTGATCACCGGCAGCCAGCCCTGCCCCTCGGGGCGCGCCTCGACCATCTTGATCACCATGTTCATCGGCTCAACGCCCACATCGTTGGTGAAGTTGGTGCCGATACCGAACGCCATCCCGATGCGATCCTGGCAAAAAGCCTGAATACGCTCGACCCGTTCCGGCGTCAGCGCATCGGAGAAGATAATCGTCTTGCTCAGCGGGTTGATGCCCAGGCGCTCATAGTGCTCGATGGTCTGGGAAGCAAACTCGAAAGGGTCGCCGCTATCGTGGCGAACGCCGTCGAACAGCTTGGCGAACTTCTTATCGAAGCTGTCGTAAAAGGCCTTGGAGGTAAAGGTATCCGTCAAGGCGATACCCAAGTCGCCGCGGTACACATCCACCCAGTGCTCCAGCGCAAGACTATTGGCCATTTTGAAACCAAAGCGGGCACCGTGGAACATAAACCACTCATGGGCATGGGTGCCGATCGGCTTAACGCCGTGACGCATGGCCAGCAGCACATTGCTGGTGCCGCTGAATGCCTCACCGCCGTAGTGGCCAAGTGCGCCCACCACGCGGTCGTGAACGTCAAACGAGAAGCGCCGCCGGGTACCGAACTCGGCAATTTTCAGCCCTAAACGACGGTAGAGTTCGATCTTCTCCTGGGCGCGCTGCTCAATCAACGCATCGGCTTCAGGCGTGATCGTTACCCCGCGCACGCGATACCAAAGCTCGCTGATCAACGCCATCAGCGGCACTTCCCAGAGAATGGTGCGATACCAGGGCCCTTCGATGATCACCGAAAGATCGCTTCCCTGCTGCTCGATAATCACCTCGCTGGGGTTGTAGTGAAACCCGGCGAGGAAGTCGAGGTAGGTAGGGTCGAGATAAGGGCACGTCGTTTCGAGGTAGCGCTTCTCTTCATCGTTCAGGCGAAGTTCCGCCATCTGATCGACTTCGCGGCGCAGCGCAGCACCGAAGCCTTCAGGAAAATCGTGCTCGCCACGGTTGATAAAAGCGTAGCGCGCATGGGCATAAGGAAAGCGTTTGATCACGGCGTTCTGCATCGTGATCTTATAGAAGTCATTATCCAGCAGCGATGTCAGCATGAGATCCCATCGTTAGAGTGAACCGAAGCCGCCGGTAGCGTAAACTCATTGCACCAAGAGTGGCTCGGCGACAAGATTATCAGGTGGCGGGGTTCTCATACAGTCTAGGAGCTGTCTTGATGCGACTTACTCAATCACAGCGCGACACGATACTTTCGAGCGTACACGAATTCATTAAGCCTTCTGTGCAAGTCCATGTGTTTGGCTCGCGGCTGGATAATACCAAGCGGGGCGGCGATGTTGACCTGTTACTGATCTCCCAGATAGCAATACCACTACTTGCCCGTGCCGAACTCAAAATGGCACTCGAACAACGCCTCCAACTGCCTGTGGATATCGTAACCTATGTTTCGGCAGCAGAGCCCACGCCCTTCCAAGCAATCGCCTTGGCACAGTCCCGTCCGATTGATAGTGAGGAAGTGGTATGAGTAAGTTGTTCACCGCCAGCCGAGACTTCTCGACCGAGTTTGACAGTATTTTCTTATGAGCCAGCCCGCACCACTCAATCCACTAAGCCTCCCGCTTCACGGCAGCCGACTGATAGAGGCAAGCGCGGGCACCGGCAAAACCTTCACCATCGCCCTGCTTTACGTGCGTTTGGTACTCGGCGGCCACAGCTTTGACGACGACACGGCGTTTGTACGCCCGCTCACGCCGCCAGAAATTTTAGTTGTTACCTTCACCAACGCTGCCACCCAAGAGCTACGCGAACGCATCCGCAACCGGCTGGTAGAAGCAGCAGAAGTGTTTCGAGCTGAGGGCGTAGAAGGAGGGGCGCCGGGGGCAAGCCGTAGTGGAGGTCATTCAACAGGGATGTTGAATGTAGCGCCCACGGATGGGTTCACAGCGCCTCCACGTAGGCTTGCCGCCGGGGAAGCCCCGGTTGCACTAGATCCGTTGCTCCTAGAACTCCGCGACCAATACGATCCCGCCACCTGGCCCGCCTGCTCGCGGCGCTTGGCGCTGGCCGCCGAGTGGATGGACGAAGCCGCGGTTTCCACCATCCACAGCTGGTGCTACCGCATGCTGCGCGAACACGCCTTCGACAGCGGCAGCCTGTTCTCCCTCAATTTAGAAAACGACCAGCGCGAACTCGAACAGGAAGTGGTGCGCGACTACTGGCGCAGCTTCTACTACCCGCTGGACAGCGACGCCCTCGGCATTGTCACCCGCTACTGGAAATCACCGGACGACCTGCACGCCCCGCTGCAGCGGCTACTGCCCGAAAGCGAAGCGCTGGGCAGCGAAAAGCCCGAGCCCAGCGAGACCCTAGCCACCACCCAAGCCGAACGCACCGCCCAGCTCAACGAGCTCAAAGCCCCCTGGTCCGCCTGGCTGGACGAACTGGTGCCCGCCCTGGAAGACGCCGCCACGCGCAAAGCCTTCAAAGGCCAGAGCTTCAACGCCAAAAGCCGCGCCAACTGGCTAGGCGCACTACGTGAGTGGTGCGAAACGGACGCCGACCACCCGGCGCTCACCGACGCCGCATGGAAACGCATGACGCCAGACGGAATGGCGGATATCTGGAAAGACGGCGCGCCACCCTGCCCTCAAGCATGGGAAGCGCTGGCACAGCTACCGGCGGCACTGTATGCCCTGCCCGAGCCGCGCAACGACCTGTTGATTCACGCCGTACAGTGGTGCCGCGCCCGGCTGGAGCGCGAACAGGAACGCCGCGCCGAGATGGGCCCCAACGACTTGCTCACCCATCTGGATCGCGCCCTGCAAGGCCCCAACAAAGAAGCCCTGGCCGTGCAGATCCAGCGCCAGTTCCCCGTGGCACTGATCGACGAGTTCCAAGACACCGACCCGATACAGTACCGCATCTTCAACGCCGTGTATGACGTCGCAACGCCCCGCCGCGACAGCGCCATTCTGCTGATTGGCGACCCCAAGCAGGCGATCTACGCATTCCGCGGTGCGGATATTTTCACCTACCTGCAGGCCCGCCAAGACACCGATGGCCGCCACGTCACACTGGGCACCAACTTCCGTTCCAGCCGCGCCATGGTGGCAGCGATCAACCACTGCTTCAGCTTCGCCGACCAGCACAATGCCGGCGCCTTTCTGTTCCGTGCAGATAGCGATAATAATCCACTGCCGTTTAACCCTGTCAAAGCCAAAGGCACCAGCGACACCCTGGTGCTCAAAGGTAAGCCGCTACCCGCGATGACCCTGTGGCCACTTGAAAGCGACGAGCCGCTCTCCAAAACCGCCTACCAAAGCGAGATGGCCGAGCGCTGCGCCTCGCATATGGCCGCGCTTTTGGAAGCTGGCCGTAAACAGCAAGCAGGCTTTGCGAAAGCTGCCGATAACGGAGAGCAAACACTCACTCCGTTGGCACCTTCGGACATGGCCGTTCTGGTCAACGGCCTGCAGGAAGCTCGGGCGATTCGACTGGCGCTGGCCAGCCGAGGCATCAAGAGCGTCTACCTTTCCGATCACGACAAGGTGTTCAGCTCCCCCATTGCTCCACAGCTAGCCATTTGGCTGCGCGCCTGCGCCGAGCCCCAGGCCAACTCACGCCAGGCGGAAGCCAAGCTGCGCGCCGCCCTGGCAACATCGGTGATTGGGCTAAGCCTTGAGGAGCTTGACCACCTCAATCAAAGCGAGCTGGCCTGGGAAGCTCGGGTTGAGCAGTTCAGCGACTATCACCGCCTGTGGCAGCGCCAAGGCGTGCTCCCGCTGGTGCGCCGTTTGATGGTCGATTTTGATATCGCCGCGCGGCTGCTGGGCGAGTTCGCCGAAGGTGAGCGTTTACTAACCGACCTGCTCCACCTGGGAGAAATGCTGCAGCACGCCAGCCAGGAACTGGATGGCGAACACGCGCTGATTCGCTTTCTGGCGGAAGCCATTGCCGACCCCGATAGCCACGGCGACAGCCACAAGCTACGCCTGGAGAGCGACGCCGATTTGGTCAAGGTAGTGACCATTCACAAATCCAAGGGGCTGGAGTACCCGCTGGTGTTCCTGCCGTTTATCGCCAACCACCGCCCGGTGAGCGACACCGACCTGCCGCTGCGCTGGCACGATAGCGAAGGCACGCTGCAACTCAGCCTAAGCGCCGATGAAGCAACGCTGGCCACCGCTGACCGCGAACGGCTGGGCGAAGACCTGCGCAAGCTTTACGTAGCGCTCACCCGCGCCCGCCACGCCACCTGGCTGGGGCTGGCACCGCTAAAAGGCAGCGAGAATAGCGCCATCGGCCACCTGATCAACGGCGGCAAGGCCATCGCCCCCAGCGCGTTTACCCAAGCGCTAGGCGAACTGGTGGAAGGCAGTAATATCGAGCTAAGTGACGCCCCGGCCCCCACCGCGCTCCGCTTCACCCCAGCGCCGGAGCAACAGGCACTAGGCCACGCCCGCACGCCGCTGCGCCCCGCCCGGGAACAGTGGTGGATCGCCAGCTACTCGGCGCTGCGTACTTCTGGGGCCGTCTCTGGATCTAGCACCACACCGCTGACAACGCCCGCGCCGGAACCCACCACGCCCCAGGAAGCCACCACCTTGGAAGTGCTGGACGAGCCCCACGACAACGCCATTAACACCGAGGCGTTTCATTTACATAGATTTCCGCGTGGCCCCGGCCCCGGCACCTTTCTACATGGGCTTTTAGAGTGGGCGGGCCAGCTAGGCTTTAACACCGCCCTGAAAGACCCCGCCGCCCGGGAAGATATGCTGCGGCGGCGCGTACAGCTACGCGGCTGGCAGGCATGGCACGACACCCTGGCAGGCTGGTTTGAAGAACTGCTCGCTACGCCCTTACCCATTTCAATGCAGCAACCCAACGAGGGCGGTCAGGTGGCGCTATGTGAACTCGAAAGCTATCAGGTAGAGCTGGAGTTCTGGTTTGCCGCCCACCATGTGGAAACCCGCAAGCTGGATGAACTGGTAAGTAACCACTTACTGCCTGGGGTATCGCGCCCCGCGCTAGATGCCGACACGCTTAATGGCATGCTCAAAGGCTTTATCGACCTCGCCTTTGAGCATGAAGGCCGCTTCTATGTGCTCGACTGGAAATCCAACTACCTGGGCAGCGACGACAGCGCCTACACCGCGAAAGCCCTGCGCAACGCCATGCTCGAAAAACGCTACGACCTGCAAGCCGCGCTTTACCTGCTCGCGTTGCACCGGCTACTCAAAGCGCGCCTGCCCGACTACGACCCGCACCAGCATTTGGGTGGCTCGATGACGGTATTTCTGCGCGGCAGCCGCACCACCGCCCGTGGGGTTCACGCCGTACCTGCGCCGGTCGCGCTGATCGAAGCGCTGGATGCGCTCTTTGCAGGCACGGCAGCAGATGCAGTATCAGAAACAGGCCTAGAGGCGGTGGTATGAGCAATAGAGACACACAATCTATGAACCTAGACCTGTTCGCCGATGACGCGCCGCCTGCTGCACCTGATTCAACCGCATCGGTAACACCACTGATGGAATCAGCCGCCAGTGACGCCCAGCCGCACCCCGCGCTAAGCGACACCGCCGCGCTATTTCTGCTGTGTGAACGCTGGGTTTCCCGTGGCTGGCTGCGGGATCTGGATTTGGCCCTGGTGCGCTTTCTCGACCGCGAAACCCAAAACGCCCCGCCGCTACTGTTGCTAGGCGCAGCGCTGGCCAGCCACCAGCTTGGCCGTGGCCACGTGTGCCTGGATGTAGCCGCTACGCTGGAAGCGCCGGATTTTGCGCTTTCGCTGCCGCCGGAAGGCGACGACCTGAACGACCCACCGCCGCTGCCCAGCCATGTGCTGGCCACGCTAACGCTGCCCGAATGGCAGGCAGCGCTCAACCACCCAACGCTAATCAGCGACGGCCCTGGCAATACGCCTCTGGTGAAAAGTGACTCCTCTGGTCTTTCACATAAGACCACCCGGCTCTACCTACGCCGCTACTGGCAGTTCGAGCAAACTCTGCACCAGGAGATCGCGGTACGGCTGAGCGTGGATAGCTCAGAGGAATCGCCTCTACTCAAAAGTGCGCTGGATGCGTTATTCCCCGCCACCGACACCCTGGATTGGCAAAAAAACGCCTGCGCTCTTGCTGCGCGCAGCCCGTTCGCGATCATCACCGGCGGCCCCGGCACCGGCAAAACCACCACCGTGGTGCGCCTGCTAGCCCTGCTGCAAACCCTGCAACTGGCCCAGCCGAGCGCCCACCCGCTGCGCATTCGCCTGGCCGCCCCCACCGGCAAAGCCGCCGCACGGCTAAATGAATCCATCGCCGGGCAGGTGAAGGACCTACCCCTTAGCGGGTTAGAATCTCTATTAGATGAGCAATCAGCCGCTGCCTCATCGAACGCAATAGAAATCCCGACGGAAGTGACAACGATCCACAGGCTACTTGGCGCCCGCGCCGACACCCGCCACTTCCGCCACAACGCCGCCAACCCGCTGGCGCTGGATGTGCTGGTGGTGGATGAAGCCTCAATGGTGGATATCGAAATGATGACGGCGCTGCTCAGCGCCCTGCCCACCAGCGCCAAGCTGGTGCTGCTGGGGGATAAAGACCAGCTGGCTTCCGTAGAAGCAGGCGCCGTACTGGGCGACCTGTGCCGCCGCGCCGACGCCGCCCACTACACCCCCGCCACGGCGCAATGGCTAGCCGAACTCACCGACCACCCACTGCCGAATGAATTAATCGACCCGGACGGCCAGCCGCTGGACCAAGCCATTACCATGCTGCGGGTAAGCCACCGCTTTACTGAAACAAGCGGCATCGGCCAGCTTGCCCAGGCGATTAACCAGCCGCTAAGTGAGGCATTGCGGGAACGGGATAAACACCAAGCCGTGCATGGCGTACTGAATAACGGCTACGCCGACTTGCACCACCTGGTGTTGAAGCCAGATGCACAAAACGAAGACAGCGCCCTTGAGCGCCTTGTAATCACCGGCAGCCCGGAACGTTTTCCCAGCACAGGCGAAGGCCGCACCGACCACAAAGGCAAGCCCATCGCTCCGCCCACCGGTTACTGCCACTACCTAAACACATTAGATAGTGAGCGGCCTGATACGGCACTGGCGTTTGAAGAGAACGGCGACGCTTACGATGCCTGGGCGAAGCAAGTACTGAACGCCTACAGCCGCTTTCAGCTGCTGTGCGCGCTACGCAAAGGCCCCTGGGGAGTAGAAGGCTTAAACCTGCGCATCGCCAAAACCCTGCGTCGCGAAAAGCTGCTGTTCGGCAACGACCACACGTTTGAGAAAGGCTGGTTCGAAGGCCGCCCCGTGCTGGTCACCCAAAACGACTACGGCCTGAAACTGATGAACGGCGATATCGGCATCACAATGGCGGTGCCAGATCCCCGCGCTCCCAGCAGGACACTTTTACGCGTCGCCTTTCCGACCAGTGACCCGGAAAACCCAATCCATTGGGTGCTGCCTTCCCGCCTGCACGCGGTAGAAACCGTGTTCGCGATGACGGTACACAAATCCCAAGGCTCAGAGTTTCAGCACACCGCCCTGCTGCTACCGCAAACGCCCAATCCAATCCTAACCCGCGAGCTGGTCTACACCGGCATCACCCGCGCCCGGGATTGGCTAACACTAATCGAAGCCAAACGCGGGATTTTGAATGATGCGGTGACTAGGGAAGTTATGAGGGTGAGTGGGGTGGAGGAAATCTGAAAGATTAATTATAATATAAAATACAAAAATCTCATTATTCTTAAATAATAAGTCTACTTATAGGAAAAACATGTCTGATCAAGTAATTTTTAACTGGGAAAAACTGCTCTCCTCGAAAAGAAGAAGTAAAGATGAGGAAAAGGAAATAACTGATATATGGTCATGCGATAGAACCGAGATTGAAAGAGACTACGATAGAATTGTTTTTTCTGCTCCCACTAGGAGGTTAGCTAATAAAACTCAGGTCTTCCCCATGGAGGAACACGATAGCATTAGAACAAGACTGACACATTCTAATGAAGTTTCAAACCTTGCTAGAGGTGCAGGAGTTACCCTTTGTTGTAATGGTTTTTTTAAGAATAGCAATATTGATAGAGATAGGTTAATCCGTGACATTCCTGCACTGCTTGCCACTATTGGCATTGTGCATGATATGGGGAACCCTCCTTTTGGACATCAAGGTGAGAAAGCCATTCAAGACTGGTTTAGTAACCATTTAGAAAAAAACGAAAATAAAAATAACTTTCAGGATTTTCTAAATTTTGATGGTAATGCTCAAACTTTAAGGCTTGTCACTAGTTTACATTCTGCAGATGGCCATTTTGGAATGGATTTGACCACAGCAACATTATCAGCAATGGTTAAATATCCAGTTTTCAATGCAGAAAAACACGGCTTTTCAAAAGGTGGAGTTTTTATTTCAGAAAAGAAAATATTTGAAGAAGTATGGAAAAAAACTGGTTTACGGGAAGGTATAAGGCACCCCTTATGCTATATCTTAGAAATATGCGATGACATAGCATATGCAACTATTGATGCTGAAGATACTATAAAAAAAGGATACGCATCATATAGTGATTTAAAAAACTGGCTTAAAGAAGAATTAGGCGACAATGACTTCTTTAATGAAATATATGACAAAATATTAGAAGCTGTTGGCAAATTTAAACATAGGCATGAAAAAGACATAACAAGTGAGGTTCAAAAAGAAGTTTCTGTAGAAATCTTCAGATCAATCACTATAAACAAACTACTAGCATGCGCAACCGATTGTTTTGCTGAAGACTTTTACTCTGAAAAACACAAACTATGGTTTAGTCGTGGAGAAGGAATCCCTTACGAAATATGTAAAAACTTTAAGTATAAAAAAGAAATAAAAGCTCTAAAGAATTTTACAAAAAACTATGGCTTCAATAATACTTCTGTTCTAAAGCTTGAATTACAAGGCCGAAATAGAATTCATGAGCTAATGGATCATGTTTGGCTTGGAATAAAAAATACTGACGAAGAACTGAAGACTGATAATCATTACGAAAAATACATCTTATCAAAAATATCTGTTAACTATCTTCGTGAATTTAAAAGAAAGCACAAAACAGCAATCAAACCAGAAGACAAGCTTTACGCAAAATACCAACTTCTGACTGACTATATCTCGGGCATGACGGAGTCATATCTAGAAAGAACCTATTCTGAAATACTACCTTTATATCAAAGTTTCATAAAATGAAATTAAGCATCAACACAGAAAAAAACTTAAAATCACGACTGGAGTACTTCTGTAGCAGAAGTACTTCTAGCCAAGCTTTACTGATGGATTTCGTAGAGAAAACTTTCTCTGACTGCAACCCATATATTTTTGGTGGTGTAATAAGAGATATAGGATTAAACACATTAAGAAAATTCTCATCTGACATCGATATAGTGTACGAAGGTGAATTAAGTCTAGATAAAATTCCCGTCAACACTTCTCGCAATAAATTCGGAGGATACAGAACTATTTATGGTAAGTGGATAATCGATTTTTGGAAAATTGAAGACACTTGGGCATTTAAAAATGGCTTTTATAGATATGAGTCTCCCGAATCCATATTAAAAACAACGATTACAAATCTAGAATCAGCAATTTTTGATATAAAGAGAAAAAAGCTCATATGTAGCGAAAGATACATAAAGGACATAAAAGATCGCTATATTGAAATCAACAACAAAGTATCGCCTAACAGGAAAAATACTTTAGTTAAAATTATAGTCACAATATATAAAAAAGAGATAGCTCTATGCAATCCAAATGTATTAAAATTTTTTAACGAAGTTATTGCAGACTTCGAAGCGGAAGAGCTTGAGAGTGCTTTAAAGAACAAAGGAGTACCTCGGTGGTTCTTATTAAATTTAAAAAGATTTTCTCAAAACTATGAACAAAAATTACTTCCTATTAAAACGGAATACTTCTTTAAAAATCAAAGTAAGATTATTTTTTAAAATTTAAAAAGAATTTTAAATTTCTTCAAGGACTACTTTTTTTGCAGAGCTAAGTAACAGCTTATTGCGCAGTGTCTTTAACTCAGACAGTGTATTTTCATCGGAAGTCTTACTAATCATTTTATCTAAATAATAAATTTTCCTCTTACAATCTCTTTCTTGCACCATCAGATTGACTTCAAATCGAATAAATGACAAACCTAATGCGATAGCTGCTGTTGCCACTCCAGAAACAAAGCTAATAGTATGATCTGTCAAATACGGAACTACCCAATGATTTGAATCTATTTCTTTTGCAAGAGTGAGGAGGAAAAAAGTCAATAGCCCTGAAATAGTAGCACTGCTTAAAATGTCAGATTGCTTAATTTGACGCGTGGGGTTATTAGGAGTGGCTGACATTTTCACCATCCTTGTTCAATTTTATTACACGCCAAAGCGGGTCTCTTTCTTTCAAATAAAGAATGATTCTCTCTTCTTTTCCATCTATATTTAAAAGACGAACAATTACTTTTTTTCTCTTAATTCTATAAATAACTAATGGCGAGAAATACACCAATAATATAATTGCTAACGCGAGAGACAATAGTATCAGACTAGTTTCCATTGTCTATCCTCTACCGGTATATGATTTTTAACCTCATCCACCGTATACACAGAGCTTACTTTACCCGTTAATTTAGATTTTTCTTTATACCAGGAAAAAGAAATTTCAAGTAGATCATCCTTAGAAAACTTCTCAGAATTATCAGAGACTCTTTTAAGAAATAAAACATCGGTAATTATCGCCGAAAAAGAAAACCCAGGATCCTCTTTTGACACGAACTTCCATTTTGACTTGGGGTTATATGATAGAGTATCTACGTAAAAAAAGCCTCGAGATTCACCTTGCCCCACAATATGTTTGTGTCGTCTACGAACAATAAATTTTCTACAAGATTCTTTATCAATGTGCAGAGAAAAATCAGAATTGGTTACGTTATCTATATCTAACGAATCAATGCCATTATTTTCTAATGGGAATGCTAGATCACTAAAACCACTCCGAATTTTTTCATTTGTCAGGATTGCACATTCAACTTCATCCAGAATTACTAACTCACCATCCACCTCAATCACATAACCGTCTATAGTTTCTTTAATGAGTATATCAACACTTTCGACAGGAAGCTTTTTAATAACTTGGAATACTTTTTTATTGCTTCAGATATAGCTAAAAAAGATGTTTTTGATCCAAACGCTTTTTGCTCTTCATTGGATTTTCCGATCATTTTCAAAAGCCACCAAAGCGAGCCTTCTTGAAAACCAGCTTCTAAAATAACTTCGGCATTAATATTTGTTTTAAATATTTTATTTGACTCTCGGAAAGCCTCAACATAAATAATTTCCATTGCTTTTATACTACGCGCTACATCACCAGCATTCATCTGATGATTATTCATCATACCACCATCCCCATCATAGCGTACCTTAATCACCCCTTCTTCAAAATACATACATATACCTTAATATAAATAAAATTTAAAATTTAAAATTTCCTGACTGTTAAAAAACAGCACCACTCTTCTCTTTCGCTTTAATGATTTCAATCAGCTACTATTTCTTTTAATAATAGCCAGCTAGAAATACAGCTTGCAGCCTTTAAACGGGCAGTGGGTCTTTGTTTCGGAAAGGGTAAGCAAATCCATCCGCAAGTCTTCGCGCGGGAAATAATGGCGGGTGGGTAACCTTGCTCGCGGATTGGGCTTGATTGGAGTCGGCAAGCAGCTTGCCGTCAACATGCACCTGCACTCGCTGGCTAACGGGGTGAAGCTCGATGCGTGGGGCATTTGGCATTGGATTGTTCCCTGCGGCGATTTTTTCGCTCTAGTAAATTTAGCCTAGCAGTTAAGTTCGTTGATTCCTACGTTTACCTCATCACACTTTAGGCTACGGGGATGACTTGGAACATGCTCATACCCCATTACCGCCCTACTATTGCCCAAGGCTACTGTGGAACAGCACGGATAACGCTATCCAGATAAACGGCAATCAGCATTGATTCGCTTAGCATCACAGCGTCCGTCAGGCCTTCTTAACGAAATGGGCGGTTACCATCATGTCGCCGACACCGTCGACCTTGCAGTCCAGTTGGTGATCTTTGCTATCCACAAGCCGCTTGATAACGGCTTTGGTGCCTACCTTGAGTACCAATGAGCTACCTTTGACCTTGAGGTCTTTGATCATAGTTACCTTATCGCCTTCCGCTAACAGCGTGCCGTGGGCATCATTTACCGTCACGGCATCTTCCGCCTCAGTCTCTGAAGGGTTCCATTCGTGGGAACACTCGGGGCAGATGAACAGGCTTTGATCCTGATAGACGAATTCTGATTGGCAATTGGGGCAAGGTGGGCACGACATGAATGATGACTTCTGTGGTTTGGTTTAGGCTGCTTATGATACTAAGCCTTTATACCCTTGGCGAATGCCTTCACGCCTGCCCAGGAAAGGAGAACCAGGATGAACAAACATGACCTTGAAGCAATATACCGGGATTACATCACCTGCCTTAATAATCAGGACTGGACGAACCTTGACCAGTTCGTGCATGACGATGTCTACCACAACGGCAGGCGCCTAGGGGTTGATGGCTATCGCGCCATGCTGGAAGCCGATTACGAGCAGATACCGGACCTTCACTTCAAAATTGAGCTATTGGCCATTGATTCACCACATGTCGCGTGCAGGCTGCGATTCGATGTCACGCCGAAAGGTAGCTTCCTCGGCCTTGCCGTGAATGGCAGAAAAGTGACGTTTTGCGAGAACGCGTTCTACCGCTTCCACGATAATAAGATTCAGGAAGTCTGGTCGATGATCGACAAGACCGCGATTGAAGCTCAGCTTGGTTAAAGCGCTATCCACGTTGTGCATGGTTTGCCTAGCTAAACGTTCTGGTTATCCCCGTTAACAAACGAATAGAGCAGAATATCGGATCGGCAAGCCCACCCCTGATTGGCCCAGAACCTCTGGGCGGCTTCGTTCTCGGCCAGAATCATCAGGTGTGATTTCAGGATGCCTTCATTTTTCAGCGCTTCCAGGCAAAGGTTTACCAGCTGTGTCGCGATGCCTGCTCTACGGTGGGAGTCCGATACTGACAAGTGCTGAACATAGCCGCGCTTGCCATCGTGGCCGGCCATTATTGTGCCCACCAGCTTTCCTTCTACTCCTTTTTCCACTTCGGCCACAAAGCTCAGGCCGGGATTGCGAAGCAGGTACTTCTCGATGCCTTCCCGTGAATCGGCATCGCGCAGCCGCACGCCTTCACTTTCGCTCCACAGGGCAATGGCGGCTTCATAGTCGTTGATGGTCATGGTGCGGTAGTGCAAAAGGCGGCTCTCATTGAATAGCGGCATCGTCTTGTTCGTTCTGCTCGGCAGGGTCGTTGAAGTGATCCTTCTGTTCTGCCCACTTTAGCAAGGCATCCAGCGCCGGGCAGAGCGTTTGCCCCCATTCGGTCAGGCGGTATTCCACTTTCGGCGGCACCTGGGGATAGACCTTTCGGGCCACGATGCCATCCGCTTCCAGTTGGCGCAGCTGTTGGGCGAGCATTTTCTGGGAGATATCGGGGATGAGTTTTCCGAAATCGGAGTAGCGCTGCACTTTTCCATCGAAGAGATGAAAGAGAATGATGAGCTTCCAGCGCCCTTCCAGCATTTTTAATACATTTTCCACATCGCTTGCGGCGGTAGTGGGCGTATAAATCTTTCTCATTGGTAAGCCACTTACCTTTTTGTGCGTTCTTGATAACGCGTCAGCCTGGGCAGAATATTCTCTCACATTACCTTGCGAGAGATGACCACCATGAGCTTGTCACTGCCAGACGCGATCACCACCTACTTCAACATCAGCAACGGTGCGGATGACACCCACATTGCGGATTACTTCACCCAAGATGCCTGTGTGTTTGACGAAGGAGAATTGCACCGCGGGCGACCCGCTATTCAAGCTTGGATGCGCGCTACCCGTGCCAAAATTGAGTATAGCGTCGAGCCGGTCAGTGTTTCCCAACAAGGCAACACGATGGTGGTTACCGCCACTGTGACCGGCAACTTTCCCGGCAGCCCGGTTCAACTTGACCACACTTTCCAGCTTGACGAGTCGCAAATCCAGTCATTGGAGATCCACTAATGAACCTGAACTTGAACGGGCGACGTGTATTGGTCACCGGTGGTAGCAAAGGGGTTGGCGCTGCTGTGGTGTCACTCTTTCGCGAGGAAGGCGCGCAGGTACTGACCACCGCCCGTACTCGCCCCGCCGACCAGCCTGATGAGCTGTTTGTCGCCGCTGACCTGATGACGGCCGAAGGCTGTGCCACGGTGGCCGATGCGGTCAACGAACGCTTGGGCGGAGTGGATATTATCGTTCATGTGCTGGGGGGTTCATCCGCGCCCGGCGGTGGGTTCGCTGCCCTTGGGGAGGAGGAGTGGCAGAGCGAACTCGACACCAACCTGTTTCCCGCCGTGCGGCTAGATCGCGCCCTGCTGCCCGGCATGCTGGCCCAGGGTGATGGAGTGATTATCCACGTGACCTCCATTCAGCGTGAGCTCCCCCTGCCCGAGTCGACCACGGCTTACGCGGCGGCTAAGGCAGCGCTATCCACCTATAGCAAGAGCTTGTCCAAGGAAGTGTCAACCAAAGGGGTGCGTGTGGTTCGGGTTTCGCCGGGCTGGATCGAGACGGAAGCTGCCGTTGCGCTGGCCGAGCGGATTGCCCAAGAGGCAGGCACCAATTACGCAGGCGGCAAGCAGATCATCATGAATTCACTGGGCGGCATCCCGATTGGCCGCCCTTCGAAGCCTGCGGAAGTGGCCAACCTGATTGCGTTTCTGGCATCACCGCTGGCGGCTACGATCACAGGAACGGAGTACGTGATCGATGGCGGTACCGTGCCTGTTGTTTGAGGGTGGCAGGAAATTGAGATCACCTAGCTTATATCGCTAATATCGGCGATCTCGACTGGCCTTAGGCCCGCCTTTCTGACCACACAGCAAACTCGTTGCCGCTGGGCTCGATGAAGTGAAAACGAAAGCCGCCTGGGAACTCGAAAATTGGCTTTATAATCTGGCCGCAGTGGTCCACCACCTTGTTGTAAGTAGCTTCCAGGTGATCGCTGTAGAACACCAGCAGGGCGGCGCCGTTGTCGGTACGGCTGCAGGCGTCCGCCTGGTAGAAGCCGCCATCCAAGCCCTGGTTGGAAAACGCACTGTATTCCGGGCCGTAGTCGGTGAACTCCCAGCCAAACACCGCTGAAAAAAAGGTTTTGGTGGCGTTCAAGTCCTTGGCAGCGAGTTCGACGTAGTTGAGCTTTTCATGTTGGTTCATGCCCTGCTCCTTTATTTTGTGGATAGCGACTGCCTGTGAATTCGGCTGAGCGCCCGCCAAGCCCGTCCGAGAGGTCGGGGCCGGGATGCAGGCGGCCCGGCCAGCGCAACACCATTATTGCCAGAACGTTGCGGTGTTCACCACCCGCCAGTCCCTTTTCCCCAGTGGCCGAGGGGATGATGCCGCTGGCCGGGTCCACCGCCGCCACCAGCGCCTCACGCACCCGGTCCACCAGCGGGTGATCCTCGCGGTCGGCAAGCAGCAAGGCCAATGCCACCTCGGCTTGGATGTCGGCCGTGGCCCGGGCCATGATGCCGACCGTCTCCCGCTCCAGCGCTTCCAGCACCCAAGCATGCATTTCCGGGTCCACCTTCCGCTGGTAGTAGCGGCTGTCAGCGATGACGAAGTGGGTCAGGCCATATAGCCAGTTATGGTACTCGGCGTCGTCGAGCTCGGCGACTCGATCAGGCGGGTAGTGGCGTCGGAAGGCTGCTTCCACCTCCCGGCGCAGGTCCATCACGCCGAGTTGGTGCAGGAAGTAGGCTTGGTTGGCCACCTGAGCAGCATAGATCCCGATCACCGCGGGGTCGGTCAGGAAGGCCGCCCAGTCAACCTCTGCCTGGTAGCCCAGCGCCCGCTCGTGGTTCTCAATGGTCGGCAGCAGGCCGTAGTACTCGGCCTGGACCAGCCGGAACAGCAGCCCCCGGGCGAAGGCGATCTCCCCCCACTCACCCAGCATGGCGCGCCGGGCGCGCTGCTTGGCCGTGCGTTGGGAGTAGTCGGCAACGATCGCCCGGCTGCGGGCAGCCGCGTACCCGGGCTTGGCCAGGCCGACGATGTCCTCCTCGAGTCGCGTCAGTAGACGCTCGCCGTAGACATGATTGAGGGCCCACCAGCGCTGCTCGCCAGTCAGGCGGTAGAGCCGCTGGGCAAAGTGGCGCTGCTTGTCTTCGGATAGCGTCGGCAGCGCCCGCTCGTAGACCTCCTGGATGGCCAGACCGACGTCGCGCTGGACGTCACGCTCCGCATGCGGCTCCATGGCGGCGCAGCCGGCCAACGCCAGCACAATCATCAGTGAAAAGAGCTTTACCATGCCGAATCCTTGGTGGTGTTCACTAACGATAGGCGTGGAGCAGCATGTGTGGCTACCGCTTACTGCCCGAAGCTGATGCCCAGCCGTAGTGCTTGTAGGCCATCAACTTCGACTGTTACTTCATCAGAAAACAGGGGATGGCCCTGCACTGCCAAATCCAGCGTTGCTTGTGAGCCGCGATAAGTGACGGTGACGGCGATTTCCGCCGAAGTACTAACAGGCGCCAGCAAATCATACTCAACGTTATCGATGCTAACAGCGGAAAGGCCGCGGTCATCCAGCTGTTCTTGAATTTCCCGCTCAACGACAACGCCGTAATAGAAGTAAATGCCCGCGTAGCCAAGCGCTACTATTACGATTAGTGAAAAGAGCTTTCCCATTGTTTCCCTCAGTTTTATAGAACATCAAAAGGTGATAGCGGATTGCTGGGCTGAAACCGGTGGCGGCGCCCCGCTTATAGCTATGCGCTATACGGTCAGCGTTGGCAAGTTATTTTCCCTACTGCAATTTCCCCACTGAAAGCGATCAAGCGGGGGAGTTGGCCGAGTGTAGAGTGTGAAAGAAGACTTGCTAGGTGGGCCCCTGCGCCTGAATAAGCACAGGGGTATTGCGGTAGTCTAGATCTGGAAAGGCATACGGAAATTGAGCGTGAAATCCGGTGCATCGTCACTCAAACCGATACCGACACTGGTAACGATCGACGTGGAGTCCGAAAGGCCATAGGTAGCACCGAAATTGACAGAGGCTGCATTGGCGCTGCTACCTATAACAGTTTGCTCTGACCCTCCATCGGTGGTGACTTTCGTTTCAAAAGCGTGCTGATGCGTAAACGACATGGAAAGACTGAAGCGCTCATTCAAGGCAAAGGCGGTACCAAACCCTAAACGAATACTGTCGCCAAGATTCACCTCGCCTGGCACGTTCTCTTCGCTTGAGCCTATATCGTCAAAGCTGCGCTTGATGTTATGGGTATAGCCAATATTGGCGAAAATGATGGCTGGGTCCAAGGTCTTGAGAAACGAGAGGCCAGAGCTCACGCCCCATACACCATTACCCGTTGGAAGGCTGGTCGGTACCGTCAAGTTCTCAAACCCACCCTCACCGTCATCCACGATCCTGCTATTGGTTCTGATATTGTAAGGATGCTTGCCGGTCGGTGCCCGAACGGAAAAATTCCAGACAATGTCGGGCCTAACTTCGGCCTCGGGTAAAAGCCGATAATATATACCAGCACTGATATCCCCAAGGTCGCCCTCGTTAACGGTTTCTTCGACTAACCCACCCGTTGACGCACCAGCACCAATAGTTTCATAGCGGCTGCTTCGATAGACGTAAGGAATCATCAGCTCTAGTTCCAGCCGATTTGTCACGCCGTAACGAGTATTCAAGTCAAAAGTTGTCGTGTGGCTCTCTACTGTATCGACGTTTATATTACCCAGAAAGATCGCGTCTAGAGCCAGAAACCCACTCAGGGCTAAGTTGCTACGGTCGGAATACGAGTAGCTAATTCCTGGTTCGATCGTCAAACGATCAGAGAAAAGCGCATGTTCTTCGCGTAAAACGTTTTGCACACTTTGGCTGGGTTGAGCTTCTCGAACAACCTCTTCATTTGTGCCCTGTGCCATGGCCACCGGCGAGACACTCGCGGCAGCCAGGAGAAGTATCGACAGCGAAAGTGGACAGCCGGCAGAATGCGTCTGGTTTGTCGATTTATTATCCAGCATCGTTAACTCCCTTGAATATGAACTCGTTACGAGCATGTGCCTTATCCTTCTCCCACGAAGGAGGGCGCAACTTCTTAATACCCTCCGTCAGCCTATCAGGCAATAGCCTAAGTAAGATAAACATTAAAAAAGCCGATAATTATCGGCCTTTTAGACACAAAACAGGATTAAATTAGTATTTCACTAAAGGCGTTCCAGTGAGCGAACTGATTGCAGCAAGTATTTGAACTCATTAGTAATACCAGTATTCGAAGTTTTCCCTAGTTGGACGTGTAAGCGCGTCATGTTGCTGATCTGCTGGTGATCGCTGGTAAGCCGAATGGACTGATGCAACCCTTGGCTTGAGCGTATGCCTTGGCTTGCCACCCCGGCCCCAGGTACGGATAGCGTCATTCCCAATTCACCAGCCTGCCTGCCAATTGCCACCTGGGCTCCGCTCTGCGTGGTTTCAGTCAGCTTGTTGTTGGCTGGCAGACTGCTGCCGCGCCCTGCATCCTGACCCACGTCTACCCAGAAGGCGTTATTGGCGCTATTGAAATCACCGCCCGCCTGTACCAGCTGTACGACCCCCTCGGCATTAATACTGCCAGTGCTTAGCCCGGGAGCCGTGTTGTTTATAGCCTGCTGATAAGCCACATACTCTTCCGGCGTGGTGGAGGTTATGTGGGTGGAAAACTGAGGTGACGGCTGGGCACCGGCCATGTCAAAGCCCAGATTTGCTCGCGCATGAATATCCTCCCCTGCCGAGGTTTGCCAGCGCGTCGACATTTCCACGCCAAAAAAGAGTATCTCGCGGCTATTGACTGCCTTACCGCGTAGCTGTGCCAGTTCATGATCCGGCAACTGCCTGCCATTTTGGAAGGTCGGATCACTGAAATCAGTAGCTACGGCTGCCGCCTGTGACTGGGGCGTGGTCGTTACCATTATGGAGATGCCAATTAGTGACACGATCTTCGTGCCTCGCCAGCGTCGCTGACTTTCATGCCCGTTCATATTTCCACCCTTTTGATCATTGTGATAAACGGTCAGAACACCTCGGCATGGCGAAACCCGAAGTCCAGCAATTGCTGCGCGGGCACCGGGGAGAAGACATCTGTCAGGCGCCGTGCCGTTAACGGTTGAGCCGGGTCGAGCAACACAGTGTGTGTGTCGAAGTTCTCACCGATGACAGCAAAGATGACGTTGTTCCAGGAATCGATAAACTCAGAGCGATCCATGACCTTATTTCCCAACGCGGGATCGCCAATATAGACGCGGTCCCCTACCACCTTTTTCATCACCACGAAGTGCTGATAGCCAGCGAGATCAAGCAGCACGATGACGGGAATCGAGACGGCATCCAGTGCATCGCCCTCGATTTCATAGCCCCTGGCACGCAAGCCAATGGATTCCACATAGTTGCGCAGGTCGAGTAGGGAAAAGCCCATGCGCCGCGCTATTTCGGGATCGCTAACCGCAAACATTCCCTCGAGAACATCCACCTCGGTCACATCTGACCAGCCGTAGGCATACTTGAGGATGGTTGCCAGGGATGCCGCACCGCAGGAAAAATCTGTTTCCTGCGGGATAAGATTCTCAAAGCGAAGCTCACGTATCGACTTCACGTTTTTCGTTACTAAGGTGCCAGGCACGACATTACCCAGCCTGATCGGCGCGGCATCCGCCTGTTTAGCGGGTAACGAGATACCCGTTATAAACGCTAGATTGAGCAGCGCTATCGCAACGGTTTTCATACCTAGATTCCTGCAAAGCGTTTAGATTTGAAAAACCCGGCCCGCAGAGCGGGCCGGGCTGAATCACCTGATACCGATCACTGCGCGCGAGCGATGGACAGGGTGTTGCTTTGCATATTGCCGTTGCCTGAGGCGATGTTGACACCCACGTTGCCGCTGGCATTTGCCAGTGAATTGTTCATCGCAGCAGTGTTGGTGTTACCTGTAAGCTCGACCGACCACCAGTTAGCGGATTCTACAACGAGGTCATTGTCGGACATGTTATTGTAAGACACCTGCACACCACCGGTGGAGGCCTCGGCAGAGCTACCCTGCCCGACTGCCAACGTCATGGCATTGTTCTGAACATTACCAGCGCCAGCAGCAACGTTAGCGCCGATGTTACCGGATACGTTGTTCAGAGAGTTATCAAGCGACGCGTTGTTCGTAGTGCCATCGTTGTAGTAGCGGTTGTTTGAGGAAGACTGGATCGCAAAGGTCGCGGCCTTGGCAAAGACCATGGAAGCATCATCATCCGCGGAGCCACCACCGGGGGTCCACCAGAACATTGAAGAAGCCCCTGGGCCATTGCCACCAGCATCGGATTCGCCACTGGCGATGGCCGTATCATTGGCCTGCTTGTTGAGATCACCGGATGCCACGTTGATGCCGATATTACCGGTAGCGCCGTTTCCAGACCCGGTGACGGTAGAATTGTTATCACTCAGCTCTGATTTAACGGCATTATCGTCGGTGAACTGCTTACGGTCGATAGTAGCCGCGGCGAAGTGATCCGCATCCGTAGCTGTCACAGTCAAATCGACATCCACGTCGATTGCGTTAGTGACTTCATGTGTAAGTGCGACCGTGATATCGTTGTCGACATCCACGTCTAGATCGGAGTCGGTGTTAAAATCATTGGCCAGCGCATAGGGTGCCGCAAGAAGAGCGGCGATAGCGACTGCGAGTGGTGCTTTTGCGAATGTTTTCATTGTCTTTCTCCTGAATGAAACTGCGAGTCTTGCTCTTGATTTACGAAGGCACTACTACCTGCTAGCACTGGACGTCATGCGGATACCCACATGGTTCCCGGTAGCGTTGCCCATTCCAGCCGACTGATTCACTTGGATGACGCCGCGTGACCCGGCGAAGGCCGACTCCTCGATCTCGACCCGTCCCGACGACGCATTGCCCTCCGCGTCTTCCATCGACTCCTGCTTGCTGGACAGCACCTGGCTCAGCGATTCGCTGGTCAGAGAACTGCCCCTTATGCCCAGCGCCACACTCAGGGTGTTGCTCTGCACATTCGCTTGCCCCGCCGCCTGGTTGACGGATATCCAGCCCACCGCTTGGTTCAGTGCCTGATCCTTGATCACTGCACTGGCCTGTTGGGGCTCGAGGCGATTGTTCGAAGTGGCGATCTGCACCACGATGTTATTGGCCAGGGCATAATCTCCCATGGCAATAACACCGGAATTGCTCTGCAGATTGCCGTAACCTGATGCCATGTTGACGTTGATGGCCCCCTGTACATTGCTGAGGGAGCGACCATCAATAAGGGAAGCGGCACGGTAAGTAGTGGTGAAAACCCGATGAAAGCTGTCGTCTTGAAAGCTCTCCTGCCCCCAAGCGCTAGCGATGAAACCGGACAGGACCAGGGTTGCTAACCCTTTTGTCAGCAGGGGTACACCCTGAAGAGCTCGCTTAAATTTGGCAGGCGCTACTGGGCGTAGTGCGACGTTAAATTGTTGGCGATTGCAGATTCTCTGATCATGCTGCTGTTTGGCTGCCGCTAGTTTCGCAATCATTGTTGATACCTGTAGCCGTAGGACTTCTGTCACAATGCGAATACATAAATTCACAAAAAATATAACTCTGAAACCTTTGTCAACAGAATAAGAGAGGAACAGGTCGCGTTAAACCTGATATTTGCCGAAGGATGCGTTGGTTTTGTTCATGTACAAAAGGCTAAAAATAGATAATTAAATGCTACTTAACTAGTACTATT
This sequence comes from Halomonas sp. QHL1, assembly GCF_001882345.1. GTDB lineage: Bacteria > Pseudomonadota > Gammaproteobacteria > Pseudomonadales > Halomonadaceae > Vreelandella. The sequence goes on from NZ_MINL01000001.1 coordinate 1,559,074, forward strand.
AGTTTAATTTACGGACATATAAAAGTTTAGCGGATGCAATATTTCTTAAATTAAAGAAAGTCATAGCTAGCGGAAAAGTGACGCTTATTTAAACGTTGTGTAATTCTTTAAAAGCAATACAAAAACCTATCAATCGAACCATTCACGCTTATACGAAGGTTTAATATCTCAAACCAAACCATGATAGATAACCAAGGGTGTAGCATTTTCATCGGCCGAAGCGGATGCTGATTCACGGGGCATAGTGACTATCAAATTAGGCACTTAGCTCATCAAAAAAAGGGATATTCCACCATACTCAATGACGACTAGGCGCCACATTGACTTGGATTCATTAGCCCCTACTCAACGGTATAAACTCTGGTAGAGGAAATAAAAAGGCGTTTTAACTCTCTGCAGATCTGGAAGTTAACTTTTTCCTTAAAACAACTATTCAGAACAAAAAAACCTCCTGATAGTTATTCAGGAGGTTAAAAAAAGGCAGATTAAATAAAGAATCACTCATGAAAGCCATGCTTTCTTCCTGCGCGGGCTGCAGAAGAAAGCCTTAGCTGTAGGTATTCTTATTAAATGCTGGTTACCAGCATCCTGCAAAAGTATGCAGTAGGTCGTTTAAAAGCGTAGTGGTGGCGTTTACGAAACCCCACTCTCAATTGTATTTAGCTACTTTATCACGGCATGTACGCATGCCGTGTTCGTATTTTAAATTACTCCCTACACGCCCTTACGCTTTCGGCCAACTCGCTGACCAGGCCGTGCACCCGCTCAACGGCTTTATCAGGGGTGTTGGCGTGTTCAATACAGTCGACTAGCGCAGAGCCGACGACGACTGCATCGCTAAAGCGGCCAATAGTGGCAGCTTGTTCGGCGGTGCGTATGCCGAAGCCAACCGCGATGGGCAAATCCGTGTGTTCGCGCAGCTGGGCAACCGAACTTTCCAGCCTTTCCGGCGTGGGAGCGTTACCGCCGGTGACACCCGCCACGGAGACGTAGTAGATAAACCCAGAGGCATTTGCCAGCACTTTAGGCAGCCGCTTAGCATCGGTGGTCGGGGTGGCCAAACGGATAAAATCAATACCGTGCTGGGCCGCTGGCTGGCAGAGTTCTTCGTCGTGTTCAGGCGGCAGATCCACCACAATCAGGCCATCTACCCCAGCGCTGGCGGCATCCGCTAGAAAGCGCTCAACGCCGTAGCAAAAAATCGGGTTGTAGTAGCCCATCAGCACAATTGGCGTAGTGCTATTTTCTTCTCGAAAGCTCCGCACCATTTCCAGCGTTTTGGCTTGGGTTTGGCCGTTTTTCAGGGCGCGCAGCGCTGCTTTTTGAATGGCGGGTCCATCTGCCATGGGGTCGCTGAACGGCATTCCCAGCTCGATGATATCCACCCCTGCCGCGGGCAGCCCGTGCAGCAGGCGGCGGGAGGTCTCGGCGTCTGGGTCACCGGCCGTTAGGTAGCTGACCAGCGCCGGGCGGTTTTGCTGCTTGAGCGCAGCAAAGCAGTTTTCAAGACGAGAGGGGTTACTCATAGCGTCGTTCACAACATCGTTCATAGCGTTGTCCTGGATTGCGCTCATAAGCTTTTCACTCCGAACTTGTCACCAAGATGATGGGCCACGCTCATCATGTCTTTGTCTCCACGGCCGCTAAGGTTGACCACCATTAGGTGCTCCCGGGGCAGCGTAGGCGCGCGCTTGGCGACTTCCGCCAAAGCGTGGGCGGTTTCCAGGGCGGGAATAATGCCTTCCTGACGGCAGCAGATCTGGAAAGCTTCCAGCGCTTCGTCATCAGTGGCGGAGACGTACTCGACCCTCCCCTGTTCGTGCAACCATGCGTGCTCTGGGCCAATGCCGGGGTAATCGAGCCCTGCGGAAATCGAGTGGGCGTCGATAATCTGGCCATCTTCATTTTGCAGCAGGTAGGTGCGATTACCGTGCAGCACCCCTGGCGTACCACCGTTAAGGCTGGCGGCGTGAAGGCCGCTTTTCACGCCTTTGCCACCCGCTTCTACGCCAATCATCTTGACCCCTGGGTCATCAAGGAACGGGTGAAACAGCCCAATAGCGTTTGAGCCACCGCCCACGCAGGCCACCAGCGAATCCGGCAGGCGACCTTTCTTTTCCAGCATTTGCGCGCGGGTTTCATGGCCGATCACCGCTTGGAAGTCGCGCACCATAGCAGGATACGGGTGCGGCCCGGCGACAGTGCCAATAATGTAGAAGGTGTCGTCGACGTTGGTGACCCAGTCGCGCAGCGCCTCGTTCATGGCGTCTTTGAGCGTGCCGGTGCCGGAAGTGACCGGGACGATTTCTGCGCCCAGTAGCTTCATGCGGAACACGTTGGTCTGCTGGCGTTCGATGTCCGTAGTGCCCATATAGATCACGCAGGGCAGGCCAAAACGTGCCGCCACCGTGGCGGTGGCCACGCCGTGCATACCCGCGCCGGTTTCGGCGATGATGCGTTTTTTGCCCATTTGCTTGGCCAGCAGCACCTGGCCAATGCAGTTATTAATCTTGTGGGCGCCGGTGTGGTTTAGCTCTTCGCGCTTTAGGTAAATACTTGCCCCGCCAAAGTGCTCGGTCAGCCGCTCGGCAAAGTAGAGCGGGCTGGGCCGCCCCACGTAATCACCCTGAAAGTAAGCTAGCTGGCGCTGGAATTCGGGATCATTTTTAGCGGTGGCGTATTCGTCTTGCAGCTCTAAAATCAGCGGCATCAGCGTTTCAGCGACAAAACGCCCACCGAAACTGCCAAATAGCCCATTGGCATCGGGTAGGCTCTTGGATAAGTCTATAGGTTGATTCATCACGACCTCTGAATGCGTTATCGAACAGTCAGTGAAAACCGTTCAGTGAAAACAGTGCAATGAAAGTAGCGCAGGCAGGTGGGGATAAAAATCGATAAGATGTCATCAATATGTGAGATTTAGTCAACTGTTAGCAGGACACCCCATGCAACATAGCATGCCCCCGCTTAGCGCCCTACGGGCCTTTGAAGCGACTGCCCGGTTGGGCAGCGTGACCGCCGCTGCCGATGAGCTAAGCGTTACCCATGGAGCGGTTAGCCGCCAACTAAAAAGCTTGGATGAGCATTTTGGCGTGGCGCTTTTCGTAAAATCGGGCCGAGGAATTGCGCTAACACCGCACGGCGAGCGGTTACAAAGCGGTGTGGGCGAAGCCTTCGCTCGCTTGAAAGATAGTTGTGCCGTGCTCAAGCATGAAGTGGAAGAAGCGCCCTTCACCCTGGCCTGCCCTGGCAGTCTTTTGGCCCGCTGGCTAATTCCCCGGTTAGATCGCCTCAACCGTGAGTTGCCCCAGCTAAAGCTAAAAGTCGTGGTGAGTGAAAGCGAGCAACCCGGTAAGCAAACGGATGTCAGCGCCACACTGGCATTTTCCGAACCGCCCTGGCCCGAAAATGTGGAGGTTATGGAGCTAATGGCGGAACAGATCTGCGCAGTGGTAAGCCCGCAGTTAGCAGCCCATATCGATACAGCTAAACCGGCAACGCTATTGGCTAACAAGCTGCTTTACACAGCATCACGCCCACAGGCGTGGCCGCAGTGGGCCAACGCCCAAGGGCTTGAGCTGGCTCAACTTGAAGAAGCGCTAAGCAAAGGCCAAGGGTTTGATCACCTTTACTACTTAATGGAAGCAGCGGTGGCGGGCTTGGGCGTGGCGATCGCACCCAAGTTGTTGGTAGAAGACGACCTAAAGAGCGGGCGGCTTATCGCGCCCTGGGGGAGTATCGAAACCCCCGCCCGCCTCTGCCTCTGGCTACCCAATCAAACCAACAGCTACCGCAGCGAGCCCCTGGCAGCATGGCTTAAGCGGGAGCTGGGAGACGAGCATTGCTGATACCATTCACGATTGGCACTTCTGCACTATCAAATAAGTATGCAACTCCGGGTGCTGATCGTACTCAAGGTGTCTGGACACCGCGCCTAGCTTAATCAGCAGGGATAAGAAGCCGTTGGTGCCAATCGTGGAGTAGTAGACCTCTGGCCCCATGAAGCTATCAGTGTTCTCGCCGGGCTCTTCCGTGCCACCAAAGGAGAAGATAAACACACCACCTTTATTCAGGCTGTTGATGATCTTCGTGATGACACTCTCCTGGTGCGCCAGCGGAATATGCCAGATGCTGTCCCAGGCAGTGATGAAGTCGTATTTTTCCGGCGGCTGCCATTGGCAAATATCCTGGTGGTGAAAGGTCACGTCTGGATGCTTCTGCTTTGCGAGGCGCAGCATTTCATCGGAAATATCCACGCCCTCTGGGGTAAAGCCCGCCTGTTGCAGCAGATCTATAAAGCGGCCTGTACAGCCACAGCCGATATGCAGCGCCCTGCCTCGATTTTTAACAAACGATAGCGCTCTTTCATGCGCCTCCATGCCGTTAGCGAGATTGAATTTTTCGCTTTGCCATAGGTGGGTGATTTGATCGTAGGCGCTGCCAATATCAGCTGGATTCATAGCAATGTTAGTCAATAATTTTATCGATCGAGCGCTTACCATCCAATAGCAAGTACTCCTGGTTAATCACGCCTGGGCTTTGCACCACGTGCAACAAGACGTGGGCTACATTAGCGCGGGAGATTTGATTATCACCGGCTTCATCAAACGAGCTGGCAAACTGCTGACTGGCGGCTTCGTCGGTCAAACGTCCAGGCTTGAGAATAACGTAGGGCATACTGCTATTGCGAAGGTGGGCATCAGCGGCAAATTTCGCGGCCATGTAGGGGCGCATTTTCTCGGGCGCTTCCAAAGGCTGTTCTGCCCGCATGGCGCTGATCATGATGTAGCGGGAGAGGCCTTTTTGCTTGGCGATATCGGCAGTACGAATGGCGCCAAAAAGGTCAATCATCAGGGTTTTATCCGGCCCGGTGTGGGGACCTGATCCCGCCGTAAAGACCACCTGATCGCAACCTTCAAAGGCGTGTTCAAACTCACCCTCTAAATCAGCAATCACGGTGTCTATGCCGCGCTCGTTAAACCAAGCTGCCTGCTCTTCACTGCGGATCATCGCCTTGATAGGAGTACCGGCCTGCTGCGCCAGTTCGCAAAATTGTTTGCCAATCTGTCCGTTCGCACCAATCACTAACGTCGTCATAACGCCTCCTTGTGGATTGCTTACCCTTCATATGAGTGCAGGCACTTAGGCGAAATTCAACCCTGAAGCGTGGCACGCCGCAGCAGTTGAGGCATTTAAGCCATCACTCCAAACACGTGCCCGATAGCGGATGTTAAGGCCATCGCGAGCGCGCCCCAGAACATTACTCTTGTTGCCGCTTTTAGTATTGGCGCTCCCCCCACTCGAGCAGCTATCGCGCCCAACAAGGCTAAAAAAAGCAGAGAGAACAACGCTACCAGTAATATCAGCTGTGAAGATGGCGCCAACCAAGCGACCAGTAGCGGTAAAAATGCGCCGATGGTGAACGTCGCAGCCGATGAGAGTGCTGCCTGGAGCGGGCGCGCTTGGGTGGTATCGGTGATACCGATCTCATCTCGCGCATGCGCACCTAGGGCGTCGTTGGTCATCAGTTGCTCAGCGACTTGTCGCGCCAGCTCAGGTGTCAAACCGCGTGTTTCATAGATGGCGGCGAGTTCTTCCTGCTCTAGTTCGTAATGTTCGGCCAAGGCTTTGCGTTCGATGTCGAGATCGGCGTTTTCAGTATCCGATTGCGAACTTACCGATACATACTCCCCCGCTGCCATCGACATAGCGCCAGCCACCAGGCCCGCAATCCCCGCCAGCATAATATCGCTTTGAGTGGTGTTGGCTGCGGCAACGCCCAATATCAAGCTGCTAGTAGAAACAATGCCATCGTTGGCGACCAGTACCGCGGCACGCAGCCAACCGGTACGGTGAGATCGATGTGGTTCTGAATGGATCATGGGTTTATTGCTCTAGTGGTTGCGTCTCAGTGAAACACTGAACAGTTTTCCTCTTTTGACTTTAACGCTTCAGGGCATTTTGTAAGCCATATCTTACAAAGATGTCAGATATGGCTTACAAAAAAACCATGACAACACTGTTATGATTAATGATGATTAATCATTAATTTACATCAAAGAAATGTGCAAATCTTGAGGCTTGTCGGTACCTCCAGATAAAAATTCAAACCGACAAAATAAATCATTAGGGGATCTCATGTTAAAACGTTCTATTACCGCTACTGCTGCACTGCTAGGCGCTACAGCAGCACTTACTTTAAGCTCCACCACGTTTGCTAACGATCATCAGGGCGACATCAACCCGTGGCAACATTGTGGTATCGGCGCTGCAATTTTTGATACAAACACTACCGCAGCTGCGATTTCAAACGTTATTTGGGACTCTGGCACCACTGCCGTCACTTCAGCAACTATTTCACCTGAAACTTGTGAAAGCGAAGCGATCAAAGTAGCGCAGTTTGTCGATGAAACTTATGACCAACTCGCCATGGAAGCAGCCATGGGGGAAGGCAACCACCTTTCCGCTGCGCTCGGACTGGTAGGTTGTGATGCTAGCGATACTGCTAGCATTTCTCAGCTGCGTAGCGATTTGAGCACTGTAAGCGCCAGCTCTAATTATTCTTCTATGAGCCATAACGACAAAGCCTACAGCTTTTACACCAGCTTAAATCAAGCTGCTGCCAACTGTTCAGCTAGCTAATGCCTATCGTGGGCTGGCCCTGCCAGCCCACTTCGCTTTTCTACAGGATATATTTCGCATGCGGCGGCTTTGGCTGACGACTCTTTTACTTTGCTCACTGTTTTCCCCCTTTGTTCACGCAAATATAGCGACCCTTTCTCAAGATTCACAGTGGCTTTCACTACTGCACTTTGACCGCGAAACCCCATTTTCCCCTCCCAGAAGTGCCGTCATAGACAGCGCCTTTTTCCTTGCTGAAAATGGACGTTACGACCCCCAGGCCGAATTAGAGGCTACGCTTGCCGCCTTACGCGAGCCGCCTGATGAACCCGGTAGCCACGCAAGCTGTCGCTTCCCTGCACGCGCAGTTTGGCTGTCAACCAAAACAGGTGAGCAGTGGCCAAGCGCGGAGTGTCCCGAGTTTGATGAATGGCAAGCCCAGCATCAGGACTCTGAGATAGGCCTCATGTTTGCAACGGGCTATCTGGGCAATCCAGCCTCTTTCTTTGGCCATGTAATGCTCCACTCCTCCGCGCCAAAAACGCAAAGCTCATCGACCAATACACAATATCTGCTAGATACCAGCTTAAATTTCGGCGCTGATGTACCGAATGACGAAGGGCTGGTTACCTATATGGCTAAAGGCCTTTTTGGTGGCTACGATGCGCAGTTTTCGAATGCTTCGTTTTATCGCAACACAGCGCTTTATTCCGAGCGAGAGATGCGCGACTTATGGCATTACCAGCTAGGTTTGACGGATGCAGAAAAATCTCTATTGACCGCCCATCTGTTTGAGATTGTTGGAAAAGATTACGAGTATTTATTTTTATCGCAAAACTGTGCCTCACGCATTGCTAGAACGCTTGAACTGGTAATAGAAGATGACCTTACGCCTGGTTATTCCCCTTGGGTAGCCCCGGAAAATCTTTTAAGGGCATTGAGCAACACGACTCATCATGGCAAACCTTTATTAGTCGAAACGCAACAGATACCTTCAAGAAGACTGACTACTCAACGTGAATTCAATGCGCTGAATAGTCATCAGCAACGGGCAGCGAATGCTGTATGGCCCTCCGAAAATGATTTACGAATGGATGCCCCGCTGTTTACGGTTTTATCAGCAGCGCAGCGTAGCGAAGTATTGGACACCCTGCTTAGCCATGCCTCTTTCTTACGCCAAACGGGCGATATAGAAAAACTGCCGGAAATTGAGCGGCAACTGCTTCAAGCACGGTTAAGCCTTCCAACAGGCCGCGCAGATGTAAGCAATGAAGCAATGCCAGCGATACATGAGGTAACGCCACCTTCACTAGTGAGCTTCAGTGGGGTCCATAACAGCCACTCAAATAATGGCGCTCGCCTCAGATTTCGACCTCTTCAGTACGATTTGCTCGATACCAATCAGGCAAGGATGCCCAATTCGGCTGTTGAAATCGCCACTGTAGAAATAAATACCAACGACCAAGGCGTATCGTTAAACCGTTTGGGTCTTTTTAACATTACCAATCTGCATACTAATGCCATAGCACTTCCCACCCTGCCAAGCACTGCATGGCAAATATCTGCAGGCATTGAGAGAAACCGATTAAGCTGTCGACGCTGCTTTGATGGTATTGCTAACGTGCTAGGTGGAAAATCGTGGGCGCTGGGGCAACACCTACCTTATGCGTTAGCGGGTGCACAATTACGTACACAGCGGCATTACGATGGGATAGCGGTACCGATGCTAGAGGCTGGCGTTGTCAGCAGCTGGTCGCCAAGCCAGCGTACCCATATTCAGTTATCTCATCGCCCTAATATGGGTTACAACAACCGCCAACGAACAGAGTGGCAGGTACAGCATCGCATTGCTCTATCCACGCAGTGGGATATGCGGTTTGAATTCCAGCATGACTATTCTGCAAACGAAGCGAGTATTGGTTTATCGCGTTACTTTTGAGTGAACATCGAACAGTTGGCCTCTTTTGGCTTTAACGCTCTGGGCATGTAGGCTTATTGAACGAACATTCAATGAAGGAGCTTTAATGCAACGTCACCCGTTATTCGCCGCTATGTCACTGGGTCTTTTCGCTGCTGGTGCCACTACGACTGCGCTAGCAGATATGTCGCCGCTGGAACAGCAGCTAAAAGATCTTGAGTCATTTCAAGTAATCGCCCATCGCGGCGCCAGCGGCCATGCGCCGGAAAGCACCATGGTGGCTTATGAGCTGGCCCATGAGTGGGAGGTCGATTACTTAGAGCTGGATGCCCAACTCACCGCCGATGGTGAAGTGGTGGTGTTTCATGACGATGCCATTGATCGCACCAGTGATGGTGAAGGCAAGATTAATGACTACACCTTGGAAGAGCTAAAAGCGTTGGATACCGGCACTTGGTTCAATGAAGCCAACGCTGATAAAGCAGACGCTAACTTTTCCGGGGCACAAATCCTCACGCTGGATGAGCTATTCGAGCGTTTCGGTGACGATGCACACTACTACATTGAAACCAAGTCGCCACAGCTAAACCCAGGCTTGGAAGAAACCCTGGTAGAAACGTTGGAAGAGTACGACATGGTCGAGAATGGCCGCGTATTAGTACAGTCCTTCGAGCAGGACAGCCTGTTAAAAGTACAGCAACTTAACGATGACATTCCGCTGATCCAACTGGTTTGGTACTACCCCAGTGAAGAGGACGAATCGCGTTTAGTTGAGTGGACTGGCGTGACACCGGGTCCTGCAGAGATCACCGACGAAGACTTCCAGGCGGTAGCGGAATACGCGGCGGGAATCGGCACTAACTATATCTACGAAGGCCGCGAAGTGATTGATGCCGACTTTATCCGTCAGGCGCAGGACAACGGCCTGCCGGTACACGTCTATACCGTCAATGAGACCGATGAGATGGAGCGTTTGATGGAAATGGGCGTAAACGGCCTGTTCACCAATTACCCTGATCGTTTGCTTGAGCTCGTTGATTAAGCCCCTTATAAACAAAAACGCCCAGCCTTGGCTGGGCGTTATTGTTGCAAAGCTTTAAGTTAAAGTCAGGTGCTTTACTCCAAGCCAAGCGTTTCAATTACCGCGGCCACTCTTTTACGTTCATCGCCCTGCAGTGTTTTAAGCGGCAGGGGCAAACAAGGCTGGCTTACTCTGCCAGTGATTTCTGCAATGGTAGCTGCCACTCGCAGGCTTCCGCCGTATTCCCGGTAGAGTGCCCAGAGCGGCTCTAGGGTGCCTGAAAGCGCTCTGGCCCGTTGAGCATCCCCCGCCTGGGCTGCCCGGGTTATCGCCAGCGCTGCTTTCGGGTATAGCCCGCCGATTACCGAGTACCAGACATCGCAACCCGCGTTTAGCCCGGTGGCGGCGGCTGCGTCGCCGCTGATGCCGATGGTGACATCTGCGGGAATCAGCTTGCGCAACCTTGCCACCCGCTCCTTTGCGGATTCAATATCGTTGCTCACCGGCGGAATTTTGATAGAGCGAACCTGGGGCAGCTGGGAGATACGTCCATGCAGCTCATCACTGAATTCAAAATGGGTAGTGCCGGGGTTGTCGTAAACACATAGCGGCACACTCAGCGATTGGCAGACCGTGGCGTAGAGGTCGTAAACCTCGTCATCGGTGAGCTTTTGGTAGGAAACCGGCGCTAGTAACACTCCGTTGACGCCTGCCTGCTGAGCACTTTCCGCATTGGCCAGCACATCGCGGGTACGTAGCGCTCCAATGCCTGCGACAACAGGCACGCTGCCTGCGTTTTCAACGCTAATCAGGGCAACACGGGCGCGCTCATCTCGGCTTAAATAGGCGTAGCTACCTGTCGAGCCCAACACGCCAATGGAGTCCACTGCTGCCTCTGTTAAAGACTCAACTAAACGGGCAAACTCACGCTCATTAATGCTCTGCTCGTTCATGGGGGTTAGCGGAAAAGCACTTAGTCCGGTGAACATGATCGATAATCCTTTTATTATGAATACCAATCGCCGTGTCGCACTAGCGAATAGCTATGTTGTATAGAAATGTGGGAAATGGATAGCCTCAACTTATCCTCATTATTTGTTGGCATAACTTTCTGTTTTTTTTCTTGAATTGATCTAGTGTTTGAGTATGTGCCGTATCGATACGGCATAATTATTTTTTGGATGCGTATCTTTCAGTTATACCCGTAGAGCTGAATATAATAACAGTTTCGTTAGTGCTGCGAGGGAGAACACGTCATCAATTCATACACATCGAAAGTGCAGAGTAGAGTTGCATTGCGCGTGAACCTGGCGTCCATCAATCAACCAGTAATCCACCACCAATGCAATCACCCGTCATAAGCGGTTTTCCATTGCGATTGGCCTTACTGTCAGTGACCATCCTTATTTTGCTGGTGGGGATCGCTTTCGCAGCAACGAGTGCCACCGCTCGGGAAGCATCGCTTTTTTTAGTGGCTCATCCTGATGTCACTACCCGCTGGCTAAATCGAGATACCACCCGCGCGATATTCGCGATGCGCCAACGCACATGGCCAGATGGTCAAGCAGTCAGGGTATTCGTATTAAGTAATAGCAACCCCGTCCACGCTCGCTTTACCAAAGAGCAATTAGCGGTTTACCCGCACCAACTTCAGTTGGCCTGGGATCGCATGGTCTTCTCAGGTACCGGGCAATCCCCCGACCGAGTAAGCGATCAGGCCGAGATGCGCGAACGCGTTGCCACGACACCCGGTGCCATTGGCTATCTTGAAGGGGAGTATCTGGATGATAGTGTCCAAGTCGTTTCGATGGAGTGAATGCCGAGCCACCGCCGCTTTGGTAGGCGCCATTGTGATGGGTTTATCTGCTCATGCCCAAAGCGATGAACACCCTATGGATACTCTGCAGGTTCATGGTTTTCTTAGCCAGGCACTGGTCATTACTGACGATAATAATTTCTTTGGTCACAGCAGCCGAGGCGGAGGCAGTCTCGAATTCACTGAAATCGGCCTAAACGTATCCTTACGCCCCCATCATGATGTGCTTGTTGCTGCTCAGATGTTAAGTCGTCGGGCTGGAGGTGCCAGTAGCGATGCTCAGCCAGAGCTCGATTATGGGCTCATTGATTATCAGATGGTTTCCAACCAGCAACGTACCTTTGGTGTTCAGTTAGGACGGTTCAAAAACCCCTTCGGTTTTTATAATCAGACACGTGATGTGGCCTTTACACGCCCTAGCATACTGCTGCCCCAATCCATTTACTTTGATCGCACTCGTTCGCTGGCGCTTTCAGGAGATGGGGTGAGCCTTTATCACGAGGAAAGACTGGCGACAGGAGTTCTACGTACGCAGGTAGGTGCCGGCCAAGCTCAAACAGGTGAGGACCTACAAAGCACGCTTCGTCTAGAGGATGTGCCGGGCAAACTGAAGGCTAAACAGTCAGCTATAGGCCAAATTCGTTATGAGCATGACGGAAGTCGTATTATTGCGGCGCTGAGTGCTGCTCAAGCGAAAGCAAGCTTTGATTCCAGCATTTCGGAACAGGCAGACATCTCCTTTCGGTTTCGCCCAGTTGTTTTGTCATTACAATACAACGAAGAACTTTGGAGCTTAACGGGCGAGTTCGCCCTAAGGCGAACGAAACTGGGTGGCGTAGAAAACCGCTTAGTAAATGATGTCACGGGTGAAAGTTGGTATTTCCAATACGCGCGCCGTTTTGCAAGTGAATGGCAATGGCTAGTACGTTACGACAGCCTCACAAGCAATCGCGCAGACCGCAACGGTAAATCTTTTGAGGAGAGTACCGGGGGTAACATCCCAGCCCATACCCGATTTGCAGATGATCTGACATTTGGTCTGCAGTGGACGCCACACCCTCAAGTTATGTTGTCAGGTGAATACCACAATGTGGACGGTACGGGTTGGCTGCCCATTCAGGATAATCCAGATTCATCAGCGACCAGCCGACACTGGAATATGTGGTTATTCCAGCTTTCGGTGCGCTTCTGACGTTTCCCCGATCCTGGCTAGGACGTTACTGCGATGAAAATACCTTCCCTTTTTCGAACGCCTCAGCGTCTTAGCCTGACTTGGCGAGTCATCGCGTTAAGTAGCCTAATACTGTTGGCACTGGTATCGCTTTTTACTTGGCTGGGCCACGAAAACTTAACCAGGCAATTTCAGGAAAGTCGGACTCAGCATCATGAACGCCAACAGCGAGAAATCCGTTTAGCGCTACGCCGTTCATCGGAAAACTTACGTCAGTTAGCCGGCTTAACCTCCGCTTCAGCGAGCATTGGCCTGCCATTACAAGCGGGCAGCACAGCCGATGTCGAGCAAGCGCTGGACTCCCAGTGGCCCGCTCTCCAGCTCGAAGCGGGAATTGATGAGGTTCTAATCATTAATACGCCCGGTCAGGTCTTGGGCAGCTGGGGAACCGGGAATTCGCAAGCACAGCTCCCCATACTGAGCTGGGTCAGACATGTTATGAACACCGAGCGGCCACTGACAGAGCTTCGCTGTTCAACTAGCTGCCAGCAGTTCGCTGCCGTACCGGTGCTGGTGGAGGGAGAGAGTGTCGGCATGGTCGTGCTTTCCCGCGCGTTAGCCGATGTCACTCGGCAAGCCAAAGAAGTGTCTGGCAGCGAGGTAGCGCTACTCGTCACCGGGCCCGCTGAAGAGAGTCGGGGGGCGGCAGTACGACAACTGAAAGCGTGGAATGGCCAATTGCTGGCACTCACAAGCGAAGAACAAAGCTTAGTACCTATACAGCTGGCGGCAGAGACTGCCCCTGTTCGCCGTTTGATGGAAGCACCATTAAGCCTTGAACATGGCGGAAGGAATTTAGAAATCAGCGCAGTGCGCATGGGAGAAAATAACGAACGTAGCAATATCGGATACTTCCTGCTGATATCAGATATTACCGAGCAAATTAAGGCTATTAATCAGGATACCCGCACGCTGTTGTTCGTAGGTGTGCTCGGCTGGATTGCTGCTGAACTACTGCTATTGGTCATATTGCTTGGTCCTATGGCTCGTTTACGTAGAGTAGCCGGATTGCTTCCAGCCCTGGCCAACGGAAAATTTAGTGACATACGCTCCGCCATTCCCAGCCGACGTCGCCGCATTCCCGACGAGATAGATGTCCTTGAGAGCACCACGCTTGAGCTTTCACGCCAACTTGAAATGTTAGAGGGTGAAGTCCAAGAACGCGGCGACCAACTCGCTGAACGTATTGATGAGCTAGCCAAAGAGCGTGATTTCGTTAATGGCCTGTTGGATACAGCCCAGGTGTTTATCATTGCCCAAGATTGCACTGGACGCATCAGTCTAGTGAATGAGTATGCTCAGCTGATGTTGGGGCTTAATGAGGCTTCGTTACTTGGGCGTCATTTTGCTGATGTCTTTGAGGCAGGTATCCCTACCAAGGTGAATACGTTTTCCCATCCCCAACAAGAGGAAAAAACGCTACGTACGCCCGACCACCACCTTCATACTATTGCTTGGTATCATGCTCCTTTACAAACAAGTAGTGAGGGAAAGGTATCGCGTATATCGGTAGGGCTTGATATTACCGAACGCAAGGCTGCCGAAGCGCGACTAACTTGGTTGGCTGAACGCGATCCGCTGACGGAGCTGTACAACAGGCGCTACTTCCAATATGCACTGCAAATCGCCCTTGAACGTCCCTCGAAAATAAAAGGCGCGATACTGTTGCTTGATTTAGACCAGTTCAAAGAGGTTAACGAGCTGAGCGGGCACCACGTGGGTGACAAATTACTGTGTGAAGTGGCCAGCATCCTCTCCCATAATCTTGGCGGCCGTGGCGTCATTGCCCGTCTGGGCGGTGACGAATTTTCCCTGCTATTAGAAGATACCAACGCCGAACAAGCGGTAAATATCGCGCAATATATCGTCCAGCTATTAGAGGGTATCGGCTTCGTTATCGGCGAGCGGCGACACCGGGTAACGGCCAGTATTGGTATTGCTCTGTACCCCACACATGGCAATACGCCAGCAGACCTGATGGCTAGCGCCGATGTGGCTATGTACAAAGCTAAAGAGAGCGGTCTCCAGCATTGGCATCTACTTTCCAAGTCGGAAAATGCCAAAGACGAACTACAAGAACGCGTTTACTGGGTTGAACGCATCCACAATGCACTTGAAGAGAATAGCTTTGAGCTAATGGTCCAGCCCATCATGCGCCTGGAAGACCAAGACGTAAAACACCACGAGGTGCTGCTGCGAATGCGCGACGCAGATGGCAGCCTAATTGCTCCCACGCACTTTATTCCTATTGCCGAGCAGAGCGGACAAATTGTCTTAATCGACCGCTGGGTATTGCGGCACAGTTTAAAAGTACTTAGCCAATTGCAGGATCGGGGTATCACACTAGCGGTGAACCTCTCCGGCCAGTCCCTTCACGATGGAGGGTTAAAACAGTATATAGCAGACGAGCTGGCGGCCAGCGGCGCTGATCCTCACCACTTAATATTGGAAGTAACAGAAACCGCTGCGGTTACTGACTTTTCTACCGCACGGGGCGTATTACAAGCAGTCCGCGACCTTGGTTGCCGCACCGCACTGGATGACTTTGGAGTGGGCTTCAGTAGTTTCCATTACCTAGGTCAGTTGCCCGTCGATTACATTAAAATTGATGGCTCTTTTATTCGCAGCTTGCTGATTAGCCCTGACAGTCGCGTCATTGTTCGCGCTATTGCCGACATTGCTAAAGGTTTTGGCAAGCAAACGATTGCTGAGTTCGTTGATCAGGAAGCACTATTGCCAATACTTAAAGCTTATGGGATAACTTATGGTCAAGGGTTTCATTTAGGTCGGCCAGTTCCCATCCATACAGCTTTTAAGAACTATGGGTGACAAGCATTATTTTCAAAAAAATAACTAGCCATCAAACTAATCGATAAATAAGGGAAAATAGTGATGGAAGCAGCTCAAAAAAAGGAGAAAACCAGTAACACTGCTTTAGATGCTTTTACGTCTTTTAATGATGACTTTATTATCAGCATTGCTGTCAATGAAAACGAAAAATATCGAATATACAAGCTTCGCCACGAAGTTTACTGCCAAGAAATTGGTTATCACCCAGCCCAAATAACTAACCTAAATATCGAATCTGATATTCACGACGCTCATTCCATTCACTGCTTGATCGAACACCGACGCTCTGGGCTGGCAGCTGGCTGCCTTAGATTGGTATTACCAGCGCCTCTTCATGAGGGAAAAATGAAGAGACTGCCTCTCCAGGATTTTGGTCAACAGACGCTTCCACACGAAGTTTTGCACCCCGCTAAACTGCCATATGAGAGTATTTGTGAAATATCGCGTTTTGCTATTGCTAGAGCATTTCGCCATAAAGCGATAAATCATGAAACGCTTACTCCAAGCGCTTTTGATTACCAATTTACAGCCACTGAAAGAAAGACGTTTCCTTTAATAGTTATTGCCTTATTCCTCGCAACTTACGCACTCGTCGGCTTAATGAAAAAACGTCACGTATTTGCCATGATGGAACCAAGGCTTCCAAGACTTCTCTCCATGTCTGGCTTCAAGTTTACAAAAATTGGAGAAACTATCGAAATGCATGGTAAGCGAAACGCTTTTTACATTGATCACAGTAAAGCAGAAAAAGAGATGCATGATGAACTAATGCCGTTTTATCTTCACATCCGAGAAACTTTAGAACCACAATTAAAAGAACTGCTGGAAACAAAACACAGCAGCTCTATCGCTTAGCTTAATTACCCTTCAATTATGGTGTACTGTTGCTCTCAAGTGTTGATGCGGATCTAAAATCATTAACCGTTATGCTGGTAAATTTCTCTAAAAAAAACACCAGTGTTTCGGGACATTGGAAACGCTCCTCAAATCGCTCTTGACTCTCTTGCGATCGCCGCGTCACGCTTGCCTTATAACCTTCATTTGATTTAGACACCTGTACGCTATTCTCACGCGTTCCGTCACGTTTGATGGCTGTTATAGGAGAGTTATCGTTCAATAAAACGTCTAGCTGTCGGGCCGCAGTGCGCTCTTCATCAGACGCCCAGAGAGGTTGATCCCGATCTCCATAACGGTAGAGCATAATGACCAACATGACCGAAAAGATACTGCTGGTCAGCATCCAGGTTAATAAAACGCTCGACAGCGGGGTTGTCAGCATAATGATTAGCTGAACCACAATGCCCACTGCCAGCACACCGGCTAAAGGCCTCCACATACGTGGATTCATAAACCTGCGCTTCAAGATATATCCCCAAAGCCCAACCACCCCTAATGCTCCTAACAGTAAATGCACGGGAGCAAGTAGCGTTCCCCCTCCCGACAATAGGGCAATCACTCCAATAATTACCATTAAACTGTAGAAAGCAGCTAACAGGTAGTAAGCGCGATCAAGGGTCATATGCAGTCTCCATGCGGGTTAACCGATGGCCTTCGGCGCCATCGGCTTTATTGTTATAGCAATGCGGATAAAGCCTTGAAATGCAGTATAGATTATTACAGCAATTCTTCACTATTGCCTTGGTAACCAGGGCTACAGGTTACAGCCCCTGTGCGCCCCGGCGCAGCCAGTCGTGGACAAACGCAAGTTTACGGCGGGCAGTCTCCGAGAGCACAAAGGGGTAAAGGTCCGGCAATCCCATCGAGCGATTGACGTGATTGACCCCAACGGTGAGCGAAGCTGCCACGTAAATCAAGCGCTCCGCATCAGGCTCTGCATATGGCTCCCATTGATGACTGGGTAGCTCTGGTGAAGAGAGATCCGATGCCGCAAAGCTATCGGCAATATCGGTTAAATGCAGCAGGTGCGCGGCAGTTTCGGCCCAATCTTCGTGGGGGTGTGCAGAGGCATAGGTAGTTAAATAGCGCTCTTTCCAATCGGGCGGCGGCCCATCTTGGTAGTGCCGCTGGAGCGCGACCTGATAATCCTGTCGCTCGTCGCCAAACATCTCGCGGAAAGCGTCCAGAAAATCTTCGCGCAGGCTTAGCCGCCACCACAGCATATGAGATATTTCGTGGCGCATATGGCCAATCATCGTGCGATAGGGCTCTTCAAGCGCTTCACGACGCGTCGTGACTAGCACGGGGTCTACCTCGGCCACACTAATGGTTACCACCCCTTCAATGTGCCCCATAGGAACAGGCGACCGGCCCTCCGCCAATAGATGAAAAACAGGTGGTGCCCCTGGGTCTTCCGGGCGGAACCAGTGCCAGCGCCCGAGGTTATCCAGCACCCAACGTTTGGCTGCTTCAGTCTTTGCCCAATTTGGAATCGCATCGGGAAGGGTGGGGTCTGGCGCCAGCGCCGTCATGGCACAAGCGCGACAAAAAGCCCCCTCTTCGGGCGCAATCCAGTTACAACCGATAATGTCACGATTGATGCAGAAAGGTGGCATTGGCACAAAGGCCCGGGCCTGAGGGTCATAGGCGACTGGGGTACCGTCTGCGGTTGCGAGATTGTCGAACCAAAGAGAGCCCGAACCTACGGGATTTGAAAATACGCGCATACGATGAAGCTCCTGAAAGCGAGAAAAAGAGAACCTCCGTAACCGACAGAGCGTCCTCTTTTCCAAAATCCTATTAAAAAGTGTGCAGCGCCCCTAACTTCATCTCAAGACGACTTCATTTCAAAACTATCGAATTCAAGCTATTTCATTTAAAGATTATTTCATTTCAAAACCGCGCTGGATCAAAAAGCCACGCATATGAGGGCGCAACTTGTTATCGAACAACGGCTTAAGGTTGCGGGACCAATCGGTATCTTTATTACTGCTACTGCGAGCCTGATAGTAAGCCTGCATCGTCGTATCGAAGGCCTCTACCTGATCACCGTCTTCAGTGTAGTAGTCTTCTTTAAGGACTGCCTCTACGGGTAAGCGTGGCTTCACTTCAGGCTCGTGATCTGGATAACCGAGGCACATACCAAATACCGGGTAAACGTGCTTGGGTAGGCGCAGTAGATCGCTAATCGCTTGGGGATTATTGCGAATACCGCCGATATAGCAGATCCCCATCCCTTCGGACTCAGCCGCTACCGCCACGTTTTGCGCCATCAGCGCCGTATCCACTGTCGCCACCAACAGTTGCTCGGTCATTCCGCGCACAACGTTCGCGCCAGTGCGCTCTGAAGCCTCTGTTGGGCGCTTCATATCAGCGCAGAAAACTAAAAAGTCTGCACTTGAGGCTACATAACCTTGCCCACCGGCCAATTCTGCTATCTGTTCACGGTTTGCCTGGTCTTTCACATGGATAACGGTATACGCCTGAACATGGCTGGATGTCGCTGCCCCCTGCCCCGCTTGGATAAGCTCCAGCAGCAATTCCTTTGGAATCGGTCGATCACTAAATTTACGGATCGAACGGTGGGATTTCAGTAACTTAATAACGTCGTTCATGGAACCTCGCTTATCTGTATAACGCTTATCTGAATCAACTAAGTAACAGGGTAACAGATTTGTACAATATGACAGGATTGGCTGATGACTCTAAAAATGGCTACAGCAAATGCATGATCGCACCGCGCACGCCGCGTTGATCTAGCCATAGTTTGCCTAACGTAATCGGCAGTTTGAATCGACGCTTTCCCGCCGCACCTGGATTGAAAAGCAACTTTCCCTCCTGATGTTCATTGCGGGGTTTATGGGAGTGGCCATGCAGAAGTACATCACAAGAAGTCTTCGGGTCGAAATCCTCTAATCGGTGAACAAGGTGCAGACGTTTTTCGTTCACAATGATGTCCTGATGTATCGGCAAACGCGTCGCCCAGGCCGCCGTATCGATATTGCCCTGTACACAGAACACCGTCGCCAGTGTCTCCAAGCGTTCTAAAATCGCTTCATCCGCTTCTTTGCTGCCCACATCCCCCAGGTGCAGGATGAGCTCGCACCCCTTCAGCAGGCAAAGTGCTTCATCACGCAGCAACCCGTGGGTATCGGCAATAACACCAACGGGAGAATTAACCCTGTAGTACGGTAGAGATGGGCTCATTAACAATCTTTCTCCACGAGTAAATAGTGTCATTTTAGCTTTTTATGTTAGAACGCTATTAAAAATTGCTCGCCACGGCCGATATCTAAACTATCAAATAGATAGCGATGCCACGTCATTTATTAGATTTTCATTGTTTAGCTAATAAGTTAGCCACCAGCAAGCTATACTGTTAAGGCTATACGCTGATAACTGACAATTAATGGAATAATAACGACGCCAGGAAGCCGATATGACCAATACCCCTCAAAATGCACCCGGGCAGCAGTGGAATGCCAGCGACTACGCCCAAAATGCTAATTTTGTACCTAAGCTAGGCAGCGAAGTGGTCAAGCTGTTAGCACCACAACCCGGTGAACGTATTTTGGATCTTGGCTGCGGCGATGGCTCGTTGACAGAGCGCCTCATGCAACTGGGCGCTAACGTTCTCGGTGTAGATGCTTCAGAAGAGATGGTAAACGCGGCCCGACAACGCGGTGTGACTGCTCGCGTCGTTGATGGGCACCAACTGCCTTTCGACCATGAGTTTGATGCGGTATTTAGCAATGCGGCGCTGCACTGGATGCTCGACCCCCAGGCGGTACTAGCAGGCGTTAAGCGTTCGTTGAAGCCAGGGGGACGGTTTGTGGCCGAGTTCGGTGGCCATGGCAATGTCGCCGCTATTTGCACGGCACTGATTGCCGCCCTTCAGTTCCGGGGGATTAGCGCCCGTGGCCGCCATCCCTGGTACTTCCCGACAACTCATGAGTACGGTCATTTGCTGAAAACAGTCGGTTTCAAAGTAGAAACCATTGAGCTGATCCCGCGCCCTACTCAACTGCCCACGGGAATGATTGGATGGCTTGAGACATTTGCCAGCCCTTTCTTACATGGTCTTGATGAGGATGTGCGCGATGCCGTGCTTGAGAACACCTTGACGCTGCTGGGCCACAGCCTACGCGATGAGCAAGGAAACTGGACGGCAGATTACGTGCGCCTGCGTGTTTCCGCTAGAGCATAAGTGGTAGCTGCCTTTTAGTGACAAAAAAGCCGCCGACGATAAGTGCATTTATCATCGGCGGCTTTGGCTAAATTAAGGCCTAGAACTCATCCCATTCATCGACGGCATCTTTTTTACTTTGCGTTGCCTGCTGGCTTGGCGTTGGCTGAAAACGGCTGCCGACTTGTGGTTGGTCTTGTTGCTGCCGGGTAGTGCCCTTATGCGTTAGCGCAACTGCATTGCCAGCACTCTCATCAATGCGGAAGGTAGCCATCAAGTCGGCCAGCTCGCGGGCCTGCTCCTCTAGCGAGCTAGCAGCCGTGCTGGTTTGTTGCACTAGAGCAGCATTCTGCTGAGTGACCGAGTCCATTTCGGTAAGCGCAGCATTAATCTGCTCAATGCCACTGTTCTGCTCCCGAGTGGCGGTCGAAATTTCGCCCATCAGGGTAGTGACTTGACGAATCGCATCCACCGTTTGGTGAATTGTCTGCCCACTGCGCTCTGCTTGTTCAGCACCACCGTTAATTTTCGTGGTGGTCTGCTCGATCAGGCTACGAATTTCTTTGGCGGAGTCAGCACTGCGCGTCGCTAATGAACGAACCTCGCTGGCTACAACGGCAAAGCCACGGCCTTGCTCGCCTGCTCGCGCGGCCTCAACTGATGCATTGAGCGCTAAGATATTAGTTTGGAAGGCAATGGAATCGATCACACCGATAATATCGTTTACCTGGCTAGCACTGGCCGCAATCTCACGCATGAGTTGCACCGTGCGCTCCACCTCTTCACCTCCTGACTCCGCCGACTGTGACGCCTCGACCGAAAGCTGATCCGCCTCTTGGGCTGTTTCAGCATTTTTACTTACCGTGGTCGACATCTCCTCCATGCTGGAGGCAGTTTGCTGAAGCGCAGAGGCCTGCTGCTCGGTTCGTGAAGAGAGATCCTGGCTTCCCGCAGAGATATCTCCCGCGCCGCTGAAAACGCGCTCGCTACTGCCTCTCAACGCCATAACCAGTTGTTTTAACTTCTCCTGCATGGCTGACAGGCCACTGAACAACTGACCAATTTCGTTGCGACCACGATCCTCAATCTGGCCTGTTAGATCGCCATCAGCTATCCGCGCAAAGTGCTCACTGGCGCGGCGAAGAGGCCTTACAACGCTACGCATCATTGCCCATCTAATTGCCACCACTGCTACTAGTGAAATGATCAAAAGGGTAATGGCGATAGCGCCAATGATAGTCGCCAGGCGATTGACCTGCTGAAGAACGTTAGTACCGCGCTGCTCGGTATAAGCAATAAAACCGCTCATGGCCAGATCCAACTCGGCGCTCAGTGTCCCCAGCTCCTCTTGACTGCGCTGGATTTGAAAAGGAGCGGCCTCTAGCAGCGGCGAAATGCCCTCTGTCACAAATGCATTGTAAGAGCTGACAATCGCATCACGGTGGGGGACCAGCGTACCTTCAGGATTGATGGGCACGGCACGAAACTCGTTAAAACGTGCCTCTGCCTCAGCCACTGCCTCTGCTGCCATGGCAAGGCTTTCCTGTCCTTTCTCTGGGTTACCTTGAGTACTAAAACTTGCGGAACGGTCTAAAAATGTTTGCGCTCTAAGCGCATGTACTTGTGTTCGGTTGGCTAAATTCGTAAGCCGTACATTGGTAGCCGTTAGCTCTTCAAGTGCCTGAGAGCTGTTGTGATTAGCGTAAAACCCAAGGCCGCTGATCAAGCCAATCATAAGCACCAGTAAGGCTAATGCAGCAGTCAGGCTCCATTTAATAGAGAGGTGCTTCATCCCATTGATCCCTTTTTTCGTTTATAAGTCATTCGATTAGCTATCGGCCAAGCTAAAGCCAACTGAAGCATTACAGAGCTAATTTAGACATTGGTATAATACTTAGCGTGATAGATGCCGAAGCAAGCAGTTAAGACGCCACGGCGATTTTTTGCCGACTGGCCTTGTGAGACACATCCACCTGAAGCCAAGCCCCCGCCATACACTCTAGGCGAGGAGCCTCGACCACCCCCTGCAAGCGCGCCCGTGACAGCAGCGTGGCCTTAGTGTTGGCTTTAAGCGTACCAACCATATGCCCGTCGATATCGACACAACTCCCCTCGATGTAAGACGCTACATGGCCAGTGGCAGTCACTGAGATAGGATGATTGGGCGCAATGAGCGTCCCCTCTAAACGGCCTTTAATGATCACAGGTTCATCAGCGATCACTTTGCCTGAAATATGCGTGGCCGACCCAATTCGGCTGCCACCAGATATGCACTCAATGTTGACGGGAGGCGTCGCAGTGGGGGCATCCGCTTCAGGTGGCAACATCGCTTCAATGGGTAAGTCTGGGATGGGAGCGGAGCCCGCTGCATGCGCGTTGTGCGATATACCAACCGCGCTCAAAGCGCGCTGTTTTAACTTACGGCGCTTGCCATCCCATACGATCAGTGTCATTGCCCCAACGCCCAGCACAATAAACCATACTTGAATACCCATGCTGCTGTCCTACCGCTATAGATGTGGTTACCCCAGTTAACGTTATACTCGCTCTGCTATATTACGGCGGCGTGAATAAGCCCATTCACTTGGCTTAACTCCAGGCTTTAAGACGCTAACAAGCCGATTAAGGTATTTGATGCTCTCTCAATGCACCTCAAAGGCGCTTTGTCTTCATTCACCAGGAGTCACCCTATGTTTAACAAAGCCAAGAATTCCCCACCTGAAAACAAGGCTGCGACGCTAATACCCTCAGATTCACGTTCTTCTGCCAAGCAAGGCACGCCAACCAGCAGTGCGCGGCCAAGCCTTTCCGTTATCGGGGGGCATACACAAGTGGAGGGAGACATTAATAGCGATGAAGATTTGACGGTAGAGGGACGCGTAAGCGGCATTATCACCTGTAAACAGCACACAGTTACCCTGGGTGCCAGTGGCTATATCAATGGCGATGTATTTGCCCATACGCTGCATATATCCGGTGAAGTAACAGGCAACTTGGTGGCACTTCACCGTGCGACGATTCACAAAGGTGCCCAGGTCTCCGGCACCATAGTCGCCCCCTGTCTGGTACTGGAAGATGGCAGCGTTTTCCACGGCAGTATCGATATGAATCCTGACAACGAAGTGCTAAAAAACGCCTTTAACGATGCTACCGGCAGCGCGACAAAAACCTCGCCAAAAACAACCGTCGATAAACGTGCAACCGCAAGTGCGAACGCCGCAGAGCACGACACGACAAAAGCAAAAGCTAACGATTAAGACGCTATCAGCAGCATCAGCGGCGCTGGGCACACACTGGACAAGCGGGGTCGCGGGGTACTTGAAAGTGCCTCCATTGGCCGCTTAAGCCATCAAAGGTGGAGAGCCCCTGATGAGCAGAACCTGCGCCACTAAGCAGCTTAAAGGCTTCTACCGCCTGAAAGCAGCCGATTAAGCCCACCAGTGGCGCCATAACGCCACTTTCTGCGCAGCTTAGTGCTTCGTCGCCGCTGTCATCGGGCGGATAGAGGCAGGCGTAGCAGGGGCAAGTTACGTCGCGGGGATCAAATACCGCCAGTTGACCTGAAAAGCGAATAGCCGCTCCCGATATCAGCGGCACCCCGGCCTTTTGAGAGGCGGCATTCACCGCATAGCGACTTGAGAAACGATCGGTACAGTCGAGCACCACATCCGCCGAAGCGACTAAGCGCTCAAGCGGTTCGCCCGCCACATGCTCATCTAATGCAATCACGTGGCAGTGCGGGTTGAGTGCCTGCATGCTGGCCTGGGCAGAGTGCGCTTTATTCAAACCAATACTGGCGTGCTGGTGGGCAATTTGGCGCTGGAGATTGGAGAGCTCGACATGATCGGCATCGGCAATCGTGATGCGCCCTACCCCCGCGGCAGCTAAATAGAGCGCTGCCGGTGAGCCCAAGCCGCCGGCACCAATAATCACTGCATGGGCAGATTGCAGGCGTTCCTGGCCTTCAATATCCACCTCGGGCAGCATAATCTGGCGGCTATAGCGCAGCAGCGCCTGGTCATCCATCATCGGCTTACTTATCCTCAAATTCCTCGAAGGCGGGGACGTGTAAATTGAAGCTCTCTTTTACCTCTTCCATCACCACGTAGCTTTTCGATTCTTTCACGCCCGGCAGCGTTAACACCACATCGCCCAATAGTTGACGGTAAGCCGCCATTTCGGGAATGCGGCACTTCAAGATGTAGTCGAACTGTCCCGAGACGAGGTGGCACTCCTGAATCTGCGGCAGCTTTTCGACGGCACGGCGAAACTCGTCAAAGACCGCTGGAGACTGCGTTTCTAAGCTGATCTCGACAAAGACTAATAAATTGGCTTTCAAAGCCCGCGGATCAAGGATGGCTTGGTAACCACGAATAATACCCGCTTTCTCCAAACGCTTAACGCGCTCAAGACAAGGGGTTGTGGATAAGCCCACTTCCGAGGCTAAATCGACGTAAGAAATACGTGCATTTTCCTGCAAGCAGCGCAGGATTTTAAGGTCGATACGGTCCAGCGTTCTATTTTTTGGTTTCATGGCAGGATCCAATACTGATGAATCAGGCAGTTATTAAAGGTGCCCTAGGGTAACCCGTTCATGCCCACCCAGGTCACGAACACTTTCAACGTTTTGATAGCCAGCGCAATTAAGTGCCTCACGCACCATTTCGGCCTGTTGATAGCCGTGTTCAAGCAGCAACCAACCTGACGCCGCTAGATAGCGCTGCGCGGAGTTTACCAAATGCAGCAAATCGGCCATGCCACAGGCGTCAGCGACAAGCGCTGAGCGTGGCTCAAAACGCACATCGCCTTCGGCTAGATGAGGATCATCGGCGGCGATATAAGGAGGGTTACTGACAATAATATCGAAACACTTACCCGCTTCCGCATAGGCGTCCAAGGCGGCAAACCAATCGCTTTGTAAAAACGTGGCGTTAGCGATCCCCAACGCTTGCGCGTTACGGGTTGCCAGCTCCACTGCCTCAAAGCGCAGATCCACGCCCAGTACTTGCCAGTGGGGCTGCTCGCTGGCAAATGCCAGGGCAATGGCCCCAGTCCCCGTGCCAAGATCGAGCAGTCGGCCTGAGGGCAGCGCCGCTCGGCCAAGCGCAAGCTCAACCAGGGTTTCGGTATCGGGCCGGGGAATTAACGTATCGGGTGAAGTGGCTAAGCGCAGCCCCCAAAATTCGCGTTCGCCGGTAAGGTAGGCGACCGGTGTGCCCTGGGCACGTGCAGCAATTAGCGCATCGAAACGGGCGTGCTCCCATAAGGGGCACATTTTATCGCCCCAGGTGTAGAGCCAGGTGCGATCACGCCCGAGCACGTGGCATAACAGCACTTCAGCGTCGATACGCGGCGAGCTGGAACCCGCCGCCTGCAAGCGTTGGGCAGCCTGTTTCAACAGCGCATCAAGGGTCATTAGACGTCCTGAAGGGCTGAGAGCTGTTCCGCTTGATACTCGTGAATCAGCGGGCTAATCACGTCATCCAGCTGTTCTCCGCTAACCACTTCGTTGAGTTTATAGAGGGTTAGATTAATGCGGTGATCAGTGATTCTGCCCTGAGGAAAGTTATAGGTGCGGATGCGCTCACTGCGATCCCCCGAGCCCACTAGCGAACGGCGTGCATCCGCTTGCGTCTGACGCTGGCTATCGACGGCATTACGCTTCAACTTCGCGGCCAGCAGCGACATCGCCTTGGCACGGTTTTTATGCTGGCTGCGCTCTTCCTGGCACTCCACCACCACGCCGGTAGGCAGGTGCGTAATGCGGATCGCAGAGTCCGTGGTGTTAACGTGCTGACCACCGGCACCGCTGGAGCGGTAGGTGTCCACGCGCAGATCCGAAGGGTTAATATCGATATCGCCAACGTCATCGACTTCAGGCATCACCGCGACGGTGCAAGCAGAGGTGTGAATACGGCCCTGGGATTCGGTCGCGGGGACGCGCTGTACCCGGTGGGCGCCGGATTCAAACTTGAGCTGGGCGTAAACACCATCGCCTTTGACACGGGAAATGATCTCTTTGTAGCCGCCCTGCTCGCCGTGACTGGCGCTAACCACCTCGACCCGCCATCCGCGTTTTTCGGCATAGCGTGAGTACATACGAAACAGGTCGCCAGCAAAAATTGCCGCCTCGTCACCGCCGGTACCGGCACGCACTTCCAGAAACACCCCTCGTCCATCGTCAGGGTCTTTAGGCACCAGCAGGCGCTTCAGCTCGAGATCCAGCTCGGCTAATCGTTCCCGCCCTTCGCTTAGTTCCATCTCCGCCAACTCGCGCATATCAGCGTCGCTATCACGGCTAAGCTGCTCAGCTTCGTGCATATTGGTTTCAATATCACGGTAGCGCTGCCAGGCCGCCACCAGCTCTTCTAACTCGGCATATTCACGTGAGTAGTCGCGAAAGCGCTGCTGGTTATTGATCACGTCGGGATCCGACAGCAGCATCGACAGCTCTTCAAAGCGTTCGGTAAAGCTGTCTAAGCGTTGGCGCAGAGTCTCTTTCATGCGGGCGTATCATCCTTCTGGCGGTTAACCGTGGGCGCAGGCGTGGTCTCGAATGCTGGTTTTGTGGGCAGCAGCAGGCGCGGGGCGGCATTCAGCAAGTCGTGGTGCTCTTCAGAGGCCGCATCGCGTATGGCCTGGGTGGGCCGGTGGAGCAAACGGTTGGTCAATTGATGGGCCAAACGCTCAATGACCTTAGCGGGATCTTCACCCCGCGCAAGCCGCTCCAGCGCTTGGTCGCGGGAAAGATCGCGCAGCACTTCGCCATGTTGGCGGTAGTCGCGAATCAACTCGCCGCCGTTACGAATACGCCGCTCGTGCTGCCAACTCCCCACCCCGTGTTCAATCAACGACTCGGCTTGATCAGCGGCCACCTGGCGGTGACGACGATTTTCCTGGATTACCTCTTCCAAGTCGTCCACGGTGTAGAGGAACACATCCGCTAGCTCGCCCACTTCAGGCTCAATATCCCGAGGCACCGCGATATCGACCATAAATACCGGCCGATGGCGGCGTTTTTTGAGTGCGCGCTCAACCATACCTTTGCCAAGTATGGGTAGCGGGGAGGCAGTGGAAGAGATCACAATATCGGCATGTTCAAGGGCGTCAGGAATCTCTTGCAGGGTAATCGCCGTCCCCCCCAAAGGACCTGCCACCAGTTCAGCGCGTTCACGGGTGCGATTGGCGACGGTAAGCTGGCGAACGCCCGCTTCGTGCAAATGGCGGGCAACTAAT
Organism: Halomonas sp. QHL1; assembly: GCF_001882345.1. Classification (GTDB taxonomy): domain Bacteria; phylum Pseudomonadota; class Gammaproteobacteria; order Pseudomonadales; family Halomonadaceae; genus Vreelandella. The sequence goes on from NZ_MINL01000001.1 coordinate 1,586,850, forward strand.
TCGATGGTTTCACCGGCGCCGATTAGCAGCGCGCGTGAACGGCTAAAATCATCAAAAATACGACTGGCCATGCTGACGGCGGCGTAAGCCACTGAAACGGGGTTTTTGCCGATGCCGGTTTCGGTGCGCACCTGTTTGGCCACCGCGAAGGTGTGCTGAAACAGGCGTTCAAGCTCACCGCCCAGGCCCTTGGATTGGCGCGCCTGCTGATAGGCGTCCTTCAACTGACCCAAAATCTGCGGCTCGCCCAGCACCATAGAATCCAGGCCAACCGCTACGCGCATTAAATGGCGCGCCGCATCGTTGTCTAAATAGTGGTAGGCACAGCGCGTCAGCTCGTCGACGCGTAAGTTATGAAAGCGTCCGAGCCAATTGAGTACCGCCTGCTCGCCAGCCGCATCCGTGACACAGTAAAGCTCCGTGCGGTTGCAGGTAGAGAGCACCGCCGCTTCACTGATTTGTGGCAGGTTACGCAATTCAGCCAACGCGGTTTCAAGCTGCGTTGGCGTAAAAGCCACCTGCTCACGCACGGCCACGCTGGCGGTACGATGATTTATTCCCAGGGCAAGAAGCGTCATGCGTTATGCGTCTTCGCTAGTGTGTCGGACTTTTTGTCAACCGCCGTTATGATAAGCGGCCGCACCGTCAATTAGGGCTTGCTAAAACAAGTCTTTAGCGTGGTTCGAGCGCTGCCTACAAAAACCTGTCATTGGTAGGCATAAAGTTTGCTGACCACTTTTTCAAGGAGGAACATTCTATCACAGCAGGCTATCATCTGGCCCACACCACTTTGCCGCAGGCAGGCAAGCCGCTATGCTGGGCATTCGGCCACTTGATCGAGAGACGCATGCGACCTCGCTTTTCATTATCGGGCACTGTATTAATGGGCCCTACCTGTTCAGGCTTCTCATTAGTGAGCTCTATGTTACGGCATTCGATACTACTACCCTTGGCCGCCTCTGCTCTGCTGCTGAGCGGCTGCCAATCTACGCCTAGTTCACAAGATGGCCCCCTCGGCACCTGGGCCGACGATCCGATGCGCAATGCGCCGCCGATCACCCGTGGGCTGGATGCCGCTGGACTAAGCACTCTGCTCGGCGCCGAGCTTGCTGGCCAGCGTGGCGACTACCGCTACGCAAGCCAGGGCTACCTTGAAGCGGCTAAGCGCTATCGAGAGCCAGCACTTGCAGAGCGTGCCACCTTCGCGGCCCGCTTTGGCAATGAGACCTCACTAATAGAGGCTTCCGCACTTCGCTGGCGAGAGCTTGCCCCCCAGGCAGAAGCACCCAATCGCCTGCTGGCGGCTTTTTCACTCCAGCGCGGCGATTGGCTCGACAGCCTCGAGCAGCGTCTTGATATAGTTGAAGCGGGCGGCCACGGCGATGTCACCGCCTTCGCAGAGGTTGCGGTGGCTGAAGAGGCGCCGCTGAAGTTGATTGCCCAGCAGTTGCGTGGGCATTTAGCCCGCCCAAACGCGGACCAACTGCCCCATCACAGCGATGTGCTGCTGGGCACGGCCTTAATCGAAGCTGCCCTTGGCGACACCGCACCTGCCCAACGGCGGCTTGATCAAGTCGAGCTACTCGACCCCGAATCCGCTGCGTTATGGCTGGTGAAAGCGCGCTTGGCGCTGGAGGTTGAAGATTACCCAACCGCCCAGCGCGCGGCCCAGCAGGGTCTCGAGCTCGCGCCTGACGATGTGCGATTTATTCTGTTACTGGCCCAGGCGGAAATTCGTCTTAACAATATTAGTGCTGCAGAAGTGCAAACCAATGCTCTACTGGAAAGCCATGGCGGCAATGAGGATCTGCGTTTATCGCTAGCCCAACTTTATCTTGAAGAAGGCCACCCCGAACCCGCGCAACGCTTGCTGCAGCCGCTGATTGGCCAATCTAACGTGCCGGATTTCGCCTATTACTTACTTGGTGCCATCACGCAAACGCAAGGTGATACTGACAATGCGCTGCTTTATTATCGCCAAGTCAGCGAAGGCAATGAATTTTTACCCGCTCGCGCGGCGGCGGCGCAAATGCTGATTGAGGAGGATCGTCTGCTTGATGCTCGCGCCTTCCTACGAATTGAGCGGATGCGCTTTGATAATTACTTCACCGAACTGGTAATGCTCGAAGTCCAATTGCTGGACGAAATGAATCAGCCTGCGGATGCTGATGCGCTTCTGGACCGCGAAATAAGCCGTACACCTGATGATGCATCGCTGCTTTATATGCGCGCCATGCGCCGCTGGGAAGCGGGCAACATTACGGGTATGGAGCAGGATTTACGCCAGATTCTGCGCACCGACCCAGACAATGCAGAAGCGCTCAATGCACTCGGCTACACGCTAGCCGACCTTAACTTGCCAGGGCGTTTGCAAGAGGCGTTTGAGCTGATTGAGCGCGCCTACGAGGCCGACCCTGACAATCCTGCCGTGCTCGACAGCATGGGCTGGGTCTACTTCCGCCTTGGCAAACCTGAAGAAGCGCTGCCCTGGCTTGAAAGTGCCTATACTCAGCTGCCTGACCAGGAAGTGGCCGCGCATCTAGCCGAAGTGCTGAAAGTGCTGGGACGTGATGAAGAAGCACGTCAGTTGATCCAGCAAATCATGCAGCGGACGAACCAGCACCCGGTGATCGACGGACTGCTTGAGCGTTATCCTGAGCTCAGCCCTTAAATAAGCCCTGAACTTACGTCGCCAGAGGCACCCTAACCCTGCGAACTATCCTTTTAAGCGCACTCATCATGTTACCCTTGCGCCGCAATCATCTGACATGGAGCCTGTTTATGTTGACACTGACGTCCCCTTCGCCCCGCTGGCCATTAACACGCCACTCTTCGCGCCTCTGGCTTGCCGGTCTCGCGCTACTCTTGCTCGCCGGGTGTGCCTCCCAGGCCCCCATGGATGAAAGTGGCCGCCAGGCAGGACAGTGGGAACGCCAACAAGCCGACGTAGAGGCTTTCGATTCCTGGACGCTGGTCGGCAAAGCGGGATTGCGCACCCCAGAAGAGAACGTCAGCGCCAACCTGGATTGGAATCAAACCCCCTACTATTTCCGCATGCTGATCAGCGGACCGTTTGGTGGCGGGCGAAATGTACTTGAGGGCCGTGAAGGCCGCTTCTCGCTCTCCAATAGCGATGGGCGCTTCGAAGCAGAAACGCCGGAAGCCTTAATGGAAGAGCAGCTTGGCTGGTCACTGCCTGTTAGTGCCATGCCAGACTGGGTGCGTGGCCTACCCGGTGACCATGATAGTTTTCAGCTAGAAACCGATGAGCTCGGCTTCCCCAGCCACTTGGCACAAGACGGCTGGGAAATTGACTACCGCGACTGGGAGCAGTTTGAAGGTATGTGGCTGCCGCGCAGGTTAATCATGAACTATGACGATGTACGAATTACGCTGGTCGTCAACCAGTGGCAAGCTAGCGAAGAGTAAAGGTAACCGTTTCAATGAACGCGCCATTAACGCTTCCCGCCCCGGCCAAGCTTAACCGCATGCTGCATATAGTGGGCCGTCGTGAAGACGGCTACCACGCACTGCAAACGCTATTTCAGTTTATCGACTTGTGCGACCACCTTACGCTGGCCCCCCGTGATGACGGGGAGATTCACTTGACCAGTGAGGTTAGTGGCGTTAGCCACGATGACAATTTGGTGGTACGCGCTGCACGGCTATTGCAACAGCATAGCGGCTCTGCACTCGGTGCCACGCTTACGATCGAAAAGCAGCTGCCAATGGGAGGCGGTTTAGGGGGCGGCAGCTCCAACGCGGCCACCGTTTTAGTCGGCCTGAACCACCTCTGGCAGCTCAACCTACCGCTAGTCGAACTAGCATGCCTGGGGCTTCAGCTTGGGGCCGATGTGCCGGTGTTCGTACATGGTCATAGCGCCTGGGCTGAAGGGGTTGGTGAGCAGCTTACCGCGGTGACACTGGACACCCCTTGGTTCGTGATTATTCACCCCGGCATAAGCGTGTCTACGCCAGACGTCTTCCAAGACCCGCAATTGACACGTGACAGCCACCCCATTACTATGGCGCGCGCACTGCAGGGGGGAGCGCCAGGGTGGCGCAATGACTGTGAAGCCGTAGTAAAGGAACGCTATCCGCCCATTGCGGAAGCCCTCCACTGGCTTGCACAGCACGCACCTAGTCGGTTGACCGGCACGGGGGCTTGTCTGTTTGCTGCTTTCGACACACAGCAATCGGCACAGGCAATCGCGCAATTAGCGGGTCAACGTTGGCCGACATGGGTAGCACGCGGACTCAACACCTCTCCCCTACATGATGCTCTGGGCTATTTATAGTCCCGCTCTGGGCAGCAAAAAGCGCCCGGTCAGCGCGTTAGGTTATTGCTGGGGTATCGCCAAGTGGTAAGGCACCGCTTTTTGGTAGCGGCATTCCCAGGTTCGAATCCTGGTACCCCAGCCAACCCAACAATGGCCTGCGTTTTTCCCCTGATCCCCAACACTGCAAAGGTGGCTGCGCGTGTCAAAATTGATGGTTTTCGCCGGGAATGCTAATCCCGCACTCGCTCAAAAAATAGCCGAGAGCTTAGACAGCCGTATGGGCAACGCTACGGTGGGTCAATTCAGCGACGGCGAAATTGCAGTCGAGATCAATGAGAACGTGCGCGGTAAGGATGTTTTCATCCTGCAATCCACCTGTGCACCGACGAATGACAATTTGATGGAGTTGATTCTGATGGTCGACGCACTGCGTCGCGCCTCGGCAACTCGCATCACGGCGGTACTGCCTTACTTTGGTTATGCCCGCCAGGATCGCCGCGTGCGCTCCGCACGGGTACCGATTTCCGCCAAGGTAGTAGCGGACATGATGGTTAAAGCTGGCGTTGACCGAGTGATGACCATGGATCTACACGCTGATCAGATCCAGGGCTTCTTCGATGTTCCGGTCGATAACGTCTACGGCTCACCGATTCTGCTAGATGATATCGAGCGTCAGAATTACAGCGACCTAGTCGTCGTCTCTCCTGATGTAGGCGGTGTTGTTCGCGCCCGCGCTATCGCCAAACAGCTGAATGCCGATCTCGCTATTATCGATAAGCGTCGCCCCCAGGCTAACCAAGCCCAGGTGATGCACATCATCGGCGAGATTGAAGGCCGTACCTGTGTCGTTGTCGACGACATGATTGATACCGCAGGCACGCTGTGCAAAGCCGGTGAAGCGCTGAAAGAGCACGGCGCCAAGCGCGTAGTGGCCTATGCGACTCACCCGATTTTGTCCGGCCCAGCGGTCGACAATATTACCAACTCCGTACTGGATGAAGTGGTGGTGACCGACACCATCCCGCTATCCGACGTTGCACGTCGAAGCGGCAAAATTCGCCAGTTGAGCGTTGCCGGCCTGATCGCAGAAGCGATTCGTCGGGTCAGCAACGAAGAATCTGTCAGCGCGATGTTCCACTAATTCGCTGACGATACAGCCCCCTTTTGGGGCCACGGAAACGTCGTCGTCTGGTCGCGGTCGGCGGCGTCTTCCTTACTTAAACTAAGAGGCAATTCCATGTCTGATTTTATCCTGAAAGCCAGCGTTCGTAACGACCTGGGGAAAGGTGCGAGCCGCCGCCTGCGTCGTGCGAACCAGCAAGTGCCGGCCGTTGTATACGGTGGCGAAAAAGGCGCGCAGTCTATCTCTGTCGAAAAAACCGCTTTCTACAAAGCGATTGAAGACGAGTCCTTCTTCTCTTCCGTCATCAAGCTGATGATCGAAGGCAAAGAAGAGCAAGTAGTTGTTCGTGACCTGCAGCGTCACCCGTTCAAGCCGCTGCTGACCCACGCCGACTTCCTGCGCGTTGATGCAACTCACGAAATCACCATGAACGTGCCGCTGCATGTGACCGGCGAAGAAGCGTGTGTAGGTATCAAAGACCAAGGCGGTGAACTGCACGTACTGGCCAACGAAGTTGCGATCAGCTGCTTGCCAAAAGACCTGCCTGATTACTTGGAAATCGACATTGCCAATGTCGAGCTTGGCACTACCCTGCACCTGTCTGACCTTACCCTTCCGGCTGGCGTCACCTCTGTTGACCTGTCCCACGGTGAAGAGCACGACAATGCAGTACTCAGCGTCACTAAAGTAAAAGTGCGTGTTGAAGAAGATGAAGACGGTGAAAGCGAAGGCGAAGAAGACACCAGCGCCGAGTAAGTATCCCTCGCTAAGCATCCTATTGGGGCCATGCCTGCATGGCCCTTGTGATGCTGACATGATGTTAGAATCAAGCGCCCCGGCGCTTGATTTTTTTTAGGGCCGTCGTTGGCGCGGCGTCAACCATGTCTTCTGGATAGCTTTGGTCTTCTGGATATTTTGCATGAGGTGGGAAGATGAGTCAGGTAACAGCCATTATTGGATTAGGAAACCCCGGAGCGGAGTATGACGCCACGCGCCATAATGCCGGTTTCTGGCTGGTAGACGCTATTGCGCAGAGCGCCCATGCAGAGTTGCGCCCTGAAAAGAAATTTTTCGGCCACTACGCCAAGGTGCGCCTAGGCGACCATGAACTGCACCTACTCAACCCCGCCACCTTTATGAATCGAAGCGGTGCCGCGGTGGCAGCACTAAGCCAGTTCTTCAAACTTGCCCCTGAAAATCTACTGGTCGCCCACGACGAACTCGACCTTCCCCCCGGCCAAGCACGCTACAAAACTGGCGGCGGGCACGGTGGTCACAACGGCCTGCGCGATATTATCAGTGCATTAGGCGGTCAGAAGCAGTTTCACCGAGTACGGATTGGCATTGGCCACCCCGGTGAGGCTCGTCAGGTTACTAATTATGTACTGGGGCGGCCCGGCAAAGCCGAACACGAAGCCATTGTTCGCGCCCTGGATGAGTGTATCGCCACACTTCCGCTAGCGCTTGCAGGTGACTGGGCCAAAGCCATGAACCAGTTACACAGCCTTAAGTCAGAATTAACTTAGTCCAAAGCTGGCTATTGTCGCCGGTGGCTGACAGCTAGCGCATCTCGTAGAATGGCGATTACTTTTACGCCCTACCACCTTATTCTCAGGAACATTTTATGGGTTTCAATTGCGGCATCGTCGGCCTGCCTAACGTCGGCAAGTCCACACTATTCAATGCACTGACGAAGTCAGGCATCGATGCAGAAAATTTCCCCTTCTGCACTATTGAGCCGAACGTGGGTATTGTCCCAATGCCGGACCCACGTCTTGATAAGCTCGCCGAGATCGTCAAGCCGCAAAAAGTACTGCCGACCACCATGGAGTTCGTCGACATTGCTGGCTTGGTCGCCGGGGCCTCCAAAGGCGAGGGCTTGGGCAATAAATTCCTGGCCAATATTCGTGAAACCCAGGCAATTGCCCATGTGGTGCGCTGCTTCGATAACGACAACGTTATCCACGTAGCCAACCAAGTCGATCCCCGCGCCGATATCGAAACGATCAACCTAGAGTTAGCGCTAGCCGATCTGGATACTGTCGAAAAAGCCAGCCAGCGCTTGGTTCGCTCGGTGAAAGGCGGTGATAAAGACGCTATTGCCACCAAGGCGATTCTTGATCGTATCCAGCCCCACGTTGCGGAAGGCTTACCGCTTCGCAGCTTTGGCTTGAGCGAAGAAGAGCAGCGCCAAGTGAAAAGCTTCGGTTTTTTGACCCTGAAGCCAACCATGTACATCGCTAACGTCAATGAAGACGGTTTCGAGAACAATCCCTACCTGGATATTGTTAATGAAATAGCCGCGGAGGAAGGTGCGCTGGTGGTGCCCGTGTGTAACCAGCTGGAAGCCGAAATTGCCGAGCTGGATGACGAAGAGCGCTCGATGTTCTTAAGCGAGATGGGCATGGATGAGCCGGGCCTTGATCGCGTAATTCGCGCAGGCTACTCACTGCTGGGTCTACAAACTTACTTCACTGCCGGTGTTAAAGAAGTTCGCGCCTGGACAGTGAAAGAGGGTGCCACAGCCCCAGAAGCCGCTGGCGTGATTCACACCGATTTTCAAAAAGGCTTTATTCGGGCCGAAGTGGTCGCCTATGACGATTTCGTCTCGTTAGGCGGCGAGCAGGGTGCTAAAGACGCCGGCAAGTGGCGTTTGGAAGGCAAAGAGTACATTGTCAAAGATGGCGATGTGGTGCACTTCCGCTTTAATGTGTAACTGCCAACACCCATTTGATCGGCAATAAAACATTGACTTAAGGCGAAATTATCAGTATCATTCGCCCCCGTTGAAAGGCTACGTAGCTCAGCTGGTTAGAGCACATCACTCATAATGATGGGGTCCCCTGTTCAAATCAGGGCGTAGCCACCAAATGAATGCCAAAAGCCCGCTGACTCTGTCAGCGGGCTTTTTGTTTACGTGCAACTGACGAATTAGCTTAGCTTTGCACGGTTTAAGAATCCCACCAGCGCGCGGGTTAGATACTCCACATCTTTACTACCCGCAGTCTCCCGAATCGAATGCATTGCCCACTGGGGAACACCCACATCAATGGTGGGCACGCCCAACTCGGTGGCGGTAATCGGTCCAATCGTACTTCCACAGCCCATATCAGCCCGGGTAACAAACGACTGCACGGGTACGTCCGCCTCGCGACATACATCGCGAAACAGCGCGCCGGTAACACTATTGGTGGCATAGCGCTGGCTGGAATTCACCTTGATGACCGGGCCGCCGTTAATCGCTGGGCCGTGACGCTCATCGTGCTTGTCGCGAAAGTTAGGATGCAGCGCGTGGGCGTTATCGCAAGAGATCATCAGTGACGATTGAATCAGTTGAATCAACGACTCATCGCTTCGCTTTTCTCTCCCCTTACCCACTTGGGCATTAATACGCTTTAGCACATCCGCCAAGAACGGGCCTTGAGCGCCACAGGCACTGGCACTGCCGACCTCCTCGTGATCGTTAGCCACCAGTAAAGCGCCCTGGCTGCCATCGCAATCCAAGAGCGCTTCTAAACCGATGAAGCAAGAGAGCAGGTTATCCAACCGGGCACTCGCCACTAGCTCTTTCTTAACACCCACCAGCGATGGGGGCTGAACATCGTAAAAACCTAATTCAAAATCAACCACTTCCACAGCACGCATGCCATGCTGCTCTTCTAACCATTGCGCCACCAGCTCGCCTAGCGTCGCCGACTCGCTCTGCATTAAAACCGGTGCCATTTGCGTCTGCGGGTTAATCGGGCGGCCACTGTTCACGTCACGATCAAGGTGAATCGCCAGGCTCGGCACCATGGCAATAGCCCGGTCGATATTGAGCAATACGCTTTCTAAGCGACCATCGGCATGGCGCACATGTACGCGTCCTGCCAGTCCCAGGTCACGGTCAAACCACGGCGCTAACAACACACCACCATAAACCTGCACGCCTAACTGTAGCCATCCTGCGGAGCACTGCGTGGCGTTAGGCTTTAGATGCAGCCCCGGGCTATCGGTGTGGGCACCGATCATACGCAGCGCCGTTAATTCAGACTCAGGTAGCTGAAAAGCAATAATCGCTGAGTCATTACGGGTAACGTAGTAGCGCTTGCCCGGTGTAAGCTGCCAATTGGCCTTCTCTTCCAGCCGCTGAAAACCGGCTTGCTCCAACCGCGAAGCCATATTGCCTGCCGCATGCCACGGGGTCGGTGATTGGCGCAGAAAATCGCATAGGCGCGTTAAACGATCAGCGTTGAAAGTCTCGGACATGGAAATCCTCATAACTGTAATGATTGAGTCTCATAGCGCAGGTGACCTGCTACAATACTCCTTCGACCTACGCAACTCATGGGTCACATGCGGGTCTAGGGAAGAATGAGTGTACACAAATCCGGGAGAGCTTGACTGATGAGCTTGTTTGCAACGCTTTCGCGTTCGGTCGCCCTGGCTGTCATGCTGGTTGTTACCAGCCCAGCCGCCTTCGCGCAACTTGAGCCGACCAACGAACAACGCCAGGCGGCAGTGGAAATTGCGGACTCGCTCCGTTACGGCCACTATGCTGATATTACTTTTGATGAAGCGTGGTCGCAGGATGCTTTCCAACGCTACTTGGACATTATTGACGGCCAGCGCGCCTACCTGCTACGCAGTGACATCGAACCCTATCGCCACTTAGAGACAGGCATGGCAGACGCCCTTTTCAATGGCGACCTGGATGATGCATTTAGCCTCTACAACACCTTCAGTGACCGCCAGCGCGCGCGCCTTGAGTCGCTGCTTGCACAGCTTGATGAAGGGCTCAATTTTGAATTTGATAGCAATGAGCGCTTAGAAATTGATCGCGAAGAGGCGCCCTGGGCATCTCGGCAAAGTGAGCTAGACGAGTTATGGCGCAAACGGCTCAAAAACGACGCCTTAACGCTCGCCCTAACCGATCAGGATAATGAACAGATCGAAACCAATCTGCGCCAGCGCTATGAAGGCCAGCTGACGCGGTTGGAGCAAACCGAACCCGAAGACGTGTTTGGGGTACTGATGGCGGCAGTCACCAGCAGCATCGACCCACACACTGGCTATCTCTCCCCCCGCCAGGGCGAATCCTTCGATATCCAAATGAGCCTCTCTCTTGAGGGCATTGGCGCCTTACTTCAGTCGGACGGTGAGTACGTTAAAGTCTCAAGCTTAGTACCCGGCGGCCCGGCAGACCGCGCTGGCGTACTGGAACCCGCGGACCGGATCATCGCCGTCGGCCAGGAAGAAGGCGAGATGGTCAATGTGGTCGGCATGCGCTTGGATAACGTGGTGGATCTGATTCGTGGCCCCAAAGGCTCTGTCGTCCGCCTCGATGTGGTGCCTGCACAAGCGGTCGATATGACCCGCTCACAAACTGTTCAGATCACCCGTGATACCGTCAGCCTTGAAGATCAAGCTGCCAGCAGTGAAATCATTAACGTTGAGCGAGATGGCGAGCCTCACCGCCTAGGGGTGATTAACATCCCTACTTTCTACGTCGATTTTGATGCCTGGCAAGCCGGTGAAGAGGAGTATCGCAGCACTACGCGCGATGTCGCCAAAGAAGTTGAACGCCTTAAAGAAGAGGGCGTGGAAGGTATCGTGCTTGATCTGCGCAACAACGGCGGCGGCGCTCTTCAGGAAGCCAACTCCCTCATCGGCCTGTTTATTGACCGTGGCCCCACCGTCCAGGTGCGCGATGCCCAGGGGCGTATTCAGCTTTATGGAGACAGCGAAGCAGGCACACTCTATGACGGCCCGCTAGGGGTACTGGTGAATCGCCTCTCCGCCTCGGCCTCTGAGATCTTTGCCGGCGCGATTCAGGATTATGGTCGCGGTTTAGTACTCGGCACGCCGACGTTCGGCAAAGGCACCGTGCAGACGCTTAACGAGCTAAGCCATGGGCAGATTAAGCTAACCCGCGCCAAGTTCTACCGCATTTCCGGCGATAGCACGCAGAACCGCGGTGTTGAGCCGGATATCGACTTCCCCAGCCTGATTGATCCCGAACGTATCGGTGAAAGCAGCCTGGATAATGCGCTGGCCTGGGACACCGTTCAGAACGTACAGTATCGCCGCTATGGTGAACCAGAAACCATGCTGGACAAACTCATTGCCCAGCACGATACCCGCGCCCAGGACAACGCCAACTTCCGCTATTTAGAGCGCCAGTCGGCGCTGGCTCGCCAGTTACGCGAGCAGCACACCAGCGTAAGCTTAAATCGCGAGCAACGTAAGCGCGAAATGGAAGCCCAGGAAGCTGAGCAGCTCTCGCTGGAAAACCAACGCCGCCGTGCGCTAGGCCTTGATGAGCTGGATGAGTGGATGGACGCCCGAACTGACGTCACAGAGGGGGTAACTGAAGAGACCGGTGATACCGAGGCCTCGCAAAACAGCGAAAGTGAAGAGGATGAAGCACTGGCCGTTGATCGTGCCTATGTGCTCGAATCGGCTGAAATTCTACTCGACTACACCCACCTGAAAGACTCTCATCGGCTAGCTGCTAAGCGCTAAATTACGTTGAGTTCACAAAAACGCCGCCTCCTTCACAAGGGGCGGCGTTCTAGTTTTAGCTTCAACCTAATCCTTCCAAGCGGTCTTGAAAAATAGCCCTTCAACACAGCGCGGCAAGACGAGTCGGCCGATCACCCATTTTAGTTAAGCGCTGAGTGAGCGCTACTAGCTGAGCGGCACTGCCCTGGCTACCCGCACGAATTATCTCAAGCGCCCAGGCAGGTAGTTGTGGGGCAAGCCGGTAATAGACCCACTGCCCTTCGCGCTGATCACTAAGCAGCCCACACTGGCGGAGCTGGGCCAAATGGCGCGACACTTTAGGCTGCGACTCTTGCAGCGCATGGGTCATCTCGCATACACACAGCTCCTGCTCTTGAGCTACCAGAAGCACCAGCATCAAACGCGTTTCATCGCTTAAACATTTAAACACCTGCAAGGCTTGCGGTGCATTCACTTCGCCCACCATAAACTTCCCAAACTGATTGACTATAGGTAGTTTACGCCACAACAGTCGCTGACGGTAAGCACTGTTCGAATGCGCAACACCCAGACACGACAAAACGCCCGGACGCCATTAGACGATGGGTGACAAGAAAATAATGAAGACTGGAAAAAAAAGGGTAATTAAATGGCTCCTCGAGCAGGACTCGAACCTGCGACCCAATGATTAACAGTCATTTGCTCTACCAACTGAGCTATCGAGGAACGTTATAAGTTGTGGTGTTTTAAGCGAAACCAAATTGCCAATAACCTTCAGCAAGTGATTGGCTCCTCGAGCAGGACTCGAACCTGCGACCCAATGATTAACAGTCATTTGCTCTACCAACTGAGCTATCGAGGAATAATGCGCTACCTAAGACAACGTACCGAGCAAAGTGGCGTGCTGTAAATAGGCAGTTAAATAGATACTAGCAGCAGTACAACTTGGCTCCTCGAGCAGGACTCGAACCTGCGACCCAATGATTAACAGTCATTTGCTCTACCAACTGCGCTATCGAGGAACGTTATAAGTTGTGGTGTTTTAAGCGAAACCAAATTGCCAATAACCTTCAGCAAGTGATTGGCTCCTCGAGCAGGACTCGAACCTGCGACCCAATGATTAACAGTCATTTGCTCTACCAACTGAGCTATCGAGGAACTGCTCAAACACGGTGCGTAGTATACCCATAGAAATTTTAGGGTCAAGTATCGATTATGGATGAACGCTAGCCGCTGGATTCCTGTATCCGTATAATGCGCCTACTTATGATAGCGGCTCGGCAACAGTAACTGTCGACCGCACGACAACACTCCATTCATCCTCGTCCCCCGACGACTCATAGATGACAGGTACCGATGGCGAAGAAGCTCTTCATCAAAACGCACGGCTGCCAAATGAACGAGTACGACTCCTCCCGCATGGCGGATCTGCTCGGCGAATCTCACCAGCTCGAACTCACTGATAATGAGCGTGAAGCCGATGTCATTCTGTTAAACACCTGCTCCATTCGCGAAAAAGCGCAGGAGAAAGTTTTTCATCAGCTGGGACGCTGGAAAAAACTTAAAGACGCCAATCCCAACCTGGTGATTGGCGTGGGTGGCTGCGTGGCGAGCCAGGAAGGCGAAGCGATTCGCAAGCGCGCGCCCCACGTGGACATGGTGTTCGGGCCTCAAACCCTGCACCGCGTACCCTCAATGCTGGATGCCCGTGGCAATAACCAGATTGCGGCAGTGGATGTCACTTTTCCCGAGATCGAAAAGTTCGACCACCTGCCCAAGCCCTCCTCCGACGGCGCGACGGCGTTTGTGTCGATCATGGAAGGCTGCTCAAAGTACTGCACCTTCTGCGTGGTGCCTTACACCCGCGGTGAAGAGGTCTCGCGCCCCTTTGAGGCAGTGATGGATGAAATTATCCATCTTTCCGACCAGGGCGTGCGTGAGATCAATCTTCTGGGCCAGAACGTCAACGCCTACCGTGGTGAAAACCAGCTGGGCGATGAAATCGACTTGGCCGAACTGATAGCCTGCGTGGCGGCGGTGGACGGGATTGACCGGGTCCGCTTTACCACCTCGCACCCGGTGGAGTTTACCGACAGCCTGGTCGACGCCTTTGCCGATATTCCAGAGCTGGTAAGCCACCTGCACCTGCCGGTACAGTCGGGTTCAGACCGCATTCTTAACGCCATGAAGCGTGGGCATACGGCGGCCGAATACATCGAGAAGATGGAGCGTATCCGCGCCAATCGCCCGGATATCAGCTTCTCTTCTGACTTCATCATCGGTTTCCCCGGCGAAACAGAAGAAGATTTTGAAGCGACGATGAACTTAATTCATCAAATCGGCTTCGATCATTCGTTTAGCTTCGTTTATTCCGCACGCCCAGGCACCCCAGCTTCTGGCCTGCCGGATGAGACGCCAGAAAGCGTCAAAAAGCAGCGATTGGCGATTCTGCAGGAGCGGATCATTCAGCAAACCGCGCAAATTAGCCGCCGCATGGTTGGCAGCACGCAGCGCGTGCTGGTTAACGGCTTTTCGCCCCGCGACCCCGGCCAGCTCTCTGGGCGTACCGAGAACAACCGCGTGGTTAACTTCCGCGCTGCCAACCCCACCGAGCTAATCGGCTACTTTGTCGATGTGGAAATCACCGAGGCATTTCCCAATTCGCTACGCGGTGAACTTGCCTCGCCCGAGCGCTATTGATCATTTATAAATGTCCGATAACGAGTGCAAGGGCAGGTTGAAGCGAGGGTCTTTTGCCAGGGATGGCAAAAGTAGCGCCCAAGGACGGGTTCACAGCGCCCTCGCGGAAACCTGCTCTTGGTACCGTGATGTACTTTCACTTATCACAGATCATTGCCCCGCTTCTGGTGGGGCAGTAAGCTGAACGATACACACACTAACGAGGGGTTCCCCACTCTTGAGCCAGCCAACACCTCAGGCCAATCGCATCATCACCTTAAGCCTTGAACCCAATGATCCGCAGCGCCTTGCTAGCCTTTGCGGCCAGCAGGACGAGCATTTGAAGCTGATTGAAAGCCGCCTAGATGTGACGCTGCGCAACCGGGGCAATGTGTTCCAACTGGCGGGCCCAGCCAACCGCATTAAGGCAGCGGCAAACGTGTTGGAACACCTTTATCGCGAGACAGCGGCAAGCGAACTTGACGCCGACACCGTGCACCTGTTCCTGCAAGAGTCCGGGCTTGAAGCGCTGGAAGAAGAAGAGGACGGCACCGGCAGCAGCGATGAAGTGATCATGCGCACCCCGCGCACCATGATCAAACCGCGCGGGCTTAACCAGCAGCGCTACGTTTCAAGTATCCGCGAGCACGATATCAACTTCGGCATTGGGCCTGCAGGTACCGGTAAAACCTATCTTGCCGTTGCCGCCGCGGTTGAGGCACTCAACCAACAGGAAGTACGCCGCATTTTGCTCGTACGCCCGGCGGTTGAAGCGGGTGAAAAGCTTGGCTTCTTGCCCGGCGACCTGGCCCAGAAAATCGATCCCTACCTGCGCCCGCTATACGATGCCCTTTACGAGATGATCGGCTTTGAGCAGGTAGCAAAACTGATTGAGCGTCAGGTAATTGAGATTGCCCCGCTGGCCTATATGCGCGGCCGTACGCTCAATAACTCCTACATCATTCTCGATGAGAGCCAGAACACAACCCCGGAGCAGATGAAAATGTTCCTGACCCGGATTGGCTTTGGCTCTACCGCCGTCATTACCGGCGACGTGACCCAGGTCGACCTGCCCAAAGGCCAGCGTTCGGGGCTGATTCAGGTGCTTGACGTGTTGAAAGACACTCAAGGCATCGGCGTCACCCACTTTGCTGCCAAGGATGTGGTACGCCACCCGCTGGTTCAGCGCATTATCGAAGCCTACGATATGTTCGAGTCCCAGCAGGAAGTGGAAGAGCGTGCCCGCCGCGAGGTGCGCCAGCAAGAGCGTGACGCACGCATGCAGGCGCGTGAAGGCTCCTGGGATAGCTCGCGATGAATGAAGCTACAGAGAACGGATGCATCGTTGATCGTCAGGCGGCGATTGACGAACCACTGTTACCCAGCCTGGCACAGCTCACCCATTGGGTGAGCTGTGTGTTTGCCCACCACCCTGACGATCAGCGCCTTGAAGTGACTATTCGCTTTGTGGACGAGCTCGAAAGCCAAACGCTCAACCGTGACTACCGCGGCAAAGACAAAACCACCAACGTGCTGTCATTCCCCTTTGAGAGCCCGCCGGGGGTTGATTTGCCGTTACTCGGCGACCTGGTGATTTGCCATGCCGTAGTGGCCAAAGAAGCCAGCGAGCAAGGCAAGCCGATTGAGCACCACTACGCCCATATGGTCATTCATGGCATCCTGCATTTAATGGGCTACGATCATATTGATGATCACGAGGCAGAGGAGATGGAGCAGTTTGAGCGTGAACTGTTGGCCGAGCTGAATATTCCTGACCCCTATGCTGACGACACCCACGCGCCCAATGGCGATCACATCTAAGCGTTTACGTCTTTATTATTTGATAGCGGATGCGTTAAATCACGTAACAACTAATCTGGTACTATCCCCCGTTTCAGTGATAAAACAGCTACCTGACGACATAGTTTACATAACGATGTCGTAAACGAGATAGCAACTGTCTGCCCGCAAACGAGAGAATTGACGCATGAGCGAAGACCGATCGAGCAACCCCAATCAAAAATCCTGGCTCGAGAAAATCTTTGGCGCCCTTTCCGGAGACAATGACGAACCCAGCTCACGCGATGAGCTGATGACGTTTTTACGCCATACCGCAGGGAAGTTAAAGCTGGATCAAGACGCCATTATGATCATCGAAGGCGCGCTTGAGATCAGCGATCAGCAGGTTCGTGAAGTGCTGATACCCCGCTCCCAGGTCTCAGCCATCGCCCTGGATCAAACCAGCGACGGCTATCTACCGCTGATCCAGGAAACCGGCCACTCCCGCTACCCGGTGATTGGGGAAAACCTGGATGACGTAAAAGGCATTCTTCTGGTAAAAGATTTACTCCCTCTGCTCTCCCAGACCCAGGCCCAGCGCGATGCGTTCAAGCTAGATGACATTTTGCGCCCGGCGATGTTTATCCCTGAATCCAAACGCCTTAACAGCCTGCTTAAAGAGTTTCGGGATACCCACAATCATATGGCGGTGGTGGTGGATGAATACGGCGGCACCGCGGGCATCATCACCATCGAAGATATTCTTGAGCAGATCGTCGGCGACATCGAAGATGAGCACGATACCGATGAAGAGGACGATATCCGCGAAATAGAGAATGGCCGCTATGCCATTCGTGCGCTGACGCCTATCGAAGACTTCAACGAACGCTTTGACACCGAGTTCTCTGACGATGAGTTCGATACCGTTGGCGGCCTGGTGATGCAGCAGTTTGGCCATCTGCCGCGGCGCGGTGAACACACCATTCTAGGCGGCTGGCGGTTTGTAATTCTCAATGCCGACACTCGGCGCATTCGTCTACTCGAAGCCTACCGCGACACGCGTCGCGATGACGAAGAGGATGATGACCAGGAGAACAAGCCCGACTAGGCGCTGGTTGTCACGCTGCTCGCTATCCACTCCCTCGCACTTTACCGTAGATAGGTTATCGCTATGGGTTTTCCCCCCGCGTTTTTGTTACAGCTGCTTGCCGCCCTGGTGGCGGGCGGTTTCACCACCCTAACGGCTTCCCCTTTTGAGCTTTGGTGGCTGGGCCCGGTGGCGATTGGCTTACTTTATGTGGGCCTGCACGCCTTAACCCCCGCCCAAGCGGCCCTAAAAGGCTGGTTATACGGTGTGGCACTGTTCGCCAGCGGCACCTCCTGGGTGTATGTCTCTATTCACGACTATGGCTACACCGGCGTACCGCTAGCCGTTTTCCTAACCATGCTGTTCGTGACGATTCTGGCGCTGTTTTTTGCTGGCACTTTCTGGCTCTACCGGCGCTTTACCTCCGCCCGCCTCGCGTTTATCAGCTTTGCGGGCGCCTGGGTGTTGGGCGAGGTACTGCGCACCTACCTGTTTACCGGCTTTCCCTGGCTACTGCTGGGCTCTGGCTACGTCGACTCGCCGCTGGCTTCCTGGGCGCCCGTTGGTGGCGTCTACCTGCTCTCGCTGCTAGTCGCACTGAGCGGTGCGCTTGGCGCTGAACTACTGCTGCGCCGTCAGTGGTGGTCACTTGCACCACTGGCGGCCATTTGGTTAATTCCGTTGGCACTCCCCCAGCAGTGGACTACCCCAGCCGACGAGCCTACGCGCGTGGCCCTGCTACAGGGCAACCTGCCGCAGCTGTTGAAGTGGACGCCCGAAGGGCAGCGCACGGCGACGAATACCTATAGCGAACTCACCCGCGAAGTCGCCGATGAGGTTGACCTGATCATCTGGCCGGAAACCGCCCTGCCGATGATGGAGACCCAGGCCCGGCCGGTACTGGAGCGGGTGCAAGCAAACCTACCGCCCGACGTCGCCCTACTCACCGGTATCGTTCAGCGCGACGAACAGGAGCGCTACTTCAATAGCGTGATTGGCGTGGGCGACGTAGAGGGCAGCTACCAGAAAGAGCACTTGGTGCCTTTTGGTGAGTACCTGCCGCTGGAGAGTGTACTCCGCGGCGCGATTGATTTTTTTGACCTGCCCATGTCGACCTTTACCAAAGGTGAGCATGAGCAAACACCGATGCAGGCCGCTGGGATTAATATTGGCAATGCGATCTGCTATGAGATTATTTACCCGCAACTAGTGGCCCGCCGTGCCCAAGATAGCGGTGTAATCATGACGGTGTCTAACGACACCTGGTTTGGCGCCTCAATTGGCCCCCACCAGCACCTGCAGATGGCACGCCTACGCGCGTTAGAGAATGGACGCTATGTGGTTCGCGCCACCAGCAATGGCATTACCGCTATTATCGATTCCAATGGGCGCATTGTTGAACGCGCGCCGCAGTTTGAGACGACCACGCTCACCGGTGAGTTTTACGCCATGGAGGGTTTAACGCCTTTCACCCGTTTGGGTAGCTGGCCAGCTTGGTTGCTAGCAGGATTGTTGCTCTTGCCCGGCGTGGTGGCAGCAAGAGCCACACGCCAAGCGCGAAGCTGAAATGCCATAGGCGCTAAAGCGGCTAGCTAGAAAAACGGCCCGAGTCCTCTGCAGGACTCGAGCCGTTTTGTTTTACTGAAGATAGCTGCCTACCTAAGTGGCTAGATAGGCAGCTAGTCAATCCGTTATTTAGGCTGCGCTGTTTTTTAGCGTCGCCATATCAATCACGAAACGATAGCGCACGTCGCCTTTTTCCATGCGCTCAAAGCCTTCGTTAATGTTGTTGATATCCAGCATCTCGATATCACAGGTAATGCCTTGATCAGCGCACAGCTTGAGCAGCTCTTCAGTCTCTGCAATGCCACCAATTAGCGAACCGGCCACAACACGACGCTTAAAGACCAGATTAAAGGCTTCAATGGCTGGCTCAATGGGCTCAAGCAAGCCAACGATGATGTGGGTACCATCATACTTCAGCGACGTTAGGTAAGGGTTTAGATCGTGCTGTACGGGCACGGTGTCGAGCATGAAGTCGAAGGTTTCAGCCACCGCATCCATCTGCGCTTGGTCGCTTGAAACCACCACGTGGTCAGCACCGTTACTTTTCGCTTCTTCAACCTTGGCGTCGGAACGGGTGAACACTGTGACTTCAGCGCCCAGCGCTTTAGCCAGTTTAACGCCCATGTGGCCTAAGCCACCCATACCGATCACACCGACTTTATGGCCTTTGCCCACGCCGTGATGCTTGAGCGGCGAATAAGTCGTCACACCGGCGCAGAGAATCGGCGCCGCCGAGGCCAGATCAATACCATCCGGCATCTGTAGCACAAAGTGCTCGCTCACTACGATGGAGTCGGAGTAGCCACCCTGGGTCATGGTGCCATCCTGACGATCTTCGCCGCCGTAAGTCATGGTAAAGCCTTCCAGGCAGTACTGCTCTACGCCGTCTTTACAGGCGCTACAGGTACGGCATGAATCCACCATGCAGCCAACACCCACCAGGTCACCGGCTTTAAAACGCGACACTTTATCGCCCACTGAGGTCACACGGCCGACAATCTCATGCCCCGGCACTACCGGGTACTGGCTCATGCCCCAGTCATTGCGGGCAAAGTGCAGGTCGCTATGGCAGACGCCGCAGTAAAGAATTTCGATGGCGACGTCATCGGGGCGCGGCTGGCGACGATCAAAAGTAAATGGTGCTAAGGGCTTATCGTTAGCAAATGCGGCGTAAGATAATGCTTGGCTCATCGGTGAAACTCCTTATCAGCAAAAGACTGCCATATAAATCGGCAGACATTTCCCCGCGTGCGAGGTATGCCAACAGTATTCGCCTAATCAGTGGTGATAGCGATGAACGAAGCTACGCCATTTTTGCCAAATACTCCGACACCACGTAATAAAATAACAAAAAAATGCCATAAATCGTTATGATTATACAAAAGCCACTAGAAACCCGAGAGAAACCATCATGGCCTCCACCGCTCAGGCTGGCAATGCGCTGGCTGCCGTTATCGCGCCACTGGTTAAAGGCGACGGCATCAATGACACACCGCTACCTGGTGTGTCGTTACTCTGTTTGAGCCGCCACCAGATACGCACACCGCTACTCTATGAGCCGAGCCTGACCATCATTGCCCAGGGGCGCAAGATGGGTTATCTGGGTGATCGCGAAATCTATTACGACCCCGGCCACTATTTAGTCCAAACGCTGCCACTGCCCTTTGAGTGCGAAACCTACGGCTCACCAGAAGCCCCTTTGCTGGGTATATCGGTACGCTTGGATCCAGCGCTGTTAAGCGAGATGGTGACGGCCATGGGCGATACCGGTCAGCATGCCCAGGCGCCACTGCCCATGGCCTCGGTGGCCATGACAGAAGGCATGCAGGAGGCCGTATTGCGTTTGGCGCGCACGCTAAATGTAACGGTAGAGTGCAGCACCATGGGCACGGCTCGCATTCGCGATGTGGTGTTTGAAGCGCTAAAGGGAGAACAGGGGCCCGCCTTACGGGCGCTGGTACTCGGGCATGGCAACTATTCACGCATCGTGCAGGTGCTGTCTAATCTTCACACCCATTTTGCCGACGACTTTAGCGTGGAACAGTTGGCAGCGCAGGCCAATATGAGTCCGTCGACGTTTCACCAGCACTTCAAACAAATCACCCGCTCGTCACCGGCCCAGTACTTAAAGCGACTGCGCTTAATCAAAGCGCAGCAGTTGCTGCTGCAGGATAATCACAACGTTAATCAGGCCGCTGCGGCGGTGGGTTACCGCAGCGTGCCTCAGTTTAGCCGCGACTATAAGCGCTACTTTGGCGAGCCCCCGCTTCAGCATCGCCGTCAAGAGCAGGCGTTACGCGCTTAAGACGAGATTCAATATAGGGGTTATTTGGCAAAGTCTATTTTGCAAAATTTATTTGGCAAAAACCTGGCTCATATCTTTAAACGCCTTGAACTCCAGGGCGTTTCCGCAGGGGTCGAGCAGAAACATAGTGGCCTGCTCACCTACTTCACCTTTAAAGCGAACATAAGGCTCGATCACAAATTGGGTATCGCGCGCTTTCAGACGCTCGGCTAGGGCTTCCCACTCATCCCACTCTAAAATCACACCGAAGTGCGGCACCGGCACGTTGTGCCCGTCTACCGGGTTAGTGTGGGCACTCTCTTGCCCGGGAGTTTTGGGTTGTTCATGAATCACTAGCTGATGGCCGAAGAAATTAAAGTCGACCCACTGCTCGCTGGAGCGTCCCTCTTCTAAGCCAAATACATCGTTATAAAAAGCACGCGCCAACGCTACATCGTAAACAGGAATAGCCAAATGGAAGGGTGAAAGGCTCATTGTCGTCTCCAGTTTATTAATTTTTTGGGGGTTAAATGGCACTTTATGTTGCCACGGTGTATTCATCCTAGGACGGTGCATGGGAAAATAAAATCAATAACTATTTAGCTGATTCACAAAAAGGATTGATCAATGATCCGCGAGCTAAAAACGCTGATTGCGGTCGCACAGGAAGGCACCTTTGCCGCAGCGGGCAGCAAAATCGGCCTGACTCAAGCGGCGGTCAGCGCACAAATGAAACGACTCGAGGAAGCGTTGGGTATCCAACTGTTTGAGCGTAAAGGGCGTGCCGCTATATTGACCCAGCGTGGGCAGGAAACATTAAAGCAAGCCCATGCCCTGCTAACCCTCTACAGCACGCTGGGTGCTTCGACAGCGGGCCAACTAGCCACTCAACGGGTCAACATTGGGGCTATCGCTTCGATACAGCGCTCGCTACTGCCCGATGCCCTGGCTCGCTTTCATCGCACCTATAGCGAATGCCACACCCGCGTGGTACCGGGGCTTTCTATGGAGCTGGTGAATCAAGTCGACGCTGGTGAACTGGATATGGCGTTGATTATTCGCCCGCCCTTTTCACTGCACAGCGATTTGCGTTGGACGCCCCTTGCCCACGAGCCATTTCGGTTAATCGTGCCGCGCCATATTGAGGGCGATCAGTGGCGGGAGCTGATTGCCCGCCAGCCGTTTGTTCGCTACGACCGCGCCTCCTTTGGGGGACGCCAGGTCGATCGCTTCCTACGCGACAACCACTGCAACGTGCGTGAAGTATGTGAAGTCGATGAACTGGAGGCCATCGTTAAACTGGTCGCCAAAGGGGTAGGCGTTGCCCTGGTGCCCCAGGCGACTGCGCAGCAACGCTGGCCAGCGGGAGTGCGGGCGATTGATTTAGGCGAGCGCACCTTTCACCGCGACATCGGGCTGATTCATCCCACTAGCGGCCACTTGAGCGAACCCGCACGGGGGTTGGCCCAATTGATTGGTGAAATAGCCCAGCAGCCTGATAATGGCGCCTAAGGTGTTTCGTTGAATATCAAAGGAGTAAATGCATGAAACCAGAGGATCTGGAAAAACTAGTAACGCGCACCATGCCCTTTGGCAAATATGAAGGCCGCCTTATAGCGGATCTTCCTGGCCCCTATTTAAACTGGTTTGCCCGGGAAGGTTTTCCTTCAAGCGAGATAGGCCAGTTACTGCATTTGATGCACGAAATTGATCACAATGGGCTTGGCCCACTGCTTGACCCGCTGCGAAAAACGCCTAGCCAGCGTGGCGAAACTTAAGACTGCTCGTTTTTATCTGCGTTCTCACGCTCGTTAAGGGCACGCTGAAACTCAGCGCGATATGCCGCTTCGTGCTGCGCGGTATCCGCAGGAAAGTGGCCTAAGGCGACGGCTAGCTCAAAGAAGCCAGCCGCGGGTAAACCATCGCCCCGGCGGCTGACCACCAGTGCCGCGATAAAAGGCCTCTGCTGTGCGGCGTCTTCACGCATTAACTGCTCTAACGCCTGGGTGACTTGGGCGATGGTACGCGGAGGCGCGAGCGATAGTTCGCTAGCCACCTGCTGATAGGTCATTGGCATGGTTTCACGCGGTGCGCTGAGCAGTAGCTGGCGAAGAGCGACTACGTTATCGGTCATATACATCCTATCGTCAGGGTTTAATACGTGCACATTGCTCATTGACGCATTGTTTGTGCTAACCAGTACTTGTGCTAAGAATAGCGAAATACGCTGTGATAAGGAGAGAACATGGTAACGCGACTAACAACGGCGCGTCCTAGAGGTGGCCGCTGGCCAAACGTGCTGGCCGGCTTAGCTATTCTGCTGATAGCGGCGGCGGCACTGATGATGGCGGGTGCAGGGCCTGCTTACCGTGGCGAATTTATCAGCCTCGGCGAGGCGTTTGATTTACTGCGCAACGGCGTCTATGTCGCCGGTGGGGCGATAGCGGTGAGCATTTTCGCGCTACTGTTTAGCATGCTGACTCGCCGTTCTACACCAGCCTTAATAGCCACGCTGGTCATCGTCGCCGCTGCAGCACTGCTTTACGTACCGTGGCAGCATTGGCAGCAAGCCCAACAAGTGCCAGCTATCCACGACATCACCACCGATACGCAAAACCCACCTGCCTTTGAAGCGTTAGCTGACGCACGAGAAGCGGCGCCGAACGCGGTTGACTACCCAGGCGATGCCACCGCTCAGCAGCAGCAAGCAGCCTACCCTTTTATCAAACCGCTGGTCTTGGCCGAAGCCCCGCAAACAGTGCTGGCTGCCGCTCAAGCAGAGGCCGAAGAAGCTGGCTGGCGCATCGCCCGAATTACCGACAATCGCTTAGAAGCCACCGCGACCACGCGCTGGTTTGGCTTTGAGGATGATGTGGTCATCCGCTTAACCGAGATTGAAAACGGTGTGCAGGTGGATATGCGCTCGGCGTCACGTCTGGGTGCCGGCGATGTGGGCACCAATGCAGCGCGTATCGAGCAATTTTTAACAGCGCTGGAAGTGCGACTTGAGTGACTCGTCTTACTAACGCCTTACTCCCCCCTTTTAATGCAATGGGTCGCGACTGTGGCCGCCTTCACGCGCTAAAATTTGCTCAGCGTCCAAGGTGGCGATTGGGACTTGGTGCTGGGTGGGGATATCCCCGGTCAATTGCAGCGCTTGATAACGCAGGGCGCAAACGCGCAAAAAAGAAGTGAAGTTACCCAAATCGTGTCCGGCGTCGATGGATTCGTGATAAAGCCGGGTAATCATCTGGGCCGTATTCATTCCGTCACGCCGGGCAATCTCTTCCAGAATGTGCCAGAAGTAATTTTCCATTCGCACACTGGTGACCATGCCATCAATGCGTAGCGAGTGTGTCGCGCTGCGCCACAGCTCAGGGTCGGCTTGAATAAACAGTTTACACATGGGCATTGTCTCTCGGCGTATTCGTATCCACTCGAATTTTTAGCATAGCGGCAATTATTGGCGCAGCAAATAAGAGCGCCCAGCGGGAGCTGGGCGCAAATATCATTTGGTTATCGCGGACTGGCTCACTTATTCAGTAGCGCCATAAACTGCGCAAGCCAGGCCGGGTGGGCAGGCCATGCGGGTGCGGTAACCAAGTTGCCATCGGTTACTGCATCGGTCACTTCCAGGTCGGCAAAGTGACCACCCGCAAGCTCCACTTCCGGCTGGCAGGCCGGGTAAGCAGAGCACTGCTTTCCTTCCAGCACTTTTGCAGCGGCTAGTAGTTGAGCACCGTGACAAATCGCAGCCACGGGTTTGTTGGTCTCAAAAAAGTGCTGAACCATGGTTAGCACCTCTTTGTTCAAGCGAAGATATTCAGGTGCGCGCCCGCCAGGCACTACCAATGCATCGTAATCAGCGAGATTAGTGCTGGCGAAATCGGCATTCAGTGCAAACCGGTGGCCGGGCTTTTCGGAATAGGTTTGATCACCTTCGAAGTCATGAATCGCGGTCGCCACGGTGTCACCCGAGGCTTTCCCAGGGCAGATAGCATCGACACGGTGGCCAACGGCCATGAGTGCCTGGAATGGCACCATGGTTTCATAGTCTTCAGTGAAATCGCCGGTGATCATTAAAATGCGCTTGCTGCTCATCTCAGTGCTCCTCTTATCTATCTTATGGTTATTGATCGAGTGTTTGAGCACACGCGGGGCGTGTAAGTTGAGACTAGCAAGCGCTTTCCGGCTACAGGTAGTAATTGCTTACTACTGAGTAACTTCCTCCTTCTGTGGAAGGTCGAGATGTCGCTGCCCTGCCGTGTCGCTGACACGGAAGCGCCCCACCAGTGAATGCATATCCCCGGCACGGTCATCCAGCGTATGGCTGGCGGTGGTCGCTTCTTGCACCAGCTGCGCATTCTGGTGCGTCACTTGATCCAACTGCGAAATCGCCTGGTTGATCTGGTCAATACCGGCGGATTGCTCATGGGTCGCCCCTGCAATCTCAGTAACATAGCGCGTCACCTCACCCAGGCTATCAATGATTTCCTGCAGGTGTTTGCTTGAGGCGTTTACAAGCTGCTCGCCCTCGCTCACCTTGGCGACACTGTCATCAACCAAATGACGAATTTGGGCCGCCTCTTCGGCGCTGCGTCCGGCGAGTTTGCGCACTTCTTGCGCCACCACTGCAAACCCACGCCCCTGTTCACCCGCTCGCGCCGCTTCAACAGATGCGTTGAGCGCCAGCAAGTTGGTTTGAAAGGCAATATCGTCAATGGCTTTAATGATAGAGGTAATCTTTTCACTCGCCTCGCGGATATCTCCCATTGCTGCCGTCGTGCGCGTTGAAACATCGCCAGCGGCGCGGGCGCGCTGGTCAACATTGCCGCTGGCGTCTTTGGCCTGGTCGGCGTACTCAGCGGTTTGTTTCACCGTGGCAGTAATCTGTTCAAGACTGGAAGCCGTTTCCGCCAACGATGCCGCCTGCTGGTCGGTACGCTGAGAGAGGTTTTCATTACCTGCCGCAATTTGCCGGCTGCTGACCGCAATGGATTCGGCGCTTTCACGAATCTGCGCCACCATGCCTTCAAAGGTATCCATCATGTTATTAAACGCTTGAGCGGTTTGGCCCACTTCATCGTTGCGCTTAAGCTCAAGACGCTTTGAAAGGTCGGCATTTTCGCCTGCGGCGCCGCTGATATTTTCCATTTGGTGACGCATCGCCACTAGCGGGCCCAGTACACGCACCATGGTACGCCAGCCAAAAATCGCCAGCAGTGCGATAACCACCAGAGTCACCATAATCAGTAACGAGCGCCCAGCGTTGGCTAATGTCTCTGCTTGAGTCGCGGCACTATCCGCCTGACCAACGGTATACGCTTCAACATCACTTAGCTCCGCACGCATCTGGGCCATGGCTTGGGCAACATTGGTAAGCGACTCTTGCACCTGTGCGCTTAGTGCCAGTTGCTGTAAACGAAGCTCATAGACAGCGTTGTCATCGGATACCATCAGCCCTTCCAGCTCTACGATGACATCGTCTAATTCACTAATCAGCGCGCGCTGCTCTACTTCGGTGCTAGGCGCCTCTGCGATCGCCGCCAGTGATTGGCGAGAAAGCCCCACCTGCTGGGCAATTTCATTGTGACGCAAATTGACCAGCGCATCGGCGCTATTCGTTTGCATCATCTGGCGACCAAGGTCAGACAACTGCGCTAACGCCATGCGTGTATTGCCGCTTAAGCGCCCAATATCCGCTTGTGGGGCAAACATATTGTCCAGCAACTGGGTAGGCAGCGTGGTCATGCCATCTTCGCGCCAAGCTTCCATTAACTCACGCTGTTCACGGTCACTTCGAACCTGTGCTAACGCCGCACGCCCGGCAATATCTTCGGCACTTAGCATCACTTGAGAGATGAGCGCTTGCATAGCACTAATCCGCTCGGCCATCTGCGTTTGTAGGCTCAGCTCTTCACGACGCACTGCTTCCAGCGCCGTATCGCCTTCTAGCAGTGTCTGATGATGGCTATCTAGATCACTCAATCCTTCCGCTTGATCAACTCCACTGAGGTCTTGCCGTGCATCCCGAAAACGTTCATCTAATACCGTTTGGGTCGTGACCTCATTGAGGTCAGCCACACTCTCTGCGGCAAGCAAATCCGCATGGCGTTGACCAAACGCACCCATGGTGAGCACCATGCCCCGGCTGGCATCCTGAAGCGGTAACACCTCACCCGTAATATAGCGCTGCGAGTCGATTAGCCGCTGGTTCGTCGTCCAACCTGTTGCCGCCAGCACCACGGCGCCCAGCACCGCAGCCAAGAACAGGCTGATCAACATTGTTCGAATACTTAAGGTTTTTTTCATTATCTGTTTTCACTTGTGTCAGGGGGCAGACAGGTAACGTAAGCTTTAGGGCAAAAGGCTTGCCCATTCCACCGACTCGAAACGGCCGTTTGTGATAATGGTGGGCCACACCGCATCGCTGGCTTGATGGTCATTAGGCCCCAAGCTCAACGGCTCTTCTAAGCCAATATCAACCGAACCCAAGCCGAGTAGTCCATCGACAATAGCGTCACGATCTGGATTCGCGCCGGCCGCTTTTACCCCCTCAACAAAGAGTTTTGCCGCTAGGTAACCTTCAAGGGAGATAAAGTCAGGTTCACTACCCCGGGCATGAGTGGCCAGCGCTTGCCGATAGGACTCAACGGCAGGCAGGTCGGCATTTAGCGGCGGTACTACCTGAGTAATAATGACACCTTCTGCCAGATCGCCGAGTTCATCCATTAGCGCTTGGCTGCCCACAAAGGAGACATTCAGAAATACCGCGTCCGGAAGGTCATTTTTCGCTTCACGAATGAAATCCGCAGCGGGGCCGTAGGTACCGACAATGATAACCGCGCGCGGTGTCACCGGTGCTTCCAGAATGTTCGCTAAACCCTGGTGAATATTACGTGTACCACGGGTAAAGCGGCCATGGGCCAGCGCTGCAACATTATCCACACCATGATCGGTTAATGCTTTTGTGGCGCCGTTGTATCCTGCATCGCCAAAGCTATCGTTTTGGGTAAAGAAGGCAATTTCTTCGGGTAAAACACCTGCTTCCAACAGCCCGTCCACCATTGCGGCGGTTTCTTGTACGTAGCTAGCTCGGTAATTGATTACATAGCGGTCAGGCGGTGACCGGCGCAGCACACCTGCGCCAGTAAACGCCCCGTAAAGGAGGGTCTTATATTCGTTATAAATGGGAATGGTAACGGTAGCCGTCGGGGTGCCGACGTTGCCAATTGCCGCGAGCACCTCATCTTCTTGAATAAGCTCTCGGGTATTGCTGGCGGCTTGTAGCGGTTTGTACTGATCATCCCGCGCAATCAAGGCCAGCGTTTCACCATTAACCCCTCCCGCCGCATTGACTTCTGCAAAGTAGGTTTCGATACCTTTCTGCATGCCCAGCCCTAGCGGTGCAGCGCCACCGCTGGAAGGAGCAACCATTCCAAAGGTCAGTTCTGCCTGCGCTGGTAGCGGAGCAAACATCCCCGCCAACAAAACCATTTTTAATAAGTACTTTCTTGATAAGCTATTTTTTAATAATTTTTTTCTTAACAACAAGGTTCCCAATCGTTGCATTGATCTGCTCCTTACTGGCTAGATCATTTCCCCACGTAAATCGCATGGGCGAAGGTGTGCAGTGAGCCCACTACACCTTCGCCACATAACCGAGCTATATTTATTACTATCGGCAGGAGAATATACGACTAAAGATTAATTATCGTTAATTAATAAGTAACAATTATTACCTAGCTTGTAACAAATTTTCACCAGCTAGCCAAAAAACTGGAATAGCATTAAAAATCATACGCTTAAAAATATTGAATACTTACTAAGCGGGTCGTTCGATAGCAAAACGGTCGCTAATTCGAATGTAATCACTGCCCGCTAATCGCCCAACAGGTTTGAGCTTATCCATATCCACATGGCGACCATCCCACAACGCATCATCAATATGGATGGAAACGACTTGGGCCAACACTAAGGTGCCAGCCAACGGTTGGTCGCCAAAACGAATCATATCGAACAGTTTGCAACCAAAAGCCACGGGAGCATTAGCAATCCGCGGTACGCTTACGCCAGACATCTCAGCCTTTTCAAGGCCGGCCAGGGCAAATTCATCCTCTCCTGGTGGCAAGGTGGCGCTGGTGGTATTAAGCGCTTCAATTAATGCTTCACTACCCACATGCACAACGCATTCTGATACTTCATTTAAATTACGCACTGTGTCCTTAAGTTCGCCGCTACCATTAAGCAGAGGAGAAAATGCGAGTACCGGTGGATTGACACTGACGACATTGAAGAAGGAAAACGGCGCCAAATTGGTGTTTCCCCGCTCATCCTGGGTAGACACCCAGGCGATAGGACGTGGGCAAACTGTGCCGGATAGCAACCGATAAATAACCCCAGGGCTTAGCGGGGATTCATCTAATAGGTAATCGCTCATTTTTGGCTCCTTGGTAACGGGTTTAAAAGTGCTATTTTTCAGAATACGCTTTAAAAATAGCCTTTCAGAGTACCCTTCTAGAGTAGTATCAATTTATAACAGCATTGCCAGCACAGATGCGTTTTACAAACATAAGCGCTGCCCAGCAAGGAACCGATTCAATGAAGATTGTCATTGCCGATGATTATCAGGACTGTGTGCGCAGTTTAGACGCCTTCAAGCAGCTAGACGGACAAGAGGTAACGATCTATCACGACACCCCTACCGACCTGGACGCGCTAAGTGCGCGTTTTCAGGAGGCCGAGGCGTTAGTGTTGATTCGTGAGCGTACGCCTATCACGGCTGCCCTACTGGAGCGCTTACCCAACCTGAAAGTCATTAGCCAGACGGGTGGCGGTGCAGCGCATGTGGATATGGAGTCTTGCCGCCGCCATGGCGTCACCGTAATGGCGGGCACTGGCTCGCCTTATGCGGCGGCAGAATTAACCTGGGGTTTAGTGCTGGCGGCAATGCGCCATATACCGGCAGAAGTTGAGAACCTGAAAGCGGGCCGTTGGCAGCGTACCTTAGGCACAGGTCTTAAAGGTCGCACCCTAGGCATTTTTGGCTATGGGAAAATCGGCAGCCTAGTTGCACGCTATGGTCAGGCGTTTGAAATGAACGTGCTGGTATGGGGGCGTGAAGGAACCCGCCAACGCGCTACCGATGCGGGGTTTGAAGTGGCCAAAAGCCAAATAGACTTTTTCCAGCGTGCGGATGTACTCAGCCTGCACCTACGATTAAACGAAGACACCCGCGGTATCGTCAGCGCTGACTCCCTCACCCAGATGAAGCCTACATCACTACTGGTCAACACCAGCCGTTCCCAGCTATTGGCGCCTGGGGCGCTGGAACAAGCACTCAAAGCCGGGCAGCCTGGCCAAGCTGCGGTAGACGTATTCGATGCAGAACCTGTGTTTGAAAACTCACTGCTGGAACTGCCCAATCTGGTCGCCACACCGCACCTTGGCTACGTGGAAAAAGATAGCTACGAGCTCTACTTTGGCGATGCGTTTAGCAACCTGCTGGCCTATATGAATGGTCAGCCAGTCAACAATCTAGCGGGTTAATAGAGCGCACTAAATGGTGCAGCGACCCCCGCCTCTGTGCCAATTGTGCTAGCCTTATGGGTTCACGAGTAACACAGGGCCCATTAATGCTCACCATTTCTAGCAACGTTACCTTGGCTGATTGGGAGATTGATATTAGCCAGATTCGCGCTCAAGGCGCGGGCGGCCAGAACGTCAATAAAGTCGCCTCAGCGGTACACCTGCGTTTCGATATTCTTAGTTCAACACTGCCACCGCTGTACAAAGAGCGCTTAATGGCGTTGTCGGATCAGCGTATCAGCAAAGAGGGCGTGGTGATTATTAAAGCCCAGAGCCATCGGAAGCTTGAGCTGAATAAAGAGGATGCGCTGGCACGTTTAAAAGAGCTGATACAGAGTGCCACCAAACAGCAAAAAGTACGCCGCGCCACAAAGCCCACCAAAGGTTCACAGCGACGCCGCGTCGATCACAAAACCCGTAAGGGTAAAATTAAAACGCTGCGCGGTAAGGTGTCGGCATCTTAATGACTAAGCTCTCTACATCGCCCACTGGTCGCCCACTCTCGCCCTGCGTACAAATTTGCCAGATCGAGCCCACTACGTCAGTCTGCCACGGCTGTGGTCGAACGCTGGACGAAATCGCGGGCTGGGGGAGCATGACCGAAGCTGAAAAAGCCCCGGTATGGGAACGTCTGGAAAGCGAAGGTTACGTGTCTGTCAGCTAGGTTTCCGACGCGTCGCTATGTCTCAAGTGGCAATGTTTTCGGCTGGCGGCGGTCGTTTAATATATGGTGTAGCTCACCGCAAGCCACCATTGGATCGTCACAGTTGATAACAATCTCTGAGCGAGCCAACACGTAGCTGCGGCCAGTAATGGTGTTTTCCACCACTTGGTAAGCGCCTTCCTGATGGGTACCGACAAAAGTGCCGATAAACCCGGTCTCCCGCAGTGAAACGGTCTCTAACTTATCGCCCAGGTTGAGCCGCCCTTCGTAGTTCATCAACGCCAAGCGCGCCGAGGTGCCGGTACCCGTCGTACTGCGGCAAATAACCCCAGGATGGACGTAGGTCGTTGAACGTGAGCGTATATAGCCTTCTCCAATCTGCTCTTCAGGCCCCATAAAGTGCAAAAATGGCAGCGGTCCTACATCGCCCAGGGTGTAGTGGGAAAATCCCCGTTGCGCTTTTATTGCTTCGACAATTTTGTAGGCACACTCCGACAGTGCGCGCTCCTCATCACGCACCAGCTTAAAGCCCAGCTCAGTGGCATCGACCAAGGCGTAAAAACCACCGCTATAGGCGATTGAGTAGGTGACTTCACCAATCCCAGGTACTTGAATCGTATCGCGATAGGTATCGATATAGCTGGGCAGGCCGCCACAAGTAATCGACTCCACCACGCCGTTATGCACCTTCGCTTCGATTTGCACTAACCCCGCTGGCGCTTCCAGCTTAAAGCGCTGTATGCCTTCCTGCTTGGGTACAATGCCGCTCTCCAGCACCGCTGTGGCGGTACACAGCGTGTTGGAGCCGGAGTAAATGGGGTACCCCATCACTTCCATAATGATGTAACCCGCTACCGCGTCCGGGTGGGAGGCAGGCACCAGCAAGTCGACCGACATTTCCGGGATGCCGTAGGGCTCTTCAAGCAGCAGGCGGCGCAAACCATCGGCATCGTCACGTAGGTACTCCATCTGCTCGCGCACAGTAGCGCCAGGCAGACCATCAATCCCCCCTGTGACAATGCGGCTAACATCGCCTCCGGCGTGAGTGTCCATTAGCTGGATGGTATGAAGGTTATGCACTAGTGGCGCTCCTGAACGTCAGAAGAGGAATTTTCAAGGGCAAACGCGGCACCGTGAGATGCCCACTGTGCATCGGGAACAAGCACAATTTTGCCCAGATAATTGCTGCCCCGATTGACAAAGTAGCGCTCGGCGGCATGCAGATCAGATAACTTAAAGGCCGCATGGAGTACCGGCTTCAGTTCACCGCTGCGGATCCACGCCACCAGCTGCTCGGCCTCTTCTCGGGTGCCGTGGGAAACGCCAAATATCTGTACTTGATAAAGATACACGCGGGTCCACATCATTTCGCTAAGATTGCCACCGCTGGCACCGGCAATGGAGAGGCGCGGGTAGCTCTTACGTCCCTGCATATCGACAATCATGGTGTCGATAAATAGGTTGGTCATCTCGCCACCCACCAAATCCATCACCGCATCAATCGGTTTGCCGTCTGTGGTATCCAGCACCCGGTCAACAAACGTCGGCAGGTCGCCACGATCAATCACCGCTTCCGCACCGAGTGCTTTGAGCGCCTCGGCTTTGTCCAACTGGCTAACGGCATACGGAACAGCACCCACAATACGGCAGAGCTGAATGAGCGCAGTGCCCACACCGCCGCTGGCACCACTGACCAGTACACGTTCGCCGGCACTCACCTTGGCGGCAGTCATCATGTGGTAAGCGGTCTGATAAGAGCACATACCCATTGAGGCCAGTTCAGCATCATGCAGCTCGGGGTTAGGCACGTGATAAAACTGATCAGCAGGCACGGCGATATACTCAGCGAAGCCACCATCGGCCCCGTGGCCGTAATAATCGGGCGTTAGATTAATATCTCGGCGCTCATCGGCGTAGATATTAAAATCAAGCAGCCCGCGCTGACCTATGCGCTCGGCGTCAACGCCCTCACCGACCGCCACTATGCGGCCAGCTACGTCGGCACCTTGAATACGCGGGAAGGTTAAGGTTGGCGTACCGCCCATGGCAAAGGAGGTAACATCGCCTTTATCCTTGGTGGGATAAAGCCCTTCCCGCGCTTTTCGGTCAGTGTTGTTCTTCGCCGTTGCGGTCACCTGCACCAGCACTTCGCCCGCCTTGGGCCGCGGTGTGGCGATATCCTGATGATATTCCAGCTTCTCGATACCGCCATGTCCGGTCAAAAGCATGGCAGCCATTGTGGTGGGCACCGTGGGTGTCGTCTCGGCCATGGAGTGACTCCTATGTTGGGCTAACGCCCGATTAGCTAAAAACAGGGACGCCAATCAGTACGGTGTGCAAGTAAAAGGCAAACACCACATACGCTATCAAGCCGACGAGAACGGTAGCAATGGTGGCCATTTTAGATGTTCTGACGGGCGCAGGCGGTGTAAGGCGGTCGCGCTTTTTGGCAGTTTTAAATGCCAGGATAGCCCAGATAAGAAAGGCAGCAAAAAAGATAATATCGCCCAAGAGACCGTTGGCCAGCAGGTGAGCAAACGCCCAGATTTTAACCGCCAGCATCATTGGATGGCCAAGCTTGGCTTTAATCGCGTTATGGGGAATGTAGGCCGCCACTAGCATAATAAAGGCGGGCACCATCAGCAGCGCCACCGCATGGCGCATTCCCATTGGCGGATACCAGATATAGATAGGGTCGAGGCGCATCTGGCCAAAACCGTAAATAGCAATGGCGAGCCCAACGATAGATACCGCCGAATAGGCTACTTTCCAAGTGGTTTCGCCGTGTTTCGCAATCTGCTGCTGACGCCAGTTTTCAGCAAAGATGCGTACAGAGTGGCTGCCTAAAAAAATCAGCAGCCCGATAATCATAATCGTCATGGAACAACTCCCGGTAAAAACGCTAGTCGACGGCTTTATGCCTTATAGTCTTGGTCGCTGGAGAGGATGCCACACTAAGCCGTCAAGCACCTATGCATGCGTCAACTTTTCGTTTCCTGGCGGGTCGTTCCCCGGCGCGGCTAGAACCAGTCCTTAAAACCAGTCTTTAAAACCAGTGCTTGCGCTTAAACAACCAAATCAGTACCCCGCCGATACCCAGCATGGCACCCCAAACAAAAAAGTAGCCGTACTGATAATGTAGCTCGGGCATATTTTCGAAGTTCATGCCGTAGATTCCGGCGATAAACGTTAGAGGAACAAAGATCGCGGTAATCACGGTGAGTACGCGCATGGTGATATTTAGCTGGTGGGAAGAAATAGAGATATAGCCATCGACCAAGTCACCGCAAATGTCGTAGTACATTTGGGTCAAGGTGTAGAGACGCTCAAAGCGATCCGCTACATCGTTGATGGCGTGCAGGGTTTCACTCTTTTCGCGTGGTAAATGCTCATAGTCGTAAGCGGTGAGTTCTTGGGTAATCCCCTGGTGGTAGCTAAAGATGCGGCGCATTTTAACCAACCGGGAACGGTAACTAATGATCTTACGCATTAGCACATCATTACCATTTTCCAGCAGTTCGTCTTCCAGATCGCTTAACGCCGTTTCAAATTCGAGCAAGCTATCGATATAAAAGCCCGCTGAAATGTACATCACCCGCAGCGCAACGTGTTCCGGGGAGTGGGCCAGTAGCGCTTTACCGTGCTCGTTAAATAGCCGTTCTATAGAGAGCGCTTGACCGGGGTGCAGCGTGACCAAGAAACGTTCGCCCACAAAAAAACAGACCTGTTGAGGTAGATAGTTCAGTTCAGCATCGAAGGAGGAGATGCCGCGATAAATAATCAGCGTGTGGTTGTCAAACTCTTCAATTTTAGGCGGATGGCGCTCTTTATGGGCATCTTGAATCGCCATCGGGTGAAACTCAAACGTCTCTAAAATTGTCCGTTCGCTTTGCTGGGACTCCCCCTGCATATCGATCCAGATATGGCTACCAGGCGTGGATTGACACACTGCTAACAGGCTTTCATCGCCCTCGTGAGTTTCGCCTTCAGGAGTGGTCAGAATAGCTCGAATCATGGTCGTCCTTGATTGTTTCCGGTCTTAATAAGCACTATCCGCAGGCTGGGCAATACGTACTTGGGCTTTTCCAGAACGTTTGGCTTCATACATAGCTACATCAGCGCGCTTAAGCAGTTCATTGGCTGTCTCAGCGCTCGCGGGTAAATAAACCGCAACGCCGATACTAACACTGACGTGCAACGCTGCATTGCCAGCGTCCAGCGGCTCTTGAACCACCTTAACTAATTTATTGGCCAGCGACTCGATTGCCGTGGGCTCACTCCCTTCTAAGAGTAAGACGAACTCGTCCCCGGCCCAGCGTGCTATATAATCGGTTTCGCGTATTGTTTTCCCCAATCTGTTAGCGATCACACGCAGCAGTTCATCACCCACGGCGTGCCCATGGGCGTCGTTAATCGCCTTAAAACCATCTAGGTCCATAAACAGAATGGCTAACGGTTGCTGGGTGCGTCGAGTGCGTGCCATTGCCTCAGGCAACCGCTCATCCAAAGCGCGCCGGTTAGGCAGCTTGGTTAATACATCTTCACGGGCCTGCTGATCACGCAGCCGCTCTAGCTGCTGTCGCTCGGTAATATCGTGAATAAAGAGACTTCGCCGCTCACGCTGGTCGATTATCAATTTTTTGACGCGCACCTCAACGGGTAGTTCAGTGCCATCATAACGGCGGGCCATAAACTCAATAGCCGTCCGGTCATTAGCATCAGGCAACCCAGAGGGGAAAATCAGCTGTGTGATTGGCTTAGCCAGGGCCGCTTTTCGTGGCCAGCCAAACATCATTTCAGCCGCTCGATTCCAATCCAAAATAACGTCGTGGGCATCAATGCTGATATAGGCGTCGTAAGCAGACTCAATAACTAACTTGAGCTCGTTAGTACGCCGCTCGATTTGGCTCTCCATGCTTCGGTGCAACTCACTGAGCGCTTGCTGGGAGGCGTGGGCATTCTTCTTCTCGAGTACCAGACGCTCTCGCAGGTGAATTTCATCAGTGACTATCGCTGCCAAATCTTGCAGGGCCGCCAACTCATTCTCACTAATGGTGCGCGGCTTCGTGTCAATCGCGCAGAGCGAGCCTAGCGACAGCCCTTTTGTTGTACACAGCGGAATACCTGCATAAAAGCGAATACCGTCAACAGCCGTCACAAACGGATTGTTTGCAAAACGAGGATCCTGGCGGGCATCGCTAACAATCAATGGTTCTGTGGTCATAATGGTGTAAGCGCAGAAAGCTACATCGCGAGAGGTCTCGCGGGTCTCAACGCCGACGCGTGATTTTATCCATTGGCGTTTAGCATCAATCAACGTCACCGTTGAGATGGGCACATTTAGCAGCTTAGTTACCAGCCTAGTGACCCGGTCAAAGGCAGGCTCGTCAGGGGTGTCTAGCAGTTCAAGCTCATAAAGGGCTGCTAATCGCATCTCTTCGTCAGGTGCTATGGGATAGCTCATTATTGTATTGCCCATGAGATAGCTATAGTGCTGCCAGCATATCGCGACCAGCCCTTTATTGCTTGCTACTCACTTGTTTTTAGCCAAACCCGCGAGCAGGACGCTGGTTAGCGTTGAAGCGATTAAGGCACCAACGAATGGCCCCAGCGTGGGGATACTGCCCGGAAAACTGGCAGCCACCACACCATCTATCAGGCTTCCCTGGCTTACCCATCCAGGCAGAATGGCACCCAGCAAACCTGCGACGCCTCCGGCAATCGCCGCGACCGGCGTCATTCGTTGCCACAGCCCGAGCAGTACAGGCACCACAATGGCAGCACACAGCAGGTCGGCAATCAAAAACAGCCGCAATACCGATAATCCCTGCAAAGCAATCAATACCACCGGAACCATCACCACTATCGTCACCCAGCGGGCAGCCCCCAGGGAAACACCCTGCTGCCCGCTGCGCGCTACCACCAGCGAGGCAATGCCGTTTTGCAGCGTATCAACGCTGGAGGCCACCAGAGTGACCGCCAGCACTAAGGCGGGTAACGTTAGCCAAATGGGGGCATCACTAAGTAAGGCAAAAAACGGCATCGGCGGCTCCCCCAGAGGCACACCGCTCATCGCGGCTAACACGCCCAGACCGCCAATCACCATGACGACAACGACTGTCATCGCCCCGCCTAACCATGCCCCGCGCCCCAGGCTTTGATCGTCTTGAGCGGCCCACACGCGCTGCCAATAGCCTTGGTGGAAAAGGTTCGCAGCGGTTACCGCGATCACCAGCGTTAACGCTACGCTGAGCGCACTGGTGATGGGAATGGACGGAAGCGCAGTCTCAGTGGGAATAGTGGGAAGCCGCCATAGCGCCATGCCACCCACCACACACAGCAATACCAGCAACAGCCACGCCTGCCATCGGTCAGTGGCAAGGCTGGCACGCAGGCCACCCGCTGCGGTATAGATTAGCGTGGTAAGCGCTACGCCAATAATTACCAGTGCCGGTGGCACATCGGAAAGTAACGCGGTGATTGCCCCAATGGCGGTTAGCTCTGCGGCTAAAAAACAGGCCATATAGGCGATTGATACCAGCGTCACCCAACGCCTTACTCCAGGGCCATAGCACGCTTCAGCGAACTCGGCGATGCTGCGCCCTTCGGGCAACGCACGGCGAATCTTCGGCCCATACAGTCCTAATACAATGAAAGGCAGTGCAGATCCTAGCGCATAGCCTGCTAGGGCCAGCGGGCCAACAAAGGCACCAATTTCAGGGGGCGCAAAGAGAATCCATGCGCCCATTCCTGAGGCAAGAAAGGAGAGTCCTAGGGTAGAAGCTGTTTGCGAGTTGCGGGCGGTGACGTAATCATCAAGTGGGCCATCCACCCAGCGAGCACGCAGACCTAAATAAGCAAAGCAGCACAGCGCCGCGCCAAGCACGGCTGACGTCAGGTAAAGCATGTCGCACTTCCTCCGCCGGTACTAACCGGATCAGGTTCCAGGGTCTGCGCAGCACGCATCTCAGCCCCTTTAAAGCAGGGCTCCCCTGGCGACAGTGAATGTAGGAGTTTTTTCTAAACGCTTTTTTTCAGTACTTTTCTAAGCGTCATCTCAAGAACTATTCTCAATCATAATCACAGCTTAGTAAAGTTAAGGCGTGGTGGTGGCATCTTAGCGAGGCACTCGTCCCATCAGGTAGAACTCTTCATTGGGCGGTGTGCCCGCCAGTGTGACCAACCGATTCGACAGGCCAAAAAACGCCGCGATGGCGCCTATATCCCAGCAATCCTCTTGGCTAAAGCCTACTTCAAGCAGGCGGGTAAGCCACTCGTCGGTCATTTCCCCAACATCGATAGCACAGTGCATAGCAAAATCGAGCATCACCCGGTGGCGCTCGCTAATCGGCGCCACGCGATGGTTGATCGCCACTTGGTCAGCGAGCAGCGGATCTTTACTGTAAATGCGCACAAGTGCGCCGTGAGCAACTACACAATATAGGCAACGATTACGCGCGCTGGTAGCCACTACAATCATCTCTTTTTCGGCTTTGGTGAGGGTATCCGATTCACGTTCCATCAGCGCATCGTGATAGGCAAAGAAAGCCCGAAACTCGCCGGGGCGGTGGGCCAACATCAGAAAGACATTGGGTACAAACCCCGCTTTCTCCTGAACTGCCAAAATGGTACTGCGAATATCCTCTGGCAGATCATCCAATGTTTCAGGCACATTAAAACGACTTAATGATGCAGACATACTCACCTCTTTATTGTTAAGTTTAATCATCTGGTAAAGATGGGTTAGCAGACAGGTAACAAAAAGCTAAATTAAGTTGCTTTTAATCAGCTACCCTGCTCGCCATACTATGGATTCGATCTGTAACAAAAGCCGCGCGCTACTCTTAATAAACAGTTCGTTCAAAGGGACACTGTCATGAGCTATAACGAAGCCAAGGAACATACCCCCGGTCGTCTAAACGAGCTGTTTTCTGACCCCTACCGAGCGTTTGAAAATGATACAGATGAGCGTCAGCTACATATTCGTATAATGCTGCATATGTTGCTTGCCCGCCCCATGACACGAGGTCAAATGACACTCCGGGTCATTCATGGCTGGGAAAACGGCGGTTGTGAGCCCGAAGACCTGCAGCATATCGACTACCCCCTCAGTGGTGTGTCTGACTTTAAGCGTGCGGTGCAGAATTTTGAACACGCCTCCAAGCACAACACACCACTCCCTGCCGACAAAAGCGCCATTCTTGCCGCCCCACTAGCCGATGCAATTGCCGATGCCGAAGCCGAAGGGCAGGACCTCACCAACGACATTCGCGATACCCCAGCGCGCTGGCCAGCGTTCGAGGGCGGCTTGGCCCTGTATACGTTGTTTAAAATGTACCACCGGTTGATTTATGGCGAAGATGACACCTACCGCTGCACACAATGCATGACACCGCTGGGTATGCGCGAAATACATGAGTTTCACCTTGAAGAGGGTGAATTCGCGCTACTGGTGCCACCCGCCCAACACTTCATGAACGAACCTTCCCTACTGGTTCTGCATGAAAGCCAACTCAGCCCCATTGAGCAGCTGCTTGAAGAGAGCCTCCCGCTGTTTGATAACTTTTAAGCCAGCCACTTAGCTACATTTGCACGGCGATGAACTGATGCCTTTAGCAACTGGCCCCGCTTTAAGCGGGGCCAGTTAGTGTCACTTTATTTAACCCAGCGAAATCGTGCTATTAATGCCACTAGAAACATTTTCTGGTTCAAACCATCGTGCCGTCACGGTTTTTGTTTGTGTCCAGAAAGCGATCGCCTGCTTACCGTTAGGGCCTAAGTCGCCCAGCTTTGAAGCTCTTGAACCGGTGAAACTGAAGTAAGCAACCGGCACAGGAATCGGCACGTTAATACCAATTTGGCCAACGTCGATATCGGTTTCAAAACGGCGCGCGACCCAACCAGAGTTGGTAAAGATGGACGTCCCGTTGCCGTTGGGGTTGGCATTGATAAAGCCAATCGCCTCATCCAGCGTCTCAACACTGACCACACACAGCACAGGGCCAAAAATCTCTTCGCGGTAAATGGTCATATCGGCGGTAACGTCGGCAAACAGAGTCGGCCCCACGAAGTTACCGTTGGGGTAACCCTCTACCTGAATGTTGCGACCATCGACCATCAGTTTGGCACCCTCTTTCTCCCCCGCATCGATTAAACGCAGTACACGATCACGGGCTGCTGGTGACACCAAAGGACCCAAATCCGCATCAAGTTGAGTACCCGGACCTACTTTCATTGCTCGGGCCGCATCGACAATATCGCTCAGCCACTCACGTGCATCTCCCACGAGCACCACCACCGAGTTGGCCATGCAGCGTTGGCCCGCAGCGCCAAAGGCAGAGCCCAGTAGGTTGTTGATCGCCTGGCTACGATTAGCATCGGGCATAACCACACAGTGATTCTTGGCGCCCATCATCGCCTGCATGCGCTTGCCCGCCGCTGCCGCACGGTTATACAGCAGCGAACCCACGTGGGTAGAGCCGATGAACGAGAGTGCTTTAATATCCTGATGATCAGCGATTTGATTGGCCACGTCCGGGCCGCCGTGCACTACGTTGAGCACACCCGCAGGGACACCCGCTTCGTGGGCGAGCTCCACTAAACGCATGGTAGAGC
Source organism: Halomonas sp. QHL1 (assembly GCF_001882345.1). Lineage (GTDB taxonomy): Bacteria > Pseudomonadota > Gammaproteobacteria > Pseudomonadales > Halomonadaceae > Vreelandella. The sequence goes on from NZ_MINL01000001.1 coordinate 1,627,998, forward strand.
TGGGATCTTGTTCGGAGGGCTTAAGAACAAAGGTATTACCGGTGGCAATCGCCAGCGGGAACATAAAGCAGGGCAACATAATCGGGAAATTAAATGCGGTAATCCCAGCCCCCACCCCCAGCGGTTGATGCATGGTGTAAACGTCTACTTCGTTGGCAGCATTTTCGGCTAATTCACCCAACTGCAGCGAGGTAATCGAACAGGCGTGCTCTACTACTTCCAGACCACGCCCTACTTCGCCTTCCGCATCGGGCAGGGTTTTACCGTGCTCTTCAGTAATCAGTGCCGCCAGTTCAGCGGTATTGTCACGAATTAGTGCCTGCAGCTTGAGCATAATGCGCATGCGCTTACCCAGCGGCACTTTACGCCACTCCTTGAACGCCTCTTTAGAGTTGCTGATAGCGCGCTCTACTTCGTCAGCGGTACAGAATGGCACACGAGCCACTACTTCTTGCGTCGCTGGATTGACGACATCGCGCCACTCCTGGCTTTGCGACTGCACGGGCTGACCGTCGATATACATGGGAATTTCGCGAACGGACATAGCGTTGCTCCTATCTATGATTGTGGTTGTTATGGGTGCGAGTATTGAAAAAAGCTGTTTTTAAAGTGCTTCGCGGTAAGACAAGTACACAGGGTATAGCAGCAAGTTGACGTTAACGTCAATCAAGTATCACATGAGTAAATAAAATCTGCAGCAGGACGTCAATTAGCCTTTCCATTGTGGCACCGCGCTGGCTATGCTTCGGCTAACCAGGGTACCGCAGCCTCGCGGATCGCAATGGCGAAAGCTCGTGTTTAAACACAGGGAATTATCTATGCAGACCTTTAGCTGCCGCTGTGGCAATCCGCTGTTCTACGAAAACACCCACTGCCTTGCCTGTCATTCAGAAGTAGGCTGGTGCCCTGCTTGTAGCAATATAGTTTCCATTGAACCCTTGGATAACGGCGGCTATCGCTGCACCCAACCAGGTTGTGATACGGCGCTAATGAAGTGCTACAACTACGCTGTCGAAAACGTGTGCAATCGTCTGGTGGTGATGGAACACGGCCAAGCGGACACACTCTGTGACTGCTGCCGTTATAACGCCATGATTCCCGACCTGACTATCAATGGAAACCGTGAGCGCTGGGCGGCACTCGAAGCAGCAAAGAGGCGCCTGTTTCATACCCTCGATCTACTCAAACTGCCCCACGGTACCCAAGAAAATGATATTGCGGTGCCGTTAAGCTTCTCGTTTATGGCCGATGCACTGCCAGACCAAGGACTATGGCGCTCTACCGCTAACCAGGAGAAGGTGTATACCGGCCATGCGGCAGGACACATCACCATTAACGTCAAAGAGGCCGACGACGTTGAGCGCGAGCGCCTGCGGGTCGATATGAATGAATCCCACCGCACGCTGATCGGTCATTTCCGCCATGAAATCGGTCACTACTACTGGGATGTATTGGTTAAGGATCGCGATGAAGAGGCATGTCGCGCGGTATTTGGCAACCATCACCGGCCAACCTACGCCGAAGCGTTAGAGCGCTACTATCAGCAGGGTGCCCCCGGCGACTGGCCTAACCGCTACATCTCCGCTTACGCCACCATGCACCCTTGGGAAGATTTTGCCGAAACATTTGCCTACTACTTGGATATGGTCGCCGTGCTGGATACCGCACTGCACATGGGCATCACCCACGTTGAGTACGACGGCAGTCTGGAGAGCATGCTGATTGCTTTTCATCAGGTGGGGATGGCGGTGAATGAGCTTAACCGGGATATGGGCCTGCTCGATTTGGCCCCAGGGGTGCTTGCCCCGGCGGTGCAGGAGAAGCTGGCGTACCTGCATAAAATCGTGCAGGCCGCCAGCCCGCTAGAGCGCGACTCCCCCACCGGTTAGTCGTTATCGTTGTCCCCCGCGTGGCTTTGACTCTGGCTCTGACTCTGGGTTTGGGTAACGCGGGGAACGCTGTCGTCATTCACAAAGTAGGTTGCGCTAAGCGTATCGTGGATGGCGGCAAAGCCGATCTGCAGCTCGTCGATAAACAAGTGCAGCTTGCTGGGTGAATGGGCCAGCGCTTGGATATCGGCATCCACCACATCGGCGCGCACCAGTGAAACGGTCGCCGCCGGACGGTCCTGGCGAGGCAGTAGCGTCAGCTCATGGCCCAGGGTTTCAAGGCTGCAAGCAATCGAACGCGGCAGGTTAGGATCTTGCAGCAAAAAGCGCAATACATCGGGGCCGCGCACGCGCAAGCGCACCTGCTGGCGGTACATTTGGTAGGCGGTGAGCGACTTGAGCACGCTCATCCACTGCAGGTTCTCAAATGGCAGCAGCTCTTCAGGGTTTTGCGGCAGCAGGCTGGCGGAGCGCACATCCACAATACGGGTGGTCATATCGGCCCGCTCTAACTGACGCCCCAGCTCGATAAAGGTGCGCGCAGGGCCATGGCTTAACGTGCCTTCAATCAGTCCCGTTAGTGCCTGGCAGCCACGAATAACACTTTTGAGAAAGCTATCGCGACGGCGTGGACTAACGCCATTTTCGGCATGATCGGCGACGCTCAGATAGAGCTGGTTAACCTCTTCCCAAATCTCCCGGGGCACCACATCCCGGGTGGTTCTCAGGTTCTCGCGGGCACTGGCAAGCGCGGAAATAATCGAAATATCATTGTCACTATCGGCGCACAAAAAGTGCACTACATTACGTTCATCGAAGTCGGTATGGCGTGCGGTAAAGGCTTCCAAACTGCCGGTCATTTCAATAAGAGGTGCCCAACCGAGCGGCAAACGCCCGGGCAAGTCGAGCATAAGGTGGCTATTGACGCTCAGTAAGCGCGCGGTATCTTCCGCACGCTCAATATAACGCGCCATCCAGTAGAGGTTCTCTGCAACGCGTGACAGCATGGCGTTAGGCTCCTTTCACCGCGGCCGCTGCCGCCTTATCGTCGGTTTCTACAATCCAGGTATCTTTACTGCCGCCACCTTGCGAAGAGTTCACCACTAGTGACCCTTCAATCAATGCCACCCGTGTTAAGCCACCGGTGGTGACATGAATTTCAGGACCCGAGAGTATGAAAGGGCGTAAATCCACATGGCGCGGCTGCGGCAAGCCATTCGCCAACGTAGGCGTGGTCGACAGCGCCAGGGTGGGCTGCGCCATATAGTTGCGAGGGTTCGCCGTAATCAAGCGGGCAAACTCTTCGCGGGTCTCTTTGGTTGAGCGTGGGCCAATCAGCATGCCGTAGCCCCCTGACTCATTGGCCGGTTTCACTACCAGCTCATCCAGGTGGTCGAGTACGTAGCGTCGGTCGTCTTCGAACATACACAGGTAGCTGGGCACGTTGGGGATCAGCGGCTCTTGGTCGAGGTAGTAGCGAATCAACGCGGGAACAAAGGCGTAAACGACCTTATCATCCGCCACACCAGCCCCCGGTGCATTGGCGAGCGCTACTTTACCCGCCCGCCAGGCGCGCATTAGGCCCGCCACCCCCAGCATGGATTCAGGATTAAACGCTTCCGGGTCGAGAAACTCATCGTCTACACGGCGATAAATAACATCGACCCGGCGTAGCCCTTCCACGGTGCGCATGTACACCACATCATCGTCATCAACGAGTAGATCACTCCCCTGCACCAGCTCGACACCCATCTGTTGGGCCAGGTAGGCGTGCTCAAAGTAGGCAGAGTTGTAGATCCCCGGGGTTAGCACCACCACCTGCGGGTCATCACCAGGCCTTGGCGACATCGCCGCCAGCATGTCGTAAAGATGCGCGACGTAATCGTCAACGGGCAGAATTTTGCCTGAGGCAAAGAGCTCCGGCAGTACCCGTTTGGTGACGTTGCGGTTTTCCAGCATATAGGAGACACCGGAAGGAATGCGTAAGTTATCCTCCAGCACGTAGAGCGTGCCGTCGCCGTCGCGCACGAGGTCTGAACCACACACATGGGCCCACACACCGTGAGGCGGATTAATGCCCACACACTGGGGGCGGAAATTAACCGACTGCGCCAGCACCTCGGCGGGTAGCACTTTGTCCTTAATGACTTTTTGATCGTGGTACAGATCATCGATAAATAGATTAAGCGCCTGCACGCGCTGCTTAAGGCCCGCCTCGGTTTTACGCCACTCACTGGCGGGAATAATCCGCGGCACAATATCAAAGGGCCAGGCGCGATCAATCATCGCGCCTTCAGAGTAGACGGTGAAGGTAATCCCCATGGTGCGAATAGCGATCTCTGCCGCGGTTTTCCGCTCAGCTAGCTCACCGGCGCTAAACCTTGCCAACATGTTGCACAATTCACCCGCTGACTCGCGTGGCTGTCCGGGTGCGGCCATCAGCTCATCGTAGTAATCACGACACGCATAGTTATTCCAATTCACTTGGCTCATGGGCGCTCTCCTGGCGCTGGGTGGAAGCGGCAACTTCCTCATTGCTAAGTGTAGGCTTGCCGCGCGCAAAACAATCAAACAATTGAGAGCAAAATGCGTACCATCTTTTGCGATATTTCAACGTTTGCTTACCTAAACGCTACTTGACAGGGAGCATAAGAAACTTAAAGCGCCTTAATGCTCTATCTTGGTGCGGGGAGCTGGCATCAAGTTGGTGCATAACGTGATTTCCACTTTAGTTAAACGCCTTAGTTAAGATAGCGGCTGCAAAAAAGTAAAAGTGGAACGATACTTGCGGAACGTTCGGTTATTCCTTAGCCCAACCAACCGGTTGATATCGGTTCTTTTGAGGGTGGCCCATGACCATTCGCGTTGCCTTGTATCATCGTACGACTTACCACTTTGACCGTCCGGTGCGTCTTTCGCCCCACGTTATTCGGCTGCGCCCGGCACCCCACTGTCGCACCCACATTGAGTCGTACTCGCTCAAACTCTCCGGCGATGACCACTTTTTAAACTGGCAACAGGATCCGTTTGGTAATTTCAATGCCCGAGTGGTGTTCCCCGAACCGCGTAAAGAGTTAACCATTGCCGTCGAGCTAATTGCCCCGATGACGGTGATCAATCCGTTCGATTTCTTCTTGGACGATATTGCGCAAACGATTCCCTTTGCTTACCCAGAAGCACTGCGCCAGGAACTGGGCCCCTATCTTGAAATAACCGAGACTGGGCCGCGGCTGATGGAGTGGCTCAAAGCCGTGCCCCGCGAACCGACTACCACCGTCGATTTCTTAGTGGCGCTTAATCAGCGACTGCAGGATGACATCGGTTATCTAGTACGCCTGGAGCCTGGTGTTCAGAGCTGCGAAGAGACGCTGACACTCGCCAGCGGCTCCTGCCGCGACAGCGCCTGGCTGCTGGTGCAGATTTTCCGCCATCTGGGCCTTGCCGCACGATTTGTGTCGGGCTACCTCATTCAGCTCAAGCCCGATGTTAAAGCGCTGGATGGCCCCAGCGGCAGCGAGGTGGACTTCACCGACCTGCACGCCTGGACCGAAGTATTCCTGCCCGGCGCTGGCTGGGTAGGTCTCGACCCAACCTCGGGTCTGTTCGCTGGCGAAGGCCACATCCCGCTCGCCGCCACTCCGACGACCGGTAGCGCCGCGGCCATCACAGGGTTTTCGGATAAGTGTGAAGTCACTTTTGATGTGACCATGGAAGTCGAGCGCATCCATGAAGACCCACGGGTCACCAAGCCCTATAGCGATGAACAGTGGCAGCGTATCTGCACGCTGGGCGACCAAGTGGACGCTGAACTATTGCAGCAGGATGTACGCCTCACCATGGGGGGCGAACCCACCTTCGTATCCGTAGATGATATGGAGAGCCCGCAGTGGAATACCGAATCGTTAGGCGAGCACAAGCGCGAACGCGCCGAAGCACTGCTATCCCGGCTGCAGGCCGCTTACGCCCCCGGCAGCGCCATTCAGCAACAGCAAGGCAAGTGGTATCCCGGCGAACCGCTGCCCCGCTGGGCGCTAGCCTGCTACTGGCGTAAAGATGGTGTGCCGCTATGGCGAGACCCTCAATGGCTGGCCTGTATGGAAGGCGCCCCCAAGGTAGACGTTGATAATGCGATGGCGAAACGCTTCACCAAGGCCCTTAGCGAACGCTTGGGCCTTGCCGAACGCTATTGGATTCCAGCCTATGAAGATGCCTACTACTACCTTTGGAAAGAGCAGTCGCTGCCGGTCAATGTCGACCCGCGGGAAGCCAATCTCAAAGATGACGCCGAACGCCATCGCTTAGCCCGTTTGCTAGAGCAGGGATTGGACGAAGTCGTGGGCTACGCCCTGCCACTGCGACACTCGATCAGCCAAGCTCACCGCTGGGAGAGCGGCCGCTGGCCACTCAAGCGCGACCACTTATTTCTGGTACCTGGCGACTCGCCCATGGGCCTACGCTTGCCGCTTTCGGCACTGCCCTGGGCTGACCCAGAGGAGCAGCCGCAGCCTGAATCGCTGTTCGCGCCACGGCCTGAACTGGGCGATATTCACGGTGAAGTCGCCCGCCGCAACGCCGAACAGCTGCATATCAGCGATGCCGAACGCTTGGGTCGCTCAAGCCACCCTAGCCCATCGCATCCCGAGGGCGAATCCGTTCAACAGCAGCCACGGGCAAACATTGACCGGGAAAGTAGCGTCATTCACACCAGCCTATGTGTGGAGCCACGGGATGGCCGCCTGCATATTTTCCTGCCACCACTGACCAGCTTAGAGCACTACCTTGACTTGATTAGCACAGTTGAGGAGTGCGCCAAGGAGCTCGCTTGCCCGGTCATGGTAGAGGGTTACTCGCCGCCGAGAGACCCGCGCCTGGAAAACTTTATGATCACCCCCGACCCCGGCGTGATCGAAGTAAATATTATGCCCGCGGCCAGTTGGCAAACCCTAGTGGCACAAACCGAACGGCTGTATGCCGAGGCACGGGAGACCCGTCTGGGCACTGAAAAATTTATGCTGGATGGGCGCCATACCGGCACCGGCGGCGGCAACCATGTCACCCTCGGCGGGTTGACGCCTGACGACTCACCGTTTCTGCGTCGTCCGGACCTGCTGGCCAGTTTAGTCACCTACTGGCAGCATCACCCGAGTCTCTCTTACCTGTTTTCAGGGCTGTTTATTGGCCCCACCAGCCAAGCGCCGCGAGTGGATGAAGCGCGCCATGAAGCGCTCTATGAGCTGGAGATCGCCCTACAGCATATGCCCGAAGGCGAAGTGGTACAGCCCTGGCTGGTCGATCGCTTGCTGCGCCACCTGCTCACCGACCTAACCGGTAATACCCACCGTGCCGAGTTCTGTATCGACAAGCTCTACTCGCCGGATAGCGACAGCGGTCGCCTCGGTTTACTGGAACTCCGCGGCTTTGAGATGCCGCCCCATGCCCGTATGGGGCTGATGCAGATGCTGCTGATCCGCGCCTTGGTAGCACGCTGCTGGAAAACGCCCTACCGGGCCAAGCCGGTGCGCTGGGGAAGCGCCTTGCAGGATCGCTGGATGCTGCCCCACTACCTGTGGAATGACCTTGATGACGTGCTGGGTGACTTGCGCCGCCACGGCTTCGATTTTGACCTGGAGTGGTTTGCCCCCTTCTTGGAGTTCCGCTTTCCGCTGCACGGGCGCTTACATACCCCCATGCTCGACATCGAGCTGCGCCAAGCCATCGAACCCTGGCATGTGCTTGGTGAAGAGGCCTCCGCTGGCGGCACTGCCCGCTACGTGGATTCCTCGGTGGAGCGTTTGGAAGTCAAGGTTAGTGGCATGAGCGGTGACCGCTACGTAGTCACCTGCAACGGCCGCCGGGTACCCCTTTCAGCTACAGGTAGAAACGGCGAAGCCGTGGCCGGAGTGCGTTACCGCGCTTGGCAGCCTCCCTCGGCGCTGCATCCGCAAATTCCCATTCACGCGCCGCTGGTGTTTGATGTGGTCGACACCTGGAACCAGCGCTCAGTCGCGGGCTGTACCTACTACGTGGTGCACCCCACAGGGCGTAATTTCGATACCTTCCCGGTCAATGCGTTTGAAGCCGAAGCGCGAAGACTGGGGCGTTTTAGTGACAGCGGCCATCGCCATGGCCATCAGGTTCCCAAGCTGGAAACCCCCAGCCTGGAACTGCCGCAGACCCTCGACCTGCGCTGGACGCCTAGCTAATGTTTTTAACTAATCAGAAGGTACCTAAGCTAATGCTTTTCTCTTAGCGGCCAGTGCAGGATAATCCGCCACCTACTTTTTAGGATTACAAGGATAATGACGGCCCCTGTCTCTCCCTCACTTCTCGCGCCCGTGGCTAACGGGCTCGTTGAGGATTACTTAAACCAGCTAGGCAAGGGACAGCCCGGCACGTTCGACGCCATGCTCGATGGCCAGGGGCAGTTACGCCGCGGCTGGCAGAGCTTGCTCGGCTCGTTGGAAAGCCTGGGCTCGTCGGGTCGTCACCAGCAGCAAGACGAGATTCAGCGTCTATTGGCTGAAAACGGCGTAATTTTTAATATGCATGATGAAACCCAGGGGCGTTCGTGGCGGCTCGACCCGCTACCCTGGGTGATTGATCAACCACAGTGGCAAGCATTAGAAGCAGGGCTAATCCAGCGCAGTCGTCTGCTTAGCGCCCTCTATGACGATATTTATGGGCCCAAAACGCTCTTTGAAGCGGGGCTGCTGCCCACCCAAGAGCTGCTTGCCTCAGCGCATTTATTACTGCCCTGCCACCAGTCACTGCCCAATGACCGCGCGCCGATTATTTTCCACGGCGTGGATGTAATTCAGGATACTCAGGGCCAGTGGCGGGTGATGGCAGACCGCCTACAGGCGCCATCAGGCACTGGGCTTGCACTTGAAAACCGCATACTGATGGCCCGCGCGCTGCCGGATATGTATCGCAATGCGCCATTAAAGCGGTTAGCTGGGTTTCTTGACCTACACCACCGCACGCTGATCGCCATGGCCTATCAGCATCGCGATAACCCTACGCTTATCTTATTGACGCCGGGGCCGGGGAGCCCCCGCTATTTTGAGCACGCCTATTTAGCCAACTACCTCAATATTGCACTGGTAGAAGGGCAGGATTTGGTCGTCCGTGATACCCAGGTGTGGCTGCGCACACTGGGCGGTTTGCAGCCAGTCGATGTGATACTGCGCCACTGCGACGACGCTTACTGCGACCCTCTGGAGCTGCGCGGCGATTCGCAGTTGGGCGTACCTGGGTTACTGCAGGCCATGCGCGCAGGCGGCGTGGCGCTATCGAATGCTTTGGGTGTGGGCATTTTGGAAGCCCCGGTGTTAGCTGATTACTTACCGATGCTGTGCGAGCACCTGCTGGGTGAGACCCTGCTGTTGCCCAACGCCGATGCCTCGACTCAACCCGCCACTGCACCGATTTTTGATAGCCACTTACAGCGCCTGGAGCCCACCACGCTCAACCTACGCTGTTTTGTAACACGCACACCCAATGCCACTGCCAAAAGCAGCACTGCTGCTAAAAGTAGCGCGACTAGCGAGTACCAAGTAATGCCCGGTGGTTTAGCCTGGGTCGGCGAGCCTGGTTCGCCGTCCTTAAGCAGCACCATCGTTAAGGATGTGTGGGTTACGGCGGTCTCTCCCCAGCCACATGTTAGCCAGCTCCGCCAGGCCCGCGGCCCTGTGGTGGCTACCCGTGACGGCACCGACCTACCCAGCCGAGTAGCTGAAAGCCTATTCTGGTTAGGCCGCTACGGCGAGCGCTTAGACACCCGCGCGCGACTGCTGCGTGAAGCGCTGATGAGGTTAATGGAGTACGACCAGGATGAGATCGCCGATCAACTGCTCGATGAACTCCTGCTAGCCCTGGATATCACCACGTTAAACGAAGAGGACGAACAGCGGCTAAAGGCACCGCTGATTGGCTTTGATCTAAAGCGCGCCGCGCTGCTGGCCCAGTTTGATGACGTAGATCCTCAGGCGTTGCAGCCCCTTTTTGCACAGTTAATGCGCAACGCACGCAGCGTGCGTGACCATTTAGGCGACGACTCCTGGCGGGTAGTACACCAACTGCGCCAGCGCATGGCCACCTTCAACCCAAGCTTGGGAGCCAGCGCGGCGCGGCGCGCCTGCGAAGGGCTTTCTGCACAGCTAGCCGCCTTCTTCGGGCTATGTAACGAAACCATGCCGCATCACTACGGCTGGCGGTTTATGGATATTGGTCGCTTCCTGGATCGCGTGCTGGGACTGCTATCGCTGCTCAAGCTTACGCTCAATGCGCCGCACTCGCCGGGGCTGGCGCTATGGGAAGTCGTGCTCGCCACCACCGATAACTTTACCGCCTATCGCCGCCGCTACCGCAGCGAGCTTCACCCTGCGGCGATTCTCGATCTACTGCTGTTCGATGAAACCAATCCCCGTTCGGTGGGCTATATGCTCAAGCGCATTGAGCGTCAGATGGATCGCCTGCCGGGCAGCTCATCGCCCTACCGCAACGCTGAGCGACGGCTGTTAATTCAGGCCAATGCCGCACTCCATCTTGCCGACATTGATCGCTTAAGCCACTTGGCCGATACCTGCGAGGCGCAAGATGCCTTAGCGCAACTGCTGGATGCACTCATTGAACCTTTAAGCGCGCTTTCTGAAGCCATTAGCCAGAGTCATTTCAGCCATGTGGAGCGGCCACGCCAGTTAGTCAGCATGGAGCCCGATGCATGAACTACACGCTGCGCCATACCACCCGCTACCACTACAGCGCGCCAGTAACACTGTGCCATAGCGAAGCGCGGGTGCTACCGCGCAAAACCCCACACCAGCAGTGTGGCGCATCAGAACTGCAGATCAGCCCCGCGCCGCAGATACAGATGGAGCGCCGCGATGTATTCGGCAATCGAGTGCTCTATTTCGCTATGGAGGAAGTCCATCAAACGTTGGATGTCACCGTGGTAACGCCGCTGAGCACACAACCCTTAGCAACGCTACCGCCTACCTCCACAGCGTGGGAAAGCGTTGCTCAGCAACTTAACCAGGCAAACAGCTTTGATATTCAACTCTACCGCCTCGACTCACCGTTTATCCGCCGCAACGACGAGCTAGCCAATTTTGCCCACAGCTGCTTTACCCCAGGCAGGCCGATAGTCGAGGCGGCTTTAGCGCTTAACGAACTAATTTACAAAACGTTTGGGTATGATCCCAGCTTCACCACGCTGGCGACGCCGCTTAGCGAGGTACTCGCCAGCCGACGCGGGGTCTGTCAGGACTTTGCTCATCTGGCGATTGGTGCATTGCGCTCGGTAGGCCTCGCTGCACGCTATGTCAGCGGTTACTTAGAAACTCAGCCGCCGCCTGGGCAGCCACGGCTGATAGGCGCAGATGCTTCCCATGCGTGGCTGGCTACCTGGATTCCTGAATGGGGTTGGCTGGCCCTTGACCCCACCAACGGCACCGTGGCTGGCGAGCAGCACCCGGTGTTGGCCTGGGGGCGGGATTACGCCGATGTCGCCCCGCTCAAAGGCGTTATGAACGGAGGCGGTGAGCACCGGCTGGAAGTCGAAGTCGATGTGATGCCGTTGGCGGGTTGATACCCGCCAACTGGATATTAGGCCGACTCGTAGGCGGCCTTGAGGCGATAAAACTCTTCTACAATAGCGGCCATTTCATCGGCGTCGTAGTCACAAAGGCCGCTTACTACCAGCTTTTTGGAGCCCACCCCTACGGCTTCACCAGCGGACTCAATCGAGAACTCCAGCAACGCATCGGCGCGTTTACCCTGAACCTCTAGCGAAGAGTGGTTCAGCGTTAAGCCCGGCGAAAAGCCATCCAACCGCTCCAGTGAAAAGCCCATGCTATCGTAGATCACCAGTGGGCGTTTAGGGTTAAACATAACCCCGTGCTCTTCCATCAGCGGTTTGAGGTAGTGCGGGAAATTTTTGCCTGAAAACGCGACATAGCAGCGTGCAAAGGCTTCCACCACAGCGGGATCGTGGGTAATGTCACCGCTACGCACTACCTGCAAGTAGCATTTGCCGCTCTCATCGCAGACATGAAGTACACCATCCTCTGCTTCGCTAAACTTCAACGGCGTGTCAGCACCTACCATGTTGGTGAAGCGAAATTCCATTTGCCGCGACAACCCAAACTTTGTGAGTATCAGTACAAACAGCAGATCCCCAGGCACACAAAAACGGCGTGCATCCGGGTTATGGATAGGGTTGTAGTCACCAGCCACGCCTTTTGCGAAGCGACTGGCCTGCTCTGCGGAGATCACTACATACTCCCCGCGCTGCGCGTAAAAATCCTTGAACATGGCGTTTGTTGCCTGCCTAGCGTTGAAATCGAAGACCCGTCACTGCCCAACGCCGCGCATAATGCCATAAAACACGCCCAAACAGGAGTTATCTGCTAGGGAAACCATTATGCCAGACGCGAACACTCGTAAAAATCGCCTGCCTCGCCTACTGCTGAGGGTGTTGATTAGCCTACTGTTTCTCATCCTTATTTGGGTGGCGGGCAGTTATTGGCTGCTTAATAGCCAGTGGCTGCCAGCGCGTATTTCACAATTTGAGGGCATCGACATTCGCTGGGAGCAAGGCGTCAGTCGACACCCAGGTCGCTGGGAAGTCGAGGGACTCTATTTAGCCCGTGAAGATGAAGCACTGCCCATCTCAATTGAGGCCGAACGCGCCACTCTTTCGCTCTCGCTACTAGCCCTGTTGCGCGGCGAACTGCATATCGACGCACTCGATGCCGAGGGCATCCGCCGCCTGACCGTGGGTGACATCGCACTTGAAGCTGACGGCCAGCTGCAAGTAACGGAGACCACGCTAAGTCGCGACACCTTAGCGATCCCTAACGTTTACCTCGCCATCACTAATGGTCGTTTAGTTCGCCTAAGTGATCAAGCCACCTTAGTCCGCGCTATCAATCTTAACGCTGATGCGACGCTCAAAACGATAATCCCTGTCGACGCCACCAGCGGCGAGTTGAACCCTGATTTACTTGCTGCGCTGTCTGCACAGCTACAGTTGGATGCCCAGGCAGATGCCTGGGATGTCTTTATGCCCTATCTAGACGCCCTGCCCTGGCTAACCCTAGCGGGGCGCGGGGCCCTGACGGGGGAGCTGGAGCTAACCGCTGGCAAGTTACAACCCGGCAGCGAATTGATGCTGGACGCCCCTTTGCTGAACTTAACAGTTGATGAGCAGCGTCTGCGCAGGCCCAGCGACTCTCCACGCTGGCTAGTGGCGGATAACCCACCGCCTCGCCACACGGCTAAGGGTGAAGGTCAGGTTCGCTTGGCGGTTGAGAACGATCAACTGCATTTTTCAACGCAGCTGAACGATGTTGAGCTAGCCGACACACACCCTTACGCAGAGCACGCCGAGCTTCGCCTTGCTACCCAAATTCCCAATCAGCGCCTGGATCAACTCGACCTACCCACGGCGGCGACGCTAGCGTTGCAAGGTGACATCACCCGCCTGGATATGCTGAACCGGTATCTTTCACCCGGTGCAGAGGGAGAGAGCACTGAACTAGAAGACATCCGCGTTTCAGGCCATGGCCAAATTGAAGCCTTTGCCAACATTCTCGAATCGCGCCCTTTTGATGCCCAGCTGAGCATTCAAGCACCCGAGTTGAAGGCGGATACACGGGGGTTCACCGCCCTGGGGAGCGGCTCGCTTAATGCCCAACTGACACCGCAAGAGGTCATTGAGGCAACGCTCAACTTTTCCGACGCCACGCTGCACCACCAAGAGCGCCTGCTGCTTGACGATGCCGCTATCAACGTCGTGGCATTGAGCCCAGTTGATCCTGAAAAGACCCGCGAAGAGGCATCCGCGACTTTAAGCTGGCAATCCGCGCGTCTGCCTAATATTGACGCTCTACAACCCTATTTAGGTGCCATTTTACCTGACCCCGTGCCACTGCAGTTACTCAGCGGGGAAGCCACTAGCCACGGCCAGCTCACCATGGCGTCAAAACAGCTCAGCGGAGAGGTGCATTTAGCCGGAAACGGGCTTACCACTCGTTGGCAACACGGTGAACAAGACGGCACGTTAACCAGTGATATGCAGCTTTTACTGCCCATTCAGCAGGCGGCAATGGATGGCTCAACGCTGAATATCAGCGGCACCCGGTTGAGCTGGCAAGTGGCCGATGTCGACCAACCTAGTGAGCGCTTAGCGAGCGTATTAGTGTTAAATGATGGTCGTTTTCAACGCCGAGGTAACGTACCAAGCGGGCAATTTTCACTAGAAGGAAGCGTGCAACGGCTGGGCTTTTTAAATGCGTTTTTGCCTGACGCTCACGGTTTGGCCATCGCGGGAGAAGGCCAGCTCTTTGCTCAGGGCGCCTTTCGCAATAACCACTTGCTGGCACCCACTCGGCTGCGGGTCAAAGCTGACCAGCTAGAGGTTATGTTTTTAGACTATCTCGCCAGCGGGCGTGGCGAACTCACCGCCCAACTGGACAGCACAGAGCAGGCCCAGCTCTCGCTTGGCATCCCCCGCTTTGCCCTCAGGCGCCAAGACGATGACAGCCCCCACCTACAGGGTCGTCATTTTGCCCTCACCACGCAAACCGAGCGCTTTAGCGATGTGCTTGAATCTCCCCAGCCAGAGCACTTCACCACACGTATTGCGCTACCGATTACCGAGGTGCCCGACTTCACCCGTTACAACCGCTACCTGCCCGAAGGTGCAGGTATTACGTTGCTGGATGGGCAAGCCAGCCTAGAAAGCGAGTGGCTGCTGGAGGGCTTAAACGCCCAGGGTGAAATTACCCTACGCGCCTTTGGTGCAGAGTTAGCGCTGCTGGATCAGCAGCTTAGCGGCGACGTGCATCTCGACTTAAATCTCACCGACGGCAACCTGGGAACTCGTCGCTTTATCGCCGACGACTCATTTCTACGCCTTGAGAACGTTAGCCGACAAAGTGAAAACGGCTCTGCAGATGCCGGTTGGTGGGTAACGCTTTCCATGCTCGATGCGCAGTTGGCGTGGGAAGACCCTATTCGTCTCGTCAGCCAGCTTAACCTTGAGATGCGTGATACCGGGTTGCTCGCCCGGCTATTTCTCGCCCGCGCAAGGGATAGCGACTGGCTAGGGCGACTGCTGAATGTTCACGATATAGAGGGCAGCGCGCAGCTTGAAGTAAGCGGCGAGCAGATCAGCCTCAGCGACTTGACGCTCACCGGTGGCCCGCTGCTGCTACTTTCTGATGTCACTCTGGCAGAGCGCAGCGCGAACGGCGCGCTATACGCGCGCCTTGGCATGCTTGGATTAGGAGTAGAACTTGAGGACAGCGAACCAACGTTAAAAGTTATTCAACCGCGCCGCTGGTTTGATCGCTGGCGGGAAGCCAATGGCAGGTAATACAAATAACCGTTGCCTAGCGTTTTTTGCGCTCACGACGAATCATCCTGACGCGTTCTTTAGCTTTTTGCGGCGTAGAAAGCGGTGCAGCCGCCTCATCATGGGTTTTCGGCGGCACCGTTACCCAGGCAAATACCGGCAACGCCAAATGCCAATGGATAGCCGCCAAACGCAGCCCAAGGGTAACGCTTAGCGAGGCGGCAATCGCCATAGTCAGCGGCGCCTCCAGCGCATGTAGCACCACGTACACGATTCCCCCCGCCATTGCTGCCGTCGCATAGACCTCTTCGCGCAGCACCATAGGCACTCGTTGGGCCAACACATCACGGATCATGCCGCCTGCCACGCCGGTCATCATGCCCATCAACACTGCCACCATGCCAGACGTGCCCAGCAGCAGCGCTTTATGAGCGCCAATAACCGTGAAAAGTGCCAGCCCAAACGCATCGGCGATCGGTAAAAAGCCCCGGGATAGGCGGTGGATATAGTGAAAGCCCATCAGCGAGACACCCACGGTGGCTAAAATTACCCACAGGTAGGTTGGATCGGTGACCCAGAACACCGGCCTTACGCCAAGCACTAAATCGCGCAGCGTGCCCCCACCAATGCCGGTCACCGCAGCCAGCACCAGCATGCCGATCGGATCCATGCGCGACCGGCACGCCAAAATCACGCCCGAGAGCGCAAACACGATGACACCCGCCATATCCAGCCAGTAGACCACGCCCGACACGCCCTTCTCCTTTGCTCGCAATCTATGAAGGCAGGCAGGATAGCACTCTCTTAGTCATTATTGGCACAACCTACTGGTCACACCTCATTTAATGGCCTTGGCGCTTCAACCACTCTCTCAAGAAAGCAATTTCACTCTCCTGAGCAGCAATAATTTCCTCGGCCAGTTGGCGAATCTCCTCATCTTCGCCGTGCTCCAGCACAATTTCAGCCATGGCGATGGCGCCTTCGTGGTGGGGGATCATACCTTGCGCGAAATCGACATCGGGGTTGCCTGTGAACGCCATTGCCATGTCTTCATGCATTCGATCACTGGCGGCTTGGTAGGCGGCTACGGCAGGGTTGTCGCCGTGGGTGTCAGTAGTGGTACTGTGCTCGCCGTGGCTGCCATGGTGACCGTGCTCTTGGGCATAGACAGACGGCGCGATCAGCACTCCAGCTACTACACATAGGCTTGCAGCCATTTTCAATGCAGCGAGTGGTCGGAAAGTGGACAACGGGCTATTGGCATAAATCGGCATAGCAGTACTCTTATCGACAATAGTGGTAACTAAAGTTTAAAACCTACAGGCAGCACACAGGTCAAGACGTGCCAAGTGGGTTACCCTGTAAAGCATCACCCATACATGCATTGGAGAGCATATGGACTGGAACCCGGCTTATAGCTGGCTGGTACTTGCCTTGTTGCTGAGTTTGGCAGAGCTAACTTCTGGCGCGATGGTGCTGCTTGCACTGGGTATTGCCGCGGCGCTAACAGCGGCGGTTACTGCACTGGGGTTAACGCTTCCTTGGCAACTGCTCAGCATGGGGATTTTTACCGGGGTACTGTTGCCGCTATGCATCATGGTCATTCGTCCGCGCTTCTCCCCCCGCGGCGTTGCTTATGGCACAACAGGCACGGGCGTGGAGAAAGGTAATCGCTACACTACTCTGCGCCGCGATTTTGATGACGCTACTGGTATTAAAGTCAACGGTGATTTCTATCGCTTACGCGTACTTGATAGCGGTGAAACTGAATTACCTAACGGTACCCCGGTCGTATTTAGACGTTTTGAAGGCACCACTGCGCTGGTCGCACTACATCAGCCTGACGACATTGCCCCTCAAGATGACAATTCCCAACGCAAGGAGCCTTAACGATGGATTTACCTATAAGCCCAGGTTTATTAATAAGCCTTATTATTGTTGTGATTGCCGTACTGATCATCTCTAAAGGCCTGATTATTATTCGCCAATCGGAAGTGATGGTGGTTGAGCGCCTTGGTTCGTTCCACCGCGTTTTAGAGAGCGGCATTAACATTATTATCCCGTTTATTGAACAACCCCGCGCAATCACCATGCTGCGTTATCGCAAAATGGGCGAGGACTACACCGCCATCACCTCAGACGAAACCCGCATCGACCGCCGCGAAACGGTGATGGATTTCCCCGGCCAGCCGGTCGTCACCACCGACAACGTCACGGTGCGTATCAACGGTGCGCTCTACTACCAAATCATCGACCCCAAGCGGGCCGTTTATGAAGTTGAGAACATGAGCCAGGCCGTCGAAGTACTGGCTAAAACCACGCTGCGTTCGGTGGTCGGCAAAATGGAGCTGGATAAGCTGTTTGAATCCCGGGCTGAAGTGAATAACGAAATTCAGGCCGCCATGGAAGAGCCTGCATCTAAATGGGGGGTCAAAATCTCCCGCGTCGAAGTGCAAGACATCGCCATGCCTGAAGAGGTAGAAACCGCTATGCGTCTGCAGATGGCCGCCGAACGTAAGCGCCGTGCCACCGTGACCGAAGCAGAAGGTGAAAAATCAGCGGCGATTGCGATGGCCCAGGGCCAGCGTGAATCCTCGATCCTCAACGCTCAAGGTGATAAAGAGTCAGCCATTCTGCGCGCCCAAGGTGAGCAGGAGTCGATCAAACTGGTGCTTAGTGCGATTGGCGATAGCGAAGAGAATAAACGCACAGTAGTGGGTTACCTGCTGGGTCAGAGCTACATCAAGGTATTACCCAATATGGCGAAAGATGGCGAGCGGGTATTTGTGCCCTACGAATCCTCTGCCCTGCTGGGCTCTATGGGCATGTTTCGTGAGATGGCAGGTTCGCCCGAAGATACTGTGGCTAACCATCTCAAGAGCCGTAATCACGGTGACAGTGATTTTCGCAGCGGGATTGTAGGCGGCGCCGCTAGCGGTTACTAACCACGTTATCAAAACACTGGCTGATAACGCGATAGACCAAGCCCGTACAGGCTCGGTTTTTTTAATGCTGATTTTATTTCTCTATTACCCACAGCCAACCGTTGAAGAAACGCTCATAACCTAAGCCAATTTTTTAGCTAAACTAAAAACCACTGCCCAGATGCACGGGCATCATGCAGCATCACTCGTTGCTTGTGTCGTTGTTGATGCCTTTATCGGTGGAATGCAATATTGTTGGAAATCAGGACGTTCACCATGCTGCTTCGTGGGTACGCCATTCGTTATGGCCTTCTGTTCGTGATCGCATTTGCCATGCTGTTGGTTTCTTCAAGCAACCTTCAAGCTGCTTCTCCACCACACCCCCTGCAGAGCTGGAAGTATCGCTGGGGCGACTCTCCTTACGATGCCGTTAAGCGTCCTCAATGGCTGCAAAGCGACTCTACAGAGTGGCAGTCGACTGCTTCCCCTTCTAACCCACCCGGCCGCGAGGGGCATGAACACCTCTGGCTACGCACTACAGTGCCCGCCGGTGATTGGAGCGATCCAGTGCTCTTTATCACCAGTATTAATTTGATTGGGCAAGTTTATCTAGGCGACGAACTCATCTATCAATATGGTGAATTTGACGATCAGGGCCAAGGCGATTTTGCGGGCTGGCCCTGGCACATGATCGACCTACCAGAAAATGCCGCCGGTCAGACGCTCACCTTTCGCTTTTACTCTTACTACACCAGTATTGGCTTATGGGGCCAAGTCCAGGTAATGGAGCGCATTGAGGTCCTTAAGCAAGTTATTCATGACTCCGCTCAGGATCTCGGCGTGAGTGCCCTCGTTTTAGTACTTGCTGTCTTGGCCACCATTTTCGCCATAATAGGCCCAGAACGCCGTGGTTTTGGGTCTATTGCGTTATTTGCCTACGCCTCAGGACTGATGCTGCTTGCGGAGACGCCAGCGCGTCAATTCATTGCCGATAATCCATTGGCCTGGGACACACTCCGAGCGGGCAGCTACTACACCTTGCCGGTGGCGTTAGGGCTGTTGCTCAGCTACTGGCTGGAAGGCACCGCAAAGCGCTGGATAACGCACTTGTGGGTTATTCACTTGGGGTACTTGGTACTTGCAATTGGGTTGGTTCAACTTGGGATGGTGAGTCTGTCACTAACCTTCCCCGTATTTGATGTCATGCTGGCCTTAACGCTTCCCATGATGCTGGCGCTTGCGCTCATGCGCTTTCAACGGCTTACCCTTGAACAACGGCTTTTAGTAGTGAGTTTTACCTTTTTTGCCCCGCTGCTGTTGGCCGATATGGCGGTCGCCCACGGTTTTGTGGACTGGCGCAGTGTGCCCTTGAGCTACGGCACACTGGCTTTTTCTTTGGCTAACGCAGCTATTTTTCTATGGCACTATCGGCATACACAACAACAGCTTGCGATGGCCAATGAGACCCTGGAACAGCAGGTAGCGGCGCGAACCGCCGATCTCGACCGGTTAGTTCAGGAACTGGAAGGACTCTCACGCAAAGACCCGTTAACAGGCTTGCACAACCGACGCCATTTCGACACGGCCTTCGAGCACCAGTGTCAGCGAGTAAAGCAGCATGCAAGTCAACTGTCCGTGCTAATGCTGGATGTGGATCATTTTAAACAGATTAATGACGATTTTGGGCACGATGCTGGAGACGCTGTACTGGTCGAAATCGCCCTGTTACTGCGTCACCACCTAAGGGATCTGGATGTGATCTGTCGCTTTGGGGGTGAAGAGTTTGTTGCCTTGCTACCCGCCACCTCCCGAATCGCTGCCGAATCTCGCGCCAAGGCGCTGCTAACCTCCATTGCTCATCAGGCATTTGCCTATCAAGGCACCCCACTGCGGAAAATCACGCTCTCCTGCGGTGTCGCAACGTATCCAGATCACACTCAAGACCCTAAGAAGTTGCTACGTCTTGCCGATGAAGCGCTTTATCAAGCCAAGCACAGCGGCCGTAACCGCTGTGTAGTATGGGAAAAGACGCTAGAAGAACAGGGATGTATGCTCGGTAGACAGCAACCGCAATAATGACTCATGGTGTTGCTTGATTAAGACGACCCCGTCGCCAGAAAGTGATCGATAAACACCGCATAATCCTGCTCTGTGCAGTCGGCGTAAGCTACCGCCAGTGTCGACACTACCTCAACAAACAGGTCTTCACGCCCTTTTAATCGTTGGCAAACGGCCTTGGCAAAGCGTGTTGGGTCACCCTGGTTAAGCGCCTGGGCACCGCGCAGGTGTTCACGGGCGAGAATTTCCCCCCACTGCTGGGCCAGTTTTCGATATGACTTACCGCCAGAGAGTTTATGGGTTGGGAAGTCTTTCTTGAACGGCGAGCGCTCACGCACCGAAAACACCTTTCCGTTCATGGTTAACCAGCCGAGATAGGCGTCTGGATGCTCGGCAATGGCGTGGAACGCCGCAGCATGGCGGATGGCTTCGTTAGGAAACAGCTTACGCCACGCCTGCTGCTGGTTTTTATTCATTAACCGAAACGCCTCCGGGGGAATCTGCTCTTTGATATCCAGAATGATGTCATCGTGCTCTTGCTCGACACCGCCCTCAATCAAGACGTAATAGCGTTCCACGCCCAATGAACCGGTGCCTGCATCCAAGCGTCGCGCCGTATCTTTGACGCGAAAATGCTGGGGATCACTCTCTTTAATAGCGTGTTGCAGCGTTTGCTGATACTCCTGCTCAATCAGGCGGCGCAGTTGGCTGGACACATCCGCTGGCAGGTTAGCCAGCTTGCCAGGCCGCTCGGCGAACTGGCGGCCTTTCTGCTCATCTAGAGTCGTCCACTTTTCAAGCATGCGAGCACGGTTCTGCTTATCGGCCACTTTACTCATAAAGGGCTTTAGCGGGCCTTTGGCGGTATCAAGTGTCACGGCGTGAACGGGTTTGCCGTCGACGTGGTTAGCCAGCGTTTGGTAATAGCCCTCTATTAACTTTTTAAGCGCTTTATCAATCGCTTTTGGAGACATCTCAGCATTTTCGCGAGCATCTAACACGACGCTGATGGCCAGCCGCCACAGATCATATTGGTAGTCGCCAATCAGCGCATCATCAAAGTCATCCATACCGTAGCGCACTTGATCATCATGGTGACCATAGGCGCCGAAGTTGTAGACGTGAGCATCCCCTTGCAGCCAAGTTTGGGTTTCAGGCCAGCCGCCGAACAGTGCAAAACGCCAATCGTGCCATACGTCATTCCAATACAGATGGTTACTACCGCGGTAAAAGCGGTAAGGCGACGCAGCCATTTTGGCGTACTTAGCTTGGCGGGTGGCCGTTGGCAAAGTGTTATTCGCCTGATGGGTTGCCTCAATCACTCGCTGAGGGCGGTTATGTCCAGTCAATGCGTGACTCATCGAATTGCCTTTGTTGATGCAAAAAAACGCGTTGGTACAAAGGTAGCCGATAACCATGAATAGATTAAGTCAGTGGCTGGCCTACACGCCTATCGGCCCATGCGAGTAAAGCCACGAGGAGCAGCTATACGAAAGAAGCGCTCCACCACCTCATCTTGGGTTGCAGGCGTCATCAATGAGACTGTGACAAATACCGGCAGATTGAGCATCAGCCCCCAGAAGCCCGCGTGAATGCCCATCGGGTGTGGCCAAAGTGTCGTAAACGCTACGGTAATCAGAAAACCTGCCAAGATACCCGCCATCACGCCCAAGCGAGATGCCCGCGGCCAAAAGAACATGCCGATAAAGGCAGGCAGCACCTGGGAGGCAAACCCCAAACCCACCAACAGAATCATTACTAAACTGCCGGGCTCGGCAATGGCGAGCGGCGCTACGACTAAGAACATAATGGGCAGGATCAGCAGTCGTGCGAGTTTACCGGTAACTCCATTAGAGAGTTTTAACACCGGCTGAAGTACATCCTTGCTGAGTGATAGCGATACCGAATGAATAAACGGTTCGCTGGAAGACATTGAGGCTGCCAGGGTACCCGCGCCGAGCAGTCCCACTAATACCACCGGCAAGTGCTGCATGGCGTATTCGAGTACAACGGTATCGGCCCGGGCCAGCTCAGGCAGCGAAAAAATGCCGATAAAGCCTACAACCACCATGGGCAAAATAACCACGTAATAAGTGGGCAGCCAAGTAGCGCTACGGCGAATAGTGCGTGCAGAGGAAGCGCTCATCCACTGTGTCCACACCGGCGGCATAAACGAGAACATGGAAACGATGATCGAGGTCGTCCAGAAACTAAAGCTCATATCGCCACCTGCACCTGGCAGGGTGAGAAACTCGCTATGCTCAGTTTGGATACGCTCGAATACTCCAGCAAAACTTAAGCCGCCGGTAGCACTGTGCACTGCCCACAGGCCAACGGCCCAGGCGACGATCAGCATCAACACGCCTTGAAAGGCATTAGTGCGCCCAATCGCCCGCTGACCGCTGGCGTAGAGATATACGGCAATGCAGGCCAGCACCAGCACAACCCCCAACCAAATGGGAATCAAACCACCGCTCATCACAAACAAAATATACGCTGAACCAATGGTTTGCAGTACCGCATAGGCAATAGAGCCGATCGCCATCACCAGCGCTGCCAGTGCCCCCAGCGCAGGACTTTGATAGCGGTCAGCAATGGCGCTTGCCTGGGTCACGTGGCCAAACTGCTCGCCGAACTGCCACACCTTCGGCCCGAAGTACCACGCTATCAACGCCAGATAAGCAAGGTAGATCGCTACGTAAAATACCGCGACGCCTTTTGAATAAGCCCAACCTGGCGCTCCCATAAAGGTATAAGCACTCACACTACCGGCGGCGATCAGCAGGTAGAGCGTTACCGGCCCCATGCTACGCCCCGCCACGCCCCACTCTTCCAAGTTATTCATGGAGCGGCCTGCCCTGGCGCGTAGGCCAATCATCATCGCGATGGCGACATAGGCCAACGTAATCAGCAGTGGCCAAGGGCTATTCATGGTTGTCTCGCTCAACAATGCGATTGCCAATCAGCATCACCACGACGCAGGCAAAAATCACCAGGTAGCTCCACACCACTAACAACGGCAGGCCGAGCACCAAAGTTGCCCGGTTCACCCAACCAATCACCGGCCACGTACCCGCCAGCACCAGCGCCAAAAAAGCAATTAACAGCCCCCAGCCCGCCCGAGAGGTAGGCAGCACCAATAAACGTCGCATGAGTGTTTCCCTTGATTATTTGATGAAAGCTTTTCGATGGAAGCTTTTTTAATTATAAAGCTAGTCAACAAGACTGTTACGTTTAACTCCCTCTGCGGCCCAGGCTTCGGCCAGCGGCGATGGGGCGAGGTTCCCTACGACTACCACTAGCCCCGAGCAAAATCTGGCATCCTGAAACGCTTACGGTAAGCGCCTGGCGCAAGCCCGGTGGTGCGTTTAAACAAGCGCCGAAAGAAAGCCGCATCTTCATAGCCCACCTGCCAACTGATGTTATCGATGCTGGCATCAGTTCTTTCCAGGCGACGTTTGGCGTCCTCAATGCGTAAACGTTGGATGTAAACGATAGGCGTCAGACCGGTGCTGCTAGCAAATCGACGTTTGAAAGTGCGTTCGGCAAGTGAGGAGCGCTTGATCATCTCCTCCACAGGGTTAGCGACCGAAAAATGTGTGCATAGCCATTTTTGCGCGGCCTGAATATCGGCATCACCGTGGTCTGTTTTACCTTCGAAGATCATATAGGGAGTAAGGCCATCCTGATGCCACTGCAGCGCGTAAAGACGTGCGATTTCCTGCGCGGTGGTGGCACCGGCGTAGCGTGCAATAAGATATAACGCTAGATCGTGCCAGCTGGTGGAGGCACCGGAGCTAATCAATTCGTCACGCAAGCCAGCGATAACCAAGACACGCTCGGGGTGCGTCACCACCTGAGGATAGCAAGTCGTAAACGCCTGGGCGTAGCCAAAATGCACCGTGGCATCACGGTCGTCGAAAAGGCCGGTCTCGGCTATCAGGAAAACACCAGAGCAGGCTGAGCACAACACGGCGCCTGTATTGTGCATTTCATGTAGCCATTCAACCAGGTGTGGATAACGCCCCTTCTCCCAACCAGGCGCGCGCAGCAATACTGAGGGAACTATCACGATATCGGTGGTGGCAATGCTCTCGATTGCCCGCTGCACGGTGATAGGTACGCCACTCGCCAGTGCAAGGGAGCCCTCGGTCTCGCCCACAATCTCAACATGAAAAGGTGCGGGTGAACCGTCTGGCACAAGGTTCATCAACGAGGCAGCGTTCATCACATCGTAGATACCTGCCAGCGTAGAGATCACCGCATCAGGCAACGCCAGCAGGCTGACATGATAGGGAGTAGAGCCAAAGCTAGCGAGTGGTTGAGGCATGGCCTAGGTTTCCCATCGCACAAAAGCGTCGTGGCAGAAACGAACCGTTTTAGGGTGATTCTGACTCTTATACCGAGAGGGTACCGCTGAGATTATGAGTGCGGTCAGTTGATACCTTCAACTGAAACCCTCACACCAAATAAGAGAAGCGTAGACCATGTGCGTAGCGACTATCGATCAAACCAAGTTGGAAACCTTTGTCATGCAAGCGGTGGGCGATCTGTCATCCGCTTATGGCGGTGTTATGGTCAGCCTGGGCAACAAGCTTGGGCTTTACAAAGCAATGGAGAGTGCAGGCCCCATTAGCGCTATCGAACTTGCCCAGCGCACCCACTGCGCTGAACGCTATGTCCGAGAGTGGTTAAACTCCCAAGCCGCGGGCGGCTATGTTGCCTACCATGCTATCAGCGATACCTACGAACTCCCCCCTGAACAAGCGATGGTGCTGGCAAACGAAGATAGCCCTGTATTTATTCCACCGGCATGGCAGGTGCCCGCCTCAATGTGGTTTGACGAAGAAAAAACCCTTGAGGCATTTCGAACTGGCACAGGCGTGTCATGGGGCGACCATGACAGCCGCCTTCAGTGCGGCGTCGCGGCCTTTTACCGTAACGGTTATCGCAGCAGTCTGGTACCTGAATGGTTGCCCGCGCTGGAAGGCGTCATTGATAAACTTGAAGCTGGTATCACGGTTGCCGACGTTGGCTGTGGGTTTGGACACTCCACGGTGCTGATGGCTAAGGCTTTTCCTAAATCGCGCTTTTACGGGTTTGATGCCCATGAGCCCTCTGTTGGCGAGGCGGGGCAAAATGCCACCCAGGCTGGCGTCGCCGAGCGCGCGCACTTTGAAGTGGCACGGGCAGACGATTATCAGGACAGGCAGTACGGGCTGATTTGCTTCTTCGACTGCCTGCACGATATGGGTGATCCAGTGGCAGCCGCGAACTATGCCGCCAAAGTGCTGGCTCCCGGCGGCACCGTGTTGTTAGTTGAGCCTTATGCGCAGGACCACCTTGAAAACAACCTGTCGCTGGTAGCGAGAATGTATTACGCCGCTTCCACGACTATTTGCTGTGCCCATGCAATCTCCGAAGGGGGCAAGCAGGTTCTCGGTGCGCAAGCTGGCGAAGCACGCTTAGCAGAGGTGTTTCGCAAGGCTGGGTTCAGCCACTTTAGACGCGCAGCTGAGACACCGTTTAACTTGATTCTTGAGGTGCGGCGTTAAGAATAGAGAAAATAAATTGGCTGCGTAAAACGTTACATAGGGCGCTCCATCAGGAGCGCCCTATGCAGTATATTCATCCGCGAAAAGCTTAATGTCTCTGATCAAGGGGAAGCTGATCTGTAAAAAACCGCTCTAGATTATCCAGACATCCATTCCAGCCTTCCACGTGCTTGGTACGAACCTCTTCGCTGGGTAAGAGCGTATGGGTTAGCGTTAATTCGGAGCGATGAGGCGACAACTCCCGAAAGTGCAACTCAACAAGGCTGCTCTGAACAAGGTGTGAATTCCAGGTGAATGCAATGTGGCTGTAGCGGGAGATTGCTCGGTAATCACCATGGTGCCGATAGTCGCCGGTCTGCAAATGCATAATCACCTCGAAACGTCCACCCACGGTGAAGCTGCTATTCACAGTACTCGGTGCGCTGGGTTGCTGTGATTTGAAGAACCACTGCATCATCACCGACGGTTTAGACCAAGCATCAAAAAGCTGTCGTTTACTGCAAGGTAATACGCGCTTAATCATGACCGGATCCATTATCGTGCTCCAGTGTCTTTGAGATGAGCCTCGAGTTCATCGATTCTGCCAGACCAGAATTTAGCATGCATCGCTATATAGCTCGTCACTTCCTGCCAAACATCGAAATTAAGATGGCAATACACCTCGCGCTTATGTCGCGTCTTAAAAAGCAGACTCCCTGCTTCCAACAGCGCGATATGTTTCGATGTCGCGCTCAGTTTCATGCCCGTTATCGTCGCCAGTTCACTAACCGATCTAGGCCCAGCCGCCAACTCTGCCAGTAGTAAACGACGACGTTTATCGGAGAGCGCGAAAAAGACGGCATCTAGACGCTCATCATTTTCCATAGTTGGAAATCATCTCAATAAAATTATTTATAGAATAGTATAAAAACATTCAATATCAATAAATTACTGAAACCAACTATTTTCCATTTCTATTATTAACTTTTCATCCCGGATGACTAGCATATTCAAGTAGATGGCCATTCCGGCACATCGCTTGAGCAAGGAGACAAACCGTGGCTAACATCTGTTTGACGTTCGGCACTGCAACCGATGAATCAGAAATACTTAAGGCCCTGACTACACTCGATGGCCTCGCTTCCTGGTGGACGCAGGATACTTCCGGAGATCCCACGGAGGGTGGCACGATAACGTTCACCTTTGGTGATAACGGTGGCTTTGATATGCGCGTCATCAAGAGCAATCCTACGCAGGTGCATTGGGAGTGCATCAATGGGCCCGATGATTGGCTAGGCACCCGAATCGAGTTTGATATTCACCCGCAAGACACCCACAACCAAGTGATGTTTCGCCATGCTGGGTGGAGCAGCGAAAACCCGTTTTTCTATCACTGCTCGACTAAATGGGCGACTTTCCTGCTGAGCCTGCGGGATTACGTAGAAGAAGGAAAAGGGCGGCCTTTCCCTGAAGACATCAAAATCGAGGCCACCGGTATGTAGCCGAAAATAGCAAAGCCAGGGCACTATCTTGGGAATGTTAATGAAAGCATAGCGCCCTGATTTCGGCTATTGCTGTCGCTACAAGCAGACCAAACGCAAAGTAAAGTCCAGCAACCATATAGGGCTTATTGCTCGCTCCTACGCTTAGCTGGTAATCGACTCTGGCTCACCCGTCGATATTTAAATGCAATTTTAATGAAGAGGATCTCATCTTCTTGTTGTGGCAATGCTCGCCAAGCACATTAAAGACTACTTGCAAGCGGCTGCCCCCACTTATCGCCATGCACTAATTCACTTAATGGCAGGCGGGAACGCCAGCCTTTCGCTTCAAGCTCCGGCTGGTCTAAAAACTCACTCACATAGCCAAGACAGAGATACGCCAGCGGGTAAACGCGCTTCGGCAGGTTCAACGCCACGCTTAGCTGCTCTTGGTCAAGAATACTCACCCACCCAACGCCAATGCCTTCCGCCCGCGCTGCCAGCCAGAGGTTTTGCACAGCTAAACAAGTGCTGAAAAGGTCGGTATCCACAATGCTATTGCGCCCTAGCACATGGGGGCCGCCCCGGCTGCGGTCACAGGTAATACAGAGATTAAGCGGGCTCTCCATAATACCTTGCAGCTTAAGGCTGCGATAATGCTCTTGGCGCTCACCTTCAAAGCGCTCAGCGGCCTTCTGGTTCTCCTGCTCGAACATCTCCAGCACCGTTTCCCTGACGCTACGACTTTCAATCACGATGAAATCCCAAGGCTGCATAAACCCCACTGAAGGCGCATGATGCGCTGCCTCCAAAAGTCGAGCCAGTACGTCAGGGGGAATCTGGTCGGGCAGAAATTGCGAGCGCACATCGCGCCGCTCGTGTATGGCGCGGTAAAGCCCACGGCGCTCAGCATCGGAAAAACGGTGGTTCGAGGTGGTCATTGCGCTGATCGGGCCTTTTGATGAACAATTTTATAGACAGTGAAGAGTCTACACGAGCTCAGCCTAGCCGCCATCTCAGCGGGTTTGTTTGGCGCCCGACAGACACCAGCGTCACTGCAAACAGAAAAGATGCCGATGAAGCGCTACTACGGCTAAGCGGCGCTCACCACTCAGCTCTGGTTGCTCACTCACCCAGACCTGCGCTATGTGGCCAGAGTACGCGCGTTTATGGAGGCGATGACGGAGGGGGTGCGCGGACAGTAGTATCCGGCTCTTCATGTGGGTCTCCAAGTACACTTATCCATACTGAGCAGATCTACTGTCTATATTTGAGGTCACACTAGTGCTTGTGGTTTAGCTAGCTTCGCTATTCATCGCTATCCTCTAATGGGAGCAGAGCATAATGAGTGAGCATTTATACCGCTTGTCGGCCTTTTCATCAGACCCAGCCGGTGGCAATCCTGCTGGCGTCTGGATTGGCAACGAGCTGCCAGATACTAAGACGATGCAGAGTATCGCAGCAGAGGTGGGGTACTCGGAAACCGCTTTTATCGCCCCAGCTAGCGGCGCAATTAGAACGATTCGTTACTATAGCCCGCTAGCAGAGGTCAATTTTTGTGGTCATGCCACGATTGCAACTGCGGTTATGCTGGGGCGACTAGGTGGTACTGGCACGTATCAGTTAGATACATTAGTAGGCCGCGTACCGGTGAAGGTTCAGGCAGTTGATGGTCAGATTCAGGCAGCACTCACCTCGGTGGAACCTGCACATAAACCTGTCGCTGAACATCTTGTAGATGAAGTACTCGCGCTACTGCAATGGCCATCTGATGCACTGGATCTAACGATTCCCCCTGTCTTAGCCTATGGCGGAGTCTGGCATCTTATTTTAGCGGTCAACTCTCAGTATCGATTGAGCCAACTCGATTACGATTTTGAAAAACTGAAGTCTTTAATGTTACGAGAGGGTCTTACGACGCTGCAGCTAGTATTTCGAGAACACCGCGACCTGTTTCATTCACGCAATCCATTCCCAGTGGGCGGCGTCGTGGAAGACCCTGCCACTGCTGCTGCAGCTGCAGCGCTAGGTGGATATTTGCGAGACGCTAAATTGATTGATGTACCTGGGAAATTTCTGATAAAACAGGGTGAAGCGATGGGACGATTAAGCCTGCTGCAAGTTGAAGTACCAAAGCAAGGAGGAATCGTAGTGTCTGGAACAGCCGTAGAGATTGCAAACTGAATGGCTCCGCACAAGCCACACCCTTCACTACTCGACTTCTTTTGATTTAATACGCGGTTTAACTAATGGCTAACTGGCCGGTACTCCACGCATCATTGTCGTACTCAGGCAGTTTTCGTACAAAGACTAATGACATTACCAAGCGCTAACCGCAAAAAATCACGTAGAAGAGCTTGGCTTGCGCCACTTATGTACCTGCTATCTGGCGGTGCCTTGCTGGGACTATCGACTAATTTGGCTAAACTTGCCGGTGACATTCAGCTATCCGCGCTCGCTTTTCTGTTTTGGTCAATTTTAGGGGCGGCGCTTATTCTGTTAGTTCTCGCGGCTTTCCGCCGCAATTTACCACCGGTTAACGTGCGCACCCTTGAGTATTACTCGATCTCTGCGCTGTTAGGCGTAGCCGGCGCCAACCTGCTGTTTTTCTCAGCTATCCCCCATGTGGGTGCTGGATTCGTGGCATTAATCATCACCTTGCCACCGCTGCTCACCTACATCGGCGCATTAACGTTAAAAATGGAACGCTTCCAGGTGTTGCGGGCGTCCGGTGTTATGTCAGCCCTCGCAGGCGCCTTCATCCTAGCCTTCCATAAGCTTTCCGCACCGGATGCTGATTATCTCTGGATTCTTCTCGCTTTAATTGGGCCCGTACTGCTAGCCATAGGCAACCTTTACCGAACC
Organism: Halomonas sp. QHL1; assembly: GCF_001882345.1. Lineage (GTDB taxonomy): Bacteria > Pseudomonadota > Gammaproteobacteria > Pseudomonadales > Halomonadaceae > Vreelandella. The sequence continues at coordinate 1,658,109 of NZ_MINL01000001.1, forward strand.
TTGCGCTGGCCAGAAGGCGTATCCAGCGATGCACTGGCGCCCGGAATGCTAATCGCCGCTACCGTCATTCTAATCAGCGTGGGTTTTCTGCCGGGCTTCTCACTAAGCGTTCCGACAGACCGCTCCCTGCCGTTCTTGCTGATTGCCCTTCAGGCAGTGGTCTTTGCAGGCCAGTTTTTACTGCTTTTCATGCTACAGAAAAGTGGCGGCCCGGTGTTTTTGAGCCTATTGGGTTCCGTAGGCGCCGTGGTTGGCGTTCCAGTTGCCATCCTGTTGCAGGGAGAAGCCGCCCCCGAGGGCTTGCTACTAGGCACCCTTTTAATCGGTGCAGGTATTGCCCTGCTCAATATTGGCAAAGCCAAGCCGCTTTCCAGGGAGCCAACCTAAGAGATAGGATAAAGGGGGGTGTTATTAGGAGTGACTAGAAGCGTTTGTAAAAGCAATATTGGCTCGTTAATTACTGGGCATAGAATTTGGCAAGGAATCGGGAACAGAAGAGTTCAATCGAAACATTAAACGATGTTAGTTCTATCGCTAAAGAATGCTCCGTTCCATATAGTGAATACCACCATCGGTTTTACAAATACAAAACCCCATACGTTCGTATAAAGCGATTGCGGGGTTTAGACAAAACACACGGAGTCGAAGTAAGTTAATGCCCGCTTGTTGCGCAATGTCTTCCGTGTAGCGGATTGCCGCTGTACCTAAGCCTAGACGCTGCCAATTCTGGTCAATTTGTAGTTCGCGAATATAGTAGACTTCATCATCATGATTTAAGCATAACAAGCCTACTGGGCAATCATTGACGACTAACTCGTAGCTATCTAACTGACCCCACTGTTTATCAAACAGCGCTGTATCCCAGCGCATATCCAACTGTTTGTAGTAGGCTGACATATTCTGCAGAATTATGTTTTCCGCGAATGCCTTGTCGTTAGTCGGCCGAATAATGAGCTTCATCTATCTATTCCTGACAACGTGACCATCCGTTTTTAAATGCAAAAAGCCAAGGAATGGCCTTGGCTTTTTGTTTTTTAGCTTAGCGTAATCCCTACCCCAACTGAAATGGGTAAACCGGCCCAACCTTTAAGAGCTGGGTTAGCTCATCCAGCGCAGTAAGGGACTCTTCTGCGAGCTGAGGGTCGGCGAGATCATCGGGGGCAAGAAGGTCGCGGTAGTGGCGATTTACCCAAGCGGTTAGGTCATCATAAAGCGCCTCGGTGAGCAGCACGCGGCCGGTGAGTGCTTCACGTTCTGCGTCCGTAAGCACAACACGCAGGCGCAGGCAGGCGGGGCCGCCGCCGTTGCGCATGCTCTGCTTGACGTCTTTGACGATCACTTCACTAATCGGGTTATTGCCCGCCAGCAAATGGTCTTGGATGGTGCGCCATACCGCTTCCCGCTCCTGGCATTCGCCCGGCACCACTAGGGTCATGGTGCCATCTGGGTTGGATAGCAGCTGTGAGTTGAAGAGATATGACGCTACCGCGTCTTCCATGCTCACCGCTTCCAAGGGCACGCGCACCGGTATCAGCGGGCTGGCCATTTTGGCGCGAAGCTCGTCCAGCGTGCCCTCTTCATCCAGAAACGCCATTTCGTGGTAGAGCAGCACGGGGCCGTTGCCCACCGCAATAACGTCATTATGGAAGACGCCCGCGTCGATGGCGTCCGGGTGCTGCTGGGCGAATACGGTTTGCGCTTGCGTAAGCCCATGCTGGCGGGCTACAGCCTGACTGGCTTCCAGGGTTTGCCTGGCGGGGAATCGTGTTGGCTCACGCTCGCCGCCAAACGCTTGGCGGCCATACACAAACAGATGAACGCCAGGCTCGCCGTGCTCACCGCATAGACGGGTGTGATTGGCCGCACCTTCATCGGAAAAGGCTGGGGTAGCGGGCAGCACCGGATGGTGGGCGAAGTGCTGTTCGTCACGGAAGATTGCCTGTAGCACTCGGCCAGTGGTTTGCGGCTCTAAATAGCGGTGAAAGCTGGACTGCAGATTGGCTGGCGTGAAGTGTACCCGGCTATCGGGTGCATCCATGCTGGGAGTAATAGTTCCCGCGTTAGCCGTCCACATACTGGAAGCCGAGCATACCGCTCGCAGCAACTGCGGTGCCTCACTAGCGGCGCGGGCCAGCACATCGCTATTACTACCGCTAAAACCTAAATCGCGCAGTGCGCCAATGTCTGGGCGCTGTTGAGGAGGCAGCACGCCCTGGGCATAGCCCGCGTCCATCAGCGACTTCATTTTAAGCAGCCCCTGCAGCGCCCCCTCTTTGGGATTGGAGACCAGGCCGCCGTGGCTCATGGACGCGACATTGCCCACGGCCAACCCAGAGTAGTTATGGGTTGGGCCGACTAGGCCGTCAAAATTGACTTCCCTGACGCTACTGATGCCGGCGGCACTCATAGACTCACTCCCGGCGGCAGGGTCTCGGGCATCTCCAGGCTGTCAGCTTCCATGGAGGCGACCGGGTAGGCGCAGTAGTCCGCCGCATAAAACGCGCTGGGACGGTGGTTGCCGCTGTCACCCACGCCGCCAAAAGGGGCATCGCCGGATGCGCCGGTGGTTTGGCGATTCCAGTTGACGATTCCGGCGCGAATACGCAGCAGGAAGTCATCCCAATCGGCTCGATCGCCGCCAATGAGCCCAGCAGAAAGCCCATAACGGGTGTTATTGGCAAGCTGTAGCGCCTCATCCCAATCGCTATAGCGGTGGATTTTCAGCAGCGGGCCAAAGTGCTCTTCGTCCGGTACATCCAGGCCGGTCACATCAATCAGCGCAGGGCTTAACAGGCTGGTGTTCTCTTGCAGGCGCTTCATACGGTTGATCACCGTACCGCCCATAGCCTCTAATTCCTCTTGGGCCTTGAGCAAGCCGTCCGCCGCCGCTACGCTGACCAAACCGCCGTAAAACGGCGCAGGATTTTCCTCGAACTGACCCGCCACGTGTAGCTTGGTGATCGCCTCTGAAAGCGCATCAATCAAGCGATCACCGACGGCACCTTCCGGCACCATTAAGCGCCGCGCACAGGTGCAGCGCTGGCCGCCGGAGAGAAACGCCGACTGCAGAATGGTCAACACCGCGGCGCGCTCGTCGTCGACATCCTTCACCACCAGCGGGTTGTTGCCGCCCAGTTCCAGCGCGAGGATTTTATCCAGCTGTCCGGCAAACTGCTGGTGCAGCATACCGCCCACTTTGGCGCTACCGGTAAACAGCAGACCATCAATATCAGGGTGACCTGCCAGCGCCTGGCCTACCGGCACACCACCCTGTACCAGGTTAATGACGCCTGCCGGAAGCCCGGCCTCTAGCCAGCACTGGAGGGTCAAATCCGCGGTAAGCGGGGTTTGGTCGCTGGGTTTGAAGACCACACAGTTACCCGCCAATAGCGCAGGCACCATATGCCCGTTCGGGAGGTGGCAAGGGAAGTTATAAGGGCCAAACACCGCCATCACACCATGAGGGCGATGGCGCAGCACCGCGTTTGCACTGCCCACTGTTTTTGCCCGTTCACCGGTGCGCTCGTTATACGCCTTAACCGACAGCGCTACCTTACCCACCATGGCGCCCGCTTCGGTGCGCGCCTCCCAGAGCGGCTTGCCGGTCTCTGAAGCAATCGCCATGGCCAGATCTTCACCGCGTGTTTTGAGCACCTCGGCAAAACGCTCGACAAGCGCTTGGCGCTCGGCAAAAGGTGTGCGCGCCCAGCCGGGGAAGGCACCGCGGGCGGCCTTTACCGCGCCCGCGACCTGCTCAGCGCTAGCGGTCGCCGCTTGCCATAGCGACTTGCCAGAAACAGGGTCGTGCTTGCTCAAAGGCTCTGCGTCGCCTGCGACCCAGGCGCCATTGATCAGTTGCTGCTGTTGGGCGTGCATAAAAACTCTCCTGTAAACGTCGCCTAGGTTTCGAGTAGCCGCAGGTGATCGCCGGTGGTGACATTCAAACGCTGCGCTTCTTGTTCACTAAGCACGATGGTGTTGTCATCGGTGGGCGCTCGGCCTATCCAGCTGGCAGTAAAATTCAACATTTGAGTGGTGGCCGCCAGCCAGCGGCTGACGCTCTCTTCGCTGGCAGAGGCAGAGACTTCCACCTGACAGAGCCGTGAGTTGCGGATGGCACGCACGTCGTCAATGTACGCCTCCACCGTCGGGCCACCGTCGAAAATATCGATATAGCCTTCCCAGCGCAGCCCCTCTTTCTTCAGCATCTCCAGCGCCGGGCGGGTGTGGCGATGCACCTGACCAATACAGGCCCGCGCCTCTTCGGCCATGAAAGTGGTGTAAATGGGAAACTTAGGCATCAGCTCGCCAATAAAGCTCTTCTGCCCCAGGCCGGTTAGGCGGTCAGCTTCGCTGAAATCCATAGGAAAGAAGTGTTTACCCAGGCTCTCCCAGAAAGGGCTGGTATTGTTTTCATCGAACACACCGCGCATTTCCGCTAATACTTTGTCGGGAAAACGGTCACGAAACTGGGCAATAAACAGCCAGCGTGCTTTGGAGAGCAGCGCGCCGTTGCGCAAATGTTTGTTGGCTTCGCCGCGGTATTCCGGTCGTAGAAACAGCGAGCACACTTCGGCGTCGCCGGTATGGTCGGAGCTTAAAAACAGTGTATCGATGGTGCGGTGCAGATCCAGCTGAACCGAGGAGTGGGCCAAGGTGCCCAGCCGGTAGTTGTAGAACGGTACTTCACGGCCAACCTGCCCCTCAATGGCGCAGCAGCCCGCCAGCTCGCCGCTTACTTCATCCTCTAGCACAAAGAAATAAAGCCGGTCATCCACCGGGGTACGCTCTTCAAAGGCACTGGCCGCCGCTTCAATCTTTCCGGCTAGAAACTCGCGGTTATCCGGCAGCGAGGTAAAACCAACGCCCGCCTGCTGCGCAAGCGCCTGGAGCCCATCCAAATCATCACGGGCAATGGGTCGAATGCGCATTACATTTCTCCTTCATCGAGCGCGTCTACTACAGTGGGAAGCGTTAGCGGTGCGGCGAGTACTGCCCGCCCTTCCGTAACGCCCAAACGCTCGGCGTGCTCAGCTGAGAGCATCAGCTGGCCCGTGGGTGACAGCGCGTAGCGCGCGACGATGCAGCGGAACTCACCCAGCTTTTGATTGGCAACCAGCGCGGGTTCGGCATCGGGCAACGCGTGTTCAGGGCGAATGCGCACCGGGTGCCAGGCGGCACTGCGAAAGGTCTCCAACCGCTCGCGCTCTGCTTTGACGATCGGCCCGGCGTCGAAAATATCCACATGGCGCGAGCGCACAAAACCCTCCGCCAGCATCTCTTCCAGCGCCTCTTCGTGGGCCGGGTGCTCCCGGCCAATCGCCGCCCGCGCCTGGGGCGTCAAAAGCGGCAGATAGAGCGGGAACTGGGGCATTACTTCGGCGATAAAGCTTTTCGAGCGCACCCCGGCAATATGATTCATATCCTGGAAGCTGCGGGCGAAAAAGTGGCGCCCTACGCTCTCCCAGAACGGCGATTCGCTGCGGGTATCGAGATAGCCGGGAAACGCCACCGCCAGAATGCGCGAAAAGCGCTCGGGGTACTGGGCGATAAACATCAATCGTGCCCGGCGCAGCAGGCTCTCCGCGCTGGTGCCTTTATAGCGGGGATTAAGCGAAAAAGCGCACAGTAAGGTGGCGTCCGAGACTTCATGGGAAAGCGCCAACGTCTGTACTTCGCGACGTACGTTCAACTGCTGAGAAGCGTGAATCAGCGTTTCCTGGCGATAGGTGTAGTAAGCCTCATTGGCTCCCGCCTGGGCGCGAATGGTCGCGGTGCCGAGCACTTCCTCACGCGTGTCATCGGCCAGAACAAACGTATAGTGCTCGTTTTCTGGAAACTCGACGTCACCATTAAATGCGTCTTGAGAGCGGGCAATACGCTCCTGAAGCCGCTCACGGTTGGCGGGCAAGTTGGTCAGCTTAGGCACTGCATGCTCGGCTAATTGCTCAAGCGCCGTGAGATCAGACGCTTTAACGGGTCGAACTACCAGCATCCTCGACGCTCCCCCTTCAGTTAACACGATTGACGCAGCCTGTTGCTCACTCATCCTGCCGCAACTAACCGCTCAATCGCACGCTCTAAGCGCGCCATGCCCTCGGCGATATCTGCTTCAGGAATGACCAGAGAAGGCGCCATACGCAGTACGTTCGGCCCGGCAATTAGTGCCATCAAACCCTCTTCAATAGCCAGCGGCAGAATGTCTTTGGCGCGGCCTTCATAGGCATCCGACATTTGCGCACCGATCAATAAGCCCATACCGCGAATCTCTTTAAACACGCCGTGCTTACGGTTGATGGTTTCTAAGTGTTCGCGGAACAGATCATGGCGATGCTTAACGCCTTCGAGTACTTCGGGGGTGTCGATAAACTCCACCGCGGCCAGGGCAACGGCAGAGGCCAACGCATTACCACCGTAAGTAGAACCATGGGTGCCGACAACCAGCGATTTAGCCACTGGGTCGATTGCCAGCATGGCGCCAATGGGGAAGCCGCCGCCCAGGGATTTGGCGCTGGTGAGAATATCCGGGGTAATACCGATGTTTTTATAAGCGTAGAGCTCCCCGCTACGGCCAACGCCCGTCTGCACTTCGTCAAAAATCAGCAGAGCGTTGTGTTCATCGCAGAGATCGCGCAAACCTTGCAGGAATTCTTGGGTGCCGGGCACGATACCGCCCTCGCCCTGCATCGGTTCAACCATAATCGCGCAGGTGTCGTCGCCAACCAGCGCGCGAACGCTCTCCAGGTCGTTGTAGGTGGCATGCAGAATGCCGCCCGGCACCGGGCCAAAGCCCTGGGAGTACTTGGGTTGGCCACCCACGCTAACGGTGAAGAAGGTACGACCGTGGAATGATTGGTGGAACGAAATGATTTTATCTTTCTGCTCACCGTAATTATCCACCGCCCAGCGGCGCGCCAGCTTAAGCGCAGCTTCGTTGGCTTCACCGCCGGAGGAGCATAAGAAAACCTTATCGGCGAAGGTGCGCTCGACCAGCGTCTTGGCCAAATTCAGCGCTGGCTCGTTGGTATACACGTTCGAAAGGTGCCACAGCTTTTCGCCCTGCTCTTTGAGCGCGTTAACCAACACCGGATGGCAATGACCAAGGGAGTTAACCGCGATGCCCCCGGCAAAATCGATATATTCACGCCCCTGTTGATCCCACAAGCGGCTACCTTCACCACGCACGGGAATAACCTGCTGCGGTGAGTAGTTGGGCGTCATGTAGTGGTCGTAATCTTGACGGCTTGGGGTATGGCTCATGGGACGCTAGCTCCAGTGGAGGAAAGTAGTGACAACAGTATAAGGTGGCAAAGAGTCCAAATGCTTTCAGCAATGGGACGGCAAATTATGAATAGCGGCGTATCGGCATACCACTAAACCGCCTTGAAGAACTCTAAAAGAGCCCCATACTTATTAGCAAGCTATGCGGTTATTCGCTGAGCTGCGTTGCATAGTGATGAGCACCGACACTCAGGATGAGAGGAGACCAGCGCATGCAGATTGATCTAAACGGTAAGCACGCCATTATCACCGGTTCGACGGCAGGCATCGGTTTTGCGATTGCCCAAGGGCTCGCCAATGCGGGCGCTAACGTGGTCGTGACAGGACGCAGCCAGTCGCGGGTTGACGATGCCATCGAGGCGATTAAAAAAGAATCCCCCAATGCCAAAGTAGAAGGCGTTGCTGCAGATCTCGGCACCGCTGAAGGTTGCCAAACGCTTATCAAACAGCAGCCCAGCGCGGACATCCTGATCAATAACGTAGGCATTTTCGGCCCACAGGACTTTTTCGACGTTGACGACGACACTTGGCAGCAATTTTTCGATATTAATATCATGAGCGCAGTGCGGCTTTCTCGGCACTACGCCAAAGGAATGCGCGAGCGCGACTGGGGGCGTATTCAGTTTATCTCCAGCGAGTCAGGGATCAACATCCCCAGTGAAATGGTGCATTACGGCGTGACTAAATCGGCGCTGCTGTCTGTTTCACGGGGGCTGGCGAAAGTGCTTAGCGGCACCCAGGTCACTGTGAATGCCATTCTACCTGGGCCGACCCGTTCAGAAGGCGTACTCAAGATGATTGGGGAAATGGCGGAAAAAGAGGGTATTTCTCAGCAAGAGATGGAAGAACGCTTTGTTAAAGAGAACCGCCCCTCTTCCATCATCCAGCGCTTAGCAACCCCAGAGGAGGTCGCGAGCATGAGCGTCTACGCCGCCTCCCCCCAAGCCAGTGCAACCACCGGGGCGGCACTGCGCGTGGAAGGTGGCATTGTGGATACGTTAACCTGATCCCTCTAATCTTATCCTTCTAATCTTTTCCTTCTAACCCAGGCGCTCTTCTCTCGGCGTCATGCCGAAATGGTGACGGTAGGCGGTAGAAAAGTGTGCGCCAGAGGAAAACCCCGTGGCAAACGCAATATCGCCTACCGGCCGGTCACTATCGCGCAGCTGTTTGCGCGCCTCTTGTAAGCGTAAATCCAGGTAGTACCGGCTGGGCACCGCCTGCAGATACTTCTTAAATAGCCGCTCCAACTGACGCCGGGAGATACCCAGGTGTTCGGCCAGTTCCAGGGTCGAGAGTGGCTCCTCAATATTGGCTTCCATCAGTGTGACAGCATCCACTAAGCTTTGCGGTGCATGACCCAAACGGCTTCGCAGCGGCACGTGTTGGCGCTCATCAGCCAAGCGAATGCGGTCGCAGACAAACTGCTCCGACACCTGTTCGGCCAAGCGGGCGCCGTGATGCTGGCCAATCAGCGTGAGCATCAGATCCATGGCCGCGGTACCGCCCGCGCAGGTCAGCCTGTCGCGATCAATTTCAAACAGCTGTTGAGAAAGCGTCACTTGCGGATAGGCCTGAGAAAAAGCCTCAAACCGCTGCCAGGGCAGCGTCGCACGATAGCCTTCCAGCAACCCACAGCGCGCCAACACCTCAGTTCCGCCTGCTAATCCACCCAGTGCCACGCCACGCCCCTGGTGCCCCCGCAACCACTCATTCAGCTTTGCGGGCAACGTATACGGCAGCGGCGTTGGTGCGCATATCAACAGCAGGTCGAGCGGTCCTAATGCGGCACCTAATGCGTGCTGGGCAATAAGCGACAGCTGGGCGCTGCTGCGGACGGGTTCGTCGTTGAGGCTTAATGTGGCGGTGTGGTAAAGCATCTGACCACTCAGCTGGTTAGCCATTTGCAGCGGCTCCAGTGCGCTGGCGTGGGTCAATAACGAGAACCCTGGCAGCAGCAGAAAGGCCACTCGCCGACGGGGAGTGCCTGTTTGAGAGGTTAACGGGTTGGGCTGCATGATAACTGACTGAGCTGCATAAAAATCCGCCGTGGGTAAACGACTATCTTACCCAATTGCGTAGAGGATCGCAGCGTTATGACCACTGCAGCAAAAACGTGACGCATGAATGCAAATTGCCGGGCACAAGGCCCGGCAAAACGAGAGAATGGTTAAGCACTAATTACCCCGGTTAATAATGCCTAACACAATGATACTGACCACAATCACCCCGAGAATGATGACCACCAGTGGGAGTAATTTATATAAACCGCCCGGTCGCTGCTTGGCTTCAGGCTGTAGATGCGGTTTTGAGGTTTCATAATCCTCGGGCACCCGCTCATTAATAATATGCTGCTTCTCTTCTTCCGGGGTTTTGCTTTCCCTAGTATCCATAAACACCTCCCGCGTTCCGGTCGAATTGGGCGGCGCTACCGCCTCTGAGAATGGCTTACAGATTCACGACATCAAACTTAACCTCTGGATTGACGTCGGCATCGTAATCTACATCGTCACGCTCAAAGCCAAACAGCTTCAAGAATTCGTGCTTATAACCAGCATAGTCGGTAATCTCGAATAAGTTTTCGGTCGTCACTTCCGGCCAAAGATCCTGGCAAGCTTGCTGAACGTCGTCACGCAGCTCCCAGTCATCCATGCGCAGACGCCCGGCTTCATCAGTCACCAACTCGCCCCGCTGACCTTGAGCGGAATAAAGCTGCTCACCGAACAGGCGATTCAACTGATCGATGGTGCCTTCATGCAGGCCCTGCTCTTTCATGATGCGATAGACCATGGCGATATAGAGCGGCATCACCGGAATCGCCGCACTTGCCTGAGTGACTACTGATTTAAGCACGGCAACGTTGGCACCGCCGCCGGTAGCTTTTAATTTGCTGTCGATCGCCGTGGCAGCGCGGTCCAGATCTTCCTTGGCTTTACCCAGTGCGCCGTGCCAGTAAATCGGCCAAGTGATTTCGGTGCCGATATAGCTAAACGCCACGCTGCGCGCGCCTTTTGCCAACACGCCAGCCTGGTCAAGCGCGTCCATCCACAGCTCCCAATCTTCGCCGCCCATCACGGTGATGGTGTCGTCGATCTCTTGCTGGGTAGCAGGCTCTACTTCCGCTTCGATAATCGCGTCTTTATTGGTATCGATAGCCGTAGCGCGGTAAGTTTCGCCAATTGGCTTGAGGCTCGAGCGCTTAAGTTCGCCGCTATCCGGCAGCTTGCGAACGGGAGATGCCAGTGAGTAGACCACCAGATCGATCTCGCCCATATCTTGCTTGATCAGTTCGATAGCTTTTTCCCGCGCTTCATGGGAGAACGCATCGCCATTGATCGATTTGCTGTACAGCCCTTCCTGCTTGGCAAACTTGTCGAAAGCGGCACTGTTGTACCAACCTGCGGTGCCTGGCTTTTTATCGGTGGCAGGTTTTTCAAAGAACACTCCCAGGGTGTCGGCGCCATAGCCAAAGGCCGCGGTAATCCGCGCGGCTAGGCCATAGCCACTTGATGCACCAATCACCAACACTTTCTTCGGGCCAGCCTGCTTATCCAAACCGCGGGCACGCGTTGCTTCAATCTGTTCGCGAACGTTCTGCTCGCAGCCAATAGGGTGAGTGGTGGTACAAATAAAGCCGCGCACTTTGGGTTTAATAATCACATCGAACCTCGTTATCGGATAGATTTTGCTTTTGACATCATAACTAGTGACATCGTTTTGCCATAGTTTTTGCCATAGCAACGTCATGTCTCAGTGGGGCTATTCTAGCTGTCTCCGTGCGCCCTGTCCGCTCTTGAGCTATTGTCTACCATTGAGATACAGCCACTTTCGCGTCACGATAGCCGCTTAAGCAACAACTTCCCTAATGAGGCGACCATGAATGCGCAGCAGCTAGTAGATGAACGCGGCGATCTTTGGCTAGCGCTCGCCCCGCTGTGGCTAGACCGTGAACCCAGCGAGCGCGATTACGCGCGTATGGTCGAGGTCGTAGAGCGCTACGATATGACCCTTAACGAGCTTGAATGGATGTTTCGCCTGGAAATGGCGCCCGTGATGTCTCGCCATCAACTCTCAATTGCCAGCGAGTGGCGACAATTTGACGACTATAAGCTGATGAAACAGTTGGTCAATCACAACATGCGTTTGAAGGGCTGGCGACGCAAAAGCTGGGCGCTGTTTTCAGGCTTAACAACCATGATGGTGCGTCACCGCTGGAACGCGCTAATGAACCGTGTAGCAGTCGCGCGGGGCGAGCAGGTATAGAAGGAGCGTATCTCGACGCTAGGGGTAACTTTGATCCAAGGCTGTTTCTAATGCAAGGCGTAGCGGGCGCCCGTGGTCGCGCGGACCAAAGCGGGCAATCACCTTGCCATCACGGCCCACCAGGAACTTGGTAAAATTCCATTTGATCAGTTGTGTGCCCAGCACGCCAGGCGCCTCACGCTTGAGCAGTACAAACAGTGGATGGGCTCCACTGCCGTTGACATTGACCTTCTCCAGTAACGGAAAACTGACACCAAACTGCTGTTCACCAAATTGGCAAAACGCTTGAGCGCTCTCCGGAGATTGGCGGCCAAACTGATTGCACGGAAAACCGAGTACGGTAAAGCCACGATCCCGGTAGCGCTGAAAAAGGGTTTCGAGTTCGCTTAGCTGCGGGGTAAAACCACACTGGCTGGCAACGTTAACCACCAGCAACACCTGGCCGCGCAGCGCACGTAAGTTAAACGGCAGCCCTTGGTGGGTATAGCAATCTTGGTCATATATTTGCATTAAGCGGCCCCACAAAACCCCAAACGGCATAGGTATCACCATGCCACGGCTATACTTTTTACACCAGCGGTCCGGCGACCACGCGTAGCGCCAGCGCAATTAATAGTACGCCGGTGATACGGTTAATCCAGTGGGCACGTCGTTGCAGCCAGGGCAGAATCTGTGAGTGGGAAAGCACTACCGCCACCAACACATACCAGCCTCCATCAATAATCATCGCCGTTAACACAATAATAGCTTTGGCCAGCCCACTCATCTCCGGGGTTACAAACTGGCTCAGCAGCGCGACAAAGAATAGAATCAGCTTCGGGTTGCCCAATGCCACTAACACGCCCTCTTTGGCTGCTTGCCCGCGGCTAGTGACAATCGCATTAGGCTCTAAGGCACCGGCTTTCCCGGCGCGCAGCGCTTTAATCCCGAGCCACGCCAAGTAAGCCGCACCGCACCAGGTAATAAGTTGGAACAGTAGCGGAAAACCGGCGATTAACGCCCCTAGCCCCCAAACGGTCAGTAGCGCATAAAAGCCCACCCCAAAGGCATGGAAGATGGCTGCAGTCACCCCGGTAAAACGCCCGCCGCCTAACGTATGGCGCAGCACCAGTGCCAAACTCGGCCCCGGCGACATAGCGCCCATGGCACAAATCGCGGCGAGTGATAGCCAGAGTGTCAACGGCATGCCTGTTTCTCCTTGATGGGTCGATATCACAGTATCGGGGGCTGACGGCCAGTATACGCTAAGCCAAGCAACACTTCGGTAAGCGCCTCAAATAACGCTGTTAGCATGGTACGCTGTTGGGTAAAATTTCCTCTTTTCGCTCTATGCGACTCTTCGCTCTTTTTTCACTCTTTTAGAAACACTCGCCCCACCACTCAATGCGCGGGGCATATAGAAAACATAAGTCTAGAAAACATAGGTCTAGAAAACATAGGTCTTGAAAACCTAGGACTTGAAAACATAGGACGGCAACATGGGCAGGGCTTTTCAGAACCGTAAGGAATCCATGGCCAAAACGGCCGATGCAAAGACCAAGGTCTACAGCAAATATGGACGCGAAACAGCCAATACCACTAAGCATTTGTTTTAAATAGAGATTAACGCTCTGTACCACCAAGTAATCCAAAAGGTGATACAGAAATGGCGTATTTAATGAAAGATAGGCATGGCACCTATTACCTTAGATTAGTTCTCACTAATGAGCTTAGGCTGCGACTGGGTATTGCAGACAGTAGGCAAAGGGAGTTCCGCAGGAGCTTAGATACTAAATCTAAACGTGAAGCTGCTAGAAGGTTTCCTGATGCGTATGTGAAGGCTGTTAGTAGCTTTGAAGCTGCTCCTCAAGAAGCTAGCCCATCACCAGCAGCAAGAAGCTCTCAACCCGCCCTTTCCTCTCTACTGGCTAAGCACTCTAAGCATCAAGGGTTAACAGGTATACTCCCCTCAACACTGCATGGCAGGCTACACGCCGTTGGGCTGTTGATGAAATACATTGGTGATAAGCCTGTTAATGAGTATGAAAAGCAGGATGCTAGACGGTTTAGAGATAAGCTTTCAGAAACACCGAAAAAGGGTTATCCAGATGAAAAGATTTCTGTAAGCACTCTTAATATCTACATCTCAAGGGTGCAAGCGTTCTTTAATTGGCTTGAGCAAGAGGGCTTCGTAACTGATAACGTATTCAAAGGGATGAAAGTTCAGGTTAAGAGGCTGCAATCGTCTTATCGTAGTGTTTTTACCGCTGAAGACCTCACAATGATATTCAGCCATATCAATACTGAAGATGTGCGTCTTGATCGGTTATTTGTAACATATATAGCGTTCTACACTGCTTGCAGAATATCTGAAGCGTGTCAGTTATCCAAAGAAGACGTATATCAAGTTGATGGTGTTTGGTGTATTCATATCCGAGAAAATAAACCTTACCAAAGACTCAAGAATGCCTATTCAGAAAGGGTAATACCTGTACACAGTGAGCTTATTAAGCTTGGACTACTTGAACATTGTGATACTGTTGAAGATCGGTTATTACCTAACGCTAAACCTGCCGCAATTTCACAATGGTTTGGTAAGCTTTTAATCAAGCTATTTATTGGCCCAGACAAGACCTTTCACAGCTTCCGGCATACAGGTGTAAACATTCTCAAGCAACACGGTGTCGATGTATCACTTACAGCCGCGTTAATGGGTCACTCTACAGGTACGATGGCCTATGATAGATACGGTAAAACACTTAAACCTGAAGCCTTAGTAGACATAGTAGAGCTAATAAAGCTTAAAGGATAAATATTGTGAATATAACGTCATTATTACTAATAGCTACTCTTTCAATACAAGTGGAAAGTGGCAAGCACGCCTATGACATTGCCCTTGATTATTGTAAATCTCAAGGCTCAACACTTGCCCAATACACTCCCAAGGCTGACAAGGTGATATTTAGCTGTAGTAACGACCTCTCAAAACGAATAACCATTACAAGATAGGGGTAACAGGGGTTCTAGGAGATTGCTGGTTAGGCCCCCTAAAACCCTTGATAAATACCACTACCAGATCATTATATCTTGTCTAGCTCTGCAATCAGCTTTTCCAGGTGACTAATACATTCACTCCATTGTTTCTGTTTCTTGGGAGAAGCCTTATCTTCCAGTCTATCTATACTGACCCATACGTCATTACCTAGAAATCTCACCAATTCTTTCTTAGTCATAATAACGCCGCTCATATATCCAATCTCCTGTGACATAAATAATAAGGCACCACAATAGATATATATAAACCCAATATCTCACAATGTCAAAGAGGTGTCCTGGGAGGGTATTCTACACACTGTCTTAAATATATTAGCTTTAGACCAGATTAACATCACCAAAGTTAATTATAGAAAGTTATCTTTCATTAATAAGAATATCTAGTCACATAGACCAGCGCGCTCGCAGACATATTAGATATTATAAAACTTTAAGGAAACATCTTGAACATTCTCTTACTTTAAACTTTTGATACCTGTTGAAATTGTTAAGAACGCTTATGACGTAGCATTATCTTACGGCCATGATAAAGTTGGATTAGCACAATACACTAGCAATGGTGACACAGTAAGTTTTAGGTTCACTGATGCCATCACCAAGATAACCACTTTTCAAAGGTAGGCTTTAAAGTGTCTATTTTAGCTTCTAGGCGCTTTTAGAGGATGGGTAGCACATAGCCTTACCTTTAGAGAGATCGTTTATTCTGGCTTGAAATAGACACCATAGACAGATGTTCTGGTTGATGCTTGGTCTCGATGCGTCCCCTATCAGCTTTATTTCCAGTATGAGATAGTCCTATTCGTTAATAATGATTGCTTGCTGAAGCTTTTGTAAGATTTTTTAAACTTATAGTGGCCTCAATAACCAAGAGCAACACATGACTCACTTGTAAGCTATCGCCAGTGCTCATCACTATCACCATCCTTGCCGCAGTACGTTCTACTATCTTGCTGATGTTAAAGAGTTTTTTATTTATATTTTGACTTAGAAAGGTAGGTTGTGGCATAGTTAATGAGTATTTATGTAGTGGCACTGCACTTACTACTACTATATATAGACCTCACATACTTCTAATCTACTAATTGTAACCCTTCGTGATGGGTAGAGCTGTCACGTTACAAGGTTCGCAGAATCCCTCCCAGGGATAGGCTGGTTTTTTTCATATCTGCATGATGGGAATTAGTTAAATGAAAGTAAAAGCGAGTTAATAAATTTGTTCTTCTGGTTGGAATTGTGAAATAAGGTGTCGATAAATAATATGCTAGCTGCATTATGAGGTAGAACATACAAAGGGGAAAGCCTAATGCTTGGCGAAGATTCTAAAGTTATTCCCCTTCTGAAACTATATTTATCTTTGTCACTGTGGGAAAACCGCTAGTGAAGGAGGTTTAATACACAACTAAGGAAAAATAAATGATTGAAAACATCATGAGTAAAAAGTCGCCTAAACACTACAGTGCTATCACTGAGAAAGCGTGCAAAAAGCTTAGTAATACTATTAAGGGAAATGCGCGGCCTATTAAGAAAGTCTACATTTCAGATGCTCTTCCAGCCGTTGGAAAGACTGAAAAATTCATTAAATCAGCTTCAAAAAATGACCACATTGTATATGCTCTACCAACACTGAAATCATTGAATGAAATACGTGAAAGATTAGAGAAAGAAAAGTTCAATGTTTTAGAAGTGACTTCTCGGGATCATTTTGGTGTTGCATCTGTTATTGGTGATTTATTGAAAAATAGAGAATATATTGATCCAGTAGTGATGCTGATTAGCCATGCTGGTTTAAGAACTATTGAGCCTAAACATCTGAAAGACTGGACACTTGTGATTGATGAGATTCCAGATATTTCAAATATTAGCAACTCAATTATTGAAGAAAACTCTTACACACTTACTCTTTCCTCTCATATTTTAGTTGATGAGGATACAGGTAAAGTAACTGTTAGAAATGAGTCTAAGAAGACTGTGAGAGCTGCTGCAAAGGCAAGGATGAGAGTCGGTTCTATCCTTCCTGACACTTGGGTTGCACTGGATGATGATTCAGTCGATGTGTACATAAAATATCAAATAAAATTGAAGAACTATCAGTTTAACTGTGTTGGTTACTATGACTACGTGACAGCTGTAGATTATGCTAAAGAAACTCATATTCTTGGTCATGCTGTGAGTCGAACTTTGTTCTATCTGCATCTAGAAGCAAGCGGGTACACTTTTGAAGAGTCAAAATTCCAGCCTGAACCAAGACCGTATAACCTGACTCCCGTATTGGTGCCTATTTACTCGGGTGACCGTATTAGCAAGGCAATGTTAACTACTAACACGAAACAGCAAGTTACGTATGTGTGGTCGGATGAGGTAGATGGTCATGAAGCATTAGTTCGTGTAATGGAACATAACGGAGAAAATCCAATTCTAATTCAGACTCATAAATGGTGTGGTTATAAATGGCCAGATCACGCTGAAAACATAGGCTTTGATGCAAGAGGACTGAATGGTTACCAAGACTTTAATCGGACAATTAACCTTATACATGGGAATTCTTCAGGCATTGAAGATCGTTTATATACTTTAATGTTGGAGAGGATGGGTATTGATGAGCAGGTTGGTAAAGATGCTATTTGTTATAGTCGATTCTTTGAAATGATCATTCAACATATATGCAGAACCAGCTTGCGAAAATTTGAAGGACAGGCAGAGCGTACAGTTCACTATTTACCAAATGAACATACTGCGAAAGAGATTGAAAAGCTTCTTAAGATAAAATGTGAGATTGATACCAGCATTATGAGAAGTCCTCCTTTATCCGATTTTCAGGCTGGCTTAGAAAAGAAGAAAAACCTTGCATGGGGAATGCTTGCGGATGGTCGTGCTAAGAAGGACATTGCTGATTTTCTAGATGTTGATCCTTCTACTCTTCGGAGATGGCTGAAGGCAGCTTGATTACGTATTAATGATGAATATGGAAAAATTGGTCGCAGGCTATATTAATATACTGAATTTATTCTAGCGTACATGTTGATACCACGGATTATTTAGCTTAATAAACCACTTTCATGCCTTGCTTGTTGGTCGTGTAAATGGGATTATAAATGATAATTAACATAGGGGGGGGGGTGTGTATGAAAATCTGGTTGGTTGTTTTGTTTTCTATAGGAGTAGCTGTATTCATATATAGTATCTATGGATACTTGAATAGACGTAAGCGTGAGAAGCTTAGAGCTGATATGGAATTTTTTAAAGTCAGGGATAGCTTTTATCGCACCATTGGAATTGAACAGGGTGAAGATGTTCTTCATATCATTAAAGATATAGTTGATGAGGATTTTTCAGATACATCAGAAATAGGTCGAAGTAAAATAATAGAATATTTAGGTTTTTGCACTATAAAAGCTAAGGCTGAAACAATAATTCGAGAGCATGGGGAGGTGTTAAAAAGAAAGAAAAATCAAAATTTATATAAGGACGAATACGGCATTTCTAATGTTTCCAAGTGGGAGTCCGAGCGTAATTATTTTGTCAAAAAAGTATTGCTTCCTAAGCTGAAGCAGTCTTGTGAGTCGGATAAGAGACATGAAAGCTTTAGAGATAGTTTCTTGTGTTGGGTTGATTGTCATGATGATAAAGAGGTTATCGTCTTCTGGGAGAGGAAAGTGGATGATTGGATTAATGAAGCAACATGTTTTTCTAATGACTTGATGACTGATTTTGAAGATGAAGAGTACCTTGAGTACGATGACTCTATGACGGGGGTTGAATATGAAGATTATATTGAAGCCTTGGCTTATAATTACGGATGGGAACCCACACGGACTCCGGCAACTGGTGATCATGGAGCGGACGTAATCATTACGGACGGAGATATCAGAATTGCCATACAATGTAAGAAGTATAGCTCTCCAGTTGGAAACAAAAGCGTCCAAGAAGTCTATTCTGCGAAGGATTTTTATGAATGCGACCATGCGGTTGTAGTTACTAACTCAAGCTTCACCACTTCTGCGAGACAGGTAGCGGATAGTCTGAATGTTAGGTTAGTTTACCATGGTGACCTTCAACAAACTCTTGAATCGCTTTCAAACGATGAGACCGATGTATTTTTAAAGTACATAAATCGAACTTATCCTGAAGTGAGAGACGAATAAATGTTGTTTAATTGGCTTGGAGTGATTGATCAACTCTTAATAGTTAGGCGGTTTCTTCTTGAGCATATAGGAGGATGCCCCCGCTACATCTTTCATAAAACTATAAAAGGTGTGGTCAAAAAAGTATATTTCAGCGAACACAGCTAGGGAAGCTCTTTTCGTGTTCATTAGATAGCGTTTGACAACCCAAACGAATACATCAATAATGACCACACTCAAAAGAATACAACCCAATGGAGTGTGTCTGAATGTCATTTATTCGTTCCTACCTTCGTGCTTCAACAGAAGACCAGAACGCTAGTCGAGCTAAGAAGGCTCTAGAAGCTTTTGCCAAAGATAAGGGGGCACGTGTAGCGTCGTGGTACATCGAAAATGCTAGCGGCACAAATGCTGATCGTACAGAGCTGGCGCGTCTGATTGATGATGCACAAGTGGGAGATATACTTCTGATTGAACAGGTAGACCGCCTAACACGTCTTACCAAAAATGACTGGGACAGGTTGAAAGCAGCTATACAGAATGCAGGGCTTCGAGTGGTCTCACTTGATTTACCTACTAGTCACGCAGCTATGACAGTAAGCGCCAGCGACGACTTCACTGGTCGAATGCTTGATGCTGTTAATTCCATGCTTATGGATATGCTAGCCGCTGTTGCTCGCAAAGATTACGACGATAGGCGTAGAAGACAGGCTGAAGGAATAGAAAAAGCGAAGGCTCAAGGTGTTTATAGGGGACGACCTGCCGATGCGGTTCTACATCAGAAGATTCGTGAGCTAAGAGAAAAAGGCTTTAGTATTCGGAAAACGGCTGATCTTGCTGGCTGTGGGGTCTCAACTGTTCAGCGTGCTCTCAAGTCTTGAGTCTGAAATACGTGCTTGTGTGCGTGCCTGCTAAGTAAACGTGTAAATTTAAAAAAATTATATAGGAAGTAAGCACTTGCATAGTTCCAACCTATGCTAGATTCCTATGCCCACACTATGCAAAAAGTCTGAATTTACCTGTCTGCTTGAGACTACCTGTATCCCTATAGGAGGTGGGCCGGTTGAAATTTCTGATAAGAGTCTTTCGGCCTACTTCTTACTGTCAGTGCTTCATATGGGTCATTCAGACGCGCCAGAGCGCTTACCTAGACATTGGTACTATCCTCTTCATAGTAAACCTAAGCCGTTTAACAGGCTTTGCAGGGCCTATTTAGGCATAAGCTTAGGAGTCCGTGTCTTTAACACTCAATAGCGTAAGCAATAGCCAGTATCAAGTGGTACATCAGGTGGTACATTTTGCGATTTAAATTAAGGTAAATTAGCGTACATCTCGGCAAGGTAACTGGGTAAAGTGTCTGATATAATGATTGATACAGAGCTGTTAACTTCTTACTAATCAAATGGTTATAGAACATGGGCAGGGCTTTTCAGAACCGTAAGGAATCCATGGCCAAAACGGCCGATGCAAAGACCAAGGTCTACAGCAAATATGGACGCGAGATTTACGTTTGCGCTAAAGCGGGCGGCACCGACCCCAATGGCAACTTGGCGCTGCGCGGCTTAATGGAGCGGGCCAAGAAAGACCAGGTGCCCTCTCACGTTATTGATAAAGCTCTCGACAAAGCCAGCGGCGCCGGTGGCGAAGACTTCTCCGCCGCTCGCTACGAAGGTTTTGGCCCTGGCAATGTGATGGTGATTGTCGACTGCTTAACCGACAACCCCAACCGCACCTTTGGCGATGTGCGTGGCTGCTTCACCAAAACCAAGAGCAAAATCGGCACCCCCGGCAGCGTCAGTCATATGTTCGACCACTGCGCTATCTTCTCCTTCGCCGGAAGCGATGAAGAGGCCGTGCTTGAAGCGCTGATGGAAGCCGATGTGGATGTCACCGACATCGAGCAAGAGGGCGAGCGCATCACTGTTTTCGCCCCGCATACCGACTACGCCAAAGCCAAGCAGGCGCTACTGGATGCGTTCGGTGAGATTGACTTCGAGGCTGACGAGATTCAATTTCTGCCGCAAACCACCACCCCAGTTGAAGGTGACGACGTGGCAATGTTTGAAAAGTTTCTCGCCATGCTTAATGAGCTGGACGATGTACAAAACGTCTATCACAGCGGTGAATTACCCGAAGAGAGTGATAGCTAATCATTACCTCTTGAGTAAGCTGACCCCACCGCGTTGCGGGTATCCAAGGCCGCATCCGGTGGCAACATCGCTGACTGTACACCCGCAGCACTCAATACCTTTTTGCCGCGTAAAGTGAGGTCGGTAATAAACAGAAACTGCTGACGGGGGTCCACCGGATAGGCGCGTATGCGGTAGTGGGTGCCCCAGGGTTTCTCTTCAGCCACCACAATGATCGGCTGGTCGAATTTTAGGTAGGCACTGGTCAGCGCTACGTCACGCAGCGCTTTCCGTACCCAGCCTGCCTCGTGCTCAGGGTGAAGATAAAAGCTCGCCACGCACTGCAGGCTGGTACCGCCGTTGTTGGCGTTATAAACGGCGTGATCCCAAAGCTTTAAATGCGGCACATAGACCAAATCATCATCAGGGGTTTGGATGTCGACGGTGCGCAAGCCAACGTGCTTGACCTCGCCGTAGGTATCTTCAATTTGCACCCAATCGCCGGGCCGATAAGGCAGCTCTACAGCTGAAACAACGCCCGCTATCAAGCTGCTCACGTAATCTTTCATGGCAAAGCCAATGGCTAAGCCCAGCGCGCCCATAAGGGTCACCATGTTTTGTAGCGACGGCTCAATAATAGTCGGTACGATGATGGCGAGTGCAGTAATCAATATCAGCAAGCGTGTCATCGGCACCAGGGCAAAAATACGAAAGCGTAGTTGGCCATGCATTCGGTTGCCGATCCAGTTAAGCCCCCGCTGGCTGACAATAATCAGCACAATGGTCGCTAGCAGGACTACGCCCAACGTAATCAGCGTTTGGCTATCGATATCGTTAAACAGTCGCGCGTACTTCTTTTGTTCTTCCATGGGTTGCCCTCCGCGGGCCTGTCACTTATTGCGGGGCTGCTTAGAGAGGATCCACTAGATAATTACGCGACTCTAATAACTGACGAACGCTCGCGTAGCTTAACGGTGTGATCTGCCAACGCCCTTCGCTGCTTGAAACAATGCCTTTGCGATGCAGGGCTAAGCGGGCATTAAGTGCTTCATGGTGTGAGAACGGCAACACTTCTCCTAGAGAGTGGTCATCCAGACCGCCATGAACTAATAACGCATGCAGCACCAGCGTGGCGATATCGCCTGTATCAGCAGCAAGTTCCGCCTCGGCAAGGGCATCCACCAGCCACAGCGCCTCTTCATCTTCTGCTTTTGGCTCACGCAGCCGCTCGCGCCAATAGTGCCAAGCAAGGCCTATATGGCCGCGACAATGGGCCGCCAGGCGTTGTAGTTCTTTATTTTCGCCTTTATGTGAGGCTACATTATTGGCTGACTCGTGGCCCCCTCCTTTCAAGTTAGCGAGTACCTGCTTGCCGGTTCGCGTGCTGTAAACACTCGGAGGCTGGTCCTTATGGGTCGCAATTTGTGCAAAATAGCGCGACAGCTGCTCGCCTTCCATGGATTGAAGGGTGAACACCGGCGCTCCATCAATACCGATCACCCGTTGAAGGAAGGCATAGGTCCAGCTATCACAGCCAATCATGCCCTGCCCCAAGCGACCACTTAAGGCGCGCTCAAGAAACTCTCGAATGCCCTGAATACCCTGGGTGTGGCGTAAAAAGTAGCGCTCCAGGGCTGGCACTGCCCATTCGCGTTGATTGACACACTGCTCTACCCACTCTGTGCCACCCTCGGCAAGCTCGCTAAGCGTGGGCGGCGCTAAGCAAGCGATATGATGCTTTTCAGCCCAATGGGTTACCACCGAGGCATGGCCGCTGTAGGGCGTGGTTATAAAGAACGTGACCGGCGCGTCCTGGCCTTCAAGCTGTTGTGCTAACGCTCTTGCGGCGGGCGCCCAATCAATGGGAGGCACTAAATGCGCTAGCCTAACCTCAGGTAGTGCGCGTAGCTCACTATCGTCTTTTACCTGCTGCTCAGCGTCGTTTTTGCCCCCCAGCCACGACGAGACCGAGCGTAGCGAACGCCGCCACTGGCTTGCCTGGGTCTGCTCGGGGGTACGAAAGTGTTCAAGCTCAACGACCGCCCACAGCGGCGTGTCGGATAATGATGACTGCTCCCCCATGACATTGCCCCTATGGCTAGCGATAAGCGCTCACTTTAGCACGGTGTGCCAAGCTTCTAACCTCATAGACGAACTTATGGTCTAAAATAAAGTCTTTATAGACAGTAGTTAGCGCACATAACGGACTATTATTTTATTGCGAAAGCAATGGCAAAAGCTAAAGGAGAAAGCGATGAGTGTTGTCCACGTTAGCGAAGCAGAGCTGCACGCCAAGCTCGAGAAGTGCATTGCCGGAGAGCGGCTACTAATTGAGCATGAGGGCAATCGCTTTAGCGCCAGAATCCAGCATGTTGGACTAATGGGCGTGAAGGTGATTCCTGAATCAGAGATGAAGAACAGTCACAAAACACCTGGGGATGTCGAAGGCGTTACTGTTCCCTACGACGAGATATTAGAGCTTGAAGTGAAGGGTGTGGTCTACAGCCGCTTACCTGAGTAGTACTTTTGCACGCCCTGTAACCAGAACAAGGCGTGCAAACTGACTTTTAACTTGCTGCTAAGGTCTTAAAACGTCAGGCAGATTTTGCCGAAGTGCTGGCCAGACTCCTGATGGCGGAAAGCGTCGGCGATCTCGGCAAGCGGGAATTCACGGTCAATGATCGGATGCATATCGAATGTTTCCAGCGCACGGATCATCTCAATTTGCTGACGCCGACTGCCTACAATCAAGCCTTTCAAACTCGCCTGCTTGGCCATTAATTTAGCCGTCGGTATCTCACCCTCACGGCCAGTGAGGATGCCAATCAAGGCGATATGCCCACCGATTTTTATCGCATCAAAGGATTGCGGCAGCGTACCTGGCCCGCCCACTTCGACGATATGATCAACGCCTTCACCGTTGGTCAGCTCTTTCACGCGCTTACCCCAATCAGGCGTCTCTTTATAGTTGATGGTGTGCTCGGCGCCCATCTCACGCAGCCGCGCCAACTTTTCGTTAGATGAAGAAGTAGCGATTACCCGCGCGCCCATCAGGCGAGCAAACTGTAGGGCAAAAATGGATACCCCACCGGTGCCCAGCACCAGCACGCTGTCGCCCGCTTTAATGCCACCATCGACGACCAGTGCCCGCCAGGCGGTTAAGCCAGCGGTGGTTAAAGTAGCGGATTCCGCATGGCTGTAGCCCTTGGGCTGATGGGTAAACCACTCAACCGGACGTATAACCTGCTCACGGGCATAGCCATCCACGCCGTCGCCCGGCGTAGTGCGAAAGTCACCCACTCTGGCCGGGCCTTCCAGCCAGTGCGGGAAAAAGGTCGAGACCACATGGTCGCCCACCACGAATTCGCTAACACCTTTGCCGACTGCTTCGACAACGCCCGCGCCGTCCGACATGGGAATACGCCCATCGTCGGCAGGAATCATCCCCGCCACCACGGCGTAGTCGTGGAAATTCAAGGAACTTGCATGCAGGCGTACTTTAATTTCACCTGGGCCAGGCTCGCCTGGGGCCGCTAGTTCAACGACCTCTAGCTTGTCTAAACCGCCGGGCTCTCGAAGCTGAATGGCTTGCATCACTACCTCCTATTGAACGCATATCGTTAAAAAACGACTGGTCTATTTTGAGATGAGGGCAATTTCTTCAAGATCAAGGTCGTGACCTAAAAAACCACCCGACTGCCGCTGCCAAAGGCTGGCATAGATACCCCCTTTTGCCAGTAACTCCTGATGCGTACCGGTTTCGACGATGCGACCTTCATCTACCACAATTAGCCGGTCGAGCATGGCAATGGTGGAGAGACGGTGGGCGATGGCAATCACCGTTTTACCTTCCATCAGCGTATCTAGCTGCTCTTGAATGGCGGCTTCCACTTCTGAGTCCAGCGCAGAGGTGGCCTCATCCAGAACCAAAATCGGCGCATTTTTGAGCAGCACCCGAGCAATCGCGATCCGCTGACGTTGGCCACCTGACAACTTAACGCCGCGCTCACCGACGTGGGCATCCAATCCTCGGCGCCCTTTCGGATCGACCAGCTCGTTGATAAAGGTATCCGCATGGGCGCGACACACTGCGTTCCAAACGTCTTCCTCACTGGCATGGGGGCTGCCGTAACGGATGTTGTCGCGCAGCGAACGGTGTAGCAGTGAGGTGTCCTGGGTGACCATGCCAATCTGGTGGCGCAGGGAGGTCTGGGTAACCTCAGCAATGTTCTGCCCATCGATCAAAATACGCCCAGCCTGCACGTCGTAAAAACGTAGCAGCAGGTTAGCAAGCGTCGATTTACCCGCCCCTGAGCGCCCTATCAAACCGATTTTCTCACCGGGGGCGATGGTTAGGTTCAAGCCATCAAACACGGTTTTGTTTTCGCCCTTGGCCTGCTCGTAACCAAACCGCATGGCGTCAAAACGAATTTCCCCTTGGGGTACTTCTAACGGCTGAGCGCCCGGGGCGTCACGTACGGTCGGATCCCGGGCAATGGTATTCATGCCATCCTGTACGGTGCCGATATTTTCAAACAGCCCGGCGACTTCCCACAATATCCAGTCGGACATAAAGCGGATACGCATGACTAGCGCAATAGCGATCGCCAGCACACCCAGCGAAATCGCTTCCGTGTACCAGGCGCTGATCGCCATGGCCGCCGTACCCACCAACAGCGCGGTGTTCAGCAGCGTCAGTCCCACGCTCATAATTGTCACCAAGCGCATCTGACGGTGGACGGTGACCATAAAGCCTTCCATAGCGTCTTTGGCGTAGCGCTGCTCGCGCTCGGTATCGGCAAACAGCTTGATGGTTTGGATATTGCTGTAGCTGTCCACCACGCGGCCGGTCATCTGGGCACGGGCGTCCGCCTGGGCCATGGAAACATCGCGCAAACGCGGTACGAAATAACGCATGATCGCCAGATAGCCCACCAGCCATAGGCCCAGCGGAATCAGCAGCAATAGATCCGCCCGGCCCAGCAGGTAGGCCGCGCCAGTAAAATAGACGATGGCGTAGACTAATAGATCCATCACCTTGGTGACGGTCTCGCGGATCGCCAGCGCCGTTTGCATCACCTTCTGCGACACCCGCCCGGCAAACTCATCTTGGTAAAATGCCAGACTCTGGCTAAGCATATGGCGGTGGGATAGCCAGCGGCCGATCATCGGATAGTTACCAAAAATACTTTGATGGGTAACCAACGACTGTAGCAGTACCAGCAGCGGCAAACCGATCAGCAGCAATAGACCCAGGCCAGCAAGCCACAGGCCGTTTTCAGCCCAAAAGTCTGCCCGCTCAACGTTGCTCAGCCAATCGACTAACTGCCCCATGTAGCTAAAGAAAACCACTTCAGCCGCTGATACCAGCGCCGTGAATAGCGTCATTAGCAGCAACAGCGGCAGCATCGGACGGGAAAAGTGCACAATAAACGGCATTAAGCCCTTAGGCGGCGTTTTAACCTCGCCTTCCGGATAAGGGTTAACCCGCGTTTCGAAGTAACGAAATAGCGGCTGTAAAACACGCGATAGCATGAGGCTTCCTTACGTGACTGGCGGTGGTATTGACGGTCTTTAATTTTTTATAGGTGAGTGTGAAGGGAGTAGATGTCGTTAAAATGTCATTAAGAATTGGAGTGCCGCAGCAGCCAGCGCGCCCAGAACGGCGCAATGATCATCAGCGTGACCATGCGCAGCAGGTGGTGGAAGGCAACAAACACCGGGTCGATATTGAGCGCGACGGCCAAAATAGCCATTTCGCCGATGCCCCCAGGTGCCAGCGCCAGCAGCGCTACATCGCGACCTACCCCTAGCAGCTGGTGAATCAGCTCGGCAAATAGCCCCAGCACCAGCAACGCTAACAACGTCGCCACGCCGGACTGCCATAAATAGCGGCCAAAAAGCTTGCGCGTCATGCCCTGAAAGCGCGAACCGATGGCACTGCCCAGTACCCATAGCATCAGATTCATTCCCCACTCTGGGAGAGCGAGACTGGCAATATCAATACCGGATAATAAAGCAGCAACTAGCAGTGGTGCCAGCAGTGCGGGACTGGGAATTCGCAGCCAGCGACCTAGCGGCAATAACAGCGGAATCATCAAGAGCATCCAGCCGTGTTCAAAGCTGCTGTGAACAGGGCCGATCCCATCACCGCCGCCCTCATAGGCCCAAAATAGCGGCGGCAAAAAAAGAATCACTAAAATGATGCGCAGCGACTGCGCGACCGCTATGCGCTGGGGGTCGCCGCCGCACTTCTCACCCAGCATAATCATCGCCGTCATCGCGCCGGGAGAGGCGCCAAACCAGGCACTAACCGGATCAAACCCGCAGCGTCGATACCAGGCAGCGGCTACGGCGGTGGAGGCTGCCACCCCCAGCAGTAATAGCGCGGCGGAAGCGGGCCAATCCAACACGCGATGCGCCAACTGCGGCGTCACCTGGCTACCCAGCACCATCCCCATCACCGCTAAAAAAACATTTCGCAGTGGCTCAGGTACCGAAACCTTAACGCCTTGGGAAGAGGCCAGCAGATTGGCAATCAGCGGGCCAAGCATCCAGGCAAGGGGTAAACCGGTCAGTTGAAACAGCGTACCGCCAACGGCGCCAACGGATAGCGATATTGCCAGCGCTTTTGCGCTCCCTGCCGACACTCCCTTTATGCTGCCCCTCACGCGTGCTCCTCGCCTTAGCCATGTTGTTGAGTGGCAGTACCGCTAATAACAGAACTGCCGATAACAGTTAACATGCTAAGAATATCGATTTACGACGCCTATGGCTATCGATCGGGGCTATCTGCCAGGGCTTATCAAAAGAGCTGTTTCAGTAAGGCTGCGGGATCTCGCCATCGTCATCATCATCGCGCATGCGCGCCAAGCGATCGGCCTCTTCCTCTTTGGCATCGTCGATCACTTCCATCAACTCATCGACGTTAGCAATATGGGTGTCGGCATCGAAGTGGCCAGTGAGCTTACTGTCCGGATGTAGTTCGCCGGTTTCATACAGTGCCCACATCTCTTTGCCGTACTGGGTATCAAGAAGCGCGGGCGCGTACTTACCGAAATAGTCGCGCATGTTATCCACATCGCGATACAGCATCGCGGCGGCGCTGTTATTACCCGCTGCATCGACTGCCTGAGGCAAATCGATAATCACCGGGCCAGAGGCATCGACCAGCACGTTAAATTCCGACAGATCGCCGTGAATCAAACCCGCACACAGCATACGTACCACGTCTTGAATGACTTTGGCGTAGTAGGTCTCGGCTTGCTCTGGCGTTAGCGTCACTTCGTCCAAGCGCGGCGCGACGTTGCCCTCGGCGTCGCTGATCATCTCCATCAGCAATACACCATCGACAAAACCATGGGGCTCGGGCACCCGTACGCCCGCCGAGGCAAGGCGGTAGAGTGCGTCGACTTCGGCATTCAGCCACGCCTGCTCCTGCTCTTTCTGGCCGTAACGGGTTTTTTTGGCCATCGCCCGTGAACGGCGGCTATTGCGCTCTTTACGCCCCTCTTGATACTGAACGGCCTGTTTAAAGCTGCGCTGTTTGGCCTCCTTAAACACTTTGGCACAGCGCACTTCTTCACCGCAGCGCACCACGTAGACCTGCGCTTCCTTGCCACTCATTAACTGCACCAACACCTCGTCGATCATTCCATCATCGACCAGGGGCTGTAATCGCTTAGGGATTTTCATGGTTAGCTGCGTCGGCTCCTCTTTGGTACGCGTTCAATAACGGATACGGCGAACACGGAAAGCCCGCCCTTTTAATTTATCACGCTCGAGTTTGGCCTGAGCCTGTTGGATCACATCGCGCTCAACGGCTACATAAGCACTGCGCGCAAGCACTTTAATTTTACCCACTTGTTCGCCGCGCAACCCGCCTTCACTGGTCAGCGCGCCAAGAATATCGCCGGGGCGCAGCTTGTCTTTTTTGCCACCGGCTAACTGCAGCGTCGCCATTAGCGGCTCGAACGGCACCGAGTGCTGCGGTTTAGGCAAGGGTTCAGTGGCAATAGGCTGTTCCAGCAACCCTTCCAACCGCTCCAATCGATAACTCTCTTTAGGGGTCACCAGCGTGCAGGCAATGCCACTGGCCCCGGCTCGCCCGGTACGACCTACCCGGTGCACGTGGACATCAAGCTCGCGGGCAATTTGGTAGTTAAATACGGCGTCCAGCTGGGCGATATCCAGGCCCCGGGCGGCCACGTCCGTGGCCACCAGGATAGACGCACTCTGGTTAGAGAACAGAATCAGAATGCGATCGCGATCTTTCTGCTCTAAATCGCCATTGAGCGCCACAGCGCTAAACCCGGCATCGGTCAGTTGCTCCGCCACCGCCTGGGTTTCGCGTTTGGTGTTGCAGAATACCACGCTGGTCGCGGGTCGATAGACCAGCAGCAGCTGGCGCAGGGCGGCGAATCGCGCCTCTTCATTGGCGACACTGTAGAAGTGCTGTTGAATCGTCGTGGCGTCGTGCAACTCAGCGATTTTCACCATCACCGGTTCACGCATGACGCCGCGGGTCATCTCGGTTAGACCGCCCGATGACTGCTCATCCGGGAAGGTCGCGCTGAACAGCAGCGTTTGGCGGTCAGTTGGAGTCTCGGCAATGATGTCATCAATGGTTGCCTGGAAGCCCATATCCAGCATGCGATCCGCTTCATCCAGCACCAGCATCGCGAGAGATTCCAGCGTGAGCGAGCCTTTGCGCAAGTGCTCGTCAATACGCCCAGGTGTGCCCACAACAATGTGAGCGCCGTGCTCTAAAGAGCCGAGCTGCGGGCCAAAGGGCGCACCGCCGCAGAGGGTGAGTATTTTTACATTGGCCATGCCGCGGGCTAAACGACGCAGCTCTTCAGCCACCTGGTCAGCGAGCTCCCGGGTAGGGCACAACACCAAGCCTTGCACCGCAAAGCTCTCTACTCTCAATTTAGCCAGCAGCGCCAAACCAAACGCCGCCGTTTTACCTGAACCGGTTTTCGCCTGCGCCAGCACATCGCGCCCGGACAGCATCGGTGGCAGGCTCTCTGCCTGCACCGGCGACATTTCGTGGTAGCCGAGGGACGCAAGGTTGCTCAGCAGAGCTTTTGGCAACGCTAACGAGGAGAAAGAGGAGTCAGACACGATATTACCTTGCTTGGGCCACAGGTAGGCGGCCATCAAAAAAACAGCGCGTGCTACCTAAGGGGTAGACGACACACGCAAATATTACCGCACCATACCAGAAAGTGCCCTGGGCTGCGCCGCCATCACATCGACATCAGGTTGCCAGGGGCACAAAAGTAGCCTGACTAAGCGTGGCTAGATCCCCTGGCGCTAGTTCGATTTCAAGCCCGCGGCGTCCGGCGCTCACATAGATACTGGCAAAATTTTTGGCAGAGTGATCAATGAAGGTAGGCAAGCGCCTTTTCTGACCCAACGGGCTAACACCGCCCAACACATAGCCGGTAGTACGCTCCACCTCCAACGGTTCCGCCATGGTCGCTTTCTTCGCACCTGCGGCTTTGGCGATCTGCTTTAACCCCAGTTGGCCATTCACCGGCACAATACCCACCGCCAGTTGCTTACCATCCAACTTGACCACTAAGGTTTTAAATACCTGTTCCACCGCGACACCGAGTTTTTCAGCGGCTTCCAATCCATAGGATTGCGCGGTGACATCGTGATCGTACTCATGGATTTGAAAAGCAATGCCTGCATGTTTTGCACTATTAATCGCCGGGGTCATGGAATTCTCTTAGGTTAAACGCGTCAGCTAATATGGAAACATCACTACCCACTGCTAGGCTTAATAACGTGAGCAAGTTAAGGAAGTCAACTGACAGGAGTCTCGAAATGAAAGCCACTTCAAAAGCACAGCAGAAAGCCGCGGGTGCGGCACTTTCCGCCAAGCGCGGTGATACCAAACCCAGCGAGCTGGTAGGCGCCTCTAAGGAGATGTACGACTCGATGAGTGAAGACGAGCTAGAGGAAATGGCGGGCACAAAGCGCAAAGGCAAGCCGCAGAAGAAAGAAGATTGAGCATCTTATTGTTCCCCTTATCTGCTAAACGACTCTTATTAAATACCTAAAAACCAACAGCGCCAGCTTATCGAAGCTGGCGCTGTTGGTTGTGGCTAACTAACCATTACTGCTTGCAAGGCACCACTTTACGCAGGGTGTCTTTTGCCCATAGCGTCTGGCCATCCGGCGTACGGCCATGCTCATTCCAGCGTTCGGCAGTTTCCAGGCAGAACGATCCAGCGCTTTCAACGCTCGCATCGCGGTTAGCCGGGCGCTCGCCGCCAATCCGCATAACATCAGGATTGTCGGAGGTATAGTTTGGCGCAATGGTAGAACTTGCACAGCCAGCGACCAGTGCGGTCAGTAGCAGTACGGGTAAACAGCGGCGCAATGGCATGTTTTTACAACCCTCAACGTAGCACTATTAAGCCGACACCTATTGTCGGTAGCGCTAAATAGCACTGCTTCTAACTAAACGTCAATCTTTTTTCACCCAGCTCAGCCAGCGACTAAAGTAAGGCTGGTAACGGGGCGCAGGTTTAGCCGCTTACAGCGCTTCTCTACGCTGTCCATAATTTCTTGAGCATCGTCGAACTGCTGCTTGTCCAATTGGATATCTACCATCAGGAAACTGCCCACCTGGGCCAGGCGTACATCGTCGGCGGTGACATCAAAGTCGGCGACATCCTCCACCACATCGCGACGCACGCTACTGCATGAGCCGCCGAACATCAGCTCACGCAGCGCCCCCTTCACCATGCGAATCGGCATAGGTAAGAAGTAGCCTGCGATAACCAGCACCATCACCGGGTCGGCAAAGCGCGCGTAGCTGGCCCAGGGTGACAGGGTTAACAACCAAGTCAGACCAAACCCCAGCATGACGGCGGCACTCAGCCAGGTATCCATCTGCCATTGGCGTAGCTCGGCGGCCAACAGCGATGAACGCGCCACCCGGGCGTAGCGCGCCAGCCACCACCAAGTTAATAAACAGCCCGTTACGTTGACCACGCCAAACATCAGCGCCAAATCCAGCGTGACCACACGCCCGCCATCAAGCAAGCTCCACAGAGCGGAAACCAGCGAGACGATACACACCATCGCGATCACTACGCCTTTGAGCAGCACAGCGAGAGGCTCTACCGTCAGCCGCCCAAAGGGGTAGTGATCATCCGCCGGTTTACGCGCCTGCTGAAGCGCAAACAGAGATAACGACGCCAGCACAAGGCTCAACAGCGAGTAGCCGCTGTCAAAAAGAATCGTTATAGAACCACTGGTCAGCCCTAGCGCTAGCCCGGTAAACGCAAATAGGCTGGCAGAAATGGCTGAAAATCTTAGCGCACGGCGCTCGGCAACAAAGGGGGTCACGCGGATAACTCCATCACATTAGACGAATTGTGCGCCATAATAGTGAAGAGTTATGACAATCACGAATCGCTCAGCGCCAAGTTAACTGGCGCTCAAAGCGCTAAAAGAGGCGACTATGCGTGCAGAACAGGTACAGGCCTTTATCGATGTCACCGAGCATGGCTCCTTTGCCGCCGCTGCACGACATACCGGCCTTAAACGGAGCACGCTGAGTGCCGCCGTTAATGCGCTGGAAGACAGTCTGGGCGTGGCGCTATTTGAGCGTTCAGGCAATAGCCTAACGCTTACCGCCGTGGGCGATAGCGTGCTCCCCGACTGCTACCGCCTGCTGACCAGTGCCAGCCGAATCAAAAAACACTGCCACCAGCACTTGCAGGGTGTGGAAAACCAGCTCGGCATTGCCCGTGATGACGCCTTGCCCGAGGTGTTTTGGCGTCAGGTAATGCATGATTTAAAACAGCAGTTTCCGCTAACCGCGATTTCAGTGTACTTGGTGCCGCCCCAGGAACATACCCAGTTCGTGCAGCGCCAAACGGTGGATATTGCCTTTGGCTTGTATACCGCTGAAGGTATTGATACCAACGCGACCAATCTTGCCCCAGTGAGTATGCGTTTAGTGGCAGCGCCCCATCACCCGCTAAGCCGGCTCCCTAGCGTTAACCGCGACGACTTAGCCCAGTACACCCAAGTGTGTTTGACCCACGTGCAGGATGACAAGCTGATCAGCGAAGCGCTGTTTTCAGGTAATTATCTGGGTTTAACCATGTTTGAAGTGATCCGCGACGCCGTTATCAACGCTACCGGCTGGGCGCTACTGCCTTACCCGCTGGTTAAAGGCGCCCTGGAGGCTGGCACGCTCTGCACGCTAAATCACGATCTAGCCTTGGATAGCCACTATTACCGCTACGTGGAGAGTGATAACCGCGGCGTGGTAGCTACCGCCTTATTAAATAAAGTGGCGCACTTCTTAGCTTCCCAGAACTGATACCCAGGGCTATTGCACAGAATGGGCTGACACATCGTTGAAATCTTTTTTGTGGCGAAAAACACCAAAGCCTTCCACGCTATTAAAAAATGCTAAATAAGGAGCCGCCAGGACACGCCACGTACGGAACACAGGCAAGTGTCATCCAGGCGTCATACGCACCTGCCAGTGTCGAAGTTGCCGTCAACCAAGGAGTGATTCCAACGATGGTACGACTCGATAAGAAAGCCACTCGGCTGTATGTGTTGGACACCAATGTCCTCATTCATGACCCCTCCGCGCTCTACCACTTTGATGAGCACGACGTCGTTATCCCCATGACTGTCCTGGAGGAACTTGATAAGCACAAAAATGGTGTACGTGAAATTGCCCGCACGGCCCGCCAAATCAGCCGTACGCTCTCTGACCTTACCAGCCAAGTCACCTTTGATGAGATCCAACGTGGTATTCCGATTCCCCGGCTCAGCGGCGACACAGGACGCCTGCACTTTTTATGCTACAACGATTTAAAGCTCTTTGACGCCCTAGACGATAGCCCCGATAACCGCATACTGGCGGAGACCTGCCGCCTACGCGAAGAACGTCCCGACGCCTCCGTCATCCTGATTACCAAAGACATCAACCTCCGCGTCAAAGCCGCCGCGCTGAAAGTGCCCGTTGAGGATTACCTCAACGACCGCGCCTTCTCCGATAGCGACGCCATGATTGAGGGCGCCCAGGTCTACGCCTCTGCAGGGCAAAATGGCGCATCTTTATGGGAAGCGTTGAATGTCGACGTCACCGTTGAGCGCCTGGATCACCACACTTTTTACCAACTCACCGGCACTATGCCCCGCCACTGGCACGTGGGCATGCTGGTCTCGGATAGCGAAAACGGGGCGGAGTTCGAAGCGATCGTTCGTGAACTGGGGCCCTCTTCGGCTCGGCTTCAGCTGCTGACGAACTACCGCCACCACGCGGGTGTTTGGGGCGTTCACGCCCACGACAGTCGGCAAAACTTCACGCTAAACCTACTCATGGATCCCGACATTGATTTGGTCACCATTGCGGGTAATGCCGGTACGGGTAAGACCTTTATGACCCTGGCCGCCGCCTTTCAGCAGACGCTGGATGCCAAGCTGTTTGAGCGCATCGTATTTACCCGCGCGCCGATCCCCATGGGGGAAGACATTGGCTTTCTACCCGGCACCGAGGAGGAGAAGATGTCACCGTGGATGGGCGCCTTCCACGACAATATGGATAACCTGCTGCGCAACGAGGAGGGAGAATCAAGCTGGGATAACGGCGCCACGCGGCAGCTGATTGGCTCACGGGTGCAAATCCGCTCGCCGAGTTTTATGCGCGGTCGCACCCTAAACGACACCTTTCTAATCATTGATGAGGCGCAAAATTTCACCCCCAAACAGCTTAAATCGCTGGTAACTCGGGCGGGGCGTAATACCAAAATTGTCTGCCTGGGCAACGTCGGGCAGATTGATACGCCCTACCTTACCGCCAACACCTGCGGCATGGCCGCGGTAGTGGAGCGCTTCCGTGATTGGCCCCACGCCGGGCATATCACCCTGAAAAGCGTTGAACGCTCGCGCTTGGCCCTGGCGGCGGAAGAGCTGCTTTAAGCCTGTTATTTTAAACCTGTTGTTTTAAACCAATCATCTCCCACCGCTGGTGGGAGATGATTCTCCGCTATCAAGTATCGTTACTGTCCTCAATGTCCTTCCACGGCCGAGGGGCACCAATGGTATCCGCCGCAAACGCCTCGCGCTCCCCTAACGGGCGCACCTCGCCAATGGTGGTGTCGGTGAAGGTTTGGCGCTCCATTTCGCAGTTGACTTCCGCTCCAAACAGCACCACAAAGGCGGAGAGCCAGAACCAGATCATCAGCGCCACCACCGCCCCCAACGAGCCGTATAGCTCACTAAACATAGAGAAGTAGCGCACGTAGAGCGAAAGCCCGCCGGAGCCTAACAGCCACATCACCGTCGCCAGCAGCGTGCCATAACTTAACCAACTCCACTGGGCCGAACGACGATAAGGCGCGTAGCGGTAGAGCAGCGCAATGAGCATACTCATTACCACCAGCAACGCAGGCCAGCGTAGCCACTGCAGAATCTGGTTCAGCGGTGGATCTATCGCCAAGGAATTAACGACTACCGGCACGATGGCGATAAAACCCAGCGAGATCAGCGTCATAATAATCAAGCCAAAGGTCAGCGCGATCAATACCGTACTACGGTGTAGCAGGCTGCGCTTTTCGGTTTCGCCGTACACCACGTTAAGCCCGATGACCAGCACCGCCACCCCTTTGGAAGCGATAAACATCGCAATCAACAACCCGGCTAAGGCGCCCAGAAAGCTTCCTGATTTGGCACTTTCCACCACTTTCTGCGCCTGCTGATCAATCAGTTTGGCCGCATCTGGCGGCATGAAGCGGCTAATTTCATACAGCTGCTGGCCTGCTTCATAAGGGTCAAACAGTAATCCCCAAAGGGAAATGACCGCGGCGATGGTGGGAAATAGCGCCAGCAAGGCGTAGAACGCCACGCCAGCGGCCAGCATGGTCAAGCGGTTACGCCGAGCGGCGCGCACTACCCGCCAGGTAATATCGTGCCACCCCCGCTGGGGAATATCACTGGGTACCTGCGCGCGGCGACCGCGCGGGAGCTTACCCATAGCAGGCTCCTGACAAGTACAGTCCACACAGTCGTTTCATCGTTGACCTTCCCACATCATTAGCGCCGCAAGCATCACGGCAAGCACCATCATCAAACCACTGGCATGGTGACGCAACCAGGACTCTGACGACAATAGGCGAGTTAAATGGCCCATCAACGTCTCTTCAGCTTTTTGGGCGTTTGCCACGCTCGCCGCTTTAAGCTGGGCACAGTAGTGCCCAAACAGTCGTATTGGCACCAATGCAGCGCTGATCATCCCCGCGTAGAGCCACCATAGATCGCCCGCGGGGAGTGATTTACCCTTAAGCGGGCGCGTTAGTAGCCAGCCCGCCACGGCGAACAGAACCCCCACCGGAAATGGCCACATAATCCCCAGCCACTCTTTAAGCGGTGGCATCTCGATACTGCCAGCAGGTAGTGGGAGCCAAAGTGGCGTCAACAGCGCTGCCGCTATGGCCACTAACCAGGCGCCCCACTGCTCTCGGTTACTGCCGCCCCTATGGCGTTGCTGCCACTGACGCCATAAAGCAACGCTTACCAGTGCCGCAGTGCCAACAGCCGCCCAACTGAGCAGCTTGATCAACGATTCATGATGCATTTCATAAAGCGGACTCTTTACGCCCCACTTACTGACCATGCCCGCGCCAATAGCGCCCGACAGCGAAATACCCGGCAGTGCCAGCAAAGCCCAGACCAACGGCAGCGGCCACCGGGGGAGATGCTCGCTGATACTGGTGCCCATAAACAGCGACCCTTTAGCCAGCGCGTGATGGGCGGCAAACAGCACAAGGCCCGGCCATAACAGTGACCATACGTCGGGCGCAACCAACCCCATGGCGACCACCGCGGTCATCATGCCCATCTGGCTGATACTGGAGTAGGCTAAAACCGCTTTAGGGTGGCGCTGAAAAACGCCATACAGCGCGGCGCCAAAGGCTGCCGCCAGCCCCGCGATTAACATGATGTTGCCAAACTGGGCTAAGGAAGCTGAAATCTGCTCCTCACCTAACGGCAGCACACTGATCCAGCCCAGCAGCCCCGCCTTAATCATCGCCCCGCTAAGCACCGCGCTGGCCGGGGCCGGTGCCACCGGGTGGGCTAACGGTAGCCATACGTGCAAACCAATAACACCGGCTTTTACGCCAAAGCCCAAGCACAGCAAGGCAGCCATCCATGCGCCTTGCTCGGCGACTAAAATGCCTTCACGCACCCCTTGTAGCGTAAGCGTATCCGCCTCACCGGCTGCCCATAGAAAACCACCTAAAATCAGCCCTTCACCCACCACGGCCAAAATCAAATAGGCCTTGGCCCCAAGCCGTGCTTCCTCTGAACCGCTATGCACCACGAGGGCGTAGGCGGCGAAGGTCATCAGCGCAAAGCCTAGATAAAAACTGGCGATATCCTGGGCAATAATCAGTAATACGTTACCGAGCAGTGTCAGCGGCCATAGCAGCGCTAAACGCAACAGGCGTCGCTCAGCGTCTTGATCACCGTCCTGGGCCTTCGTCTGCTCCGCGGCAAAATAGCCTCTGGCATGAAACGCTGCCAGGCTCCAGAGCAGCGCGGTAAACGCAAGCCAGGGGCGGCTTAGCGAGTTGAGTGCCCATTCGCCACCCAGCATCCAGGCATCAATCGTCCACTGCGCTTCGCCACCGTAGGCTAGCAGCAGCGCTGGCCAAGCAGCGCTTAGCCATAGTGCTGAAAAATAGCCCTGCTGCGCAGCGGGAGTGCGGTAGGCGCTCCATAGCGTCCAACCGACAACGACCAGCGGCCAAAGTAGCGCCAGGGCAAGCAGCATTGTCATCATGGCAGATACTCCCCGGACGCTACTCGAGCCGCCCAATCCAAGGGGCTAAACGGGAGCCCGGCAAACAGCCCTGCCCCTAAACTCACCAAGGCGGTAAACACCATCGGTAAAAGCAGCCAGCTATGGGTTTCAAAACGGCCTAGACGCTGCTCTTTGGGCCAACTGCCTTTGCCATGGGCAGGCCCTGAACGGAACCACAAACGGTGCACAATGGGTAAAAAATACATGGCGTTGAGGGTACTGCTCGCCACTAGCACGACGACGACCCAGTACATCTCGGCTTGAATCGCGCCAACCCCGAGATACCACTTGGTAATAAACCCCGCTACCGGCGGAAGACCAATCATACCCAGCGCGCCGATGGTAAACGCTATGCTGGTCAGCGGCATGCGTTTGCCGGCACCGTCCATTTCATCAATACGATGAATCCCCAGCTCCTCGGCATAGTTACCCGCACAGAAGAACAGCGTGACCTTCATTAGGCCCTGATGCAGCAAGTGCGCTAAAGCACCAACGGTGCCGAAAGGGCCAAACAGACCTATACCCAGAATGACGTAGGAGACTTGGCTGACGGTGGAAAACGCTAGGCGGGGTTTCAGCTCCTCTTGGGCAATGGCTCTTAATGAGCCATATATAATCGTTATCGAGGCCGCTACCGCTAGCGTGGTAATAACGCCGAGCTCCACGCTCAGTTCAATGCCAAAAAGGTCGTAAACAACCCGCAGAATCCCGAAGGCGCCCGCCTTTACCACCGCTACCGCGTGAAGCAGCGCACTCACTGGAGCGGGGGCCACCATCGCCCTGGGTAGCCACCCATGAAGCGGCACCATGGCCGTTTTTACCGCCAACCCACCCACAAGCAGGGCAAATATCAGCGTTAACAAACCGCGATGATCGTTTAAATAGTTGCCCAAGCCCTCTTCTGAAGAGAACGATTGATCCCCGGTTAGGCTATACAGCAGCACAGCCCCCAGTAGCAGCACCACACCGGCGCTTAACGTATAGCGTAAATAAACGCGGCCCGCATTGAGAGCTTGCTCGGTACCCCGATGCACCACCAGCGGGTAAGTGGAGAGCGTCAACATTTCGTAGAAAATCAGGAAGGTAAATAGGTTATCGGCCAGCGCAATGCCGATCGTGCTCGCTACGCAGAGACTAAAAAAGCCAAAAAAACGCTTCCGGTTGGCAGAACCTTCCAAGTAACCGATGGCATAAACCGTGGTACACAGCCACAGCAGCGACGATAGCCCGGCGAACATCACCCCTAGCGCATCAGTGCGCAGTACGAAATCAACGCCACCAATCACTTGAAAGCTAAAAATATCCTCATGTCCCGCAGCTACCCGTCTGACCATCAGGGCGACCAGAACAATTTTAACCACCGCCGCGGCTAGGTTAATCGTCGTGCGAAGCCGCCGGGCGTCTTCCGGCAGCGCGAATATAATCACCACCACCAATAGCGAAGTGGCCAGAGCAGTCATCGGTAACCAGGCGGCGTTCATGGGCTACCTCCATGCATTAATTCCAGCGGGAAATGCGCCAATAGCCCTAGAGCGAACGCAATCAGAGCAAGCGTTAGTGCGATCAGATCCATACCCGGCGCCAAGGGTTGATAACGATGCCGTGGGGCCGTCTCATCAAAGGAATAGCGAAACATGCGAAACACATAGGCCGCGGTTAGCAGCGTACCGATTAATAACGCCGCCACCGCCCACCACTGCTGGGTGATGATCATCGCCTGAAGCAGCATCCATTTAGCCGTGAAGCCAGCACTGGGCGGAAGGCCCATCAGGGTGATGGAGGCGATGCCAAACACTAATAACGAAAGCGGCAAGCGGCGGCTGGTACCGGCCAGGCCTTTGAGCGTGCTCTCCCCGGTGGCCAGTATCAGGTTACCTGCGGCCATAAACATGGCAGCTTTAGCAAACGCGTGGCCCATCAGTTGCAGCCAGAACCCTTCCCAGGCTAAAGCGCGAGGCAGCGGCGCAATATCCGGCCCCAGCAGCAGCGGAAAAGCCACCATGAGATACCCCAGCTGTGCCACGGTGGACGAAGCAACCAAGGTTTTAAGTGAATCAGTGCGCCAGGCTAGCAACCCGCCCCATACAATCGCCAGCATGCCAAGCCAGGCGATTACACGCGGGGCGTAGAAAGTATCAGGGAGCAGAATGCTCCACAGCTGCAGCAGCATAAACAGCGACGCCTTGATCACCAGCGCTGCATGCAGCGAGCTCACCGGTGTCCAGGCATTCTCATGAACGGGGGTGAGCCAGGCATGCAGAGGAAACAGCGCGGCTTTTAAGGCTAACCCAGCGCCGATCAGCGCAGCAGCGAACCACGCCACCGGCCCTGGCTCTATTACCTCTGCCAAGCCCTGCAAATCCAACCGGCCCCAGTGGCCTAAAATCAGCGCCACCCCAAGTAGATAGGTTAGCGAGCCCACCAGCGCCAACAGCAAATAGCGCATTCCCGCCACTAGCGCGGGCACCTTCCCCGATAGCATCAGCATGCCGACTGCCGCCAGCCCCATCAGCTCCAGCCCGGCATAAAGGGTCAATAGATCGGTGGCCAGCCAGATTAACGAGAGCGCACTAAGCACCACGCCCATAAGAGGCCACAGCCAGCGTGCCAACGGCCCGGTTTCGCTTAAGCGCAGATACCCTGGTGTATAGAGCGCTGCCGCAACGCCGATCACCTGGGTCATTAACAGCAACAGCACACTCAGCCCGTTTAGGCGCAGCGACAGATGAATATCGGCTATTTCCCACTGCCAGCGCAGTAGTCCCGCTTGGTCATAAGCAGATAGCAGCACCAGCCCAGAGGCCAATACCGGCACACTGGCTAGCACAACGGGCCATGCACGTTTAGGAGGAAATAGTGCTGCAAGCGTGCCCAGTAGTAGCGGCAAGCCAAGCGCGGCTAACAGCGCCCAGTGAGTATGGAGAAGGGGTGCAAAGGTGCTATCAAAAAGGCCAAAGCGCCAGATCATGTGACGCCTTCCCTGGGCTCGCCGTCAGGCCCCAAGGCCTCGACACCTTCCAGATGCAAAAGCTGCCTAATCAGCAAAGCGCCGAGCATCGACCCAAGCCAGGCAACTAACAACCCCACACTAATTAACGCCTGGGCAGCCGCCGAGGTGCCCGCCACGCCAGCCAGCAGCATAAACACCCCCGAGCCAAGCAGATTAAACGCCAGCAGCCGACGCAGCAGATGGCGGTGCAACGCAAACGCCCCTAAGGCACAGGCGGCAATCAGCACCCCAGCAAGCAGCAGCGGATGCTCTGAAGGTGAGAACGCCATGTCGACTATTACATAACGAATCGCTGCGCCGACCATCACAAACCAGGCCAGCGCCAACAGCAAACGTATGGCCGATCGCGACCAGGGTTCGCTAAAGGTATCGCGCTTGAGACGGGAAGAAGTACCCGGCAAAAAGCGGCCCAGGGCATAAAAAAAGCACAGCCCTGTTAGCACAACGCCCAACAGCAGCTCGGCAACTACAAGCCAGGGAGCGCCAAGTTGCCACCACGCTAATGTCATGGCGATAGCAAAGGCCACAAAGGAGCAGCAAGCGCGCACCAGGTGGCGATCAAACAGACACACTAGCGCCGACGCCGTGAGGAACAGCGCCAGCAGCACTTCTATCGCATCAAAGGAAGCTATCATTCGTTTTCGCTACATCCTTGCATCGGTCACGAATAGGCGCTTAGTTTAGGCGAGCACTCAGCCATTTGCCGATATCATTCACCTGCTGGGGGCAGAGCGCATGGGCCATGGGGTATTGGCGGTAGTTGACCGCGTAGCCCATCTCTTTTAAACGGTCGGCGCCACTGCGACCCAGGCTTTCAGGCACAATGGGGTCAAAGTTACCGTGTTGTACTTCTATAGGGATCTGACGATTGGCTTCCGCAAGGTCGATATTGTCGGCGGTGGCGAAGTAAGTCGACATAGCCAATAAGCCCCCTAGCGGCGCGG
This sequence comes from Halomonas sp. QHL1, assembly GCF_001882345.1. Classification (GTDB taxonomy): domain Bacteria; phylum Pseudomonadota; class Gammaproteobacteria; order Pseudomonadales; family Halomonadaceae; genus Vreelandella. Next base: position 1,699,745 of record NZ_MINL01000001.1, read on the forward strand.
GGAAAGTCAGCGCGGCGTGGTAGGCAACAGCCCCCCCTTGCGAAAAGCCTGCCACAATAATGCGTTGGCTATCGATGCCTTGGTCGATCTGCTCTTGAATCAGCGCTTGGATTCGCTCAGCAGATTGCTTGAGTTGGCGCTCATCAACCCGACGCCCTAAATCCATGGCTAAAATATCGTACCAGGCGGGCATTACCATGCCGCCATTAATCGTCACCGGCAGGCGTGGCGCATGGGGCATGATAAAGCGCACGCGTGAATCTTTGGGCAGCGCTAATGCGGGCACCAAGGGTTCAAAATCGTGTCCATCCGCGCCTAAGCCGTGAATAATAAACACACAGGCATCGGCGGGTTGACCATCTTTCGGCTCAATAATCAGTTCGCCAGGAGCAGTCATGACATCGTATTCCTTATTCAAAAAGGGCCACCCTAGCGCAAACCCGCGTTTACAGCGAGCCATGGCGTGTTTAAAAAGGTCACGCCACGTTTAAAAGGGCCACACGAGGGGAATCAAAACGAGCGCTATGATGCCAGTCAGTATATTTAATCCACCGCCCAAACGTAGAAAATCGCTCACCCGGTAACCGCCTGGGCCATACACCATCAGGTTGGTTTGATAGCCGATGGGGGTTAAAAAGCTCGCCGAGGCGGCAAACATGACCGCTACCACATAGGGCATAGGACTCACGCCCAAGCTCTCGGCCGCGCTCATCACTACCGGGAAAATAATCACCGCCGCTGCGTTATTGGTCACCAGCTCGGTTAGCAGCGCAACCACGCAGTAAGTGCCGATTAACAGCAGCAATGGATTCCCTGCCACTAAGGTGAGCACCCCACCAGCCATAGCCTCGGCGGCACCGGAGCTCTGCAGTGCCGCCCCCACCCCGAAAGATGCGGCAATGGTGAGCAGTACCTGGGTATCCAGGCCACGCTTGGCGGCGCCCACCGAACAGCAGCCCGTGAGTAGCGCCAACGCCGCCCCCAGCATGGCGGCGTTGAGCATGCTCAGCACCCCGAAGGCGGCGAGCAGTACGGCGCCTAACAGCAAGCCCCACGCTAGCGGCGCTTTCTCATGGATCGGTCGCGCCGCGCCATTTAGCTCGCTGATCAGCAAAAAGTCCCGTGACTGACGGTGCCGCTCAATAAACGGCGGCCGCGCCTCCAGCAACAGCACGTCAGCGGGCTGCAGCCGCACTTGGCCCAGATTGCCCTTAACCCGCTCGCCGCCACGGCAGATCGCCAGTACCGCTGCCCCATAAAGGGTTCTGAAGTGGCCATCGCGAATACGCTGGCCAATAAACTGGCACTGGTTGGAGACCACCGCCTCAACCAAGCGGCGCTCTTTGAACTCTTTCTCCAAACTGGAGGTGTCATCTCGGGAAGGAATTAAGCCACGAATTTGCTGCAACTCTACCGCCGCATCAGAGGTGCCCGCAAACACCAGCCGATCGCCGCCTTTGAGCTGCTCGCCAGGTCCTACAACGCTGACCACGTTTCCCGCACGTTCAATCTCAACCAGAAACAGCTCCTGCAGGTGACGTAGCCCCGCCTCTTCGACAGTGCGATCCACCAGCACTCCCGCTGGGTCGACCTCCATTTCGATAGTGAACTCGCGGGGGTTGGCAAACGCATTGGCCAACCCCTCCCTAGCGGGCAACAAACGTGGCCCCAATAAAATGAGATAGGCAAGTCCTACGACAGCTACGGGAACACCCACCCAGGCCAAATCCAATAGGCCCATGCCAAGCTCTGGGTGGCGCTCCAGCAGCAGCCCATGCACCACCAAGTTAGTGCTGGTACCAAATAGCGTAATGGTGCCACCGAGGATAGAGGCGAAACTAAGCGGCATTAGCAGCCGCTGGGGAGACAAGCGCAGTCGACGGCTCCAGCTCATTACCGCAGGAATATAGGTAGCAACAACCGGGGTATTATTGACAAAGCCGCTAAGCGAGGCCACCGGTAAAAGCAGGCGAACCAGCGCGCCTCGCTCACTTTTTGGCCGTTTGAGCACATAGCGAATAATCAGATCGATGCCGCCGGTTTCGCGAATGCTGGCCACTAGCACATACATAAACGCGACGGTAAACAGACCGCCATTGGAGAAGCCCCCCAGCGCCTGTTGTGGGTCAATCACGCCCAGCGTCATCAATAAAATAACCGCGCCCAGCAAGATAATATCCGGCCCCAGGCGTGAAAAGGCCATCAACGGGAAGATGGTGAGCACCACCCCGACCGCTATCCAAGCATCCAGCGACATAACCACGACATCCTTAACTAATAAGCATGGTGGTAGTGTGAGGCCAACCTTATATTCTAAAAAGTTATTTTTAGAAACATTTAAAGATCAAAATGGAATACAAGAGTGTAAGGCGTGAGTATCGTCTTAATCATACAGACACAAAAAACCCCGCACTTGGCGGGGTTTCCTGGTCAATCAACGCTAGGCGATGATTGCTAACATCTCAATGCTTAAGAATTAACTTAAACTACTTTGATGTTAGAAGCCTGAAGGCCTTTTTTACCCTGGGTGACGTCGAAGGAAACCTTCTGGCCGTCTTGCAGGGATTTGAAGCCTTCTGCCTGAATTTCTGAGAAATGCGCGAACAGGTCGTCGCCATTGTCATCAGGAGAAATAAAGCCGAAACCTTTAGTGTCGTTGAACCACTTAACGGTACCAGTTGCCATGATCGAAATCCTCGATGTTGCTAATTAAACCGGGAAATACCCGAATTGCAGTGGGTATAACAAGAGACTTTCACCAGATTTAACGCTACTAGAGGCGCTTCTATACTGCTGACAACGTTCGACTTGCTAACCAACTGGCGACATTTTGCGCTTAACCACCCTCCTCCGTCAACACCCCCATAAAACTTGGTATAGAAGGTATAAAAGTGGGCGGCTACTGCCGCCCTATCACCAAACTAACGCGTAATAACAACCTCCAGATATTCCGAAGGCACAACCATGGTGCCGTCCGCGGCGCGATTGTGCGCGTCGATCAGGGTGATCATATCCGCGCGCAGTGCCTGCCCAGCCTCTGCATCCAGAGCCTCAAAGGCCTTTACTGTCGGCCCGTAGTAGGTGCTGAATACGTCCAGCCAATGTTGCGGCGACTGGTAGCGGAAGGTGAAATGCCGTGGCTGGGCTTCAATCGCCTGCACATATGGGCCGAACTGCGCATCGAGAAACTCTCGCGTGCCCCAGGCCGCTGAGGAGTTTACTCCCGTTGGCGGTGGCAGGTAGCCCCCGACGGTCTTAAACAACTGGCCGATAAAGCTCGCGGGGGTCCAATTTGCCAAACCAATCTTGCCGCCAGGCTTACACACTCGGCGCAGCTCCGAAGCGGATTGAACTTGATTGGGCGTGAACATCACTCCGTAAGTGGAGATCACGTTGTCAAAAGTGTTGTCGGCGAACGGCAGATTCTCGGCATCTGCCGTCTGATAGTCGATCGCCAGTCCTTCCACTTCAGCACGCTTGGCAGATTTAGCTAGCAATGCATCGACATAGTCGGTGGAGACAACCTTGCAAAAACGCCGGGCTGCAGCCAGCGAGGCATTGCCGTTACCACCAGCAACGTCAAGCACAGACTGACCGGCACGCAGATCCATGGCTTCGCATAGTTGTTCGCCCACGATCTGCAGGGTGACACCGATGCGCGCATAGTCACCGGCACCCCAGACCGCTTGCTGCTTGGCCTTGATCGCTGTGTAATCGGGAGTGGCGACCTTCGGTTCGGGTGAGGTAGATAAATTCATGGCTGGACTCCTTTGGTTTGTTATGGAGGAACCGTCGAAAAAAACGTCTTGGTGGACGCCCTCTGAACGGTAAACCCAGCCTAAGCAACGCCACCGTTTCTAGCTTGTGAACCTTATGGAAATTGACGGGGGATTGTGTGGCGATATCGTGGTGTGTTTGTGGCGGTGACTACAACGCCATCAGCCGGGCACCATGCTTTTGCCCGACCAGGGCGACCACCTGCTCGGGTGACAGATCGGGTTTAATACGGTAAGCATCGTCCAGCACTTGGCGCGCAAGGACATGTCGGCCAGTGAGCCGATGGGTGGCGGCCAGAACGATGCGCGGCATATAGCAGCGATCACTACGCTGACAGGCCAATTCGGCCTGCTCGCGGGCGGCGTCGCAGTCCCCGAGAAGCAAGTGAGCAACGGCGAGCACCGAGCCCCAAATCGACAGACGGCTGTCGAGCGGGCTGATGCGAATACCGTGGCGCAGATGAACTATCGCTTCACTGGGGCGCTTGCCAACCAGGTACGCTGAACCCAATGCAGCCCAGGCTTGGGCGTTGGCCGGTTTGAGCTCCACGGCATTACGCAGAATTGGTAAAGCGCGGTCAGAATAGCCGATATCGGCAAGCGCGCAGCCAGCAAAACCAAGCACGATTGAGTCGTTGCTGTCGAGCTCCAACGCCCGCTCAGCGACCTCCAGCGCCTCCGCCCAGGCTTGCTCGCGGTCGCTCATTAGGTCAAAGCGATGCCCCAGACCGCGCACTAGCGAGAGATAGGCCGCTGCCAGCGCGAACCCTGGTTCCAGTTGCCAACTTCGCCGCAGGAGATTCGCCGCCACCGAAAAGGACTCGTGATGCCAGCCCTGCATCGCCAGGATTCCACTGGCCTGTAGGTAAAGTTGACGTGCGCTATGCTCACCATCGATGGTGCATACCGTGCGATAAATAGCGCGGTTCAATTGTGGTTCCAGCTTGGCGATAATGGCGAGCACAGCAGCATTGAGGACCTCGCAAAACGGCGCGGCCAGCGTGAAGGTCTCAGCCCAAAGGCGAAAACCGGACTTGGCATCGGCCAAATGAACGGTGATGCGCACACGCTCAGCGCCATTATCAGGCCAGGCTTGTACGCTACCTTCCAGTACGTAGTCGACTCCTAGCGCCTCGTAAAACCCACGTGCGGTTGGCGTCACAGAGCGGTCAACGTAATAACCGCCCCGGGCGCTCAGTCGCAGTAACGGTATTCGCGTAAGGATGGAATTCAATTCCCCGGTTAGCGCGTCAGCGAAGCGGACCAGCTCGGGCGTATCGGCAAGAGCGTGCAGCGGAAGGATGAGCAGAGAAGGGTAGTCGCTACCTGCAGGCGCAGTGGCGACGGGCGAGGGCCGGGTTGGCGTTTCATCGTCGGAGTCAGTGACCTTCGCGGTGAAGCGGAAACCACGACTGCGCACCGTTTTGATTAAGCTCTGGGTAGTGCCGCTGTCGCCCAGCGCACGTCTCGCCTGCTTGATACAGGAGCCGACAGTCGCATCAGAGACGATCCGCCCTGCCCACACGGCCTCAATTAGTTCGTCGCGGCTGAAGACCCGGTCTGGGTGGTGGGCGAAATGCTCAATCAGATCGAACACCATCGGTTCCACTCGACGCAACTCGCCGAGCCGACGCAGCTCGTAGCGCGCCGGATCAAGCTCGAAGTCATCAAACCTTAGGGTCATGGCGTTACGCCGTTTCAGGAATTCACTGATTGCTCTGGATTAGAGTATGGTCAGAATTCACTAAAGCCGTTAATAGCCAAAATAAATATAAAAATATCAATGCGCAATCAAAAAGCTAACGGAAATTGAACCACCTCTGCTGCCACTCCCTAGCCCTCAGCCAGCATCCAACCGGCGGCCTTCTCCGCAATCATCAGCGTGGGCGAGTTCGTATTGCCGCTGGTGATGGTTGGCATAACGCTCGCATCAGCCACCCGCAGTCCTCTAACGCCGCGCACTCGCAGCCGTGCATCCACCACTGCCATGGCATCATCCTCGCGGCCCATTTTTGCGGTGCCAACGGGGTGGAAAATAGTCGTGCCAATATCACCGGCCAGCCGGGCCAGCTCATCGTCGCTTTGGTACTCGACGCCGGGTTTCACCTCTTCCGGCGCGTATTTGGCAAACGCAGGCTGCTCGGCGATACGCCTCGTCACCCGTAGAGAATCCGCGGCGACCTTGCGATCTTCAGGAGTACTCAGGTAATTGGGAGAAATCGCCGGGGCCTGACGCGGGTCGCTGCTTTTAAGTCGCACGGTGCCCCGGCTGGTAGGGTTCAAATTGCATACACTGGCGGTAATTGCCGGGTACGGGTGCAGCGGCTGTCCAAAGGCTTCCAGGCTTAGCGGCTGCACGTGATACTCAATATTGGGGTGCGGCTGATCCTGGGCACTGCGGGTAAAAGCGCCCAGCTGCGAAGGTGCCATGCTCATCGGCCCAGAGCGTTTAAGCAGGTACTCAAGGCCAATTCCCGCTTTACCCCACAGCGTGCTGGTCATGGCATTGAGGGTTTTACCGTTGTTAATGCGATATATCGAACGAATCTGCAGGTGATCCTGCAAATTCTCGCCGACGCCCGGCAACTCATGCTCGACCTCAACGCCGTGCTCACGCAGTGTCTCTGCGGGCCCCACGCCGGAAAGCTGAAGTAGATGTGGCGTACCAATAGCGCCCGCAGAAAGCACCACTTCTGAACTGCCACCTTCCTTGCTTAACATCGCACGCTGGGTTTTACCTCCGCGCTCTACCTCCACACCTATGCAGCGCAATTCCTCCGCTCTCTGAAAAAGCAGCCGATTGACCTGGGTGGAGTGCCATAGCGTTAAGTTGTCGCGTTTCAACGCGGGGCGTAAAAACGCTTTGGCCGTATTCCAGCGCCAGCCCGAGCGCTGATTGACCTCAAAGTAGGCCACGCCTTCGTTAGAGCCGCGGTTAAAATCGTCGGTACGCGGGATGCCCGCCTGCACGGCAGCTTCGGCGAAATCATCCAGCACCTGCCACTTAAGGCGCTGCTTTTCGATCCGCCACTCGCCACCGTGGCCGTGAAAGTCGCGGTGTTTTGCATCAGCATCGCCGCCCTCGTCCAGGCGGTAGTGGTCTTCGTGTTTGATAAAGTCGGGAAGGCAGTTCTCCCAGCGCCAAGCGTCGTCGCCGGTGACTTCCGCCCAGTGGTCGTAGTCCCGGGCCTGGCCGCGCATATAGATCATGCCGTTGATGCTGGAGCAGCCGCCCAGGGTTTTCCCCCGCGGGTAAATCAGCGAACGTCCATTGAGCCCTTTATCGGGCTCAGTGCGAAACAGCCAATCGGTGCGTGGGTTATTAATGCAGTAGAGATAGCCCACCGGAATATGAATCCAGTGATAGTTATCGCGACCGCCCGCCTCTATCAGCAGCACCTTATTATTGGGATTGGCGCTCAAACGATTCGCCAGCAGGCACCCCGCGGTGCCTGCGCCGATCACGATATAGTCGAAATTGTTATTGGTGGGTTCTGACATTAGTCGGCTCCGGTAACGTGTGGGCGTTACTTCGCCGTGGGCATTACAAACTCAGCCCCGGCATCAATCGAATCTGACCAGCGCTGCATAATCGATTTCTGCTTGGTGTAGAAACGCACGCCCTCTTCGCCGTAGGCGTGAGTATCACCAAACATCGAGCGCTTCCAGCCGCCAAAGCCGTGCCACGCCATAGGCACCGGAATGGGCACATTGATACCTACCATGCCGACCTGAATGCGGCGGCCAAACTCCCGCGCTACCGTGCCGCTTTCGGTAAAGCAGCTAACGCCATTGCCGAACTCATGGTCGTTAATCAACTGGATCGCGGTGGCAATATCCGGCACTCGCACGCAGACCAGCACCGGGCCAAAAATCTCCTCTTTGTAGATCGTCATCTCGGGAGTGACCTGGTCGAACAGCGTGCCGCCCATCCAGAACCCGTCGGCGCACTCCTCGCCTGCCGATGAGGCATTAAAGTTGCGGCCATCGACCACCAGTTCAGCGCCTTCAGCCACGCCTTTTTCGATGTACCCGGTAATCCGCTGGTGGGCTTGGCGAGTCACAATGGGGCCCATTTCCGCATCCAGCTGCATGCCATCTTTTACTTTCAGTGCTTTAGCTCGCTCCGCCAATGCCGGGACGACCTTATCCGCCACATCGCCGACCAACACCGCCACGCTAATCGCCATACAGCGCTCGCCGGCAGAGCCATAGGCGGCACCGATCAGTGCGTCGACAGCTTTATCCAAATGCGCATCCGGCATTACCACCATATGGTTTTTGGCCCCGCCCAAAGCTTGAATGCGCTTGCCGTTGCGCGCGCCACGCTCATAGATGAGATTGGCAATCGGCGTTGAGCCCACAAACGACAGCGCTTTAACGTGAGGATGGTCGATGAGCGCTTCCACGGAGTCTTTATCACCCTGCACAACGTTGAACACGCCGTCGGGCAGGCCCGCCTGCTTCAACAAATCGGCCATCAGCAGCGAAGCGCTGGGGTCGAGCGGGCTGGGTTTCAAAATAAACGTATTACCCGCCGCTATTGCCAGCGGGAACATCCACATCGGCACCATGGCCGGGAAATTAAATGGCGTTATACCAGCCACGACACCTAACGGCTGGCGCATCGTCCAGTTATCGATCCCTGTGCTCACTTGCTCGGTGTAATCGCCCTTTAACAACTGTGGGATACCGCAGGCGAATTCCACAATATCGATACCGCGGGCCACTTCACCCTGGGCATCGGTGAACACCTTGCCGTGCTCTTTGGTAATCGCTTCGGCTAGCTCATCTTTATGCGCGTTTAACAGCTCTAAAAACTTGAACATCACCCGGGCGCGTCGAATGGGTGGGGTATCGGCCCAGGCGGGAAAAGCGGCTTGGGCGGCCTCTACCGCGGTATTGACGTCCGCCGGGGAAGCCAGCGATACACGACCGGTAACACGGCCGGTGGCGGGGTTGAATACATCCTGAGAGTGAGAAGATTCACCAGCGCTGACCTGGCCATTAATAAAGTGTTGAATCGCTGTTGTTGTCATGAGGAGTACCTGTTTTAAGAACGCATGCTGAGAGCGTGTGCAAAGAGCTTACCTTCAGCCTAGCCTACTGGGCCCTGCGAACGGATCAATTGAGTTATTTAAAAGCCAGTTATAAGCTCTGCTAATATCACAGCACGTATTTGAGGGCCATCATGCAAGAGTACGCCACCCTACGCGCCTTCGTGGCCGTTGCACGAACGGGCAGCGTGTCACGCGCCGCAGAACAGTTGCACCTAACCCAACCGGCCATTAGCCTAAAGTTGAAGCAGCTGCAGGCGAATATAGGACTCACGCTGTTTAGTCGGCGCCCTCAGGGTCTAGCGCTGACGGCCGACGGCCATGCGTTATTACCTGCAGCTGAAAAAGCCCTGGCCAGCGCTCAGGCGTTTGAGCAAACCGCCGGAACGTTACACAGCACGCTGCGCGGCAAGCTCTCAATCGGTACCATTGTCGACCCCGAATTTCTACGTCTGGGGGCTTTTTTACGCCGCCTAATGGCCCGTGCGCCGCAGTTAGAAACCGAACTGCACCATGGTATGAGTGGCAGCGTGCTTAATCGCATTGAACAGAGGGATTTAGATGTTGGCTTTTACCTGGCGCCGCCTGCGCAAGGCCCTGGAGAAGGCCATGAGGCGCTGGCTTGGCGTGAGCTAACCCACTTTGATTATCACGTAATAGCCCCTTCAGGCTGGGAAAACCGACTCACTGATACCCGTTGGGAGCACTTAGCCACGCTGCCCTGGATCGTTACGCCACAGGATTCCGCCCACCACCGGCTGTTAAAGCAGGCGCTGGCACCGAGCGGCGCAGTTCCCAACCGGGTAGCCCAAGTGGATCAGGAGGCCTGCATGCTTGACCTGGTACGCGCAGGCGTTGGTCTAAGCCTGGCCCGAGACGCCCTAGCGATGACCGAGCGCCAAGAGAGCGGCCTAGCGGTAGCGGAGAATATTCGTCTGCCCTGCGCGTTAAGCTTTATTTGGCGTCATGAAAGCACCAACGAATCGACTGTCAACGCTGCGCTCAGTACGCTGGATGAGGTATGGCCCCATCGTCTAGGTTAAGTCATAAAAAAAGGGTTGTGAGAAAGGGGCTGTAAGGAAAGGGAACACCAAGCCACTAATCGACTCAATAATAGGCAGTAACTTGCCCCCGCCACTGGAGTGCTTGCAATGATCCGACTGCCCCTTCTTCGTCCATTCACGCTTGGTGTGTTGGCTGCCGCAGGCCTAGCCAGCCCTTCGCTTCAAGCTCAGTCCTCTCAACAACAGAGCAGTGCAGAAGCGACCTTTGCCGGTGGCTGCTTCTGGTGTATGGAACCGCCGTACGATGACCAACCCGGCGTCAGTGCGACTATTTCCGGCTATATCGGCGGCGAGCTTGAGAATCCCAGCTACGAAGATATTACCCGAGGTAACACGGGCCACGCTGAGGTCGTAAAGGTCGAGTACGATTCTGAGCAAATCAGCTACGTGCAGTTATTAGAAATTTTCTGGCGCAACATTGACCCCTTTGCGGTTGACCGCCAGTTCTGTGATGTGGGCGACCAATACCGCTCAGCGATCTTCTATCACGACGAAGCCCAGCGTGAACTGGCCGAAGCGTCCAAAGCCGACATGGAAGCGCGCTTTGACCGGGAGATCGCCACCCAAATAGTACCAGCCACTACGTTCTGGCCTGCTGAGGAGTACCACCAGGACTATTATCAAAAGAACCCCGTGCGCTATAAGTTCTACCGCTACAGCTGTGGTCGCGACGGCCGCCTGGAAGAAGTGTGGGGTGAAGAAGCCGGTGGCCCGTCGTTTGAGTAGCAAGCGCTACAGCTTGAACACATTGGCTGGACTGATGGGTTGAACCGATGGGTTGAACCGATTGCTTTAATCGTTGCCAAAAAGATAACGCTGACGTTATGCATGGTCGTTCTTTTTGTACTACAGTGACTGCGTATCAATAATAGACCGGTCGATTAGGCGCCCAGGAGCTGGACGCTTTGGCAAAACCGTTGATCTATAGATAGGAGATCTTATGAGCAACAGCATCAAAACGATTAATCCCACCAATGGTGAAACCCTCAAAACTTATGCGCTAATGAGCAGCGCAGAAGCTAAGCAGGTAGTGGACGCCTGCTACGAGGCGTTTCTCGATTGGCGCCTAGAATCGCTGGAAAGCCGCGCTAAAACGGTCAAAGCTATTGGCCAAGCGATGCAAACGCATAAAGAAGAGCTTGCCGACCTGATGGTCAAAGAGATGGGCAAACTGCCTTCTCAGGCCCGCCAGGAAGTTGATCTTTGCACCGGCATCTGTGACTACACCGCTGAACATGGCCCCAAAAAGCTAGCCGACGAAGAGCGTCAGCCTGGCAATGGCGAGCGCGGTTTTGTGACCTACTCACCGATGGGTGTGATCTACGGCATTCAGCCCTGGAACTTCCCCGCATATCAGGTAGTACGCTACTCTATCGCCAATATTATGGCGGGTAACGGCGTGCTGCTAAAACACGCTGAAAACGTGACCGGCAGCGGCCTGCTGCTAGAAAAAATCTACCGCGAAGCGGGTCTTCCGGAAAACGTCTTCCGTACGTTGGTGATCTCTCACGATGTTTCTGATGAAGTGATTGCTCATTCTGCGGTACGTGGCGTAACCCTAACGGGTAGTGATGGCGCAGGTCGCAAAGTCGCTGGCAAAGCGGCCGAACACCTTAAAAAGACCGTGCTTGAGCTGGGCTCTAACGATGCCTATCTAGTGCTCGATGACGCCGACATGGATGTCGCCATCGACACCTGCGTACAGGGGCGCGTCTACAACGGCGGGCAAACCTGCGTCGCGGCCAAGCGTTTTGTGGTCACTGAAAAGAACTACGAAACGTTTAAACAGCGCTATGTAGAACGCATGCAGTCGCTTAAAGCGGGAGACCCGACCCAAGAAGACAGCGACCTGGGCCCCATGGCTCGCGTGGATCTGCGCGATGGTCTCCACGACCAAGTGGAAGAGAGCGTGCGCAAAGGCGCGAAGATTCTCTGCGGTGGCGAAAAGCCATCCGGTAAGGGCGCGTTTTACCCGGTCACCGTGCTGGATAACGTCACCCCCGGACAGCCTGCTTATGACGACGAGCTGTTTGGCCCCGTCGCTGCGCTGATTCGTGCCAAAGATGACGAAGATGCCATGCGCATTGCCAACGATAGCCGTTACGGCCTGGGCGGCGGCATCATCTCTAAAGATGTGAAACGCGCCACCGAACTAGCCAGCAAGTACTTTGATACCGGCATGGTATTCATAAACGGCTTTGGTGTTGCTACCCCGGAAATGCCTTTCGGCGGTGTTAAAAACTCCGGTTACGGTCGCGAGCACGGCGGCTTCGGCATGCACGAGTTCGTCAATGCCAAGTCGGTGATTGTCGTTCAAGAGTAATGCAGTAAACGCTCATAATCGTGAGCGATAACCGAGAGCGCCGCTAGCTTTTCATTAGGCGAGCGGCGCTTTTTTTCGTTTCGAGTACGATTACGAGTTTAACTGTTGCCCGGAGGATCGACGCAGCCACAGCTTTATCCCAATCGCCATTACTACCCAGGTCACCAGCGCCGCAATCACATCGTCTAACACAATGCCAAAACCGCCGTTAACATACTCTGCCAGATGAATCGGCGGCGGCTTCAGGGCATCGAAAAAGCGATAAACACCGAATGCCAGCGCCATAACCAGCGGATGGCGTGCTGCCTGCAACCCAATGACCGCGAGCGGAAACGCCAAATACTCATCGGCAACGATGCTGCCATGATCCAAACCGGCAAATTGCTGCGAGGCATAGTGACAAACCGGCACCGCAAGTATCAGCAAGGCAGCCATAACAGCGCCCTGCTGTCCCAATGGTCGACTCAGTAGCCACCAAGCTAATGGAATACCCAGTAGCGAACCGAGTGTACCCGGTGCAAACGGTGACTGCCCCAGCCCGAAGCCAGAGGCTAGCCACAAATTAACCGTATCCAGCATTAACCCGCCTGCTGCGCTTGGCGCTCAAGTTCGGCGGTCATCTCTTTAGGCAAGTTAAGCGCACTACCCAACTGATCAAGCCAGGCGCGCTCCATGGGGTTTTGATCGTCGGTCACGGCCACGCTGATCAGGTACATTTCACGGGCCGCCTGGGGGGAATCTGCTTCGCGGGCCAGCGCCTGAGCATCCAGCGGTGCTTTTAGCTGCTGCTCCACCCAGTTATGCATCTCCTGGTCGGCGCCTAGGGCGTCAATCTGCTCAGTAATCAATGCCTGCTCCTGCTCATCAATATGACCATCGGCCCGAGCAGCCATAATCATTGCCTGCAGTAGCTCAAGGCTGCGGCGCTCTTGATGCTCACCGCTAAGCACTTCTACCCGCTCGCCCTCTGAGGCATTTTGGGCCGTATTTTGTTGCGCATTGCCATTTTTCGCCGCCTGAGAGCTCTGCCAAGCTTTCCAAGCCAGTACGCCCACACCGGCAATGGCACCATATTTCAGTGCCTTGCCGCCCATGCTGCGGCCGCGCTTGGAGCCAATCAACATACCCATGGCACCGCCACCAAGCAGGCTTTTAACATCAAAGCCACTGGAGGAGCCACCGCCTTGACCGCTGCTATTGCCACCGCCTAGCTGCTTAGAGAGTCCGCTCAGCATGCCCTTAACATCGACACCACTGCTACTGCCGCCCTTCTGGCTACCGCCCGCTTGCTGCATCAGCTGCTGTAAAATCTTGCTTGCGTTCATCCTTGTACTCCTAAGTAAGTATTATCTTTAGGGCCCGTTTAACGATTAACTCACTTTATAAAACATACTGTATGAACACAGCATGAACTGACGCCATCTTAGTCATTAAATGTCCCAGTCTTTAAATGACTTAGCCATTAAAAAAGTGCCCCCTTTACTTCCACCGAGCTCCCGTGACGGCTGGCCAGCACTTCTATACGGACTGGCATTTGCTCTTTGAGTTCGCTGACATGGGAGATCACCCCAATCATGCGCCCGCCCATTTGCAGTTCGCTGAGCATGGCGATGGCTTGGTCCAGCGCATCCTGGTCGAGGCTGCCGAAACCCTCATCGATAAATAGCGTATCCAGTTGAATGCCGCCAGCGTAAGCCTGCACCACGTCTGAGAGCCCCAGTGCCAGCGAGAGCGCTGCCATGAACGATTCCCCACCGGAGAGCGTCGCTACCGAGCGGTTCTTACCGGTGTAGGTGTCGGCCACATCAAGCTCCAACCCCGAGGCTCTATTGCCCTTGGAGGGATCTTCCCGACGCACCAACTGATAGCGCCCGCGGCTCATGCGCACCAAACGCTCGGAGGCTTGAATCAATACGTCATCCAGCAACACACCCAGCACAAAGCGCTGTAGGCTAATGCGGTGCCCGGTACGGCCATTCGCTACTTCGCTTAGCGTGCCCCACAGCTGATACTGGGCTTCGAGCTCTGCCTGCGCCGCGTGGGCAGAGGTAAGCTTTTGGCGAATGCCGCGCAGCGTGGTTAGCCGCCCATCCAGCCCCCGCCAAGCCTCTAACTGGGCGTTCTCTTCCACTTGGGCGGTCTCGGTTAGTGTGGTAAACGCAGCGAGATCCGGCGGTGTTTTTCCCGCGAGCTGGGTTTGGTAATTCTCCAGCGCGCCCTCAAGCTCGGCCAGGCGGCGCTGGTACGCCTCTACCTGGCGAGTCAACTCTTGCCGCTGGGTGTCATCCAACTGCGCAGCCTGAAACGCCGCCTCATCACCAAAGGGGCTGGCCTGCAGAGCGGCTTGCCACTCTGCTTGGACCTGCCGGAGAGACTGCTCACTACGTTCGATTCGTTCATTTGCTCCGCGTAGCTGCTCTTCCGCCCTCGCCAGCTGGGTTTGGCTGGTCGAGAGTGCCTGCTGGGCGCTCTCCCAGGCTTTTTCAAGCTGGGCGATTTGGTGTTCCAGATCATTGAGAGTTCGGCGCATTGCCTCTGGGTCGCGGGCTTCTTCTGGCAGAGATTGACTCAGCTGGTCACGCTGGCTCTCTAGGCGCAGCGCGTCCTCTTTGGCCTTTTCAACCTCGGGTCGCTGGGCTTTAAGCTGCTTATCCAGCGCGCCCCACTCGCGGCGCAGCGCATCCCGAGCGGCAGTTTGCTGGCTAATCTCACGCTCTACGCTTTCTCTGCGCTGAACTTGGCGGCGCAAGCCTTCGCAGGCTTTTTGCAGTTCAATCAGTGGCTGGCTAGCCCATTCACCCAGCTGTAGGGTAAGCCGCTGGGCCTGCTCTGCGTTGTAGTTAATCTGCTGGGTTAGCTGATGGTGATGACGTTCGGCGCTCTGGCATGCCTGGCGAGCTTGCTCTTGCGCCGACCTGGCTTCTTCAACCTGCGCCTGGGTGACCACGTCTGCACTGTTGGCTGCTGGGACTGGATGCTCCAGGCTGCCGCACACCGGGCAAGGCGCATCCTGTTCAAGGGTAAGCGCTAACAGCGCGGCCTGCCCCTGGTGCCAGCGCATCTCCTGCTCAGTAGCGTGGCGTTCCGCTCGTTCTGCTTCGTTTTGCTGGCGGTTGAGTGCCTCCGTCGCCTGCAGCTGTTGCTTGGTCAACTTCTGCCCCTGCCGGGTGAGTTCATCCAGCTCTTGGCGCTGCATAAGCAGGTTGTGATGGCGACTTAGCTCCGCGGGGGCGCTGGCCAGCTGCTGAAACTCTGTTTGTAAACGCTCCAGGTTAACGCCGATCGTTTCGCCCTGCTGACGAATGCTATCTAGCTGCGCCTCATTGCGCTTGAGCGCCACATCGGCTTGTTGCCAGGCGGCCTGCGCCGTTTGAAAACGTGCCTGCAGCTCGCTTAGCTGCTGACCTTTATGGATAAATTCGCCCAGCTGGCGATGCCGTTCCCGCAGCGTGGGGAGCTCTGCCTGACGCTGGCGTGCCACTTCTAACGACTGCTGCGCCTGTTCGGCGTTAGTACGTTGAGTGGCTAACGCGGTTTCCGCCTGTCGCTGATCGGCCTGGGCGGTGGTTAGCGTCTGCTGTGCTTGGTCTAGGGCAGCCTTATAGGGGCGCAGCGCCTGGGCGTGGGTGCTTTGCGCTAAGCGCTCCTGAGTGTTTTCTATGTGAGCGTGCTGCTCAAGATGGCGGGCTTTATCCGCCGCGAGCGTATCCCGGGCCTCAAATTGGCGCTGCAGCGCCAGCGCCTCATCGCGCTGTTTTTCGGCGCTACGACGCTGCTGCTGCGCGGTTTCAAAGCGTTGCCGCGCTTGGTCTACCTGGGGTGTCAGCGCTTCAAGCTCTTGCCCTAACGCGGCTTCGCTCTCAAGCTCACCACCGGCGAGGATGCCGCTGATATGCTGGCGATGATCATTCACTGCCCGCTCGATTTGGTTGGCCTGGGTGCGCAGACGCTCTTCTATACGCTGAAAAATCTGGGTTTGAAACAGCTGGGAAAAAATTACTTCGCGCTCTTTGGAGCCTGCCAGCAGTAGTTCACGGAACTTGCCCTGGGGTAGCACCATCACCTGGCGAAACTGGTTGGCATCCAGGCCGATCAGGGTTTGCAGCTCCGCGGTGGCATCGTTGACCTTGCGCGCTACCAGGCAGGATTCCACTTCACCCTCTGCCTTTAATCGCCACAGCTGGGCTTCAGCATTATGGGTGGTGGTTCCTTCGCCGCGGGCCTTGGGGCGCTCCTGCTGAGGCACACGGCGCACCCGGTAATCCACGCCACGCAAGCGAAAATCAAGGCTGACTTCCGTTAGCAAAGAGTTCTCAGCCTGATCGCAGCGCATCTGCGCAGGATCACGCTCATTACCCGTGGTCTGGCCATAAAGCGCAAAACACAGGGCATCAAGAATCGAGCTTTTACCGGCGCCGGTAGGGCCGTTAATCAGAAACAGCGGGCTTCTGCCCAGCGCGGTGAAATCGATGGTCTCACTGCCCGCAAAAGGCCCAAACGCCTGCATGGTGAGGGTTAACGGCGTCATCCTTGAACCTCATCGCGCTGCAGTTGATTAATTAATTCCGCCATGGCGCTAGCCTGCTCATCGCTCATAGCCTCCCCGCTGGTTTGATTGAAGAAGTCGCTGAACATATCCAGGGCATCAAAGCGCAGCCGCTCGCGATCAAGCTGCTGATTGCCCCGAGCATCAAGCATGCCGGGCTTCTCCAGATGCAGCACGTTGGGATACACCTCACGCAGCTTGCCCATGGGGTCGAGAATGGCGCGACGATCGGCAAGCCGCACCAGCAGGTAGTCGTCGGCATTGGCGTCTGTTCGCCCCTGGACAATCAACGCATTGATCTCGCCCTCTAATACGCGAACTTCACGACTCGGTATTAGCGGAATCTGTTCAATCTGGGTGACACCATTCGCGTCAATATCCACCAGCGTCACGCCTTTACGCTGGCTGGCTTCGGAAAAGCTATATTTGAGCAGCGAGCCGCTGTAACGAATATGCTCGCCACCGCGGTACTGGGGGCCGTGAAGGTGGCCAAGCGCCACATAGTCAAAGCCTTGCATAGGCTCCCAGGCGACGCTTTCGGCGCCGCCCAGAGTCAGCGGGCGTTCAGAATCAGAGGCGCTGCCGCCATCCACAAAGCAGTGGCTCATCAGTACGCAGGGGCGTGCGGGGTGGCGCTGCGCTTCGATGCGCTCGACCAGGTAGCGGTGGGCGCCGTCAAAGTCGCGGACCTCAACGTTGAACTGGCTGCGCACATGTTCGGGGTCGGCGTAGGGAATGCCAAACACATCCACCTCAACGCCCTTAATGGTCAGCGTTACAGGCGTGGCAAAATCGGCCAGGTCGGAAAGAATATGCAGACCGGCCTGGCGCAGGTGGCGCGCGCCGAAACGAAGCCGCTCGGCACCATCATGATTACCTGAAATCATGATCACCGGCAGCTTGCGCTCTTCGCAGAGTGCGTGGAGCACCTCATCCAGCAGCGTTACCGCCGCTGCAGGCGGCACCGAACGGTCGTAGATATCGCCCGCGATCAGCACCGCATCGACGTTTTCCCGGTCGACAATCTCGATAAGCTGGTTGAGCACATGGCGCTGATCATCCAGCAACGACAGGTTGTGGAACAGCCGCCCCAGGTGCCAATCGGCGGTGTGAAGTAAACGCATAACAAGCTCAGCTGCCAATAGTGTAGCGGCATCATAACAACCTAATAGGGCTGCGTTTAGCGCTTGCGTTGAGCTTGTACAAAATGGTGCTACAGCGTTTTAGGTAGCTGACGTTTATGATCGGTGCGTTGATAGGTACGAGTAATGGTCGTGTAAGCCTGCTCGCTCACCTCCTGACCGCTAAGAAACGCATCGATTTCAGCGTAGGTGACCCCCATTGCCTCTTCATCAGCCAATTGGGGTTTCAGTGATTCCAAATCTGCAGTGGGTAGTTTCTCTACCAGGGAAGCGGGCGCACCCAAGGTGGCGCCGATCTCTCTTACCTGCGCTTTGTTAAGACCGGTAAGAGGCGCCAAGTCGCAAGCACCATCGCCATATTTGGTGAAAAAGCCCATCAGCGCTTCCGCCGCTTGATCAGTCCCCACCACTAAACCAGATTTAGCACCCGCGACGGCATATTGGGCGACCATACGCTGTCGCGCCTTGATATTGCCCAATACAAAGTCCCGCTGGGCAGCATCTTTAAATTCCAGCCCCCCTTCTTCCAGGGAATTTAGCATGGCGTCGCTAGCAGGCTTTACGTTTACATCTAACACTTCATCGGGGCCGATAAAGGTGAGTGCCTGCTGAGCGTCCTCTTCATCTTTCTGATCCCCGTAAGGCAAGCGCATCGCGTAGAAACTTGCGTCGATACCTTTATCGCGGGCTTTTTCGACGGCTAACTGAGCTAGGCGCCCCGCAACAGTTGAGTCCACGCCGCCACTGATACCCAATACAAGCCCGTGCTGGCCTGTCTCTACCATTTGGCTGCACAGAAAATCGACCCGGGCATTGATTTCATTAAGCGGCGCTATAGATGCCTTCACCTGTAAATCCGACTGAATACGCTGTTGCTGATCTGCTTGATGAGTCATTGCTCGCTCTGCCTCCATGCGTTTATCGAGAACCGACGTTACAATTTATGCACGCGCGGCGCGTTTCCAGCCAGCACGTCGCCATGTTGCTGCGGAACCATTTCCAGAGCGTAGTGGGCGGCTGCGAAACGAACCTGATTTCGATCACCTGAAAAACGCCGCGTTTCGGTGGTTAGGAAAACCGCCTGGTTATGCCGAAAGGCCCAGGCAAAGCATACAGTGCCGACGGGGATTCCATCGTGAGGCTCAGGCCCGGCAATACCCGTATTGGCCAGCGCCACATTGGCGTCATTATTATTTAATGCGCCCAATGCCATTTCGCGCACGGTTGCTTCACTGGTCAACCCGTAGGTCTCAATGGTGTCAAAACTGACGGCTAAGTAGCGATTTTTGGCCTCAGGTGAGTAAACCGCTAAACCACAGTCTATGGATTGTCCGTTGCCGGGTATTCTGGCGAGTTCGGAAACTATTAAACCCGCAGTACACGACTCTGCTGTGGCCATTAT
This sequence comes from Halomonas sp. QHL1, assembly GCF_001882345.1. Taxonomy (GTDB): domain Bacteria; phylum Pseudomonadota; class Gammaproteobacteria; order Pseudomonadales; family Halomonadaceae; genus Vreelandella. The sequence continues at coordinate 1,719,055 of NZ_MINL01000001.1, forward strand.
AAGTTCATGCTTTTTCAAATACTCGCTAACTGTTTCAAGCAGTTCCATTGCTTATCTCCTTAATACGCCATGAAAACCTACTCTCTTTTTGGCAACTTTTAGGCACTATAGTTAAGCGCAGTGATTTGTCTAACCTCTCTGGTGAATATTAATATTTGTTATGCTCGCGATGGATCTAAACAACTGCCACCCCGTTCAATGGCGGGGCTATTAATCACTAAACAGCTTTATTGGCAGGGTATTATTAACCTAACTTTCCCCTACCTATTGAGGAGAACCATGTGCTTGATCGCTGGACAATGCCGCTTACTCAGCGCCCCTTGAGATGCATCGCACAGACGTTACTGAATAAGCACATCACCCCAGACCAAGTGACACTTGGCGCTTTTGCGTTGGGTATAACGGCCCTGCCTCTGCTGGCATGGGAGCAATACGGGCTCGCGCTACTGGTGATTGTGCTTAACCGCCTGGGCGACGGTATTGATGGCGCCCTGGCACGCTTAGCGGGTCGCGCAAGCGACGCAGGCGGGTTTCTGGATATTGGGCTCGATTTTGTTTTCTATGCCGCAGTGGTACTGGGTTTCGCATTGGCAAACCCTGGCCAGAACGCTCTCGCTGCAGCATTGCTACTGTTTGCGTTTATCGGCACCGGCACCTCGTTTCTCGCCTTTGCGATTGTCGCCAAGCAACAGGCCATAGAGCGCCCCCACTTTCCCAACAAGGCGTTCTACTATTTGGAGGGTTTAACCGAAGGCACCGAAACCGTGCTGGCGCTGGTGATTTTCTGCCTATTCCCTGAACACTTCCCCATTTTGGCTATACTCTTTTCTATTGCCTGCCTGATCACTACGGCAACCCGGCTGTGGGGAGGTTACTGGACACTGCGCAGGCATGAAACAGGCTAGATGCCTAAGGTGTTACCGCTGTATTAACGCTATCCAAAGAGCTCATACAGCCTGCATAAGCGCTGTGAAATAGCGCAATGTGCGCTAACGCACGGACGTAACCCCTGGGCGCGACCATTGTTCTAGAAAGGAAGCATCGTTTGTGCATGAAAATGCACTCTCACCAGGATGGAATCTGTGAAACAACTTATTCGTTTTGTGCGTCCGCACCCAACGTTTGCAGCGCCATGGAACTCTACTACCCCCATCCGGGAAGAGCTCTTCAGCGCAGAGCGACTTGAACAGCACGCAGGCAGTTTGGCGCTAGACCAAGCAGTTACCAATACGCCCTCCAAGGTAGTTTCTTTAACACGACGGCTCAACGATAACGCTAACACCCTGTTGGACGTTTACCGCGCCAGTGCCTCGGCGCTGGCGAGTGGTCGGGAAATTGTGCCTGCCGCCGCTTGGCTGCTCGACAATTACCACCTGATTGAAGCGCAAATTCGTGAGATACGCAGCGACCTTCCCCCTGGTTATTACCGCCAGCTACCGAAGTTAGCCAACGGGCCTTTTGCGGGATACCCACGGGTATTCGGTATCGCCTGGGCCTTTGTGGCACATACCGACAGCCATATCGACCTGGAGAATTTGCAAAACTTTATAACCGCTTATCAGCGCGTTCAGCCCCTGACCATTGGCGAATTATGGGCGGTAGCGATCACGCTGCGAATCGTGCTGATCGAGAACCTGCGACGCCTTGCCGACCAAATTATCAGTGAACAAACGGCGCGAGATGAAGCCGATTCATTGGCGGCAAAATGGCTAACACCCACCGATCAGCAAACCTCCCAGGCACGCCACACCTTTCACCTGGAGGCCAGCAGTCTTCGCTTTCACACAGGCCCCCTGGCGGAACCCTTCACTGCTCAGCTTGCGAAGCGGCTGCGCGGCTTAGATCCGCGCAGCAGCCCGCTGGTTGATTGGCTCGATGAGCAGCTTAGCCGTCAGGGTGAAACCATCGACGAGATGGTTCAACACGCTCAGCAGCGCCAAGGCGCCGCCAACGTTACCGTGCGTAATATCATCACCAGCATGCGCTTTGTTTCCAGTATCGACTGGGCCGAGCTGTTTGAAAGTGTCAGCTTGGTGGATACACGGCTACGCCAGCAGAGTCACTTTGATCAGCTTGATTTCGCCACCCGCAACCAGTATCGCAGCGCCGTAGAGCAGATCGCCCGAGGATCTCGTTACAGCGAGCTTGAGGTAGTCGAAGCAGCGCTCTCACTCTCCCACCAGGCAGCGGCTGGCACCAGCGACCCAGCCGAAGCTGCACGCCGGGGAGACCCCGGCTATTTCTTGGTTGGCTCGGGTCGTTTAACCCTTGAGCATCAGGTTCAGTTTACCCCCTCTTCCCGTCAGTGGCTGCGCCGGACGCTCATTCATCACGGTATTCGCAGCTATATCGTACTGATGGCTGTGGTCACACTGACCCTAATGACGCTGGCCGGTGGACTACTGCTTTCGTTGCCGCTGGCGATAGGGGACGTGCCGTTACCTTGGCTCATGCTCTTGGGAGCGTTTGGTTTCCTGCCCATTATGGAAGTCGCAACGCTGATCGTTAACCGCCTGATTATCTACTCTATCGACGCTCAACCGCTGCCTGGGCTAGACCTTGCCAAAGGCGTTCCACACCAGCTACGAACCCTGGTGGCTGTGCCCACACTGCTGACCAGCGAAGAAGATCTGCGCGAACAGATCGAGCGCCTTGAAGTGCACCACTTATCCAGCGGTGAAGGGGCGCTTAGTTATGCGCTGCTGCTCGACGGCGTGGATGCCTCTCAAGCGGAACTACCCCATGAGGCCGCGCTGTTAACGGCTGCTCAAGCAGCGTTCGACCAGTTAAATAAGCGTTACTGTCCTCTCGCCCTCGAAAGCGATAAATGCTTCTTTTTGCTCCATCGGCGGCGGGCATTTAACGCCAGCGAAAATACCTGGATGGGCTGGGAGCGTAAGCGGGGCAAGCTGCACGAGCTTAACCGCTTGCTACGTGGCGCCACGGACACCACCTTTATCGACCCGCCACCACTGCCCAGTGACGTGCGCTATGTCATCACTCTGGATGCCGATACCCGCCTACCTCGGGGCGCGGCAAGCCGATTGGTCGGTAAAATGGCGCATCCGTTAAACCAGCCACGGCTGGATCATCAGCAACGCCGCGTCGTAGAGGGGTACGCGATACTGCAGCCTCGCGTTACTCCTTCGCTGCCCACGGGGGGCGAAGGCTCCATCTACCAGCGGCTATTCTCCGCGCCAGGGGGCATCGACCCCTACGCCGCCGCTATTTCGGATCTCTATCAGGATCTGGTCGGCGAAGGCTCGTTCGCCGGTAAAGGTATTTACGCGGTTGATGCCTTTGAAGCGTCGCTGGCTGGCCGGGTGCCCGACAATAGCCTGCTCAGCCACGATTTGTTTGAGGGTGTGTTTGCTCGCGCCGGTCTCGCCTCCGATATTGAAGTGATTGAAGACTTTCCGGCCCGCTATGACGTAGCCGCCAAGCGCCAGCACCGCTGGACACGCGGCGATTGGCAGCTGCTCCCCTGGCTAATAGCACCGGCGCTGCCGCTCACCGGGCGCCTGAAAATGCTCGGCAACCTGCGCCGCTCGGTGACGCCGCCGTTAGTCCTGGCAAGCCTTGCCGCTAGCTGGCAGATGCCGCTGAGCATGGCCATCACCAGCACACTTCTATTACTGGCCGTTGTCGGCGCACCGGTGTTGCTCTCCCTGGCGGCCTCATTCATTCCCTTCCGGGCGTGGTCTAAACTACGCCACCACTACCACCTTTGGTTTGATGAGCTAAAGGTGGGTAGCGCGCAAATTCTGCTACTGATCCTTTTTTTGCCCGACCAGGCATGGCGCATGCTGGATGCCATCGCCAAAACCTTAGTCCGCGTGCTGATCACCCATCGGCGTCTGCTTGAGTGGACATCTGCCGCCCAGTCGATGAAAAGCCCGCCGCTGACGGTACTGGGCTTCTATCAGCGCATGGCACCCGGCACTGCTTTAGGGCTAGCGGTAGCCATTAGTGCACTCTTGACCGCTAGCCACACATGGCCAATCACACTGCCCATGGCGCTGCTTTGGTTGGCCGCGCCAGCAGTGGCGTCTTGGTTAAGCAGCAGCACAAGCATCGTCGTCCAACCCACCCTTTCGGCAGAGGAAGCATTTGAGCTACGGGTCATTGCCCGGCGAACCTGGCGCTATTTCGAAACCTTTGTGACCGCCAACGATAACCGCTTACCTCCGGATAACTTTCAAGAAGATCCCCAACCCGTCCTCGCCCAGCGCACCTCGCCGACCAATATGGGGCTCTATCTACTCTCCACCCTGGCAGCTAGAGATTTCGGCTGGATAGGCACCCATGAGACGCTTGAGCGGCTTGAAACAACCCTGGGCGTGATGCTGGGCCTACCCCGATACCGGGGGCACTTCTATAACTGGTACGCCACCCACGACCTGCGCCCACTTAACCCCCGCTATGTGTCAACGGTGGATAGCGGTAACCTTGCAGGGCACCTTATCGCTATCGCCAACGCCTGCGAAACCTGGAAGGCGACGGGCTATCTAGCTGACCCACGCGTAGGCATTGCCGACACGCTAAACCTGGCCCGTCAGACACTTCAGCAAGCGTCAACCTTCTCGGAAAAGTTCACGGTTAAGCTGAGCGTGCAGCTGGAACTCATAGACGCCCAGTTGAAGAGCGAAGTGATGTCGTCGGTATGCTTGGCAAATATCGCCACACTGACGGATAGCACGTTAACGCTGGCGCGCACTCCTCTCAACGAGCATAGCGACCCACACAGCAAAGACCTGCTGTTTTGGTTGGAAGCCCTGCACGCCTCGGTGACGCAACACTGCCATGACCGAGAAATCCAGCCCAACCTTGAAGAGGGTGCACTCGCCCTACGCCTGCAACAGTTTGCGGACTCTGCGCGACGCCTGGCATTGGGCATGGATTTCGCCTTTCTACTCGATAGCGAGCGCCAGCTGCTGTCGATTGGCTATGCACTGGATGACAACAGCCTGGATACCAGCTGCTACGACCTGCTGGCTTCCGAGGCGCGGCTGGCCAGCCTGTTTGCGATTGCCAAAGGCGACATTCCCACCCGCCACTGGTTCAAGCTTGGCCGCGCAGCGACGCCCGTTACCTTTGGCTCGGCGCTGATCTCCTGGTCGGGGTCAATGTTTGAGTACCTGATGCCGTCGCTGGTGATGCGCGCCCCTGGGGGCAGCCTGCTGGAGCAAACCAATCGGCTGGTGGTAAAGCGTCAAGAAACCTACGCCGCCCAGCTCTCCGCCCCTTGGGGTATTTCCGAATCTGCTTATAACGCCCGTGATCAGGAATTCACCTATCAATACTCTAATTTCGGGGTGCCGGGGTTGGGGCTCAAACGGGGACTTTCTGCTGATCTGGTGATCGCGCCCTACGCCACCGGGTTAGCCGCCATGGTTGACCCCAGCGGCGCCTGTCGTAACTTCAAGCGCTTGGCGGAGATGGGCGCATTAGGCCGCTATGGCTTCTATGAAGCGCTCGATTTCACCCGTTCGCGGCTACCCGCAGGGGAGAAAGTGGTGGTTGTGCACAGCTTTATGGCCCACCATCAGGGTATGACGATCGCGGCCATTGCTAATACTCTGCACCACGGCCAGATGCGCGCTCGCTTTCACCGCGAGCCGATGATTCAAGCCAGCGAGCTGCTGCTCCAAGAGCGGGTTCCGCGTAACGTGTCGATTGCCCATCCCCGCGCTGAAGAGGTGAAGTCAAACGCGAGTCAGATGATTAACGAAGCACAAACCATTCGACGCGTTTCAACGTCAGCCAGTGGTCCGCCCGTTACCCATTTACTCTCCAACGGCTGCTACTCGGTGATGCTAACGGCCACCGGCGGCGGCTATAGTAGATGGCGAAACGTTGCCATTAGTCGCTGGCAGCCGGACGCCACCCGCGACCACTTAGGCAGCTTTATTTTTCTGCGGGACACTCGGCACCCCGGCGTGTGGACAGCCACAGGACAAACGGCGGCACACCCAGCCGGTGCAAACGATGAGCATAGCCATGCCATATTTGCCGAGGATTATGCTCGCTACAGTCATCGTCACGACGATATCACCAGCCATATGGAGGTGCTGGTTTCCGGAGAAGACGACAGCGAAGTTCGTCACCTTTCGCTCACCAACAGCGGCCGTCACGCCCGCGACATTACGATCACTTCCTATCTAGAATTAGTCTTGACCGCTCCCAGTACCGACAATGCGCATCCCGCTTTTGCCAAAATGTTTGTGGTGACCGAGTATCTGGAAGCTTTTAACGCGCTAATCGCCACAAGGAGGCGGCGCTCCCCCGATGAAGAGCAGGTATGGGCGGCTCACTTTGCGGTAGTAGAAGGCCATACCGTGGGCGAGCTAGAGTTCGAGACTGATCGCGCGCGGTTTTTAGGCCGCGGCCGAAGCACGCTACACGCCACAGCGCTGGCAGAGGGACAGCATCTTTCGAGCAGTGTCGGCAGCGTGCTGGATCCTATTTTTGCGCTGCGTTACTGCCTGCGCGTGGCCCCTGGCAAAGCCACCCGAATCGCTTACTGGACCGTGGTCGCCTCCTCCCGCGAGGCGTTGATGGATTTGATCGATAAGCACCATGACCGCAGCGCGTTTGAACGCGCCAAAACCCTCGCCTGGACCCAGGCCCAGGTTCAGCTCCGCCATTTGGGCATCCAGCCTGAAGAAGCCGCCGACTTTCAGCGTTTGGCCGCACCAATTCTTTACCCTGACGCCCGCTTTAGAGCGCCCTCCGATGCCATTGAACGCGGTGCAGGGCCACAGTCACGCCTTTGGCAACACGGCATTTCCGGTGACCTGCCAATTATTCTGATGCGCATCGACAGCATTGAAGACATTGGCCAGGTACGCCAACTGCTGCGCGCCCACGAATATTGGCGCTTGAAGCGGCTAGGCGTGGACGTGGTGATTATCAATGAGCGCTCCTCCTCTTATATTCAGGATCTACAGCAAGCCATTGAAACCGCGGTGCTTAGCAGCCAAACCCAGCCTCGTTTTAAAAAGGATTTTGCGCAAGGCTCCGTAATTGCACTGCGTGCCGACCTGATGAGCCTGGAAGTACGTATGCAGCTACAGTCGATAGCGTGCGTCGCGTTAATGGCCCTTCGCGGCAGCATAGCGAACCAGTTAGCCCTGACGCTGCCCGTACTGAGCGCCACAACACCGCTTCAATCGGTCATCAAACGCCCCCTACCCAAGCACCTCCCGCTCAATGTCAGTGAAACGCAACTCCCAGCGCTTGAGTTTTTTAATGGGCTTGGCGGCTTTGCCCAGGATGGCCGCGAATATGTAACGGTACTTGAGGCTGGAAGCTCCACGCCCGCGCCGTGGATAAACGTGATTGCCAATGCGGGCTTCGGTTTTCAGGTATCGGCAGAAGGCGCAGGCTATGTATGGGCAGATAACAGTCGCGAAAACCAGCTAACGGCCTGGTCAAACGACCCCGTGGTGGATCCGAGTGGCGATGTGATCTATGTCCGCGATGAAGAGTCGATGGCGCTCTACACCGCCACTGCCCGCCCTTTGCGGGATCATGGTCGCTACTTGTCACGACACGGCTTCGGCTATAGCCAATTCGAGCATCAGGTGGATGGGATTGCCTTGGAGCTGCTGCACTTCGTGCCGTTAGAAGACCCGCTTAGGATTTCGCGGCTACGCCTTAGCAATCACTCCGGGCGGCCACGCAAGCTATCCGTGACGGCTTATGCCGAGTGGGTGCTGGGCACGTCGCGTAGCGGTTCAGCGCCCTTTCTAATCTCACACCCTGACGTCGATAGCGGCGCGCTACTGGTGGAGAACCCCTGGAATATGAATTTCCCTGGCCGGGTGGCGTTTCTGGATATCGGTGCCCAGCCTGCTTCCTGGACGGCTGACCGCTGCGAATTTATCGGCTACGGCGGCAGTCTGGCAGCGCCAGCAGGGCTGCGCAGCCACGCTCCACTTTCTGGCACTCATGGTGCAGGATTGGACCCCTGCGCCGCGCTCAACCGCGGCGTAACGCTGGCGACAGGTGAAAGCGTCGATATCGTTGTATTGATGGGTCAAAGCAGCTCAACCGCTGAAGCCAAAGCGCTGATTGCGCAGTATCGTCAGGCGGATATTGACGCCGAGCTTGCCACGGTGACTGCGCACTGGCAAACGCAGCTTAAGGCGATACAAGTAACCACCCCTGATCGCGCCATGGACATCATGCTCAACGGCTGGCTGATGTATCAAACCATTGCCTGCCGCATCACCGCGCGCTCCGGGTTTTACCAAGCCAGCGGCGCCTATGGCTTCCGCGACCAGCTACAGGACGGCATGGCGTTAACCTTTACTAGCCCCGAAACCACACGCCAACACCTGCTGCGCGCCGCCTCCCGTCAGTTTGTCGAAGGCGACGTACAACACTGGTGGCTGCCCCACTCCGGCCAAGGGGTGCGTACGCGTATTTCCGATGACCGGGTCTGGCTGGCCTATGCCTGCGCCCGTTATATTGCCACCTCCCACGACGCCGCCGTCCTGGACGAGCCGGTGAGCTTTCTGGAAGGTGCCGAATTAGCTCCCGGCGAGCACGACTGTTTTTTCCAGCCGATGATCGCAGGGGAGACCGCCTCGCTGTTTGAGCACTGCGCACGCGGCTTAGATCAGAGCTTATCGCTTTCCGGCGAGCACGGCTTGCCGTTGATCGGTGGCGGTGATTGGAACGATGGCATGAACCGCGTTGGCGAAGCGGGAGAAGGTGAAAGCGTGTGGCTTGGCTGGCTGCTGGTGCATACCCTGGAGCTATTCCTCCCCTTTGCCCAGCAACGCGAAAAACAAGTGCCTTCAGCCTCACCGAGCACTCCACGCGCTGAGCGTTGGCGTGTCCATATCACTGCGTTGCGCACTGCGCTGGAAAGCAACGCCTGGGATGGCCAGTGGTACCGCCGGGCGACTTTCGATGACGGCAGCTGGTTGGGCAGCAAAGAGAGCGACGCGTGCCAAATTGATTCGATTGCCCAGACCTGGGCGGTACTCTCGGGGGCGGCAGAGCCCCACCGAGCGGAGCGCGCCATGGAGTCACTGGAGCGCGAACTGATCAGGCACGATGAGCAACTTGCGCTACTGTTTTGGCCCCCCTTCGATCAGCCCCAGCGCGACCCTGGCTATATCGGCGGCTACCCACCCGGCATGCGTGAAAACGGTGGGCAATATAGCCACGCCGCGATGTGGGCGATTCTCGCCTTTGCCAAGCTCGGCGAGGGCAGCAAAGCGCATGCGCTTTTTGCGCTACTCAACCCAATCAATCATGCCCGCACCACCGAAGAAGCCGCTCGTTATTACGTCGAGCCCTATGTGGTCGCCGCGGATGTCTATTCCGTTGCACCTCACACGGGGCGTGGCGGCTGGACTTGGTACACGGGCTCAGCGGGTTGGATGTACCGTGCCGGCATTGAGGGCATTCTGGGCATACGTAGAGAGGGTGGCTGGTTGGTAATTGCTCCCTGCCTCCCCCACGACTGGCCAAGTTTTAGCGCAACGCTGAGCATTGCCGCCACGCATTACGCGGTTAAGGTGACCACCACCGATGAGGTACCCAGCGCGCAGCTTGATGGCCAAATACTAACGCGCCAGCAAGGCGAAGTGCGCATTCCACTGGATGGCAAACAGCACCAGTTAGAGGTATTTATCAACCCAATCGCAACCGCGGAGCAATAGTCATTTACCGCATGTTTTTCGCATTTGCTTCTCACTCATGGCTATATTAAGCTCGGCTGCGTACCACACAGGTATCATTCAAATTCAGGCGGTTATCTCAGGTTAACCGCCGTCCCATTCGCAATCACACGGAGCCGTGATATGCATAACGAAACGTCAAGCGACCTTTCCCAGGCGGGCCTTAACATCGCCATTCAAGACATCAAGGATGAACTATTCGACACTCCCGAGTGCGACTACGCCATTGCCCAGCTACTTACCCGCTGGGGCCAGGCTGAAAAAGCCGAGCAGCTGCTGGATGAGATGCTGATGAAGTGGGGCACGTCACCCGAGGTGCTTGCTTTAACCCAGCGCGGGCATACGGAGATGGTTAGCACCAGTGAGCCATCTGCGGATAACGACGAAACCATTCGCAAGCCGCAAAAAACTGCGCCAGCGAACTTAGAGGTGGTAGCGGCCTGATCTAAAGGCTTGATCATCAAGGCAACAAGCATCATCTATCAATGCCCCTGCCCGCTTACGCGGCGGGGGCATTTTTATTGAATCAATTCGTGAGTGATCACTAACACTCCAATATAGCCATCTCATCGACTAAGCGAATAACAGCGTAACGGAGGTGAACCTCAGCTGGTAGAATACTGCCCCTTTCAGGCACGTCAGCAGCCAAGCGCCGCCACGTCACCCACCTTTTCCTACCTGAGAGTTGCGCAATGATCGCCACCGCCCGCACCGTTTTCCGGCCACTTATACAGCTGGGCCTTATCCCGCAGATTTTAATCGGTATCGTTGCCGGGGTAGTACTCGCCCTGTTTGCGCCGGGCATTGCTAGCGACGTGGCCCTGCTTGGCCAGCTCTTTATCGCCGCTTTGCAAGCGGTGGCGCCCATTTTGGTGTTTGTACTGGTAGCCGCAGCGATCTCTGCTCATCAAAAAGGCCAACCCACCCATATTCGCCCAGTGCTGATGCTGTATGTGGCGGGCACGCTGATCGCTGCGCTCATTGCGGTAGCAGCCAGCTTTCTATTTCCCACCGAACTCGCATTGAATGCCGGCCAAGTTGATGGCAGCCCGCCCGGGGATATTTTTAGCGTTCTACGCGACCTGCTGTTGAATGCGGTGGCTAACCCGGTTAGTGCACTGATGGAGGCTAACTTTATCGCTATTTTGGCCTGGGCTATCGGCCTGGGTTTGACCCTGCGTCAAGCCAGCGATACCACCCGCCAAGCGTTGAGCGATTTATCCGCAGCGATCACTCGCATCGTGACACTGGTGATTCGTTTAGCGCCGCTGGGGATCTTTGGTTTGGTAGCAGGCACGCTGGCTGAATCTGGCGTTGAGGCGCTGCTCAACTACGCCCAGCTGCTAGGTGTGATTGTGGGCTGCATGCTGTTTGTCGCGTTAGTGAGTAATCCGCTGTTGGTGTACTTCGCCACCCGGAAAAACCCCTATCCCCTGGTGTTTACGTGCCTGCGGGGCAGTGCGATTACCGCCTTTTTCACCCGTAGCTCGGCCGCGAATATCCCGGTGAACCTGGAGCTATGCCGCCGCCTGGAGCTCGACCCTGACACATACTCCATATCTATTCCGCTGGGCGCGACGATCAATATGTGCGGTGCGGCCATCACCATTACCGTGATCACTCTGGCGACCACTCATACGCTGGGCATTAGCGTCGACTTCCCTACGGCGCTGCTACTGTGCGTGGTGTCAGCGCTGGCGGCCTGCGGCGTTTCAGGCGTGGCGGGCGGATCACTGATGCTGATTCCCATGGCTGCCAACCTGTTCGGTATTCCCACGGAAGTGGCCATGCAAGCGGTGGCGATTGGCTTTGTGATCAGCGTGGTGCAAGACTCCACCGAAACCGCACTCAACTCCTCTACCGATGTGCTGTTCACCGCTGCCGCTTGTCAATCTCAAGAGACGAAGCGCTCTTAAGCGTTCACCCTGGGGGTGGCTGCTTATAACAGCCACTCCCCCCAGCGCGCTCACGCATCAACTATGTGAGGGTTTGAAAAGGCTCGCCAAACGCTCGCGCTCATCATCCTCATAGAAGCTCGGGTCATCGAACAGGTCGCGCTGGGTATCATCAAAGATCATTTCTAATGCCCCTGCACTACTTTGTACCATCGGTTCAAAGTGAGCCGTATGGGTAATCAAGGCCGTTACGTGGCGACGACGATAAATGGCGTATATACCCAGCAGGGTAAACACACAGGCGATATAGATCGGCAGGCCGTGGCCGCCCACGGCCGTCATCAGCGCCCCCGCCGCAATCGGCGCGACGGCACAGCCCGCACCGTGCATCACCAACATATCCGCCGAGCCGGAGACAATTTCATCCGGGTGAAGCTGGTCGATCAACTGCGCCACCGCCAGCGGATAGAGCGAAAACGCCAAACCGCCCCAGATAAAATAGAGCCCCAGCAGCACTTCGTGACTGGGAGCAAAGGGCATGCCCGCGGCGATCAGCGCTGCTAATAGCACTACCCAGGTCATCACCCTAGGGCGGTCATGCTTGTCGGAGAAGCGCCCGATAGGTATCTGCAGAAGCGCACCGCCAATAATCGCTACGCTCATCACCAGCCCCACCCCGCCAATATCAAACCCTAGTTGAGTGGCGTAGACCGGGGTCATCGACCAAAACGCGCCCATCGCCAGCCCCGATAACGCGGCGGAGGCCACCGCTAGCGGCGCAAAGCCCAGCAACGCCCGCAGGCTACTTTTGGGCCGCTCGGGGATTTTAGGCTGAACGCGACGTGTCAGGGTAATCGGCAAAAGAGCCCAACTGATCAGAATGGCGATTACGACAAAGAGTAAAAAACTTTGCGGTGAAGAGAGCCGCAGTAGCTGCTGAGCCGTGGCCAGAGCGCCCAAGTTGACCACCATATAGACGGCAAAAATACGCCCCCGCTCATGACTGGCGGCTTGGCTATTTAGCCAGCTCTCAATCACGGTCACTAAGGTGATAAACGAAAGCCCATAGATCACCCGCAACGGTAGCCATACCCAGGGGTTGATAAACACCAGGTGCAACAGCGCCACCGATGCACAAATAGAGGCACAGAAGCCAAAGGTACGGATATGCCCCATGCGCCGAATTAAACGCCCGCTTACCCAGGTGCCGCAGATAAAGCCGACAAAGTAGCCGGACATAATCATCCCCAGCATCGCGCTGGAGAAACCCTCCCCCGTACCACGAAGGGTTAGCAGCGTATTCAGCAAGCCGTTGCCCAGCAGCAGTAACGCCACGCTGTATAGGATCGATTTAACCGGTTTGAGCATTGCCAATGAACGCATTGCGCTTCCTCGCAGCATAGTCGCTATAGGTCATGCATAAAGAGTGCCACTGAAAGCGCTTGTCACAATCATTGACAGGCTAACGTTCTTTATATAGAACGTTCTATAAAAGGAACACGAGATGACAAGATGGATAAGCTCTCACTCCACACGTTGGGCCAACACCTTCAAGCACTTCGCCATGAGCGGGGCTGGTCACTGTCGCAGCTGGCTAATGAGGCGGGGATAGCCAAGTCCAACCTGTGTCGCCTGGAGCAAGGCAACGGCAATCCAACCCTAGATACCATTTGGCGGTTGGCGGTGCAGCTCAACGTGCCTTTCGGCACCCTAGTAGCGCCCATCAGCGTGCCGCTGGGCGAAAAGGGCGTTCAAGTGCGTTTGATTGATCAAGGCAAGGACTCCCCTCAGGTAGACGCCTACTGGATGCGCTGCGCACCGTATACATTGCGTCATGCCGAAGCCCATACACCCGGCACTCGTGAATCGCTTACGCTGATTAGCGGCTGGCTGGAAGCGGGGCCAGAGGGCGCCACCACGCAGCTCACGCCTGGGGACACCGTGACCTTCCCCGCCGACCAGCCACACCTTTATCGCACCCATGCAGCGGAGGCCACTTTGATGATGACCATCACCTATGGTGCAGAAGGCCAAACACCATGAGCCAAGCTGCCAGCCACTCTCCAGTCCGTAGCGCGCTACAGGGCGTGCGAGAGGCCATCCCACTACTGGGTGGCTACATTCCGGTGGCGCTGTCATTTGGCTTAGTCGCCACCCAGGCAGGCTTTAGCACACTGGAGGCCGCGGCTATTTCAGCGCTGATTTACGCCGGGGCCTCGCAGTTTCTGTTTGTCGGGATGATCGCCACCGGCGCACCGCTGTGGCTGGTGGTAGCGATGACGCTGCTGATTAACGTGCGCCATGTGGTGTACGGCCCTAACCTGGCGGCGTTACTGCCCCGCAGCCGCCACTGGCCCTGGCTAATGCACGGCCTCACCGATCAGGTATTTGCGCTAGCCTTAACCCGGCTACCACAACTGCCCGAGGTAAAGCGCTTTAGTTGGTTTGTCGGTGCATCGCTGTTGGCCTGGGGTGCCTGGATAATCGGCACCACGGTGGGCGCTACCGCCGGGGAGGCCTTTACCGCCCGCTGGCCGCTGCTGGGTGAGATTATGCCCTTCGCCCTGCCTGCGCTGTTTTTGACCATGGTAGCGCCGCGCTTTACCGACAAGCGTTGGGCAGTGGCCATGGGCTGCACCATTCTAGCGGCACTAGGTTTAACGCTGGTCGGCTGGAGCAACGTGGCGATTCCCCTAGCCGCCGCCTGTGGCGCACTGTGCTTTTATTCTATGCAGTTTTATACGGTGAAAGTCGCAACCAGCAGGAGGCGTGAATCATGAGCACCGCACTTTGGCTAGCGGTAGCGGTTTCTGCGTTTGGCACGTTGCTGATGCGGGTAGTGCCGTTTTTATGGATGCAGCGCCGCCTCAACAGCGAAAGCGGCCTTAATAACATGCCCCAGTGGCTGGGTATTCTCGGCCCGCTGATGATTGCCGCGGTGCTGGGGGTGTCCATTGTGCCGGTTAACCCAAGCGCTATTTCCTGGATCGCCACCGCCATCGGGCTTTCCGTCACGCTGCTGGTGTGGTCTCGGGTACGTTCATTGGGCTGGCCGGTCGCGGCAGGGGTCGCAGTGTTTGGGGTGGTGGAGGTAAGCGCGGCGTTCATGTAGCGGCTTTACTTGCTTGGAGAGTGAATGCATTCAAAAACTATAAAGAATTAACACGGCGGCTCTTGACGCGGCGGTTAAGCTTATTTACCGCAATAGCAAAAGCCCGGCCAATCTGGCCGGGCTTTTTTGAGAGCAGTATGCTTACCAGCTATATTTCAAGCTGCCAATCACGCTTCGAGAAGCACCGTAGTAACAGTAAAAGTCACAACCGCTTACATACTCTTCGTCGTTGATATTGTTGACGTTAAGCTGCGCAGTCCAGCTATCGTTAATGTCGTAGCTAGCCATGGCATCATAAAGCGTAGCGGAAGGCACTTCGCCGCCAATACCGCTGTCAGCGCTTGGCACGGTTTCACCCATGTAACGCACACCGGCGCCAACGGAAAGCCCAGGTGCCGTGCTGGCAAGATCGTAATCTAGCCAAGCTGATGCCATATGATAAGGCACAAACGGCGCACGCTCATCCTGCTGCGTATCACTTACGTCGTAGCGCGTATCGGTATAGGTGTAAGAGGCTGTTAGCTTTAGGTTATCCGTAAGGTAGCCCACGCCTTCAACTTCCACACCCTGCGAACGACGTTCACCCACTTGTTCCTGAACAGCACCATTTGAGATGAGCGTCTTGTCTTCTTCAACATCAAACGCCGCCACGGTCAGGTAGCCATCAAAATTTCGCGGTGTGACTTTTAGCCCCGCTTCCATCTGACGCCCCTCTTGTGGCTCATAAGCACCATTCTGCCCAATGCCCGCCACGGGTGTAAACGACTCGCTGTAGCTTAAGTAAGGCGAAACGCCATTGTCACCCAGGTACATCACCCCTGCCGTCAGCGAAAGCTGTTCATCATCGTAGCCTTCACTGGACCGGCCACTGCTATCACTGAATTCATCAGTGCTTTCTACGATGTCGTAACGAGCACCCGCGAGGAATACCCATTTATCGGCCACGCGCAGCTGGTCTTGCACATACAAACCAAACTGACTGCTATCTAACTCATGGTATGTAGGGTCCATTAGAGATGGGGTACGAAACGCGCTGTAATCTGGATTGAAAATATCTAGCGTATCTATACTTTGAAAGTATAAATCCCCATCGCCTTTTTGAGCCCTAAAGCTATCACCATCACTGTAATCGAGGTTTAGCTCTTGGTAACCAGCGCCCAGCAGCAGAGTGTTTTCCGTATTGTCAGTGTAGGTACGCGCGATAAAGCGGTTATCAATGTTAAAGGCGTCATAGTTACCATCACGGTCTATCAAGCCCCGAGAGATACTACGCGGTCCTATCGGAGCTGTTAAATCTTGGTACACAGTGCGTAGTTCTAGATCTAGATGGCTATAACGCGCGTTCTGCTGGAATTCCCAAGTATCATTAATGCGATGCTCTAGCTCATAGCCCAGCGAGTATTGTCGCTGATCAACGTGATCGAAATCCGGCTGACCAAGGTTCGTATCGCGGTCAATTTTGCCAAAGGGTGTATTGTTTAGCGTGCCATAGGCGGGGAAAAAGCCGGTTGTCGGCACACCTTCGTCTCTCTGAACGCTGGCAAGGAATGTCACCGTTGTATCGTCAGAAAAATCTACTGCCAGACTGGGTGCAAAGTAGTAGCGCTCTTTATTGCTGCCCTCTAATTCGCCCTCGCCATCGCGGTAAAGCCCCACCATGCGGTAGCGAATATCATCTCGCTCGGCTACAGGGCCGGACACATCAAGCCCCACTTGGCGGTGATCTTGGTTACCTGCTTCAATCTCTAGCGTTCCTTGTGGCTCGCGGGTCGGGCGCTTACTAATTGCGTTAATCACACCGCCAGGAGGCGCTTCACCGTAAAGAATGGAAGCAGGCCCTTTTAACAAATCAACGCGCTCAACACCAAATGGCTCGCTCATCCACCAGAAGTAGCCGCCAGTACGGAAAAGTCGCAAACCGTCTTGGTAGGTAGAGTTTTCAGCGCTAAAACCCCGCAGAAAGAACCAGTCGGCATTGTTGTCATCACCGTAAGGCTGAGACACCACACCAGAGCGGTATTGGAAGGTTTCGTCGTAGGTATTAACGGCGCGGGTTTCTAGGTCTTCAGAGCTAACGGTCGAAATGGCCCGTGGCGTTTCTACTTCGGGAGTTGCCACTTTCAAAGCCGTGGCCGTGACCACCACGGTGTCGTTGGACGTAGACGTTTCTTGCGCGTAGGCAGATGCACAAAAGATCGCCACGGTGACGGGAATCAGCGAGGAGATTGAGCGCGCCAAAGGACGACGGGCAAACGGCAGACGAGGCATGATGTGGTCTCAGTTGGATTTAGAAGCAAAGAGTGAACAGAAAATAAAAATCATGATAATCGTTATTATTAGCATTCATGATAGCGCTTTTAAACAGTTGCTTTCAATGACCTAATGAGGATTTCAACACCGCCTAACAGCGACACCAACTATACGTAGCCCTGCCGGTTATAAGCGGCTGACTGTACTGGCGAACACAGGTGAAAAAAATTCTACGGTATCTATTCTTCAATTATGTAACACGCGGTTCCTTCACCAGCTTCAGCCCCTTATGTGCGTTAGCGTACAGAGTTTGCCTAAAGAAGGACTATACTCGAACGATATCTCTCTAAGGACTTGAGATACCAGTCAAAAGTACCAGAATCCGGTATCCCATATAGGCAAGTGCTGTCAAACTGCGATTGCCAGCAACCAGGGGGAATATTCAATGCCAGTGCCCTGTGATTTCCAGCAGAATGCTTTACTGGGCTTACTGCCTGAGGAGGAACTGAATCGACTGTTGCCTGATTTAGAGAGGGTGACGCTGACATTGGGCCAATCGCTGTCTGAATCTGGACAGCATATGAACCATGTTTACTTTCCACTGGATTCCATCGTCTCGCTGCTGTGCGTGATGGAAAATGGCGCCTCGACAGAAATTGCCGTTGTCGGCTATGAAGGGGTGGTAGGCGTCTCGCTATTCATGGGCGGCGAGACCACGCCCAGCCGGGCGATCGTTCAAAGTGCTGGCCAAGCGTTACGCCTCAAGGGGCAACTGCTCAAAAACGAATTCTACCGCGCGGGCCCAATGCAGCGACTGCTCTTGCGCTACACCCAAGCCCTGCTAACGCAGATGGCGCAGACAGCGGTATGCAATCGCCATCACAATGTCGATCAGCAGCTATGTCGTTGGTTGCTGCTTAGCATTGACAGGTTGCCGGGCAATGAATTGATCATGACCCAGGAGTTAATTGCCAACATGCTAGGCGTGCGCCGTGAAGGCGTGACCGAATCGGCGGGTAAGCTCCAAAAGGCGGGTTTGATTTCCTATAACCGTGGCCGCATCAATGTTATTGACAGGCCTGGGCTGGAGGCTCGCGTCTGCGAGTGCTATGCGGTGGTCAAAGAAGAGTATGACCGACTGCTCAATCACAACAACGTTATGTAAGTGATTAAGCCAAGCTAGCGGACTATTATAAAAAGGCATCTTAGCGTTATGTACGCTACCGTGCCGACGCTTGATTTACCCAATGTTAATATGCAGATATGCCATCAGCTTTTAAGCATGGCCGATCTGCAGCCGACATCAAAATGATTTAACCCTCATTGTGCCGTTTGCCAGGTTCTTTCAACCGGAGAGGCACATGACGTCTTTTATGCACGTCCTTAATGCCAACAGACTGCTTACTGAGTTACCTGCCGTCGAGCGGGATAGCTTTATGGCCGTTTGCGAAACCGTAGAGCTTTCATTTGGCGAAGTACTCCTCCAGCCTGCCGAGACGATTACCCACGTCTATTTCCCTATTGATAGCTTCATTTCCCTAATTGTTGTACTCGATTCCGATAACCGGCTAGAGGTCGCGATGGCAGGCCGTGAGGGCATGCTGGGTAGCTCACTTGTGTTGGGCATCGAAGAAACACCAATGCTCGCGCTGGTTCAAGGGGCGGGATCGGCCCTTCGCATTACTGCTGAAAATTTTCAACAACTACTACTTAGCAGTCCTGTATTACATCAGCGACTAAAGCGATATATCTATGTAGTAATGAAGCAACTGGCAACGTCAGCGGCGTGTAATCATTTCCATCAGATTGAGGCGCGTCTCGCAAGGTGGCTGCTAATGACTCAAGATCGCGCAGGGTCTGATCAATTGAATCTGACCCATGAATTTCTGGCCATGATGCTCGGTGTTAGACGTGCAGGCATTACGCTAGCGGCGATAGCCCTGCAGGCGCGCGGACTAATCCGCTACCAGCGCGGAACAATCACAGTGCTTGATCGTCCAGGCCTCATCGAGGCGTCGTGCGAGTGCTATAGCAAAGATTGCGCGCTTTACGCCAAAATATTGCCGATATGATTACAGCGCCCTAGCCGCCCAGACTTTCATTACAGCTCTTCTCCTCTGCCCTTCCCCACTGCCTCTGTTATTAATTTCCGCTCTCAAATGTCGTGCTCTGGCGTTGAGCGGCTATGTTCGCCATCAGACAGATATCCCTCTCGCCCTACCTCTATTCTGTGGTAGGCGAATACGTGTTCGCTTCAGGCAATGCAGTCAGCCAGCTCCCTCCACCACCCAAAAGAATTAATAACATGGCTCAGAAACTCAAACCCATTAACCTCGCCCTTCAGGGTGGTGGTGCGCATGGCGCTTTCACTTGGGGGGTTCTAGATCGGATTCTTGAAGATGGACGGTTGCAGATCGCCGGCATCTCGGGCACCTCGGCAGGAGCAATGAATGCAGTGGTGCTAGCCGATGGCTTCACCCGTGATGGCCCAGAAGGCGGACGGGCGGCCCTCGAACACTTCTGGCAATCCATGGGCAATGGCGCAGTAAACAGCCCGATGAAACGCACGCCCTATGACATTCTTATGGGCTACTGGGGGTTAGAGAACAACCCCGTATACCACGCGATGGATGCGCTGTCCCGGGTAGCCTCGCCTTATCAGCTTAACCCCATGAATATCAATCCACTACGCGACCTGGTAGCAAAAAACATCGATTTTGACCGGGTGCGACGATGCACTGCGTTCAAACTCTACATTTCAGCTACCAACGTGGAGAGCGGCAATGTCAAAATCTTCCCACGTGAGGTGATAACGCTGGATATGTTAATGGCCTCTGCCTGCCTACCGCACCTCTATCAAGCAGTCGAGATCGATGGCGTGCCCTATTGGGATGGCGGCTATATGGGCAACCCTTCACTGTTCCCTTTCCATGGAGAAACCGGCACCAACGACATCATGGTCATCCAGATCAATCCGATAGAGCGCAAGGGTGCACCGAAGAACTCCCAGGACATACAGAACCGAATGAACGAGATCAGCTTTAACAGCAGCCTGCTCAAAGAGCTGCGTGCAATCGACTTCGTGGACCGGCTGATCCGCCAGGGCAAACTCTCCGCTGATGAGTATCGTCAGGTGCGTGTGCATGTGGTGGAAAACCAGGCAGAACTAATACCGCTGGGCGCTTCATCAAAGATGAATGTGGAATGGCAATTTCTCACCAAGTTGCGCGATCTTGGCCGCGAAACCGTCACCCACTGGCTGGATGAGAACTTTGCCACCATCGGAGAGCGTTCAAGTGTCGATCTTCGGCAAATTTTTCAAGGTATTGGAGCGCAACATCAGGGTTAGAGTTGGCAATCGGGGATGGGAGATAAGCACATATGAGGCGGGAGAAATGAACACATAACGCCATGGCTTTTTAGAAATGGTGGGCCCAGTAGGACTTGAACCTACGACCAAGGGATTATGAGTAACATGCTCTATGGTTTTATCCTGTTAGACCCTCCCCTACCAAGCTATGAATTTCTTTACTAATCAACTTATTATGATTTTACCCACATTTACGAACCTCTGCTAAACTTTACCTGTTGTGCCTACATGATGCCTACACAGCAGGGAGAACAACACTATGGCTAAGCTCACGAAGAAGAGCGTCGAGGCGTTCCGGTGCCCCGAGGATAAACAGCAAGCGTTTCTATGGGATAGCGAACTGCGTGGCTTTGCTGTTCGAGTCACTAAGGCAGGCGCGAAGAGCTACATTGCCGAGGGTCGCATCAAAGGTTCGGGTAAGTCCCGTCGCGTCACTATCGGAGCCCACGGCAAATGGACGTGTGAGGAGGCGCGCAAAGAAGCTCGTGAGCGCCTCCGTGAGATGGATCAAGGGGTTGACCCACAGGAGACCAAGCAACGCGAAAAGATACTTGGCGTTACCCTTCGCGAAGTGATGCAGGGCTACCTTCAAGACCATGACCTCCGCCCTAGCACTAAAGCTGACATAGAGAAGCACGTCACCCGCAACCTTACAGCTTGGGCAGACAAACCAGTCGCTAGCATCACACGCCATAAAGTAGCTGAACGCTTCAGAGAGATGTCAGAGCGCGGACCTGGACAAGCAAATCTAGCTTTCCGCTACCTGCGAGCCCTACTCAACTACGCGCGTGAACGCTATCGCACCTCTACCGACGAGCCCATTCTGCCGGAAAACCCGGTAGCCGTTCTTAGCGGCATGAAAGTGTGGAACAAGGAAAAGGCGCGGGAAGACCACATTCCTAATCAAAAATTGGGGGCGGTATGGGAAACGCTACTAGCGCTTGGCGATCCCAATATGCGCAACACTAATGATCGCACGACCACAGACATTGTCATCTTTCTTCTACTGACGGGTGCCCGCTGGAGCGAAGCTGCGGAACTGACTTGGAACAGAGTGAACCTTGATGAAGGTTGGTGGCACTTGCCGAACCCGAAAAACCACAATTCGGTGACCCTACCTCTAAGCACAGTAGCCCTCAAACTGCTAGCAGCAAGGCAGGATTCGGGGAGCAAGTTCGTATTCCCAGCAAGAGGGAATCGCAACCGCCATGTGACAGATGCTCGAGGCATATTGACGAAACTGAAGGCAATAGCGGAAGTCGAGCGTCTGACACCGCACGATCTCAGGCGCACCTTCACGCGTACAGCTAGGCAATGTGGGATCGAGTTCGTTAATGTCGAGCTGCTCACCAACCATGTGCCCAAGTCCATCCTTGGTAAGCACTATGCAGAAAGGAGTGACTTACGTTACCTAAAACCACAAGTACAGCAAGTTGCCGACTGGATCACTAGTGATTATAAAACAAGTTAAGTTGTTTAGCTGTAAGTTTCATTACAACAACTATAAACAAAACCAACTATACAAAACCCTATAATTAAAACATTATAAAATTAACACTTGCGACTACATAAGCTTCGCACTAACATATAAAACGTAGTTAGCGCTATGGGGTGCAACGCCTCTTGGCTTATCGGTAATCATATTGATAAGCACGCCCGTATTAACCGTCAGTGGGCAGCGCGACCAGTCGGCAAATAAAACCCAACCCAACCCAACCCGAATTTGCCCTCAACCCAACCTTGCCAATGCAACTTACTCTAAGCATGGCAAGGTCAGCTCAAGGACTGGTCCATGACTACCAATACCACTTCAATTAAATTACTTAACACTACCGAAGCTGCCAATCAGTTGGGGTTGAAGAAGAACACCCTAGAAATATGGCGGTGGCGTGGCTGTGGTCCCGCATATAAAAAGATCGGAAATAGTGTCCGATATTCTGAAAGCGACCTTCTTGATTACATAGAAAGCCAGACGCGAAATTCTACGTCAGGGCATGCAATTTAATCCCTTCTTAGAGAGGCCCAAGGTACTGCCAATACTTTGGGCCTGTCGAAAAACATTAATCTTACCGCCGCTATACAAGATGCGGTTAAGCATCTGTACGCCTAGTGTAAGCATTAAGGAATTATTATGAGCAGCCCGACCGATCAAAAAAAAACCCAGACCGAGCAGTTTGGAGGAAAAAGTGCACACCCACAGGTCGCACACGACCCGAGCCAATACCCTAGCGGCAACCCTACCGAGAAATCGGCCCCTGTCGCCCCACAGCCCGGGCTATGTACGAATTTACCGGAAGAGCTAAAGCAGGCTAAGCAATGGTGTGTTGCTGGCCCAGACAAAGCTCCTTACGGGTTAGGTGAGGGCGAGTCGCTAAGACGTATAGGCGTCCATGATTACCACAAGTTTATGGAGTTCCAAGATGCGGTTTCTATTTCTAATAATTCCCCCAACACTGGCATTGGCTTCATTGTTACTCATAAAGATCCTTTCACCTGCATAGACATAGACTTCAAGGACTACCGTAACGAGCCGAACCCTGCTAAGCACAGCACGCCCGACCAGATACAGCGCTTCAACGCTATCGTGGGAGCCTTTGATACTTACACAGAAGTATCGCGTGGCGGGCTTGGTGTGCATATATGGTGCAAGGGCGGTCGTGGCGCTGGTGTACGTCGTGATGGTGTAGAGGTCTACAGTAAAGAGCGTTTCATCGTCTGTACCGGAAACGTAATGAACGACCGGCCGCTTGAAGAACGCGGGGAATTGGTTGCGCAGCTTGTTAGCGAAATTGAGCGAGCACGCGGCGCTTCCCTTGACCCCAGCAACATGGAGGAAATGCCTGAGGACTACGACGATGAGGAAATCCTTGAGCGTGCACGCAACGCGGGTAACTGTGACAAGTTTAATGACCTCTACGCTGGTAATTGGGACAGTTACATAGAGTACCCCAGCCAGTCCGAAGCAGACCTGTCGCTCATGTCCATGTTTGCCTTCTACAGCCGCAGCAATGAACAGTGTAGACGCTTGTTCCGGGGTAGTGCGTTGGGTCAGCGGGATAAGGCTAGCAGGAATGACCGCTACCTTAACCGGACGCTGTCCATAGTACGGACGCGCCAGCAAGAGGAAGATGATCCCAACAAGGATTACCACATTAAACACGGCGAACAAGTTGCTGCCGTGCTCCTTGAAGCATTTGATCGACGCCAAGAGGAGCAGCGAGTAAACGAAAAGGCGCAGGCGAAGAGCCGCATCAAAGTTAGCTCTGCTGCTGAGTTGGTGAAACGCCCTCCGGTGCGCTGGCGCATACGTGGAATCCTTCCGGAAGAAGGTTTCGCAGCTCTGTACGGCCCCCCAGCTTGTGGCAAATCTTTCCTCACGCTCGACATGCTGGCGCACATTGCAGCAGGCCAGCCTTGGTTTGGCCACAAGGTAAGACAAACGCCAGTCGCCTATGTGGCATTCGAGGGTGGGCACGGCGTGCCTCAGCGCGTCAGTGCGTTCCAAAAAGCACACTGGATGCCTGATCAGCTTAGCTTTATCGAAGCGCCCACAATCAGCCTTATTGAGCCCGCAGACCGTGACGCCTTGATTGAAGTGCTTCAACAGCACCTTCTGACAGGAGGTGTCTTATGTATCGACACACTTGCAGCCAGTGCCCCCGGTATTGATGAGAACAGTAGCGAGGGAATGGGCAAGCTTATCTCGGAGCTACAGACCATCCAACATGAGGTTGGCGGATGCATTCTTGTCGTTCACCACACGGGCAAGGACAGAGAGCGAGGCCTGCGCGGGTGGTCAGGCCTACAAGGGGCATTGGACGCGGCCATTGAAGTAGCCCGAGATAGCAGTGGAGTCCGGTCTTGGAAGCTCACAAAGGCGAAGGATGGCCAGGATGGCTTCGGTGAATCTTTTACCCTGAAGCAGGTATTAATCGATCACAACGAGGACGGAGATCCGATCACCTCGTGTGTCGTGGCGCTCGCCGCTCAGTACAACGCTAATGACCACAGTGTGCGAGTTGCTGAAGAGAATGACTTTGTGTGCGAGTGGGTGCGGAAAGAGGTCGAAGCGGGAAAGTTTCCGAGCGGGCGCTCACTTGAGAGGCAGCGAGATCAAATGAAACCACAGATGCAGCTAACCCAAAAGCAATTGAGGGACGCCATTGCCAGGCTTGTCACCGAGGGGCGTCTGCAGGAGGAAAAAGAGAATGGAAAGCCATGGCTCAGCGCGGTTGAACGAATGAGGGCGCGTTAGTGCGTTGGGGTGCGTTGTCGGGGCGTTGGGTATCGTTAACGCCCTTTTCGCAGACCCATACGCACAGCACCCCCGAGGGGGTGCGTTGGTGCGTTATACCTATAAGCAACGCCCCTTTTTAACGCACCCCGAAAGCGGCGATCAGCCATGTAAAAATCGCCGCTTATCTCGGGTCGGGGCGTTGCGCAGATGGTTCGGAAATCACCCGTCTTTTTAAGCTAAGCGCCATCGCTTTACCTACCGCCTTTTTCTAACCATGTGTTCAATACACTGCCCCAGCATAACCGACGCCCGCCATGCGCTCGTACAGGCCGCCTCCCCGGCTCACCCAGTACACACGCACTACCGAAACCCCGATCGCGGCCTGTGCGAGCTTGCTGGAGCCGTAGCACTGGCGCTGGGGGTTCGTTTTACCCGCCAATTACCACATGCCAGCGACAACGACCCGCTCCGCCCTCAGCATCATGCAACCCCCCCCCCCTGTGGTCAATACCCGCAACCAAGCCCCCGCTGAAAGGCTGCCCAAGGTATTCCCTATAACATGTTTTTAATGATGCATCTTATTGTTTTTATTGCTTTTTACAGGTAAATACAATACTGTTTGTAGTACATATGCAAGCATTGTGCCAACAATAGGGTAGCCAACATGAAAATCCGCTCAGACGTCACTCCGTCACTACATCCAGCTGTTATTGAGAACATCGAAAATTACTCTAACTATGAAGGCTATCTTAGAGGAGCCCGCGAAGCGTTCGAACTCGCTTATGCAGAGCTAGGCTCAATCCACGAGGCAAGGCAAAGTGTGGCTAAGAACCCTACGCTGAACGAAGCTGCCAAACTTTTAACAGTCGCCGAATTCGCCAGTAAACGCCAAGATAAAATCACCCGCAGCTTTGATATGGCGAGAGAACATCTGTCCTCTGCCGCAAACGCTGCGGAGACTGCGCTTAACGAGCCCATGAAAGCACCAGCTCATTCTGCAATTAGTGCCGAGATTAGAGCCCATGCGAAAGGCCTTTCAGATGAAGATCGTTTGGCATTTATCAACCACGCCCTAGCTTCAGAAGATGTCCAAACCCTGTCCGCAATGCTTGGCGCACCCGGTTACTTGAGCGGCCTTAAGGAAGTATATCGGACAGCCTACACACGATCCTTTCACGAGCAACAGAATCCCAACCTAGTCAAACGCCTTGATGCCACCAAACGTGCTTTAACTCTTATTGATAAACACTCACCTCTTATCTGGAGCGAGGTAACCAAAGCTGTTGGCGCCAGCTGGGATGAAGTAAATCACATCAAGAAAGCAAAGGAAGAGTCAGAGCAAGCCTTCCAGGCGGTTTAATTCACTGTAGTTTTCCTGCAAATAACAGAGGTGATGAACATGACCCGTCTCAACGTCAAAATGACCCAACAAGAACTGGCAGCCGATGAAGAGCTTGTCGCCGCCCGCATCCAATATGAAGAAGCACGCGAGCGCCTTCGTAAGGCAGAAGATGCCATGAATCATCAAATCCTTTTGGCAACTGCCCGTCGTGAGCATCGAAGCTCAATGGAAGATATTAAAACGTTCATTGCGTCGCAAACAGCGCAGCGCAGCGAAGTGGATATCGTGAAGTCTAAACTAGCGTTGAAGCGCTAACATACCGTCAATAGGGGCGGGCTACCGCCCTTCTTATTTGAAGGCGATTACTATGACAACCCCCGAACATCAATGGAAGCCCGGACAATCAGGCAACCCTAATGGGCGCCCGAAAGGGAGTTTGAACAAGAAGACTCAAATTGCCACTGCACTAATGGACAGTGGCAAAGAAATTGCACGCGTGGTCTGCGAGAAGGCACTTGAGGGAGATATGCAAGCGGCGAACATTGTCCTTAGCCGTTTACAGCCACCCTTGAGGTCACGGGCGGAACGAGTCAACTTCCAACTTGATTCTGACGCCCCCTTGACTCAGCAGGCACGCCAGGTTCTTGAAGCTGTATCGACTGGAGATATTGATCCTGAAACAGGAAAACTTTTAATCGACAGCATTAGCGCCTTCGCCAAGCTGCGTGAGCAAGATGAACTTGCCACTCGTCTAGAGCTGATTGAGATGACTCTTAACCGAGCCCATGACATTCAGCCACCCCTCCTACCTGTGGGAGTACCTAAATGAACGACTTGCCAACTCTTCGCTATGAAGATCACAGGGGACTCCGGATTTATGCGACAACAGACGACCCTGACCAATATATTCTCAAGGTCGGAAAAATTACCGATGTAGTTACGCAAACAGACCCTCGTTGCACCCCGCAACAACTGTATGCGGCAGTGCTTGAGAGAATCGAAGAAGCAAAAGCGCAACTTCAGCGGGAATATCCTCATCTCTTTGAGGATAATTTTTTTGGGCAGTTCGCTACCGTAATTGCTTGGAGAGGTGAAATGAAAGGTGAAACGCTACGCCGCTTAGAGGCCGCCGAAATAGGTATGCAGGGATTAGACCGCTGGGCACGCCAGAGAAGCTACCAAGACACGCTTGTAAGTTCTTTTTGGCTCCAGGCTGAAGGCCCGGACCACATGACGCGGGTGCGAGCACTTATCAAGCTGGCGGATATTTATGGCATTACGGCCCCCGACCCAATCCGAGACGGTAATGGAGGCGTCGTGCTCGTTGAGGCTACCTAAACTGGCACAGGCGACGATCGATCACCGTCAGGGCATTGTGTTGCTGCCGGTATTCTAGCTGGCCTTGAGCTGCCGCTGCTGGAGGCGTGTTAAAGCCGCATTGACGCTTGAGCCTACCACTCTCGCGAGTTGCACTGGGACAGCGTTCCCGATTTGTCGCATGGCCTCTCCCCAAGCTCCTTCTAAGTTGTAGTCGTCAGGGAAAGTCTGTACGCGAGCACTTTCTCGCACAGTAAAATATCTTATGGAATCATCTTCAAACCGAATCATATTCTCGCCACCCGGAACCCCGTGCCCGCCAGCCTTGAGCGTTTTTGACGGCTCATCAATAGGGCTGCCTGTGTGGCCAGGGTAACTCCTTGCTCCGCCTTTGAACTCGTGATTGAGGTGGTTGCTTGCAGATGAGTGCTTAGGGTCAGGTAAGTCGGCAAGCGCATCCCGTACCGTCACCCATGGTTTTTCTGTTGGCTCAAACATCCCATATAGACTCCGCAGAGCTTTAACACATTTAAAGGTCTTGGGATCAAGATCGGGCGGAGCCATGTTATGCCGCTTCCAATAGTCACCGGTAACCCATTTGCTCCAAAGCAACGCATCCTGTGAGTGGGTTGGGTCAGGGAAGGACCAGTCTACATCTAGGTCTGAGCGAAAACCGACGATAAACACACGCTCTCGTTTTTGCGGTACGCCATAGTTGGCGGAATTGAGTAACCTAAAGCAAACTTTGTATTCCAGCTCCGTTTCACCCCTGCTTGTGTGATGTCTTTCAAGCTTTGACAAGTGCTCAGTCCAGCAATCAGCGCCATTCCTTTTAAGAAGAGGGTACTGTAGTTGTAGGAGAATATATTCAAAATACTCAGCAAAAGACTTGCGAAGCAGACCCTTAACATTTTCAAAAATGAACGCCTGGGGCTGGAGCTCGCGAATTGCCCGCACGGCTTCAGGGAATAGGTCTCGGTCGTCGTTGAAAGCCTTATGGCTACCGCCTAAGGAAAAGGGCTGGCAAGGTGGTCCGCCCGATACGAGAGTGACATCCTCCTTAATGGACGTGTAGTCGAACTTGCGGATGTCGCCAGTATGAACGGACGCTCCACTTTGCCCGAGATAGTTGGCAGCTAGTGTTTTGCAGGCATCACGATTGTTCTCAATGATAAAAGCAGGCTCAAAGCCTGCTTGCTCTAGGCCGATTGCAAGCCCTCCGCCACCGGCAAATAGTTCAACTGATCTCATTCAACTTATCTCATTCTGTAGCTACCAATTTTCTCAGCTATCTGGTTTCTATCTCTGGGGGCGCCGGTGAGCTTATGAAGCCAAGGACGACCGGGGTGCAGAGTGTCCCATTCAGAAGGCTGCTGGTTTAACCTTCCCTCTCCGGGAGTATGGATTCCAAAGCCGTCAATATATGAGTTCCATAGCGGGTGGAACATGCGAATCAGCGTCGATTCCAGTGCTGGTATCAGATCTTCCCCGATACCTGTCATCACCATAAATCTACACTTGAAGTACTCGACGGGCAAACCACCCTGATCAATGCTTCTCTTGTGCTCAAGGAGCCTATCACGAAGCTGCTTTTTTGCAGTAGTTGATTTGCCTTGTCTTGATCCAGATGGTACCGCTTTCCCAACATAAACCGGGTAGTCATCAGAGAGCACCCCGTTATAGATTGTATCTGCGCCGCTGTCGACATAAATGGCGTAAACGCCTACCCCATCGAACATCGGGAGAGAGCTGATGGGGTACTGTTCGGTGCTCAAAAATTGCTTCGCTGCTGGCACCAAAATTTTATCTATAAGTTCTTCATCAATAGGAAGTACGTTATTACTACTGTCAAAACTCATTATAGTTGATCCTTTGGGTAATAGGATCAACTTATCAGAGCTAAGAAAAAATAGAAAGAAGGGCTTATAAAGCTACGGGCAAGCACACATGAAGGCCGTTCTGCTCATATGAAAAAGCCCCAGGCCGTGTGACCTAAGGCATTGAACTGGAGGGCCTTGCTAGACTTGAATCAACGACCATTCGATTAAGAGTCGAGTGCTCTAACCAACTGATCTAAAGGGCCATACTGCAAGCTGCTTGCCTACATTCCGACTACATGATCAGAAGAATACGATGGTAAATGTTTATAAACTATTGATTTAATTGGTGGGCCCAGTAGGACTTGAACCTACGACCAAGGGATTATGAGTCCCCTGCTCTAACCAACTGAGCTATAGGCCCGAAAAGCGTGCATATCATAGCGAATGTGACCGAGTGAGGCTAGCCCCATTGCGCTATCTTGATGTCATTACGGCACTTTATGTGGATTGGGCAGTCTGGAGAGTAGTTCTTTATGCGGAGACGCGCTGTGAAAGCATTGATTGCTCTATTTCCTATATTGTTGGCGCTGCCGGTGCACGCTGACTGGCAGCTTGATCCTGGCCAGTCGCGGGTGCAGGCATCGATTACTCAGTTGAACGGCGAAGCACCGCAAACTCATCATCACCAAGTGCGCGATCTGCAGGGCGATATCTCCAACGATGGCACCCTGCGCTTGCCATTAAAGCTCAGCCAAACGGATGTGCTTGAACGCTTTGGCGAGCTGCCGCCGTGGATAGGCTTGCTGGCGAACACCACCTTGGTGACGCTAGAGGCACAAATGCCACCAGAGCGGTTGGACGGTTTGGATATTGGCGAATCACTGGTTGAGACGCTGACCTTTAGCGTTCAGTCAGACATGGTTAATCAGCAGGAATCCGTACCGCTGCGCTTTACCCGCGAAGGCCTGAATGAGATACGCGTGACCCACGCGGAGCCGATGGCGATGGACGGTCGAGCGCTGATGGCAAATAGCACGGTGCGCACCGTGATGTCGTTGCTGGGCTATCAAGAGATTGACGAGCATGTGCCTGTCACCCTCAATGCGCTCCTGGTTAATAGATAATAGTTAATCGGTAGTCCTTAAAGGTTAGCTACTGAGTGCTTCTACATCCCCCGCCTTGGCTTCGCCGGTTTGTACCCGCCACTGGGCGGAGTAGTGGCCGTTAGCTGCCAATAGACTTGAATGGGTGCCGCGCTCGGCCACTTGGCCTTTCTCGATCACCACGATCTCGTCGGCGTGCACGATGGTAGAGAGTCGATGAGCAATCATAATCACCGTGCGGCCATGGGCGATACGCTTGAGCGAACGCTGGATGGCCGCTTCGGTTTCGTTGTCCACTGCGCTGGTGGCTTCATCCAGCACCAAAATAGGCGGGTCTTTAAGTAGCGCCCGCGCTAAGGAGAGCCGCTGGCGTTGGCCGCCAGAAAGCCGCACGCCCCGCTCGCCGACAGGCGTATCCAATCCTTGGGGCAGCGTCTCGATAAAGCTCCAGGCTTCGGCGGTTTTGGCGGCGTCGATAATCGTCGCTTCGTCCGCGTCAGGTTTGCCGTAGGCGATATTGTCGCGGATGCTGCCTTCAAATAGATAAACGTCCTGACTGACCAGGCCAATCGACTGGCGTAGCGAGTTCATGCTGACCTCGGTAATCGGTTGGCCGTCGATTAGCACCCGCCCGTTTTCCGGGTCGTAAAAGCGCAGCAACAGTTTGATCAGGGTCGATTTGCCCGAGCCGGTCGCCCCAACCAGTGCCAAGGTGTTGCCAGCGGGCACGTGCAGATGAATATTATCGACACCCACGAGGCTGGTAGCGTAGTGAAAGCTGACATTATCAATGGTCACTTCGCCGCGCACCGGCTGAGTAAGCGGAGTGGTGCTGTCATCTTTGACCGTAATCGGCACTTCGAGCAGATCAAGAATGCGCCGTGTGCTCGCCATGGCGCGCTCGAACAGGTCGATCACCTGGGCCAAGCCGGTGAGCGGCCAGAGCAGCCGCTGAGTCAGGAAGACCAGCACGCCATAAGCGCCCACATTCAGCGAGCCGTTGAGCGCCATCATGCCGCCCACAGTGAAGGTGGCAAGAAAGCCGGCCAAAATCGCCATGCGGATCACGGGAATAAACGCGGAGCTGACCTTGATCGCCCTTCTATTGGCTTCTACGTAGGCTTCGCTGGCCTCGCGCAGGCGTTCTGCTTCGCGGTCTTCACTAGTAAAGCTTTTAATCGTCGCGATGCCGCTTAGGTTGTTGGATAAACGGCTGGCTAAATCACCGACCTTTTCACGCACGTCACTGTAGAGCGGCCCGGCTTTGCGCTGGAAGAAGAATGCGCCCCAAATGATCAGCGGAATAGGTGTAAACGCCAGCAGTGCGATCAGTGGCGAAAGCACGAAGAATACCGCGCCCACTGCCACCACGGTGACCACCACCTGAATAAGCGAGTTAGCCCCGCCGTCTAAAAAGCGCTCGAGCTGATTGACGTCATCGTTCATGGTGGCCACAAGCTGGCCGGAGCTTTTCGATTCAAAGAACGCCATATCCAGCCGTTGAGCGTGCTCGTAGGTATCCTGACGCATATCCGCCTGTAAACGTTGGGCTAAGTTGCGCCATAGGATTTGAAACAGGTACTCAAACAGCGACTCCCCCGCCCAGATAAAGAACGTTAGCACCCCCAGCATGGTGATCTGCTGCTGGGGCGTCTCGAACCCAAGGCTTGCCACAAAGCTCTGTTCTTGGTTGACCACCACATCGATGGCGACACCAATCAGAATCTCTGGGGCAATATCAAACAACTTATTGATAATCGAGCAGGTGGTGGCGGCAATGATGCGCCGCCGGTAGCCTTTGGCGTAGCGCAGTAGCCGCACCAGGGCTTGAAAACTGTGTGCAGGAGAGGACACAAGCATTCCTTACTGAAATTTTTTGTAGGTTTGACTAGGCGCTCGCCGGGGTGCGTCGCACATTGGTCAGTAACGGGCAGCCGGTAGCGGGGTCGGTTAATAGCGAGCATTCTACCTGATAAAGCGTTCGCACCAAGTCTGGGGTGACCACCTTGGCAGGCTGCCCTTCTGCGATAATCTGACCTTCGCGCATGGCGATTAGATGGTCTGCGTAGCGGCAGGCGCTGGCGAGATCGTGCAGCACCATCACCACGGTACGGCCTTGGTGTGCAAGATGCTTCACCAGCTCGAACACTTCAATCTGGTGACCCAGATCCAGCGCTGAGGTGGGTTCATCCAGCAACAGCAGCGGGGTTTGTTGGGCGATGGTCATGGCGATCCAGGCGCGTTGGCGTTGGCCGCCGGAAAGCGCATCAATTGGCCTGTCCGCGAGCTGTTCAAGCCCTGCTGCCGCTAGCGCGTGCTGCACCACGCGCTGGTCTTCTGCTGACCACTGGCGCAACCAGCCTTGGTGGGGCTGGCGGCCAAAGCGGATCAGCTCGGTCACAGTGAGCCCTTCCGGCGCGACGGCCTCCTGGGGCAGTAGCGCCAGTTGAGTGGCCAACTGACGAGTGGGCAGGCGCCGAATATCGGCGCCATCCAGCAACACAGCCCCCCTATCGGGTTTGTGTAAACGAGCAAGCCCAGCCAACAACGTCGATTTTCCGCAGCCGTTAGGGCCCACAATGGCGGTGACTTGGCCGCTAGGCAGGGTGATATCCAAGCCATCAATCACCTGCCGGGTGCCATAGCTCATGCCGAGCGACTGCGTGGCAAGAGACGGCATGGTAGATGTTGGAGATTGACTCATGTGGAGCTCCGTTGCGGACGCATTAATATCCAAAGTAACCAAGGCCCGCCGACCACGGCGGTAACGATACCGACGGGAATCTCGATAGGCGCCAGCAGCGTACGCCCGGCCAGGTCGGCGAGCACCATCACCAGCGCCCCCGCTAGCGTTGCCGCCAAAATAGGCACGCTGCGCGAACTCGACAGCGAGCGAGCTATCTCTGGGCCAATCAGCCCCACCATGCCCACCGGCCCGGCAACGGCGACCGCCAACCCCGTCAAGGCGACAGACAGCAACAGCACTTCCAAACGGCGTCGCTTAACGTTGACGCCTAGCCCACTAGCGGTAGCATCCTTGAAACGCAGTAGCGTTAGCGAACGGGCTAACACCATGGCAGTGGCCAGCCCTAACGCCAACCCGAGCATGAGTAATTGCAGTGCGCCGCTGGGGCGGGCATTGAGCGAACCCACTGTCCATGGATAGGCGGCATTGGCGGTATCAATGGCGACTCGCGCCAGCATCAATTGCGTTATCGCGCCAAACACCGCGCCCACGCCAATCCCCGCCACGATAAAGCGATACCCCTGGGTGCCGTTGCCCGCGGCGAGCCCGAAGGTGAGTACCGCTGCGGTGGTTGCCCCGGCTAACGCCATGGCAGGCGGCGCGATGGAAACGCCAAGGCCTACGATGGAGGCCACTGCAAATGCCGTCGCGCCGTTATCAATACCGATAATACCCGGCGTCGCCAAGCGGTTGCGGGCCAGGGTTTGCATCAGAATGCCCGCTAACGCGAAGGCCGCCCCGGTACTAGCGGCGGATGCCAAACGCGGCAAGCGTAGCTCCTGCACAACAAAGCTCGCCATCATATCTGCATTGCCAAACAGCGCCTGCAGCACCGCCATAGGGGCGACTTTAACGCTGCCCAGGCTTAGGTAAATAACGCTGGAGAGCAGTAGTGCGCTGAACAGACCCAGGTTAACGACCACCGCACGCTGCTCAAACAACAGGCTGTTCGCACCGTTCCCGCTTCGCCAGGCGAATCGCCAGTAACCTTGCGGTGGCGGTACGTTGTTATTGCCGTCCGCGCGGAACTGGTCTTCCGAAGAGAAAGGCATAGACGAGCTTTTTATCAGCGTGGTTTTCATGAGCGAATTCATAGCATCGGTAGGCGGCGCGCACGTACGACCGCTATTAGTACGGGTGCGCCGCACAGCGCCGTGAGTACGCCCAACGGTAGTTCCGAAGGAGTGACCACCACCCGAGAGATGATATCGGCCGTGAGGACGATCAGCGGCCCGATGGGCAGACAAAACCATAGCGTGCGACGAATATCAGGCCCGGCAAAGGCCCGTGCGACAAACGGCACCACCAACCCAACAAAGGCAATGGGCCCGGCGATGGCGGTGGCAGCACCCACCAACAGCGCCACGCAGGCGATGACCAACCAACGAATGAGGTTGGGGTGGTGGCCCAAACCCGAGGCCACTCGTTCGCCTAGGGCCAGAGCGGCTAACGGCCGAGCAATCAGCGCAACCATCACTGACGCGACCAGCATACTGGGCAGAACGGCGAACAGGTCATCCAAGCGGCGGCCGGCCAAGCTGCCAATCACCCAGAAACGAATTTCATCAGCGGCACGCTGGTCGTAAAGCAGTATCAACGAGGTTAATGAAGCGAGCAGGCCAGAGAACGCAGCCCCGGCAAGCACGAGCCGGATAGGGTCGTTACCCACACCGCGAAAGCGCGCCACGCTCAACACGCACACGCAGCCCACCAGCGCACCTAACTGCGCGACTGAAATGCGTAAAGTGGTGGCGCTGGCGCCCAGCACTAAGGCCAGCGCCACGGCAAATGCCGCTCCCGCGCTAACCCCTAAAAGCCCCGGTTCGGCCAGCGGATTGCGTGCCACCGCTTGCAACAGGGCGCCAGCGACACCTAGCGCCATGCCCACCGCAATACCAATTAAGGTGCGCGGTGCGCGCAGTTCCCAGACGATGAAGTGCGCCTCACTGTCCTGAGCACCGCCAAGTAGCGCCAGGGCCCTGCCGGGGCCAACGCTGCCCGCGCCGATTAATAAACTAACGAGACTCACCGCCACAAGGGTGGTGAGTAGCAGCAGCATTAGCGAACGTGGAGTAGCACGCCTAACGCTAGGCGTTGCAAAACGTGGAACCGTCACGGCAACAGCGCTGCCTCTATATCATCAAGAATCGCCTGGGCGGCCAGGGGGCCATTGGCGCTTGTCCATAGCTGACCATCCACCGGCACTACGTGGTCTTGCTGCACCACGTTTAGGCGCGTAAAGGCACTGCTCTGCTTGGCTGCGTCCACCGCCGCTTGACCATCTTCGTTGAGCGTTGCCAGGAACAGCCAGTCACCGTCCACTTGGGAAAGGTTTTCCAGGCTCAGCACATCGCTATGCACGCCGCGCTCGCCGACCAGGCCAGCGTCCTGAACATCCAGCCCCGCTTGGGCTAACAAGCCTGCGGCGAAAAGATTTTCCGACATTACCATGGGGCCACCGGGCATCCAGCGCACTAAAAAGGCGCTACCACCTACACCGGCCTCTTCCACTGCCTTAGCGACCTCGGCGGCGCGTTGTTCAACCGCCTCAATCGCTTCTGCAATGGCGGCCTGGCGATTGAGCGCTTCGCCGTAAAGGCGGGCTTCAGCTTTCCAGTTATCCGGCGCCAGTGGCTGGGGCGGTGGCACCACCGTGGGCGCAATACGTGACAGCAGCTGATACTGCTCATCAGAAAGCTGGGCAGGCGCCAAAATTAGATCCGGCTGCTGCGCCAGCACGGCCTCAATATTGATCTCGCGCACCACACCCATAATGGCGGGCGGGTTTTCGCCAAGATGCACTTCAATGTAGCTTGCTACGTTGTCGCCACCTCGCGTAGTGACGGCACCTAGCGGGCTCACGCCTGCCGCTACCGCGGCGTCTAGCGCGCCTTCGTAGAGTGTTACAACCCGCTTTGGCGATCCCTCAACGTCTACATCGCCAAAGGCGGTTTCCAGCGTGTGAGCTTGCGCAGTGCCCACTACTAAGGCACTTAGCAATATGAACAGCATCCCTAAACGCCCGCTTTTAGTAAGAATTGCTGACATTGATCTCGTTTTAAATAGCGTCGCTTTAACCCGCATAAGTTTCTCTCAACACGATACAGTGCTTTTAATAATAACGATTCTCAAAAGCACTTGCACTACTATTCCATCGAATAGCGTGTTCCATTTTTTGCAACGACCCTACGGCTCCCCTGTTTCAATTTACGCAACGCAACGTTCCTCAATCACACCCTCGCGTTTGAGAGCGTTTCTTTTTAGACTCCCTGGCTCATTTGATAATTAATATCATTAGCTAATAATTATCGTAACCAAGGGGAATGACATGCCACGCTTTACTCGCTCTGTTCTGGCTAGCGCCGTCACGCTTGCTGTTTCTGCTGCAGGCGCTCAGGCCCAGGAAAATGCGCAGCTTAACAACATGGTGGTTACGGCGGCTGGCTATGAGCAGTCGCTAAATAACGCGCCAGCTAGTATTTCGGTGGTATCTCGCGAAGAGCTTGAGCAGAAGCAGTTTTCCAATATTGCGGAAGCGATTGCCGATGTACCCGGTGTTGATGTGCGTTCTGGCACGGGTAAAACCGGCGGACTGAATATTTCTATTCGCGGCATGCCAAGCGAATACACGCTGATCTTGATTGATGGGCGCCGTCAAAATACCTCTGGCAGCGTCACGCCCAATGGCTTCGGAGAAACTTCCACCGGCTTTATGCCACCGCTTTCCGCTATTGAGCGCATTGAGGTAATTCGGGGTCCGATGTCGACGCTCTATGGGTCTGACGCCATGGGCGGGGTTATCAATATCATCACCCGCCGCATAGGTGAGGATTGGGCAGGCGCTGTAACGGTTGAAAACACTTTTCAGGAAGACCGCGGTGCGGGCAACAGTTCAGCGATTAACCTTTACACCTCGGGGCCTCTGATAGAAGACACACTGGGTTTACAGCTGCGTGGCCGTCTGTTTGATCGCGACAGCTCCGAACGCATGATTGAAGACAGCGCTGGCCGCGACCCTCGCCCTTCCGAGGCGCGCATTTACTCTATCGGTGGTCGCCTGAACCTGACGCCGGATGAGTCTAATGAATTATGGGTAGACGCCGAACGTTCACGCCAGTCCTACTCCAACGACGATAACCGCCTGGGAACCCAAGACGGCACTGATCGCAGCGGCGCTCCCTCACCCGGCACCTTTAACGGCTATAAAGACGAATTGCGCTTTAACCGCGACCAAATTGCGGTTGGCCATACCGGTCACTACGCTCCAGGTACCTGGGAAAGCAGCGTTACCCATAGCACGACTGAAACCTTAGGCCGCACCCTGCCTGCAGGCAGTGCTCCCGCTTACGGGTATGAAGCCCAGGGGGGCGAAGACCGCATTCTTGAGAACCGAGACATTATTGTCGATACCAAATTTGTAGCGCCACTCGGCGACCATATGGCAACCATTGGCGGGCAATACATTGATGCTGAGCTAGAAGATGCCATCGCGGGCAATGAAACCTTTGAGCAAAACAGCTGGGCGCTGTTTGCTGAAGATGAGTGGCTGCTGCGGGACGATTTAGCCCTAACGTTGGGAGGGCGTTATGAGCACCACGACGCCTTTGGGGGCCACTTTAGCCCACGTGGGTATTTGGTCTGGAACACGACGCCTAATTGGACATTAAAAGGTGGCGTTAGCCGCGGTTATAAAACGCCTTCCTTGAATGACCTACACGACGGAATTAATGGCTTTGGCAACCAGGGCAGAGAAGTTGGCCTTGGCTCACCCGACCTTGAGCCAGAAAAAAGCACCAATTACGAAATCAGTGCCCTTTATGACAGCTTGGACAACTTCTCAGCCGGGGCGACGCTTTTCTACAATCGCTTTTCTGACCGAATCGCCAGCGCCACTGATTTACCAAATTGCCAGTTTGTCGATAGCAATGGCAACACCCCCAATGCAGGGTTGGCTAACTGCTTAAGCGTGGGCAACTTTACCCAGCAGGAAAGCTTTGGCCAGTTAACCAATATCGACGAAGCTGAGACCCGTGGCATTGAACTTACCGCTAATTATCAAATCGCTCCCGCCTGGCGCATTAGTGGCGGCTACACCTTTACCGATTCTGAAATCACTTCAGGCGAAAATGAGGGCATGGTATTAACCAACACACCTAACCATAAATTAACCGCTGACCTAACCTGGGCGATTAACGAGCGCTGGAGCACCACGTTAGAAGGCGAGTACTACTCATCTCGTAATCGTTTTGCAGCTGGCTTGCCTACCTCGGGTGAATCGCTTTCTCTTTATGAACAGTTGGGTAACAAGCTAAATGGTTACGAGCTGTTCAACTGGCGTAGTTCCTACCGTTTCTCCGACAACGTGCGGTTAACCGGTACTGTTTACAATCTGTTTGATAAAGACTTCACCAGCTCCGATACCTTTGAGCATAACGGCGAAACGCTGCGTGCTTACAACTTCACGCAAACAGGCCGCTCTACCGATGGTGTAGCGCTGGATGGGCGCAGCTTCTGGGTCTCTGCAACCTATGAGTTTTAATCAGTTCTAACACGCAACGTTCCACTGACTGTTTCGATGCTCTCCTTCTGCCCCGGCCATGCGCTGGGGCTTTTTTAATTTAGCACTGAAAAATCCCCTTTTCTTAAACATTGGTTAGATGGAGAAAACATCCGAAACACAAATGCATATTATTTTCATTCGCACTGAAAGATGGCACAATCAGCATTCACCCTCTTCCCTTGGGTCTGACCATGTATGACTTTGACGAACTTACCGCCTTTGCCGATGTGATGACCACGGGCAGTTTGACTCGCAGCGCTCAAAAGCTTGGTTTAGCCAAATCGACCCTAAGTCGGCGCATCAGCCAGCTCGAAACCCGGCTTAACCAGCCGCTGCTGCGCCGCCAGGCCAATCGCTTAATTCCCACCGAAGCGGGGCTGCTGTTTCACAACTACTGCACCGAGCTTTTGGCAATGGCGGTTCATAGCCAGGAGGCGCTAGCAGAGCTGCGTGAGGAGATTAGTGGCGAAATAACCCTTGAGGTGCACGGCGCCCTGGCGCGCAGCTGGTTAGCCAGCGCCATTGATGCGTTCTTAAATCGCCACCCAAAGGTAGAGCTAACGCTACACACTAGAGAAACGCCGCCGACTAAAATGCACAGTAATAGCGTTCATGTCTGGCTCGGGCCGACTCACGAGTGTGGGCTAAACCAGGAGCGCTTGGGGTACTTAACCCGCGGGCTTTATGCCAGCCCACGCTATTTAGCGGCGGCTGGCACGCCCCATCACCCCAATGAATTGAACCAGCACGCCTGGATAGACCTGCTGGGTTCAGCATCCGACGGGCTGCTGCTCACACACTCCGAGCATGGCCAGTACACCTTTAATCCACCCCGCTCTCGGCTGCGGGTAGACCTAACTGCCCTGCATATTGACGCCATCGCACGCAGCCAGGGGATCGGCTTGCTCTCACACTGGTTAACCGCAAAGCGCGAACAGCATCATCCAGGCGAACTGATTAACTGTTTGCCTGGCTGGGAACCAGCGCCTCTGCCCATTACGCTACTCTACGCCTACGGTCACCAATCACGCCGCACCCACGCGCTATTGGAGTTTTTACGTAGCCAAGTGCCCGCCCCGTGGCGCACCTCAACCGCCACTGCGTAAGTTAATTCGAGTGTTTGCCTTGCCAGTTAGCCCGCTCATTAACGACAATAGTCGGCTAACGATTAGCCAAGGACTGTAAATGCTCGCCGAACTTTTTGCCGTCATGGCGCCCGTGCTTGCTGGTGCAGGACTCGGCTACCTGTGGGTACGCCTAGGCCATCCCTACCCGGTCGACTTCATCACCCGGCTGATGTTTAACATTGGCACCCCTTCGCTGGTATTGGCGTCTCTGGCGGGAGCCGATATTGATGCCAACACCTTCGGCCAGACCATGCTGGCCACCGCGTTGGTGATTATCACCATGGGGGCCGCTACCTTTGCGGTGGCAAAACTGTTGCGCCGCAGCTGGCGAGTGCTACTTGCCCCCATGATGTACCCCAACACCGGCAATATGGGCTTACCCGTGGTGCTTTACGCCTTTGGCAGTGCCGGGTTTGCTTACGGCATTACGGTGATGGTGACCGTATCGTTGTTTCAGTTCACCTTAGGTGCAGTACTTAATAGTCAGGGCAACCCACTCAAAACCCTCGCCAAAACACCCACGGTATACGCCATTGCTATTTCCATGGCACTGCTGCTGACGGACACTTCCCTGCCCCCCTGGTTGGCGAATACGGTGGACTTAATGTCGGGGTTCACGGTTCCGCTGATGCTCATTACCCTGGGCGTCTCGCTGGCAAGCATTCATGTGAAGAACCTGCATTCAGGGCTCGGGTTTAGCCTGGTGCGTGTGCCCCTCGCCGCTGGGGTCGCCTGGCTGATCGCTGGCTGGGTGGGCCTTCCGCCACTGGCACAAAACATTTTAGTGTTGCAAATGTGTATGCCGGTGGCGGTCTTCAATTACCTCTTTGCTCAGCGGGCCCAGCGCGAACCCGTCTATGTCGCCAGTTTGGTCTTCTGCTCAACATTGTTAGCGCTGGTTTACCTGCCCGTGTTACTCGCCCTGCTTATGTAATAGCGGAACCCCAACGTCGGTAAAAGGTCACTGCTAGACTACTGGCAAGGATAACGAGTATTTACATAACCAGAGGGCACACTATGCATTATACGAGCAGGAGTAATCCCACTTCTCGCCGACTGACCCCTGCGGCTTTGGCAGGAATTAGTGGGCTAGTGCTGGCTAGCGCTATCAACTCGGCAAATGCGGAAGTCGTTCAGGAATCGCTGGAAACCGAACATTTAAACCTTTCCATTGAGCGTATCGCCGATGGTTTTGAGCACCCTTGGGCGTTGGCGTTTTTACCCGATGGTCGCTATTTAGTCACCGAACGCAGCGGGCAGCTGAAACTCGTCGACCCCGAAAGCGGTGAATCCAGTACGCTGCAAGGCATGCCAGAAGTGAGTGCTCGGGGCCAGGGCGGGCTGTTAGACGTGGTGTTGCACCCCGATTTTGAAGGGGGGAACGGTGGAGGCGACAACGACTGGATCTATTTCACCTGGAGCAAGCCCGAAGGCAATAACAGCCGTTCAGCGCTATCACGGGTAAAATGGCAGGATGACAAGCTAGGTGAGGTTGAGCACTTGTTTGAACAGGATCGCGCCTCAGGGCCTGGTCGTCACTACGGCTCGCGGTTGGCGTGGCAGCCCGACGGCACCCTGCTAATGAGTATCGGCGACCGTGGCAGTGAACCACCTCGCGCCCAGGCAAGCGATGACCACGCGGGCTCTACCCTGCGCCTAACCGCCACGGGCGGCGTTCCCGATGACAATCCCTTTGTCGGGGATGACACCACCCTGGATGAAATCTACTCCATGGGAAATCGCAATATTCAAGGCATGACCGTGCTGAGTAACGGCGAAGCCTGGGCATCAGAGCACGGCCCCCGAACCGGCGACGAGCTAAACCATATCGAAGCGGGCAATAATTATGGCTGGCCGGAAGTTAGTCAGGGCAATGATTACGCTACCAATGAGCCGATTGGCGAAGACTCGCTCCCCGGCATGATTGACCCGGTGTATATATTTGAAGGGCGTTTCGCCCCCGCCGGCCTTGCCGAAGTGACCAGCGACGCTTTTGGTGAGTGGCAGGGCAACTTATTAGCCGGTGGATTAGGTAGCGAGAAGCTATTGCGCCTGCGCTTAGAAGAGGGCCGTGTCGCCGAAGAAGAGCTGATTTTACAAGGCGTAGTAGGCCGTATTCGCGATGTTCGCCAAGGCCCTGATGACGCTATTTACTTGCTCACTGACGACCCTCAGGGCGGCTTGTATCGTCTAGCGCCAACGAACCAGTAGCACTTAGTTCACCCGCTGATACTACAACGTATTAAAACCACCATGGATGCCCCATGCGACTACGCAATTTGATTATTTTGACGGTGATTGTGCCGCTGTTTGTCATCCTGGTGGTATTTAGCTTAGTGGCGATCAAATCGCTCGAAGATAACGTACGTTCAAAGCTACAAACTGAAGTTGAGATTATTACCCGTACGCTGAGCTCCTCGCTCAGCTACGCGGTCACCCCCGACAGCAACACGCCGCTTGAGGAAGCGCTACAGTCAGCGTTCTCCTTCCATAGAATTTACGGCGCTTATGTCTTCGATACCGAAGGGCGCGATATTTATGGGCTTGGCCTGGGCAAGGATATTTTCAGTCGCGAAGAGATTCAGCAAATCATCGAACGCGATGACCTTTACAGCAATTACCGACAACACGAGGGTTGGAATTACTACTCTGCGTTGACACCCTTGCGCTCACAAGATGGCACTGTATATGGCGTACTTCAGGTTAATCGGCTAAATACCGGTATTGAGAACTACACGGGTTTTATCAGCGTTGTGGCCGTACTAGTGTTTGTGATTGGTGCGGCCGGGATCGTGTTTAGTATTTGGTGGGGCTTCCGGCGCCATATTGAGCGCCCGCTTAATCGGCTTCTGCACGTAATGCAGTTGGTAGAAAAAGGGGACCGCAGCCAACGTGCCACCGAAGACGGCCCTATCGAATACCGCCACCTCGCCTCTGGTTTGAATGGCATGCTGGATGCGATGGCCGAGAAAGACCAAGAGATCGAAAATCGCCAGCGGCGCGAAATTGAGCTTGAAAAGCGCCTGCGTAAATCGAAAAAGCTGGCCGAGCTCGGCGTACTGGCGGCGGGAGTTGCCCATGAGATAGGCGCGCCGCTAACGGTGATTAATGGTCAAGCCCAGCGTTTGGCTCGCCGCGATGTCATTGGCGATGACGAACGGGCACGGCTAGGGCGTATACGCGGCGAAGTAGAGCGCATCGTTGAAATCGTTCGCCAATTGATGGAGTTAGGACGTCAACATAACGTAGAGAAAGGCGAGCTGGCGCTTGATCAGCTTATTATGAATGCCAGCGATTTAGTTGAAGACGAGCTAGAACCACGCAATATTCGTTTAGACATTGAATTACCGACGCCAGCACCCAACTTACTCGCCAACGGCCAACAAATTGTGCAGGTGCTGACCAACTTGCTGCGCAATGCAGCGCAAGCCCCCGAAGTAAGCAAAATTCGAGTACGCGCCCAGCAGCAAGAGAACGAATTACTACTGTGGGTGGAAGATGATGGCCCGGGGATACCCAACTCCCATCACCATAAAGTGTTCGACCCATTTTTTACCACCAAACCGGTTGGCCAAGGCAGCGGTTTGGGACTCTCTATGGTACATCGCATTATTAACGACCACGGCGGCACGATCGGCGTGTTTGACAGTGCCCTAGGCGGCGCTGGATTTGAAATTACGCTACCTATTAGTGAAACCGCATCCGCGTGAGGACAACGTTTGTGACCCATCAGGAACCCCTATTACCTTTGTTGGTGGTGGAAGATGACGCCGCTATACTTGAGCTACTAGAAGAAGAACTGCAGGATGCAGGCTACACAACGCTCGGTGTAACTAGCGCTGAAGAGGCGATCGCCTTATTGAGCCACACCACCGTCTCACTGGTAATTACCGACGTGCGTTTGCCGGGTATGACCGGCATTCAACTACTCCAGCAGCTCCGCCAAGCAGGCAGTGAGCTGGGCATCATTGTGATTACCGCTTTCGGCACTATTGACCAGGCGGTCGAGGCACTAAAACTCGGGGCTGACGACTTTTTAACCAAGCCGCTCGACCTTGATGCCATCCGCGATGCCGTATTTCGTGTGCTGGAGCGCCAACGCTTGGCGGTTTTCCACGACACGGATATCAGCCATTTCCACGGCATTGTGGGTAAAAGCCAGGTCATGCAGACGCTATTCCATGACGCCTCCCGCCTTGCCAAAAGCGATGCCCCCATCCTGATCTTAGGTGAAAGTGGCACCGGCAAAGAGCTACTTGCCCGCGCCATTCATCAGGAAAGCCCGCGTCATGACCAGCCGTTTGTGCCGGTTAACTGTGCAAGTATTCCCGCGGATTTGATGGAAAGTGAGTTCTTTGGCCATGTCAAAGGCGCCTTTACCGGGGCTAACGAAGCACGCCGAGGGTTATTTCATAGCGCCCAGGGCGGCAGCCTGTTTTTAGATGAAATTGGTGAAATGCCGATCAATCTGCAGGCTAAATTGCTGCGCGCTTTGCAGGAGAAGACCGTGCGCCCAGTGGGCGGCGAGCGCGAAGAGCCGGTAGATGTACGCATCATCGCCGCCACTCACCGCAACCTGGAGAAAGAGATCGAGCAGGGAAACTTCCGCAGCGATTTGTTTTACCGCTTGGAGACGTTCTCACTGCGTATCCCCCCGCTGCGCGAGCGCGGCACCGATATCGAGCATCTTGTATTTGCGCTTATCGACAAGCATTCGGAGGCACAGGGCAAACAGATAGAGCAAATCGAGCCGGAAGCGTTCAGCAATCTACTCAACTATGCCTACCCCGGTAATGTTCGCGAACTAGAGAACGCCATTATGCGGGCCGTCACTCTGAGCGAAGACGGCTCACTCAGCTATAAAGATCTGCCCGAGCGACTGCGCGAGCAATCAACAGTGGAAACCGGCACGCCTCTGGTACCTGCAGTCCGCGGCGAAGTGCTGGCTGGAGGTCAAATGCCAACGCCACCGCCGATCCGCTGGCCCAGCCTGGAAGAAGTTGAAAAGCGCTATATTAACAAGGTGCTAGAAGCAACGGGTGGCAACAAGCGGCGCACGGCGGAGGTCCTTGGGATTGCTCGTCGGACGCTCTATCGTCGCTTGGAAGATAATGAAGAGTAACCACTTCGACACTGCTCACTCCCCTTCTAAATCGCGAAGCGACAGGACC
The DNA here is from genome assembly GCF_001882345.1 of Halomonas sp. QHL1. Lineage (GTDB taxonomy): Bacteria > Pseudomonadota > Gammaproteobacteria > Pseudomonadales > Halomonadaceae > Vreelandella. Next base: position 1,763,803 of record NZ_MINL01000001.1, read on the forward strand.
TACACACAGACAAAAAAAACCCCCGCGGGCGCGGGGGCGGAAAAGATGATAAACCGTGTGGAGCAGCCGCAGGGAACAAACAGCTGGATCGATTTACCATCGTAGGGAGCGGTACACTTACTCAAAACTCGAAACGGGTAATTAGTTACTGGTCGAATTCTCATCATCATCTTCTTCTACGCCAGGCATTGGTTCAGTACCTTCACCAAAACCAGGCTCATCTTCTTCTGGATTCATGGTGGTGCCTTCTGCCGGCTCATCCATGGTGTCTTCGGGCATAGTGCCTTCTGCTGCGGGGTCTTCATTTAAGCCTGGGTCTTGGTCCATTGCTGGCTCTTCATTCATACCCGGCTCTTCATTCATACTTGGTTCTGGCTGAGTGGTCGCATCTTGCTCAAGGGGCGCCGTTTCATCCGCAGGCGGCGCTGGCTCTTCATTGTCACCGCAGCCAGCCAATACAATAACGCTCGCTGCTGTCGCCATCATGCACAGCGTTAACCAGCGGGGGCGATTGGCAATTTGCTTACTCTCAATGTGGTCATGTTGCTTGTCCATAATACCCACCTCCATTGCTAACACCGTATGTTTCTAAACGTCTTACTGGGTAACCGAGAGCCAGTTCTGTACATATAATATGTTGCACACATTTATGCTATTCACTTTACATGCCAAATATTGAAAATTAATGATTACTTAAATAAAATCAATTATTTATAAAAATAGCAATGTATCGCCATTAGCGGGTAACTAACCACCTAAGGTGGGTAAAAAATGACACATGTAGCGTTAATTGCCCCGTTGAGCGAGCCGTTGTGACACATAGGCTCCACTTATGTATAATAATTTTTAATAAATTATCCGACTCAAGCTCTTATTTCTTTATGAATGGCGTAGCAACGACACACGCCTATTCTGCTCAACAAAAGGCATCGCCGATGGACGAGACACGACCCGTCAAAATTAAAGTGCGCGACTTAAGCAAAGTCTTTGGCAAGCACCCACAAAAAGCCATTGAGCTACGTAACCAGGGAATGAAGCGCCCCGAAATTCTGGAGAAAACCGGCCAAACACTGGGGCTATCCAATATTTCGTTTGATGTCTATGAAGGCGAATTGCTGGTCATCATGGGACTATCAGGGTCAGGCAAATCGACCTTGATCCGCTGTCTTAACCGTCTGATCGAGACCACCGAAGGTGAGATCATCATCGACGGCGAAAATATTCCGACGCTGAAAGAGAAAGCGCTGTTGGAGTGCCGCCGCCGCCACTTCTCTATGGTATTTCAAAATTTCGCGCTATTTCCCCACCGCACTGTGCAGCAAAATGCCGAGTTCGGTTTGGAAATTCGCGGCGTAGAGAAAACAGAGCGCCATAAAATTGCTCATGATGCGCTCAAGCAAGTGGGCTTGGAAGGCTGGGAAGACGCCTACCCCAACCAACTTTCCGGCGGCATGCAGCAACGCGTTGGCCTAGCCCGTGCTTTGGCTAACGATGCCACCGTACTGTTAATGGATGAGGCCTTCTCCGCGCTCGACCCGTTGATTCGCAAAGACATGCAGCAAGAACTGTTACAGCTGCAATCCAAAATGCAAAAGACCACGGTTTTCATTACCCACGACTTGGATGAAGCGCTCAACATTGGCGACCGTATCGTGCTGTTGAAAGATGGCGAAGTGGTGCAGATCGGCACACCGGAAGAGATTCTGACCAAGCCTGCGGATGACTACGTACGGCGCTTTATCGAAGGCGTTGACCGGGCACGTATTCTGACCGCTGAAAGTGCCATGCGGCCGCTGCGTTCTACCGCTCGCGAAAGCGATGGGCCGCGCACGGCACTGCACCGCATGCGCGACCATGCTATCGACTCTATCTATGTGGTTGATCGCGACCGCCGCTTGATCGGCCTACTCGAGGCCGACGCTGCAAGCCGGGCGATTGAAGAGGGTTCCGATTCGATTATCCCCTACTTAACCCAGGATTTTCGCAAAGTCCCCATGGATGAGCCGTTGCATAACCTGTTTGCCATGTTTAGCGAAAAGAGCTTCCCTATCGCCGTTATTGATAAGCAAGAGCAGCTGCTGGGCGTGGTGGTTAAAGGCGCAGTACTCGACGAACTGGCACGAGCAGGAGAGCAATAATGGAGATCCCACGCATCCCGTTAGGTGATTGGATTGAAAGCGGTCTGACTTGGTTGACCAGCGAATACTCCCTGGTCACCCGCGGCATATCCCGCTTCACCCAAACCGGTATCGATGTTTTAAATGACGGTTTGATGTGGCTGCCCGAGTGGGCACTGCTCGCGTTGATCGCCCTACTCTGCTGGAAGCTGGCGGGTCCTCGGCTAGCAATCGGCGCCGTAGCCGGCTTGGCACTGATCTGGAATCTGGGTCTATGGAACCCGATGATTGAGACGCTCACGCTGGTGGTATTTGCCACCATGGTGGCCGTCGTCATCGCGTTACCCGTGGGCATTGCCGCGGCGCTGTCTAATCGGCTTTACCGGGTCATTATGCCGATTTTGGACTTTATGCAGACCATGCCAGCGTTCGTCTATTTGATTCCGGCTATTCCGTTTTTCGGTATTGGCTCGGTCTCGGCGATTTTTGCCACGGTGATCTTCTCGATGCCCCCGGCTATTCGCTTTACCACCCTGGGTATTCGTCAAGTACCGGTGGAGCTGATCGAAGCCGCCGATGCCTACGGCGCTACCCGTGGTCAAAAGCTATTTAAAGTGCAGCTACCGCTTTCACTGCCCACGGTAATGGCGGGTATCAACCAAACGATAATGCTTGCCCTCTCCATGGTGGTCATCGCTGCCATGATTGGTGCGGACGGTTTGGGCAGCGAAGTATGGCGCGCTATTCAACGCTTGCGCCCTGGCGATGGCTTTGAAGCGGGTATCGCGGTAGTCATCCTAGCCATGCTGCTTGACCGTCTAACGCAATCGCTTAGAAAAACCCGGAATGGCTAGAACGCGCGAATAGCGTAAAACAGCAGGAGCGGCTGCGTTGAGTCATTCGCTTGCTTAGTCGCCTCTTGCTAACCATGCTGTGCTTTGCAGCAACCGTGCTCGTTAAGAATCATGCACGTTGATATTTTAGTACTCAAGGGAGAAAGTGAATGAAACATCGCACATTGAACCTCCGTATCCGTCTTGCTTCACTGGCACTGTTAGCGGGTGCCGGTGTTGCCGTCAGCAGCACAGCGCAGGCCGAAGAAGAGAAAGGCACGGTTAACCTTGCCTACGTAGAGTGGTCTTCCGAAGTCGCTTCAACTAACGTCGTTGCTGCGGTACTTGAGCAAGCGGGCTACGAGGTCGACCTAACGTCGCTCTCAGCGGCTGCCATGTTCCAGGCGCTCTCGACTGGCGATGCGGATGCCATCGTTGCTGCCTGGCTGCCGACTACTCACGCCGATTACATGGAGCGCCTGGGCGATAGCATTGAAGACCTTGGCCCCAACCTGGACGGCACCAAGCTGGGCCTTGTGGTTCCAGAGTATACCGACGTCGACTCGATTGCTGACCTTAACGATAACGCCGACAGCTTTAATGGCGAGATCATCGGTATTGACCCCGGTGCAGGCCTAATGGCCCTCACTGAAGAGGTTGTGGATACCTATGACCTTGAGCTGGATCTGCGTAGTGGCAGCGGCGCAACCATGACGGCAGCGCTATCCAGCGCGATTAATAACGAAGAAGATGTCGTTGTTACCGGCTGGACGCCCCACTGGATGTTTGCCCGTTTTGACATCAAATATCTAGAAGATCCTGAAAACGTCTATGGCGGTGCGGAGCAGATCCATACCGCGGTTCGTCAAGGCCTGGAAGATGACATGCCGGAAGCCTATGCGATTCTTGACGCTTTCGAGTGGACGCCGGAGCAGATGGGCGAGGTCATGCTAATGAACCAGGAAGATGGCAGCGACCCCTACGAGAACGCTAAGCAGTGGGTTGAAGATAACCAGGATGTAGTTGAGCAGTGGCTCGATAGCTAAATGTCCTGTGCAGTAACTATAACGGGGGGCTTCGGCCCTCTGTTGTCGTTATAAGCGTAATGTTTTAGCGAATGGGTTCATACTACGTTGAAGGCTGTCTTAACAGATTTGCTATTGTGAGCGCCTTAACGCGAGCCATGTAATGTTGGTTGATGCCACATTCGGGTTTTATTCAACATTTTTGATCGACACTTCTTGCTCGAAATAGAGAGGCTTCTGTGGATAACCACGATGATAAACGTCCCCCTGAAGAGCCGGTCTCTGAGGGCATACCCGCCCCAGATGGCGCGGCGAATCTGATTGATACCGATTATGTAATTGGTCAAGACAACATCACCACGAATGCCATGGGTCTTAATCTTGACCTACACGGCAAGGTATTTAGCATTTCGGCGGTTGTGGTGCTGTTGTTTGTAGTACTGACGCTGGCACTGCAAGACACCATAGCCCCTATTTATGATGCTATTTTCGGTTTTTTGACCGGAAATTTGGCATGGTTCTTTATATTAGCGGCGAATATATTCGTCATTTTATGTATTGGTCTGATTTTCTCCCCTTTAGGTAAAATCCGTATTGGTGGCGCCGATGCCAAACCCGATTTTACCTATATAGGCTGGTTTTCAATGCTGTTTGCCGCAGGCATGGGCATTGGCCTGATGTTCTTCGGCGTTAATGAACCGCTGACGCACTTTGGCACTTCATTTGACGGCGGCAGTTGGGCGCCGCTTGCAGGTGCGGAAGGTAATGCTGCCGGTGCTGAAGCGTTAGCTATGGCCGCAACCATCTTTCACTGGGGCCTGCACCCTTGGGCAATTTACGCGGTAGTGGCGCTTTCGCTGGCGCTGTTCTCGTTCAATAAGGGTTTGCCACTCTCTATGCGTTCGGTGTTTTACCCGATTTTAGGTGAACGCGTCTGGGGCTGGCCAGGCCATGTAATTGATATTTTGGCTGTATTTGCAACGTTGTTTGGCCTGGCCACCTCATTGGGCCTAGGCGCTACCCAGGCCGCGGCGGGTCTTACCTACTTGTTTGACGCGCCGGAAAGCGATATCACCATGATCCTGTTGATCGTTGGTATTACGATTATCGCCATCGGCTCGATTCTAGCGGGCGTCGATAAAGGTGTTCAGCTACTCTCAAAAATCAACATCGCCATGGCGGCAGCCCTGCTGTTCTTTGTGATTGCAGTCGGCCCTACCCTGTTGATTGCCACCGGCTTCTTTGAAAACCTGTTGAACTATGCGGTTCATCTACCTGCGCTGTCGAACCCCTTCGGCCGTGAAGATGCCAACTTCAGCCAAGGCTGGACGGCCTTCTATTGGGCATGGTGGATCTCCTGGTCCCCGTACGTCGGCATGTTTATCGCCCGGGTATCCCGTGGCCGCACCGTTCGCGAATTCCTGATATCCGTTATGCTGGTGCCCTTTTTCGTGTCGGTGCTATGGATGACTACCTTCGGTGGAACCGCCATTGATCAATATGTGAGCCAGGGCATTGAAGCCGTGCGTGACGCCGGAGTGGATCTACAGCTGTTCGTCATGCTGGAGCAGTTGCCGCTGTCACAAATCACCTCGTTCATCGCGATTCTATTGGTGATTATCTTCTTTGTGACCTCTTCTGACTCCGGTTCGCTGGTGATCGACTCGATTACGGCGGGCGGCAAGGTCGATGCGCCAAAACCACAGCGCGTGTTCTGGGCGATCATCGAAGGTGCAATTGCCATTGCGCTACTGCTCGGCGGTGGCTTGACCGCGCTGCAAACCATGGCTGTCTCCACAGGCTTCCCGTTCACCATCATCTTGCTGGTGGCCTGCTATGCCATTATCAAGGGGTTGATGAGCGAGCCAAAAGCAGTTTAAGACTTCTTTTAGCTTTAGCTAGCAAGCAAAACGGGCAGCCCAAAGGGTTGCCCGTTTTTTGTTGATATCTTGGCAGCGAGCCTTTAACACCAAATATCGTTCAATGGCGTTTCAGGCTGATAATGGGTGGCAATTTGCGCCTGCAACAGCTCTGCGGTTGCCAGCGCATCCACTAAGGCATGATGCCCTTGATAAGCAGGTAAGCCATAGCGTTCGCGGCTAGCGTGCAGGCGGATGGAAACTGGCGGGCGACCCAGCCAGCGACGAAACCGGGCCCACAGGGTTTGGCGATGCAGCCGCGCTTCCAGCGACATGGTATCAATCATTGGAAACAGCACCCCTTCCCCACGTCGGGCTTTGACGGCTGCATCCAAAAAGGGCCGCTCAATATTGCGAAAATGCACCACCACTAAGCGCCCCGCTAACTGGGCCAGCAGTTCGTCCAGGACCTCTTCTAAGTCCGGCGCCTGGGCGATCTCCGAGTGGGTAATATGATGGTAGGCAATCGAGGCTTCATCCAATGGCCTTGGCGGCTTGACGACCCAATAGCGTCGCTCGGCCAACTTGATACGGCCTAACGTGAACGGTACAACACCAATGCTGACAATCCCATGACGCCGCTCATCCAGCCCGGTGGTTTCCATATCCAGCGCCACCATCGGCACGTCGGCTATCGGGGTTTCAGGGTCAGGCAGCAGCGTACCAAAAAATTGCTGGATGGCAGGATTTTTCGCCTGCTGCGCTCGCTGGGCCATATAGCCCTGCCAGTCAGCCTGGGTGATTTTCTGACGAGGACGTATACCGAACATTTTAACGCCCCTGCCGCTGAGCGGGCATGGGGTAGCGGAATTTGAGAAATTTTTGCGCGTTGCTCAGCACCTGGAAGGCGTCTTTCAGGGTGTGGCGTTCGCTATCCGCAACGTTTTCGGGCTCGATATTATTATCCGGCAAGCGATCCTCTTGCAGATCGATCATTTGATGGCGAATCCGCGACATGCATAAAAACTCAAATGCGTAGCTTAGCTTGTCGCTCATGCCGGTCGCTAATAGCTGGGTCTTGCTGATGTCATTCAAGCGCTGAAAGGAGTTCTGTGCCTTGGAGCCGCTGGCCAAGGCATGAATCCGCACCAAATCCACCATCGGTGCGGTACCGCGGCGCTTCAAGTTGATGGAGTTGTTGTGCTTACCATCTTGTTCCATCACAAAGGTGCGGAAAAATCCTAGCGGCGGCGTACGATTTAAGGCATTACGTGCCATGGCGGCTAAAAACAGCGGTGATTTTGGCGCTGTCTCGGCAATCAAATCCTGCAGCGTTTCCACATAGAGGTCTTCGCCGTAACAGCTATCCAGATCGAAGAAAATAGAGCTGTGCAGCAGTCTTTCAGGCGTGGGGTTGGCCATCCAATCCTGAAAATAACTTTTCCAAACGCTGAGCGGCTGACGCCACTGAGCGTTAGTCGCCATGACATCACCTTTGCAGTAGGTGTAGCCGCAGGCGTCTAAGCCATCGCTAACAATTTTTGCCAGCGCGTAAAAGTAGTCATCATGCTCTTCAGGGTTAAACTCGTCGGAGAGGATCAGCGCATTATCCTGGTCGGTGACAATGCTCTGCTCATTACGCGCCATGGAGCCATTGACCATAAAACAGTAAGGCACCGGCGGTGGGCCGAGTTCCGCTTCGGCCATTTCCAGCAACCGCCGCGTAAAGCTTCGCCCAATGGTAGAGAGCGCGCTGCCCACCATCTGTGAGTTAGCCCCCTCTTGCACCATACGTACAAACGCCGCGCTTACATCTGGCGCTAAGCGTGCTAGCCCCTGGGCGCTAGACTGATTAAAGATATTGCTGACTAAATAGAGGCCGCTATGGGTCTCGTAGCGGATAATATCGGAGAGGTGCGCCACCCCCACCGGGCGCTGACGGTATAGCACAGGCAGGTGATGCACGTTACTGCGCAGCATCGTCAGCATGGCTTCATAAACAGAGGCGTCAGATTGAATGGTAATTAGCCGTGAGGAAACCACCTCCCCGACCGAGGTTTGTGGCGATAACCCCTCGGCCACAATGCGGGTACGAAAATCACTGTCGGTTAAAATCCCGCACATCTGCCAGGTTTGGCCTTCGCTATCTTTAAAACTGTAGCGCGGGTTATCGCTACCCTCTTTTATGACCAGCAGCGCGGAGGCTTGGGCTTCGCTCATTTGCTGCGCGGCGAGCTGAACGCTGGTAGAGGTTTCCACCATTACCGGGTAGCGGGTTAGCAGTTTGCGTATCCGCGTAACCATCATGTCGTTGGACTTCTTTTGCTGTTCGGCGGCGCTCTCTAGCCGCGGCCGCTCCAACTCAACAAAATCGGCAAAATGGTCATCCTCCTCGCACAGCCGTAGAAAGACGGCTTTAGGGATAAAATAAATCAGCGTATCTTCGATAGCCTTGGCAGGAAAACGTACTTTGTGGTTACGCAGCAGGCTGAAATGGCCAAAAATATCGCCTTCGCCCAGGCGGTTATACAGTTCCCCCTGACTACGATAAACCTCCACGGCGCCACTGCGGATATAACACAGATCATTGAGCATCTCGTTGAGCGCTAATATATCGCTGCCGGTTTTGAAGTAACTCACTTCCACCTGTTCAGCAATGGCATCAAGCAGATCATCCGACAGCCCATCAAAAGGGGGAAAGCGTCCCATATGTTGGCGTATTTCTAACAGTTCGACATCCATACGGACTCCTCGGGCTTGCCGGTCAATAGACTGGGTCATCTACACACAATGCAAAGTGTGGCGGGAAGCCTAAGTCAGGTAAACCCCACCACACATAATAAAACTGCCCGTTGGTGAAGCGACCCGCAAAACAAAAAGCCCGGTGCTGTTATGCACCGGGCTTTGATGGCCTAAGCCATACTGATAATCACTCTGCTAAATGATGATTAATGTATTAGCAAAACCAAAATCAGATACTGTCAGCGGTATGGCTTAAGATTGGCTAGCCATTTCCTGCACACGCTGCATCATTTCTGGATCTTGCTGAATGGATTGACCAATAGCATTGAAGGTATCAACATCAAGGCCACTGTCTTCGACCACTTCGATCATGCGGTCGTTAGCTTCAGTGCGTACTTCCTGTTGTGCTGATTCATCTTCCGCTTCCTGCAGACGCTGGGTATATTCCTGAGAAATAACCGCAATTTCTTGAGAAGCATCGGCAAACTGCTGGAGCTGGTCGTCAGAAAAATCCTGGGCAGGTGCTTGCTGGGTCGCCATTGGATCTTGTGCTGCGCCTTGTTGCTCTTCCTGGGCGTGGGCAGTAGCCGTCATCAGACCGGTTGCGAGCAGAGCAGCGGAGAACAGAGCAGTCATACGTTGCATAGAAGAAACCTCAATATTGCGTTGTGTATGTGCCCACTGTGACGCGCCTAATCCAAGCAGGTTCAATTTATTATGTAAAAGTTAGTAACAAAAAGAACTTTATGTATCACAAAAATAGCTAAAACACCCTACTATGGAAACGATATGCCAAGCTTATTCAACAAGTTACGTCAAAATGACCTGCCCTCCGCAGGGTTGGCCGCCATGCCCGCACTTTTTGTTCTGCTTTGGAGCACCGGCTTTATCGGCGCTAAGTTTGGCCTGCCTTACGCAGAACCCTTTACGTTTTTATTTATCCGCTTTGTACTCACGCTGCTGCTACTGATACCGCTGGTCGTCGTGATGCGTATACCTTGGCCTTCATCACCCAGGTTATGGACACACATCGCTATATCAGGTTTTCTAGTCCATGGTGCCTATTTAGGTGGCGTCTTCTACGGAATTTACCTAGGTATGCCCGCTGGCCTAGCAGCATTACTGGTGGGGCTCCAGCCACTTCTGACGGCCGCCTTTGCCGGGCCTTTATTAGGTGAACAACTCACTTGGCGCCAATGGGTAGGGTTAGGGCTGGGCCTGATTGGCATCTGCCTAGTGCTCGGCAGTAAGCTTGATCTGGGTGAGTCACTGTTTGATGGCTTCGGGATTAGCGCTCTGCTGTGTGTCACTGCCGCTTTAATGGGAATTTCACTGGGCACGCTTTATCAGAAAAGGTATTGCACCAGTATGCCGCTGCTTTCTGGGGCGGTTATTCAGTACTTGGCGGCTGGCGCTCTACTCGGGATGGGTGCCCTGGTTTTTGAGACCCGCCAAGTGGAGTGGACCAGCACTTTTGTGCTGACCCTGGGCTGGCTGGTGTTGATTCTCTCAATTGCCGCTATCCTGTTACTCATGGCATTGATTAAAAAGGGGGAAGCCTCGCGTGTGGCGAGTCTTTTTTATCTTGTGCCACCGGTCACGGCGCTTCAGGCGTGGTGGCTGTTTGACGAACGTCTTCCCTTATTAGGACTTGTAGGGATGTTGGTCGCCATCACTGGGGTGGTGATGGTTATACGAAAACCCGCCCCTAAGACGGTTAGACGATAACGCGATATTTATAATTATCGATAATTTTATTCCAGGGCTTGGATAAACATGTCAGTACAACACCACTGTGCCAGGGTGAACGGACACTGTAACCGTTGCGATTCTCCGGTACCTTTTGCATTTACGATGGCATTTCAACCGATCGTCAATGTCAGTCAGCGACAAATCATTTCCTACGAGGCATTAGTACGCGGCCCGAGTGGTGAATCTGCTTTTTCAATACTGGGCCAAGTGACCGATGAGTTGATGTACCGCTTTGACCAGGCATGCCGTATTAAAGCCATTGAGCTAGCTAGCGAACTGGGCATGCGGGAACGGCTCTCTATTAACTTTCTGCCTAATGCGGTTTATGAGCCTCAGGCCTGCATCCAAGCCACCCTGGAAACAGCGCACCGTGTTGGCTGGCCCACTGAGCGGCTCAATTTCGAAATTACCGAAACCGAGCGGGTCAATGACCGCATGCATATGCGTACGATTATTGAGAGCTACCGCGAGATGGGCTTTACCACCTCGCTGGATGACTTTGGTAACGGCTATGCCAATCTCGATCTGTTGACCGACCTACGGCCTGATACGTTGAAAATCGACCGTGACCTGGTAATGGGGTGCGATAGCGACAAGCGCCGCCAAGCCATCCTACGTAGCCTGGTGGCACTCGCAGAAACATTGGGGACACAGCTGATTGCAGAGGGCATTGAAACCCGCGAGGAGTCCCGCTGCTTGCTGGAATTGGGTATTCCCATGCAGCAGGGCTATTACTTCTCCTATCCCAATCTAGAAGCACTGGCGGAAATTGACGACGCCAAATACGACTAGCGTGGATAAAAACCGCTATAGGTGTTGCAAATAATCAGCCCCACCTAAGTTACGCATCTGCTGGCGAATCCACTGGCTTCGCCGCTCAACCTGGGCATCGGGACGGGCGGCGCTGCGCGTCAGCGGGCTGGGCAAAATAGCCGCAAGAAGACTCGCCTGGCGCTCAGTTAACGAGCTCGAAGAGACGCCAAAATAGTGCTGAGCAGCGGCCTCTAGCCCAAAGACACCGCGATCCCACTCGGCGACATTGAGATAGACCTCCAAAATACGCTGCTTGCTCCAGAGTATCTCAATCAGTAGCGTAAACCACGCCTCTAGCCCCTTGCGCGTCCAGCTGCGACCTGTCCACAGAAAAACGTTTTTAGCCGTTTGCTGGCTCAAGGTACTGGCACCGCGCAACCGTCCGCCGTCTCGGCTGGCCTGCAGTGCGCGACGCAATTCGACCAGATCAAACCCGCTGTGATGCGGAAAGCGCTGGTCCTCCGAGGCGATCACCGCTAGCTTGGCGTTTACCGAGAGCGAATCCCAACCACGCCACTCACGCTGTATACGAATCGGTTCGCTGTGGACCCAACTCTGTATTTTGCGCTCGACCATCACCATTGAGCCCGGCGGAGGAACGACACGAAACAGCAGGACCAGCGCGACCGACAGCAGCACAAACGCTAAAACGCCGCGCCAAACTATCCGCCATAGCAGACGCATAAAACGGCGCAGCGAGCGATTGAGCATCCAGTTATCCTTAACGCTTCATGAGGTGGTCTGCATGATAGCGCAGATGATCCTCAATGAACGAGGCAATGAAGAAGTAACTGTGATCGTAGCCCGGTTGGCGACGCAGCGTTAACGGATGGTCGTGCTCTTCGCACACGGCTTCTAAACGCTCTGGCTGAAGCTGCTCCTCCAGAAATTGATCCGCTTCGCCCTGGTCGATAAACAGGCGTTGGCGTGATGCGCCATTGGCCACCAGTTCGCAGGCATCGTACTGGCGCCAGCGTGACTGATCATCACCCAAATAGGCGTTAAACGCCTGCTGCCCCCAGGGGCAGTTCATCGGGTTGACCACCGGAGAGAAGGCCGATACCGAACGAAAACGCCCTGGATGACGCAGCGCCAGGATCAATGCCCCGTGCCCACCCATCGAGTGCCCGCTAATGGATTCGCGCCCATTGACCGGGAAGTGCTGACGCACAACGGAAGGCAACTCCTCAATCACATAGTCGTACATGCGATAGTGGGCCTTCCAGGGCGACTCGGTGGCATTGACGTAAAACCCAGCCCCAGAGCCTAAATCAAAGCTCTCATGCTCGCCGGGCAAGTCGGTGCCCCGTGGGCTGGTGTCAGGGCAAACAATCGCTACGCCTAGCTCTGCGGCAATACGGTGCGCACCCGCCTTCTGCATGAAATTTTCGTCATTACAGGTCAGCCCCGAGAGCCACCAAAGCAGGGGTACACGCGCGTTTTCCGCCTGGGGCGGCAGGTAAACGGCGAAGATCATGTCGCAATCCAACGCACGGGAGTAGTGGCGGTAGCGCTTATGCCAGCCACCGAAACTACGGTTGGCGGACACCAGTTCTAAAGTTTCACTCATGCTCATGGGCAGGTTCCTTTAAATGCAGCAAACGCGGCAGGTCTACCCTACCGCGTTTTAGCGTTTCAAACGTGCTTCCTATACTACTTAATAATGCTAGGCCTAGTAATGCAGCACTGTACGAATGCTCTTGCCCGCATGTAGCAAATCAAACGCTTCGTTGATTTTCTCAAACGGCATATCGTGGGTAATGAAATCGTCGATATTGATTTCACCGTTCATATAACGGTCAACGTAGCCCGGCAGTTCGCTACGCCCTTTTACGCCGCCAAACGCGGAGCCTTTCCAGACCCGCCCGGTAACTAGTTGGAATGGCCGTGTCGAGATCTCTTCACCGGCCCCAGCGACACCAATGACGATCGATTCGCCCCAGCCCTTGTGGCAGCACTCCAGCGCCGAGCGCATCACGTTGACGTTACCGATACACTCAAAGGAGTAGTCGACGCCACCATCAGTCAGATCGACGATGACCTGCTGGATGGGGTCTGAGTACTCTTTCGGGTTCACAAAGTCGGTGGCGCCAAACTGCTTGGCCAGCTCGAATTTATCGGCGTTGACGTCGATGGCAATAATACGCCCTGCTTTAGCCATTACCGCGCCTTGAATGACGGCCAAACCGATAGCCCCGAGACCAAATACCGCCACCGTGGCGCCCGGCTCTACTTTAGCGGTATTCAGCACTGCCCCGATGCCGGTGGTCACGCCACAGCCCAGCAGGCAAATTTTATCCATGGGCGCTTCTTTGGAAACCACTGCCAGGGAGACTTCAGGCAACACGGTGTACTCACTAAACGTGGAGGTACCCATGTAGTGATGAAGCATTTTGCCATCGAGTGAGAAACGCGAGGTACCGTCGGGCATTACCCCTTTACCTTGGGTAGCGCGAACGCTGCCGCACAGGTTGGTTTTACCCGACAAACAGAATTTACACTTGCCGCACTCGGCGGTGTAAAGGGGAATGACATGGTCGCCCGGCTTAAGGCTGGTAACGCCCTCGCCAACTTCCTGAACGACGCCTGCACCTTCGTGACCCAAGACGGCGGGGAAATTACCTTCCGGGTCAGCACCAGAAAGCGTGTAAGCGTCGGTATGACAAACGCTAGTAGCGGCCATTTTCACCAGTACTTCACCGGCTTTTGGGCCTTCAACATCAATCTCAACCAGTTCAAGCGGCTTACCCGCTTCCAATGCAACAGCTGCGCGTGACTTCATTTTGACTCCTAAGTATTCATTGCTTCAAAAATATTAACTAAGGCTTACTCGTCAGTTGCCACTGGGCCAAACTCGATCGGTAGCCAGCGATAACCCTCTTCATCTTCTACAATATGACCAATGCCGGGGAAAGGCATATGGGCACCGGCGATCCAGTGTTTATCTTCAACGGCACTTTCGAGCACTTCTTCTCGAGTGCGAATGGCTTGCTCGGGGTCAGAATCAAACTCAATAGCCACAGTAGGGTCGGCAAATTGAACGCCGTAACTGTGCACCACGTCACCCCATACCAGCATGGCGTCATCATCGCTATTGAGCATAAAGCTTGAGTGCCCGGCGGTGTGGCCATGGGTATCTTGGGCAACGATGCCCATCAGCACTTCATCACCGGCCGTGAAGGGGTTGAAACGATCTGCTTCCTGGTAAGGCGCAACCGCGTCTTGAGCCATAGTAAAGAAGGCCTGGGCAGATTCGGGAGCCGCAGCTGCGCGCTCCTCATCCAGCCAAAAATCGGCATCCGCTTGGCTGGCACGCAGTTCAGCATTGGGATAAACCGCTTCGCCCTCCTCATTGGCCAAACCACACACGTGATCAGGATGCAGGTGGGTCATTAATACTGTATCAACATCATCCGGCGAGTAGCCGGAAGCGCGCAGGTTGCTCTCTACCTGACCCAATGAGGGGCCAAAGCAAGCAGCAGAACCGGCGTCAACCAGTACAAGGTTGTCGCCTGTGTGAATAAGAAAGGCGTTTACCGCGGTTTGCATGCCACTTTCGGCATCGATAAATAACGCATCCAGATGGCGGAGAATCTCTTCTTGTTCCATGCCTTTTAGCAAGGAGGTATCAATAGCCGTATGGCCGTCGTAAAGAGCGGTCACCTCATACTCACCGACCATCATACGAAACCAGCCCGGCGCCTGCTCCTGCTGCTGGGTGGGTAGCTCTGCCTGAGCACTAACAGCCCAGCCTGCACTAATAGCGACTGCCAGCACACCGCGTGACCACTGTGGTATAGGCATAAGCAAAAGGCTCCATTGATAAGTTAACGTTGCTAGCAGTGTAGGCCAGCTAGGCGCTTTTGATAAACCGGGATACACTCATAAGATTATTGCCACACAGCAACAATCGCTATCAACCCAGGGAGTTAGCATGCAGCATTGGAGCCGTATCGAAGCCTTTGTTGAGGTCGTGCGTTTAGGCACGTTCTCTGCTGCGGCCCGCCACCTGAAGGTATCGACCTCGCATATAAGCCGCTTGGTCAGTCAGCTCGAAAATCAGTTGGGCGTGCAGTTGCTCTATCGCACCACTCGCCAGATCCGCTTAACCGATGCGGGCGCGACCTACGTGGAATACTGCCGCCATCTATTTGATGGGTTGCGCGATGCCGAGCAGGCGCTTAGCGAACTTCAGGCCAAGCCCAGTGGGCTGCTTAAACTCACCTCGGCCACGACCTTTGGAGAGCGCTTTATCGCACCACTGGTTAATGACTTTCAGTGTTTGCATCCGCAGCTGGGCGTTCACATGCACTTCACTAACCGACCGGTGGAACTGATTGAAGAGGGCTACGATATTGCCATTCGGATGGGAGTGTTAAAGGATTCCAGCCTGATCGCCAGACGCCTATGCGACCGCCGCGAGTATATCGTCGGCTCACAAAGCTACTTTCGCCAAGCGCCGCGCCCGCACACCTTGGCGGAGCTTAGTCAGCACCGCTGTCTAATTGGCTCACGGCCCAACTGGTTGTTTGAAATGAACGGCCAACGCCGCGAGGTACGTGTCGAGGGGAGCTGGACAGGAAACTCCGGCCCGGCGCTGCTAGACGCGGCACGCAAGGGGCTCGGCCTTGCGCAACTGCCCGACTATTACGTGGCTCCCTATTTGGCAAACGGTGAGCTGGTGGCTGTGCTTGAGCCTTTTCAGCACCACGATACTGCCGTTTGGGCGGTGTATCCTCGCCACCGTCACCTATCGCCTAAAATCCGCCAGCTGGTCGACTACCTGGTCGCCAACATTGACAGCTTATTGCCCAGTAACCCGCTGGCCTAGCACTCGATGACCTAGACTTGATGGCCTAGCACTCGATGGCATTCACAGCGAGCCCGCCCTTGGATGTCTCTTTATACTTATCCTGCATATCGCGGCCAGTATCGCGCATGGTGCGGATCACTTTATCCAGCGATATAAAGTGCTCACCATCGCCGTGCATCGCCATACGCGCGGCATTAATAGCTTTGACGGAGGCAATCGCATTGCGCTCGATACAAGGCACCTGAACGAGCCCGCCGACCGGGTCACAGGTCAAACCGAGGTTATGCTCCAAGCCAATTTCAGCGGCGTTCTCCACCTGGCCCGGCGAGCCGCCAAGCACCTCGGCAAGCCCAGCAGCCGCCATGGCGCAGGCTGAGCCAACCTCACCCTGGCAACCCACCTCCGCACCGGAAATGGAGGCGTTCTTTTTGCATAAAATGCCTACTGCGCCGGCGGTCAGCAGAAAATCCACCACATCGGCTTCGCTAGCGTCAGGCTCAAACTTCAAATAGTACGCCAATACGGCGGGCACAATACCCGCTGCGCCGTTGGTTGGCGCAGTGACCATCCGCCGCCCCGCGGCGTTCTCTTCATTTACCGCCAGCGCGAATACGTTGACCCAATCCATGACGGTAAAACTCGACACGATCAGGCGCTGATTAGCCGGTGGATGAAGCAACTGCTGATGGAGCAGCTGCGCACGACGGCGCACATTTAAACCGCCCGGCAAATGGCCAGTGGCGCGCAGACCATTCTCTATACTGTCGCTCATGGCGTGCCAAATGGTCAGCAGCTCCTCACGAATGGCCGCTTCGCTGCGCCAGGCTTTTTCATTTTCAAGCATCAGCTGGCTAATGCGCAGCTGATGCTGCTGACATAGCGCGAGCAGTTCGGCCGCCGTATTGAAGGGGTAAGGCAGTTCAGTAGCGTCTTCGTCAACCTCGCCTTGATCTGCCTTCGCTTGATCGACATAGAAACCGCCGCCGAGGGAGTAAAACGTATTGGTCGCTACCAACGCATCTTCACAATAGGCGCTCAGCACCATGGCATTGGGGTGAAAAGGCAGGCAGGTCTCATCCCACTCCACATCATTACGGGCATCAAAAGCGATCTGCTGCCCATTGGCAAGCACCAGCAGCTCTCCCTTTTCAAGATGTTTTAACCGCGAAGCGATGGTATCCGGATCAATGCTTTCAGGCGCTTCGCCCATCAGCCCCATAATTACCGCCTGATCGGTGCCGTGACCCACCCCGGTGGCGGCTAGCGAACCATGCAGCCTTGCCACCAGCCGGGTAACGCGTATATCGCCAAGCGCCAGGGCAAAATCGTGGGCTGCGCGCATCGGGCCCACCGTATGGGAACTTGAGGGCCCAATGCCAATTCGGAAAAGATCAAACACACTAATAGCCATACCTATCACGCCTCACAACGCTGTTATTACCTGTCTACTAGTTACTTTGCAGCGCCGATGCCTAAACGTCGAGTGATTAACCGCAATATCGACGTGCGAACACATAAGTGTGACGATATAATGAACATTCAGCTATGCATGTTTCAATACGCGAATAGCGACGCCGCTTACCCACAAAGGATGTTGGAATGTCTTCCCCGCCCACCTGGCCCATCGGGTTTCAAACTATTTTAGTGCGTGCCGTGCTATATGTACTGTTTATCGGTGCGATTGCCCAAGGCGCCTATTTAGAAGCGCTTTACCTCCCTTCAGTACGCTTTACTGAGTTGGGCTTTACCGAATTTACCCAAACGCTGGTACTGGCCACCTGCTGCGCCATGCTGATTTATATTCGCCAGGTACTTAAAGTCTGGCCCACCGTTACTCTGCTGCTGCTGGCGTTTGTGGCCGCCTCACTGGTGCGCGAGCAAGATTATTTTTTGGATGAGTTCATAGCTCGCAACACCTGGAAAGTGCTGGTATCACTGATCGTCATTCCCTCAATTGCCTGGGTCGTCATTAAGCGGCGTCACTTTCTTGAGGAGTTTGCCCATTACAGCAACACCTTTGCCTTTGGTTTGTTTACGGCCGGCGTGCTGACCACTTATATATTCTCGCGCTTATATGGACGTCAGGATTTTTGGCGCGCCGTACTCGAAGACAACTTCACGCGCGAATTCAAAGATGTCGCCGAAGAAGTCGTCGAACTGCTAGGTTATAGCTTAATTTTGATCGCCACCTTAGAGTTACTGCTACTGGCCCGGCGCATTTATAAAGCCAGGCAACTATCCACTTAAACGCAGCCACAATTGCCTTCAACAAAAAGCCCGTCGTTCTGAGAACGACGGGCTTTTTACTTTCTATCTACCGCTTACTATTCACTATTTAAGGCATTCACTCGTCAAGGAACGAACGCAGCGGCTCAGAGCGGCTGGGGTGACGTAGCTTACGCAACGCTTTGGCTTCAATCTGACGAATTCGCTCGCGGGTTACGTCAAACTGCTTGCCCACCTCTTCCAGCGTATGGTCGGTGTTCATATCGATACCGAAACGCATGCGCAAGACTTTGGCTTCGCGGGCGGTCAAGCCGCCTAACACGTTACGCGTGGCTTCGATAAGACCTTCACCCGTGGCCATATCGATCGGCAGCAGCATGGTGCCATCTTCGATAAAGTCGCCCAGGTGTGAATCATCATCGTCACCAATCGGCGTCTCCATGGAGATCGGCTCTTTGGCGATTTTGAGCACCTTGCGTACTTTATCTTCCGGCATTTCCAAACGCTCGCCGAGCTCTTCCGGCGTCGGCTCACGACCCATTTCCTGCAGCATCTGACGCGATACGCGATTGAGCTTGTTGATCGTCTCAATCATATGCACCGGGATACGGATGGTGCGGGCCTGGTCGGCAATCGAGCGGGTGATTGCCTGACGAATCCACCAGGTGGCATAGGTCGAGAACTTATAGCCACGGCGGTATTCGAACTTATCGACTGCTTTCATCAAGCCGATGTTGCCTTCCTGGATGAGATCCAGGAACTGCAACCCACGGTTGGTATACTTCTTGGCAATCGAGATAACCAGACGCAGGTTGGCCTCAACCATCTCTTTCTTGGCGCGGCGCGCTTTCGCCTCGCCAATCGAGAGCTTGCGATTCACCTCTTTAAGGTCGGCAACCGAGAGTTGCACCATATCCTCTTCGAAGGCGATCTTGCGCTGGGCGCGGGCAATATCGGCGCGCAGCGGCTCAAGGCGGTCGGCGTACTTGCTCTGCGCTGCCTGGAAATCATCCAGCCAGGTTTTGCGCGACTCGTTGCCAGGAAACGACTTGATAAACGTCTTACGCGGCACCTTGGCTTTTTTCACGCACAGCTGCATGACCGCTTTCTCTTGGGCACGCACCTGCTCAACGCTGATACGCACCTGACCGACCAAGCGCTCAAAGTGCTTTGGCACCAGCTTGATGGGCGAGAAAAGTACCGCCAAGCGAGCCTGCTCACTTTTTAGCTCGGCGCTGCCGCGGCCATGCTTGGCAAACGCCGCTTCGACTAAGGCATTCTGCTCGCGAATCTGCTCGAAACGCGCACGCGCCTCTTCGGGATCCGGGCCGCCCTCGCTGGCTGTGGAGTCTTCGTCCTCATCATCGCCGTCGCCTTCCACGTCCTCTTCAAGTTCGGACTCGGGCTCCGGTTCGGGCACCTCTGCTTCGGCAACGCCGGGGATGCCCTCATCGGGATCGATGAAACCAGAAAACAGATCCGAAAGACGCCCCGGCGCTTCTTCATCCTGAGTGGCGTCATAGGCGTCCAGAATAGACGCGACGGCTCCCGGCAAATAGGCCAGAGACGACATCACTTCACGGGTGCCCTCTTCGATCCGTTTGGCGATTTCAATTTCGCCTTCACGGGTCAAAAGCTCAACCGTGCCCATTTCACGCATATACATGCGTACGGGGTCAGTGGTGCGGCCTACATCGCTTTCCACGGCGGCAAGGGCCGCTACGGCCTCTTCCGCAGCGGACTCGTCCGTGGATTGATCCGACATCATCAAAGTGTCTTCATCTGGCGCTTCTTCAGCGACACTTATACCCATGTCGTTGATCATGCCAATGATGTCTTCCACTTGATCCGGGTCGGCGATATCCTCGGGTAGATGGTCGTTGACCTCGGCATAGGTCAGGTAGCCCTGTTCCTTGCCTCGAGCGATCAACTCCTTCAGACGCGACTGCTGCTGCGCATTTCCAGCCATAGAAACCCTATCTCGACGAAGAAGAATGAAACACCTGGTGCGCTGAATCGATTAAACTCAACAAGCCGTACAGTATAGCGTAAAAAGCAGGAAATTTTCCAGCTCGACGTATTTGCGCGGTAATTCAGGTGTGTTAGTTTGTTCGGTTAGGCCAGCGCTAGGTGGCTGAACCTATATCTGGTGCTGAAACGCTAGGAATTCAACCCCCATCGCCCAAGACACCGCCTCATTGACGCTGGGCAAGCTCCATTACCAAGCTTGCCAAACGCTGGCGCTGCTCCTTATCTAACTTTTGCCCGGCGCGCTCCTGCGCCAGCAACGCCGTGTACTCCTCTTGGGGAGAACGCTGACGCTGAACGTACTGCAAGTGTTCCACCAAACCCTTCAGCTCTGCTTCCCGATCTGGCTTGGGAATCAGCAGTTCGCGCTTAGCGAAGGCCGCCAACGCCTGCCCCTGCTGGCTGCCTTGAAAATGCGCCAACACTACTTGCGGGCTGCGGTAGCGACCCGCCTTTAGCAGTGCGACCAGTTCTCTGCATAGCGGTGCGTCATCATCTTCCGGTAGCCACTCCAAATCATCCGGGAGCGAAGCCACCAAATTGGGTTCATGCAGCAACAGCTGCACGATACGCCCAACCGGGGAGAGCGCCTGAGAACGTGAGCGCGATGAATGGGCTGGCGCTGCCAATACCGCACCCTGCATCGCTGATGACGCCGAATCCGGTTCTACCTGCTCCGCCTGCCTCTGCGAAGCGTGGCGCTGCGACACTTGGGCACGCTTTTCAAGCAGTACTTTCAACTGCTCTTGTGCCAGCCCACTACGCTGCGCCAATGACTCCAGCAGTAACGATTTGAGCATGCCTTCGGGCACTTTGTTCAATGCTTCAAGCACCTGACTGGCAAAACGCTCGCGCCCTTCCACCGTATTTAAGTCGCGCCCCTGGGAAGCTTGCTCAAACAGAAACTCCGACAGCGGCATGGCACAGGTCACACGATCCTGAAATGCCTCGGTACCTTCACGGCGCACCAAGGTGTCCGGGTCATCACCTTCAGGCAGAAACAGAAAGCGTGCTTCACGGCCATCAATCATTTGTGGCAGTGCGGTTTCCAACGCTCGGCTAGCCGCCTGTCTTCCCGCACGGTCACCGTCGAAGCAGAATACTACCCGACTCACCAGCCGGAACAGGCGGGTCAAATGGTCTTCCGTGGTCGCGGTACCCAGCGTCGCCACGGCGTTATGAATACCGTATTGCGCCAGCGCCACCACATCCATATAGCCTTCGACCATGACCAGCTGCTCAAGCTTGTTCGAGACTTGGCGCGCCTCATACAATCCGTAGAGTTCACGACCTTTATGGAATACGGGCGTTTCCGGTGAGTTGAGGTATTTGGGCTGATCATCACCCATTACCCGGCCACCGAAGGCGATGGTACGCCCACGCAAATCACGAATCGGGAACATTACCCGGTCACGAAAGCGGTCGTAGGTACGCCCGGTATCCTCACGATGAATCAGCAGGCCGTACTCCACCTGCACCGGCTCACCAATACCGCGCTCGCTGAGGTGCTGTTTGAGCGCCTCCCAACCCGCCGGAGCATAGCCAATGCCATAGGTCTTGATTACATCGTCCGAAAGCCCACGACCCGAAAGATAGCGCTGGGCGGACTGGCCCTCATGCATTTTTAATCGCTCGCGATAAAAACTCGCGGCGAGTTCGAGGAGGTTTACGCCCTCTTTGCGCTTCTTTTCGCGCTGCTGGGCACGCGGGTCATCGGCGCCTTCACGCGGCACTTCAATACCCAGGCGCCCGGCCAACTGCTCTACCGCCTCAGGAAACGGTAGCTTGTCGTACTCCATCAAGAAGCGTAGTGCATTACCATTAGCCCCGCAGCCAAAGCAGTGATAAAACTGCTTATCAGCACTGACGGTAAACGATGGAGTTTTCTCTTGATGGAAGGGACATAGCCCAGAGTAGTTACGGCCAGCCTTTTTAAGCTGCACACGCTCACCAACCACCTCGACCACGTCAACGCGGCCTAACAGGTCATCAATGAAACGCTGTGGAATTTGGCCTGCCATGAACTACGGGCATCCTCGCGCAAAGCGCTAGCTTTCGAGACTGTTTTTTAAAAGTTCTGTTTTTAAAACCAGTTTTTAAAGCACTGCCTAAGGTCATCAGACCCATTACCAGATCAGATCATCATAAACACCGACAGTCTTGAACGACAGCTTTGAAAAACGATGGCTTTAAAAACAACAGTCAAAAACAAACGGCCACCTAGTGGCGGCCGCTTGGCATCCCTCTTGAGACGACCAGCTAACTGCTCCGGCCCCCTCGGGTACGGATCAATAGAGCCGTTCGAAACGCTTTTGCTCACGCTGCACTTTCTTAGCGTGGCGTTTTACGGCAGCTGCCGCTTTGCGTTTACGCTCAGCAGTCGGCTTCTCATAGTGCTCGCGGCGGCGTACTTCAGAAAGAACACCGGCTTTTTCGCAAGAACGCTTGAAGCGACGCAGGGCGACGTCAAACGGCTCGTTATCACGTACTTTTACAGAAGGCATTAAGCACTCACCTACCTTAAGGAGTCTTGAGTTCGGATAGTACGTACACTGCGATATTACGATTTAGAACACGGTGTACGACCCAGTTTTACAGCGCACAGTAGTTTAGTCGCCGCTGACCATCTTTGCAAATGCTTACGCTGACCTACAGCGACAATGCTAGACTAGTGCTCTTGTGTTTTTCACCTTTACATCTTTTTGAATAGCCTTTGAGAGTCCCTTTTTATGCGAGTTCTGGGCATTGAAACATCCTGCGACGAAACAGGTGTCGCGCTTTACGATACCTCGTTAACCGGCGGCCAGGGGCTGCTTGCCGATGCGCTATATAGCCAAATCGCCATGCATGCAGAATTTGGCGGCGTAGTGCCCGAACTCGCCTCTCGCGATCACACCCGCAAACTACTGCCGCTGATTGAACAGGTGCTCAGTGACGCTAAGCTGACGCGACACGATCTGGATGGCATCACCTATACCGCAGGCCCGGGGTTAGTCGGCGCATTAATGGTGGGTGCCAGCACTGCCCATGGAATGGCCCGCGCCTTAAACATCCCCGTGCTCGGTGTACACCATATGGAAGGCCATTTATTGGCACCGATGCTGGAAGACGAACCTCCTGAGTTCCCCTTCGTGGCGCTGTTGGTCTCCGGCGGCCATACCCAGCTCGTCGAAGTGCAGGGGCTGGGGCGTTATCAACTGCTGGGCGAATCGGTGGATGACGCTGCCGGTGAAGCGTTTGATAAAGCCGCCAAGATGCTCGGACTGGCCTATCCAGGCGGCCCTCAGGTCGCCAAGTTAGCGGAACAGGGTGACCCCAAGCGCTTTCGTTTTCCGCGGCCCATGACCGACCGGCCGGGACTCGACTTCAGCTTTTCGGGCTTAAAAACCCATACCATGACGGCCATCCGCCAGCTGGAAGCAGCCGATGAACTCGACACCCAGGCCCGCGCCGATGTTGCCCGCGCTTTTGAAGAGGCCGTTGTCGATACGCTGGTAATTAAGTGCCGTCGAGCGCTGGATCAAACCGGCTTGAAGCGCTTAGTGGTCGCGGGAGGAGTCAGCGCCAATCATCGCCTGCGCGAACGACTGCACGCTGAGTGTGGAAAACGCCAGGCCCGCGCCTACTACCCGCGCGGGCGATTCTGTACCGACAATGGCGCCATGATTGCCTACGTCGGCGCTCAACGCCTGGCGGCGGGCGAGTACGACACACCCGGTATGATGCAGGCGACGCCCCGCTGGCCGCTGGATCAATTGGCGCCTCCAGCAACCTCTGGCAGCTAGCAGCACTCTTGACCTAGTTACGCCTTAGGAGCCGCGAAACGGCGGCTCTTCACCGCGTCGCAGTCGGCGAATATTAAGCCCGTGGCGGGCCAGCACCAGCAGGCTGAATCCACTCACCACCATGATGTAATCCGGCGCTAACCAGCCACAGGCAAGCGGCGCCACGAGTGCGCTCACTAGCGAGGCCAGTGCCGCCGTTTTTAGTCGCCACGCTAGCAGCGCCCATATCGCGGCACTCAGTAGTGCCACCTGCGGCACCAACACCAGCAGCACGCCGAACGCACTGGCGACTGCCTTACCACCACGAAAGCCATGCCATAATGGAAAGCTGTGACCTAGCAATACTGCCAACCCCACTAGGCCCTGCAGCCAGACCGGGCAGCTCATTAGCTTTGCGCCGAGAACAGCGGGCATGGCTTTTAAGGCGTCTAAGAGTAGTGTCGCTGCGGCTAAGCGGGGGCCATATAGGCGTAGTACGTTGGAAAAGCCTGGGTTAAATGAGCCGTGTAGACGGGGATCGCCCACGCCAGCCAGGCGGCAAACGCTTATCGCTGCCAGCCAGCTGCCGCTTAAATAACCCACCACTATCCATACCATGGCGCCCTGCTCGCTTTATAGACCGTCTCGATAACCCGGCATACTGTCGTTTAACCCTATCCTAACGTACAATCGCCCGCTTGTTACCGTAGGGGGAAGCTGGATGGATCGCATTTTGATTGAAGCGTTAAGCGTCGATACCGTGATTGGTGTCTACGACTGGGAGCGCTCGATTCAACAGTCGCTAAGCCTAGACTTGGTCCTGGCGACCGATATTCGCTCTGCGGCGGCCACCGACGATTTACGCCTCACCCTGGATTACGCTGCTATCTGCCAGCGCATTCAGCAGTTTGCCGATGTCCATCAGTTCGCCCTCGTTGAGACCTTCGCCGAACGCCTCGCGGAGTGCCTGCGTACAGAGTTCCCTATCACTTGGCTGCGCTTGACGGTACGTAAACCGGGCGCGGTTGCCAACGCCGTTAGCGTCGGCCTGGAAATTACCCGCGGCAACCTGCCGGAGGCAACCCAGGAGATCAGCGCATGAACCTGGTGACCGTCAGCTTAGGCAGCAATATTCACCCTACTCGGCATATTCGCTGCTGCCTTGATGCGCTTGCTGATACCTTCGGCCCCCTGCAGATCTCTCGCGTGTTTGAAAGCGAACCGGTCGGCTTCGCCGACAGCCGCAATTTCTATAACTTGGTGGTGGCGTTTCACAGCGCCTGGACGCCCGGCGAACTTCAGGCGTGGGGTAAGCAGCTGGAAATAGAGCATGGCCGCCTGCCCGACATTGCCAAATTCAGCCCCCGCGCGCTGGATATCGACTTGCTCACCGTAGGCAGTCTCTGCGGCACTGTTGACGACGTCGCCCTACCGCGAAGCGAAATCACCCATAATGCATTTGTGTTACAGCCGCTTGCTGAGCTGCTGCCTGAGCAGCGTCACCCCAGCTGCGGCACGCCCTATGCCGCGCTATGGAGCGCCTTTGAGCTCGGTAGCCAACGTCTTTGGGCGGTGGATTTCAGCTGGCGCGGCCGTTGGATCTCACAGGCTGACGAACAGCCCCTGCTGGCGGCAGCACGCCGATAAGCTACTTAGTTAGCGCCGACGCCACGGCCTGCCCGCGGCGCTCTCGCAAGGCCTCGCCCAGCGCTTCTCCTTGATACCCCTCGGCTATGAGTGCCTGGGGGCTAACCTCCCGGGCAGCCTGCCAGGCGTTTTCGAGCGGGCCAACCTGCTCAGGCGCCAGCACCTTAACTAACGCCAACTGCGCCTCGACCTGTTCAGGCTTGCGCCAGCCATCCAATCGCTCCAGCCAGCGTAGCACGCTGGGGCCCTCTAATGCGTCGGCAGGCAGTGTCTGGTTTGTTAGCGAATGGTTTATTAAAGAATAGGTAAGCGCGGTATGGCGAGCTAATTGGGCAACGGCATTGGGCAATTTGAGTCGTTCCGACAAAGCATCGCGCTGATCAGCGGTTAGCGATGATACCAGCTGCGCATGGCGCCAATGAGCCAATGAGAACATGTCGCTATCAGGCACCTGAGCCATCGCCGCCAAGCCCTTCACTAATGCTTCGCCCACCAATTCTGGCCACCACACGTTGAGTGCGTCGCAACGTTCAAGGGTAGTGAAATAGACCTCTGGGCTTGGCTCACCCAGCGCTTTTTCGGTTTCGACCCACACCCGCTCGGCAGCCAGATGCTCAAGTTCGCCGCTTTGACTCACCTTGCGCATTAGCGCCAGTGTTTCAGGGGCAATGGTGAAGCCCAGCGACGCATAGCGGGCCATAAAGCGCGCGGTACGAAGCACCCGCAACGGGTCTTCGCTAAACGCCGCTGAAATATGCCGCAACACGCGCCGTTCGATATCACCTTGACCATTAAACGGATCGGTTAATTCACCCTCAGTGCCCTGGGCAATGGCGTTAATGGTTAAATCACGCCGCAGCAGATCCTCTTCCAGGCTAACGTCGGGGCTGGCGTGTACTTCAAACCCGGCATAGCCGTGGCCAGACTTGCGTTCGGTGCGGGCCAGGGCGTACTCCTCGGCGCTCTCTGGATGCAGGAAGACCGGAAAGTCGCGCCCCACGGGCTTAAAGCCGCGCTTGCGCATGGCATCTGGCGTAGCGCCTACCACGACCCAGTCATTGTCATAAACCGGCCAGCCGAGTAACTCATCGCGTACAGCGCCGCCTACCCGATACACTTTTAGACCCGCTAAGCGGGGATCACTGCTTATCTCTTTCACTGTCATTTTCCCCGCTGATGGCTAGCTACACTGGTTCGCTCGCCGCTGTCCAGATTGAGCGCAGTTAGCCGCCCTCCCCAAACGCAGCCCGTATCCAACGCCTCAACGGGCACCCGCGCCTGCGGGGTATTCCCCTCCAGCGCCGCCCAGTGGCCGAAGAGCAGCCGTGTATCATCGTCGCGCGGGTATTGAAACCAGGGCAGAAAGCCCTCTGGCGCACTGTCCAGCCCCTCTTTGGCGGCAAAGTCCAAATGCCCCTGGGCATCAATAAATCGCATCCGGGTCAGTACATTAACAATCAGGCGCAGGCGATCCATGCCGTCCAGGTCGTCGCGCCAGCTATCCGGCTGGTTGCCAAATAGCTGGGTTAAAAACTCACCCGATGCTTCACTGCCAAGCGCCGCCTGCACTTCACGCCCCAGAGACTCGGTTTGAGCCACGCTCCATTGGGGAAGCAGCCCCGCATGGGTCATTAGCGTACTGTTTTTAAACACGCTTAGCGGTTGGCTCTGTAGCCAATCCAGCAACACTTCGCGATCAGGCGCGCCCAGAATATCGCTCAAGGTGTCGTTTTTTTTCAGCTTCCCACCGCCGCGCGCCACGACCAGCAAATGAAAATCGTGGTTACCCAATACGCTGCGTGTCGAGCTACCCAGTGCGCGCACTTCTCGCAGGCATTCCAAAGACCCAGGCCCACGATTGATCAAATCGCCCACCAGCCATAGCGTATCCCGTGCGGGGTTGAAGCTGAGCTTCCCAAGAAGGGCTAAAAATTCGGCGTGACAGCCGTGCAAATCGCCGATCGCATAGGTGCTCATGCGGGAGGCCTTATTAATAAAATGAGTGGGTTAAATACTACCACTTCACCGACATCCTCTGCCTGTCGATATATTGATGATTAACACTGGTGAAAAGGGCGAACCTAGATCACTATAAAAAGTACGCTTTGGCCCTCTTAAGCCTCTCGCTAGCTTAGCCACTCAATCGAGCAGTTGGTCAATCGAGTAGCCACCTCGCAATAACTGTTAAGGAAAACGATACGCTTATGACAATGGATCACTCACGACGCGGGCTGCTGCGAGCGGCAACGCTTGCTGGCCTTGGTGCACTCATACTTCCCGGCACAACGCTTCTTCCTGCCGCACGAGCTGCCGCTCCCAAGCTTGGCCCACCGCCCACTGCGGCGACGGTTAATGGCTGGCTACTGCGCAACAGTGACCGCTGATGTATATCGCTTTTGAGGATATCAGTGAGCACAGCGAGGCAGTGGATGTTTGCATCATCGGCGCGGGTGCGGCGGGCATTTCCATGGCCGTTACCCTTGCAGAGCGGGGGCACCGGGTACTGCTCTGCGAAGGAGGCGATGCGGAGTACAGCGAACGCTCCCAGGATTGCTACCGAGGGGAAGTCGTCGGAGACCCTTATATTCCCCTCTATGGCGCTCGCCTGCGCCATTTAGGCGGGTCGACCAACCACTGGGGTGGCATCTGCCGACCACTCGATCGCTATGACTTTACCGCCAAGAGAGCCGCCAGTGAGACGGCCTGGCCTATTGGCCGGGATGCGTTAGCGCCCTACTACCGCATTGCCGCCAGCGTGCTCGACTTGGCGTCTACACCTGCTGATCAGCCGATCACGAACTCTGGGCTCAAGCGCATCTATTTCTCACTGGGCCACCCGACGCGCCTTAAGGAGAAATATGCCACCACTTTGAGCGAGTCGACCACGCTGGAGTGCTGCCTAACAGCCAACTTGGTTGCGCTGGAAAGCCAAGATGGCAAGGTCACCGGTGCCACTTTCAAAAACTACCAAGGTGAGTATCGAAAGGTTCAGGCGCGCTACTTTGTACTGGCCTGCGGCGGCATCGACAACTCGCGCCTGCTGCTGTGGTGCAATCAGCAGTTAAATGGCCAGCTAATACCTCAAGCTGGCACCTTAGGTCGCTACTGGATGGAGCACCCCCACGCTACGGTGGGCAAAGCGCTACTTTTCGAACCAGCGGCACTGGGTCTGGACGAAGTTTACAACGTGTTCCTCTCCCCCACCGCTCACTCCATCAGCTCTCGCCAAATACTAAACTGCGGACTGCGCTTACACCGTATGAACGCTGAAGCCACCCAGGAGCTGATTGACGAGCTAGCCGATCAGGCGCCAACGCTGGCGGGACGACTGCGCGTCTGGCAGGCCCAGGGGCGGGTGATACACGGCACGGCGGTAAGAGCCGCCTGGGAGCAAGAACCTCGCTTTGACAATCGCATAGAGTTAAGCGAAGAACTGGATGAGCTGGGCGTACCGCGTAGCCGCTTGGTGTGGCAGCAGTCCGAGCTGGATCGTCATACTATCCGCGAGAGCATGCTGCTATTGGGTGAGTATCTGCGCGACAACGAGATCGGTAGGCTACAACTGGCTGACTGGCTCGTCGATACGCCGGTAAAGTTGCCCACCGAGGGCGAGTTGGCTGGCCGTCACCATATGGGCGGCACGCGCATGAGCCTTAATGCCGAGCAAGGCATCGTTAACACCGACTGCCAACTGTTTGCCCAGGATAACTTCTACGTGGCGGGTTCCAGCGTTTTTGCCAGCGCCGGACACGCCAACCCTACTTTAACGCTAGTACAGTTGGCCCTGCGGCTTTGCGACCATCTAGAGAGCAGGCTAACGCAAACCGTCTAATGGAGCTGGAGCGGTACGGCTAACCTAAAGGGGGTAATGGCTACCTCAAAAACGCGCTGAGTAGAGGTATCTAACAGCGTATAGGCACCCTCCATTACCCCCACTGGGGTTTGCAGAATGGCGCGACTGGTGTAACGAAAACTCTGGCCAGGGCCAATCAGCGGCTGTTGGCCGACGACGCCTTTGCCGCGCACTTCCTGGCAGTCGCCGCTGCCCTGGGTGATTTTCCAGTAGCGCGCCATCAGCTGAACACTATGGGGGCTCTGATTGTGGACAGTCACGGTGTAGCTAAACACATAGCGCGATTCGCCATCGCTAGACTCATCAGCGCGATAGCTAGGGACAACATTGACTTTGATCGCTAGGTCACTCACGTTTGACTGCCCCGCTCACCGCTTGCCTGCTCATCGGCGGCGACACGGTTGGCAATCGCCACGTACTCCGCCACGGTTAAGGTTTGTGGACGGCGAATGGGGTCAATGCCCAGGTCTTCCAAGGTATCGGGACTCACTCGCCCTTTGAAGTTATTACGCAGCGTTTTGCGCCGCTGGCCAAAGGCGAGCTTCACCAACTCAAACAGCAGCGCTGGGTCATCCGCCGGATGGGGCAGCGTTTCATGGGGGGTTAAGCGCACGATCGCTGAGTCGACCTTGGGGCGCGGCACAAAGGCTTCCGGAGGCACGATAAACAGCTGTTCGACCTGGCAGTAGTACTGGGCCATGACCGATAGACGCCCCCAATCAGCGCCACCGGGCTCTGCGGCTAAGCGTTCAACCACCTCTTTTTGCAGCATAAAGTGCATATCTTCTATGGCACTTCCTGCAGCCAGCAGATGTATTATCAGTGGTGTGGAGATGTTATAGGGCAGGTTGCCCACTACGCGCAGCGCGGGCCCATCACCTTTTAGCGAGGCAAAATCAAACTTCAGCGCATCGCCTTCATGAATTACAAAGTCGGGGTAGTTGAAGAACTGCACCCGCAGGCCGGGAATCAGGTCGCGATCAAGCTCGATAACTTCCAAGTGCCCCGCGGCTTCCAGCAGCGGTTCGGTCAGCGCCCCCTGTCCTGGGCCAATTTCGACAAGGCGATCCGTCGAGCGCGGGCCAACGGCGCGAACAATCCGCGAGATAATGCCAAGGTCGCGTAAAAAGTTCTGACCAAAGCGTTTACGAGCGCGGTGTTGGGGCACAGTAGACATCAAACGGTGTTCCTTGGAGTGCGGATTCAATCGGAAGTGTGTAGCAGCGAATGCTAGGCAGTAGCAGACAACCGCTGCGCGGCTAAACGGCGCGCAAGGTCGATAGCGACTTTTAGGCTGCTGGGGTCTGCCACGCCTTTGCCAGCCAGATCCAGCGCGGTGCCATGGTCGACCGAAGTGCGAACCAATGGCAAGCCCAGGGTAATATTAGCGGCCTGACCAAAGCCTGCGTATTTTAACACCGCCAACCCCTGGTCATGGTACATCGCCAGCACCGCATCAACACCTGCCAAGTGCCTGGGGGTAAACAGCGTGTCGGCTGGCAAGGGGCCAAGGATATCCATTCCCTCTGCGCGCAACGCATCAAGCGCGGGAATAATGATATCTAGCTCTTCGCTCCCCAAGTGACCCTCTTCACCGGCGTGTGGGTTTAAGCCACACACCGCAATAAGTGGCTGGGCAATCCCAAACTGGCGCTGCAAGTCGGCCGCCAGCAGTCGGCTAACACGGGTTACCCGCTCAAAGGTGATAGCGTCGGCAACCTTGCGCAGCGGCAAATGGGTAGTCACCAGTGCCACACGAAGGTCGCCACTGCCCTGCCAACCTGAGGCGCTGGCATGCAGTGCCGCATCGGTAGCGAGCATCATCACCACCTCATCAACACCACAGGCATCGCGCAACCACTCGGTGTGTCCAGTAAAGTCTGGATAGCCGCCCTCAATGATAACGCCTTTGTGCAGCGGCGCCGTGACCATGGCAGCAGCAAGGCCACGTTGGCAGGCATCCACCGCCAGCGCCAAGGTAGCCAGCACATAGTCAGCGTTGGCCGGATTGAGAACCCCCGGCGTGGCCGGTTCGTTCAGCGCAACCGGCCAAACCGGCAAACCGTTGACGCCACTTGGAGACTCGCCGGGCGAACACTCAACTAGCGTAACATTAAGCCCCAACGCTGCGGCACGCTGGCGCAGCATATCCGGGTCGCCAATCGCCACCGCATTGGCGGGAAGATCACCCTGGGCCGCCAGCATGAGCATTAATTCTGGGCCGATACCCGCCGGTTCGCCAGTGGTGACTGCCACCGGCAAAATGCTATCGGGTGATAAAGTGCCCGCTACCATCAGAGACGAATATCAACAAAAGCCTGCGAGCGAATCTCTTGCTGCCAAGTCTCTAACTCTTCATTTGCGCGACGCTGGAAAATAGCTTGACGAACCTGCTCGCGCTGGCTCTCTTGGGTGACGTTCTGACGGCGGCGCTCTTGCACCTCAATGATGTGATAGCCGAACTGAGAGCGAACCGGCTGAGATACTTGGTTAATACTTAGCTCGCGCATCGCTTCTTCAAAAGCGGGGACGGTTTGTCCTGGGCGTACCCAGCCTAGTTCGCCACCACTAAGTGCACTGCCGCTGTCGTCACTCATTTCGCGCGCCACAGAGGCAAAATCCTCACCTTGAGATAAGCGTTCACGCACTTCTTCCGCTAATGCACGGGCTTGATTTTCATCACGAGTGGGGGTCAGCTCAATCAATACATGGCGAGCGCGGATCTCTTCGATAAAGTCCTGGTCGCCGGATTGGCCAGGCTGCTGATTGAGAAAGCGCTCAACGTCACGATCACTCACCGTTACGCGGTTGCTGATTTGCCGCTGCTGCACCTGACGCATCAACATTTCACGGCGAACGTCTTCGCGCACACTCGCCAGCGTTGAGCCTTCAGCTTCCACTGCATCAGCAAACTCATCGAGCGTCATGCCGTTGGATTCGGCAATCGAGCGTACCTGGCCGTTTAGCTCGGTATCATCAATGCTCAAATTGGCATCTTCCGCCATCTGTAGCTGAATCTCCTCAACCACCATGCGCTCAAGCACCTGACGCTCCAACTGGGAGCGCGGTGGAAGATTGCCGCCCTGGGCTTGGGCCTGCTGCTCGATTTGCAACATCCGGTCGTCTAACTCGCTACGCATAATCACATCGTCATTGACCACGGCCACGACGCTGTCCAGCACTTGGCGCTGGGTAGATTGGAAGTTCTGCGCCTGCAGGACTAGCGGGGCCAACGCAAGGCCTGTGCCTACACACAGCGCCAGCAAACTACCAGCAGAAAGCTGTTTCATACGGCCTAGCAAGGGCTTTCTCATTTTCATAACAAACGTCTCTTTCATTAGCCATTCTATGGAAGTCATTTACAGGGTAGTCGGACGATAGCCAGGGATTTTCTGTTCAAAATAGCTATCCGCCTCCTGACCAACGCCGCCTAAACCTCGGAATACAAAGCGCAAAAATAGCCCGCGATCGTTAAAGTCATCATCGATACGCGCGTTGTCATTATCATCGACCCATTCCCGCCATACTAACTGCAAGCCATAGCAGCAGTCGCTCCACTGTACGCCTGCCAGTTGCTCAAGTGAGCGGTCATTGGTTTGATCGTGAATGTAACGGCCGATCAGATCAATCTGCGGGCTTGCCTTCCACGCAAATGACAGATCCCATTCTTCACGATCGTAGTTGCGAAAGCTGTCATCATCGGCTTCTACGCCAGGGTCGAAGTTTTGGATTTCCCAACGGTAGCCAAGGTTCACTACGTGGCCTTGAGGGTGGCGATAGCGTACATCCACGCTTGAGCGCTCGGTGCGGTCGAGGTTATCGTCGTAGAGCCATTCGTAGCCAGTGCTCCAGCGGTCACTAATCTGCCAGTCGACGCGTGTAACCAGTGGCGATTTATCGCGCGTGGCCTGGTAATAACCCACACCGTCCGTGCGTGGTGGTAGCGTATCAGCATCGCCCACAATATCAATTCGGCGATCATCAAAGTAAACGCTCTGGCCTACCCCGAACGAGAGCCGGTCACGACCGGACGCGTCTTCAAGCAAGCGCGATTCCACGCCCAAAGAGAGTCGGTTGAGATCGCCCACGCGGTCAGCGCCGGAAAAGCGTTGGGCCGACCAAAGCTGATTCCAGGAGAAAGCGCGCTCGCGGCTATCGAAGTCGGGTAGCTCGCTCTGGTCAGTGCGCGGTACATAGGCGTAGTTCAAACGCGGCTCTAAGGTTTGGCGATAGTCACGCCCCCCCAGAGAGAGTTCCCGGTCAAACGCCAAGCCGCTGTCAACCGAGGTTATCGCAATACTGCGACTGGGCGAGTCGCTACGCTGCGTGTCGCGCTCGCCGTAATCCAATTGATAGTTGGTCTGCCACAGCTCTGTTCGTGGCTCCAGATAGCCCCAGGGGCGCTCAAACCGCCAACCCAGGGCTGGCGTTAAGTGCACACGACTACCCGTGGCGGCCTCACGCTCAATTACCCGCTGTTCATTCACATCCCGCCAGAAATAGGTCGCGTTGGAGCGCCATTGGCTATAAAAGCCATTGCCCAACTGCCAACTGGCATTGGCGCTTAAGCTAGGCAGGCGATAGAACGGTTTATCGCGCTCGTTGAGGGGGTCGTCCAAGCGCTGGAACCCTTGAGCTCGAGCATCAAGCTGCCAGCGTTCACCACGGTAATCGACCCGGGCCAAGCGCTCCATACTGACGCGATCATTGTCGCCAAACTCGCCACCAAAATCATCGAAATAGCGACCGTCGCTGGCCGCACCGTAGCGCAAGCTATAATTACTACGTTCGTTAACACGACCAGCATGGCGGGCATCCACATACCAACGATCCTCGCCTTCGAAGCGATTATCACCGCCGCCTGAGCCGCCGTTATCGCTACTTAAATAGCCGCCCTCAACGATGCCCGCACTCTCTTTAAACAGGTAGCGGTACTCACCGTTCATCAGCAACCCGTGATCGCTCATCCAGCGCGGCGTGATAGTCGCATCGCGATTGGGCGCGATATTCCAATAAAACGGTTGCGTGAAGTCCAAACTATCGGCTGAAAAGCTAATGGAGGGCGTCAACAGACCTGTGTGTCGGCGATCGTCGATGGGAAAGCGTAACCATGGCCAGTAAAATACCGGCACATCTTTCACTTGCAGACGCGCATGACGCGCAGTGCCAAATCCTTCGGCTTGGTTCAGGCGAATATCACTGCTGACCAATTGCCAACTATTGGCGCCGGGGTCACAGGTAGTAAAGCTTGCGTCTTGCAGGCGGTACTCGCTCTCCCCGGTTTGCTCTAGCTGGCGGGCCTGGCCGCGTAGATGCTGGTCGTAAAGCACATAGTGGCTATTGCCCAGGGTGGCCCGATCTTCGTTAAGCCTTAGCATCGCCTGTTCGCCGCGTACCAAAGCCAGCCCGTCGCGTATGGCGATATTGCCTTCAGCATCGATCTGCTGACGGTCGGCGGGTAAAAAGACCCGCTCCGCTTCCACTTCCTCATTGCCGCGGCGCAACACAACATCACCGCGTAGTAACGCCTCGCCATTAGCAGCATAATCGACGTCGCTGGCCTCAAGTGAGAGGGTTTCCGGGTTTTCTTCCGCAGGTAAGCGGTAGCTGGGCATGACGTAGCGCCCACGGCACAGTTGATTAGCCGCTTCCTCTTTTCCCCAGGGTTGCCAATCCAATGCTTCAGCTGATAAGGCTTCCCCTTGAGCCACCGCCGTAAACGAGGCGCCAGCAAGCAAACTGCCCATTAGCGTATGCGTAACCGGCAACGTGCGCGAAAATCGCTTGCCCATGTTCGTTATCCTTGGCATCCAGAATCGGTATTATACAGCCCGCATGATGCCCGACCAGCAAGGAGCTTGCATGTCCTCATATCGGATTAACGCCCTCACCACGTGGGCTGCCCAACAAAATGGCCTAATCAAGGCCGATATTTCGCTTTCATCCGCCGTGGGTGACGCGAGTTTTCGGCGCTATTTTCGCCTTACGCTACCCGACGGCACCACACAGGTGGTCATGGATGCCCCTCCAGAGCGAGAGGACTCCCAGCCGTTTGTGGCGATCGCCAAGCGCTGGCGTAGCGCCGGGCTGCCGGTCCCCAAGGTGCACGCCACCAACCTAGCGGAGGGTTTTCTTCTGCTAGAAGACTTGGGCAATACGCCGCTACAGCGTTTATTTAGCGACGACGCTACCACACAGGCTTACCATGCGCAGGCTCTTACGCTGATCGCCGAGCTGCAAAACCGCGCAAACCCTGACTCACTGCCTGCTTATGATACGGCGCTGCTGGGCCGCGAGCTCGATCTGTTTCCCGAGTGGTGTCTAAGCGCTTGGTTAACGCTGCCACCTCCAGATAGCTGGCCCGCCATTCGCGTGCAGCTTATTCAGCATGCCTTAGCGCAGCCGGTGGTCACTGTGCACCGTGATTTTGATGCCATGAACCTGATGATGCACGATCAGCGTCTGTTTATGATCGACTTTCAAGACGCAGTGGCGGGTCCGCTCAGCTACGATGTGATCTCGCTGCTGCGGGGGCGCTACTGCCGCTTTAGCAGCGAACAGTTTGCCAACTTTGTCGAGGCATTTTATCACCAGGCCCGCCGCGACGGCCGACTCCCTAGCAGCGTCGATTTTGCCACTTTTCTGTCCCAATGCCACGCCATGGCCGCCCAGCGCTCGCTAAAAGTACTGGGGATTTTCTGCCGTTTAACCCTGCGTGATCAAAAAAGCGGCTATCTCGAACGATTACTGCACTTTCTTGATCATCTGGAAGATAGTCTCTCTGCGCTCACCTTCTCCAATGTGCCCGAGCAGGTGGCGTTCGCAGAGTGGGTCAAACTCACCTTACGGCCTGCCATTATGAAACGACTAACGGAAATGCCGTCATGAAAGCGATGATTTTAGCCGCGGGCCTAGGCAAACGGATGCGCCCCCTTACTGACCATTGCCCCAAGCCGCTACTCCCCGTCGCAGGTAAGCCGTTGATCGTGCACCACCTGGAGCGTCTTCGCGAGGTGGGTATTCATGAGGTCGTCATCAACGTCAGCTACCGTGCAGAGCAGATTATTGACGCGCTCGGCGACGGTGACGCCTATGGGCTGCGCATTCACTGGAGCCGGGAAACAGCGCCGCTGGAAACCGGCGGCGGCATTCAGCAAGCGTTGCCGCTACTTGGCGAATCGCCGTTTCTGTTGGTCAACGGTGACGTTTGGTGCGCGACACTACCCGCTCAACATGCACTCCAGGGCGACGATTTGGCGCACTTGGTACTGGTGGAAAACCCGCCACACCACGCGAATGGGGATTTTGGACTAGCGGAAGGGCGCGTTAATCAAACCAGCACCGAGCGGTTGACCTACGCGGGAATCGGCGTGATTCACCCTGCCCTGTTAACCGGTCAACCCCAGGGCGCCTTTGCCTTGGCGCCACTGCTCCGAGCTGCCATTGATAACCATCGGGTAAGCGGTGAACGCTACACAGGGCCCTGGGTCGATGTAGGAACCCCCGAACGACTGGCCGCGCTGGAAAGCCAGCTACAGGGCACAAGGGGGTAACCTATGCATCTTCGCTATTTACGTGAAGCCATCGCTGACACGCCACGGGTAGCGGTCTACGGCACGCTCAAGCAAGGTTTCAACAATGCCCACTGCCTAAGCGGTGCCACTCTGCTCGGGAGCGACATTACCCCAGCGCTCACGCTCTACGATATCGGCCCCTACCCCGGCGCCAAATGGCAACCGTCAAAAGGGGTCACAATAGAAGTCTATCGGATCAACGTTGACCACCTGGCCGAGCTAGACCGTTTAGAGGATTACCGCATTGATGCACCGACCGAGGGCGAATATGTCCGTCAGCAGATAACCACCCGCTTTAGCCGCGCTTGGGTGTATCTTTACAATCCAAGCGTGGTGGGTAAACCAGCCATCTATGAGGGCGGCTGGCGCATGCCGAACAGTCGCAATGTTCAACCAGGGCGCTGAGAAGAGGCGCGCAGGCCAAGAAATGTTATGCTGCGCGACTTACCTTTCGTCGCCTAGATGAGGAGAGCAGCGTGAAAGCACGGGTAAAATGGACAGAAGGCCGTCAATTCGTGGCGGAATCCGGTAGCGGGCACAGCGTTGTGATCGACGGTCCGCCCGACCATGGCGGCCGCAATACTGGGCCTCGCCCAATGGAAATGCTGTTGATGGGCATGGGCAGCTGCACCGCTTTTGATATCTTGAATATTCTTGATAAAGCGCGTGCTGATGTGTCCGACTGCGTTGCTGAGCTAGACGCCGAACGTGCCGATGAAGTGCCCGCCGTGTTTACCAAGATCCACGTCCATTTCGTGGTCACTGGACGCGCGCTGAAAGAGAAGCAGGTTGCCCGCGCGGTTGAACTTTCCGCTGAAAAGTACTGCAGTGCATCGATCATGCTCGTTAACGGCGGCGTTAAGATCACCCATTCCTTTGAGATTATGGAGGAGGCTCGGACGTGACAGACAATCTCCGACTCCACGGGTTTAACAACCTGACCAGCTCGCTGAGCTTCAACATTTACGACATCTGTTATGCCAAAACAGAAGAGCAGCGTGGGGCTTACATCGACTATATCGATGAGCTTTACAACGCCGAACGTTTAACGCAGATTCTTAAAGACGTCACCAATATCATCGGCGCTCATGTGCTCAATATCGCCCGTCAGGACTACGAGCCCCACGGCGCTAGCGTGACGATTTTGATTGCCGAACATGAGCTTGACGAGGCGGCGCCTGAGCAAATTAAACCAGGCCCCGGGCCACTACCGGAAACGGTGGTTGGGCACCTGGATAAAAGCCACGTTACGGTGCATAGCTACCCCGAGTCGCATCCTGACAACGGTATCAGCACCTTCCGTCTGGATATCGACGTCTCCACCTGTGGTCATATCAGCCCGTTAAAAGCGCTGAACTACCTGATCCACAGTTTCGACTCCGACATTGTCACCATGGATTACCGGGTGCGTGGTTTTACCCGCGATGTGGATGGTAAAAAATTGTTTATCGATCACGGCATTACCTCCATTCAAGACTACCTTGCTGAAGATACCAAGCATGCGTACCAGATGATGGACGTCAACGTGTATCAGGAAAACATGTTCCACACCAAGATGCTGCTCAAAGACTTTGAGCTGGATAATTACCTGTTCGGCACTTCGCGCCGCGATATTACCTTTGAAGAAGCCCGTGACATTGAGGGCCGTCTGCGTAAAGAGATGCTGGAAATTTTCTACTCCCGCAACTTGGATTAAGCCCCAATCTGCACTCAACGCAGCACCGGAACGCCCAAAAGCCAGCTCATGCTGGCTTTTTTTATTACATATCAACTAAATATACTGGCTTATATGTCATTGCGAGGAGCCTGCGACGAAGCAATCTCTACCTACGGTGGCACTCAAGCCCAGATCGCCGCGCTTCGCTCGCGATGACAGGAAGGGCATTAGGAGCCTGGCTTATATGTCATTGCGAGGAGCCTGCGACGAAGCAATCTCTACCCGCGGTGGCACTCAAGCCCAGATCGCCGCGCTTCGCTCGCGATGACATGAAGGGCTGTCGCTGTTTAATAAACGCTAGGCTCGCCTTCGGGGCGAGTCTTAAAGCGCCGGTGTAGCCATAGATACTGCTCGGGGTGCTTGCGAATCGCCAGCTCAATAAACTGGTTGATCCGCGTTGCATCGGCCACTTCATCGCCGCTGGGAAACCCTTCCAAAGCGGGCAGACTTTCAATGGTGTAAGTAGCGTTATCCGGGTTGCGGTGAAACATCATCGGCACCACAGGTGCACCGGTCATACGCGCCAGCTTGGCCGTTAAACGAATAGTCGCGGCCTGTTGGCCAAATAGCGGTGCGAAAACGCTGACATCGCGGCCAAAATCCTGATCCGGTGAGTACCACACCATGCGGCCCGCTTTTAGCTGACGCACTGCCCCGCGCAGGTCATAACGGTCAATCGCGACGCCGAAGTTACGCTTTCTGGCACGGGTCATAAAGCGCTCAAAGAGCGGGTTATTATGCGGGCGATAGACCGCATCGGCAGAGAAAAACAGCGCGTGAATGGCCCCCCCTAAATCTAACGACGAGAAGTGAACGCCAACAATGATCACGCCTTTACCCTGGGCCTCGGCGCGGGCCATATGCTCCTCGCCGATGTAAGCGACCCGGTGGCGCAGGCTTTCGCCGTCGCGACACCAGCCCGTTGCGGTTTCAATCAGACCAATGCCATTGGCAATAAAGGTATCTTTGACAAGCTGGCGCTGTTGCCCGGCGCTCTTTTCGGGGAAGCAGAGCGCTATGTTGATTTCGGTAATACGCCGCCGACGTTTGGCAAAGCGCCATGCGAGCAGCCCTAGCCCTTTACCAATGGCCATTTTTATACGCCAAGGTAGCCAAGCAGCGATATACATTGCGCCAATAGCAAGCCATGTGGGCCAGTATCGCGGGTGGGCGAAAGAGCGTGGATAACGTGATTTCGACATGTAAACAACCGTTTAAGCAGACCGCCCATGATAACGCCGCGGCGCCCTTGGCAATACCCCTGTGAGTAGCGTATAGCTAATGGTATCGCAGTAACGGGCCACTTCATCCACCGACAGCACTTCGCCGTTGCTGGCCCTGCCCCACAATACAACGTCGCTGCCAATCGCGGCATCGGGGACGTCCGTCACATCAACGGTCAGCATATCCATGGAGACTTTACCGGCAATCGCGCAGCGCTGGCCGTTGACCAGTACCGGCGTGCCATCGCGGGCATGGCGGTCGTAGCCATCACCGTAGCCGCAGGCGACCACGGCAATGCGTGAACGCCGCGGCGCTCGCCAGCGCCCGCTATAGCCCACAGGTTCGCCCTCTTCTAACTCCCGCAAAGCAATAATTTCCGAGCGAAGGGTCATCACTGGCTGCAGCTGTCGGGTGATTTCATTGGCGACTTCCAAGGGGTCGCTGCCGTAAAGCATCACCCCTGGCCGGTTCCAGTCGCCGTGGGCCACCGGCCACGCCAGGGTAGCCGGTGAATTGGCCAAACACAGCGGTGCTTCTAGCTCGCTGGCAAGCCCCTGCAGCCGGGTCATTTGCTGGTTGAAGTAGCTGTTATCGCGGGAATCAGCGCTGGCAAAGTGGCTCATGAGATGCAGTGAGGCCACGCTTGGCGCGGCATCTAACTGACGCCAGATAGCGGCGGCTTCGTCGATGGCAAAGCCCAAGCGGTGCATGCCCGAGTCGACTTTTAACCAAACGGGAATAGGTGCCTGCGGTGAGGCGGCTAGCAAGACATCGACCTGCCACTGACTGTGTACCGCAATCCAGAAGCCGTGGGTGTCCACCAGCGCCAGCTCATCGGCGCTGAAAATGCCTTCCAATAGGATAATGGGTTGGGTAATGCCGCCCTGGCGCAGGGTTAGGGCTTCTTCGATACAGGCGACGGCAAACGCAGGGGCTAGGTGCTCCAGCGCCTGGGCGCAGGCCAGCGCGCCATGCCCATACCCATCGGCTTTGATAACGGCCACTGAGCGACTTTGTGGCGCGCAGCGACACGCCAATTGATAGTTGTGACGCAGCGCGTCCAGATCAATGTCAGCCACAAGGGGGCGCATGTACTCTCTCACTTACCTGATTTAGCAATAAAGCTAATGAATAACAATTTCGGCAATAAAAAACCGAGTAAGCGCTCAATGGCACTCGCCCGGCTTAGAGGGGTGTTGCGCTTTACGCTCACCTAAGCTTCACTTAGGTTTCAAACAGCGCTTCCAGAGAAAGCCCCTGTTTTTCCAGCGAACGGCGGAGTTTCTTGAGTGCTTCGACTTGAATCTGGCGAACCCGTTCGCGGGTTAAGCCGATTTCGGCACCCACTTCTTCCAGGGTTGCAGACTCGTGACCTCGTAAGCCAAAGCGGCGGACAACCACTTCGCGCTGCTTTTCACTTAGTTCATCCAACCAAAGATCCACATGCTCTTTGACGTCGCCATCCACCAGGCGTGCCTCTGGGCCTTGAACCTCATCGTCAGCCAACGTATCGATCAGCGGCTTATCGCTCTCGCCACCCATGGGGTAGTCGACCGACGACACTCGCTCATTAAGGCCGAGCATCTTTTTCACCACATCGACCGGTTTATCGAGGTGATCGGCGATCTCTTCGGCGGTGGCTTCGTGATCAAACTTCTGGGTCAGTTCACGCGCCGCACGCAGGTAAATATTCAGCTCTTTGACCACATGAATGGGCAAGCGGATCGTACGCGTCTGGTTCATCAGCGCCCGCTCGATGGTCTGACGTATCCACCAAGTGGCATAGGTCGAGAAACGGAAGCCCCGTTCAGGGTCAAACTTCTCCACAGCACGGATCAAGCCTAAATTGCCCTCTTCAATCAAATCCAGCAGCGTTAAGCCGCGGTTTAGGTAGCGACGGGCAATCTTCACTACCAGGCGCAGGTTGGATTCAATCATCCGCGAGCGCCCCATTGGGTCACCCTTACGCGCTAAGCGGCCATAGTAAACTTCCTCTTCTGGCGTTAACAGTGGCGAAAAGCCGATTTCGTTGAGGTAGATTTGCGTAGCATCCAAGCTTTGGGTCGATTGACGATCCTCGCGCCCTAGTGCTTTTTCGAAAGCGTCTTCTTCTACCGTGACCTCATCATCAGTATCATCAAGCGCCCCCTCAGCAGCATCCAGGTCAACCTCCTGTAGATCTTTCTCCAACATACTCATGGCCTTACCCCTCGATTGTCGCCTACCCGCCATTTAGAAAGCCAAAGGAGTGCACTCTAAGACGCACACCATATTGTTATGTGACATTTGTTATATGACGCTCGAATATAGCCATTCGGGCAACGTCCAAGTTAAACGCTGTTTACTCGCTCTACCGGTGAGTGCACTAACGGGAAGGCAGAAAGTCCATGGGATCTTGAGGCTGCCCATCACGGCGAACCTCAAAGTGTAATCTGACGTTTTCTGCATCGCTATCCCCCATCGTGGCGATAACTTCGCCAGCCTCTACTACGTCGTTTTCACTGACTCGTAAGCTGTCGTTATGGGCATACGCACTAAGGAATTGATCGTTGTGCTTGAGAAGGATCAGGTTGCCATAGCCCCTGACGCCACTGCCCGCATAAACCACGATGCCAGGGCCAGCTGCTTTAACAGGTTGCCCCTTTTCACCAGCGATATCAATCCCGGCGGTGATGCTATCTCCCTGCCCAAATGCCCCGACGACATTGCCATCAGCAGGCCACTGCCAAGCGATGTTTTCAGCAGGCGTATAGGTACGTGAAGAGCGATCCACGCTAGCGCTTTGTGTGTCTGGAGCAGCTTCGGGCTGTGGCTGTGGTTCTGGTTCTGGCTCAGAGACTGGCTGCGGCTCAGGCGCTTGTTCGGGTTCTGATGCTGGCTGAGGAGCCGGTTGTTGGGCCGGCTCTGGATCAGCCGCCGCGACCACTTCAGGCTGAGGCGTGGACGAAGGGCTATTGGCCGACTCAGCCACTTGCTCGGCTGCATCGACGGCATCTCGCTCAGCGGTGAGGCGCTGATTACGCTGAATGGCCGACTCATCGGGCAGCAACCAATCCAGCTCCTGATCATTACTCGCCACAGACGCCGCCTGCGGGTTCAACCCGGTCGCCACAGCGCCACCGCCCCGAGAGGTATCAGCAGGCTGGTTACTGGCGATTGATCCTGATGAGCCACCTTCGCGCAGGGTGATCGTTTGCCCCGGCCGAATTTGATAAGGCGGGGCAATATTATTCATTGCTGCGAGCTGGCGATAATCCACATTGTGCTGCCACGCAATGCCATACAGGGTATCGCCTGCCTTGACAGTGTATTGGGGCGAGTTTTCCACCGCCTGACGTGCGTGGCTTAAATCCCGCACTTGGGGGCTTCCGCCTTGCTGGCTGGCACAGCCAGCAATGGCGAGTGCCAGCGCCGATATCATTAGTGCTTTAGGTAGATAACCTTTATGCATACAAACCTACTCCTTTTCAGCGCCAAGTTGGGTATCGATTGGCCGACGATCCGCATGTCGGTTGAGTAACACGACAATGAGGGCGCCCACGGCCATTAGCGCGATAACACCGGCCACTTGTGCCGAAGCACCGGTCAATACGGCATAGTCGGCGGGCAATAAATAGCGGTGTTCCAGAGGAATCATTTGCCCTTCTGGCCCAATTTGGTAGCGTAACAGCTCGCGCCATGGCCAGAGAACCGGTAGCGAACCGACAATAAACCCCAGCAGCAGTTGCATCGTTGAGGTGTGGTGGCGCCGTAACAGCCAGGACAAGAGCCGTGAAAACAGCGCCAATCCCACCATACAACCCATGCCAAACAGCACAATAATGCCCATATCCAGACTGCGAATTGCACCCATGATAGTGCCGTAGAGGCCCATGGTCAGCAGTAGAAAGCTGCCTGACACCCCCGGCAGCAGCATGGCACTAATCGCGATACAACCTGCCACCATCACTACCAGCGCTTCATTACCGATTAATAACACCAGCGGCATCATGCCGGGCAACGCTTGGGCGAGCACTAGCCCCACCAGTAGCGGCAATAGATACCACACTTTCCAACCGTTACTCGCCTGCCCCACCACTAGTGCAGAGGCTGCCACCAAACCGAAAAAGAACCCATCCAGCAGCAGCGGGTGCGCTTCCATCAACCAGAGCGCTAAATGCGCTACGCTAAACAGACTAACCGCGACCCCCGCCAGCAACGGCACCAGAAAGGCGAGATTCAGATGGTTACTCAGGGCTCGCCAGCCGCCGCGGCGCCAAGTGCCAATAGCACTGGGGCCAAACTGCTTGATCGTGTTGATCAGCTCTTCATAAATACCGCTAATAAACGCAATCGTTCCTCCCGACACGCCGGGTACCGCGTCGGCGGCGCCCATCCCTGCGCCTCGTAAAAATATTCCCAAGGGTTGCCGCTTCAATCCACTACTCCTTGCAGTAAGGGTACAAAACGCACGGGCTCAAGCCGACGTTTTTCAAAGGCACTGCCAATGCGCTTTACCTGCGTAAGCCACTGGCTGCCGTCGGGCTCTTCCAACGGAGCGATCAGCACCCCGTCGTGGCTCAATTGCTCTAGTAGCGCTGTAGGCAGCGTATGAGCACAGGCGGTTAACAAAATAACGTCAAACGGCGCGACGCCAGGCCAACCATAGCCACCGTCCGCTACCGC
Source organism: Halomonas sp. QHL1 (assembly GCF_001882345.1). GTDB lineage: Bacteria > Pseudomonadota > Gammaproteobacteria > Pseudomonadales > Halomonadaceae > Vreelandella. Next base: position 1,808,455 of record NZ_MINL01000001.1, read on the forward strand.
CAGCCTGGCAGGGGCCGCTAGCCGCCTTAAACGCTCTGCCGCACGCTCATGTAGCGCGCTGATGCGCTCAATGGAGTAGAGCTCTTCAACCAATCGCGACAGTATTAACGTTTGATAGCCAGACCCTGTGCCCAGTTCCAACACCCGATGCGGCCCGGCTCGCAGTACGAGCTCCGTCATCCGCGCCACAATGAACGGCTGCGACAACGTTTGGCTAAAGCCAATCGGTAAAGCGGTATCTTCGTAAGCGCGATGGGCCAGCGCTTCATCAACAAACAGATGACGCGGCTCGTTGGCCATTACCTCCAGCACACGGGGATCGCTGATGCCCTGCCGCATAAGGCGCTTGACCATACGGTCACGGGTGCGCTGGGAGGTCATGCCGCGACCGCGCAGCTCTCCTGGAGAGATATCAGGCAAAAACATCCAACCAATCCTGCACATCGTTAAGCGCGGGGTGCCGCGTCAGGTCTGTTTGTAGCGGTGAAATCGACACATAGCCCGCCTCAACGGCAGCAAAATCGGTATCGTCACCGTCGTCTGCATTGGCCGCTACCGGCGCAATCCAGTAGCGCGTGCGTCCACGCGGGTCCAGTACCGCTAACGGCTTCTCTGCCGGCCCACGATAGCCTAGACGAGTCACTTTAACGCCTTTAATCTCCTCCCAGGGCACATCAGGCACATTGACATTTAGCAGCGTCCGAGGCGGTAGCGAGAGCTGATCAGCGGCACCAATCAGTGTCGCAGCCACCCTGGCAGCGGTGGCGAAATGGCGCTCGCCACACAGCGACATGGCAATCGCCGTCATACCTAAATTGCGCCCCTCCATCGCCGCCGCGACAGTGCCAGAATAGAGCACATCGTCACCCAGGTTACTGCCATGATTGATGCCAGAGATGACTAAATCGGGTTTTTCGTCCCATACGCCATGAACGCCCAAATAAACACAGTCCGCGGGCGTGCCATCGACGCTATAAAAGCCGTTATCCAGCGGCGTCAACGAGAGTGGCCGTGACAGAGTGAGCGAGTTGCTGGCACCGCTTCGGTCTCGGTCAGGAGCCACTACGCGAATATTGGCATGGGCCAACAGCGCATCGTGCAGCGCACGCAGTCCCGGCGCGTGCACACCGTCATCATTGGAAAGCAGTAATCGCCGCATGGCGGGTCTCCTTGATCATAAGCTCGTAACGTGGCGGCTCATATCCATCACTTTTACTAACCTATAGGCCTTATTAGTTATGCAGGCACTAACGACTGAATCAGCCTACCGCTATCAGTTCGCTAACATCAGCTCACCCAGCACGGCGGTGGCAAAACTACCCCGAGGCAGCGCAAACGAAAGCCGGACGGCACCAGATTCCCAGGTAAGCTGGGGTTCCAGCAACCGCATACGCACTGCGCGGCGCGCCTGCTTTACCCCGCTGCGCTCTAAGCCACTGCATAGCCCAGGGTAATGCTCCAGCAAACGAGCTTCATAGCCAGCGGCGTCGCCCTGTCCTGCTTCACCAACGCCCCAAAGCACCCCAGTGGGATGCACATCCAGCTCAGCGGCGCGGGCCTGAAGCGTCGCATCGGTGACGTCGACACGAAATACGCTTTGCGTACCGTCCAGCATTAACGTATCTCCCGCCAGCGGCTGCGACCAGGTGCCATCCGCAATGCGCGCGCTGAGCAGTTCGTTAAACAAAAAACTGCGCGCCGTAGAGAGCATCATACCCTGGCGATCGTCGCGTTTGCGCCAACCTCGGTTAAGTAATGCTTCGGCACGCTGAAGATTACGCCCTTCGGGTCCAAAGCGCTGGGGGCCAAAATAGTTAGGCACACCATGCTGACAAAGGGCTTCCCAGCGGCCGACAAAATCTTCGCTTTCAATGGCCTCACCGCTCAGACGCAACACAAAACGGTTAGTGCGGTGCACGCCACGCTTCAACTTCCGTGGATGCCGCGCCTGTTCAACGACAGTAATTCCCAGCGCTTGAAGGGACTGCTCAAGCTCTGGGGGCGCGTCGCGGCCGGGCAGATGCACGCTCAGCCACTGGCGCGTGACGGCAACACGGTCTTTCATGCCAGAGTAACCAATATCGCGGGGCGTTACGTTACAAAGCCGACTTAAGTTTTTAACGACATCTAATGTGGTTTGATTGCGCTTTTCAACTCGCAGCCACAGATGCTCACCGTGTGCCTCGGGGGTAAAATCAAGCTGCTCATCGACCCAGAAGTCTTCCGGCTGGGCACGGTATTGGCCCGGCTTGGGAGAGCCAAATTGAGCATCTAAACAGCGCTGCCATTCAGGCATATTAATCATTAAGCGCCTCGGCACGGTTAAGCAGCACCACTGCCTCCGCGGCGATGCCTTCACCACGCCCGGTGAAACCTAATCGTTCGGTGGTGGTGGCTTTAACATTGACCTGACCAAGCGCGACCCCAAGATCAGCGGCAATAACTTCCCGCATTGCCTCGATATGCGGCGCCATTTTTGGCGCTTGGGCCATCAGCGTGGCGTCGACATTGACCACCCCATAACCCTGACCTTGAATAAGCGTGACCACATGACGCAACAGCTCGCGGCTGTCGGCCCCTGCCCACGCCGAATCAGTATCGGGAAAATGGCGGCCAATATCGCCCAGCGCACAGGCGCCCAACAGTGCATCACTGACAGCGTGGAGCAGCACATCGCCGTCGGAGTGAGCCACAAAGCCGTGTTCAAACGGTAGCTTAACGCCGCCGATCATTAAATGATCGCCGGGGCCGAAGCGGTGTACATCGAATCCGTGGCCGATCCGCATTATGAGCTCCTAATGATTAAAGCCCGCCGGGCGTGCTAGCGGCTTGGGCCGCCATAATCGCGGCAGCCAGGGCTAAGTCGTCCGGGTGGGTAATTTTCAGGTTGTCGCGGCGCCCGCTTACCAACTGTGGGCACTCGCCCAAGGCTTCAACCGCCGAAGCTTCATCGGTCACCAGCGTTTGCTGCTGGCGGGCGGTTTCCAGTGCTCGCCGTAGCAGCGCGTAGCGAAAGCCTTGGGGCGTTAGCGCGTGCCACAAGCCATCCCGGGGTTCGGTTTGTGTACTCAGGCACTGGTCATCGGCACGTTTCATGGTATCAGCTACCGGCATCGCCAAGAGCGCGCCTGCAGGGTGCGTCGCGGCGGCCTGATACAGCGCCTGGAGATCGCTCGTGGTAATGCAGGGGCGGGCCACATCATGCACCATTACCACGTCATTATCGTCGGCCGCCATGGCATGCAGTGCATTTAACACGCTGTCCATTCGTTCGCTACCGCCCGCCACGCGCTGCCAATCAGTGAAAGGCACCCAGCGTGGTGAAAACCAGCGGTCGTCGGTATCTAAACAGAGCACCAAGCGAGCACTAGGAAAGGCGCTATGAAGGCGCGCCAAAGTATGCGCCAGCACTGGCTGCTCGTCGCCCAAGGTCAAGTACTGTTTGGGTTTGTCGGCGCCCATGCGACGGCCCTGACCCGCCGCGGGAACAATTAACCAGGTTTGACTCACTGCGGTGGCTCCTGGGGAGCGACTAACCCTGCATTGATGCCGATCAACTCATTTTGGATCGCTACCCCCGGCACCCAGAAGAACTGTTCGTCGGTGCGTACCATACCCATATCGCTGCGGGCACGCTCCTCAATGGCGTCTAACCCGGTTTTCAAATCCGTCACTTCGGCCGCCAGCCGCGCATTACGCTCACGTAAGGGCACATTGGCCGCCTCTTGCACCGCGACCCGCTGCTCCACGTGCTGTAAATCGCGCCAGCCGCCGTTGCCCAACCACAGCTCGTACTGGAGCAGCGCCAAGACAGCGAGCAATGTCATCACTAACCATTTGCGCATCACTGCTCTCCGATAACCTATCTTTTCCAGCCTATCGACCAAGCTGAATATAAAAAATGACGTATTAAAACAGCGGTTGTTGCCAATTGACGCGCTGATTGGCGCGCATTATGCCATTAAGGTGCATCACCAGCGAGCCGCGCATCATTTAAATAACAGCTTAAATGACCGCTTAGATAACTACTTAAATGGCAGCGCCTGATGGGCCGCATCGCGGTAGGCGCTGACATGTTCGCCCTCTTCATGACAAAACTGGGCAACACCGGCGGCAAGCCCTGGGTGGCTAATATAGTGCAGCGAGCGCACCCGCTGGGGTGCAAACCCGCGCACCAGTTTGTGCTCGCCCTGGGTGCCCGGGTCAAACAGCGTTAAGCCACGCTGCAAGCAGTACTCAATGCCTTGGTAGTAACACGCCTCAAAATGCAGACAATCGGCGACGACTTCGCTCCCCCAATAGCGCCCATAGAGCGTGCTAGTGCCACGAAAATAGAGGGCTGCCGCCACCGGGCGCTCTTCAACGTAGGCTTGTACCAGCACCAGCGCTTCGGGCATGGTTTGGCGCAGGCGCTCAAAAAAGTCATGGTTTAAATAAGGTGGCCTGCCGCGCTCATGGTAAGTAATCGCATAGCAGCGATAGAAATGCGCCATAGCCGCTGATGTAATCGCATCCCCCTCTAAACGCGATACCTCTAAGCCCTGCTCGGCGACCAAGCGTCGCTCGCGTTTGATCATCTTGCGCCGCTTCGAGGTCAGGCTGGCCAGAAAACCATCAAAATCACCGAAGCCACGATCACGCCACTGAAACTGTACCCCTTCACGGGTGATCAATTCTGGGCACTGCGCCTGCCAGGCGGTGACATCCAATTCATCGGCGAACAGCAAGTGCCAGCTAGATAGCCCAAGGTTTTCGCACTGTTCACGCCATGCCTCGGCCAGCAGAGCTCGCACGGCACGGGCATCGGCATGCTTGGCGATTAGCGTGCGCGCACCAGGCACCGGCGTGAACGGCACCGCACTGAGGGCTTTGGGGTAGTAGCGGCCACCGGCGCGCTCTAGCGCTTCTGCCCAGCCCCAATCAAACACATACTCGCCGTAGGAGTGATGTTTGCGATACATCGGCAGCGCCGCGACCAGCTGCTCGCCTTGCCATACACTCAGGTGGCAGGGCTCCCAGCCCGTAGCGACGCTCACAGAGCCACTGGCCTCCAGGGCGTGTAAAAAACCATGACGTAAAAAGGGCTGATCATCATCGACCAGTGAATCCCACTGGCTTGCCGTAACGGCCTCAATGGTGGGTAGAATAGTGATCGACAGTGGGGGTAACGGCATAGCATCTTCCCGAACGTGTGGGGCTAAAAGGCCACTTTACACTAACTGTTTATATAAACCGTTTACACTAACCTTCTACACCGATTGTCACTATCGACTGGCTACATCAACTGGCTATGCCAACGAAGGCAGATGCGAGGTTTAACTTGCACTGCATTGCACCATGCCATGCCGGTAACGGCACATAAGGAGAGGCCATGACGCGCGATCTGACGGGTGACTTCCAAACGCAGCGCCAGGCTGCCGACCAAATGCCCTATCCGACGCTAACGGAGCGCCGCGACCGGCTGGCCCGCCTAGCGCGTATGACCAAGCATCACCAGCTTGAGATTATCCGCGCTATTCAAACGGATTTTGGTCAGCGCAGCGACGTGGAAATACGCATAGCTGAAATCAGCGCGGTGCTCCACGCTATTCGCCACGCCAGACTGCATCTATGGCGCTGGATGCGCCCGTGGTCGGTCAGCATGCCGTGGCGATTAATGCCTGCCCGAGCACGCATCGCGCCGCAGCCGCTGGGCGTTATCGGTGTGATGTCACCTTGGAATTACCCTTGGAGCTTGGCACTAATGCCAATAGTGGATGCGTTTGCAGCGGGCAATGTGGCGATGCTTAAGCCTAGCGAGCACTCCCCTGCCACCAGCGCTCTGCTGAAACAACTGGTGCCGCAATACTTCACTCCCGAAGAGTTCAAGGTAGTGGAAGGCGGTGTGGACGTGGCGCGTCGTTTTAGCGGTTTGCCGTTCGATCACTTAGTGTTCACCGGCTCCAGCGCGGTAGGCCGGCAAGTGGCCCAAGCAGCCGCGGCGAACTTGACCCCAACGACACTCGAACTAGGTGGCAAGTCGCCCGCTATCGTGGCAGGGGATGCGGATTTTACTAACGCGGCAGCGGATATTATTTTTGGTAAAGGCATGAACGGCGGGCAAACCTGTATCGCCCCCGACTACGTGCTGGTAGAAAGCCGCCATATGAGTGCACTGGTTAAAGCATTAAGCGAGGCTATTCAGCATCAGCGCCCCAATGAACATGCTGCCACCCATGCAATTAACGCGGCCCACCAGCAGCGGCTAGATGCCATGCTGCAAGAAGCCCAAGACCATAGCTGCAGAGTCGTCGATCACGGACCTCATGCGCCTGCGCTGATTATCGACCCTCACCAGGGGCTGCAGATGATGCGCGAAGAGATTTTTGGCCGCTGTCTACCGGTCATTGGCGTAAGCGATATATCAGCGGCAATACGTTATGTGAATGCCCGCCCTCACCCGTTAGCACTGTATGCCTTCACAAATGATAAGGGCTTACAGCAGCAGTTGCTGCAAACGACACGCTCTGGCGCGCTGGTGTTTAATGCCACGCTGCTTCATCACGCCGTTCCTTCACTGCCCTTTGGCGGCGTTGGCGAGAGCGGCATGGGTGCTTACCATGGCCGTCACGGCTTTGAACGTTTTAGCCACTTACGCAGCGTTTTTTATCAAGCCAAACGAACCACTAGCCGCCTGCTTTACCCACCTTATCGACGCTGGCTAATAAAACTTATAGGTCTTGGCTAAAGCTTGTGGGTTAATGTCCGATATTTAATTACCTATTGGTCTAACGATCTTATCCTAGGTTTTATTAACCTTCTGCTTTGGAATGGCCATGCAAGCCCCAGATACTCCCCATAATGAAACACAGCGTCTGGCGGCCTTGCATGCTTTAAAGGTGCTCGACACCCCTATCGACTCGGCTTTTGAACGGTTGACGCAACTGGCCCGCGATCTGTTCGATGTGCCTATCGCCTTAGTGTCTTTACTCGATGAAGAGCGCCAGTGGTTTAAATCACACCAGGGGTTTGAACTGTGCGCAACCAACCGAGCCATCTCATTCTGCGCCCATGCCATCGCCCATGATGCGCCGCTAGTGATTGAAGACACCCATGAGGACGAGCGCTTTGCAGACAATCCACTGGTCACGGACTCGCCGCGTATCCGCTTTTACGCGGGGTTTCCACTCCGGCCGCTGGAAGGCTTGGCCGTTGGCACGCTGTGCATCATTGACCACCAGCCACGTCAGTTCAGCGAGCGGGATTTAAAGCTACTCGGCAGTTTAGCGGGTCAGGTTGAAGAGCTACTTCGTCAACATAAGTTACAGCTGGAACTAGCCCACACCGCTCATCGGATGCACAAAGAGCAGAAGCTGCTCAAAATACTCCACCAAGGCATTACGGATTATCAAGCCCTGATGTCGGGAAAACGGCTGTGGGTATTTCTAATGGAGGCGCTGCGCGAACTTACCGATAGCGACTACGCGCTGATTGGCGAAGTACTGCCTACCAACACCACCAATGCCCTTAAAATCCATGCAATAACCGATCTGCCCTGGAGTGAGGAGTCGCGCCACCTGATGGAGCAGCTGCGTAGCGGCGATATGATATTGACGAATAGCAAGACGCTGCTGGGCCAGGTATTTGCGTTTGGCGAAGTGATGATGACTGACGATGTCGATAGCCACCCCCAACGTGGCGGTTTTCCTCCCGGGCATCCGCCGCTACATAATTACCTCGGTGTGCCAATCTTCAGCGGCGAACGGCTTCTAGGCATGTACGCTATCGCCAACAGCAAACAGCCGCTGAATCAAGCGCTGCTGGATTGGTTACAGCCGTTTACCGATACCTGCGCACTGCTGATCAATCTTTATAGCCAAATGGCCGAGCGTGAGCAGGTCATGGGCGACCTAGCCGCCGCTCGAGACCAGGCGGAAACCGCCAGCCGGGCAAAAAGTGAATTTCTCTCGTCGATGAGTCATGAGCTACGCACCCCGCTCAATGCCATCATTGGTTTCTCGCAAATTCTGGCTAATAGCCGCCGCGACCCGCTGGGGGAAAAGCAAAAGCGCCAAGTCTCCCAAATCGAGAGAAGCGGTCAACACCTGCTCAGTCTTATTAATGAAGTGCTTGATTTAGCCAAGATCGAAGCAGGCCATATGACGCTCTCCATCGAGCCGATTATTCTCGCCAATGTGGTTAACGACGCATGTTCCACCCTGGAACCCAGCGCTGAGGCGGCAGGCATTCATTTTCGCTATACCTTGCCGAACGACCGGTGGCAGGTAAACGCCGACTACACGCGCACCAAACAGATACTTTTAAACCTGCTCTCCAATGCGATTAAGTACAACAGCACCAACGGCTCAATCGACATTACGGTGGCATACCTAGTCGACCATGTGCGTATCAGCGTAACGGACACCGGCCCTGGCATTGCCCCTGAACGCCAGCACGAGCTATTTGAGCCTTTTAATCGCCTTGATGCAGAAGGCGGCAGCCTAGAAGGCTCTGGCATTGGCCTGGCGATTACCCGCGAGCTGGTGGAGCGTATGAACGGAGAGATGGGGGTAGAGAGCCAGCTAGGCCAAGGCGCCACCTTCTGGTTTACCTTACCCACGGCTAACGCCAGCGCCACCGCGGATGAAGCCTCTACGCCTAACTCGATTCATACCCAGCCCAGCAACGCCTTTACGCTGCTCTATATTGAAGATAACCCCGCCAATCAGCGGCTAATGGAAGACATCATCGATGAGATAGGTGAGATAAAGTTGCAAATCGCGCCTAGTGCAGAAATTGGCCTGGAAATAATGCGTCACTGCTCACCGGCCCTGGTGATGATGGATATCCACCTGCCGGGCATGAACGGCTACCAGGCATTGGAAGCGATGCGCCGCGACCCACTGTTGCAAGCCTTGCCGGTGGTCGCCCTCTCGGCCAATGCCATGCCTGGCGACATCAAGCGCGGTTTGGAGGCGGGCTTTAACGCCTACCTCACCAAACCGCTCGAACTTGATAAACTAGAAGCCACCATTGCTCAGTTTATTCAGACTGCTTCAGGGAAGGAACCATGAGCCTCACTGAAAAACACCTGTTAATAGTGGATGACAGCACGATTAACATCGAGCTCATGTTTGATCTTCTCGACGAGTATGGGTTTGAGAACATCCACGGGATCAACGACCCCCGCGAGGTGCTTCCCCACTGCCAGCGGCAGCTGCCAGACCTACTGCTGCTAGATATTCGCATGCCACATCTAGACGGCTACGCGGTTATTGAACAGCTAAGTACGCACTTTGCCGAGCAGATGCCGCCGATTATCGTGCTTACGGCACAAATTGATGACGCTACTCGCCAACGCGCGCTAGCCATGGGTGTGCGTGACTTTATTACCAAGCCCTTTAAGCAAGATGAAGTCTTACAGCGCATCCGTAATACCTTAAACATTGAGCACCGCTATCAGGTGCGCGAAAAGCAGGTCGACACCCTAGAGCTAATGGTTGCCAAGCGCACCCAGGAGTTAGACCGCCAGTCTCGCACCGACCCCATTACCCAGTTGCCCAACCGCCGTGGATTAAGCCAAGCGCTCCACGCCGCGGCCCTTCAGGCCTCGGGCACGGGGCTACTATTTATCGCTATTGATAAACTCGATGATGTGGTGCGCCTGCACGGCTACCGGGTTGCCGATCAGCTACTGCGTTTCATTAGCCAGCGGCTTCGTCAACAGCTCAACGCGGAGTGTCTGTTAGGGCTTTGGGGGGGAAGCGAGCTGCTCGTCATTACCTCCACGGCAAACCCAGACAAGCTGCTGCACCTAGCCGAGCAGCTGCTCGTCTGTTTCGAAAATGATCAGGCGTTGGGAGAGCTTTTACTTCCCCTCAGCGCACGTATCGGCATTAGCGCCGAAGCTGGCTATTTTGAGACGGAACGGCTGGTGCATATGGCCGCGTTAGCCCTACCTCCTCTGGAATCGATAAAGGTTCAGTACTACACACCCGCGCTCGAGATTACACAGCGGCACCGGCTGCATATTCAGCAGGCGATTCGCGGCGCCACAGAGCGCGGCGAAATGGCGCTCGCCTTTCAGCCTAAGCTATCGCTGGCTGACCACAAGATTCTAGGCGCGGAAGCGTTGCTGCGTTGGCAGCACCCGGAGTTCGGGCTTATCTCTCCAGTTGAATTTATTCCGTTAGCAGAGGCCAGTGGTGATATTCTCAGCATAGGTGATTGGGTGCTGAATGAAGCCATGCGCTATATCAGTATCTGGCGGGCACAGGGGCTGCTCAATGATGACTTTCATATCGCGGTGAATGTGGCCGCTCGCCAGTTGACCCGCAAAGACTTTGCCCAACAGCTGCTTGCTCGTCTCGAGCAGTGGCAAATTCCCCAGCGCTTCTTGGCCCTGGAAGTGACCGAGTCGGGGCTGATGAGTGACATGAACCATGCCCGTCAGCAGCTTGCCCAATTGGCAGACATGAATATCGCCGTCGCCATCGACGATTTTGGCACCGGCCAATCGTCGCTGGCGTATATTAAAACGCTGCCTTTCTCGACGCTCAAAATAGATCGCGCCTTTGTGATGGACTTGGAAACCAGCGCGATCGACCGTCAACTGGCTCATACCATTACCCAGCTTGCCCACAGCGTGGGCTGCGATGTGGTAGCGGAAGGCATCGAGACTTCGGCTCAGGCCGCTTATTTAAGCTCTATCGGCTGTGAAGCTGCGCAAGGTTACTTCTACGCCCGGCCGCTGCCTGCTGAGGCATTTGTGTCCTGGTGCAGCGAATGGAAACCGCTTTTTTCTACCCCTCACACGGAGACCGTTAATGGCTCATGACTTACTTGACCGCTTACGCGAACGCTTAGAAGAACTCAACCGCTCCGAGCGTAAAGTCGCCAATGTAATTCTTGAAGACCCGACGGTTGCCACTAGTCTAAGCATTGCCAGCCTCGCTCAGGCGGCAAGCGTCAGCGAGCCCACGGTTAACCGCTTTTGCCGTAACTTTGGTGCCAAGGGCTATCCCGATTTTAAAATCAAACTGGCCCAGAGTTTAGCTGGTGGCACGCCCTACGTGACCCGCGCGGTGGAACCTGGCGATACCGCCACTCAGTACACCCATAAGATTTTTGGCGCCACCATCGCCGCCCTCGATGAAGCCCAGCGCGAAATCGATATGGGCGCCGTTGAGCGCATGGTCGACTACCTCACCCAGGCCAAACAGATCCACATTTTTGGCTTGGGCGCCTCCGGCGCGGTGGCCCAGGATGCCCAGCACAAGTTCTTCCGCTTCAACCTGCCGGTGATGGCTTACATCGATGTATTGATGCAGCGCATGGTCGCCGCGGCTTGCCACACGGGGGATGTGGTGGTGATTATCTCCTACACCGGACGCACGCGGGAGCTGGTGGATATCGCCCGTTTGGCAAGGGATGCCGGGGCCGTCGTTCTCGGGATAACCGCGCCCAACTCACCGCTGGCTAACGAGTGCACTGCCACCCTGGATGTTGCTACTCCTGAAGACACCGACCACTACATGCCGATGACCTCGCGGGTAATTCAGTTAACGCTGATTGATGCGCTAGCCACTGGGGTGACCTTGAGGCGTGGTGAAGACTTCTTACCTCACCTCAAGAAGATCAAAGACAGCCTGCGCGATACCCGCTTTCCAGTGGAAAAGCCTGTGAAGTAAATCGTTAGCGGCTAACTGCAGCAGTGACGGTAATTTCCACTTTGAGCTCATCAGCGGGCAGGGGTGCGCAAACGCAGGTGCGCGCAGGTGCGTAGCCTTCCGGCACCCAGGCATCCCATACCTCGTTCATGGCGGCCACGTCGCTGCCATCTTTTAGATAAACCGTCGCACTAAGCAGTTGCTCACGGCTTGAACCAATCTCTTTTAACAACGCATCTACCCGCGCCAGCATGCTTTCCGTTTGGGCAGTAATGTCCCCCTCGCGGGCCTCTGGGCCAGCCACCTGGCCGCACAGGTAAGCCACACCCTGATGAATAACCGCACGGCTCATACGGGCTTTCGTATCGTGGCGCTGAATGGTCATAGGGAAAACTCCTAGCAGGTTGAAAAACAGCAGTCTAAACCGCCGACATTACCCTTGACCATGGGTAGCTTATTAAGCCCGGTCCGTGGGCACCGGGCGATGCTCAAAGACCCGTCGCAGTACAAAGCTGGTGTGCGCGCCTGTCACCCCTTCGATGCGGTTAATCACATGCAGCAGGAGGTGTTGGTAGTCGTCCATGTCGCGTACCAGGATTTTGAGCTGAAAATCCGCCGCCTGACCGGTAATGATCAGGCACTCGATGACATTGGGGATCTCACGAATATGGCGCTCAAAATTATCGAAGCGCTCCGGCGTGTGTTGATCCATGGAAATATGCAGCAGCGCCATTAACTGATAGCCCAATTGGCGGGAATCTACCTCCGCGCGATAGCGCAGTATAAGGCCATGCTCTTCCAGGGCCCGCACTCGGCGCAAACAGGGCGAAGGTGAAAGCCCGATACGATCCGCCAGTTCCTGATTACTAATGCGCCCTTCTAACTGCACTATATCTAAGATATGGCGATCAAAACGGTCCAACACAAGCGGGGTTGCGGCCATAGAAAGCAGCTCCTGCTAAAACAATTTAATTAAAAGACATACTCTGCCAATTATCTCCCCATCCTACCTTTCTTCGCAAGAACCTAGCGCGGCAAACCCCTTACACTATTTGAACTGCCAAAAGCAGCGAATCAGCAGCACGGCCGCCACAAGCAGCCGCTATCTATAACACTGTGACGACCACTACTTTAGGAACACCGCCATGCCTGCTTTCGATCATCGCAAATATCGCCCGGCGCCCCGCGTGCCTGCCTTCAATCGCCAATGGCCGGATCGTGATCTAGCACACGCCCCGATCTGGGTGAGCGAAGACCTACGCGACGGCAACCAGGCGCTGCTTGAGCCGATGACCGTTGAGCATAAGCAGCGCTTCTGGCAGCAGATCGTTAAAGTGGGTATTAAAGAAGTCATGGTAGGCTTTCCTTCGGCCAGCCAGCCCGATTACGACTTCGTGCGCTGGCTGATAGAAGAGAATCAAATCCCCGATGACGTCACCATTGCGGTACTGGTGCAGTGCCGTGAACACCTGATTGAAAAGACCTTTGCCTCGCTGGTGGGTGCCAAGCGTGCCATTGTTCACCTGTATAACTCCACCTCCACCGTTCAGCGCGAGAGGGTATTTGAGATGGATCGCGCCGGTATTGTGGATATCGCGGTTCAGGGCGCCACCTGGGTCAAAACCTACGCCGATCAATATCCCGAGATTGAGTGGTGTTTCGAGTACACCCCGGAAAGTTTTTCCAGCACCGAGATCGATTTCTCGCTTGAGATCTGCGAGGCGGTGATGGACGTCTGGCAGCCAACGCCGGACAACAAATGCATTCTCAACCTGCCTACCACGGTGGAAGTGGCGGGCCCCCATCATCACGCCGACCAGATCGAATACTTCTGCCAGCACATCAGCCGCCGCGACAGCGTGATTATCTCGGTGCACACCCACAATGACCGCGGTGGCGCGGTCGCCTCCGCCGAGCTCGCCCTGCTGGCGGGCGCCGAGCGAGTGGAAGGCACCCTGCTGGGCAATGGCGAGCGCACCGGCAATATGGATATCGTCACCCTGGCGATGAACCTCTACAGCCAGGGCATCGATCCTGAATTGGATCTCTCCAATCCTGATGAAATTATTCAGGTGGCCAACGAGTGCACCGGTATCGCCATGCACCCGCGCCACCCCTGGGTGGGCGAGATGGTCTACACCGCCTTCTCGGGTAGCCACCAGGATGCGATCCGCAAATCCCTCAAGCACCAGAAGCCTGATGAGCCCTGGCAAGTCGCCTATTTGCCGATTGATCCGCATGATATTGGCCGCGACTACCAGGCGGTGATTCGCGTCAATAGTCAGTCCGGCAAGGGCGGCATGGCTTTCCTGCTTGAGCGCGATTACGGCATCAACCTGCCGCGCTGGATGATGCTGGCCTTGGCGCCTTACGTGCAGCGGGAGAGCGAACAGCGCGCCAGCGAACTCTCCAGTAAAATGATTCGCCAGGTGATGTTCGATAATTTCACCCAGGAAGCGCCATTGTCTCTGGTGGATTACCAGCTCTCCAAAGGCCAGCAGGAAGGTATTGAGCTGACGCTGCAACAGGGTGACAAAACGCTGCGCCTTTCTGGCAAAGGCAACGGTGCGATGTCTGCATTTACCGATGCGTGGCAACGCCACTCCGGCAGCAGTGTAGGGATTATCGATTACAGCGAGCACTCCCTCGGGGCCAGCAGTGAAGCCAATGCCATTGCCTTCGTTCAGCTCAATATCGATGGCCAGCGGCTCTGCGCAGTGGCCGAGGATAGCGACACCGTGAGTGCATCGCTTAAGGCGCTGCTGTCAGGCATTAACGCAGCCCAGGCAACTGAGCTGCACCAGCAGAAAGAAGCTGCCGCCGAGGCTTAAATTTCAGTTAGAAATACAACTCTCGTTAACGTGCTGCCAAGGCATGTTGACCCACTTGGGTAACACGCGCCATCGCTATGCTAATGGCGCTAACCATCGGCGGGAATATCACTATTTGGGTACTAATGGTCGGCGGCGGACTGGTCATGGGCGCGCAAGAGCTAATTGCCTCAGGCCTGCTGATTAAGCTGTAGGGTGCTGCACATCTAGGCCGGGTACGTTCCGCGCTTAGCGCAGCCATGGTGTTCTCCACCGGCATCGCGCCTGCGGTACTGGGGTTGGCCATCAGCGCAGGCGCTCCGTTTCATGCGCTGCTATTGGGCATGCTGGGGTTTATCATCGCCGGATGGCTACTGGCCCAGCGAGTACTGTGGGAAGCCTCCAACATCACGGCTGAGCCATAAAAGTGCCGCAATCAGCGCAAAATAAAATTAGCACCGGCAGCTGGGCTTTACGCAACATCGTGGTGGTAGTGCTGCCGATCAAAAGGTGGCGAATGCGCGAGTGGCTGTAGGCACCCATCACCAACATATCGATATTATGCTCTTGCTTATAGCTACGCAGCGTCTCTTCCACTTCGCCCGCGCGAATAGCCCCTTCGGCGGTGTGGCCAGCCTCGCGTAAGGTTTCCAGTGCCCAAGTTAGCTGCGAGCGATTTTCAGCGGTTTCCGCGCCCACAATCACGACATGGCAGGTGGCGCCCTCAAACAGTGGGCTTTTGGCCAGCATCTCCACGCCTTTGCGGGCCGTTTTACTGCCCCCTAAAACATTTTTGCCTTCTTCGGACGCTATAAAACGCACATGCTAAACTTAGCGGCCTATTGAAGTGGCCGCCTAAGGGGGAAAGCATGGGAAATGGCTTAACAAGCGTACTGTTAGTCGCACTAGGCGGCGCGTTGGGTGGTATGGGCCGGTTCGCGGTCTCAAACCTACTCGCACGCTACCTCGGTAAGGCCTTTCCCTGGGGAACCCTGGCGGTTAACGCCAGCGGCGCATTTCTAGCGGGCTGGCTGCTCGGCAGCCTAGGTATCACCAGCGCCCCCTCGCCTTTATGGCTGTTCACCGTCGCCGGTTTACTGGGTGGCTACACCACCGTTTCCTCTTTTAGCTTGCAGACCATTGAGCTATGGCAGGGCGGCCAGCAATTCCAAGCTAGCGTTAACGTGGGTACCACGCTGCTACTTGGCTTAGCCATGGTCACGCTTGGCTGGGTGTTGTCAGGCGCTTCGCTGTCAGGAGCAACCTTATGAGCGCCTGGAAGGCTTACCTTGCGGTGGGTATCGGTAGCGGCGTGGGCAGCGCACTGCGCTATGGCATTTCGCTATTATCTCAATCGGCGTTAGGGGGTTATTTCCCCTGGGGTACACTCATCGTTAACGTACTGGGTTCCTGTCTAATCGGCTGGTTGGCCGCCACCCTCTCGCGATACCCCAACGGCCTGCTAGCTCATTTCCAACCGTTATTAGTCGCCGGGTTTTGCGGCGGTTTTACCACTTTTTCGCTGTTTAGCTTAGAGACCTTGCATCTAGTGCAATTGGGCCGACCAGGGATGGCGCTGGTTTATATTGTGGTCAGCCTACCGCTTTGGCTGGGCGCCGCTGTGGTGGGTGAGCGCATGGCGCTTTCTCGTTAGCAAAAGTCACCCAAGGAAGCCACATGCGCGATCAGATGGAAAAGCATCAGTCTTGGCTCTACCTGATTTTCATTGGCTTAGGCCTAGCGTTAGGCATCGGAGCACCGCAACTCGCTGAGCCGCTAGCGCATTTTTTATGGCCGCTGTTAGCGGTGCTGCTTTATGCGACCTTTACGCAAATTCCTTTGCTGCACGTTGCCCGTAGCTTTGCTGATACACGCTTTATGGCCGCGCTGATGGTCGGTAACTTTATTGCCATTCCGGCCTTTTTAGCCCTTACCGTTATTTGGCTGCCGCTTTCTCCCGCCGTAATGGCAGGCGTTTTACTGGTACTGCTGGTGCCCTGCACCGATTGGTTTATTACATTTACGCATTTAGGTAAGGGGGATACCGCTCGGGCGGTAGCCGCCACCCCGCTACTGCTGCTGGTACAGATGATCGCGTTACCCATTTATTTGTGGCTATTCTTGGGCAGTGAGTGGTTTGGACTTACGCTCTCTAAAGAGCTGCTTAGTGCTTTTGCAGGACTTATTCTCACGCCTTTAGCACTCGCTTGGTTAACCGAGTACATGGCCCAGCGCCACAAGGCAGTTAAACACACCATGCATTACCTGGGTTTACTTCCAGTGCCCTTACTGGCCTTGGTGGTGTTTATGATTGCCGCCTCCCAGGTCAACACTGTGTTCGGACTTAGCCGCGTGTTGATTCAAGTGGTATTTATCTTTATCGGCTTTTTACTCTTTGCGGCACTGTTGGGTAAGGGGCTTGGCAAGTTGTTTAAACTGCCCACCGCCAGCGCTAGAACGCTAGCGTTTAGCTTTGGGACGCGTAACTCCTTTGTGATGTTGCCCATCGCCCTAACGCTACCTAGCGCCTGGCAAGCAGCGGTCGTGGTGGTGGTGTTTCAATCCCTGGTAGAGCTATTTGGAATGGTGGCACTGTTACGCTGGGTACCCAGTAAGTTACTGCCGGATCCCTAAGCTTTGTACGAAAACTGCCTGCGCTCGGGCATGCATGCTGCGTTAAAAAAAGGCTCAAAATGCTCATTTACACTCCGTAAACTCCGCTTTTTCGCCGTTTTTTGCCTTGCCTGACCTTCGCTCGCCGACTTTTCGTACAAAGCTTAGCTTGATAGCAATTAGCTAACACGGGGGTATCCTCCCAGCACACCCTGCTTACTCATCACCAGTTGCCAAAGATGAATTTCCCTGGCCCGGAAAGCACCGGCACAGATAAGCAAGTAGTAGCGCCACATACGATAGAAACGCTCGCCATACTGGCTTACAAATGTCGGCCAGTGCCTCTCAAAGTTATCGTGCCACGCCATTAGGGTGCGGTCGTAATCAGCCCCAAAATTATGCACATCCTCCACCACAAACAGTGCTTCAGCGGCTTCCGCGATTTGCCCCAAGGTGGGCAGCTCGCCATTGGGGAAAATATACTTATCAATCCAAGGGTCAGTCACTGTGTTGCTTAAGTTTTTGCCGATGGTATGCAGCAAAAACAGCCCATCATCTTTTAAGCAGCGGTTAACGACGCCCATATACTCGCGATAATTTTTATGCCCTACATGCTCGAACATGCCGATGCTGACAATACGATCAAACTGCTCGCTTTCATTTCGGTAATCCTGCAGTCGAAACTCTACCGGCAAGCCCTTTTTGAGCAACCGCTGCCCAAAGTCCGCTTGCTCTTTGGAGATAGTCAGGCCTACACACTCAACACCATAGTGCTCCGCCGCGTAGGCCATAAAGCTACCCCAGCCGCAGCCAATATCGAGTACCTGCATACCTGGCTTTAATTGCAATTTACGGCAGACGAGATCGAGCTTGGCTTCCTGGGCTTCGTCCAGGGTTTGGGCATCCTTCCAATAACCGCAGGTGTAGGTCATGCGCTGATCGAGCATGGCCGCGTAGAAGTCATTACCCAGATCGTAATGCTTTTCGCCCACCTCCCAGGCTCGCTTCGCTGTTTGACGATTCAACAGGCGCGAACGCAGCGAGTGATAAACCAATTGAGTGGGTTTGATACGCTGCCCGAGCCGGGCACGCATTAAGCGGTAAAACAACTCGTCAAGCCGGTCAGCGTCCCAGTCACCCTTCATATAGCTTTCGCCAAGCCCAAGATTGCCTCGCGAAAGAGCGCTATCGATAACGCCGGGAGCATTCAACTGCATATCCCATGGGCGACTGCCATCGAGCTGAATATCGGCTTGGGTCAGTAGCTCGGCAACAAAACGGTGGGAAGTCGAAGCTTCATCGAAGCCAACAGGCGGTTTTTCCATCAAGGGCATGTTCACAGCAGGCTCCTCGCGCTATTCCAGTGAGTGAATAGGTCACAACCTGACTATTAGCATAGAAGCGCATTGCAACATTAGCATCATTTGATGGAGATCAATTTTATGCACTACAGGTACTAAAAAGCCGGCACACTCAAGAAGTGAGGGCCGGCTGCGAAGGTACTACGCAAAGCGAGCTAAACGGTTATGTGCTGCTGTTGAGTTTTAGCGCAAAATCAGCACTGGTATGCGGCTACCACGTAGCATGGCCGTTGTGGTGCTACCGACCAGCAGGTGGCGAATACGCGAGTGCCCGTAGGCGCCCATCACCAGCAGGTCAATGCTGTGCTCTTTTTCGTAGGCTTGTAGGGCTTCGTCTACATCGCCAGCACGAATAGCGCCTTCAGCTTGATGGCCCGCTTCGCGCAACGTGCTTAACGCCCAATCAAGCTCGGAGCGGCGTTCGGCCGTTTCCGCACCGACGATCAGTACGTGGCACTCGGTGCCTGCGAATAGCGGTGAACGAGCCAGCATTTCAACGCCTTTACGGGCGGTTTTGCTACCGTCAAAGGCCATCAGGATTTTTTCAGGTCGCTTGAAGGTTTTCGGCACCATCAGGATCGGACGGTGCAGTTCACGCACCACCCGTTCAAGGTTAGAGCCAAGATGACCACTGGCCTGGTGGGCGGTTTCACCGCGCTTTCCCACCACCAGCAAACGCATCTCTTTTTCAAGCTCTAACAGGCTCTCTACCAGGGTGCCATTGCGCTGACGAGTAACGGGGTCGCTGACCCCATCCTCAATTGCACGCTCTTTGGCGGCTTCCAGCATCAGCTTGCCCTGCTCGCGATTCACCTTGGCGCGCTGCTCATCAAGCTCGGAAAGCTCTTTCATCAGTCGTTCGCGGGCACCAAAATGCAGGTTGCCGGAAAGATTCTGCTCTTCGGGTACTTCCGAGTGGTTGTCGACCACATGCACTAAGGTCAACGGTGCATCCATGGCCAAGCTGGCCCAGGCGGCGTAATCACATACGCCTTCAGAAAACTGGGAGCCATCAATCGCGGCTAATACTTGATCTGTCATATCGCTCTCCATGCCCTGGTTTAGTGGTCGCCCATCAGCTTTTCAACCGCTTCGGGATCGTTGTGTACTGCATAGCGATCCACTACCGTTGCGCTGGCTTCACTCAAGCCAACAAGCTCTACCTCAGTGCCTTCACGGCGGAATTTAATCACGATCCGATCCAGGGCCTGGACAGCAGTCACATCCCAGAAGTGTGCCCGGGAAAGATCAATCCTCACCTTCTCAATACTTTCCTTGAGATCGAAAGCGGCCGTAAAGCGCTCGGAAGAGGCGAAGAATACTTGACCTACCACTTGGTATTCACGCTCCTTGCCAGCCTCTATCTCTCTTGAACCGATGTAGAGAATGTTGCCCACTTTGTTAGCAAAGAACAGCGCAGCAAGCAGTACACCGACAAATACACCAATAGCTAAGTTGTGCGTACTAACGGTAACCGCCACCGTTGCCAGCATGACAATATTGGTGCTTATCGGATGCTTTTTAAGATCCCGGATCGATTCCCAGCTAAAGGTACCAATCGACACCATGATCATCACCGCTACCAGCGCCGCCATGGGAATTTGTGATACCCAATCGGCTAAAAAGACCACCATTAGCAGCAACACAACACCTGCTATGAGTGTCGAAAGGCGCGTACGTCCACCGGATTTAATATTGATCACCGATTGACCAATCATGGCACAGCCCGCCATACCGCCCATAAGGCCTGAGCCAATATTGGCAATACCTTGCCCTTTACACTCGCGGTTCTTATTACTCGGCGTGTCGGTGAGATCATCGACAATGGTGGCAGTCATCATCGACTCAAGCAGGCCAACCACAGTCAGCATCAACGCGTAAGGTAAAATGATCCATAGCGTTTCCAGGTTCAGCGGCACACTGGGCCACAGAAAAACAGGCAGCGTATCAGGCAGTTCACCCATATCGCCGACACTGCGGATATCCATCCCACTGATCATATAAACCGCGGTAAGCACCACAATGCAGACCAACGGTGAAGGAATCGATTTACCGATGACCGGTAAATAGGGGAATAGATAGATAATGCCCAAGCCCGCCAATGTCATGGCATAAACATGCCAGGTCACGTCGGTCAATTCCGGTAGTTGCGCCATAAAAATCAGAATCGCCAGCGCGTTAACGAACCCAGTCACCACTGAGCGCGATACAAAGCGCATGAGTTCAGCTAGCTTTAAGTAGCCCGCAATGATCTGCAGTACACCCGTCAGCAGCGTGGCTGCCAGCAAGTATTCAAGACCGTGATCACGAACCAGCGTTACCATCAGCAGTGCCATGGCGCCGGTAGCGGCAGAAATCATGCCAGGACGACCACCAGTGAAGGCGATGACTACCGCAATACAGAAAGACGCGTAGAGGCCGACTTTAGGGTCGACACCGGCAATAATCGAGAAGGCAATCGCCTCGGGAATCAATGCGAGCGCTACTACAATGCCCGAGAGCGTGTCGCCCTTTATATTGGAAAACCACTCATGCTTACTGAAAAGAGACATTCAGAGAGTCCTGGTTGGAGATTGATAGAGTAAAAACGACATAACCAAACCTTGGACGCAACGCAGCGACGCATTTATGGCGCGCAATAAAAGACAAATAAGTCAGTGCTGGAGCAATCAAATGTTTGGTTCGCCAATCGGCGGAAGAGTGGCGATAGCGAGCCGTAACGCCGTGACAACGCAATGAACGTGTCCGACGTATCGCTTGAGGAGGGGAAAAACCTAGGGCGGAGTCATCAGCCCTGAAACTGAAATAAGTGTGAAAAGGTCATTACCGTTATGCCTTGCTGTCAGTAAAACGCGAATCGACATCGTGTCGTTATAAGCCGCAGGAGTCTATCAGCAATTCCAGCTGGTTGCACCCCGTGCTACTCCCTTTGCAGGGTGCCCTCTAGGTTCAATTTGGCGTACCATTACGCTCGAAAACGACGCCTTATCAGGTCCCAACTATTTACGTTGAAGCGGCAAGCGCAACCCGCCTGCCGATCAAAGAGGAGCAGCACATGAGCCAATCTATTGCAGTCATCAAGGGCGACGGTATCGGCCCAGAAATTATGGAGGCCACGCTGCGTGTACTCGACGCGTTAGATTGCGGCTTAACCTACCAGCATATTGACGCTGGCCTAGGCGCCCTTGAAAAGCATGGCACGCTGATTCCACAAGAATCACTGGATGCCATTGAAAAATATGGCATCGCGCTGAAAGGCCCGCTCACCACGCCGATTGGCAAAGGCTTCTCTTCGATTAACGTACAGCTACGCCGCCACTTTGATCTCTACGCCAACGTGCGCCCGGCGATTAGTTTCCCCGGCACCCGTTCACGCTACGATGGCATCGATATGATCACCGTGCGCGAAAACACCGAAGGCGCGTATCTTTCCGACGGCCAGGAGATGATCGACGACGGTGAGACGGGCATTTCGGTGATCAAAGTCACTCGCAAAGGCTCCGAGCGTATCGTGCGCTACGCCTTTGAGCTGGCCAAAAACAACGGTCGCAAAAAAGTCACCGCAGTACATAAAGCCAACATCATCAAAACCAGCTCTGGGCTGTTCTTGGACGTGGCTCGCGAAATAGCCAAAGAGTACCCCGAGATTGAATTCCAGGAGATGATCGTTGATAACGCCTGCATGCAGCTGGTAATGAACCCGCATCAGTTTGATGTGATGGTCACCACCAACCTGTTCGGCGATATTCTCTCTGACCTTTGCGCTGGCTTAGTCGGTGGCTTGGGCCTGGCACCTGGTGCCAACATCGGCGAAAAAGCGGCGATTTTTGAGGCCGTGCACGGCTCTGCACCGGATATCGAAGGCAAAAACATCGCCAACCCCTGCGCTTTACTGCTGGCCGCGGCACAAATGCTGGATCACCTGGGCATGAATGAAAAGGGTGACGCAATCCGCCAGGGCATTCGTACCGTACTGGAAACCCGCCGCGATATGGTCACCCCCGATATGGGCGGCACTGGCAGCACCGACTCCTTCGCCCAGGCGCTGGTCGAATACGTTCAGAGCCACTAGTCGACTCTTTCTAGCCGATCGCTTTCTAGTCGATCGTTTTCTAGTCAATGTCATTAAAGCGGTAGCGTAATAAGTGTAGTGCATTGAGGGTGACCAACACGGTCGCCCCAGTGTCCGCCATTACCGCGACCCACATCCCCGTGATCCCTAGCGCCGTTGAGACCAAAAACAGCGCTTTGAAGCCAAGCGCCAGGGCCACGTTGGTTTTTACATTGCGCATGGTGGCCCTGGAGAGCGCGATCATCTCGGCTATCCCGCCCACTCGGTTTTTAAGCAGCGCGGCATCAGCGGTTTCAAGCGCTACATCGGTGCCACTGCCCATAGCGATACCCACTTCTGCCGCTGCAAGCGCCGGCGCATCGTTAATACCATCCCCAACCTTGCCCACCGGCCCAAGCCCTTGTGCCTGCCACTTGCGCACACGCTGGGCTTTGTCTTCCGGCATTAGCTCGCCCTCTGCTTCAATGCCTAGCTGCTCACCAATGGCAGCCACGGTGCGGGCATTGTCTCCGCTGAGCATCACGGCCTGAACGCCTAGGCGTTCTAGTGCTTGAAGGCCCTTGCGAGCATCTTCACGGGGCTCATCCCGCAAGGCGATCAGTCCTAAAGGGCGCTCGTTATCTATCTCTATTTCAATTAATACGGCTACGCTTTTACCCTGCGCTTCCAGCGCTGCAATGCGGGCTTCTATCTCACTGGTGTGCTGGGTAAAGGATTGCAGATAGCGCGGGCTAACCAGTATTAACTCTCGCCCTTCCACCTGCCCGGCAACGCCCTGCCCCGCTAGCGCACGTGCGTCTTGTACGGCGGGGAGCCTCACACCTTGGGGCTGAGCACTGCCAGTACGAAAATATTCACTAATTGCTACAGCGAGAGGGTGGCTGGAGCTCTGCTCCAGAGCGGCAGCAAGACGCACTATTTCATCGATAAGGTTTTTATCAAGACGGCTACCAGCTTCGAAGCTCTCCACGTCCGTCACCGTGGGTTTGCCAGCGGTTAGGGTACCGGTTTTATCCAGTGCGACCCGTTTGAGCTTGCCTAACTGCTCTAATACCGCCCCACCTTTCATCAACAGGCCGTTGCGAGCGCCAACCGATAACCCGGCCGCAATAGCCGCGGGAGTCGAGATCACCAGTGCACAGGGGCAGGCAATAAGCAGAAGCGCTAGGGCGCGATAGATGGATTCAGACCACAGCATCGTCGACACCAGCGGCGGCACGATCGCGACCAGCAGCGCCACCCCGACGACCGCCGGCATATAATAAAAGGCAAAGCGGTCAATAAAACGCGCCACCGGTGCTTTGGCCGCCTGAGCCTCCTCCACGAGCTTAATCACACGGGCGATGGTGTTGTTTTCAGCGCTGCGGGTTACCTCGACCTCAAGCACACCATCTAAGTTGACGGTGCCAGCAAACACCGTTTCGCCCTCCCCACGCTCCCGCGGCACCGACTCGCCGTTGACCGGCGATTCATCGATTGAGGAGTGACCGGCAATAATTTGCCCATCGCAGGGTAGCCGGTCACCGGGGCGTAACTGCACCTTCTGCCCCGGCTGAAGCGAGGCGGCGGCTATCTCGCGCACTTCGCCCTGTTCCAGTAACCGCGCGGTGGAGGGCGTCAGCTTGGAAAGCGCTGAAATACTGCGGCGCGCTTGAGCGGCGGCGACGCCTTCCAGCATCTCCCCCACCGCAAATAGAAACACCACCACCGCCGCTTCGGCGGCGGCGTTTATCGCCAGCGCCCCTAGGGCTGCAATGCTCATCAGCATTTCGATGGTGAAGGGGTTGCCCATCTTAAGCGCCTGCCATGCACGCTGAATAACCGGCACAAGCCCAACGACCGTCGCGGCAATAAACGGCCAACTGCCCAGAGCGGGCCAGGCGAACTTAAGCCCCCAAGCAAGCGTCAGCAATACACCACTGACAATCACCAAACGCCCTTTAGGCGACTGCCACCAAGGGGTCGGTTTTTTCGATTCAGCCGTGGCCACCGATTCATCAATCACTTGGTAGCCCAGTGCTGTAATCGTCGACTCAATTTCGGAATGTGGCAGCATTTTTCCCGGTGGAGCGGTTAATCGCAACGAGCCGGTGACAGAACTCGCGGAGACTTCTTCGACATGATTTAAACGCGTTAGCGCCGCTTCGACTTTGCGTTCGCAACCGCCGCAGTCCATGCCCTGCACGCGCAGGGTGGTCGGTGTGTTCGTCGCTTGTGGAGCCTGGTGTTGTGTCGTTTTAGCAGGGGTGGTGTCACTCATCGCTCTTCGCTCCAAGTTCGTCTATCTTAAGAGCAGCGTAATACCTATAGTCACTAGAGGTTCAAGTAATGAACGATCAAAACCCTGAGCCAGCCACCACTGAGCACTATATCGGCATTGGCGAGCTGGCGCGGGAGTCCGGCTGCAAGCCAGAAACGGTGCGCTACTACGAACAGATTGGGCTACTGCCTTCAGCCCCGCGCAATGAAGGTAACCAGCGACGCTACACCACAGCCACCATCCGCCGTTTGACGTTTATTCGCCATGCGCGGGATTTTGGCTTTTCGGTGGAGGCGGTAAGGGAGCTTTTACAAATGGCGGATTATCCCGCCATGCCCTGCGAGGAGGTTGATACGC
This sequence comes from Halomonas sp. QHL1, assembly GCF_001882345.1. GTDB lineage: Bacteria > Pseudomonadota > Gammaproteobacteria > Pseudomonadales > Halomonadaceae > Vreelandella. Next base: position 1,833,576 of record NZ_MINL01000001.1, read on the forward strand.
TGGCAAAACGTCACCTAGCCGAGGTCGAAGCACGACTCGCGCGACTCACCTCAGTGCGCGATGAGCTTCAGCGCATGATCAATCAGTGCGCGGGAGGCAGTGTTGGCCAGTGCCATATTATTGATGTGCTTAGCGACCACCGTCTGTGTCATCAAACGGGGCCTCACGGTGGCGCCGATGTCATCGGTTAACGCGCGATTAACCCAGCCATACATCTAAAAACAGCATAATCACTAGACCCATCGCCAAACCAAAAGTGGCTTTTTTCTGGTGCCCGCGGCGGTGAGTTTCGGGAATGATTTCGTGGCTGATCACATACAACATGGCACCGGCGGCGAATGCCAGCCCCCAGGGCAGCAGTATTTGTGAAACGCTGACAATACTGGCACCAAACAGCCCACCGATGGGCTCAATTAGGCCGGTTAGCGCGGCAATCGACCAGGAGCGCCACTTTGAGTAGCCCTCACCCATTAAGGCAACCGCAACGGCGAGCCCTTCTGGCATATTCTGCAGCCCAATACCGATGGCCAGCGGCATGCCGCCTTCCAACCCATAAGCCCCAAAGCCGACGCCCACCGCCATGCCTTCCGGCAGGTTGTGTATGGCAATAGCGAATACAAACAGCCACACCCGACGCAGCGATGCCGCTTCCGGCCCTTCACGGCCCTGGGCAAAATGCTCATGGGGAAGATGCTCGTTAAGCAGCGCAATTGCGCCCATCCCGAGCAGAATCGCGATACACACAATCGCGGCGGGCACGGGGCCACCGGCATAATAGATTTCCGCGGCATCAAGCGCTGGAATAATCAGCGAGAAGAACGACGCCGCCAGCATTACTCCCGCTGCAAAACCCAACGCCAGATCGCGAAAGCTACGACTGGGCGTTTTACCTAGCAGCACCGGTAGCGCGCCGACAGCAGTGAGCAACCCGGCGGTTAGGCTGCCCAAAAACCCTAGTAACAACGTATTTTCCATGGACAGCATAAACTCGGTTGGCAATTAGAAAGGCATCAATGAAAACAACACGTTGTTGTCTAACGTGGTATCAACACATACTTTAACGCACTAACGCCTAATGAATAAATAATGACGGTCTTCATCAGCACGATGTCAGTGTGCGCCCTGGAGGCATTAATAAAGGGACCCTCGTGCCTCTTTCCGCTACATTAGCCGCCACCCACTTTACCCAGCTGCAACCTCGCTTAGAGGCCTGATCGCCTTACCAGAGAGCATCGCACGCGTATTCACCCTGTGTATTCATCTGTCGATGTGCCAAGCCTGCCGCATCTGCGCGCTCCAATTCGACCTGTTGCATCAAGCTGGCAAGCTTCATCCCGCCGCCCTGCTTAATTTTCGCCAAACACTAGACTATTAGCCCTTTCAGCTAGGCACTGCGAACCACCTCACCGCTCCCCGCTGGCTCTCCACAAACCGGATTATTTTGCACCAAGAACTAAACACTGTACTACCTATGTACAAAAAGTGATTTTGCATTTAATCTGAATTAAGCTATACAAAACCTATACGATTGAGAAAACATCCTCACGTGATATGCGCCTTGTCATTTGCTTCGTTGGCATGACGCCATCCACTTTTCTCGTTAAAAAATGGCTGAACGTCGCATTCATTGGACGTAACTGGATGTCTAAAATACTCAAAACACAATAATTGAAGCATTTTGATACCTATAGATGCTCGTAATTACTTCTACACCAAGACTGCTCCAACCTTATACGCAAGACTTTAATAGAACCGTTGACAGGATTAGCAATGCTCACTTTTCTAGCTTCTAATGGTTTACATAGTGCAATTTATCAACATACCGCTTGCATCTCTTTTACCCCAGAAGGGTTTATCAAGGAGGCAAGTGAGCAATTCCTAACCGCCGTCGGTTACACCCTTGAGCAAGTGAAGGGGCAGCACCACCGGGTTTTCTGCTTTCCTGAAGAGAGCAGTAGTCTTGAGTACCGTACTTTTTGGGAAACACTGGCCGCTGGGCATAGCCAGCAAGGGCGCTTTCGGCGTTCAAATGCTCTGGGCGATGAGATTTGGCTAGAGGCCACCTACCTACCGATCAGTAACCGGCGAGGGAAGGTTGTCGAGATACTCAAAATTGCCAATGACGTTACCGCCGCGCACCAAGAAGCAGAGCGCAAAAATGCTGTCTTAGAAGCGTTAAATAGCTCCATGGCGGTGATTGAATTTACGCCCAACGGTGAGATTCTTAACGCCAACACGAACTTTGAGCAGGCGATGGGCTATCGAAATGAAGAATTAGTAGGTGCGCACCATCGAATGTTTTGTCCCGCCGATTTCTCACAAACCAATCCACGTTTCTGGGAGCGTCTGGCTCAGGGCGAGTACATGCAAGGCAAGTTTGAGCGCTTGGATTCTCGTGGTGCCAGCGTCTGGCTAGAGGCGACTTACAACCCGATTCAAGATGGCCATGGAAAGGTAGTTAAAGTAGTTAAGTTTGCCACCGATATCACCCGCTCCGTTGAGGCCGCTGAATCCGCGACACGCGCTGTCACTGCCGCCCAGAGCACCTCCTCGCAGACAGAACAAATCGCCCAAAACGGCCTTATCCACCTGCAGCGCGTTGTTCGTGATTCTGAACAAGCGGCATTAACATTGGCAGAAGCGCAGCAGCTAATCTCCGCGCTTAACAATCAGGCACAGAGTATTAATAGCATTACCGAGTCGATTGCACTTATCGCTAACCAGACCAACCTACTCTCGCTTAATGCCGCGATAGAAGCAGCACGTGCGGGTGAACAGGGTCGCGGATTTGCGGTAGTGGCTAACGAAGTGCGCCGTTTGGCCAAAGGCTCTAGTGAAGCGGTGGATGAAATTACTAAGGTGCTGAAAGAGAACAGCGCCTTGGTGGAGCGCACTACTCAAGCGATGCAGCAGGTAGTAGAGCAAGGAAAATCCAGCCAGACTAGCGTCGGGGAAATTGAGATCATCGTAAACGAGATACTCACCGGGGCTCGCAGTGTTTCCACGTCTATTGAGCAGCTAGCGCTGGAAGCTTCTTGATTCAATGCAAAAGCCAGCGCATCGGCGCTGGCTTTTGCCTCTTTACACCACTCTATTAACGCAGTGGTGTCTTACGCAGGTATGGCAGCACAGTTTCGTATTCGCCATACTTCTGTTTGGCATCGGCGTCGGAAACGCTAGGCGGAATAATCACGTCCTGACCTATCGTCCAATCAGCCGGGGTGGCAACGCCGTGTTTCGACGTGGTTTGCAGGGCATCCAAGGCGCGTAGGATTTCTGCAAAGTTGCGCCCTACGGTCATCGGATAGGTCATGGAAAGCTTTAACTGCTTATCCGGCCCGATAATAAATACCGAGCGCACCGTCGCGCTGTCTGCCGGTGTGCGGCCATCGGGCAGGTAGGCATCTTCCGGCAGCATGTCATAAAGCTTTGACACCGTTAGGCCGTCGTCGGCGATGATCGGAAAATCGACCTCGCTGCCGCTGACGGTTTGGATATCATTGCCCCAGCGTTTGTGATCTTCAACGCCATCCACGGAAACACCGATTACTTTGGTGCCGCGTTTCTTCCACTCTGCGCTCAGCTGCGCGACGGCGCCGAATTCCGTTGTGCAAACCGGGGTAAAATCTTTCGGGTGCGAAAACAGGATCGCCCAGCTATCGCCAATCCAGTCATGAAAGCGAATCGGCCCTTGGCTCGTCTCCGCTGCGAAATCAGGCACGACGGCATTAATACGTAATGACATGCTTTCCTCCTTAATGGGCGTTAGACGCCCTAATATCTTATTGGACTTTCAACACCTTCACTATAGATCATTTAGCGCTAAGACAGCGAGTACCCAGACAACGTTCACTGTCGCTCATTTAGCACCCTCTAAAGCAAAAGCGCTTGATTATACAAAGTAGAACGGCGCCCTTAGGCGCCGATCAACATCAGTGAGGCTGGCTGGGATTACTCCACCGTTTTGGTGACTTTATCTTCCCGCTTAACTCGTTTGATCCACTGCTGTTTCGCATAGTGGCGTAAATTGGCCACATTGTCGGTCTCATCGACAATATCTTGCCCCAGAATGGTTTCGATAATGTCTTCTAACGTGATTAAACCTACAAAGGTACCGTGCTCGTCGTAGACAACCCGCATGTGCAGGTGATCTTTCAGCATGGAGGTAAACACCTGCTCAACGTTATGTGAGACGTCAACGCTGCCGATCGGATGCATCAACTCACGCATCGTTTTGGCATCGTCAGCGTGGTACATATCCGCTTTATGCACATAGCCAAAGGCCTGCTCACCGTTGTCCATTACCGGGAAGCGCGTGAACGGCGCTTTACCATACTGCTCATCAAACGTTTTCACGGTCATATCAGGCAAAACGGTTTCACACACAGTACGCGGCGTCATTGCTTTGCTTACGACGATATCGTGCAAGTTGAGCATATTGATAATGGTGCGCGACTCGTCCGCGTCCAATACCTTCTCTTCCAGGCCGACCCGGGCCAGCACTTTAATTTCATCGCGCAGATCGACATCGTGTTCCGACTTACCTAAACGGCGGGTGATCTGCTCCGACATCCAGATAAAAGGCAGCAGGCCTATAATCATCGGATTTAAAAAGCGCGGCAAAAACGGCGACAAACCGCGCCAGTAAGTTGCACCAATGGTCTTTGGAATAATTTCCGACAGTATCAAGATCAGCATCGTCATCACCGCCGAGACGATGGCGATCGAAGCTTCGCCAAACACTATCGCGGCTTGGGCACCTACCGCTGTTGCCCCCACGGTATGGGCAATCGTATTCAGCGTCAAAATTGCGGCCAATGGCCGGTCGATGTTGGTTTTAAGCTTGGTAAGCGCGGCGTGTAACTTTGGCTTCTCTTCCTTCTGCTTAGCAATATAGCTAGGCGTAATAGAAAGAAGCGCTGCTTCAAGGATGGAACACAAAAAAGAGAGGGCGATCGAAAGCGTGGCAATCGAGATCAGGAGGAACATGGGCGCCTAAGGTAATGGGTTGTCCCGCGTTTATAGGGGCATCATAAGTAGAAGTCAATGGTTATCTATCGCGCACTCGCCAAGTGCGCAAACCTGAATTCATGCACGCAGAGGCAGCGCGGCACCGATGGCAACGAAGATACCGCCGCAGGTGCGATTGAACCCTCGGCCAACGCGCTTCAACCAGTGACGAATGCGGTTCGCCATATTGGCGAGCAGGCCTTCCACCAAACATTCGATAGCCACAAAGGTGCCCGACAAAACAAAAAATTGCAGCATCAAGCTGCGCTGTGGGTCGATAAACTGAGGTAGAAAAGCGCTGAAAAACAGCAGCACCTTGGGATTGGTAATCGATGCCAGCCCCCCTTGGCGATACAGGTGCCACCCGCTCGCTTGGCTTGCGCTCACATCCACCTCACCCGTAATCGGCGGCGAGCGCCATACCTGGATACCCAACCAAATAAGATACCCCCCGCCGACCCATTTCAGCACTGTCAGCCACACCACCGACGATTTAAGCAGCGCACCAATGCCAAACATGCACAGGGCAATAATCAGCATAAATCCTGTGGCACCACCTACGATGGTAAACAGAGTTCTACGGCTGCCATGCAACACGCCGTGGGTCAACGCCAGCAGGCCGTTTGGCCCAGGTGAAAGCGACAGGCCAATGCAGGCGATTAGGTATAAAAGCCAAGTGTCTAACAGCATAGTAATGCCTCACCCATGGGAAATTGCCCTCAATGCGTCAGCATGTCACCGTTGGTGGGCGTTTTCCATCCGTTAATGCACAGGCAATAAAAACGCCTCCCCTTGCTATAAGTAACACCGGGGAGGCGTCTGGCTAACTACCTGCGTACTGTCATATAACGCTTAAGCGAACACTTCAGTCCATTCGCTGCGCTTGGCCAGCAGGTTGCGGGCCAGTTCCTGGGCGCCTTCCAGGCTGTGGCTGGCGGCCCAGCCGCACTGCATTTCGTTGCAGGCGGGTACTTCAGTAGCTTCTAGCACATCGTTCAGGGTTTGTTCGATGATGGTGATCACGCCATCATAGTCGTCGTGGTTGATCATCGCGATGTAGAAGCCGGTTTGGCAGCCCATGGGGCTGATATCGACCACTTTATCGGTGTGATTACGCGACAGCTCAGCCATCAAGTGCTCAAGGGAGTGCAGCGCCGGCATCTCCATGTGATCTTTATTGGGCTGGCAGATACGCAGGTCGTATTTATGAATACGGTCGCCGTTCTGGCCTTCTTTAATATCGGCTAACCGAACGTACGGGGCTTTTACCTTGGTGTGATCCAGGTTAAAGCTCTCGACGTTCATCTTTTTATCGGTCATGTTGGCTCCTTTTCACTTTAATCTTTTCGCTTACACCTTGGGCGCGTCAAAATTCCATGGCTCATCGGTGTAAACACACACGTTGGCATCTTCGATATCGCCATCCGGCGCTTCAACGTGCTTGGCAAAGAAGTCTTGAATCTCTTTGCGCTGGCAGTGGGCTTCAAACTCTTCGCGACTGGCCCATATTTCATGAAACACAATCGGATAACCGGTGCCCTGGGCGAAGGGGTTATCGATCTGCCGGGTCACGGTGTAGTGAATGCAGGCATCTTCCCGGTGGGTGTTCGGCTCTAACGACTGAAGCGCTTTGAATACCGCTTCTTCTTTGCCTGGCTTGGGCTTAAAACCGGCAACACAGTAAATCTTCTCTGACATTTTCATACCTTAGATCGTTAAACGTTCTCTATTATGCGCTGCCATACGGCTCGTTGACAGCCTCACAAAGCTAACGTTCAGCGCGTTTATTGGGCAGCGCTCTCTGCCACAGCGTTCAATGCGCCCGAAATATTGTCTAGCGGGAGGTCACACTCTTGCAAACCATGTCGTTCAGCCAGGTAGTGCGGATCATTCCACTCGATCCGAACGCCCTCACCCGTTTCACGCACAACCATTTTTTGCGGCAAGTCGAGGGCGACGCTGCCCTGACACTGCATCATCGGAGTGCCCGCCTTGGGATTACCAAATATAAACGTTGTAGTAGGCGGCAGTTCCAGATCGTTATTTGTTGCGTTTTCGGCATGATCCACCGTCGCCATTAGATTGAGCCCCTTTTCTTCCAAGGCGGCATTGAGCTGTTCAACCACCGTATCGAAGTCGGACTGGCTCATTAAGTGTTCGATACCATTGTCGTTTGCCGCGAATAGCGACGGGCTTAACAATCCGCATGCCATTGCCATACCGAAGAGAGGTGAAAAGCGCATGTCGCTTCCTTATGTTTGTTTAAATTATGCTTGCCTAACCATGTTTGTTTTAATCTTCACGTGTTTATTTAATTAAACGTTCGGCCAATGCTTCTAGATCGGTCACCGTCATATCCGGCTCGACGCCCCAAGGGTCGAAAGGCGCGTCGGAACTGCGCCGTATCCAGGCACTGCGTAGGCCTGCGTGGGTGGCGCCAATCACATCGAAGGGGTTACTGGAAACCAGCCACGTCTGCTCGGGGCGTGTTTCTAAGCGGCTACGTAAATGAGAGTACACCGCCGGGTCTGGCTTAAAGCGTTTTACCTCATCGGCGCTGATCACATCGTCCATATGGCTCTCTACACCTGCGCGGGAGAGCAGCTTGGAAACGGCATCCGCTGTGCCGTTCGAAAATGCCACGCAGCGTATGCCCGCATCGCGAAGCTGATCTAGCGCAGGCACTACATCCTCAAAAGCAGGCAGTTCAGCGTATACCGCCATCAGATGATCTTGGTCGTTATCCGAAAGCCCTGTTTGCAGTGCGCGGTCAATAAACACCAGCGCTTCACGGGTACACTCCGAGAACGGCACGTAAGCGCCCATCAGGCCGTGGCGAAAGCTGTACTCAAGTTGCTTATCACGCCAGCGGCGAGCGAATTCGCCTGCTTTGGAGGCATCCGTTAGGCGGCGTTCAAGCTCAACGGTAACCCCTTGGGTATCGATCAACGTACCGTATACATCGAAGGCTAAGACCGGTTGCATCGTTGGCTACTCCTTAACTTTCAATTAATTGTGGCCTGAGTTCAGCTTATATCTTTAGCATAGACGACACCTTCAATAACAAAAGCGCCGCTGCACAGGCAGCGGCGCTTAGAAGGCTAAAACAGGCGATCAAACCGTAAACGCGGCCTCTTTTTCACCACTTTTCAGGTCGCCAGAGCGCACCAGTTCATCGGTAACCCGGTCAATGGCGCGCTTGGCGCGACCAATCATGTCATCCACTTCACCACGGTTGATGGTCAGCGGCGGCGCGAAGCCGAGAATATCGCCTTGGGGCATGGCGCGAGCAATCAGACTCTCTTCCATGGCAGCCGCCGCCACGCGGGGTCCGACTTTGAGGGCCGGGTCGAAGTGCAGGCGCTGCTTGGCATCCGGCGAGAACTCCAGTGCCGCCATCAGGCCAACGCCGCGTACGTCGCCCAACAGCGGGTGGCCTTCAAAGTTAGCCTTTAGCTGCTGTTGGAAATAAGCACCGGTTTCGGCGGCGTTGCCCACCAGATTTTCACGCTCGATGATATCCAGGTTAGCAAGCCCTGCCGCACAGCCCAGGGCGTGGCCGGAGTAAGTCCAGCCGTGGCCGATGGGGCCATACTCACCGGTGCCCTGCTCCAGCACCTGCCACACCTTCTCGCCAACAATCACGCCGGAGAGCGGCTGGTAGGCGCTAGTTAAGCCCTTGGCGATGGTGACCAGATCAGGCTTCATATTGTAGTGATGGCTGCCGAAATCGGAGCCGGTACGGCCGAAGCCACAGACCACTTCATCGGCAATCAGCAGCACGTCGTACTTCGCCAGCACGGCTTGAATCGCATCCCAGTAGCCTTCCGGCGGCGGTACGATACCGCCAGTGCCCAGCACCGGCTCGCCGATAAAGGCGGCCACGGTATCCGGGCCCTCTTCCAGAATCATTGCTTCCAGCTTGTCGGCGCAGTAAGCGGAGAATTCAAGCTCGGTCATGCCGTGCTGTTCGGCGGCGCGTAGATAGTAGTGCGGCGCTTCGGTATGACGAATAGTGTCAATCGGCAGATCGAAGTGGTCGTGGAATGCTTTCAAACCGGTCAACGAGCCCGAGGCGATGCCGGAACCGTGGTAGCCGCGCATGCGTGAGATGACCTTTTTCTTCTGCGGGCGGCCGAGCACGTTGTTGTAGTAGCGCACGATCTTGAGCTGGGTTTCGTTGGCGTCCGAGCCGGACATGCCGTAGTAGACCTTGGACATGTTCATGCCCGCGATCTTCAGAATGCGCTCGGAAAGCTCAATCTGCGGCTCGTTCGAGTGACCCACGTAGGTGTGGTAGTAAGAGAGCTCTAGCGCTTGCTTATAGATCGCCTCGGCGACTTCGGTGCGCCCGTAGCCGATGTTGACGCAGTAAAGCCCGGCGAAGCCGTCGATAAATTCACGGCCGTCCTTATCCACGATATTGATGCCTTTGCCGCCGGTAATCACGCGGCCCGGCGCATCGCCGTGGGCGAAATCGCGCAGGTGGGTAGAGGCGTGGAAAGTGACTTTACGGTCGCGTTCGATCAAATCCTGATGCAAGCTCATAGCGTTCTCTCTATACGGTAACCCTCCCCGCATTGCGGGGAGGGTGTTTTAAAATTATTTTCAACTTAGCGACTAGCTGCCAGAGACTGAACCCAGCGCACCCAGGCAGTAATATTTCGTTTCCAGGTATTCATCGATACCCGTAGCGCCACCTTCACGGCCAAGGCCGGACTGCTTCACACCGCCGAAGGGTACCGGCGGGCCGGTCATTTTCACCGAGTTGACGCTAACCATGCCGTACTCCAGGGCGCGCATCAGCTTCCAGATACGGCGGATATCGTGGGTGTAGATGTACGCGGCCAGGCCGTACTCGGTGTCGTTGGCCATTTCAATCACTTCGTCGTCGGTGCTGTAGGCGGTGATACCAGCCACCGGCGCGAAGTTCTCTTCCCGCCACACTTTCATTTTTGGCGTTACGCCGGTCAGCATCACCGGCATAAAGAAGTTCTCACCGGGCGCTTGGCTTTGATCACCACCGATCACGGTGGCGCCTTTAGAGATGGCGTCATCGACAATCGCGGCGGCTTTTTCTACCGCCTGACGGTGAATCAGCGGGCCAAGGTCTACCTCGCTTTGGAGGCCATTGCCCACGGTAAGCGCCGCCATACGCTCGCTGAAATGCTCGACGAATGCATCGTGGATGGATTCGTGAACCAGAATGCGGTTGGCTGCCAGACAGTCCTGCCCGGCCGTTTGGAACTTGGCATCTATTGCCGCAAAGGCCGCCTCTTTAGGATCCATGTCGGGCCCAACGATAAACGGCGCATTGCCGCCTAATTCCAACGAGAGCCGCTTAACGGTGTTAGCGCTCTGCTCGATCAGCAGACGACCCACACGGGTGGAACCGGTGAACGACAACGCCCGAATGCGCGACTCGCTGCAGAGGATCTTTGAGACTTCCGCTGGGTCGCCCAGCACCACATTGAAAATCCCTGCGGGAATCCCCGCACGCTCGGCCAACTCTGCGAGCGCCAATGCAGAGTAAGGCGTTTCATTGGCGGGTTTGACGATCACCGGGCAGCCCGCTGCCAGCGCCGCCGCGGCTTTGCGGGTAATCATCGCCAGCGGAAAGTTCCACGGCGTAATCATCGCCGCGATACCCACCGGCTCTTTAATGGTGCCCAGTGATGCGTTGGGGATATGGCTAGGGATAGTTTCGCCATAGGTACGTTTGCCTTCTTCGGCGAACCAGCGCACGAAGCTGGCACCGTACTGCACCTCACCACGGGCATCGGGCAGGGGTTTGCCCTGCTCCAGCGTCATGATGGTCGCAAGGTCTTCACGATTGGCTTGAATCAGGTCGTACCAGGCCAGCAAGCGCTCGCAGCGTTCGTCAGCGCGTAGTGCACGCCACTGTACAAAAGCGTCTTCAGCGGCATCTACGGCGGCGGTAATCTGCTCGGCTTCCAGCAACGGGATATGGCCAATGGCTTCATTGGTGGCTGGGTCATAGACAGCCTCTTCGCGACCGCCTTCCCCGTGGGTCCACTTACCGTTCACGTAGGCGTACTGCCGGAACAGACGCGGATCTTCCAGGCGCTTGGCGAGCGTGGTCGATAGTGTGGTCATGGGAACCTCTCCTCAAATGCAGTCTGGCTAACCGAGCGCTGCAGTCACTGTGTGGCATTGTCAGCAAGCGCTCTTATTAGCCTTGCCATCGAATGCCCCCAGGTTAACGGAGAGGAGCCACGAAGTGTTTTTGAAAACCGAGCCTTATCGCACGACTTTTTTTGTCAGTGGGCGTTTAGCAGTGATTTTTTTTGGTTGTACTTGGTAATAGCTTTTGGTGGGGCCTAAAGAAGGTCGTCAGTATCGATACCTATGGGAACGCGCTTGACGGTTTTGGTCACAATATAGGTGAAGTAGCGCTCAATACCGGCCTCGGAAACCAGCCACTTATCCATCAGGCGTTGATAGCTATCGATGGTGCGCGCTTCAAACTTCACCAGGTAATCTACTCCGCCCCCCACCGCCACGCACTCGGTGACTTCCGGAGTTTGCATGACCAGGGCTTCAAAGCGGGTGAAGCTATCGGCGTTGTGCTGTTTGAGCTCGATTTGCACCCATACAGGGTTGCGCGGTACCAATACCTCGCTATTGATGCGCGCGCTGTAGCCCTGGATAACGCCGGCTTTCTCCAGGCGTTTTACCCGCTCCCAGCAGGGGCTGACCGAGAGGTTGATCGCCTCGGCCAGCTTCGACTTGGTGATTCGCCCATCGCGGGAGAGGATGTCGAGAATTTTCAGATCGTAACGGTCAAGTTTCATCATGCCGAGGACTAAGCCTCCAGGCGTTCAACAACATCGGCAATCACCGCCAGGGTATCCCCCATATTGATGAGCGAGGGCGCGCGGCGAGCCATCAGAATGCCATCGCGCTCCGCTTTGTAAGCAACCGGGTCGGTGCCACTGCGGGTCATGTCGTACACATAGGCGATGGTTTGTCCCTTTTTCACTTCGTCGCCCAGCGCTACCAATAGCTCTAACACGCCGGAGTGCTGGCTCTGAACGTAACAGCTGGCGTCGGGCATATCGAGATACATCTGCCCGCCAGCGGGCATTTCCACTTCGCCTTTTACCAGGCCGTAGTGAATCAGGAAATTGCGCACGCCGCGCTCTGCAATAGCAATGCTTTGTGGGGTGGAAGTGCCGCCGCCGCCAAGCTCAGTGGCGACAAAGACTTTGCCCTGGCGCTCGCAGGCGGTGTCGAAGAGTTTTTCCGCATCCAGCTCAAACATCACCATGGCGTAGGGGGCGCCAAACGCTTTAGCGCCTTCCAGTGCAGACTGCTGCTGCGCTTTATTATCCAATACGTGGGAAGCGCCGAAGGGCAGAATATCCAGCGTTCTCCCACCAGAGTGAAGGTCGAGGACCACGTCGCTCATCGGCACCAATACGCGGGTGAAGTAGTCGGCAATTTGCGGCGTGACGCTGCCGTTGGGGTCGCCTGGAAAGCTACGATTGAGGTTGCCCTTGTCCATCGGCGAGGTGCGCTTGCCTGCCATGACCGCAGGGGTATTCATGCACGGCACGATAATCACCCGTCCTGTCACATCCTCTGCCTTAAGCGTTGATGAGAGTTTCAGCAGCGAGGTGATGCCCTCATATTCATCGCCGTGGTTGCCGCCGGTCAGCAGTGCCGTGGGGCCGTCGCCGTTTTTAACCACGGTCACGGGGATCATCACCGCGCCCCAGGCAGACTCATCAGTAGAGATCGGCAGCTTTAAAAAGCCGTGCTGCACGCCATCGGCATCAAAATCAACGGTGGCGGAAATCGGGCTAGGCCGCAGTTGGCTTGGTTGATCGGTCATTGGATGTTCCTTTGTTTACAAACCACTACTTTACAAACAGCTGGCGCGGAAAATTGGCCAGGGTTTCGCAGCCATCTTCGGTAATCAAGATGCTTTCGGTAATTTCCAAGCCCCAGTTTTCTTCCCAGAGCCCCGGCATAAAGTGGAATGTCATGCCCGGCTCCAGAATAGTGTCATCCGAGGGGCGTAGGCTCATGGTACGCTCACCCCAGTCGGGCGGGTACGAAATACCGATGGGATAACCACAGCGGGCACCGCCGCGGTCAAAGCCGTATTTATCCATCGCCGCACCCAGCGCCATGGCGATATCCGCCGTGCGGTTACCGGGTTTGGCCACTGCCAAGCCGTTTTCGATGCCTTCGAGTAGTGCTGATTCCGCACGAATAAAATCCGTCGGCGGTGTGCCCAAAAATACAGTGCGCGACATCGGTGCGTGGTAGCGCTTAAACACCCCGGCAATCTCAAAGAAAGTGCCTTCACCTTTGCGAAATGGCGTGTCGTCCCAGGTCAGGTGCGGCGCGGCAGCATCTTTACCGGTGGGCAGCATGGGCACAATAGCGGGATAGTCGCCGCCGAATACTTTGCCATTCTCATCCACAAAACCTTCGATGCCAACGCGGTAAATCTCTGACACCAGCTTACTCTTGGGCAAGCCTGGCTCAATCACTTCCAGAATACGCGTATGCATGCCTTCCACGATCTTGGCGGCAATGCGCATATAGGCCACTTCTTGCGGCGATTTGATCGCCCGGCACCAGTTCACCAGCGAATTAGCATCCATAAAGCGCGCATGGGGTAGCTCGCGCAACAGGCTTAGATAGGCTTTGGCGGAGAAGTAGTAGTTATCCATCTCCATGCCCACTACCCCCAGATGCCAGCCGCGATCGGGCATGATCGACTGAGCCAGATACTCCATCGGGTGCATGTCCGGATTCTGTACGTAGTAATCCGGATAGTAGGTAATGTTGTCGGGATCAATCCAGCAGGTGCGCAGGGCACCATTGGCGTCCATGCGCCGTCCGAACCATACCGGCTCGCCCTCAAGGCCCACCAGCACACACTGATGCACATAAAAAGACCAACCGTCGTAGCCGGTTAGCCAAGCCATATTGGAAGGGTCACTGACGATCAGAACGTCAATGCCACGACTGGCCATTTCAGCGCGCACTTTCCACAGGCGGGTAGCGTACTCTTCGCGCGTGAAAGGCAGGGAAACCTGAGTCATCGGGCAACTCGCCATTAAAGATCACCAAGAACCAGCGCTCTGCCTACTAAATGCACACAACGCTGGGCCACAGGATCGACCTGGCCACCACCGATCAGGCGTCGGGGTTGCATCTGCCACGCTTGCAGCAGGCCCGCCAATGTCGTCTTGACCCGATACTAGCACCGACCCTTGGTTAGCGGTCAAAGGCTTTATGACAAAAAGTGTATACAGCACCGTTATTTGCACTAAACGAGCTTGCAACGACCTTGTGTGCTCACCATGATAGTTTGCAGTAATGACACTTTTATCAAGAGGGGAAAAAAGATGAAAATTATTGTGCATATTGATGAGGCTGAACAGTGGCAAGCGGCGCTTGCTGAAGCGCTACCCCACGCCACCGTACTCACCAGTGAAGCGCCAGCTGATGAACGTAAAAATGCTGACTATCTCGCCATCTGGAAAGCCCCCGCCCATTTGCTGCAAGAGCAGACCCAGCTCAAAGGCATCATCAATTTAGGCGCTGGGGTGGATTACCTACTGAAAACCCCAGGCCTGCCCAGCGACGTGCCGATTGTAAAATTGCGCGATGCGGGCATGGGCGAGCTGATGGCCGATTACGTCCTGTATGGCGTGCTGCACTTCTACCGCAGCATGGATCGTTACGTAGAGCAGCAGCAAAGCGTTACTTGGAAGCCGCAAGAGGTGGAGGAAAAATCGCAGTGGCCGGTTGGCGTATTAGGCTTAGGGGCTATAGGCAGCTTCGTGGCCAGCGCCCTACAGCAAGCAGGCTTCCCAGTGCTGGGCTGGAGCCGCTCCCCCAAGCAGATCAGCGGCGTGGAGTGCTTTCATGGCGATGATGGGCTAACCGAACTGCTCGGCCAAGTACAAAGCCTTATCACTATTCTCCCCGACACGGCGGCGACTCAACATATTCTCAACGCCGAGCGGCTGGCTCAACTTCCCCTAGGCGCTAGCGTGATTAACCCTGGACGGGGCAGTTTGATCGATGAACAGGCGCTATTGGAAGCGCTGGGGAACGGCAATCAGCCTGGCCACTTGCGGGGTGCCCTGCTGGATGTATTCCATGAAGAGCCCCTGCCCACTGACAATACGCTATGGCAGCATCCCAAGGTAATTGTCACACCCCATATGGCAGCACCTACCCCGCTTAACGATGCCATCGACCAGGTAATCTCTTACCTGCAGGCCTTTGAATCGGGCGAGAAACTCTCCACGATCAACCCGGAGGCTGGCTACTGACGCCACACCCTGCCCCGGTTATACTAGGCGGCTGGAGAACCAAGTGCTCATTAAAGGCTCTTAGGAAGATACCGTTTATGGAGGAAGAGCCTTTGGTCAATGTAATAGCACGACTGCCAGGCCGCGTGCTTGCAGGTATGGGATTGAGTCTCGCCGCCTTCTGTTTTAGTGACATGGTGTTAGCCGCAGACACACTCAAAGAGCCGCAGCCCTTTGAAGCCCAGTACCGGCTTGAGGTTCGTGATTGGCCTGGGGCTACCATTACCCATAGCCTCTCTAACGAAGGAAATCACTGGCTAAGCGATATGCGCTTTTCGATCACCGTGGCGCGCGGCCAGGAGTTCAGCCGTTTTTCTCTTGATGGCAATGATACTCACGCACTGCTCTTTAACAGCAGCTATTCAGTGCTGGGCGTGGGTGATAGCTACCAATTAAACGAGAACGATATCCCTAGCTTGGACCGTCAAACGGCGCTGTTTGACCTCTCGCGCCGGGCCGGTCAAGAGAACTGCACAGAGAGCGCCCCCTGCACGATTGAGTTTGTCGACCAAAAAGGGCGCGACGAGCACTTCCAATACTATGTAAGTGGAAAGAATGTTTATGCACCAGCGACCATCAGCGTACCTGCCGGTGAGTTTGAAACGCTGAATGTATCGCTGATCGATACAGAGAAACCTGATCGCGTGCTACAGATTAACTTTCACCCTGACTGGCCTGGGCTGATTCTCTCCGCGGTGTACCAAAAAGAGGGTCGCCGGGAAACGCAGCTGACTTTAACTAACTTCAACCCAAACGGTGGCGCGACGCCTTAAATGCTTTCTGGTTTATTGATTGTTCTACTCCCGCTTTTTCTTGGCTATCTGATCCGCGTTCGTTCCCAACAGTTACAGAACTTGATCAACCGAGCAGTTAATAGCTCGGTTTATCT
This sequence comes from Halomonas sp. QHL1, assembly GCF_001882345.1. GTDB lineage: Bacteria > Pseudomonadota > Gammaproteobacteria > Pseudomonadales > Halomonadaceae > Vreelandella. Next base: position 1,849,839 of record NZ_MINL01000001.1, read on the forward strand.
GATTCTACTGTTCATGGGGGTAAGTCTGGCCGGGCTTGATAACCTGACCAGCCAGCTTTCCCGCTTGGGCGGTAATGCCTTGCTGTTATTTAGCATTACCACGCTGTTCAACTTAGCAGCGCTATGGTGGCTATCGCGTCGTTTATCCCTTAAAGCAGGCAACTCACCAGTGGTGAAGAATGCTCCTACCAGTAAACTGGCGGCCATGCAGGGGTCGCTTTTATTGGTCGCTGTGGTGGCTGGGGGCGTTATCCTCGGCCTGCTGCTGGGGCCACAGCTGGGTGAAAGGCTTTTCAATACCGCGGATTTACTGGCCGAATGGGTGCTCTACCTGCTGCTGGCACTGATCGGCTGTCAGCTACGCAATTCCGGCATGCCACTCAGGCAAATCTTACTCAACCGCATGGGGCTGGCAATTGCGGTGACGCTGGCAATCAGTTCGCTGCTGGCAGGTTTAGCTGCCGCCCCACTGCTCTCGCTAAGCTGGAACGAAGGTCTGGCGATGGCGTCAGGCTTTGGCTGGTACTCGCTTTCGGCGATTCTAATTGGTGACCAACTAGGCCCGCTGATGGGCGGAGTGGCGTTCTTCAACGACCTCACTCGGGAGCTGCTGGCGTTTATCCTGATTCCGCTGGTCATCCACCGCCACACGGCGCTTGCGATTGGTTACGGCGGCGCTACTTCCATGGATTTCACCCTACCGGTGATTCAGCAGCACGGCGGTGTGGCCTGCGTACCTATTGCGGTAGTCAGCGGGTTTATTCTCTCACTACTCTCCCCACCACTGATTCTGTTCTTTCTCTCGCTTTCGGGCTAGGGGGCTTTCGCTCACTGGGCCCAGCGTCTACCTTTCAGGGAAGCCACATAGAGATCTACAGGCAGTAGGTCAGGAGCCATCGCTAAACAGTGGAAATACGTTTAAACATTCGTTGCTCCCGAGTGTTTACCGTTCAAGGACGAAAGGTGAAATATGGCAGGCGCAAGCAGTATATTGATAGCGCTAGCGGCCTTCTGCTGGGGGATATCCGGGGGAATCGCAGGCATCTTGTTAGACAACGGCTGGGATGCAGCTGTCGTGTCGTTTTATCGCGGGTTCGTGGGACTTCTCTTTGCACTTATGTGGCTGCTGCTTCAACGTCGGCATAGCGGCCTGAACAGCAGGCGACTTTGGTTCTGGTCGGTGGTTGCAGGCCTGGGCGTAGCTGGCAATTTTACGTTCTATTTTCTTAGTATTGAGTATGGCAACGTTGCGGTCGCTGCCACCCTGATGTACTGCGCCCCTGTTTTTGTCTATCTCGTCTCATTTGCTCTCAAGCTTGAGCGTCCCACCGCTGCCAAGTGGCTGGCCATTGCGCTGGTCATGGTGGGTATCGTGCTGTTAACCAAGCTGTATGCCATCAGCGCCAGTGGCCTCTCGTTACTTGGCGTAGGCACCGGGCTGCTTGCCGGGCTTTCATACGCCGTCTTCATTTTTGGTTTCAAATATGCCGCGCCCCATGGCAGTCCACAGGCAATTCTTTCGGTTGCCTTCACCGTGCTGGCCATCGCCCTGCTGTTGCCAACCGATATTAACCAGGCTGTCAGCGTCATCAGCGCACCGGAGCTGCCGCTATTTGTAGCGCTGGGCATTCTCGGCGCTGGGCTATCTTTTCTGCTCTACGTGGTGGGTATCAAGCATACGGCGCCTGCGCTGGCCTCCATGATTGCCATGGTCGAGCCGATCACCGCCACCCTGTTTGGGGTAGCGGTGTTAAACGAAAGCCTGGGCGTTATACAAATGGTAGGCATGGGGTTGATATTAGTCACCGTGACAACGCTAAGCGTTATTTCAAGCAAGTCATAGCCAACCATCAGAATATATTGATAAACACTTAGAGGGCCGCTTTAGCTGCCCGAGCAGCGTGGAGCTTTTTATAGCTTTCAATCAAGCGCTGGTGACGTTCCAGCCCTTCCAACTGCATGTTAGTCGGCGTTAGCCCGTGGAAGCGCACCTCGCCACTTACCGAGCCAACCACCGCCGCCATGGTGGCTTCACCAAACATGCGCTGGAAATTGTATAGGTAATCGTTCAGTTCCAGCTCATCATCCAGCGCAATTTCCAGCACCGCGTTTACCGCCTGGTAGAAAAGGCCGCGCTCGACGGTGTTGTCGTTGTACTGCAGGAACATCTGTACGCAGTCCAGCGCCTCTTCATGACGCTGCAGCGCTAGGTAGACCAGTAGCTTCAGTTCCAGAATGGTCAGCTGACCCAACTCGGTGTTTTCATCAAACTCGATACCGATTAGCGTGATGATATCGGTGTGGTCATCCATCTGGCTCTCTTCCAGCCGCTCGACCAGATCAGTGAGTTGATCATCGTCAAGCCGGTGCAGGTTGAGAATATCCTCGCGGTAATCCAGCGCCTTATTGGTGTTATCCCAGATCAAATCTTCAATGGGGTACACCTCGGAGTAGCCCGGCACCAGAATGCGGCAGACCGCCGCGCCTAAGTCCTCGTGTACCGCCATATAGACTTCCGCGCCTAGCTCCTCAAAGATGCCGAACAGGGTCTCGGCCTCTTCATCATTGCTGCCAGAGAAGACCCACTCGCTGAACTCGAAGTCAGGCTTGGCGCTAAAGAAGCGCCAGGAGACCACGCCTACCGAGTCGATAAAGTGCTCAACAAAGTTATTAGGCTCGGAGACGGTTTGTGAGTTAAACGTCGGCAGCGGCAGGTCGTTCAGGCCTTCGAAGCTGCGGCCTTGCAGCAACTCGGTCAAGCTACGCTCCAGCGCCACTTCAAAGCTCGGGTGGGCACCAAAGGAGGCAAACACGCCGCCGGTGCGCGGGTTCATCAGCGTGACGCACATCACCGGGAACTGACCGCCCATGGAGGCATCTTTGACCAGCACCGGGAACCCCTGGGCTTCCAGGGCGTTAATGCCTTCGACAATGCTGGGGTATTTTGCCAGCACCTCCTGGGGCACATCCGGCAGGGTTAGCTCCTGCTCAAGGATTTCACGCTTCACCGCCCGCTCGAAAATTTCCGACAGGCACTGCACCTGGGCTTCCACCAGGGTATTGCCCGCGCTCATGCCGTTGCTGAGGAACAGGTTTTCAATCAGGTTGGAGGGGAAATAGACCGTTTCGCCGTCGGATTGGCGTACAAACGGCAGCGATACAATGCCCCGATCTTCACGACCCGAGTTGGTATCAATCAGGTTGGAGCCGCACAGTTCGCCTTCCGGGTTGTAGATCGCAAGGCAGTGCTCGTCGAGAATTTCTGCGGGCAGCTCGTCGTTCGGTCCCGGCTTGAACCACTTTTCATTGGGGTAGTGAACGAATGCGCTGTTGGCAATCTCTTCACCAAAGAACTGGTCGTTATAGAAGAAGTTGCAGCTCAAGCGCTCGATAAACTCGCCCAGCGCCGAACAAAGGGCGCTCTCCTTGGTCGCGCCTTTGCCGTTGGTGAAGCACATCGGCGAGGCCGCATCGCGAACATGCAGCGACCAAACGTGGGGAACGATATTGCGCCAGGAGGCGATCTCGATTTTCATGCCCAGATCAGCCAGGATCGCGCTCATATTGGCGATGGTCTGCTCCAGTGGCAGGTCTTTGCCCTCGATATAGGTGCTGCCACCTTCCGGTGTGCCCATGAGCAACGCCTGGGCGTCCTCATCTATGTTCTCTACCGTTTCGATTTGGAAATCTGGGCCGGTTTGCACCACTTTCTTAACCGTACAGCGGTCGATGGAGCGCAGAATGCCCTGGCGATCTTTTTCCGAGATATCTTCCGGCAGCTCGACCTGGATTTTGAAGATTTGCTTATAGCGGTCTTCCGGGTCGACGATATTATTCTGGGAAAGACGAATATTTTCGGTAGGGATATCGCGGGCGTTGCAGTACACCTTCACGAAGTAGGCCGCGCACATGGCAGAGGACGCCAGGAAGTAGTCGAACGGCCCTGGTGCCGAGCCGTCGCCTTTGTAGCGAATTGGCTGGTCGGAGATAACCGTAAAATCGTCGAACTTGGCCTCCAGGCGGAGGTTGTCGAGATAGTTAACTTTGATTTCCATGAGCGGGCGTCCAGAATAATGAGTGTGGCTAAGCTTTTACAAACCCTAGGTTGTAAAACAAAAGCCAGTAGGCGAATTGCGGCCCATTATCCAGTTTTTTACCCGCTTCGTCTTGGTCAGTCTCCCGAATTGTCTATTCGGCGTCGAGAAGAAACGGTAGCGCTTCATCCAGTAGCATTTCGGGAATCTCTTCGGCGATATAGTGGCCGCAAGGAAGCGCCTTGCCTTCTATATCAATGGCAACTTTTCGCCATTCAGCCAAGGCATCAAAGCAGGCTTCAATAGCGCCTTCAGCGCCCCACATCACTTTTAATGGGCAGGTGAGCTTTACGCCCGTATCGATATCGGCCTGATCGTGCTCCAAGTCGATGGTGGCGCTGGCGCGGTAGTCGCCGCAAATACCGGTAGCCGTACCGGGGAGCGCGAGGCAGCGCTCGTACTCTACCAGCGCTTCTGGGGAGAAAGGCGCCATCCCGGCACTGCGGGCACCCATCACGCTTTTGAGGTATTGAGCGGGATCACTCTGGATCAGCATTTCTGGCAGCGGCTGGGGACGAATCAGGAAGAACCAGTGCCAGTAGCTGCGCGCGAAGGCCTCGTTGGTGCCGCGATACATGGCCAGCGTCGGGGCAATATCCAGAAGCACCATACGCTTTACTCGCTCTGCGTGGTCAACGCCTAAACGGTGGGCGACTCGAGCCCCGCGATCATGGGCCAACACTTTAAATCGCTCAAAACCCAGCCCGGTCATTAGCTCCGCCATGTCCGTCGCCATAGTGCGCTTGGAGTAATGAAGGTGTTCGGGATCGTCGTCGGGTTTACTGCTGTCGCCGTAGCCGCGCAGATCCGCTGCGATTACGGTGAAGTGCCGGGCGAGCTCCACCGCGACTTTGTGCCAAATCACATGGGTCTGAGGGTGGCCATGAAGTAGCAGCAGTGCCGGGCCGTTGCCCCCCATTCGAAAAGCGATCTCGACGCCGTTAACGTGGCGCGTCTGTTTTTCAAACCCATGAAACATGGTGTTCTCCTGGTCTGCTGGCAATGTCACTAACACAACGTCATCGCGTAACGCTGTTATAAACACCTATAACAGTGATTCGCAATACAAGTAGATGTTAAACCCTGACCTCAGTCGCTAGCGGCTGTAACCTTTTAACCGCTCGATAAGAAAGTCTTTTAACGCTATCACGGCAGGCGTCAATGAAAGGCGATGCGGGCATACAAGATAGAGCGGCGTTGGCTCACTGGGAAACTCTTCCAGCATTGCCACTAAGCGACCATTTCGAAGATCTTCTTCAACGTCTAGCCGTGATTTGTAAGCAATGCCCTCGCCGGCCATTGCCCAGCGCCGCACACACTCGGCATCGTCGCTCACCCGATTACCTTTTACGCTGATGTTGTCACTACCGAACTTCCACTGGTTATGAACACGTTCGCCAAGCACGAAACATAGACAGTTGTGCTGATGTAAATCGTCGGGGTAAACAGGACTGCCATGGCGCGTAATATAGTCCGGAGAGGCACAGACAACGCGATGGTTATCGCTTTTAAGCGGCAGTGCGACGAGGCTGGAGTCTTCCGGAACGCCGTATCGCAGGGCGATTTCTACGGGTTGGCGGAACAAGTCACTCACGCGGTCACTTACTCGCAGGCGTAAATGCAGCTGCGGGTGCTGGGTCATAAAGGTGTCCAACCAGCCCAGCAGCACATTGCGCCCCAGGTCGGAAGGCACCGCAAGACTGAGCTCTCCGGCGATCTCTTGACGCTCACGGTGAAGTTCTTTCTCGCCTTGGTTGAGAGCATTAAGCGCCGCTTTAGCGTGCACAAGATAGTGCGCGCCCGCGGTGGTTAGCCGCAAACTGCGGGTGGAGCGCACCAATAGCCGCGTGCCTAGCGCGTCTTCCAAACGTTTGATGGCCACACTGGCCACCGCTGGAGTAATCGCTAGCTCCCGCGCAGCGGCAGAAAGGCTGCCGTGCTCGGCGGCATAGATCAGCACTTTTAGATCATCGACACGCATTTCAAACCCCTGCCGCCTGCAATTTTTCAAAATTTATTAGAAACTGTTAGCAAGATTACCCCTCTTTTTAGCAAAAAAGCATCCAGGCATGATGGTGCAACCTAAACTCATGAGACTATCCATTATGAAAGCGATTGCTTTTACCCCAAGCCTGCCTATTGATCATCCTGATGCACTTCAAGAGATTGAGTTACCCACCCCAACACCAGAAGCCCACGATATTCGCGTTGCGGTGAGCGCCATTTCCGTAAACCCCGTTGACGCCAAAGTGCGCAACAGCGCCCTGCCGGAAACCGGCGAGCCGCGAGTGCTGGGTTACGATGCAGTAGGCATTGTAGATGCCGTTGGTAGCGCCGTTACGCGCTTTCAGCCGGGTGACCGGGTGTGGTACGCGGGCAATATTGCCCGTCAAGGCTCTAATGCCGAGTTTCAGTTGGTCGATGAGCGTATTGCCAGCCTAGCGCCGAAAAGCCTGTCTGATACTGAAGCTGCTGCTCTGCCTTTAACTGCCATTACAGCCTGGGAACTGCTGTTTGACCGCCTAGAGCTGGGCATGCGCGATACAAAAGGCAAAAGCCTATTGGTGATTGGCGCAGCGGGGGGAGTGGGCTCAATCCTGGTGCAACTCGCGAAACAGCTCACCGATATTACCGTCATTGGTACGGCGTCTCGGCCCGAAAGCCAAGTCTGGGTGAAGTCGCTTGGCGCCGACGCGGTGATTGATCACCACCAGCCACTTGATCAAGAACTCAAAGCGGCGGGGTTTGACGGGGTGGATATGGTGATTAGCCTTAATCAGACTGGCCATCACTTTGACGCCATTATTGAAGCCCTCAAACCCCAGGGTAAGCTTGCACTGATTGATGATCCGGAGCTGATTGATGTGCGTAAGCTCAAAATGAAAAGCCTGTCGCTGCATTGGGAGCTGATGTTTACCCGCCCGTTATTCACCACTGACGATCTCGCCAAGCAGCATGATCTGCTCACAGAGGTAGCGGCCCTAGTCGATGATGGCCGACTAAAAACCACAGTAGGTGAGGTGTTAGGCCCTACCTAAAACGCGCGCACGCACTTATCGAGAGCAATCGCACGATCGGCAAACTGGTCTTGGAAGGTTTTTAATTCTAGAAAGGCTTTAACAATATCGTCCATCGCTAGATTATGGCGATGGGCGGGCTAACACTTGCTGGAACAGAATCGTTTCGAATTGCTCCATGGGCTCGACAGATTTCAACGTCTTGGCGCGTAGAATAGCGCCTTCCCAGCCGGTAAGAATAAAACTGGCGAGCGCTTCTGGCGCCGTGTGGGTGGCAATATCTCCTCGCGCTTGGGCATCTTGCAAGCAGCGAACAAAGCGCTGCTCCCAGCGCTGAAACACCAGATTTAGCGCATCCCGGAAGGTATCACTCTGCCCCGAAAGCTCTTGACCAAGGTTGCCGATCAAACAGCCCGTGGCGTGGTCGCACTCATGCATATGCTCCCGGCCAGCCGCGAAGTAGCGTTTTAGGCGCTCAAGCGGCGGCGTGTCACTATCTTCTAGCAGCGACACCAGCGTTTCATCATAGGTGGTGGCAAAGCGCTCGATCACCGCCAGCCCGAAATCTTCTTTGCTGGAAAAGTAGTGATAAAAAGAGCCTTTAGGCACACCGCACGTTTTTAAAACGGCATTTATGCCCGTCGCATTGTAACCTTGCTGACTAATCAGCTGGGCGCCGCTATCAATTAATTTGTCGCGCGTTGCGGTATTTTTCATATGCTTAAAGTAGACCAGTCAGTCTATTGCTTTCAAGTGAGAGAAAGCCAAGTGAATGAAAGCCAATTTGTAAGGAAACCAGATTGCAATAAAAACAAGTTGCAAGAAAGCTAAGTTAAGTGGCAATTGCATGTTATTTGCACATTGTTTGACTAATGGCTGCTTAACAATGCGCGATGCTAGCATCATACGCTTATTTTTCTGGAATTTTCGCTCCCAATGGATGAAGTGCGGTAATGACTCTTTCTCGCTATTACGCTACGAAACAACAAGGCCGCATTCGCTTGGGTGCCATAGTTGCATTATTGATTCTTGTTGCCACATTGGCGCTTGCCTGGTGGATTATTACCCAACCGCCTCGTATAGAGCGTACCCCACCGCCAGAGCCCCTGCCTACTATGGTAGACGTCGTTACGGTGAACGCTAGCTCACAGGCTCCTAATCTGTACGCCTTTGGGCGCGTTGAGGCGGAGCAGGAAACAATGCTGGCCAGCCGAGTGGCGGGCCAGCTCGAGCGTTTTGCCGAGGGCGTTGTGCCCGGCCAAGTGGTCGGGCAAGACACGGCTGTGGCCTTTATTGATCAAGCCGACTTAGCGTTGACGCTTGAAGATGCCCAAGCGCAATTGGCCAATGCCCAGGCGCTGCTTGCTTTAGAGCAGGCAGAGCAGCAGCGCGCCCGCAGTGAGTACGAATCCTTTGGTCGCCAGCTTTCCGCCGAACGCCAAGCCCTGGTGTTGCGTGAACCACAGCTGCGCCAAGCGCAAGCTGAGCTCACCCAGGCACGTGTCGCGCGCGATCAGGCTGCATTAAATGTAGAGCGTGCCACTCTAAAAGCCCCCTGGCGGGCCATGGTGCAAGAGCGCTTGGTGGGGGCCGGCAGCCTGCTCAGCCAGGGTACAGAAGTAGTGCACTTGGTGGGCGTTGAACAGTTTTGGGTGCGCGCCTCGCTACCCGGTGAATGGACGGAGTGGCTGGAAGCGGGCAGCAGCGTTACGTTAACCAGCCGGGGCTGGCCCGAAGGCGCGACACGCGAAGGGACTCTCGTCTCGATGCTACCCAGCCTTGAAGAGAATGGCCTGCAGGCGCAGCTGTTGATTGCCGTTAATGACCCACTCGCCCTAGAGACCGACGGCCCTGCCCTGCGCCTGGGCGATGTCCTACGCGCCTCTTTTCAACCGGCTATTCAGGAGCAGCTTATTTCACTGCCTTCTGCGGCTCTTCGCCCAGGTGACGTAGCGTGGCGGGTAGATGAAGACAATCGCCTACGCCGGACGTCGGTCACCCTGGCTTATCGCGGGGAAGATGACGCTTTGATTCGTAGCGGCTTGGAAACCGGCCAGCAGGTCGTCACCGCGGGCTTAGCCCAACCCAGGGAAGGCCAGCTAGTGCGCATTCGTCGCCCCAACGACACCCCGGCTCAAGCAGGAGATGAACCGGGAGATGAATCATGAAGGTACCACGCGGCCCATTGGCATGGATGGTGGATCACGGGGTAGCCCCCAATTTACTGATGGTGCTGTTTATCGTTGGCGGCCTAATGGCCTCGCTAGCGATTAAAAAGGAAGTGTTTCCTGAATTCGACATCGAAGTGGTGCAAGTCACTATCAGCTACCCTGGTGCCACGCCGGAGGATGTGGAACAGAGCCTGCTGCTACCGGTAGAAGCCGCTATTGCCGATGTAGAGGGCATCGACGAGCTGACCGCCACGGCCAGCGAAGGCAGCGCCAGCGTCAACGCAACGCTGATTGATGGTGTGGATGTGATGCGCGCCTATCAGGATATCCAGCAGGCAGTGAACGCCATCACTACCCTACCCAGCGCTGCCGATCCACCGCGTTTCACCCTCGCGGGGCGCTCCCGAAGCGTGTTGAGCCTACAGGTTTACGGCCAAGTCGGTCTGGAGGCGCTGCACAACGCGGCCGAAGATGTGCGTGGTGAGCTGCAAGCCACTTCCGGCATCTCCCGTGCGGAGCTATCCGGCAACCGCGAGCGGGAGATTCAAGTCCACTTGGACGAAGAGGCCATTGAGCGCTATGGCCTCGATCACCAGGAACTGGCCAGCCGCATTGCCGAAGAAGCGCTAGATCTTGCTAGCGGCCAGCTCACAACGGAAGAAGGTGAATGGCTGATTCGCTATCAGGGGCGACGTAACAGCGCCGAGGCCTTTGCCGAACTGCCGATTCTGACCAGCACCCAGGGGGCGCCGATTACTCTGGGCGAGATCGCCAGGGTCAGCGATGGCTTTGCCGAAACCGACCGAGAGGAGTTTTATAACGGCCAGCCCGGCCTCTCTGTGGATGTTTACCAGATTGGTGACCAAACCCCGACCAGTATCTCAGAAGCGGTCAACGGTGAGCTTGAGCGCCTGCGCGCAGGGATGCCCGAAGGCGTTAGCCTGGATATTTCCCGCGATAGCTCAGAAGTTTACGAAGATCGTCTTAGCCTGCTATTGAAAAATGCCTGGATGGGCCTAGCGCTGGTATTGGTGCTCATGGCGCTGTTTTTGGAAGCTCGGTTGGCGTTCTGGGTCACCCTGGGCATCCCCACGGCGTTTCTGGGCGCGATGCTGTTTCTGCCCTGGATCGGCGTCTCGCTCAACATGATGTCAATGTTCGCCTTTATTATTGCCCTAGGGATCGTGGTAGATGACGCCATTATCGTGGGCGAGAATATCTACAGCTACCGGGAAGAGGGTTATTCGCTGCGCGATGCGGCGGTCAAAGGCGCCAGCGAAATTGCCACCCCGCTCACCTTTGCCATTCTGTCCAATATCGTTGCGTTCCTGCCGCTGCTATTTTTGCCCGGCTTTTTGGGGCTGATTTTTGCCACCGTGCCGGTCGTAGTAGTGACCGTCTTTTTAATCTCCTGGCTGGAAGCCTTGGTGATTCTGCCCGCCCACCTGGCGCATAGCCGCAAGCCCCGCCAAACCCAGGCGTGGCAACGGCCCCTTGAAGCGCTACGCCAACGCCTTCAGGGCGGCCTACACCACTTTACTTATCGCCAGTTCGAGCCGTTTTTGCAACGCGCCCTCAATCAGCGCCTGCTCAGTATTTCGCTGGGTATCGCGATTCTGTTGATCGCGCTCTCCTGGGCGATGAGTGGGCGTTTGGGCTTTTCGCTGATGCCCCGGGTCGAATCGGATCAGGTACAGGCCACGGTCACCCTGCCCATTGGCAGCAACATCAGCGTTAGCCGCGAGCTTAGCCAACAGCTGCTCGACGCCGCCGATGTTCTCAGCGAGCGTGAAGAGACGCTAAGCTTCAGCAGTTCACGCAGCCGCCTGGACGGCGAAAGTTTGGAAGTACGTTTGGATATTGCCAGCGAGAGCCTTGAAGCGTGGCCACCCTCGCGTATCGCCCGGGAGTGGCGCGAGCTAACCGGCGATTTGCTCGGCGCCCAGTCGGTGCGTTTTGAAGCCGACGTCGGCGGGCCCGGTAGTGGCGCGGCGCTAAGCCTGCGCCTTTCGCACCCGGATACTCAGGTGCTGGAAGCCGCCGCCGAACGCTTAGCGGAAACGCTGGGCGGCTATGGCCTCACCGATATCGACAGCGGCCTGGGCGACGGCAAACCGCAGTTAGAGATGCGCCTTTCGGCCGAGGGACGCGCCTTGGGACTCACGGGTAATAACCTGGCCCAAGCCCTGCGCGGGCCACTCCAGGGCGCCACCGCGCTTGAACAGTACGTAGGGCGCAGCGAAATCAGCGTTGAAGTACGCTTACCCACCGACAACCGCGACAGTTTGAACGAGCTCTACCGCATGCCGGTGCGCACACCTGACGGGCTAAGTGTGCCGCTATCGCGGGTGGCCGACATTACCATTAGCCAGGCCTCTAGCAGCCTTGAACGCATTAACGGGCGGCGAATTATTACCGTCACCGCCGACTCGGAAAGCGATCTGGCCATCAATCAAGTGCTCGCCACGCTCCAGGAAGAGGAGTTTCCCAATCTGGAAGCGACCTGGCCGGGGCTGGAAGTCAGCATGGGTGGCCGTCAGCAGGACACCGCCGACAACTTAGCCACGCTGAAAACTTCCATGTGGTTAATGATTGCCGCGCTCTATGCGTTGCTGGCTATCCCGTTTAGAAGCTACCTACAGCCACTGCTGGTGCTGGCCGCGATACCGTTTGGCATTGTGGGCGCCGTCGCTGGGCATATGATCATGGGCTTCGGGTTATCCATCATTAGCCTACTGGGGATGCTGGCGCTTTCAGGCGTGGTGATTAATGATGCCCTGGTGCTGATCGACTACGCCAACCGAAAACGCCGTGAGGGCATGGCCGCCCGGGAGGCCATTGTGGCAGCAGCCACCCGCCGCTTACGGCCGATTATGATGACCACGCTGACGACCTTTCTAGGCCTGGCGCCTATGATCTTGGAAACGTCCAGGCAGGCGCGCTTTATGATTCCCATGGCGATCTCGCTCGGCTTCGGCATGCTTTTCGCCACCGTGATACTGCTGATCCTGGTGCCCTGCCTCTATCTAGGCATGGAGAATGTTCGCGAGCGGCTCAGCGCGCCGCGCCAGCCCGCACTCGATAAAAAACCTAGCCAAGAAGAAGGAGCCCTCTGATGGCCTTGCTCACAGCCATACGTCAATGGCGGCCCTCTCGGCTGGGGCTCAAGCTGTTCGTGATCATTCTCAGCGTCAATGTTGCGATCTCAGCCAGTATGTTTCTGGCGGTCTCGTACAGCATTGATCGCGGTTTTCTCGACTACCTCAACCAGGCCCAGGAACGCCGTGCCACCCTGCTAGCTGACGGACTTATCACTCGCTGGGAGACCCAGCAGAGCTGGGAGTGGCTGGAGCAGTCACCGGAACGCTGGCCGTTTATTGTCCGCTTTGAGCTGGGTCAGGAGCACCGTGACCGCCCCTCGCCACTCGGCGAAGCGCGGGATTTCACCCTGCGCGCAGCGGATGACCGCTTTGTGGTGCCGCCTCACAGCGGGCGCGAAAACTCGGGGAGTTGGCATTGGCTGACGCTACGTAGCGGCGATATCCATATCGGCTCGTTGGGTTTTCGGCCGCCCCGGGAAATGATGGAGCGCATGGAGAGTCGCTTCCTTGAGCGCCAGCAGCGTAATCTGGTGCTTATCGTGGTATCGCTCTGCGTTGCTTCGCTGCTCTTGGCGGGCGGACTTTCCTGGTGGCTGGGACGACGCACACGGGCGCTGGCGGGCGCCACGCTTCGGCTTACCGAGGGCGACTATCGCACTCGACTGCCTGAACGCGGTCGCGATGAGCTATCGCGTCTGGCGCGCGACTTCAACGTATTGGCGGCAACCCTGGAAGCCAGCCGCGATGCCCGAGCCCGCTGGGTGTCTGATACCGCCCACGAGCTGCGCACGCCGCTGGCGGTGCTGCGCGGCGAGATCGAAGCCATGCAGGATGGCATTCGCCCGTTGAACCAGGAGAACCTTAGCTCCCTCGCACAGGAAGTAGGGCAGCTAGAGCGCTTAGTGGCAGATTTACGCTTGCTATCGCAAAGCGACGCAGGCGCGCTGGATATTCAACTGGCCCCGATGGATCTTAGCGACTGCCTTGCTAACCGCCTGACCGACGCCGACCGCTGGTTAGTCGACAGCGGTTTAACGCTGACCGAACAGATCGAGCCTGGCATTATGATTCGGGGCGATGCCCAACGTCTTCGCCAATTGTGGAATAACCTGCTGGATAACAGCTGCGCCTACACCCAACCGCCGGGCGAGCTGCATGTCACGCTCACCGCCCAGCAGGGGATGGCAGTGGTCACCTGGGAAGACAGTGCGCCTGGCGTGCCGGAAAGTGAGTTGGCGCGCTTGACCGAGCGGCTATATCGCGTGGAAGGCTCGCGCAGCCGTGCCAGCGGAGGCAGCGGTTTGGGGCTCTCCATTGCCAGCGCCCTGGTCAATGCACATGGCGCAACGCTGACACCCTCTATCTCAACGCTAGGTGGGCTACGCTGGACGCTGCGTTTTCCGCTGTTGGCTGCTGATTAATATTTTCGGGATTAATGTCTCCAGAGCTGATACTACAAGAATCGTTAAGCCATTCCTTCACGTTCACTGTTAAGCGAGTCTACTTCTATGTCTCATGCTGCCTCTTTGCTGATTGTCGAGGATGAACCTAAGATTGCCCGCCTAATGGCGGACTACTTAACCACCCACGGTTTTGAGGTAACCACCCTGGGCCACGGCGACGAAGTAATGCCGTGGCTGGAGCAGCACTCCCCTGCGCTGGTGCTGCTCGATATCATGCTACCGGGTAAAGATGGCCTCACCCTGAGTCGAGAGATTCGTCAGCACTGGCCAACCATCGCCATCATTATGGTCACCGCCAAAGTAGAAGAGGTCGACCGCTTGCTGGGGCTGGAACTAGGCGCCGACGACTATATCTGCAAGCCGTTTAGCCCCAGGGAAGTCGTCGCCCGGGTCAAGGCGGTACTACGTCGTAGCCAAGCGGCGGCCGATGCCCCAGCCGAGGTACAAAACGCAGCGGTGGTATTAAACGAAGATGGCTGGCAGGCGCTCGCCCACGGGCAGGATTTAGGCCTAACGGCGGTTGAGTTCCAGCTATTGCGGGTGATGATGCAGGCGCCGGGGCGAATTTTCAACCGCGAACAGCTAATGGATCATATGTACCGCGACAACCGCATAGTCTCGGAGCGCACCGTGGACAGCCACATCAAAAAGCTGCGCAAGAAGATCCACGAAGCGCTGCCGGAACTGGAGATCATTCGCTCGGTATATGGCGTCGGCTATAAGTACCAGCCGGAGGGTTAGGGTTTAACCTGCCGATTGAGAAACGCGATGCCCGCATCTATGGCGCCGCCACGCAGCAAGAAGCTAGTAATGTGGCCACGCCAGCGCTGCAGATACAGCTCGCTCTCGATGTTGTTGTCCTGCAGGGCTTGATAGAAGTCAGTGGCATGATCCACCGGCACCAGATGGTCCCACTTGCCGTGGAACAGGAAAAACGGTGGCGCCTGCGGGGTAATTTGCCGTGCAGGTGAAGCTAGGCGATACGCTTCGTTTTCTTCAGCGCGTGTACCGCCGATAAAGTCGACTACCAAGCGTCCATCATCAAATTTGAGTAAATCGCTGGGCAGCCCTCCAGCCAATACCGCGGCTAAGCGGCTCTGCTCACCGCCGTAGGGTTCGGCCAGCGGGCCTTCTGCTCCCGCCACCGCCAATAAACTTACTAGATGCGCGCCGGATGAGAATCCAACGCCTACAATGCGGTTTATATCCACCTGCCACTCGTCGGCATTAGCGTGAATCCAGGTCATCGCCTGCTGCAAATCATGCAGTTGGCTAGGGAAGCGATATTCAGGCGCAAAGCGGTACTCAATATTCACCGCTACGTAGCCCTGGCCCGCTAGCTGTTCAGCGATGCCCTGCATATCTTCCGGCGTACGATTGCGCCAGCCGCCGCCATGCACTACCAAGGCAGCGGGTCGCAACACACCGCTCGGCTCGTCAGGTAGATAAACGTCAGCCGTTAACGCCTGGGGCCACTCTTCGGGCGTATAGACGCTTGGCGCCAAGCGCGTAAAGGGCTGGGGTTCACGTAGCGCACTGTTTTCAATGGCGGGGGCACCTTCACTAACGTGTTGAGAAGCGCTACAGCCACTCAGCATTAAGGCAATTGCTCCCAGGCCGGTAGCGCGGCAGAGGGTGGTAAACGCGCGACGCTGTTGGCACACGGGAAGTTGCTCGGTTCGCGACATTATATTTCTCCTTGATGATTAGGTGACCCCTCACCTACCGACTACGACCTGCAACAAGCCAATATGATCATGATTGTTGCACACTATCTGCAAACGGTTTACACACCACCTAGAGATACTGTCATCGTCAACTCAACAGGAGAGAACTTATGAAAATTTCAAGTGCTAAGAAACTGTCAATTCGCCAACTGTTTGCCCCTGCCCTGCTGGCTATTGCTATTGCACCGCTAGCGCTTACCGCTCAAGCATATAGCCACGGGGACCATGAAGGCCAAGGCCCTGATCGCGAGCGTATGGAAGAGCGCATGGAGGAGCGCCGCCAAGAAATATATCAGCGCGCCGAAATCTCTGAAGAGAAGCAGGCCGAACTCAACGAAGCACACGACGAACATCGCGAGGCCATGCACGCGCTGCGTGAAGAACACCATGAGCGAGTAGCTGAGATTCTCACCGAAGAAGAGCAGGAAGCGCTACGCAGCGCCATGCAAGAAGCTCATAAAGAGTATCGTGGTAAGCACGGCAAACGCGGTCACCACGGTGACAATGAAGACAGCGCCGATAGTGAATAAGCGTTAAATACTTTTTAAACGTTAATTTTAATGCCCGGCTTGCCGGGCTTTTTTGCGTCTCTCTTTGCGTTTTTCTCACCGCTCGCTCCACGCTCATTCAACTCACTAAAGGGAGGTTAACTTGAAGGGGGACGCGTAATCGCGTATTTTATTTGAACGTTCATTCAAAATAAAATCTTGTCTTTATCTTTCAACAACAGGAGTCCGCCTGCATGGCGAAGGACAACCCCATCCTCCCCTCCCGCGACCGCCTCAATCCCGTGGTTTTCCACGGCAGTGTGGCGGGTATCGTTATCTTTCTTGTGCTCACCATGCTGTTCACCGAACAGGCAGGCGCTTTTTTTGATGCGGGGCTCGCCTGGGTAAGCAAAACCTTTGGCTGGTATTACATGCTGGCCATTGTTGCCTATTTAGTATTCGTGATCGCTATTGGCATGTCACGCTTTGGCAGCATCCGCCTGGGCCCCGATCACTCACGCCCCGAGTTTTCGCTACTCTCCTGGTCGGCCATGCTGTTTGCCGCGGGTATCGGTATCGATCTGCTGTTCTTTAGCGTTGCCGAGCCGGTAGCTCACTATTTGGCACCGCCGGATTTAACCCCGGAAAGCCAGGAAGCGATGCGTAACGCCGTCGTTCAAACCTATCTGCACTGGGGGCTCTCTGGCTGGGGGCTGTACGTGTTGATGGGTATGGCGCTGGCCTACTTCAGCTACCGTCACCGTTTACCGCTGGCGATTCGCAGTGCGCTCTATCCAATCCTCGGTAAGCGTATCCACGGCCCCATTGGTAACGCGGTGGACATTACCGCGGTGATCTCTACCGTGTTCGGCATTGCCACCAGCCTGGGTATTGGGGTGATGCAGCTCAACTATGGCCTCACCTATATGTTTGGTGTGCCGGAAACCCTCACCGTACAGGTGATCTTGATTGTGCTGGTGGTCGTATTAGCAACGATTTCAGTGGTGACCGGCGTTGAGAAAGGTATTCGCCGCCTCTCAGAGTTCAACATGCTGCTGGCATTGGCGCTGATGCTGTTTGTACTCTTTTCAGGCGACACCCTGGTACTGCTGGATAAAGTGGTCAATAACGCCGGCGACTACTTCTCTGGCTTTGTCGGTGCCAGCTTTGACACCTACGCCTTTGCCGATGAAGGCGCACAAGAGTGGAAGATGTGGTGGACGATCTTCTTCTGGGGCTGGTGGATTGCCTGGACCCCGTTCGTCGGTCTGTTCCTGGCGCGTATCTCCCGTGGACGTACCATTCGTGAGTTTGTCGCCGGTGCCTTGTTTATTCCGCTGGCCTTTATGATGGTGTGGATGTCGGTATTCGGTAACAGCGGTATTGAATTGGTCGCTAATCAAGGCGTTGCCGAGCTGGGTGAACAGGCGCTCAACACCCCGCAAACCACGCTTTACACGCTGCTTGAGTACTACCCTTACGTTGGCCTTACCGCGGCAGTCGTCACCGTGCTGGGTATCGTGTTCTTTATTACCTCTGCGGATTCCGGTGCGCTGGTACTGGCTAACTTCACGTCTATTTTGAGCGACGTGAACCATGATGCGCCGGTGAAGCTGCGTATTTTCTGGTCAGCCATGATCGGTTTAATCACCATTGCTCTGCTGATGGCCGGTGGCTTAAATGCACTGCAGAGTGCAGTGGTCATCACTGCACTGCCCTTCTCGCTGGTTATTTTCGCGGTCATGGTAGGCATGTATAAAGCACTGAAAATGGAAGGCAGTAAGGCAGATGCACGCCGCATGATTGCCGGTAGTGCCCCCGGTGGCGACTGGAAGGAGCGTTTGGATCGCGCCCTGGACACTTCTAACCGTGCAGGTGCCGCTGCTACGATTGAGCACTCTATTCGCCCGGCGATGACCCAGTTCGCCCAGGAGCTTGAAAGCCGAGGCCAAACCGCCAATGTGACCGAAGAGCACATTGAGGGCGAGTCGCTACCTAACCTGATGCTCCAGGTCGACTTCGGCGAAGCCACCAGCTTTGTCTATCAGGTGTGCCCGCACCGCATGCGAACGCCAAGTTTCATCCCGGCTGATGATGACTTTTACGTGCGTTTGGACGTCTATCTGGCGGAAGGTGGACAAGATAAGGATCTTAACGGCTATACCCGTGGTCAGGTGATTGGTGATTTGGTAGCCGAGTATGAACGCCATCTACACTTCCTCACCTTGGCCGGTCAACAGATGGGCCATGTGCAGGCAATGCCTGGCACTATCGGCGAACCGCCGGAAGATTCCCAAATGTAACGCCGTTAGCGTTTAACCCAAAAGACGAATCCCGGCCTGCGCGCCGGGATTTTTTATACTCGAACGTCCCACGCGACTAACGCCTTGTTGTGCAAATTTCAGCGCAGGCGTAGCGTAATGGCTTGTTTTCCCTATTTTTAGGAGGCTGGCCCCATGTCCCGTGACCATCGATCTTCGGGATACGTCTTCCCGATGCCTGGCAGCGCGTTAGTCCATGCCTGGCGTGAAGGGTATACGCTGGCCAAATTAAAGCGCGATGTGATGGCCGGACTGACGATTGGCGTGGTGGCAGTACCGCTTTCCATGGCGCTGGCAATCGCCACCGGCGTGCCGCCCCAGCATGGGCTTTACACTGCCATCGTAGCGGGTGCGGTGATCGCCTTAACCGGCGGCTCACGGTTTAATATCTCTGGCCCTACCGCCGCCTTTGTGGTCATTCTTTTTCCTATTGTGGCCAATCACGGTCTGGGTGGGCTGCTGATTGCTACCTTTATGGCAGGCGCTATTTTGGTCGCGCTGGGGCTTTCGCGGCTGGGCAGCCTGATTCAGTACGTGCCCTACCCGGTCATTCTCGGCTTTACAGCGGGCATTGGCGTGGTGATTGCGCTGCTGCAACTACCTGACTTTTTTGGCTTGGCCGGCGTGGAGCTAGGCGATAGCACGCTGCATAACCTAATGCTGATTGGCCAAGCGCTGCCAAGCCTTTCACCAGCAGAGGTTAGCGTGGGCCTTGTCACCTTGGCGGCGCTATTAGTCTGGCCACTTTTAAACACCCCGATTCCTGCCCCACTAGTTGGCCTGGCGGTGGGCACCTTGGCTGCCGCGCTGCTGCTGTTGGGTGGTGTTGAGGTCGACACCATTGCCTCGCGGTTTAGCTGGGAGTTCGAGGGTGAAATTGGCAACGGTATTCCGCCTTTTGCACCTAGCTTTACCCCGCCATGGCATTTTCCTGGCGCGGATGGCAGACCGCTTGAGATCAACTTTGCGCTGATTCAGGCGCTGCTCGGCCCGGCACTGGCGATTGCACTGCTGGCTGCGATTGAATCGCTGCTCTGCGCCGTTGTCGCGGACGGCTTAACCCGCACCCGCCATGATCCCAACGCCGAACTGATTGGCCAAGGGCTCGGTAATCTTGTGGTGCCCTTCTTTGGTGGCATTACAGCTACGGCGGCCCTTGCCCGCACCGCGACCAATATCAAAAGCGGGGCTTTCTCACCTGTCGCCGCCTTAGTGCACTCGTTAGTGGTGCTGCTGGCCGTCGTCGCACTGGCGGGCGTACTCGGGTATGTACCTATGGCTGCGTTGGCCGCGCTGCTGTTTATTATTGCCTGGAACATGAGTGAAGCACGTCACTTTATGCATACGCTTAAAAGCGCCCCCGCCAGCGATGTTTGGGTGCTGGTGATCTGCTTCGCACTCACGGTTGTGTTCGACATGGTGATCGCCGTGGCTGTGGGTATTGGCCTGGCCGCCGCGCTGTTTATTCGTCGTATGGCGCAGTTGACTCATACCCAACGCTTAGCCGCACCCGACAGCGGCGAACACTTCCCGCCGGAAGTGGCACTTTATAAAATCAGTGGCCCGCTGTTTTTTGGCGCCGCAGAAAAGGCCATTGCCACACTCAGAGTGATTGATCACAGCGTACGGATTGTCGTCCTGGATATGCGCGATGTTCCCAGCCTGGATACCACCGCCATGGTGGCGCTGGATGCGCTGCGCCGCGAACTGGGCGAGCAAGACGTCGGGGTGATGTTTGTGGGGCTACCGCCGCGCATGGCACTGAAAATTAAACGTGCGGGTATTCGTCGCGAAGTGGGTAAATTAGCCGTGATTAACAACCTTGCCCACGCCGAGCGTATGGCGCGCCGTTGGCTGAACTGACTTGACGAGCTGAATAGAGTGAGGCGAGGATTAAATTGCGGCTGTGCAGTGACAACTTCGACATTAAAAAGGGGGAGTTTTGTCCCCCTGGCGCGACACCCACTGGCTGGCTGTTAGCTAGCCATATCCAACACGATGCGGCCTTCGATTTTTCCGTCGATCATGCGCTGGAAAACGTCGTTGATATTATCCAGCGTATCGGTCGCTACCGTAGCCTTAACCTTACCTTCGGCAGCGAAATCCAGCGCTTCCTGCAGGTCACTGCGCGTGCCAACGATAGAGCCACGTATGGTAATACCGTTGAGCACTGTGCTAAAGATTGGCAGCGGGAAGTCGCCGGGTGGTAGGCCATTAAGCACCAGTGTGCCGCCACGGCGTAGCATATTCTGCGCTTGATCAAACGCCTTCGGCGACACTGCTGTCACCAAGGCACCGTGAGCGCCACCAATGGTTTTCTTCAAGTAGGCCGCTGGGTCGGTTTTCATGGCGTTAACGGTTACCGTTGCGCCTAAACGCTCGGCCAGGGCTAGCTTGCCGTCGTCGATATCGACTGCGGCAACGTTAAGTCCCATGGCTTTTGCGTACTGCACCGCCATATGGCCCAGGCCACCTATGCCCGAAATCACCACCCACTGGCCGGGACGGGTATCGGTCATTTTTAAGCCTTTATAAACCGTTACCCCTGCACAAAGCACCGGGGCTATTTCTATAAAATCAACGGCATCCGGCAAGCGCCCGACATAGCCTGCATCAGCTAAGGTGTAATCCGCGAACCCGCCGTTAACGCTGTAGCCGGTATTCTGCTGGGATTCGCACAGCGTCTCCCAACCGCCTAAACAGTGCTCGCAGTAGCCGCAGGCCGAGTAAAGCCAGGGCACACCAATACGATCACCCTCTTTCACATGGGAGACACCTTCACCCACCGCCACGATATGGCCAACGCCTTCGTGCCCAGGAATAAACGGCGGCGAGGGTTTTACCGGCCAATCGCCGTGGGCAGCGTGTAAATCGGTATGACAAACCCCAGAGGCCGCCACTTTCATCAATACTTCTCCCTGCTTAGGGCGAGGTACGTCGACTTCTTCTATAACCAACGGCTGGCCAAACTCACGAACGACCGCCGCGCGCATTGTGCTATCCATGATGCAACTCCTAATAGTTTTCGATACGGCCATTTAAGAACGGCTCTTATCGGTAGAGTCAGCGTCAGGGGGACTGACAATACCGCCCGGCTGTTGCCGGGCGGTGTAGCTAGCAAAGCAGGTTAAAAGAAGCCCAGCGGATTGATGTCGTAGCTGACCAGCAGGTTTTTGGTTTGCTGGTAGTGTTCAAGGGCGACTTTGTGGGTTTCGCGGCCAACGCCGGACTTCTTGTAGCCACCAAACGCGGCGTGGGCGGGATACTGGTGGTAGCAGTTGGTCCATACGCGCCCGGCTTGGATGCCACGGCCCATGCGGAAGGCGACGTTGATATCGCGGCTCCACACGCCTGCGCCCAAACCAAACTCGGTGTCGTTGGCAATCGCCAGGGCTTCCTCTTCGTCTTTGAACGTAGTGACTGCCACGACCGGGCCAAAGATTTCTTCCTGGAAGACACGCATCTGGTTGGTACCCTTCAGCAGCGTGGGCTGAATGTAGTAACCATCGTTGATGCTGTCGTCCATGGTCTCTTTATTGCCGCCGGTGAGGAATTCCGCACCTTCGTCGCGAGCAATATCCATGTACGACATGATCTTATCGAACTGCTCTTGGGAAGCCTGGGCACCCACCTGAACATCGGTATCCAGCGGATTGCCGCGTTTGATGGTTTGGGTTCGCTCGATCACCTTGGCCATAAACTCGTCGTACATGCTCTCTTGAATCAGCGCGCGAGAGGGACAGGTACACACTTCGCCCTGGTTAAAGAACGCCAGCACCAAGCCTTCTACCGCTTTATCAATAAACGTCGGTTCGGCGTTCATGATGTCGGCAAAGTAGATGTTGGGGGATTTACCGCCAAGCTCTACGGTGGAGGGGATAATATTTTCCGCCGCGCACTTAAGAATATGCGAGCCCACGGGAGTGGAACCGGTAAAGGCGATTTTGGCGATGCGCTTGCTGCTCGCCAACGCTTGCCCTGCCTCGGCACCAAAGCCGTTGACGATATTGAGTACCCCAGGTGGCAGCAGATCACCAATCACTTCCATTACTTTCAAAATCGACGCGGGGGTTTGTTCCGCAGGCTTCAAGACCACGCAGTTACCCGCCGCTAGTGCAGGCGCCAGCTTCCAGGTGGCCATTAGAATTGGGAAGTTCCAGGGGATAATCTGCCCTACCACGCCCAATGGCTCGTGGAAGTGGTAGGAGACGGTGTTAGCATCGATATCCGCCGCGGTGCCTTCTTGCGAACGCAGACAGCCCGCGAAGTAGCGGAAGTGGTCAACGGCCAGCGGGAGATCCGCATTGAGGGTTTCGCGCACGGCTTTGCCGTTATCCCAGGTTTCCGCGACGGCAAGCATTTCCAAATTTTGCTCAATGCGGTCGGCAATTTTCAGCAAAATATTGCTGCGCTCTTGAACTGAGGTTTTACCCCAGGCAGGTGCCGCTTTGTGGGCCGCGTCCAGCGCTTTATCGATATCTTCTGCCGTCGAGCGGGGGATTTCGCAAAACACATGCCCATTGACGGGGCTAATATTGTCGAAGTACTGGCCTTTCACCGGGGCAACAAATTCGCCGCCGATATAGTTGCCATAGCGTTTTTCAAATGACACCAAAGAGCCGGTATCACCAGGGTTGGCGTAGATCATTGTAGTGCTCCTGAGTATTATGATTATTTAGGTGCATTGACAGTGTTGTTCACTAAAGCAAATGGCGATATAGCCCGATGGCAGGATTAGCCCTCATCCCTTGGTAGGAGACGCCATGTATTCCCTGATGGTGGCGGATGACCATCCGCTGTTCCGCGACGCACTACAAACCGTGATTAGCGGGGGCTTGGCAGGCAGCCAGCTATTGGAAGCGGAAAGCCTCGCAGAGGCGATAACGCTGATTGAAGCGCACACACAGTTAGATCTACTGCTGTTGGATTTGAGCCTGCCGGATGCAGAGGGATTAGAAGGGCTGACAACACTGCGGGAGGCATTTCCCTGGTTGCCGGTGGCAATTGTCTCTGCGCATCAAGAACGTCAGCTGGTACTCGATGCCATTACCCTCGGCGCGGTGGGCTATATTCCCAAATCCACGCCTCGGGAAACGCTGCTGGCCGCGTTAACGCAGATTCTTGAAGGCCAGCTTTACTTGCCGCCCGATGTCATGCGTCGCCCTGCACCGCGCGCTTCTTCACCGCTGCCAACGACCAGCACTTCATCAACCAGCGAGCGATTGGCGCGTTTAACCGATAAGCAATTAGAGGTGTTGGCTTGCATGACAACAGGCATGTCGAACAAGCATATTGCCCGGGAGTTGTTGATTGCCGAAACCACCGTTAAGACCCATGTTTCGGCGATTTTGCGCAAACTGAATGCCACTAGCCGAGTTCACGCCATTGTTATCGCCGGCGAAGAGGATCTGAGTTTTTACCGGGCCAACCGCAATCGTTAGTCGGCACGCGTTAGGCTTTATTGAGCAGTGTGGCTAGCAGCATGCGCAGCCTCAGGGGCTTGAGCGGTTTTAGTAAACAGTGCATACCCGCTTCACGGGTAGCCCGCTTAATCTCCGCCTCGTGATTGGCAGTAATCACCACCGCTGCCAAGCCTGGATAACGGCGCTGCAATCGCGCGGCCAGATCAATACCGGTTTCGCGGTGATCGCCCAAGTGATAATCCACCAATAGCACCCCAGGGCGCTCACCGTCGCTGGCGGCCTCCAACGCACTCACCGTGGCGGCGGCGCGCACTCGACAACCCCAGCTGCCCAGCAGCGCCTGCATGCCTTCTATAATCGCCAGGTCA
The DNA here is from genome assembly GCF_001882345.1 of Halomonas sp. QHL1. Lineage (GTDB taxonomy): Bacteria > Pseudomonadota > Gammaproteobacteria > Pseudomonadales > Halomonadaceae > Vreelandella. The sequence continues at coordinate 1,874,012 of NZ_MINL01000001.1, forward strand.
TCATCAATCACCCAAATGACACAGCCGCTTAACGGATCCTCTGCAACGTCAGGCAGCGGAGTGAAACGAGTGCTCGTCACTGCGGGGGCCGCGGCCGTTGCGTAGGGCACGGTGATCGAAAAAAGCGCACCCACGCCAGGGCGAGAGGAGAGCGAGATCGGCTGTCCCAGCATGGCGCTGATCCGGTCAACGATGGCTAACCCCAACCCCAAGCCGCGGCTGTGGGCGCTGCTTGACTGGTTAGCGCGGCGAAACTCCAGAAAGATCGCCTCCCGCTGCTGCTCGGGAATACCAGGGCCGGTATCGCCCACTATAATTTCCAGACCATTCTGCCGCCGCCGACAGCCCAGCAGTACTCGCCCTTGCTCGGTGTAGCGCACCGCGTTGCTTAAAAAGTTGCGGATCACTCGCGCCAGCAGCGCCAGATCCGATTCGACCTCCGCACTGGAAGGCACGTAGTGCAGTGCCAGCCCCCGCACCCCGGCCACTTGGCGGTACTCTTCGGCTAGCACATCCAATAGCGTACTCACCGCGAACGGCGCTTTATCGGCGTGGAGTACGCCAGCGTCCAATCGCGAGATATCCACTAGTGTTCCTATCAAGCCTTCGACATCCTTTAGCGAGCGACCAATGTGGCTTACTAGCATTTGCGAGTTTTCAGGCAGCGAGTGGGTTTCTAACGCGCTGGCAAACAGCCGGGCGGCATTGAGCGGCTGGAGTAGGTCGTGGCTGACCGCCGCCAGGAATTTCGTTTTGGATAGGTTGGCCGCTTCGGCTTCGGCTTTCGCGGCGAGTAAGCGCGTATTGACTTGGCTTAGTTCGTCGAGGGTACGGTGTAGCGCGTCGGTGCGCTCTCGCACCTGTTCAGCAAGTAACACAGAGCGCTCAAACGCCGCATAAGGAGCGGGATCAATGCCACCCCCCGTTTCCACCCGCTCCATGAGCGCTTGGCACACTTTACGCAGGCGACGGTTCTCTTCCCGCAGCGCCGCAACATCCGCTGCGTCAGTGTTTGTGGTTAGCTGGAAGAGATCCAAACGCCACCCCCGTAAACGTTTGATTCACATGCATGCCGTGATGCTGTTCGCCGTAGGTATTGAACCCCACCACGCCTGCTTGGCGCAGGAGCTGCGACGCCTGATCTAACTGTTGTAACGCCTCGAGTTCCATGCGGCGCAGAAAACAGTCGCAGCCAATAATCATACTAGGCGCCTCCAGCCTTCCGTTCACGCCAGCAAGCATCACTTTGAGATCATCCAGTAGCGGTGTTGGCTGCATGGCGGTTAGCACAATGCCGTTTTCCACCGCGCAGTAAAAGCTCAGGCTACTGTCGCTATTAACACGCTGAATAGAGCGCACATAGTGCTGCCCGCCGATGCGTACGGCTAATGGATGACGGGCAAAAATGCCAGCGTTGAGCTGCGCAGGGGCAACGCCTACCAGCTCGGCATACACCTGGGCGGCGGGCAAACCATTGAGTTCAATCACCCGCCTCTGCTCGCGGTCCGCCTCGGTCACCACAAGTTTGTGGGCCAATGGCATTAAGTGGTGGGTTGAAAACACTTCAAAAGGCAGCCGGGTGTTGATCATCACCACCACCGCCGCACGGGTATGAAAGCGCCCAGCGGCATACACATGGGTATGGCTAAGGTGATTATCGTCGCCCGCCGAGCCGCCAAAACTGGGGATGCGCCCTAGCGCGGCATCCAAGGTGGCGAGCACCTGCTCTTCACGGCTGGAGAGGCCATCCAATAAGGTCAGCGCAAAGCTGTGCTCGTTGATCGGCGCGATGGCTTGTTGGCGGCAACGCTCCAATAGCGTATCGACCAGCGGCTGAGCGCTGGCCAGTTCAAAATGATCCAGGTCGTCGATCAGCGCCGTTTCAATGGCAAACAGGCGGCGATCAAACCCAATCGCCACAATAGAGCCGCGGTCGTAGCCTTCAGGGGTTATTTCCCCCGCCGTAGTACAGCCACTTAGCGGCGTGGTGGGGAAGCTGCTTTCCAACGCGTCCGCTAGTGCGGCTAAATCATACTCCGCGCTGCAGAAGAACAGCACGAAACCCAAGTGTTCGTGCTGTAACACGTCGGCTAACTCCGCCGCCGCCCGGCAAGTATTAGTCTGCTGACTGGCCGCAGTGAGAATACCCTGCTCAACCTGGTAAGTGTTCACGGCTCCACCTCTCCAGCGCGGAATGCGTATGCGCCGCCGCAAGCCTTAACGTGCCGAACGCTTCATCAAGCTGATTGGATGTGGCGCGTTGCGTTTCAGCTAATATCTCAAGCTGCTTCGCCAATTCGGCAAGCCGTTCGGCCCCCATACTCAATGATTCGCCGCGCAGTTGATGGGCAAGCCGCACGACCTGCTGTGTCTGCTCTGACGTTAAGGGGGTAGCGGCCAAACAAGCAGCCAATTGAGCGGAGTAATCGCTTACCTGCTGATGGTATAGCATGATCAGTTGCGTCATGCTCGCCTCCCCTAGCGTCGTTTTCAGCATGCTAAGGGTGTCGCTGTTAAGCAGTGATTGCTCCTCGGTGAACGGGGGAGAGACCGCTAACGCCTGTGCCTGTAAAGGGGGCGAGTCTGAGGTCGCAGAAAGCTGCGGTGCCATGTGCTGGGCCAAAACGTTAGTTAACGCCGAGAGCGACAGCGGTTTGGTAATGTAATCATCCATACCCGCCGCCAGGCAGCGTTGACGGTCATCTTCAGCGCCACCAGCCGTCATGGCAACAATCGGCACACTGGCCAGCCACCCGCCCTGTTCGCGCAAACGCTGGGTGACCGTCAGGCCATCCATATCGGGCAACTGAATATCCATAAAGATCAGATGCACCTGTTGGGATTGGGCCATGGCGAGGGCATCATGGCCGTTCTCGGCCCAGATGACATCGCAACCCAAGCGCGCCAGTAAGCCCCTCGCGACTTTGCGATTAACGGCATTATCCTCCACCAGCAGCAGCGTTGTGCCGGTAAAATCGCGTTTGGGGGATGACGGCAGCGGTCTGGTTACAGGGTCAGCCACGACCAAGGGCAACTCGCACCAGAAGGTGCTGCCTTGGCCTAATTGGCTTTTTACCCCTAACCGCCCCTGCATGGCTTCGCTTAACCGTTTGCAAATTGCCAGCCCTAGTCCCGTGCCACCAAACCGACGCGCCACCGACGCATCGGCCTGCTGAAAAGGCTCAAATAGACGCTGCTGCTGCTGTTCGCTTAGACCACAGCCCGTATCACTGACCTCAAACAGTAACTGCTCCACCGTTGAAGAGACCCGTACACTGACATCACCGTGATCGGTGAATTTAATCGCATTGGCAATAAGGTTAAGCAGAATTTGCCGCAGCCGGCCTGCATCGACAAGCACCCAGTTAGGCACCAGTGCGTCGACATTAACCGATAGCGTCAACCCTTTCATTTTTGCTCGGGGCGCAAATAGCACGACCACACTATCGACCAGCGGCTTGAGTTCCGTGGGCGATGTTTCAAGGGTTAAGTGCCCTGCTTCGATTTTTGAGAAGTCGAGGATTTCATTGATCATCGCCAGCAATTGGTTGGCACTGTCGTGGATCGTATGAGCGTAATCTTCTACCTGAGCGGGGCTTGCGGATTCGCGCAGCAGCTCACTCATGCCGATAACACCGTTCAGGGGCGTGCGAATTTCATGGCTGACCATGGCTAAAAAGTCTGACTTTGCCTGATTCGCCGCCTGAGCTTGTTTGGCGGTGACTTCCAGCTGTCGGCCAAGCTGCTCCTGATTCCGCCTTATCGCCGCGCTCTCGCGCATTTCACGCACCAAAAAAGCAATCACCAGAAAAGCCGCTAAGCTCATACCCACAATCAGGGTCATGAGCAGCTTGTAGAGCAAGCTGAGCTGGGCACGCTCTTCCGTCGCCGATTCGGCTAAGTAGCCGTTAATAGCAATAACCAAACGTTCCGTTAGCCGCGTTAGTGCCTGTAGTTCGTCTTCGAGCGCTGCTATCGGCAGTTGATCAAGCACACCGTTGAGCTCGAGTTCATCGTAGGGAGTGAACATAGTATCCAGCAGATCAAGCTGGTGCTGAATTTGGCCCAGTAGCTCCCGAGCGGTATCGATCTGCTGCAGCAAGTTGCTGACTTCGCCGTCGTTAAGCAGCGTTATACGGCTATACAGTAGCTCAAAGCGAAGATTCAGCTCGTCGTGTGCGCTAGGTGATAACGGCTCACGGGTCACTGCCAGCAAATGGTTGAGTAGCTGTACCGCATCGCGATCCAGCTTATAGACAACCCAGGCGGTATCTTCCCGCAGGCTTTGAGTGAGATTTTCCTGCCGCCAGGCGGCCAAGGTGGCAACGACCAGCGCCGCAGCAAACAGTAACACCGCAACAATGGCAACGAGCTTAAAACGACGAGGATAACGCAGTAGGCTTGAGGCCTGCGCACTAGGAGCGCTAGAGAACATTAATATGCATAACCTGCCATACCGCTCTAAAGCGTATTTTCTCGCTTAACAGCGTTTCATCTTGATCAAAGGGGTAGAGCACCCACAAAGGGCCATATTCGCGAATTGGGATCGCTTCACCATCCTTTGCCATGGCTAAAATGACATCGTGATCGTTAAAGTCACTGACCGGAATTTCGGCTTCGTAGCCATTCAGCGCGGAGACGTGAACTGCATCATATTCTGGGCTTAATAGCGCCAGCAAATCACGCATTAGAGGGCCACTATAATGGCTGCTACCTTCTGTCCACGGCGTACTGGTCTCAAACTCATGCTGCGGTAAAGCCGCTAGCATGGCCCGGTCAAATTGAGCGTCACTCCCAACATTCGTATGGTCAATGTTACCGCTGACGGTCAAAATAACGGGCCCATTAGGCACATTAAGGTCATCGGCTGATTCAGCAAGCCCCGCCAGGGGTGTGCTGAACATCAACACGACCCACCCCATTAACAACGCTTTCACAGTAAACACCTCACGCAAGATCACTCGCTGGCTACAGCACACAGGAGCAAAAAAAGAAGACAGCGTAAAGGTTACGCCATCTCCTTGAGCAGGTCAGGGCAAATACTGTTTTTTTCGTCACTGAAGCGTTATTAACTGTTCACACTGGCGTTACGATTTGATTTTCTCGAAGGGTTCGAAGCGCACCAAATCTTCATAGGCGTGCCAACTGGCATGTCCTAGCACGGGCAAAATAAGGGCGAGGCCAATATAAAACGTCATGACGCCGACCAGAACGCAAAGGGTAAGAATCACCGCCCATAAAAGCATCACGCGGAAATTACGTGCTACACAGCGTACGCTAGCTTCAATCCCCTCCATAAAGGTTAGGTCTTGATCCATTAGTGTAGGAATCGCTACAACGCTGATGGCGAAGGCGCCAAAGGCAAGAATGCCGCCCGCGACGGTACCCACCGCCAGCATACCCAAGCCTTCTGAGGTGGTCAGCAGCGCAGTGTAGAGCGAAGCAGGGCTGGGCACTTCAAAACCGAAAAACAGCGCAAACAGCAGCGTGGCCAAACGGATCCAAGCGAGGAAGAAGATCATCATCATGACGCCCATCATCGCTAACTGACCGGCATGGGGTTTCCAACTGCCGAACGCATCGCCCAGGTTAGGCACTTGCCCGCGCTCCAGCGCCCGGCTGATGCCATAGGAGCCTACTGCCACGAGCGGGCCAATAAACATAAACCCGGCAATCATAGGCAGCAACCAGTACCAGTACCCCATCGTGAACGCACCTAGGGTAATAGCAATACTCAAACCCACCCAAAACATGCCATAAGAGAGGCTCACTACCGTCGCCCGGCGAAAATCCTCTACGCCTGCAGCCAGCCACGCCCTTGGTCGATCCAATCCGACCTTATTGATACTAATTTTAACGCTAGGCTGATCCGCATGGTGATTTGTTTTTGTTGTAGCCGCATTCATGGCATCACTCCTGTTATTCCTGATATAGATCCTGGATTCAGGATTTACCGCTAACGCATCAACACTCGTTACCCGCTAAGATATTAATGCCGATTTAATGGCTTAACGTTATTTGTTAATACCCTCTTAATGTAGCTGACCTGAAGACCCGAGGCTTTGACTGAAAGGTTATGCGTACAAAAAATCCACGAAAAGGCCTTAAAGCGCCAATTAAATTGCTGCGTTAGAAAAAACAGATATAGTTAAAAAGCGCTATGGACAGCTATAAAAAAACTCCGAGCAACTGCCCGGAGTTTTTGGTTTTCCTTACGTGACTCTCGATAAGCTAGCGCACAATCATTACCGACATTTTGGCATGGTGCACAACGTGCTCTGCATTGGGGCCGAGCACATAGTCGACAAACTTACGCTTATTGTGTGAGGCCATGACGATTAGATCCACGTCCAGCTTTTTACCCGCTTTGATAATAGCCTCCCAAGGTGAGCCATCCACAATAACGCTTTGCACCTGAATATCGTCGGGCACATTCGTCTTGATGAACTCGTGAAGCGCCTCGCTGATCGCCGTATGCGCTTTTTTGGCAAAGTCCTTGGGGAAATAGGAGCCAACCATGGGCATGCGATAGTCCGGCAGTACCGTCACTACATGAAGCGAGGCGCCGAAGGTTCGACATAGCGTCAGGGCTGTAGGCAGCGCCTTCGACCAGGAGGACGCCTCGTTCAGATCCACCGGCAACATGATCTTGCTGTACATGGCACTCTCCTTCATGCGGTGGCGGCAGCTTGCGTGTTATCACGACGCCGACGCTGCATTAGTACAATCAACCCAAAGAGCAAGAAGGCAGGGATCCACATTAGCTCCTTAGTCCAACGGTCGACGGGGGCCAAAACCTCGATGATTTCTTGATCGAAGTCGAAACCGAGCTCAGCCGCCTGGCTGCCGTAGGTCACCATATCAACGGTTGCCGTGCCATCCTCAATAAAGAGCTCCATGCCCAAATTATCGAGCCGCTCCTGGCCCGTTTCTCCATCAGGTACTGGCAGCGTCATGTAGGTGGTCATGGAATCGCCATAATCATCAAGACCGGCAATCTGCAGGCGCAGGGTGGAGTCTTCGTCCACCTCGCCTAGCGCTTCGACGAATTGCGCGGGCGGGATGGATTCGTAGGGATCATGAATCATGTCCATCCAGAAACCGGGGCGGAACAGCGTGAACGCAATCAGCAGCAGCACGATAGACTCATACCAGCGGTTGCGCGTAATCATAAAGCCCTGGGTCGCGGCGGCGAAGATCAGCATGGCGATAGTCGACACCACAAAGATCAGTACCCCTTGAAGGAAGGTCACATCGATGAGTAGCAGATCAGTATTAAAGATAAACAGGAACGGTAGCGCCGCGGTACGAAGGCTGTAATAAAACGCCTGGAAGCCGGTTCGAATAGGGTCACCACCGGATACTGCCGCCGCCGCAAAGGACGCCAGCCCCACCGGCGGGGTAACGTCGGCCATGATACCGAAGTAGAAAACGAACAGGTGTACTGCGATTAACGGCACCAGCAGGCCATTTTCTGCCCCCAGCTGCACGACGACCGGCGCCAACAACGCAGATACGACGATATAGTTGGCCGTGGTGGGTAAGCCCATGCCGAGAATTAAGCTGAGCACTGCGGTAAGCAGCAAGATCAGCATTAAGTTACCCATGGCAAGCGTTTCCACTACCTCGGCCAGTACCAGGCCTACCCCGGTCTGGGATACGGCGCCGACAATGATACCCGCGGTGGCCGTAGCAATACCGATGCCGATCATGTTGCGGGCACCAGTAACTAGGCCATTCCACAAATCCATCACCCCTTCATTTAGATCCGCCCGCATATCGCTGCGTCCGCGAAAGATTGACGTAATGGGGCGCTGGGTAAGAATAATGAAAATCATGAAAACAGTGGCCCAGAAAGCCGACAGCCCTGGCGACAAACGCTCCACCATCAGACACCAGACCAACACAATAACCGGCAAAATGTACTGCAGGCCGACCAGCACCGTCGGTTTAGTCTGAGGCAGTGAAAAGATCGGTTGGTTAGGGTCATCGAGCTCAAGCTCTGGGTAACCGGCCGCCAGTTTGAGCAGAGCGATATAAATGGCCGTAAGCCCAACGGCTACCACCCAGGGAGTCGCATCGCCCAGTAGCGGCTTGAGCCATCCAAGACCGTAATAAACAGCTAAGGCGGTTACCATCATCAGTAGTAAACCACCTAGAAAACCGATCACTTTATTGACCAGCGGCTTAGGTGGGTTACTGCTTTGCAGCCCCTGCATATTGGCCTTGAGGGCCTCAAGGTGAACGATGTAGACCAGCGCAATATAGGAGATCAATGCGGGCAGGAAGGCATGCTTAATCACTTCGACATAAGAGATACCCACATACTCGACCATCAGGAAAGCGGCAGCCCCCATCACCGGCGGCATAATCTGTCCATTGACCGATGACGCCACTTCAACAGCACCCGCCTTTTCCGCGGAAAAACCAACACGCTTCATCATCGGCACCGTGAAGGTACCCGTGGTTACCACATTGGCAATCGAGGAGCCGGAAATTAGCCCGGTCATAGCGGAGGCCACCACGGCGGCTTTCGCTGGCCCACCGCGATAGTGACCAAGGAGCGAGAACGCCACCTTGATAAAGTAATTGCCAGCGCCAGCCTTATCGAGCAGGGCGCCGAATAACACAAATAGGAACACGAAGCTGGTTGATACCCCCAGTGCGATACCGAAGACCCCCTGGGTCGTCAACCACTGGTGATTAATCAAGCCGAAGAGGCTCACCCCGCCGTGGGAAAGAATACCCGGCATCCAAGGGCCAGCTAGGCTATAGAGAAGAAACACCGACGCCACAATCATTAACGGGGGGCCAAGCGCTCGACGCGTTGCCTCAAGCAGCAGCAGTATCCCGGCTATACCAATAATAACGTCCTGCAGTATTGGAGCGCCGGGGCGCTGGGATAACTGCTCGTAAAACATAAACATGTAAGCGCCACAAAAGGCCGCTGCCGCTGCAAGTACCCAATCCTGAATCGGAATACGGTCACGAGGAGAGCGCTTGAGTGCGGGATAGGCCATATACGCTAGAAAAAGCGCAAAGGCCAAGTGAATAGAGCGGGCTTCAGTGGCACTAAATACGCCAAAACCCAGAACGAAGGGCACTGGCGATGCAATCCACAATTGAAAAAGAGACCACGCTGCCGCAATGCTTACCAAGAGCTTCCCGGGCATGCCGGCTGGCTTGCGGGCTCCCGTATCGCTGGAGGCGACCATATCCTCCAAGTCTACTCCGGCTCCCGAAGGCCTGTTCTTATCATCTGTCATCTGCCTGCCCCGCTCCGAGTCGATTGACGCATCATTGTCATATCGAAATGCCCTATCAACATTCTAAACGCCCTATCAACATTCTAAACCAAAATGCGCGGCACCCTGGGGTAACCGCGCATTTCTTACTAAGGTAGTAACACCTTAGGCTTCTGGATTACTCGATCCAGCCCTGTTCACGGTAGTAACGCGCCGCACCATCATGCAACGGTGCGGAAAGCCCTTCGCTTACCATCTCTTCCGGATCAAGATTTTCAAAGGCCGGATGCAGACGCTTGAAACGATCGAAGTTGTCAAAAACCGCCTTGACGGTCTGATAGATCACTTCTTCGTCAGCCTCAGAGGTGGTGACAAAGGTCGCTGCCACGCCGAAGGTTTCGACATCTTCGTCATTACCGCGATACAGACCACCCGGGATTACCGATGCGGCGTAGTACGGGTATTCATCGACAATGCCCTGAATGTCTTCGTCGTTCAACGGAATCAAACGAGCATCAACGGTGGTGGTGGCTTCTTGAATGGAGCCATTGGGGTGGCCAACCACGTATACCATGGCATCGACGTTATTATCGGCGAGTGCCGCCGCTTGCTCGGCCGCATCAAGCTGAGATGCCAGCGAGAAAGTATCTTCAGTCCAGCCCTTGGCTTCCATCACCACTTCCATGGTGTTGCGCTGGCCAGAACCTGGATTACCAATATTGACACGCTTGCCTTCCAGGTCATCGAGGCTCTCGATACCTGAATCAGCCCGCGCAAGCAGGGTCAACGGCTCACCGTGGACACGGAACACCGCACGCAGCTCTTCGTAGGGCTCGCCTTCGAAATTCCCAGTGCCATTGTAGGCTTGATACTGAACATCGGATTGAGCAACACCCATGTCCAATTCGCCGGACTTGATGCCATTGATATTGGCGACAGAACCACCGGTGGAAGGTGCATTACACTTGATATCAGCGTCTTCGAGGCGATTAACCAAACGACAGATCGACTGACCCACGACGTAGTAAACGCCGGTTTGGCCACCGGTGCCGATGGTGATGAATTGCTCGTCATCCTGTGCCATTGCCGGTGAGGCAAAAGCAGCGGCGGCAAGTAGCGCACCGGAGAAGGCAGTAGTGGAAAATACATGGCGTTTCATGAACACACCTCTTTGTATTGATGTTATGAGCGTATTTGATGTTACAAACATCGTGCGTTTTGGTCTCACCTAATGAACCGTTCCCTCAGGTGGACTTGCTCCAAAACGTTTTCAAAACATTCTGTTTTTAAGACAAACTGTTACAGGCGTCCCGTTGGCTGCCTGCTAATACTACTTTAGCGAAAAACTAAGCCTTTAGCGAAGAAAAGCGTGCTTGACGACATGCCGTAGCATCTAGCGCTATTTAAAACGCATTTCCGCTTCCTAGGATAGTAGTTTAGCGGTTGGTAACGTTTAGTAAGCGTTAATCCCCATACCGTTTTGGCATAGGGAATAATGATATTCACTGTTTGCTCGACGCGGGCGGCGACTTCTGAGCTATATGCGACCAGCCAATCAGTGAGAATTAAACGTTATAGCCCAGCACGCTGGGCAGCCAAAGCGCAATAGCCGGGAAGATGGCGACCAGTGCCAAAGCGCAGCCCATCGCCAGAACAAACAACAGTGCCCAGCCGAGGGTTTGCTCCAAACGAATTTTGGCCACTTCGGTGGTTACCATCAAATTCACTGCCACCGGCGGGGTAAACTGACCAATGGCAATGTTCATTGCCAATAGAATCCCAAACCACACCGGGTTCCATTCAAAGTGCTGCATTACGGGGATCAAAATCGGCATCATGATCAGATAAATCGAGATCGCATCCAACAGCATTCCTGCGACCAGCACCGCCAGCATCACCAGGATTAGCAGCAGCACGCCGTTATCGGTCAGGCTAATAATCCACTCCGCTAAATGACGGAAGGTGCCCAGCATGGTCCCCGCCCAGGCAAAAATGCCCGCCAGGGCAATAATCAGCATCACCACCCCGGAGATAATCGCTGCCTCACCCAATAGCTCCCATAAATCGCGCAGCGACAGCTCACGGGTAAGAAACAATCCGACAATCGCCCCATAAGCCACCGCCACTACTGCCGCTTCGGTGGGAGTAAACAGACCCGAACGCAAACCGCCCAAAATCAGCACCGGGGCAAAAAGCGCCGGTATCGCCTGTTTAAAAGTCGTGCCTACGCTTAGCCGTTCAGCGCCCTCTACCGGCGTACCGCCCTCCCAACCGTAGCGCTTGGAAACGATCATGGCGGGCACCAGTAGCGCCAGTCCGGCCAAAATGCCCGGAAATAAACCTGCCGCGAAAAGTGCGCGTAAATCGACGCCCGGCACCACAATCGAGTAAAGAATCAGCGCCACTGAAGGCGGAATAAGAATCGCCGTCGAGGCAGAGGCCGCAATCAGCGTGGCCGAAAACGGTTTGGGGTAGCCCGCTTTGGTCATGCTGGGCAGCATGACCATCGCTACCGCCGCTGCATCGGCAGGGCCAGACCCGCTCATACCGCCCATAATCATACATACCAGCACCGCCACCAACGCCAAGCCACCGTGGCGCGGGCCAATCAACGCCTGAGCAAAACGCACCAAGCGTAGCGCCACACCCGAGCGCTCGAAAATAAGCCCGGTTAAGATAAACAGCGGTATCGCAATCAAGGGGTACTTGGCGATGCTGTTATAGGTGTTGGTGCCCATCGTCGCGAGCATATCCGGTGACAAACCCAGCACGATGCCGACCGCTCCGGAGAGCGCCAGCGAGAACGCCACCGGCACTCCCGCTATCAGCAAGCCTGCAAAGGCCAGAATCATCCACACATCAGGGCTCATCGGTGAGCCTCCCCGTTAAACGGTCAGCGGTTTGCTGAAACAAGCGCCATAACATGGCCGCAGAAAGAACGGGTAACCAGACTAAATACCACCACTGGGGCAGGCCAAGCCCTGGTGACAGCGACTCCCATTGATACTCTTGCCAGGCTAACTTACCGCCGTACCAAGTGATCAAGCCCAGCACAGCGACACCGCACAGCGCTTGAAAAAGGATCAGTGCGCGGCGGTACTTGGGCGGTAGTGCACGTTCCAGAAAGCCAATACGAATATGGCGGTTACGCCGTAGCGCCACCGAGGCACCCGCAAAGGTCAGCACCACCATCAGAAATACGGAAAACTCTTCGGTGAACGAAAATGAGCCGCCAGTTAAATAGCGGGTAATAACATTGCCCAGACTAATCAACGAGATAATGATTAATGCCAGCGCGCCCAGCCAGCGCTCAGGGCGCGCATCAGGAAAGCCTTTCATGGCAGCCTCACAGCAAAAAACTCCCAGCCATAAAGGCCGGGAGTTTGAACATCAAAGGTAATTAGCGAGCATCGATAGCGGTTTGTGCGGCGTTTACCACCTCTTCACCAATTCGCGGCGCCCATTTTTCGTAAACAGACTGTGTGGCATCGACAAAGGCTTGGTACTGCTCATCAGTTAATTCAGTCACGGTCACACCGCGCTCTTGAATCGCCGCAAGACGCTCGCCCTCTTCTTCACGGGTCATGGCGATTTCCCACTCACCGGCTTCTACAGCGGTTTCACGCAGCAGGGTTTGCTGCTCTTCACTCAATGTTTGCCATACCTGCTGATTGACGGCAAAAATCAGCGGGTCATTCATGTAGTTCCAGAGCGTTAGATGCTCCTGGCCAACTTGATCGATGCGCGCGACGTCAAACACAGAGAGCGGGTTTTCCTGGCCATCAACGGCGCCGGTGGTCAGCGCAGGCTGAGCGTCGGTCCAGCTCATTTGGGTGGGGTCAGCACCCAGTGCCGAGAAGGTATCCTGGAACAGCGGCGAACCCACAACGCGAATTTTCAGCCCGTCCAAATCATCTGGCTGGCTAATGGCACCGCGCGAGTTAGAGACCTGGCGGAAACCGTTTTCACCCCAGGCTAACGGGATAACGCCGCGAGACTCGATTGCTTCAAAGACCAACTCCCCCGCTTCACCACCGGTGACCGCATCAACGGCGGCTTCATCGGGAATGAAGAACGGTAAAGAGAACAGATTAAGCTCCGGTACCTGGGGCGACCAGTTAATCGTCGAGCCCACAGCGGCATCGATCAGCCCGGAGCGCATCGCAGAAAATTCGCGGGTTTGATCGCCGGAAACCAGTTGAGAGTTGGGGTAAACGCGCAGCGTTAACTCGCCATCGCTGCGTTCTTCCACTAGTTCTGCCCACTTCTCCGCCGCCTGCCCCCAGGGGAAAGCATCAGACAAAACGGTGGAAACCGAGAGTTCGCGAGCTTGAGCAGAAAGAGAGGCAGAGAGCAGTGCTGCCCCGGCCAAGCCGGCGGTTAAACGAGCCATTGAGCGTGTCAGCGTCATGGTAGATCCTTTTTTTAGCTATTTTTATGAAGTGCGTTTAATGATGTGCGCAGATAGCAGTCGTGAAGCTTTTCGATAAAGCCCCACTTATTGTATGCACTTAGCGCACGAAAGAAAGACGCCTAAGGTCGGCATGACTAACTCTCTTCTGAAGCCCACTGAGCCTTGGCCATAAATTTCTTGGCGGCGCGTTTGGAGAGAGTCCATCCTCGAATAGCCTCTCCTGCAGCCACTCAGAGCACTGTTATTTTTGCCTTCACCCAAGCTGGTACAATAGCCGTCTTTTTCATTTAACAATGGACATCAACGTGCCACTACGCGACCTGCTGCTCGGCCTCTTTGTTATAGCCATTTGGGCGCTGAACATCATTGTTATCAAGGTCGGTGTAGCAGAGCTACCGCCGCTTTTGATGACCACGCTGCGCTTTATGCTCGTCGCTGTGCTGCTGGTGCCCTTCTACCCGGTGGCGCGAGCGCAACTTCCATTTTTGCTGCTGTTATCCATCACCTTTGGCAGCCTACACTTCGCTCTGCTGTTTATTGGTTTAGAGCATGCAGAAGCGGGTACCGGCGCGCTTTTAGTGCAAATGGGGACACCCTTTGCCACGCTGTTAGCGGTGATCTTTCTAAAAGAGAAGCTGGGGCCCAAGCGTATCGTCGGGCTGCTGCTCTCGTTTGCCGGGGTAGTCGTATTGGCCGGTGGGCCAACGCTGCCCTCGCCTCTGCCGCTAAGTATTTTACTGATGAGTGCTCTGGGCTGGGCGGTGTCGCAGCTTTTGATCAAGCGTGGCCCACCCATTGCGCCGATGGCGTTGGCAGGCTGGGTGGCACTGTTCGCAGTGCCTCAGGTAGCACTGGGGTCATGGCTATTTGAGAGCGGTCAGTGGCAGGCGATGCAGCAAGCAACATGGTTAGGCTGGGGGGCGATGATTTACACCGCCGTAATGTCGTCGATCGTCGCTTACGGGATTTGGTACGCGCTTTTGCGCCGCCACCCAGTTAATCGCGTGGTGCCCATGACGCTACTCGTGCCAGTACTAGCAGTCGGCTTAGGCGCACTGTTAATGGGCGACAGCCTAGGCGTGCATAAACTGGTAGGCGGTGGCTTAGTGATCGCAGGTATTGCCCTGATTGTGATCAGATTTCGCCGTCGCAATCGATAAACGCAATATCGAGGGGAATCACCGTAGCAACATCGGCAGCAGCGCCGTCATCGAAACGTCACATATCCGCGCGGGCCAATCGGTTAGGCTGTACCGTTACCAAGCTGGGAGTTCCCTATGCAGATGCTGGCGCTTTACAGTATCAAGGGTGGCGTGGGCAAGACCGCCTCCGCCGTCAATCTCGCCGCCGAGGCGGCACGCGACGGCAGGCGAGTGCTGCTGTGGGATATCGACCCCCAGGCAGCCACCACCTTCTACCTGCGCAGCAAACCCAAAGTACGCGGTGGTGTCGACAAACTGGTCAAGGGCAAAGCCGATCTCGATCGGGCGATCCGCGAGACCAACATCGAGGGACTCGACCTGCTGCCGTCGGCGCTGGGCTCGCGTGACCTGGAAGCGTCGATGGAAACCCGCAAGCCTAGTCGGCTGCGCAAGATCCTCAAGCCAGTGATGGCCAGTTACGACCTAGTGATACTCGACTGCCCTCCAAGCTTGTCCGCGCTCGCCGAGCAGATCTTCTCCAGCGTCGATGCCTTGCTGGTGCCGGTGGTGCCGACTACCCTGTCGTTGCGCACCCTCGAACAACTGGACGGCCACCTCGACGCGGTCGAACAGGCCTGCCCGATCTGGCCGTTTGTGACCCTCGCCGACCGCCGCAAAACACTGCACCGCGAGGTGATGGAGAGTCTCAATGAACGCTGGCCGAGGCGCCTGTCGACGACCATCCCCAACGCTAGTGCGGTCGAGCGCATGGGTATCGAACGCGCTCCGGTCGGGCATTTCGCTCGCAGCAGTCCAGGCGGTCGTGCCTACGCCGCGCTATGGCGAGAGATCGCGCAGCGTCTGCAATGACCGTCTGCATCCACCCCGCTTAATTCCAAGGTTGGCAGAAACCGGCTTCATCTGGAATGGAAACGCAGTCGCCTACTTTGATACCACGCTCGGCAAAATAGCCGCCGTTGACCTCTAGCGCCGAATGGTAAGCCGCACCCGCCGGATAAGAGGGGCAGTCACTTGGTGATGAGGATTCGCAGGGCGGCATGGTATTAATCGCCACGATCCGTCCGTCGCTATCGATAAACGCAATATCGAGGGGAATCAGCGTGCGATACATCCAAAAAGCGTTGTTAGCCGACTGCTCGCTCTCAAAACGGAACAGCATACCCCGCGCTTCCGGCAAGCTCTCACGCCCCATTAATCCGCGCTGGCGCTGGGAAACCGTTTCGGCCACTTCCACCTCTAAACGATGTGGGCCGCCCTCGCTGTGAATAGCCAGCGCCAGCGTCTGCATCTCTTTCGCCGTCGCCTGCCCCCAGGCAAACGAGCTGATTAGCGACATCGGCAGCAGTGCCGCCAGCGGTAGCAGTAACGACGCTTTGAGCAGCGTGCGACGCGTGGGATCCATGCTTACTTCCTTTTGTCATGCGCATCTGCGCGAACTCTGTGGCCTGGCATCAGATGAATGCCTGCCGCCAGCAACGAAACGTTCACCACTGCACCGCGGGTTAACTGGTTACGCCGTGCGGCATGGGTGGCGATATCGAAACGTAACATATCACCATGATTGACGCGCAGTGAAACTGACGTAATGCCCCCAAGCACCACTAACTCTTCAACCGTGGCAGCCAGCGGGTTCTCACGTTCGCCTTGCGAAGGCCGGTCGCGGCGGTGAAGCACAATGTCAGACGGTGGCAGATACCAGGCCACTGTTTCTCCCAGTGGCAGATTGGCAAGTCCTTCGGCGACTTCCAAGTCAGCTTTCCCCCACTGCAGGCGGCGCTGCCCCTCTACCTCGACAACGGTTCCTTCAAACAGATTGTGCCTGTCTAACAAGCGAGCAATCAGGGGCGATGCGGGGTGTCTAAACAGCGCCTCGGGAGCGGCTTGCTGCAAGCTTGCACCGTTATGCAGAACACAGATTTGGTCGGCAAGTGCGGCAGCTTCTTCCAGATCGTGAGTGACCAGTACAATGGGAATCTCGATCTGCTGGCGTAGCAGCGCCAGCTCGCGCTGTAACCGCCGCCGAGTAACTTGATCCACTGCTGAAAACGGCTCATCGAGTAACAGCACTTTGGGGTCGCGGGCCAAGGCACGGGCTAGCGCTACGCGCTGGCGCTGGCCACCTGAAAGTGCATTAGGATAGCGCTTGCCCAACCCGTCTAGGCGCACCTTGGCTAGCCACTGCTCCGCCTGTTCATGGCGTTGCGGCTGGGGCAAGTGGCGCAGTGGGAGTTGAATATTTTGCGAGGCGGTTAGGTGGGGAAATAGCGCATAGTCCTGAAACACTATGCCGACCTGTCTATGCTGGGGCGAGAGTGAATGCTTACGTTCGGCGTCAAACCAAACCTCTCCCGCGCACTCCACTCGCCCGCCCTGGGGACGATAGAGCCCGGCAATGGTACGCAGCAGCGTGGTTTTTCCGCTACCCGACGGCCCCACCAGCGCCAGCAGTTCGCCGGGTTGGCAAAAAAACTCGGCGGCCAGTGGAATCGGCCCCGTTTGGTGGACCGCCACGCCTAGCCCTTCGATCGGCCCGGTGTTGCGCGAATCAGCCACGTGCCCACCGTCTGCGCCCAGCCAGTCCATAGACAAGCCCCAAGGTAATAAACGACACCAACAGCAACAGCGCCGACATCTGTGCAGCGCCCTGTTCATCGAAGGCTTGGACGCGATCATAGATAGCAATGGCAAGGGTGCGGGTTTCGCCGTCGATAGCGCCCCCCACCATTAAGATGACGCCAAATTCGCCCAGCGTATGGGCAAACGTTAGCGCTGCCGCTGACATGATCCCTGGCCACACCAGCGGCAACTCGATGCGTAGCAGCGTCTGCCAGGGGCTCAACCCGCTGCTCCAGGCCGCTTCCCGCAGGTTGTGGGGAACGTTCTCAAAGGCGCGCTGAATGGGCTGCACGGCAAACGGCAGATTGGCGATCAGGGAGGCCAGCAATATGCCCGTGAAAGTGAAATTCAGCCCGCTGCCGGTTATGTTTGCCCAAAGCGAGCCCACCGGCGCATCGC
This sequence comes from Halomonas sp. QHL1, assembly GCF_001882345.1. GTDB lineage: Bacteria > Pseudomonadota > Gammaproteobacteria > Pseudomonadales > Halomonadaceae > Vreelandella. The sequence continues at coordinate 1,891,849 of NZ_MINL01000001.1, forward strand.
GGCCAAAGCTCAACAGCAGATAAAAGCCCAGTACGGTCGGCGGCAATACCAGCGGTAGTGCAATCAGCGCTTCGCATAGTCCTTTGCCCCGGAAACGCATGTAGGCCAGGGAGCGGCCTAACCAAATAGCAAAGGGGATAAGAATCAAGCAGGTAAACCCAGCGAGGCGAAGCGAGACCGAGAGCGCGGACCAATCCATTAAGAGTCATCCATTATTCGACACTAAAGCCATTATTCGTCGTTAAAACCATAGGTACGCAAAATGGATTGCCCCTCTTCCTCTTGCAGCCACTGGTAGAAGGCAGTGGCGACATCTCCAGCCTGGTTCGTCAATACCATCCGTTGACGAAGCGGTTCATGCCAAGCCTCTGGGATGAGTACGTACTCACTTCGCTCATTTAAAGCGGGTGCAAGCGCCAAGGAGTAAGCCACCAGACCACCGCGGGCATCGTCAGAAAGCGCAAACTGCGCCGCCTGGGAGACGTTTTCACCCAGCACCAGCAGCGGCTCGGTTTGCTCCCAAAGCCCGGCGTGCCCCAGCGCCTGTTGTGCCGCCACGCCATAAGGCGCGTGCTCAGGATTCGCCAGGACGATGCGTTCAGTAGTGCCGCTTGCTTGCGCTTCCAGCGCGCTTTGCACCGCCGCTAGCGGGGTATCCTCACTAGGCAAATTATCGTGCCCGCTGCGTTGCAGCCACACTAAACGACCAATGGCGTAAATCACGCCCTCATCTTGTGTGTAGCCCTCCTCATAAAGCGCCTGAACGTAGCGTTCATCAGCGGAAAGATAGAGCTCGAAAGGAGCGCCCTGGGCAATTTGGCGACGGAAGTTACCCGAAGAGCCAAAATTCAACCGCAGGGTATGGCCGGTTTCTTCGCGAAACTGTTCAGCGGCCTCGGTCAGCGCAAACTGGAGATCAGAAGCGGCTGCTACGATAGGCGCTCCCGCCTGTGCGGGAGCGCCGATCAACATCAAGCAGGCGAGCAGTAGCCCATGCACCCATTTAGCTTTTAGCATGCTCGTCAGTAATCTCCATGACCTTCATGGTATTGGTACCGCCATGAGCATTCATATGGTCGCCGCGAGTCAGGATCACGTGATCACCGGCTTTGGAGATACCGGTCTTCACCAGCAGTTCCAAGGCACGGTCGTTCAGCTCGGTGGCGCTCATTTCGGAGGTATCGAACGGCAGCGAAACAACACCGCGGTAGAGTGCCATGCGGCGCTGGGCGATAGGATTATGTGCTAAGCCAACAATCGGCAGGCCGGAACGAATGCGCGACGCAATCAATGGCGTATAGCCCGACGAGGTCATACAGGCAATCGCGGTAATGCCTGTCATATGGTTGGCCGCGTACATGGCGGAGAGCGCGATGGTTTCGTCAGGGCGGGTAAAGCCCTCATGAATGCGGTGGCCAGACTCCTGAGCCGTTTTTTCCCGTTCAGCGCCCAGGCAAACGCGTGACATGGCTTCCACGGTTTCCAGCGGATAGTCACCCGCGGCGGTTTCGGCCGAGAGCATGACCGCATCGCTGCCATCCAGCACCGCGTTGGCCACGTCAAAGACTTCGGCACGCGTAGGTAGCGGCGCTGAAATCATGCTTTCCATCATCTGTGTGGCAGTAATGACGGCACGGTTGAGCGAGCGGGCGCGCTTGATCATGCGTTTCTGAACGCCCACCAGCTTGGCATCGCCAATTTCTACGCCTAGATCGCCCCGCGCCACCATGACCGCTTCAGAAGCTTCGATAATACCATCCAGGGTAGCGTCATCAGCGACCGCTTCTGCGCGTTCGACCTTTGCCACCAGGCCAATTTCCTTGCCAGCCTCGCCCAATAAACGGCGTGCTTCGAGCATGTCTTCCGCATGACGGGGGAAGGAAATGGCTAAGTAGTCGACGCCAATTTCAACGGCGGTTTTTAGGTCTTCCTTATCTTTTTCGGTCAATGCCGGAGCGGAGAGCCCGCCGCCCTGCTTGTTGATGCCCTTATGGTTGGAGAGCTTGCCACCCACGACCACCGTGGTATGCACCTGTTGGCCTTCAACGCGGGCCACGTCAAGCACCAAGCGGCCGTCATCTAAAAGCAGGCGGTCACCGGCGGTGACGTCTTGCGACAAGGTTTTGTAGTCGCAGCCTACTTGATGTACATCACCCGCATCGCCATCGAGCTCCATATCGAGAATAAACGGCTGGCCCTCTTTGAGTACCACGGCGCCATCCCTAAACCGCGCAATACGAATTTTCGGACCTTGCAGATCGCCCAAAACCGCTACGCTGCGACCTAGCGTGGCGGCGATTTCGCGCACTTCGTTTAACCGGCGGCGGTGATCATCCGCGGTGCCATGGGAGAAATTAAGACGCACCACATCGACACCTGCCTTGAGCATGGCTTCCAATACGCCTTCCCGGTCGCTGGCAGGCCCAAGAGTGGCGACAATTTTGGTACGACGGATCGAGGAGAAGTGCAGTGCGTTCATTATGTTCCAACCATGCGAATTAACGTGTAGTGACTCGTTAGAGTGACCTTATTTCGTCACCCTAGCTTATCAGTTTAACGCGTGCGATATGACAGCAGTGCAACACATCCAGCGCGGATTACTTCAACGTCACGGTGATCGCCAGGGGAAACTCATCGCAGTTATCGCCATCACCGCCCCGATCCACCACTAAAAATTCGCCTTCTCGTTCCAGCACCGACTGAATGGCATGCCAGGTACCCGCGCGGTAGTTCACACCTTGGCGGCCATCGGTAATAAAGGCGTGCACATCGTCAGGGTTGATGTGCTCACCGGGCGGCGCCACCACCACAATAAAACGCTCCTGATGAAGCGGCATAAAGGCCTGACTGCCCTGGGGGTGACGCTCCAGAAACGTTAGCTCCAGCGGTAATGTAATCGGCTGGCTCACGAAGATATTGATCAGCGTATGGGCGTTTTCACCCAAGGTTTCTACCTTGGCCAGATCATGGTGACGCTGGGTACGCCCTGCGTTGATGGGAAACGATTCGGAGTTACGAGCATCCATCACATCGCCAAAAGGAGCGAAGGCTTCAGCCGTTAGCGGCTTGGCTTTTAGTGTCAACATGACGACTCCTTAGCGTGACGACAGTTTAAGAGAAGCGTGGCGATTAACATCTTTATACAGCAGATACCTAAATGGCCCTGGGCCTGCGGCGTAGCAGGCCTGGGGGCAGAAAGCGCGTAGCCACATGAAGTCCCCGGCTTCTACCTCTACCCAATTTTGATTCAAGTGATAAACGGCTTTGCCTTCAAGCACGTAAAGGCCGTGCTCCATGACATGGGTTTCATCAAAGGGGATCACGCCGCCGGGCTGAAAGGTCACAATATTGACGTGCATATCGTGGCGGACGTCCGCAGGATCGACAAAGCGCGTAGTGGCCCAGCGACCTTCGGTGCCCGGCATTTCGATAGGTGCAATGTCCTGCTCGTTGGTCACAAACGCTTTTGGCACCTCGAGTCCTTCTACAAACTCATAGGCCTTGCGTACCCAGTGGAAACGTACCGGCACGTTAGATTCGTTGCGTACCTGCCACGAACTGCCAGGGGGAATAAACACATAGCCGCCGGGCTGCATAGTGTGGCGCTCGCCCGATAAAGAAAGCGTTAACTCACCCTCCACAATAAACAGCACGCCTTCTGCCTGAAGGTCTGGCTCAGGTTTATCACTACCACCCTGGGGTTGGACTTCCATAATGTACTGGGAGAACGTCTCGGCAAACCCCGACAGCGGCCGCGCGAGCACCCATAGCCGAGTGCCTTCCCAAAACGGTAGATTGCTAGTGACGATATCGCGCATCACGCCTTTGGGAATCAGCGCATAGGCTTCGGTAAATACAGCGCGATCAGCGGTAATTTGTGTTTGCGGTGGATGCCCACCGGTGGGGGCATAGTAAGTAGCTTTATTCATCTTTGTGCCTTTCAACGCGTTGGCGCCGGGTGGTGTTCCGCCCAGTGGCGTGCGATATCAACCCGGCGGGCCACCCAAACGAGGTCGTGGGTTTCGATGTAATCCAAAAAGCGCTGCAGGGCGCGAAAACGCCCAGGGCGGCCCAATAAACGACAATGCATGCCCACCGAGAGCATTTTGGGCGCCTCCTCCCCTTCTGCGTAAAGTACATCAAAGGCATCGCGCAGGTAGGTAAAGAAGTGATCCGCAGTATTAAAACCTTGTGGCGCGGCAAAACGCATATCGTTGCTGTCCAGCGTATAGGGCACAATCAAGTGGTTGTGGTCACCGCCCTGACTATCGGTCACTTGGGTCCAGAAAGGCAAGTCGTCGCCGTAGTAGTCGCTATCGTAAAGGAAACCGCCCTCGTCCAGCACTAACCGCCGGGTATTGGGGCTATCGCGGCCGGTGTACCAGCCTTGGGGTTTTTCACCGTAGAGGCGCAGAAAAATCTCCATGGCCTGCTGTAGATGCTCCCGCTCAACGTGCTCGGGCACTTCCTGATAGTGAATCCAGCGGTAGCCGTGGCAGGCAATCTCGTGGCCCAGCTCTTTAAATGCCAGGGCGACATCCGGGTTACGCTCCAGCGCCATGGCTACGCCAAACACCGTGAGCGGCAAATCACGCTTCTCAAATTCACGCAGAATGCGCCATACCCCAGCGCGGGAGCCGTACTCGTAGATCGACTCCATGCTCAAGTGGCGATCTGGATAAGCCGGTGCGCCGATGATTTCCGACAGGAACTGCTCGGAGACTGTATCGCCATGCAGCACGCTATTTTCACCGCCCTCCTCGTAATTGAGTACAAACTGAACGGCAATTTTCGCTTTATTTGGCCAGTTGGCGTGGGGCGGGTTGCGCCCGTAACCAATCAAATCGCGGGGATAGTGGCCCTTAGAGGATGACAACATAGGTAGCTCCTTGATTCATACAAACCCTGGCAGATCACTGGCAAATAAGCAGTCCAGTAATACAGAAAATTATTTGTATACAAAATAGCGACATTCATAACCCACCGCAACGCGGTCGAGCGCTAATCCCCTGACGCTAATAGCGTTTCTCAGTTTAAAAGTCGTTAAGCCATTGAATCCTGAACAAATGGTCAAGTTTTTCCAGCCGCTTTTTTGTTGCCAATTGCTTAATAGCCCCTTGCGTCACTTAAAAAACCGCCCTATTTTTGTATACAAGAAATGCCATATTGTTTACACACGGAATATCTATCGTGCATATACGCATTATTAACCCCAACACCACGGCCTCCATGACCGCTGCTATTCACCAGGCAGCGCAGCAGCATGCGGGCCCTGGCACCACGGTGAGCGCTTCACAGCCGGATGCTGGCCCGGTTTCAATCGAGAGCCATTTCGACGAAGTAATCAGTGCGGTTGGGGTGGCCGAAGAAGTTCTTAAGGGCGAGCGCGAAGGTGACATCGATGCCTATATAGTGGCCTGTTTTGGCGACCCCGGCTTGCTAGCCGCACGGGAGCTAAGTCGCGCGCCGGTGATTGGCATCGCCGAAGCGGCCTTTCATCTTGCCACGCTGGTAAGCACTCGCTTTTCCATCGTCACGACCCTGGGCCGCACCGGCATTATCGCTGAGCATCTGCTTCAACAGTACGGCTTTAGCCACCACTGCCGTCGCATTCGTGCCGCTGAAATCCCGGTGCTTGATCTTGAGCATCATCCTGAAGTGGCGTTTACCCGCATTGTGGAAGAGTGCTGCCGCGCAAGGGATGAAGACGGCATTGGCGCCATCGTTTTAGGCTGCGGCGGTATGGCGAATTTGACCCAAGAGATCAGCCGCGAAGTGGGCCTGCCGGTAGTAGAAGGTGTCACCGCAGCGCTTAAACTGGCGGAATCGCTGGTCAGTTTAGGGCTGCATACCAGTAAGCATGGAGATCTTGACTATCCACGGCCAAAAGCCTTCACCGGTAAGTTTTCCGGGTTTTCTGATCTTGCCTTACCGGTTAAGTCATAAAGCCCTAAAAATAATAACGACTGAAAATTATTTAATAACAATTGATTAAAAGAATTTTAAAAACCAGTACGTCCATTAGCACGCCACGCCGCAAGCGTCGCTTGAGTATACAAAATGCCCAAGCTGCCAATAAAAACCGATAATCTTGCGAGGACGACAACATGAGCGCTTCAACCTCGGCTCTTGCGTCAGAAGAACGATCCGATGCTGGATCAAAAGCACTCGGGGCAGAAAGCCTGGCCCCTCAACACACCCGAATCATGGGGCGCGGCTCCTATTTTCTGGCGTGGTTCGGCGGCTGCGTTTCCATCGGTACCTTTGCCATGGGCTCAAGCGTGGTCGGCACCCTGAACCTGTTACAAGCCACCCTGGCGATTGCCATCGGCTGCTTTGTGATCGGGATAGCACTCGCCATTAACGGGGCCGCAGGCTACAAGTACGGCATTCCGTTTATGGTGCAAGCGCGCAGCGCGTTCGGCTTTACGGGCACGCGCTTACCGGGCTTGGTACGCGCAGTGCCAGCGGTAGTGTGGTACGGCTTTCAAAGCTGGATTGGCGCCGGGGCACTCAATATGGTGTCGGCCACCCTGTTCGGTTTCGACAACCTGATCTTCTACTTTATTACCTTCCAGTTTCTGCAAATCGGCCTGTCGGTGATGGGCTTTCAGGGCATCAAGTGGTTAGAGAATATCGGCAGCGCCTTTATCCTCGCCTCGCTGGTGTATATGTTCTACGCCACGGTGCAGCGCTATGGCGATGAGCTTTCTGCCAGCCTGCTGACCATGGAAGGCTCCTGGGGCATGCCGTTCTGGGGCGCGACCATGCTGTTCCTGGGTATCTACAGCACCATGATGCTCAACGTCAGCGACTACTCACGCGAGCATAAAAAGGGCACGGCCCAGAGCCTGCTGACCACCATCTACGCCATGTCGATTCTGCCCTGCACGCTGTTTATGGGCTTGATCGGCTATATGGTCTCGCAAGCCACCGGCACCGCCGACCCCATCCAGGTGTTTGCCAACGCGGTGGACAACACCCCGCTGCTGATGACGACCCTTCTGTTCATCGCCTTTGCCCAGGTCACCACCAACGTCCTCAACAACGTGGTACCGCCCACCTATGTGTTGATGGACGTGTTTAAGATCAAGTTCTCGATCGCCACCGTCATCGTTGGCTTGCTGGCCTTCGCCACTTTCCCCTGGAAACTGGTGCAGCCGGGCTCTGCGGCGGGCCTACAGCTATTTGTGCAGACCTATTCCGCCTTTTTAGGCCCCATCTTCGCCATCCTGGTGGTCGATTATTATGTAATTCGCCGCCGCACGCTGGATATCGACAAACTGTATGACGTCAACGGGCCTTACCAGGGTATTAATCTGGCCGCTTTCATCGCCACGGCGGTGGGCATTTTGGCGGCGCTCTCTTTCTCGGCGATCTCGTGGTACGCCAGCCTGATCCCCGCCGGTGTTACCTACTACCTACTCATGAAGTACTGGGCTCCCTGCCAGCGCTTTAGTCAGTAACTCCATTTGCCAACCGAAGAGCCAATACGATGAAAGAGAGTAACGACGTTAGTGACCTAGATATTAAGCACATTGATCCGACACTGTATAACGAGGATCTAGCACCGCTCAAACCCCAGGATCGTAACTGGGGCGCCTTTGAGATATTTAACGTTTGGTCTAACGATATCCAGAGCCTGTTTGGTTACACCCTCGCCGCCTCGCTGTTTTTAACCTACGGCCTAAACGGCTGGGCGGTGATGGCGGCGATTATTCTGGCGGGCGTAATCGTGATGTTTCTGGTCAACCTCACCGGTAAGCCCAGCGTTAAATACGGCATCCCCTTCCCAGTGATGGTGCGCGCCAGCATGGGGGTACGCGGCGCGAACCTACCCGCGATGCTGCGCGCCATCGTGGGGATCTTTTGGTACGGCGTGCAGACCTACTTCGCCTCCACCGCCGTCACTCTGCTGATTACGGCATTTTTTGGCGCAGGAAATGGCAGTACCTTCCTGGGGCTTTCCGGCGTGGCCTGGGTGTCGTTCGTGATTGTGTGGCTGTTTCAAATCGCAATTTTCTGGCAAGGCATTGAGCGCATTAAGCACTTCCTGAACTGGGCGGGCCCGCTGGTCTACGTGGTTATGTTGGTGCTCATGATCATTGTCTGGTTCCAGGCGGGCAGCGAGCTGATCCCAGCCATTGGCACCATTTTCAGCGGTGGCAGTGAAACCAGCGGTCGTTCGATCGCGGCCTTTATGGCGATCGTCGGCACCATGGTGGCGTACTTCGCAGCGGTGGTGATCAACTTCGGCGATTTCACCCGCTTTGTGAAAACCGAACGCCAGATGAAACTTGGCAACCTGTTGGGCCTGCCGCTGAACGTGGCGTTCTTCTCGTTTATCGCGCTGATTATTACCGCAGGCACACTGGTGCTGTTTGGCGAAGCGCTAACCAACCCCGCCGATATCGTTGAACGGGTAGACTCCCTGCCCCTGACGATTGTCGCTGCGCTGACCTTCTTTGCCGCTACAGTCGGCATCAACCTGGTCGCCAACTTCATTCCGCCCGCCTACGACCTGGCCAACCTGTTTCCCAGCAAAATCAGCTTTAAAATGGGCGGCCTGATTACCGCGGTAATCGCTTTCTTCGTCGGCGCACTATGGCTCTCAGTCATCAGCCAGATTGGTGTTCCCGGCTTTGTGAATGCGCTAGGGGCTGTCGTGGCGCCCTTCTACGGCATTATCGTAGTCGATTACTACCTGATTAAGCTTCAGCACTTGAATATGCAGGAGCTGTTCTCGTCAGCGCCGGGCAGCGCCTACTACTACGTAAACGGATGGAACACCCGCGCCCTTCTCGCCTTTGGTGTGGCGGCGCTGTTCTCGCTTTCTACCGTGTTAGTACCCGCACTTTCAGCCCTTGGCGGCTTTGGCTGGATGATCGGCGCAGGCTTGGGTGGGCTGTTCTACTATGGTTTGATGCGGCAGTTTAAGGCAGAACCTCCGTATGCTGAACAGAAAATCAATTGAGATGTTTTAGCCTTAGTTGATGGTTTAGGCCACTTGTACGCGCCATCGGCACCGAGCCGATGGCGCTTTTTATGTGCCTAGCCAACTCCGTAATTGGGGAACCTGTCAGGAGCAACCTATGGCCATTAGGGGGTAATGCACTTTACGATATTAAATCTCAGCGACATGAGGGGTGTTCGATCTACAATGCCTATTTTTCTGTTAGTGTCAGCGGAGAGCGTGCTTATATTTTTTGGAACTTTTTAACAAAAGCATTAAAAAATAATCTTAAGAACCTTCTTGTGTATATGGCTAATTTGAAGAAATGAGCAAAGAAGATACTGCGCATTAATAAGCTATTTAATGGAGAAGTGTTAGTGCCTGAACTTTGGTTAGTCGCCGTAGCTATAGCTACCCCAACAGCTGGAATAGTTGGCTTTTTAATTCAGTTCCGCACCCTTCAGAAGGCCCGCTTAGAGAACGTAAAGCTCCGTCTTGAAATTGATCAGCACAAGCAAGCACAGAAGGCTTCCGAAGGCACCGTCCGAGTGGCTACGCACGAAGAAACTATAAAATATAGTGATCAGCTTTACAGCCTTCGCCGACCAGCAGAGTCGGAAGCAATTGAAGATGACATTGGCGCAAGTTCTAAAAGACCGTTACGGGGTGCAGTTATTCAATTTGCCTTATGGTTTGGTGTAGCACTGTTTATAGTGTGTCTAGCATATGATGTATTCCGTGTGAGCAGGTGGCTTTGGTCGCTGGTTTAGTGAAATAGCGGCTACCTGATATCAACCAACAAGCTGCAGCTTAAGGCCTGCGCCCCTACCCCCCAAATATCTGCTGCAAATCCGGCACATTATCTTCCTCTTCAACCATGGAGAGGGAGGCTTCAATCGCTTTCAAGTGACGGCTCATAAAAGCTTTTGCCCGCTCGCAGTTGCCTGCTTCCAGATAGCCGATCAAGTCGTCGTGGTCGTGGGATTCGCAGCCCAAGTGGCCGGGATGACCGTAGACAGCCAGAATTAGCGAAGAACGCGAGCAGAGCCGTTCGACAAACTCTGCCAGGGTGGCGTTGCCCGACAACTGTGCTAAACGCACATGGAAGTCAGCCGATAGCCGAATGGCCACGCTTTGCTGGCCGCTGCGCAGCGCTTGACGCTCCTGGCGGGCCATTTCGCGCAGCTCCGCTGCTTCTTTTTCACCCATGCGCCGGGCTACGTCGGGCATTAACCCGCACTCGATTAACTGGCGGGCATCGAATACGTCTTTGGCTTCATCGGCGGTGGGCCGGGTAACGCTGGCGCCACGGCGAGGGGTTAGGGTGACTAACTGCTCCAGCGACAGGCGCTGGAGAATTTTACGAATACCGGTGCGGCTAATGCCGAAAACATCCGCCAGCGCATCCTCGCGCAGCCGTGCGCCGGGCTTTAAGCGCTGCTCGACAATGGCATCGCTAACGGCGCGGTAAATGGCGTCGTGGCGCTCATCGCCCTCTTTGCTATTTTTCGTTTCTTTAGCAGGAGCGCGCCGTTTTTCCGGCGCCTGCGCATCACTCATAGCTAGCCTCTCTGATCATTACTCCCAAGCAGCAATGATATCGCGCTCTTCATCGCTCATGTTGGTCATATTGCCTAACGGCATATAGCGGCTGGCCACAACCTGCTGAATCTGTGCCTTTTGGCCAAGGATTTCATCCCAGCTGTCAAAGGCAAACCCGGCAGGCGGCGCTGAAAAACCGGCGTGTTCTGGGTTGCGCGCGTGACACTGAACACAGTGCTGCTCGATCAAGCCAGTGATTTGTGCTTGATCCGGCCCTTGCGCGCCAGCATCACCGCTCGGTGATGAAGCACTCGGTGCGGCCACCCAAAAGGCTAACAGAATAAGCCCTACCCCAAAGGCGGGATACGCGGGCTGGGTTTTGCCTTCATGCATCAACACAAAGAATTGACGGATCAAGGCACCGGCAAAGATAAACAGCACCATCACGACCCAGGCAAGCTCGTGGGAGTAGATAAATGAGTAGTGATTGCTCACCATCAACAACACGACCGGCAGCGTGAAGTAGGTGTTATGTACCGAGCGCTGCTTGCCGCGTTTGCCATCTAGAGGATTGGGGGCATCGCCTGCTTTCATGGCTTTTACCATCCGGCGCTGGCCGGGGATAATCCAGAAGAAGACGTTCGCCGACATCGCTGTCGCCATCACCGCACCGGTGAGTAGGAATGCGGCGCGGCCGGTAAACATTTGCGTGCTTAGGTAGGCAACGACCACCATCATCACGGCAACCGCGACGCTAAGCAGACCGTCGCGATCCATATTGGGACTAATGCGCTTACACAGCTCGTTATAAACCACCCAGCCGCCCAGCAAAAATGCCAGCGCGAGTAAGTTAGCCTGCCAACCCGTCATGTTGGCGGCCCACTCCCAGGGGCTATTGGGGTTTACCAAGTAGAAGCCAGGATTGACCATGTAGAGAATAACAAACAGCGCAAAGCCGGAGAGCCAGGTGGTATAGGCTTTCCAAAATGACCAGTGAAGATCATTGGGGAGCTTGGCAGGCGCGGTGGCGTACTTTTGGTTGTGGTAAAAACCACCGCCGTGAACCGACCACATTTCACCAAAGACGCCCTTCTCGCGATCCTCTGAAGCTTTCGGTGCGCGCAGGCTATTATCCAGCATTACAAAGTAGATCGACTCGCCAATCCAGGCGATAGCGGCAATCACATGCAGCCAGCGCAGCAGCAAATTAACAAAATCGATTAGATACGCTTGCATAACGGAAGTCCCTTATCAGCTACCGCGGTAAGTTGAGTAGCCATAGGGCGAGAGAAGCAGCGGCACATGGTAGTGCTGGCTGGCATCAGCGACGCCAAAGCGCAGCGGAATAACGTCTAAAAAGCGTGGCTCTGCAGCTTCAACGCCTTGGGCACGCAGGTAGTCACCGGCATGGAACACCAGTTCGTACTCGCCTGGCGTGAGTGCATCACCCTCTAAAATGGGCGCATCGCAGCGTCCGTCACTATTAGTAATCACAGTCTTTAGATGCTGGCGCTCGCTGCCTGCAAGGCAAAACACTTCAATAGTAATTCCCTGACCGGGCTGGCCTTTGGCGGTATCCAGTACGTGGGTGGTTAAACGTCCCATAGCCGCTCCTTGTTGATTATTGATAACGTTGTTTGACCTATTGGTCAAAGAGTACCGTTACTGATATTTATTGTATACAGTAATTCCATTCCAGCACATTTGAACAATGGTCGCTTTAATATTATCCGTTTTGGAGAGTGCCAATGCCTACATCTCACCCGCTACTGCTTTCACCCGCGCCTAGCAAGTGCAGCCTTGAAATGCTTACCCATCACTATGGGGATGTTTATGAGCATTCGCCCTGGGTGGCCGAAGCCGCTTGGCAGCAAGGCCTTACTGAAGCCCATGATAATCCCGACGCATTGGCCGAGCTTATGGGGCTTATGTTGCAGCAAGCAAGCAGCGACCAGCAAATTAAGGTGATTCAGGCGCACCCTGACCTGGCAGGCAAAGCCGCTATGGCAGGTGAATTAACCCAAGACTCAACTAGCGAACAAGCAGGCGCCGGGCTCGATCAGTGCAGCCCCGAGGAGTTTGCGCGCTTTGAGACGCTTAACGCGGCGTATAAGGAGAAGTTTGGTTTCCCGTTTGTCATTGCCGTTAAAGGGCTGGATCGCCATGCCATATTAGCCGCCTTCGAAGAACGCCTGAACAACGATGCGGCCACCGAACGGCAAACGGCCATTGAGCAAATTATTCGCATTGCCCGTTTTCGTTTAAGAGCCCGCGCCGAACAATAAATCATCCGCGTTGAAGACCATTCGCCAAACGGGCTATTGCATTTATTTCTTGTATACACTTTTATTAGTTAATGGATGCAAGAAGAAAAAAATGCCACCCACTGCGAATAAAGGCTCTTTATGTCCTCTCCGCCCGATGCCAAAACGCGGCCTTCGCGTACCATTAATCAAAACCCGGATGCGATGCCGCCGCTGTCAAAAGCGATCCCCCTAGGCCTACAGCACATCATGGCCATGTTCGCTGGCAACGTTACACCGCCGATTATTATTGCCGGGGTGATCGGCGCTACTCCGGCGGAGCAGATCTTTTTAATACAGGTAGCACTGTTTGTCGCTGGGGTATCTACGCTGGTACAAACTATCGGTATCGGCCCGTTTGGGGCGCGGCTGCCGATTGTGCAGGGCACCAGCTTTGGCTTTTTACCGGTGGCGCTGCCGCTGGCTAAGGCGTTTGGACTGCCTGCCGTTCTGGGCGCCTCATTCGTGGCAGGGTTGCTGCAAATTGTGCTCGGGGCATTTTTAAAGAAGATTCGCCATTGGTTCTCTCCAGTAGTCACCGGCATTGTGGTGCTATTGATCGGTATTACATTGATGCCGGTAGGCCTCAATTATGCCGCGGGCGGGATTGGCGCGGATGACTTCGCATCACCTGGCAATTTACTGCTGGCGCTCTTTGTACTCAGCGTGACGATTGCCGTTCATCAATATGGGCGAGGTTTTATTAAAGCGTCCTCCATTCTGTTTGGCTTAGTGGCTGGCTACGCAGTGGCCATTGCCCTTGGAAAAGTCGATTTTACTTCCCTTAGCAACGCCGCCTGGTTTGCATTACCCAAGCCGTTGGAATATGGCATGACGTTTTCAGGCACCGCAATCATCGGCATGACGCTGATTATGTTTGTGGTCGGGCTAGAAACGATTGGCAATATCTCTGCGATTACGACCACGGGAGCGGGCCGCCCGGCGAAAGACCGTGAGCTCTCTGGCGGCGTGATGGCCGATGGCATGGCCACTTCATTTGCAGCGGTTTTCAATACCCTGCCCAATACCGCTTATGCCCAGAATGTCGGTCTGATTACCTTAACCGGCGTGGTGAGTCGCCACGTGGTCACCATCGGTGGGCTGCTGTTAATTGCGATGGGGCTATTTCCCAAGCTGGGGGGACTAGTCGCTGCTATGCCGCCTGCGGTACTTGGCGGTGCGGGCGTCGGCATGATCGCATCGGCGGGTCTTAAAATTATCAAAGAGTGCGAGCTGGATCAGCGAAATATGCTGATAATCGCCGTCTCATTAAGCCTAGGCATCGGCCTGCCAGCCGTCGAGGCGATTTCAGAAACCATGCCGGGGCAAATGGGGCTGCTGCTTAAGTCAGGTCTAGTACCTGCTGCACTCGCCGCTTTATTGTTGGATGCCATCCTACCGGGCAAGCCTGATAGGCGCGCCAAACTGGCGAAGGACGAAGCGGATTATCAAAACCGTTAATCATATGATGACGGGCAAACGAAAACAAAAATGCCGCACCCTTTGGGCACGGCATCTTTAAGCGGTGGTTCGGGTTAGATCACTGCTTGGCAGTCTCTACCGCTTTCTTAGAAGTTTCTTCTGCCATTTTTTGGCTGTCTTGAGCAAAGCTTTGGCCGATTGAAGTCACTTTTTCAGTGTCGCCCTTCACTCGCTCCATAAACTCGCCAGCCGTTTTCTGCTGGCTCTCCATGGCCTTTTTGAAGCTGTCTGCATCTTTTACATCAAGCCAGGTGCGCGCTTGCGAAATCGCCATATCCGAGTAGGCACGGGCGGCATCCAACTGAGCGCTAACCAACTGATCATAGTAATCAATCGCTGTCAGCGTGTAGAAACGCATCGGTGAAATGAAAACGGATTCCAACTGTTGCGTGGTTTTATCAGTAGTTTTATTCATCTTAATACCTCCAAAGTGAGCTAGCACATAAACGCGCCTTGATTAGGCGGTTCTTAGCCGGGCTTTTGCCTCTGCTATCTCTAAAGCTAGCAGTGCTTTTTGTGCAGCGCAATATGATTTTTACTCATGCTGCACATGCTCACTCCCAGGTAGCCAGAAAGGCTGAAAGCAGCCTGCTACTAGCGGTTACCGAACAAATGCTTACGCGCCTGTTCGTCCATTTCTACACCCGCCTGAGGATTAACATCTTCGACCAATGCGTAAGCTCTCCGTACGGCTGGGCGGGCTTTGACCATCTCAAACCAGCGCTCTAGATCTGGAAATTCTTCTAACGTTTGACGCTGCTTCTCCCAAGGAACTATCCAGGGATAGATCGCCATATCGGCAATCGAATAGTCATCGCCACCCACATAAGTGTGATGCGCCAGACGCTGGTCCAACACACTGTAAAGCCGATTGGTTTCACGCACGTAGCGCTCAATGGCGTACTCAATCTTTTGCGGCGCAAAGTGGCAAAAGTGGTGGTTTTGGCCTGCCATTGGGCCTAAACCACCCATTTGCCAGTGCAGCCACTGCAACGCAATATAGCGTTCGCGGCCTGCGGAAGGCAGAAAGAGGCCACTCTTATCGGCCAAGTACTCCAGGATCGCTCCCGACTCGAACATCGACAGCGGCTGGCCGCCATCCTGCGGGGAGTGATCGACAATGGCCGGGATACGGTTATTGGGGGCAATAGAGAGAAACTCAGGGTCAAACTGCTCGCCCCGGCCAATGTTAACCGGCTTCACCCGGTACGCCAGATTGGCTTCTTCGAGCATAATGGAGATTTTATGGCCGTTAGGGGTTGTCCAGTAATACAGGTCAATCATTGCCATCTCCTTGATGAAAACGTTGATTCACTCGCGAAGAGCCTATCAAGCTTTCTAAATACAACAGGCGGTACATCAGTGTACCGCCACAGTTAGGTATATAGCGCAGCTGGCGCTATATATCGCGCACGGACAGGGCATTGCTGGCAGCCCCGTCGTGTACGCTGAGCATGCGTTTAAACCACTCATCCACCGGGTCGCCAGGCTCTACCACTGCCTGGGTCGATACGACGTGAGCCCACATCATACTGCCAAACAGCAAGTAATCTGAGCCGCTTGGGGAATCGCCGTCTAAAAAGCGACTGTCACGCAGCAAATCACGCACCGGTGCCAGCACCTGTTTAAGCTGCTGCTTACCCTGTTCAGGCTGGTGGAACTCTTCCAGCGTGCAGCCAAACCGCGCTTCACGGGTTTCGCGGAAATAGCCCCGGTCGTCTGGGTGTACTGCCGCGAATAAATCCATGGCAATAATGCGGAATAGCGCTGGATTTACACTGCGCTCAACGAAGCATTTGAACAGTAATACCCGCTGATAACTAACGCCCTCGCCCAGCACGGGTGCTTCGGGATACGCCTTATCCAGATAGCGCATGATCTCGAAGCTGTCGGTGACAACCTGCTCGCCGTCGCACAGCACTGGCACTTTGTCGTAGTCGGCAAACTCCAACGCTTTTTTATCGAGGAATCGCCATGCCACGGTGGTGAATTCCAGCCCTTTATGCGCAAGCGCCATACGCACTCGCCAGCAGAAAGGTGAGAAGCGTAGCCGTTCGTCCCGGCCGCACAGATCATAGAGTTTAAGTGCCATTACTACCGCCTTCTAGTTCGTGACATTGGGTGCAGAAAAAACTGTTGGTAAAAAGTGGTTAGAAAACCACTTTTATGAACTCTGCGTAGTTAAACAATGAGCTCAAGAAACTAACCGTGCAAGAGGCGCGGCTAGGCACTGTCTATTAGTCTAATGGCAGCGCTTGCAATAGTGTCGGCTTGATTTCGAAAAATTTTTTTTAAAACAATAAGCTATGAAAAAAAGTGCAGTATAAATCGATATTTTAAACACGCGCCAAACTGGTAAGACCAATTTTCCAATGTAGTCATATGGTTAGCCTAAACGTATCTTTCACCTACACCCGACTGGCACCACAACAGCCAGACGGTTATTGCGGAGCATACCAAATCAATAACAAGGGGCAGTTCCTTCCATGAACGATACGATTCTTGCACTTCTGGCCTTTCTGCCGCTGTTGCTGGCCGGTATTTTGCTCATAGGGTTTAAAATACCAGCCAAGATAGCGATGCCTATTGTTTTCCTGACCGCTGCCATTATTGGCTTAACCGCTTGGGATATGTCCTTTAGCCGCGTAGCGGCATCGACCATTCAAGGCCTTATTCAAACAGCGGGTCTTTTGTGGATTATCTTTGGCGCCATCTTGCTGCTTAACACCCTTAAGCACTCCGGCGGCATTACCGCTATCCGTAACGGCTTTTCAGATATTAGCCCTGACCGCCGCGTACAGGCGTTGATTGTTGCTTGGCTGTTCGGCTGCTTTATCGAAGGGGCTTCAGGCTTCGGTACGCCAGCCGCGGTTGCCGCACCACTGATGGTTGCTCTCGGCTTCCCGGCGCTTGCGGCAGTGGTCGTGGGCATGATGATTCAATCAACACCGGTCTCGTTTGGTGCTGTGGGTACGCCCATTGTGGTCGGGGTCGGTAGCGGCTTGGATCGCGCAGGTATTAGCGCCGAACTCGACTCGGTAGGCTCTAGCTGGGACGTCTTCTTCCAGCTAGTCACCAGCGAAGTGGCGATTACTCACGGTATCGTGGGCATTTTAATGCCGCTGATTCTGGTTACCGTGATGGTGCGCTTCTTCGGTGCCAACCGCTCCTGGAAAGAGGGGCTGTCGATTACCCCCTTCGCCATCTTTACCGGTATCTGCTTCGTAGTGCCTTACATGCTGGTAGGCGTGCTGCTGGGCCCTGAGTTCCCTTCAATGATCGGTGCCATGGTGGGCTTGGCAATTGTCGTACCCGCTGCCAAACGTGGCTTCTTGATGCCAAAAGATACCTGGGACTTCCCTGAGTCCTCTTCTTGGCCTGATGAGTGGATCGGTAACCTACAGATCAAGCTTGATGACGTTGTAGGCAAAGCGCCGATGTCTACCTTCAAAGGCTGGGTACCCTACGTACTGCTGGCACTGTTTTTGGTGGCCTCACGCACCATCGAGCCTCTGCGTAACGCTCTGACCTCAATCAACCTCAGCTGGAGCAATATCCTTGGCGAAGCGGGCGTAAGCGGTGGCGTTCAGCCGCTCTACCTGCCGGGCGGTATTATTATTGCTGTGGTCATCGTCACTTACTTCCTTCACCGTATGAACCCGCAAAAGATGAGCGCAGCGGTGTCTGAATCGACCAAAACGATTTTTGGTGCCGGCTTCGTGTTGATCTTTACCGTGCCGATGGTGCGTATCTTGATCAACTCCGGTGTTAACGGTGCAGACCTTGTCTCGATGCCGGTGATGATGGCCCAAGCAGTGGCCGATAGCGTGGGCGGCATATATCCCTTCTTTGCCCCAGCAGTCGGCGCGATGGGCGCCTTCATTGCAGGCTCCAACACGGTATCCAACCTAATGCTGGCGGAATTCCAGTTCAGCGTTGCTGAAACCCTGGGGCTTTCCACGGCCATGATGGTAGCGCTGCAGGCAGTAGGTGCGGCGGCGGGTAATATGATCGCCATCCATAACGTGGTCGCAGCATCGGCAACGGTCGGGTTGTTAGGCCGCGAAGGGGCTACGATCCGTAAGACGATTCTGCCCACCATCTACTACCTCATCTTTACCGGCATCATCGCGCTGGTTGCGTTCTACGTGATTGGCGTAACAGATCCGTTAATGTGACCGTGAAGTAGCTCTGGCGGTAATAACAACGCTAGAAACGCAAACCCCCAGGTCAAGGCCTGGGGGTTTGCTATTTAGCACAGCGGTTTTTACGTCAATCGATACGTTTTAGCTGCTGGCTATGGAGTTTGCCGCGTTCAACATAGCTTTGAGCGTTCTTCTTCAGTCCCGCCACGACTTCTTCGGAAAGCTCCCGCACTACCTTGGCCGGCGAGCCGACGATTAGCGAGTTGGGCGGAAATACTGCGCCTTCCTTAATAAATGCACCGGCACCCACCAAGCTATTCTCCCCAATCACCGCACCATTGAGCACGACCGCCTGGATACCGATCAGGCAGCCGTCACCGATGGTGCAGCCATGCAGCATCGCCTGGTGCCCCACCGTTACGCCTTTACCTACCTTAAGCGGAAAGCCTGGGTCAGCGTGGAGCACGGCGCCATCCTGAATATTGCTCTCTTCGCCCACCTCAAGGTGGTCGGTATCACCGCGCAACACGGCTTGATACCAAACGCTTGAGCGCGCCTTTAACGTCACCTGGCCGATCACATCCGCCGTATCGGCGATGTAAACGTCGTCGTGAACCTCTGGGCGATGCTCGCCGTATTGATAAAGTGCCACGTTAACCTCCTGGGTTGTTATTGGTGTTCCGCCTTCAGGCTAGCGCTTGTTCCAGCAATCGAGCAACGTGAATCGCTTCGCGGCCACTTCCATCGTGAATCTGATGGCGACAGCTGGTGCCATCGGCCACCACTACGACGTCTGCATCCGCCTTACGGATAGCAGGCAATAATGATAGCTCCGCCATTTTCAGCGAGGCGTCGTAGTGCTCCGCTTCATAGCCGAAGCTACCCGCCATGCCGCAGCAGGAGGACTCGATAGTTTCGACGGTGAGGTCAGGAATCCAGCCCAGTACCTGCTCAACGGGGCGCAGCGCATCGAAGGCTTTTTGATGGCAATGACCATGCAGCATCGCACGTTCGTAGTTCAGCGGCTTAAGTTCGAGGGGAAGCTGATTCTCGGCACGCGCCTTGACCAGAAACTCCTCAAACAGATAAGCCGAGGACGACAACGCTTTCGCCTCCTCACCAAAGCCGTACTGCAGGAATTCATCGCGCATACTGAGTAAGCAAGAGGGTTCCAGGCCTACAATCGCCACGCCGCGCTCTACAAACGGCATCAGGTGTTCAAGCGTGCGCTGGGCCTCAGCCTTGGCTTTATCAAACTGACCGGAAGAGAGGTAAGTACGCCCACAGCAGAGTGGCCGCTGCCCCTTGGTCACGTTGAGGTGTACACGGTAGCCCGCCGCTTCCAGCACCCGCTTGGCCGCTTTGGCGTTGGCACCTTCCATATAGTTGTTGAAGGTATCCACGAACAGCAGCACTTCCCGCTCAGAGGTGACTGGCTGGCGAGATGCTTCGGCACTGGCGAGGAAATTACCGTTAAATACCGGCAGCGAGCGTTGGGGCGCCAGCTTTAACGCCTGCTTGATCTGCTTAGCCAGAAACGGCACTCGCTCAACGCCATTTACCAGGACAGAAAACTTACTGGCCCAGGGCGCATAGCGCGGCATTTCGCCGACCATCCGATCACGCAGTGATAAGCCTTTGACACGGGCGCGAGCGGTGCGCGCCTCTATCTTGAATTTGGCCATATCAACGCCCGTGGGGCAGTCCCGCTTGCAGCCCTTGCACGAGACACAGAGATCCAACGCTTCTTTGACATCGTCGCTGGCCAGCCCTTCATCACCTAGCTGCCCGGAGAGCACTAAACGCAAGGTGTTAGCGCGCCCCCTTGTCAGGTGCTGCTCATCTTTAGTCACACGGAAACTCGGACACATGGTGCCTGCATCAAACTTGCGGCAGTGGCCGTTGTTGTTGCACATCTCTACCGCCATGGCCAAGCCATGGGTCGCATCACCGCCGGTACCTGGAGGGGTTTGCTCGCCCGTTAATGGGTCGCGCTTCACATTCCAGGCGGACCAATCGAATACCGGGGTAAGCGGAATAGTGGTGTAGGACTTGGGAAAACGAAAATAGCGCTCGTCATCCATTTTGGGGGTATCGACGATTTTGCCGGGGTTGAACAGATTTTCAGGATCAAACAGCTGCTTAATTTCGCGGAAGGCATTGTTGACCGTTTCGCCAAACTGCCACGCCACCCACTCGCCACGGCAAATTCCGTCGCCATGCTCGCCGGAGTAGGCGCCTTTATATTCGCGCACTAGCGCGGAGGCTAGCTCGGCGATTTCGCGCATTTTCTCTGCGCCGTCGCGGCGCATATCGAGAATTGGCCTTACGTGTAGCGTGCCGACGCCTGCGTGGGCGTACCAGGTGCCTTCAGTGCCGTAGCGGTTGAACACCTCGGTGAGCTTATCGGTGTATTCGGCCAAGTGTTCAAGCGGCACCGCGCAATCTTCAATAAAGGAGACCGGTTTGCCGTCGCCCTTCATGCTCATCATGATATTGAGTCCGGCCTTGCGTACATTCCAAAGCGCTTTCTGCTCTGCCGCTTCGGGCATATCCACTACGCTGCCTGGTAGGCCTAGATCGCCCATCAATTCATTAAGCCCACGCAGCGCTTCAAGCTGTGTTGCGTGGTCGTGACCGGCAAACTCCACCAGCAAAATGGCTTCAGGTTTGCCAATCAGCGCCTTCTCAATGACCGGGCGGAACGCTGGGTTCTCTAGCGACAGCTCAATCATGGTGCGATCAACCAGCTCGACCGCCGTGGGGCCAAGCTTGACGATATGCTGAGTAAAATCCATCGCCTGATAAAAGGTCGGGAAATTCACCACGCCCAGCACCTTCTGCTCGGGCAGCGGTGAAAGCCTGAGTTTAATACGCTGGCTTACCCCTAGTGTGCCTTCCGAGCCCACCAGCAGGTGGGCCAGGTTGGCGCGACTGTCAGGGTCGTAGGGCATCGGGTTCTGGCAGTCGAACAGATCCAGATTGTAGCCACCCACACGACGCAGCACTTTGGGGAAGTGATCGCGAATTTCCGGGCCCACACGCTCCGCAATCGCTCTCACCTGCTGGGCAAGGCGCTGCTCCCGCGAGCCTTCCGCGAAGCTGTCAACGAAACCAAAACTCGCCGCGCTGCCGTCAGCCAATAGCGCTTCCACGCCCAGCACGTTATGCACCATATTGCCGTAGAAGATCGACCGCGACCCGCAGGAGTTATTGCCTGCCATACCGCCGATGGTGCACTGGGCGCTGGTAGAAACGTCTACTGGATACCAGAGCCCGTAAGGTTTGAGCCAGGCGTTGAGGTGATCCAGCACGACGCCTGGTTCGAC
Organism: Halomonas sp. QHL1; assembly: GCF_001882345.1. Classification (GTDB taxonomy): domain Bacteria; phylum Pseudomonadota; class Gammaproteobacteria; order Pseudomonadales; family Halomonadaceae; genus Vreelandella. The sequence goes on from NZ_MINL01000001.1 coordinate 1,913,603, forward strand.
CACCACGGTGCGCGCCTCGGCGTCAAACTCCACCACTTGGTTAAGCCAACGGGTGGTGTCGATCACCAGCGCTTCGCCGACGGTTTGGCCACACTGGCTAGTGCCCGCGCCCCGGGCCAAAATCGGCACCTTGGCATCACGGGCAATATCCAGGGCAATTTTCAAATCTTCCTGATGGCGTGGGATGACCACGCCAACCGGGGTCACTTGATAAATAGAGGCGTCGGTTGAGTAGCGCCCCCGCGTTGCCCGATCAAACAGCACCTCCCCAGCCATCTCTCGGGATAACCGCTCGGCTAGCTCGCCGAGCGGCTTAATCTTGGCATCGCGGGACGGGCGTTGGTTCGTCAGAGACGTCATGTGGCTCTCCCCCGTCGTTTAGCGCTCGCCTGCGTTAAGCGGGTTGGCGGCAAAGTAGTCCAAAGCAGCCGTTACGCCACTACCATTAAGGTTAACGCCCGACAGCTTCATACCCGCTTCACAACCGCCGAGCGTGGCAATCAGGGTAAGGTCGTTGCAGTCGCCCAAATGGCCGATCCGGAACATCTTGCCCTTGGCCTTACCCAGCCCCATGCCTAATGAAAGGTCAAAACGCTCATAGATAATCTTGCGCACCGCATCCGCATCGACACCTTCCGGCATTACGACGCCAGTCAGCACAGGCGAGTAAACTGACGGATCTAAACACTGAATCTCAAGCCCCCACGCCTCTACCGCCGCGCGCACCCCAGCGGCCCAGCGCTGATGGCGGGCCAGCACATTGTCCATACCTTCATCCAACAGCATATCCAGCGCTTCATTCAGGCCATAGAGGAGGTTGGTGCTGGGCGTGTAGGGCCAGTAGCCGTTCTTGTTAGCTTCGAGAATTTCATCCCATGCCCAGAAGCTTTTCGGCAATTTCGCCTGTTTGCTAACTTCAATCGCTTTGGGTGAAAGCGCGTTAAAGCTGATGCCCGGCGGCAGCATCAGGCCTTTCTGCGAGCCGGAGACGGTGACATCAACGCCCCACTCATCATGACGGTAGTCGGCACTGGCCAAACCGGAAATGGTATCGACAATCAGCAGTGCGGGGTGACCCGCCGCGTCGATGGCTTTACGCACGGCGGCGATGTCGCTGGTCACGCCGGTCGAGGTTTCGTTATGCACCACGCAAACGGCCTTAAGCTCGTGGCCGGCATCCTCTTTCAGACGCGCCTCGATCATGTCGGCCTGAACACCGTGGCGCCAGCCTTCGTAGCCCGGCAATCCCAGAAACTCGGGCTGGATGTCTAAACGCAGGGCCATTTTGTGCCATAGCGTGGCGAAGTGACCGGTCTCGAACATCAATACCTTATCGCCCGGTGACAGGGTATTAGCCAAGGCAGCTTCCCAGGCACCGGTGCCCGACGCCGGGTAGATAATCACCGGGTTATCGGTTTTGAAGATTTTTTGAATCTTGCTCAGCAGCTCAAGGCCTAGCGCGCCAAACTCAGGCCCGCGGTGATCGATCGTGGGCAGGCTCATCGCCCGTAAAATACGGTCAGGCACCGGCGAAGGGCCAGGAATTTGCAAAAAGTGACGGCCGGATGGGTGAAAATTAAGTTTTAACATGATGACGTTCCTGTTTGTTGTTGTAGGGCTCACGGCTGGATCGACCGATTAGCGCTGTTGAAAATGGATAATGAATGCAATTACTCAAATCAAAAAAGCGTTATTTGATACATCCTTCAGCACGTAAAGCGTCAAGCTCTGCGCCGGAGAACCCTAAACTATCGAGCACTTCGTCGGTGTGCTGGGCAAAGAGCGGCGCCGGGCTGCGAATTTGCGACGGTGTTTCTGAGAACTTGCTCGGGAAACCGATGGTTTTCATTTTGCCCATTACCGGGTGCTCCATCTCTTGCACCATGCCGCGTGCTAAGTAGTGCTCATCCTGCATGGCCTGGGCGAAGTCGTTGATTGGCCCGGCAGGCACGCCCGCGCTGTCACACAGGGTTAGCCACTCATCAACGCTTTGATTCGCCATTAGCTCTTCGAGTAGCGCCTCCAGCTCTTCTACGTGCTGACCGCGGTCCTGATTGGTAATAAAGCGGGGATCCTGCATGAGTTCTTCGCGCTTTAATACGTCCTGGCAGAAGCGTTCCCAGGTGCGCTGGTTGGCGCAGCCGAGCATCAAATAGCCATCGCTGGCTTTGACTGCCTGATAAGGCGCGGAGACGCGGTGGCGCCAGCCCGTTGGCCCAGGCACGGTGCCTTCAGAGAAGTAAGCCGCCGCTTCCCAGGTAAACCAGGGCAAACCACACTCGGTGATCGCGATATCGATATGCTGGCCAGCACCGGTTTTCATCTTGTGGATACAGGCAGCTAGGATCGAGTAGACCGCCGTCAGTCCACCGCCAATATCGTAAACCGCAATGCCGGTTTTAAGCGGACGCCTACCCTCTTCACCGGTCATCGACATCAGGCCTGTCATCCCTTGCGCCACTAGGTCGAAGCCCCCTTTGTGGCTGTAAGGCCCGGTTTGGCCATAGCCTGAAATAGAGCAGTAGACGATGCCAGGGTTGATTGCTTTGATGGTGTCGTAGTCGATCGACAGCGACTTGGTCACGCCTGGCCGGTAGTTCTCAACGATGACATCCGCGTCAGCCGCCAAGCGGTAGAAAATTTGCCGCGCGCGCTCGTCTTTAAGATTCAGCGAGATACTTTTTTTGTTGCGGTTAATCTGTGAAAAGCAGGTCGATTCGCCATTCACGTAAGGGCCCATTTGACGACTGTCGTCTCCGCCATTGAGCTTCTCGACTTTGATGACTTCGGCGCCCATATCGGCCAACACCATGGTGCAGTAGGGGCCGGCCATTATTTGTGACACATCCAGCACTTTTATATCTTGTAGGGGAAGCATGCGCTTTCCTCCCGGTTAGTAGTTTTACGCTGTGTCCGAAACTAGTGGCCAGACCACTCAAACGGGGTTTTATTGACGAATTTATCCACCGCTGCCGCAAAATCTCGACTCATATAGCAAGTGGTTACCCAGTCGTCGCTGGCATCCGCAGGGAGTCTTCGCTGCTCTAGCGCTCGTCCAATCAGGGCCTTGCTCGCCTGAAGGGTCAATGGTGCTCGCTTGGCAAAGGCTTCCGCCAGCGCAGCCACTTCGGCGTAAATCGCATCAGCGTCAAACAGTTGATTTATTAGGCCTGCGGCGTGTGCCTCGTCAGCGCCAAACAGCCGCGCCATCATCAACGCCTCTTTGGTGCGCGCAACGCCAAGCATGTCGATCATGCGTGAGACGTTGTTGATCGAGAGTGTATTGCCCAGCGTTTTGGCAATCGGCACGCCAAATTTCATTGTAGGGGTGGCGTAACGGAAATCGCACACCAGCGCCAGCGCCGCGCCGCCGCCGACACAGGCGCCTTCAATGAGTGCCAGAGTTGGCTTGGGAAAGGTTTCAAGCTTGCCCACTACGCGATCAATGCGCCGCTCGTAAGCAATCGCGTCTTCAGGCTGAGTGAAACCCGAAAACTGGCTGATATCGGTACCGGCGACAAAGGCTTCACCGCCGACGCCGTGCAGCACCACGGCGTACACAGTGTCATCTTCGGTCAACTGATCGCAGTGCTTTTCCAGGGCATCGTACATTTCCCAGGTCATCGCATTGCGGCTCTGTGGGCGATTAAAGCCCAGCCATGCAACACCATGCTGTATCTTCAATAGCAGGCTGTCGTCGTTCATATGTTTCTCCCTGGCCTTCCAAAACTAATCAAATGAGCACCAGCCTTGGATGGGCGACAGATATCTTAGCGATAGAAGAACTCGACCAGTGCCATGGGAATCGCTGGAATGTAAGTAACCAGCAGCAGCACAACCATCAATACCCCAATAAAGCCAATATTGGATCGCGTCACTGACCAGACATCACACTTAGCGATTGAGCAAGCAGTGATCAGAACGCTTGCCACTGGCGGGGTCTGCTGGCCAATCGCCAGGTTGAGGCACACGATCAGACCAAAATGCACCGGATCAATACCCGCCGCGCCAATCAGAGGCATGACGATAGGTACCACCAGAATAATCGCCGCCGCCGAGTGCAGAAACAGCCCAATCAGCAAGAAGAACACGTTAAGAATCATCAAGATCGCGTACTTGTTATCGGTTAGGCTAAGCACCGACTGAGCCAACTGCTGGGGCATCCGCATTTCGGTCAGGAAAACCCCAACCAGAGCCGACGCTGCCACCAGCAACATCACCACGGCGGTTTGCTGGCCGCCATCGATGATCGCTTTGTAGAGCGTCTTGAGATCAAGCTCACGATAAATCACTGTGCTTATCAGGATCGCAGCCAGCACGGCCAAACCAGCGCCTTCGGTGGCGGTCACAAAGCCACCAAAAATTGAGCCTAAGATAATGATTGGCAACGTCAGCGCCCAACCCGCTTCCTTGGCGGTCTGCTTGACACGCTTAAGCTGGAAAACCTCTTCCACAGGCCAGTTGTACTTTCGAGCGTAGTAGTAGCTCAGCGCCATCAGACCGCCAGCCCCCAACAAGCCAGGGACAATACCTGCTACAAATAGCTGAACGATGGACGCCCCAGACATCACTCCATAGAGAATCATCGGGATCGAGGGTGGAATGATAATAGCCAGCGACGCCGACGAAGATGTTACAGCTGCTGCAAAGGAGCTCGGATAGCCACGCTTCTTCATCGCGGGGATCAGAACTGAGCCGGTCGCAGCCACATCAGCCACCGCAGAACCGGATATTTCGGCAAAGAACAGCGAGACGCCGATATTGATCATTGCAAGCCCGCCGCGGATAAATCCGAAAAGCGCTGAAGCAAAAGCAATAAGCCGTTTGGAAATGCCACCAGTGTTCATGACAGCACCGGCCAAGACGAACATCGGAATGGCCAGCAACGGGAAGCTGCTTGCCCCCTCATACATGGTAAGCCCAATATTGGGCAACATATCGAGTCCTTGAGAAGCGACGATAGCCACCGTCGCCACAATAGCCAAGGCTACGGCGATGGGCACACTCATCAGGATCAGGACCAGCAGGCCAAGTAACATGAACAAAAGTGTCATGAGCGCTCCCTCTTTGTCAGCTCTTCTGCTGTCAGGCCTGCCTTCGCGTTATCTCGCTCAGCTTCAGCAATGGCGAGTCTTATCTCCTCCTCTTCCTGAGTGACACCAGAGCGTACCTTGGCCAAGTAATCCGGCATGCTAAGCAGCTGCGCAATGATAAAGAGCCCAGACCCGATGGGGATCACCGACTGTGTGAAGGTGAGCGGTACCCAGCGCAGGGTGATCAACGCCATGCCCTGCATTACCTCAAGAACCACCAGACCGGCCCAGCCGAGCACTAAAAAAAAGCCGATGAATAGCGCCTCGGAGAGATAGGCAATCGGCATGCGGATATGAACCGGTAGCGCGGCAAGCACACCGTCTACGCCAATATGGCCTCGCTTTAGCGCCGCAAGTGCACCAGCGTAGTAGGTCAGCCACACAAGCATGATGGCGGCCACTTCGTCATACCAGGAAGGTGTTCGCCATGCATAGCGGGTCACCACCGCATAAAGCACCACCAGCGTCAGCGACACCATCAGCACCACCGTGATGATCTCTAAAAAACGCTCCATGATGCGGGAAAGCTGGTTAATATTACCCATGGATCTCGACTCATTGAGGTAAGTGGCAGGATCCCCACGCCTTTCATCGACGTGAGGATAAAGGGCACGTAAGCAAAAACTGCCTAGCGTTAGGAGTCGTTGCCAAGTGCCAATACTTGATCAATCAGCTCTTGCGAACCCGGCACTTCATTGGCGAACGCCTCATAAATAGGCGTTGAGGCTTCAATAAAGACCGAGGTCTCAACTTCATTTACCTCTGTTCCCGCCGCTTCAATGACTGAGATCAGGTCCTGATCCAGTTGTGCAGCGTGCTCATAAACATATGCTTGAGTTTCCTGAGCTGCATCGATGATGATTTCCTGGATCTCCTCGGGCAGATTATTGAAGCGCCGCCCTGCGGTCAGGTATGCCGGGGTGTAAACGTGACCAGTAAGTGAGAGGTAATCCTGGACTTCCTGAAAGCGCTGACCAGCGATCTGGGCCAGTGGGTTCTCTTGACCGTCCATTACTCCAGTCTGCAGGGCCATGAACACTTCGGAGAGCGACATTGGTGAGGGCTCGGCACCATACTCCTCGAACATGCGTACGCGCCAAACGCCCTGGGGAACACGCAGTTTGATGCCGCGAAGATCCTCTGGGGTATTGATGGCGCGCTGATTATTGGTGATGTGGCGGAAGCCGTTTTCCCATACGGCCAGCACGCGATAGCCATTCTGCTCAGCAAGCGGAGCAAGGTGAGGCCAGAAGACCTCTTCCTCAACCCGTTTCATGTGCTCTCGGTCCTGTATCAGGTAGGGAAGTTCAAACAGGCCAAATTCGTCAGCAACAGAGGACATAATCGTGGACGGTAGCGCCAGGTCGACGGTGCCCAGGCGCAGGCGCTGTAGCAGTTCGGAGTCAGTACCCAACTGGCTTGAGCCGAACGACACAACTTCATAAGGCTCCGGGAGACGTTCGTTGACGAGTTCAGCAAAGTAGTTGGCGGAATCGGTGAACAGCGAGTCTGGGCCGCCTACATGACCCAAAGTGATTTCGCGAGCTTGAACCTGCAGCGATACTGACGCCACTGCGATGGCGAGCGTGGCGACAGCGACACGTGGAAATAGCATGGCTTGTTACCTCTTTATTATTGTGTTGGCACGATGCCTAGGTTGATGCTTTGAGCAATTTTTTGTGGTTTTGCGAGCGTTGCTATACAGATTTTTATTGGAGAATGTTGCTAGACGATGAAAAATGAATTCTTTATTCAAAGCCTAACCTTCAAGCTAGTCGGCGCTTATCACAGGTGTCAAGGCACTATTGAGCTTACTTCTCGCCACGAGGTCACTCTGGCGCCAATCCCCAGGACAAACCGGCCTGCTTAATACCCTCAATCGCGGCTTGCTGGTCTTCATCCGACGAGGCACCGCTTACGCCCACCGCGCCAATTACGCAGTTTTGTTCATTCAGAATGGGCACTCCACCCGCTACCGCCACAAAATGACCTTGAGAAGCTGCAGCAACACTGGCTATAAACGCAGTGCGGTCAGCGTTGCGCGCCCCTATTACTCCGCTAGCAACCCCAACACCCAACGCCGCATACGCCTTGCCCTGTGCAACAGGAAATCGCAGAGGAGCACAGCCATCCTCGCGCTCGGCAGCAATCAAATTACCGCCACCGTCCAACACCACAATAGTTAGCGGTGGCAAACCCGAATCGCGTGCCAGTGTCATGGCGCCATCAATCACATTTCTGCCCTGCGCTCTCGTGAGCTGCACACTGCAGGGAAATACTTGTCCGGCCATCAGCTGTTACCTTTGTGGTTGTTAATAGCGTGAAATGGTCAGCAAAATGCTGATCATATGAATATTGAATTCATAATTACTTTTGCAGATCATACAAACAATAGCCACTATGCAAAGATAGTATTGTGCAGATGTTATCGTGCTCAAAACGACCCAAAAGATTTGGCAAAAGGTCTGGGTAGCTCGGCGGCAAGCCAAGTGAGCCACTGACAAGGAAATAACGAATGACAAAGATACTGCAACGCAATTTATATCGAGAAGTGGCCGATAGAATTGGCGACCTGATTGAGCACGGCGAGCTTGCCCCCGGTGAACGCATATCTGAAAAGCAGCTGTGTGACCGTTTTGGGGTATCGCGCACGCCTTTGCGCGAAGCGCTGAAAGTGCTCGCCACTGAAGGGCTCATCGAGCTGCTACCCAATCGTGGCGCGCGGGTGGTGCGGCTGACCTTAAAAAACGTTAAAGACACCTATGACCTGATGGCCGCACTGGAGGGACTATCGGGGGAGCTTGCCTGTCAGTACATCAGCGACGCTGAAATTGCCGCCATTCGTCAGCTACACGATACGATGCTGGAGCACTACCGTAACCGGGATCTAATGCCCTATTTCCAGGTGAATCGGCAGATTCATGAAAGCATTCTGGCGGCGTCCAATAACGATGTACTGCAAGAGATGTATAGCAATCTAAGTCAGCGCATCAAGCGGGTGCGTTACTCCAAGAAGATGACCGAACGCTACTGGAGCCAGGCGGTAAAAGATCATGAAAATATGATGGCGGCACTTGAAAGGCGCGACAGCCAATCACTCGGGCAAATTCTACGTGACCACCTTTGCAACAAGATTGAAGTAGCCACCTTAGCGGGCGTGATTGACACTGAAGACGATAAAAGTGTGGCCAATAGCTAATAAGTTACTGCCACTCTTCAAGGCGCATGGATGAACGCTCTAACCGTTCGTGCTCCTCTTCTAAATCGCGCAACAGTTGGCTAATGCTGGAGAGGTGTTCCAGCGCCACCTGTTCTGCCTGCTCCGCCTTCCCGCTGACTACCGCATCATGCAACTGCGCATGCTGCTGATTGATCATCGTTCTGGGCGCTGGCAAATGATAAAGATGTTTAACCGAGGCAAATACCGAGCTCAGCAGTAAATCGGTCAGGCTCTGCAGCGTATGCACTAACACCGGGTTGTGGGACGCCTGGGACACCGCTAGGTGAAAGGCGTGATCCAGTCGCGCCAAACGCTCGACATCAATGGTTTCAGCACTTTCCGCATAGTCGGCCATTTCGCGATAGCGCCGGGTGATCAGCACCCGGTCGGCGGAGGTGCCGCGGCTTGCAGCTAACCGTGCCGACTCCCCTTCCAGCAGCGCGCGTACTTCTAACAGGTCAAACAGCGTGCGCGGATGGTCTTTAAACAGATGCATCAGTGGACTTTGGTTACCCACAGGCAAAAGCGTGGCAACCGTCGAGCCATGGCCCTGGCGGGTATCGATAATTCCCTTGCTGCGCAAAATCCTCAAGCCCTCGCGCAGCGAAGCACGGGAAACGCCCAGCCGCTCACACAGCCGCCGCTCTGAAGGAAGCAGTTGGCCGGGCCGAAAAACACCATCAAGAATCAGCCGCTCAAGCCGAGTGGCCACGTGTTCAGGCATCCGTTGCCCAGGGGTCAACGCTTGATTCTCCGCTGGCATGACTGTCACTCTCGCTGAACTGTTTGGCCAGCTTGCCACTACTCGCTTAAGAAGGCATCTATGTCGACTAATTACTGGTCAGACCAATGCACCACAACCTAGACAGGCGGACAAAAAAAGCCCAAATTGAGGCCATGTTTTGTAAACAACGTTTTTTGACGCACGCCTTGTGAGGCATAGGCGCACAGAACGTTTAGCATTTACCTTCAATGATAATAAGCATGGGATGTCGTGATGAATATCCTCTTTGATGAGCGCCTGGACGGTGAGCTGGTTCGGCGCGATAAAAGCGAGGTCTTAACCGACCTGCAGCAAGCCGTTCCCGACATGACGCTGCTGCATCGCGAAGAAGACCTACGCCCCTTTGAGTGCGATGGGCTGGCGGCCTATCGCGTGCTACCAATGCTGGTAGCGCTGCCTGAAACCTTTAACCAGGTGAAAGAGCTGCTCAAGCGCTGCCATGCCTTGAGCGTACCAGTAGTCACCCGTGGCGCGGGTACCGGGCTTTCCGGCGGCGCGCTGCCGCTGGAACAGGGCGTGCTTTTAGTGATGTCGCGCTTTAACCAGATTCTCAAAGTCGACCCTGATGCCCGCCTGGCGCGGGTTCAACCTGGCGTGCGCAACTTAGCGATTTCCGAAGCCGCTGCGCCTTACGGCCTTTACTACGCGCCGGATCCATCTTCGCAAATTGCCTGCTCCATTGGTGGCAATGTGGCGGAAAATGCCGGCGGCGTGCACTGCTTAAAATATGGCCTGACGGTGCATAACGTCATGCGCGTGGATGTGCTCACCATCGAGGGCGAGCACATGACCCTGGGCGCTGAGTCTTTTGATGCGCCTGGCTTTGATCTACTGGCCTTGATGAACGGCTCAGAGGGCATGCTCGGCGTCGTCACAGAAATCACCGTCAAGCTACTACCTAAGCCGGAAACCGCCAAAGTGCTGATGGCGAGCTTCGATGATATCGAGAAAGCCGGTCGCGCCGTCGGCGATATCATTGCCGCAGGCATTATTCCCGGCGGCCTGGAGATGATGGATAAACTGGCGATTAAAGCCGCCGAGGACTTTGTCAAAGCGGGCTACCCCCTCGACGCCGAGGCGATACTGCTCTGCGAGCTGGATGGCGTTGAAGCCGACGTGGACGACGACTGCGATACCGTACGTCGCGTACTGGAAACCGCGGGTGCCACCGATATTCAGCAGGCTCGCGATGAAGCCGAGCGTGCCAAATTCTGGGCCGGGCGGAAGAACGCCTTCCCTGCTGTGGGCCGTATGTCGCCGGATTATTACTGCATGGATGGCACTATTCCCCGCCGCGAACTCCCCCGCGTGCTTAAAGGCATTGCCGCGCTTTCCGAGGAGAGCGGCCTGGCGGTGGCCAACGTGTTCCACGCTGGCGATGGCAATATGCATCCGCTGATCCTGTTTGATGCCAACAAAGAAGGCCAGTTGGCGCTTGCCGAAGAGGTGGGAGGTAAGATTCTTGAGCTCTGCGTAGCCGCGGGCGGCTCGATCACCGGCGAGCATGGCGTTGGGCGCGAAAAGATCAATCAAATGTGTAGCCAATTCCAGGCGGATGAAATCAGCGTTTTTCATGCTTTGAAAGCCGCCTTTGATCCACAGCGACTGCTCAACCCCGGCAAGAACATTCCGACGCTGGCACGCTGCGCCGAGTTTGGCGCTATGCATGTGCATAACAACGAACTACCGCACCCGGAGCTGCCGCGTTTCTAGCTGTTAGCCTAGCCAAGATAATAATTAGCCAAAACGAATAATGGAAAAGACCAATAGTGGGAAACACCATGACTGAACGAGCGATTGCCGACCGCGATATCGCTGACGCCTTGTGTGAACAGGTGCGCAGCGCCTATGACGCACGCACACCGCTACGCATTGTAGGCGGAGATACCCGCGCCTTTTATGGCCGCCCGGTGGAAGGCCAAGCACTACAGATAGCCGAACACAGTGGCATTGTCAGCTACGATCCGGTGGAGCTGGTAGTGACCGTGCGCGCTGGCACGCGGCTTAGCGACCTGCAGGAAGTGCTGGCGGAGAAGCACCAAATGCTGGGCTTTGAGCCGCCCATGTTTGGTGAGGCTTCCACCATTGGTGGCGCCGTGGCCACCGGCCTCTCCGGCCCACGCCGTCCCTGGGCAGGCGCAGCCCGTGACTTTGTGCTGGGTACGCGAATCATCACCCAAGAGGGCAAGCTGCTCCGCTTTGGCGGCGAAGTGATGAAAAATGTCGCCGGTTACGACCTGTCGCGCTTGATGGCAGGCGCCCAGGGTACGCTTGGCGTATTGACCGATATCTCCTTTAAAGTGCTACCTATTCCAACTGCTACTCATAGCCTACGCTTAACCGTTGGGCTGGATGAGGCGCTCAAAAAACTCTCCGAGCTGGGTCGAAAGCCGCTGCCGATTACCGCCGCTGCTTGGCACCACGGAGAACTGTTTCTGCGCTTAGAAGGCGGCAAAAGCTCTGTGGCCGCAACCCAGGCAAGCCTAGGCGGCGAGCCGCTTGATGCTAGCTTCTGGCGCGAGCTGCGCGACCATACTCACGCTTTCTTCGCCTGTAACAACGGCCAAGCGCTATGGCGGTTGTCACTACCGCCCAACACCGCACCGCTGGCGCTGGATATTCCCGAGGCCGATATTTTTTACGATTGGGCGGGCAGCCAGCGCTGGGTGAAAACCACCCTGGATGCCAGCACGCTGCGCGATGCCTGCAGCGCAGTGGGTGGTCATGCCACCTGCTATACCCCGCAGGCGCAAGGCGGTGTCGCAGAGCCGTTCACACCGCTTAATGCCGTAGTGGAAAAATATCATCGTAATCTAAAGGCGGAGCTGGATGCCCATGGCATTTTTAACCCCGGTCGTCTTTATGCGGCGTTTTAATCAGGAGAGCTGACATGCAGACGCACTTTACCGATGCCGACCTTCAGAAGCCGCATCTTCAAGAAGCAGATCGCATTTTGCGTACCTGCGTTCACTGCGGTTTTTGTAACGCCACCTGCCCGACGTACCAGTTGTTAGGCGATGAGCGCGATGGCCCCCGTGGGCGTATCTATCTAATGAAGGAGCTGCTGGAGAGCCGCGACGATGACGACCAGGTCACCGAGGAAACGCGCCTGCATCTCGATCGCTGCCTGACCTGCCTCAACTGTGAAACCACCTGCCCCTCTGGCGTGGAGTACCACAAGTTGCTCAACATTGGCCGTGCTGAAATTGAGCGCCGCGTGCCCCGCCCGGCGGCCGAACGTGCCCAGCGCTATGCGCTACGTAAGATGCTGGTCGACCCCAAGCGCTTTCAGGCGCTGCTCAAGCTGGGGCAAACCTTTAAGCCGCTGGTGCCTGGCAAATTGCGCAGTAAAATGCCCGCCGCTCCGGTGGATGCCGGCGTGCGCCCTGATACCAACCGCCATACCCGGCAAGTGTTAATTCTGGAAGGCTGCGTACAGCCAGGACTGTCACCCAATACCAATGCTGCCACCGCGCGGATTCTTGACCGGCTCGGCATTAGCGTAACGCCAGTGGCTGAAGCGGGCTGCTGCGGCGCCGTTGATTTCCACCTCAACGCCCAGGACGACGGGCGGGCCCGTATGCGCGCCAATATTGATGCCTGGTGGCCTTACATTGAACAAGGCACCGAAGCCATTGTGCAAACCGCCAGCGGCTGCGGGGCTTTTGTCAAAGAGTATGGCGACATGCTCAAAGATGACCCCGATTACGCTATCAAAGCGCAGAAGGTCAGCACCCTGGCCAAAGATATTGTCGAAATTCTGCGCGATGAGCCGCTAGAGGCATTGAACGTTAACGCGTCACAGCGACTGGCGTTCCACTGCCCTTGTACGCTGCAGCACGCTCAGAAGCTTAACGGTGCGGTCGAAGGCGTGCTGAGCAAGCTTGGTTTTGCGTTAACCCCGGTGCAGGATGGGCATCTTTGCTGCGGCTCGGCGGGCACCTATTCGATCACCCAACCCGAACTGGCCACCCAACTGCGCGACAATAAGCTCAATGCGCTGGAAGCCGGTGACCCAGAGGTGATCGTGACGGCGAATATCGGCTGTCAGACCCACTTGGCGGGCGCCAATCGCACTCCGGTGCGCCACTGGGTAGAGATCGTCGATGCGGCGCTCACTTAACGCTTCGCACTAACGTGTAACCCTTAACCCCAGGCCGCGCAGGCTTGTAAAAGCGCGGTTACTTCCCCCCTCCCTTAACAAGGATTTAAGCATGCAAACAAAGGCTATTCTCGCTCTGAGCGATGTGACCAACGTACTCGACGCCGCGCAGAAAGAGGCTGACAGCAACAGCTGGCCGGTGACCATCGCAGTGACTGACGACGGCGGCCATCTGCTGGCGTTGCGTCGCTTGGATGGCGCGGCCCCTTTCAGCGCCGAAGTCGCTACGCACAAAGCGCGCAGTGCGGCGCTAGGTCGTAAAGAGACCCAGGTATTTGAAGAGATGATTAATGGCGGCCGCACTGCGTTTGTCACCGCACCGCTGCAAGGTCTGCTTTCAGGCGGCGTACCGATTACGGTTGACGGGCATGTGGTAGGCGCCGTGGGCATTTCCGGTGTAAAACCCGACCAGGATGTGCAGGTTGCCAAAGCAGGTGTTGCCGCGATTACGGGCTAAAAGCTGCAAATTAAAACGCAGAGATACGAAAAAGCCCGGATCATTGATCCGGGCTTTTTGGAATTCGTTCGGCTAATGCCGATATCTTCACTAACAACACAAAGCTAATAATACAAATACTTAATGGCGGACCGGACGAGACTCGAACTCGCGACCTCCGGCGTGACAGGCCGGCATTCTAACCGACTGAACTACCGGTCCACATTGAGTACTTTTACAACAACCATCAAAGCTAACTTTTTAAGCGGTTCAGAGGCGCTTCTAAAGGTAGGCGATGGTGGGTGGTACTGGGTTCGAACCAGTGACCCCCAGCTTGTAAGGCTGGTGCTCTCCCAACTGAGCTAACCACCCAATTTATTGGTAAATACTTGCTGTGCTTACCAATACAGCTTAGCAGTTATCGTGGCGGACCGGACGAGACTCGAACTCGCGACCTCCGGCGTGACAGGCCGGCATTCTAACCGACTGAACTACCGGTCCGAATAGCGATAACAACTGTTAGCAGACTGTGATTTGATGATGGCGGACCGGACGAGACTCGAACTCGCGACCTCCGGCGTGACAGGCCGGCATTCTAACCGACTGAACTACCGGTCCGTTATGCGCATCAAATACAGGTCTTACTAGGTACTGCTTTTCACATTTCCAGGCCATCTTTTTAAATAGCATAAGATGGTGGGTGGTACTGGGTTCGAACCAGTGACCCCCAGCTTGTAAGGCTGGTGCTCTCCCAACTGAGCTAACCACCCGCTGGTCACGTGGCGCTGCATTCTACAGAAGGCTTACCGGATGTCAACAGACAGGTTTAAAATTTGCGATCTAAACCAGCGTGTTGCTCTATCCCGTAAGGCCTGGGCCATGAGCGCGGACGAAGGATGCCGCAACCTGGGTAGCTTCGTCAATCAAAACCGTTTGCGTCACTCCAGAAAAGCGCCGCGGCTTAAAGTCGTGATCGCCATCTTTCAGCCAAGCGAGCTCCGCGTTGGGCGATAATGTATAGCCTGTAACCTCTTCCAAGCTACCGAAGGGATCACGCTCGCCTTGTAAAATCAGCATAGGACAGGCAATCGCGGGCCAGTGATCCAAACGTAGTTTGTCAGGCGCCTTGGTAGGGTGAAATGGGTAACCTGCTGCCACCACACCGGGTACCGGGCTAATAAATGGCTGCTCATTGGCTGGCTGTGTACTGGCATACAAGCTAGCCACGCGGCCGCCCATCGACTTGCCCCCAATCCAGAGCGGCCCGTCGAACAAGGGATCAAGTAGCGCGTACCACTCGGCAAACTGGGCAAGGGTTTGGGCAATAGGTGGCGGTGGTCGGCGTTTGCCGGTTTCCTGCATCAACTGCATATAGGGGAAATCAATACATAGAACCTGAACACCCCGAGCCGCCAGCGAAGTGACAAATTGACGCATGAAAGGGGATTGCTGCCCCGCTCCTGCGCCATGGGCAAACAGCAAGCGACCTAGCCTAGCTTGACCATGGATGGCCAACGGCCCCATGCCCTGCACCAGGAAAGCGCCATTTGGCTGGCGCTTAAGCGCCTCTTTTAATCCCTTGGGAGGCACTTCGATATATCCAGACAAAGCGCAATGTGACACTCACCGCTCCTGATAATTCAGTGTTTAACCAATTGGTGTGTTCAGGTTAAGCCCTGGCTGCGCTAGAATCTTGGTCGGATCTTGACCTGCATCATCAAGCGGGTGGCCGCACCCGTGCAAAATGCCACGGGTTACCCCCTAACCGCGTTCGATGGGAACATGACATGAGCACAGCATTTGAACACCCGACCTACAACTACAAGGTAGTTCGGCAGTTCGCGATTATGACCGTTGTGTGGGGCATTGTGGGAATGACCGTTGGTGTCATCCTCGCCTCGCAACTGGTTTGGCCGCAACTGAACCTTGGCATACCTTGGACTAGCTTTGGGCGCCTGCGTCCGTTACACACTAACGCCGTTATTTTCGCCTTTGGCGGTTCGGCGCTTTTTGCCACGTCGTACTACGTTGTCCAGCGCACCTGTCAGACGCGGCTTTTTTCTGACAAATTAGCGGCCTTCACGTTCTGGGGCTGGCAGGCGGTCATTATCTCAGCAGTCGTGTCGCTGCCAATGGGCTACACCACGACCAAGGAGTACGCTGAGCTGGAGTGGCCGATCAACATTTTGATCG
Source organism: Halomonas sp. QHL1 (assembly GCF_001882345.1). GTDB lineage: Bacteria > Pseudomonadota > Gammaproteobacteria > Pseudomonadales > Halomonadaceae > Vreelandella. Next base: position 1,929,491 of record NZ_MINL01000001.1, read on the forward strand.
CGGTCGTATGGATCAGCTATGCCATCGTGTTTCTAATGACGATCAAGAAGCGCACCACATCGCATATTTATGTGGCGAACTGGTTCTTTGCAGCGTTTATTTTGACCGTTGCGGTGCTGCACATCGTCAACAACGCGGCCATTCCTGTAACCCCCATGTACTCCACCTCGATTTACGCCGGTGCGGTGGATGCGATGGTGCAGTGGTGGTACGGGCACAACGCGGTAGGCTTCTTCCTGACCGCAGGTTTCCTGGGCATGATGTACTACTTCGTGCCGAAGCAGGCAGAGCGTCCGATCTACTCCTACCGTCTCTCAATCGTCCACTTCTGGGCATTGATCATGATCTACATGTGGGCAGGCCCTCACCACCTGCACTACACAGCTCTGCCTAACTGGGCACAGTCGCTGGGTATGATCATGTCCATCATTCTGTTGGCTCCTTCCTGGGGCGGCATGATCAACGGCATGATGACCCTGTCAGGGGCTTGGCATAAGCTGCGCACGGATCCCACGTTACGCTTCTTGGTGGTTGCTCTGTCGTTCTACGGTATGTCCACCTTTGAAGGCCCGATGATGGCGATTAAGACCGTCAACGCGCTATCGCACTACACTGACTGGACGATCGGCCACGTTCACTCCGGCGCGCTTGGCTGGGTAGCGATGATTACCATCGGCTCGATGTATCACCTGATTCCGCGCGTCTTCGGTCGCACTGAAATGTACTCGATCAATCTGATTGCAGTGCACTTCTGGCTAGCCACGATCGGCACCGTACTTTACATCGCCTCCATGTGGGTAAACGGTATTCTGCAGGGCCTGATGTGGCGTGCAATCAACCCTGACGGCACCTTGATGTACACCTTTGTTGAATCCGTTGAAGCCAGCGCACCGGGCTACTTTGTCCGCTTAATCGGCGGCCTCTTCTGGGTCACCGGCATGCTGATCATGGCGTTCAATGTGTACATGACCGTTAAGCGTCGTGAGGCCATCAGCCATTCAGCGCCACAAGCTGCCTAAACCGGGGAAGTTGAGACCAATGAAACACGAGATTGTCGAAAAGAACGTTGGCCTGCTTGCCGTGTTGATCCTGGTTGCGATCAGTTTCGGCGGCTTGGCTGAGGTCGTCCCACTGTTTTTCCAGAAACAGACTACCGAGCCGGTTGAAGGCCTGGAGCCACTTTCGGCGCTGGAACTGGAAGGCCGAGACATCTACCGCCGCGAAGGCTGCGTGGGCTGTCACTCGCAAATGGTGCGTCCATTCCGTGCTGAAACCGAGCGCTACGGCCACTACAACGTGGCGGGCGAGCAGGTGTACGAGCACAACTTCCTATGGGGCTCCAAGCGTACCGGTCCAGACTTGGCGCGTGTTGGTGGCCGCTATAGCGATGACTGGCACCGTGCTCACATGTATAACCCCCGCGACGTAGTGCCCGAGTCAATCATGCCAGCTTACCCCTGGCTGTTTGAAAACACCCTCGATGGTGATGCTACTCCCAAGAAGATGCGTGCGCTGCGTCAACTGGGTGTGCCGTACACCGACGAAGATATTGCCAACGCTACTGACGACGTACGCGGCACCCAGGAAATCACCGCCCTGGTCGCCTATCTACAGCAGCTCGGAACCGTGCTCGAGGGCACTCGTTAAGTTATGGATACGGGAACTTTTCGCGGTCTCATCACGCTGATCTTGATTATTGCGTTTATCGGCATCGCTCTCTGGGCGTACTCCAAGCGACGCAAGCCAGATTTCGACGAAGCGGCTAATTTGCCCTTCGCCGACGACGATGAGCTACCGACCAGTGACAAGCACGCTTCGCGTGAACGCGACAGCGAAGCGCATTCCCGCGACGACAGGGGAGATAAGAATATATGAATAATTTATGGGGTGACTCCCTATCCGGCTTTTGGAGCGCCTGGATCATTATCATTACGCTGGGCACAATTGCGCTAAGCGTATGGATACTGCTTGCCAACCGCCGCACCGACAAAACGCCTGATGCGGACGGTAACGTAGAAACCACTGGCCACGCTGCCGATGGCATCGAAGAGTACGACAACCCGCTGCCAAAGTGGTGGTTCCAGCTATTCGTCTTGACGGTGGTCTTTGCCCTGGGCTACCTAGTGCTTTACCCCGGCTTGGGCAACTACGCGGGGATATTGGGCTGGTCTCAAGAGGGTCAGTGGGAAGAGGAAGTCGCTCAGGCTGAAGAACGCTTCACGCCGATTTTTGCCCAGTATCAGGAAGTGCCCATTCCTGAGCTTGCCGAAGATCCCGAGGCGATGCAGGTCGCAGAGCGTATCTATCAAAACAACTGCGCGGTGTGCCACGGATCAAACGCTCAGGGCGGTTACGGCTTCCCTAACCTGACCGACGACGACTGGCTGTACGGTGGTGAACCAGAAAATATTCTGACCAGCCTCAACCAAGGCCGTAACGGCAATATGCCTGCTTGGCAGCAGTTGGGACAGGAGAATATTGAGAACCTGACGCAATATGTTCTGTCGCTTTCTGAAGAAGAGCACGATGCTGAGCGCGCGGCGAGCGGTGAAAGCACCTTTGGAGCGGTATGTGCTGCCTGCCACGGCCCCAGCGGCACGGGTAACACAGCACTTGGCGCGCCAAACTTGACCAATGACGTTTGGCTTTATTTGGCACCGGGACAAAGTGTCGATGACTCTATTCGCCAAACCCTGCGCAACGGCCGTAACGGTCATATGCCTGCGCAAGCGGCCTATATTGGTGAAGAGCGCGTTCATCTGGTCGCTGCCTACGTGTATAGCCTACGTTTAGCGGACTGATAGACCGCTGACAGAAAGCGATTACCGTCAGCAACGCTAGCCAAGCAAGGGTGCGGCCTCAAACCGCACCCTTTCTTTATACCCAACCCGATACAATATTAACGAACATCCAGACCATCTGAGCATCTAGCTTAATTAAGCACCTAGTTTTACTGAGTATCAGTTAGACAGAGCATTGGGTGCAGCCTCTCCTGCCTTCTGAGCCGGGAATATCGCCATGGAAAAGATACCAAGCCAAGACGTCACGCCAAATCCGGTGGGGCATCACACCCCCTCTGAAACGGTTACCCAGGAAATGTACGCCAAGCGTCGCCACATTTATGTGCGCGAAATTAAAGGTGTTTTCCAGAAGCTACGGCGCAGTGCTAACTGGGCGTTAATGCTGGCATTCTTTCTCTTACCGTGGATTAACATCGGTGGTCGGCCGTTAATTCTCTTCGACCTGCCTAATCGTGAATTCCATATCTTTACTGCCACGTTTTATCCTCAGGAGTTCATCCTGCTGTCGTGGCTGCTGATAATTTGCGCCTTTGGGCTGTTCTTCATAACCGTTTTTGCTGGCCGGGTGTGGTGTGGCTACACCTGCCCGCAAAGCGTTTGGACCTTTCTGTTTATCTGGCTTGAACACCGCATTGAAGGCTCGCGCAATCGGCGCATTAAGCTCGACAGCCAGCCAATGAGCGCTGATAAAGCTTGGCGCAAGGGGGCTAAACACACCGCCTGGCTGCTCATAGCCCTCGCCACCGGCATTACTTTTGTGGGTTACTTCACGCCGATTCGTGATTTAGTGGCGGAACTGCCCACCTTAGAGGCCCACGGCTGGTCCTACTTCTGGGTTGGCTTTTTCCTGGTATTTACCTATCTCAACGCGGGTTGGCTGCGCGAGCAGGTGTGCATCTATATGTGCCCCTACGCGCGCTTTCAATCGGTAATGTTTGACCGCGATACGCTGATCGTCTCCTACGACGAAACTCGTGGTGAACCGCGTGGGCACCGAAAAAAAGGCCTAAGCCATTTAGAAGCCCGCGAGGCTGGCTACGGCGACTGTATTGACTGCGATCTATGCGTGCAGGTCTGCCCCACAGGTATCGATATCCGTGACGGGCTACAATATGAGTGCATCACCTGCGCTGCCTGTATTGATGCCTGCGACAGTGTGATGGATAAAATGGGCTACCCGCGGGGCTTGGTGCGCTACACCACCGAAAACGCGCTTGAAGGTAAAAAGAGCCATATTTTGCGACCTCGCTTGCTGGCGTACTTCGCAGCTCTTTTGGTAATGATCGGCACCTTTGTCTGGGCTGTTAACGACCGTATGCCACTAGATTTTGAGGCCGAACGCGAGCGCACCCAGCTCTATCAAATGACCCGCGAAGGTCAAATTAGCAATGTGTTTAGTCTGACCATCCGTAATCTGGATGATCAAGACCACAACTACCAGCTAAGCGTTGCCGGATTGCCCAGTTTAACCCTGGACAGCCGGACGATTAGCGTACCCGCTGGAGAGTCGCGCTTTAAAGCCGTTACCGTGACGGCCAACCCCGACGACTTACAGCAGCCCAGCCACGCCATTGTATTCACGCTGCAGGCTCAGCAAGCCGCGGATATTCGCCTTGAGCGCGAGACCAGCTTCCTGGGCGATATTAGGAGATAGAAAATTATGTCATCCCCCTCGGTAACACCGTGGTATAAGCAGTTTTGGCCGTGGTTTTTAATCGGCATTCTGTTTTCATCAATTATTGTCAGCAGCGGCTTTGCGGTTATGTCGATCAAGAGTTTCGACGGTATGGTCGTGCAAGAGGATTATTACGAGCACGGCAAAGCCATTAACATGGTGCTGGCCAAACAGGAGCAGGCACGCGCGCTGAACTTGAGCGCTGAGCTGCGCCTTGATCCGCTTACCAGCGATATTGTGGTGGATTTAAGCGGCGATACACGTCCAGACACACTCTATTTAGACCTTATCTTCCCCACCGAAGATAACCGTGATCAGTCGTTCGTACTTGAGCATGTCCGTGACGGCCGCTATATCACCCAAGGGCCTGACAATCTGCGTTACCGCTGGTACCTGCAGATCCAGCCCGCACAAGAAGATGCCGACTGGCGTCTCACTGGTGAGGCTACATTCCCCAATGAAAACAGCGTCGCGCTATTGCCAGGAGGGCGTACAGAAAGCGAATGAGCGATGTAACGACTGCCGCGCCCTGCTACCACTGCGGTAACCCGGTGCCCGCTGGGGCGCCCTGGACGATTACCCTGGATGAAGAGACCCTACCGCTTTGTTGCCCCGGCTGCGAAGCGGTGGCCCATGCCATCGTCGACGGTGGCTTGGAGAGTTACTACCGCTACCGTACCGAACTGCCCGAACGCCCTGATGAGCGCCAGGCTGCCAAGGCCGATACCTGGTCGGTGTTTGACGACCCCGGCCTGCAGGCGCAGTTTGTCCATCCCGACGGCGATGAGGGCAATGTCAAAGCGACCCTCGCCATCGAAGGCATTACCTGTGCTGCCTGTGCGTGGCTGATCGAACACCGTTTGAATGCCTTACCAGGGATTGTCTCCAGCGCGGTGAATTTAACCCACCACCGCCTGCGGGTGAGCTGGGATCCCCTGCAGTTGAAGCTCTCGCAACTGCTGGCCGAACTGGCTGCGATTGGCTACGACGCCCAGCCCTACGAGCCAGACCAGGCCCAGGCGCGTCTGCAGCATGAAGAGCGCATGAACGTGCGTCGGCTGATTATTGCGGCCGTCGGCATGATGCAGGTGATGATGTTCTCCATCCCGATCTATGTCTCCGGCCCCGGTGAAATCAGCGACGACTTCTACGCACTGTTTCACTGGCTCTCCTTTGCGCTGGCAACGCCGGTGGTGTTTTTCTCCGCCCAGCCGTTTTTCCGCAACGCCCTGCGCGACCTACGCACCGGCGTACTAGGTATGGATGTACCGGTATCGCTGGCGATTGGTGGGGCTTATCTTGCCAGCAGTTATGCCGTGCTATTCAACGTCGGCGAAGTCTATTTTGATTCGGTGGCCATGTTCACCTTCTTTTTGCTGTTTGGCCGCTACGTGGAAGGTCGTGCCAGACGCCGCAGCGGGCATAGCGGCAATGCGCTGAGCGGCGTGCTGCCGATTTCGGCCACGCGGTTAGAAAGCGACGGCAGCGAGCGTATTCTGCCCGCCAGCGAACTCACCCCCGGTGATCGCGTATTGATCAAGCCCGGCCACGGTGTACCTGCCGACGGCATCATTGAGGAGGGTGAATCGAGCCTGGATGAATCGATGCTGACCGGCGAATACCTACCGGCAACCCGCCGAGTGGGCGACCCGATTACCGGCGGTAGTCAGAACATGGAAAATCCGCTGGTGATCAGAGTAACCCACGCCGGGCGCGATGCCCGGGTAGCGGGTATCGTCGATCTTACCGACCGGGCCTTTGCCAGCCGCCCGCGGCTGGCCCAGATGGCTGCGCGCATGGCGCATCTATTTGTACTGCGCCTGCTAGTGGTGACCGCCTGCGTCACTATCGCCTGGTGGTTTATCGACCCCTCGCGGATGCTTTGGGTGCTCCTTTCGGTGCTGGTGGTAACCTGCCCCTGCGCGCTGGCGCTAGCTACCCCCGCGGCGCTGACCGCAGGTCACGGCCAACTGCGTAAGCGCGGCGTTTTGATTACCCGCGCCGATGCCATGGAGACGCTATCTAACGTTACCCGGGTGATTTTTGATAAAACCGGTACCCTGACCCGCGGCGAAATGCACCTTACCCAAACCCAACCTTTCGGTGAATTAACCGCCGAGCGTGCACGGGCCATTGCCGCCGCTCTTGAGGCCCATTCGGAACACCCAATCGCCCGCGCTTTTCGGCCGTTCCGAGATGCGACGCTGCAAGCCAAAGATATTCATAGCCACACCGGGCAAGGACTCGAAGGCAGCTTAAACGGTGCTCGTTGGCGATTGGGCAAGCCCGAATTTGCAATGGAAGGCACCATAACGGCGCCCGCCAGGGGTCAGTGGCTGCTACTAAGTGAAAACGGTGCGCCCCGTGCCTGGTTTGGCCTGCACGACGGCGTTCGCGATGACGCTGCCGCCACGATTAAAGCCCTTCAGGCCCAGGGGTTAAGCGTGGAACTGCTCTCCGGCGATACCCAGGATGCCGTGGAAAGCTTGGCTGATCAGCTCAAAATCGCCACCTGGCACGCAGGCATCAGCCCGGAAGGCAAGCTTGCACGGATGAAGGAGCTTCAAACCGCTGGCGAAACCGTGGTGATGATTGGTGACGGCATCAACGACGTGCCGGTGCTAGCCGGTGCCGACGTGGCCATTGCTATGAACGGTGCGACGGATCTGGCCCGTACCCGCGCCGACGCGGTGCTGCTCAGCCCACGTCTGATGCGGATTTTTGAGGCCATCGAGATTTCCCGCGCCACCCGGCGTATCATGCGCCAGAATATGATTTGGTCAGTATGCTACAACTTTTCGGCGCTGCCCCTGGCGGCGATGGGACTGGTGCCACCTTGGCTAGCCGCGATTGGAATGTCGCTCAGCTCGCTAGTAGTGGTGGGTAATGCGCTGCGCCTGTCTCGCTGGCGCAGCCAGCCCGCGCCAACGCTCGGCACTTCAACACCGGTAACCGCATGACGATTCTGTACCTGCTAATTCCACTCTCGTTGATTTTACTCGGCTTGGCCGTCTGGGCGTTTTTCTGGGCGGTGAAAAATGATCAGTTCGACGACTTAGAAGGCCCGGCGCACCGCATTCTGTTTGATGAGGATGACAACGATCTCAGCCCAGAGCAGCGCCGTCAGCGTCAGCAAACCAAGCAAAAATCTGCTGCGTCATCCGATACAGACACACCCGACGACCCAGAGCCCCGCTTATGAATCCAACGGGGCTTGATCTGCCGCCACTCCTGGCGGCGTTTGTGTTTGGCTTGATGGGCGGCGCCCACTGCATTGGTATGTGTGGTGGCATCATGAGCGCGCTCACCTTTGCAGTGCCCCCCAGCATGCGCCATCCGGCGCGCATGGGCGGTTTGCTGCTCAGCTATAACGCAGGCCGCATTATTAGCTACATGAGCGCAGGCGCACTGGTTGCGCTGCTAGGCACGCTATTTTCGCTTTCTGCTACGGCACGTCTGTTGCTTCAGGTATTTGCCGCGCTGATGCTGATCTTAATGGCGCTGTATATCGCCAACTGGTGGAAAGGGCTGCTCAAAATTGAGGCGGTGGGCCGCCGCCTCTGGCGCTTTATTGAGCCCGTGGGGCGTCGTTTAATGCCCGTGGTGCATATCCCCCAAGCCTTTGCGCTGGGCGCCATTTGGGGCTGGCTACCCTGTGGACTAGTCTACTCCATGCTGGCCTGGAGCTTGGCGATTGCCGACCCGCTTCAGGGGGCTCTGTTAATGGGCGCGTTTGGATTGGGCACCCTGCCCGCGCTACTCGCCACTGGCCTCGCCGCCCGCCAGCTCAGCCATTTGATACGTCACCCCGCGACCCGCAGCGTGGCGGCGTTAACGATTATCGCCTTTGCGCTATGGCAGCTTTGGACGCTTACCGCACACAACCTCCATTAGCATGACGTGGCTCAACATTTACCTCCCGACTACGAGTTAGGCTAGCGGCATTTCCTAACATCGGAGCGCCCATTCATGCCCGTTCATGCCCCTGCTGCCTTGCCTCTTGCACCAGTTGCTGCCGCAGCCCCCATGCAGCCGGCGTGGGATGAAGCGTTACTGCGTCGCTACGATACCAGCGGCCCACGCTACACCTCCTACCCCACGGCGCTATCGTTTCACGACCAATTTACCCCTAGCGACCTGACCCAGGCGCTGGAGCGTAGCAATGCTAGTAAGCGTTCGCTCTCGCTGTATGTTCACGTGCCTTTTTGCCGCAAGATCTGCTTCTACTGCGCGTGTAATAAAATTGCCACCAAAAACACCGCTCTGACTGAGCCCTACATAGCCCGGCTTGACCGTGAAATGGTGCTGACAGCACGCCACTTGGATACGACACGGCCGGTAGAGCAACTGCATTGGGGCGGCGGTACGCCGACATTTCTCAGTTTGAATCAGATGGGCGACCTGATTGATCGACTGGATGCACGCTTTGGTCTTTCGTCGTCTGCTGATCGCGATTACGCGATTGAAATAGATCCCCGCGAAGCGGATGTGTTTACTCTGCGCCACCTCGAATCCCTCGGCTTTAATCGCATCAGCCTAGGCGTACAGGATTTAAGCCCGCTGGTGCAGAAAGCGATCAACCGCATTCAGCCTCGGGTCCTCACCGAAACGCTGATGGAGGAGGCGCACCGCCTGGGCTTTCGCTCGCTAAATCTCGATCTAATTTACGGATTGCCATTCCAGACTGAAAAGAGCTTTGCCGACACCCTACGTCAGGTAATTGAACTAAACCCGGCACGTCTTTCCGTGTTTAACTACGCCCATATGCCCGAGCGCTTTGCCCCCCAGCGGCGTATTAACGTCGATGACTTGCCGGGTGGCGAAGAGAAGCTGGCGATTCTACGCACCACCATCGAGATGCTCACCGCAGCTGGTTATGTGCATATCGGTATGGATCACTTTGCCCGCCCTGACGATAGCCTGGCTATTGCCCAGCGCGAAGGCTCACTGCAGCGCAACTTCCAGGGCTACTCCAGCCACGCCCAGTGCGACTTAATCGGACTTGGCGTGTCGGCGATTTCACGCATTTATGACGTCTATGCGCAGAACCCGAGCGATCTGGCAAGCTACGAAGCGGCGCTGGACCAGGGGCAGCTTGCCACCGTGCGGGGCGTGCGTTTAAGTGATGACGACCTGATCCGCCGGGACGTGATTGAGCGGCTGATGTGCGATATGGGTATTGACCTGGCCGCCGTTAGCCAACGTTGGAACATTGATGCCCCCCGCTACTTTGCGCCGGCGCTTGAGCGCCTGCAGAGTGCCGAACAGGATGGACTGCTGACCCGTAGCGGTGACCAGCTTAACGCTACGCCGATGGGACGACTGCTGATTCGCCATATAGCCATGGCGTTTGACGCCCATCTTTCTGGGCAAACAGGACAGCGATACTCTAAGATTGTTTAATAACCTTACTGTAGGCATGCTAAAGCAATTATAATAAGTAAGGATTTTCTAATTGATACGCATGACCCACTCAAGGAGCAACACATGTTGGAACCGATGAGCCGTCGGCGCTCGCTACTCCATGAAGCCCGCTGCCAAACCTGCAGTTTGAGCTCCCTGTGCCTGCCGCTTGCCCTTGAGCTGGATGATGTGGGTCAGTTTGACGCCATTATTCGTCGCCGGGCGCCGCTGAAAAAAGGCGAGCCGCTGTTTCGTCAGGGTGACGCATTTACCAGCGTTTACGCAGTCCGTTCAGGCAGTTTGAAACAGATCACCGCAGAAGGTAACGGCAGCGAGCAGCTGACCAATTTCTACCTGCCTAGTGAATTGGTGGGGCTGGATGGCATTGACGAAGAGCAGTACCCAGGTAGCGTGATTGCCCTGGAAACGACCACCGTCTGCGAGATCCCTTTCGACCGCCTGGATTTGCTCTCGGAGGAGCTGCCCGAACTGCGGGGTCAGCTGTATCGCAGCATGAGTAAAGAGTTGCGCGATGACCGGCGTATGATGCGGCTACTCTCGCGCAAAACCGCCGATCAACGACTGGCGAGCTTTCTGATTACCCTTTCGGATCGTTTTCGTCGCCGGGGCTACTCGCCTTTCAGCTTTCGCCTCTCGATGCCCAGGGCCGATATTGGCAACTATCTGGGCTTAGCAGTGGAAACGGTCAGCCGCATACTAAGCCGCTTTCAGCAGCAGAGCGTGGTGGCGGTCTCCGGGCGAGAGGTCAACATTCTCGATATGCAGCGCTTGATTACTCTTGCCGAAGAGGAAGAGCAAACGGTTAGCTGACGTTAAAGGCCTGGATACGCCCCGCCAGCAGCTCTGCTTGCTTGGCCTCTAAACCTTCAAAATCGAAAAGGCTGCGGTCGGCCAACTGGGAAGGAGCAATATTGGTGACGGCCTTGAACATGCTCTCCAGGCGGCCGGGAAACTTTTTGTCCCACTCGGCGAGCATCTCTTTGACCACCTGGCGCTGCATATTGGGCTGGGAGCCGCATAGGTTGCAGGGAATAATTGGAAACGCCATCAGCCGCGAAAATTCAGCGATGTCCGCCTCTTTGCAGTAGGCCAACGGCCGAATAACGATATTCTTACCATCATCGGATAGCAGCTTTGGCGGCATCGCTTTCAGGTTGCCGCCAAAGAACATATTGAGAAACAGCGTTTCGAGAATATCTTCCCTGTGATGGCCCAGGGCTATCTTATTGGCGCCAATCTCTTCGGCGAAGCCATACAGCGAGCCGCGCCGCAGCCGTGAACAGAGCGCGCAGGTGGTTTTGCCTTCAGGGGTTTTCTCCTTCACCACCGAGTAGGTATCGCGCTCGACAATGTGGTACTCCACGCCCTGCTTATCCAGATACGCGGGTAGCACGTGTTCCGGAAAGCCAGGCTGCTTTTGATCCAGGTTGACCGCCACCAGCGAGAAATTGATCGGCGCATTGCGCTGTAAGTTGCGCAAAATCTCCAGCATCGTGTAGCTGTCTTTTCCGCCGGAGAGGCAAACCATTACGCGATCACCTTCATTGATCATTTGGTAATCAATAATCGCATTGCCCACTTCTCGACGTAGACGCTTTTGCAGCTTGTTAAATTCACGCTTCAGCTTCGCATCAGCCAGCTCCGGCTGGTCGTGCTCAGCGTCAGCTGGGGTGGCTCCAACCGTGTCAAGGTGAGCAGGATCAAAGTGATCAAGAGATTGCATGGTATAAGCACTGCCGAGGATATGGTGAAGAGAAGAGGCACTACACAGAAATAATTGGGCGCTATTCTAACAACACTCTTCGCCTTGACCCAACTACTCGTCACTCCGCCCTAAGCAGCCTGCGCCATAATGCGCTGCAGGCGCATATAAAGCAGTGCGCTGGCGGTTGCCTCTCCAAGTACACTCTGAACGCCCATGGCGGGTACTTGCCAGCACGCCAACGCCTGATCGAAGCTACTAGGCGCTTCGACCTCTGGATGCAGACGCCGTAGCTGGCGTTGATGCAGTTTTGCCACATCGACCTGGGCATTGGGCAGGGCAAAATTCAGCCGCTTACTGAGCAGTGCATTTAATGCCCCGAGCCGTTGCTCTAACTGCCAGCCAACGATGGGTCGATTGCCAATAAACTCCACTAAGGCGCTCAAGTTATCACTGTTTGGCGGTAACACCGCCCCCGCTTCGCAGAGCAAGTGATGGCGGCGCAGCGTTGCGCTCTCGGGTTGCTTTGCACTGCCCAGGGTAATCACAAAAGCGCGACTGGTATGCACCTGTTGCTGGCTAAGCACCACCGCTGCCAAACTGATCACAGGCGATGATTGAGTAGGCGTTACAGTACAGGCGAGCGACACCAACTCTTCACCCATATAGGGCTGAAACAGCCAGGCATAGGGGGAGTCTGCGCAGCGGCGCCGGTCGCTTTCACGCCTTAGCAAGGTGCGTAGCGAGCCGCTAAATAGCGTCACATGTCGATCTAACAGCCGCATTACGCTCACGAATACTCCAAATGGTAACGATGGGAAAGACGCTGCTTAAAGTCTTTGACGATATGCATCGCTTCGCGTAATAGATCGCGCTCAAGTGAAGAGAGGTTTTGCACCACAACACGGTTAGCGCGGCTGCTGTTTTGGGAATTAGCTTCTTTCGCGTCCGCAGCGGTTTCCAGCGTACTTAGCTGCTGCTTAAGGCGCAGCTCGGAAAACAGTGCCAACGCTTCGCCCAGGTCATCGGCAAAACGGCGATCCAACCGGCCGTCGACAGCCAGGGCATCCAAACGATCAAACGTCGAGGTGGCTTTGATACGCCGTTCAAGCGCCATGGTGCGCACGCCATGAACGATAGGAAAAATACCGCCTTTCTTAATATCGATACCGTGTTGGGGCTTTTTCAACGAGCCAAACAGCGTTAGTGGCGTCGAGAAACGTAGCGCCGTGCGGGCAAAATAGGAGAGCAGCAGTTCATCACCCGAGCAGCGTTCAAACAGCTCATCGCGGACGCTCTCAAGCAGGCTGGGGTTGCCCGCTACAGCATGGGCATCGAGCATAATCGCCAGCTTCATTAGGCTATCGCCGTCACGCTCCCTGGCCCACTTGGCAATATTGCCCTTCCACTGCGATACCGTGGCCACCCACTCAGGGTTAGAGACCATAATATTGCCGGGGCAAGGCGGGTAACCAAGCTGAATCAGCGTATCGGTGAGCGTCTGCATATGACTGGCAAGGTCAGACCACTGGGTTTCATCGGCAAGAATCAAGCCGTTATCCTGATCCGTTTTTAGAATCTGTTCACCGCGCCCTTCGCTACCCATCACCATCATGCAGCTCTGCTCGTGGTAGCGCTCATCAATAGTGAACTCCCAGGCTTTGCTCATGATACGGCCGTTGAGTGCAGCGAGCAGATCCATCGCAAAGCGCAGTTTAACGCCCTGGGCCATCAGCGCTTTGACCAATTCCGGGGTGCGCTGACTGGCGACCGAAAGCGCCTCTAAGCTGGTCGCCTGCTCCACCTGCAGGCTCACCACATAGCTGCGGCTTGAGAAGTAGCTAAGCACATCGGTGAGCTCGACGACGCCTTTCAAGGCGTTTTGCTCCATCACTACCACTCGCGCCACTTTATGGCGGGTCATCAGTACCAATACTTCAAATAAATACTGATCCGGCGCGGCGGTCACTAGATTAAAATGGGCGATCTCATCCACCGATGATGTTACCGCACGGCCCTCCAACACCAGGGCGTTGAGTAGATCGGTTTTGGTCACCATGCCCAGGGTGTCCTGGGTATCCACCAGCAGGCTATCGGCGTGGCTTTCGTTAAGCTGTTTTACAGCGCTAGCAATATCGGTCGCTGCGGCCATCAGCAGCGGCTCGCGCATGCACTCGCTCACCTTGGCCAGCATAAAGCCCGCCATGGTAACGCCACCTTCGGCGCGCTTTTCAGTCAGCAAACGCGCCTTATGGGTCAGCGATTGGCGAAAGAAATTGCTGAAATCGGGATAGTGGCGACACAGTTGCTGAAACAGCGCTTTGGGCAGCAGATAGCACAGGCACTCCTGCTCTGCCTTAAACCGGTAACGGCTTTTACCATTGAGAATACTGATCGCGCCAAACAGATCCCCCGCCGTGTAGTGGCCAATGCGAGAGGTAGACGAGGGTAGCGTTGGGTCGATTTCCGCGACTTCGCCTTTATGAATCAAGAAAACAAACTCACCCGCTTGACCGGACTCTAAAATGATTTCGTCACGATCAAAATAGGCAAGGTCAATGCCACGTCGAATATGATCACGCCCCTCATCGTCAAGAAGCGTAAACGGCAGCTGGGATAGATCCACATCGACCATGGCGTATGACCTCATTAAAACGAGACTGCGACTAACCGGATTGTGCCTTATGGCGAGCTAGTAGACATAAGAAATAACAAATAAACATCGTGATTCGATACTGACCCACATAAACTGACCTACTCCAGCGCTTCAAAAACGTTTATCGATTATTATGTGAAGGTGGCTGTACGGGTATAAAGGATTCACTTCCCAAGTAGCAAGTAGAACGTTGTTATACCTTTAGCTATCACGCTAAGGTCGAAGCGACTTTTGATACGCGACCAAAGTATCGACACTCACTAACCGCCACACCCCATTAAACGCAGCATATGTATTTAAAGTAGCCAATAATTGCTTTTATTTGCTTACTAGACTATCGTCCCATAGCCCTGGAAACGCCTACAAATTTCGCTTAAATAGCGTCTAAAAACTCGAATTTTCAACAACATGTAGCCAACCAAAAGCCATTAAGCTGTTTATTGATACCAAAGTCTGGGATTTATTTTTTGACGTTTATTGCCCAGTATTAACAATGAGTCATGCAGGGTAATCGCACGTCACTAACTAACTCGAAACTTCATATCGAATAATAAGGTGACGTGCCAAAAGAAGCTGACTCACCACTGCTAACGAATGAGTGGCTTTAGACGTGCGATTGCCCTGATGGGTCACACGCTATTCCTCGTGAACTTTCCCAACCTTAAAAAACACAAGTGGAGAGCAACACAATGGCAGACGACAAAACCAATGCTGCTGAATACTGGAAAGCAAACGTCCGCTTAATTTTCGGATGCCTAGCCGTTTGGGCATTTGTTTCTTACGGATGCGCTATCCTTTTTCGCCCGCTGCTCGCCGGCATTCCGGTTGGCGGCACTGATCTTGGCTTCTGGTTTGCACAACAGGGCTCAATCCTAACGTTTATCGTGCTGATCTTCTTCTACGCCTGGAAGATGAATAAGCTCGATCAAAAATTTGGCCTTGGGGAGTAAGCCGGTATGAGCCAGTTTGCAATTAACTTACTGTTCGTCGGCGCCTCCTTTGCCTTGTATATAGGCATTGCGATTTGGGCGCGCGCCGGCTCAACGAAAGACTTCTACGTCGCTGGGGGTGGGGTTCACCCAATTACCAACGGGATGGCCACCGCGGCAGACTGGATGTCAGCGGCGTCATTTATTTCCATGGCGGGTTTGCTGGCCTCCGGTGGCTACGCTAACTCCACCTTCCTGATGGGCTGGACCGGTGGCTACGTTATCCTCGCGATGTTGCTAGCCCCTTACCTGCGTAAGTTTGGTAAGTTCACCGTGCCCGACTTCATTGGTGACCGCTTCTACAGCAACACCGCTCGCCTAGTGGCGATCGTGTGCTTGATTGTGGCGTCGGTTACCTACGTTATCGGTCAAATGACCGGTGCGGGCGTAGCGTTCTCGCGCTTCCTTGAAGTCAGCAACACTTGGGGTATCTGGTTAGCCGCGCTGATCGTTTTCCTCTACGCCGTATTTGGCGGCATGAAAGGCATCACCTACACCCAGGTGGCCCAGTACATCGTTCTAATCATCGCTTACACCATTCCTGCGGTGTTCATTGCCTTCCAACTAACCGGCAACCCGATTCCGATGTTCGGTATGTTCAGTACCCACACTGAGTCCGGTATCCCGCTGCTTGAGAAGCTTGACGATGTGGTCAATGCACTTGGCTTCCAGGATTACACTGCCGACGTAGACAACAAGCTCAACATGGTGCTGTTCACCCTGTCGCTGATGGTCGGTACCGCCGGTCTTCCTCACGTTATCATTCGCTTCTTCACCGTACCGAAAGTAGCCGATGCACGTTGGTCTGCTGGCTGGGCGCTAGTGTTCATTGCACTGCTTTACCTTACTGCTCCGGCGGTAGGCTCTATGGCACGTCTGAACTTGGCAACTACTGTCTATCCAGAGATGGCCGGGCAGGTTGAGAACTACGAAGAGGCTGCGCAAAATCCGATTCTGTACGAAGAGCGTCCAGATTGGGTTCGCACATGGGAAGAAACCGGCCTTATCAGCTTCAACGATCTCAACAACGATGGCCGCATTCAGCTATATAACGATGCTGCTGACTACTCTGATCGTGGTTGGGAAGGCAACGAACTAACCGTTAATAACGACATTCTGGTACTCGCCAATCCGGAAATTGCCAACTTGCCCGGCTGGGTTATTGGTTTGATCGCAGCAGGTGGTATTGCGGCTGCCCTATCAACCGCAGCAGGCTTGCTACTGGCGATCTCGTCGGCGATCAGTCACGATTTGATCAAAACCATGATCAATCCGAAGATTTCCGAAAAAGGCGAGATGTTGGCGGCGCGAATCTCCATGGGGGGCGCGATACTGCTGGCCACCTACTTGGGGCTTAATCCGCCTGGGTTTGCGGCACAAACGGTGGCACTGGCCTTTGGTATCGCCGGTGCATCGCTGTTCCCCGCGCTGATGATGGGTATCTTCTCCAAGCGGATGAACAACTCAGGTGCGATTGCCGGTATGTTGGCGGGCTTGATTTGTACTCTGCTTTACATCTTCACCTACCTGGGCTGGTTCTTCGTACCAGAGACCAATATGCTGGCAAACACGCCAGATAACTGGATCTTCGGTATCTCGCCGCTATCCTTCGGTGCCGTAGGCGCGATGATCAACTTCGCCGTTGCCTTCGCGGTCTCCAGAGTGACAGCTGCACCGCCGCAGGAAATTCAGGACCTGGTGGAAAGCGTTCGCTATCCGAAAGGTGCTGGCATGGCGGTAGATCACTAAGTCATACTCCTTCCTGACGCGTTATCGCCACACGGCGATAACGCTTTGGAATCGACCTCACCATCGGGCTTCCTTCGGGAGGCCCGATGGCTTTTATAGACGGCTTTTTGAAAGGATAATTTATGATTTGGCATTTGATCGCCGCCGTTTTTGCAGGCCTTGCGGCCGCCGGGATTGGCCTGATACTGCGCAATTTGAGCGGCAAACGTTTGCCCAAGTGGATAGTGCCAGTGTGTGGCGCGCTGGGTATGCTGGGCTATCAAGTTCAGGTCGAGTACAGCTGGTTTGAGCATAAGCAGGCGCAGCTTCCTGAGACCGCAAAAGTCATTTCAACCGAAAGTAGCAAGGCGGTATGGCGCCCATGGACCTTTGCCATTCCCATGACCACTAAGTTCAGCATGGTCGATAGCGAAAATATTCGCATCAGCGAGCAGGACGGCTCCCTCTTAGCAGAATTTATTCTTTATCAGTTTGAACGTCACCACACCGATATTTTGATAACCCAGCCCTACGTACTCAATTGTGAGAACCGGGAATTGGTCCCACTGGATGAAGAGTCTCGCGAGCCTATTCTCGAGGAGATACGCACGCTGCGCGAAACCTCTCCGCTACTCAGCAATGTGTGCACATAAGACAAATAAAGTCTGTGGTGTAAACAAGCTTAGAGAATGGTCGTACACGGCCCTCCATTTCGCCTAGAATGAAGCCTTTTTTATTAGCGCACGATTAGTGGATCGCACACTCTGGCGGGGAGAAAGGCATGTTTCACGGCGGGCTACTGGTAGCGGTTTCGTTACTCTATATTGCCGTTCTATTCGGCATCGCTTGGTACGGTGACCGCCGCGCGCGTACCCACGGCGCCACCCGCCGGCGTCCGATCATCTATAGCCTGGCGCTGGCAATCTACTGCACCTCGTGGACGTTTTACGGTGCGGTTGGCCAGGCAGCTACCGCGGGCTGGTCGTTTGCAAGCATCTTCGTCGGGCCGATTTTGACGTTTTTGCTGTTCTGGCCGGTGCTGGCCAAGATGATTCGCGTTGCCAAGCATCAAAACGTCACCTCGATTGCCGACTTTATCGCCTCCCGTTACGGCAAAACCCAGTCGCTGGCCGCCTTTGCCAGCTTAGTCGCCTTGGTCGGCACCCTGCCCTACATTGCCCTGCAGCTAAAAGCGGTTTCCACTACTTTTAGCGTGCTCACCGATGCCACCGATGTGACCCATACGCCGCTGTTTGGCGATACGGCCTTCTATGTGGCGATTGTGATGGCGATTTTCGCGATTCTATTTGGCACCCGCCACACCGATGCCACCGAACACCACGAAGGCTTAATCCACGCCGTGGCATTTGAATCGCTGGTCAAACTGCTCGCCTTCGTGGTGCTTGGTGCCTTTGTTACCTGGGGTATGTTTGATGGCCTGGGTGAGCTGATGGGGCATGCCGAAAGTCAGCTCGAACTCCAGCGCCAGCTTGCCAATCAAGATTTCGGCCAGAGTTTCTGGGCGCAAACGCTGCTCGCGATGTTGGCGATTCTGTGTCTACCCCGCCAGTTCCATGTGGCCGTGGTGGAGAACATTCACCCTGACGACGCCACCAAAGCGCGCTGGCTGTTCCCACTTTACCTGCTGGCCATTGCCTTTTTCGTGGTGCCCTTAGCCGCCGCAGGGCTGTTACTGTTTTCCGAAAGCGGCGTAGAGCCAGATACCTACGTACTGGCACTATCCATGGCCTCGGGCCACCAGTGGTTAACACTTCTTACTTTTATCGGCGGTTTCTCGGCGGCCACGGGCATGGTGATTGTCGCCGCCGTGGCGGTGTCGATCATGATCTCCAACGAAATCGTTATCCCGGCGCTGTTCCGACTGCGCTGGTTTGATACCAAGGCGCGGGATTATGGTCGCTTGGTGCTGCGCGCGCGGCGTTTAACCATTGTCGCCGTTCTGGCCATGGCCTATGGCTTCTACCAGCTGATTGCCGAATTCACCTCGCTGGCCTCGATTGGCATGCTCTCGTTTGCCGCCGCGGCCCAGTTTGCGCCAGCGTTGATTGGCGGGCTCTACTGGAAGCGCGGTAACCGGCTTGGGGTCATCGTCGGCATGAATGCAGGCTTCGCCATCTGGGCCTATAGCCTGCTAATGCCCGCGATGATCAATGCGGGCGTGCTTCCTACCGCTTGGCTCGACGGCGGCCCGTTGGGGCTTAATTGGCTATCGCCCACGGCGCTATTCGGCCTCAACTTGGGTGACAGCTTTACCCACGGCGTGATGCTGTCACTCGGGGTTAACCTGTTCTGCTACATTTTTGTTTCCCAGGTGACCTCACAGCGAGTGGTCGAGCGTATTCAGGCCTCGCTGTTCGTGGACAGCGTAGAGACGCGTCAAACCTCGGTGAACCGCCCCTGGACCGGGGCGACCACCGTCGGCGATTTAAAAGTCCTCTGCGAGCGCTTTCTAGGCGCGGGTCAGGTGGATCGCGCTTTTGAAGACTACGCCCGCCGGGTAGGTAAACCGCTGGACGACGGCACCCGAGCCTCAATCGATATTATTCAGTTTACCGAACGCTTTCTGGCCTCGGTGCTGGGCGCTTCATCGGCACGCATCGTGGTTAACTCGGCGCTTCAGGGGCGCGGTATCGGCATCTCGGATGTGATTTCGATTGTCGATGAGGCCTCGCAGGTATTGGAGTTCAACCGGGCGCTGCTCCAGGCCACCATAGAAAACATTAACCAGGGCATCAGCGTGGTCGACCAGAACCTGCGCCTGGTGGTGTGGAACCAGCGTTATCTAGAGCTCTTCCGCTTCCCTGACCACCTGATCCGCGTTGGCGCGCCCATAGACCGCATCTTCCGCTACAACGCCCACAACGGCGAGTATGGCCCGGGTGACCCGGAAGAGCACGTGCAGCTACTGCTCGACAATATTCGCGAAGGCCAACCCCACCGCTACGTGCGCTACCGCCAAGATGGCAGCGTGCTGGAAGTGCAGGGCAACCCGATGCCTGGCGGCGGCTTTGTGTATACCTACCAGGATATTACCCAGCAGAAGCGTATCGAAGAGGCGCTGATTCGCTCGGAAAACAATATCCGTATCTATACCGACAACGTGCCCGCGTTGATTGCCTACTTCGACAAAGAGTGCCGTTACCTATTTACCAACCGCGCCTACGAGCAAGCGTTCAACATTGATCGCAATGCGGTGATTGGTCGCCGCTTCGAAGACGTGCTGCAAATTAAGCAGGCGGAAGAGCGTGCGCCATGGGTCGCACGCGCCTTGAAAGGCGAACGGGTGAGTTTTGAGGTCTCACTGCGGGTGAATGAGGCCATGCGCTATATGCTGGTCACTTACACGCCGCACTTTGGCGACAGTCAGGCGATCCTGGGCTTCTTTGCGCTCTATCAGGATATTACCGAACGCCGTCAGGCCGAAATTGCCCTTAAAGAGACCAACGAAACCCTTGAGGAGCGCGTGCGTGAGCGTACTCAAGCGCTCTCTGAAGCCAACGCGGCATTGCGCCAGGAGAACCGAGTACGCGCCGAGGCGGAGCTCGCTCTGCGCCAGGCTAAGCAGCTCGCAGAAGATGCCAACGCCTCTAAGACACGCTTTTTGGCCGCGGCCAGCCACGACTTGCTGCAGCCACTTAACGCGGCACGGCTATTCACCTCCGCGCTAATGCAAAACGTGACCACTACCGATACCCAACGCATCGTTGGCCATATCGATAACTCGCTGCAGGCCGCCGAGGAGTTGCTCAGCACCCTGCTGGATATCTCCAAGCTGGACGCAGGCGCCTTAACGCCACGCCGCAGTCACTTTGCCCTGGCCGACATCTTCCGCCCCTTACGCGCCGAGTTTGAGGTCATGGCGGATGATCGTGGGTTGGACTTAGAAGTCGTGCCTACCCGGCTTTGGGTAGACTCAGACCCCCAGATGCTGCGCCGTATCGTGCAGAATTTCTTGTCTAATGCCATTCGCTACACCCAAGAGGGTCGCGTACTGCTGGGCTGTCGCCGCCAAAACGGCTGGCTCTCTATTGAAGTGTGGGACAGCGGCCCCGGTATTCCTGAATCTAAATTGAGCGAGATTTTTCAGGAATTCCGCCGCCTGGATCAGGTCTCCCGCCACAAAGAGAGTGAGAAAGGCCTAGGGCTGGGACTCTCCATTGCCGACCGTATGAGCCGGGTGCTGGATCACCCCATCAAAGTGCGCTCGACGGTAGGCAAAGGCGCAGTTTTCTCGGTTAGCGTGCCGATTGTGACTGCCCATGAAGCGAGCAGTAACGAGCTTGAGCCACAGGCCCGGCGCGGCAGCCATAAGCTGAGCGGTACGCGAATTGTATGTATCGACAACGAGACACTAATTCTGGAAGGCATGACCGCCATGCTTAGCGGCTGGGGCTGCGAGGTGTTTACCGCCACCAGTATCGGCGGGGCCAAATCGATCCTGCGCAATATGGATGGCGACCCTGACGCTATTCTGGCGGACTACCACCTGGATAACGAAGTCACGGGTTTAATGGCGCTAGAAGCGCTCAGCGAGCGTTTTGAGGGGGCGGTACCGGGGATTGTGATTACCGCTGACCGTACCGAAGCAGTGGCTGAAGAGATCAAGCGGGCGGGCTATCAACTGCTGCTGAAGCCCGTTAAACCGGCGGCGCTGCGAGCGCTATTGACGCGCACGTTGCAGGCCAATCGCGCGGCGCGTTAAGCGCGCCGCGGTTCAGGTAGTTAGTGCTTAGGAAACGACTTTCGGCGGCTCGACTTCAAGTTTCTGAGCCGCAATAACCGCCTGGGTACGCGAGTGCACGCCCAGCTTGCGTAGAATCGCGGTTACGTGGGCCTTGATGGTCGCTTCAGAAACGCTCAGTTCATAAGCGATCTGTTTGTTCAGCAGGCCTTCGGTCAGCATATTCAAGACGCGGAACTGCTGGGGCGTCAGCGATGCAATCGCCTCGGCAAAGCGCGACTCCTCTTCGCTGGTCTCTTCTAGCACGTTGGCCAACGCCTCGGGCAGCCACACTTCGCCCTGCAGAATTTCGCCTACGGCCTCAGCAATCAGCTGCAGTGACGACGATTTAGGGATAAAACCCGACGCGCCGTAGTCAATAGCACGACGCACCACATAGGGTTCATCACTGCCAGACACTACCGCGACGGGGATATCAGGCATCTGACCACGCAGTTGGATCAAACCTGAGAAGCCGTGGGCTCCCGGCATGTGCAGATCCAGCAGAATCAAATCGGCATCTGGGTGGCGATTCACCACGTCGGTGGTGGCTTCCATGGTGTCCGCTTCGACAATTTCCGCCTGGGGGGCCAACTGGCGTAACGCTTGGGTCAGCGCTGCACGAAACAGCGGGTGATCGTCAGCGACGATAAACTTATGAGCTACTGCCATGGATATTCCTCCGGTTCCTCGAGCAGCGGGGTTGTCTGCCGCCGCGACGCTAGGCTCTTACGGTTGTGAAGCATGGTACCCCATGGGCTTCATCATGCCCAAGCATCACATGCACAATTTATAATAGATAGTTCATACAAGTGAAACACGTATCTATAAACGCAACCGTGCCGACCTACTCGGGTCGGCACGGGTTTGAGTCAGCAAACAGGCTTTATTAGGCTGAACAGCCTATAGCTGTATCGCCATTATTGGTTGGCGCGATGCTCAATCAGCTCATCGACCACCGAAGGGTCAGCCAAGGTGCTGGTATCGCCCAAGCCATCACACTCGTTGGCGGCAATCTTGCGCAGAATGCGGCGCATGATTTTACCCGAGCGGGTTTTCGGCAAACCTGGCGCCCACTGGATGACATCCGGCGAAGCAATCGGGCCAATATCTTTGCGCACCCACTGAGTCAGCTCTTTTTTGAGTTCGTCTGTCGCTTCGATACCGTCATTCAGGGTGACATAGATATAGATGCCTTGTCCCTTAATATCGTGCGGGAAGCCAACAACGGCTGCTTCCGCAACGGCGCTGTGCGCTACCAGAGAGGACTCAATCTCGGCGGTGCCCATACGGTGACCCGATACGTTCAGCACGTCATCCACACGCCCGGTGATCCAGTAGTAGCCATCCTCATCGCGGCGACAGCCGTCACCCGTGAAGTACATACCGTCGTAGGTCGAGAAGTAGGTCTGAACATAGCGCTCGTGGTCACCCCAAATAGAGCGGGCCTGACCCGGCCAAGCATCGAGGATCACCAGGTTGCCTTCAGCGGCGCCTTCCAGCTTATTGCCTTCGTTATCGACCAGAGCAGGCTTCACACCGAAGAACGGCACGGTCGCGGAACCAGGTTTAAGCGGCGTAGCGCCCGGCAGCGGCGCAATCATGATGCCGCCGGTTTCGGTTTGCCACCAGGTATCCACAATCGGGCATTTTTCGTTGCCGATAACGCGGTAGAACCACTCCCAGGCTTCCGGGTTAATCGGCTCACCCACAGAGCCCAACAGCCGCAGGCTATCGCGCTTGCTAGAATCCATGACGTTGTCGCCATGGGCCATCAGGGCACGCACCGCGGTGGGCGCAGTGTAAAGAATATTAACGTTGTGCTTATCAACGATATCACCCATACGGCCATGGGTGGGATAGCTTGGAACGCCCTCAAACATCAGGGTAGTCGCGCCGTTGGCCAAGGGGCCATAAACGATATAGCTATGCCCGGTGACCCAGCCAACATCCGCGGTGCACCAGTAAACTTCACCCTCTTGGTAGTCGAACACGTACTGGTGGGTCATAGCAGCGTAGGTCAGGTAGCCACCGGTGGTGTGCTTCAAGCCTTTAGGCGCACCAGTAGAACCCGAGGTATAGAGAATAAACAGCGGGTCTTCGGCGCCCATGGCTTCGGCTTCACACTCGCTGGACTGCTTGTCGACCAGCTCGTCAAACCAGACATCGCGGCCCTCTTTCCAATCAATCTCACCGCCGGTGCGCTTCACCACCAGGACATTTTTGCACACGTCGGTGCCGTCACGGGTCAGCGCGGCATCCACGTTCTCCTTCAGCGGCACGTGCTTGCCACCGCGTACCGACTCATCGGCGGTAATCACCAGTTTGGAGTCGGCGCCAATGACCCGCTGGGCAACGGCGTCCGGCGAGAAGCCGCCAAAGACAACCGAGTGAACGGCCCCGATGCGCGAACAGGCAAGCATCGCCATGGCCGCTTCGGGAATCATCGGCATATACAGCGTGACGGTATCGCCTTTACCGATGCCCAGCTCTTTCAGCGCGTTAGCCAGCTGATTCGTCCGGGCATAGAGTTCGCGATAGGTAATATGTTTGGACTCATCGGGACTGTCGCCTTCCCAAATGATCGCCGTTTGATCACCGCGCTTGTCCAGATGGCGGTCAAGGCAGTTGGCGCTGACGTTCAGCAGACCATCCTCAAACCAACGAATATCGACATTGTCACGCGCAAAGGAGGTATTTTTGATTTTGCTGGGCGCTTTAATCCAATCGAGGCGTTTGGCTTGTTCAGCCCAGAAGCCTTCCGGGTCGTCTATCGACTGCTGATACATGGCCTCATATTTGGCTTTATCGGCCCAGGCATTGGCGGCGAAATCGTCGCGCACCGGATAGACGTTCTGTTGATCGCTCATAAAATTGCCTCTGTCCGTGAAAATGCACTCTCTAAGAAACTGTAGTCGATACGATTATTTATGGGGCTTATTGGCCATTATTGGGCGTATCGACTGCCATTAATGTTCCCCTAGCATAAACCTCCTCGCGCGGGCTTCCCTTTAGACATTGGTATTATCATTTTTTATTTAAAAAACAGTTATTTATAAACAAATCAAAGCGCATCCTCTGGCCTGTAGACCAAGGTCTTAGCGCAGTGTCGACAGCGGTAGCGACGCCCGTTTACCACTAAAGAATGACGCGTCGGAGTAAATTGATGAAACCGGCAATCGCACTGGTAACGATAAGGTGCGGACTGCGCCTGCTTAATGTCAAACCGATGGGTCACACTAGGAACTAAGCCGAAGAGGTCGCGCATCACCGTTTTCCACTCGCGGCCGTGGGGTTTTAAGCGCGGGCCGTTGTCCAAATGAAACACCAGCCAGTGAGCCATTTCGTGGGGGATCACCTCATCAAAAAACGCCGTGCGGTTCTCACTCAGTAGCACCGGGTTCAAGCGTAACCCGCCGTGACCAAGATGCGCCTGCCCAGCCGAAGCGCCACGCAGGTTAAACCACACCTTTGGGGCTGGCAGCGCCGGGCATACCTCACAGCAGCGATGCCACGCTTGTTCAACGCGATTACGCGCGGCCCGGTGCAACGCTGTTTCTGACATGGCCGCCAATTCAGTGGCAGGCCAAGGGGGCAGTGGTGACGTCTTCATTAGTGATAAACTAGCCGTTATAGATAACCATTGATGAACGATTTGTACTGACGAGGCTTTACTCATGGCAGAGCGCAGTGACACGCCCGATACAACCACGCCACCACAGCCACTGCTAGAGGATGAGCAGCTGGATAGACTGGACGACTTCCTCGACTCTGATCAAGTGGATGAAGACGCCTTGGATCTGATCTCCGCCCATGGCTTTTTAGTGGCGCTTGCCGTGGCCCCTAGCGAAGTGCCGCCTACCCAGTGGCTGGCTGAGCTGTTTCAGGGTAAGCCTCGCTACGCCGACGACGCCGAGCGTGATGAGATTATCACCCTGCTCACGCTGCTGCGTGACAACGCGGTGGCGGTTCTCGAGCAAGGCGGCCTGCCGGAGCTTCCATTTGAGCTAACCCTGGGTGGCGAACCTGCCGAGGAAACCCCTATTGGCGACTGGTGCGCGGGGTTTATGGAGGGCGTTTTCAGCGACGAGAGCGCCTGGTTCCAGGACGATGAAGAGGCTGCCGCCACCCTGCTGCTGCCGTTTATGCTGCTCTCTGGGCTGTTCGACGATGAGCCGGACATGGCCGAGCTGGCTAAAGATCAAGAGCGCCAGGAGTCGCTGGTAGTACAGTTACCAGAGCTCGTTTTAGACCTTTACCTGCACTACCGCGTGCCGCCGGAAACGCCAAAACCCAAACCGCGTAAAAAAACGCCTGCAAAAGGCAAAAAGCGCTAGTGCTATCAGCGGCCCTCATTTAAGCCGCGTCACAATGGCATCCAGCACGCCATAGATCCACTCACGGGCGCGCTGCCCCCAGGGGCGCGCTGCCCAAGCCGCGGCGTCTACCTCCTGGCTGGCGGCAAAGTTTCGCTCAAACAGTTCGCGAACTTCAGCCGCTAGCTGTGGGTCCATCGCTTCTTGGTTCGCCTCTAGGTTCCAGTGCAAATTCCAATGGTCAAAGTTACACGAACCAATGCTTACCCACTCATCGGCAAGCACAAATTTGGCATGAATAAAGGTCGGCTGAAACTCAAAAATGCGCACGCCAGCTTTCAGCAGCGAGTGGTAAAAGCGTTGACCGGCAAAGCGAACGCTGGGATGGTCGTGCTTTGCCCCAGGCAACAATAAGCGTACATCAACACCGCGGCGAGCCGCGCGAACCAAGCGCCGGCGCAGGGCAAAGGTGGGCACAAAGTAGGGTGTACATAACCAGAGTCGTTCGTTTACCTGGCTGACACGTTGGTGCAGCGAGTGGCGAATCGCTTGGTATCGATAGCCTCGCGCTGACATCGCCCGCCCGGGCACGCCATTGGCAAGCGCCGGTGGCTCACGGCGTTCAGGGAGAGCCACCGGGCGGCTATCTCCCTTCTCCGTGCGGGTTAGCCGTGAATGCCATAGGCGCCGAAACAGCAGTTCCCAATCGGCCACCACCGGCCCTTCAATACGCAGGGCAATTTCATACCAGGCATTCAAAAACTCATCCACCGCGCCAAAGCCACCGGTAAAAGCCAGTTCACCATCAATCACGACTATTTTGCGGTGATCGCGGCTCAAATTCAGCGCCAAAGAGTGGAAGCCTATCGGGTTAAAAAAGCGTAGCTGAACACCGCCCTGCTTCAACCGTTGGCGATCATTGCTGGAGAGGCCCATCGAGCCATAGCCATCCAGCAGCAAACAGACGCTGACCCCGCGCTGTGCAGCCTCAATCAGCGCATCACTGACTTGATCCGCCAGCTCTCCCGACTCCATTAAATAGAGCTCTACCAACACATAGTGACGGGCGCTATATACTGCTTCAAACATGGCCGGCAGAAAGCGTGTGGCCTCTGGCAGCAGCGTAAACCGATTTCCTTCTCGCCACGCGTTCTGCATGGGTGCTCCTTGCGGTACTGCCGATAAGCGAGCCGATTAGCGCACTAATGAGCGATGTACATATAAATCGTAGCGGCTGGTTTTCCCCTCAAGGGTATGCTGCGGCGCTGGGCCCGCAATAGGCGGCGCCTTCCGGGGGCGCTTAACCACCACACGGTGAGTGGCTACATCCAACGCTGCTTCAAGTAAGCGCGGGGCATCGTTATCATCACCGGCCAACTCGCGAAACAGCCGCATCTCTTTTTTCACCAGCGCGGATTGTTCACGGTGGGGAAACATCGGATCCAGGTGTATCACCTGGGGTGAAAAGTGTGCACTCGTTACGAGTTCAGCCAGGGATTGAGCGGCATCGCCGTGGCGCAGCGTCATTCGGGCGGCAATAGCCGCCGTATCGCTATGCCTGGAGGCGCGTTTCAGGCCATCTTCCAGCAGCGCCGCAATCGCCGCGACTCGCTCAATTAACAACACCTGAGCGCCTAAACCAGCCAGCACAAACGCATCGCGGCCTAGTCCTGCCGTTGCATCAACAATGCTGGGTGACACGCCCTTGGCTAACCCACAGGCCTTTGCCACGAGCTGGCCCCGCCCACCGCCAAAGCGACGCCGGTGGGCCGCTTTGCCCGCCACGAAATCAACGCTGAGCGGTTTGCCGTAGCGTTTTTCATCGCCGACCAGCACCAACCCATGTTCGCCCTGCACCAAGCGCAGGCCGTCAGGTAGAAGGATGCTCTCAACATCGCTCTCCACAAAGCTCATGCGGGCTTTTTCCAGGCAACGTCGTTGCGCAGATAAACTGGCTGAACCAAGTGCGCGGGCTGCCCCAAACCAGCGGCAAAATCACGCGCCGCCAGCCACGCCATCTCTTCTGCGCGGGGCTCTAAATCATCCAAATGCTGGGGCATGCTTAGTTGCACATCGACAGTGAAGCGCTCCCACAGCGAAAAGCCGCTGCCCACGCCTACCCAGTCAGTTTCATCGCCCGGCAGGCGAAGTGCCTCAGGGGCCAGCACCGCCTCGGCGCTCATTGGCGTGATAGTGTCTTTCAGGCAGTGCCAGGTCGCGGCGTATATCTCGCCCATGCGGGCATCTAAAGCTGTCGCTACGTGGCGGAGGTGATAACGGCGATGGGCCTGAAGCGCCAGCGCTTCCAGTGTTGAGACCCCCAATAGCGGGCAGTCGAGACCAAACGCTAATCCTTGGGCTGCCCCCGCCGCGATACGCAGCCCGGTAAACGAACCCGGCCCCCGACCAAACGCTACGGCATCAAGCTGGGAAGGCGTTACCTGCGCTTCGGCAAGCACCTCATCCACCATCGGCAACAGTCGACGGGTATGGGCACGGGGCGTCATCTCAAAGCGCGCCAGGCACTCAGTACCAGCGTCGTCTTGGCGCAGTAGGGCTGCAGAGCAGGCGCTTGAAGAGGCGTCCAGGGCAAGCAGATGTAACGGCATAGCAAGTGGCCACTCGAAAGAAAGGTTGCGGCATTATACCTTTGTCACGCTAATACGACGATGGCCCGCATTGAGCGGGCCATCGGCAAAGGCGTAAAACGCTTTGGTTAGCTAGGGGCTTTTATCAGCTAAGGGCTTCTTTTACCTGGCGGGTGATATCCGCCACGCTGCCAACGCCTTCGATGCGGTGGTACTGGGGCGCGCTCTGCGGGTCCTGCGCAGCCCACTGCTGATAGTAATCGACCAGCGGCGCCGTTTGGTCGTGATAAACCGACAGGCGATTGCGCACCGTGGACTCTTGATCATCTTCACGTTGGATAAGCGTTTCGCCAGTGACATCATCTTTGCCCGGCTCTTTGGGCGGATTGTGATCAACGTGATAGACGCGACCTGACGCTTGGTGAACACGACGTCCCGCTAAGCGGCTAACGATCTCTTCATCGGGCACGGCAATTTCCAACACGTGATCCAGTTTGACGCCGCCCTCTTTCATGGCGTCGGCCTGGGGGATCGTTCGCGGGAAGCCATCGAACAGAAAGCCATTTTCGCAGTCAGGCTGACTGATGCGCTCTTTAACCAGATCAATAATGATGTCATCAGACACCAGACCACCGCTGTTCATGATCTCTTTTACTTTCAGGCCCAGCTCTGTGCCATCTTTAATGGCCGTGCGCAGCATATCCCCGGTGGAAATCTGAGGAATCTTAAATTGCTCGCAAATAAACTGAGCTTGAGTCCCCTTCCCCGCGCCAGGGGCACCCAACAGGATTAAACGCATGGCACTGCTCCTTGAAGTTCTTAGTATGAAAAATGAGTATGAAAATTCTGTTAATTGACAATAACCGCGCCTCTCGGGCGACACAACTCCCCAAAAGCCTGAGAGACCCGCTTTTATCTCACTTTTTTAAAATTAAAACAGACAGGTGACGCAAAACTACCACTTTGGTCGCCCTGCTATAGGTTTAGTAAGGATAGAGATTTAGCAAACACAAGCGGCGCCCCGAGGGGCGCCGCTTGTATGAGTACATCGCTACCAATTACAGCAATAAGCGACGTATATCGGTCAGCACGTCTGCCAGGAAGGCAGTAAAGCGTGCCGCATCGGCGCCGTTGATCGCGCGGTGATCGTAGGAGAGCGACAGCGGCATCATTAGGCGTGGCTGGAAGGCGCTGCCATCCCAAACCGGCTTCATCTGCGCTTTGGACACGCCCAGAATGGCCACTTCCGGCGCGTTAACGATCGGTGTAAACGCCGTGCCACCAATCGAACCGAGGCTCGAAATAGTGAAGCAGCCACCGGTCATCTCGTCGCGCTTGAGCTTTTTGGTCTGCGCTTTCTTGCCTAGCTCCGCCATCTCCTTGGCAATCTCGATCAAGGATTTTTTGTCGGCGTTGCGTACTACCGGCACCATCAGACCATCAGGTGTATCCACGGCAATACCGATATGGACGTAGTTCTTCCATACCAGGGTTTCGCCGTCGCCCTTCAAGCTGACGTTGAACTGCGGGAATTTACGCAGCGCAAAGGCGCAGGCCTTGACCATAAAGGGCAGCGGCGTCAGTTTGGCGCCCTGGGCTTCAGCCTCTGCTTTCATCGCCTTGCGGAAAGCTTCCAGCTCGGTAATATCCGCTTCGTCGAACTGCGTGACGTGGGGCACATTGAGCCAGCTACGATGCAGGTTGGTCGCGCCCATCTTGAGCAGACGCCCCATCGGCTTCTCTTCCACTTCACCAAACTGGCTGAAGTCGACTTCCGGGATCGGCGGAATGCCCGCACCGCCGGTGGCTGCAGCTGCGGCGCCGGGCTGGGCTTTACCCTGATTGGCAATCGCTTGCTTCACGTAGGACTGTACGTCCTCTTTGAGCACGCGATCTTTCGGGCCACTAGGTTTCACCAGTTCCAAATCGACACCCAGCTCACGAGCCAGCATACGCACCGCTGGGCCGGCGTGAACCAGCTTGCCATCGCGGGGCTTATGGGCCGCCATCTGAGCTTCGGGGCTTGGCGTACCCGCCGGAGATTCAGTGGCCTTGGACGGCTTATCTTTTTTAGGCTCATATTTTTCGGGTGCGGCTTTTTTCGGTGCCGCTTTTTTGGCGCCAGCGACTTCCATATAGCCAATCACATCGCCTTCAGAGACGGTGTCGCCCTCTTTAACGGTCAGCTCCAGGAGCTTGCCTTTATAGGGGCTGGGCACGTCCATAGAGGCTTTGTCGGACTCTAGAGTGATGAGCGGGTCTTCTTCGTTGATCTCGTCACCTGCCGCTACGCCGATCTCGATAATCGGCACATCAGAAGCGCCAGAAAGATCCGGTACGCGAATCTCTTTGCGCTCCGGCTCGCCGCT
Source organism: Halomonas sp. QHL1 (assembly GCF_001882345.1). Lineage (GTDB taxonomy): Bacteria > Pseudomonadota > Gammaproteobacteria > Pseudomonadales > Halomonadaceae > Vreelandella. The sequence goes on from NZ_MINL01000001.1 coordinate 1,960,480, forward strand.
AGCGGCCTCTTCCTGTTCATCTTCTTCAGCGGACTCTTCCGGCTCACTGCTGGCTTGGTTGGAGGACGGCTCTGAAGCGGCACTCTCTTGCTGCGCGTCTTCGCTGTCGTCCCCGCCTTCGCCAGCGATCTCCATCTGGCCGATCACATCGCCTTCAGAAACCGTGTCACCCTCTTTCACGGTAAAGCTGACGATCTTACCGCTATGGGGGCTGGGCACGTCCATGGAGGCTTTGTCAGACTCCAGCGTGATCAGCGTGTCTTCGGCCTCAACTTCATCGCCTTCGCCTACCGCGACTTCGATGATTTCGACGCTGTCAGAGCCGCCTAAATCAGGCACTTTAATATCAACTGTCTGCTTACCACCGGCGGATTTCTTAGCCGCGGGCTTCTGCTCTTGCGGTTGGTCTTCTTTGGGTTTTTCTTGCTTCGCTGGAGCCTCTTCGGGCTGGCTATCAGACGAGCTCTCTTGCTTCTCGTCGCCGCCACCTTCGACTTCCAGCTCAACGATATCGTCACCTTCGGAAACGCTATCGCCTTCTTTAACCAGCACTTTGAGTACCTTGCCGCCTTTCGGGGCCGGTACGTCCATGCTGGCTTTGTCGGATTCCAGAGTGATCAGGGTGTCTTCCGCTTCAATGACGTCGCCTTCTGACACCGCAATCTCGATGATTTCGACATCGGTATCGCCGCCGATATCGGGAACTTTGATGATTTCGCTACTCAAGGTCGCGCTCCTTCCAAATCGGATCGAGCCGGTGGGCAACCGCCCACCGGTCAGCGGTTTAGCTAGTCAGCGGGTTAGGCTTATTGGCATCAATGCCATACTTCTTAAGCGCTTCACCAACCTGCTTGCGATCAATCTCGCCGCGATCAGCCAGCGCACGCAGCGCTGCCACGGTCACGAAGTAGCGATCTACTTCGAAGAAGTAGCGCAGCTTCTCGCGGGTGTCTGAACGGCCAAAGCCATCGGTACCCAGTACAGTGTAGTCACCCGGTACCCAGGCGCGCACTTGATCGGCATACAGCTTCATGTAGTCGGTAGACGCGATCACCGGGCCATCACGACCTTCCAGGCACTTAGTGACGTGAGGCTTGTTGGCCTCCGCATCTGGGCTCAGGAAGGCTTCACGGTCGAGCAGCAGCGCTTCACGACGCAGCTCGTTAAAGCTGGTCACGCTCCAGATATCGGCACCGATGCCCCAATCGTTCTCGAGCAATTCAGCAGCGGCTTCCACTTCGCGCAGAATAGTGCCCGAACCGAGCAGCTGAACGCGGCCCTTGTCACCCTTGGTTTCGCGCAGTAGGTACATACCTTTGACGATATCGTCGGCAGGTACGTTTTCCAGCGCAGGGTGCTCGTAGTTCTCGTTCATTACCGTCAGGTAGTAGAAGCAGTTCTCCTTATCGGTGAACATGCGCTTCAAACCATCCTGAACAATGACCGCCACTTCATGACCATAGGTCGGGTCGTAGCTGCGGCAGTTGGGAATGGTCGAGGCCTGAATCAGGCTGTGGCCATCCTGGTGCTGCAGACCTTCGCCGTTAAGCGTGGTGCGCCCCGCCGTGCCGCCGACCATAAAGCCGCGCGCCTGCAGGTCACCCGCCGCCCAGGCCAAATCGCCAATGCGCTGGAAGCCAAACATCGAGTAGTAGATGTAGAACGGCAAGAGCGTGACGTTGTTGTTGCTGTAGGAGGTCGCCGCAGCGATCCAGGCCGACATCGCACCCGCTTCGGTAATGCCCTCTTCGAGGATCTGACCTTTTTGATCCTCGCGGTAGAACATGATCTGGCCTTTATCGACCGGCTCGTACTTCTGACCTTCCGAGGTGTAGATGCCTAGCTGACGGAACATGCCTTCCATACCGAAGGTACGCGCCTCGTCAGGGATAATCGGCACCACTTTCTGACCGAGCTTTTTATCTTTCACCAGGCCGTTAAGGACGCGCACAAACGCCATGGTGGTGGAGACTTCGCGGCCTTTCGAACCACCCATTTGCGAGGCAAAGGTCTTGTCTTCGAGGCTTGGGATCTCCAGTGCCTCAAAGTCGCTCTGGCGGCTGGGCAAGTAGCCACCCAGGCGCTCGCGCTGCAGGTGCATGTACTTAAGCTCGGGGGAGTCTTCTTCCGGCTTGTAGTAAGGCACGTCTTTGAGCTGCTCATCGGTGATCGGAATGCCGAAGCGATCGCGGAATGTCTTAAGCGCTTCGTACTCCATGCTCTTGACCTGGTGCGCTTCGTTGGCAGCTTCGCCATCGCCGCTACCCATGCCGTAACCTTTAACGGTGTGCGCCAGGATGACCGTGGGCTTGCCGTTAGAGGTGTTTACCGCTTCGTGGTAGGCCGCGTAAACCTTGAACGGATCGTGGCCACCGCGGTTGAGCTTCCAGATATCTTCGTCGGAGAGGTCGTTGACCATCGCCTCGGTTTCTGGATATTTGCCAAAGAAGTGCTCGCGGGTGTACGCGCCGCCGTTGGCTTTGTAGTTCTGGTACTCGCCGTCGACCGCTTCGTCCATGCGCTTCTGAAGGATGCCTTTCTTGTCCTTCTCGAACAGCGGATCCCAATGACGGCCCCAGACCACCTTGATCACGTTCCAGCCAGCGCCACGGAAGACGCCTTCGAATTCGTCCATCACCCGCGAGTTGCCGCGTACAGGGCCGTCAAGGCGCTGCAGGTTACAGTTGATGACGAAGATCAGGTTATCGAGGTTTTCGCGACCGGCCAGTGAAATAGCGCCCAGGGATTCCGGCTCGTCACACTCGCCGTCGCCCATGAAGCACCAGATCTTGCGGTCATACATATCCTTCAGCTCACGGTGATGCAGGTACTTCATCACGTGCGCTTGGTAGATCGCCTGAATCGGGCCAAGGCCCATAGAGACCGTGGGGAACTGCCAGTAGTCTGGCATTAACCACGGGTGCGGGTAGGAAGATAGACCATCGCCATCGACTTCCTGACGGAACTTGTCCATCTGCTCTTCGCTCAAGCGACCTTCCAAATAGGAACGCGCGTAGATGCCCGGCGCCACGTGCCCCTGGATATACACCAAGTCACCGGCAAAATCGCCCTGCGGCGCGCGGAAGAAGTGGTTAAAGCCCACGTCATACAGGGTAGCCGAGGACATAAAGCTGGCAATATGTCCACCCAGACCCGGCTTGGCGCGGTTATTACGAATAACCTGAGCAATGGCATTGTAACGGATCAAAGAGCGGATACGACGCTCCATGAACAGGTCGCCAGGCATCGGTGCTTCGCGGTGAACCGGGATCGTATTACGGTGCGGGGTCGTCACCGAGAAGGGCACCTTCATGCCGTCCCGACGCAGGCGATCCGCCAGGCGGGTCATAAGGTAGCGGGCACGATCTTCGCCCTCACGATCCAATACCGACTCTAGGGAATCAATCCATTCCGTAGTTTCGATCGGATCGAGATCTTCTCTTGTCTCCAGACTCATAGAGGTCTCTCCGAATGACGATAAATGACAATTAACCCCGCTACCCTCAAGGGCCTGGGGCGGCGGTGTGGAACTCCACCACGCGCCAACATTTCGCCGACGATTAAACGCCGGATAGGGGTTTTAGCTCTACATTCAACAAGCTACGTACGTATTGATGTAGTAAAGCTACACAATTCTCTTAAAAGTTAGCCTTTTGTATAGGCGAAGATACCTCAAAGTCGCCACGCTGCCAATTCTGGTGCAACGGAAAAGCCTATCGAAAACAAACTATTGCACTGCAACATAAGCAAAATGTATAACATTTGCCCGTGCCACTAATAGCGAACCAATTGTAATTAAACTACCGTTTTATTACGTTGCTATTGAGCTACTTACTTACTGAACCACTTAGCTATTGAAACTCTTTGTTACTCAAATGCTTGGTTACTGAAATGCTTAATCAGTCCGCGATCGCTCAACCCTCGTCGATAGCTGTTGTTGAAAATACGCCCAATCAAACGCCGATCCGGGGTCTGTTTTGCGCAGCGGCGCCACATGCGCATGGCTGGTAATACGCTCTTTATTGAGCTGTGGATAGCACGCCATTAACCAAACCACCGCTTCTATCAGCGCGTTATACTGGGCTTTGCTGTAAGGGGTAACATCATCTCCCTCAAGCTCAATGCCCACCGAGAAATCGTTGAGCGCCCTTCGCCAGCGCAGCTGGCGGTTATCCCACCAGCCGGAGCGCCCTGCGTGCCACGCTCGCTGATCCGTATTAACAAACTGCACGCACTCACCATCGCGGCGTATCAGCAGATGCGCGGAGACTCTTAAATGGGCAATTTCAGCGAAAAATGGGTGCTCGCCTACCGCCAACTGATTGGTAAATAGCGCCTCAATAGCGTCGCCACTAAACTCACCGGGAGGCAGGCTAATCGCGTGAATGAGTAGCAGCGAGACCTCTTCATCAGGCCGGGCGTCGTAGTTGGGTGAAACGACTTGTCGGGCGCTACTCCACCAACCGCCAAGGGGTTGTTTGTCTTCCATACGCATGGTCTCCTCTACGGTAACGCGTTCTTCCACGGCTCTGTTTGATTATAATGGCCGCCCACAATCGACGATGTTCAGAGAATCACTGCCATGCATTATCAATCCGCTCTTGCTGAAGAAATCCGCGCCAGCGCCGCTCGCCTGTTGGCAGAGGACGTTGGCCCGGGTGATATTACCGCGCAATTGATCCCTGAGCACCAGTGGGCAAGCGCCGACGTTATTACCCGTGAAGACGCGGTGCTGTGTGGCGCACCCTGGGTAGATGAGCTGTTCCGACGCCTGGATAGCCGGGTAAGCCTGAGCTGGCACGCAGCCGATGGCGACAAGCTTGAGGCTGGCCAGTGTTTCTTAACCCTGGAAGGCCCCGCCCGCATCCTGCTTACCGGCGAGCGGGCGGCACTTAACGTATTGCAAACGCTGTCTGCCACCGCCACCGCCACCCGCGCTTATGTCGACCTGATTGAAGGCACCGGTGTGCGCCTGCTTGATACGCGCAAAACGCTGCCCGGCATGCGCTTGGCGCAAAAATATGCGGTCACCTGCGGAGGCGGACACAATCACCGCATTGGCCTGTGGGACGCATTTTTGATCAAAGAGAACCACATTGCTGCCTGTGGGGGCATCCAAGCGGCGGTTGCCCAGGCGCGCAAGTTAGCTAGCGACCTACCTGTGGAAGTCGAGGTAGAAACCTTTGAAGAGTTGGATCAGGCGTTGGCAGCGGGAGCTGATATTGTCATGCTCGACAATTTCGCCATCGAAGACCTGCACGTTGCGGTTGAAATCAACGGCGGTCGAGCCACCCTGGAAGCCTCAGGCAACGTGGATGGCACCACCCTGCGGGCAATCGCCGACACCGGCGTTGATTGCATCTCGAGCGGCGCACTTACCAAGGACATCGCCTCGATCGATCTCTCCATGCGCATTACCCGCAGTTATAGCGTTTGATGATTAAGAAACCTCTGATTAAGTTTCGACAGCATTAAGCGGCTTGGAAAGCTTATAACGCAGCAGACGCTCTCCGCTTCGCTCGACCCACTCCTCGCCGTGGTTTTTCCAACCACGGCGCAGTAGGCGCTCATAGAGCATGGAGCTCGCCTCTATCTCGATTTGCCCCTTGCCCTGCTCAAGCAGCAGCCGTTCGGCATGCACCAGCAGCGTGGTACCGATACCGCGGCCGGCCAGTGAGGGCCATACGTAGAGTGTTTCAACCCGCCCGGCGACCAAATCCAGCTCCAGGAATCCTACGCAGCGCCCATCGCAGGTAGCGACTAAGGTCGTGTAGAGCGCTTGCCGCACCCCCCACGCACTGCCTTCGCGGGGCAGAGCATTAGCCCACGCACGCCGCTCATCCAGCGTGTAGTGAGTGGCCGCCCCCTGCATGACAGCGTGGTAAAACACTTCCGCCTGGTCGGCGGCGTCGCGTGCCAGCGCCGCGCGATACATTATCCGCGTACCGGTTGGCGCTTGCTGCTCCTCGGTATTGGTCATGCGTCACCTCTGAGCTGTTCAGCTATCATTTGATCAAGATACATTCGATCACGCCCCATTTGGTCACGCTTAAGCCATTGCCTGCTTTATACTGCCCGAGTCAGCCCTACGCGGATCAACCCTAGCAAAAGGCAGTGTGATGGACGATGCCCCTAACAGCGAGCACTTTACGCTAACGCCCATTGGTCATGTGGTCAGCGACTACCCCGATAAATTCGGCATTCCGCGCCAGCCGGGGCTCGCCCCTGCTGCCAATGCCCGACTGGTACTCACCGCTCCCTACAACGACCTACTCGCTGTGCGCGGCTTGGAAGACTTCAGCCACCTGTGGCTGAGCTTTATTTTTCATCAAAGCCCTGAGCGCTGGTCGCCGCTGGTAAGGCCGCCGCGCCTGGGAGGCAATAAAAAGGTGGGGGTTTTTGCCAGTCGCAGCACCCACCGCCCTAACCGCCTGGGGCTCTCTCTCGTGAGATTAGTCGGGATAGACTCCCAGCACGGTGTCGCCCTGCAGCTCCAGGGCTGTGACTTAGTCAGCGGCACCCCGGTGGTCGATATCAAGCCTTATTTACCCTGGGCCGAATCTCATCCTAATGCACAGGCCGGCTTTGCCCCTGAGGCACCATCTCTCATGGAGGTTGCCTTTCATCCATCGGCACTGGATACGCTCGCTCTGCGCCAAGACAGTGCCACTCTGCTAGCATTAATTGAGCAGGTACTAAGCCAAGACCCTAGGCCCGCCTATCAACAAAAAGATAAAGTCTCTGAGCGTCTCTACGGCGTTCGCCTACGCGATGTGGACGTTAAATTTCGCCAACGCCAAAAAGGCGAAGCCACCACCTTAGAGGTGATGGCTATCGAACCATGTGCCGAGTAATGACACAACAGTGGCGGTTTAAGCGGGGAAGGTAATACCCAAACGGCGGCCGACTTCCTCGTACGCCTCAATTACACCGCCCAACCCCTGACGGAAGCGGTCTTTATCCAGCTTTTCACGGGTGTTGGCGTCCCATAGGCGGCAACCATCCGGAGAGAACTCATCCCCCAGCACGACCTCGCCTTTAAATACACCAAACTCCAGCTTGTAATCCACCAGCAGCATATCGCCCTCAGCAAACAGCGCTTTGAGGATATGGTTAACCTTGAAAGTTAATACCTTCATTTTGGCTAACTGCTCAGGTGTAGCCCAACCGAAAGTCTCCGCCAGCGACTCATTGATCATCGGGTCACCCTTCTCATCGTTCTTCAAGAACAACTCAAAGGTGGGTGGCGTCAGCACAATTCCCTCTTCCACGCCGAGGCGTTTGACCAAACCACCCGCGGCGATATTGCGCACCACACATTCAACCGGGATCATCTGCATCTTTTTGACCAGACTCTCCGTATTGGTGAGCTGTTTTTCGAAGTGGGTGGGAATGCCCGCTTCCTGCAGCCGCTCCATAATGAAGGCGTTAAAGACGTTATTGACCATTCCCTTGCGGGCCAGCGACTCCACTTTTTTGCCATCGAAGGCACTGGTGTCATCACGAAAATTGAGCACCAACAAATCCGGATCGTCGGTGGTATACACAGATTTCGCCTTACCGGCGTAGAGTTCTTGGCGCTTTTCCATGGGGGCTCCGTAAGGGGTCAAGGGTCACAAATTAACGTAAATAGCCGGAGACACGCTCAAGCAACTCGCGCTGATCATCGGCGCTGAATGCCCGTTCGCTGGCATTGATGGCACGCAGAATCGTCTGGTCGCCGTCAGGCTGTAGGGCAAGGCGGATCTCTTGAGACATCTTGCGAACATCAGCGCTGAACACGATTTGTAGCGGGTTGCGGTTGCGCTCGGTTTCCGTCATGTACTCAACCATAAACTCGTGACTGGCGGGGTCGGCAGCTAACAAATCACGCTGACCTTCCTGGGCAAAATCCAGCTCAAGATAGTGGTTCAACTCGGCCCACACACGGTCAATTGGCTGCGGGATAACCACTTCCCACTCGTCGCCCTGCTCGCGAATTTGCAGCGTTTGCTCATCGGTAAGGCGCTGAGCCGTCCAGGAAGAGGAGGCGCTGACGGATGCACTGCGCGAACTTAGGTGGCTCTCCAGCGCATCCAGGCAGCTAGTCATGGTTTGCCCACCGCGTTCGCAGCGAACTTCGCTACTGCCTGCGCGCAGCGCACTTTGCAGCTGTATGTCTGCCTGGGAGGTAATGATAACACCCTGGGAAGCGCTGCTCTCCTGCACCGCTAACTGACGGCTACGCACGAACTCTTCCAACTGCGGCCACACCGTACCGGTATCGGCGGCCACCACTAGCCAGGTGTTGTCGCCCACTTCGCGGCGCTCAACGTACTCTGGCTCCAGGCCACTACCCATTGCCAGTGACTGCGGAGGGCGAATTTCTGCCGCTTCGTCAAGCCGCGCGCCTTGGGTGGCGGCTTGAGGAACCGGCAGCGCATCTCCGTAGCGTTGGGTATTGCGGGTCTCTGGCAGCACCAGAGGCGGTGCCGGAGCGGCCTCGGTGTAGTCCAGGTTGCGGTCGTGGTAAAAACCATCCCGCGCACAACCAGAGAGCGCGACAGCCGCTGCGAGTGCCAGCGGCACCCATTTAAGCACACGTATTTCAAGCACAGAGCTCATCAAGCCACCTTAAGTCAACAAATCAAGTACCCAGCTCACGGCAAGTGAGCTGGGTAGCAAAGGGTATTGCGCCGGGTTACTCCTCTACGACGCCCGCCAGTTGCAGCGCTTCACTAACCGTCGCGTGGTACTTTTCCGACAGCCAAGTTAGCGGCAACCGAATCCCCGCGTCCGCGTAACCCATACGATTCAACGCCCACTTCACCGGGATAGGGTTCGACTCTATGCCCAGATTGGTGTGCAGCGGCATCAAGCGCGTATTGATCTGGTGCGCCTTATCGGCATCACCGGCCACGGCTGCCGTGCAGAGCTCATGCATCGCCCGAGGTGCAACGTTGGCGGTTACTGAGATATCCCCATGGCCACCCATCAGCATAAAATCACAGGCGGTCGCATCGTCACCGGAGTAGAGCATAAAGCCACTGCCTTTTAGGCGAGTAATTAGATCTTCCGCACGCTCTAGGTTCCCCGTGGCGTCTTTTAAACCGATAATATTATCTACTTCGGCCAGACGTAAGACGGTTTCGTTGTAAATATCCGAGCAAGTGCGACCAGGCACATTGTAAAGAATGACCGGCAGGTCGCTGGCCTCGGCGGTGGCCTTAAAGTGCTGAAACAAGCCTTCCTGAGTAGGCTTGTTGTAGTAAGGCGCAACCGTTAGGCAATAATCGGCACCGACCTCTTTAGCGTAACGGGTCAGCTCTACTGCTTCGGTGGTGTTGTTCGAACCAGTACCGGCAATGACGGGAATACGGCCATTAACCTCTTCTACGACGCTGCGAATGACATCGAAGTGTTCGGCGAAGGACATGGTAGTCGGTTCGCCCGTGGTGCCAGCGGCCACAATGGCATCGGTGCCATTTTCGAGATGGAAGTTCACCAGACGGCGAAGCGCCTCCCAGTCGATGTCGCCATTGACCTTCATAGGCGTCGCCAGGGCGACAATGCTGCCTGTGATCATCCGTTTATTCCTCACCAGCCAAATTGTGATATCAACTATCTAGGTTTTTAAATACTAAGTTTACATCGAAGCCGAGCGCGATCAGGCTATTTTGCGCTAAACGCCTGCATCTCGCAGAGGCCAAATGGTACTCAGGCGATTCGAGCCTGTACAGCGTAAAGCGCTGTGAGTTTGTCGTCACCCGGTTTTGGGCTTTGACAACGGCCCTTGGCTTACGTGTAATCGTGCATAGCTCTTCACATTAGCTATTCACATTAGCGCTTCACCTCAACGCCCATCTTAACCCCCAATGAGGACGCTTCATGCCTGTTGAAATTGGTCAATCCGTTGCTGACTTCTCTGCCACTGCCACTGGTGATACCACCGTGACGCTGTCGGAGCTACGCGGCAAACAAGTGGTCATTTACTTCTACCCCAAAGCCAGCACGCCCGGCTGCACCACCGAGGGCGGAGACTTTCGTGACCGCAAACCCGCCTTCGACGCTGCAAATACGGTGATTCTCGGCGTTTCTCGCGATGGCCTGCGCGCCCAGGAGAATTTTAAGGCCAAGCAGGATTTCAATTTCGATCTTATTTCAGACAAAGACGAAAATGTCTGCACTCTATTCGACGTTATCAAGCTCAAGAAAATGTACGGCAAGGAGCACCTGGGCATCGAACGCAGCACCTTCTTGATTGATAAGCAGGGCAAGCTAGCCAACGAGTGGCGCGGCGTTAAAGTACCTGGCCACGCGGAAGAAGTGCTTGCTGCGGCTGAAAAACTTAACGCCTCCAGCTAGTTTTCCCAAACTTTCTCTCCGCTAACCCCATTACCCGTGCCCATCCATCACGGGTAATGGGTGAACCTTACTCGGCCTCCTGGGCCGCCGGGGCTTGCAGCCCTCTCCGTTCATCACGTCCATGCATGCTACGCGGCCAGGCGTAAATCAGCGCCTTCAGCAGCGTTGCCAAGGGAATTGCAAAGAAGATCCCCCAGAAGCCCCAAACCCCACCGAAGAACAGTACCGCCACAATAATCGAAACCGGGTGAATATTATTGGTCTCAGAGAACAATACCGGTGCCAATACGTTGCCATCCAGCGCTTGAATCACGCCATAAGCCACCAGCACATAGACAAAATCTTCGCTAAGGCCAAAATAGAACCCCGCCACCGCAGCGACAGGCAGCGTAGCCACTGCAGCACCGATATAAGGCACTAACACTGAAAGACCTACCAATACCGCCAATAACGCCGTATATGGCAAGCCAAAGAACGCAAAGGTAAAGAACGCCACTGTACCCACGATGATAATTTCAATAAATTTACCGCGGATATAGTTGGCAATTTGATCGTCCATCTCACGCCAAATACGCGAGAGCAGCGTACGTTTTTGGGGCAGCAGCGAAAGTATAAAACCGACCAGTACGTCGCGGTCCTTAAGCATAAAGAACACCAGAATCGGCACCAGCACCAAATAGATAATCAGCGACATAATATTGCCTAGCGAGGCCAGCGAGAGTGTTAAGGCGCGCTGGCCTAACTGGCTAATCTCGCGGCTTGCTACGCCTATCCAGCTCTGCATCTGATCCGGTGTAATAATATTCGGATAGCGCGTCTGCAACTCATCCAGCCATCCCTGGCCACTAGCGAACATGCGGGGCGTCTCTTGAACCAGCCCCACTAACTGATTCCAGATCAACGGCATCAGAATAAACGCCAGGGTGAGCAACACACTGATGAAGGCTAAAAAGACCAGGATGACCGCCAGCAGATGCGGTAGCCCCCGCCGGGTAAGCGCACCCACTACGCCCTGGAGCAAAAACGCGATCACGAGTGCGGTAAAAAATGGCGCCAGCATCCGTCCAAACCAAATAATCGCTGCAAAGCCTGCCACCAGCACTACCAGCAGTATGAGCGCCTCTTCGTCAGAGAAGTAGCGCTCAACCCAGCTTTTTAGAATCGTGCGCAGGGTCATGAGTGCGCATCCCCAGCTTTTCTAATCCAGTAAACATAAACGTCGTCGCGCTGTTCACGACCTTCCAGCGTATGCGCACTCTGGTCGGTAAACGACGCCATATCCCGCCACGAACCCGCATCTGTTGAGCGTACTTCCAGTAACTGACCAGCCGCCAAGCCTGCGAGGGCCTGTTTGGCCTTTAACAAAGGTAACGGGCAATGCAGCCCACAGGCGTCAAGCACCGTATCGGGTTGAAAGCCCCCGGTTTGCTCAGACATACTCACTCCCTCAAAATGACCTGCCTATTCACGGCATAGATTTATAAATCTTGTTGCATATACATTGTTTAATAAACGCTTCGGCATAAACTGTCTTTTTAACGATTGATTTCACTAGGCTGTCGATTTAACGGCACTTCCCAGCCTTTATCAATGTCACACAATCACCGCTGTGCTTAATCATCACTTAAGAGGATGCCATGCCGACCCTTCGTACCGCTTACCCAGGCTGGATATGTGCATTCGCTTGTGCCTTTGGCAGCCTACTCTTTAGTCCGCAAAGTGCGGCTATCAACGATTACGGTTTGCCAAGTTTAGGGGCGGCGTCTACCTCCGTCAGCAATGAAGAGTATCGTTTGGGCCGCGCCTGGCTGCGCCAGTTTCGTGCCCAAGCCCCCCAGTGGCAAGACCCCATTACCAATGATTATTTGCAAAGCCTGATTGCCCGGCTGGCTCCGCACAGCGATATTAACGGTCTGCGTACGATCACCGTGATGGTCGATAATGCTTCACTGAACGCCTTTGCCGTCCCTGGCGGGGTGGTAGGGATCAATTCAGGACTATTCGCGTTTGCCGAAGATGAAGGTGCCTTTGTCTCGGTATTAGCTCACGAACTGGGCCACCTCTCTCAACGCCACTATGCCCGAGGCAGCGCCCGCGCGGCTCAGACCCAGCTGCCCGCCATGGCGGCCATGCTGGCGGGCATGCTGATTGCCGCCAGTGGCGGCGGCGACGCTGGCATGGCGGCCGCTATGGGCTCACAGGCGGCGCTGATTCAGGATCAGCTCAGCTACTCACGGCTGTTTGAGCAGGAAGCCGACAATATCGGCCTGCAGGCCATGGCCGATGCGGGCTACGACCCTGAAGCAATGGTGCGCATGTTCGCCGCCATGCAGCGCATGGCCCGCTTACAGGGCGACACGCCGCCGGAGTTCTTGCTCACCCACCCGGTCACCGACAATCGCTTAAGCGCCGCACAAGCTCGCGCAGCCCAACTCAATGTGGCCGATGCATACACCAGCGACACCCTCTACGACATGGTGCGCGCCCGAGCGCTGCTCAGCATTTACAACAACACGCCACAGCAAGCTGCTTCGCGCCTTGCTCAGGAAGGCGCCGAACAAGCCGCTCAGGACTACTTAACTGCACTGATCGATGCTCGCAACGGCCAAACCGATAGCGCTCTGGGGCAGCTGGATAGGCTTGCTAACGAGCATCCCGACTTTGCCATGCTGCCCGCCTCTGCGGCTAATGTCGCCCTGGAAGCGGGCCGCTACGATCAGACCATTCAGCGCAGCCAGCAATTGCTACGTTTTATGCCCAACTACCTACCTGCCCAGCTAATATTGGCCGAAGCCCAGCTCCAGCGCGACCCGCAGGCGGCCTATGACCTGCTACGCGACATCACCTCCCAAAACCCGGAAAATCCGCAGGTCTTTAACCTGCTGGCCGAAGCCGCCGGGCGCAGTGGACATGATAGCTGGGGGCATTTAGCGCGTGCAGAGCATCTTCAGCTGACCGGCCGCGTTGATAGCGGCATTCGCCAGCTCTCTATCGCCCGGGATGCCGCTGAGCGGGAAAATGACCAGCAGGCGCTGGCAAGAATCGAGCAGCGTCGCGAGGACTTTATTGAGTATCGCGAAGCCCTGGAAGATTTTAACTAAACCTATGTTCTAAACCTATGTCATTGCGAGGAGCGCAGCGACGCGGCAATCTTCACCAGTGGTGGCAGTAACACCTAGATTGTTCCACATCGTGCGCAATGACACTTCTAAGCTCGCAATGACATTCGGTTAATCTTATCTCGCTATGCGTTGAAGTTAAGCATGCGTTCAAGGGGTTTTAAGGCCTGCAGGCGCAATGCTTCATCCACCTGAATCTCACCACTCCCCTCGCGCAGCGCACCGGCTAGATTATCCAGCTCGTTCATGGCCATCCAGGGGCAGTGGGCGCAGCTACGGCAGGTAGCGCCATTGCCTGCCGTCGGCGCTTCAAACAGGGTTTTATCCGGCACCGCCTGCTGCATCTTGAAAAAGATGCCACGATCAGTGGCCACAATCAGCTTATCGTTGGGCAACTCTTTCGCCGCCTTGATCAACTGTGAGGTGGAGCCCGCCACATCCGCCAGCTTCACTACCGGCTCTGGCGACTCCGGATGCACCAGCACTGCGGCATCCGGATAGATGCGTTTCAAGTCTTCAACGCCCTTGGCCTTGAACTCTTCATGGACGATACAGGCGCCGTCCCACATCAACATATCGGCGCCGGTTTTGTTCTGGATATAGCCGCCCAAATGCTTATCGGGTGCCCAAAGAATTTTCTCGCCTTTGGCCTGCAGGTGCTCAATCACCTCTACCGCAATCGACGAAGTCACCACCCAGTCTGCCCGCGCCTTAACAGCCGCGGAGGTGTTGGCATACACCACTACGGTGCGGTCTGGGTGGGCATCACAGAAAGCGCTGAACTCATCAGCAGGACAGCCAATATCCAGCGAGCAAGTGGCTTCCAAAGTGGGCATCAGCACGCGCTTTTCAGGCGATATGATCTTGGCGGTTTCGCCCATAAAGCGGACCCCGGCGACGACCAGCGTGGTGGCGTCATGGCGAGCACCAAAACGCGCCATCTCCAGCGAGTCCGCGACACAGCCGCCGGTCTCTTCCGCCAGTTGCTGAATGGCATCAGCGGTGTAGTAGTGTGCGACCAGAACGGCGTTATGGGCTTTCAATAGCCGTTTGATCTCTTCAACCCGGGCCTGATCTTCCGCGGGAATGCGGGTCGGGCAGTAGGCTGTGGGTAGCGGAGCACTGAGCTCTGCTTGCGTATTCATAATAGTCATTGTGTCTACCACTGTGACGAACAGGGAATCCCCCTGTTAAACACTGGGTCACGGCTCACGCACGCCTTGTACGTGTGCCGCTCGTATGAGCGATGGGCCGCTGCGTCTCTCGCGATGGCCGATCACTTAAAATCTATTCTGGATAGCATTATTCTAGACTATTTTGGCGGGAAATAGCTTTTGACTGCAAACAGATTGTCACACACAAATTGCTTACCAGGCGCATAGCAAAACGCCCCTGGCAGATAAACTGCCAAGGGCGTTGAATTTGGTGGGTCGTGCAGGATTCGAACCTGCGACCAATTGATTAAAAGTCAACTGCTCTACCAACTGAGCTAACGACCCAAACTTGCTTTGCTTTTCATTTACTGGCGGTACAACACTTTAAACGTTCATCACTGAATTCAAACTAACTTAATCCAAACTGATCAGATGTTTGAATGGTGGGTCGTGCAGGATTCGAACCTGCGACCAATTGATTAAAAGTCAACTGCTCTACCAACTGAGCTAACGACCCGCCTGAACGGATGCATATCCTACGCTTACACCTCATTGATAGCAAGCGTTTTTTCGCCTTCACTCTACAACAAGCTACCCTTCGCGTGCCTGCTCGCGTCACTCAATGCTGACAGGCAAGCTTATCAGCCTAATCGCTAATAACTTAACGGGCTTTGCTTTTCGGTTTGCGCAATGCCTGTACCGGCTTACGCTTGTGCTTGTCGCGGTTCCAACGATTCTTCTCATCTGGCGTCAGCGCGGGCACTTTACGGGTTTCCAAGTTAGCCAGCGTGGCTAAGTCATCCACCTCATCCTGGGTAAGCTCGACCCACTCGCCAGCTTTTGCCCGCTTATCGAGGAAGATATTGCCGTAGCGCACGCGTTTAAGGCGGCTGACCGTCAGCGCTTGCGATTCCCAAAGACGCCGCACTTCACGGTTGCGCCCTTCCAGAATCACTACGTGGAACCAGGTGTTGATGCCTTCGCCACCAAACTCCTGTACATCGGTAAAGCGCGCTGGGCCATCTTCAAGCATGACGCCATCGACCATGGCCATGATATGCTCGCGCTTCACTTCACCCATCACGCGAACCGCATACTCGCGCTCCACCTGGGTGGAGGGGTGCATCAAACGGTTGGCCAGCTCACCATCGGTGGTAAACAGCAGCAAACCGCTGGTATTGATATCCAGGCGCCCAATCGCAATCCAACGCTCGCCTTTCAGGCGCGGCAAGCGGTCAAACACCGTGCGACGCCCTTCTGGATCTTTACGGGTGCACAGCTCGCCTTCCGGCTTGTTGTACATAATCACCCGGCGTGGCACTTCTTCTTCGGGGCGCAGTGCCACCGGACGGTCATCAAAACTGACTTTGTCCCGCGCTTCAACGCGGTCGCCCAGCTTAGCTACTTGGCTATTCACTTTAACGCGGCCGGCGGAAATCGCCGTTTCCATTTCACGACGCGAGCCAAGGCCTGCGCGGGCCAAGACTTTTTGCAGCTTTTCGCTGGTGGGGGGCGTGGTGTTATTACTCTGACTCATGGTCGTCTGACCTCACATCGGTAGTCTCCGTGCTTTCGCGCTCGTCTTGTTGGCGCTTGGCACGTGCCGCGAGCCGAGCCTGTAGGTCGGCAAAACTCAGCGGCTGGGTTAACGCCGTCTCGGCGTGCGTGTCGGCTATCTCAGCCGAGGTTATCTGTTCTTTCTGGGGTGGCGCATCCTGCACCGTTTTGATCGTTTCGTCTAGTGCTTCAGCATCTGAACCGGTGTCATTTTCTTCCTGAATGTCAGCATCCTCCGCTATCCCCGGCTCTTCAGGTAGTTCGTTCTCTTCCCAGCTTGCCAGCGTGTGCATGGGCGGCAGCGCATCGAGGGTTTTTAACCCAAAATCGTCTAAAAAGCTGCGCGTGGTGGCGTATACCGCCGGTCGGCCGGGCACATCACGATGACCGACTACGCGAATCCAGCCGCGCTCCGCCAAGGTGCGCATAATGGAACTACTCACGCTGACCCCGCGCACCTCTTCAATATCACCACGCGTAACCGGCTGCCGGTAGGCGATTAACGCCAGCGTTTCCAGCAGCGCCCGTGAATATCGCTGGGGGCGTTCATCCCACAACCGCGACACCCATTGAGAAAGCCGCGGGCGAATGCGTAGCTGATAGCCTGAGACCGTTTCCAGCAGCTCCAGCGCACCGCCGGAATGGCGATGTTGTAAACGCCCCAAGACGTCACGAAACTCCTTGCGCGAGGGGCATTCGCCCTCAACGAAAAGGGTCTCCAACCGCTCAAGGGGCAAGGGCTCGCCAGCGGCCAGCAACGCCGCTTCAATAATCTCATCTAACGCGGTGGCGGCGTTACTCATGGCGTCTCCTCGCCAGGTTCAAAAGCGGACTCGCCATAGGCATCATCTTCTATCTCGCCCTCATCAAAAGCACTCTCCTCGCCGTCAGCAAGGGCTGCGCGCCGCGCCCGCACGTGAATCGGCGACAGCGGCACATTTTGAACAATTTCAATCATGGCTTCTTTGGCTAGTTCAAGAATTGCCATAAAAGTGACCACCACACCTGCGCGCCCCTCTTCCAGCGTAAAAAGCGCTTCAAAGGGTGTATAGCGCTGATGGGCGTCATCGTGACTTAGTCGCTCCATAATTTTGAGCATACGCTCGCGGGTAGAGAGCACCTCGCGACTGATTTGGTGGGCCTGCACCAGCTCGGCGCGCTTGAGGATGTCGGAGAGCGCGCTAAGCAATTCCTCCAATTCCACCTCGGGGTGAATCACACGGGATTCCAGCGGGGGCAAACCCGCCTGCACGCTAAACCAGTCACGCCCCACGCGCGGTAGCGTATCCAGCGTCTCTGCCGCCTCTTTAAGGCGCTCGTACTCTTGCAGTCGGCGGATAAGCTCAGCGCGGGGGTCTTCTTCGTCGTCGCCCTCGACCTTCGGCGGGCGGGGCAACAAGGTGCGCGACTTGATCTCCGCCAGCATAGCGGCCATTAACAGGTACTCGCCCGCCAGCTCTATCTCCATGGCCTTCATCAGCTCCACGTACTCGATGTACTGGTGGGTAATGGTGGCTACGTTAATGGTCAGAATATCCAGATTCTGACGCCGAATCAGGTAGAGCAGTAAATCCAGCGGGCCTTCAAAGGTCTCCAGAAAGACCCTTAGCGCCTCGGGAGGAATGTATAAATCCTCTGGCATTTGCGTAATCTGCTCATTGAACAGACGCCCAAACGAAACTGCCACTGGATCAGCGGGCTCGGAATCAGACGTCTCTAAATCAACGGTAGCACTTGGCGTCTCGCTCACGCGGGTCGGCTCTCTTGAAAAGTGGAAATCGGCACCAGCGAACAGTTTAGCAAAGTCGTCAGCATTCGCGTCGCTCTGGTAGAGAGTAAGCACAAGCGTACTACCCCGCCTCCACCGCTTTGCGGTAGCGGCCAGCATAGTCAAACAGCTTGTCACGGATTTGGAAATGGCGC
Source organism: Halomonas sp. QHL1 (assembly GCF_001882345.1). Classification (GTDB taxonomy): domain Bacteria; phylum Pseudomonadota; class Gammaproteobacteria; order Pseudomonadales; family Halomonadaceae; genus Vreelandella. The sequence continues at coordinate 1,978,577 of NZ_MINL01000001.1, forward strand.
CCCACTTTGCGGCCTACAACAAAATCAGGATGGCGCAGGCGGCGTTGTTCGGCAACGACTTCTTCGGCGCTTAGCGGCTGCCATTTACCTCCCGGCGCGCGCAGGTGGTAGCGCAGAAAAGCGGCATAGAAAGCGCGCCGCTGGGCGGGCGTCTCCAGCGCGAACCACTCGGCCAGGTGGGTGCCATCTTCGTCATGATAGGTGACTTTTAAGCGCGGCAAACCACGGCCGTTGGTGGTCGCTTCCAGCTGCATACCGCTTACCCGCAACACCTTGGCGTCTTTCAGCTTAAGGGCATCCTTGAGCTTATCATCCGCGTCCACTAACAGCTTGTCGCAGCCGTGGCAGCGACGGGCGGCGATGTCATTCTCGGCGCCGCACTCCTCGCACACTTTAAACCGAAAACGAAAGTCACATTGATGGCGCCTCCCTTCGTCATCCTCAATCAAACCCTGGCAGCGACGGCCAAAGTGCTCAATCACTAAATCACCGTCGCGCTTACCCCAATAAAGATTGGCATGACCGCAGGCGGGGCACTCCACCTGCACCGGTTCGCTGTCGCTATCCGGCTTTGGCTCACCCACTTCCGGCGCAAAGATATCCCAGGGGTTACCGGCGTAATCCAGAATCAGGCAGTCGCTCTTACCCGGCGACAGGCGCAGCCCCCTGCCTATCATCTGTTGGTAGAGACTCACCGATTCGGTAGGCCGCAAAACAGCGATCAAGTCAACGTGAGGCGCATCGAAACCGGTGGTCAGCACTGCCACGTTCACCAGATATTTAAGCTCCCGCGCTTTAAAGGCATCAATAAGCTCAGTGCGCTCCTTTGACGGAGTTGCGCCTGTGATTAACGCGGCTTCCGACCGGGGTAAATAACCGATGATTTCTTCAGCGTGGGCCACGGTGGCGGCAAAAATCATCACGCCCTGGCGATCAACCGCACGCTCAATGATTTGCCCGATAATACACGGCGTCGCTCGGCTGCCCGCCACCACGCGATTAAGTTCTTCCTCATGGAACAGACCGCTTGATGAGGGTTTGAGCGCGGAGAAGTCGTAGCCCTCAATGGCCATATCCAGGCGCTTGGGCGCGGCGAGGTAGCCCTGCTTTACCATCAGTCGCAGCGGCTGTTCAAAGACACAGTCGCGAAAAAAACTCTCTTCACTGCCCCGCACCATGCCATGGTGGTGGCGATAATAGATAAACCCCTGCCCCAAACGGTAGGGCGTAGCGGTGAGGCCGAGTATTTTAAGCTGCGGATTGAGCTGGCGCAGGTGCTCAATCACCTGACGATAGCTGGCGTCTTCGTTGAGTGATACACGATGACTCTCGTCGATGACCAAAAGGGTAAAATTAGCGTCGTTAAAACTCGCTAGGTTACGCACCACCGACTGCACCGAGCCAAATACCACTTGGCGACTCGCCTCCTTGCGCTTTAAACCGGCGCTAAAGATGTCCGCCTCCAGCCCATACGCCTGATATTTAGCGTGGTTCTGCTCCACCAGTTCACGCACATGGGCCAGCACCAATACCCGCCCACGGGCCAAGCGCGCTAGCTCAGCTATCACCAGGGATTTACCACTGCCGGTGGGCAGCACTACCAAAGCAGGCTCGCTGGAGGTGCGAAAGTGCACCACCACGCGCTTGACCGCCTCCTGTTGGTAGGGGCGAAGTTTGGGCGTAGCCGATGAAGATAGGAAAGGCGGCCCGGAGGCCGCCTTAGGGTGTTGCTTAATCAATCTCTAACCCAACCATACGCGAGCGTTGCGGAATAGCCGCAGCCAGGCACCATCTTCCGTCCACTCCGCCGGGCGCCAGGAGTTGGTGACCGCCCGAGCAACACGCTCTGGGTGGGGCATCATAATGGTCACCCGGCCATCCGGCGTGGTCAGGCCGGTAATGCCTGCCGGCGAGCCGTTAGGGTTTGCCGGGTAGCGCGTAGTCGCCTGGCCGTAGTTATCGATATAGCGAAGGGCGATTTGGTTGCTCGACTGCATGCTGCGCAGATGAGCGCTGTCGCGGAACTCCGCCTGCCCTTCACCATGAGCCACGGCGATGGGCAGCTGAGAGCCTTCCATACCGGAGAGCAGAATCGAGGGGCTCTTTTCAACCCGAACCATGGAAACCCGCGCCTCAAACTGCTCGGATTCGTTGCGCACGAAGGTCGGCCAGTTTTCAGCGCCAGGAATTAGCGACTTCAACTGCGAGAGCATTTGGCAACCGTTACATACGCCCAGCGAAAAGCTGTCTTCACGGGCGAAGAAGGCCGCAAACTGCTCCTGGGCGCGCTTGTTAAACAGCACCGACTTGGCCCAGCCACCGCCAGCGCCGAGCACGTCGCCGTAGGAGAAGCCGCCGCAGGCCACAAGCCCTTTGAACTCATCCAACGAAACGCGCCCTTCGAGGATGTCGCTCATATGTACATCGACGGCCTCGAACCCGGCCTTATCGAAAGCCCAGGCCATCTCTACCTGGCCATTGACGCCCTGCTCACGCAGCACCGCCATGGCAGGCTTGGCGGTGTTAACGAACGGTGCGCTTATATCTTCATTGATATCAAAGGTTGGCGTGGCGGATAGCCCTGGGTCGCGGCTATCGAGCAGATTATCGAATTCGTTTTTAGCGCATTCAGGATTATCGCGCAGCGCCTGCATGCGATAACTGGTTTCTGTCCAGGTACGCTGGGTAATTTGACGAGTAGTTTCCAGCAGCGGCTCTTCAAACAGCGTAACGCGCACCTGGTCGTCGTAACGCGGGCGGGCGATAACGCCACAGGTTTCGATACCGGCCACGGCAAACTGCGCCAGCACTTCTTCAGTGTGTTCACGGTTGACCTGGATCACTGCGCCCAGCTCTTCCGAGAACAGCGCGTTCAACGCTTCTACTGGCTCATCGATCATCCAGTCGAGTTTAATCTCAAGCCCGGCGTGGGCGGCAAAGGCCATTTCCAGCAGCGTGACCAGCAGGCCGCCATCGCTGCGGTCGTGATACGCCAGCAGCTTGCCGTCGCGGTTCAGGCCTTGAATGACTTCGAAGAATGCTTTGATATCTTCCGGGTCGTCTACATCCGGGCAGTCGCTGCCTACCTGCCCATACACCTGAGCAAGTGCTGAGCCGCCCAAGCGGTTCTGACCGCTGCCCAGATCAATCAAAATCAGATCCGATTCGTCTTGATCCAGATTAATCTGCGGGGTTAGCGTCGCCAAAGCGTTGGTCACCGGGGCAAAGCCGGTCACCACTAGCGAAAGCGGCGACGTCACGCTCTTATCTTCGTATTGGCCCTGCTCGTCCTCATCTTTCCAAGCCGTACGCATCGACATCGAGTCTTTGCCCACCGGAATCGCGATACCCAGCGCCGGGCACATTTCCATACCTACGGCATAAACCGCATCGTAAAGCGCCTGGTTTTCACCTGGGTGATCCGCCGCGCTCATCCAGTTAGCAGAGAGTTTGATGTCGCTAAGTTTGGCAATCGGTGCCGCCGCCAAATTGGTGATCGCTTCGGCGACCGCCAGACGGGCGCTAGCCGCGGGGTTGATCAATGCGACCGGCGGACGCTCCCCCATGGCCATGGCTTCACCAGCATGACTATCAAAGCTTGCCGTGGTTACCGCGACATCGGCGACCGGCACCTGCCAGGGGCCGACCATTTGGTCCCGAGCCACTTGACCGGTAATCGAGCGGTCGCCAATGGTGATCAAGAAATTTTTGGAGGCGACCGTGGGCAGACGCAGCACCCGATCCAACGCTTCGCGCAGGTCGAGGTTATCGAGCATTACGCCGGACAGCTCAGGGTCGTGACGGGCAAATTCGCGCTGCATCTTGGGTGCTTTGCCGAACAGTACACTCATTGGCAAATCGACCGGCTTACTTTCAAAGTGGCCGTCGCGCACTTCAAGGTGGTGCTCTTCCAAGGCTTCGCCGACGACCGCATAGGGGCAGCGCTCACGCTTACATAGCGCATCAAAAGTATCCAAATCCTCTGGCGCGACCGCAAGCACGTAGCGCTCCTGGGCTTCGTTACACCAGATTTCCAGCGGACTCATGCCCGGCTCGGCGTTGGGCACCGCGCGCAGATCAAATCGGCCACCACGATTGCCGTCTTTGACCAGTTCCGGCAGCGCATTGGAGAGCCCACCGGCGCCCACGTCGTGGATAAAGCGGATCGGGTTGTGGTCGCCCAGTGCCCAGCAGCGATCGATCACTTCTTGGGCACGGCGTTCAATTTCGGGGTTTTCACGCTGTACCGAGGCAAAATCCAAATCGGCGCTAGAGGTGCCGGATGACATGCTGGAGGCTGCACCGCCGCCCAGACCAATCAGCATCGCCGGGCCACCCATCACAATCAGCTTGCCGCCAACGGGGATATCGCCCTTCTGAACATGGTGGGCTCGGATATTGCCGTAACCACCGGCGAGCATAATCGGCTTATGGAAGCCGCGACGCTCAATGCCGCCTTCGTTAAGCGACTCCTGCTCGTAGGTGCGGAAATAGCCAGTTAGATTGGGGCGACCAAATTCATTGTTGAACGCGGCACCGCCAATGGGGCCCTCGAGCATAATGTTAAGCGCCGATTCCATCCGCCCTGGTTTGCCGTAATCAAAGGCTTCCCAGGGCTGCACGAACTCCGGAATGCGTAGGTTGGAAACCGTAAAGCCCGAAAGGCCCGCTTTGGGCTTGCCGCCGATGCCGGTAGCGCCCTCGTCGCGGATTTCACCACCCGAGCCAGTCGCCGCCCCCGGGAAAGGGGCGATCGCGGTGGGGTGATTATGGGTTTCAACCTTCATCAGGATATGAATGGGTTCCTGATGGGTGGCGTAAAGCGCACGTTCATCGTCGGCGCCCGTCAGCGGCGTGGCAAAGAAGCGCCCGGCCTGGCTGCCCTTAATGACCGCAGCGTTGTCGCTGTAGGCCGAGAGCACGTTGTCCGGCGATGATGCAAAGGTGTTCTTGATCATCTTAAACAGCGAGTGGCTCTGGGGCTCGCCGTCGATCACCCAATCGGCGTTGAATATTTTGTGACGGCAGTGTTCAGAGTTGGCCTGAGCAAACATCATCAGCTCAACGTCGCTGGGGTTGCGCCCCAGCTCATTGAAGGCATCGACAAGATAGTCGATTTCGTCTTCTGCCAGCGCCAGCCCCAAGGCCTGGTTGGCCGTTGCCAGCGCATCCCGGCCACCCTCTAGAATATCCACACTGCCCAGCGGTGCCGGGTCGTGTTGGGCAAACAGCTTAGCGGCGTCCGAGGCATCTACCAGCACGGTTTCGGTCATCCGGTCATGCAGCAGTGCCGCCAGCGCATTCAAACCCTCTTCGTCGGGCATAGCGCTAAAGCTGACCCGGTAATCGATGCCGCGCTCGATGCGGCTAATTTGGTGCAAGCCACAGTTGTGGGCGATGTCAGTGGCTTTTGAAGACCAGGGTGACTGAGTGCCCAGGCGCGGCACCACCAAAAAGCGCTGGGCGCGCTCGGGAACCTCTACGCTCGAGTGAGTGCCGTAATCAAGTAACTGCACCAAACGTTCGCGGGCAGCGTCATCCAACTCATCTGGGCGGTCATGGGAATGAACATCAATGAAATGAACATAATGGGCAGACAGCGCTTCCACCTCGGGAATACGTTCACGCAGCACCGTTAACAGCCGAGCATGACGGAAGTCAGAAAGGGCGGGCGCGCCTCGCAGTTCGAGCATATCCTGAAGCCTCTAGAGCAGGGAAATTCGAGCAGGGAAATCACCGGGCCGCCAGGCGGCCGTGCTTTTATGGTGCCGGAAAACACAGATAATATGGTACCGGAAAACGCCTATGATACTGGAAACCAGCCGCCACACGAAATCAACAAGGTGACAGCCTGCCCCTGGCTGGGTATCGTGGCAGATTGTTTCATGCCGACAAGACGCCATGCTGACGTTGATTTGCCGACATTTTGTAGCCTGTGCTGGCGCTTTTTATGCGCTGATCGCCATTACGCTACTGACCCTCGTACCGACGCTCTCCCTGGTTCCTCCCGGCGAGCATCTTACGCAGATCACTGCAAAAGATTTTATTACCGTACACACCCGCAACACGCCCACCACTTATTACGAAGGTCGCCAAGGCCCTACCGGCTTTGAGTACGAGCTAATGCACCGCTTTGCCGACTACCTGGGGGTGAGCCTTAACCTTAACGCCCGCCATCACCCCGAGAGCGTGCTCCCGGCGGTACGCGAAAGTGGCGACCTGGGCGCGGCGGCGCTACCGCTATTACCCGCCCCCACTGGTATTCACTACACTCGGCCGATTATTCAGATGCAGCCGCTGGTAGTATACCGGCGCGGCCTGAATGGTATTAGTGAGCCGAGCGACCTAGTCGGCCTGGAGCTTGGTACGCTTAGCGAAGCGGGTACCAGCGAAGCACTGCGCGACCTGCAGCTTCGCCACCCCACACTGAGCTGGAAAGAGTCCCACGAGCTGGAGGTCGCCGAACTGCTGGCCCGGGTTGAGGACGGCACGCTGGACGCTGCGGTTATTTTTGAACATCAGTTTCGTTTAAACCGGTTGTTTTTCCCCAACGTTGAGCGCGGTTTTATCCTTGGCGACCCGCTCTCCATGGTGTGGGCGGTGCCCAGCGACCGCGGCTTGGGGTTACTGGAAGCCGCCAATCGCTTCCTCCAAGACCTTCAGGAAAGCGGCATACTGGATCGGCTAGTCAGCCGTTACTTTGGCCATGACGACTATTTGGAGTATGTAGGCACCCGTACCTTCCTTGATCACCTGGATGCGCGTTTACCCCGCTACACGGAGCTATTCCAGCAGTCCGCCCGAGAAACGGGGTTTGATTGGAAGCTACTCGCTGCCGTGGGCTACCAGGAGTCGCACTGGGATCCAGATGCTGTATCGCCAACTGGGGTGCGAGGTCTGATGATGCTGACCAACCCCACTGCGGGTGAAATGGGTATCGCTGACCGTACCGACCCCGCACAGAGTATTGATGGCGGCTCCCGCTATTTACGCAGTATTAAAGACCGCCTACCGGAAAGCATTACCGGTGATGACCGCTTGTTTATGGCCATGGCGGCCTACAACGTAGGCCTTGGGCATTTATACGACGCTCGCAAGATTGCTGAAATGCGCGGCGGCGACCCTGATAGCTGGGCAGATGTGCGCGCTGCGCTACCGTTGCTGCAGCAGCGGGAGTGGCATAGCCAGACGCGTCACGGCTATGCGCGCGGTGGAGAGCCGGTAATATACGTACGCAATATCCGCCGCTACTACGAAATGATTGAGTATGTTGAGCGCAGCCGCCAGCAGTTTTTCCAACTAGAACAAACGGCTGTCAACGATGACCCACTGCTATTGTTCGAGCTTGTACCGCCGCTTAATTAAAAGCCTCCTGCCACCTACCACTTCACTGACCCGTTACCCGCCTGCGGATAACTACTCACTTGGCTACTCTCGACGCGCGGCAAAAAAGCTCTTTAGCAGTTTTTGCGAGGCTGGCGCCAACACTCCCCCGGTCACCAATATCTGATGGTTAAACCACGGCTGCGCCAACAGGTTAGCTTTAGATTCGACCATGCCAGCCCTGGGTTCGGCGGCGCCATACACCAGCCGCGCTAGGCGGGCATGGATCATCGCGCCTGAGCACATCATGCACGGCTCTAAGGTGACAAACAGCGTGCAGCCCTCAAGGCGATAATTTCCCTGGTGCTGGCCCGCCTCGCGCAGAGCACGAACTTCCGCGTGGCCGCTAGGGTCGCAGCTCGCCACCGGGGCGTTGCAGCCGACGCCAATAATTTCTCCCTGCGCATCGACAACCACCGCCCCTACAGGCACCTCGCCCGCAGCAGCGGCCAGGTGGGCTTGGTCAAGTGCCCGATGCATGTAAAATTCATCGCTGCGCATAAACGTAAACTCCGCTAAGGTAGCTAAACGATCGTATGAAAGGGTTGCCCGCTGCTGTGGCAGCTCGCTTTTCACCGACAGCATCTTATAGAGACAGCCGCAAGGATACCGAGAATGACAGACGCGCTGAACAAACTGGTAGCGTTACTGGAGCTAGAAACGCTGGAAGAGACGCTATTTCGTGGCCAGAGCCAGGATCTAGGCTTTCCCCAGCTCTATGGTGGCCAGGTACTCGGCCAGGCGCTTGCGGCAGCCGCGCGCACCGTACCCGACGAGCGCCGCCCGCACTCTCAGCATGGCTACTTCCTGCGCCCCGGTGACCCACATCGCCCCGTTGTCTATCAGGTGGATACCATTCGCGACGGCGGCAGCTTCACCACCCGACGCGTCACCGCTATTCAAAAAGGCCGACCGATCTTCTTCTGCAGCGCCTCCTTTCAAAGCGAAGAGATGAGCTTTAGCCATCAGCGTGCCATGCCGGATGTGCCGACACCCGAAGCGTTAATCGAGAGCGGCGAGGCCAAGCACGACCGCTTTCCCGGTCACCCGATTGAGTTTGTGCATCTACCCGGCAACCCCGATAACGGCACACCCGCTGGCCAATGTTTATGGTTTCGTCTTTCCGGTACGCTGCCAGACGACCCAGCATTACACCGCCACTTGCTCTCTTACGCCTCGGATTTCAACCTGCTGACCACCAGCCTGATTCCCCACGGCATTGAGTACCGAGACCCTAAGCTGCGCATCGCCAGCCTTGACCATGCCCTGTGGCTCCACCAGGACACCCGCCTGGACGACTGGCTGCTATACGTTATCGACTCACCCTGGGTAGGCGGCGCTCGCGGGCTGGCACGGGGGCATATTTATAGCCGCGATGGCCGCTTAGTGGCCTCCACCGCTCAAGAAGGGCTAACGCGCTATTCACAAGACTAACTAGGCAGTCTCTCAAAACACTTACGCCCGCGAGTAGCGGGCGTAAGTCAGTGAATAAGCTAGGAGCTTAGCCGCCGTAGACGTCGTTAATTGACTGCAGCGGGTAGTGCGCCGGGAAAGGCTTACGCGCGACACCGGAATCAACCGCGGCTTGCGCCACCGCCGAAGAGACCCTTGCCAGCAGGCGAATATCGACCGGCGTGGGAATGATGTACTCGCGGCCAAAACTCATCTCGGTGCGTTCGTAGGCGTTCAGCACCTCCTGGGGCACGGGCTCGCGGGCCAGGTCTTTTAGTGCGTGAACCGCGGCCAGCTTCATCTCTTCATTAATGCGGGTGGCACGAACATCCAAAGCGCCGCGGAAGATAAACGGGAAGCCCAGCACATTGTTGACCTGATTGGGGAAGTCAGAACGGCCAGTCGCCATGATCACATCCGGACGCACTTCGCGAGCAACGTCAGGGTGAATTTCCGGATCCGGGTTGGTGCATGCAAAAATCACCGGATCAGGCGCCATTTTCTTCACCTGATTAGCGGAGAGGAGCCCAGGCCCTGATAGGCCGATAAAGACGTCAGCGTTGTCGATAGCATCGTCTAAGGTGCGCATCTCAGTATCGCGGGCGAACTCGGCTTTATATTCGTTAATGCCTTCGCGGTCGGTGTGAATAACGCCACGCCGATCCAGCATCACCAGGTTATCTTTACTAGCACCACATGAGATCAGCAGCCGCATGCAGGCAATCGCCGCTGCACCTGCGCCCATGCAAACGATCTTAACGTTTTCAATTTTTTTGCCAGCGATATCCAAGGCATTAAGCATGCCTGCCGCCGTCACAATTGCGGTGCCGTGCTGGTCATCGTGGAAGACCGGGATGCTGCAGCGCTCAATCAGCGCTTTCTCAATTTCAAAACACTCCGGCGCCTTGATGTCTTCAAGGTTGATGCCGCCCCAGGTATCGGCAATGCGCGCGACGGTATCGATAAACGCCTGCGGGTTCTCCGCATCCACTTCGATATCCACAGAGTTAATGCCAGCAAAGCACTTGAACAGCACGCCTTTACCTTCCATTACTGGCTTGCTGGCCAGTGGGCCCAGATTACCCAACCCCAGGATAGCGCTGCCATCGGTAATCACGGCTACCAGATTGCCCTTGCCGGTATAGCGGTAGGCATTTTCCGCATCCCTGGCAATTTCAAGTACTGGCTCAGCCACGCCAGGACTATACGCCAGCGCCAAATCCCGTGCAGTTGCGGTGGGTTTGGTCAACTCCACCGAAAGCTTACCGGGAATCGGTTTCGCGTGATAATCCAAAGCAGCCTGCTTATTTGCATCCGTCATGGTCAGAGTCCAGTTAACATAAAGTAGATAAGTCGTTTCAGAATATAGAAAAAACCATAGCGCCTCAAGCACGCCGTCAACTTACAACAAAACGCTCGTTTAACTGAATTTTCCCTTCACATTCGTCACTTTTAGCCACCATTTGCAGAAACTTATGCAAACATCGTTCACCCATAACGCTTTGCTTATTGCTGCAACGCAAAATTTATGGAAAATTTTTCCACATAAAACTAATACAGCAAGCATATCCAGATAACAAAAAACCCACGCCGGGGCGTGGGTTTTGCGGGAGCCTAGCCTGATAAGAACAGGCCTGCTGCCGATATGGCTATCCGACTAGGATTAGCCGCGCTTAACAGCAGCGCCGAAACGCTTGTTGAAGCGCTCTACGCGGCCACCAGTGGTCGCTTGCTTCTGCTTACCGGTGTAGAACGGGTGGCAGTTGGAGCACACGTCCAAAGAGAAGTCCTGACCAGAGGTCGAACCTACTTGGAAAGTGGCGCCGCAAGAACAGTTGGCGGTGACCGTGTTGTAATTCGGGTGAATACCTTGTCTCATTTCGAGCCTCACGAAGCTATATGCCGCCACCTGATCTAATGCCAGGCACCGCATAAGGGTTTGGAAAAAACGACTAACCGGTTAGCCGCTCTGTCGTTACGATAGGTCTTTACAAATAGATCGATAAAGATCGTTAGGATTCAGAGCGGTCGCATATTCTAGCAAAACTAACGCCGGAGGCCAATTGGCTGACTCTTTTTCTTCACAGGCATCTTCGCAAAGACAGTCTCAAAGACCTTCTCAAGCTTTTAATCAGGTGCTTAAGGTCGCCCTGCCTTCGCCGCTGCGCCGCCTGTTCGACTACTTGCCGTCCAGGGAAGCGCCCTCCTGCGGCTGGCTGCCGGGACTGCGAGTGCGGGTGCCCTTTGGGCGTCGCGAAGTCGTTGGCGTGGTCGTCGAATTAGCCGACCACAGCGACCTTCCGCGCAGCCAACTGCGTAGTATCAGTGAAGCGCTGGATGATGCCCCGCTGCCGGAGGATTGGCTGTGGCTATGCCGCTTTGCCGCTCGTTATTATCAGCACAGTCTAGGCGACACCTTGCACCACGCCATGCCTGCACGGCTACGCCAGGGGCACCCCATGGCGGGTCGTACCCAGACGCTCTGGCTTGCCCAAGGCGAAGGCGCAGAAGACATACTCAGCCGAGCGCCCAAGCAAGCCGAGCTATATGCGCTGCTGCGCCAACATCCTCATGGGCTGCCCGGCCGCGCGGTTAGCGCCCACGGTTTTGCCCGCGACCAGCTGTTAGCGCTGGAGAAGAAAGGCCTGGCATCCAGCCAGGAACACATCCTCACGGCCCCAACGCCCCCCAGCGGCAACTTACTGGCAACGCCAGCTCTGCCGCTTAACCGCGAACAGGCGACGGCGCTGGCCGCACTGCATGAGAAGCTCGATGGCTACCACCCCTGCTTGCTCGAAGGTGTCACCGGCAGCGGCAAAACGGAAGTCTATCTGCAGCTTATTGAAGCCGTCGCCGCCAAGGGCAAGCAGTCGCTGGTACTGGTGCCGGAAATTGGCTTAACCCCACAGACGCTTGCCCGCTTTAGAAGCCGCTTTCGGGTGCCCGTGGTGGCGCTGCATTCGGGTCTTACCGATCCAGAACGGTTAGATGTATGGGAAGCCGCCGCCAGCGGTCGGGCGCTGATCATTATTGGCACTCGTTCGGCGATTTTCACCCCGCTGGCCAACCCCGGCGCGATTATTGTCGATGAAGAGCACGACGGTTCCTACAAACAGCACGACGGCTTGCGCTACCACGCCCGCGATTTAGCCGTGGCCCGGGCCCACTACCATAAAATTCCGCTGCTGATGGGCAGTGCCACACCCTCCTTGGAGAGCCTGCACCAGGCGCTTAGCGGCGCTTACCGCCATCTGCGCCTGACCCAGCGCCCCAGCCAGCACCCGCCAGCCAAGCTGGAGCTGATTGATCTACGCCACCAGCGCCGCCAGGGGGGCCTGTTACCCGGTGCCATCAAGGCGATTAAAAGCACCTTGAGCGCTGGCAAGCAGGTGCTGATTTTTATCAACCGGCGCGGCTTTGCCCCGACTCTTGCCTGCCACGCCTGCGGCTGGATGGCCGAGTGTGGCCAGTGCGACGCACGCATGACGCTACACCGCCAGCCTCCCCTACTGGCTTGCCACCACTGCGATAGCCGCCGCGCCCTGCCGGACGCTTGCCCCGATTGCGGCAGCGGCGACCTGCGCGCCTTGGGCAGTGGCACGGAGCGCACCGAAGAGACGTTGCAAACGCTGTTCCCGAAAACCACTATCCACCGCATCGACCGGGATAGCACCCGGCGGAAGGATAGTTTCGAACAGGTACTCAAAGAGATTCAGCGCGGCGAACCCTGCGTCTTGGTCGGCACTCAAATGCTCGCCAAAGGGCACCACCTGCCCCACGTCACACTTGTGGTGGTCGTCAATGCCGACGGCGGCCTCTACGCCGCTGATTTTCGCGCCCTAGAGCACAGCGCCCAACTGCTTGAACAGGTGGCGGGCCGTGCCGGTCGCGCCGCCCACCCAGGCCGAGTGCTGGTGCAAACACTGCACCCCGACGACCCTCACTTGGGCCAATTGGCTGAACATGGCTACGGGGCCCTCGCGCGCAATATGCTGGAAGAAAGACGCATTTCTCAGCTGCCGCCGTTCTGTTTTATGGCGCTGCTACGCATTGAAAGCCCAAAAGAGGAGGCAGCTTTGGCCATGGCGCAACAGGCTGCCCAGGCCCTGCGCCAATGGCTAAAAGAGTCCGGCGTAGCCACCCGCTGCTTGGGACCGGTACCCGCACCGATGGAAAGACGCCAGAACCGCTACCATTTACACGTTATGCTGGCAGCCGATAAACGCAGCCAACTACACCCGGCCGTTAGCTGGCTGGTGCAGTGGCTGGAAGCCAATCGCGAAGCACGCAAGGTACGCTGGTCGATTGATATCGACCCACAAACTCTCGCTTAGCGCTTATCTCTTGGCACTTGTTTAGCAACACGCCTTTGAAACTGCGGCTCAATTGCCGATAATAGCCGCCTTACCGACGCAACTTTACTGCTGCGCATTAGCACACGCCGCCACAGACGTAACCGGATACCTACATGAAAGATACGATAGTTTCTCTGCTCGAAGGCGCGGTCACCGCGCTCAAGCACCAGGGCGTGCTGCCAAACGATCTTCAGCCCACCATCAAAGTGGATCCAACCAAAGACAAGGCCCACGGCGATTACGCCACCAACTTGGCGCTGATGCTGGCCAAACCAGCAGGTAAAAATCCGCGCGAATTAGCCAACGCGCTGGTAGCCGCGCTACCCGAAAGCGACGCTATCCAAAAAACCGAGATTGCGGGCCCCGGCTTTATCAACTTTTTCGCCGCCGCCGATGCCGCGGCGCAAATCGTTGCCCAGGTGCTCGACTGCGGCGACACCTTTGGCCGCAGCATGGTCGGCAAAGGAGAGAAGGTTCAGGTCGAGTTCGTTTCCGCCAATCCCACCGGCCCGCTGCACGTAGGTCACGGTCGGGGCGCGGCCATTGGCGACTGCCTATGCCGCCTGCTCGAAGCCACCGGTTTTGATGTCACCCGCGAGTTCTACTACAACGACGCGGGCGCCCAGATCGCCAACCTGGCGCGTTCGGTACAAGCGCGGGTAAAAGGCTTGGGCCCTGACGATGCCAGCTGGCCCGAAGATGGCTATCGTGGTGAGTACATTGTCGATGTCGCCAACGATTACCTAGCAGGTAAAACGGTTAGCGCCGATGACCGTGAAGTCACCGCCAAAAAAGACCCGGATGATTTAGACGCCATTCAAGAGTTTGCCGTGGCGTGGCTGCGTCGCGAACAGGATCTGGATCTAAAAGCCTTCGGCGTGGAGTTTGACGTCTATTTCTTAGAGTCATCGCTCTATGAAGATGGCAAGGTGGATGCCACCGTTGAGAAGCTGGTGAACGCGGGCCACACCTATGAAGAAGATGGCGCCATGTGGCTACGCACCACCGACTTCGGTGATGACAAAGACCGCGTAATGCGCAAACAAGACGGTGGCTACACCTACTTCCTGCCCGATGTGGCCTACCACCTGGACAAGTGGCAGCGCGGTTTCAAAACCGTGATCAACGAACAGGGCGCCGATCACCACTCCACCGTCACCCGCGTACGCGCCGGTTTGCAGGCGCTGGAAGTCGGCATTCCCAAAGGCTGGCCCGACTACGTGCTCCACCAGATGGTCATGGTTACCCGCTCAGGCGTCGAGGTAAAACTCTCCAAGCGCGCGGGTAGCTATGTCACCGTGCGCGACTTGATCGACGAAGTGGGTCGCGACGCCACGCGCTTCTTCCTCGCCGCCCGCCGCGCCGACTCACAGCTCACCTTTGACATCGACCTGGCCCGCTCCCAGTCGAATGACAACCCGGTCTACTACATCCAGTACGCCCATGCCCGAGTCTGCAGCATGCTGCGCAAAGCCCAGGATGCCGACCAGCCGTTTGATCATGCCCTGGCACTGGCCAACCTGGCGTTATTGGACAGCGACCAGGAGAAAGCCGTACTTAACCGGCTAGCGCGCTTCCCTGAAGTAGTAGAAACCGCCGCCAGAAACCGCGAGCCCCAGCAGGTTGCCCAGTATTTGCTCGACCTTTCCGGCGACTTCCACACCTGCTACAACGCCGTCAAAGTAATGGTCGATGACGACACCCTGCGCAATTCGCGCTTGGCGCTAGGCCTCGCCACCCGTCAAGTGCTACGCAACGGGCTTGATTTAATGGGGGTTAGCGCCCCAGAGGAGATGTAAGCCATGGCTAGCCCGCGCAAAAAGCCCGCCCCCCGCCGCGGCGCCACCTCGCAGCGCAAGTCCAAGCGCAGCTCAGGCGGCTTCCGCCTACCCGGCTGGCTGTGGGGACTTGCTGGTATGGCGGCAGGCTTCTTTCTGGCTCAGCACCAGCACGGCACCGCCCCCTGGCAAGAGCAGAGCGAAGCACCTCAGGCCACGGTAGTGCCTAAGCCCTCGGGTAGCGAAGAGCGCGCCGCCGCTCGGGAAACCGAGGAAGCCGCCGAACCCTCGATGCCGACGTTTGAGTTTTATACCCTGCTGCCGGAAACCGAGGTCATTGCCCCCGGCGTCACGCTGCCGTCAAGCGTAGTGCGCCCGGAGACTCCCGAACAAACGGTCGATAGCGATGCGGCCTCCGTCGCCGCAGGCGACGACCCCATTGCCCAAGTCATTGCCGCCAATACCCGGCCCGAAGATCAGGTCTCGGCTGCCCAAGAGAATGAAGCGGCCACCAATACCCCAGGGCGCTATATGCTTCAGGCGGCTTCATTTCGAGAGGCAAGCGACGCCGAGCAGCTGCGCGGCCGACTGCGTAATTTAAGCCTGCTGGCGGAAATCAGCGCGGTACAGGCAGATGGCAGTACCTGGCACCGGGTACAAGTGGGGCCTTACGAAGACACCCGGGAGCTGAACCGCGCCCAGGATTTAATGAATACCCAAGGTATCGAGCCCCTGCTTATCCAACTGCAAAACTAATAATCCCATCCTGAATAGTTGCGGGCGGTTGATTTTTTATCAGCCGCCCGCATTTTGTTGTGAACGCTTAAACAATGGTCGCTTGTTGAGTGACCTGCCAGTCATCGGGAGCGAGCCTCCCCCAAGGAGTTATCTCCATGACCACTATTGTCTCCGTTCGTCGTGGTAACCAGGTCGCCCTCGCTGGCGACGGCCAAGTATCGCTGGGCAATACCGTAATGAAGGGTAACGCCAGCAAAGTACGCCGCCTCTACCGCGGCAAGGTACTGGCTGGGTTTGCGGGTGGCACGGCGGATGCGTTCACCCTGTTTGAGCGCTTTGAAGCGCAGCTGGAAAAGTACCAAGGCCATTTGACCAAGGCCGCGGTTGAGCTTGCCAAAGATTGGCGCACCGACCGGGCGCTGCGCCGCCTGGAAGCGCTGCTCGCAGTCGCCGATCACAGCGCTTCGCTGATCATTACCGGTAACGGTGACGTAGTCGAACCCGAGCGCGGCATTATTGCCATTGGCTCTGGCGGCAACTTCGCCCAGGCTAGCGCCCGTGCGCTACTGGAAAACACCGAGCTGTCGGCGCGTGAAATTACCGAGAAGTCGCTTTCGATCGCTGGTGATATCTGTGTATTCACCAACCACCATGTGACCCTCGAAGAGCTGTCGATTGACGGTCGCTAATCAACTCACGCGATCCCCAAACGCCGCTCATTGCCCACAAAGGTTACTTATATGACTCAGATGACACCCCGCGAAATTGTTCACGCTCTAGACCAGTACATTATTGGCCAGCAGGATGCCAAACGCGCCGTTGCAATCGCTTTGCGTAACCGCTGGCGCCGTATGCAGCTCGATGACGACCTGCGCCCTGAAGTCACGCCTAAAAATATTTTGATGATTGGCCCCACCGGTGTGGGTAAAACCGAGATTGCCCGCCGTCTGGCCAAGCTGGCCAAAGCGCCGTTTATTAAAGTTGAAGCGACCAAGTTTACCGAAGTCGGCTACGTGGGCCGGGATGTTGAGTCGATTATTCGCGACTTAATGGAAGCAGCGATCAAGATGGTCCGTGAACAGGCCAAAGAGGAAGTTAGCCACCGCGCCGAAGATGCTGCAGAAGACCGCGTGCTAGACGCCCTTCTACCGCCGCCCCGTGGCCAGGAAGATAAGCCGCGGGAAGATAACGGCACACGCCAGACCTTCCGCAAGAAGCTTCGCGAAGGGCAGTTGGACGACAAAGAGATCGATATCGAAGTATCTTCCCAGGGCCAAGGCATCGACATCATGACGCCCCCGGGCATGGAAGAGATGACCAGCCAGCTGCAGAGCATGTTCTCCAGCATGGGCCAGCAGAAGCGTGAAAACCGCCGCGTCACGGTCAAAGAGGCGCTGGTACTGCTGCGCGATGAAGAAGCGGGCAAGCTGGTCAACGAGGAAGAGATCAAGTCCCGCGCGGTCTACTCGGTCGAGCAACACGGCATCGTGTTCCTGGATGAAATCGATAAAGTAGCCAAGGGCAGCGGCCAGTCCAGCGGTGGCGAAGTCTCCCGTGAAGGCGTCCAGCGCGATCTGCTGCCGCTGATTGAAGGCTCCACCGTCTCGACCAAGTACGGCATGGTAAAAACCGATCACATACTGTTTATCGCCTCCGGTGCCTTCCACCTGTCGCGTCCGTCGGATCTGATTCCGGAGCTTCAGGGCCGCCTGCCGATCCGCGTTGAGCTCGACGCGCTTACGCCCAACGACTTTAAGCGCATTCTTACCGAGCCCTCCGCCTCACTGACCAAGCAGTATCAAGCGCTGCTGGCCACCGAAGGGCTCGACGTTGAGTTTACCCCCGACGGTATCGAGCGCATCGCTCAGATCTCCTGGCAGGTTAACGAAGGCACCGAAAATATCGGCGCTCGCCGCCTGCACACGGTGATGGAGCGGCTGTTAGAGGAAGCCTCTTTCCGAGGCGGCGATATGGAGAGCCCGCTGGTCATTGACGGCGACTACGTCAATGCTCAGCTTGGCGAACTGGCGGTCGACGAAGATCTGTCGCGGTATATTCTATAAGCTACGTCTGCCGTTATTATCAGCACTGGTATAGTCAGCAACAGTAAGCCCGCTCTTTGCGGGCTTGCTGCTATGTTCATAAGCCATGGACACTTAGCGATGAGGTCTGATCATGAATGCCCCTACCCCCACTCGGGTTCACTACCATAAGCAGAATCGCGAGCTGGAACTTGGCTACGCCAATGGGGAGAGTTTTCACCTCCCGGTTGAGTTTTTACGCGTCTATTCGCCTTCCGCCGAAGTACGCGGTCACGGCGGCGATACGGCGGTACTGCAAGTGGGTAAAAAAGATGTCGGTCTACAGAATATTACCCAGGCGGGCAACTACGCGCTGAAACTGCACTTTGACGATGGCCATGACAGCGGGCTGTTTAGCTGGAACTATCTGTATGACCTCGCTACCCACCAAGAGGCCTACTGGAACAACTACTTGCAGCGCTTAAAAGAGGCCGGTGCCTCACGAGAGCCCGCCAGTATTCAATTCAAACAACTGTGACTACCTGACTCAGGCCTATACAAGAAGCCAGGCAGACAAGCCAGGGTGGACAAGGCTACAATGGCGTTAACTTTTAATCGCGTCGGCCTTAAGGTCAAAAGGACTTACGGTCGAATTGCCACCGCCTCGAATTCGGGAGCTACTGCCCAATGAGCCCCACAGAAAAACGCACCACTGACTTTGGTTTTCAGGAAGTCCCTGTTGATGAAAAAGCCTCGCGAGTGGCTGATGTTTTCCACTCTGTGGCTGCCCGCTACGATGTGATGAATGACCTGATGTCCATGGGCATCCACCGGATATGGAAGCGCCTTACCATTGAGCGCGCAGGCGTGCGCCCCGGTCACCACGTGCTGGATATCGCGGGCGGCACGGGGGATTTAACGCTTAAGTTTTCCCGTATGGTTGGCCCCCGGGGCAAAGTCGTACTTGCCGATATTAACGCCTCCATGCTCAAAGTCGGCCGCGACAAGCTGATGGATAACGGCGTAGGCGGCAACGTCGAGTATGTTCAAGCCAATGCCGAAAGCCTGCCGTTTCCCGACAACAGCTTCGACTGCATCACCATTGCCTTTGGCCTACGTAACGTCACCGACAAAGACGCCGCGCTACGCTCCATGGCCCGGGTGCTCAAGCCCGGTGGTCGCCTACTGGTGCTGGAGTTCTCCAAGCCCAACAACCCGCTGCTCTCCAAGGCCTACGACGAGTACTCTTTCCGCCTGCTGCCCCGAATGGGCGAATTGGTGGCGGGCGACGGCGACAGCTATCGCTACTTGGCGGAGTCGATTCGTATGCACCCGGATCAGGAAACGCTCAAAGCCATGATGGAAGAGGCAGGGCTTGAGCGGGTTGAGTACACCAACCTGACCGGCGGTATCGTTGCACTGCACCGCGGCATTAAGCTATGAGGTTTCAGACGCTACAGGCCCAGAGGTCAGCATGCTGGTAACCCCGACCTTGCTACTGGCCGGTTGTGAACGCACGCTCAACGCCCTGCTCGCCCGCGACCCCGCGGCCCCTGCACGGCTAGCGGCACTGGCGGGCAGCCGTTTACTGGTTCGCCTTGAGCAGCCTCACTTAGCGCTGGTCATTCACTACCATCACGCCGGGCTCGACCTGATGCGCGGCGATGACGTTGATGAAACCGACGTAGACGCAGTGGTAGAACTCACTCCGGAAACGTTTTCCGAGTGGATCAGCGGCGCTTCGATTGAACGCCTTATGTTTGATGGCAAGCTGGCCGTGCGCGGGCGTATTCATCTGCTTGAAGCCACTCGAGACCTGCTCTTCGACCTGGACATCGACTGGGAGAGCGAGCTGGCCCACTGGCTGGGCGATATACCCGCCCACTCCCTGGCCGAAGGCCTGCGGCGCGCTGCCCGCTGGGGGCTGCGCGCCAAAGACGAGCTGATGCAGGATGTATCTGAATATGTCTTTGAAGAGGCACGCCTGCTGCCTGGGCCGCAGCAGCGTAGCCTGCTCCGCGAGCACCTGACCGAGTTAGAGGTGGCGACCGATCGCCTGGAAGCGCGCCTAAACCGCTTACAGCGACGACTAGAACAGCTTCAGCTTGCGCCACAGGAGACGCGCCCATGAGTTTGCGCCTGCTACGGATCAGCTGGGTGATCAGCCGCCACCGACTGGACACGCTGCTGCCGTTAGAGCGGCTGCCCTGGTGGCTCCGGGCGCTGCTGTGGTTTTCTCCGCTACGATTGATCCCCGTTGGCAAGCGCTCACGGGGCGAACGACTGCGCTTGTCGCTGGAGGCGTTAGGACCGATTTTTATTAAATTCGGCCAAATGCTCTCGACCCGCCGCGACCTGCTGCCAGCGGATATCGCCGATGAGCTTAAACGCCTGCAGGATCAGGTGCCGCCTTTTCCAGGTGATCAAGCCGCCGACCGGGTCGAGAAAGCGCTGGAAGTGTCGCTGGAAGAGGCCTTTGCTGAGTTCGATCGAGTGCCCTTGGCCTCGGCGTCGATTGCCCAGGTCCACGCGGCAAGGCTGCACGGCGGCGAAGACGTGGTGGTGAAAATTATTCGCCCCGGCATCGATCGCGTGATGCGCCAGGATATGGCGCTGATGTACCAAGTCGCCAAATTATGCTCCAAAATCCCCGAGGCGCGCCGCCTGCGCCCGGTGGAAGTCATTCGCGACTACGAAGCCACGCTGTTTGACGAGTTGGACCTTTACAAAGAGGCCGCCAATACCTCGCAGCTCAAGCGTAACTTCAAAGACTCACCGCTGCTGTTTGTACCCACCATCTACTGGCCCTTCACCCGCCGGCACGTGATGGTGCAGGAGCGCATTCGCGGTATTCCGGTCGCCGATTTAGATACCCTGATTGCTCGTGGCACTAATTTGAAGAAACTTGCCGAGCGCGGCGTCGAACTGTTCTTTACCCAGGTATTCCGCGACAACTTCTTCCACGCGGACATGCACCCAGGCAATATCTTCGTCAACTGTGACAACCCCGAAGATCCCCAGTACATTGCCATCGACTGCGGCATTGTGGGCAGCCTGACGCGGGAAGACCAGGACTACCTGGCGCGGAACCTACTGGCGTTTTTCCACCAGGACTATTACGAAGTCGCTGCGCTGCACATTGAGTCAGGCTGGGTGGGCGAAAATACCCGAGCCAATGAGTTCGCAGCGGCGATTCGCACCGTTTGTGAACCCATTTTAGAGAAGCCGTTGAAAGATATCTCCTTCGGCCAAGTGCTATTGGGGCTGTTTCAAACCGCGCGGCGCTTTAATATGGAAGTGCAGCCGCAGCTGGTACTGTTGCAGAAAACGCTGCTCAATATTGAAGGCCTGGGGCGCCAACTCTATCCGGATCTAGATCTGTGGAGCACCGCCAAGCCCTATTTAGAGCAGTGGATGAAAGAGCGTGCCGGGGTGAGCGGTTTATGGGAGTCGCTAAAGCGTCAGGCGCCGGAACTTTCGCACCAGTTGCCCGAACTGCCCGTACTGGCTCATCAGGCGCTTAGCCGCATGGAGCATGAGCATCGCCAGCGCCATCAGCAGGTCGATTCGATCAACGCCATGCGGGTGCAGATGGCGCGCCAGGTTAAACGCCTTTACCGCCTGCGGCTTGGCTTGATTCTACTGGCGCTGGCACTGGCGTGGCAGCCATTAAGCGGTTGGATTGCGCTTCAGGAGTGGCCGATACTAGCGGCCGCCGCCATTGGCCTACTGCTGCTGGTGTGGCAATAGAGTGACGCACTAAACGTTTACAAGGATTCCCATGGACAGCAACGCATTAACGCCTAACAATTCGACTAGCCACCCCAATGTGCTGGATACGCTCAATGAGGTGTTAAAGCAGCGGCGCCATGCAGCGGCAGAAGAATCTTATGTTGCCTCCTTGCATCATAAGGGTTTGAACAAGATACTCGAAAAGGTGGGCGAGGAAGCGACAGAAACAGTGCTTGCGGCAAAAGATGCTGAGCATGGTAGCGAGGCTGAACGCCAAGCGTTGATTTCTGAAACCGCCGACCTGTGGTTTCATAGCCTAGTGATGCTGTCACACCTGGGAATGGATCATCAGGCCGTTTTAGACGAACTGGCACGGCGCTTCGGCATTTCCGGACACGAGGAAAAAGCCGCCCGCCAGCCATAGTTACCACATATCGCTGTTGCATAGTGGTAACGCGCGTAATGTAGTGGTAACGCTGGTAGTAGCCATGTTTACATCAGCGCTTGCATCAACGTTTGCATCAACAATGAAAGTTAACTTGCTCCCATGAGGAAACGCATATGTTAGGTGGCATTAGTATTTGGCAGTTGCTGATTGTACTGGGCATCATCATCCTGGTTTTCGGCACCAAAAAACTGCGTAACGTGGGTACCGACCTGGGCGGGGCGGTCAAGGGCTTCAAGAAAGCCATGCACGATGAAGAAAAAAATAAAGAGGCAGATAAAGACGACGCCGACCAACCCCATGCCAAAGTGAGCCATGAAGAGCCGGGCAACACTTATGACGTTCAAGCCGAAGAGAAACAGGCCGCCAACGACCGCAACGAAGAGCGCAAATAAACCATGCTGGATATCGGCTTTCTTGAACTGATGCTGATTGGCGTCGTCGGGCTGTTGGTGCTTGGGCCGGAACGGCTGCCCCGCGCCGCCCGAACGGCGGGCATGTGGATTGGTAAAATCAAGCGTACGGTATCCGGTATGCAGCGTGAAATCAGCGCCCAACTGGAAGCAGAAGAGCTGCGCCAAAAGCTCAACGAACAGCAAAAGAAGCTCGATGACAGTTTGAAGAAAGCCAAGTTGGACGTAGAGAGCATTGCCGATAGCCCCTCAAACGCAGCGCCAGCGTCGCAGAGCGATACTGAGCAGCGGGTTGCCAAGGCCAGCTCTCGATTGGATGACGCCCTGCAAACGGTGCGTGAAGAAACGCCTCCGTCATCATCTACACCTGCCTCGGCTACGCCCACCCGCGAGGCCGAACCTGAAACGCCTAACCCTGAGTCGGCTGCACTTAATAAGGATCGTAATCACCAATGAGTATGTCTGGCGATTCAAAGGAGCCGCGGGAAGAGCAGAGCCAAGCCCCCCTGATTGAGCACCTGATCGAGCTACGCTCACGGCTAATGCGCGCCGTGATCGTTATCCTGGTGGTCTTTTTGGGCCTCTACTCCTTTGCCAATGATATCTACACCTTTGTGGCCGAGCCGTTAATGGCGCTACTGCCTGAAGGCTCGCAGATGATCGCCACGGAAGTCGCTTCGCCGTTCTTGGCGCCGTTCAAGCTCACCCTGGTGGTTGCGGTATTTATTGCTATTCCCTTTGTGCTACACCAAGCCTGGGCGTTTATCGCGCCGGGCCTTTACGACAATGAGAAAGCGCTGGCGATACCGATTCTGGTTTCGAGTATTGCACTTTTCTACGGCGGCGCGGCGTTTGCCTATTACGTGGTATTTCCACTGCTGTTTGAGTTTTTCACTCAGACCGGGCCGGAAAACGTCGCCGTCATGACCGACATTAATCAGTATTTGAACTTCGTTCTTAAGCTGTTTTTTGCCTTCGGCGTAGCGTTTGAAATTCCCATTGCGACCTTTTTGCTTATTTTATCGGGCGCGACGACGGTGGAGAGCCTGTCTAAAAAGCGCCCGTATATTCTTCTAGGCTGTTTCGTTGTCGGCATGCTGCTAACACCACCAGACGTGATTTCTCAGAGTCTACTGGCGATACCAATGTATCTGCTTTATGAAGTCGGGCTACTGTTTGGACGCCTGGTGCGTAAGCGCAAAGAGGAGAAAGAGGCCGCCGAAGAGCAAGAAGCAGACCTCTAAGCACGGGGTCAGGGTGCAGATACTTAAAAAACGCCGCCATTAACCATGGCGGCGGTTTTTTATCTAGAGCACAGCGTCGAGCTTAATCCATCATTTCGGCAATGCGGTCTACTAGCTTAAAAATACCGGTAGCAGCTTCGCTGATACGCGTTGCCAGCATATAGGCAGGCGTAGTGACCACACGATGTTCAAGATCCACGACGATATCTTCTACGCCGCAGCTACGGTGCAGGCCGCCCATGGCGCTAATGGCCCCGGAAACCGCCGGGTCATTGCCCACCGTTACCGCAATGCCCTCATCCAATAGGCGGGGTACCAGTACGGGGGAAATACACATCAAACCAATTGGCTTGGCCTCTTCGCGAAACCCCACCAAGGCCGCTTTTAATGCATCTAGAACCTGCATACTGTCACCGGCGCTGGCGAAGTCCGACAGGTTCTTGGCGACGCCAAAACCGCCGGGCACGATCACTGCGTCGAAGCTGTCAGCGTCTAACTCCTCCAGCGGGCTGACCTCTCCCCGCGCCAGGCGGGCAGACTCCAGCAGCACGTTGCGCTGCTCGCCCTCTACCACCTCTTGAGTGAGGTGATTAACCACATGGTGCTGCTCTATATCTGGGGCAAAACAACGGTAACCGATACCCAACTGATCCAAGCGCAGCAGCGTTAGCGTGGTCTCGTATATTTCTGAACCATCGTAGACGCCGCAGCCGGCTAAAATCACCGCCACCTGTTTGGTCATGCTTATCTCCTTATCCCAGGGTCTGCCGAACGCAATACAGCAAAGCAATCGCTCACTTTAGTCAGTCTGGCGTGTCGCCACAAGACGCCTTTCGCCGCAAGGTATGGCTGATATACTGACGCCAGGCCTTCAGGCATATTTATTTTCGATCCTTAATGTTCACGATTGCTGATCTTTACGACTTCTATGGAGAGACCCTTGAATACACCCACTGCCCGCCACTTTCCCGCCACGCGACTGCGCCGCATGCGCCGCGACGATTTCTCACGCCGGTTGATGCAGGAAAAGAGCCTGTCTCCCTCTGACCTAATCCTGCCGGTGTTCGTACTGGAAGGTGAAAATCAGCGTGAAGCCGTTGCTTCCATGCCAGGTGTTGAACGGCTCTCTATCGATCTGCTGATCGAGCAAGCTCGCGAGGCGTATGAACTGGGTATTCCAGCGCTGGCTCTGTTTCCTGTGGTTGGCCCCGAGCACAAGAGTGAGCTTGCTGAAGAGGCCTATAGCGCCAGCGGTCTAGTTCAGCGCAGCGTGCGCGCCCTCAAACAAGCGCTGCCCGAATTAGGCATCATCACTGACGTGGCGCTTGACCCTTATACCAGCCACGGCCAGGACGGCATCCTTGACGAACACGGCTATGTGCAGAATGACCGCACGGTGGATACGCTGCTCAAACAGGCACTCTCCCATGCCGAAGCCGGTGCCGACGTCGTCGCCCCTTCCGACATGATGGATGGGCGGATCGGCGCTATTCGTCTGGTGTTGGAGCAGGAACACCTGCATAACGTGCGTATTATGGCCTACAGCGCCAAGTATGCGTCGCACTACTACGGGCCTTTTCGCGATGCAGTCGGTTCAGCTGCCAACTTAGGCAAAGCGGACAAGCGCACCTATCAAATGGATCCCGCTAACAGCGATGAAGCGCTACACGAAGTGGCCATGGATATCGCCGAAGGCGCCGACATGGTGATGGTCAAGCCCGGCATGCCTTACTTAGATATCGTGCGGCGGGTAAAAAGCGAACTACAGGTACCCACCTTCGCTTATCAAGTCAGCGGCGAGTACGCCATGCACCGTGCGGCCTTCGATAACGGCTGGCTGGAAGCGGAGCCGGTGATACTGGAATCGTTGATGTGTTTCAAACGGGCAGGGGCAGATGGCATTCTGACCTACTTTGCCCTAGACGCTGCGCGTTTACTTCAGCGCCGCTAATATGACAACTAGGTGACACCTGTTTGTCATCTTCTCCCCGCATACTGCACTGATAAACAAGTATCAGGCTATGATACCTTCGAGCTATCAACGCGGGGAGATCCACCATGGACGAGCAAGCTTCAGATTCCTTACCATTATCGTCTACTGATCACACCAGCAGCGACGGCGATATGCCGCTACGGATCAACCGCACCCCTACCGGCGTTCAAGCGCGTGAAGCGCTACCTGAAACCGACCTCGACGATACCCAGCTCTACTTCAACCGCGAACTGTCGCATCTACAGTTCAATATTCGCGTGTTGGAGCAGGCGTTAGACGACGCCCACCCGCTGCTCAACCGGTTAATGTTCCTGCTGATTTTCTCCTCCAACATGGACGAGTTTTTCGAGATTCGCGTGGCGGGCTTAAAGCATCAAATTGCCCTGGGCGACGACACCACCGCCGCCGATGGCCGCCTGCCCAAAGCGGTGCTGGCCGAGATATCGCAGCTTGCCCACGCGCAAATTGACCGCCAGTATCAGATACTCAATGACACTTTGTTACCTGCGCTGGAAACCCATGGGCTGCGTTTTCGTCGCCGCGATCAGTGGACGGGTAAGCAGAAAGCCTGGGTTAAGGCATTTTTTGATAACGAAATCATGCCGGTCATCAGCCCGATCGGCCTCGACCCCTCGCACCCTTTCCCGCGGCTGGTGAATAAAAGCCTCAACTTTATTGTTGAGCTGGAAGGCAAAGATGCCTTTGGTCGCGCTGGGGGCATGGCGATTCTTCCCGCACCACGCTCGCTGCCGCGCCTGATGGCGCTGCCCAAGGAGCTGTGCGAAGAGGGTTTCTCGGAGTATGTTTTCCTCTCGTCGATGATTCATGCCCACGCCGAGGAGCTATTTCCCGGCATGAGCGTGCGCGGCTGCTACCAATTCCGGCTGACCCGCAATGCGGATATGAGCGTTGACCCAGAGGAAGTTTCGGATCTCGCCTCTGCGCTGCGCGGTGAGCTGCTGGCACGCCGCTACGGCAGCGGGGTGCGCCTGGAAGTCGCCGACAGCTGCCCCGATGACTTGACCAGCTTTTTACTGCGCCAGTTTGAGCTTGAGAGCGACGACTTGTATCGCGTCAAAGGGCCAGTCAACCTGACCCGAATGATGTCGGTGCTGGGTGATGTGGATCGTCCTGAATTGCTCTATCGTCCGTTCACTCCCAGCATTCCCAAAGCGCTCAAATCGGGTAGTCTGTTTGACGCCATCGCCAAGAACGACATTCTGCTCCATCACCCCTTCCAGTCGTTTACGCCGATTGAAGACCTGCTGCGCGAGGCCGCCCGGGATCCAAATGTACTGGCGGTGAAGCAGACCCTTTATCGAACGGGCGCAGACTCGGCCATTGTCAGTGCGCTGGTTGAAGCGGCCAGCCAGGGAAAAGAAGTCACTGTGGTCATTGAGCTGCGCGCGCGCTTTGATGAAGCCGACAACCTACAGCTAGCTTCACGCCTGCAAGAAGCCGGGGCGATCGTTGTCTACGGTATTATGGCGTACAAAACTCACGCCAAAATGCTGCACATTGTGCGCCGTGAAAAAGGCGAGCTGTGCTACTACGCGCACCTGGGCACCGGTAACTATCACTCTAAAACCGCCAAGCTTTACACCGACTACAGCCTGCTGACTGCCAACAAAGCGCTGTGTGCCGATGTGCATAAAGTTTTTCAGCAGCTATCGGGAATGGGCCGGGCGCGCAAAATCGACACGCTGTTGCACGCGCCGTTCACCTTACACGAGCGGCTGGTGGCAATGATTGAGCGCGAGGCGCAGATAGCGCGCAAGGGCAAGCGCGGGCATATCATCATTAAGTGCAACTCGTTAACTGAGCCCAAGCTTATCAAGGCGCTCTACCGGGCCTCTCAAGCGGGGGTTGAGTGCGATTTGATTATTCGCGGTATGTGCTGTTTGAAGCCCGGGGTACCGGGGGTTTCCGACAATATTCGCGTGCGCTCGATTATTGGACGTTTGCTGGAGCATACCCGGGTATTCCACTTCCACAATGACGGCAAGTCAGAAACTTGGTGCTCTAGCGCGGACTTTATGTCGCGCAATATGTTCCACCGTGTGGAGACCTGCTTCCCACTGCTGGATAAGAAGCTCGCCACCCGGGTGCGTAAAGACCTCGAGACCTACCTGGTGGATAACTGCCAGAGCTGGCTGCTCCAAACCGACGGCAGCTATCAACTACAAGACCCAGGTGAAGCCGACGCGATCAGTGCCCAAGAAACGCTGCTCTACGCCTACGCTTCGAAAAGCTAGACTTCGAAGCATTAGCTCTCATATCAAAAACCCGCTGCTTAATGCAGCGGGTTTGATTATGTTCTGTAACCGTTTACGAGTAGCGTTGGCGTAACACCTTAGCGGCTTCCACCATATTGGCTAGCGCTGGCTCCACTTCCGCCCAACCACGGGTTTTTAGGCCGCAGTCCGGGTTTACCCACAGCCGTTCGGCGGGGATTTTTTCCAGGGCTTTCTCCATCAAATCGACCATCCAGCTCACCTCGGGAATATTCGGGGTGTGGATATCGTAAACCCCTGGGCCGATTTCGTTGGGATAAGCGAAGTCCTGGAAGGCGTCCAACAGGTGCATATCCGAGCGCGATGTTTCAATGGTGATCACATCGGCATCAAGTGCAGCAATCGCGCCAATGATGTCGTTGAACTCCGAGTAGCACATATGGGTATGAATCTGAGTGGCATTGCCAACGCCTGCGGCGCTAAGCTGAAAACTCTCTACCGCCCAATCAAGGTACGACTGCCACTCATGCTGGCGCAGCGGTAACCCTTCGCGCAACGCTGGCTCATCGATTTGAATAATGTTGATCCCGGCTTTTTCTAGATCCAGCACCTCATCGCGCAGCGCCAGGGCAATCTGGCGGCAGGTGGTTTCCCGCGGCTGGTCATCGCGCACAAACGACCACTGGAGAATCGTCACCGGGCCGGTCAGCATACCCTTCATGGGTTTGTCGGTCAGGGTTTGGGCGTATTCGCTCCAACGCACCGTCATCGGGGCAGGGCGCGATACGTCACCGAAGATCACCGGCGGTTTTACGCAGCGTGAACCATAGCTCTGCACCCAGCCAAACCGGGTAAAGGCAAAGCCCTCAAGCTGCTCGCCAAAGTACTCCACCATGTCGTTACGTTCGGCTTCGCCGTGAACGGGCACATCGATATCCAGCGCATGCTGACGTTCAACTGCATAGGCGATCTCGGCCTGCATGCGGGCTTCGTAGTCGGCCAACGCCAGCTCACCGGCCTTAAAAGCACCACGGGCGGAACGAATCTCATTGGTTTGAGGGAAAGAGCCAATCGTTGTAGTGGGGAATAACGGTAGCTTGAGCGCCCGGCGTTGAGCCTCGGCACGCACGGTGTAAGGCGCCTGGCGCTGGCTATCAGCAGGGCTAACCGCCGCCAAACGCTCACTGACCACAGCTTGGTGAATACGCGTTGATTCACGCCGGGCATCCAGCGCCCGGGTGGCCTGATCCAGACGCTGCTCGTCGGCGCGCGTGGCGCGGTTATCGACCAAGCGCGCCAAAGTGACCACCTCGTCAAGCTTCTGTCGCGCAAAGGCAAGCCAACTGATTAGCTCATCACCCAGCTCCGTCTCCTGCTCCAAATCCACCGGCACATGCAGCAGCGAGCAGCTTGGCGCCAACCAAAGCCGCTGGCCCAGACGCACTTTTAATGGCAGCAGGCGTTCCCGCAAGGCGGCCAAATCGGCCCGCCAGATATTGCGGCCATCGACAAAACCGACTGATAGCACCTGATGGGGGCCAAGGCGATCAATTACACTCTCGACTTGCTGCGGTGCGCGCACGGCGTCGATGTGTAAACCCGCCACGGGTAGACGGGTCGCCAGTGAGAGGTTGTCGCCCAAGCCGCCGAAGTAAGTGGCTAGCAATAGTTTTAGCGGCGCAGACTGAAGTCGGTGATAAGCCCGCTCATAGGCCTGCTGCCATGCCAGCGGCAGATCCTGTACCAGCGCTGGCTCATCCAACTGAACCCACTCGATGCCTTGGGTGGTGAGCCGCGCTAATATTTCGCCATACACGTTGAGTACGCTGTCGAGCAGCGTCAGGCGATCAAAATCACCGCCCTTGGTTTTGCCCAGCCATAGCCAGGTTAGTGGCCCCGTCAGCGTTACTTTCGGGGTAAAACCTGCGCGTAACGCTTCATCCACTTCGTCAAACAGGCGGTTGGAGGCCAGGGTAAACGTTTGCCCTTCGTGCAGTTCGGGGACGAGATAGTGATAGTTGGTATCGAAGTACTTGGTCATTTCACAGGCCGCGGCGGGCTCCCCGCTGGGCGCTCTACCCCGGGCCATACGAAAGGTAGTGTCGAGATCGATATCGCCACCAGCAACCTCTGCTTGGGCGTTAAAACGTGAAGGCACCGCTCCCAGCGCCACCGAAACATTCAGCACTTGATCATAAAACGCGAAATCGCCCACGCTAACGAAATCCAAACCCGCATCCTGCTGCGCCTGCCAGTGGCGCAAACGCAGCTCACGGCCAGTGCTTTCCAGCTCGCTACGCGAACACTCGCCTTTCCAGTACGCCTCAGTGGCTTTTTTTAGCTCTCGCTGCGCACCAATGCGGGGATAGCCGAGAATATGAGAAACTGTCATGATGAACCCTACCAACGTGAATGAATTCACACAGTCTGGGCACCGCACCTTAGTGAATCAAACTAAAGTTTCTAATATTAAAGATGAAAAATACTCACAATGACTGAGCCACTACATGATTGAGCTACGACATCTACGCACGCTGCTGGCTCTGCGCGAAACCGGCTCTCTCGTCGATGCTGCCGATCGCGTGCATTTGACCCAATCGGCGCTTTCGCACCAGCTCAAGGATCTTGAGAGCCGCGTGGAAAGCGCGCTTTTTGTGCGCAAAACCCGCCCGGTGGAATTTACCCGCGCAGGCTTGCGGCTGCTCGCCCTGGCCGATCAGGTACTACCTGAAGTACGCAAAGCGGAGCGGGATTTGGCGCGTCTGGCAGGCACCGAGCAGGGCCGTTTGCATATGGCCATCGAGTGCCACAGCTGCTTTCAGTGGCTGATGCCGACGGTGGATTATTTTCGCGACCACTGGCCAGCGGTAGAAATCGATATTCCCAGCGGCCACCACTTCGACCCACTTCCGGCGCTTGCCCGTGAGCAGCTGGATCTGGTGATCACCGCCGATCCCCAACCCCTTGAGGGCATTCACTACGCGCCGCTGTTTCGCTATGAAGGGCTATTGGCCGTCGCCCGCCAGCACCCTTTTGCCGGCCGGGGGTATATAGATCCTCAGGCGTTGGCCGAGGAAACGTTGATTACCTACCCTGTTGAGCAGTCGCGGTTGGATATTTTCACCCAGTTTCTGCAACCGGCAAATGTGCGTCCTCGGGAGATTCGCACCGCCGAATTGACGATTATGATGATGCAGCTGGTGGCCAGCGGGCGTGGCGTCTGTGCGCTGCCCAACTGGGCACTCACCGAGTATTTAGAGCGCGATTACGTGAGCGCGGTGAAGCTAGGCGAGCATGGGGTATGGAGCACGCTGTATGCAGCGATTCGCGAAGAGACCCGCGAAGCGCCGTGGATGCAGGATTTTTTACGCACTGCGCGGGAGACTTCCTTTGCAGTGCTTTCGGGGGTTAAGCCGGCGGATCGCGACGCGGAACCAGCAATGTAAAGCGTGCGCCACCCAAAGTGGGGCTAGTATCGATAGTCACGCTGCCACCGTGCCCGGCCATGATTTTCTGCACAATCGAAAGCCCTAACCCGTAGCCGCCAGAGCTTCGAGCGCGGCTGTCGTCCAGCCGGGCAAACGGCTTGAAAATATCCGCCCGCGCTTCCGGTGGAATGCCGGGACCGTCGTCTTCAACGTCAATACGCACCAGATTAGGCTCATCCCAGAGGTGAATCACCACCTGGGACTTGGCATGGCGGCAGGCATTGCCGACTAAATTCTGCACCGCACGCTGAAGATAGCGCGGCTCCGCTAACAGCTCGATTTCCGGCCCAGGCGCAAGCGACAGCGCTAAGCCCTTATGCAGCGGCGACAGCGTATCAATTACCCGCTCCGCCATGGCTCGACACTCTACCAGCGCCGTTTCAAGCTCAGCGCCGTTCACCGTTTCCCCACCTAGCCGTGCATAGGTGAGAATTTCATCGACTAATTCATCGAGCTCGGCAATGTCCGCGTCGATGCCCTGAAGCTGGCGGCGAATAGCGGGCTGGTCGGTCATATCCTCGACCATCTGCACGGCAAAGCGAATGCGCGCTACGGGGGTACGTAGTTCGTGGGAAACTGCCCGAATCATCTCTTGCTGGCCACGCAGCAGGCTCTGCACCTGATTGGCCATACCGTTAAACGCCATGCCCAAGCGGCCTAAAAAGTCACCGCTCTCCACCTTCACCCGGGTTTCCAGGCGGCCGCTGGCAATCCGCGTGGCGGCCAGCTCCAGCCGTGCCATGCGGGCTTCAATGCTGCGCATAATCAAATAGATAATCAGGCTGAGAACAATCATCAGCCCGACCAGGAGAGGTAGATGTAAATTTGGCGGAAGGGTGTCGCCGCGGGAAATAGGCCCCGCTTGCAGCCATTGTGACTCGCCTGGCAACTGATAGAGCAGTGTAATTGACAGCTGATCGGAGACTAGCAGAGTAATGACGTCACCGCTGGCCAGCTGGGCCTGCTGCTGATCCGTTAGCCCCGCAGGCAACGCAGACAAAAACTGCAACGGCCAACTCCCTGGGCGCAGTTGGTCGATACGGCCGTCACGCTCTTCCTCGGGCACTGCATCAAGCCAGTCACCGAGCAGCTTAATGCTGCCATGCCACTGGTGCTCGCTCCAGTCATCAAGGCGCGCTTGTAACAGCCAAGTGTCGCTAGGTAGGCGCTGTTGCAATAGCCAAGGGCTTTCGGCGACCAGTATTTTGCCCTGCTCCAGGCGAGAGCGCTCAAAATAGCCCAACTCAGCCTCGCTGATGGGCCGCAGGGTCAGTTGCAAATCGAGCTGCTCTGAAAAACGCTCAAGCACGGCATTTCGCTGTACTACCGGTGTGGCGTCTAGCTGTCGCGTCATCAGCGACATGGGTAGCGCAGCGAGCTGCTCGCGATAGTCTTCGCGACGCACCTGTTCGATAAAAGAGCGCCCTGCTAACGCGATGATAAACACCACTAATAGCGCGATCCCCAGCAACACATAGAAGCGTAAAAACGAGCCGTTACTGAGCACCCGCCGCATGATGCCGTCCCTCTGAATGATCAACTGTCCTTGACGAAGAGATAGCCTTTGCTGCGCACGGTTTTGATCCGGTGAGGCTGATTAGGATCATCGCCAATTTTGGGACGAATGCGCGACACGCGTACATCAATCGAGCGGTCTTGGCCGTCGTACTTAATGCCCCGTAAGTCGCTGAATATCTCTTCACGGGTGAGCACACGGCCTGCGTTACGACCCAGTAGCCAAAGTAGGTCGAACTCGGCGCTGGTTAAGTCAATACGCTCACCCGAGAGCCAGGCTTCACGAGTCGCGTTATCGATCTCCAGGTTTTCGAAACGCAGCCGCATCTCGCCGTCAGGGGCAGGCCCGTCGGCGCGACGCAGTAGTGCGCGCATGCGTGCCAGCAGCACCCGCGGCTGTACCGGCTTCGGCACATAGTCGTCGGCGCCCATTTCGAGTCCCAAGACCTGATCGAGATCGTCGGTGCGCGCGGTCAGCATCATAATCGGGCCGGCAAAATTGGGTCTAACGCGGCGACAGATCGCTAGGCCGTCCTCTCCTGGCAGCATTAAGTCTAAAATCACCAGATCAGGCTGCAGGGTTAAAATGCGGTCGACACCTTTAGCACCGTCGGCTTCCAGCGTTACTTGGAAGCCGTTCGCTTCCAAGTAATCACGGGTAAGCTCGGCCAGACGCTGGTCATCTTCGATGATCAAGACATGGTCTTGATCGGGATAGTCAGGCATCACAGACTCTTGCGACTCAAGCGCCTGAAATTGCTGTTCCAAATGATCTACCATCCTCTTTATACACTCCGCTTAGGCTGTTTATTTTTTCACCCGCTCACCCGATATCAACGCAGGCGCCCCATTATTGGCACTCAGGATAACTCAAAACCATCAAAACACCCGCCTCTGTCGTTACAATTGCACTTATCGGCTGGTGCGTCTGGCCGGATACTTGATTCTTCCTCAAGCGAGGTCTAATGTGTAAACGCTAACTGTCGACAATTTGACAGGAGGAGACTGCCATGGGAAGTAGCAAAACGAAAAGTGTTATTAAACGTGTTTACGTTCCAACCCAAGTGCGCGACCTGCCCAATGGGGAGAAGTTAAAAATCCCGGGGCATTATAAGGCGCCACCCGGGGAAGGAAACGACGCCATTGAGTAATGTATTATTGAGCAACTATTGCTAAAGCATATCAAAAAGGCAGACCATCAGTGGTCTGCCTTTTTTTCTCAACTACTTTTTTACAACTACTTTCTTCTACTACACGTTTTGGCGCAATTGCACGAGGCGTGCTTTTCAATAGCTTTGCTTTTCAGCGACTAGCCTTTTGGCCCAAACAGGAACCAGGCGATTAAGCCGACTAGCGGGAAAAACAGCAACACCAGTATCCATATCAGCTTAGCAAAACCACCTGCTCCGCTTTTGGCCACTTTAACAATGGCCCAAATCACGATGATAAGCCAAATTAGCCCTAATAAACCACCTACTTCAATGCCCATAGCAACTCCTTAGCGTGTTGGCACTCATATTAATTTAGACAATCCTATCAATGGCACATTCACAAGCTGAACTCACTGCTCGGGAAGGCTCAACACCATTTCACCCGACTGTATTTCAATCGACAATAAATTTAGAAAGCTCATGCCGAGTAGCACAGTGTCGCGCTCCATGCCGGGGCTGATTGACCCCTGTACATTCTGCACTTTAAGTCCGCCCAGCGAAACCTCATCGAGTTCGGTTAAGGTACCTTCGACTCGGCCATTGGCGGTATTGAACCAAGCGCTGCGCCCAGGCTCCAAACCAATCTCGTTGGCTAAATCAGCCGGTATCGCCACATAAGTGGCGCCAGTGTCGAGCAAAAAGGTCACTGGCGTACCATTGATACGCCCAGGCGCCTCAAAGTGCCCGGCACGGTTACGCTTTAAGGTAACCGGCTCACCTGCAGGTAGCGTATGCACAATATTCGCGTTGGGGCGCATCATCTCTTCCAGGCCACCGTGAATCCACCAAGTGCCCACCGCCATTAACAGTATCCAAAACAGCAGCATCATAACAATGCCGCCACGCTGGGCTGTTTGACCTGCCAGATGCGTTGCCATACTCCACCTCACAGAGGTAAGGGTGCCTCGTTAGCGTTGTTATTGTTGCTTTGACTATTGGCTTCCCAGGCGAGCGCAGCCTCCCGGCCGCGGCGTTCGTTGACCCTGGCGCAAATCAGCATCGCGATAACGAACAGGGCAACACATAATAGAATAGACGCTTGCAAGCCAATCAGCGTTTGCAGCACCCCCAGCATGACGATGCCTAACACCCCCGCTAACTTATTAGCCAGCCCCCAGAAGCCGAAGAACTCGGCTGATTTCGCCAAGGGTGAAAACAGCCCGACCAGAGCCCGGCTGGCTGATTGACTCGATCCTAGGCTAAGTCCCGCAAGGCAGCCGACCACCAAAAATACGTACTGAGCCTGCCACTGCAGGTCAAATCGTCCGTTTACCCACTGCGTCACCTCCGGCGTTGCCCAGATAGCAATAATCGCCAACACCCATAGCGCCAGCGTCATTTGGTACGTCCGCTTAGCACCTAGCTGATCCTGTATCCAGCCGAACCCCAGAGCCCCCGCCGCCGCAGTAATTTGGACAATAATAAACATGATATTGCGTACGCTTTCATCCCAGCCAATCACTTGAGCGCCATAAATAAAGGCGAAGGCGATAATGATGTAGACACCGGCCATCGAGAACAGCAATGAAATCAAAAACACCGTCAGGTCTTTAAAATAACGCAACTCGTGAAAAGTAGTTGTGACGCGGTTGAGAGCAATATGCCGATAAGAGACGCCGCGGGGCTGGGGGGTGCCGCGCTCTTTTAGCCATAAAAACGTAGGAATAGCGGTAATCAGAAAAAAGCCCGCTGCAAAGGGTCCCACCCAGCGTATGCGTTCAAAGTTGTCCTCGCTGGCCTCGCCTAGCACCACTAGGGTGAAGCCTGCCGCAAACAGCCCGCCAATGTAGCCTAACGCCCACCCAAAGCCGGAAATTTTGCCCAGGGATTGCGGCGGCCCAAGCTCGGGTAAAAAGGAGGCGATAAATGACTCCCCCATGGAGTACGCGTAGTTAGACAGCACGATCAATAACAAACCGATAACGACGTAGCCCGGTTCAACGAAGTAGAGCATGCCCGTAGTGACCACGGTGGCGAGATAGCTAATCAGCAAAAAGCGTTTTTTCTCCGCCCAGTAATCCATCACGGCACCGCACAGCGGCGCCGTAATCACCACCATTAAATAACTAATCGCCAGGGCCAAGCTCCATAGAAAGTTGGCCAGCCGGAAGTTATCGCCGCGATCCCCCACAATGACGGTGGTAAAAAGCTCGCCAAATACCACGGTAATAATCAAAAGCGTGTAGGCCTGGTTGGCAAAATCAAACATCGCCCAGCCGAAAATTTCTCGTCGCGATGCGTAGCCATCCGTCGCCTTAGCAGTGTTAGCAGGCAGCATTAGTTTTCTCTCACAGGGGGAGCCGTAAGGCTAGCAGATGGAACCGCCAAGGCGCCACGGCTTGCGTTGGCAGATTAGAGGTGACAGCCGACCAGCGTTGCTCTAAGTTTGATTGATTGATAGGTAATACGGATTGACTACGATGGGATTAGTCCAGCCCTCTCCACGGCAATTATACCAACAACTGTTAAACAGTTTGGTGGCCGTGCTATGCCTGTGGCTGGCAGTCATCGCAAGCGTGCAGGCGGATGAAGCCAGCGGTTTAGCACCACTCACCTTTATTACCGAAGAGTACCCTCCCTACAACTATATCGAGAATCAGCGATTAACCGGGGTATCAATTGATTTGTTGGAGGCTATTTTTGCGGAGACAAAAACACCGCTAAGCCGTAATGACATCCGCTCCTACCCTTGGGTGCGCGGCTATGAGCTGGCACTAAGCCAACCTAATACGGTGCTATTTTCCACCACTCGCACATCGGCAAGGGAGGCTAATTTTCATTGGGTGGGGCCGATTGCTCAAGACCGGGTAGCGCTGCTTGCCCACCGTGACGCACCGATCGTGATTGACTCTTTGCCACAGGCGATTGACCGCGGCCTGACCGTGGCGGTCATTCGGGAAGATATTGGCGCCCAAGCGCTGTTGGAGGCCGGCTACCCAGAGTCCCTACTCGTACCCGCCATGGATAACCGCAGCGCGCTCAATATGCTCACCCGTGGGCGAGTGGATCTATGGGCTTACAGCCAGGACGTGGCAGGCTGGATAGCGGAATCCGAAGGCTACCCAAAAGATAATTTAATCCCGATACACACCCTTAGCGAATCTTCGCTATACTTTGCCATCAACAAAGACACGGACCAACGCCTGGTAACGTTGATGCAGCAGGCATTAGAAAGGGTGCAAGCGGGCCGAGTCGAGAGGTAGTTGACGATGACTAGCGACTTAACTCGCCGATGGCGGTACCGCATGGGCGTCGCTCTGATCACCACTATCGGTAGCTGCAGTCTGTCACTTAATGCGATGCCGCTGACGATCAATACCGAAGAGTACCCACCGTTCAGCTACTCGGACGACCAAGGGCAAATAATCGGTAGTGCGACGCTTCTGCTACGTGATGCGCTTCGCCAAGCGGACATTGAGGCTTATTTTCGGCTACTGCCTTGGGCGCGGGCTTACACCGAAGCACGCTTAAGAGAGAACCACTGCGTCTACTCCACTACCCGCACCGGTGAGCGTGAAGCGCTATTTCACTGGGTGGGACCGCTGGTCGTCAATGAGTGGGCAGCGTTTAGCTTAGCCGAGCGCCGGCTCAGCATTGACTCACTTTCAGGGCTTGACGCTTGGCGAGTGGGTAGTTTTCGGGAAGATGCCGTAGGCGATTACGTTGCCTCTCGCGGCATTAATGTTCTACTTGCTCCCACGGAGCGAGAAAATATCGCCCGTTTAGAGGCGGGCCTGCTTGATGTAATTGTGACAGGCAAAGCAACCGGTGAATTTATGGCACAAGAACAGGACATCGCGTTAGCGCATTTGTTTACCTTTTACCGTGCACCGCTTTATCTCGCCTGCCACCCCAGCGTTTCTGAAGCACTGCTGGCGCGATTGCAAACGCAATTAGATGCCCTGCATCAGGAAATGCAGGAGGGCAACCAGTGAAGAGCCCCCGTCCCCGGTTTCCTCTCTCGGCCCCAGGCAAAGCACCTAAAAAAGGCAGCCTGACCACTAAGCAAGCGCTGCTCACATTGCTGCTCGCCATGCTGATTAGTGGTGTAGCAGGCAGTATGGAGCTTCTCAGCCATGCCACCAACATGCGCCAGGAAACCGAGCAACGCATTACTCAACAGCTGGCGGTTGTTAATGGCGCAGCAGCAGAAGCCGCTTTCCAGCTTAATCCCGACCTCGCCCATCAAATAGCCTATGGGCTATTTAGTGATAATGAGGTTGCGTGGGTATCTATTCGTGACGATTTTGGCCGTTCACTGGCTGAATTTGATAGCCCAGAACGGGCTGACTCGACTTGGCTCAGCCAGTATTTGTTTGGCGATATACTGCACCACCAAACCGCCCTCGCCTATTACATAGGCAGCGATATACCGGAAGCAATCGTCGGCGAAATTGAACTGACGCTGGCGGAGGGATATTTAACCCAGCAGTTTCTGGCGCGTATTTATACGGTGGTAGGGGTGAGTATTTTAGAGGCGTTTATTTTAAGCATTTTGGTGGTGGCTTTTTTTCATCTGTTTATTACCCGCCCGCTGCTTAAAGTCCATGCTGCCATTACCCAGACAGACCCAAATCGCCCCGGTCAGTGGCCCAAGCCAGCGCTGCGCGGCCACCAGCATGATGAGCTGGGCCATCTGGTGGATAGTCTGGATCACCTATTAAATGCGTTCCAGCAAGGCTTGGAGCAGCGTGACCAGCTCCATCATCTCTCCAATATAGATGGCTTAACGGGCGTGGCTAACCGTCGCCACTTTGATGAATTTTATCAGCACCACTGGCACTTGGCGCAACAAACGCAGCAGCCGCTATCGGTGATTTTTATCGATATCGATAACTTCAAAGAGTTTAACGATCACTATGGTCATGCCATGGGTGACGATACGCTACGTGCCGTAGCTAAAACGCTCAATCAGTGCATTGACCCCGCCAGGGATTTACTCGCCCGCTACGGTGGCGAAGAGTTTGTGTGTGTACTGCCGGGCCAAGATCATGACGACGCAGTCAATATTGCCAACTGCTTGCGCGAAGCCGTGCTGTCTTTGGCCATTCCTCACGCTTTTTCAAGCACCCACTCAGACCTCACCGTTAGCATGGGTGTTGCCAGCATGTCGCCCAGCTTTTTAGTTAGCGCTGAAGCGCTGATTGAGCACGCCGACCAGCACCTTTACCACGCCAAACGGCTGGGCCGAAACCGGGTAGAGACACGCAAACGCCCGGCATAAAGCCAGGCGTTAAGTGCCAACATACAAAGAGCAGGTGCTTTAGAGTAACCAGTGAGCGGCCACAGCGGCCAGACCAATGGCCATCGCCGTTAGCACTGCCACTGTGACCACCCGATCAAGCCAGCGATCGAAAGCAACCCCCTTAGGCCCCTTGGGCTGCCTTCGCGTCGCTCCATGGCGCTCTTGCCGCGCCATTAGCATATTCGCTTCATGTGTTACTGCTCCCGAATCACCTTACCCCGTAACAAAGGCTTGGTACTTTTTATTAGTGCTAATGAGTGATGCTAACTATTAATGCGCCGGTTGACCACACTCGGAGCACGGCGCAAGCGCTCTTCTTCACCTAGCAACTCGGCTTCAAAGGCATCGGCACCCACTGGCGTTTCGCCATGGCGACGATAAAGCTGCGTAAGCATGGCTTTGCGATCTGCACGAAGTTCCTGAACTAATACAAACACCATCATATACAGGATAAAGGTGAACGGCAGTGCGGAAAGTACCGACGCCGATTGCAGCCCCGTTAAACCACCCGAGGCAATTAGCGTCAGGCAGATAGCGGCGATCAGCACACCCCAAATGACACGCTTGTAGAGGGGCGGATTGATCGAGCCATTATCGGTCATTTGCGCCACGATATACGAAGCCGAGTCAGCCGACGTGACCAGGAAAATAAAGATCAGCATCATCGCGACAACCGACAGCACGCCCGTATAGGGCATCAGCTCAAACATCTCAAACAGCGCGACCGTTATATTATCCTGGGTCGCGGCAGCAAGGCCGACGTCGGTGCCATTCAACTCCATATGCAGCGCCGCGCCACCGAATACGCCAATCCACAAACAGGCTAACAGCGGCGGTACAAACAGCACCCCAAACACATACTCTTTGATGGTGCGGCCACGGGATACCCGGGCAATAAAGGTACCGACAAACGGTGACCAGGCTATCACCCAAGCCCAGTAGAAAATCGTCCAACTGCTCGCCCACTCATTATCACTATAGGGGGAAATGCGTAGGCTCATGCCGATAAAGTTCTGCAGATAGTCACCAATGCCTACCGTGATGGTTTCTAATATCGCCACAGTTGGGCCAGTGAACAGCACATACAGCAT
This sequence comes from Halomonas sp. QHL1, assembly GCF_001882345.1. GTDB lineage: Bacteria > Pseudomonadota > Gammaproteobacteria > Pseudomonadales > Halomonadaceae > Vreelandella. Next base: position 2,018,915 of record NZ_MINL01000001.1, read on the forward strand.
CAACCCGATACATAAAACCATATTAAGGTTAGAAAGGCGTTTAATGCCCTTGTCCAAGCCCGACCAAGTCGATGCCATATAGGCGCAGAACATTACGAAGAGAATTACAAACTGCCAAAACCCGTTTTCCGGCAAGCCAAACACGGCGTTTAAACCGCCGTTCATCTGCAGCACGCCCAACCCAAGCGAGGTAGCGACGCCCATTACGGTGGCAACCACCGCAAAGACATCCAGCCAGGATGCATAGGGACGAATTTTAGGATTCTTAGCCGTTATCGACGACAGTACGGAAGAGACCAGTCCGGCCTGCCCTTTGCGAAACTGAAAATAGGCAATGATCAAACCGACGATTGAAAAGGCCGCCCACTGGTGTATACCCCAGTTAAAGTAGCTGTATTGAATGGCGTAGCGGGCAGCCGCTTCGGTTTCGGCGGTTCTGTCGCCATAGGGGGGCTCGATGAAGTGAAACATGGGTTCCGCCATGCCATAGAAGACCAGCCCGACACCAAAGCCTGCGGCCAGCAGCATGCTGATCCACGAAAAAAACGTATAGTTGGGCCGACTGTCCTGGGGGCCCAAGCGCACCTTGCCGTACTTGCTCAGCGCAAGACCAAATAGAAAAATCACAAAACCAAAAACCGAAAATAGATAAAACCACCCGAATAGCCCGGTAACAGTGGTCAGCGCTCCCTCTGCAGCGTTGGCAAATCCTTCAGGAAATGACGCTCCAACTACTACCAAGCCAAAAATAATCACCACCGATGCGATGAATACCGACTTGCCTCCATGATTAGCCATATAACCGTCCTGTTAGATGAGCTCTGTTTAGGTAAGCACAACGTATTGAGCGCATGCTTGTACAACGAAACTTGTCGTGTACAGCTTAATGGTAACAGTTGAAAAACCTAAGCGCATGTACGTAGAAACTGTACATGGAACGGGAACCTAGAGAATCGCCGCTCTACTACCCGTTACTGCCAAGCAGTGAACTTGCTAGAGCAACTGTGTTCCAATGGGTGCGAATAACCGATGGAGGCTCTCATGCCACAGATGAATCGCGACCAACGCAACGCTGCATGGCAAGCGGCTAACCAATGGCGCGCCCGTGCTGCGCAAACCCAACCCACCGGGCTAGCAGGCAGCCTGAAACTGCTGTTCACATGGCTGGCGTTTGGCGCGTTAATGATAGTCGGCGTGGTACTCGGCCTGTTTTTCTTACTTATTGGCTGGGCAATGATGCCGTTCATGCGCCATAAAATGAAAAAGCGTATGGAGCAGATGCGCGCCCAGCAGGCGCAGGATATCGGCGGCGGCTATGCTCAAGGGCATGCTTCTGCGCACAACCGTCCAGGTCACCAGGACGCGTTAGAAGGTAGCTATGAAGTTAAAGATGATCGTTAATTAAGCATTTAGTTACTTTTTCGCGCCACCCAGTGCTGGGTACTTTATTAAAGTGGCGCGTAAACCCAGGTAAATGCCGCGGCCAAGATGAGCGGCATAACGACTAAGCTTCCCAGGTTCCCAATCAGCACCAGCGATGCCACTTTCTGTGGTGCTAGCTTGTACTGTTCGGCGACCAAATAATTCAACACAGCGGGTGGCAGCGCCGCAAATACCAGCAGCACCGCCGCCTGCAGCGCATTAAGCGGCAACAGCCACATCAGCGGCAACGCAATCACCAATCCAGAAAGCGGGCAAAGCACCGCACCCAGTATCCCCGTGCGCCAATCGCTAAAGTCGATTTCCAAGAGGCGCACCCCTAACGCAAACAGCATTAGTGGGATACACACCCCGCCCAGCATATGCATCGCTTCCAGCAGCCAGCCTGGCAACGGTAACCCACTGATATTCAACGCTAAGCCCGCCAGACTCGCCATCACAATCGGCATACGCAGCATTCGCCATAGCGAGGTGCGCGGATTAAGCATGTAAAGCCCCACCGAAAAGTGCAGCAGCATTTCAACGATAAAGACTACCACCGCCGCGGGAAGTGCCTCGGCACCAAGTGCCAACACCAGCAGCGGCACGCCCATATTGCCCGCGTTGTTGAACATCATCGGGGGTAGGAAAATTTTACTATCCAGCTTTAGCCATTTAGCCAGCGGCCACAGCACAACCCCCGACCCCAGCACCACCGCTACCGCCGCCGTTGCAAGCCAGGCGTATTCGGCTAACGGCGCTTGTCGGTCGGCCAGCACGGCAAATACCAGTAGTGGAACGAACAGCTCCATATTGAGCGTGTTGAGACTACGAATATCCGGCGTACGATAGCGCCCATAGACGGCGCCACTGCCAGCGATTAAAAACACCGGCAGTAGCGTGGCCAGAATATGTCCAATCATACGGGCAGTCCCGCCTTGCTCCCTGGCATCAAGGTTTCTTCCTGTTTTTTGTAACTAGTTATTATTAGCGGCCGATGGCTCAAGAAAGCGCTGCCAGAGCGCGGTGACTATATCTCGATGGGCACGAAACTCCTCACCATCGCTAAGCGCTTTTTCACCGGTGAGCGCCGCTCGGTGCGTAGCGCTGCGATATGCCAGATAAGCCTCACGAAGGCGTTCCGCCTCTTCAGCAGGTAAGTGCCCACTCTCGGTAAGACTCTCTAGAATGCGGATATTATCGCTGTAAGTAAGTAACGCAGGCGTTTGGTGAGCAAGCGCTAACACCGCGTATTGGCAAAGAAACTCGATATCCACCATGCCCCCAACATCTTGTTTGATGTTGAAGGTATTGCTGGTGGCTTTACTGCCCAGATGGTCGCGCATTTTGTGACGCATCTTTACCACCTCTTCGCGCAGCGCATCTTTATCTCGCTCACCGCCTAAAATATCGCCCCGCAACTGACTGAACTTCTCGGCCAGCGCATCGCTCCCCGCCACCACACGGGCGCGCACCAATGCCTGGTGCTCCCAGGTCCAGGCATTTTGACGCTGATACTCCGCAAAGGCTTTAAGCGATGTGACCAATAGCCCAGAATTACCCGAAGGCCGCAGGCGCATATCCACCTCATAAAGCGTGCCGGTGGGCGTTACCGCGGTGAGCAGGTGAATAATGCGCTGACCCAGACGGGTAAAAAACACCGGTGTATCAATGGGCCGTGGACCGTCGGTAGTGCCTTGGCCATCGCTATCGTGAAGGAAAACCAAGTCTAAATCTGAACTGTAACCCAGCTCAATACCGCCCAGCTTGCCGTAGCCGATAATCAGAAATTCAGCCTCGCGGGCATTCAACCCCTCTGGAACGCCATGCTTGCGGGTAATATGCTTCCACGCCATGGCCAACACGGCATCGAGAATGACTTCGGCGATAAAGGTTAAGTAATCACTTACTTTCATCAGATGCCGAGTGCCCACGATATCCGAGGCCGCTACGTGCAGGGTTTGCGCGTGTTTAAAAACGCGCAGCGCCTCTAGCTGGGCCTCTTCATCATCCTCTGGCAGGCGATTCAGCGTTTGGCGCAGTTCATCGGCCAGGCGCGCTTTATCGGCGGGGGTATACAGCGTTTCTGGCGTCAGCAGTTCGTCAAGCAGAATAGGGTAGCGCGACAGCTGCTCGGCTATCCATGGGCTGGGGGCACATAGGCGCATCAAGTGTTCAAGCGCCTGGGGGTTTTCGCGCAGCAGCGCAAGGTAAGCCGTACGCCGCAGCACGGCTTCAATCAGCGGCTGCACCCGTTCAAGCGCGGTATCCGGCGCCTCATTGTCCGCCACGGCGTCCAGCAGCAATGGCATTAATGCATCCAAACGCTCGAAGCCAATCCGCTGCATGCTTTGCACTTGGCGAGAATGATAAAGGCTATGCAGACGCTTCAAGGCTTTTTCAGGCTCGTTAAAACCCGCCTCGGCAAGGTGCGCAGTAGCCTCCGGCACCTCTAACTCGCCGCGCCAAATAAGCCGCCACTGGGCCAAGCCAAGCTGGCTATCATCGTTGGCCTCGTCGACATCCTCTTCGGGGTCGGCAATCACTGCGTCGAAGTGTTGACGTACCCGCTCGCGCACTTCGTCAAGCTGGGCGACCAGCCCTGGCCAGTCTTCATGGCCCATGGCGAAGGCCACCCGTTCACGATTACTATCATCGCTGGGTAGGGTTTGAGTCTGGCGGTCTTCCAGCGCCTGCAGTGCGTGTTCGACATCGCGCAGAAAAGCGTAATCGGGCAGCAGTTCATCGACCACTTCCTGGGGTAACAGGCCTAGCTCGGGCAAGCGATTGAGCGCCGTTTTCAGCGCTGTGACCTGCAACTCGGTATCGCGGCCGCCACGAATCAGCTGGAACGCCTGGACTACGAACTCAACCTCGCGAATACCGCCGGGGCCAAGCTTGATATTGCTCTGCATGCCTTTGCGCTTCACTTCGCGATTGATCATCGCTTTCAGCTCACGCAGCGACTCAATGGCGCCAAAATCGAGATATTTGCGATATACAAAGGGGCGCAGCCCGGCCAGCAGTTCGTCACCCGCGTCGAGATCTCCTGCGACCGGGCGCGCTTTAAGCATCGCGTAGCGCTCCCACTCGCGGCCTTGATCCTGGTAGTAGCTGGAGAGCATGGCAAAACTGCCCACCAGCGGCCCGCCATCACCCAAAGGCCGCAAGCGCATATCGACACGGAAGGCGAAGCCGTCGGCGGTCATGGCGTCTAATGCGCCAATCAGTTTTTGCCCCAGCTTAGTAAAGTACTCCTGGTGCTCTAGGGGCTTTCGTCCACCTTGGGTTTCGCCTTTTTCGGGAAAGGCAAAAATCAAATCGATATCGGAGGAGAGGTTCAACTCCCCCGCGCCCAGTTTGCCCATACCCAGGATTACCAGACGCTGGGGCGTGCCGTCTTTGCGTGGGGCAGGTAAGCCCCAACGCGGCGCGTAAAACTGCTCAAGCCAGGTTAAAGCAGCTTCTAAACATATTTCGGCAAGTTCTGAAACCGCCTTGGCGGTATCCCACATGCTATGGCCGGAAGCACGGTTAAGGTCACGCCAAACAATACCCAACATGCGCTTACGGCGAAATCGGCGAATCGCCCGCTGCATGGAAGCTTCATCCTCGGCACTTTCAAGCGACTCATTCAGCCAACTGGCCAGCTCATCGCGCCCTGGATTTGCGTCCAACTCTCCGACTATATCCAGTTCAGCTAGCCAATGGGGGTGGCGCACCAGTGTATCCAGCGCGAAGCTCGAAATGGCCAGCACTCTAGCCAGGGCTTCGCGGCGCCGATCAGAAAGCCCCTGCCAGCTACTGGAAGGGAGCTCTTGCTTGGTCATCTCGGCGACGTTGTCGGCTTGAGCAAGCGCCTCACTTAGCCGCTGCCAGGCGGATTGAGTGGCTTTTTGTAACGACGCTGGCAGCGTCGACAACGGTAAAAAATCGTCGTTCACTTGCATAACCACCTCGCTGACAGCGCGTTAAACGTAAGCTTGCCAAGCCTCATTTCTAAGCCTCATTGCAAACTTTTAGCTCAAACTCTGGCTTAGCCAAAGAATTTTTCCCAGCCCAATAGGCCCCAGGTAAGACCGGCCATGATCAGCGACAGCATTACCGCCGCCGAACCAATATCCTTGGCCCGCCCGGAAAGCTCATGGTGTTCGGTACCAATCCGGTCAACCACGTTCTCAATCGCACTATTAAGCAGCTCCACTATCAGTACAAAAAACAGGCTACTCACTAGCATCAGCCAACTGATGGGGCCTTCACCGATCCACCAAGCAAGCGGCAGCAACACCACCGTAATGCCAACCTCTTGACGGAAAGCCGCTTCGTTTCTAAACGCCGCTTTCAGACCTTTCCACGAATAGCGCGTGGAGTGAACCAAATGTGTTAAACCGGTATGCCCAGGTTTCATGCAGGTCGCCTCACCTTGTGAGCGTGGAGTTTGTTCAGTTGGCTAATATCATTGCTTCCAGATCCAGTGACAACGGATCCAGCACCTCAGACCAGCTTAAATAAGGCGTACTGCTGTTACCATTGACCATGACACTAAACACTCCCCAACGCCCTTGCGCAGTCCGAAAATAGCCCGCCGATGCGCGGACGGCAAAGGGTTGGTTAAGCGTGCCAGTTTTGATCATGACATTATTTTGAAAGGTGGAAGAACCCCGCCGAATAAAGCGCATTACCCCGTTAGCTGGCGACTGAAAGGACGCCACAAAGCTTGGAAACAGGCTGCTTTGACGAAACATGTCTTCCAGCATCACGTTAATGCCCTGAGCCGAGGTCCGGTTTTCAGTGGTCAGCCCACTGCCACTATACAGAGTTAACGGCCCGTGCCCGGGTAGATTCTGGGCGTACGTTTCAATCGCCAGGCCTGCCTGACGTAGCTGTGCCTGGGGCGTATCGACTAGATCGAGCGCCAGCACATCGGCCATGTAGTTATTGGAGTAGTTCATGATACGCAGCAAAAGCTCTTGCAGTGGCTGGCTATCCACCGCTGCCAGACGCTGGGCGCTGCTGGGCGGCTGAGACGTACTAACGCGCCACGGTTCGCGCACCTGAATACCCGCCTGATTCAACATGCCCATCAACACTTGTGCGGTTGTTTCAGCGGCATCGCCCGCGCCACGATAAACATCGCGGGCAGTCGCGTTGGTCGAAATCTGGCCCGTCAGACGCATCACGTCGCCGCGCGCGTCGGTGATACGCTCTGCGCTAATATCAGTACCGCTATTGGCTGGGCGTGTGACTACCTGGTTATCAATGGTGATTAGCGACGTCTGGCTATCGCAAAGCCCCACCTGGGCGGATTCACCTGCGGTAGTGGCTGGCGCGACATTAACGCACCAACTGCCGAAGTTAACCCCAGCGGAGGAGAGCGGTGCGCTATAGGCATTGGCAACCCGGGTCAGGGCATCACAGCGGTCAGTGGTAATGCAGTCCACCGACCCAAAGCGCCACTGACTGACCACCAACGCACCCTCTACCTCACGCACCCCGGCCAAGTGTAAACGCTGCACCAAGCGCCATAGGTTTTCAGTCGTGAGACCCGGGTCTCCCCCGCCCTCAAACACCAAATCACCGCGGAGCACGCCATTTTCGATGCTAGCTGAGCTGACCAGTTGACTGGTAAAACGGTGCTGGGGGCCAAAACGGTTCAGCGCCGCCGCCGATAAATAGGCTTTAGTGACCGAAGCGGGCGACAGCTGGCGGTCCGGGGTGATACTGCCCAACAGCGCATTGGCGCCTGCGTCAGCATCCAATAGGCGTGCTTCCGCGCTAATCGAAAAGCCTTTATTCTGCAGTTGGCCCAGGCGATTGAAATCGGCGAATAGACTGGTGCTGGCACATAGCGCTAGTGTGGCTATACCTGTCACCAGCGACCAGCGCTGCCTACGCTTAACAGCAAAAAAACACCCCATTACAGTTCCTCAATGCACATTCATTTTAGAAAACACTTGCAGCATGACGACGCCTGCCACTATCAAACTAATCCCCACCACCGCCGGCAAATCAGGCTTTTCACCGAATATCACTATGCCGACCAGGGTGACCAGCACAATGCCCAGGCCCGCCCAAATCGCATAGGCGACCCCCACCGGCAGCGTGCGCAGCACTAGGCTGAGCAAATAAAAGGCCAACCCGTAGCCCACCACGACTACTAAACTGGGCAGTGGTCGAGTAAATCCCATGGAGGCCTTTAAGGCACTCGTGGCGATCACTTCGGCCACTATCGCCAGCACTAAATAGACAAACGTCATGTTCGCTCCAGATCAACACATAAACGCCACAGAGCCTGTCCACTTCGAGCATACTTAGCCTCGAACGGGGTTAAATAGTCGTCTTTAGGCGCAATTTCAGTCACGGCTGCCTGCTTACCGGTGACCTGTGCCACCGCCAAGGCAAACTCTTCAACATAGAGTGACCAGTTGGAGCGCAGCTCAAGGCGCCCACCAAGGGCCAACAGTGTGGGTAAAACCGCATGACCATGCCAGCGCATTTTTAGGTGCCCCGCCTTGGGGTAAGGGTTTGGATACAGTAGGAAGTGATACTCGGGCGCCCAGCCAGCCTGATAGGCCAAACGCCAGAAATCGACAAGATCGGCTCTTACCAGCAGCGCATTTTCTGGCAACTTGCCATGATCGCGCCCCAAGCGATCCTCGCTACGATCAACGCCAACCACCGCATGGGCGGGGAACTGCGCCGCCAGTTGACGTGTCGATATGCCTACGCCGCAACCTGAATCAAGTATCAACGGTGATTGGCGACCCGCGAACCACTCAGCCGCCAGGGCAAAGTTATGCTGCGTGTGGTCGGCAATCGGTTTACGTAGCGGATGCGCTAGCGCCCGGCTCACCCGGCGTGCCAAATTCTGGTGCGGGCCTGGCTGATTAGAAATCACTGGTCGAGAATTATGCTGCATGCCATCACTCGGCTGAAAAGCTTGATTCTATCAGTCTCGAACGCTTGCAGCATGACGCCATTGCACAGCCGGTGCTATGATCACGCCTGACGTGCTTATTAGCGTACTCATTAAGCGCATAGTACTGGGCATTATATACCTAGTACTGTTGCCAATAATTGTTGTTACCACCACCGCACCACGAGGAACCCGGCTTGTCACACTTACCGGTGATTGTCGGCATGGGCGGCATCAATCCCGCTGGCAGAACCTCTGGCCATCAGGCCTTCCGCCGCACCGTGCTTGATGCCCTTCCTGCTGACCAGCAACGCCAGACACTGGAAGGCTTGGCGGCGCTTATGCGCCTAGTAGAGCACTCCGAAAAGGGGTGGCACGATAGTCAAGGCCAGCCCGTAGAGGCTCCTGCGCAGTCGCTGCGCGATCAGGTGCTGAACCATACCCTGATTCGGCGCAATGAAGACCCGCGCTTTCTTGATCCTGGCATGCCGTCTAACCGGCAAGCCAGTATGCAGCTGGCCGAGCCAATACGCTTTACCCTGCGCCGCCGCCAGTTGCCCGAACACCTGCCAGTAGATTGGCAGGTGCGCGACATTGATGCCCGCGAGGTAGAGGTGAGCGTACCCGCAGGGGTGCTGGAGGTACTGCTGCCCGACGCGCAGCTGCCCAAAGTACGCGCGGCGGCTCAGCTACCCAGCGGCTTCGACCCCGCAAGCCTCTACCGCAGCGTACACCACCCCCGCGGCCTATCGCTGGCGGTGTTTGGCGCCAGCGACTGCCTGGGGGCCAGCGGTCTCTCCTGGGAGACGCTGCGTCAGCAGCTGAATCCGGATCATATTGCCGTGTACGCTGGCAACTCCATCGGCCAGCTAGACGATCAGGGCTGGGGCGGCTTACTGAAAAGCCTGGTGAGCGGCCAGCGCGCCACCTCCAAGCAGATGCCGCTGGGCTATGGTCAGATGCCCGCCGACTTTTTGAATGCCTATGTGCTGGGCAGCGTGGGCGGCACCGGCGCAGCGTTAGGCGCCTGCGCCAGCTTTCTCTATAACCTGCGCCTGGGCATTGACGATATTCGCGCCGGGCGCCGTCGTGTGGTGATGGTGGGTACCGCAGACGCGCCGATTACCCCAGAAATTATTGAGGGCTTCCGGGCCATGGGTGCGCTGGCCGACGACGCCGGTCTGAAAGCCTTGGATGCTTTGGAGCTGCTTACCGACAGTGACTATCAGCGTGCCTGCCGCCCGTTTGCGCGCAACTGTGGCTTTACTATGGCAGAAGCCAGCCAGTTCGTGCTGCTGATGGACGACGCCCTAGCAATGGAAGTCGGCGCGGATATTCTCGGCGCAGTGCCGGATGTGTTCGTCAATGCCGACGGTTACAAGCGCTCGATCTCGGCGCCGGGCATCGGCAATTACATCACCCTCGGCAAGGCGACTGCGCTAGTGCGCGATATGCTGGGCGAAAAAGCCCTCAAAGAGCGCAGCTTTTTGCATGCTCACGGCACCAGTACACCCAAAAACCGCATTACCGAATCCCACGTGTTCGACGAAATTGCCCGCGCCAACGGCATTAACGATTGGCCGGTAGTGGCGGTTAAAGCCTTTATTGGCCACTCCCAAGGCTCCGCGGCGGGCGATCAGCTGGCGAGCGCCCTGGGTAGTTTTGCCCACGACTTGCTGCCGGGTATTCCCACCCTTGATGCGGTGGCTGACGATGTCTATGCCGAACGGCTGCGCTTTTCACAAACGGCACAAACATTTCGCGCGGATGCTGCCTTTATTAATGCCAAGGGCTTCGGCGGCAACAACGCCACCGGTGTAGTGCTTTCTCCTGCGGTGACCGAACGCCTGCTGACTCAACGCCACGGTGCGGCGGCGGTGAGCGCCTGGAAAACGCGGCGTGAAACCACCCGCGAAGCGGCAGCGGCCTACCTCGCCCAGGCAGACCATGGCCACTACGCCCCACGCTATCAATTTGGGGAAGCGGTGCTTGAAGGCCCAGAGCTGGATATTCACGCTGACCGGATTCATATCCCCGGTTACGATCACGCCGTCTCATTAACCAGCGATAACCCGTTTGGCCGTCTGGACGAGGAGAGCGAGGAATGACCACGCGTAAACTGAATATCGCCGTCTACCCCGGCACCTTCGACCCCATCACCAACGGCCATTTTGATTTGATCGAGCGCGGTGCGCGGATGTTCGACAAAGTGGTCATCGCGGTGGCGGCAAGCCCTGGCAAAAGCCCCAACCTCGACCTGGAAACACGCATGGACCTAGCGAAAGCGGTCTGTGCGTCGCTACCCAACGTTGAGGTTATCGGCTTCTCCACCCTGCTCACGACCATGATGCACGAGCAGGGCGCGACGATTATTCTGCGCGGCCTGCGCGCGGTGTCCGACTTTGAGTACGAGCTGCAGTTGGCCAATATGAACCGCGCGCAGAACCCGGAGCTTGAAAGTGTATTTTTAACCCCAGCTGTGGAAAATTCGTATATCTCTTCGACCATCGTGCGCGAAATTGCCAAGCTCGGCGGCGATATTTCCCCCCTAGTGCATCCTCAGGTCGCCGAAGCGCTGCGTAAGCACTACACTAGCTAGCCAACGCCATTGTTGAGTAAAACACTCGGGTATTAGACAGCCCGAGTGTGAATGCCATCCGCGAGGTATGCCCATGGCCCTGATGATTACCGACGAATGCATTAACTGCGACGTCTGCGAGCCCGAATGCCCCAATGATGCGATCTCCCCCGGTGAGGAGATCTATGTCATCGACCCCAATCTATGCACCGAGTGCGTCGGTCACTATGACGAACCCCAGTGCCAGCAGGTTTGTCCGGTAGACTGTATTCCGCTTGACCCCGAGCGCCACGAGAGCCAAGAACAGCTGATGAAGAAGTACCGCATCATCACTGCCGCCTAAATCTAGTGCGAATTTGGGCCCTCGCCTGGCCAATCATCCTCTCCAATATCACCGTCCCACTGCTCGGGTTGGTAGATACCGCTGTGGTCGGACACCTGCCCGACTCTCGCTATTTAGCGGGCGTCACCCTGGGTGCCACGCTATTTAGCTTTCTCTACTGGGGCTTTGGCTTCTTGCGTATGGGCACCACGGGTCTAGTCGCCCAGGCCATGGGGCGCGAGAGCGATACAGACGTGCGCAACCTGCTGGGGCAGTCACTGATCATGGCGCTGGTGATTGGTAGCCTGCTGATTGTGTTTGCCTCGCCGCTGATTACGCTGGGTTTGCGGCTATTGGATGGCAGTGAAGTCGCGACTGATATAGCCCGAGAGTACGCCCATATCCGCCTCTGGTCTGCACCGGCGGTACTCGCCAACTACGCCATTCTGGGCTGGTTTTTGGGCCAACAGAACTCCCGCGTCACGCTGATGATTTTGCTGCTTACCAACGGCATTAATATCGTGCTGGATTTATGGTTTGTGGTGGGCCTGGGCATGACCAGCAACGGCGTGGCCTGGGCGAGTGTGATCGCCGACTACAGTGCCCTAGCGTTTGGCAGCTACCTGGTGCTAAACCAGCTAGCCCGACTAGAGGGCCATTTTTTGCGCGAGCGTCTGCTGGCACTCGCGGCTTACACAGCCCTGTTTAACGTTAACGCCAACCTATTTGTGCGCACCCTCGGCCTGCTGTTTGCCATGGCGTTCTTTACCGCCCAGGGTGCCCGTCAGGGCGATACAGTGCTTGCTGCCAACGCCGTGCTGCTACAATTTATCATGCTCACCAGCTACGCCCTGGACGGCTTTGCCCACGCTGCCGAATCACTGATTGGGCGCGCTTACGGCCGCCGGGATTGGCAGGAGTTTGCCGCCACCGTGCGCGCCGCCGCGCGCTTTTCATTCTGGACCGCGGGTGCTGCCGCCCTGCTGTTCGCGCTGGGTGGCAATGCGCTGATTGCGTTGCTCACCGGACTTGAAGAGGTGCGTGCGACCGCGGCGCAGTACTTGCCCTGGATGGTCGTCATGCCACTGATTGCGGTATGGAGCTACCTGCTTGATGGGGTGTTTATTGGCACCACCGCGGTACGTGAAATGCGTAATAGCATCTTTATCGGCCTAGCCGCCTATCTGCCCGCTTGGTGGCTAACCCAGGGGCTAGGCAATCATGGCCTATGGCTGGCGTTCATGCTGTTTACGCTGGTGCGCTCGGCGGTGCTGATCGTCTACTACTATTTTCACTACCATCGCCCCTACCGGTTAAACCAGTGGCGTTAAAACAGGCGCAATTACCCCCAATTGCGCTAACGTGAGATTAAGCGGGCAGCTTCAACGTGAAAATTTCCGTACTCACCCGTATATTAGCCATGCACCTTCACATGCACTCCCTACGCACTTCCTAATAATGAATAAAGAGAGCATCCCATGCTTAAAATGATCTCAAAACCAGCGGTAAAGCTGGTAGAGCGCTATCTCCCCGACCCGTATATTTTCGTTCTACTGCTGACGTTAATTGCCTCGGTCGCTGCGATTGCCATTGAGCGCCAAACACCGCTGGCGGTGCTGCGCTTCTGGGGCGATGGCTTCTGGGGTTTGCTGACGTTCTCGATGCAGATGCTGCTGGTGCTGGTTACCGGTTTTATGCTGGCAAGCTCACCGCCGGTTAAACGGATTCTGCAGAAAATTGCCGGCACCGCTAAATCTCCAGGCGGCGCAATCATACTAGTGACGCTAGTCTCACTGGCGGCCAGCTGGATCAACTGGGGGTTTGGCCTGGTGGTCGGCGCGCTCTTTGCCAAAGAGCTGGCCCGGCTGATCCGCGTTGACTACCGGTTGCTTGTCGCCAGTGCCTACTCCGGTTTTGTGGTGTGGCACGGCGGTTTGGCAGGCTCGATCCCGTTGACCATTGCTACCGAAGGGCATTTTTCCGCTGACCAAATTGGGGTGATTGGTACAGGCTCAACGATTTTCGCCTTCTTCAACCTGGCTATTGTGGTCTGCTTGTTTATTGCCATCCCGCTGGTAAACCGCATGATGCTGCCGGACGAGAAGGATAGCGTCTATGTCGATCCCAGCGTGCTGAATGATGAGCCGGAACCGGTTGGTCGTATTACGCGCCCTGCGGAGCGTCTGGAAAACAGCTTAACCCTCGCCATGCTGGTTGGTGTGCCGGGGCTGCTGTTTTTGCTTGACCACTTTTTGCTACGCGGTGGCGGCTTAAACCTTAACGTCGTTAACTTTATGTTTCTGTTTCTAGCCATTGTGCTACACCGCACGCCGCGTAACCTACTTAATAGCCTGAACGAGGCGATTAAAGGCGGCGCTGGGATCGTTATTCAGTTCCCGTTTTACGCCGGCATCATGGCGATCATGGTTCAGTCTGGGCTAGCAGAGAGCATGTCCGAGTGGCTGGTCTCCTTTGCCACCGCCAATACGCTGCCGTTCTGGTCGTTTATCAGCGCCGGGATTGTCAATCTGTTCGTTCCCTCCGGCGGCGGCCAGTGGGCCGTGCAAGCCCCCGTAATGCTACCTGCTGCTCAGGCCTTAGGGGCTGATATTCCGCGGGTTGCCATGGCGGTGGCTTGGGGCGATGCCTGGACTAACCTGCTACAACCCTTCTGGGCACTACCGGTGCTCGCCATTGCCGGGCTGAAGGCAAAAGATATTATGGGCTTCTGCCTGATTCAGCTTTTTATCACCGGCATTATTATCTCCGTCGGTCTGGTATGGTTTTAAAAAGAACATAGTTTTAAGAAACCGCCAATAACTGCCCGCCGCTCTGTTTGCCCAGCATATGGGTGGCGGGCAACCGTTATTGGTCTCAAGTAATAGCAGGAGCACCGTATGACAGACGCCGAAATCAGCGCGAACGCTGCCCTGCCTGGGCAGCATGAACTCTCCATGACCGTATTGATGACGCCCGACATGGCGAATTTCAGCGGCAAAGTGCATGGTGGCGCGATTCTTAAAAAGCTCGACGAAGTGGCTTTTGCTTGCGCTAGCCGCTATTCGGGCCACTATGTAGTGACACTGTCGGTGGATCAGGTGTTGTTTAAACAGCCGATTCATGTCGGCGAGCTGGTCACCTTTCTTGCCAGTGTCAATCATGTTGGCCGCTCGTCGATGGAAGTCGGCATTAAGGTCGTAGCTGAAGATATTCGCAATAAGCTGATCCGCCATACCAACAGCTGCTACCTCACTATGGTCGCGGTGGACGCTGATGGTAAACCCGCCAGCGTACCACCACTCAATTTGGCAACGCCGCTGCAGAAACTGCGTTTTGAAAAGGCGGCTTTACGCAAGAAGCTACGCAAACAGGCGGAAAGAGAGGAACTGCTGACCCAGCAGCATCACCAGTCCCAGGCCCATTAAAAGACCCAGCGACAAGGAGTTCGTATGCCCGCCAGGGAACGCTACCCGCACCTGCCTAAAGCGGTTGAATACGCCCATATTGGTTGGGATTTTTTTATTCTGACGCTGGTGGTGATTAACCTCGCGCTGCTGCTGTTTGATTCGCTGTTTCTGCTCGGCCCTATTAACCAGGGCATCGCCAACCTCGCCCCTAGTTTTCACACCTTCTACGATGACGTGATTCATAGCCGTTTCATCACCATCGACTTGGTATTTGTCAGCTTTTTTATCGCCGATGTACTGCTGGGCTGGTCAATCGCTATTGCCGAGCGGCGCTACCACCGCTGGTTCTTTTACCCCTTCGTCCACTGGTATGACGTGCTGGGCTGTATTCCCTTGGCGGGCTTCCGCCTACTGCGTATTTTACGCGTCATCTCGTTAATCAACCGACTGCACCGCCTCGGCCTTATTGATGTTACCCACTGGTACATCTATCAATTTGTGGCCAAGTATTACGACATTCTGCTTGAGGAGCTTTCCGACCGTATCGCTCTGCGGCTGTTGGGCAATGTGCAGCAGCAGATTCGCGCCAGCGATTCGCTGACCGAGCGCGTTATTGAGCGTGTGATAATGCCACGCAAGTCTCAGCTGATCAGTGAGATTGCTCAAAGGCTGGAAAGCACTATCGGCAAAGCTTATCAGCACAATCGCCAATCCATTATGGTGGCGATCAGCGATTTAGTTAGCCGTACACTACGAGAAAGCCCCGAGATTCAGCGCCTTAACCGTCTGCCCATGGGGCAGCAGGCCACCAGCGCGATGGAAGCATCGCTCAGCGGTGTTGCCCAGCGGCTAGTCGATGAGCTGCTGCTAGGCATTCATTCGGATGAGTTTAGGCAGTTAGTGGAGCGCACCGCCGACAGTGGCTTCGACACCTGGCTGACGGTTGACGAAGGCAGCAACCGAGTCACCGAACAGGTGCTGTACGACGTTCTCGAAATGCTTAAAGACCAAGTGCGCCACCAGGGCTGGAAAGACCGCTACGAGTAAATCACAACGTGATAGGGGCTAACGGGCGCTCGGTTAAACAGGCGGCGACGATACTCAATGCCTGAATCAGTTCGCTGCGATCCGCCGCGGCCCCTATACATAGCCGAATTGCCTGGGGCGCTGGCGTGCTCCCGACACAAAAGGGCTCCGCGCTGCTTACCTTAACGCCTCGTTGAAGTAGCCGATCACACAGCTCTTCGGCCCGGCTCCCATCTGGCAGCGCAAGCCAAACATTGCTGCTGTGTGGTCGACCGCTTAGGGAAAAATCTTTTAGCCATTCGGCGGCCAACTGTTGGCGCTCCGCGAGCTCTTGGGTTTGCCAGCTAAGTAACTGTTCAGCCGCGGCCTGGTTAATCCAGTGGCAGACTACATCGACCATTAGCGGCGGGACCATCCAACTCTGGGCCCGCAAGCCTGTCGCTAACCGCTCGTGCAAGCCCTTGGGCGCACGCAGTACGCCGATTCGCAGCCCTCCCGCCAACACTTTAGCGGTACTAAATACAAACAGCGTGCGTTCCGGCGCCAGCTTGTAAAGAGGTGTGCCACGCTGCTCAGCGGGCAGATACTGAACGCCATCTTCAATCAGCCATATATCGTAGCGCCTCGCTAAGGCCACCAGCCGTTCGCGACGCGTTTCGCTTAAACACGCGCCGTTGGGGTTGTTCTGTTCCGGCGTTAGATAAATCGCTCTAGGTGGCTGCCGGGCACACTGCGCCTCAAGCAGATCCATGCGCATTCCGTCACTGTCTTGGCCAATCCCCACCAACTTTAGATGGCCCTGCTGCGCTGCGCTGATAGCTCCGGGATAGGTCAAGGCATCGGCGGCCAGTAGCTCGCCTGGCCGTAGCAAGGTGCTAAGCGCCAGACTAATGCCGTGCTGCCCTCCCTGGGTGATAAGCAGCTCGTCGGCTATCAACGGCATGCCTAAGGTATTTAACCAGCGAGCGAGTACTTCACGATGCTCACGACGCCCCTGGGCCTGCTGGTAGGTGACACCGCGTGCTAATGCTGCCCCGGACTGGCTTAAGGCGAGCAGCGCTTCGCTCAACAGCGTCTGCCGCAACGGGTGGGGCGGCGGCAGGCTAAGGCTTAAATCGATCACACCGGCCGTTTCGTCAGCGGGAAACGTCAGGCTAAAAGCGCTGTCTTGGGTTTGACTCTTTACATAGGTGCCGCTACCCACCCTTGCCGACACCCAGCCATTGCGTTCAGCCTCAGCGTAACCTCGGGTCACCGTGCCGATGGTCACTCCTAGCGCATCCGCTAAACGGCGCTGGGGCGGCAATCGCTCCCCGGGCAGTAGCGTCCCTGCCTGGATAGCGGCTTCAATGGCGCTGGCAATAGCGCGATAGCGTGAACCAGAGAACTCAGCTAGCGAAGGCACCCACATTGTCATGGTGACAATAAAACCTTTGACGTCAATTTAATCCCCATTATGCTAGCAAAAGCGCCACTAAAACAATCTTTCACCCCATAATTGTATGGATACAATAAAATGAACAGCGAATGGTTAATCCTCGGCCCGGCCGCGCTCTATATGATGTCGATGACGCTTACCCCAGGGCCGAACAACGTTATGCTGACCGCCTCTGGTGCTAACTTCGGCTTTAAACGCACGTTGCCGCATATGTGGGGGATTTTAGGCGGCTGCTTTCTGCTATTTGCGGGCATAGCGCTGGGCTTGGGCGTGCTGTTTGAGCGCTACCCGGCGATTCAAACCGCACTACGCTGGGTAGGCAGCGCGTATTTGCTCTATTTGGCATGGAAAATTGCCAGCGCCCCGCCACCCAATCTTAAGGCGCAGGCTCACAGCGTACCCTTTACGTTTTGGCAGGCAGCAGCGTTTCAGTTCGCCAATCCTAAAGCATGGGTAATGGGGCTAGCGTTGATGGCGGGGTTTCTACCCGAAAGCGGCCAACCGGTATTTAATGCCCTGTTACTTGCAGGCTTTGCAGAGATGGTGGCGCTGCCCTGTATTGCGCTATGGGCCGCCTTTGGTAGTGCGATTGGGCAGTGGATCAAAACAGATGCCGCGTGGCGGGCGTTCAACATCACCATGGGGGTGCTGACCGCCGCCTGCGTCGTGCTGATTTTAGGATGACAATACGTTAGCCGCAGCGCAGCGCTTCAATGCGATCTTGATCATCGAGATGAATATTCAAACGATCCGGGCGGTGATCCATGGTAGCCATATCGCCTGGGCGCAGCACGCGCACCTGTCGAGCACCGCTATCGCTTTGTATCTGCGAAACGTTAGCCTCATCGAAGGGCTCACCGATTGCGGATTGGATAGCGTCTAGATCACAGCTAGCAGCCTGCTCTTCACTGGAGCCGTTCGTTGCTACCGTTGGCGGCGGTGGCGCGGCATCCACATCGTCGTTAGCGGAAGAAATCGGCATTTGGGAGCTAGCACAGGCCGTTAGCAGCAGCGCACAGGCGCTAATAGCGGCAAACTTAACCAAAGGAATACGAGGCTTTATCCTTGAATCTCCAAAAAAGGTTATAAAAACCGACTATAAAACCCAACGGGCCAGGCGTTAGCTTAGCCCGTGGAATACCACTTACTTTAAAATACAGTTTTACTTAATTATTCAGCTGCATCTTGGACGGCTCTACCGCCCTCTTGCACATCCTGGCCAGCGCCAGAGATGGTATTGCAACCAGTTAGAACACCCGCCGTCATCAGCAGCATAAAGCTCATGGCCAATAATTTTTTCATTTTCCGTTCTCCTTAACGAGTCATTCAACATTGGGAAACTCCATTGGCAACTTAATTTGCCACTTGGGAGTTTTTTCAGGGTAACAGCGTTTGAGCAATCGTGCTCGCTTTCACTAATTTACTTCGCGGCTGCTATGCTAACAATCATTTAAAGCGCTGCCTGGAGCCTATCTTTTGATCAATTTCGAGCTAGATGAACGCCTTGCCGCGGATACCTTACCCGTCGCAGACCTCCCGCTAAGCCGTGCGCTGCTGATGAATGACGCGCGCTACCCCTGGGTGATTTTAGTACCGCGCCAGGCCGCTATCAGCGAAGTGTTTGAGCTTTCTGGCGACGACCAGCAGCAGCTTTGGCGTGAAGCTACTCTGATAGGTGAAGCAATGAAAACAGCGCTTAAGGGGGACAAAGTCAATATTGCCTCGCTAGGCAATGTGGTTAGCCAACTGCATGTGCATATTGTGCTTAGACGGCACAGCGATGCGACGTGGCCAGCACCGGTATGGGGCAATGGTAGCCCCGAACCTTACGATCTCGATGGACAGGCGCAGTTACGGGACCAACTGCTGGCAATTATCGATGGGCTTGATGTGTAGACTACTTCTACCCCGTTAATGGGTGGCCTTGCCGAGCAGGCGGCTCATTGAGAATCGGGCCACTGGCAGGCTGTGCGACACCCGCCACGCTAAGAGAAACCCCTAGCACCACGATCAGCGCACCGCCGGCCAAGGCTACCCAGCCGGTGGCTCTTTGTACGCTGCGCTGGCTGTGCTGTTGCTTGGATAAGCGCCGCTGCGCCCAGCCACGGGCAACAATGCTCGCCAGGGCGAGCGCTGATACGGTTATCCCAGTACCGATCGACATGGCCACTACCGATGCCACGCCCACCTCGAACTGACCCAGCAAGCTGGCCGCCCCTAGCATCAACACTGCCCCGCTGCAGGGGCGCATACCAATGGCACCGACCGTCATCATCGCCGTCCGCCAATCCAGCGCTTGCTGCGGTTCAATATGATGAGCACCGCCGCAACAGTGGCTGTGGTCATGGCTGTGCCCGTGGTTTCGATTATGTTCATGGCCAGGGCTGTGCGAATGGGCCGCTCGCTCTGGCTGATAGGCTCGCCGCAGTTGCTTGACGGCTCGCCAGCATAGCCACGCACCTAACGCCGCCACCAGCAGAAAGCTAGCCTGCTCTACCCAGGCAACGCTGCCCATGGCCTGCCGGGTTATCCAGCCCAGGCCGTAAACCAGCACGATGACCAGCGCAATGGCGGTCACGCCTTGCAGTAAGGAGGCGGCAAAAGAGAGCCCCAAGGCGCGCTTTACCGCACCACCGTGAGTGGCTAAGTAGGTCGCCAAGACGGCTTTACCGTGCCCCGGTCCTGCGGCATGAAAGACGCCATAGGCGAAGCTAATGCCTAACAGGCTCACCCAGGTCGCCATGGTGGGAGTACGTGACAGTTCGGTAATCGCCAGCGTTAGCGAACGGTGCAAATCACGCTGCCAACCAAGTAGCTGATAGCTCACGCTCTGAAACCCGCCTTGCCAAACGATGATGAGCACTGCTGCGACTAGCAACAGACCCAGCATTAAACCTAACTGATGTCTAAAGGGCCGTGTTAAGGACATCTAACCGCTCCATTGCGAAAATCGTTATAAAGTAACATGGCCATAAAATAACACGGCACTGCCTGTTTTCGAACAGCGCCTAGCGACAATCAACTTGGCCGGTCTCGGCAAAATAGCGCCCCAAGCCTGGCTCACCACTCTCATCTTTATCGAGCAGCGCCGCTTGCATCACCAGCTCTGGATCGGGGTCAGCGGGAAGAACAGACAGCTCACAGCTAGGCTCACCGTGAAGTATCAGCGCCTCATCCTGGGGTTGGCCATTCTCCTCTTCATGCACAACTTCGATGTAGTAGGTGGGATCAAACACTTGGTAGCTAAGCATGGCATCTGTCAGCGACTGTGGCGTTTCCAGCGGCAGGATAAACATAAAGATAAGCCGCCCATCGCGCTCCATGGCGGTATATTCGCTTACCTCGCCCAATGCCTGGCGCTCACCGTTAATACTCACTTCGGTTAAGTAGTGCTCCGCGGCAAGATTATCGCGAATCTCTTTGCCTAGCTGATCCAGCCCTTCTTCAAGACTGGCGTTTTGCACCTGCTGCAGCTCTTCAAAAACGACTAGGCTGTAAAAAGGATCCATCCGCCAGGTTTGATGTAGGCCGCTCACCACGCCCTGATCGTCGGTGATGACCCGCACACTCAGGTCGATCCAGCCGTGGGGGTGGGCTCGGGCATCGGGGCTGGCCACAAAGCTACTCATGCCCACGAAAAAAGCGACTGCGGTACCCGCCCACTTCATGGTGCGACACCTAGCTTATTCTGCAAGGCGACAAGCCAAGGGTCGAGCAAATAGGGCGGCAGCGGTTGATTCCCCCTCAAGGCCGACACGCTAACGCGGCTACCGCTAACCTCTTCATTTACCTCCAATTGCAGCCGATACCCCGGCCAGCGGGCAAGCGATGCTTCCGCCCGACCCAACGACAGATCCGCATGGCGCACCACATAGCCCTGCTCAACCATTAAATCTACCGCTTCACGAAACGTCTCATCGTATGGCGTTGCGTAAACCAGTTCGCGGGGTTCCAAAGGGGTGGTGGTGGCACAGCCGACCAATCCGCCCAGCAGCGTCATCAATAGCCAGTGTCGCAGGTTCATAGTGACCTCCCATCGGCGGGCAAGCTCTGCTCGAAAGTGGCTTGAAAGCGCCGACAGAAATCGTCATTGCTGGCACTGTACGATTCACGTAAATCGCCCACATGATCAAAGCGACGAATATCACGGGAAATACGTATATGCGCGTCGTTGATGAACAACGAGACACGCTCCACCTCCACCGGCTGCTGACCTATTCCGCCACCAAAGCCTACCCCGCCACCAAAGCCTATGCTCGAACCACTCCCAATGCCCAAACCACCAAACATACGCATTCCTCGCCCATAGTTATCGTAAGGGTCATAGTAGCCGTGCAGCTCACGTTCACGACTGGCGCTAATTAAACCCAAAGTGGTATCGGTAGAGGTAAGGGTAAAACCCCATTCGGTCAGGATATCTACGCTGGTTTCAAGCGCTCGATCATCCGCTGAAGGAAAATAGCACGCGGCAGAAGGCGCTGGTTCGGCTTGTGGCAAGCGATCTGGGGTCACTTGGCAGCCAGCAAGCGCTAGCAGGCAGGTCAAGCTTATGGGTATCGACTTCATGTTAGATCCTCTAACGGGCGAGGCCGCTGGTTTGGCGCAGGCTAGCGCGCTAAGCTCGCCAAAGGTGGTCATACTTAACTGTCACTGTAGTAAAGACACTGTAGTGAAGACACTGTTTTGCGGAGATCGTGCTAATGAATGTTCTGCTTTGCCCCGACAGTTTCAAAGATGCGCTGAGCGCCCAAGACGCCGCGGCCGCCATGGCGCGGGGAGTGCGGCGCCCCGCACCCCAGGCACACGTTCAGGTATGCCCTTTAGCTGACGGTGGCGAAGGCAGTTTAGACGCACTCATCGCCGCCACCGGCGCCGAACGACGCCAGCTAAATGTTCAAGATGCCCTGGGTCGCCCCCGCCAAGCAGCCTGGGGCTGGTTGAGCGACCAGCGTACCGCGTTTATTGAGCTGGCAGAAGCCAGCGGATTACAGCACCTTGAGGCCGATGAACGCAATGCGCTGCGCACCTCTACCTTTGGGGTGGGTGAACTACTGCTAGCGGCGCTGGATCAAGGCGCTGAAAAAGCGCTGTTGCTGCTGGGCGGCAGCGCTACCAATGACGGCGGTGCTGGCATGCTGCAGGCCCTGGGCGCGCGCTTTTTGGATCAAAATGGCGAATCGCTGCCCCCTGGCGGCGCAGCGCTGAGCCAACTGGCTAGTTTAGAACTCGATGGGCTAGACCCACGGTTAGCCAAGCTCACCCTCGAAGCCGCCGTTGATGTGGACAACCCCTTGCTCGGCGAACGCGGCGCCAGCGCGGTATTTGGCCCGCAAAAAGGTGCATCACCTGAGGAAGTCGAGCAATTGGATCGTGCGCTTGGCCATTTCGCCGATATCAGCGCTCATGCATTAGGCGATGATTACCGAACGCTGCCGGGTGCAGGGGCGGCAGGCGGCATGGGGTTTGCAGCTAAGGCTTTTTTAAAGGCCACCCTGAAACCCGGCATTGAGATGATTATGCAGCAGGCCGATATGGCGAAACTCTTGGCCAACGCGGATGTAGTAATTACCGGCGAAGGCCGTTTGGATGGGCAGAGCCTGGCGGGTAAAACGCCTATCGGCGTTTCCCGTGCTGCCAAACGCCTTAACAAACCCGTCCTCGTGCTGGCAGGCAGCCTAGGCGATGGCTGGCAAGCCTGTTTTGACGAAGGCGTCACGGCGGCGTTTGCATTAGCCGATGGCCCCATGACCCTAACCGACGCGCTACCGCGCACCGCTGAACTGCTGGAAGCACGCTGTGAAAACCTGCTTCGGCTATGGGCAGCAGCAGAGGCAGGTTAAGCAGCGTTTTGCTGACGGGCCTTGAAAAGGGCACTAAGCGCCAGCATTTAAACGATAGTCAATGGGCAACAGTCAAAGGGTAACGACAGGCATTTTATGTCGAAGCGCTATGGCAGCGATGCAAAAAACTTGTTTTGCACCGCCCCAAAGACACCCTATTCTGGAAACACGCATCAACCGCCGCATACTGTGGCATAAACACTGCGGCATAAAGAGGAAGCAGGATATGACTGACACCAATAGCATTGGCCTACACGAAGGTAGCGCTAGTCAACTCGCCGAAAAGCTCAACCACCTGCTGGCCAATTACCAAATTTTCTACATGAACGTGCGCGGCTACCACTGGAATGTTCGCGGTAGCGACTTTTTTGAGCTGCACGCCAAGTTTGAAGAGTTCTACACCGACCTGCTGACCAAAGTGGACGAGGTTGCCGAGCGCATCCTGACTCTGGGTCATAAGCCGGTTCACGCCTACAGCGACTACGTAACGCTGTCACGCATTCAGGAAGATAAAGACGTTCACGACGGCACCACCTGCGTTAAAGGCGTGCTTAAAGGGTACCAAACGATCATTGAACTCCAGCGTGAACTGCTGGCACTCGCTTCTGACGCCGACGATGAAGGCACCGCCGCGCAAGCCGGTGACTACATTCGCGAGCAGGAAAAAACCATCTGGATGCTCAACGCCTATTTAAGCAAGTAAGCGGCATCTTTTGATGTAAAAGCGGCACCGTATAGGTGCCGTTTTTTATGCGCGCCAGCTAGGGTTCAACGGCTAGCGCTGGTCGGCAAGATCTTCGATCAGCGCCCGCAGCATCACCCAAAACTCCTCAACCGAGGCAAGCTCCACCCGCTCATCCGGCGAGTGAGCGCCGCGAATCAGCGGACCAAAGGAGATCATATCTAAGTGCGGGTACTTGCTGCCTAAAATGCCGCACTCGAGCCCCGCATGAATCACCTTCACCTCCGGCTCGCGGCCCAGCAGCGCCGCATGGCGGACTTTAAAGCTCGCCAGAAGCTCGCCGTTCGGATTGGGCGCCCAGCCTGGGTAGCTGTTCTCCACTTTCACCCGCGCGCCAATCAAGCCAAACAGCGCTTTAAAGCGATCCGCCATAGCGACCACCGCACTATCGTGCAGTGAGCGTACCAGCGCGCAGAGGTGCAGCCGCCCATTCTCCAGACTTAGCACGCCCAGGTTATTGGAAGTTTCCACCACGCCAGGCACATCGGCGCTCATCCGCTCGACGCCGCAAGGGGCCGCATGAAGCGCTGCCAGCAGCATTACACTGGCGTCTAGGGTTAGTGGCTCCGCGTCGGGCACCTCAGTCAGACGTTTGGCGCTGATGCGAAGGCCGCTATCACCACTGCCTAATTCTCTTAACAGAATCGTTTCCAGACCGGCGATAGCCACCATGGCAGCATCTACTTCGTCGGCGGGTAGCGCCACTTGGGCAAAGGCTTCCCTGGGAATCGCATTGCGCAAAGTGCCGCCCTGGTAGCTAATCAAACGCGCATCAAACGCCTCAAGAGAACGCAGTACTCTGACCAACAACCGGTTGGCGTTACCCAGCGGTTTATGGATATCCATACCGGAGTGCCCACCCTTCAGGCCAGTCAAAGCAATTTCGATCACCCGCTCATGGTCGCCAGCGGCAGCGCTGGGCAGCTGGGCATCAACCTCAACGTCGGCCCCGCCCGCGCAGCCAATATAGACCTGTCCGCGATCTTCGCTGTCCAGGTTGAGTAGCAGTGAGCCCTCGAGCCAGTTCTCAGCAAGGTTTAGCGCGCCGCCCATGGAGGTCTCCTCCTCCAGGGTAAACAGCGCTTCCAGCGGCCCGTGGCGCAGGTCAGTATCTTCTAGCAAGGCGAGAATCGCCGCCACGCCCAAGCCGTTGTCAGCGCCTAAAGTAGTGCCATCGGCGTGCAGCCAACCGTCGGCCACATAGGTAGCGATCGGGTCCTTGGTAAAGTCATGCGCATGATCGCTGTTGGCTTGGGCCACCATATCCAGATGGCCCTGGAGCACTACGCCCGGGGCCTGTTCGCAGCCGGGAGAAGCCGGTTTACGAAGGCGTAAATTACCGAAGGTATCGCGGTCATGGGCGAGCCCCTGGGCATCGGCCCAGCTTTCGAGGATAGCGACGAGGGCCGCCTCATGCCCAGAGGGGCGCGGCGTATTACACAGCGTTCGAAAGTGGCGCCAAACCAAGGCGGGTTCCAGCGCGTCAAGATGTGCGTTCATTAAAGACTCTTCGTTATCGGTAACCGATCTACTTTACCTCAATGAGGCTATTGACAGCGAGGCGTAGGGTTTTCATGGCTTCATTGTGGGCATTCGCCAGGGCAATATTTTGAAATGCCCAGGCAGATAACTGTTGATGCGCCTGCTGTTGCAGCCCAGATAAAGTGTGGTGGCTGGCTACGCGGGCCAAAGCTTGCAGAGCCGGGCGGGCAAGAGCGGGGTCGCGATGGGCGGTCGCCACATCCTCGATATCCTGCCCTTCGCGGACGCTTAGCGTAATACTCGGCATTTGACCGAGCAGCAGTACGAGCACCGCGGCGGGCAGCGCCTTCAGCTCAAAGGCTAGCAGGCCAGGGAGTGCTGCCTGGAAGCGCTCACTGAGTTCAGCAAGCACCGCCTCGCCTTCTGAATTCAGCGCTTTGGCCACCATAACAGCGAACTCACCGGTGGATGTCTCTCGGGTAATCCCTAAACGTACCGGCGTAAAACCCAGCGCCAGCCAAAAGCAGAGCAGTGACGCCTCGGCGCCGAAGGTCGCGCCATAGAGCACAGCCCCCTGCTGCTTGGCGGCAACCATATCCTCTTGCAGTAGCGTTTGCGCCAATCCTTGGCGACGCCGCTCGGGGTGAGTCGCGATACGCACCACCCTCCGCCAGCGGGCGGTCAGTGCCGCGCGGCTACCAGCGTGGGTCGCCAGCGACTGCGCCAACAGATGCCCCTGGGGGCGACGCTCACCGCGGGCAACCTGGTCGGCAAGAGTGGTCTCAAAGCCGCCCTCTTCACGGGTGATCAACACCGCTTGAGGCTCGCCCGCCTGCTCAATCATGCGGAGCTGGGTACCGGGGCCGTCAAGCAGTTGGCGCAAATCGCTAGGAGAAGTGCGGTAGTGAGATTGCACCAGCAGGCCAAACAGCTTCTCCAACACAGCCTCTTGCTGGGCAAGCCAGGCACGATCAAGCACCTTGGTTGCCACTGCGCTGCCATGCGGCTGGGCAATTGGTAGCGGTGCTTTTAACAACAACAGCTGATTGGTCATAGCTTCCAAGGGGTCGCCACTACGCCAGCGGATGGGCGCGTTAAGCGTTAGCGCTTTCCACTGGGGCGTGATCCGATCAAGGGTCGCTCGAAAGCGTAGCGCAAACCCTCTGCCGGACCCCTCATAGCCGTGCACCGTGGTGGCGAAAGCAATACGCGGAAAGGCGGCGAGCCACTGGCCCAGCAGCGCAGCGGGGATCGCCGCCGCCTCATCGACCATTAAATAGCTGCCATCACCGCCCTGCTGCCCAGTATTGATCTGTTCGGTTAAGCAATCCGGGGGCAAAAAAACCAGCTCGCTGCCCTGGGCCAGTACAAACTGGCCAGGGGCGACCCGTCGGCCCTCCGGGCATAGTGCCGCTACCCGCTCGAACACGCTCTCCACCGCACTCAGCCGCGGCGCGGTGAGCACTACCCGCTGAGCTTTGTTCGCTAGCAGCCGTGCGCAGGCAATACCCAGCGCGGCGCTTTTGCCGCGCCCTCGATCGGCGGTTATTACCAGCGGGCGACGTCGCTTTAAGCCAACCAGTTGTTTCACCGCGTAGGCTTGATCTGAGGTCAGGCAGTCGCTGTCCCCACTCCCGGTATCGTCTACCTTACGCAAAGGCAGGCGAGGCAAATGCAGCGTCTGGTCAGTGCGCCAGCGCACTACGTCAGGTGACACATGCAACTGACGCGCTAAGCGCGCCAAAAAGTGGCAGTTCAGATCTGACCAGTGCCAGGGGTGGTCAGCACAACGAGCGTAATCGGGATCCGGCGTCTCTCCCCACGGCTGTGGGGTGAGCAGAACCAGTAAGCCACCGGCGGTGATCGTTCCCGCCAGCGCCCCGAACGCTTCGGGATCAAACCCAGTACCGTGGGTATCGAGCACTACCAGCTGGTGTTCTGCGCCCAGACGTGTGCGCGCTTTGCGTGGCGAGAGATACTCCTCTCCCACCCACAGCGGTGCCTGCCAAGGGTGGGCTTGCCATAAAGCCTGCGCGAGGGTTTGGCAATGCTGGGCATCGCCGCTTAGCCATACTAGCTGGCGCCAACGGCGGCGGGCTAAACGCTGTGCATGATGGACTAACGCTGCCACCCTCCGCGTTTGCTGTTTATTCTCTAGCACATGGGTATTTAGCAAATGATTTCCTACTCCAACGCGACTGATTCCCATCACGTTACCCTTTTAAGCGTGTAAGTGTGCTGCTGAGCGCCTTATGGAGAGCTTTCTGCTTACAACTTTGGTTGAACAATTTAACTCCTTTCAACGTTTCCAATCTCCTTAGCCACTTATCTTGATGCCTAAATAAAACTATAAATATCTGTTTTAAATGAATTTAAAAAGATTTCTTATAAAAAACCCTGACTGAAAACTCTTACATTACTGATATTGCACCGCAGCGGGGTTGATGTGCTAATTTAGCTCTGAAGCGTTGATATCCTTGTTTACGTAAACGTAACCTAACAGCGCTGCACTTTCCTGACTTCAGGTAACCAACACTAATAACGCCACACGCCAAACCAGGAAATACATCATGAAAAAAATGACCAAATTCGCCCTCACCGGCCTGGCTGCCGGTATTGCCTTCGCTACCTTAACGACCACCGCACAAGCACAAGAAGAGTGGACAATGACCACTACCTGGCCGGAAAACCTTGATCTAATCAAGATTGACCAGCACTGGGTGGAACTGGTCAATAAACTGGCGGGCGAAGAGCTACAAATCAATTTCCGCGCAGGCGGCACGCTCATGCCCGGTACTGAAGTATTTGACGCCACTGAAACGGGCAGCATTGAAGCCGCAGGCGACTGGCCGGGCTATTGGGCAGGCTTGAACCCCGCCTTCTCGCCATTGGCGACCACCACAAGTCTGTTTAATGGCGTTGACTACCTCAACTGGATTCAGCAGTGGGGCGGCCGCGAGCTGTACGAAGAGATCTATGGCCAGTTCAACATGGTCTATCTCCCCTACGGCATTACCAACAATGAGTCGGGCTTTATGGGCCGTACCCCGATTGAGAGCATTGCCGACCTAGAAGGCAAGCGTCTGCGTCTTTCGGGTCGCGACCAGGGCCGCGTGCTTGAAGAGCTGGGCGGCTCCCAGGTCACCCTGGCGGGCGGTGAAGTCTACCAAGCCATTGAGCGCGGCGTTATCGATGCAGGTGAGTTCTCTACCCCTGGGGTCGACTTTAATGCCGGTTTTGCCGAAGTGGCCGACTACTGGGCAACGCCCGGCTGGCACCAGTCGGCCAGCGTATTCGGGGTCATGATCAATAAAGATGCCTGGGACGCCCTCTCAGAAGAGACCCAAGAGACCCTGCGCATCGCGGCGGACGCCACCATGGCATGGTCGTTAGCTTGGTCTGAACGCCAGTCCACCGAAGCCACGCAGAAGTTCATTGACGCAGGTGTCACGATCAACCAATTCTCTGAAGAGGACTTGGCGCGCATTCAGGAAGTTACCAACGACGTGATTCTACGCGGTGCTTGCGAAGACCCCGACCACGCCAAGGTCTACCAATCAATGATTGCCTACCTTGAGCACTACGCGACTTGGCGCGATGTTTCCGCACCTTACAACATGAGCCGCGTGATGGATAACCTGCCCTCACTGGAAGAGATCGAAGCCTGCCTGTAAGGCGCTTCTGTGCCGCCTCGGTTTTTACCGGGGCGGTTTTTTTGTGCTGACCGCGGAGACCTTCC
Organism: Halomonas sp. QHL1; assembly: GCF_001882345.1. Taxonomy (GTDB): domain Bacteria; phylum Pseudomonadota; class Gammaproteobacteria; order Pseudomonadales; family Halomonadaceae; genus Vreelandella. The sequence goes on from NZ_MINL01000001.1 coordinate 2,047,824, forward strand.
ATGAATGCGATTGCCAAGGCGATCGATGCCATCAATGAAACCTTAGGGCGAATCATCGCCCCATTGATTGCCATCATCACCCTGATTGTTCTTTACGACATTGCGTCACGCTTTCTGTTTGGGCGCCCTAGTGACTGGGCCTTTGATGTGACCAAGATGCTGTTTGGCGCCCACTTCATGCTGATGGCGGCCTATGGGCTCAAGCACCACGCCCACGTGGAAGTTGACGTGCTAAAGCGCTTGCTATCGCGCAGGAAGCAAGCCGCGCTTGAAGTGCTCGGCTACCTAATTTTCTTTGTCCCCTTTATCTGGATGCTGATCACCCTGGGCTGGAGTTTCTTTGAACGCGCGTGGAGCCGCGGTGAAACCACGTACGGCATGGTCTCAATCCCGGTCTATCCGATTAAAGGGGTGATTGTGGTCGCCTCCATACTGATTCTGCTGCAGGCAGTTGCCATTGTGCTGCGTGCCATCATGCAGCTTCGCGAGGAGAGATCAGCATGAATCTAAGTCCTGAAATGCTCACGCTGGTGATGTTTGGCGGCCTGATGGTGGGGCTGTTTATGGGTCACCCACTGGCGTTTGTGCTCGGCGGCGTAGCGGTTATCGGTGCCTTTCTTGGCCCCGGCGAGCGCATCCTCGGCACCCTGATCAACAATATTTTCGGTAATGCCATGGACAACTATGTCCTGGTGGCGATACCGCTGTTCATTTTGATGGCACGGTTCTTAAACGACTCCGGTGTTACCGAGAAGATGTTTGATGCCATGCGGCTGTTGCTGGCGAACCTGCGCGGCGGCTTGGCACTTACCGTGGTCATCGTTTCGGTGCTGCTAGCGGCCACCACCGGCATTGTGGGCGCCTCGATTGCGGTCATGGGCATGATTGCCCTGGTACCGATGCTCAAGTACGGCTACAACAAAGAGCTTAGCGCCGGGGTTATTATGGCGAGCGGGTGTTTGGGCATCTTGATTCCGCCCAGCATCATGCTAATCCTCATGGCCAGCTACTCGCCGGTTTCCGTAGGCGCACTGTTTGCGGGCGCGCTGATTCCTGGCCTGCTGCTTGGTGTCATGTATGCGCTCTACGTACTGATCATCTGCTACATTAAACCCAGCTACGGCCCTAAAGTGCCTGCTGAAGAGCGCGCCGAAGTCAGTACTAAACAACTGCTTATCATGCTGGCAAAGTACGTGCTTCCACCTATGTCATTGATTTTGGGCGTACTGGGTGCACTATTTACCGGTGTCGCCACGGCTACCGAAGCCTCGGCCATCGGCGTATTTATCGCCTTTATTCTGTTTATGATTTTTGGTGATCGCAAAATCAGTACCTGCTTCTGGACGATGATAGAAGCGGGTAAAACCACCACCATGGTCATGCTCGTATTGGTGGGGGCTACTGCGTTCACCGGCGTATTCTCACGCGGTGGCGGTATGACCGTGATCAGCGAGCTGGTGCTGGCCATGCCCGGCGGCACCATTGGGGCGCTAATCCTGATGCTGTTCCTGGTATTTATTCTGGGCATGTTCCTGGATTGGACCGGCATTGTTCTGCTGAGCTTCCCCATCATGCTGCCCATCGTCGAAACCATGGGCGTGGATATGCTGTGGTTCGTGGTGATGGTGGCGGTGGTACTGCAGACATCGTTCCTGACCCCGCCCTTTGGCTATGCGCTGTTCTACTTGAAAGGCGTGGCACCGCCCGGGGTCGAAATCGTCCATCTTTACAAAGCAGTAGTACCCTTTGTGGCGTTGATTCTACTCGCCTGTACGCTGATGGCGTTCTTCCCCTGGCTGATTACCGGCTTACCTAGCATGCTGCTGGGTTACTAGGCCTTGCATCCAAAGCTTATCCTCCAACCATTATGGCCCGCTCCGGCGGGCTTTTTTGTATGAACGACGAGGCTGCAAAGCTGCAGTAGAACAGCGCTAATGCTACTATTCACGCCCGTCACTATTTCGCATTAAGTGTGCTGCGCTACTTTCCGGCTTTTCGCTACTGCTTTCCGTCAATGCAAGGAGTGTTCGCTTGTTCAGATCCGGCTATCGCGGGCTATTCGCCTTCTCCTCTTCGCTTAGCCGTCGCGCTACCCCCTGGTCGATTGCCCTGATCGCGGTAGCGTTCGTGGTTGCGCTGCCCGTGCTGGTGGTATTTGCCCATATCGCGATGCCCACCGATGGTGTTTGGCAACACTTGGCCAGCACCGTACTTGGTCGCTATTTGAACAACACCTTCTGGCTTGTCGTGACCGTAGGACTCGGCACGCTCATCATCGGCACCGGCACGGCTTGGCTAGTGGTTATGTGCCGATTTCCCGGCAAACGGCTATTCGAGTGGGCGTTGCTGCTGCCGCTGGCGGTACCTACCTACGTCATCGCCTACGCCTATACCGATTTTTTGCAGTTTGCCGGGCCGTTACAAAGCCTGATGCGCGAGACGTTTGGTTGGGGGTATGGCGACTACTACTTTCCCAACATTCGCTCCCTGGGTGGCGCCGCGACGGTGATTACCCTGGTGCTCTACCCCTATGTTTATCTACTGGCCCGCGCATCGTTTTTAGAACAGTCAGTCTGCGTGCTGGATGTAGGGCGCACCCTCGGCCGTGGCCCCTGGAAACTGTTTGCCAGCGTCGCCGTACCGCTTGCACGCCCGGCGCTGGTAGGCGGGGTATCGCTGGTATTAATGGAGACGCTTAACGAGTTTGGCGCCGTTCAGTTCTTCGGCGTTGATACCTTTACCACCGGTATCTACCGCACCTGGTTTGGCATGGGCGAGCAGGTGGCGGCGGCGCAGTTAGCGGCGTGCCTGCTCACCTTCGTGATTGTGTTAGTGCTGCTGGAACGCTGGTCGCGGGGCAAGCGTCGCTATTTCCATACCACCAATCGCTACCAGCAGTTGCCCGAGTACGCGCTGCACGGCTGGCGAGCCGCGGCAGCGACGCTGGCTTGTTTGGTCCCGGTGCTGGTGGGCTTTTTATTGCCCAGCGGCATTCTGCTCAATTTAGCGCTGCAGGGGGGCGATTCACTCTGGGGCTCGCGCTTTATTGGCTACGCCTGGAACAGCCTGGGGTTGGCAACAGTGGCCGCGTTGATCGCCGTGGGCTTGGCCGTTGTGCTGAGCTACGGCGTGCGCATGCACGATACGACGTTTGCGCGGGTGGCTTCCCGGGTCGCCTCCATGGGCTACGCGATTCCTGGCTCAGTGGTCGCGGTGGGTATTCTGATTCCGTTTGCCTGGTTGGATAACGCCCTCAACACCTGGCTGAATAATCACTATGGCTACATCATTGGCCTGGTCTTCAGTGGGTCGGCGTTTATCTTGCTATACGCCTATGTCGTGCGCTTTCTAGCCGTCTCATTCAATGCCGTTGAGGCGAGCTTAGGTAAAGTGACGCCAAGCATGGATGCCGCTTCGCGCACCCTGGGTCAAACAGCGGGGGGGACGCTGCGCCATATTCATACACCGATGATGCGTAGCAGCCTGTTAGCGGCGGGAATTTTAGTCTTCGTTGATGTGATGAAGGAGCTGCCCGCGACGATTATTCTGCGCCCCTTCAACTTCGACACCCTGGCCGTGAGGGCGCATAACCTAGCCTCTGATGAACGGCTGGCAGAGGCCTCCACATCGTCGCTGGCGATTGTGGTGGTGGGCATCCTGCCGGTCATTCTGCTTAGCATGGCCATGCGCCGTTCGCGTCCCGGCGCTTAGTCCTGATCAAACCCTAGGACGTAAGCGGGAAAACAAATACCTGTGAAAGGTCGAGGTGAATATCCACCGGCTGCCCCTCCGCGGGTAAAAACACCCCAGGTACGCGGGCGTGCAGGTGGGCCTCAAGATCGTTTTCACCATGGGCACATAGGTGCAGAAGGCTGGTGCGGCCCAGCAGTTTCGCCATTACCACATGGCTATGGCGATGCTCATCTGCAGGCAGATCACGCTCAACTATTCGCAGCGCCTCTGGGCGAATCATCACTTGAGCGTCGCTGCCTTCCGCTAGCCCACCGGCAGGCACCCGCCCAACTGGCGTGTTCACCGTGCCATTATGCACTTTGCCCTGCAGCTCATTAACGTCACCAAAAAAGGTCACGACAAAGGGGTCTTGAGGCGCGCAGTAAAGCTCTCGTGGCGTACCCGTTTGCACGATCCGCCCATCCCGCATCAGTGCGATGCGATCCGCCATAAACATGGCCTCTTCGGGATCATGGGTCACCAGCAGCGTCGCCGCGCCGACTTTTTTGAGCACGTGCAGCGTATCGTCGCGGATACGATCGCGCAGACGCGCATCCAGACTTGAGAACGGTTCATCCAAAAGCATTAAGCGCGGCGAAGGCGCCAGCGCACGCGCCAAGGCCACCCGCTGCTGCTGCCCCCCTGAGAGCATGTGCGGGTAAACATCGATATACGCGGCCATACCCAACTGCTCAAGCAGTTGGGCCGCCCGCTCCCGACGCTCGCGAGAAGCTAAATGCTTAAGCCCAAAGGTGACATTTTCCAAAACGGTTAAGTGGGGGAAAAGTGCCGAGTCTTGAAACGCCAGCCCGACATTGCGTTTTTCCGGCGGCACGTGGCGCTGGCCCTGTCCTGCAATATAGATATCGTCTAAGGACACACTGCCTTCTTGCAGCACTTCAAGGCCCGCAGCGATACGCAGTAGCGTTGTTTTGCCACAACCAGAGGGGCCCAAAAGGCAAACCACCTCGCCTGGAGCAACGCTTAAATCCACACCTTTTACAACCGTATGGCCATCGTAAGCATGGCGTACGTTGTGCAGGGTTAACGCCGATGAGCCAGGCGCTACCTCAGCAGCCCTTCTTGCAGTTACCTTTAGCGAAGCTGTCATAAATCACCGCTATGAATTAGCACTGTCTGATTAGTGGTGTCTGAATAGCACTTCCCAGGTGAGCAAACCGCACCTCTAAAAGCCTAAACGCGGATTGAGTACATTTGTAAGTTGTTTGCATTCTATTTTTTATTGGCCGGTTATGCACGTACCACCTTTTGGGTAGGCAATAACTCTTGACGCAAGGCATACGAAACGCTTCAATAACAATGTTAATAATGTAACGTATTATCATTCAACAAATAAGGATGTGCTTGATGAAAACCGTACGCTTTGTTGCTCCGATGGCAGCGATGATGGTGGGTGCTACGTTTGCCGGTCAGGTCGCGGCAGACGAGCTCAACCTTTACTCCGCGCGCCACTATGACTCTGACGAACGCCTCTACGATGCTTTCACCGAAGAGACAGGCATCGAAGTTAACATCCTTGAAGGTGACTCCGACCAGCTGATCGAGCGCATTCAGCGCGAAGGCGTGGCCAGCCCCGCAGACATCATGCTCACCGTCGATGCAGGCCGCCTATGGCGCGCAGAAGATGAAGGCATCTTCCAAAGCGTTGAGTCGGATGCTCTCAACGAGCTCCTGCCCGAATCCATGCGCCACCCTGAAGGCCTGTGGTTTGGCTTTAGCCAGCGCGCACGGGCAATTTATTACAACCGCGAAAACTTCGACCCTAGCCAGATTACCAGCTACGAAGACCTTGCCGACCCGCAGTTTGAAGGCAAGGTGTGCATTCGCTCTTCCAACAACATTTACAACCAGTCGCTGCTCGCCGCGATGATCGAGCACCACGGTAAAGAGGGAGCCGAAGAGTGGGCCCAGGGCGTGGTCAATAATATGGCGCGGGATCCGGAAGGTGGCGATACCGACCAGATTCTGGGCGCGGCCAGCGGCGAGTGTGACATCGCAGTGGCTAACCACTACTACTATGTGCGCCTGCTAAAATCCGACGACGATGCCGAACGTGAAGCGGCCCGCAAAGTGGGTATTATTTTCCCCAACCAGGATGACCGCGGTACCCACGTTAACGTTGGCGGTGCCGGTGTGGTAGAAGGTGCGCCTAACCGCGACAACGCCATCCGCTTCCTTGAATACCTCGCCTCAGACACTGCCCAGGAAATCTTTGCCTCTGGTAACAACGAGTTCCCGGTAGTTGAAGGCATCAAGAAAGACCCGGTACTCGAATCCTGGGGCAACTTCAAAACGGATGACGTAAACATCAGCGTACTGGGTGAAAACAACCCTGAAGCAATCCGCATTTTTGATCGCGTCGGCTGGCGTTAAGCCCTGCCCTAAACATCGCGTTTAACCCAACCCCGCAGCCACTGGCTGCGGGTTTTTTCGTTTAGGGCAATGATTACCCTGGGGCGTTAGTGGGCTTCATCCCAGTTGGCGCCACTTTCTGCCTCGACAATCAGCGGCACTTTTAGCTCCGCCGCGCCCTGCATGCGTTTTTGCACCTGCTCGATAAACGCTTCGACCTGCTTCTCGGCGACTTCAAACACCAGCTCATCGTGCACCTGCATCACCATCAGCGCGTCGAACTCGCCTTCCGCTAGCCACGCATCCACATCAATCATCGCCTGCTTGATGATATCGGCGGCGGTTCCCTGCATCGGCGCGTTTATCGCGGTGCGCTCAGCGCCTTGGCGGCGGTTACGGTTTTGCGACTGAATTTCCGGTAAGTAAAGACGCCGACCCAGGACGGTCTCGACAAAGCCATCCTCTGCGGCTTGGGTGCGAATACGGTCCATGTAGCGGGCAACGCCGGGGTAACGGTCAAAGTAGCGATCAATATAGGTTTGTGCCTGATTGCGATCAATGTGCAGCTGACGCGACAGCCCCCAGGCACTCATGCCGTAAATCAAACCGAAGTTGATCGCTTTGGCACTGCGACGCTGGTCGCCAGAAACCTTCTCAAGGGAGGTACCGAAGACTTCTGCCGCCGTGGCGGTGTGGATATCACGCCCTTCGGCAAAGGCTTCCAGCAGCCCTTTATCTTCGGAAAGATGCGCCATAATTCGCAGCTCGATCTGCGAATAGTCGGCGGCGACAATGCGGTAGCCAGGGCGGGCAATAAATGCCTGACGAATTTTGCGCCCCTCTTCGGTACGAATGGGGATGTTCTGTAAGTTTGGGTCCGACGACGACAGCCGCCCGGTGGCGGTGACCGCCTGGTGGTAGCTGGTGTGTACCCGGCCAGTGGCTTTATTGAGCAGCCGTGGCAGTTTATCGGTATAGGTGGACTTCAGCTTGGCCAGCCCCCGGTGCTGCATAATCACCTTGGGCAGCGGGTAGTCCAGCGCCAGCTCTTCCAGCACGCCTTCGGCGGTAGAGGGTGCGCCTTTAGGGGTTTTCTTGAGCACCGGGATTTTCTGCTCTTCAAACAGAATCTGCCCTAGCTGCTTGGGTGAGCCGAGATTAAATTCGCGCCCGGCCAGTTCAAACGCCTCGCGCTCTAATTCACCAATCCGCTGCTCTAGCTGCTGGCTCTGTTTGTGCAGTAGTTCGGCATCTACCGCGACCCCGTTGCGCTCAATGCGCGAGAGCACTTTGATCAGTGGCAGCTCGATATGATCCAGCACTTCCGCTAGGCGCCCTTCGTTTTCGACCTGGGGGCGAAGCGTTTGCTGCAGCCGCAGGGTGATATCAACATCTTCGCAGGCGTATGGCGCCGCTTGCTCCAGGGCAATCTGATTAAACGTAAGTTGCTTCGCACCCTTACCGGCAATCTCTTCAAATGAAATGGTTTTTTCGCCCAGATACTTGAGCGCTAGCGAATCCATATCATGCCGCGTGGCGGTAGAATTGAGCACATAGGACGCCAGCATGGTGTCAGCAAAAGGGCCTGCCACAGAAATCGCATAGTTGGCCAGCACCGAAATATCGTATTTAAGGTTTTGGCCAATCTTGGTTTTTTTCGGGTCTTCCAGCAGCGGCTTTAGCGCCGCCAGCACCGTTTTGCGGTCAAGCTGCTGTGGTGCATCCAAATAGTCATGAGCAAGCGGAATATAGGCCGCCTCCCCCGCCTCCAGCGCCAAGCCAACGCCGACTATTTCCGCATCCATACAGTTGAGGCTGGTGGTTTCCAAATCAAAGCAGAAGCGCTCGGCACTGTGCAGCCGCTCCAGCCAGCGCTCGAAGTCTGCCTGTTCGAGGATGACCTGATCTTCACGAACAGACACTGGCCCAGAAGCACTCGATTCCTCAGACTCGTTTACTGCTTCCTCAGCACTAGTGGGCGCGGGCTCGCCACCTTTAACGTTATCCACGCCTTCGTCTTTGTCTTCCAGCAGCTCACCCAGCCACTGGCGGAACTCCATCTCTTTGTACAAGGTAACAAGCGCTTCGCGATCTGGATGAGCGATATCCAAATCATCCAAGCCCACCGGCAGATCGCAATCGACTTTGATGGTGGCCAACTGATAGGAGAGAAACGCCTGATCGCGGTGCTCTTCAAGCTTCTTGGACAGGGTTTTCGCGCCGCGGAAAGTGAGCGTTTTTACTCGCTCTAAATCGCCATAAATGGCCTCCAGCCCGCCGCCCATACCTTGCAGCAGGCCAATGGCGGTTTTTTCACCCACGCCGGGCACGCCGGGAATGTTATCGACCTTGTCGCCCATTAGAGCGAGAAAATCGATAATCAGCGCAGGTGGCAGGCCGAATTTTTCTTCCACGCCCGCCTCGTCCAGGGTTTCATCCTTCATGGTGTTGACCAGCGTGATATGAGCATTGACCAGCTGCGCCATATCTTTATCGCCGGTGGAGATCACCGCGTCGCGCCCCGCCTGGGTAGCATGATGCGCCAGCGTGCCAATCACATCGTCCGCCTCGACGCCTTCAATACACAGCAGCGGGAGGCCCAGCGCCTTCACGCAGGCGTGCAGCGGCGCGATCTGGCTGCGCAGATCATCAGGCATCGGCGGGCGGTGCGCTTTATAGTCGCTGTACATCTCATCGCGGAACGTTTTGCCCGGCGCATCAAACACCACGGCCATGGGGCTTTCAGGGTAATCCTTGATCAGCCGCTTGAGCATGTTCAACACGCCTTTCACCGCGCCCGTCGGCTGACCATTGGAGGTCGTCAGCGGCGGCAGCGCATGAAAGGCACGGTAAAGATAGGAAGAGCCATCGACGAGGACGATCGGAGCGCGAGCCATAACCAAGTTCCATTGTTAAATAAGATTGCTTAAAAAAATAACTGCTAATAAGAGTGAATCATATGATACGCGTTGCGCAGGCAGCCTGCAGAGCCAAACTCGACTCTCTTATCACGACAACGCTGCCAACTGAGCGACCAAGCCGCTACAATAATGGGCTTAGCAACCTGGGCGAGACTCTCATGGCTGTATTTACTCCGCTTAGCGACGCACAGGTCGCCGCGTTTTTAGAAAAATTTGATGTGGGCAGTTTTGTTTCTCTTCAGGGCGTCGCGAACGGCACCGAGAATTCAACATTTTTTGTGACCACTGACCGCCGCGAGCTGGTGTTAACCCTGTTCGAACAGGGTGAGCACGCAGAGCTGCCGTTCTTTGTTGAGCTGTTGGACTATTTAGACGAACACCGCCTGCCGGTGCCCGGCACGATTCACGACCGCGAAGGTATCGCGCTGCATAGTCTAGTGGGCAAACCGGCGCTGCTATTTCCGCGCCTGCCTGGCCGCCATCCGCAAGCGCCCAATTTAGCCCAGTGCCACGCCCTTGGCGACACTTTGGGCCGCCTGCACGTGGTATCGAAGCGCTTTCCCGGCCACCGCCCGAATCCACGGGACCTCAACTGGCTGCACGTGATGCACCACAAGGTGTTGAGCTACCTAAGCCCCGCCGATCAAACGCTGATGAAGGACGAAGTCGACGATTTCGAAAGCGCCTTCAGCCAGCACGATGAGTTGCCCCAGGGTGCCCTGCACGGTGATCTGTTTCGCGACAACACCCTGTTCGAGGGTGACCAGCTTGGCGGGATTATCGACTTTTATAATGGCTGCACCGGCGATCTACTGTTTGATCTGGCGATTGTGATCAATGACTGGGCCTCTAACGACGATGGCACGCTCAATGCCGAGCGCTATAGCGCGCTGTTGAGCGCCTACCAGGCGCGCCGACCGTTAACGGCGGATGAGCGGGAACTGTGGCCGACCATGCTGCGCATGACCGCGCTGCGCTACTGGCTGTCACGCCTGCTGGTGGTCTATGTTGATCCACCGGCCCACGATTTGACGCCCCACGACCCCGAACGTTTTCGAACCATATTAACTGCGCGCATTGCCCACGGTGCATTGCCGCTACCCGAGGTTTCTGCATGAGTGTGATGGCGACGACTAGCCCTGCCCTTCGCGCACGGCGCACCTGGAATATCGATCAATGGGGCAGCGGCTACTTCGACGTGGATGACCAGGGCCAAGCCCTGGTTCGGCCCCTCGGTAGTGATGCGGAAGGCCCAGCGCTACCGCTTAGCGGACTGGTTCGCCAACTTCAGAGTGCCGGGCTGCGTCTACCGGTGCTGGTGCGCTTTAGCGATATTCTCCACGATCGGGTTGAACAGCTGTGCGGCGCTTTTGATGCCGCCATGAGCGACTGCGACTACCAGGGCGGCTACACCGCTGTTTATCCGATTAAAGTGAACCAGCAACGTCGTGTCGTTGAAGAAATTCTGGCCACCGCCGAGCGCGGCAACGGCCGCGTGGGGCTGGAAGCGGGCAGCAAGCCGGAGCTGCTGGCAGTGCTGGCGCTTTCCGACGGCGGCTCTTCGTTGATTGTCTGTAATGGCTACAAAGACCGCGAGTATGTGCGCTTGGCACTGCTGGGTGAAAAACTCGGCCATAAGGTCTATTTGGTGGTCGAAAAACTCTCCGAGCTTCAGATGATTTTGGAAGAGGCTCGCGAACTAGACGTTACCCCGCGTATTGGCCTGCGCGCCCGCCTTGCCTCGGTGGGTAAAGGCAAGTGGCAGAATACCGGCGGCGAGAAGTCTAAGTTTGGTCTCACCGCCAGTCAGATTCTTGAGGTGGTAGAGACCCTTCGCCGTGAAGACGCGCTGGAAAGTCTGCAATTGGTACACTTCCACCTGGGCTCGCAGATCGCCAATATTCGCGATATTCAGCGCGGCCTGCGCGAGTGCGCACGCTTCTACCAGAACCTGATGCAACTGGGTGCGCCCATCGACACAGTGGACGTAGGCGGCGGCCTGGGCATCGACTACGAAGGCACTCGCTCGCGCAGTTTCTGTTCGGCCAACTACTCGATGCGTGAATACGCCCGTAACGTGGTCAGCGCCTTTGCCCAGCTGTGCCAAGAGGCAAACCTGCCGCAGCCTCATCTCATCAGCGAATCAGGTCGCGCGCTGACCGCCCACCACGCGGTACTGATCACCAACGTGATTGGCGAAGAGCGTATTGATCACACCCCGCCGGAACGACACGTCCAAGAGGATACTCAAGTTGAGTTACTGTGGCGTGTGTTTGAGCAACTCGCCACCGCCCAAGAGCCGCGCATGCTAGTAGAAGCGTGGCACGATCTGATTCAAGCGGTTAGCGAGCTGCAGGAACGTTTTGTGATGGGCTTGAGTGATATTACCGCCCGCGCTGAAGGCGAGCGGGTGTATATGGCCGCCTGCGCGCGGCTGCGCACCCAGCTGGATACCCGTAACCGTGCCCACCGTGAGATTTTGGACGAGTTAGCGGAGAAGCTAGCCGATAAGCTTTTCGTCAACTTCTCGCTGTTCCAATCGGTGCCTGACGTTTGGGGCATTGAGCAGATCTTCCCGGTGCTGCCCCTTAGCGGGCTGGATCAAGCGCCCACCCGGCGGGCGGTGATTCAGGACATCACCTGCGACTCCGACGGCCGCATCGACAGCTACGTCGACGGCCAGGGTGTAGAGAGTACTCTGCCACTGCCCGAGTGGGCATCCGACGACGAGCGCTGGTTAGGCTTCTTCCTGGTGGGCGCCTATCAGGAAATTCTTGGCGATCTGCACAACCTGTTCGGCGACACCGACTCCGTGGACGCTGCGCTTAATGCGGACGGCGAGTGGTCGCTATCGAACCCGCTGGCAGGGGACTCGGTGGCCCAAGTGCTTGCCTACGTCAACTTCAATGCCAATGTGCTCAAGCAAAAGCTCACCGACCAATTGGCGGCAAGCGGCTTTACTGCCGACGAGCAGGCACGCTTTGCAGCAAGCTTAAGCGAAGGGCTGGAAGGCTATACCTATCTTGAGTAACGAGGCTGAACGCTTGGCCTTGAAGAGAATGTTTTGGTAGCTCTAAACAAGAAACGCCACCCTGATTGCGGGGTGGCGTTTCTTCGTTATCCAGTGCTGTCATCCAACACTGTCCAGCCACCCTCTGCTCTTTACGCTACTCGACTACGCTGGTTTCGACTTCCAAACCACCGGTCAAGGTTAAGCGTAGCGATGAGCCACGCACTAACGCACCCACACCTGCTGGCGTTCCTGTCAAAATCACATCGCCCGGCTCTAAGGTAAAGTGGCGGCTCATTTCTGCCACCAGCGTAGGTACAGCAAAGATCATATCGGAACCTTCTCCGTGCTGAACCTCTTCACCGTTGATCTCAAGGGTAAATGCCAGCGCGTTCCAGTTGGGCACACGGCTTAACGGCAGAAATGACGAAAGTGGGCAAGCACCATCAAAAGCTTTGGCAATTTCCCAGGGGTGCCCCTTCTCTTTTAGCTTCATCTGTACATCACGAAGCGTTAAATCCATCGCCAAACCGATACCGGCAATCGCTCGCTCGGCTTCATCCAGGGTGGCGTGGGTTAAGGTTTCACCCACTAACAACGCAAGCTCAACTTCATAATGCACATCGCCGCGTGAAAATGGCGGATCCAACGGTTTGGTTAGATCCACAACGCTGGTCGCTGGTTTAATAAACAGCAGCGGCTCTGTGGGAACCGGATTATCTAACTCTTTCGCATGGTCGGCATAATTACGGCCGATGCAGACAACCTTGCCCAGCGGGTGGGGAAACTCCTGGCCATCGGTAAACTGTGGAACAAAACGCATGGCGGGTATTCTCCTTCTCATTATGCGTGCCGCATTCGCAACGACAGGCGCAACAGTTTACCCCACCTATACCAAGGTTCCACTCCCTTGGGCCATGAATTTGTTTCCCACTTCACCCTAGCGATATTGCTGCGCCGGTTGGTCGGGGCTATGAGCCAAGAAATCAGGCCGTTGTTTAGCCGCTGCGTAAGGTGCTTCGCAACGATTATCCTGGCGGTTAAATACAAAGAACACGTTGCTACGCGGGTCAGGCGAAAGGTTCGCATTCGAAGCATGCAGCGTATTGCAATCAAATAGCAGCAAACCGCCCGCCTTGCCTTTTGGAGCTTCAATACCGTGTTCAGCTACTAGCTCGGTAAGCGCCTCTGGGCTTGGTACACCCACCTCTTGCGCTTTCAGCGAGCTTTTATGGTTATCCTCCGGTGTTTCCCCCAGGCATGGCACAAACTTTTTGTGAGAACCAGGAATCAACATTAACGGGCCGTTGAACTCATGGTTGTCGGTCAGGATCAGCGATGCGCTTACCGCGTGCATCGCTGGCATGCCATCCTCCGCGTGCCATGTCTCAAAATCGGAATGCCAGTTAAAGCCCTTACCGGCAAACCCAGGCTTGTAGTTAATCCGCGACTGATGCACGTAAGGATCATCGCCAATGATTTGACGAGCAGCGCCCGCTACACGCTCATCGCTAGCCAGTTTGCCCAAGCGCTCCGAGAGGAAGTGCACTGCAAAAAGCGAACGGATTTCCTGGCTCTCTGGCTCAGTCACGCTGAAGTCTTTATTGAGATACTCATCATTGCTCATCAACGCCTTCATTTCCTGACGCAGCTCATCAAGCTCTGTGCCTTCAATGAGGTTGGGAATAAACAGAAATCCTTTGCGTTCAAACTCATCAAGCTGCGCTTGGCTTAACGGGCCGGAAAGTTGACGGCCTTTGACAACCGCATCTTGGCGCGGCAGCCAGGTTGTCTCTGGGGTAGCGCTTAAGCGCGAGGGATAGGTATCGTGTACCTCGGCGCGCTGAGCCTGAGTGCTGCGAACGTTAGGTGTATCGGCCATTTCGCTATATTGCTTATGGGCGGTTACAGAATTTAGCGGTGTGCTTTTGACTGTCATCTAATCCACTCCTTGTATGATTAGGTTTCAGATCGAACATATTGCACGTATAAATAATAGCGTACATATAAATAATAGAGCACGGTTCAAACGTCGTGCAGGGAGTAGCCTAGACCACTAAAATTTCCCCGCAAGGAATGATTAACCATTTGATAACGTAGGTTACGTGAAAAAAATTGAACGGTAACTATTATAACTTGGGTTAACTAAAACCTAACTTACTTATCAATCAGCCAATTTCTCACCCAAACATCTGCCTGAAAAACTAAACCTGTTTAAGATGTCCATAAATTAAGCTCTCATTAAAGCCTGTATATTCGGCCAACAGCTCTGGTTGTAGTAAATTAATTGAACTTCTGGTCTTGCGAATCATTTTCTTTTGTTCTAATGCGGTCATACACCGACTGACATGCACGCTAGTAATACCCAGCAACTCACCCACTATCTCTTGTTTAATCGGCAGTGAGAATTCATTCGAGTTAATCATTTTTTTGAAATTATATCTTGCATACACCTCAAGCAAAAAATGTGCAACTCGCTCTTCTGCCTTATGATGTGTACAGCTTCTTAACCTTTCGATGGTAATATTATCATTAACCATAATATAAGAAACTACTGCTCTTTTTATATCCGCATATTTTTCACATAAATCATGTAAACTAACAACCGAGATTCTATCAAGCTGACAGTCTTGCAATGCCAATATAGCCATATTATGGTTATCAAAAAAGCTTTCTCTAATACCGACGATATCGCCGGGCATATATACATTACATATACTTTTCCCTCTGCTTTTAACCGAATGACACAAGCTTACCCAGCCTTTCTTAACTACGAATATCTCCGGTCTTTCGTGGTACAAAGAATATAATTTTCGATTTTTCTTCAAGATTATGTTTTGAAGCTTAATATCTAATAACCGCTCCAACGCCTCAGACGGAAGATTACAATAACGACTTAAAATATTCCCCAAGGTTATAAACTGCAATAAATCAACTTTTACTTCAGATGCCTGGACGGAACGATCTTTCCTTTTCGGAATATCGCTTTCTATATCAGTCACATAATTTGTCATCTCTACATTCCTTGTAGCTATAAAAAAACCAAATATTTAACTATACATGTATAATAAAACCAGGGTTCACCACTCATATTAGAAGGGAATATAGTCAACATTTAGAAATACTACAAGATCAATCTTTTCACTCGCCTTAAAAGCGCCAAGAATTAACTCACTACTCTATAGGCAGTCACCCAGACCTTAAAACCCCCACTCTGCCAATAAGTTAGCATCACAAAAAAGCATTAGTCATAGCAATGACTCAATAAGAACAAATAAAAACCCTGGCAACAGACCAGGGCGAAAGATTTACTGTGTAAAATAAATTAAAAAAACATAAAACTTATTAGATCAATCGAACACCTCTTCTATTTTTAAAAATTATCACTCGGTTAGCGTGAAAAACAAGTCTTGAAGCAACGTTTTTAGATTTAATGACAACCTACATTTGCTCCTTCTGAGCACCCGAGTTTGGCGGAGCTTTACCTAATGTAGGCTCCTGACCTTCAGGTGAAGGTTGATCCATTACAGAATAATTGCTCTTTCCGTCAAGTGAGGGGCCTTCCGCCCAACGGCCTTTCGGCGCTTCTTTATCAAGCAAGGTATTCAAGTAATAGTAAGAGTGCTGCATTGCCTCATGATCTTCTGGGGTCGAATTCGGAATGGGAAGCTGCGCTTGCATGCCCCCCAGCTCTTCTATAACGGCCAACCATTGCTGTTGATGGTAGGTATCTCTGGCGATCAGAAACGACAAGAAATCCTTCATGCCATGATCGTCAGTCCAGTTATATAGGCGTGATGCCAGCACCCTGCCCCCCGCTTCAGCAGTCACGTTAGCGAGCATGTCGGCACCAATGTTACCGGTGGCATAGACATGGCTCATATCAAATGGAACACCATTCGCATTTACCGGCATCGCAGAAAGGCCAGAGGATAATAGGTGCCGTGGGTTGGCACCGCCCAATATGGCATTCATAACCGGATCTTTTGCGGTCTCTTCTTGGTATGAGAGCGGCGCTCCTTCAAGGTTAAGAGCTACCGCATGACCGAGCATTTCGATATGCGATAGCTCTTCCGTCGCGGTCGACATTAGCATATCGCGGATCCGGTCATCGCCTCGGGCGCCCATCGCTTGGAAGAAATACTGCATCGCAACGCGAATTTCACCTTCAATCCCACCTATCGCCTGCTGAAGCAGCATAGCAAACTGGGGGTTAGGCTTATCGACTTTTACCGGATACTGCAGTTTTGCGGAATGATGGAACATTTTAAATTCTCCTTAGTGAGCTATCAGAGAGTCCTTCCACTGGCAGATATCTCATGGGTCATCTTTAAGTTTATTAATGATTTAAAACCACTAAATTCATCGCACTTAGATAAATCACCATATAGATCGAACACTAATGAGCATAGCTGACGCCCCCCTTCTATCAAGCCAGAAGAGGCATAAAATAAAATATTTAACTTACATTAAAATAGTGAATAAGAATTTAATTTAAAAGCAATGCGGCAATTTACCGAAGAAAATTATAATGACGGCATGTCTGCCCATTAGATTATTAAGGAATAGAAAATTGAAACGGCTGCTAGCGATAAGTGTATTTATCGGGATTTTATTAATGACCTCCGGCTGCATCGTAGCTGCTACGGATTCCCATAAGTACACCACATCCCCGGATGAATCATTGATCAATACCTATTGGAAGCTGGTGATGCTTGATGGCGCACCGGTCGTCACTCATGAGGACTTTCGTGAAGCTCACTTGGTTCTTCATCAAGAGGCTTCCCGCTTAGCTGGTGCTACTGGCTGCAATACCTTGATGGGCAGCTACCGTGTGGAAAATGAGCAAATAGCGTTTGGTCAAATCGCCAGCACTAAAATGGCCTGCCCAACGACCCAAATGAAAACTGAGCGAGACTTTCTAACCGCACTCAAGCAGGTAACAGCATGGAGCGTGGATGGCGCGACGCTTGTACTGTCGGGGGATAATAATGAACTACTGGCGGCCTTCGAAGCTGTGCATCTTTATTAGTAATACGGCCAGGCAACGCTACCTTTAAAGTTATAAAGCTTCGCTGGTTATCTAACGGATATACAGGTGAAAGCAAGCTTCCTGAATAGCGCGTTATCAACAACCCTAAATAAATAGTGGATGTGGATAACGCCAATGCTGGATAGATACTCCAGATACGAAAAAGCCGCCCTTTCGGACGGCTTAATCTAATTCTCTAACGCTTAACTTTTAACCACTTCTGTAGTGGTGCCGACACCAGGAGTCGAACCCGGGACCTACTGATTACAAGTCAGTTGCTCTACCAACTGAGCTATGTCGGCGCTTCACGTTTTCTTGAGAACATGACTGCTTTGCTATTGGGCTTCGCAATCAACAAGAAATTTTGTTGGCAATGGCTGGGGTACCAGGATTCGAACCTGGGAATGCCGCTACCAAAAAGCGGTGCCTTACCACTTGGCGATACCCCAGCAGTGTGGTGGCCAGAGACGGAATCGAACCGCCGACACGGGGATTTTCAATCCCCTGCTCTACCAACTGAGCTATCTGGCCGCTGCCAACGGTGCGTATTAAACTAAAAACGCCGCTTTTCGTCAACACCTTTGTGAAACTTTCTTGCGATACCGATGCTTAGAGGTCTTTTTTCCTGCGCCATCGCTGGCTCGGCCTTCGATACACCCATACCTGGAACCACTGATTACAAGTCAGTTGCTCGACCAAACCACCCGCTACTAGAAAGAGCCTCCTCACTCTTTATGCCTGCTATTCATGCCTGCGTGGGCGGTACATAGCCTTCGGCTTGGTCGGTTTCCTGGTTATCCAGGAAGCGCTGCATCTGCTCCATTAGGTACGCGCGGGATTCGGGGTCGAGCATGTTAAGGTGCTTCTCATTGATCAAGCGGGTTTGCAGCGCCTGCCAGGCTTCCCAGGCGGGCTTGGAAACGGTGGCCTGAATCTCCTGACCCTGCTTACCCGGCAAAGGTGGGAATGGCAGTGCTTCCAACTCTTTTTGGTACTTGCGGCAAAAAACGGTATTGCTCATAACGTGCTCCTGGTTCTGCGACTTCATTCAATGATCTCATCCAATCTGCTAGCAAACGTTTAAGCGTGCCCTGCTGTTGGATTGAGGCTAAAGGGCGTTAACTGGCTGAGCAGCGCTTTAACGGGGGCAGCAAGGCCCAGCGCGGGTGGCTGGTTAACGTCGTACCATACGCCGCTTTCGCGAACACCGCCCAGCCTATCGCAGCTCACCGGCTGCGGGGTAATCTCTAAGCGAAAATGGCTGAAGGTGTGGTAAAAGCTGGGCGATGTAGTCTCCCGCTTAGGGTTAACGGCGTTGATTTCAAGCCAGTCGTTAAGCTCGCTGTGCTTCTCGAACTGCGGCAAACTCCATAACCCGCCCCACAGGCCGCTGGGGGGGCGCTTCTCCAGCCATATCCGCCCTTCCGGGTCACGCAGCATTAGCATGATCGTTTGTCGTGTGGGTAGCGCCTTTTTGGGTTTGGACTCTGGGTAGCGCTTTGGCTCGCCTTGAGCGTAGGCCAAACAGACATCGCTAAACGGGCAGCCCAGGCAGTCCGGTTTGCTGCGTTTACATAGCGTGGCGCCAAAATCCATCATCGCCTGGGTGTAATCCGCTAGGCGCTCTTCTGGTGTGTAGTACTCCGCCAGCGCCCATAGCTTTCGCTCCACGGTAGGCTTGCCCGGCCAGCCGGGCAGCGCATGCAGGCGAGTGAGCGAGCGTTTCACATTGCCATCTAAAATAGCGGCCCGCTGTCCCGTGCTTTGCGCAATGATAGCGCCAGCGGTGGATCGGCCAATACCGGGCAAAGCCACTAACGCGTCGATACTTTCCGTCGGCAGCTCGCCATTGTGCTCCGCCAACGCCACCTGGGCAGCTTTATGCAGGTTGCGCGCACGGGCATAGTAACCAAGACCCGTCCAGAGGTGCAGCACTTCATCCTGTGGCGCCTTGGCGAGGCTTTCCAGGGTAGGAAAGCGCGCCATAAAACGCTCAAAGTAGCCTATAACGGTGGTAACTTGGGTTTGCTGCAGCATGATTTCCGACACCCACACGCGGTAGGCGCTACGCGGTGACTGCCACGGCAAGTCGTGACGGCCGTAGCGGTCGAACCAGGCCAGTAAGCGCTGTTGGAATTCGCTTGCCGCCAGCCGCGGCGTGGGTATATCTGCCATGCACGCTCCTTAAACAGAAATGGGGATATGAAACAGAAATGGTGCTACAAAGGTGCCAATAAAAAAGCGCCGGCGTGAGGGCCGGCGCAGCACGTACTGTTTCGATTAATGCGTCACTTCACATCCTGCGCAATGCTCAGTTAAACAGGTTGCGTAGGCCATCGCGAAGTTCTTGAGCAGCGCCTTCGCCAAGGCGTTCATCTAGATCATCTAGAGAGTCGCCTAGACGCTCCTCCAGCTCTTCATTGACACGCTCCCCCGCTTCGTTGCGCAGCAGGTCAACCACAGCGGTCTGGAACATCTCACGGTCGAAGCGGCACCACTCGGTGCGTTCATCGCCAAGATTACCTTCACAGCGTACGGGCAGCGGCAGTTGCTCCAGGCGCGGATTAACTTCACAGGCCGCGTCGGCGGTATCGACCAAGCGAGCATTTGCACGGGTATCAAAGTTCAAGCTGGCGAGATTCAGTTCGCCTTCTCCACGCACATCGATGCCGGGCAGGGTGATCAGCAGGTCGTCACTCTCCACTAAGCCGTTACTGATTTGGAAGGTAGCATCAAAACGCTCAAAGCGAGTATCGGTGTGCCAATCCCGCAAAGTGCCCTGCCCCTCTAACTGGGCCACCAGTTCGCACATTTGCTTGGAAATGTTGGTATTTAAAATGGCGCCTTCGTTTAGGCGAGCATCAAGCGCGCCATTGAGATTGCCGATAAGTGCTTCACGGGTATTGCCCTGACTGGTGACATCCCCAGTTAAATTAAGGCGGCCGCGCAGTGGTGACGCCTCCTCTTTTTCGCTGATCGCTTCAATCAACGGTGCCATCTGAACGTTATTAATGGTCGGCGATAGCGCCCACTCAAGGATGGAATCCGTAGCATCAACCTGACCGGTAGCGCTGAGTTCACCCTCGTAAAAGCCTGACTCAAACGCCGTTAGCCGATGGACGCCGTCGTCGCCACGCAGCTGCAAGCGTGGGTTGTTGAAGGTCAGGCCCGCAAAAATAAGCGTATCGACACTCAGGTCGCCCTCTAGCGCCAGCTCACTGAGTAAAGATTGCGGCACTAATGTGTTGGTTTCCTGGGCAAAGGCTTTACGCAAAAAGCCCCGGCTAGCCTGTTTAGCGGTGGCTTCACCGGGTAGATAGCGATCAAGGTCTAGTTGATCACCGGCTAAATCGAACGCTAGGCGTGAGCCATCCAGCGCAGCGGTCAGGTCACCAGTAAAGGTGCTGTCGTCTACCACCAACGATAGGCTGGGCAAGGAGAGCTGCTCGGCATCACCTTCGATAGGGCTGGTCAGGGCGACATCGCTGAGCGCAGCCTCACCAGCTGTGGTGAGGGTAACGCCAGCGCGGGCAAGCCAGGGGCGCAGCGTAAAGGGGGCAGCGGTTAGCTGGCCACGATAGCTGGGGGGGGCATCGCGCAGTTGCTCAATGTTAAGGTGCCCACTCACTCTTAGGCCATCTGGTCCGGTAAGTTGCAAGTCTTTCAACTGCGCCGTTTGCGCCTGCCAATCGCCCTCCAGACCAAAGGCGAGCGTCAGCGCTAAGCTGCCCTGCCAGTTATCTGCATTTCGCAGACCCGTTTCAAGCACCCCCTCGTTAATAATGAGCTGCTGCTCGCTCAACCGGGCAACCAGTTCGGCAGCCTTTAAACTCAGTTGCTGTGGCTCGCTCTCTGCGCCGGTCGTCGTCCGGGTAATCAGCGCCATATCTTCCAGGGCGAAAAGCTCATCCGCCAAGCCAAGCCGCACGCGGGTTTCGAGATTGATCTCGCTGGTTAGATCTGGAGTACGCTCCAACACTTCGGCATCGAGCCGGTTATGCTTGGTCAGGGTGAACATGGCCTTCAGCGGAAAGGCGCGCAGCGGGTTGACGTTGCTACCCGAGATATTCAGTTGCTGCATACGCCAGAGTGCTTGGGTTTGCACATCGCGGAAGCGAATATCGGCATTTTTCACTTCAACGCTAGCAATACTTAACTTCACGGCTAAGTTACCGGCGTCTGCATTAGGTCCAGCACTGGCGGGCGCTAGCACCGTTTCAGCCGCCCCCTCATTATGCTCTGAGAGACGCTCTAACAAGGGCTCCCAATTACCCTCACCTTGCTCATCGCGTTCTAGGTTAAGGCGCATGCCGTCCAGAGTTAGGCCGTCAACGGCAATTTCCCCACGTAGTAACGGGCCGAATGCCACGCTCACTTCTGCGCGATCAATGGCGGCAAAAGCGGCGGTTTCTTCAGCCTGCTCGGGCAACCAGGCGCGGGCTTTCTCTACGCTAACGCCAATACGTGGGTAGAATGACCAGGTTATGGGGCCTTCGAGCGCCAAGTTCAGCCCAGTTTGCTCCTCCACAACGGCGGTTAAACGGGGCTTGAAGTCTTCTGGATCCAGGAAGGTGGTCACGTAGACCACGGCGGCGACCGCAACGATGGCGAGGATGCCAACTGCTGCCAGCACAATACGTAATAGCTGTTTCATTACCCTTTCCCTTGTGGGTCTAACTCAACAAAATCGCTGGTGGCGGGCATGCCCGCCACCGGAGTTTCCGGATTGGCCATTGGCCGGTAACCTAACTTGGAGAGCAGCACGCGGTCGGCCAGTGGTAGAGTGGACGTTGCGATGCGCAGGACGCGGTTTTCCTGCTTGGCTTGCTCACCAAGCAAAGCCATTAAGCGCGAACCGACGCCCCGTCGGCGTGTGGTTTTGCGCACGCAGAGCTCAGACAGCCACCAGGCTCGGTCTTCGCCTTCCTTAATGGCGACGGCCCCCAGCAATCGATCGTTAAAAAGTGCACAGGCAAAAAAGTGCTGACCTGCAAAATGTTGCTCAATAAATGGCTCAACCGTTGGGGTGGGCATACGCTCTTGGGGCGCGTCCTGGTAGATGCGCATTAGATCAAGGCGCACCTGCTCATCGGCTTCCCAACGGGCCTGGTCGACGTGGTGCAGTGTCACCGGCATGGTGAAATCCTCTTCGCCAAAGCAGCCTGGCTGCTATTTCTGCCGCAATTGATTGCGGCTACATTTCGCGCATTGTAGCGGATGAGGGCGCCGATTCACTATAATGGTCGCTTCGCCACAGGCTGATCACACAGTGGTAAGTTGATGAGAGCCACCAGCCGTCCCTCAGAGTGCGCTTCAGCGCAGGAGATGCAACATGTCAGCGCGTATTGCCACGGTTAGCCGTGACACCAACGAAACGCAGATCAAGGTCAGCGTCAACCTCGACGGCGAAGGCCGTCTTAGCTGCCAAACCGGCGTTCCGTTTCTGGATCATATGCTTGATCAAGTTGCCCGCCACGGAATGATCGATCTCGACATCAATGCCACTGGCGACCTGCATATTGACGACCACCATACCGTAGAAGACCTGGGTATTACGCTAGGCCAAGCTTTTTTTAAAGCCATTGGCGATAAGCGCGGCATTTACCGTTATGGTCACGCCTACGTTCCTCTTGATGAAGCGCTCTCTCGCGTGGTGATCGACTTCTCCGGTCGCCCGGGGTTGTTTATGAACGTTGAGTTCACCCGCGACAACATCGGTAGCCTGGACACCCAGCTGTTCTGGGAGTTTTTCCAGGGTTTCGTCAATCACGCCCGGGTGACGCTGCATATCGACAATATTAAAGGCTTTAATGCTCACCATCAGGCGGAAACGATTTTTAAAGCTTTCGGACGCGCCCTGCGCATGGCCGTAGCGGAAGACCCGCGTATGGCAGGCCAAATGCCCTCCACCAAGGGGAGCTTGTAATGCTGGGCTATATGACCGGCTATGCCGCTAGCCACATTTTGTCTACCTCCATAAGGAGCGCTTCATGACCATTGCTGTGATCGACTATGGAATGGGCAATCTTCATTCTGTCGCCAAAGCGCTGGAGCATGTGACCCATGAGAATGTCGTCATTACCCGCGACCCGCGCCGCATCCTTGGCGCAACGCGTTTAGTGCTACCTGGCCAAGGGGCCATTCGTGACTGCGTTGGCGAACTTGAACGCACCGAGTTACGCGGGCTGGTGGACGATATTTTAACCCGCCAGGCTAAGCCGTTACTGGGAATCTGCGTCGGTCAACAGATGTTGCTGGAGCGCAGCGAAGAGAACGGCGGCGTGGAGTGTCTGGGTTTCTTTAAAGGCAGCGTAGATCGCTTTCCTGGTGATATGCGCGACGACCACGAGCAGCGCTTGAAAGTACCGCATATGGGCTGGAACGTGGTCGAGCAGCACCATGAACACCCACTCTGGGCAGGCATCGATAATCGTGAACACTTCTACTTCGTGCATAGCTACTTCGTCAATGCCGCGGAAGATGCCCAGGTGTTTGGTACGACCCAATACGGCAAGGTGAGCGCACATGTTGCCATTGGCCGAGACTCGACCTTTGCGGTGCAGTTTCATCCGGAAAAAAGCTCCCGTGCAGGCCTTCGCCTGCTTGAAAACTTTGTCACCTGGACGCCCTGAGAGGATTTTGTATGTTGGTAATTCCCGCTATTGATCTCAAAGATGGCCAGTGTGTCCGGTTGAAGCAGGGCCGCATGGAAGACGCGACCTCCTACGGCGATGACCCGGTGGCCATGGCGGCACGCTGGGTGGAGGCAGGCGCCCGCCGCCTGCACTTAGTCGATTTAAACGGCGCCTTTGAAGGCAAGCCGGTGAATGGTGACGCCGTCACGGCTATCGCCCGTGCCTACCCCAACCTGCCGATTCAAATTGGTGGCGGCATTCGCAGTGCGGAAACCATCGAGCACTACTTAAGCGCCGGTGTTTCGTACGTCATTATCGGCACCAAAGCGGTAAAAGAGCCCGACTTCGTTGGCGATATGTGTCGCGCCTTTCCCGGCCATGTGATTGTTGGGCTGGATGCCAAAGATGGCTATGTCGCCACCGACGGCTGGGCCGAAGTCTCCACGATAAAAGCCACCGAACTGGCCAAGCGTTTCGCCAACGATGGTGTCTCCAGCATCGTCTATACCGACATTGCCCGCGACGGCATGATGCAAGGCGTCAACGTGGAAGCCACCGCTGCGCTTGCCCGTGAAGGTGGCTTGCCGGTGATTGCATCGGGCGGTGTGACCAACCTGGACGACATCAAAGCACTCTGCGAAGTGGCTAATAGCGGCATTCTGGGCGCCATCACTGGCCGGGCGATTTACGAAGGCAGCCTGGATGTCGCCGAAGCACAGCGATTAAGCGACCAGCTGACGGGAGGCGGTTCATGAGCCTTACCAAACGCATCATCCCCTGCCTGGACGTAGACGCCGGGCGTGTGGTCAAAGGCGTTAATTTTGTCGGCATTCGCGATGCCGGTGACCCGGTGGAGATTGCCCAGCGCTATAATCAACAAGGCGCCGACGAGATTACCTTTCTCGACATTACCGCTAGCCACGAAGACCGCGACACGACGGTGGAAATGGTTGAACGCATTGCTGGCGAAGTGTTTATTCCGCTGACCGTCGGCGGCGGGATTCGTAGCTGCGACGACATTCGCACCATGCTGAACGCCGGGGCGGACAAAGTCTCGATCAACACCGCGGCGGTCACCAACCCCGAGTTTGTGCGCGAAGCCGCCGAGCGTTTTGGTAGCCAGTGCATTGTGGTGGCGATTGACGCCAAGCGCGTATCGAAAGAGGGCGAAACGCCTCGCTGGGAGATTTTCACCCACGGTGGCCGCCGCCCCACAGGCCTGGATGCAGTTGAGTGGGCTAAGAAGATGGTGGAGTTCGGCGCTGGCGAGCTACTGCTCACCAGCATGGATCGCGACGGCACAAAGATTGGCTTTGACCTGGGCGTAACCCATGCGATTTCCGAAGCGGTCAGCGTGCCGGTAATTGCCTCTGGCGGAGTGGGCAACCTGGACCATCTGGTAGATGGCGTACTCAAAGGTGGTGCCGACGCGGTGCTAGCTGCCAGCATTTTCCACTTTGGCGAGTACACCATTCCTGAAGCTAAGCGCTATATGGCCGAACGCGGTATCGAAATGCGGCTTTAAAATGCCTTTTTTTGACCTGCAACTTCGCCAACTGCGATTGTCCCCATGGATGGGCTGGCTAGCAGGCCTACTATTAAGCACGCCTGCTACTGCCTTCACGCTACCTGATTGGCCACCTGCGCTGGAGTGGGATCATACTCTGGTGCAAACCAGCCTTTACACCCGCCACTTCAGCCCCGACCCGGAACATACCAATCAGCAAGACCTGATTAGCATTGAACTGCATAATCCTGATCGCTGGTTAGCGGGCGCGGCTTGGTTCAAAAACTCTTTTGATCAGCCCTCTTGGTACTTCTATGCAGGGCGGGAATTTCCTCTTTGGCAAACCGATAAAGGTCTAAACGTTCGCGCCAAACTAACCGGTGGGCTCTTGCGCGGCTACCAGGGTGAGTATCGCGACAAAATTCCGTTCAATCACCTGGAAATCGCCCCGGCAGTACTCCCCAGTATCGGTGTGCAATGGGGCCGGTTTGAATCTGACCTGATTGTGTTTGGTACCGCTGGCATGATGATATCCGCAGGGGTGCGCTTTTAGCCGCTACTCCTCAACCTCGTCCAGGGATAAACCCAGATTACTGATCCCACCATTGCGCCCTAATTCGCGCACCTCTTTTTGTGCCGCTTTATCCAGCGGTTCGCTGACCATTTCCAATACGGCATCTTGAAAGTCGTTCTCGTCGTCCATCAACGGATGGTCGCGGATAATCAGCGCTAGCTTCTGCGCGTCAACTTCGCCCTCGGTGAGCTCTATAAAGGCGCGTACGCCCGCTCGGGATGTACGGCTAACATCGAGCACGGCCTCTGGGGAATCGCCTTGTAGGGTGTCCAGCAGCGCCGAGACCGACACCACCGCATCCAGAGCGCGTCGAGCACCAAAGCTGTCATCCTCTTCCGGCGGCTCACACTCGGCTAATTTTTCCGCCTGGCGGGCAAAGTCGATACTGGCATTGGGCACATTAAGCCGCTCCCACACCAAACTCAGTACGGTGCGCAGCGTATGGCTATCGCCGTGGCCTGTGGTTTGCTCATAGAGCACATAGTTAGGCAGCAAACGCTCGCACAGTGCCGCCATAAACGCCTGTTGGGCAGGTAGTGGGAGTTCTTGTAATCGTTGGTAAAAGCCCTGGGGGTTCGACACCATACTGATTTCCTGGATCGCTTGACGTGGGATATTGGTGAAAAGTAGCGGGTACGTTATCGTCTCTATACGCTTGGGGCGATCCCCCAGCGCCTTGATGATTGTACGGCCGGCGAGGAGATTACCATGCATATTCATCTGCTACAGCACGGCCCTGACCATGGCCCCGCCCGTTTAACCGACTGGCTAACCAGCATGGGCCATAGTTACACCGTTTTTCATCTCTACGCAGGCGAGCTAACGCCCCGCCCAAGCGAGTCTGATGCGCTGATTGTCCTTGATGGCCCAGAGGAGCTACTCAGCCAACCACCGGCGTGGTTTAAAGCTGAAGATAAACTGATCAACCGTTACCTGGATGGGCAAAAACCGCTGCTGGGTATTGGCGTGGGCGCTCACTGGATAGCCCAGGCGCTAGGCTCAGTGGTGGCGCCTGGCACTTATACTGAAACAGGCTGGCATACGGTCACACTTGCGCCGGAAAGCTCGCTGGATTTACCCGAAACATTCACTGCTTTTATGTGGCATCGCTACGTCTTCAGTTTACCCGACGATGCGCTTCCCCTAGGCGGTAGCGAAGCAGCACCGCTACAAGGGTTTGCCTGGGACAGAGGACGCGTTATCGGCCTGCTGTGCCACCTAGAAGCCACTTCGGCTAGCGTGAAACAGCTGCTGGGCACCGCCGAGTGGCCTGCTGCGTCGCCTTCCGCCACCCGCTATATTCAGGACGCGACCCAAATATTAGAAGACCCCAACCGCTTTATTCACCTCGCGCCGCAACTTGACCGACTGATGACCCAGTGGCTTAAAGCAGCGTAACCCTAGCAAGAGCAAGCTATAAGGCCGTCAGCGGTTCCACTGCCTGGCGGCCTCTAAGCAGCTATCCCAATCGCCCACATGAATCTCTGGCGGCGCAGCGTCGCGCGGCTTCTCTAATTGGTAGCGGTAGAGCGGATCGTAGTACTCGGTGAGCAGCGGCGCGAGCCAGGCTTCATGGGCTTGGGGGTTGCCTTGGGCATGCTCCTTGAATGCCAGCGCCTGCAGCCGTTGCAAGCGTTGAAGACGCGCATTACCCAAGCGCTTTCCTAGCCGGACAAGGGCATTACTTAACTGCGCCTGCATTAACTGCCAGCCTTGATCAGCACCATGACGAATGGTATAGGCCTGCTCCAGGTCGACAATATAATCCTGCTGAATTTGGGCAAGTCGCCAATCCAGCGGCATTTCGATACGCACTCGGGGAGCTTGCTGCTGTGCTCGCCAGAAGCTCAAGGGAATATTGGCGTTGCCAATCTGACGGGACTCATCTTCCATGACCAGCCCTTCCGTCAGTCCGATTAACCGTTTGGCCAGCGCATGCTCAAAGTTGATTTGGGTAGCAGGCTCTTCGGGCCTGCGCCCAAAGGCCGAGCCTTTATGGTTCGCATAAGCCTCTAGATCGACGCCGTTATCGAGCTGATTAATCAGCGTCGTTTTTGCGCAACCGGTCAGCCCTGCGACCACCAGCATCGGCTGCGGCGCTGCCGTATCAATACGCTCACAAAGCGCTTGGCGCATGGCTTTCCAACCGCCCTCAAGTCGTGGCCTTGAAATACCGGCGCCTTCTAACCACTGCTGAGCAATTTGCGAACGCAGCCCGCCGCGAAAGCAGTAAATCAGCGCGTTGGGATACTCGGCTAAATACGTCTGCCACGCGGCGATGCGTGCCTGCTTGACCTCGCCGCTGACTAAACGCTCGCCCAGCTCAATCGCCGCGGCTTGGCCGTGCTTTTTATAGGCAATGCCCACCTGATGACGCTCGTCATCGACCATTAAGGGCAGATTGACGGCACCGGGCAGCGCTCCCTGGGCAAACTCCACCGGAGCGCGTACATCTATTAGCGGTCGCTCTTCTCTAATTAAACTCAATGCCGCTGGTGTCGTGGCTAGGGTCACCCGACCACCTCAATCGAGGCGCTGCCTTGGCGCGCTTTCATTACCCCAAATGAACGCAATGAAAGCCCGAATTCACGTCCAATACGTTCCACGTCATCTTCCCAGGCGGGGTCAACGCTTAGTAACAAACCGCCGGAGGTTTGCGGATCGCACAGCCACTGCCAGTGGGCATCATCCATAGCGGGCAGACTTTCCCCCAGGGCATCGCGATTGCGCAGCGTACCGCCGGGCACAGCGCCTTGGCGGCGATAGGATTCTGCTTCTGCTAAGCGTGGTAGGCGGCGGAAATCAATTTGCGCCATGACGTTACTGGCTTGGCACATCTCTGTAAGGTGGCCTGCCAAACCAAAACCGGTGACATCGGTCATGGCGTTCACCCCTTTCACATCGGCAAGTTTCACGCCAATGCTGTTGGACTTGAGCATAGTTTCACGGGCAAGCCCATGGTGGCCCATTTCCAATAAACCGCGCTTTTCTGCCGTGGTTAGCATACCCACGCCTAACGGCTTGGTTAAAAACAGTAGGTCACCTGGCTTAGCGGTGCTGTTTAGCTTGAGTTTGTCTAGGTCGATTAAGCCGTTCACTGCGAGCCCGAAAATCGGCTCGGGCGCATCAATGGAGTGACCGCCCGCCAGGGCAACGCCTAATTCGCGACATACTGCCTGGGCGCCGGCCATTACGTCCCCCGCGACTTCAGCGCTAAGTTTATCCAGCGGCCAACCGAGAATGCCTAACGCCATCACCGGCGTGCCGCCCATGGCGTAAACATCACTGATGGCATTAGTCGCCGCGATACGCCCAAAATCGAAGGGGTCATCGACAATGGGCATAAAGAAATCCGTGGTGGCAATCATGCCGCGGCCATCGCC
The DNA here is from genome assembly GCF_001882345.1 of Halomonas sp. QHL1. Classification (GTDB taxonomy): domain Bacteria; phylum Pseudomonadota; class Gammaproteobacteria; order Pseudomonadales; family Halomonadaceae; genus Vreelandella. The sequence continues at coordinate 2,076,991 of NZ_MINL01000001.1, forward strand.
CAGATCGTACACGGCCGCATCCTCGCGCCCTTGATTGCCGACGATAAGCCGCTTATGGCCCGCCGCTGGCCCCGCCTTGGCAAGGATGCCATCCAGCACGTCCGGGGCGATTTTGCAGCCACAGCCCGCGCCGTGGCTATATTGGGTCAAGCGAATCGAACTCATCGTGTCTCTCCTTGGCACTTGGGGAAATATATATTCAGTTTAGCTCAGCATGACACATGCTACAGGGCGTCCAGCGCATCGCTGAGCTTATCCACGGCAATCACCTCCATGCCCCTAGGCGCCTGCTTGGGTGCGTTGGCGCGCGGCACAATGGCGCGTAGAAAGCCGTGCTTGGCCGCTTCGGCAATGCGTTCTTGGCCACTGGGCACCGGGCGTATCTCGCCCGATAGTCCAACCTCACCAAATACGACTAACTCTTTGGGCAGTGCGCGATTTTGCAGGCTAGAAACCACGGCTAGCAGCACCGCCAGATCGGCACTGGTTTCGAGCACTTTGACGCCGCCGACGACGTTCAAGAACACATCCTGGTCGCCGGTAAACAATCCACCGTGGCGATTAAGTACTGCCAGCAGCATAGCCAGACGGTTTTGATCCACGCCAACTGCTACTCGTCGTGGATTACCTAGCGCCGATTCATCTACCAGCGCCTGCACCTCGACCAGAATCGGCCGTGTGCCTTCCCATACCACCATTACTAGGCTACCCGGTGCTTGCTCCTCCTGACGGGAAAGAAAGATTGCGCTGGGGTTTTTGACTTCTTTAAGACCCTGCTCAAGCATCGCAAACACGCCTAGCTCGTTAACGGCGCCAAAGCGGTTTTTCTGCCCCCTCAGGGTACGAAAGCGTGAGTCTGCGCCGCCTTCTAATAACAGTGAGGCATCGATCATATGCTCAAGCACTTTAGGGCCCGCCAGCGAACCGTCCTTGGTCACATGCCCCACTAATAGCAGAACGGTGTTGGTCTTCTTGGCGAAGCGAGTTAACGCAGCCGCCGACTCGCGTACCTGGGCAACGCCACCCGGCGCAGAACTGATATCTTCCAGATGCATGGTCTGGATGGAGTCAATCACCAGAATCTCTGGCTTCTCTCGTTCAGACACCGCCAGAATGGTTTCCACGCTGGTCTCGGCCAGCATTTTCAAGCCATTAGTAGGTAGCTGCAGGCGGTGGGCACGCATGGCTACCTGGGAAAGCGACTCTTCACCGGTCACATAGAGGATACGCCGCTGCTGGGCCAGTTTGCAGGCCGTCTGCAGCAGTAGGGTCGATTTGCCTGCCCCAGGATTGCCACCCAACAGCACCGCCGAGCCGGGCACAAGACCACCACCTAGCACGCGATCAAACTCCGCGAAGGTGGAACTCATGCGTGGCACTTCACTAAGATCCACATTGCCCAGGTCGATCACTTCGCGGGACAGATCACCCGTATAGCCAGATCGACCAGGGGCTGTGCCGCCACCGGGGCGAGCGCTCGCCAAGTGCACTTCACTGAGCGTATTCCACTCTTGGCAACTGCTGCACTGCCCCTGCCATTTACGGTATTCGGCGCCGCACTCGGTGCATACAAAGGCGCTTTTGGCTTTTGCCACTGCCATTACACTCCTACTGTTGCTGTCACTAAGTGGCAACGTTCGCTGGGCTGCCGCTAGCATTCAATTTCATTAAGCACTTTTGACGTTGCGTACTTTGTATTCATTAGTGCCAGCAAACACAAAAGGCGGCCAGAGGCCGCCTTTTGTACTACTGGCTAACGTCTTATTGACGCTTTAGCTGCAGCATTTCACCGTTTTCAAAACGACGACGCTCTGGGTCAATCAGCTCCAGCGTGCCCTGATCAATACGCATGAAGTAATAGATCTGACCATCGCCATCTGGCGTCAGCTCGTAAACAGTGGCATCTGGGTCAGAGGGTGTACCGGTCAGCACTTCCCAGTTACCCGCGTAGTTTTCATCCGGGGGGGTTTGGGGGTGGTTACGGTAGCTGGCGTTCAATGTGAAGGTGCGCTCCTCGGCGGCACTCGTATCTTCACCCACCATTGTGACATCCAGATCGATACCATCGCAGTTACGGCAAGGTAATGAACCCTGGTAAGTTGCCTGCGCGGCGGCAGCCTCTTCTTGCTGCTGTTCCATGGGGCTGCTCGCACAGCCAGCCAGTAGTGCCAACATAGCCGAACCGGCCAGCAAACTCTTAAGTTGCATAGAGTGTCTCCTTAATCTCGTGTTGGACATCACATTTATTTACGCGCACTTATGACAGCATAACCGCTACAAGGTGCGACGCACACCCCTAGTGATGCGAATGCTTGCGCTTAGTTAGCCTTCAAGCGACCATGGTGCACCTTGCTAGGATAATCAGGTTACCCACATGAGCCAATACTGGAGTCCGGCCGTTCGCGAACTTACGCCTTACGTGCCCGGCGAGCAGCCACGCGAGCAGCTTGTTAAGCTCAATACCAATGAAAACCCTTACCCACCTGCGCCAGGCGTCGGTGAGGCGCTGCGAGACTATGCAACCGATCATCTGCGCCTCTACCCTGACCCTACCTCTAAAGCGCTGCGTGAAGCGCTGGCGGAGACGTTTAAGGTAGCCAGCGGCCAAGTGTTTGTCGGTAACGGTTCCGATGAGGTACTGGCGCTTGCTTTTCAGGCATTTTTCCGCCATGGCGCACCGCTTGACGTACCCGCCATTACCTATAGCTTCTATCCCGTTTACGCCAATCTGTATGGCGTTGAGCTACGTAAGCATCCGCTTAATGCGCAGTGGGAAATCGATATTGATGCGCTGGCGGCTGATGCCAACCGTAGCGGCGTTATTTTCGCTAACCCCAACGCCCCAACGGGCCACGCGCATTCGCTTGCGGCTATTGAGGCGCTGCTAAAGCGCGTCACCGATCGAGTAGTACTGGTGGACGAGGCGTATGTCGATTTTGGGGCAGAGAGCGCCGTTTCGCTGATTGATCGCTACCCTAACCTGCTCGTCACCGGTACGTTTTCCAAGTCGCGCAGTCTGGCTGGATTGAGGTTGGGTTATGCGGTGGGCTCTGAGGAATTGGTTGATGGCCTGCTGCGGGTAAAAGACTCTTTCAACTCTTACCCAGTGGATAGCCTAGCAAGCTTAGTAGGCATCGCCGCTCTGAAAGATGTCGAGCATTTCGAAGCCTGCCGCGAGCATGTCATTACTACCCGTGAACGTACTCGACAACGCCTTGAAGCGCTAGGGTTTGAGGTGCTGCCCTCTAAAGCTAACTTCGTTCTCGCCCAACACGCTGATTATGCAGGCGCGCAGCTATTTGCTGGCCTACGCGAGCGGGGCATTCTGGTGCGCCATTTTAATACTTCAGACCTCAATAACTTCCTACGTATCACCATCGGCACCGATGATGAGATGGACAGCCTGATTGAAGCGCTAGAGACGATCTTCGCTTAACCTTTTCATTTTTAAGTCTTTACCTGGGCGGCGCAAGCCGCCTTTTTGATCGACTACTTTTCTTCCACGCACACAAAAAACCCAGCCGGGTGGCTGGGTTTTCTGCGCTATAGGTGCCTGACGATGACCTACTCTCGCATGGGGAGACCCCACACTACCATCGGCGCTAAGCGGTTTCACTGCTGAGTTCGGCAAGGGATCAGGTGGTTCACGCGTGCTATGGTCGTCAGGCGTAACTGTTAATGCATATCATGCTGACGAGCGTTTGCTCAAGTGTGTGCGTCTCATGGTGCCGCCCTCGCTGTTGCTGGGGCCACACGCTGCGTATCCGGCTTTTTAATGTTGCGTCATCATTACGACCAGACCCCTTGGGTGTTATAGGGTCAAGCCTCACGGGCCATTAGTACACGTTAGCTCAACGCCTTGCAGCGCTTCCACACCGTGCCTATCAACCAGCTGGTCTCGCTGGGCCCTTCAGGAGGCTCTAGGCCTCAGGGATGTCTCATCTTGAAGGGGGCTTCCCGCTTAGATGCTTTCAGCGGTTATCCCGTCCGACCATAGCTACCCGGCAATGCCACTGGCGTGACAACCGGAACACCAGAGGGTCGTCCACTCCGGTCCTCTCGTACTAGGAGCAGCCCTTCTCAAACATCCAACGCCCACGGCAGATAGGGACCGAACTGTCTCACGACGTTCTAAACCCAGCTCGCGTACCACTTTAAATGGCGAACAGCCATACCCTTGGGACCGACTTCAGCCCCAGGATGTGATGAGCCGACATCGAGGTGCCAAACACCGCCGTCGATGTGAACTCTTGGGCGGTATCAGCCTGTTATCCCCGGAGTACCTTTTATCCGTTGAGCGATGGCCCTTCCATACAGAACCACCGGATCACTAGAACCTGCTTTCGCACCTGCTCGACGTGTCTGTCTCGCAGTCAAGCACCCTTATGCTCTTGCACTCAATGCACGATGTCCGACCGTGCTGAGGGTACCTTCGTGCTCCTCCGTTACTCTTTAGGAGGAGACCGCCCCAGTCAAACTACCCACCACACACTGTCCTCGATCCGGATAACGGACCTGAGTGAGAACGCCAATGATGCCAGGCTGGTATTTCAAGGTTGGCTCCCTCCGAACTGGCGTCCAGAGTTCAAAGCCTCCCAGCTATCCTACACAGGCAACATCAGCGTCCAGTGTGAAGCTATAGTAAAGGTTCACGGGGTCTTTCCGTCTAGCCGCGGGTACACCGCATCTTCACGGCGATTTCAATTTCACTGAGTCTCGGGTGGAGACAGCGTGGCCATCATTACGCCATTCGTGCAGGTCGGAACTTACCCGACAAGGAATTTCGCTACCTTAGGACCGTTATAGTTACGGCCGCCGTTTACCGGGGCTTCAATCAAGAGCTTCGCCTTGCGGCTAACACCATCATTTAACCTTCCGGCACCGGGCAGGCGTCACACCCTATACGTCCGCTTGCGCGTTAGCAGAGTGCTGTGTTTTTAATAAACAGTTGCAGCCACCTGGTATCTTCGACCGGTTCGGGCTTAGAGAGCAAGTCTCATCACCCTACGCCGGCGTGCCTTCTCCCGAAGTTACGGCACCATTTTGCCTAGTTCCTTCACCCGAGTTCTCTCAAGCGCCTTGGGATTCTCACCCTGACCACCTGTGTCGGTTTGGGGTACGGTCGCACATGATCTGAAGCTTAGAGGCTTTTCCTGGAAGCGTGGCATCAGTGACTTCCTGACCGTGGTCAGTTCATCTCGTGTCTCGGCCTTAAAAGGGTCCGGATTTACCTAAACCCTCAGCCTACTCACTTTCACCAGGACAACCAACGCCTGGCTCACCTAGCCTTCTTCGTCCCCCCATCGCAACCATGTCCGGTACGGGAATATTGACCCGTTTCCCATCGACTACGCCTTTCGGCCTCGCCTTAGGGGCCGACTCACTCTGCTCCGATTAGCGTCGAACAGAAACCCTTGGTCTTCCGGCGAGGGAGTTTTTCACTCCCTTTATCGTTACTCATGTCAGCATTCGCACTCGTGATACCTCCAGCAGACTTCTCAATCCACCTTCATTGGCGTACACGACGCTCCTCTACCGCTCATTCCTAAGAATGAACCCGTAGCTTCGGTACCTGGTTTAGCCCCGTTACATCTTCCGCGCAGGCCGACTCGACTAGTGAGCTATTACGCTTTCTTTAAAGGATGGCTGCTTCTAAGCCAACCTCCTAGCTGTCTGAGCCTTCCCACATCGTTTCCCACTTAACCAGGATTTCGGGACCTTAGCTGACGGTCTGGGTTGTTTCCCTTTTCACGACGGACGTTAGCACCCGCCGTGTGTCTCCCACGCGTTACTCACCGGTATTCGGAGTTTGCCTCGGGTTGGTAAGTCGGGATGACCCCCTAGCCGAAACAGTGCTCTACCCCCGGCGGTACTACGTGAGGCGCTACCTAAATAGCTTTCGAGGAGAACCAGCTATCTCCGAGCTTGATTAGCCTTTCACTCCGATCCACAAGTCATCCAAATCTTTTTCAACAGATCCTGGTTCGGGCCTCCAGTTGATGTTACTCAACCTTCACCCTGCTCATGGATAGATCGCTCGGTTTCGGGTCTATATCCAGCGACTGTGTCGCCCAGTTAAGACTCGGTTTCCCTACGGCTCCCCTATACGGTTAACCTCGCCACTGAATATAAGTCGCTGACCCATTATACAAAAGGTACGCAGTCACAGGACTAAGCCTGCTCCTACTGCTTGTACGCACACGGTTTCAGGATCTATTTCACTCCCCTCTCCGGGGTTCTTTTCGCCTTTCCCTCACGGTACTGGTTCACTATCGGTCAGCCAGGAGTATTTAGCCTTGGAGGATGGTCCCCCCGTCTTCAGTCAAGGTTTCTCGTGCCCCGACCTACTCGATTTCACATGATCAGATTTTCGACTACGGGGCTATCACCCGCTACGGCCAGACTTCCCAATCTGTTCGCCTAATCAGTCACATGCTTAAGGGCTGGTCCCCGTTCGCTCGCCGCTACTAGGGGAATCTCGGTTGATTTCTTTTCCTCAGGGTACTTAGATGTTTCAGTTCCCCTGGTTCGCCTCGTACACCTATGTATTCAGTGCACGATACTCATCTTATGATGAGTGGGTTTCCCCATTCAGAAATGCCCGGGTCACAGGTTGTTGCCACCTCACCGAGCCTTATCGCAGGCTACCACGTCTTTCATCGCCTCTGGCTGCCTAGGCATCCACCGTGTGCGCTTCATTGCTTGACCCTATAACCCGAAGGAGTCTGGATGTCGCAATGATCACGTTTCATTTTGCCGGATACGCTTGAGACGTATCACAATTTAAGAACAGTTCCTTTCAGAATTTTCTTGTCAGCATGATATACATTGTTAAAGAGCAGCTGTTCAATGAACAGTGATAAAGCGGTGCTATAACGACAACAACAGCACAGCGACTTATCAATGGTCACGAAACATTCACAAACGGTATTGAGGGTTCAACAGAGTAGTAACGTAATGGTGGTAGATGTTTCAGTTCCCCTGGTTCGCCTCGTACACCTATGTATTCAGTGCACGATACTCATCTTATGATGAGTGGGTTTCCCCATTCAGAAATGCCCGGGTCACAGGTTGTTGCCACCTCACCGAGCCTTATCGCAGGCTACCACGTCTTTCATCGCCTCTGGCTGCCTAGGCATCCACCGTGTGCGCTTCATTGCTTGACCCTATAACCCGAAGGAGTCTGGATGTCGCAATGATCACGTTTCATTTTGCCGGATACGCTTGAGACGTATCACAATTTAAGAACAGTTCCTTTCAGAATGTTCTTGTCAGCATGATATACATTGTTAAAGAGCAGCTGTTCAATGAACAGTGATAAAGCGGTGCTATAACGACAACAACAGCACAGCGACTTATCAATGGTCACGAAACATTCACAAACGGTATTGAGGGTTCAACAGAGTAGTAACGTAATGGTGGAGCCAAGCGGGATCGAACCGCTGACCTCCTGCGTGCAAGGCAGGCGCTCTCCCAGCTGAGCTATGGCCCCATCTAGTCATTATTAGTCACGCTCACCTCTGGCCAATTTTATTTAACGCAAGGCATTTTATGGCGACGCATAGCCTGCTATGCGAGGTATAAAATAACGCAGCGATAGATAAAATTTGGTGGGTCTGGGCAGACTTGAACTGCCGACCTCACCCTTATCAGGGGTGCGCTCTAACCAACTGAGCTACAGACCCAAGAGGGGATCGTACTTCTTACCGTTTGCTCTATCTTTGATCAGGTAATTCATTGTGGACGCTTACCGACTGTGACGCATCGTTTAAGGAGGTGATCCAGCCGCAGGTTCCCCTACGGCTACCTTGTTACGACTTCACCCCAGTCATGAACCACACCGTGGTGATCGCCCTCTTGCGTTAGGCTAACCACTTCTGGTGCAGTCCACTCCCATGGTGTGACGGGCGGTGTGTACAAGGCCCGGGAACGTATTCACCGTGACATTCTGATTCACGATTACTAGCGATTCCGACTTCACGGAGTCGAGTTGCAGACTCCGATCCGGACTGAGACCGGCTTTAAGGGATTCGCTGACTCTCGCGAGCTCGCAGCCCTTGGTACCGGCCATTGTAGCACGTGTGTAGCCCTACCCGTAAGGGCCATGATGACTTGACGTCGTCCCCACCTTCCTCCGGTTTGTCACCGGCAGTCTCCTTAGAGTTCCCACCATTACGTGCTGGCAAATAAGGACAAGGGTTGCGCTCGTTACGGGACTTAACCCAACATTTCACAACACGAGCTGACGACAGCCATGCAGCACCTGTCTTACAGTTCCCGAAGGCACACCAGAATCTCTTCCGGCTTCTGTAGATGTCAAGGGTAGGTAAGGTTCTTCGCGTTGCATCGAATTAAACCACATGCTCCACCGCTTGTGCGGGCCCCCGTCAATTCATTTGAGTTTTAACCTTGCGGCCGTACTCCCCAGGCGGTCGACTTATCGCGTTAACTTCGCCACAAAGTGCTCTAGGCACCCAACGGCTGGTCGACATCGTTTACGGCGTGGACTACCAGGGTATCTAATCCTGTTTGCTACCCACGCTTTCGCACCTCAGTGTCAGTGTCAGTCCAGAAGGCCGCCTTCGCCACTGGTATTCCTCCCGATCTCTACGCATTTCACCGCTACACCGGGAATTCTACCTTCCTCTCCTGCACTCTAGCCTGACAGTTCCGGATGCCGTTCCCAGGTTGAGCCCGGGGCTTTCACAACCGGCTTATCAAGCCACCTACGCGCGCTTTACGCCCAGTAATTCCGATTAACGCTTGCACCCTCCGTATTACCGCGGCTGCTGGCACGGAGTTAGCCGGTGCTTCTTCTGCGAGTGATGTCTTTCCTGCCGGGTATTAACCGACAGGCGTTCTTCCTCGCTGAAAGTGCTTTACAACCCGAGGGCCTTCTTCACACACGCGGCATGGCTGGATCAGGGTTGCCCCCATTGTCCAATATTCCCCACTGCTGCCTCCCGTAGGAGTTCGGGCCGTGTCTCAGTCCCGATGTGGCTGATCATCCTCTCAGACCAGCTACGGATCGTTGCCTTGGTGAGCCTTTACCTCACCAACTAGCTAATCCGACATAGGCTCATCCAATAGCGGGAGCCGAAGCCCCCTTTCTCCCGTAGGACGTATGCGGTATTAGCCTGGGTTTCCCCAGGTTATCCCCCACTACCGGGCAGATTCCTATGCATTACTCACCCGTCCGCCGCTCGTCAGCGGGTAGCAAGCTACCCCTGTTACCGCTCGACTTGCATGTGTTAGGCCTGCCGCCAGCGTTCAATCTGAGCCATGATCAAACTCTTCAGTTTACAATCATTGTGATCCTTACTCGCTTACCTAAGGACTAGCCGAAGGCAGCAAAAGCGGATCAAACTTGGCTCAAGGTTCAAACGAATTCATTCAAAACAGATCCCAAAGGACGAATCCTTTAAAACCCTATTGCTTGAGTCGCTTGCCTTGATATTGGGTGATTTGTCACCAACATCAGCAAGCGCCCACATGAATTACCTGATCAAATTGTTAAAGAGCTGTTTCGCTGCGTTTGACTGACGAACCGTTGAACTGGCTTGCCGCAGCGAGGAAGGCGTATTCTACGCCTTTCCTGGTGGTTGTCAATGTGCGATTTTCGCTATCGATACAACCCTGACACGAAATCGCTAACCCTTTGACAAACCAAGGCTTTTACACCTTATGCACCGCTGGTAACGCTAGGCGTCCCCGGCAGCGGATGCGTACTCTACGGATTCGCTGACGGGTTGGCAAGGGCTAATGCGAAAAAAACTGTAAAACTGACTGAAAAGCTTAGCTCTTAGGTTTTGCTTTACGCATAACGGCTAAAACAGGGCCTGAAGCCACATAGGTTCCAAACAGTAATAGCAGCATTACTGAAGGCTCGACCGAGATCAACACAAAGGCGAGCACGATGGCTAACAGCACAACAAAAGGTACCGGCTTTTTAAAGTCGAGATCCTTAAAGCTGTAGTAACGGATATTGCTCACCATCAGCACACCTGCTGCTGCCACGACTACTAACATCAGCAGTTTGAAACCGAAGGCGTCGGCATCAAAGCTATGGAAAGTCCAAACGCTGGCGGCGACTAGCGCCGCAGCAGAAGGGCTGGGCAAGCCAATAAACCACTTTTTATCGACACTACCAATTTGTACATTGAAGCGTGCAAGGCGAAGCGCCGCGCAGGCAACGTAGAGAAAGGCCACTACCCAGCCCGTCTTGCCAATGTCTTGAAGAATCCAGGTAAAGGCGACTAAAGCGGGCGCCATACCAAAGGAAATCATATCGGCCAAGCTATCGTACTCAGCACCAAACTCACTTTGCGTATTGGTCATTCGTGCAACACGGCCATCCAAGCCATCCAGCACCATGGCAATAAAGATCGCAACGGCTGCCGAGGTAAACTCACCATTTATGCCAGCCACCACCGCAAAGAAACCGGCAAAAAGTGCCGAAGTGGTAAATAAGTTGGGTAATAAATAGATGCCTTTACGGCGAATCTTTTTGCCGTTTTCTACAGCCTCTTCAACTACCTCAGTTTCACGCAAGAATGCAGTGGCTAAATCTTCATTGCCACCCACTTCTGACTGCTCAGTATTTTCTGGCTGGGGAGCGCCTGGTTGGCCCAGGTTTGACTGATCAGAGTTTGAGTGTTCTTGATCGCGAGCGTCCTGTGTCATAGGTTTCATCCATTAAAAGTGAAGTCACGGGAACAGTAGTCGCTTTCATTCTACACGGTGAGTGCAACTCGGCCAGCCAATTGCTGCATTGATGCCCTGTGGGCAGCCGCCAGCTAGCGGCAGTAAGCCATTCATCAAAAACGCCGCCCCATGAAAGGAGCGGCGCTTGGGCTTGCTTTTAAGGCTACGTACTTATCGTGCTTAGAGAGACAAAACCTTATCGCCCCGAGCAATACCCGAGACCCCCGTACGGGCGACCTCAAGAATGCCTACCGGCGCCATGGCTTGAAGGAAAGCATCGAGCTTGCCCGCATCGCCGGTGATTTGCACGGTATAAAGGCTTGGCGTTACGTCGACGATCTGTGCACGGAAGATATCCACCGTGCGCTTCACTTCATCACGCGCCGCGCCTAGCGCTTTCACTTTAACCAACATCAGCTCGCGCTCGATATGGTTACCTTCGGTGAGATCCACCAGCTTAACCACGTCAATCAACTTATTGAGGTGCTTGGTGATCTGCTCGATCACGCGGTCATCGCCCACGGTGGTGACCGTTAAACGCGACAGCGACGGGTCTTCAGTGGGTGCCACGTTAAGCGTTTCGATGTTGAAGTTACGCTGGGAGAACAACCCGACCACACGTGACAGCGCACCCGGTTCGTTTTCTAACAGAATCGAGATGATATGACGCATCAGGTACGCTCCGTTTTAGACAGCAGCATGTCGCGCATGGCACCTAACGGCACCTGCATCGGATAGACGTGCTCATGGGGATCGACCTTCACGTCAAGGAATACCAGCTCGTGTTTATCAGCAAAGGCACGCTCCAACGCAGGCTCCAATTCATCAAGCGTATTGACGGTAATTGCGGTAAACCCATACGCCTCAATCAGCATATGAAAATCAGGGAGCGACTCCATATAGGAGTGTGCGTGACGCGACTTATAGTTCAAGTCCTGCCACTGACGCACCATGCCAAGCGACGCATTGTTAAGATTGACGATCTTAACGCCCACCCCGTACTGCTTACAGGTGGAGAGCTCCTGCATCATCATCTGGAAACTGCCTTCACCAGTGATACACACCACGTCATCATCCGGGAAGTTCTGTTTGATGCCCATAGCGGCGGGAAAGCCAAAGCCCATGGTGCCCAAGCCACCCGAGGTAATCAGCCGGTTGGGTTTATCAAACTTGTAGTACTGGGCCGCGAACATCTGGTGTTGACCAACATCGGTGGTCACGTAGGCTTCGCCGCGGGTAATCCGGCAAACCGCCTCAACCACTTCCTGGGGCTTAAGCACTTCACCTGGCTTGGAAGGTTCGTAAAGCTTGCCTTCACGGTCGGCGCGCCAGCCGTCAATCTTCTGCCACCACTCGGTCAGCGCTTCGGGATGGGCAATTTCGTGTCCTTGCACCAAGCTGATCATCTCATTGATAACGCTGGAGGCCGGGCCAACGATCGGCACATCGGCACGCACCGTTTTAGAGATCGAGCTCGGGTCGACGTCCACATGGATGATTTTAGCCGTCGGGCAGAACTTCGAGGTGCTGTTGGTCACGCGGTCATCAAAACGCGCCCCAATGGCAATGATCAGGTCGGCGTGGTGCATGGCCATATTGGATTCGTAAGAGCCGTGCATGCCCAGCCAGCCCAAACACTGCCGATCACTTTGCGGATACGCACCGATGCCCATCAGCGTGGTGGTGATCGGATAACCCAGCTGCTTTACCAGATCGGTCAGGCCTTCGCTGGCTTTGCCCGTTACCACGCCGCCACCGGTATAGAACACCGGGCGCTTGGCTTTGAGTATCATCTCAACGGCTTTTTTAATCTGCCCCGTGTGGCCACGCGTGACGGGGTTGTATGAGCGCATCTTGACCTTTTTCGGATAGATGTACTCATAACGCTCGGTGGGAGCCGTCATATCTTTCGGGATATCGACCACCACTGGGCCCGGACGGCCTGTGGCGGCTAAATAGAACGCCTTTTTGAGTACTTCCGGAATTTCAGATGGGTGACGAATCGAGAAGCTATGTTTCACGATAGGGCGTGTCACACCGACGATATCGGTTTCCTGGAAGGCGTCTTCACCGATCAAATGGCTCGCCACTTGGCCACACAGCACTACCATGGGAATTGAATCCATGTAGGCGGTGGCAATACCAGTGACGGCATTGGTGGCACCGGGGCCGGAGGTAACCAGCACGCAGCCGGGCTTGCCTGATGCGCGGGCATAGCCATCGGCGGCGTGGGTAGCCGCTTGTTCGTGACGCACCAAAATGTGCTTCACTTTATCCTGGCGGAAAAGTGCATCGTAAATATGCAGCGCTGCACCGCCGGGGTAACCATAAATGTATTCGATGCCCTCATCTTGCAAGAAGCGGGCGATCATATCTGCGCCGGAAAGCAGTTCCACTGTATTTCTCCCCTGAAGGTCTCGAGTGCGATCCGCAGGACATCCTGCGGTGTCGAGTGCGGCGGTATGCCGCTGCCGGCCCTTGCCGGCACCTGATGCCAAACCCTGGCAGATGGCCCGGTTAGGGCCTGCACTCTTATCACGGCAGTTCGCCGTGTCGGGGCGTTGGCCAGGTTGGGCGGTTAGCCCAAGCCCGGAAGTCCTTCGGCGGGTAGAGGCCTTCGCCTACCCTTCGCGCGGGGATTAGGGGTTGCCCGTTGAGTCCGCGCCCGCAAATCAGGAACCGACAAGATTCCATTAGCGCCCTCAGCCTGTCAACCTCCGATCAGGCCAAACGCAACAAAGGTCGCAAGAAGCCATTAAAAAAGCCCCGCCAGCAACGCTAGCGGGGCTTTTTACTTACTCAATTGCGCAAAGTGGCGGCATCAATTATGAGCTAAACACCAGCTTGCCCTCTTCCGCGTTGATATGAATAGTATCTCCAGGGGCAAATTTGCCTCCGAGCAGGTCTTGCGCCAGCGGGTTCTCAATACGGCTTTGAATTGCCCGTTTGAGTGGCCGCGCCCCGTATACGGGGTCGAAGCCCACGACCGCCAGTTGTGCCATGGCCTCTGGGCTAACCTCAAGCTTCAGGTCGTGTTCGGCAAGGCGCACTTTCAAACGCTCAAGCTGAATACCGGCAATCGCCTGAATCTGCTCTTGGCCTAAAGCGTGGAACACCACCACTTCATCGATGCGGTTGATGAGCTCAGGCCGGAAGTGGTTACCCACCACCTCCATGACCATGTTTTTCATTACCTCATAGTCACTATCGTCACCGCCCATACGTTGGATAATGTCCGAGCCCATGTTGGAGGTCATTACAATCACGGTATTGCGGAAATCTACCGTGCGGCCCTGGCCATCGGTTAAGCGGCCGTCTTCCAATACCTGCAGCAGGATATTGAAGACATCCGGATGGGCTTTCTCCACCTCGTCCAGCAGCATCACCGAGTAAGGTTTGCGCCGCACCGCCTCGGTTAAGTAGCCGCCCTCTTCGTAGCCGACGTAGCCTGGGGGCGCACCGATCAAGCGAGCCACGGAGTGCTTCTCCATAAACTCGGACATATCGATACGCACCATCGCTTCTTCGGTATCGAACAGAAAGTTCGCCAGCGACTTACACAGCTCGGTTTTACCCACGCCAGTGGGACCGAGGAACAGGAATGAACCGTTGGGACGATTAGGATCCGATAGCCCGGCCCGTGAGCGGCGTACCGCGTTCGCCACCGCCTCGACGGCTTCATCCTGGCCAATCACCCGCTGGTGCAGCGCCTCTTCCATACGCAGCAGCTTATCGCGCTCGCCTTCCAGCATTTTGGAGACCGGAATGCCCGTCCAGCGGGAAACCACCTCGGCGATCTCCTCTTCGGTGACATTAGAGCGCAGCAACTGATGGCTCGAGGTATCCGCTTCGCCTTCGCCGCTTTCGGCGATCTTCTTCTCAAGCTCTGGAATCTTGCCGTACTGAATTTCTGACATCCGACCCAAGTCGCCCTGACGGCGGGCCTGCTCCAGATCAAGCCGCGCTTGTTCTAAATCGGCCTTAAACTGGGCAGCCCCTTGAATACTGGCTTTCTCGGCTTTCCAGATTTCGTCAAGATCAGCGTATTCCCGCTCTAGCTCGTGAATCTGGGTATTGAGTGCTTCCAGGCGTTTTTTGGTGGCTTCGTCGGTCTCTTTCTTAAGCGCTTCACGCTCCATTTTGAGCTGTATCAGGCGGCGATCAAGGCGATCCATCGCTTCCGGCTTGGAGTCCAGTTCCATGCGAATCCGCGATGCGGCCTCATCGATTAGATCGATGGCTTTGTCGGGCAGTTGGCGATCGGTGATATAGCGAGTAGAAAGCTTGGCTGCGGCAATAATTGCCGAGTCGGTAATATCCACGCCGTGGTGCACTTCATAGCGCTCTTTTAGGCCGCGCAGTATCGCCACGGTGTCCTCTTCGGAAGGCTCATCAACCAGTACTTTCTGGAAGCGGCGCTCCAAGGCGGCGTCTTTCTCGATGTACTTGCGGTACTCATCAAGCGTGGTCGCCCCCACGCAGTGCAGCTCACCGCGAGCCAGGGCAGGCTTGAGCATATTGCCCGCATCCATAGCACCTTCGGCTTTGCCCGCGCCGACCATGGTGTGCAGCTCGTCAATAAACAGGATCACCCGGCCTTCTTCCTGAGAAAGCTCCTTGAGCACCGCTTTCAAACGCTCTTCAAACTCACCACGGAATTTGGCGCCTGCCAGCAGCGAGCCCATATCCAGCGAAAGCACGCGTTTATCTTTTAAGCCTTCCGGCACTTCGCCGTTAACGATGCGCTGGGCCAACCCCTCGACAATGGCGGTTTTACCCACACCGGGCTCACCGATTAATACCGGGTTGTTTTTGGTGCGCCGCTGCAGCACTTGAATGGTCCGGCGAATTTCGTCGTCGCGACCGATCACCGGATCCAGCTTGCCGTCCAGCGCACGCTGGGTAAGATCCATGGTGTATTTATTGAGCGCTTCGCGCTGATCTTCAGCATTTGCATCGTCGACGGTAGCGCCGCCGCGCAGGCTATTGATAGCCGCTTCGAGTGATTTACGGTTGATGCCCGCTTCTTTAAGCAGCTTGGTAATCGCTGAATTCATTTCCAGCGCTGCCAATAGAACGAGCTCACTGGCGATAAACTGATCACCGCGCTTTTGCGCTTCGCGATCGGTTAAGTTGAAAAGCTTGATGAAATCCCGCGATGGCTGCACTTCGCCATCGAACTGCCCCACCTTGGGCAAATTATCCAGCTGCTGCATCAGTCCATCACGCAGGCGCGAAGGACTGCCCTCGGCTTTTTCAATCAGGGCTTTAATACCGGTGTCTTTGGTGTCGAGCAGGGCCAGCAGCAAATGCGCTGGGTCTAGCTGATTATGACCGCGGCCAACGGCCAGCGACTGCGCTTCGGCAATCGCACTTTGAAGCTTGGCGGTAAATTTATCAAAACGCATGGAGTTCCTCCTGGGGTAGCCGTGCGTTTGGACGCACCGCGTAACCCAATAACGTGTCATTAGACGTGCTAAATCACGATTAGCTTGACAAGTTAAATGGCGTCAGTTCCGGGCATTTCAAGAGCAGGTTAAACAAACCACTGGTCTAAGGAGGCTTTTATTGACGTTAATTGATCCAGATCACGCTTGCCATACGACCGGTTTTACCGCCATCACGACGGTAGGAGTAGAAGCGCGACTCGCAGGCGGTGCAGAAGTGCCCGCCGCTAATATTATTGACTCCCAGCGCCTCTAACCGAAAGCGCGCCAGCCGATAAAGGTCGGCCATGTAATGACCCAGCCGGTAAGGGCTATGGTCAAAGGCGTCCGCGGTATCCGGATGAACGGCAACAAAGGCGCCGTAAACCTCAGGGCCAACCTCAAATTGAGCGTTGGAGATAGCAGGCCCTAACCAGACCAGAATATCGTCTGGGTCAGTGTTCATCGCGGCAATGGTTGCCTCCAGCACACCGCCCGCCAAGCCCCGCCAACCGGCATGGGCCACCGCCACCTGGGTACCCGCTCGATTGCAGAACATCACCGGCAGGCAGTCTGCCGTCAGTACGACGCATGCGTACTCATTGGAGGTCGCAAGGGCGGCATCCGCGTCGGCAGGCTCAAGCTGATAAAACTGCTGCACACGGGCGCCATGGGTCTGATTCAGCCACAGCAGAGGCCGTTCATCGCCAATTTCCTTTTGCAGCAAACGACGGCACAGCGCGACATGATCAGCATTATCGCCGACATGGGAAGCGGTATTGAAAGCGGCAAAATGGCCCTGGCTAGGCCCCGATTCACGGGTCGTCACAAAGGCACGCACATTGGTCGGCGCCGGCCAGTCGGGCACTAAAAGCGTTGGCCGTAAATTAATGGCATCGCTCATCGCATGGTCTCATTATCTTCGCGCAGGTAATCCAACAACATTAACAAATCATCAGGGAGGTCTGCCTGAAACGTTAATGTTTCGCCACTTACCGGGTGCTTGAAAATCAACTTACGCGCGTGAAGAGCCTGACGAGGGAACTCGCGCAGGATCTCCTTCAGCGGCTCAGCAGCACCCGGCGGTAATTTGGCGCGGCCGCCGTACATAGGGTCACCAATTAACGGATAACGAGCATGGGCCATATGCACACGAATTTGGTGGGTGCGCCCCGTTTCCAACTTACAGCGCACGTGGGTGTGGGCACGGAAGCGCTCAACCACGCGAAAATGGGTAATGGCAGGTTTACCCGAGGCCGTCACGGCCTGGCGTTTACGGTCTTTAGGGTGACGACCAATGGGTGCGTCAATGGTACTACCCGATACAGGCTTACCAATCACGACGGCGTCGTACTGGCGTGACACGCTGCGCGCCTGTAGCTGTTCCACTAGCGCTGTCTGGGCGGGCAGCGTTTTCGCCACCATCATCAAGCCCGTGGTATCTTTATCTAGGCGGTGGACGATCCCCGCACGCGGCACTTCCGCCAGTGCCGGATGATGGTGAAGCAATGCATTTAATAGCGTGCCATCCGGGTTGCCTGCAGCAGGATGCACCACCATACCGGCAGCTTTGTTGATCACCATCACCGTATCGTCTTCATAAACGATATCCAGCGCGATGTCCTGGGCTTCAAAGCGCGTATCGTCTTCGATGGTCGCCTGAAGCGCCAACACTTCATGGCCATGTAGCTTGGCTTTCGGCTTGGCTTGCGCGCCATCAACCGTCAATTCACCAGCGTTAATCCACGCTTTTAAGCGCTCACGGGAGTAATCGCTGAACAACTCAGCCGCCGCTTGGTCTAATCGCGCACCGGCTAACGTAGCGGGCACGCGCTGCGTGTCTTCAACTATTCGAGACATGAAAAACCTCTTTAAGACGCAAAAACCCCCAGCAAGGTGAAAAAACCAGCCCCGACATGGAAAAATAAGCTTTGACGACACCCAACGAAACGTCGCTAAGCCTGCGTTTTGAGCCGAGGTGTTTTATAGTGGGCGGACTGCGACCTATTCTACCATTTCTACTTATGGCCATCGCCGCTTTTTGGTGATTGAGGCTTGTTTGCAACGAGGATGATGATGCGCGTTTTTTCAGCTGCCAACCGCTTTGGTGCTCTAGCCCTAAGCCTTGCCCTTTTAGCGGGCTGTGCGAGTAACGATACCAGCGAAGAAGAGGAAGATGAATTTGCTGGGGTACAGGAGCGTGAGCTCTATGAACTGGCCCGCACGGCCCTAGACGGCAACCGCTACCCGATTGCGATAGAGCGCTTGGAAGCGCTCGATACGCGCTATCCGTTCGGCGCGCATGCTGAGCAGGCCCAGCTTGAGCTGATCTATGCCTACTATGAAAATAGCAATTGGGAAGAAGCTCGGGCAGCAGCCAGCCGCTTTATTCGCCTTCACCCCGATCACCCCCAAGTGGACTACGCCTACTATCTGCGTGGACTTTCTGCTTGGCAAGCGGGCCGTTTCAGCCTAGAGCGCCTGCGCCTGATTGATATTTCCAGGCGTGACCTGGGCGCTTCCCGTGATGCCTACAATGACTTCCGCGAGCTGATTCAGCGTTACCCGCAGAGTGAATACGCCGCCGATGCCCAGCAGCGTATCGTCTACCTGCGTGAGTTGATGGCGCGTCATGAGCTGCACGTTGCCGATTACTATCTGCGCCGTGGCGCCTACTTAGCGGCCGTTGAGCGTGGTCGTTGGGTAATCGAAAACTACCCTGAATCCAGCGCCACCCGTGATGCGTTGGCCACCATGGTGGAAGGCTATCAAGGCCTAGACATGGACGACCGCGCCGATGAAGTCCTCGCAGTGCTGCGCGAGAACGCACCCGATCATGATCAGTTGCAAGGCAGCCGTTTTGTTCCCAAGCACTTAGGTCAAAATGACTAAGTCTTGGCGACTATTCAGTTGCTAAGAACTGTACAACAGTTACCTAT
The DNA here is from genome assembly GCF_001882345.1 of Halomonas sp. QHL1. Lineage (GTDB taxonomy): Bacteria > Pseudomonadota > Gammaproteobacteria > Pseudomonadales > Halomonadaceae > Vreelandella. The sequence goes on from NZ_MINL01000001.1 coordinate 2,096,060, forward strand.
TAAACCACGCCTCGGCGTGGTTTTTTTATACGATAACAGTGCAACTAATTGATTGTGAAGGCCAACATACAAGCTAAAGGTGGACATTGTACAAATAATAATTATTTTCTATACAAATATTATACAACAATATATGATTAGCCTGTCTTACATAATAAAGCGCCTAAACGGCGCCTGAGGGAGCACTCCATGTCTTTTTTTAACGCCCGTTCCGGCAACACCAAAATAAGCACACGCTTAACGCTCGGCTTTTCCACTCTTTTGGGCTTGCTAATTCTGTTAACAGTCGTGGGTATTTACCAAGTCAATCAAATTGATCGAGACCTAGCGTCGATCAACGACGTCAACGGAACCAAACAGCGTTTTGCGGTGGATTGGCGAGGCAGCGTGCATGATCGCGCTATCGTGCTTCGCGATATTGTCATCACAGAAGGCAGTAACAACCTCCCCTCACTTGAAGGCGAAATTGAACGCCTGGGAGACGCTTACCGCTCGGCTACAACAGGTATGCAGCAAGTGACCAGCGAACACGCTGGTACTGCTCAAGAGCAGAGCATCATTAACAGCATCAACGAACAAGCCGAGTTAACGCGAGGGCTTACCGAGCAGGTAATAACAGCCCGCCAGGCAGATGAGTATGCCAACGCGCAAACGCTGCTTCTGGAACAAGCGGGCCCAGCTTACACCGAGTGGCTTAATCGCATTAATCAGTTTATCAATCTCCAGCAGCAGTTGAACGACGCCACCACAGCGACAGCCCGCGATACAGCTTCCGGCTTTCAAATGCAGATGTTGGGTCTAACACTGTTTGCGTTACTGGTAGGTGGTTTGATCGCGGTATTCTTGTCCCGTCAACTACTACGCGAACTGGGTGCTGAACCCCACGAAGTCAAAGCGTTTGCTGAAGCCATTGGCCGTGGCGAGTTAACCAGCCGGGGGCAGCTAAAGAAAGGCGATACCCGCAGCATTATGGCGTCTCAGGTCGCTATGGCGCATCAGCTACAAACGATTGTGACCCAGGTGCGTGCCTCTGCAGAGGCGGTGGCCAGCAACAGCGAGCAAATTGCTGAAGGCAATAACGACCTCTCTTCACGTACTGAACAGCAGGCCAGCGCACTCGCGGAGACGGCCTCTGCAATGGAAGAGCTCAACAGCACGGTAAAACTCAACGCTGAAAATTCTGAGCAGGCTAGCCAGGAAGCTTCAAGTGCATCAAGCACGGCCAAGCAAGGTGGCGAAGCGGTAAATCAAGTCGTTGCCACAATGAATGATCTCAATAAGAGCTCTCAGGAAATTGCCGGCATTATCTCTACTATTGATGCAATTGCCTTCCAAACCAATATTCTAGCCCTTAATGCTTCGGTTGAAGCCGCCCGCGCTGGCGAGCACGGCCGTGGTTTTGCTGTAGTCGCAGAGGAAGTGCGTCGATTAGCCCAGCGCAGTGCCGATGCCGCGCGAGAAATAAATGCCCTGATTTCCAGCAATCTTGAGCGTGTTAACCACGGCAATGAGCGCGCTGAAGAAGCCAGCAAATCGACCGAACAGATCGTAGCGGCTATCGAGCGTGTGACTAGCATTATGCAGGAAATCAGTCACGCCAGCGCAGAGCAGAGCACGGGTGTCCAAGAAGTGGGGCGAGCAGTGACCGAGATGGATCAGGTCACCCAGCAGAACGCTGCCCTTGTACATGAAAGTGCTACCGCAGCTAACAATTTACGTCAAAACGCTCACTCGCTACTGAATGCCATGGAAGTCTTTAAATTGCCGAATACACTGCAAAAAGCACAGCCATCGCATACTGCATTGGCACCTGCGCGTAGCCATTCTGCCAACACTCACGCTCTGCCCGCCGCAAAACGTCAGCAGGCAGCACCGGAGTGGGAAAGTTTTTAAATTAAAAATGGTTTTTCGATTAACTGTTTAGAGGGATACGGCTCCTAACCCTTAGGGGCCGTTTTTATTTGCCCTCCCCCCTGAGATAACGATGAAGCCCACTCAAAGCCTATTTAAGATGTTCTTGTTACCGATCTTAATGGTAGCGCTTCCAGCGCTGTTACTCATGACTATTGCCATGGAAATGCGGGGGAAACAGTCGCTCGACAACTTAGACACTATCGCTCAAGTTGCAATAATGTGGCTGGGAATTGGTGTCATGAGTGGGCTGATTGGAGCTGCTTTCTTTTTCGTCTGGCGTAGCAATAAGCGTTTAATGATCATCGGAGACGCTATTTTATCGCTCGCCAATAGCCAGCAAAAACTGTCCAATTTCCAAGCGATTGAGCAGATGAGTCGTCAGCGCAGCGGTTCTTTAAAGCGCATTGCCATGGCACTAATGACGTTTCAAGATGCAGAAAAGCAACGCCGGGAAGCCGAGTGTAAAGTACACCGATTGGCGTATTACGACACCCTGACCCAGCTGCCCAACTGGCAATTGATGAGAGACCATCGTCAACATTCGCTTGATACAAGCCAACAAACCGCCACCTACGGCGCGCTGATCTATATTGACGTTGACGATTTTAAGCGTATCAACGACAGCTGGGGTCACCGTCTGGGCGACAACCTACTCCAACAGATTGCCGAGCGCCTCACGGGCTTGAAAGTAGAAGGCACTACCATTGGCCGCCTAGGCAGTGATGAGTTTCTGGTGATCATCGATGGCTTAGCCAACGAACAGCTAAAAGCGGCCGAGAAAGCTGAGCTATTTGCCGAGCAGTTACAGCAAACGCTAAGCCCCTGCTACAGTGTGGAAAATAAGAAGCACTTCCTCAGTGTGAGCTTGGGAATCGCGCTGTTTAATGGCGCTCAAGAGAGCATTGATAGCCTCTTTCAATATTCCAACGCGGCCGTTCATCTTGCCAAACTAACGAGCCCCAACGGGTTACGTTTTTACGATCCGGCAGTGCAAGCCGAACTAGAAGCCAGAACCGCACTAGAGCACGATCTGCGCTTGGCCATCGAGCGACAAGAGTTCGTATTAGTTTACCAATCACAAGTGGATAGTCGCGGGCGAGCTATTGGCGCTGAGGCATTGATCCGCTGGGAACATCCTCGTAACGGGTTTGTCTCGCCGGGTACTTTTATCCCCTTAGCCGAGGAAACGGGCCTAATCGTACCCATTGGCAACTGGGTGTTGGAAGCGGCCTGCAAGCAGTTGGTCACCTGGGCCAACGACGAGCACACGAAGCATCTAACATTAGCCGTCAACGTCAGCGCCAAACAGTTTCAACAGCCCGATTTCGTGGCCACCGTTTGCGACGTGCTAACCAAAAGCGGTGCCTCGGCACATCGCCTAAAGCTGGAGCTGACCGAAAGCACAATGATCGGCAAAATAGATAACATCATTGCTAGCATGCATCAGCTCAAGGCGCTGGGGGTTAGCTTTTCATTAGACGATTTCGGCACGGGCTACTCGTCGCTGCAGTACCTCAAACGACTCCCCTTAGATCAAATTAAAATCGACCAGTCGTTTGTACGCAACCTACATGGAGACACCGACGATAAGGCCATCGTGCAAACCATTATTGCCATGGGGCGTTCGCTCGGATTACAGGTTATTGCCGAAGGTGTAGAAAACCTAGAACACTGGCGCTACCTAAACGAGCACCAGTGTCATGCCTTCCAAGGGTATTACTTTTGCAAACCGGTATCCGCTACCGAGATGGTACAGCGCAGCTTGTCCCCTCCACCGATGCTCGCCTAATACTGCAATAGTGCCCGGCTTACTCGCCGGGCTGCCAGCCATTGACGATAGGATAACGGCGGTCGCGACCAAAGCCGCGGGGGGTAACGCGAACACCAATGGGCGCCTGACGGCGCTTATACTCGCAGCGGTCGACAAGCTTCACTACTTTATAGACGTCTTCAGCGTCAAAACCGGCGGCAATGATCGCTTCAGCGCTCATGTCACCTTCGATATAGCTTAATAAGATAGCGTCCAGGACATCGTAGTCGGGCAAAGAGTCGCTATCCTGCTGATCCGGCGCCAGCTCAGCGCTGGGTGGGCGCTCGATCACCCGCGCAGGGATAGCGGGTGATTGCGTATTGCGCCAGCGGGCCAGGCGATATACCCAGGTTTTATAGACGTCTTTAATCGCATTAAAACCGCCCACCATATCGCCATACAGCGTGGCATAGCCCACCGCCATTTCGCTCTTATTACCGGTAGTGAGTACCATCAAGCCTTTTTTATTGGAGATTGCCATCAGCAGCACGCCACGACAGCGGGACTGCAGGTTTTCTTCGGTAGTATCTCGCTCTGTTCCCGCGAAGCTCTCTGCCAGCGTGCCCATAAAGGCCTCTACCATGGGCTCAATCGGCATGATCTCGTAGTGCACACCGAGCATCTTGGCCTGCTCGGCTGCGTCCTGCTTAGAGATATCCGCGGTGTAGTGATAGGGCATCATCACCGCCTGCACCCGTTGCGGGCCCAGTGCATCAACGGCAATGGCCAGCGAAAGCGCTGAGTCGATACCGCCGGAAAGCCCCAGCACCACGCCATCAAAACCGCTCTTATTGACGTAATCGCGCAGCCCGGTGACTAACGCGCAATAAAGACTCTCTTCCGGTTCTACCTCGGGATCCATCTCGCCGGGCTGGGGCTCCCAAATAGTGGCGCTGGTTTGCAAAAACTGTATCGGCATCAGGCCAGCCTGCCAGTACGGCGCCAACACCTGTAACTGCCCGCTGGCATTAACACAGCAGGAGCCGCCATCAAACACCAGCTCGTCCTGACCACCAATAGTGTTCACATACACTATTGGACGGTTAACGTCTTGGGCGTGCTCCTGCAGTAAACGCAGCCGCTCGTTTGGCTTGTCCTGATGATAGGGCGAGGCGTTCAAGGTGATCAGCATCTCAGCGCCTGCATCTGTTGCGGCTCTAACCGGCGCACCATCCCACAGGTCTTCGCAAATCAAGATACCCAGCTTGGCGCCTTTATGCTCATACACCAGCGTTTCAGTGCCGGGCGTGAAGTAGCGCTGCTCATCAAACACTTGGTAGTTGGGCAGCGCCTGCTTGGCGTACTCGGCCTCCCACTGCCCGTTGTAAAGTAGACCCGCCAAGTTGTAGCAGCGGCCTTCGCGCACACCGGGGTAGCCAATAATCACCAGCACGTCACTAGCGACCTTCGATGCCATTAGCGCGCGGGCTTCACGCAGGCGGGTTTCCATTGAGGGGCGCAGCAGCAAATCTTCCGGCGGGTAGCCCGACAAAAAAAGCTCTGGAAAGACAACAATATCCGCCCCATGCTCAATCCGCGCTTCGCGCACTGCTTCAATCGCGCGTGCGGCATTGCCGGGAATATCCCCGACCAGAGGATCGAGTTGGGCCATTACCAGCGTTAAGTCTTGCATGGGCGTCAAAATCTCTTGAGAATCTTAAAATAGGGTTACACCGACATAGTCGTATTGTCCCGCAAGGGCCGCCAACTGGCAAAGGCTGCGGGTCTATCCTAACGCCTACTGCCTAGATTCCCACTTCGGGAGACACAAAAGGATGAACCTCTTGATCATTCGGCTGATTATTTTCGCCGTTATATTTTATGCCGGTTTAAAACTCTACGGCATCTACCGGCAACGTAAGCTTGAGCATGAAGCGCAGCATAAAAAAGTCAACCGCCAGGAGGGTGGCAAAATGGTGCGCTGCCGCTGGTGTGAGGTACACGTTCCAGAAGACGAAGCGCTACGCGACCAAGAGCAGTGGTTCTGCTCTAGCGCTCATCGAGATCGCTTCCTGCAAGAGCAGCAGGATAAAGGCTGAACACCTTAAGCCTGTATTAGTCGCTCTGGCGTAGGCTGGTAAGGCGCGGGGTCAATCAGTGGCTCGCGCCCCAACAGTTGATCCGCAAGTAAATGGGTCGAGGCAGGCGCCAACACTAAGCCGTTGCGATAGTGCCCGGCATTGACGTAGACATTAGGCCATTCAGGCAGCGCGCCAATAAAGGGGATGCCCGCTGGGGATCCAGGTCTCAGCCCGGCCCACTGGTGCGCTACCGGGCATGTTGCCAAAGCAGGCAGGATGGCTTCAGCGCTTTGCTTTAGAGACGCCAAAGCCGCCGCATCGGTGCTCTTATCAAAGCCCACCTCTTCCAACGTAGAGCCGACCAATAGCAGGCCATCTGCACGCGGAATAATATAGCGACCATCCTTTAACACCACGCGCTGCACCAACCCTTTGGGTGCTTGGTAAGCGATCATCTGCCCTTTAACGGGCCTTACCGGCAATTGCACATTCAGCTGCGACAAGAGCTGTGCAGCCCAGGCACCGCCGCACACAATAATGCGCTCAGCCGTTAACGGCCCTTGCGACGTCACCACCCCTTCCACTTGGCTACCGCGCTGGATAAAGCCGCTGACCTCGCACTGCTCTCTCAGCGTTACCTGGGGCATCGCGGCTAACCGCGCTTTCAACGCTTTGGCTAAACGCGGATTGCGCACGCTGCCCAGCGTTGGCATCCATAGAGCGCTATCGTCAGCCATTGCCACACCAGGCTCTTTAGCGTGGACAAAGTCTGCCCCTACCCGCTCTAGCGGCTTACCCAACTGGCGTGCCCATTGCAGCGCTTTTTCAGCGTCATCTACATTTAGGTAGAGCAACCCCTTTTGGCGATACTCGGGGTCAATGCCGGTCTCTTCCAACAAACGCAGGGCCAAAGAGGGGTAAACACCTTCCGACCAGCGCGAGAGTTGTGTCACCGCGGCGTCGTAACGCCAGGGGTAGAGCGGCGAAACGATACCGCCCCCCGCCCAGGACGCTTCTTTACCGCACTCCCCACGATCAACCAGAGTGACCCGCTGACCGGCGTCGCCTAGCTGCAGCGCCGTCATCATACCGATCGCACCGCCGCCAATAATTAAGAAATCGCTCACAAAATTGTCCGTTTTGGCTTACATAAAAAAAGCGTAGCGCCGCCTAGTATGACCCATTAATTGCGATGTGTTCGCTGCAAAGGTTTGTACGAAAAGTCGGCTAGCGAGCATAGCGCGGGCAATAACCAGGTCAAGTGGGGAGAAGCGATGAGCAGTTCTCACATCAAGACGCACACCACACCTGAAAGCGGATTCACGTTGCTTGAGCTACTGATCACGCTGCTGTTGGTCGGAATCATCGCCGCTTGGGGTCTGCCCAATTTTCAAGCACTGGGGGAGCGTACCGCGCAGACTAGCGAGGTCAATCGATTCCAGAGCGCGTTTTCATTAGCGCGCAACACGGCGATTAGCCAACGTCGCCAGCTGACGCTTTGCCCAGCCTCCGAAAACCGCAAGGCCTGCGCTAGTAACTGGAGTAGAGAGCTAATGATCGTGCGGGGGGATAAAACCGATAGCATCACTGAAGACGATATTCTGCGTATTGTACCCGCACAACAAGGCACGCAGGTGGCCTACAGCCGTGGCTGGTCGCGAATCCGTTACAGCCCTTTAGGCTATACCAGCGGTTACAACGGTAGTTTTGCTATTTGCTCAAGCAGCGGCGCCAAAGGTAAGAAACTGGTACTTAGCCAATTGGGCCGCCTTAGGATTGCTGAAGCGCCTATCGATTGCTAGGCGCTCCATGCGACTGAGCTTTTACCCTGCGATACCATCTAGATAGCGCTCGGCATCCAGCGCTGCCATGCAGCCACTGCCCGCCGAGGTGATCGCTTGACGATAAATGTGATCCATCACGTCGCCGCAGGCAAACACGCCCGGGACGCTGGTCGCGGTTGCATTTCCTTCAAGGCCAGAGTGCACCTTGATGTAGCCGCCGTTCATGGCCAACTGACCTTCAAAAATGCCGGTATTGGGGCTATGGCCAATGGCGATAAACAAACCAGGTGCATGAATCTCTTTGCTTGAACCATCTTTAGTGGATTTAACCCGCACTCCCGTAACGCCGGAGTTATCACCGAGCACTTCCTCAACTTCTTGGAACCACTCAAGGGCGATTTTGCCTGCCTCGGCTTTCTCCAACAGCTTATCTTGGAGAATTTTTTCTGCCCGCAGCGTGTCCCTGCGGTGTACCAGGGTCACCTTGGAGGCGATGTTAGAGAGATAGAGCGCCTCTTCCACGGCGGTATTACCGCCACCCACCACAATGACTTCCTGATTGCGGTAGAAAAAGCCGTCGCAGGTGGCACAGGCCGAAACCCCTTGCCCCATAAATTGCTGTTCGGTAGGCAAGCCCAAGTAACGCGCGCTAGCACCCGTCGCTACAATTAGTGCATCGCAGGTATAAACACCGCTATCACCCTTTAAGGTGAAGGGTTTTTCACCTAGGCTGACCTCATTGATATGATCAAACAGCACCTCGGTATTGAAACGTTCGGCGTGCTGCTTCATGCGCTCCATTAATTCAGGGCCTTGAACCCCTTGAGCGTCACCCGGCCAGTTATCCACATCGGTTGTGGTGGTCAATTGGCCACCCGCCTGAATACCGGTAATTAGCAGCGGCTTCAGGTTTGCCCGTGCGGCGTACACAGCAGCCGTATAGCCTGCAGGGCCGGATCCAAGAATAATCAAACGCTCATGACGAGTTTCCATGACACCACCTTGTAAATATCTGACTGATAGCTTTGTCGCTAGCTGTGTTAATAGCTTTGAAAAAATTAGCCACAGAGTCTGCCTGAAATGGTGCCAAGTACAAGCTATTGCAAGGTTTCGTATACGCTATTAGGCGAAGAAACCTTGAAAGCCCCTGTGCAAAGACCCATGTGTTATTACTAAATCAACGCCATACTGGGGAAATCCATAAAAGAAAGATCGTGACCGTCACGCTGAGCGCAGCGCTCAGCAACCTGAGGAGAGAGATATGAGCAAGATACCCGATACGCTAAGCACCCTAGAGGTGGGCAGTAAAACGTATCACTACTACAGCCTGCCCCAAGCGGCCGAGACCCTGGGCAGCATTGACCGGCTTCCCAAGACGCTCAAGATTCTACTCGAAAATCAGCTGCGCTTCGCCGATGACGAAAGCGTAGATCAAGAAGATATGCAGGCTCTGGTCGACTGGCAGACCGAGGGCAAATCAAGCCGTGAAATCGGTTACCGTCCGGCGCGGGTATTAATGCAGGACTTTACCGGCGTGCCCGGCGTCGTGGATTTAGCCTCTATGCGTGCCGCGGTAGAAAGCCTGGGCGAAGACCCGGCGAAGATCAATCCGCTATCCCCTGTCGATCTCGTTATTGACCACTCGGTAATGGTCGATAAGTTCGGTAACCCTGCCGCGTTCCAAGAGAACGTCGATATCGAAATGCAGCGCAACCGCGAGCGCTATGAGTTTCTACGCTGGGGACAGCAAGCGTTTGACAACTTTAGCGTCGTTCCCCCCGGCACCGGTATCTGCCACCAGGTCAACCTGGAGTACCTAGGCAGAACGGTATGGATCAAGGACGAAGACGGCAAAACCTTTGCCTACCCCGACACCCTCGTCGGCACCGACTCCCACACCACGATGATCAACGGCCTAGGCGTACTTGGCTGGGGCGTAGGCGGTATTGAAGCCGAAGCAGCCATGCTTGGCCAACCGGTTTCAATGCTAATCCCCGAAGTGATTGGCTTTAAATTAACCGGCAAGCTCCGCGAAGGCATTACCGCCACTGACTTGGTACTCACCGTTACCGAGATGCTGCGTAAAAAAGGCGTAGTGGGTAAATTTGTCGAGTTCTACGGCGACGGTTTGAAAGACCTGCCGCTGGCGGATCGCGCCACGATCGCCAATATGGCGCCCGAATATGGTGCTACCTGTGGCTTCTTCCCGGTCGATGACGAAACGCTGAACTATATGCGTCTAACAGGGCGTGAGGATGAGCAAGTCGCGCTGGTGGAAGCCTACAGCAAAGCCCAAGGACTGTGGCGTGAACCCAACGATGAGCCGATCTTCACCGACGCTCTAGAACTGGACATGACCGAAGTGGAAGCCAGCCTTGCCGGCCCTAAGCGTCCGCAAGACCGGGTTGCTCTACAGGATATGGCGGCGGCCTTTGACAAGTTCATGCAGGAGGACGTCAAAGCGGATTCAACCGCCAAAGGGAAATTCTCCTCTGAAGGCGGCCAAACCGCCGTGGGGGTGGAACGTAGCTTCGAACATGACACCAGCCAAGCCGTTAAGCTTGATGATCATGATTTCAGCCTTGACCCCGGCGCGGTGGTGATTGCGGCGATTACGTCGTGTACCAACACCTCCAACCCCAGCGTTATGATGGCAGCGGGCTTGCTGGCCCGTAAGGCGCGTGAAAAGGGGTTAACCACTAAACCCTGGGTGAAAACCTCACTGGCGCCCGGTTCCAAAGTGGTCACCGATTATCTGGAAGCCGCTGAATTAAACGACGACTTGGATGCGCTTGGCTTCAACTTGGTCGGCTACGGCTGCACTACCTGCATCGGCAACTCTGGCCCGCTGCCTGATGAGATCGAAAAAGCGATCAACAGCGGCGATCTTGCCGTAGCCTCTGTGCTTTCCGGTAACCGTAACTTTGAAGGCCGCGTACACCCGTTGGTCAAAACCAACTGGCTGGCTTCGCCGCCCCTGGTGGTGGCTTACGCCCTGGCCGGTAATGTCCAGCTTGACCTTACCCAGGAGCCACTGGGCAACGACAGTAACGGCGACCCGGTCTACCTCAAAGATATCTGGCCCAGCCAGGCCGAGATTGCCAGCGCCGTTGAGCAGGTCAACACCGCCATGTTCCGCAAAGAGTACGGCGCGGTGTTTGAGGGTGACGACGTCTGGAAAGCCATCGACGTGTCAGAAAGCAAGGTCTACCAGTGGCCTGAATCCACCTACATTCAGCACCCGCCCTTCTTTGAAGGCATGGGCCGCGAGCCGGATGCCATCGAAGATGTGCACAGTGCCCGTGTACTCGCCATGCTGGGTGATTCGGTGACCACCGACCATATCTCGCCTGCCGGTGCCATCAAACCTGACAGCCCCGCCGGGCGCTATCTGCAAGAGCACGGCGTTAAGCCGGTCGACTTCAACTCCTACGGCTCACGCCGGGGTAACCATGAAGTCATGATGCGTGGCACCTTCGCCAACGTGCGGATCAAAAACGAGATGCTCGATGGCGTGGTTGGCGGTGAAACACGCCACGTACCCAGCGGTGAGCAGATGGCTATTTACGATGCGGCCATGAAGTACAAAGAGGAAGGCAAACCGCTTGTGGTGATCGCCGGTAAAGAGTACGGCACCGGCTCTTCAAGGGATTGGGCGGCCAAAGGCACTCGCTTACTCGGCGTTCGCGCGGTTATCGCCGAATCCTTTGAGCGTATTCACCGCTCTAACCTGATCGGCATGGGCGTTGTACCGCTGCAGTTTGCCGAAGGCGAAAGCCGTCAAACGCTGGGATTAACCGGGGATGAAGAGATTTCGATTGCCGGTTTAAGTGACCTGACGCCGGGCGGCACGGTCAAAATCGTAATCAAAAATGCCGACGGGGAACGTAGCGTTGATGCCAAGTGCCGAATTGATACGGTAAACGAGCTGGCTTACTACCGTCACGGTGGTATCCTTCACTACGTGCTGCGCAAGATGATCGGCGCAGCCTAATAGGGTAAAACCTACCAATGCTTGCATGCCCCCACCTCGGTGGGGGCTTTTTTTTTTTAGCCAAACGCTTAAAAAGCGCGGCGACGATACGTGCGGTAATCCGGTGACCAGGACGCCTTTTCGATTAACTCGCGCAGCGTCGTACCACTGGTTTTTAACGCCACGCCGTTCTGCTGTGCCTGGGCAGCTACTTCAAAAGCAATCGACTTGCTGATATCGCGAATACGCGACAGCGGCGGCAGCAAAGCACCCTTACCCTCTTTAACCAGTGGCGCTTCACGGGCCAGCGCCCGTGAGGCGCTCATCAGCATCTCGTCGGTGACTCGATTGGCACTGGCGGCAATCACGCCCAACCCAATGCCTGGGAAGATATAGGCATTGTTGCACTGGGCAATCGGATAAGTGCGTCCGTTGTAAACCACCGGCGCAAAGGGGCTACCGGTGGCGACCAGGGCTTGGCCATCCGTCCAGCGGATGACATCCTCCGGTACGGCCTCTGCTTGGGAAGTAGGGTTAGACAGCGGCATGATCACCGGGTGTTCACAGCCCGCGTGCATGGTGCGCACCACCTGCTCGGTAAAGATACCGCGCTGGCCGCAAACGCCGATTAATACCGTTGGCTTGATCTGCGCGATTGTCTCTTCCAGACCTTGGCCACTCCACTCCGCCACTAGCGAAGGGTCATGGGCTAACCGGCGCTGGAAGTCGCGCTGCCACTCTTGATCGCTGGTCATCAAACCATCCCGATCAACAATGTAAATGCGCGACCGCGCTTCACTTTCGGTCAAGCCTTCGGCTTCCATGGCAACGACCACCTGCTCGGCAATTCCACAGCCCGCCGAGCCACCACCCACAAACACGACACGCTGCTGTGCAATGGTCTCTTCCCGGGCCTGACAAGCCGCCATTAGCGTACCCACTACCACAGAAGCAGTACCCTGCACATCGTCATTGAAGCAGCAAAGCTCGTTGCGGTAGCGCTCTAGCAGCGGCACCGCATTGGCCTGGGCAAAATCCTCAAACTGCAGCAGCACGTTAGGCCAGCGGCGCTTCACAGCAGCGATAAATTCCTCCATGAAAGCATCGTACTCTTCTTGCCCTACCCGCTCGTGGCGCCAGCCCATGTACATGGGGTCATCAAGTAGCGCTTTGTTATTGGTGCCCACGTCAATCATGATCGGCAGCGTGTAGGCGGGGCTAATGCCACCACAGGCGGTATACAGCGCCAGTTTACCAATCGGGATGCCCATGCCCCCGATCCCCTGGTCGCCCAGGCCTAGAATGCGCTCACCATCCGTCACTACGATCACTTTGACGTTATCTTTGGTGGCGCTGCGCAGGATGTCATCCATATGTTCGCGGTCAGGATAGCTAATAAACAGGCCGCGGTGGTTACGGTAAATATTGGAGAATTCCTGACACGCCTGTCCAACCGTGGGGGTATAAATAATCGGCAGCATCTCTTCAAGGTGCTGGGACACTAGACGGAAATAGAGCGTTTCGTTGTCATCTTGAATGGCGCGCAGATGAATATGCTTCTCAAGGCTGCTATGGCACTGCTGGTACTGGCGATAGGCACGCTCTAGCTGATCTTCAATGGTTTCCACCTTTTGCGGCAGCAAACCAATCAGGTTAAACGCCAAGCGCTCTTGCTGAGTAAACGCGCTGCCTTTGTTCAATAGCGGCATTTCGAGCAAAGAAGGACCGGCGTAAGGAATGTATAGGGGGCGTCTACTCTGGGTAGTCATAAGCACTCTCTTTTTATGTCAATCACTGCTGCAATGCAGCAACATCGGGCGTTCGCGGCGTTTGAACGTAATGTAACATGCTCCTGCGACAAAGGTGGAAGAGAGCGGCCATGTTGATATAAAAACGCCTCGGTTTAGTTCTCCTAAACCGAGGCGTAATGACGATATTAACGATGCTTTAGCACGTTTTAGCGGTGGGTTTGCGCCCCTCAACGCCAGCGAAGAAGAACGGCCGCAGCTTAACGCCGAACATGTTGCCCGAAAACGCCGCTACCAACCATACCCAACCGTGCAGGCTGCCAGACGCAATACCGCTGAAGTAAGCACCGATATTGCAGCCAAACGCCAACCGCGCGCCATAGCCCAGCAAGATGCCGCCAATGATCGCCGCCAATACAGACTTCAATGGAATTTTGAAATTGGGGGCAAAGCGACCAGCCAAGCTGGCGGCAGCGAGCGCGCCAAGCATAATACCCACGTTCATTACCGTGGTGATATCGCTCCATACGCTGGCTTCCAGGGCCGCCGCATTGCCCGGCGCTTGCCAATAGCCCCACTGGCTAACATCACCGCCCACCAGCTCAAAGCCTTTAGCCCCCCACAGCGCAAACGCAGAGGTAATTCCCCACGGGCGGCCTGCCAGTGCCAAGGTGGCAAAATTCAACAGCGCCAGCGCCACCGCGCCTGCAACTAACGGCCAGGGCCCAGTCAGCCAACGCTCATACCCATGCTTATCGACCATGGGCGCCTGCTCTAACTGACCATGGCGGCGCTTCTCCATCACCCAGGTAAATGCCGCGATTGCAGCAAACAGCACGAGACTAATCGCTATGCCACCACTAACCCCGGCAACGTTAACCAGTGATACCGGTTGAAAAGCCGGTAAGCTCTGCCACCAGGCAAAATGCGCCGAGCCAATCACAGAGCCGACAATAAAGAACATCAGGGTAATTAGCATACGTGCGTTACCACCGCCCGCGGTAAAAAGCGTGCCAGAGGCACAGCCGCCGCCCAACTGCATGCCCACCCCGAACAGGAACGCCCCTACCAGCACGGAGATACCAATGGGCGCCACAAAGCCCGACACCTCGTTGCCAAACAGGGTGCCTGCCCCTAAGGCAGGGAAAAACAGCACCACGGCTATGGCCAACATCACCATCTGCGCGCGCAGACCACGTCCCCGCCTTTCAGTAATAAACACGCGCCACGCCGAGGTAAAACCAAACGCGGCGTGATACAGCACCATGCCAAACAGCCCGCCGACAATCATTAGCAGGCCCGTATTCGCCTCAAACACCATCCCCACCAGTAACGCGCCCAGCACAATCGCCGCCGTAGCAATAAGCGGCACGCGATAGCTCTGCGGCGACGCAGCAGCAGCTGTTGTAGACATACACTCACCTTTTGCAATGCCAAAAGCGCCTGTTAATAAACAGACGCTCTCAGACAGTATGGATTAATGGCTATAAGCTTAACGCTGCTCTCTTAGAGCGTAAAACTATTTATGATCCGTTCGATATTACTTTTTTATCTAGCTATGGCACATCTTCATCACGGGTTACGTAAAGACGATTAACCAATACAAATGCCACAACAGTCAGCGGTGCGGCCAATAGCAAGCCCGCCACACCAAACAGGGTACTTGCCGCAAACAGCGAAAATAATAGCATCGCAGGGGGTAGGCTGACTGCGCGCTGCTGTACCAGCGGCTGTAAAATATTGCCCTCTATTTGCTGAATAACCGTATACGCAATCAGCACAAATAACGTGGTTTGAGGACTCACTGTGAAGGCAAGCAACAGCGCAGGGATAGCAGCGATAAGAGGCCCTACTAACGGTACAAAATCCAACAGCCCTGCAATTAGCCCCAAAGCAATTGGCGCTGGCACCCCTAATAACCACATGCTTACCCCAACTAACAGCCCGGTAATTACCATAGCCACCAACTGCCCGCCGAGCCAAAAACGCAGTGCCTTGCCGCTCTCATCTAGCGCCTCAGCCAAACGTGGCCGACTTTTAATCGGTGCAAGTAGTAATAACCCACGGCGATAAACATCGGGTTGGGCAGCAAAATAAACCATGCCGACAATGAGCGCGAAGAAGCTGACAACACTGCCTCCCATCGAGACCACAACCATGCCAACCTGAGAAATACCGTTTTCTAAAACGCCACCTGCCCGCTCAGCGGCATCATTAATCAATGGTGCTAACTGCGTTCCTTCAAGCCGCTCCTGTAGCTGTTCCCATGCCTCGGGTAGCAGAGCCGACAGCGATTCCAGCTCAGAAGACACTTGCGCGCCAAATGCCCAGCTAATTAAGCCCAGCGCCAGGGTTAGCGTAATAATCACCGTCGTCAGCGCAAGCCAACTGGGTGCCCCTAGCCGCAAAAGCGGCATCATACACGTTTGCAATATACAGGCACCCACCACCGCGCCAAAAATCAAGATAAGTAGGCCAACTAGCTTCCAAAGTATTAACGCGACGACCACCAGCGTTAATGCAATCAAAGCACACTCCGTAAACGTCTGATGTCGATACCTTGAGCGCATACAATATTCCCTTTGTGGATGCGTTGAGATCAACAAACTAACCGCGAAATAAGTAACGGACTAGCCTTGTATGAGAATTACTATAGGCCATCTACCAAGATGAGCTTTCCGAGCTGATAGAAGCGTCACTGGCTTACCGTAAGATTGATTGAGAACACACTGTTGCTGGCACCTATGGTTCCGACGACTGGCGCGCCCCGACCGAAGGCTAAGCTGTCGCTAATAGCTTAGACGTGGAGTAAAAAAAGAGGAGTGAAACAAGCGAAGCCCCTTCCAACCGGAAGGGGCTTCGTCATTGCTGCCGTCGTGTTACTGACGTGTAGCTATTGCTACTGGCAGGGTTCATTCAGGCTCTAAACAAACCGTCCTAGACCCACCGCTGAACGTAAACGATCCATCGAGACTGCGGCTTCTTCCCGCGCCCGTTCCGCACCTTTCTGCAAAACCGCTTCAATGTGGGCGGGATCTTCCATCAGTGCGTTATAGCGTTCACGCGGCGCGCTCAAGTGAGCATTCAAGTATTCAAACACTTGATCCTTAGCCACGCCCCAACCAATACCGTTCACGTACTGCTCACGCAGGCTGGCAGTCTCTTCTGCTGTGGCAAAGGCTGAGTAAATCTGGAACAGCGTGCAGCTATCTGGATCTTTTGGCTCACCGGGCTCCAGCGAGTTGGTTTTAATCTTACGTACTAGCTTCTGTAGCTTCTTCTCAGCAACAAACAGCGGAATGGTATTGTTGTAGCTTTTGGACATTTTGCGCCCATCCAAGCCATTCAACAGCTGTACTTTATCGTCAACGACGGCATCCGGGAGGACAAAGTGCTGACCTTTGTAGAGATGGTTAAAACGCCCGGCGATATCACGAGCCATTTCGATATGCTGAATCTGATCACGCCCTACCGGCACTTTATTAGCGTTAAACATTAAAATATCCGCCGCCATGAGCACGGGGTAACCGAAAAGCCCCATGGTAATGCCTTTATCCGGATCTTGGTTTTCCGCCTCTTCGTTCTCAGCAACCGCTGCTTTGTAGGCATGAGCGCGATTCATCAAGCCTTTGGCACATACGCAGGAGAGCATCCAAGTGAGCTCAGGGATTTCTGGAATATCCGACTGGCGATAGAAAATCGCGTTGTCGGTGTCCAGCCCCAGCGCCAGCCACGTAGCAGCAATTTCAAGTCGCGACTCCTGAACACGCTTGGGATCCGGGCACTTGATCAACGCGTGGTAGTCGGCCAGAAAGTAGAACGACTGCACGTTAGGGTCTTGGCTTGCCTCAATGGCAGGCTTGATCGCCCCAACGTAGTTGCCCAAGTGGGGCGTGCCGGTGGTGGTAATACCGGTGAGAACGCGGATTTTGGGTTGGCTCATGTTCTTAGCTCATTGGGCTGAAAATCAGACAGGGTATCTCTTGAAATAAAAAAATGCTAACTACTCTAGAGTATTTGCCAATCAAAACCTGAGCCACCTTCCCCAGAGGAAATAGCACTATATCGAACGCCACCCTGGCCACCATTTCCCGTCCCTAAATCAATCGCTCCTAAAGCGATCACGCTTCCATAAACATTTGTATTATTACCCATTTCTAAACCACCCCCTTCTTCCACAATAATAAGTCCTTCGTGATGTCCTGTTCCTGCTAGCTCTAATTTTGCACCACTTCTCACTATGATAATGCCATAGGTATTCGTTCCTGCTGCCTGTTTAACGTTCCCAGTGATTTCTATAAGGCTCACCTCCCCCCTAGTGCCATTAACAAAATTATTATTACCACTATCAAAGGAGTAATCGAAATTACCGCTCAAAGGCTCCAGATATGAATTCCACTCACTTTTTGAGTCCGCATCATAGCTAATTGCGCCTCCGTCTTCTCCTTCAGGAGTAGTTCGGCAGCCATTGCCTTTACATCTAAAGTCACTGGGAACAGGGTGCGCCCTTCCATCAAAGTAATCACCCACATTGCTATCTTCCCAGCCGCAACCATTTTCAATGCTCTGCAAACAAATAAGCGGATTAGAAATACTGGGAGAGTTATTGATACTCAACCCTGGGCCAATCCCACTACCGACGACCGCCATGAAATGTATACCAACAAATTCATCAATTTCGCCCTCTGCCTGATGGCGAACTTGTCCAATGACTAAATCAGCATCTCTACCATCAAATTTGCATCCTCTGTAATAATAACCCATTAAAAAGTCGTTATATTCATTAGAGTTTACCTCTTTGAATACAAATGAATTTCTAACACTATCGTCACTATAGTTCACAGCTAAATTTTGGCAGGTATCGAGATTCGATTCGGAATTAAAGTCGCCTTCCTCACTTCGTTCGCTACCGCCGGTTTCAGTTGCCATCTGCGCTAGAATGACAGCACGATAATTACCAGCTAGCCGCTCATCAATCAACGCACTCTGCATGCCTGACATGCCTAACATAAGCGCGCCGGCGAGCAGTGCCATTACAATTACTAACGCTGCGCCTTGCTGCTGTTTCATGAAGTAGGCTCTTATGGTGAGATTGCTTTATTTCGCTCGCTGATGGTAAAGGTGATTTGATCGCACGTCGCATCCACGCTTTCTCGGCAATCACCAATGGGCAACGTGACTAAGTGAGACACATCATCACCATTGGGTATAGAAAGCGTCGGACAGGCTGTCGCGTCATCAACTTGAGAAAGATCAACTATAGGCTGGTTTTGAACCTCATCCTGCAGAACGCAGTAATGACGCGTACCGCCGTCAGAGCTTCGCTCATCTGAGACGATAGCGTAGTCACCAATATCTCCTTTACGACCGGCTGCAGTCAGGGTACTTATCGCAAAAATTAATGTCTCTTGTTTACGACTGACCTTGTCAACGGTTTGAAACGTTTGAAAAGTCGTTAGAAAAAGTTGACCAGCTCCCAAGATGATCACCGTGCCGATGGCCATTGCGACCATTAGCTCCACTAGGGTAAACCCGCCTTGGCGCTGTTTCATTACTGCACCTCAAGCCTTGGGAGACGAAACGTGTAGTCGAAACGATCATTCTCGTCATCGCCAAGTACCAGAACCACATTAAAACGGCACTTGTGTTCGCCGTTGTCTCTGCCAATGCTGCTTTCGCCGTCCTTGACGTTGCGAAGCGGGTTCTGGTCGTTATCCTTAAACCAATCATCTTTCCACACGTCCTCAACAGCTGAGCTGTCGATATCTTCACAGGTTTCGCCGGGGTCTAGTTTAGCCAGTCGCGCCCAAAGCCGCTCCTGGGCATCGACGGCAGCGACACTTGCTACAGAGCGCTGATAACCAGCATTTGCACTCTGCAATGCCTTCAGCTGCATGGCGGCCACGCCTATCAGCCCAATGGAGAGAATCACCAACGCGATCAGCGCTTCTATTAAGCTAAAGCCACGCTGAGAGTTCATGACTCACTCTCCTTCCTGCGAATGCTTCCAGTGTTGCGGATTACAAGCGTTACAGGAGGAGTTGATGCACTTTCCTCAGTGGTTTTTAGCGTCATTTCGCAGGGTGATTCAGGGCAGTTGGAAATGTCGGCGTCGCCCAAACTTTGAAAGGTAAGCGAGAACGCTTGAGTAGGCGAGGCTATATTAGCGGACTGCCCTACTCTTAGTATCTGACTACCCGCACCGCTTTTCACCACCCAATAGCAGCCTCCGGTGTAACGGTAACGGATGCTCTCTTCACTGTTTTCACCCGAATCATCCTCGATTTCATTATTTCTACAGGATTCAGGGCGGCGGTTTGAAGAAGCGGCATCGGGAGGCGAAAAGACCACGGACATATCACTGCGTTGTTTTATTGCCTCGCTGCGGGCAAAGCTCAGCACAGAAATAAGCTCGTTCACATCGCTTGCCAGTTGCTGGCGGGCAAGGAAACTGGCAAACGTGGGAACTGCCATAACAGCGACAATCGTTGCGATCATCAGCGTTACCAACAGTTCAATCAGGGTAAAGCCACGATTTTTCATGTGATTACCAGCAATCGGGTACACCCTCTGAGCCGTTCGGCCTTTTTTCGCCGAGTGCCGTTAAGGTTATATTTTCACTGCATCCATCATTCTGTTCAGTGCTTGCTGTCAACGTGTAGCCCCCACCGCTATCCAGATCAACTGTAATGTTATAGTTGTCGTCTGGTGAGGCGGTTGGCACGTCATTACAACTCGCATAGGTATAAGAGCGCGTATAACAGCGTTCAAGCTCCGAAGCGGCTTGCATAAGGCCCGCATGGGCGTCGGTTCGAACTGATTTTTGCACGTAGCGGGTATAGCTGGGGTAGGCAATGGAGGCGACGATGCCGATGATCACCAGCACAATCATTAACTCAATGAGGGTAAAGCCGCGCTGGCCGTTATGAGAAAAACGGCCAGTGGTAAGATGAGTAACATAAGACACGCGGCTTTGCTCCTGTATTAGTTGGCTCATACCGTTTCAGTATGTCGCAAACTAATACGCTTTGCATCAGCTGCTGGCGATCACCTTTTCACGCAACTCTTTAGGCATAGAGAAGGTAATGGTCTCTTCGCGGCCCTGTAGCTCTTCAGGTAATGCAGCGCCCATGGTTTGCAGCTTAGCAATCACTCCTTTCACCAATACCTCTGGGGCACTGGCGCCAGCGGTTACACCAATACGCGCCACATTTTCAAGCCACTGAGGATTGATCTGGTCAGCGTTATCGATCAAGTAGGCGGGTGTGCCCATACGCTCAGAAAGCTCACGCAAACGGTTAGAGTTTGAGCTATTGGGGCTGCCTACCACCAGCAATAGATCGCTCTGGGCCGCTAGTTCACGCACGGCATCCTGACGATTCTGCGTGGCGTAACAAATATCATCATTGCGCGGCCCCTGAATCTCGGCAAACTTATCGCGCAGCGCGTCGATCACCTTAGCGGTATCATCCATCGACAGCGTAGTTTGGGTCACGAAGGCCAGCTTTGAAGGGTCATTCACCTCCAGCTTAGCGACGTCTTTTTCGTCCTCTACCAGATAGATACGCCCGCCGTGGGAGGTGTCATAACGCCCCATGGTGCCTTCGACTTCCGGGTGGCCTTCATGGCCAATGAGAATGCACTCCTGGCCACGCTTGGCGTAGCGCAATACTTCCAGGTGCACTTTAGTGACCAGCGGGCAGGTGGCATCGAACACCTTCAAGCCCCGCCGCTCAGCATCGGCCTGCACCGCACGGGAAACGCCGTGGGCGGAGAAAATAACGATAACGTCGTCCGGCACTTCATCCAGTTCTTCAACAAACACGGCACCGCGGGCGCGCAGCGTTTCGACCACAAAGCGGTTATGGACGACCTCGTGGCGCACATAAATGGGCGGCCCAAACACATCAAGTGCGCGGTTGACGATATCGATGGCGCGATCCACACCGGCGCAAAAACCACGCGGATTGGCCAATTTAATCTGGATGGGCTGTGCTTGCGTCGATTGCATAATAGCGCCTTGATGCGTAAGCGGCATCGCTTAGTGAATTAATGCGTTGTCACCGGCTTGACGTCGAGCACTTCGACCTCAAAGGTGAGCGTGCGACCTGCTAACGGGTGATTGAAGTCCACCTCGATACGATCACCGTCAATGGTTTTGACCACACCTGGCAATTCCGTTCCCGCTTTATCGGCAAACGACATCACCATACCAATTTCCGGGGCTTCATCGCCAAAATCTGCCCGTTTCAGGGTCTGAATATTTTGCGGGTTATGTTGTCCGAACGCATGTTCAGGGGTTATCTGAAAGGTACCCTCCTGACCCGCAGCCAACCCTTTAATAGGGTGTTCAAAACCGGGCGGCAAATTGCCGTCACCAAACTCAAACGTGGCTGGTGCTTTGTCTTTGGTGGAGTCCACCAAAGTGCCATCTTCCAGCTTTAAGGTGAAGTGTAGCGTCACTTCCATACCATCATCGATCAGATAGTCGCTCATAGCAGTTCTCAATATACAGGTGTTCTCAACGTTCGATTAATGGGAAGCATTGGCCGCTTTTTTGCGCCGACGCTCACCCATAATGGATTCCCAGATTAAAGCGACCGCCCCCAGGGTAATCGCTATATCCGCCACGTTAAACGCCGGGTAGTACCACCCAGCGGCGTGGAAAGAGAGGAAATCGACCACATAGCCATGCACCAGGCGGTCATAAAGATTCCCCAGCGCACCGCCGATAATCAATGGCAGCGCTATCGCCAACAGCTTTTCATCGTGTTTGATGCGTGAAAGCCACACCGTTAAGCCGACACTAGCGCCAATCGCAATAATGGCGAAGAACCAGCGCTGCCAGCCGGGATGCGTGGCTAAAAAGCTAAACGCCGCACCGGGGTTGTGCAGCAGCGTCAGGTTAAAGAACGGCAGCACTTCTACCGGCTGAGCATAACCCAACTGACTACTGGCCACGTATTTGGTGGCCAAATCTAACACGACCACCGCCACTGCTAGCCATAGCCAGCGCAGCGGCCGCTGCATCGTCGGCCGCGCGTTTGTATCGTTAGGCACGTTTTTTCCGTTAGGCATAGTAACGAATCTCACCGCTGCCTTCGGGGAGGTTGCTGATACAGCGACCACATAGATCCGGATGATCAGCATGGGTACCCACATCCGGGCGATGGTGCCAACAGCGTTCGCACTTAGTGTTGTCGCTGGCTTTAACGGCGACTTTCAGGCTCTCTAACTCCGTCGCTTCTGCATCGCCTGCATCAACCAGGGATTTCAGCGTAACTTCGCTAGTCAGCATCACAAAGCGCAGTTCATCGCCCAGTTTTGACAGCGTCGCCTGCAGGTCATCGCTGACATACAGCGTGACTTCAGCTGCCAAGCTGCCTTTAATGACTTTGGCATTCCGGGCATCTTCTAGGCACTTGTTTACCGAGTGCTTAACTTCTAGCACCTGCTCCCAAAAAGCACGGCCCATGTCGGCGTCGTTTTCCAGGCTGCCAAGGTCAGTGTAGTAAGTCTCCAGCAGCACACTGTCACCGCGCTTGCCGGGGATGTTCTCGTGAATTTCTTCGGCAGTGAAGGAGAGAATCGGCGCGATCCAGCGGCTCAAGGCTTCTACCACGTGATACAGCGCTGTTTGCGCACTGCGGCGTGCCAGCGAATCGGTTTGCGTGGTGTATTGGCGGTCTTTAATCACATCCAGATAGAAGCCGCCAAGCTCACGGGCGCAGAAACCATGCACCTGCTGGTAAACATCCAGGAAGCGGTACTCTTCGTAGGCTTTTTCGATCCGCGCCTGCAACTGATGAGCACGATCCACCACCCACTGATCCAGTGCCAGCATATCGCCAAACGCTACTTGGTTTTTCTCTGGATCGAAGCCGTTAAGGTTCGAAAGCAGGAAGCGAGCGGTATTCCGAATCCGACGATACACATCGGAGGTGCGCTTCAAAATCTCGTCCGACACCGCCATTTCACCGGAGTAGTCGGTGGAGGCGACCCAAAGGCGCAGAATATCACCGCCCAGTTTATCCATCACTTCCTGGGGCGCGACCACGTTGCCGAGCGACTTGGACTGCTTGCGGCCCTGGGAGTCGACGGTAAAGCCGTGGGTCAGCAACTGACGATACGGCGGATAGCCGTCAATGGCAGAACCGGTGAGCAGCGACGAGTGGAACCAACCACGGTGCTGGTCAGAGCCTTCCAAGTACAAGTCAGCCCGCGGGCCGCTTTCATGGCCGTGCGGATGTGAGCCGCGCAGTACGTGGCGATGTGTAGTGCCGGAATCGAACCAAACATCGAGAGTATCGGTGACTTTATCGTATTCCGCCGCTTCAGCACCCAATAGTTCCGCCGGGTCGAGCTTGAACCAGGCATCGATACCTTCCTGCTCAACGCGTTTGGCGGCTTCTTCCATCAGCCCAACGGTGCGTGGGTGTAGCTCACCGGTTTGCTTGTGTAGGAAGAACGCGATCGGCACGCCCCAGTTACGCTGGCGGGAGATACACCAATCCGGGCGGTTGGCGATCATGCTGTGCAGACGCGCCTGGCCCCAGGCAGGCGTAAACGCCGTGGCTTCGATGCCTTCAAGGGCGCGTTCGCGCAGGGTTTTGCCGTCTTTGCCTTCAATATCCATACCCACAAACCACTGCGCGGTTGCACGGTAGATCACCGGCGTTTTGTGGCGCCAGCAGTGCATGTAGCTATGTTTGATTGGAATATGCGCCATCAGCGCACCCACTTCGCGCAGCTTTTCGACGATTTGGGGATTAGCTTTCCAAATCATCTGACCGCCGAAGAACGGCAGGTCGTCAACGTAAACGCCGTTGCCCTGCACCGGGTTGAGCATGTCGTCGAACTCCATGCCATGCTCGCGGCAGGTGATAAAGTCATCCATGCCGTAAGAGGGTGCGGAGTGAACAATACCGGTGCTGCCCACTTCTGACTCGACGTACTCTGCCAGATAGACTGGCGAGAGCCGGTCATAGAACGGGTGACGGAAATTGATCAGATCAAGATTCTTGCCTTGAGTAGTAGCAATCACTTCGCCTTGCAACTCAAAGCGCTCTAGGCAGCTCTCCACCAACTCTTCCGCCAACAGCAGCAAACGCTCGCCAGTATTGACCAGTGCATAGGTGAACTCTGGATGAACGTTAAGCGCCTGGTTAGCCGGAATGGTCCACGGCGTGGTAGTCCAGATAACCACTGCCGCTGGCTTGGCCAGCTCGGGTAAGCCAAAGGCGGCGGCGAGCTTGTCGGCATCTTCTACCGGGAAGGCGACGTCGATGGCGTCGGACTTCTTATCAGCGTACTCGACTTCGGCTTCCGCCAGCGCGGAACCACAGTCAAAGCACCAGTTGACCGGTTTCAAACCTTTAAACACGTAACCCGCGTCGACCATCTCGGCCAAGGCACGAATCTCACCCGCTTCGTTGGCGAAATCCATGGTGCGGTAGGGGTGATCCCAATCACCAATAATGCCCAAGCGCACAAAGTCGGCCAGCTGTGTTTCGATCTGGGCACCGGCGTATTCACGGCACAGCTCACGGGCGTATTGCGGCGCCAAGTGTTTGCCGTGAGTGGTTTCTACTTTGTGCTCAATGGGCAAGCCATGGCAGTCCCAGCCGGGCACATAAGGCGCATCAAAACCGGCTAAATTCTTCGATTTAACGATAATATCTTTCAGAATTTTATTAACGGCGTGACCAATATGAATACTGCCGTTGGCGTAGGGAGGGCCATCGTGCAGCACAAACAGCGGCGCACCCGCGCGCGCTTCCCGCAGGCGCTGGTAAATGTTCATATCCTGCCACTGGGAAACCCGGCCCGGCTCTTGCTTCGGCAGCATGCCGCGCATGGGGAAGTCAGTTTCAGGCAAATTCAGCGTGTGCTTGTAATCCATAGTCCGGTCAGCCGTCGTTAGCATCAGCGGAAGTTCCCGCCGAGGAAGAATCAGAAGAAGCGGTCTCACGCCCAAGCGGGGCCGAGGCCAGCGGAAGAGAATAGTCCTGTTCAGCGTTCTCTTGGTCAGCGCTGTTTTGCCCACCTATTGCCGCCGTTAAATAGTGGCGAGCGCGGGCCTGATCACGTTCAATTTGCGCTTTAAGCGCCTCAAGGTCGTCAAACTTCACCTCGCCCCGCAGACGCGCGCAGGGAAACACCGTCATGCGTTGGCCGTAGAGATCACCGTTAAAATCCAGCAGGTGCACCTCAAGCGTTGGCCGTTCCGAACCTACCGTAGGACGGAAGCCCACATTCGCCACTGCTGGGTAGCGCTCGCCATTCTCCAGTTCAGCCACCACCGCATAAACCCCACGCAGCGTTAATGGCTGGGGCATCAGCGGCAAGTTGGCAGTCGGTACACCAATGGTGCGGCCCAACTGCTGGTCGCGTACCACGCGGCCATGTAACGAATAGGCGCGGCCCAGCAAACGCGCAGCGGCGGAAAAATTACCGCTGGCAAGCAAGGTACGCACCCGCGAACTGGAAACCCGCTCGTCATCCACGGTAAAGGTGCGCGTGTGCTCGACGCCAAACCCCTGTTCACGCCCAACCTCTGCCAGCAGCGCGAAATCGCCGCGGCGGTCGCAGCCGAAGCGGAAATCGTCGCCCACGACCAAGTGCTTAACGGCGAGCCCATCAATCAACACCTGATCGATAAACTCACGCCCGGTAAGGCTGCGCAGCGTGTCGTTAAACGGCAGCACCAGCACTTGCTCCGCGCCAAAATCGCGTAGCAGCCGCACCTTCTCACGCAGCCGGGTTAAACGCGGCGGCGCTTGATCACCGGCAAAAAACTCACGCGGCTGGGGCTCGAACACCACCACTGTTAGCGGCACACTCCAGCGCGCCGCATGCTCGCGGCACTGCTGCAGGATGGCTTGATGGCCGCGATGCACCCCATCGAAATTACCGATGGTGGCAACGCAGCCACGATGAGCCGCTCTCAAGTTGTGCAGACCTCGAATGACGCGCATGGCACCTCAGCCGTTGGAGGACATAAAGCCTCTGATTATAACGAACCCACACCCCAGGATGCAGTGTTATGAGTGCATTTTAAAATGACGAACGCGCAAACCCAGTGCAGCCAGCCAGGCAAAATAAATCGAGCCGCCCAGTACCACTAAGCCGGTGACCCAGCTGATCCGTTGCCAAAGGCCAAACGCGAGCCAGGCCTGCCAGTCGGGTGCAACAAAGTAGAGGGCCGCGCACATTAGCCCGCTGCCACCGAGTAGCTGCACCGAATAGCGCTTCCAGCCCGGCTGAAAGACCAGCACTCCCTGCTTATGCAGTAAATAGCCCAGCAGGCCCGCGTTTAAGAAGGCAGAAAGTGCGGTGGCTAACGCCAATCCGGCATGAGCCAATGGCCAAATTAGCAGCAGATTAAGCACCATATTAGCGACCATGGCGATAATGCCTACCTTCACCGGTGTTTTGGTGTCCTGACGGGCAAAAAAGCCCGGTGCTAATACCTTGATCAGCATAAAGGCCACCAAGCCGAAGGCATAAGCGCGCAGGCTCATCGCCGCCATCTGAATATCGTTGTCAGTCATCGCACCGTAATGGAACAGCGTGATCAACAGCGGCTCGGCCAACACCGCAAGCGCCAACGCCGCAGGTAAGCCTAACAGCAATACAATGCGGATAGCCCAATCAAGCATCGCCGCGAAGTGCTCCTTGGACTGATCAGCATGGCGTTTAGACAGCGCTGGTAAAATCACCGTCCCAATGGCCACCCCAAACACACCCAGCGGTAGCTCCACCAAACGGTCTGAGTAGTAGAGCCACGACACGCTCCCCGCCGCCAGCAATGACGCCAAAACGGTATCCAACAGCAGGTTAATTTGCGATACCGATACCCCAAACAACGCAGGCCCCATGAGTTTCAGTATGCGCCGCACGCCCTCGTGGGCAAAATTAGGCCAGGGGGTAGGCATCAGCCCCAAGCGCAGCAAGAACGGTACCTGAAAAACCAACTGTGCCGCCCCGGCGATTAGCACTCCCCAGGCCAACGCCATGGCGGGCTCTTCCATAAGCGGCATTAAAAACAGTGCCGCACCGATCAGCGAAAGGTTAAGCAGCACCGGGGTAAAGGCAGGTACCGCAAAGCGGTTCCAGGTATTCAGCACACTGCCTGAAAACGCGGTGAGCGAAATCAGCAATAAATAGGGGAACGTTAAGCGCAGCATATCCGCGGTCAGCGACAGTTTTTCCGGATCACTGCCAAAGCCGGGGGCAAACACCCAAATCAGCCACGGCGCGCAGAGCATGGCCACGGCGGTAATCAGCGCCAGCACCGCCGTTAAGCTACCGGCAGTGGCATTCAGCAGCGCGCGTATCTCCTCCCGGTTACGCTGGGTGGAGTACTCTGAAAGCACCGGCACAAAGGCTTGATTGAAAGCCCCTTCGGCAAACAGGCGGCGCAGAAAATTTGGGATCTTAAACGCCACGAAAAATGCATCGGCGCCATCCCCCGCCCCTAAGAAAGTAGCGATAACCACATCGCGCGCCAGCCCCATCACCCTCGACAGCATGGTCATGGCACTGACCACAAGACCCGAGCGCATTAGCCCGCGGCGGACTATTGCGGTATTTGGAGAAGTGCTGGGGGCTTTCTTCGCTGTCATAAGCTATCCAGAAAAACCGTCTAGAAGAACTATCCAGAAGAACTATTCAAAAAATGGATCTAGAAAAATCATCCAGACACAAAAAAACCGGCCGCAGCCGGTTTTTTATGGCGCCTGCCGGCTTACGCCGCCAGTGCCTTAATACGCTTGTTCAAACGGCTCTTCAGGCGAGCTGCTTTCTTCTTAGACAGCACGTCTTTGTCTGCAATACGGTCAACGACCGGCTGCATTGCCTTGAACTCTTCCATCGCCTTGGCGTGGTCGCCGGTGCTGATCGCTTTCACTACACGCTTGATGTAGGTGCGGACCATGCTACGCTGGCTGGATTTCAGGACGCGACGGTTCTCGGCCTGGCGGGCGCGCTTGCGAGCTTGCTTGCTGTTCGCCACAGGGTATCTCCTTGGAGAATAAAGGTTGCCGATAAAACGGCAACGAAATTAAATATGTGTTCGTCGGCTGCGCTGTCACAGCGCGACGCTTCCGCAACATGACACTTCTATAAAACCACTTGATTTGGCAGGTTTTTCGTCCTGCCAAAACATGTAACGGACAGTTGAATTAAGCTGCCCGCTCACGGGTCTTGTCTGAGAGGATGGCGTAGTCTATCACGCGCTAGGCGTGCTTGCTAGCAGTTGTGGACGGTCTGTCAATGCGACCGGTTGCAAGATTTCTTGTTCTCGAAACCGGTGCCATTTGCAGTATTGAAGCACTTGCCACAAACTCTCACACCATCCTAAAAAATGGGCATAACATCCTGCATGGCCACTGTCATTTGCCTTATTTGCACAAAACAATAACAGGCTATCTTTGCGAAGCAGCCACCCCAGGAGAGGAAACATTTCAGTGTCACTGCGACGTTTACACACTCGCCTACTGTTAGCCGTTTGCATACCGTTAATCTTAGTATCGACAACGCTGCTGCCTGTGCTTCATGTGCATATGGAATCGCGGCTTGACAGCCTGCGGGCCGAAGCCGACGCTTTGCTGAAAGCCGGTCAAGAGACGCTAACCCGCGATATTAATGAGAGCCTAAACTACGCGCTAGCGATTGCCGAAATGCCTGCATTACGGCGGTACCTGGAAGCACAAGACAGGGCACCATTAGTGGATCAGTCCTATTCGCTTAGTGACCTTTCGCAACTTTCAAATTTTTTAAGCACGCTGATCAGCCACAACCCCCGCTATACCAAGTTAGTGCTGATTGATAACCAAGGAAGTGAAGTGCTCCGGGCGCCCAAAAGTAATGAAACAGGGCCGCGCGTGGGTGGCAATTATCATGCCTCTACCGACTATTTCGAAGAAGCATCCTCACTGCTACCGCGCGACCTGTATATCTCGCCACCGGGTCGCAACTTACAATTCGAGTTATTGGGTAAAGACATTATTCCGGTGGTCAACGTTTCCACCCCCGTTTTTGATGCGACGGGCGAACGCCGTGGCGTCGTACTTTTAAGCCTTAATTGGGACTACCTCACAAGCGCCCTACGCCAAGCGATGCTGCTTGACCAAAGTGCCAATACGCTTTTAATCGACGCCCAAGGCCGGTGGCTGCTGGATGAAGGCATCCCGCCCTTAAATACGACAAGCTTTGGTAGCGATTTCACCTCACTTTCACCCCACTATTGGCAAGCTATGCAGCAGCGCAATGCGGGCCACGCCACGGTAGATGACCATCTATTACGCTTTCAAACTGAAGATATACGCACCCAGCGCTACCGCAGCTTGGCGGGCAGTATTTTC
Source organism: Halomonas sp. QHL1 (assembly GCF_001882345.1). Lineage (GTDB taxonomy): Bacteria > Pseudomonadota > Gammaproteobacteria > Pseudomonadales > Halomonadaceae > Vreelandella. The sequence continues at coordinate 2,125,677 of NZ_MINL01000001.1, forward strand.
AGTGAAAACAGCTACCACCCATGGAAGCTGGGTGTGACACTGCCACTCCCTACTTGGCGCTCGCTGATTGAAGAAGAGACGACCGTGCTCTGGTTTCTATTATTAACCTACGGAGTCGCCGTCGCCTTTGGCATTTTTTGGGCCTTCAGCAGCCAGCGTCAGCGCCAGTTACGTAAGGCGGCGCAACGCCATGCTTATGAAGTAAGTGACCTGTACGAAAACGCCCCCTGCGGCTACCACTCGCTGGATACCACAGGGCGAGTGATTAAAATGAACCGCACCGAGCTCGCTTGGTTGGGCTACTCTGCCCAGGAAATTATCGGGCAGCTTGATTATAGAGAGCTGATCACGCCAGAAACGCGCGATCAGTTTGAAAAAGCTTTTCAAAAAGTGAAAAACAATCAATCCGGTAGCGCAGAGTGCAGCCTATTAACGCGAAACGGCGAGCAGCGTCACGTTATGATCCAGGCCTCTGCCTTCTATCGCAATGGCCAATTTGTGCACTCGCGGGCTACCGTGTTTGATCTTACCGAGCGCAAACAGCTTGAAGAAAAGCTGCGCGCCCAAGCAATGACCGATCCACTAACCGGGGTCTTCAACCGGCGTTATTTACAGACCAAAGCGACTGCAGAGATATCGCGGGCGCGAAGGCAGAATCACCCCATCGCGCTCATCGCCATTGATATTGATCACTTTAAGCAGATTAACGATATGTATGGCCATGACGTGGGTGATGACGTACTAACAAGCTTCACAAAAATAGTGGCTGACTTACTTCGCCAGGAAGACTTGCTATGCCGTGTAGGGGGGGAAGAATTTGCTATTTTGCTTCCCAACACCTCGATTTCACACGCTGAACAGGTAGCCGAGCGAATACGGAGCACGGCCGCGGCCACCCCTATTAACGTATCAGAAGATCATTCAGAAAAAGTGCTGTGGCTGACCGCTTCACTCGGGGTAACCGCTATTTTAAGCAACGAAAAGACGCTTAAGCCTGCCCTAAAACGTGCCGACATAGGCTTATACCAAGCTAAAGAAAACGGCCGTAACCAGGTAGTCGTTAACCCGGGCTAGTCGCCCTGCCCCACACCACAAAATCGGGGTTGAGCACTTGCTCGGGGGTAGCATATCCTGGCATGGCATAGCCCAGAGGCTGATTGTCAAACGTCACGATGCGGCCGCCAGCCTGCTCTACAACTGCCTGTGCAGCCCCCGTGTCCCACAAACTGGTTGGCCCGAACCGTGGGTATACATCGGCATTCCCTTCCGCAATGAAACACGCTTTAAGCGAACTGCCCATAGGCCGAAGCTCATGCTTGCCCAATTCACCAAGCCATGCCGACAAACGCGAATCCGTGTGGGAGCGGCTTCCCAACACGCGCCATGGCTGCCCTTCTAACGGAGGCAATGACGCCATGATCGGCTGCCACTGCCCATCAGCTTCGGCTTTGAAAGCGCCCAAATCTTCGGCAGCTAGATAGGTAAGTTTCAAGGCAGGCGCCACCACCACACCGAGCACAGGCAGGCCCTTTTCAATCAGGGCAATATTGACGGTGAATTCATCGTTACGCTTGATGAACTCTTTGGTGCCATCCAACGGGTCGACCAGCCAATAAAAGCCCTGCGCGTTGGCGCCTTTAAAGCTCTGGGTATCCTCTTCGGAGAGTATCGGCACATCAGGGGTAAGTGCCTGCAAGCCACGGGCGATCACCTCATGGGCGGCTTTATCCGCCTCAGTAAGCGGGCTTTTGTCGATTTTAAACTCAACGGCGAAGTCTCGACGATATACCTGCATGATCGCCTCGCCCGCCTCACAGGCCAATTGCTCAACACTTTTTAGTAATGCCTTGTTAATAGTGAGCATTAAGAGATCGTCTCCACATCAAATGCTGTCGGAATTCGTATGATTAATGACACGTTTCCAGAATAGTTCGGGTCCATTAGTCCGCCACCGTTTCATTGCATCAATTAGGGGCTGATGGTGGATTGATGGGTATGGTGGCTGTACCGCCTTTTAGCGTGGCGGGGGGGACAGCTTTCACAGCCAAAGCACTGCTGTAATTGCCAATTATGGGTACTTCAATATAGTGCGTAGAATAAACATGGTCACTAGCGCTTACTATCCAGCGCTTGTACTATATATATGGTAGCAAGATACAAATAACGAGGTGAGCCCATGGCGATTAAACCTGATGCAGAACAACGATTTGCAGCCCAAGCGGTGCGTTACACACGACGCGCTTATCAGGTCTCGTTGAGCAGCGGTCAACACATAGTGGAAATCGTCGACGGTGAACTTGTTGAAACACGTCCCGATGGCAGCACGCAGGTTCTGAAGAAAGCGCCTCCTAAGCATAAAGCTCCCATAGGAATGAAGCTCAAGGTTACCTAATGGATGAGACACCACGCTTGCGGATGTTTGCTGGGCCCAATGGCTCAGGAAAAAGCACGATTCAAAATGTAATTCCCTCTCACCTCAAAGGGGTGTACATCAACCCTGATGATATTGAGAGAAGCGCCAAAGATACAGGCGCAATATACTTCAGTGACTACTCCGTAGATGTTTCAAAATCTGCCATTGAGGACTATTTTTACCTCTCACCTCTAACAGAAAAAGCTTCCTTAACGCCGCAGCTTGAAACCATCATATTTGAAGACAATTGCATCAGCTTTCCCACGACAGAACCCAATTCCTATATTGCCTCTATCGCCTCATCGTTGATCCGTGACCAACTGATTGCGTCTCGAATTAGCTCAGTTATGTCGTCTGAGGACAAAATTCAAGTGCTGCAGGCAGCTCGAAACGCAGGCTTCAAAAACTATCTTTACTACATCGCTACTGACGATCCTGCCATCAACGTTCAGCGTGTCCGAAATCGGGTGAATATAGGCGGCCACTCTGTGCCTGAAGACAAAATACGTCAACGTTATTACCGCTCGCTTGACTTATTACTCAGTGCTATCAATCTCTCCGACCGCGCATTCATCTTTGATAATTCAGGTAACGAAGCTATATGGCTAGCTGAGATAAATGTCAAAGGTGAAATAGAAGCTAGAGTAGAAGAGCTGCCGAACTGGTTTTACAAGAGCATCATTTTGTAAACCACCAAGCAAGGCTTCGACTATCTGAAACAAGCCTCAGCCTTTAAGGTACTGCTTGCCCCGTGGGCGCGAGAATTTTGCGCAAGAAGTGTCGTGTTCGCTCGTCTTTGGGTGCGGTGAACAGCTCCTCCGGCGGGGCTTGCTCTACGATGCCGCCTTCGTCCATAAATACCACGCGATCCGCGACTTCCCGGGCGAACTGCATCTCGTGGGTGACGACGATCATCGTCTGGCGTTCTACCGCCAATTGCTTCATCAGGCTCAAGACCTCCTCCACCCACTGTGGGTCAAGAGACGAAGTGGGCTCATCAAACAGAATTACATCGGCATTGGCCGCCATGGCCCGACCAATACCCACCCGCTGCTGCTGGCCACCGGAAAGTGACGCCGGGTAAGCATCCGCTTTATCTGCCAGACCGATGCGCTCCAGAATTTCCCTTGCCCGCGCATGGGCCTTAGCTTTCGGCAGCTTGTCCACCACGATCATGCCTTCGCTAATATTCTCCAGCGCGGTTTTATTGGCGAACAGGCCGTAGTTCTGAAATACAAACGCCGTGCGGCGGCGCAGTGCCAGAATATCGGCCCGGCTGGCGCGCTGGGTATCCACACTCAGGTTGCCTACCTGCAAGCGCCCAGCGTCCGGCTTTTCAAGGAAATTGATACAGCGCAGCAGCGTCGATTTCCCCGTACCGGAAGGGCCAATGATGACAATGATCTCGCCTTGAGAAAGGCTCAAATCGATATCTTTAAACACCGTATGGCCACTGAAACGCTTGGTAATGCCTTGCAGCGAAATCATCGTTGGTAGGCCTTATTCAGGTAAATTTCTAACCGACGCTGTCCCCAAGAGAGCACTTCCACAATCGCCCAATAAATAAGCGCCACTAGCAAGAACGCCTCCAAGTAGAGGAAGCTGCCCGCGGCCTCTTTTTGCGTGGCCCCCATTAGCTCGGTGACCCCCAGCGTAAAGGCCAACGAGGTCGCTTTAATCATATCGATGAAATAGTTCATCAGCGTCGGCGTTGCCACACGAGTGGCCTGGGGCAAAATAATACGGCGCATTAACTGCGACTGGGTCATACCAATGGAGAGCGCGGCTTCGGTCTGGCTACGATCAATCCCCACAATCGCCGCACGAATAGACTCAGCCATGTAGGCAGAAAAGTGCAGCGTAAGCCCTAGCACTGCCGCCGTTACGCCATTGATCGCCACCAGCGCTTCCAGCAACTGAGGCAGGCCGTAGTAGAAAAGAAACAGCTGAACCAGCAGCGGCGTACCGCGGAAAAACGAGATAAACAGCAGCGAAAAGCCGTTTAACACCGGCACTTTCGACACGCGAACCACCGCCAACAAGCACGCCAGTATCAGCGCAAAGATCATGGCAATCGTTGCCATTTGAAGGGTAAGCGGCAAGTAGCGCAACAGAACCGGCAGCAGCCCCCACATATATTCGAGGTTAAGCATAGTAAGTAAACATAGGCTAAATCGCTTATAAGCAAACGGCCGTGGCAATGCCACGGCCGCATGAAACGGATAAATTCAGCTGTTACGGCTGAGTGATATCAGTATCAAACCATTTTTCTGATATCTCACGCAGTTCGCCATTATCGCGCAACTCGGAAAGCGCTGCGCCTACACGGTCACGCTGCTCCCGACCCGCCTCGTCATCACGAAACGGTAGCGCATTCTCAATAGTCGAGAACGGCTGACCCGCCAGCTCTAACGGCAGGCCTTTCTCTTTAATGACTTGCGTAGCGCTCACGCGATCCATCACAAAGGCTTCTACCCTGCCCAGTGCAACATCCTGCTCGATGTTGGATTCATAGGTGCGAATATCGATTTCATCGGCGTTCGGTTGTTCACGCAGCAGCTGTTCGTAGTTGGAACCCAGGTTCACCGCCACGCTTTTGCCGGACAAATCTTCAACACCTTCAATGGTGTCATTGCCTGCCCTCACCACGACTTGCGCGCCGTCATACACGTAAGGCTCCGTGAACGCATACTTGGCTTCGCGCTCTGGGGTAATCGTGATCTGGTTAGCAATAGTGTCGATACGCCCAGATTCCAGCATGCCCGCCAGGCCAGAGAAGCTCGCCGTGACGAACTCAATATCGTCACCGGTAATCTCACCCACGGCATTCATCACATCAACTTCAAAGCCTTTAAGCTCATCCTGCTCAACGAAGGTAAAGGGGAAGTAACCGCCGGACATACCTACCCGAAGTGTATCGGCTTGAGCGGTCGCGGCGAACAGCCCGCTGGCAACGGTTAGCGAAAGCGCGGCGAGGGTGATATTAAGCTTGCGTGGTAGTGGCATGAGTCTGTTTCCTCGTTAGTCGATATCCCGACGATCCGAATAGCCGCAAAAAAATCATGTGGCGTGATGGCGGCTATTTTACCTGCAAGACAAAAGCATACAAAAGAATATGAAAGATATTTTTTATTCTTATTTTGCATATAAACTATTGAGGTGCGATAACAATCACGGCTCAATTGCGTGGCGTATATTGCCATAACGGCTCAAAGCGAAGGCGAGGCAATAACCTGCAAAAGTAGGTGCCGACAAAATTACCTATTTGCGAGCTTTTCAAATAACACTTCCGAATTAGCCCGATAGCATTCCCTGCGTATGCTCGCGTTGCTGCTTCACGGCATCATCCAAAATCGCCAGCAGCGTTTCATAATCCTTCGGCAACTCGTCGTTCATACCTGTGTTCTCAAAGCGCTTAAGCGTGGCATGAGTTTCATCGATAACGCTTTGCAGCTCATCGATGACGTGCTCATATTCCTCTGGCGTCATAAGGGCACCTGATCGATTAGAGGGTTTCCAGAATGGCAACACCTTCAGGTATATCGCCTTTCCACGGTGTAACATTCAGGCCCGTCACGTTAGCGTTTTCTGGACCGTTGGGCACGGCATCGCACAGTGGTTGCAGGCGTTCCAGCGTGCCGTGAATCACTGCCTCGGCACTGCCATCGGCTAGGTTGCGTACCCAGCCCGCTATCTCACGCTGGCTCAGCTCATCGGCCAGCCATTGGCGATAGCCTACCCCTTGCACTGCGCCGGTTATTATCAAGTGCAGGGTTAAGGGAGTATCCGACCCAACGCCAGGTGCCGGTGGCACGGGCAGCTCAAATTCCCACGGTGCAACGCCCACTTTCTCACACAGCCGCGCATGAGCCAGTTCGGCTTGCTGCTCGGTGTTTTGCGTTTCGTCCACCAGCTCAGCGCTGTGGATCAACGGGCGGTTCAGACGTTCTGCCACATGGCTTGCCATGCTCAATGCGGCCTGGTTAGCGGGGGTGTCTTCAATGATATTCAGCACGACATCTACCTCCGGTAGCTTGCGCAAAAGCTCAGGGGTATTTTCCAGCGTGTCGACAAACAGCTCGACCCGCGTTATATGCGCGGCATCCAGCCCGCCGGGCAGATGGCGATGGCCTTGCACCAGGGCATATCGGAACTGTTGAGCATCAAACCGCCACTGGGAAGCGGCGGCGTTACGTAGCACCAGCACGCGCAGCTTTTCTTCACGCTCAGCGTTGATGACGACGAACGGCCGTTTGAGCAGCGCACGCCGCGCCCACAGACTACCCTGGGTGGGGTAACCGGCCTCGTAGTACATGGCGGCTAGCTGAAACAGCCCTTGGGCATTACTCGGGCGCAGCGCCACCAGCTGGTGCATTGCGCTTAAAGCGGCGCGGTCGTGCCCTAGCTGTGCGTGTAAACGCGCCAGACGCTTATAGACTTCCGGGTGGTTGGGTAACTGGTACGAGGCACTCAATAACGAGGAAAGCGCTTCTTTCGGCTTGCCATGTTGCATCTGTAACGTGCCTGCGAGTAACAACGCCTGTGGGTTCGCCGGGTCGTGCTGCTGCAGCGTTGCCAACAGGCTAACGGCCAGTTCGGTTTGGTCATGGGCCAGCGCAGTGCGGATATTATCCAGCTGTTGTTGCGACTGCTGCGCCAACGGCGAAGGCGGCATAGCGGCTTGCTTACGTTGGCGGGCGGAGTTCGGTGATTTTTTCGACGTGCGAGCCATGCGATTAATCCTGTGGGCGAGCGCTAATGGCGCTGTGTAAAGATGGCTCGATAGTAGCAAACAATGGTATGAGAGGTGTCAGAGACTTAGCTAATCGGCAGATATGAGGTCACTTCATTAGATAAAGGTTTATTTTCAAATTCAATACAGTGTCATGGCGAGGAGCGTCGCGACAAAGCCATCTCTGGCTTGGCCCGGCACAACCAAATGATCACTTCACTGCGTGCCGAGCCGGTTTAAACAATTACTAGGAACCTGACATATAGCCTCTTTCCCTTAACACTCTTCGCGCAACACCCTTCTCGCTCTCTGAGTTGCCCGTAAAACCTTTGCTTTTTATTATTCTCACAAGCTCTTCATCAGGCTTTTGCTCATATTCTTGCTTGAGCTCTTTGAGTTCACCGGCCTTTTGTTCAATACCGTTAGAAACTACCGTAGCGGTATTTCCAAGAAATTTTGCGGTTTTATAGCTGACCTCGCCAAGCTTGTTCCAGAAACCCATAACACCTCACCTATAAATTCACAGTTAACTTAGCAACCTTTTTGCACTTCGAGTTTAGCGATCTGGACACGTCCGCTTATCATGCTGATAGCTACCACACAGACTACATCGCCTAGCATCTGGGCATGTTTGTACATTATGCCCGGTTCGACCACAGCCAGAGCAGCGTGACGGTTTAGGACAATTCCTTGCCGTATGACTTCCTGATCCACAAAACGAACATGCCATCTTACAATGTCTCCCTTAAAGCATAAAAAACGGGGCCTTTCGGCCCCGTTATATATCGATCAATTAGCTTTAGAGCTAACCAATTAACCCAGCAGAGAAAGAACGTTCTGCGGAATCTGGTTGGCCTGTGCCAGTACAGAAGTACCGGCCTGCTGCAGAATCTGTGCGCGAGTCATGTTCGCTACTTCTGTTGCGTAGTCAGCATCTTCGATACGTGAACGCGCAGCAGAAAGGTTAGTTTCGTTAGTCTGTAGGTTAGTGATAGCAGACTCAAAACGGTTCTGGATCGCACCGAGGTCAGAGCGCAGGCCGTCGACTTTAGCCAACGCGGCGTCTAATGCCGCCAACGGGTCTGTAGTACGCTCGCCAGCGCTCGTTTCTTCGGTGGTTAGACGACCTTCACTGCTGATATAAGCTGTAGCACCTGCTTCAACGGCATACTTACCTTCACCGTTACTGCTAGTCACAGCCACTTCACCAGTTTCCGGGTTAACGCCATACTGAGTAGTAACAGAGGCAGTGGTAGTTAGCTCACCATCATTATCTACATAAACCTGTGACCCTGTATTAGCAAGGGCTCCAGTATTGTCAAAATCCACTGAAGCATTAGTGACACCGCTGGAGAGGTTAACGGTAACGTCTTCACCATCCGCACTACTCAGCACTTCAGCTGCAGTAGCGGTATTGGTGAAGTTAACACCAGTTCCTTGTGTATTCTGTGGTGTAATATCGCCACTGGCAACAGCAAAGGTAGCAGGGGTGTTATCAGTAAAATCAAACTCCGTACCGTCAGCATCTGCATAAACGATGTTTATATCAGTGCCATCTACGGTAGCTGAAGTAATTTCATTAGAAGATGCCAAAGAAGCTGCCAAGTCATCTATATCATCGATATCCCCAGCCGTGACGCCAGTCAAGCCTGTCAAAGCAGATTCATCTAGTGTGCCAGCAGCGCCATAGGCGATGGTTGAAGCATCAAATGTTGTGGTTGCACCTCCTAAATCAGTCCCCGTACCGCTAAACTCCACGTCATTAATTGACAGTTTCATATCAGCAGTGATCGCGTCATCTTGGCCCACTGCAGTAAACAGACTTTCCAATGTTGCTTGGCCGCGACCATCCGGGTTATTTGCAGTTAGCACACCGTCATCTGTGAGGACAGCTGCTTGGCCACCCACCGTAAGATTACCACTCGCATCCACTTCAAAGTTGGCAACACTGCCATCACCAAACTCAAAGGTGCCAGAGTTAGTATTTCCTGCAGAAGGCAAGTTATCAGCTGCCAGCTGCGCGTAGTCCGTTTCATTATCTGTGAAGGAGAAATTACCTGAGGCTGCGTCAAAGGCGTAAGTAACTTCATTGATTTCGACAGTATCACGATCACCCAATTCGCCGAGCATACCTTCAAGATCAACAGCATCGAAGTTCTCAACAACGCTGAACTGATTATTACCCAGATCAGAAGCACCGATAGAGGTAAGATCAGTAACAGTAGCTGAACGATTCGCAAGGGCACCACTACCATCTATATTAAAACCATCCAGTCCCAGCGTCTGTGAGGTGATTTGCTGCAGGCCGACACTGATGGTCTGGCCGTCGTCGGCACCTACCTGAATTTTCAAGCCGTTGTCTTCTGCTAGCACCTTGGTGCCGTTGAAGTCAGTTTCTTCAGAGATGCGGTTGATCTCTTCCATACGCTGGTTAATTTCGTTCTGGATGGATTCCAGATCCGACTGGCTATTGGTGCCGTTGGAAGCCTGTACAGTAAGTTCACGTACACGCTGCAGGTTGTCGTTGACCTGGTTCAAACCGCCTTCAGCGGTCTGGGCGATGGAAATACCATCGTTGGCGTTACGCTGCGCCTGGCCTAGACCTGTGATCTGTGATGAGAAGCGGTTGGCGATGGCCTGACCGGCGGCGTCATCCTTGGCACTATTAATGCGCAGACCAGAAGACAGACGTTCCATAGAAGTCGTTAAATCATTTTGCGACTTGCTCAGGTTTTGCTGGCCGATCATCGATGTGATGTTGGTATTGATCACTGACATGGTGTGATACTCCTTGCTTTGGACACTGGCCTTGAAGGCCCGCTTTTCGGCCACTGTTTGTGCCGTTATATTAATTAACGGCTCGGTGGGGAGAATCTTTAGGAGAAGTCGTAAAAAAAGATGTAAAAGTAGGTAACTGAAAGGTGAGGGTTTTCATGCTGGGGGCCAGGAGGCATCGAAAGTTTGAGATTGCTTCACTGCGTTCGCAACGACACCGCCCCCTTGAGTTCAACGCGCTTTATGAGAAAGCATCAATGCATCCTCAATGAAAAAAAGCAGCGCTAAGCGCTGCTTTTGGACTCAAGCGACTTCCTGCGTAAATCACCTTTCTTCGAGGCGCAGAGATTAGCTTACTTTTTGCGCCCTAGCTGGGCATCCAGCGCATCGAACTGCTGCGTGAGGTAGGAGCTTGTGCTGTTCATTTGCGCGATCATTACATCCAACTGACTGAATTGGCTGCGGTAACGAGAAATGGTGCCTTCAATACTTTTTTCCATACGCTCATAGCGGGTATCGAGACTTTTCACCCGGTTCTCCGCACCAGTGATGGCACCTTTAAGCACACCGTTGTTACCTAGCATCTGTTCAACCGAAGCGCCCAGCTTACCTGCCAGCCCACCTTCTTTTTTATCGCCTGCAAAAAAGGCGCTGAGTGCCTGGGGGTTATTCGCTACTAGGTCGCTCAGCTTGGCGTCATCAACTTCTAGCGTGCCGTCGCGCTGGAGTGAAATGCCTAGCTGGTTTAGGGTGGATAATTCGCCACTCTCCACACCACCGGTCAAAACGCTACGCAAGCGTGATTCTATCGTGCGCACGGTGCTGTCACCCAACAACTCCGCCGCTGAACCACTTTCACCATCAAACGCAGTTAATTTACCGATAGTGCCTTTTAAATCGTTAAACGCTTTTACAAAACCATTAATCGCTTCGCGCTGCTTTAGCGTATCGCGCTCAATGTTAACCGTGCTAGTCGCGGTTTCGCCTTCTTCAATACTGAGCTCTGCCAGGTTGAGCGTTACGCCTTGAATGGCGCCTTCGATCTGGTTTTTGGCGCTGTTTATGACGATGCCGTTGACGGTTAACGACGCATCCTGCCCTTGCTGCTTGGCCCCTGCCTCTGTCGCTTCACCGAATGGGCCGGTGACTACATCACCTGCTGCTTCTACAAAGCTAAAACTGTAAATGGATGCCTCAACACCGGTCTCTTTGGAACTTAGCGCCAGCCGATACCCCTCACCATCATTGATGATGGTGGCGTTAACGCCTGATTCTTTGTTGGCGTTAATGGCATCACGGATATCTCTTAACGAGCTATTAGGGGCAATATCGATCGTTACCGACCCATCCGCGCCTAACTCACCAAAATTAAGCTTGAGTGCTGTGGCGCCTTGAAGATCGAGCGGCTGATCATTGGTGCCTACGCGCGCAGAGGCTAGCGTACCAGAGGTCGCCAGTTGGCTAACTTCTACTCGGTAGCTACCTGGCAATGCACTCGCGGTAGTAGTGGCGGTAATACCTTCCCCACGCACATTGGCAGAAAGGCTTTGATAGAGCTTGGGGTCATTGATTTTCGCGACAGCGTCTTGGAACGCATCGAGCGAGGTTTGCAGTTGGCCGTAGGCAGAAATTTTGGCTTCTTGCTGCTTTTTTTGAAGCGTAATGGGGGCGAGCTTGCCGCGTTCGGCTTCTTGTAATTGATCCAACAGGCCGGTCAGGTCGAGACCCGAACCAACGCCAAGGGAGGTTATTGTCGCCATACTGGATGTTCCTCAGTGAAAAGGCTAAACCAAAAACATTACGCGCATCGGTTGCGCTAGGAAGTTTGATAGTTAGCTTATCGACTGAACAGAGGGCAACTTTAGCGCTTTTTCTACCGCTAACTTAGCTGTTTTGTTTTTATCAATAAAAACGCCTGCTTACGCAGGCGTCAGGTTCCTCAATTGCTAGTTATTAACATCAATCACGACCTAGCTGGGCATCTAGGGCATCAAACTGCTGAGTGAGGTAACTGCTTGTTTGATTCATTTGCGCAATCATGCCATCCAACTGACCAAACTGCGTACGGTAACGCGAGATGGTTTGATCAATGGATTGCTCCATGCGGGTGTAACGTTCAACAAGCGATTCTGAGCGATTTTCCGCCCCAGTTATCGCCCCAGTAACAGTCCCGTTGGTGCTGAGCAATTGCTCGACCATCGTATTAACCTGTCCCGCCATACCGGCTTCATCCGCATCACCTGCGAAGAAGGTGGACAAAGCGTCTTGGTTGCTGGAAATAGCATTATCGAGTTCGTCAGAATCAATTTCTAACGTGCCATCTCGCTGTAGTGAAATACCGATATCACTAAGCATTGAGATCTCGCCTTCCACACCGCCGCTGAGCACGCTGCGCATACGTGATTCGACGGTGCGTACGGCGCTGTCGCCCAACAACTCGCCAGCTGCACCGGTTTCAGCGTCAAAGCTGGTTAACTCCCCAATAGTACCTTTCAGGTCATTGTAGGCGTCCACAAAGCTAGTCACGGCCTCGCGAACTGCGCGGGTGTCTTGCTCTATCGCTACCGTACTCTCGCCTTCTTGTTGAAGGTTAAGCGTCACACCTTGAATAGCGCCTTCAACTTGATTGGTGGGGCTGGTGATCTCTATGCCATTAACGGAGAGCGAGGCGTCAGTGCCGCTTTGATGCGTACCTGTTCCATCATCCACTTCACGATCTGCATCAAACGGAGCAACGCCGGTAAATGAGAAATTACTAATTGATGCATCGGCACCGGTTTCGCTGGAAATGAGTGCTAAGCGAAAATTCTCGCCGTCACCACCGTCATTCACAATAGTAGCGTTAACCCCCGAATCCCCGCCAGCATTGATAGTATCTCGGATCTCCTCAAGCGTACTGCCTGCCGCTAGGGTAATATCTTTAGTGGTGTTATCAGCAAAGGTCAGGGTCAGCGTTTGATCGGCATCAGCATCAATTATGGGCGTATTGGCAGCATCCACTCCGGTAGAAGCAAGCGTGCCGCGGGTTGCGAGGGTTTCAACGCTTACGTTGTAGCTACCGGGCTGCGCTTCTGCATTTGCAGAGGCGGTTATGGCTTCCCCACCCACGTTGGTCGAAAGGCTTTCATAAAGGGCGCTGTCATTGAGCGCATCAGCGGAATCTTGAAACGCTGAAAGCGCACTCTGTAACTGGCCATAGGCAGAAATTTTGGTGTCCTGGGTTTCCAGTTGCCGCTCAATGGGCTCAAGTTTTTCGCGCTCAGCGTCTTGCAACTGATCCAATAAGCCGTTGAGGTCTAATCCTGAGCCGATACCAAGTGATGAGATGGAAGCCATAAAGCCAATGCCTTTTTTAAATACATTTTGCTACGTTTGCTGCTTTCAATTAGCGTTCCTTCATAAAGTTGTACGTAGCGCTATTTTAATACAATTACCTTAATATAACGGCTAAGTGAATAAGAACTTAAATATTGACCTTCTTTTTTCGTATTAAGACGTAATACCAAGTAATTTTTCGTAATGCACATATAAAGATTTAGGAGATTGCGGCAATAAATCTACCTACGTATTACTCTTTCGTATTACTTTTTCGCCCCACCCCTATGTAACGCAATCCAGCCTCTTCAACGGCACTGGGTGTGTATAAATTACGCCCATCGATGACGACTTTTTCGGCCAGTTGGTCGGCTAACCAAGTGAAATCGACACTGCGGAACTCTTTCCACTCGGTGCAGATAACCAAGGCATCGGCGCCTTTCACGGCCTGAATCCGGTCGCCTGCCAGCATTAGGTCATCCCGCTCGCCGTAAATGCGACGACACTCCGCCATGGCTTCGGGATCAAAGGCTTGCACCTTAGCGCCCGATTGCCAGAGTGCTTCCATTAACGTGCGACTTGGCGCTTCCCGCATATCGTCTGTGCTGGGTTTAAAGGCTAAGCCCCATACGGCAATGGTTTTACCGCTTAGATTGCCTAAGCTATCTTGCAGTTTTGTGAATAGGGTCTGCTTTTGGCGCAAATTAACTGCTTCGACGGCGCTAAGCAGTTCCGGGGTATAGCCTAATTGACGCGCGGCACGCTCTAACGCCTGGACGTCTTTGGGGAAACAGGAGCCGCCGTAGCCACAGCCAGGGTAGATAAAGTGGTAGCCAATGCGCGGATCGCTGCCGATTCCCCGGCGTACGTCTTCAATATCCACTTCAAGCCGTTCGGCAAGATTGGCGATCTCATTCATGAAGCTAATTTTGGTGGCGAGCATGGCGTTGGCGGCGTATTTAGTTAACTCGGCGGCACGCACGCTCATAAACATCAGTTTTTCGTGGTTGCGATTGTAGGGGGCGTAGCACTCTTGCATAAGCGCTTTTACCCGCTCGCTTTCCGTGCCGACGATGATGCGCGCGCCACGGGTAAAGTCTTCAAGCGCCGCCCCCTCTTTCATAAACTCGGGGTTCGAACACACATCAAACTCGACTGATGCACCGCGCTGGTCGAGCGCATCGCCGATCACCGCGTGAACTTTTTCGGCGGTGCCCACCGGCACGGTCGACTTATCAATCACCAGCTTATAGCTATCCATATGCTGGCCGATAGTGCGGGCTACTTCTAACACATAGCGTAGGTCTGCACTGCCGTCTTCATCGGGCGGCGTACCCACGGCGATAAACAGCAGTTCGCCATCGGCTACCGCTTGGGCCGCATCAGTGGTAAAGCGTAACCGCCCTGCGGCTACGTTATGGGCAACGATGGTACTTAGCCCAGGCTCATAAATCGGCACTTCTCCGCCATTAAGCTGATCAATGCGCTCTGCATTAACATCCATACAGGTGACTTGATGGCCGACATCGGCTAAACAAGCGCCTGCGACAAGGCCGACATAACCGGTTCCGAATACACTGATATGCATGACTTATTAACTCGCTAAAATACGTGACAACGAGCCTAGCACATTGGCTTACCGTTGATGAGTTCGAAAGAGGGAGGTTCTCGCTTAATTATAGACCTTGGTCTAATGCTCTCCTTGGTTTATAATGCGCTGCAACAAGCCCGATTTGGTGCTGACCGCAGGAGAACATACGATGCCTCCCGAACTGACAAAAGAACGCCCTTTAAAAGCGCTTCATGGGCCTTCGACTACTACGAACGTTCAACGTAGCCTTCGCCAATGCTTATCGATTGCCGCTGAGCTGCTCTACGATAACGGCCATGTGTTAGAAACTATTACCCTTCCTCAGCGCGGCTTAGCCCGCCGTGAGCTTTCAGCGCTTAGTTCCGAAGCGCCCACCTGGGCAACCTGCCAACAGGTGATGGAAGCCAGTGAAGCAGCTACCTTCAATGAGCATGGCCGCTTCGTATTGACTCGCCTTGGCCGTGAAATAATGTTTGATATGTTTGGCCAAGGCGCCGCTGATTGCGCTTAACATCTGTTGCTGCCACGCATTGCTGATCAGAAGAGCTTATAAAAGTGGCTCATAAAAAAACCGCCCACAAGCGAAAGCTTCGGGCGGTTTTTTGCTTAGGCTTATTTGTTTAGGCTGATATTTTAATGCCTATCTAAACAAGACCTAATTTTATGTCGCTTAGCGCAGGCCGAGCATCGACAGAATGAACAGCACAACCACGATAAGACCAATAATGTAGATAATATTACGCATAGGGCGCTCCTTGCTTATTGCGTTTTAGGGAAATCAAAGGCTTGCTTACCCATGAGCCAACACCCCCATCCTAGCAGGCTTTTTCTGCTTTTGCGTAATGTCGTTGCATTTCCCTGATAGAAAGTGATTGTTTAGAAAGTGACTGTGCTCGCGTGGACGCAATGTGGTTATCATCAGCGAGTATCCCTAGTGCTATCCGAGGCGTTTGCGGTTCTCGTTGAAGGCGCGCTGAATCATTGTCTGCTGCTTAGCATCGATTTCCAATTCACGGCAAAGGGACGACCAGCCGGAAAGGGCATCAAGGGTTTGCTCAATATAGAGATCCGGATTTAAGTATCGAAAGGGAGCGCAAACCTGTTTGAGCTTTTTGCGGGTCGCCAAGCCTGCACCGCTGATAGATGTGGTGTGCTCATCTGCGTAGCCTCGGACAGGGGCGTAAGTCAGGTCATAAGCAGGAGCTAGTGTCCATCGACCTTGGTCATACAAAAAAGCGAAGTTCTTAGCGTGGTCATCGTGGTTGTGGGTCAGGGCGTTGAACACCATAAGCCTCGCCATACGCTCAACGTCTTCCGCATGGCGCGTAAAAGCGTTGGTTGCTTTCAAGAGATCTGAATAGTCTAGCGATGGAGCGCTGTAATCGGCATAGAGAATACCGCTAGCAGTTATCATGTGAATTTTGCGATTACCGTCGCGATCAAACCGCTGGGCAGAAAAGAAACGCTCGGTTCCCGTTGAGGCGTTGATCTCAATCAGCTGGCTCCCGGCCATTTTCACCCCCGCACGCTCTGCCAACACCGAGTAGGCGTACTCGATGGCACCGGTATCACGGTGCTCGGTTGGCGCACGGAATTTCACTAACCAGTGCTGGTAGCCCGCAGGAAGTTCCTGAAAAGATGTACTGCACTGCTTGCCATCAGAAGATAATGCAACGATCACCTTGGGTCGGGCACCTGCTGGGGATCCACCGGCTAGGCGCAAGGCATCAAGAGTGGCCGCGGTTTCTCCTTCATAGACAGCATTTGCTGCCTGATAGAGTTGGACTAAGTCAATATTATCCTCGTCAGCAGTACGCTCAATAACGGGGCGATACTCCAATGCCCCCATCCCCCTGTCAGCCATATAAGCGAGCCGGTCTAGAGGGGAAATATCTCTCTGGTCTTTTCCATGCTCGGCAAGAAAATAACGATCCATGAGCAGCACACCCCAGCCATCCGGCAGAGAGTCAGCAAATGCTCCCGGTAGCCCAGAGAAAAGAAGTGGGTCAGGCGCCTTCTGTGGTTGAGTAGTGAAATCCATGTTCAGGGGCGACAAATTAAAGCCTTCCGCCACCCACTGGGGGTGATAGGCAAAGTAGATGCCCTGTCGGCTAGCAACCAGTTCCCCCACAGGGTTACCTGCTAACAGCACCTCTACGGTATTGATCCGCTTCATTTTCGCCCCCGGGTGCGCCCTGTCTGTTTGATCTCTTCAAGTGATAGGGGGTGCTCATGCTTGAATAGCTCGGCGATTTGGCGTGTGGCGCCCAGCGCTGTGGCAATCAGCACTAGTCCATCGAGGGTTATTTGCCCACTGGATTCGAATCGTTTAATAGTGGACTCGGAAACACCCGCCATCTGCGCCAAGGTTTTACGGGAAAGATTCTGCGCCAGGCGCGTTTCCCGTGCGTTGTTACCAACCTGCCGGGCCAGTTCGCCAGGGGCAAGTAGAGAGTGAGTTAAGGCCATAGAAAACCTCTCTATAAGGGCTCATTTATAAACCATTATAAACTAAAAATGGTTATAGATAAGCAAATACGACCCTTTAATATATAAGCATTCGCGCCAGATTCAGAAAGCACAACCTGGCCTTACTTCGAGCAGCTATCTGTTGTGGAACCTCTTTGGCTTCTAAACCTCGAACCCTTGCCACTTATACCGAAGGTGTTGTGATGCGCTCTACTGCTTTGCTTGTTTCGTTTGCTGTTATTTCGTTGTTCCCCACCGCCTATGCAGCCGCTAATGAACCCTCTACAAACGCACTTCAGACGCTAGACCAACAAACCAGCCAGCTTGAACGCGTACACAGCGTGGTGGTGGCCTACGATGGTGAGATTGTCCACGAGCTGCACCAGGGTGGGCCGGGGGTGGCGTCACCTGCCAACATTAAGTCGCTGTCCAAAACCGTGCTGGCTGCCATTACCGGCGCGGCGATTGAAGCGGGCATCATTGAGTCACCTGAGCAACCCATGGTGGAGTTGTTTGGCGAGCACCTACCTAGCGGTATTGACCCGCAAGTTGGGGACATTACCGTTGCCCACTTACTCGCCCTGCAGGCGGGGCTGGAGCGCACTTCGGGCAGCAACTATGGTACCTGGGTGGCCAGCGCCAATTGGGTGAACGATGCAATGACGCGCCCATTCGTGGATGAACCCGGCGGGCGAATGCTTTACTCCACCGGCACCAGCCATCTACTTTCCGCCGCGCTCACCCACGCCAGCGGCGAGACAACCCATGCCCTTGCCCAGCGTTTATTAGGTGACCCGCTCAATATCACCATTCGCCCCTGGCTACGCGACCCCCAAGGCATCTATTTTGGCGGCAATGATATGCAGCTCTCACCACGGGCATTGATTGAGGTGGGCGAGCTGTATCGCAACGATGGCATCGTGGTTAATGAGGCAGGAGACGAGCAGCGCGTTCTGCCGGAGGGCTGGGTGGAAGAATCATGGCAACCGCGTGGCACATCGCGCTGGACAGGCGACGGATACGGCTACGGTTGGTTTATTACCCAGTTGGCAGGCGAAGATGTTTACTACGGGCGTGGCTACGGCGGCCAGGCGCTGTTCGTTATTCCAGAGCGTGAGATGACCGTGGTGATCACCTCAGACCCTAATCCACCCTCGCCGGGCGGGCAGTTCCAGCAGCGGCTAAACAGACTCGTAGAAGGGCTGTTATCAGCCAATGAGCAGTAGCTTAGCCAGTTAATCAGCCTCGCTTACTCGCCCTTATGGCCTAGGCTCATCAGGTAAAGCGCGGCTGCCAGCGCCAGCACTGAAAGCGCTAAATAGATAGCTTCTAGGGGCGTGGAAAAGCGGATATCTACCACGGCGCGGAAAAACTCAATAATCACCGCCAGAATCACCACCCGGGCGATTTTGTCTTTCAGTTGGTCTAATGAGGCGACGTTAAAGGGGTGGCGCAGGTTACTCGCTTCGGCTTGATCAATCCGGGAGACAAACAGCCGGTATACACCCAACGCAAAAATCAGCAATACGATGGCAATCAGATAGATATCCACCGCAATAATGATATCGGGCACTAAGCTGTCGTGGATATTCTGGGTCCCACCCACTAGGTAGTAACTCAGTACGTCGGCAACCACTTTGAAAATATCCACCGTGCCGACGATAAACAGCATCAATGAACCCAATAAGCTGGGCACGACCGCCAGCATAACCAGAAAGCGCGAATTCCAAAGCGCCGTTTCAATGCGCCGCTCCCAGTGATTCTGGCTCTCTGGGGGCTTTGGTGGCGGCGTTGAAACCGGATCAGTCATGGCGGTACTCCTTTTTTTATATCAGTTTTTGATATTAGGTTTTGTTATATCAGGCTCATCGTGATGAAGGCGCAGGTGGCGCCGAACAGCGCGAAACCCAGCAGTAGCGCGATACCATCGCGAGCGACCAAGCCTAACCCTAGCAGCGTAAGCGCCAGCCCCGCACCGTTGGCCGAAAAAGGAATAAACTCCATCGGCGGCATCGCCAGAGCGATCAATAAACACACCACGGCGGTCACGCGAATCCCGATGTAGCCCGTCAGCCAAGGTAAACGTACCCGCAATAGCCCATCTATCCAGCGGGCGGGCTTTTTCATCAGTTGAATGCCCTTATCGAACTTTTGCTGGGAAATCGAACGCTTCAGTAACCAACCTGGCAACCAAAACGCTTCACTCCCCGCCAACAGCTGCACGGAAACCAGCAGCACCAACGCGGCCATTAAGGTCGGCATGCCGGGTATATCACCAATAATCGGGGTGAGCGTAATCAGCCCGGCAACCAGCAGCAGCGGCCCAAACGAGCGCCGCCCCACGGCATGAACAACATCGTCAACGCTAACCCGCGAAGCATCCTGCTCCATATGCTCAATTGAGCTGATTAGATCCATTAAATTCGAGTCTTCGTTACGGTTATGCATCGGGTTTATTGCGCTCCTCTACGTGCAGTTTGGTACGGATAAAATCGCTATGGCTAACATGCAGTAAGTCCGCCAAACGACGAATACGGTGCTCTTCTAACGGGTCAACGTTACCGTCGGCCCAGGCCAGTTGCCACATCTGTGCGACCAGCTCACAGCGCTGGTCGTAGTTATAGTGCTCTTTGATCAAGCTAACAAACTGGTAGTGATCGACGGCCTCATCTACTTCGGCTTGCGCCAGCGTCATTAACTCTTCCACATCGCTTGCGCTTAGCCGGTAGCGCTCCATAAGCATAAGGCGCAGCGCGGCAAGCTCTTCGTCGGTGGTGTCATAGTCGGCGCGCACGATTTCACACAGCAGTGCGGCAGTGGCCAGCTCCAAAGTGAGCGTTTGATTTTCGCGCTGATCGGGTTGCGCCAGGGTGCGCTGGAAAAAATCACTAATGGCATTCAGCATAGGGGGCTCCTAGGTAGATGCAGCGTCGTCCTTACCTCAATCCTTCTTGGTAAGCTGCTCTTTTAACTGTTTGGGCACCTGCTTGATAATCAAGCGATCCTGGGCGGCGTCATACTCGATGCTTGAGCCCAACAGGTGGGAATCAAAACTAATCGAGACGCCGCCCGCTCGGCCGGTAAAGCGGCGGAACTGGCTCAAGGTGCGCTTATCGGGGGGAATCTCCGGCGAGAGCCCGTAATCGGCGTTGCGAATATGGTCGTAAAAGGCTTTCGGCTGCTGTTCGTCCACCAGCCCAGAAAGCTCTTCTAAGGTCATTGGCTCGCCACGGCGAAGCTGTTCATTGGCGTAGTCCACCAGCGTGTCGGTTTTTTCACGACTCACCTCGTCGTCGTAATCCTCTTTCTCGACGTAGTCACTAAACGCTTTCAGCAGCGTGCGGGTTTCCGCTGGGGCATCAACGCCCTCTTCCATACCCAGCAATGCAACCAATCCCTCGGCGAGCTTTTTACCGCCACGATCTTTGAGGAACGAAACGTACTGCGCATTTGGCGCATCGCTCTGCCACTGGGTAAGGTTGATGCGTGCCGCCAGGGTAAGCTGGCTGGTATTGAGCTGGGCAGCGGGCACCGCGTGATGGTCATCGTTAATACCAATCCCTTCGCGCTGGTGCACCAAGGCAAACAGCAGCGTTTCGGTATCGCCCTGGCGCTGATGGCTAATTACTAAGTAACCACTTACTGACAGCTGCTCTTGAAGCTGCTTGGCGAGCCGCTCAGCTAGCGCCACTGAAAGCTCGGCAAAGCTTTTATCACCCGCCAAATAGTCGCGCAGCCACATGGCCAGCGGCCCTGCCTGATCACCCTCTTCGGCAAAGCGCCCCCAGCCTTTGGGCTTGGTGTTATAGGTGTCGTTAAGCGCACCCACCAGGCCCGCCATCACCGAGTCGTCACTGGGCGCAGCCTGTTCTGATGGGGGCGCAGCGGTTAGGGTTAGGCGCTCACCGTCAAGCGTTGGGTCAAGGCGGTGCACAATACTTTGCAGTAGCGGCATAAAGGTCTACTAGCTTCCAGGGTTGAAAAAAGAGTCAGGGCTTAAGGCGATAACCGGTACGGAAAATCCAACCAATCGCGACCAGGCAAGCCACCAGAAACAGCGCAATCATGCCCACACTGGCCGCCAAACTAACGTCGCTGATACCGTAAAAACTCCAGCGAAAGCCGCTCACCAGGTAGACTACCGGATTGGCCAGGGTGACCGTTTGCCAAAACGGCGGCAGCATATCGATAGAGTAGAAGCTGCCACCCAAAAAGGTCAGCGGGGTAATCACTAACAGCGGCACCAGCTGCAGCCGGTCAAAGCCATCGGCCCAAATGCCGATGATAAAGCCGAGCAGACTAAAGGTGACGGCGGTTAGCACCAGGAACGTTAGCATCCAGAACGGATGGGCGATTTCTAGCGGTACAAACAAGCCTGAAGTGGCCAAAATAATCAGCCCCAGCAGAATCGATTTAGAGGCCGCCGCCCCTACATAGCCGATCACAATCTCTAAATGCGAGATAGGCGCCGAAAGCAGCTCGTAAATACTGCCGGAAAATTTCGGAAAGAAAATGCCGAAAGAGGCATTTGAGACGCTTTGGGTGAGCAGCATCAGCATAATCAGCCCCGGCACAATAAAGGCGCCGTAGCTAACGCCGTTGATCTCGCTGATACGCGAACCAATGGCGGCACCAAAGACGACAAAGTAGAGCGAGGTAGAGATAACCGGCGAAACAATACTCTGCAATAGCGTGCGGCGCGTACGCGCCATCTCCGCCATATAAATAGCGCGAATAGGATGAAGGTTCATGCGCGCTCCTTAACCAGGTCGACGAAAATATCTTCAAGCGAGCTTTGCCGAGTATTGAGATCTTTGAAGGTAATCTCCTCTCGCTCTAGTGCAGCCAACAGTTCTGAAATACCGTGTCCATCTTCATCCTGACTGCCATCGTAGGTATAGATCAGCTCATACCCTTCAGCGGCCAGGCTTAACTCAAAACGCTGCAGATTAGCCGGCATATCCGTTAGCGGGTTGTGCAAATTCAGGGTTAGCTGTTTGCTGCCCAGCTTGCTCATTAACGCAGCTTTCTCTTCCACCAGCACCAGCTCACCGCGATTGATAACACCGATACGGTCGGCCATCTCTTCGGCTTCTTCGATGTAGTGAGTGGTCAAAATAATCGTCACGCCGTTATCGCGCAGTTGACGCACGACTTCCCACATCTCCCGGCGCAGCTCGACGTCGACCCCGGCGGTGGGCTCATCCAGAAACAGTATGCGCGGCTCGTGGGAGAGCGCTTTGGCGATCAGCACACGGCGTTTCATACCGCCGGAGAGCGTCATCAAGCGGTTGTTGCGCTTATCCCAAAGCGCCAGCGACTTGAGCACTTTTTCGATATGCGCAGGATTGGGCGCTTTGCCAAACAAGCCACGACTGAAACTGACGGTGTTCCAGACGGTTTCAAACGCTTCGTTGGTCAGCTCTTGAGGTACTAACCCAATGCGCTCGCGGGCTTGGCGATAGTGGGTAATATTATCGAAGCCATCGACCAGCACATGACCCGCAGTGGGATTGACCAAGCCGCAGACCACGCTGATCAGGGTGGTTTTGCCCGCCCCATTGGGGCCAAGCAGGGCAAATATCTCGCCACGGTGAATGGTTAAATCAATATGGGTTAACGCCTGAAAGCCACCTTCGTAGGTTTTATTCAGGCCGTTAATGGTAATAATCGGGTCGTTCAAGGCGTACTCCTCACGCCGCGGTCGAGTGACCGCGACGCTTGACGGCCTTTTCGGCGCAATTAAGAGCGTTTGGTTAGGAAAAGTTAAGTGCGTTCAGTAATTTCTAGCAGGTGGTAGCCAAACTGAGTTTTCACCGGGCCGTGTACCTGGCCTACTTCGTCGTTGAAGACGACTTTATCGAACTCAGGCACCATTTGGCCGGGGCCAAAACTACCGAGATCGCCACCTTGACGACTAGAAGGACAGCTGGAGTGCTCTTTAGCGACTTCGGCAAAGTCGCGGCCATTCTGAATTTCTTCTTTCAGTGCTAGGCACTGCTCTTCACTGCTGACCAAAATGTGGCGGGCGCTGGCGCGTGTCATAGATTACTCCTAATTAATTATGTGCTGAGGGGTCATTCGGGGCGGTAGTTTACCACGGCTTACCCAGGGCTCCGCTATAGCGCAACGCTTCGCCCACACGAGCCAAGGCACGTTCGTGAGCGCTTACCGCCTCTGGCCCGCGAGTACAGGTGACAATCACCCAGGGGCCTTCTGCCGCAGTATCCACATCGGTACGCTCGGCAATACCGGCATCGCAGCTGCGCCGCTGCTGAGTGCCGGTTTTATGGGCGAAGCTCACGCTATCGCCCAGGCCCGCTTTAAGACGACGCTTTCCGGAACTGGTTCGCTGCATAAGTGCCAACAACGTTTGCCGCTGCTCGTCACCTAAATCGTCCATGGCACCTCTTTGGTGAACAGGGTGCAGGCTGGCGAGCAGGTCGCCAAAGGCGCTTAGGGTGCCCACGTTTTCACCGGTGGCTTCGTAAGCATCAAACGCATGGTCGTAATCGGGCTGGGTGAAGGATTGCGTGCTAACGCCTAAAGCGCGGGCTAACGCCTGTCCGCGCTGGCTCACTGAGTGCTGTCGCAGGGCGATAAAATCCATTCCGCCAAGCGCGCGCGCGTCAGGGTGGAGTTCGCCGTAAACCCCTTGGCGTACGCCGACCAATTTTGAGATAGGGCCAAGCTCATCGGGGTTGCCACCGCTTGCGGCGATCATCGCCCGGGCGCGTGCGTTAACTTCCGCCAGCCCCACCCGGTCAATCAGCATATCAGTGGCGGTGTTATCGCTGACGGTAATCATCTGCTCCATCAAGTAACGAATAGAGATAGGCGTACCGGGGTCGTGCCAATTGGTGGGCCCCGCGCCATCGACAAAGTCACTACGTGCAAGCGTTAACCGCTCATCCAGTGTCAGCGTGCCCACCTGCCGCTCTGCGAGCACCTGCGCTGCCACCGGTATTTTAATCAGCGAGGCTAAGTACCAAGGGTCATGAGCGCGCCATGAAAACGCTTCGCCACTGGCGAGGTTTTGTACATATACGCCCAGTTGGCCCTCAAAGACACCTTCAATGGCCTTCAAGCGGGCGGTTAAATCGCCTTGCCAAGCGCTCTTTTTATCTACCTCATAGTACCAATTTGTATCGAACCCGGCGGTCTCGTAAACCTCTGCGTAAACAGGGGGCGCAACAAGCAGCGCTAGTGCCACCAGTCCAAATTGTATCCAGTGTCGCAAATCGTCACTCCAACAGTTATTGATCGCTTCTAACGGTGCTTAGCCATCCAACGGGTCAACCAAATCCACGCCGCAGCGCCAAGTATCAACAGGCCGCCCACGCCAAGCGCCTGTGGATAGGTGTACATTCCCTCGCCTTCCCACAAAAATCGCAGCACTAAAAAGATCATCACAATATGGAAAATAAACGCTTTAAGGGCATCTGAACCGACCATCGTCAGCGGCAAAAGTGCCTTTGCTGCTTTGGCGCCACCGGCTAAAGCGAGGGCTAACAGCACCAGCGCACCGCCTAAGCTAAACAGCATAAATTCAAGCCCTGGCGGATGTTTGCCGACGTTGTTGGCCACCGCCAGCATCGCCTCATGTACATCGCCACCAATAAACGCTAACGCATAAAACCCAGCGATCATTAGCACACCCAGCCCCAGAAGGGTCAGCACCAAGCGCCGCCGTGTGGCGGGCTCAAAGTAGCAGCGCAGCAGCGCTTCGCCGATGAGTAGCCCCACCAGAATCAACGGCGCGCGACTGATCTGCCCCCAGGTGTAGTGGTCTTCATGGTCTACCAGCAGTGCCTTCAGTATATCGTTGCCGCCAAAGGTAAGGCTTTGCAGCCAAATAGTCAGCGCGGTTAATGCACCAATGGTGGCGAGTCGGCTCCAGAGTGGCGCCCGCGCCCATAGCGGCAGAATCAGCGGCACCCATAACAGCGCGATGGCGTAGAAACCCAAGATTTCGACCCAAATAGCAAAACGGCCATAGAGAAGCGCATCGACGATCTCGCTTGGCGTGTTGAACGGTAGCATCTCAATGATCAACAGGGCTTTGTACCAGAACCACACTTCTACGGCGCGCAGCCACAGCTTTAACCGGCGTTTAGGCCAATCATCGCTTTGGGTATGGGAGAGAAACGCCACGGCTAGCGCGATGCCAAACACCAGAATAAACAGCGATGAAGAAAATTTGGTCAGAAAATGGATTGGCACCATCCCCCAATCAGGCACATTGCGAATACCCACTAATCCGCTGACCGAGTGGCTGACAATCATCAAGCCGATTGCGATACCACGGGCTAGATCAATCGCTGCTATGCGACCCTCGGCCTTAGGCAGTTGGGGCTTTTCTGTCCATTTTAGGGACGTCCATTTCAGCGGCATTGAGTCATCCTTGTGGGGTGCAAGGGTCAAATCATCACGCAAATCGATGCGTTACGCCATAGTGGAAAGTCTTCCTCTAAGCCCAGCCAGCATCAACCACCAACTCCTGGGCGGTGATGGCCAGGCTTTCGGCGCTGGCTAAAAACAGTACGGCGGGGGCGATATGTTGGGGCTCTAGGCGCATTTTTAGGCATTGGCGTTGTTGAATAGTGGCTTCGTCCTCGGGGCTAATCCACTTTTCGAGCTGCCGTTCGGTCATCACTGCCCCCGGCACCAGCGTATTGACGCGGATATTGTGCTCACCCATATCGCGCGCCAAGCTGCGGGTTAAGCCGTGCACCGCCGCCTTGGCGGTGACGTAAGCGGGCAAGCCGCCCAGCGCCATCTGCACGCTGACCGAGCCGAAGTTAATGATCGAACCGCCGCCTGCTTGCATCATCTGTTCAGCCGCCGCCTGGGCGGCAAAAAACATCGGCCGCAGGTTGAGCGACATGCGCTCATCCCAGTAGGCAACATCCACATCCTGCCAGCAGTGGCGATCATCGCTGGCGGCATTGTTGACCAGGGTATGAATCAGCCCGACGTTTTGGCCGGTATCGGCGATGACCTTTTGCAGACTCGCCACATCGCGAATATCGCAGTGGTGGTAAAGCGGTGGTTCCCCGGCTTCGGCACTCAGCTCGGCGACCAACGCCTCGCTGGCTTCGTCGTTGATATCAACAAACACCACCCGCGCGCCCTGATAATGAAAGGCACGGGTCAGCGACGCGCCAATGCCGCTGCCGCCGCCGGTAATAAAGACCACACGTTGTTCAAGGCTTATATAGCGCGCTGAGTGATGGTTCATAGCGACTCTCTCTTCATTTTATTGTTATCGCCAATACCTATCTTCACATATCTACCCACTGCCCACCGGCGGCGGACGAGGCCAGCGCGCGGGTAATAAAGGTCAAGCCATCGACACCATCGGCTACCCCCGGTGTTTGTAACGCCAGCGCCTCGGCGCGTTCGCCCCGTTGATGGGCGTGAATTTGCACGGCGAAATCGCGATAGAGCTGGGCAAAGGCTTCGAGATAGCCTTCCGGATGCCCCGGTGGGATTCGCACGGCCGCCATGGCCGCTTCGCCCAGGCCCGGGCCGTTGCGGGTCAAGATCCGTGGAGGCTCTCCCAGCGGCGAATGGATTAACTGATTGGGCGCTTCCTGGCGCCAGGCAAGGCCACCTTTGCTGCCATACACGCGTAGCTGCAGACCGTTTTCGTTGCCCGGTGCGACCTGGCTCGACCACAGCATGCCCCGCGCGCCGCCCTTGAAGCGCAGCAGCATATGCACGTTGTCATCCAGCGCGCGGCCTTCCAAAAAGGTGTGCATATCGGCGGCGAGTGATTCGAGCTCCAGACCGGTCACATAGCGCGCCAGGTGGTAGGCGTGAGTGCCTATATCGCCCAAACAGCCCGCCGGGCCACTGCGTTTGGGGTCGGTGCGCCACTCGGCTTGCTTGACGCCGCTCTCTTCCAGTCGGGTGGATAGCCAGTCTTGCGGGTACTCCACCTGAACGACACGAAGCTCGCCTAGCTCACCGTTGGCGACCATGTCGCGGGCTTGGCGTACCAGCGAGTAGCCGGAGTAGTTATGGGTCAAGCCGAAGAACAGTCTAGTACGTTCCACCAGTTCAGAAAGGGTTTGCGCCTCTTCCAGGGTGATCGTCATCGGCTTGTCGCAGATGACGTGAAAGCCCGCTTCCAGAAAGGTGCGCGCTACGTCGAAGTGCACATGGTTGGGGGTCACAATGGCGACCACGTCGATACCATCCGAGCGCTTGCGCTCCGCTTCGGCCATGGTTTGGTAGTCGGGGTAGGCGCGATCGGCGTCAACGTGGAGCTCCGCGGCGGCGGCCCGGCTGCGCTCGGGGTCAGACGCAAAGGCCCCGGCGACCAGCTCGTAGTGGTCATCTAACCTTGCGGCGATGCGGTGTACCCCTCCAATAAACGCGCCCTGGCCGCCGCCGACCATGCCCAGGCGAAGCCGACGCGGCGTGTCGTGTTGATTGCTCATGTCGTATTGCCCTTCCCTTTGGTTGAATTAGTTGAGGCTCGTTATTAAAGACCGAGGATGCGGCGATTGGCGGCTTGGTCGGAGCCGCCGTCAGCGAAGTCATCAAAGGCCCGCTCGGTCACTTCAATAATGTGATCGCGGATAAAGGTGGCGCCTTCCCGAGCGCCGACTTCGGGGTGCTTCAAGCAGCACTCCCACTCCAGCACCGCCCAGCCGTGGTAGTCGTTGGCTGCCATCCAGGAGAAGATCGACTTGAAGTCGATTTGACCATCGCCCAGGGAGCGGAACCGGCCCGCGCGCTCCGTCCACGACTGGTAGCCGGAGTAGACGCCCTGCTTAGGGCTGGGATTAAACTCGGCGTCCTTAACGTGAAACATCTGAATATGGTCGCGATAGACGTCCAGGAAGCCGCGGTAGTCGAGCTGCTGCAGAATCAGATGGCTGGGGTCGTAAAGAATATGGCAGCGCGGGTGGTTGCCGACTCGCTCAAGGAACATTTCAAAGGTGATGCCGTCGTGCAGGTCTTCCCCCGGATGGATCTCGTAGCAGAGGTTCACGCCCGCCTCTTCAAAGGTGTCCAGAATCGGGCGCCAGCGTTTAGCCAGCTCGTCAAAAGCGGTTTCGACCAAGCCCGCCGGACGCTGGGGCCAGGGATAGATAAACGGCCACGCCAGCGACCCGGAAAAGGTGCCGTGGTCGGTGAGTCCCAGGTTTTGCGATGCCTTGGCGGCCAGCTTGAGCTGATCAACCGCCCACTCCTGGCGCGCTTTGGGATTACCGCGCACTTCGGGTACCGCGAAGCCGTCGAACATCTCATCGTAAGCGGGATGTACGGCGACTAACTGGCCCTGAAGATGAGTGGAGAGTTCGGTGAGCGCTAAGCCGTGTTCGGCCAGAGTACCTTTGATCTCGTCGCAGTAGGTGCGGCTCTCGGCGGTGCGCTTGAGATCGATCATGCGTGCATCCCAACTGGGAATCTGCACGCCCTTATAACCCAGCCCCGACGCCCAGGCGGCAATGCTATCAAGACTATTAAAAGGGGCTTCGTCACCGGCGAACTGGGCGAGAAAGAGCGCAGGCCCTTTGATGGTTTTCATAGGACTCTCTCAGTGAAATCTAAATGACGTGAGTAGAGGAGCGCGGGCGGCTTCACCCGCGCCTTTTGGTCAGATCAGAACGGCGAGTCGGGGAAGTAGTACTGCTCGGCGTTCTCCTCGGTGATCAGCGGTGAGCCTAGAATGTACTCACCCAATACCGGGCCATTGGAGACAAAGTGCTGCACGGTCAGATCCATGGCGGTGGCGATCATGGCGGGCGGATAAAGCACGTCCACCGGCACCAGCTCGTCGCCTTCCATGACCCGCTTGATGATGTCCTTCATGCCCGCACCACCGACGATAAACAGCTCGTCTTCACGATCCGCCTGGCGCACTGCTTCAATGACTCCAAGGGCGATATCGTCATCCTGGGCCCAGACGGCGTCGATATTGTCAAAGCGCGATAGGTAGTCCTGCATCACTTCAAAGCCATCATCGCGGTTCCAGTTGGCGTGCTGCATATCGAGGATATTGACCTCGGAGCCCTCGATCGCCTCTTGGAAGCCTTGCACCCGCTCATCGTCGATCACCGTGGGAATACCGCGCAGCACCACAATGTCGCCCTGATCATCAAGGCGCTCGCGGATGTACTCGCCGGAAACACGGCCTAACTCATGATTGTTGCCCGCCACATAGAGATCCTGGATTCCCTCTTCCGTCAGGCCTCGATCCACCACGGTGACGAATACCCCGGACTCTTTAACCCGGCGCACCGGATCGGTCAGTGGGCCAGATTCAAACGGCAGCACCACCAACGCGTCGATGTTGCGCAGCGACACCAAGTCTTCGAGGTCATTGGCCTGCTCTCCCGCCGTGCCTGCAGTGGAGATGGTGATCTCAATGTCAGGATAGAGCTCCTCAAGGCGCTTTTTAGCCTCTTCGGCGTGGTAGTTAACGCCGCCCGTCCAACCATGGGTGGCGGCGGGAATGGATACGCCGATGGTATATTCCTGGGCAACGGCGGCGCCGGAAAGGCCTATTGCTGCCGAAGCAACGAACGTCGCCACTGCTGTTTTGATGGTTCGCATAGTGATGCTCCTTTCGTGTTTGTAATTGTTTTGCTGTTTGTACTTGCTGTTTTTAGTTGCTGTGTTGCGAGCTGCTTGTGGTTGATTTGGCACTGATGGCTAGTGACTTTATGGTCCTGTTTTCCTCCATGACGCACGCTGCAGGTAAACCGCCACAATGATGATGATCCCCTGCACCGTACCGTTGAGATAGTTGGAAATGGCGTCGGTCAAATTAAGAATATTGCCAATCATGGTCAGCATGATGGCGCCCACCACCGTGCCCCAGATGCGCCCATGCCCGCCCTTGAGCATGGTGCCGCCGATGATGACCGCGGCAATCGCCTCCAGCTCCCAAAGCACCCCGGTAGCGCCAGATGCCGAGCCCAGCCGGGGCACATAGATAATCGTCGCCAATGCCACGCACACGCCTTGCAGCATGTAGGTCATGGTTTTGATGCGGTCGACGTGAATAGCGCTATATTCGGCGACTTTTTCGTTGGAGCCGATGGCAAAGCAGTAGCGCCCGAAGCGTGTGTAGTTGAGCAGGATGTAGCCAATAATCGCGACCGCCAGAAACACCCATACTGGAAAGGTGATGCCCAGAAAGCTGCCGTAATACACCGGGCGGTAGATATCGCGCACTGCCCAATCCAGGGTGAGGGTGCCGCCATCGGCGAGGTACGTCACCAGTGAGCGGTAAATCCCCATGGTGCCGAGGGTGACGATAAACGCCTCAATCTTGCCTTTGGTCGTCACCATGCCGTTGATAAAGCCCGCGCACAGCCCGAGCAGCAGCGAGGCGCCCACGCCGAACAGCACGGTGGTCAGCCCCGCGCCAAACTGCTCGACGAGGCTGTTCATCAAAATAATCATCACCCCGGCAATAAAGGCCGCCATCGCCCCTACCGAAAGATCCAACCCGCCGGCGGTAATCACGAAGGTGGCGCCGATGGCAATAATGCCGATAAAGGCACTGCGGGTGAGCATGTTCGAGAGATTATCCAGCCCCAAAAAAGCCGGATTAATCAGCACGCCCAGTAGCGCCAGAACCACCAGTGCTACAAAGGGTCCCCAGGTTTTCAGATCTATGGCGAAGCCTTTTTGCTTGATCATTTTATTAGCTGCTTTGTCAGTCGTTTTGTTATTAGCCATGACGCTGCTCATCGACCTCTACTCCCTTAATCCCGGATGCGTACTGCATGATTTCGTGTTCGTTAATTTGCTCGCCTTCCAGCACCCCGGTGAGCACCCCGGCGCACATTACCGCTACCCGGTGGGAAAGGCCGATCAGCTCGCCCATTTCTGAAGAGATCAATACCACCGAGCAGCCCGCCTCGGTTAATTCATGGATAAAGTGATAGATCTGGTGCTTGGTACCTACATCGATGCCCCGGGTCGGTTCGTTGATAATCACGATTTCCGGGTCGATGGACATCACCTTGGCGAGCAGCAGCTTCTGCTGATTACCGCCGGAGAGTTCGGCGGCGGTTCGCGCTGCCGTCCGCAGGCGGATATCAAAGCGCTGGATAGCCTGCTGAAAGGCCTGCTCTTCACGGCGGCGGTCGATAAGCGGATGACAGTGAGCGCGTAAATTGAGCAGTGTAACGTTGGAGCGCAGATCCATATTGAGCACCAAGCCCTTGCCCTTGCGATCCTCGGTGAGATAAGCAATTCGCTGGTGCACCGCATCGCGCAGGTGGCGCAATACCACCGGCTGGCCATTGCGCAGCACCTGACCGGCGCTTTTACTACGCAGACCCAGCACGGCTTCAAGCAGCGCGGTTCGCCCAGCGCCGACCACCCCGCCAAACCCCAGCACTTCCCCTCTGCGCAGGGTAAAGCTGGCCTGTTTAACAGCGCCGGGCACCACCATATCCCGCGCTTCCAGTACCACCGGCGCATCGTCAGGAAGCTGCGTACGGGGTGGGTACATTTCCGTGATCTCACGCCCCACCATCAGCCGCGCCAGCTCCTCTTTGCTGCGCCCGGCCATGGGGCCGCTATCCACCAAATGGCCGTCGCGCAGCACCGTCACGCGGTCGGCAATCTGCTCAATTTCACGCAGCTTGTGGGAGATATACAGAATCGCCACGCCACGCTGGCGCAGGCGGGCAATCAGTGCGAACAGCACCTTTACTTCGTTTTCAGTCAGAGTGGCAGTGGGTTCGTCCATAATCAGCACGCGCACGTCGCGGGTGATCGCCTTGGCGATTTCCACCATCTGCTGATCGGAAGTGCTTAAGTCTTTCACTCGAGCGCGTGGATCGACGTGGGTTTCAAGCTCCTCCAGCGCCGCCCGGCTTTGTTCCCGCATGGCTCGCCGATCCAGAAACAGCCCCCGGCGCAGCTCGCGGCCCAAGAAGATGTTCTCCTCTACGCTGAGCTGTTCCGCCAACGCCAGCTCCTGGTGAATCATCACCACGCCGTCGGCCTCCGCCTCACCGCTGGAGCGATAGTGCCGTTGGCTGCCGTCCACCAATACCTCGCCTGAGGTGGGGCGAAGGTATCCGGCCAGGATTTTTACCAGGGTCGATTTACCGGCGCCGTTCTCACCCAGTAGGGCATGCACTTCGCCCGCCTGCAGGTCGAGATCAACGTCGAATAACACTTGGTTTTCACCAAACGAGCGGCAGAGTTTGCGCGCTGATAACAGCATGGGGCCACCTGATGAAGTCTGTTGTTATTGTGTTGGAGGCTTATCAACATTGATTGCTTTAGGTTGATGCTTGATTTACTTTAGGTGCTAAAATAAATACTTGCATATGCAACTTAGGTCGCACGTCCCTATGGCTCTTTCATCGACTGATACTAGCCGCATCGACAACACTCTGGCGGTGATCCGCACCCTCCGAGACCAAGGGCCGGTGGCACGCACCGATCTGGGCAAACTCAATGGCATTAGCTCTGCTACCGTCACCTCAATTAGCGCCGAGCTGCTCCAGCAGGGGTTGATCAGTGAGCGCCCACCCGAAACACCCCGCTCCAACGGGCGTGGACGACCGAAAACCCTGATTGAACTCGAGCCTAATGCCGCCTGCGTGGTGTGCATCAAGCTATCGATCAATGAGATCCAACTGGTGGTGGGCGACTTTTCGGGCCAGGTTCGCCATAGCGAGCTCCACGCGGTGCCCACCTTGACGTTGAGCGCCGACGACCTGGAAGCACTGTTGGAAGACAAGATCAGCGCTGTTTGCACTCAACAGCTGAAAGGTTTTCAACGCTTGGCGGGGATCTGTTTGGCGGTGCAGGGCGTGGTGTCGTCGCAGAGCGGTACGATTATCTGGTCACCCGCTTTAAGTTTCCGTAACGCACCGATCTCGGCGCGTTTAGCGGAGCGTTTTCACTGCAGCGTCCTGCTGGAGAACGATGCCAACTGTATCGCCAGCGTTTTAGCGGCACAGCCCGCCTATGCAGACTGCCCCAATTTGGTGGTTATTATGCTGGGCTACGGCATCGGCATGTCGGTACTAATTAACGGCGTGCCTTATCTCGGCGCCAATGGCTCGGCGGCCGAGTTTGGGCATAGCAAATACCAGCCCGATGGTGCACTTTGCGCCTGCGGTCGACGGGGCTGCATTGAAGCCTACGCCAGCGACTACGCGCTTTATCGCGCCGCCGCCGATCACTTAGAACTCCCCTCTGGCGACAGCGCCCACCCTTCAGAGCAGCAAATGCAAGCGCTTACGCAACTGGCTTTACAAGGCGACTCCGTGGCTCAGCGCATCTATGCCGAGGCTGGCCGGGCGTTGGGTTTCGGCATTGCCAATGTGCTGGCGCTATTCAACCCCGATCTAGTCCTGATTACCGGTTCCGGCGTGCGCGGTTTTGACGCCATGCAGCCCGCCATGCACAGCGCCATTGATGACGCCCTGGTGGCCGAACTGATGGGCACCACCCGCATCGAAAGCTGCGCCTGGGAGCGCGACATGACCTGCATGGGCGGTATCGCCCTGGCGCTACACGCTACCGATACCCAGACGCTGCTGGATAGCGACTAATGGGTGTCAGTCGTGATAAACCACGCTTCGCCCACCATCAATGGTCAGGCAGCTTGCGTTAATAAAGGGCGCTTCATCTGAGGCAAGAAAGACCACCGTCATGGCCACTTCCTCAGGCTGCCCCAACCGCCCTGGCGGCAGCAACGCTTCGATGCGGGCCTTCGCCGCAGCGGGGTCATCGAACGTCTGCCAATGCGCCTCTACCGCCGGGGTGGCGATATAGCCCGGCGCAATCGCATTGACCCGCACACCGCGTGGAGCATATTCAATGCCGAGTGCCCGGGTTAAACCAATCAAACCGTGTTTGGCCACCGGGTAGGGAAAACAGCCGGGAATAATCGAGAAGCTGTGGGTGGAGGCTATGTTGATAATGGCACCGCCACCCTGCTCCAGCATATCCGGCAATACTGCCCGGCTGCAGTGCCAGGCGCCTTCAAGATCGACCGCGAGGCAGCGCTGCCAGGCGTCGTCCGGCATGGCGAGCGGCTCATGAAAGACATTCATTCCGGCATTATTGCCAGCGTCGTCAGCGGCCCGTTAATCTCCCGCACCCGCGCTACGGCAGCTTCCACCGCCGTTCGGTCGGCAATATCGGCGACCAGGGCCTGGGCATGGTGGCCTTCCCCACGCAGCTCTTCCGCCAGCCGTTCGACGCTGTCACCATCCAGGTCCAGCAAGGCGACCGTGGCGCCCTCCCGAGCACAGGCCTCGGCTACAGCCCGGCCAATGCCTGTGGCGGCCCCGGTCACCAGAACATGCTTGGCGGCCAATCTGGCGGTCATGGTATTTCCTCTGGTCTACTATCAATTGGCCAGTTAGACATCAATGCGAATGACGCGGTACCTCGGAACCTCGACAGCCGACCAGGAAGTCGAAGTCGCAGCCCTCGTCCGCCTGGAGCACCCGCTCGATATACAGTTGGCGGTAGCCGCCCTGGCTGGCGATAAGCGTTGATGCAGCGGTGGGATCGCTTTCGGCCAGGCGCGAGGCCAGTTCTTCATCGCTTACATCCAGGTGCAGCCGGCCGCTTGCGCAGTCGAGCTCGATCCAGTCGCCGTTGCGCACTGCAGCCAGCGGGCCACCCGCCGCGGCTTCCGGAGCAACGTGCAGCACTACGGTGCCATACGCCGTGCCGCTCATGCGGGCATCGGAAATACGCACCATATCGGTAATGCCCTGGGCGAGGATTTTGGGGGGTAGGCCCATATTGCCCACCTCGGCCATGCCGTGATAACCCCGCGGGCCACAGTGTTTCATGACCAGAATGTCGTTGGCTTCCACGTCCAAGTCTGGGTCGTTGATGCGCGCTTTATAGTCGTCGAAGTCCTCGAAGACCACCGCGCGGCCACGGTGCTGCATGAGTTCGGCGGTGGCTGCCGAGGGCTTGAGCACCGCGCCGTTGGGAGCCAGGTTGCCGCGCACCACGCAGATACCACCGTCCGCGGTGAGAGGATTGTCCAGCGGACGGATGACCTCATCGTTATACAGCGGGGCGTCTTGGACGTTTTCCCACAGGGTTTTGCCGTTGACGGTTAACGCTTCTTTGAAGGGCAGCCGGTCGGCCTCGCCCAGGCGCTTGAGCACGGCAGGTAGGCCACCAGCGTAGTAGAACTCCTCCATCAAAAACCGCCCCGAAGGCTGCAGATCCACTACCGTAGGAGTACCGCGCCCTACCCGGCTCCAGTCGTCCAGGGTCAGATCGACGCCGATGCGCCCGGCAATCGCCTTGAGATGTATCACCGCATTGGTGGATCCACCAATCGCCGCATTGGCGCGAATGGCGTTATCGAAGGCTTGTTTGGTGAGGATTTTGGAGAGCCGCAGGTCTTCGTTGACCATCTCGACAATCCGGTTGCCGGAAAGATGGGCAAGCACGTAGCGGCGTGAGTCCACCGCGGGGATCGCCGCGTTGTGTGGCAGCGAAGTGCCCAATGCTTCGGCCATGCAGGCCATGGTAGAGGCTGTGCCCATGGTGTTACAGGTACCGGCAGAACGGGACATGCCCGCCTCGGCGGCCATAAAGTCATGGAGTGAAATCTCGCCGGCCTTAACCTGCTCTGAGAGCTTCCAGACCACGGTGCCGGAACCAATGTCCTTACCTTTGTGCTTGCCGTTGAGCATTGGCCCACCAGTGACCACGATGGTGGGGATATCGCAACTTGCCGCGCCCATCAGCAGTGCCGGAGTAGTTTTATCGCAGCCCACCAGTAGTACCACGCCATCCATGGGGTTGCCGCGAATGGCTTCTTCCACATCCATGCTGGCCAGGTTACGGGTGAACATGGCCGTGGGGCGCAGGTTGGATTCACCGTTGGAAAACACCGGAAACTCTACCGGGTAGCCGCCTGCCTCAAGGATGCCCTGTTTGACATGCTCCGCCAGCTTACGGAAGTGGGCGTTGCAGGGCGTCAGCTCCGACCAAGTATTGCAGATACCGATAATCGGCTTGCCCTGAAACTCATGGTCGGGGATGCCCTGGTTTTTCATCCAACTGCGGTACATAAATCCGTTCTTATCGGCGGTACCGAACCATTGGGCAGAGCGTAATGGGCGCTGACGATCAGAC
Source organism: Halomonas sp. QHL1 (assembly GCF_001882345.1). Classification (GTDB taxonomy): domain Bacteria; phylum Pseudomonadota; class Gammaproteobacteria; order Pseudomonadales; family Halomonadaceae; genus Vreelandella. Next base: position 2,162,091 of record NZ_MINL01000001.1, read on the forward strand.
ATAACAAAGCCTCCGTAAAAACCGGGAAAAGAGTGGCGATAAAAGAGTGACAAAAAAAGAAATAAAGCGTTAAGCGTCAGGCCCGCTGACGGCGGGTGTGTTTCCAGCGGTCAAACATCACCGCCAGCAGCAGAATCGCGCCACGCACCAGGTACTGGTAAAAGGTGGGTACGTTGAGCAACCCCATAGCGTTCTGCACACAGCCCATAATCAGCACGCCGACCACCACGCCGGTAATCGTGGCTACGCCACCCGATAGCGCCACGCCACCCAGCACACAGGCAGAAATGACCGCCAGCTCCAGCCCCATGGAGGTATTGGGATCGCCCAGGCCCATGCGTGATGCCAGCAGCACCCCCACTACGCCCGCGACGACGCCCTGAAGACCGAAAACTATAATTTTGAGGCGGCGGACGTTAACACCCGCTAATGCCGCCGCTTCCGAGTTGCCGCCGGTCGCCAGCACATTGCGCCCGAAGGCGGTCATGTTGAGGACTACGCCAAAGATCACAAAGCAGGCCAGCATGGTCCATACCGGCAGCGTTAGGCCCAGAAAAGAGGCGCTGCCCAGGTCAAAGAAGCCCGGCACAGTGATCATGACGGCATCGCCGCCAGAGGTGATGTAGGCCAAACCGCGTACAAACTCCATCGCCGCCAGGGTCGCAATCAGCGAGTTGATACCAAATTTGGCAATCACCAAACCATTGAAGACCCCGACCGCCCCACCGGCCAGAATGCCTCCCATTACGCCTATCAACACACTGCCGCTACTAGAGGTGACTACCGCAGCGACGACCCCGGCAAAGGCCACCGTGGAGGCCACCGAGAGATCCACCTCGCCCAATGCCAACACCAGCATCATAGTGGCCGCCAAACTACCAATCAGCGTCACTGAGAGCAGCAACCCCACCATGTTTCGGCCGGTCAAAAAGCCGGGTATAAACACGGCTAGAGCCACAAACAGCAGCAAGAAAATCGCGATCAGCCCCGAAGTGTCTAGCAGTGTACGTAACGGCTTAATGAGACCCTGACGCCCTGCCGGGCGAGCGGGCGCTTTATTGCCTTCGCTTTGGGTTACATTGTTAGTTGTCATTGTTTGCGTCCTGAACGTGTGTTCTCAAAAGACTTTTCACTTAAAAAATGGCTTAGGCCGGCAACGCCAGTCCCAACAAGCGCTCGGGGGTGGCCGATTCCCGCGGCACCACCTCCACCAGCTCACCATCACGCATTACCGCGATGCGGTCGCAAATGGAGCTGACTTCCGCTAGGTCACTGGAAATCACCACCACGCTTTTGCCCTGCTCGGCCAGGTCGTAGAGCAGCGAGTAGATGTCGCGTCGCGCGCCTACGTCGATCCCGCGGGTTGGTTCGTCCATTACGAAAAGGTCAATCTCCTCTGCCAGCCAACGGGCCAGAATCACTTTCTGCTGATTGCCGCCTGACAGCTTGCCGATGGGCGTTCGTGGCCCCGGCGTTTTAACGCTGAGTTGCTGGATATACGACTCGGCATTGCGCCGCTCACGGCCAGGGTGGCGGAACATCCCCCAGCGTTTAAAAAAGCGTCGACAGCTAATATTGAGGTTGTCGGCCACGCTGGCCACCGGAAAGATGCCCTGAGATTTGCGATCCTCTGGGCACATGGCGATACCCGCGCGGATGGCATCCTGGGGGCTTTTAAACCGCCGCACCTCGCCGTTGAACTGCACACTGCCTGCTTTGGGAGATTCGACCCCACAGACCAGCCGCAGCAACTCACTACGCCCCGCGCCCACCAGACCAAACAGCCCAAACACTTCACCGCGCTTAACGGAAAAGCTCACCGGAGCCTTGAGGCCACGCCCCTGGATACCCTCCACGTTCAAGACCACGTCGCCATGTTCGCGAGGGCGGTAGCCGTAAACATCGTCGATATCACGGCCGACCATTTCGCTCACTAACAGATCGTGATTGAGCGCCGACATATCCTCGTGGGTACGAATATGCTGGCCGTCGCGGAAGATAGTGACCGCATCGCACATTTCAAACACTTCTTCCATGCGATGCGTCACATAGAGCACCACACGCCCCTCGTCGCGCAGTCGTTTGACGATGCGCTTGAGCTGGCGAATTTCCTGAATGGAAAGGCTACTGGTAGGTTCATCAAAAGCGATGACCTTGGCATCGCGCAGCAGTGCACGACCAATCTCGATCATCTGCTGCTGGCCGATAGAGAGTTCGCGTACCTTGGTCGAGGGGTGGATATCCCCCTCGCCGAGATCGGCCAGAATCGCCAGGGCTTTTTCGCGCAGCTGGCGGCGGTTAACAAACCCCTGCCGCGTGGGCAGTTGGCCCAGCAGCAGGTTCTCTGCCACCGACATATTGGGCGAGAGCGTTAACTCCTGGTAGATGATGGCGATCCCTTCGCGCAGTGCCTCTCTGGCGTTACTGAACACGTGGCGCTGGCCGTCGATCCACAGCGCACCTTCCGCCACGCGGTTAACGCCGCTAAGCACCTTGAGCAGGGTGGATTTTCCCGCACCGTTCTCACCCATCAGCGCATGCACTTGACCGGCGTGAGCGCTAAAGCTCACGCCATCCAGCGCACGCACCCCTGGGAAGACAACGCTGATAGCGTCGAAACGTAGATAAGCATCAGACATGCGTGAGCACTCCAACCGATTGCCAGTGACATATAGTTCGTGACATATAGCCCGTGACAGCGAGGCCGTTACAGACCCAACTCTTCGCGCACTTCCTGCCAGTTCTCACGTGTCATCAAGACGCCTGAGGTTTCGGTATTCGCCGGCGGCTCTTTGTCTTCGGTAATCCAGCGGTAGAGGTCTTCGGCTGTTTGCCGGCCGTGCATGGTAGAGCTCACCGCCACAGTGCCGTGAAAGCCGGTGGGGTTGTCCCGGGAGAATTCTGCAAAAGCCGCGCCGGAGCCATTGATACCCACGCCGATCACGTCTTCAGCCGCTAGGCCGTATTGCTCTGTGGCCCGTACGCCACCCAAAACGCTCTCCTCATTGAGGGCATAGATCACCCAATGCTCATAATCGCCGCGCTGGGAGAGCACCGGGGATGCCGCCGAGAAGGCGCTGGCGGTATCGCTGTTCTGCTGGGGTGCATCGAAGATATTGCCCTCGGGGAAACCGGATGCCAGTAATGCTTCGGTCGCACCATCAGTACGCTCAACGGCAGTGGGTAGCTCATTATTGGTTATGCGTAGGGCGGCAACTTCTTCCGGATCCCAGCCGCGTGCTTCCATTTCGGCGGCAATCGCATCGCCTACCTGCTGACCAATTTTATAGCCGGACATACCTAGGTGTGGCACGTCCTCCATTGGTTCACCGCTGGAATTCACAAACTGGTCGTCCACGGTGACTACTTTCATACCGTACTGGTTGGCACGGTTCATAATCGCGGCCCCCAGACGCACATCCGGCGGACAGATCACAAACCCCTCGGCACCCTGGGCGTACAGGTTATCAATGGCGCTGAGTACTTCCTGGCCGTCTTCACCACTTAGGCGTACCACGTCGAAGCCGAGTTCTTCACCTAGCTCGGTAGCGGCCTGCTGTTCGTTAATAAACCACGCCTGCTCGGGTTTTTTAACGATAAAGCCAATTTTCACCTCGTCATCCTGCGCTTGGGCTGAGCTCAATGACGCCAGCATGATGGCGCTGCCGAGGGCTAAACGAGTAAACGTCTTGGTTAATTGCATGGTCTGGCTCCTGCTTTTATTGATTGTTTTTGTGTCGCTGTGAATGCGCGGTTGTTAATTGTGGCGATTGTTGCTTGCTCAGGTTGCTAGTAACGAACGCAGCGCGTTACTCATCAAAAGATTCCTGGGCGGAAAAACGATAGATCGTACGCGACAGGTAAGTATCACCAGGTTCTAGGGTTGTGCTGGGAAACGCCTCCTGATTAGGCGAATCGGGGTAGTGCTGGGTTTCCAGAGCAAAGCCGGAACGATGGCCGTAGGCCTGACCCTGTTTGCCGGTCAGATCGCCGTTAAGAAAGTTGCCCGAGTAAAATTGGATCGCAGGTTCGGTAGTGGTGATTTCCACCATACGGCCGCTCTGCGATTCCCATACCTTGGCCGCCACAACCAGTTCATCCGATGCAGCATCATCACGCGCAAGCACAAAGTTATGGTCATAACCGCCGCCAAAAGAGAGTTGCTCGTTGTCCTGCTCGATCCGTTCGCCAATAGGGGTCGCCTGGGTAAAGTCGAATGGCGTGCCGTCTACCGAGCGAATCTCACCAGTGGGAATCAGGGTATCGTTTACCGGGGTAAATTCCGGAGCGTTTATCATTAGCTGGTGATCGAGAATGGTGTCGCTACCCTCGCCCTTTAGGTTGAAGTAGCTGTGTTGGGTGAGGTTGACCGGCGTGGCTTTGTCGGTCACCGCCCGATATTCCACCATCAGTTCGTCATTATCGGTCAGGGTGTAAGTGACTTCGGTCTCCAACTTGCCGGGATACCCTTCTTCTCCATCCTCGCTGGTATAGCGCAGCACTAAGCCAGTGCCTGCCTCGCTTTCGAACGGTTCAGCCTGCCACAGCACTTTGTCGAACCCCTGTTCGCCGCCGTGCAGGTGATTGCTACCATCGTTGGTAGCCAATGAATAGCTTTCCCCATCGAGTGAGAATTGCCCACCCGCGATACGATTGCCGTAGCGCCCAATGATGGCACCGAAGTAGGGATTGGCCTGACGGTATTCATCGGAGAGGTATGCCTCAAGAGAGTCAAAGCCCAACGCTATATCGTCAAACTTGCCGTCCATATCGGGGGTTTTCAGCGACAGAATGATGCCACCGTAGTTGGTTACCCGTAACTCGATACCATTGGCGTTGGTGAATTGATAGACATCAACCTGACGACCATCGGGCAGGTGACCAAACACCGACGTTTGGATATTACTGTCGGCTCCACTGCCAGCGTCGGTTTCAGAGTTGCTCTGGGCTTGGGCTGCGTTTGCCAGCAGCACTGTTGCGATTGCACAGAATAGAAGAGGTGAACCATTTTTTAATCGTTGGCTGTACATGAGAGGCATGAGCTTCCTCCTGGAGGCGTTCTTTTGTTGTCGCTTGTTGTTGTTAGGTCGGTATTGTTAATTCCGATTCAGTCACTACAGTAGCCACGTCTTTCATAACCAACCAATATACAAACGCATCACTATCGATATACTTCTAAGTATCAATAACAACTCAAGGCTTATCCCATGGGCGTTCTCGGTGAGAACTGGTTTTTAGACGTGCGACTAAAGTTGCGCCATTTTCAGCTATTTTTAGCGCTGGATGAGCACCGCAACCTGCATCGCGCTGCGGCTCAGCTCAAGATGAGCCAGCCAGCCGCTTCAAAACTCCTCAGCGACCTGGAAGCCAACCTGGGTATTCGGTTGTTTGATCGCCACCCCCGCGGGCTAACGCCCAACTGGTATGGCGAGATTATGATTCGCCACGCCCACAGCATGCTCTCAGCGCTGCGCCACACGGGCGAGGAGTTGAATGCACTCAGCGAGGGAAATGCGGGCACGGTAGCTGTCGGCACGGTGATGGCCCCGGCGGTAACGCTGCTTACCAGCGCGATTGAGCGGGTGCACCGTGACCGGCCAGGGCTAAAGATCAGCGTGGATGTGGATGTTAGCAAGGTGCTGGTGCCGCGCTTATTGGAAGGCGAGCTGGATTTCGCGATTACCCGCATTCCCGCAGGCGTCGATGCCGAGCACTTCGTGTTCGAAGAGATTGGCGAGGAGGAGCTCTGCTTTGTTTGTCGACAAGGGCATCCACTAGCCGATAAACAAACGCTGAACCTTGCTGATATGACTGGCTACCCATGGTCGCTGCAGCCCGCTGGCGCACTGATGCGCCAGCGGGTGGATAGCCTGTTTCTGCACCATCAGGTCGCGCTGCCCCGACAAATAGTCGACACCGCGGATCTGCTGCTATCGCTGGCGCTGGTCGATAAATCCGACACCATCACGGTGACCACACGGGAAGCCGCTGACCTGCTCTGCCCCCCGCAGCGCTTTCACCTGCTGCCCTTCAGCGAGACGCTGAGCGTTCAGCCCTATGGGCTGGTCAGTTTACGCCACCAGCGGCTCTCTCCCGGCGCCGCCGCCTTAATGAGTGCTCTCCGCGAGATTATTGCCCAGGACGCTTAGCCAACAACACCCGCCATACAAAAGTTTATGTTGAACAATTTATTTTAATGTTCAACATTAGGCGTCTTATGTGGTTATGAAATATTCTCTCCACAACATCTCTCATAACAATAAACGTTAGGAATAGCCCATGAGAAATAGCCGCATGCGACTGATTCAGTGTGATCATCAGGGCCAGGTTCGCGCCGCCCTGGTCGAGAGCGAAGAGCAGGTCAGGCTGCTCGACTGTGATACCTACACCCTGGCCAAGCGGGCCATTAGCGCCGGTAAGCCACTTAGCGACATGCTGTCGGAAGCGTTGACCGAAACGCGCCTGGATTATCAAGCGCTGGTCGACGCTAAGCAGTTGCTACCCCCGCTGACGCATAGCGACCCGGCCCACTGCCTGGTGACCGGCACCGGCCTTACCCACCTGGGCAGTGCCGACACCCGCTCGGCGATGCACGCAAAAGCCCAAGCCGCTGAAGAAGATATGACCGACTCCATGCGTATGTTCAAGCTGGGCGTGGAGGGCGGCAAACCCGATGCAGGCCAGCTAGGCGCGCAGCCGGAGTGGTTCTACAAGGGCGATGGCCAGTGCGTGGTGGCGCCGGAAACAGACATCCCCTCTCCCGCCTTCGCCGAAGATGCGGGCGAGGAACCGGAGCTGGCGGGGCTCTACGTGATTGGTGACGAGGGCCAGCCCTGGCGGGTCGGCTACGCCCTCGGCAACGAGTTCTCTGACCACGTGACCGAGCGCTTCAACTACCTGTGGTTAGCTCACTCCAAGCTACGCGCCTGCAGCTTTGGGCCCGAACTGTTGATCGGCGAACTGCCAGCCCATCTGGAAGGCACCAGCCGTATCCAGCGGAGTGGCGAGACGCTGTGGGAGAAGCCCTTTCTCACCGGCGAGGCCAACATGGCCCATAGCCTGGCCAACCTGGAATACCACCACTTCAAATACCAGGGCTTCCGTCGCCCCGGCGATGTGCATGTGCACTTTTTCGGTACCGCAACGCTAAGCTTCGCCGACGGCATCAAGGTGCGCGAGGGTGATCGTTTTGAGATCCAGATCAGCGAGTTTGGTCGCGCCCTGCGCAATCCCCTTCGGGTGGAAGCAGATGCACCAGCCATCAGCGTAAAATCTCTTTAAACCAGCAGGAGGAAGTATGACTCTGGAAGGTAAACTACTGATTGGTCAGCAGGCCGTCAGCGGCCAGCAGGCTGACATTCATGCGGTTAATCCCGCTACCGGCGAGACGCTGTCTCCCGCCTATCCCGGCGGCAGTAAGGCCGAAGTCGATCAGGCCTGCGCCTTAGCCGAGACGGCTTTTGATAGCTATCGCGAGACCTCCTTAGAGGCGCGCGCAACGTTTCTTGAAACCATTGCCGCCGAGATCGAAGGGATCGGCGATGAGCTGATTGAACGTGCCATGGCCGAAACCGGCCTGCCACGCCCGCGCCTAGAGGGCGAACGTGGGCGTACCTGCGGCCAGCTGCGGCTGTTCGCCTCGGTAGTGCGCGCCGGTGAGTGGCTGGATGTTCGTATCGACCCGGCCATGCCTGATCGTGAGCCGCTGCCCCGCGCCGACCTGCGTCAGTGCCATATCGGCCTGGGCCCGGTGGCGGTGTTTGGCGCCAGCAACTTCCCGCTCGCCTTCAGCGTTGCCGGTGGCGATACCGCCTCCGCCCTGGCCGCCGGCTGCCCGGTAGTCATCAAGGGCCACTCTGCCCACCCCGGCACTTCTGAGCTGGTAGGCCGCGCCATTCAGCGTGCGGTTGCCAAGTGCGAACTGCCCGAGGGCGTCTTCTCGCTGCTGTTTGGCTCGGGCCGCGAGATCGGTCAGGCGCTGGTTGCCGACCCGCGCATACAGGCGGTGGGCTTTACCGGGTCACGCAGCGGCGGTACCGCGCTGATGGCCACCGCCCAGGCGCGGCCCCAGCCGATTCCCGTCTACGCCGAGATGAGCTCCATTAACCCGGTGTTTCTGCTGCCCGAAGCGCTCAAGGCACGCGGCAAAGCGATTGCCGAGGGGTTTGTCGGCTCGCTCAATATGGGTGCCGGGCAGTTCTGCACCAACCCAGGGTTGGTCATTGCGGTTCAGGGCCCTGAGCTGGACGCCTTTGTTGCAGCAGCCGGTGAAGCAGTCAAGGGCAGCGCTGCCCAGACCATGCTGACCCCAGGCATTCATGACGCCTACCAGCAGGGCGTGAATCGATTGGCCAGCCATGCCAAGGTCACCGAGGTGGCACGCGGCCAGGCAGGTGAAACAGCCAACGCCTGCCAAGCAGGGTTGTTCGTTACCCAGGCCGATGCGCTCCTTAACGAGCCCGCCCTTCAGGAAGAGGTATTTGGTTCGACGTCATTGGTGATCGCCTGTGCTGATGCCCAGGAAGTAGCGCGGGTTGCTGCCCAGATCGAAGGTCAGCTCACCATTACCCTGCAAATGGATAACGGTGACTTGGAGACCGCCCGGAAGCTGTTGCCCACGCTGGAGCGCAAAGCGGGACGGATTCTGGCCAACGGCTGGCCCACCGGCGTGGAAGTCAGCCACACCATGGTGCACGGCGGCCCCTACCCGGCGACCTCGGATTCGCGCACTACCTCGGTAGGCAGCGCGGCGATTTTCCGCTTCCTGCGCCCGGTGTGCTACCAGGCGCTGCCGGAAGGGCTACTGCCCGAGGCGATTCGTGATGGCAACCCTTACGGGGTATCACGCCTGGTCGATGGCAAGCGTGAATAAGCGAGCGTTACTCAACGAAGGCGTCGGTGGTTTCACGATGACCGTATAGAAACGCATCGGCGACCTGGCGCAGCGGGGCCACATCCACCTCGCTGCGCTTGTTTGCGATCAGCTCGGCAAAGCGCGCATATAAACCTTGATACTCGCGCTCCTCCTCTTCAATGATCAGTTCATCGTCGATGACCAATTGACAACCGCCCTGGGTGAGACTTAAACGGCTGCCATCGCTGTCGATATGCATATCCCAGGTGGGCGGGCCACTTTGTAGGAAGTCGAAATCTGCCTCAATTGCTGCGCCTTCTGGATCAGTGAAAGAGAGCTTCGCCGCAATCGGGGTTTGCGCGTTACTCGGCACCAGCAGCCGCGCTTGTTGCAGGAAAAACGGCTGCGGCAGAATGGCGGTCGCAATTGACAGCGCATTGATACCAGGATCAAAAACGCCCATACCACCGGGTTCCCAGATCCACGCCTGGCCTGGATGCCATACCCGCACATCCTCCTTCCACTCGATCTCTACCTGCTGTACCTGTCGTTCGGCTAACCACTGCTGGGCCTGGGCAACGCCGGGGGCAAACCGCGAGTGCCAGGCGGCAAATAGGCTAACGCCCTGCTCTTTGGCACAGGCAATCAAGTCCTCCACTTCGCTTAACGTTGCCCCCGGTGGCTTCTCAAGCAGCACGTGCTTGCCACGCATCAGTGCGGCCCGCGCCTGGGAGTAGCGCAGATGGGTCGGCGTGCAGATTGAGACAGCGGTAATTTCAGGGTGGGCGTCTAGCATTGCCTCAAGACCTTGATAGCCCGGCACATCCGACAGCGAGGCGTAGGGATCCGCCGTGGCGACAAGGTGGCAGTTTGGGGTGACGGCTATTGCAGGAAGGTGCTGGTCGCGGACAATTTTACCCACGCCCACCAAGCCGAGGTTGAAGTCAGACATACGCTTGCCTTTGTTTTTTGCCATTAAAAATGGGTTCAGGGGGTGGTATGGGGCAGCTCAACGCTGCGCCCTAATGAACTGACGCTATGTTCAAGCCCCAACGCTGCGGCGGTGCCAGCCAATACCGCTTGGGAGGCTAAAAAAGCCTCCCGGGGTCGGCGCAGCCGGATACTCTCCATCAACTGACGGTGGCGTTCCAGACTCTCTTCAGGGTCCGGGGCGTTCTCGTTGGACATGGAGATCAACATATAGATGGAGGGCCGCAGGATATGCGATAGCTGCGCCCAGACAATATTGTGGGTCGCCTTGAAGATCGCCTCATGAAAGGCGAAATCGCACTCGCTGTGCAGCCGCCGCTCCTCTTCGCAGGTGGCGTTGCGCAGATTCTGTCCTAGCCCTTCAAAGGCTTCTTCCATGGCGACCAAATCACGTGCTTTGGCGCGTTTGGCGGCGGTCATCGCCACATAGGGTTCAACGTCCAGGCGGAAGGCAAGGATTTCGCGCTGAATATCCGGGTTGGGCGCGGCGTAGCGGGTCAACCAGTCGGTCACCTGGGCGTCGAGAATATGCCACTCGGAGTACTCGCGCACCTTAGAACCATGGCCGGAGATACGCTCGATAATACCGGCATCGACCAGTTGGCGCAGGTCGCTACGCACCGCAGAGCGGTTAATAGCAAAGCGTTCGCATAGATCCATTTCACGGGGTACTAGGTCACCGGGGTGGTAGCGCCCACCGAAGATCTCCTCGGCAAGATGTTCGGCGATACTGGGGCGAGCTGCTGGCTTACTGAGAGATGACGTCACTGCGATAAGACCCTATTTCAATTCCTGCCAATCATAACGTACTTGACCCCCTCCAGCACCGCACACTGCCCCAAGCGACTGATGCTAATGATTATCCCTGGGCGGATGCTGGCGGGCCACATCGCGATATTTGGTGGCGGGTTCTAGCGTCATACCGCGATCCAGCGGTTCGACCATGCTGCGCTGAATCTCTTGCCAGGGGGTCTGATGGCCGGGGTAGCGATAGCCGCCCTGCTGGGCTAAACGCTCGCGGCGCGCTTCCAACTCACTATCCTCTATCAATAGCTGCACTTCGCCGCGCTTGAGATCGACCCGCAGCCGGTCGCCGCTTTCAAGTAGCGCCAGACCACCGCCGGTAGCCGCTTCCGGGGAGGCATTAAGAATCGACGGCGAACCGGAAGTGCCCGACTGGCGGCCATCGCCCAGGCAGGGCAGCGATTCGATACCCTGCTTAATCAGCGCCTCCGGTGGCTGCATATTAACCACTTCCGCACCGCCAGGGTGGCCTACGGGGCCCGCTCCGCGCATTACCAGAATGGTGCGTGAATCAATGTTCAGCGCCGGGTCGTCGATACGGGCGTGGTAATCCTCGGAGCCATCAAACACCACGACTTTGCCTTCAAAGGCTTCCGGGTCGTTGGGGTCATTGAGGAAGCGCTCGCGGAAATCTCGCGAGATCACGCTGGTTTTCATCAGCGCCGAATCGAACAAATTGCCCTTGAGATTGAGGAAGCCCGCGTGGTCTACCAATGGATCGTTATAGCGACAAATCACGTCACTGTCTTGAGTTTCACGACCCTCAAGATTATCGCCTAGCGAGCGACCATTCACCGTCAGCGCATCGCCGTGCAGCTTACCCGCCGTTTGTAGTTCATGGAGGATCGCGGGCACGCCCCCGGCGCGGTGGAACTCTTCGCACAGGAAAGCGCCAGCAGGCATCACGTTGGCCAGCAGCGGGATTTCATGGCCCAGCCGCTGCCAGTCGTCGTTATCCAGCTCGATGCCCGCATGGCGGGCAATGGCATTGATATGCACCGGCGCATTGGATGAACCACCTAATGCCGAGCAGGCCACAATGGCGTTCTCAAACGCTTCCCGGGTCAGAATACCCAGCGGCCGCAGGTCTTCCCAGACCATATCGACAATCCGCGTGCCGGTGTCGTAGGCCACCATCGCGCGCTCTTTATAGGGCGCGGGAATCACCGCCGACCCCGGCAGGCTCATACCCAGGACTTCCGCCATGGAGTTCATGGTGGAAGCGGTGCCCATGGTGTTGCAGTGCCCAATCGAGGGTGCCGAATCACTGGCACGGGAAAGGAACTCGGCGTAGTCGATATCGCCCGCCGCCAAGCGCTTGCGCAACTCCCAGATAATCGTGCCCGAGCCCACCCGCTCCGCTCCGCGCCAGCCGTTGAGCATCGGCCCACCCGAGAGCACTATCGCGGGGATATTCACCGTTGCCGCCGCCATCAGCGCGGCCGGAGTGGTTTTATCACAGCCGGTAGTCAATACCACACCGTCTAGTGGGTAGCCGTGGAGCACTTCCACGATGCCCAAATAGGCGAGGTTACGATCTAACGCCGCCGTGGGGCGCCGCACGTTCTCGTGAATCGGGTGCATGGGAAATTCAAACGGTACGCCACCCGCTGAGCGAATACCGTCTTTAACCCGCTTGACCAAGTCGATGTGGTGGCGGTTGCACGGGGTTAAATCAGAGCCAGACTGGCAAATACCAATAATTGGCTTACCGCTAGTCAACTCATCCAGGGTAATGCCGTAATTAAGATAGCGCTCGATGCACAGCGCCGTCGTACCGGGGTGATCAGGGTTATCGAACCAGTAACGTGAACGCAGTTGCTCAGGCGTTATTCGCTGAAAAATGGCCATGGTTCCGCTCCACGCCTAAAGTAAATATGAAAGTCAGTAGGCGCGCTTTAGGCACTCAAACCGCCCCACCAACATTATCGATTAAGTAAGCTCCCTAAAATGAAGGGGAGAATCGTAATGAAGGTACGCTTTCTTCCCGACGGCGTCGACACATACAAAAGTATATGTTGAACATATAGGCAAAACGTTAGACATTCATCTAAGGGTTGCGGCGCTTACTCTTTTATAAGTGAACGCCGCTTACACACAACAACAATAGCCAACACGCTGCAGCTCGCTTGGAAAACCCCCTTAGCGAAGCGGCCTGTAGCACGCCAGGAGAGTGACAACTATGCACCATCTTTGGAAACGCACCCTGCTAATGACCGGTGCCACGCTGCTAAGCTCAGGTATCGCCTACGCGCAAACGCCTGATCTTTCCGACCCGCCCGAGATTGACGGCGGCACCGTGGGTGACCACGGCAGCGTCACCCTGCGTATGGGACTTGGCTTAGCGGAAAGCTCGCCCCAGTACATCTCCAGCCAGTACTTCGCGGATATTCTTGACCAGCGCAGTGAAGGACGCATCAGCGTTAACATCTTCCCTAACAGCCAGCTGGGCGACGACGTGCAGATGATGGAAATGCTGCAGACCGGTACGCTGGATATGACTTACCCATCGTCTTCCCCTGCTACCAGCTACGTTGAGGAACTGGCGGTTTTCGACCTCCCCTTCTTGCTACCTACCCGGGAAGCAGCTATCGAGGCCATGCGCAGCGATGCTGCCCAGGAAATGCTCGACGCCTTCGATGGCAGCGGTCTGAAAGCCCTGGCGTTTTCCGAAAACGGCTTCCGCCAGCTCTCTAATAGCGCTCGGGAAGTCTCCTCTCCAGAGGATGTGGCTGGCCTAGACGTTCGTGGCCTGTCGATTCGCACCATGGAAAACCCGGTGCATCTGGCTATCTGGGAAGCGCTGGGTGCCAACCCGACCCCAATGGCGTTTGGTGAGCTCTTCTCCGCCATGGAACAGGGCGTTGTCGATGGCCAGGAAAACCCCTGGAGCACCATTCTGACCTCCAACTTCCATGAAGTGCAGGACTACGGCTCCGAAACCCGCCACGTCTACACACCCTTTATCAAGATGATCTCTCAGCGTACCTGGGATCGCCTCGACCCTGAATATCAGGAGCTTGTTCAGGAAGCCGCGCTGCAGGCTGCCGATTACGAAATCCAACTTTCCAGCGAGTACGACGACTGGGCGCGGGATCAGCTTGAAGAGCGCGGTATGCAAATCACCCGTCTTGATGACGAGCAGATTGCCGCTTTCCAGGAAGCCGTGCAGCCGGTTTACGAAGAGTGGGCCCCGCGCATTGGTGAAGATCTCGTGGAAGAATTCCAGCGAATTGCTGAATCATCAATGACCGAGTAAGCACCAATCGACTGGTTGGGTTGAAAACCATGCCTCACCCCGTACCTCTCCTGCCGTGATTACTTGGCGGCAGAGGTAACGGGGTGATCCACCTTTAATACCTCCTCGCTGGCTGACGGCAAGCGGGAGAGCTAACGATATGAACCCCCCTATGCAACCACTGCCCCTGAATGACTCTCTCCCCAATGACCTGGATAACGCGCTGCTGGTTGGACGCGTATGGCTGGATGGCGCGCATCCCGGCCCCGCGCTGGTGACCGTGAAAAATGGCCAGGTGATCGACATCACCGAGTTCGGCCCCACTATGGCTGATCTACTGGAACGAGACGATATACGCGAGGTTGTGCGGCTAGCAGAAGGCCCCAGCCTGGGCGGGGTTGAGGCGCTACTAGCGAACTCTCAAACGTCGCCAGCGCAAGCGCCTTACTTACTCGCTCCTTGCGATGTTCAGGCCGTTAAAGCCTGTGGCGTCACCTTTGCCGTTAGCCTGTTAGAGCGGGTCATCGAGGAGCAAGCGGGCGGCGACCCAGCGCGGGCAGTGGAACTGCGCGATGACTTGCAGGCACTGATCGGCAAAGATCTTTCTAAAATCAAGCCGGGCTCTGAAGAGGCGATGTCGCTTAAAAAAGCCCTTCAGGCACGCGGTGGGTGGTCACAGTATATGGAAGTCGGCATTGGCCCTGATGCTGAAGTGTTCACTAAATCCCAGCCGCTCTCATCGGTAGGCTTTGGCACACCGGTGGGTTTGCACCCGTCTTCCAAGTGGAATAACCCCGAGCCGGAAATTGTCCTGGCAGTGGACAGCCGCGGCCAGGTGCGTGGTGCGACTCTGGGCAACGACGTTAACCTGCGCGATGTGGAAGGGCGCAGCGCCCTGCTGCTCGGCAAGGCAAAAGATAACAACGCCTCCTGCTCCATTGGTCCCTTCATTCGCCTGTTTGATGATCACTTCGATATCGACAGCGTACGCAACTGCCAGGTATCGCTGCGTATCGAGGGTGAGGATGACGGCTTCTTGCTCCAAGGCGAGAGCGATATGCGCGAAATCAGCCGCGATCCGCTGGACTTGGTAAGCCAAACTATCGGCGACCACCACCAATATCCGGACGGCTTCATGCTGTTCCTGGGCACCATGTTCTCGCCCATTCAGGATCGCGACGGTGAAGGCCAGGGCTTTACCCATCACCTCAATGATCGTGTCACCATCGCCACGCCCGCCCTGGGCGCCTTGGTCAACCGGGTAGGAAGAAGTGATCAACTGCCGCCCTGGACTTACGGCATTCGTGAACTGATGCGCCACTTAGCGCGCCGCTGATTCTGACCATCCATAAGCCACTCATATCGCAGCCCAGGAGCGCACCATGACAATCATCACTCGCGTCGAGATCCAGGATATTCGTTTTCCCACCTCGCGCTCACTGGATGGCTCGGATGCCATGAATGCCGCGCCGGACTACTCCGCCGCCTACGTCATCCTGCACACCGATGACGGCAGCCCCGAGGGGCACGGTTTAACCTTTACCATTGGCCGCGGCAACGAGATTGTGGTCACTGCTTTACAGTCGTTGGCGCCGCTGATTGAAGGTCGCTCTCTGGCCTCCATTACCGACAATATGGGCACCTTCTGGCGGGAAATTACCGGCGATAGTCAATTGCGCTGGATTGGCCCCGACAAAGGTGCGATTCACCTCGCCACCGCCGCCATCGTTAACGCCGTGTGGGATATGTGGGCGAAAAAAGAAGGTAAGCCGGTATGGAAGCTGCTGGTGGATATGACTCCGGAACAGCTGGTTCGCTGCCTTGATTTTCGCTTCGTCACCGATGCGTTAACGCCGGAAGAGGCTATCTGCTTGCTGCGCCGTCAGGCCTCCGGCAAAGCAGCCCGCGAAGCCGAAATGCGCCGCGATGGCTACCCCGCCTACACCACGTCAGCGGGCTGGCTGGGTTACAGCGACGAGAAAGTGCGCCGCCTGGCTCGGGAAGCGCTGGCTGAAGGCTGGACGCACTTCAAACAGAAGATTGGTGGTGACATCGAAGATGATGCTCACCGCGCGGCGCTGCTGCGTGAAGAGATCGGCTGGGACAACGTGCTGATGATGGACGCCAATCAGGTGTGGGAAGTCGACGAGACGATCACCAAAATGCGCAGGCTGGCCGAATTTGATCCGCTATGGATAGAGGAGCCCACCAGCCCTGACGATATTCTTGGCCACGCCGAAATCCGCCACCGGGTTGCGCCTATCGGCGTCGCCACTGGCGAGCACTGTCACAACAAAGTGATGTTCAAACAGTTTTTCCAGGCAGATGCCATCGACTACTGCCAGCTAGATGCGGCGCGCTTGGGCGGGCTTAACGAAGTGATTTTAGTAACACTGATGGCCGCCAAGTTCGGCGTGCCGATCTGCCCCCACGGCGGTGGCGTTGGACTTTGCGAATACACCCAACATATTTCCCTATTCGACTATATCGCGATATCCGGCAGCCTTGAAGGTCGCGTACTTGAGTATGTAGATCACCTTCACGAGCACTTTATCGATCCAGTGGTCATCAACCGTGGCCGCTACCAAGTGCCTGAAGCGCCAGGTTACAGTATCGCCATGCACACAGAATCCCAAGCCCAGCACCGCTTCCCCGAGGGCGCGGCCTGGCAGGAAGAGAATTAATGACAGACACCACCTCCTTTCTAAATGAGCTAACCAGCCTGCTCGGCGAGCGGGGTTTAGTCCGCGAGCCAGACGCCATGGCGCGCTACGTTAGCGATTGGGCGGGGGATACATTAGGCACACCGCTGGCAGTGGCCCGCCCAGCAACTACCCCAGAAGTCGCCGAGGTGGTAAAGCGCTGCTACGAACAAGGGGTCGCGATGACGCCCCAGGGCGGCCATAGCGGTCTGGTGGCAGGCGCTTTGCCCGCAGCAAACGGTCAGGAACTGGTGATCAGTCTAGAGCGCTTAAATAGCGTGCGTGCCATCGATCCGATTAACTTCACCATTATCGTAGACGCGGGCTGCATCCTTGAAAACGTTAAACTGGCCGCTTTTGACCATGACTGCGACTTCCCGCTCTCGCTGGGCGCTCAAGGCAGTTGCCAGATTGGCGGTAATATCGCCACCAATGCAGGCGGGCTTAACGTACTGCGCTACGGCATGATGCGCGAGCTGGTACTGGGACTTGAGGTGGTTCTGCCGGATGGCCGCGTATGGGAGAGCCTTAACGCGCTCCATAAAGACAATCGCGGTTACGACCTTCAGCAGCTGTTTCTTGGCAGCGAAGGCACTCTAGGCATCGTCACCGGTGCGGTTTTAAAGCTCTCCCCGCGCCCGACCCAGAACCGTACCGCCCTGCTGGGTCTGCCCTCCGTCCAGGCGGTAATCGACCTGTATGGCCTGGCGCGCCGCGACTGCTGTGATCTGCTAACGGCTTTTGAGCTGATTCCCCGCCGCTGTATCGAGCTAGCCATGGAAGCGACGCCAGAGCTGCGCGACCCGATGGAAAGCGCCTACCCCTGGTACGTGCTGATGGAGGTTGCCGCCACAGGGCCGGTGGATCTAGGTTCGATGCTGGAACAGCTGCTGGAAAACGGCATGGAACGCGAACTGGTGCTGGATGGCGCGTTGGCATCCAGCGACACCCAGTCGGCCCAGCTATGGCAGTTCCGTGAAAGCATGCTGGAAGGCCAGCGGCGACGCGGTGAGCATCTGCGCACCGATATTTCGGTGCCCATCTCGGCGATACCCGACTTCGTCAGCCGAGCCAGTGCCGTGGTCATGGCGACGTCACCCGAGTGCGAAATTATTGCCTACGGGCATGTGGGGGACGGCAACCTACACTTCAATATCCTGCCACCCATGACAATGGCGGATAGCGATAAGAAAGCCCACCTGCACGACCTGGAGGAGCAGCTGTTTGAAGTGCTCGATGATTTTCACGGTAGCATCAGCGCCGAACACGGCATTGGCCGCACCAAGCAAGCCCCCTACTTGGCACGGCTATCACCTATTGAACGGGAGCTTGTTAAGGGGGTTAAGGCGCTGTTCGATCCCAAAAGGCTGATGAACCCAGGGCGGATCTTACCCGCTGACTAAGCCTCTTTTCTAATACCCCATCACCCGTGGCAACCAAGTGGCCAGACCAGGCACTGCGATCAGCAACAAGATCGTCGCAATAATTGGCAGTAAGAAAGGCATGATCGCCCTGACCACCTGGCCGTAGCGTAATCGCGTGATCCCGACCATCAGGAACAGCACGGTGCCAAACGGTGGGGTAATAACCCCCACCGAGAGCGTAATCACCATCACAATACCGAAATGAACGGGATCCAATCCGGCGCTTAGCGCGGCTGGTACCACAATGGGGGTGAAAATCAGGATGCTTTCGATCACCGACATAAAGCAGCCGATAAGCAGGAAGAACAGCGCAAAGCAGAGCAGCAGGGCAAACGTTGGCATATCGATGCTGGCGACTTGGCCTGCCAAGGCCTGAGGAATTCCCATACGCACCAGTATCCAACCATAAAAGCTGGAGACCGCAATAATCAGCAGGATCACTGCACTGAACATAAGGGTACGGCGGAAGGCGCTATAAAGGTCTCGCCAGTTCAAATCGCGATAGATCAGCCCGCCTAGAATTACCGCATAGAGCGAGGCAATAGCACCCGCCTCGGTGGGGGTGAAGAAGCCACCCCAAATACCGCCGACGATAATGGCCGGCATCATTAACGGCAAGATGGCGCGTTTACCGGTTCGGGCCACTTCGCAGGCATCAAAAGGGGTCGGCTTAGGCATGACTACCTTGCCAGTCGCACCCAGCAGTACCGTCATCCCCATCAACAGCAGCGCCATCAACATCCCCGGCAATAGCCCTGCCATAAACAGCCCGCCGATGCTTACATTGGCCAGCCAGCCGTAAACCACCAGCGCTATGCTGGGCGGCAGAATGGGGCCGATAACGCTGGAAGCAGCGGTCACACCGGTGGAGTAATCCAGCGCATAGCCACGCTCTTTCATGGCTTTGATTTCAATACTGCCAAGCCCTGCGGCATCGGCAACGGCGGTGCCTGACATAGTGGCAAAAATGGAGCTGGCCACCACGTTAGCGTGCCCCAGGCCGCCCTTGGTAAACCCTACCAACGCTGTGGCAAAGTCAAAAATTCGCGTGGTAGTGGAGCCAATGTTCATAATATTGGCGGCAAGAATGAACAGCGGTATCGCCAACAGAGTGAAGTTATTGAGCGTTTGCACCATGCGCAGCGGCAATAACTCAACGGGCAGGCCACCAGTGCCCGTGGCTACCAAAGCAATAAAGGAGGTAACACCAATGGCGACCACGACTGGCAAGCCTATCGCCATCAGTACGAGCAAGCCGCCAACAAAAATCAGTAGTTCGGTCATGGCTTGGCATTCTCCACTTCACGCCCCTCTATACGCGCTTCTTCACGCGGCGCCTCTAGCCAAGGCACTGGGCCTCGCAGGGTTTGCCATACGGCGATCAGCGCCATGCCCAAAAAGCTGAAACATACCCCGTAGTAGAGGTAGCTGAAGCTGATACTTAACGAGACCGTTTTATTGTTGGCGCTCATGTCCGACATAATCCATGCACCCCAGGCAGCAAGCGCAAAAAAACCGCAGGAAATCAGTGCAGTAAGACGATACTGAATATTTTTACCCAGGCCTGAAAGCTTGTGGCTAAACAGATCGACTACCAGGTGTTCACTGCGCACCCACGCCGATAGCGAGCCAAAGCCAATCGCATAGATGGCCAACATAGACGCTACCTCTTCCGTCCAGGGCATGCCCAGCCCCAGCAGGTCGCGGGCAATAACCGCTGCCACAATCAGGATGAGAATGGCCGCCATTAACGCCACGCCTACCCCATCACACAGGCGGGTGACACCGCGCAGCGTATAAAAAGCGATTCGATCCGGCCCTTGGCTGGGCGCTACAGCGTCTTCCACAGCAGAACTCCTTACCCTGACGTCTTTTTTTCGGTTATGAAAAGTTATTTGTCATGAAAAACTTACTTGTCTTATAAAACTTTCTTGACCTGTAAAACAGCGACGGCCCAGTGGGCCGCCGCTGTTTCTGCCAAAGGAGGATTACTCGCTCTGGTTACCCAGTGCATCTTCGCGAACACCGTCGGCCATTTCGGCCATGACACGATCAATCGCCGGTAACGCGGCTTCGCGGAAGGCGGCAATATCAGGCTCAACAATCGTCATGCCTTCATCCTGCAGCGCTTCCAGGTAGTACTCATCGAGTTCGCGTTCTCGCTCCGTGCCATGCTCACGGGCAACATGAATAGCTTCTTCGATCAATGCCTGGTCCTCGGCCTCAAGCCCTTCCCACCAGCGCGCACTTGCCACCCAGTTCCACGGAAACTGAACATGGCTGGTCATAATAATGTGATCCTGCACTTCCCATAGCCGGCGGGTATAGGGCGAAGAGAGCGAGTTTTCATGACCATCAACCTGCCCTGTCTGCATGGCAAGATAAATCTCTGGCGCAGGCACGTTGACGACCTGGGCACCGATCTCTTCCCACACTTCCATCCAAACTGGCAGCGCGGGAAGGCGCATGCGGAAACCATCAAGATCTTCCGGGCTTTGGATGGCTTTATTGGCGGTCATGTGGCGCGGGCCGCGGTGCTGGGTGCCGAAGTATTTAAGGCCGCCCTGACTCTCCGCCTTTTCAATCAGCGCCTGGCCAGAGGGGCTCTCCATATAGGCATCAACTTCGTCCCAGGTTGAGAACACAAAGGGCACAGTAATGGCATCGTATTCAGGTGCGTACTGCTGGCGCCAGTTACCGCCAGTGATGGAGAGCTGGGTTTGACCAAGATTCAGTAGTTCCAAAACGGCATTTTCGCCGCCCAATGAACCCGCCAGGAAGGGACGAACATCGAAGCGACCCGGTGCCTGTTCTTCTAAGTACTCAGCAAAGCGCTCCACCGCAGCGCTTTCCGAACCGCCTTCGCTCATGGTGTTATTAACTTGAATTTCGATAGGATTCGCCAAGACGAACGGCGCAGTCGTTAGCATGCCTAGGGTAGCCAGCGTGGCAAACAGTTGTTTCCGCATGGGATAGACTCTCTAAGGTTGTCGTTATTGGATGTGATGCTTATTCGATATTGAAACAAGCTGCCAATGGGCTCAAATCGACGTTCAAGAAGGCTGGCTTCGTCAAATACGATGGCTATAAACGCTGCTATAGCGGGCTTTTAAATCCAACCTATCACCGCCATACGACCAAAGATGAATACCTATCTCTATTGGTTAACCCGTTGTGTCACACGTTTCGGGCCACTGAAGAGATAAATAGCGATGCTTAGCTTTCTCAAAACACGAAGCCATAAAGAGAATTCGTCGAGACTATTGCTCATCCTCTTTCTGGGTAAGGTGATCCACCAAGTGCCGGGCAGTCACATGCAGCGAGGCATAGCGCCGCATGCCAATCACCAGTTCGCGCTGAGCCCAAGGGTCGCTAAGCGGGATGCTTTTCAGCTGCAGATCGCCTAAGTCACTGTAGATGGTTTGCTCGGGTAGTACGCCCACGCCCATACCGTGATGAATCATCCGGCAGATAGCGTCAAAGCTGCGCACTTGGATACGCATGCGTAGCGCCTTACCCGCCAGATTAGCCTGCTCATTTAACAGTGACTGCAGCGAGGTATCCTGCTGTAAGCCGATAAAATCGAAAGCTAATGCTTCATGAAAAGCGATGCTTTCACGCCCAGCTAAAGGATGATCGATAGGAGTCATTAACACTAGTCGATCTTGTCGATAGGAGATCTGCTGAAGGTCGGGTGCCGCCACATGGCCGGCAAAAATACCGATATCGGTCAGGCCATCGCGAACGGCAGCAATAATTTCGCTACTGACCCGCTCCTGAAGATCGATTTTGATTTCCGGGTAGAGACGTGAGAAAGCGCTGAGATCCTGGGGAAGAAAGGCAATAATCGCCGAGGTATTTGAGTGAATACGCACATGGCCGCGCACGCCTTCGCCATACTCGCTGAGTTCGGCCTGCAGGCGCTCAATGTTATCCATAATTCGCCGGGCATGATGCAAAAACGCCTGGCCTGCGGGGGTTAGCTCCACACCTCTGGGACGACGATAGAGCAGCGTTGTGCCCACCAGCGTTTCCAGGTCGCTTATTCGCTTACTCACGGCGGCGAGGGCTAAGTGTTCACGCTCCGCCGCCGCCGTCAGACGGCCTTCATCCGCCACGGAGATAAACAGTTTAAGGGTGACAAAATCAAAGCGACGCATGCAACGGACTCCTTGAAGGCGACCCGCTTATGCTAGCGCACACCTTCGTCACCGACGAACCCTTTGTTACCCATTGCCTAATTGTCGCCTTTGGTCGGCTCACGCATGCTGACAATTAATGATGATAACGATAAGTAGAGGACAGCCTTAATGAATGCTTCCGAAGCGCGCCAGCTTCCGCTACAGGGCTTAAAAGTTCTAGAGCTCGGCCAACTGATTGCGGGGCCTTTCGCCACCAAACTGTTGGGCGAATTCGGCGCCGACGTGATCAAAATCGAACCGCCCGGCACCGGTGATCCACTTCGCAAATGGCGAATGATTGAAGAGGGCACCTCGCTCTGGTGGCACGTTCAAACCCGCAACAAGCGCTCGGTGGCGCTGGATTTGCGTAGTGAAGAGGGGCAAGACCTAGTGCGCCAGCTCGCCGCTGAGGCTGATGTGGTGGTGGAAAACTTCCGCCCCGGCACATTGGACAACTGGGGGCTGGGCTGGGAAGCACTCTCCAAACTTAATCCACGGCTGATCATGGTGCATATTTCCGGCTATGGGCAAACCGGGCCTTACCGCGACAAGCCCGGCTTTGGCGTGATTGGCGAAGCCATGGGTGGGTTGCGTTACCTCACCGGCCAGCCGGGAGAGCCTTCGGTACGCGTTGGCGTGAGTATTGGCGACTCGCTTTCCGCGCTCTATGCCGTGATTGGCACGCTACTGGCGCTTCAGGAGCGTAACCGCAGCGGCCTGGGCCAAGAGATCGACGTTGCTCTGTATGAATCGGTGTTTGCCATGATGGAGAGTCTGCTGCCTGAGTTCGATGCCAGCGGCCAGGTTCGCGAACCCAGCGGCAGCGCCCTACCCGGCATTACCCCTTCAAACGCCTACCGCTGCCAGGGCGGCGATTACGTGTTGATTGCCGGTAACGGCGACAGCATCTTCAAACGCTTAATGGGCGTGATTGGCCGCGATGATCTTGCCAACGACCCGGCCCTGGCCCATAACGATGGGCGTAGCCAGCATGCCGAAATGATTGATGCCGCGATTCAAACGTGGACCGAAGAACGCCCACGGGATGCCATTTTACAGGCGCTGGATGAAGCCCGTGTGCCCGCAGGCTACCCCTACACGGCGGAAGATATCGCCTTTGATCCTCACTATTTGGCGCGGGAGATGATTCAAACTTTCACTCGCCCCAACGGTAAACCGCTAAAAGTACCCGGCGTACTGCCCAAGCTGAGCGCTACCCCTGGGCGAATTGGCGACGGCGGTCCCACACTTGGCCAGCATACCGACGACGTATTGGATGAACTGGGCATTGATCACGAAACCCGCGCCAAGCTGCGCCAAGCGGGCATCATCTAGGGAGTTTCCTTATGAACGAAATATCACCTTGCCCCACTAAAATCGAGATCAACGAAGTCGCCCCTCGGGACGGCCTACAGATTGAGGCGCGCTTTGTACCTACGGAAGAGAAAATCCGCTGGGTAGACGCACTCTCCACCACCGGCCTACGGCGAATCGAAGCAACCTCGTTCACCTCACCGAAAGCGATTCCCAACCTGCGCGATGCTGCTGAAGTGGTGACCGGCATCCAGCGTCGGGAAGGGGTCGATATCACCGTTCTAGTGCCCAACGTTAAGGGCACCGAGCGCGCTCTTGACTGCCAGGTGAATGAAATCAATCTAGTAATGTCCGCCAGCAACAGCCACGGGCTAGCCAACCTGCGCATGACGCCAGAGCAATCCCTTGAACAGTTCGCGGCGATTTTGGAGGTCAGCAAAGGCAGCGGCGTGTTTATCAACGCCTCGCTCTCCACCGCCTTTGGCTGCCCCTTCGAAGGCGACGTTCCCGAAGCGCGGGTGCTGGAACTGGTTGAGAAGCTTATCGATCTTGGCATTCAGGGCATCACGCTCTGCGATACCACCGGTATGGCTAACCCTGCCCAGGTCAAACGCCTGTGCGCAGCCGTGCTTGAGCGCTGGCCGGAAACGCCGTTCACGCTCCACTTCCACAACACCCGCGGCATGGGGCTGGCCAACGCCCTGGCGGCGTGGCAAACAGGTATTAGCCGCTTTGATGCCTCACTAGGTGGGCTGGGCGGCTGCCCCTTCGCCCCCGGCGCTAGCGGTAATGTATGCACCGAAGACCTGGTGCATATGTTTGAGGCCATGGGCGTCGATACCGGCGTCGATCTGGATGCACTGCTGGAAGTCGCCGCTACCCTCCCAGACCTCATCGGGCATGACGTGCCAGGGCAGGTGGTAAAAGCCGGGAAATCGACCCGGCGTTATGCGATGCCAGCAGCCCATACCTGATGCTCGAAACAGCTAAGGGTTAATTAACGTCGGTGAACTGCCGAAGCAGATTTATGCTTTTTTTACAGATGCTACTAACATGAAGGTTGGCCCATGAGCCGCACGACATAATTACAATAAGGACAGCCTGTCATGACACTTCCTGTATTCACGCGCCTGACCCTAGCCATTTCCGCCGCCAGCCTTATGTTGGTAAGCACTATGAGCGCCGCGGAAGAAGAACCACAGCCGGCCTGGGCGCAAGGTCGCTCGGCCGAGATGGCTGGGTCGTCATTGGCACCTCACGCTACGCCAATGACGACTACCGCCGAGGAGAACATTCCGGTTGATGATATTCGTCTACCGGATGGCTTTAGTGCCGAAATATGGGCAAACGGTATGCCCGGAGCACGCATGATGGCGCTTGGCGACGATGGCACCTTGTTCGTAGGCACAAGAAGCATCGGCCGAGTCTATGCCGTGCAGGATAATGGCGAGGAACGCGAACATCAGATCATTGCCGAAGGGCTCACCCAACCTAACGGACTCGCCTTCAAAGATGGCAGCCTTTACGTCGCCGCGATCAACCGGATTCTGCGTTATGACGATATCGAATCGCAGGTAGCCGATGGCACTATTTCAGATCCCGAAGAGTTAACCGACGCCTTTGGCCTGCCTGATGACGAGCATCATGGTTGGAAGTTTCTCGCTTTCGGCCCCGACGACCGCCTTTACATACCGGTAGGAGCCCCCTGCAATGGCTGCGAAGTCGATGAAGACTCACATGCCACCATTCACAGCTTTGAGCCGGATGGTTCCGATATGCAGGTTGTCGCTCGCGGCGTGCGTAATAGCGTTGGCTTCGACTTCCATCCCGAGACTGGAGAACTGTGGTTCACCGACAATAATCAGGACTGGCTCAGTGAGCATGGGCCTAATGACGAACTTAACCGGGTGAGTGAGCCTGGCGCGTTCTACGGCTTCCCGGTTTGTCATGGCATCGGCATTGTCGATCCCGACTTGGGATCCGAAGGCTCCTGTGATGGTGTGACCATGCCAGTCGCTACGATGGACCCTCACAGCGCCCCGTTAGGCATGCGATTCTATGATGGTGAGATGTTCCCTGAGGAGTATCAAAACGCCATCTTTATTGCCCGTCGGGGTTCTTGGAACCGCGCGCTGAGCGTGGGTTACGATATTCAAGTGGCTAAAATTTCCGACGATGGCGAACGCGCGGGCCTGTCGCCCTTTATGGTGGGGTTGCACGACCCACACGAGAATGACTTCTCGGGTCGCCCGGTGGATGTTCTGCAAATGCCTGATGGTGCACTGCTGGTTGCCGATGAGCAAAATGGTGCTATCTATCGCATCAGCTACGAAACCCCCGATTACGACGCGGAGTAATCACCATGCAACTATCCCAGCGCGCGCCTTCTTGGCGCGCTCTGCTGGCAATGGGTGCGTTTACCGTTCTTGTGCTTCCTTTTGCAGCCGCCGCCGACGAGACCTCGCCGGCGGCGGGTTTGCCGTTGGAGGAGCAAGTTCAGTATTGCGGCTTTTGCCACGGAAGCGACGGTAACTCAACCCAGCCCGGCACACCCTCGTTAGCGGGACAGCCAGCGCTCGCGATTACTAACCAGTTGATCTATTTTCGCGAACGCCTGCGTCAGTCCGAAATCATGACGCCCCAGGCCCGAGGTCTCGATGACGAGGAGATCCAGGCGATGGCCGCCTACTACGCTGACCAGCCGGTCGCCGAACCAGAAGGAGAGCGCGACGCCGACTTGGCCAAACAGGGTCAGGAAATAGTCACTAGCCAAGGTTGTGCCAGTTGCCATAGTTCTGACTATAGCGGTCGCGAGCAGATGCCGAGGCTAGCGGGGCAGCGCGAGGACTATCTGTTCGCAGCCATGGTGGCCTATCGCGACCGCACTCGCGGCGGCCCCGACACCACTATGATCGACATCATGCGCGGCATTTCCGATGAAGATATAGAGGCGATGGCCCACCACCTGGCCCACTTTGACGACTGATCAGTTCTCAACCAGCGATATCAATCAGCTGGCCCAATGACATGCTTCACTTCAAGGTAGGCACTTAGCCCCCAGGGGCCCAATTCGCGACCAATGCCGCTGCGCTTGAAACCGCCCCAGCCGGTTTCGGGTAGCACCAGCTGCTCGCTGTTGTACCAAATGCTACCGGCTTTAAGCTGGCGGCCAATGCGTTTTGCCCGTTCAGGGTCGCCGCTGATCACTGTGGCTGCCAGACCAAAGACGCTGTCGTTGGCAAGCTGAATCGCCTCGGCTTCGTTTGCCACGCTTTGACCGCAAAGCACCGGGCCAAAAATCTCCTCTTGCCACAGGCGGCTTTCCACCGGCACATCGCGATAAAGTGTGGGCGCCAGGAAGTAGCCTTGAGCAGGCAGGGTGCGGTGCGTCGCATCGCGCACTACTGTCAGCCCATCCTGTTCGGCCAGATCCAGATAGCGCTGCACGGCGTCGCGCTGCTTGGCGCTGGTTAGCGGTCCTAAGTCGGTATCTTCGTCCAGCGGGTCGCCGAGTGTCAGCCCATCCATACGCTCGGCAAGCGCGGCGTAGAGTGCTTCGGCCACGTTTTCGTGCACCAATAACCGCGAAGTTGCAGAGCAGATTTGTCCGGCGTTGAAGTAGATACCGGCCATTACCCAGTCGGCTGCCTGTTCGGGGTCGGCATCTTCCATCACCAGGATCGGTGACTTTCCCCCCAGCTCCAGAGAGACGCTGGCGGTGCGTGCGGAAGCGGCCTGCATCACCGCTTCACCGACGCGGTTGCTGCCGGTAAAGGAGATTTTATCCACATCAGGATGATTGGTTAGCGGTGCACCGATGCCCTCCCCGTCGCCATTAAGAAGGTTGAGCACCCCAGCGGGCAGGCCAATCTCCAGCGCGATCTCCGCCAGTACCCGTTCGGGGAGCGGCGTGACTTCCGATGGCTTAAGCACCGCGGTGCAACCAGCCGCCAAGGCGGGCGCCAGCTTCCAGGCACTGGTCACCAGCGGGAAATTCCACGGCGCAATCAGCCCCACAACGCCCACGGGGTCGTGATAGGTACGCGCCTCAACGCCTTCCATTTCCACGCTGACCAATTCGCCCTGGCGTGCATCCAGTGCCTTCGCCTGCCCGGCGTAATAGCGGTAGCAGGCAATCGCGTCGTCGAGGTCAATACCCGCTTCCGCTAAAGGCTTGCCGTTGTTGGTCGCCGAAAGCGTGATAATCGAATCCCGGCGGGCTTCCAGTGCATCGGCAAACCCCTCAAGGTATTTTGCCCGTGCGGCACCGCCCAACGCCTGCCAATCAGGTTGAGCCTGCTTTGCGGCTTTGACGGCGGCATCGACATCCGCTGCATCCCCAGCGGTTACCTGGGCAATCCGCTCTTCGCGGTAGGGATTCATTACGTCAAGCATTCGGGTGCCCTCCGAGGGCACCCACTGATTGTTGATGAATTGGTGGTCGATAAACTGCTGGCTGAGTGACTGCATGGAAATGTCCTAGTCAGAAAATGCGCACGCACGCTGCCAGGCAGCGGCGTCTATTTCGATCAGTAAAGGCCCGGTCGCTTCACGGTTGGCGAGCGCCTTGGCAAGCTCCGCGGGGCTTTCTACCAGAACGCCGGGGCAGCCAAAGCCTTCGGCGAGGGTGAGGAAGTTGGGTGCTTGAATATCCACGCCCAGGCGCGCCACACCATTGGCATCCATATAGCGACGAATCTCTTCGTAACCAGCGTTGTGCCACAGCACAATCACCACGGGCAGTCGCTCTTCTACGGCCGTTGCCATTTCGGAGAGCGTAAACATCACCCCGCCGTCCCCCACCAGTGCCACCACCGGCAGATCCACTCGCGCCAGCTGTGCGCCCAGCGCCGCCGGCAGCCCATAGCCCAAGGTGCCGTAGCCGGTTGAGGCATTGAAATAACGCCTGGGCGCCGGCTGACTGACCAGGTGGTTACCGGCATACACCGGCGCGGTGGAATCGCCCACCAGAATGGCCTCGGGCAGATGCTCGGCAAGCGTTGCATACAGCGGCACAAAATCACTGAAAGCCGGATCGTTGGGTAGATTTAGCGCGCTCAATGCGGCAGCGGTTCGTTCGCTGCCGTCGCGCTGCAATGGCTCGGAGAAATGGCCTAGCAGAAGCTCAAGGCTACGCCCGGCATCACCCACCAGCCCAAGCGTGGTGCGCTGGTTGCGCACTAGCTGCTCAGGGTCAAGATCAATACGAATCAGCGTGCCGTTGAGGTGAAAGCCGTCATCAAACACTACGTCGTAGTCGGTTTCGCCTAGCTCGGTACCTATCGCCAGAATCACATCGGCGTTAGCCGCCAATTCACGCACTGCGGGCAGAGCCGCATTAGCCCCCAAATCCAACGGATGGTCGCGGCCTAACAGCCCTTTGGCGTTAATGGTCGTTACCGTGGGGGCATCAAGTTTTTCTACCAAAGCCCGCGCTGCCTCTGGCGCTGAAATGCAGCCACCGCCTAATAACACCAGGGGCTGTTTCGCCGCGTGTAACAAACGGGCGGCTTCGGCCAGCCCTTCTGGATCAGGCGCGGCGCGGTAAAGCTTAGGCGCCTGCCAACTCACCGGTACGTTCACTTGCGCGTTGAACAGATCGATGGGGATTTCGATATGCACCGGGCCTGGGCGCGCTCCATTGAAGATAGCAAAGGCGCGGGCCAGCACCTCGGGTAGCGTATTGGCGTCCAACAGTGTGTGGCTAAACCGCGCCACGCCGCTGATCATCTGCTGCTGGCTGGGCAGCTCGTGCAGCCGCCCTTGACCCATGCCCAGCGTATCGCGACGGTTAACGCTGGAGATCACCAGCATAGGGATCGAGTCCGCCAGGGCCTGGCCCATGGCGGTCGCTATATTGGTCATCCCCGGCCCGGTAATAATCAGGCACACCCCCGGCTGGCCGCTGGCCCGGGCATAGCCGTCGGCCATAAACCCGGCGCCCTGCTCATGGCGTGGCGTAACGTGCCTCACATCGCTGCCTTCCAGCCCGCGATAAAGCTCCACTGTATGCACGCCGGGTATGCCGAACAAAGCACGTATCCCGTAAGTATCGCGCAGCAGGTGAATCAGTAACTCGGCACAGGTCATGGTCGCTTGATTGCTCGATGCATTACCGTTCATTGCAAGCCCCTTAGAAGAAAAATGTATGGGCCATAAAGGCGATGATCGGCAGCGTAATTGCAGTGCGCAGCAGGAAGATGGCGACCAGCTCCCATAGCTTGATGGGAATTTTCGACTTGAGCAGCAGCGCGCCAATTTCCGACATGTAGATCAACTGGGTGAGCGACAGGCAGGCAATCACAAAACGGGTGAGTTCGCTTTCGATATTAGTCGCCAGCACCGCAGGCAGGAACATATCGGCAAAGCCCACCAGCGTAGCGGGCGCCGCCGCTTCTGCTTCAGGAATCCGCAGCAGCTCAAGCACCGGCACCATGGGGTAGGAAAGCCAGGTAAACAGCGGGGTGAATTCCGCCAGAATCAGCGCCACCGTGCCAATGGCAAACACCAGAGGAAGTAAGCCAAGGAAAATATCCATCACGTTGAGGAGCGCCAAACGTGCCAGCTCACGGGGGCCGGGAGCTCCAGCGGCGCGATTAGTGGCCTGAATCAAGCTATAACGGAACAGACCCACTTTCTCCGTCCGCTCCTCGTTCAGTTGGCAGCCCACTGGTTCATAGTAGTCATTGGATTTGAGCGACAGGGGCGGCAGGCGCGGCACGATGACCGCAGCGATTAACCCGGAAACCACTACCGTAAAGTAGAATTGCACGAACAGGTGGTTGATATCGACAAAGCTGGTGACGAGCAGCGCAAACGCAATCGACACCACGGAGAAGTTGGTGGCAATCACCGAGGCTTCCCGGCCATTGTAATAGCCCTGCTCATACTGCTGCGTGGTGATCAGCACACCAACGGTACCCGAGCCCATCCATGAGGCGGTGGCATCGATAGCGCTGCGTCCCGGCAAGTTAAAAATTATCCGAAACGGTTTACGTACCATACTGCCAATGAACTCCATAAAGCCAAACTCGACTAGAAACGGCAGCAGCAGCGCGGCAAAGAAGAAGAACGTTAATAGTACTGGCGCCAGGTCATTGAGCATCACGCCACCGGTAAAGGACGCAGTGACAAACTCCGGACCAAACTGAAAATAGGTCATCAAAGCAAACAGCGCGCCTAACACACGCATCGCAAGCCAAACCGGCCCGACATGAAACATTTCGTGCAGCATGCCTTTTTTGGCCCAGGCGGGGGTAGCTAGCTTGGCGTAAATCGTCGCTACCACCGACAGGCAGAGCACAACGACAGCAATGGCTGGCAGCGCCGAGCCCAGCAGGGCTTGTAAACCTTCTGCCATTAGGCCCATACCGATGTTGATGGTATCGCCAAATTGAAAAGGGACTAGAAAAAGCAAAACCCCAATTAAAGATGGCACTATAAACTTCAGTAAATGCGCGCGGGGAATCGGTGCCGACGAGGTCGGCTGTTCCGATTTAACGTTGCTATACGACATAGGGTTCACCCATTGGAAGTGATTATTGGAGGTGGACTGGCGGCGTTGTTAGGTCGGTGCTTTTTTATTTAGTCGCTATTTCTTTGATAGCTATTCGGTCGGCGTCACTCGCTGTGTTTAACGCCCGGAAGTACGCAAAGCATTTCATACAGCAAGGTGGCGCCCATCAGCGCGGTGTTGCCGCTAGGGTCATAAGGCGGAGATACTTCCACCAGGTCGCAGCCGACAATATTCAGCCCAGCGGCACCGCGAACCAGCTCCAATCCTTGGCTGGAGGTCAGTCCTCCCATCTCCACCGTGCCGGTACCGGGGGCAACAGAAGGGTCCAAACCGTCAATGTCGAAACTGATGTACACCGGGATATCGCCCATCTGCTCGCGCACTTCGGCCATCAAAGGCGCTAACGAGCGGTACCAGCACTCTTCGGCCGGCACGACGCGGAAACCCTGACCACGGCACCAGTCAAAATCTTCAGCGGCGTAGCCGGTACCGCGCAGACCGATTTGTACCACCTTGCCGTGGGCCAATAAGCCCTCCTCCTGGGCGCGGCGAAACGGCGTACCGTGGGCAATTGGCTCACCGAACATGTGCTCGTTCACATCGGCGTGGGCATCGATATGAATCAGTCCCACCGGGCCGTGCTTTTTGGCCATGGCACGAAGGATAGGCAGCGTGAGCGTATGTTCTCCGCCCAGGGTCAGCGGAATGCAGTCATGTTTCAGCACGTCATCGTAAAAGGCGGTGATGATGTCGACGCTTTTAGGCAGATGGAAGGTATTGATGGGTACGTCGCCGATATCGGCTACTTGCAAGCTTTCAAAGGGCGCGGCGCGGGTCGCCATATTGTAGGGGCGCAGCATGCGCGACTCGTCGCGGATCTGGCGCGGCCCAAGCCGTGTGCCGGGGCGGTTTGAAGTGCCAATATCCATGGGAATGCCAATAAATGCCGCATCCAAACCCTCGGCAGTCTCTTGGGTAGGCAGGCGCATCATGGTGGCAGGGCCTGCAAAGCGCGGCATGGTGTTGCCGCCCAGGGGCTGATTAAACTCCGACATACACATCTCCTTATATTTTTTGGCGGTGAGCACGGTGTAGGTACTGGCCTAGCTCTTTTCACTACTCTTCCAAAGACATTGCACAGACCATGCCAAGTCGAAGATGCCTATAAAGTGGTGTAATTAACGACCAAACGATGCAAAAATGAATCAATCAGGGGCTTTATCAATTCATTTTTGCATCAAAGATTCAAAAATGAATTGCTCAGAGGTGTCGGCTGCGATGAGTGAAATAGACAGACGTGTACTGCAAACCATTGTAGAAACCGCTAACGACCACTTCTTTATCGTCAGTGGCGATGGGCAAGTAGTTGACATTAGCCCAGGGGCCGAAGCGGTTTACGGAGTATCACGAGAAGAGCTGCTCTCCAGCAGTGTGCAGCAGCTGCAAACCGCTGGGGTGCTTAAGCCATCCATCACCATGGAAGTAATGCGCACCCGCCGGCCTGCACAGCTTATGCAGGTCACCGGAACAGGCCGCCGGGTGATTGCCGAAGCCTATCCTGTATTCGTCGACGGCAAGCTGGAGCGCATTATCAGCCGCTCGCGGGATTTAACCGACTTGCAGCTATTGCAGGACGAATACGCACTGCTGCAAAAACGTTTTAGCGAACACTTAAAGCGCAGCCAGGCAGCCCCGGATGCGGAAGAGCAGGCGCTGGATGATGCCCTGGACAATTTGCAGGTGCGCAGCAGCGTGATGCGCGAAATTGCGTTGCTGCTTAAGCGGGTCGCCCCTTCGGATGCCAACGTGCTGATGCTGGGGGAATCAGGTGTGGGTAAAACCGCCTTTGCCAAACAGCTACACCGCTGGAGCCAGCGCTGTGACGGCCCCTTTATTGACGTTAACTGCGCGGCGATTCCAGAGAATCTGTTTGAGTCCGAAATGTTTGGCTACCAGCCCGGCGCTTTCAGCGGTGCCGCTCGCCAGGGCAAAGCCGGGCTGTTAGAGCAGGCCGAGGGCGGCACGCTGTTTTTGGATGAAATCGGCGAGCTGCCGCTGCTAATGCAAACCAAACTGCTCAAGGTGATCCAGGACGGAAGTTTGACCCGACTGGGTGACACCCGATCACGCAAGGTCAATTTCCGCTTGGTCGTGGCGACCAACCAGGATTTGGGCAAGCAAGTAGAGGCCGGACTTTTCCGTCTGGATCTTTACTACCGCCTCAATGTGATCCCGGTCACCCTGCCGCCGCTGCGTGACCGCCGGGAGGATATCCCCGACCTGGTTGAAGCGTGCTTAAACCGGCTCAACCAGCGCTATGGCCGGCAAAAAATCCTTGATACCCGCGTTTGGTCGACCCTGATGGGCAGCGAATGGCCAGGTAACGTCCGCGAGCTGGAGAACTGGCTAGAAAGAGCCTGGCTTTCCAGCCCCACCGATCAAATCGAGGTGCCCGCCGCACTCCCTCACGCCGAGCAGCACCCAGCCAGTTTGCCGAGCGACGCGCCAGTCACTTCGGCAGTAGCACTCGAGCCCCAGGAAACCCTCAAGCAGTACCTAGCGCGGCTGGAGCGAGAAACCCTTGAAGAGCTGTGCAACACGCTTCCCAGCACCTACGCCATTGCCGAGCGGCTGGGCATCAGCCAATCCAGCGTGGTGCGCAAGCTTCAGCGCTATGGCATCAAAGTAGCCAGGTGATTTTCTGCTTGACACAGCTGCCGTCATCAACCATCCATGTAAGTGTCATGAAACGGCAACACCTTCAACACAAGCTGAACCAATAACAACCAACAGCCGGTGATGTGTGTGCTATGTCAAACCAATCGCGAATACGCTTAGAGGGCGTCACTAAACGCTGGGGCGCCTCTGCGGCTGTCGATGGTATTTCGTTTGATGTGACCCCAGGGCAGTTTGTCATTCTCCTGGGCCCTTCAGGCTGCGGTAAATCCACCACGCTACGCATGATTGCAGGCCTGGAAGAAGCCAGCGACGGCCAAATTCATATTGGCGAACGTGACGTCACGCGCCTGCCGCCCGGCGACCGTGGACTAAGCATGGTATTTCAATCCTACGCCCTGTTTCCGCACTTAAGCGTTGCCGACAATATCGTGTTTGGCCTGCGCAGCCGCAAAGTACCCAAAGGTGAACAGCGCCAGCGGCTGGCCAAGGTCGCAGAGCTGGTCGATTTAACCGATTACCTAGACCGCAAGCCAGGCCAGCTTTCCGGCGGCCAACGCCAGCGGGTTGCTTTGGCGCGCTCGGTTATTTCCGAACACCCGATTTGCCTAATGGATGAGCCGCTATCAAACCTGGACGCCCGGCTGCGCAGCGACATGCGCCGGGAAATCAAAGCACTACAAAGCCGCCTGAATATGACGGTGATTTACGTCACCCACGACCAGGTGGAAGCCATGAGCATGGGCGATCGAGTGATTCTGATGCAGTACGGCAAAATCGTGCAGGACGGCACCCCGGACGAGCTCTATAACCGCCCCGCTAGCGCTTTTGCCGCCAGTTTTATTGGCAGCCCCGCCATGAACCTGCTGCCCCTAGTGGCCGGTGAGAATGGCGCCGTTATCGAAGGCGAACCAAGTACCCCCGTAGCCCCCTTGGACGCCGTTGGTGGCCACTTGGGCATCCGCCCGGAAGATGTCGAGCTGCGAATCGCACCAGGCCCCGGCGTACCCGCTAACGTATTAAGTGAAGAGTATCTGGGAGCGGACACCATTGCTTATGTCGCGGTGGGGTCGCACACCCTACGCGTGCGGCTTAGCGGCAAGCAGGCACTGACAGGCCAGCCATGCAGCCTCTACTGGACCTCAGAGAATACACACCTTTTCGATGCCGACGGCCTGCGGCGGGATGACCTGACGCCGACCCCATTACCCAGCTCATCTAGAAGCATTCCTCGTCCACCGGCGGTGGGCTCTTTCCAACACTGACAGCAGTATTGACACTTGCGGAGTCTCTTATGCGTTTGCGTACCCCTTTTGCAATGACCGCCCTGGCAGCGGGCTTGTTAAGCGCCGCCCAGGTAAACGCGGATAGCGTCGATCTGACCATGTACTACCCGGTCGCGGTGGGTGGTGCACTCACCGACGTCGTTGATAACCTGGTGGAAGAGTTTGAAAGCGAATACCCCGATATCAACGTGGAAGCGATCTACGCCGGCAACTACGACGATACCCGCGTGCGCGCCATGTCGGCGATGGAAGCGGGTGATACGCCTCAGCTGTCGGTCATGTTCTCCATCGACCTGTACGAGCTGATTGAGCAGAACGCCATCGTCGCCTTTGACGACCTGGTCGAAACCGATGAAGAGCGCGAATGGCTCGAAGGCTTCTACCCAGGGCTGATGGAAAATGGCCAATTGGATGGCAAAACCTACGGCATCCCCTTCCAGCGCTCCACCATCGTACTGTTCTGGAACAAAGACGCCTTTGAAGCCGCTGGCCTAGACCCCGAAACACCCCCGGAAAACTGGGAAGAGATGGCCGAGATGGCCGCTACCGTGCGCGAAGCCTCCAATGGCGAGCAGTGGGGCGTGATGGTTCCGTCGACTGGCTACCCCTACTGGATGTTCCAGGCCTTTGCCTTTCAGAACGGCCATCGGCTAATGAGCGAAGACGGCACTGAAGTCTACTTCGACGACCCCGCAGCGGTTGAAGCGCTGGAGTACTGGGTGTCACTGGCCACCGAGCATAACGCCATGCCCGACGGCACCATTGAGTGGGGCACCCTGCGCCAGAACTTCCTTGAAGAGTCCACGGCAATGATGTGGCACACCACGGGCAACCTGACCGCCGTACGCAGCGAAGCCAATTTTGATTTTGGCGTCGCCATGCTGCCGATGAAAACCCAGCGCGGTAGCCCCACCGGCGGCGGCAACTTCTACATTTTTGAAGACGCCACCGAAGAAGAACAGCGCGCGGCGATGACCTTCATTCGCTGGATGACCGACCCTGAGCGCGCCGCTGCTTGGTCAATTGAGACGGGCTATATGGGCGTTAGCCCTGCCGCCTACGAAACCGATGCGCTACAAGGCTATGTGGAAGAGTTCCCACCCGCCGCGGTCGCCCGCGACCAGCTCGAACATGGCACGGCGGAGCTTTCCACCTACCAGGGTGGCCGCATTCGCCGCGCCTTGGATAACGCCGTGCAGGCGGCACTCACCGGTCAAATGACACCGCAAGAAGCGCTTAGTCAGGCGCAGCAAGAGGCCGACAGCGTGTTGCGCCGTTACGCCCGCTAATCGTTAGAATTTTACTCTTCGCCGGGGCATGCCCCGGCTTTTCCAACGTGCGGTACGTTCTATGTCATTCACCAATCACCGCAAAATGCAGCTCTACGGCGCGCTTCTGCTGCTTCCCGCTGCGCTACTGCTGACGACTTTTGCTTATTTACCAACCGTGACAACGGTCATTAACAGCCTGTTTTTACCCGGCTTTCGCGGTGCACCCACTGAATTCGTAGGCCTTGAAAATTATCAGGTGTTGTTCGATGACCCGACGTTTTGGAAAGTAGCTCGTAACAACTTAATCTACGCCGTCGGTACGATTCCTACGTCTATCGCACTGGCCTTGGGTATGGCGCTGTTCGTCAATGGCAAGCTTCGCGGGCGGGGCTTTGTGCGCATGGCTTACTTTACGCCGACGATTCTACCCATGATCGCCGCGGCCAATATCTGGATGTTTTTCTACGCGCCGCAGATTGGCCTATTCAATAAACTGCTCGGCATGTTGGGCTTTTCCGGGGTGAACTGGCTGGGCGATCCAAACGTTGCGTTAAGCTCGGTGATCGTGATGTCGGTGTGGAAAGAAGCCGGCTTCTTTATGATCTTCTACTTGGCGGCGCTACAGAGCATGCCACCCGAGTTGAAAGAGGCGGCTGACTTAGAAGGCACTAGCCGCTGGAGCTTCTTTTGGCGCGTCACCTTTCCGCTACTCATGCCCACCACGCTGTTTGTGCTAATCAATGCGCTGATTAACTCGGTGCGGGTCGTGGATCACCTATTTATCTTGACCAAGGGCGGACCCAACAACGCCACCAACCTGCTGCTTTACTACGTCTACGAGAATGCGTTCTCGTTCTTTGACCGCACCACGGCAGCCACCATTACGGTGGTTATTCTGCTGGTACTCGCGGTAGTGGCCACGCTTAAGTTCACGATTTTAGATCGCAGGACCCACTATCAATGAATACGACCACTACCTATGCGACCCGCTCCCGCTTCTTCTCAATTCCAGCGCTGGAAACCGTGGCTGCGTGGCTACTGGCGATTATCTGGATTTTTCCGCTGCTGTATGCCTTTTGGGCCGCCTTCCACCCCAGCGAGTTTATGGTGAACTTTGAGCTCTTCGCCCCGCTGACGCTGGAGAACTTCACTAACGCCTGGTCTCAAGCGCCCTTTGCCCGCTACTACCTCAATACCTTTGCACTAGTAACGGGAGTAGTGATTGGCCAGTTTATCGTGTGTACTTTGGCAGCGTTTGCCTTTGCACGCTTCCCGATTCCCGGCAAGAACGTTCTGTTTATGCTGGTGCTGATTCAACTCTTTGTGTTTCCCGAAGTGTTGATTGTCGAGAACTACCGCATCGCCAGTGAGCTGGGGCTGATCAACACCATCACCGGGATTGGCCTGCCCTATGTAGCCAGCGCCTTGGGTATTTTTCTACTCCGCCAAACCTTTAAAACCATCCCAAGGGAGCTGGAAGACGCCGCCCGCATCGAAGGCTGCAACTGGCTGGAAATTCTCTGGAAGGTGTACGTACCGCTAGCCAAGCCCACCTACCTTGCTTACGGACTGGTCTCGATTAGTCACCACTGGAACAACTTTATCTGGCCACTGGTGGTCACCAACTCGGTAGAGAGCCGCCCATTAACCGTGGGCTTGGGGGTCTTTTCCGCGCCCGAAACCGGCGTTAACTGGGCAACCGTTAGCGCTGCGACGCTGTTAAGTATCGCCCCGCTGCTAATCGCCTTCCTGCTGTTCCAGCGCCAGTTCGTGCAGTCGTTTTTACGGGCCGGGATTCGCTAGACAGACGCCTCTCAGGTTTTTCGTGCGACAATTCTCCCTCAAGTACGCGACAAGGAGAGCATTGATGCACGGCGACCCTCACCCGGCAGCCCTCAAGGTACTGCAGGAGGTATTTGGCTACGACAGCTTTCGCGGCCCGCAGCAGGCCATCATCGAGCATGTGATGGCCGGCGGCGATGCGCTGGTGCTGATGCCCACCGGCGGTGGCAAGTCGCTGTGCTATCAGATCCCCGCACTGCTGCGCGAAGGCACCGCTATTGTGGTCTCGCCGCTGATCGCGCTGATGCAGGATCAGGTGGCGGCGCTTAAGCAGAACGGGGTCAGGGCGGCTTACCTGAACTCCAGCCTCGATTATCACGAGGCGGTCGAGGTGGAGAACCGCCTGCGTGCTGGGGAACTGGATCTTTTGTATGTCGCGCCCGAGCGGCTGGCCACGCCACGTATGCAGATGCTGCTGGAGCAGACCCGGATTGCGCTGTTCGCCATTGATGAAGCCCACTGCGTCTCCCAGTGGGGACACGATTTTCGTCCCGAGTATCGCCAGCTTTCCCAGCTTCATCAGCGCTTTCCCCAGGTGCCGCGCATCGCCCTGACCGCCACTGCCGATGTGCCCACCCGGGGCGATATCATGGAGCATCTGCAGCTCCAGGCGGCGGCACTTTACAACAGCGGCTTTGACCGGCCCAACATTCGCTACCATATCGCCGAGAATCAGGGTAACGCCAAAGAGCAACTGCTGCGCTTTATTCGCGAGCACCACGACGGCGAGGCGGGTATCGTCTACTGCCTTTCCCGGCGCAAGGTGGAGGAGACCGCCGCCTGGCTAGAACGCCAGGGGCTGACGGCACTGCCCTACCACGCGGGGCTTCCCCCCGAGCAGCGCCAGCACCACCAGACCCGCTTTCTACGTGAAGATGGCGTGGTCGTCGTGGCCACCATCGCTTTTGGCATGGGCATCGACAAGCCCGACGTGCGCTTTGTGGCGCATCTCAATCTGCCCAAGAGTATCGAAGCCTACTACCAAGAGACCGGCCGCGCCGGGCGCGACGGCCTGCCCGCCGATGCCTGGATGGCCTACGGGCTTCAGGACGTGATCACGCTGCGCCAGATGCAGCAGGACTCCAGCGCCGCCGACCATCAAAAGCGCATCGAACAGCAGAAGCTCGACGCCATGCTGGGGCTGTGTGAGATCATCAGCTGCCGTCGCCAGGCGCTTTTGCACTACTTTGGCGATCACCTGGACGCCCCCTGCGGCAACTGCGATAACTGCCTGACCCCACCCGAGACCTGGGAGGCCACCGTGGCGGCGCAAAAGGCGTTCTCCTGTGTCTACCGCACCGAGCAGCGTTTCGGCGTGACCTACCTGGTGGACGTGCTGCTAGGCAAAAGCAACGAGCGCATCACCCGCTTTGGCCACGACCGCCTTAGCACCTTCGGCATCGGTAAAGACCTCGCTGCCAACGAATGGAAAGCGCTCTTTCGCCAACTGATTGCCAGCGGCTTTTTAAGCGTGGATATGGAGGGCCACGGCGGCATTAAGCTCACTGCCAATGCCAGGCCGGTGCTACGCGGCGAGCAGAACCTCACCCTGCGCAAGCCAAGCAACAAACCCAGCAAAGCCAAAACCGCTCGACGAGGAAGCAAAAACGCCTCTGCGCCGCAGGGCCACGGCCCGCTATGGGAAGCCCTTCGCCAGCACCGCAAGGAGCTTGCCGAAGCCCAGGGCGTGCCAGCCTATGTGATCTTCCACGACGCCACCCTGGCTGAAATGGTCGAGCAGAAACCCCAAAGCCTAGCGGCACTGGGCGCGATCTCCGGCATCGGCGCACGCAAGCTGGCGGATTACGGCAAGGGCTTTCTGGCCGTTATTTTGGCGCATCAGGAAACCGAGCAAAACAGTTAAACCAGCCTCTGAGACCCGGAAGGCGAATGTGCCGCGGTGCTACGGCCCCCACGCGCTCTGACAAAAGGCAAGAGGTCGTCATCTTGGGCATGATTGGCAGCGTGCTGTTACTTCTGCGCCCGGCGATTCGATTGCATCGCTATATCTATTTCAAGCGGCTGCCGGACACCAATCACGATGCCTAGTCGACAAGGCAGGCCGCTCAACGTAGCTGGCTATCCTTGCTGCCGCGCCGATTGTAGCCACTATAGGCCGACTGCTTTTTGTCCAACTCACTCTGACAGACTACACAGAGCCGAACGCCAGGAATCGCTTTACGGCGCGCTTCAGGAATGGGGTCGCCACACTCCTCGCAAAACTCAAGACTCTCGCCGCGGGGCAGTTGGCTACGGGCTCGCTGCACTGCATCTTCCAGCGTGCTCTCCATCTGCTCTTGCTCGGCACCATCTTTTGCCCATCCGCCGGCCATTGTCGTGCTCCTCGCTAAGGTGAAACTCCTTTTAGCATAGCAGCTAGGCGGGCGAATCGTTTTTCTCAACGTCCTCAAACACCTCGGGATATTTTCGCCTAGCCCGCACTAAGCGAATAATAG
The DNA here is from genome assembly GCF_001882345.1 of Halomonas sp. QHL1. Taxonomy (GTDB): domain Bacteria; phylum Pseudomonadota; class Gammaproteobacteria; order Pseudomonadales; family Halomonadaceae; genus Vreelandella. Next base: position 2,202,645 of record NZ_MINL01000001.1, read on the forward strand.
TGATGATATTGGTCACCACAATCAGGCCTTCGGCAATAGTACCGCCGATGGTGCCAATCAACAGGTTATTCAGCATCCATGCTAAGGCGGCCAGCCCCAGAAAAAACCGCATGGCAATGCCGCGCATTAGAAACATGCCAACAGTTCCCAGCACCATAGCAGTCACCGGCAGAATATCCACCCAGCTTTGCCATGTGACGGCTGCGGCGATACCGCTGGCCAGCAAGACACCCGCCATCACGGCTTTACTTCCCAGGTAACGACGAGCCAGTACAATCCGCACTATCACCAGCACTGTTAACGCAGCCGCTGTCCAGCTCTCGAAAAAGACAAACTGCAGCGCAAAGGCCACATTGGCGGAAATCAGCAACACCAGAAGGCGATCATCGTTTTTGCTGGCAAAGGCCACGACGCATATCACCAGGGCCACCAAGCCACAGAGCTGACCAGCCAGGGCACTATGGCTGAACATTTCAAGCATTGAGAGAAGGCCCCTAGGCTAAGAACTGTTTAGATCTATAGGCTAACATGTCGTTGTCGCCGCCGCTGCCACACCAGCACTGCCAAGGGCACCAGCGCAATGGGGATCAACACTAGATTAAGCGTCGCCCAGCCTAAGCCGCTGACCAAGGGCCCAGCGAGCAAAGCCGTCGTAGCAGCGGTGCCAAACACTAGAAACTCGTTGGCGGCCTGGGTGCGCGCTTTATCCACCGGGCGGTAGCTTTCGGTGAGAAGACCGGTGGCGGGTAGGAAGGTAAAGTTCCAGCCCAGACCCAGCAAAATCAGCGCCACGTTGAACCCCGCCAAGCCGATACCCAGTTGGGTGACCAGCGCGCTTGCCACCAGCAGCAGGCAGCCCGCTACAATGACCTGCTTGGCGCCGATGCGGGTGGCCAAATGGCCAGTAAAGAACGAAGGTAAGAACATCGCCACCACGTGCCACTGGATGGTCATTGAAACGTGGTTAAAGTGGTGCCCCGCCCCTGCCATGGCGAGCGGTGTGGCGGTCATGGCCAGATTCATCACGCCATAACCGACCATCGCCGCGCTTACCGCCACAATAAACCCAGGCTGACGGAGTATCTTACCCAGCGGCAGTGAGGTGCCTTCGCCGTGGGTGCGGGAAGCAGGCGGCAGTTGCGTCAATATCAGCACTACCAATGCCAGGGCATAAAGCGCTGCCAAGCCTACAAAACTACCGAGAAACGGCACCTCGCCCAGCTCACGACTCACCCTTGCCAGCCACGGCCCGGCAAACGCGGCCAGTACGCCGCCGCCCATCACCAAACCAATCGCCCGGTCACGCAGTGGTGCAGGGGCGGCCTCCACGGCGGCAAAGCGATACAGCTGGCCAAAGCCAATGCCGATACCAATCAACCAGGTTGCCAGTAAGAACAGCCCAAAGCGCTCGCCAATCAGCGCCTGCACGGCGACCAGTGCTCCCACCAATCCCACAAGGTTGCCAAGCATGAAACCGCGCTTACGGCCCAACCTGGCCATGATCAACGAAGCAGGAATGGTGGCGCACATCAGCCCCAGCCACTGGGTGGCGACCGGCGCGGTCGACCATGACGCGCCAGGGGCCAAAGACGCCCCAATCAGCGGTGAGACGGCAATCAGTAAAACATTACCGGTGACCAGCAGCGCCTGGCAGAGCGACAATAGGGTGACGGTTAAAGGCATGAAACGCTCTCCTGAATAGGATCATCAGTATGGGAAGACGCAAAGCGCTGGCGATATACCGATGGTGATACGCCGTAGTAGCGCTGAAACTGGCGGCGCAGCTGCTCCGCGCCGCCCAGCCGCCAGCGCTGTGCCAGACGCTCAAGGGAGAGCTGCTCGCGCTCGTGCAGCAACGCCAGGCGCGCTTGCTCAAGGCGTAGCTGGGTCAGGTAAGCGCCGGGAGTGGTATTTAAGTAGCGTCTAAATAGCCGGGTTAAATGGCGCGGGGAGACCGCCATCAAGTCGGCCATGCTCTCAAGCCCATGATCCACGCTGGGGTCGGCGTGGAGTTGATCCAGCAAGCGGCGCAGCGGCCCAGCCTCTTGTTGGTGTCGCAGTATCTCGCTGAACTGCGACTGCCCACCTGGGCGCTGCAGAAACACCACGAGCTCACGTGCCACCCGTCCGGCAAGATCGGCACCCTGATCCGATTCTACTAGCGACAGCGCCAAATCAATCCCCGCCGTTACTCCGGCGCTGGTGTAGCGGCCGTTGCTTTCGATATACAGCGCATCGGGCTCGACGCTTAACGCGGGGTACTCATCGGCCAGTTGCGGTGCATGGCGCCAGTGGGTAGTGACGCGGCAACCATCCAACAGCCCCGCGGCGGCTAACAAAAATGCCCCGGAGCAGATAGAGCCCAGCCGCCTCACCTCTGGGGCCACCTCACAAAGCACTTGCTTCACTGGGGATATTTCACGCTGCTGCATCACGCCACTGCCGCCCGCCACCAACAGTGTATCCAGGGGCAGTAAATGAGTAAGTTGGTGGTAGGTGTGGGTAGCATGCACGGCTAAGCCGCTGTTGGTGATAACTGGGCCGACGGCATCAGCGACAAGGGTCAACTGATAAAGCGGTTGGGGGCTTAACGCGTTGGCGCTGGCAAACACCTGCCAAGGGCCGCTGACATCCAGCAGCTGGCAGTCGGGGTAGGCAAATAGGGCAACATGGCGAGTCACAGTCTCTCTCCGCTAACGGGCTATCGAAGCAGTAGAGAGAGTGTCAGCGCTGTGCCTTATGTCGGCAAGGACCATTACCCCACCGATTCGGACATCTCTATAAAAAGCGCTACATTCGCATCAGCCCGTCCTTTCTAACGGCGCTTCCATCCTGCGTACGCTGGAAACGAAATCACTAAAGCGCTCGCCCTGAATCAATACATGATCGCTCAGCGCTTGCTGCGCCGCCACGGGGTCGCCCCGCTCGATGGCTTCCACGATGGTTTGGTGCTCGCTGAGCGAATTATTCACCCGTTGGCGTACCTGCAGCTGTAGGCGCCGGTAGGGCTTTAAACGCTGCTTTAGCTGACGCGCTTCGCTGGCCAAAAAGGCGTTATGGCTAGCGGTATAGATACAGTCGTGAAAGCCTTCGTTCTCGTAGTAATACTCATCGCTGTCGCCGGCCAGGGCCGCCGCTTCGCAGCGTTGATGCGCCTCTCTTAACGCGGCCAACTCTGGCTCGGTAATCCGGCGGGCCGCCAAGCGTCCGCACATGCCTTCAAGCTCGGCCATCACCTCGAACATTTCGATCAGTTGATCAATCCCCACTTTTGCCACGAAGGTGCCCTTCTTCGGCGAAACGGTGACCAAACCGCTGGCCACCAATTGTTGAAAGGCTTCGCGCACGGGTGTTCGCGAGACCTGAAACTCACGGCCCAAGGCTTCCGGGTCCAGGCGTTCTCCTGGCACACGGCGGCCATTAATAATGTCGTCCTCAAGAGAATCTCTTAATCGCTGAGCGTTGGAACGCTTGGTGCCCGTCATGTTTTACCTCCTTGGATCGCGACTCACCTTGGCCGTTTTAATGCTGTCATATAGTTGACATTAGCATACGTAGCGCCTATTGATATATATATCAGCTCGACTGATAGATACATATAGTCAATCCAAACACACAACAACAACTGTTGGAGACGCCACATGCAACGCTATTTGATCTCAACTGCTGCCGCCCTCGGTCTCGCTATTGCGGCTTCCCACGCTTCTGCCGATACCGTGCTTCGCGCATCGCATCAATTCCCCGGTGGCCAGGGGGATGTCCGCGATGAAATGGTGCAAATGATGGCCCGTCATGTGGCCGATGCCGACGTTGGCCTGACCATTGAAGTCTATCCCGGCCAATCGCTGTTTAAAGCGCGCGAACAGTGGGGTGCTCTGGCCCGGGGCCGTCTGGATATCACCTCGCTGCCGCTGGATTACGCCAGCGGTCGGCACCCAGAGTTCTCTGCCACGCTGATGCCTGGCTTAGTGCGCAACCAGGCACATGCTCAGCGTCTGAATGACTCCGAATACATGGAGATGATCAAAGCGGTGATCCTCGATGGCGGTGCTCGAGTGCTCTCAGACGCATGGTTATCAGGCGGCTTTGCCTCTAGCGAGCGGTGCATTACCTCACCCGATACCGTCGAAGGTCAGAACCTGCGCGCCGCTGGGCCTGCGTTTGAGGAGATGCTGGAAGCCGCCGGCGCCTCCATCGCCTCGATGCCCTCTTCCGAGGTTTACACCGCCATGCAAACCGGCGTTCTGGACGCCGCCAACACCTCGTCGATGTCGTTTATCTCTTTCCGCCTCTACGAGCAGGTCGAGTGTTTGACCGAGCCAGGCGACTTCGCGCTGTGGTTTATGTACGAGCCGATTCTGATCTCCGAGCAGGTCTGGCAAGGCCTTAATGAAGAGCAGCAGGCTGCGCTGATGGAAGCCGGTGAAGCCGCAGAAGCCTTCTTTGCTGAAGAGGCCGCCGCCATTGATCAGGAGATGGTCGAGCTTTACGAGGAGAACGGCGTCGAGGTCGTTAGCATGAGCGAAGACGATTACAACGCTTGGCTGGAAATCGCCCGTGAGACCTCCTACAAAAATTTTGCCGAGAACGTTCCCAACGGTCAAGCCATTATCGATGCGGCGCTGGCCGTCGAGTAAGCAACCAATAATCGCCTAACGGCGCGGCCATTCCTCTCGGAATGGCCGCTTTATACTGATGCTTGCTTAGCTTGGCGACATAACCAGCTTGACGAGGGAATTATGGCACCTTCAACGACTCGCAATGCCCTTGCGCGAGGGGGCATTATCGGCGGCTACATTTGCGTCATGGATAAGCTCTCGCGAATTTCCGCCTATTTAGCCTGCGCCATGTTTATAGCTGGCGTATTAGTGATTTGCCAGATGGTATTTATTCGCTACTTGCTCGGAATGAGCACCAGTTGGCAGACCGAATTCACCATCTTCTCAGTAACGGCGGCAATGTTGATGGGTAGCCCTTATGTGCTGATGACCGGTGGCCACGTGGCGATCACCATTGTTCCCGATGCGCTGGGCGGTATTACCCGTACCATCATGCGTTTGATCGCTTCGCTGTTTGGGTTAGGTTTTTGTGCCGCCCTGGCGTATGCCAGCTGGGTCTATGTTTTTGAGGCACTTCACGGTGAGTGGACCACGGGCTCCGTCTGGAATCCACCGCTGTGGCCAGCCTTACTGCCCATGGCCATCGGCGCCACCCTATTGTCACTGCAGTATGTGGCTGAAATTCTGCGTGGGGAGAGCTAAGCATGGATCCCATTACCTTAGGCATTATTGTCGCCATCGCGCTGATTGCGCTGATGGCCATTGGCACCCCTATCGCTTTTGCCCTGGGCGGTGTATCGCTGCTGGCGCTGATCTATGACCGTGGCCTTTCCGAGCTCACCTACTTCGGTGAAACCTTTTTTGACCGCATCGCCGAGTTTGGTTTTGTCGCCATTCCGATGTTTATTCTGATGGGCGCCGCGGTGGCCTCCTCCCCCACCGGGCGCGATCTGTATCGCTCGCTGGATCTATGGATGGGCAAGCTGCCCGGCGGCTTGGCGGTTTCCAATATTGGCGCCTGCTCTATCTTTGCTGCGCTTTCGGGATCGTCACCGGCCACCTGTGCGGCGATTGGCAAAATGGGCATTCCTGAAATGCGCATGCGCGGCTACCCCGATGGCGTGGCGGCGGGCTGTATTGCCGCGGGCGGCACCCTGGGCATTCTGATTCCGCCGTCGGTCACCATGATCATCTACGGCATCTCCACCGAAACCTCTATTGGTCGACTGTTTATTGCCGGGGTGGTGCCAGGCTTTATGCTCGCGGGCCTGTTTATGATCTGGACGATGATCGCCTGCAAGCTGGCCGGTGGCTATAACAACCCCATGGCCGAGTCCGTCGAACGGCTAAAAAATAACGTTAAGCAGAATGTTGATACCAACCTGAAAGCCCTAGTCCGTGTTCTGCCCTTCCTGGGCGTGGTCGCGGGCATCCTGTTTGCTCTGTATGGCGGGGTGGCAACACCTTCGGAAGCAGCAGGTGTAGGCGCGTTCCTCTGTTTGGCGCTGGCTATTCTGATCTACCGCATGTGGCAGTTGGGACCGATCAAACTGATTATGCGCGACTCGCTGCGCGAAAGCGTGATGATCATGCTAGTAATCGCCACTGCCGAAGTGTTCGCCTACGCGCTCTCCTCGATGTTTATCACCCAAACCGTGGCGGGCGCGATTGCTGATCTGGAGATTAACCGCTGGGCGCTAATGGGGGTGATTAACCTCTTCCTGCTGGTAGCGGGTTTCTTCCTGCCGCCCGTGGCCGTGATCGTGATGACTGCGCCGATTCTGTTACCCATCATCCTGGCGGCTAACTTCGACCCCTACTGGTTTGCGGTGATTTTGACCATCAACTTGGAAATTGGTCTGATCACCCCGCCGGTGGGTCTCAACCTGTTCATTATTAAAGGCATCGCGCCAGATATCTCGCTGCGCGACATTCTGATGGGGAGCTTGCCCTACGCGCTGTGCATGGTGCTGGGTATCTTGTTGCTGTGTCTCTTCCCAGGCATCGCGCTTTGGCTACCTAACTTGATCATGGGTTAAGGAGTTCGACCATGAACATGCTGTTTTTGCAGGAGCTGTTCAACAATATCACCCAACGTGATGCGCTGTTGCGGCGCCGCCATCCCGAGACCTTAACGCCCGACCATGGGCAGTTGGTGAAAGCCTGCCAAAAGTTGCTGGAAAGCGATGGTGAAGCTTCCAGCATCGCCCTGGCAAGCCGCGCTTTGGCGATTTATCAGCGCCTTTCACTGGCTGAAAAAAGCAGCTTCTTTGCCCGCCTGACGACGGACTTTTCGGCCGAGCCCGGTCCTATTGATGCGGCCTATCTGGCGTACCAAGAGGTTCGCGACAACCAATCGCTACAGCGCCTGTTTGAAGCCTGTGAGCCACGCAGGCAGGAGCTTTTCCGGCGTTTAAACCTGGCCAGCGACGGTACCTATGAGCTGGTTAAAATGCGAGAGGACCTGCTGGCGCTGCTGCGCGAACAGCCCGAACTGGCGGCTATCGACGACGATTTCGCCCACCTGTTTGGCTCCTGGTTCAACCGCGGCTTTTTGATGCTCAAGCGCATTGACTGGAACACGCCCGCTTCGATTCTAGAGAAGATCATCCGCTACGAAGCGGTGCACGAAATTCAGGATTGGGATGATCTGCGTCGGAGACTGGATGCACGTGATCGCCGCTGCTTCGCCTTCTTCCACCCGGCGATTGGCGATGAGCCGCTAATCTTTGTAGAAGTTGCCCTCCACAAGGGTTTGCCAAGCCGTATTCAGCCTATCCTTTCTGGCGAAAGCAGCTATAGCAAAAAAGGTATCGATGAGGCCGAGGATGCTGATACTGCGGCGTTCTTTGGCATCAGCAACTGCCAGACCGGCCTGCGCGGCATCTCCTTCGGTAATTTTTTGATCAAGCAGGTGGTGCAAGAGCTCTCCCAGGAGCTGCCGCAGCTAAAATACTTCGTCACCCTCTCGCCGGTGCCCGGCTTCGCCCAGTGGTTACAAGAACAGCGTGATGATGAGCAGCTTCCCGAGTCACTGCGTAAGTCGCTCAAAGGGCTTGAAACGCCGGGGTGGCATCAAGATAAAACCCGTGAAGAGCAGCCCAAAGCCGCCATTCGTCCTCTAGCCGCCCGCTATCTGGTCGAAGAGAAGAACCGCCACGGCCTGCCGCTCAACCCGGTGGCCCGCTTTCACCTCGGCAACGGCGCCGAGCTCCACCGCATTAACTGGTTGGGCGATATCTCCGACAAGGGCTTTAAACAAGCCGCCGGCCTGATGGTCAACTACCTCTACGTGCTGGACGATATCGAACGCAACCACGAAAACTATACCGCCAAGGCGACCGTTGCTTGCTCAAATGAGGTGCGCGATCTCGCCAAACGCGCCCGCAAGCTGGCCAAGGGAGAGACCACCAAATGAGCCACAACCTATTTGAAACCTTTGCCGCCAAAATGCGTGAGCGCGCAGAGGCCGATTTTATTACCACCCGCGATGGCCGCCGCTATCGCTACACCGATGCGCTGTCCATCAGTGCGCAGCTTGCTGGCGCGCTAACCGAGTTAGGCGTTAAGCAAGGTGACCGAGTTGCCGTGCAGGTAGATAAAAGTCCTGAAGCCATTTTGCTTTACCTGGCCTGCCTGCGTATCGGCGGCGTCTACTTGCCCCTCAATACAGGCTATACGGGCGATGAGATTCGCTACTTCTTGAACGACGCCGAACCCGCGCTGTTTGTTTGCCGCCCTAAATTACTAGACGAAGCCAAGGCGCTTGCCGCTGAAACCGGCTGTCCTGCGGTGGCTACACTAGGCAGCGCTAGTGATGGCAGCCTAATGGAAACCGCTCGCACGGCAGCGCCGCGGGAGGATGTCGTGGCACTTGGCGAGCGCGATCTGGCCGCTATTCTTTACACATCCGGCACCACCGGGCGCTCCAAAGGTGCCATGCTGACGCACAAGAACCTCGCCTCAAACGCTGAAACCTTGGTAACAGCCTGGCACTTCAGCGCCGATGACCGGCTAATCCATGCGCTGCCGATTTTCCACACCCACGGCTTATTCGTCGCCTGCAACGTCACCTTGATGGCGGGTGCCAGCATGCTGTTCCTGCCCAAGTTTGATGCCGATGTGATATTTGAAGAGTTGCCCCGTGGCAGTGTGATGATGGGCGTTCCTACCTTCTATACGCGCTTGGTTCAGGATGAGCGCCTGACGCCTGACGCTACCGCCAACATGCGGCTGTTCGTCTCCGGCTCTGCCCCGCTCACCGCCGAAACCCACGAGGCGTTTGAAGCCAAAACGGGCCATGCGATTCTTGAGCGTTATGGCATGACCGAAACCAATATGAACCTCTCCAACCCTTATGAAGGCGCACGGCGAGCAGGTACCGTGGGTATGCCGCTACCCGGTGTGGAGATGCGTATTACCAATCGCGAAACCGGCGATGAAGTGCCTTTGGGTGAGATTGGCATGCTGCAGATTCGTGGCCCGAATGTGTTTATCGGCTACTGGCGGATGCCTGAAAAAACCCGCGAGGAGCTGTTAGACGACGGCTTTTTCATTACCGGCGATCTCGCCATGGTCGACGAGCAGGGCTATGTGCATATTGTGGGTCGCGACAAGGATCTAGTGATTTCCGGCGGCTACAACGTCTACCCAAAAGAAGTGGAGCAGGTGATCGACGAGCTCGATCAGGTCGCTGAATCCGCGGTCATCGGCCTACCCCATCCTGACTTTGGCGAGGGCGTGACCGCTGTGGTCGTACGCCAGCAAGGAGCTCTTGAAGATCAGCTTAATGAAGATAAGGTGATCAGCCACTTAGACGGTCGGCTAGCCAAGTATAAGCAGCCCAAACGGGTCTTCTTTGTCGATGAACTACCCCGTAATACCATGGGCAAAGTGCAGAAAAATGAGCTGCGCAAGCAGTTTAACGATACCTATCGCACTCCTTAGTCGCCCGTCCTGCCAGCATACTTTTAACAGCCTTTTGCCCCGCCGCGTGCGGGGTTTTTGGTACGGCTTTGCTGGGAAAAGGAACCATTTGCTCTACTAAGTGTTAAGGTGAAACTACTTAACGAACGATGGAGCAAATCACCTTGACTACGCCTACCGTCACGAGCGGCATCACTGCCAGCGAACTCTATAAGTTAGTCAGCCAGCCAGCCTCCGCCAGCAGCGAAAACGCGACCATTGAATGGCCCGAAGCGACCATTAGCCTGGATGAAACGAATCAGACGCTGATCTGGGAGCTCAACGACTACGGCAACTTGCCGATCACCCTCTCGCGCAGCGAAAATGAGTGGGTCGCCATGGCGCCCATTGTGGCCGTCGACAGCGTCAAAAACGCCGCCGAACTTAACGAAGTGCTGCTGCGCCAGGGCATCTCGTTACCACTGGCCTCTGTGGGTATTGTCGAGATCGACGGGCACGACTTTTATGTGGCATACGGACAGCTGTTTGGCGACTCCAAGCTTGAGTCAATTTGCGCTGAGCTACACGCTACGGCCAGTGCAGCCATGGACGTCGCCGAACTGATACAAACGCACTTCGCCTAACGTTTACCCATTGTTCGTCTATTATCCAAATCACCGTTATCAATTAGTGTCACCACTCAGGTGACGTATAAGCGAGATTATTTATGTTAAGCAAAATCATGACCGCCCTACGTGGCAAAGCGACTGAAACCGGTCAAACAGTAGTAGATTCCCAGGCACTGCGCATTTTAGACCAGGAAATCCGCGACTCGGAAAATCACCTGAGCCAGTCTAAAACCGAGCTCACCCGCTTGATGGGCCAGCGCCAACTAAACAGCAATAAAGCCGACACGCTGGAAAGCAAAATCGCCGAGCTGGAAAAAAGCGCCGAAGCCGCGCTGGATAAAGGTGAAGAACAGCTCGCCGTTGAAGTGGCAGAACGCATGGTGGCGCTACAGGATGACCTGGAAGCAGAGCGTGCCATTGTCAGCGAGTACGATGCCAGCATCGAAAAACTGCGCGGTGCCATTCGCGGTACCGACAACCAGCTTCGCCAGCTCAAGCAGCAGGTGAGCGTCGTTAAAGCCACCGAGTCAGCGCAAAAAGCCCAATCTGCCGTAGCGTCTCGCCACTCTGGCCAGAACAGCGCGATGAGCAGCGCCATGGAATCACTCGATCGCATCAAAGAGCGTCAGCAGCTTAATTCGGCGCAAATGCAGGCCGCCGATGAGATGGCCGCTGAAGAGAGCGGTAGCTCGCTGGAAGCCCGCCTGAAAGCAGCCGGTGTGGGCGGTCAGGAGCGCAAGGCAGACGACGTGTTAGCACGCCTGAAAGCGAAGAAAAATGCCGCACAAGAGTAAATTCAGCGTTTAAATTTATTAGGGAGCCAGGCCATGTTTAACACCCTCAAGGCACTTTTTCGCGCTACCACGGAAAAGCCGCCCGAGCCGAATACAGGCCGCCCGGTGGCCGCGGGCCTGCCTATGGGCATCAGTCAGGAAGACCTTGAGGGCCTGCGCCTGGATGGGCGCGTCAATATCAAGCTGATCGGCCTGCGTGCCCATCCCGACGCGCTGTTTCGCTGGAACGACGATGACTACCATCATATTGCCGCCGTAGGGCACGTCGACCTTGGTCAAGGAGCGCACCTGGTGCGCTTCTATCTGGATAACGACACCTGGCTGCAGGCCAACATTGAGAACGGCCAGGTGCTTGAATATAAGCTGTTCGACTTTTACCGTGTTGCCCATCTCTCGGATGCCGAGTTTGATAGCTTGATCAACGGTGAAGATAAGCAGCCCGACAGCATCGGCGCCCAAACTGTCTCGCTCACCTCAACCACTGAGGAAGCGCGCAGTTGCACCTATCAGCGAGTGTGGGGGGATGGCGACAGCCTGTGGTCGCCGCCGGTGGTTTTCGAAGAGCAGGTAATGACCACCGAGAGCGTGTCGGCCCGCCATGTGACCCACCATGCAATGCTCTATGAGCGTACCATTGAAGGCGCTGAGCGTATGGAGTACTTACTGTTAAGCGCAGAAAGCGATGGCGAAGGCAGCTTTATGGTGGTGCACAACGTGGGGGTAGATGTGGCCTCCGTCGATATCGACGCTATGTAATCATTACCGCCGTTTTTTAAAATACGTTTTACCTACTACAAAAGGAAACCGCCACCATGGTGAACTACCTGTACGGCTTGCCATCATTTATCGCCTATCTAGTCACGGCGATTTTACTGCTCGCCGCCTTTATGTACTGCTACAGCCGGATTACCCCGCACCACGAATGGACGTTGATTCGCGAAGGTAACGCCGCCGCCGCTTCTGCCTACGGCGGCTCCATTTTAGGCTTTACCATTCCGCTATATAGCGCGATGGCACACTCGATCAGCTTTATCGATTTTGTGCTCTGGGGCGTCGTCGCCTTTATCGTTCAGTTGGCTACCTTCTTCGCGGTTAAGCTGTTTCTACGTAAACAGGGTGAAAGCCTGTCGCAGCACATTACCGAAGGCCACCAGGCCTACGGCATTTTGATGGCCAGCGTGGCCGTGGCAGTCGGCTTACTCAACGCCGCTTCGATGACGTGGTAAAGGAGAGCCTGCATGTCTAAACACGATCACACCCCTCATTTGCCACGCCGCAAGCGCAGCGGGCGCTTGTCATTAGCGGTGATGGGCGCTAGTGCCTTTGGTCTTACTGCCTGTGGCCAACCGCCCCAGGAAGAGCAAATCACCGAGATCGAATTTGACGAGCCGCGCAGCTTTGAAAGCGTTGAAGCCTGCGTCGCTGAAAATGTCTATACCCGTAGCGCCTGTGAAGATGCCTACGAAGCGTCCCTGGAAGCGGTGCCGCGCTATAGCACCCTGGAAGAGTGCGAAGCTGAGAATGGTGAAGGCGCTTGTACCGCGCCAACCGAAGAGCAGTCACAAGCGGCGACGGGTAGCACCGGTGGTAGCTGGTTTATGCCCGCCATGATGGGCTATATGGTCGGCAGCATGATGTCCAACACTAACCGTGGACGCTCCTTCGAGCGGGTTTACCAAGAGCCGGTGTACCGCAATCGTCAAAACCAGGGCAACTGGAACACCGCGACCAATCAGGCGACCCAGCGCGTTACCCAGCGTAATGATGCAATGCGCAGCTCAGTGGCGACCTCTCAGCGCCGCGGCTTTGGCTCGCGCTCTTCTGCCCGCGGCGGTTGGGGCTCCTAACCCCTAGGCAAACATTACTATGCTGCGAATCGATATCCCTGAACGAAGCAACTGGAAAGCCCTTGCCCACGAGCTGGGCTTTCATTTTCATACCATCGACGGGGAGCCTTACTGGAAAGAGGACGCCTACTACCAGTTCACCCTAGAGCAGGTAGAGCGTGACATTGAAGAGCCTACCGAGGCGGTGCATGAGATGTGCATGGAGCTGGTGGATAAGGTCTGCCACTCCAATGCACTTATGCAGCGCTTGGCGCTGCCCGAGCATATGTGGGACAGCATCCATAACTCGTGGAAGTCGGGTCAGCCGCACCTCTACGGACGAATGGATTTTGCCTATTCCGGCGATGGACCGGCGAAACTGCTGGAGCTCAACTACGACACCCCTACCTCGCTCTACGAAGCGGGCTTTTTTCAGTGGGTGTGGCTTGAGCAAGCCATCCAGCAAGGCATCCTGCCCCGCCATGCGGATCAGTACAACTCGATTCAAGAGCGCCTGCTCAATGCCATGGCGCACCTTGGCGACCGCATAGAAGCGCGCACGCTCTACTTCTCCTGCATCAAAGATAACCCCGAAGAGCGTGCCACCGTGCACTACTTACAGGATGTCGCAGTACAGGCCGGCCTGAACGCGCCGTTTATCTACACTGAAGATATTGGCCTGCGCCCCGGAGCTGAGCACTTTGTTGACTTGGAGAACCAGCCCATCCACGCGCTGTTCAAACTCTACCCTTGGGAGGAGATGGCCGACGATGCGTTTGGCGAGTATATCCCTCAGTTAAACACCCACTGGTTTGAGCCGCCCTGGAAAGCGATTCTTTCTAACAAGGGTATTCTACCCCTGCTATGGGAGCATTTTGAGGGCCACCCCAATCTACTGCCGGCGTTTTTCGAGGATGCCAATAGCCCGCCGCTGCCAGCAGGATGGGTGCGCAAACCTTTTTTTTCCCGGGAAGGCAGTAACATTGAACTGATCACCCCCGCAGGGCAACGAGAAGCAGTTGATGGGCCCTATACCGACAGCCCATGGATCCGTCAGGCGTATCATCCCATGCCGCGCTTTGGTAACAATCACGCCTTAATTGGCAGTTGGGTGGTGGGTGACCGCGCTTGCGGTATGGGCATTCGCGAAGACGTTGGCCGTATCACCAAAGACTCTTCCTGCTTTGTGCCCCACGCGATCGTCTAAACAGACGTACCAAACTCCGCTTATTATCGCTGGACATTGCTCCCTAAAAAAGCTGAAATCACCCGTACTACTTTAAGCATTACTTTCGTGAGCAGGGGGCATCGCCCCCTTCACTTTTTTTATCCTGAATATTACCCAACCGCATTGTCACTAGGGTTTGAAAGCCTAAATGTCGTTGCATCTTCAGGGCCACCGTTTACTTTGGAGCAACGGCGAACATGATGGCGCGCTGGAAATCCCTACCTTTACGGCTTCGGCTATTTCTCTCCTTTGGGACGGTCTTAGCGCTCGCAATGCTCCTGGCGCTCTATCTTCAAGCGCGTACCCACAGCCAAGCGCGGCTGAACAACCTGCTTAATCAAGAGCTACCGGCACAGGTTGAAGGGTTAGCAGCGCATGTGAACCTTAACCTTAGCCAGGATCTAGCCATTTCCGAAAGCCTGGCCAATAGCTACTTTATTGAGCAGTGGGTGCGCGACGGTTTGCCTGAAGAGCGACAAAACGAGATTACCCTCTACCTTGAGCGCCTTATGGAGCAGTTAGACACCGAACTGGTGTTTATCGCCGCTCAATACCAGGGGCGGGGCTACTATTTCCAACTGCGCGATGGCGAATTTCTGCAGCGTGTTATCCAGCCCCCCGGTAGCGAAGACGATTGGTACTACCGTTTTACTGAAAGCGATAACACTTACGAGCTGAATTTAGATAGCGACGCCTTTTCACCCGATGATGCCTTTGTGTACGTCAATTATCGCAGCGCGGTAAATGCCACCAACGGTCGACCGCTGGTGGTGGCCGGCGCGGGGCTTGATCTCTCCCAAATGGCCAGCTTGATTGATGACTTCCGCTTAGGTGACACCGGCCACGCTTCGCTGCTCAGCGCCGAAGGTGAGCTGCTCGTTCGCAGTGGTGAAAATATTCGTAGTGATGAAACAGCACCTATTAGCGAGACAGCGGTGGAGTCCTTAGCAGAGGAAACGTCCCAGCGTCTGCTGCGTGATGAACGGCTCCAGATACAAGAGATTGAGCGCGACGGCCAAACTTTCCTGATTAACACACGCTGGCTACCCGAACTGCAGCGCTACCTGATGGTGGAAGTCGATAAAGAGGCGTACCTGGCGTCCACCCGTGAGCGCTTTCTGGAGTCCAGCGGTATAGGCCTGCTCATTTTGCTCGTCGGGTTACTGGTGCTCTACCCGCTGACTGGCAGCCTCATCCGCCCGCTGGTTGATTTCCAGCGCCAGTTGAAAGATATCACCCTCAGCCTGGATCTTTCGCGGCGGGTCAGCACCGACGACAAAGCCGAGCTTGGCGACTTAGCTGATCAAACCAACGAGCTCCTTGAGCGCCTTTCCCGCGCTATCGCAGCGGTGTCCAAGAACGCTCAGGCGCTAACCCAAGTCGCCGACCGGCTCGCGAAAACGGCCGGGCTTTCCGGAGTGCACGGCAGTGATATTGACCATGAGGCGAGCCAAACCATGGCCGCAGCGGTCGAGGAGATGGCCTCTTCGGTGGCTGAAATCACCTCCACCATGGAAGAACTCTCTACCTCATCAACCCAAATTGCCGACCACTCCCAATCGGTGGTCGACGTTGCCAATCAGACCCTGGAACGCAGCCGTAAAGGCAGTTCGGCCATGCAGCTGTTACAGTCGAAAATGCAAGATATTCGCAGCGACAGCGAGCAGAGCCTCACCGAGATCATGACGCTGGGGGCGAAATCCAAACAGATCAACAAGGTCATGGAGTTGATCAACACCCTGGCCGCCCAGACCAAACTGATCGCCTTTAATGCTGCCTTGGAAGCCTCGAGCGCAGGGGAGTCGGGGCGACGCTTTTCGGTCGTTGCCAGCGAAATACGCCGCTTGGCAGACAGCGTGACCGACTCTACCCAAGAGATCGAAGCGCATACCGATGATATTCAGACGGCGATTAATCGCCTGGTGGTGGCCTCTGAAAAAGGCGCCACCTCAATCGAGCAGGGCGTTGAAGCAAGCATGAGCACCGCCCAGGATCTCGAGGCGCTGCTTAAGGCGGCGAGTCAAACCAGCAGCGCGGCCCAACAGATATCTCTGTCTACTCAGCAGCAAAAAACCGCCAGTAGCCAGGTGGTGATGGCGCTGCGCGATATCGATACGGCCAGTTCACGCAACGCGCACTCGGTGCGCAGCATTACCGATATCAGCCAGGACATGATCCATATGTCGGCTGAGCTTAACGCGCTGGTGCAGGAGTTCACCCTAACAAATAAAGACCGCTGATAAGGATACCGGATGAGTGTAATTCGGGTAGTCATTGCCGACGACAGCCAAGTAGCCCGCGACGTGCTACGCGATATCCTCAGCCGAGACGATGATATTGAGATCGTGGGTGAAGCCACTAACGGCCGCGAAGCGGTGGAACTGGCCAAACGTCTTGCGCCACAGCTGATCACCATGGATCTCAACATGCCGGTGATGGACGGCCTAAGCGCTATTGAAGAGATCATGTACAGCAAAGGCGTACCCATCCTGGTGATTAGCGACCGCTCCGATGCGCAAACGGCCTATCAAGCCCTTGAGGTGGGCGCGCTGGAAGTGATGCCTAAACCCACACTGGAAGGGGCCGACGCGGAGCGCCTTTTGGAGCGAGTGCGCCTGCTCGCCGGCGTTGCGGTGATCACTCGCCTGCGGCGGCGCGCTACAACGCCTGCGCCCCTCCTCACCCTGCCCACCCTGGCAGCCACCCCAGGAGGGGTGCCGCGGGATTTCCAACACGTGGTCGCGATCGCATGTTCAACCGGTGGGCCTCAAGCCTTAGTGCGCCTGCTGCGAACACTACCCGCCGAGTTTCCAGCGCCTATTGTGATCGCCCAGCACATCAGTCATGGGTTTATCGATGGCATGGCGCAATGGATGGCATCGCTGTGTGCCATGCCGGTGAGTGTTGGCCAAGAGGGTGAGCAGCTACGCCCTGGACATATCTATTTGTCACCTTCCGAGCGTAATTTATGTGTGACCCCACGCCACCGCTTTCAGCTGCAATCCAGCCCCGAGACATTTCTCTACCACCCCAGCTGCGATGTACTGTTGCAGAGTGTCGCGGAGGTCTATGGCAGCGATGCGATTGGTATTATTTTGACCGGTATGGGCCGCGATGGCGTTAATGGCATGCGGGCTATTTATCAGGCAGGCGGGATTACTTTCGCGCAAGATGAAGCCAGCTCGGTAATTTACGGCATGAATCTGGAAGCCGTTAAAGCGGGCGTCATACAGTATGTATTACCGCTTGATAGCCTTCCTGATCGACTGCTACGCGATGTGCGTGGCTACTCAAATAGCCGGCCGGAGCCTCTGGCATGAGCGCGTTTGCTCCCTTTAAAGCCCTGGTGCATCAGCGTTGTGGTTTATACCTTGAGGGCTTAGCCGAAGCCCGGCTATTCCGGGCGGTGGCCAGCTTACAAGCCTCCACGGGGCTAACCGACACCACCCAGCTCCTGAGGCAATTACGCCGCGACCCGACGCTATTCGATCAATTTGTCAGCCAGCTAACGGTCAATGAAACCTATTTTTGTCGCGAGCCGGACGCGCTGAACTGGTTGGTCAGCACCTACTTGCCCGAGCGCTTAGCGGCAGAGCAACCGCCGCTCTCTATCTTCAGCGCAGGCTGCTCATCCGGCGAAGAGCCCTATAGCGTGGCGATGATGCTGTTTGAGCACTTTGGCGAGCGGGCCAAAGCGTTGTTTACCCTCACCGGCGGCGACCTGGATCACCAAGTCCTTACCAAGGCACGCCAAGCGGTGTATGGAGGGATGGCGTTTCGCGCGCTCTCTCCCGACTTTAAAGCGCGTTACTTTAGCCCCTACCAGGGTCGCTACAAGCTTCGCGAATCTCTGCGTCAGTGGGTAACCTTTCGCCCATTTAATCTATTAGACGCCGATGAGAGCAGTGCAGGCGGCCCCTTTGATGTAATTCTGTTTCGCAATGTGTCGATCTACTTTGACCAGCAGACGCGGCGGCGTATTCATCAGCAGCTTGGCCAGTTGCTGGCCCCGAACGGCATTTTACTCTGCGGCGTCACCGAAACCCTGGGTAACGATCTCGGCGTGTTCGAACTGGTCGAAGCACAGGGCGTATTTTACTTTCGCCATGCAGAGCAACCCGAGGCAGTGCAAGCGCCTCCCCTTCAGCCTCCCTTGCCCACGATGGACACCAAAGCTGATGAGAGTATTCACGTCGGTGAGAGCGCACATAAACAGCTAGCGCTAGCCAGCAGCGCTGATTTAGCGCCTGAAGCACAATTTGAGCCCGCAGCGGTAAATGAAAGATCGGACAGCATTACCCACCAACTGCACACCGCCCATCAGTTGCTCGATCAAAACGCCTTTAACGACGCCGCTGCACTGCTAGAGGCGCTGCTTAAGCAGCAGCCGTGGTTGATCGATGCGCTGGTACTGGCCGGGCTAGTCGCCCGTTGGCAGCAGCAGCCCAAACAGGCCTACGACTATTTTAAGCGGGCTATTTACGTTGCGCCGGAGTGTTGGCCCGCACACTTCTATTTAGCTGAACTTTATCGCCAGGGTGAACTGACCGACGAGCCATTACAGCGCAAACAGCGCTATGCTGCGGTGGTGCGTTTGCTGACCACCGAGCCCACCTCGAATGGTGGGCTAGACACTATCGCCCCGCCGTTACCGCCAGGCGATGCGCGCTTTCTAGCCGAACGTTATCTAAAAGCGGCCAAAACCACACTGGCATCGACCAGTACCACACAGGGAGTGGGTTAATATGGCGCTGGATATTCGCCGCTTTATACAGCGCTTTGTGGAAGAGGCAGCCGACCACCTGCCCCGCCTGCGCGAAGGGATCAGCGCATTGGAGCAAGGCCGCGCTGATCGCGAACAGATCAACGAGCTGTTCCGCGCAGCGCATACGCTGAAAGGTTCGTCGCGAATGCTGAAACTGGTGCCGATTACGGCGCTAGCCCATAGCACTGAAGAGCTGCTTAGCGCGCTGCGCGAGGGCACCCTAACCGCAACACCAACGGTTATCAGCTTGCTCAGCCAGGCGGTTGACGGGCTTTCTGACTTGGTCAGTCGGCTAGCCGACGGGGCGACAGGCGACGACTTACCCGCAGCTGATGAGGCGTTGTGTAGCGCCCTTGAAAATGCTGCTCACGGTCATACCCCAACCCAGCCCAGCAACCCCGATACGCCCACGCCTACGATACCTTCGTCCTCATCAACACCTCCCTCCTCCGCTACGCTGGTGACCGAGAACGAACTACGTCTTAGTGACACCGTGCGGGTTCGCTTGGATCGGCTAGACGATGTTATCCGTTTGATGGGTGAAGTGCTCTCCGGCCACCACCACTTACATGGGTTAGTGGACCAAGCCCGTGAGCTAAGTACCACGCTCACTGCCGAGCAGCAGGGGCCCTTTCACGCCTTTCACCGTGAGCTGAAAGATAGCGTGTTAAGCCATGAGTCGTTGATGAGCGACCTACACGACCGGGCACTGCAAATGCGCATGCTGCCGCTAAGTGTGGTGTTTGACCCGCTTGCGCATATGTCCAGAGAGCTGGCCCAGTCACTCGGCAAACAGGTCGACTGCCGCGTGCGGGGTAGCGAAATCGAACTTGATCGCCAGATGATTGATCGCCTGTCAGACCCACTCATTCACCTGCTGCGTAACGCCTTGGATCACGGCTTAGAGCTGCCTGCCGAACGCCAGGCAGCGGGCAAACCTTCCCGCGGGCAGCTGATTATCGAAGCCTGGCAAGACGCTGACTGGGTGGTGGTTGAGATGCGTGACGATGGCGCGGGGATCGCACTGGACGCGGTGCGCCAGAAAGCGCTCGCCAAACAGCTGATCAGCGAAGAGCAGCTGAATGCGCTGAGCGAACAGGAGACATTGGAGCTTATTTTTCTACCTGGTTTCTCTACCAAAAGCATGATTACCGACTTTTCTGGGCGCGGCGTGGGTATGGATGTGGTCAAACGCACCGTGGTGGACGAGCTCAATGGCGACTTGCAGCTTGCCAGCGAACGCGGCAGCGGCACGCGCTTTACCCTGCGTCTGCCGCTCTCGCTGGCGATGATGCGGGTACTGCTGGTCAGCGTCGGCGGTGTCAACCTAGGCGTCACCGCGCCTTACGTATCAGAATTGGTAGAGTGCTCATCACAATCATTCATTGATGCCGCCGGACAGCGCACGCTGATTTTACGCAATGAATTCGTGCCGGTGGTATCGCTTGCCCAACTGCTTGAGCTACCTACGACGACTACCGCCACTGATAACACCCTACTGCTGGTCGTCCACCAACGGCACCAGAAACTCGCCTTGATTATCGATTCACTGATTGATGAACGCGATATGGTGATCAAGCCACTGCCCGTACATTTACGTTATTTACCCTTGGTCTCGGGCATGGTTTCCATGGGCCGCAATGCGCTGGTAAGCCTGTTACATGTGCCCGCGTTACTGGAAGCCACCCGGCACAATGCTTCGCGTCCTAGCCATGAGCGGGCGTCTCCCACTCTCGCGAAACGCATTTTGGTGGTCGATGACTCACTGAATACCCGTGAAATTGAAAAAGATGTACTTGAAGCATGGGGCTACCACGTCACGCTGGCCGAAAATGGTCGTGACGGCTTAGCCAAAGCACTGGCGGAACCGTTTGATGCGGTACTTACCGACGTCGAGATGCCGGTAATGGATGGTTTTGCGCTGACTGCCCGACTGCGCGAAAATGAGGTTTATCGTTATCGGCCGATTATTATTATCACCTCGCGGGAAAAAGAGACTGATCGGCGACGTGGTATGGAGGTCGGGGCCGACGCCTATATCGTCAAGGGCAGTTTTGATCAAAACAATTTAGTAGAGACGCTCAAGGCCCTGCTGGGCTAACGAGAAGCGTTATGAACACAACCGTTAATGACACAACAATCATGAGGTCATGGAATGCATATCCTGGTCGTAGACGACGATCCGCTTGCCGGGGAAATGACGGCGGCACTGCTTGAGTCTCAGGGTCATGAGCCTCTGCTGGCCAATGACGCGATGGAAGCCGTCGAGCAGTTAGACACTCATAGCGATATCAAACTGATCGTCAGCGATATGCACATGCCCCTTGTCAGTGGATTAGCGCTGTTGGCGATGCTGCGCGAGCAAGATAATCACCTGCCATTTATTTTACTCACCGGCGACACCCCGGATGCAGCCCTACGGCAGACACCGGGCCTTGCCGCCTGTTTGTGTAAAGATGCCGAGCTGGCCTGGAACCTGGAAGCTGCCGTGAAAAAGGCTCTCGACAGCTAACAACGCTTAATACGATGGAATGGACAATTGACGGAATGGACCGCCGCTTTCGATCACTTACGTAGGTAGTTTGATGTCTAAGCCCGCCCCTTCGCTGCACGATAAGCTAAGCCAGCTGCGTGAGCGATTTATTGAGCAACTGCCCTACCGCTTGGCGCAAACCGCCGAGCAGTGGCAGCAGAGCCGCACGTCGGCGGAAGAGCAGACGCGGCTCGCGCCAGAGCTGCACCGTTTCTTTCACAGCTTGAAAGGCACCGGGAGATCGCTGGGCTTTGAACGACTCGCTATGCTGGCAGACCAGGCGGAGGCGGCGCTCACTACCTCTCCCGCCCGTGTCGATATCGACACATATATCGACCAACTGCTACTCCAGTTGCAGCGGGAACAGCAGCACCTGCGCTCACGTCACGGTCAACAGCAAGCACTGGCGGCCGTACACAGCTTCGAGCTTACCAGCCCGGTTGAACCGCTGCGCAATAAGCGCCAGCGGTTAATTTACCTGTGCGACGATGAGCCAGAGCAGGTCGATCAATTGATCCATCACTTGCGCTGCTTCGGTCATGAAGTTGTGCATTTTATCGACACGGAGAAGTTCTTTAACGCCGTGCTCACGCGTCGCCCTGACGCGGTGATCATGGACGTGCAGTTCCCCCAGGGCCAGACGGCAGGAACTGAAACCCTAACCAGCCTGAACAAACTAACCGGCCAGCCGCTACCCGCCATCGTACTGTCGGCCCACAGTGACTTTCACTCGCGGCTGAGTGCGGTTCGTGCAGGGTGCGGCGGCTACTTTACCAAGCCGGTAAAGCCACTGGATCTTATGTTGGCAGTGGATGAACTCACCGCGCCGGCGGCGGAGGAGCCGTTGAAAGTGCTAGTGGTGGATGATGAGCCCGAAGCAGCTGCCTACCACGCTTTGCTGCTTGAAGAGGGCGGTATGAGTGCTCATCAGGTGCACCATCCCGCCGATGCGCTTAATGCCATGGAGCGCTTTAGCCCTGATTTATTGCTAGTCGATGTGTATATGCCGGTGTGTTCGGGTGAGGAACTGGCGACGATTATTCGTCAGCAGCCGGAATATCTGGGGCTACCGATTATCTATCTCTCCAGCGAAACCGACAGCCAAAAGCAGATTTCCGCCATGTCCGCGGGGGTTGAAGCCTTTCTTACCAAACCCGTACAGCCCGAAGAGCTAGTCTCTGCTGTGCGGCTGCGCGCAGAACGCCTACGCCTGCTGCGCTCATTAATGACCCGCGACAGCATGACCGGGCTGTATAACCACAGCACCACCACCGAGCTGATCAATAAAACCCTCGCCCAAGCCCATCGCGAAGATAGCCAGCACGCCATGGCGATGATCGATATCGATCACTTTAAACATGTTAACGATACCCACGGCCACTTGGCGGGCGACCAGGTGATCATCACCTTGGCGAGGCTTTTGAAAACCCGCCTGCGGCTATCCGACATTATCGGCCGCTACGGCGGTGAAGAGTTTGTCGTGCTGCTGAAAGGCATAACGGCAGAAAAAGCCGCCACATTAATCGACAGCCTGCGCGAGGATTTTGCACTGGTCGATTTTCACGCCGGTGACGTTCGCTTTCGCTGCACCTTCAGCGTGGGGATAAGCAGTTTCCCCGCGCAGCCCTCTACCGAGTCCATGCGCTTAAGCGCCGACCAAGCGCTCTACCGTGCCAAGCACCAAGGCCGCAACCAAGTAGTGCTAGCGACGGAGCTAACCGATGACCGCTGAACATCCCCGCGACGGCGAGGCGAATGACCAGTCGTCGGCCACTTTGAGCTTGGACGAGGCGTTAGCGGCACACAGCGATAGTGAAACGGTAGTGGATGTTGATGAGCCCACCCAGCAGCTAGTGCTCTTTCGTCTCGATGGCCAGCGGTTTGCACTGCCCGGTAGCGCGGTGAGCGAAATTTTAGCCAGCGACCAGCCTGTCTATTACGTACCGGGGCTGCCCGCCTCTACCGAAGGCGTACTGCACCTACGCGGCAAAATCGAGTCCGTCATTAGCCTGCATCAGCTACTCGGTTTACCCACACCGGAAGGCACCTCTAAGGGGATGATTTTACTAGTCCGCGCAGCGGGGGTGACGAGTGGCGTGCGTATTGAGCAGCTTGACGATGTGTGCGAGGTCACCCAAAGCATGCTGCAAGCTCCGCCAGAAACGCTTCCCGGCACATTGCGCCCTTATGTTAGCGCATTGTGGCAGATAGATGAGTGCCAAGCGCTTGCCCTGCTTGACCCCGAGGCGCTGTTCGACGCCTACCAGCAGGGGTTGGGTTAAGGTGCCCGAGCAGCTAGACCAGCATGACCAGGCCCAGGTTGCCCTGGTGCTGTTTCGCGTAGGGCCTTATCGTGCTGCCCTGGAAGCATGCCATGTGCTCGCCATGACCGATCAACCTACGTCATCGCACACAGCCAATGCTCAATCGTTGCTAGACGACGAGGGCGACCATGCCCCACCTACCCGTTGGCTCACCCTGCGCGCCGCTCCAACAACCAATAGTGAGAACAACAGCACTTGGCAACTGGGCGTAAGCGGTGACATTACGCTTCAGCAACTGCCAGCCAACTCGCTTTACCCACTGCCTAAACTGCTGCTTTCGCGCCGGTTTTCAACGGCGCTATGCGGTTGCACCTTCGACCAGCGGCAGTTGGTGCTGCTACTGGATGCCCGCAAGCTTAGTCCTTAACTTTCTAAAGCCCCTGCTCTTAGCCCGCCAGCCACAAACAGCTGATGGCATCGCCCTCGGCTATGTCGCTATTGGCCGGAATCACCGCAAAGGCGTCGGCGTTGATACACGACGAAAGCACGCCGGAATTCTGATCATCAAAGGCCGTCGCTGTCACCCCGCCGGGAGTGAACTCTAATGTCACGCGCATATAGTGTTCGCGTGGGCCGGTGGAGGTAGCAAACCCAGCTTTCGCGGTCACTGCTGGCAGCGTTTTTAGCGCCGGACAGCCCAACATTGCGCCCAACAGGGGGCGTAAAAACAGCCAGGCGCCGACAAATCCCGATACCGGGTTCCCCGGCAGGCCAACAAACCGCGCCTGACTGCCGTTATCCCGCGGCAAGCGGCCGAGCGCTAACGGCTTACCGGGGCGAATCGCCAGCTTCCACATATCGAGCTGGCCAATTGCTTCCAGCGCGGCTTTGACGTGATCCTCTTCGCCGACGCTCACGCCGCCAGTGGTGACCACAAGGTCTGCTTCAGCAGCGGCAGCCGTTAACAGTGCCACGGTGCGGGCGTAGTCATCTGGCACGCTAACGGTGCTCACCAACTCGGCGCCAAAGTTCTCTAACAGGCGCCTAAGCATCGGCCGGTTCGAGTTGTAGAGCTGACCCGGCTTGAGCGGGGTGCCTGGGTCAATGATCTCATCGCCCGTCGAGAGCAGCGCCACCCGAGGCCGACGACGTACACTGACCTGGGTAATGCCCTGGCCTGCCAAGTGGCCAAGGGCCGCTGCTTCAAGCCGCTCACCGGTATTTAACAGTACGCTGCCCTGACGCACGTCGCACCCTTGGCGGCGAACATTATCACCCGCTGGGATATCGGCAGGTATCAGCGCACGTTCACCGTCAACTTCAACGCGCTCCTGCATCACCACGCAGTCAGCCCCAGGAGGAATCTCACCGCCGGTAAAAATACGCGCACAGCTACCGGGGACAAGTGCTTTAGCCTGCGTGCCGGCGGCAATGCGTTGACTTACCGGCAGCCACTGCCCCGCATCAGCGGCACTCAAGGCGAAGCCATCCATCGCGCTGTTATCGAAGGGTGGCACATCCAACTGGGCGGTGACGGCGGCGGCTAATACACGTCCACCGGCGGCTTCGAGCGGAACGCTCTCTGCATCGAGTGCACTAACGTCTGCCAGTAACGCCTCAAGCGCGGCTGATATCGGCTGTAAATCAGCCATGCTGACCTCGACCTGGGATGACCAGGTTGGCGAAGTTGCAGGGTTTGTGGCGGCTATCCAACTGCTCGGCCAGAATGCCGTCCCAACCGGTGCGGCAGGCGCCGGTCGAGCCCGGTAGGCAGAACACCACCGTGGCGTTGGCTAAACCACCGAGGCAACGGCTTTGTATAGTGGAGCTGCCAATCTCGTCACCGCTTAGCTGACGAAAGCGTTCGCCAAAGCCTTCAATGCGCTTATCCAACAGCACGGAGATAGCTTCAGGCGTGGAGTCTCGGCCAGTAAAGCCGGTGCCACCGGTGGTGATCACCACCTGTACATCTGCCTCGGCTATCCAGTTCGCTACTACCGCACGAATACGGTAGACATCGTCTGGTACGATGCGCTTTTCAGCCAACGTGTGGCCCGCCTTGGTTAAACGCTCGACCAGGGCTTGGCCACTGCGATCCGTCTCTTCTGTGCGAGTATCGGAGACAGTGAGTACGGCTATATTGAGGGGCTCCATTGGCTCACTCATCGACGTCACCCTTGTTTGGCTGCTTTCTTTTTGGCGTGGTGCGCTTCCCATGCTGCCATCTGTTCCGGCGTGGCAGGCGGCTGGTAAAGCTCTTTCCACTCGCTATAGGGCATACCGTATACGTACTCACGGGCCTCGTCGTAATTGAGGCTTTCATCCCGCGCTTCAGCGGCGCTAACCAGCCATTTCGATAAGCAGTTGCGGCAAAAGTCCGCCAGGATCATCAGGTCGATATTCTGAACATCTTTGTTATCGTCCAGATGCTGTAGCAAGCGCCGAAACGCGGCGGCTTCAAGCTCGGTGCGCGTGTTTGGGTTTAACTCATCAAACGCTGACATAACCGTTCCTCTAATAAATATGACTTGTGTTCAAGCATAACAAAAGACACCGCCGGAAGGCGGTGTCTTAGCTACCATGATGTGATCATCAACTGGTTCGCGTCGCCGACGGTTCACCGCTGCCACCAGATGACTTGCGAGCCGCCACCTCTTCTTCCGATAGCGTTTGATCTTTGACCTCGTCGTACCACAAATTGTGGTGCTCTTTGGCCCAAGTCTCATCCACGTAGCCCGTGGTCATACCCTCTAGCGCGCCTTCGGTACCCAGCGTGCCGATATAGATATGCCCGAGGGAAACCGCCGTAAGCCCCAAGGCACCCAATGCGTGGATAATATGGGCCCACTGCATGGTGTCACGGCTTTGGTTGAAGTTGGGGAAGTCGAGCACGAAGCCACTGGCAATGACGAGAATACCGACCGTCGCCAAAAGCCAATACCAAGCCTTCTCCCCACCGTTGGCAAAGCCTGCATCAACATGCTTTTTGCCAATCATACCGCCGCCCTTCTTGAACCATACCCAGTCGTGCTTTTTGGGGATGTTTTGTTTGATCAAGCTGACCAGCAGAATGACGAGCAAAATGCCAAAGATCGGCCCTAGGTAGTTGTGCAGCACTTTCGTGGCCGCAATCATCCACGCCCAAATCCCATCGCCAAACAGTGGACGGAATACAAACTTGCCAAATAGCAGCGTCATTCCAGTCAGCGCCAGAATGATAAACAGCGTTGCTACCGTCCAGTGCAGCGCGCGCTTCATCAGCGTCCACCGCAAGAGCAGGCGGCCCGTGCGCGGCGCCTCAAGCT
Source organism: Halomonas sp. QHL1 (assembly GCF_001882345.1). Classification (GTDB taxonomy): domain Bacteria; phylum Pseudomonadota; class Gammaproteobacteria; order Pseudomonadales; family Halomonadaceae; genus Vreelandella. The sequence continues at coordinate 2,229,453 of NZ_MINL01000001.1, forward strand.
CCTTACGCCCAACAATTAAGTAGAACAGCGTGATCAGCGCCGCCATGCCAAATACCGCAATCAAACCAAACGGCGATACCCAGCGGTTACGAATTTGCCGCCAGGTTTCACCGCTTGAATTGATCAGGTTGTAGTTACTGTCAGCACGTGAATCACGGTAGTTAGCCCCGGTTTCTCCACTACGTACCTGACGCCACTGGTCGGCGGTAATGCCAGGAGCGGCAGTGGTCATTTCGCGATCGGGATCTGCTTGGGCCACCGCCACTTGCGTGAAGCCGAGGCTTAGCACCAAAGCAAGCGCCACCAACATAAAGCGCCAAATGCCCAGGGCGAGCCCTTTACCTGAGCGCGGCACCCCACCGGGTGCCTGTGCAGTCAACAGGTTCATGACACGCCTCCTTACCCTTTATGGGCAGCATCATAGGCTAGGTTGTCGGCACTGGCCTGGGGGTTATTAGACCAGGCGCCATCTTTGTGGCCGCGATGTACAACGCGCTGACGGAAGATATCGGCAACGTCTTGGGCATCACCGGCAAGCAGCGCTTTGGTGGAGCACATCTCCGCACACAGCGGCAGCTTACCTTCGGCAATGCGGTTGGAGCCGTACTTCTCGTACTCCTCTTCTTTGCTTTCGGCCGGGCCGCCCGCGCAAAAGGTGCATTTGTCCATCTTGCCGCGCTCACCAAAGGCATCCTGCTGGGGAAACTGCGGGGCGCCAAACGGGCAGGCGTATAGGCAGTAGCCACAGCCGATACACAGGTCTTTGTCGTGCAGCACGATCCCGTCATCAGTTTTGTAGAAGCAGTCGGTGGGGCATACCGCCATGCAAGGGGCATCGTCACAGTGCATGCAAGCGACGGAGATGGACATTTCATCCGCTTCACCGTCGTTAAGCGTAACCACGCGGCGGCGCTGAATGCCCCACTCGACATCGTTGGCATTTTTACAGGCGGTGACGCAGCCGTTGCACTCGATGCAGCGTTCGGCGTCACACATAAATTTCATTTGAGCCATGGTGTTCTCCTCATACCGGTGCGGGATGGCTCCCGCACCGTAGTGCTGTCAGGTCGGTCGGGGCTTAAGCCCGCTCAATGCGGCAAATGGTGCACTTGGTCTCTTGCATCAGTGTCACCGGGTCGTAGCCATACGTGGTGGCGGTATTGGCCGCTTCACCAATGATGTACGGGTCCGACCCATCCGGGTAACGGTCGCGCAGGCTCTCGCCCTGGAACATGCCGCCAAAGTGGAACGGCATAAACGCCACGTTACGATCGACGCGAGGAGTGATCATGGCTTTGACCTTCACACGGCCCCCTTCTGCCCCTTCAACCCAAACATCGTCACCATCTTTAATGCTGAGGTCGTTGGCGTCCGCCGGGTTGATCTCGACAAACATCTCCTGCTGCAGCTCGGCAAGCCACGACATGGAGCGCGTCTCTTCCCCGCCGCCTTCGTACTCAACCATTCGGCCAGAGGTGAGAATCATCGGATACTCGCCGCTGTTGTCGCGATCCTGAATGGTTTTGTACATGGTCGGCAGGCGCATGATGGAGTCGAAGTCGTCCCAAGTAGGGAAGCGTTCAACCAAATCACGCCGCGTGGTGTAGAGCGGCTCGCGGTGCTTCGGCACCTGGTCGGGGAAAGTCCAGACCACGGCGCGTGCCTTGGCGTTGCCGTAGGGCGCACAGCCATGCTCAATGGTGACACGCTGGATACCGCCAGAAAGGTCGGTTTTCCAGTTTTTGCCTTCCGCCGCTTGCTTCTCTTCGGCGGTCAGGTCGTCCCACCAGCCCAGATCTTTAAGCAGTTGGTCGTTGAACTCCGGATAGCCGTCGTCGATATCGCCGCCCACCGGCGCGGAACCTTCCGCCAGAAGGTTGATGCCATCACGCTCGATACCAAAACGAGCACGGAAGCCCATGCCGCCTTCCATCACCGGCACGCTGGTGTCGTAAAGATTAGGCGAGCCCGGGTGATTAAACTCGGGTGTGCCCCAGCAGGGCCACGGCAAGCCGTAGTAATCCCCATCCGCCGGACCGCCCTCTGCGCGCAGGTTCTCAAAGCTGAAGGTGTGCCAGTTTTTCTGGTGTTCTTTAAGACGCTCGGGGCTTTGCCCGGTGTAGCCCACCGTCCACATACCGCTGTTGATTTCGCGCAGAATATCATCGATGAGCGGCTCATCACCGTTCATCTGATAGTTCTTAACCAGCTCATTACCGAAGCCCAGCTTACGAGCAAACAGGTACATGATTTCGTGGTCGGGCTTGGACTCAAACAGCGGCTCAATCACGCGGTCACGCCACTGAATCGAACGGTTAGTCGCGGTGACACTGCCTGTGGTTTCGAACTGGGTGGCCGCTGGCAGCAGATACACGCCGTCGCTGCGGTCGTGCATTACGGCAGCAACGGTGGGATAAGGGTCAACGATGACCATCATCTCAAGCTTCTGCATCGCTTTTTGCATCTCGACGCCGCGGGTCTGGGAGTTAACCGCATGGCCCCAGTAGAACATTGCTTTCAGCGCGGTACGCTGGGAGATGTTCTCGTCCTCTTCGAGCACGCCATCGACCCAGCGCGACACGGTAATGCCGCTGGTGTACATGGGCTTACCATCAGCGTACTCGGTATCGTCATAGCGGCCTTTAAGCCACTCGTAGTCGAGATTCCACACCTGCGCCCAGTGCTGCCAGGCACCTTCCGCCAAACCGTAGTAACCCGGCAATGAATCGCAGCCAAGGCCAAGGTCAGTTGCGCCCTGTACGTTATCGTGGCCGCGCAGGATGTTAGCGCCGCCGCCCGCCACACCAATATTCCCCAGCGCCAGCTCAAGAATGCAGTAAGCGCGGGTATTATTGTTGCCGGTAGTGTGCTGGGTGCCGCCCATACACCAGACCACACAGCCAGGCCGGTTGTCGGAGAGGCGTTTGGCGACATCGTACATCTCGGCTTCAGGGACGCCGGTGACTTCTTCTACAACGCTGGGCGGGAAGTTGGCAACTTCAGCGCGCACTTCATCCATACCGTAAACGCGCTGATTGATGTACTCGTTGTCTTCCCAGCCATTTTCAAAAATGTGCCACAACAAGCCCCAAATGTAGGCGACGTCCGAACCGGGGCGTAGACGCACGTATTTGTTGGCCTTGGCGGCGGTACGGGTAAAGCGCGGGTCAGCGACAATAATGTCACAATTATTGCGCTCTTTGGCGATCAGGATGTGCTGCATCGCCACCGGGTGCGCTTCACTGGGGTTAGAGCCAATGAACAGAATCGCCTTGCTGTTATGCATATCGTTGAGCGAGTTAGTCATCGCTCCATAACCCCAGGTATTCGCCACGCCCGCCACGGTGGTGGAGTGGCAAATACGCGCCTGGTGGTCGGTGTTGTTGGTGCCCCACAGCGAGGCAAGCTTGCGCATCAAATACGCCTGCTCGTTGCTGAACTTAGCCGAGCCCAGCCAGTAAACGCTGTCCGGGCCGTGCTCTTCGCGCAGCTCAAGCAGTTTGTCGCCAATCTCGTTAATGGCGTCATCCCAACTCATACGCTCCCACTCACCCGCGACTAACTTCATCGGGTACTTGAGGCGTCGCGTTGAGTGACCGTGCTGGCGCAACGAAGCGCCTTTCGCGCAGTGCGCACCACGGTTGATGGGGTGATCAAAAGCGGGTTCTTGCTTGGTCCAAATGCCCTCTTGAACTTCGGCATAAACGCCACAACCTACCGAACAGTGGGAGCAGATGGTGCGTTTGGTCTCGACCGGCGAGTCCAGCACGGGGGTTTTGTCGGCTGCTTCCGAGCGCTGCATCATGGGCGCACCCATAAAGCCAACAGCGGCCACACCGCCGGTGGCAGCACCGCTGCGTTTGAGGAACTGGCGACGGGAAATACCCAGCCCGGAGGCCTTGGGGGTGTCTGTTTTGCGAGTTAAGCGCATGGCAAATCTCCTGGCATTCCGCCGTCAGTCACGCAGCGAGGCGTAGTAAGCACGGACGTGATCAGTCTCACGGTAGTTAACCGTTGGTTTTTCGTCTTTCACCGGGGCAGTGTCAGCCTGTGCCAGAGTGACATGACCGACTGCCGCCGCGGCGCCAGCCGCGGCGGTTCCCAACCCTACGGTTTTCATAAACCGGCGGCGCTCAGCGTTGTGTGACGGTTGCATGGGTTTCTCCTCTTGCATGCTTTTTTGTGCGGGTCTTTTTATGCTGTTTTTAGCTTTTTTGCTGTTTCTTTTATGAAGCCTGCGTTAAGGCTCAAGAATACGCACTGGCGTATGGCCCGCATCAACCCTCAAGCGAGCCTGTTCACTCTCCATAAAAGCGCTACCTAACTGCCCCAGCGCTGCATAGAAAGCGGTGTCTACCTGCCCCAGGTCGGCAAAACAGCCGGCCGCCCAAGGGGCTAAATGTTGGCTAAAGAAATAGCCCTGCTCTGAACTTTCAGCGTCAATCAGCATTGCCATGACTTCACACAGGGCCGCCAAGTGATCTTCAGGGTCCCGAGTATGCTCACTGCGTTCAAAGCCGAGTACTTTTAGGTCCTGGCGCAGTGCCACCAGCGCCGCTTCCATCAGTTCGCCGTTGCGGTACCAGGAGGCATAAGGCACTACATCACCTTGAATCACACCCACCAAGTGGCGAAAGTGGGCGCGCTGAAGTCGCTCAACGTCATCGCCGCCCTGTTCAGTATCGGCGGCAGCGACTGCCAACGACTGCCAGCACTCTGCAAGACGGCTGCCGTCCTGCTCGATAGCCAGCTCAGCCAGCCAGTTGAGTAACTCAGTATCCGGCGCTTGGCGCAGCAGTGTGGCTAACAGCCGGTAGATATCGGCGCGTAGCGCATCCGCTTCTTTAAGCGTGGGCAGTGCATCCGTCATCGGCTTATACCTTCAGTTGCGCGTCGGGATCGCGAATCATGGTTTTCCAGACATCTTTTACCCGGCAGTCTTCGCACATTTCCAGGCGGATCATCGCCTCACCGGCAAAGTAGGGGTGGTTAGCCAGCTTCTGTTTAATAGTAGCGACCGTGCTGACGGTGGCAAACGGCTTACCGCAGTTGATGCACTCAAAAGCGGCTTCTTCGTGGCAGATGTGGCGCGTTTCGCGGGCATCGGATGCCAGGAAGCCGGGTATCAGAGTAATCGCATTTTCCGGGCAAGCCTGCTCACACAAATCACACTGCACACAATCCGCTTCAAGAAAGCTCAGCGCGGGCGTGTTGCCGCCTGATTTTAATGCCGGCGTCGGGCAGTTGCTGACGCAGGCATGGCAGAGCGTGCAGGCATCGCTATCGACTTGAATGGCGCCGTAGGCAGCGCCTACCGGCATGGCAACCCGCTCACCGCTGGGGTTACCCAATTCAGCCAGCTTGGCCAGCACGCGGTTCAAACGCGCACGCTTTTCTGGCTCTGGCAGGCTAAGCGGTGACTCTGTCAACGGCGTTAGCGCCGGTAGCGCATCCCGGCCTGCTGCATCGGCTATCTCGATGAGTTTTACGCGAGCACGGTCATGGCCTAAGGCGTCTAGCAGGGCATGCGTCTGGGCGACTTGATCGGTCAAAAAGGCACTTAAGCGGGCGGGCATATTGGGATGCAGCTGGATACGCACTTCGGCGGCACCGGTGGCCAGAGCGGTTAGCCACTGGTCATGGCCCGCTGCACCCAGCTCTTCTAGCGGTGCATCGATGATATGGCCTGCGGTGACGACACCCGCTGCGCGCTCTGCATCTTGGGAATCATGGGTAATAAAGCGCAGCACCGGCGCTTGGCCACCTGCTTCGCGGTAGGCGCCCAGCCACGCAGAGAGCGTATCCTGCTGGCGGCGCGTTTCCGGTAGGCGAAATTCGATAGCGCCGGTGGGGCAAGCGCTGGTGCAACTTCCTACGCCTTGGCAGAGAAAGGGATCAATCTCGATGTGAGATTCAATCCGCCCCTGGATGCTGGAGATAGCATCCGCCGGGCAAACATCCAAACAACGGGTACAGCCAATATTGCCGCTGGTGGAGTGGGCACATAAGTCGCTGTTGACCTGAAAATAGCGCGGCTTGTCGAATTCGCCCACTAGCCCCACAAAATCGTCGAGAGTGTCGCTGCGCTGCTCGACATCCTGCCACTGCATTACCACATAACCCGGCGGCGGTAGTTCCCAGCGCTGGGTGTGGGTAGTGGCGGCAAGATCGAGGATAAGGTCAAAGTTATCGCGCTCAATCAGTGCACGGGCGAGATCCAGCGGTGAGTCGGCGTCGTCGAGCTGGACGCTAAAAGCGCCTAAATAGCCGTTAATGCGCAGCTGGCTAAGTTGCCCCTGGGACAGCGCCTGGGAGACCAGCGGCTCGCTAGCCCCAGCAGGATCGACTGCATCGTCTCTCAGCGTGGTCGTATCAGACTCAGTAACTAGTAGCGTAAGCGATGCCAAGCCGCGCCCTTGAAGCGCGCGAGCGGCTGGATAAACGTCGTCGGCCGAACCTATTAACAGCGCATGACCACGGCTGTGATAAGTCACATTGGCAGGCGTTAGATTAGCGGGCCAGGAGATACGCTGGCGTACCGTCTCCCGAGCCTCGGCATTGCGCTGGTCGTCTAACGACGCCAGTTGGATTCGTTGGTTCATGCGCTCTCACGGTCAGGGAATAATTCTTATTATATTTTTGAGTTATATATTTAACTATTGTGGCATAACAATGCGTTGAAGCTAAGTTCAGCCTATGGCGAAATGTGTATTTTGCCAACCTGATTACCGTCAACGCTGCCAACGCTGCCCACCGTTAACACATCCAACACGTTGACTTTTATAAATTTAGCGTCGATATCATGTTTTCGTCTTAGACCAGAAAAATAATCAGACTGGTCGTCTAGCGGAGTTTTTTACAATTTTGTCACTGTCAGCGCAAGGCGTTGGATTCTCTTCCTCTAACGCGGTCGCTTGCTCATTTGTCGGTTCGTCGGCTGCCAGCTCTTTTTGGGACTCGGTTTCGGCTTCGTCTAACGACTTATCAACCGCCTCTTCCACTTTATGCGTCCAGCGGCGCAGTTTACTGGCGAGCTCAGAGCCCATGGGCTTTAACAGCTTATTATAGTCGGCATCGTAGTCATCTAGGCCATCGCGAACGTTGTAGTTACCGGTGGCCCACAGGCGTTTCAAAGCACGCCGCCGCAGGGCTCCACTAACTCCTGGCACCATAAAGGCGCTAAAGTCGCTGCCCGCTTCCAGCGTTTCGGGGTCTGGCAAGGTGTGGTCGAGGCTGCCCGGTTCGGGCGGTGTCTGCGTTGTGTCGGGGTCATGGTGTGGCGGCTCTACTTCATTTGGCGAAGCATTCGACTCGGCTGCCAGTTCATCAACAGACTCTTCAACAGGCAGTGACGCTGGCGGCGCATCCTGCTCTTGGGGAACATTTCGTTTTAGTCGCGACCAGCGCTCTAGGCGGCTCATTGCGGCTGCTCCTTGGTGGGGGTCTCTTTGGCGCGTCCCGCCCCTTTGCGTTTTTTCTTGCGCATCTCCATCGGCGCTTCGCCGTGACGTGCGAGGTAGCTTTCAATCCAGACCTGAATAGCCATGGGCATCGGTGCTTCGAGCACCTGCTGCTCGCCGTCCATCCAGCCAGCCGCCACGTCCTGACTGGCGGTGATCGCGTCTGGCTTGGGTGTTTCCCCGGTAAAACCCGCCCGCACAAATAGCCGTGGGGTGGTAGACGTCAGGTTGAAACGGTAGGCCGCACGCTCGGTCATCGACAGTTGCAGGTTGAGCACGATAGGGCCTTGATCCCCCAAGGTAAGCTCGGCAATACGCCACTGGGTCAGCGTAAAATTTTTCACCTGCTTCGGTTCGGCGACCAGGGTGATGCTCAGTGAACGTAAATTATCAGACATCGCGTTAAACCCCTTAGCGAAGTATCTAGGCAAAGTACTTAAGTACCTAGACTTTGAACGGATAGCAGTTGAACAGGTAGACAAGTAAGCCTCCCCGGCGCCATCATCGTCAACTCAGACTTTTTTACTCAGGTATTTTATTTTAGTAGCGAGGATTGCGGATGCACGCTCTTCAGTTAAGCCGAGCCCGCTTACCGGCCACCACCGAGATCAGCATCGTTGACGAGTATGGCGATGCACGCCAGCAGGCGATCGCCGCTGAAAGAGCGTTGACGGTCTACCTCAACAAGCGCGAAATTGTCACTTTAATGACCTTGGGCGACGACCCGGAGGCACTAGTGGTCGGCTATCTGCGCAACCAAGGGCTGCTAAGCGCCGCGGCTGATTTAGAAGCCGTGCAAGTCGATTGGGAAGTAGAATCGGCGGTCGTGATTACACGCCACTTGCCCGAAGACTTAGAAGCACGCTTAAGCACCCGCACGGTCACCACCGGCTGCGGCCAGGGCACGGTCTTTGGCAAACTGCTCGACCAAACCGCGCTCACGGCGCTGCCGAATACTCAACTGGCACAATCCACGCTCTATCAATTGCTGCAAAACCTTAACGCCTACAACGAAACCTACCGCAGCGCTGGCGCCGTTCACGGCTGCGCGCTGTGCCAGCAAACCGACGTGCTCGACTTTGTCGAAGACGTAGGACGACATAACGCGGTAGATACCTTGGCGGGGCGTCAATGGCTACAGCAGGCCGACAGCGCTAATGCGGACATTTTCTACACCACTGGCCGACTGACGTCCGAGATGGTACTCAAAGTGGCGCAAATGGGCATTAGCGTGCTGGTCTCTCGCTCGGGCGTCACCCAAAAAGGCGTAGAACTGGCCGAACGCTTCGGCGTGATGCTGATCGCCCGCGCCAAAGGACGCCATTTCCAAGCGATCAACACCCAAAACCGTTTAGCCCTGGACGCTATTCCTACGCGGCCATCCCATGCCCGTTCATCGAAAGAGGCAAGCTCATGATCCCCACTCACGAACTCACCGGCATGATTCTCGCGGGCGGCGAAGGGCGGCGAATGGGCGGCCGTGACAAAGGGCTTGAACCTTTCGCGGGCCTGCCACTCGTCGGCCATGTGGTGAAGCGCCTTGAAGGCCAGGTGGGCGAGCTGCTGATTAACGCTAATCGCAATGCTGACGCCTACCGCTTTTTCGCAGATCGCGTCATAGCTGATCTTGTAATGGACGGTGCCGAAGGCGGCTTTAAAGGCCCACTAATGGGGATCTATAGCGGCCTACGGGCGGCAAAAACGCCATGGTTGCTGGTCGCGCCCTGCGACTCCCCCGCCCTGCCAGACGATTTAGTGGCGCGAATGATAAAAGGTATTGGCCAGCATGATATCGCCGTGGCCTTTGACGGCGAACGGCTGCATCCGGTGGTTGCGCTGCTGCGCACTTCGCTGGCCGATGATTTAGCCGCCACCCTGGCCGAGGGCGAACGTAAAATCGACCGTTGGTACGCCCGCCACGACTGGTGCCGAGTCGATATGTCCGACTGTCCCGATGCGTTTGCCAATCTTAATACCGAGGAGGAGAAGCTGCATCTGGAAAAAGTACTAATGGGTTCTTCGAGCAAGGAGGTGAAATGACCCTCTCCTGCTTCGATCTTGGCGAGCAGATGCTCAGCGTGGACGAAGCGCGCCAAGCGCTCGCCACCTTGATTGAACGCCCGCTGGGCAGCGAACAGATCCCCCTGTCGCAGGCTCACGGTCGCCGTTTGACCACAACCGTGAAAGCTCCCATTAACGTGCCGCAAAATACTAACGCGGCCATGGACGGCGTAGCGCTAGCCCTGCCCAGAGAAGGGGTTGGGACCAAGCAAACTCTCTGGCCGCTGGCCGGTGAGGTATTGGCCGGGCAATATCGCAGCGAATTAGTACCTGCCGGTCACTGCGTGCGCATCACCACCGGCGCCCCCTTGCCGCCGGGCACCGATACAGTGGTAATGAGTGAACAGCTGCGCGAACCGATAGAAGATGATAAGCCAGCGCATGTGACCATCGAGTCTCCAGAGCTCCTCAAGCACGGCCAACATGTCCGCCAGGCCGGTGAGGATATTGCCCTCGGCGACACAGCCCTTCCTGCAGGAGCACGGCTTAATGCCGCATCGCTGGGGCTTTTGGCCTCTCTGGGTTATGCCGAGATCAGCGTGAGCCAGCGCCCAAAGGTAGCGATTTTTTCCACTGGCAATGAAGTGACCGCGCCCGGCGAACCGCTGCCCCAGGCAGGCATTTATGATGCCAATCGCTTCACCCTTATGGGCTTGCTTGCTGAACACGGCGCCGACGTCATTGATCTGGGCATTCTTCCAGACGATTTAAACGCTATTAAAACGGCTCTTGAAGACGCTGCAGAACAGAGCGACTTGGTGATTACCAGCGGCGGCGTTTCCGTCGGCCAGGCTGACTTTACCCGTGAGGCTCTGGAGCAGTTAGGTCGCCTGGCCTTTTGGCGGGTAGCGCTGCGACCTGGCCGCCCGATGGCCTGCGGTTGGCTAGGCCCAACACGCACTCCGTTTGTAGGCTTGCCCGGCAATCCGGTGGCGGTCATGGTAACCTTTCTACAGTTTGTGTCGCCGCTGCTGAATTGGCTTCATGGGCAGCCGGTATCGCCGCCCCAACGCCTTAATGCGATTGCCGACACCGCCTTAAAAAGCCGCTTGAAGCGTACTGATTTTATCCGTGGCGTTTACCATACTGATAGCGAAGGACGGTTACTCGTGCGCAGCACCGGCGCCCAAGGTTCGGGCATTTTAACCTCGATGGTGGCTGCTAACTGTTTGATTGAGCTTGCTGATGACCAGGCAGGCGCGCAACCGGGCGAGGTAGTCAGCATACAACCACTAACGGGATGGCTATGACCGAGCAACGACCCGCACAACCAAAAGCTAATCAACAGCGATCTGTCCAGCCAGAAGCTGACCAGCAACTGATCGACGACTTTGGTCGGCGCATTAGCTACGTGCGCATCTCGGTCACCGATCGCTGCGATTTCCGCTGCGTGTACTGCATGAGCGAGGAGATGACATTTCTGCCCCGCTCCCAGGTACTGACGCTGGAAGAGATCGCCATGGTGGCGCGCGCCTTTACCGAGCTTGGGGTGGAGAAAATCCGCCTTACCGGCGGCGAGCCGCTGGTGCGTCGGGGCATTGAGCAACTGGTCGATGAGATCGGTGCGATGCCAGGCCTTAACGACTTCACCATGACCACCAATGGTGCCAGCCTACGCAAGCACGCCAAGCAGCTTTACGCCAGCGGCCTGCGGCGGCTGAACATCAGCCTGGATTCACTGGATGCGGAGCGCTTCAAGCAGCTCACCCGCACCGGCGATTTGACCAAAGTCATCGACGGCATTCACGCTGCTAAAGAAGCAGGCTTTAAACGCATCAAGCTCAACGCGGTGATCTTAAAAGGTCGCAACGACGACGAAGTGATCGACCTGGTCACCTTTGCGCGCCAGGAAAACCTCGATATTAGTTTTATCGAAGAGATGCCGCTGGGCGATGTCTCCGACCATTCGCGGGCGGAAACCTTCTACTCCAGCGATGATGTTCAAGAATTGATCGAAACGCGCTATCCGCTGATCCCTACGACCGAAACCACCCCCGGCCCATCGCGCTACTTCAAAATGGCCGACAGCGACAGCCGTGTTGGGTTTATTTCCCCCCATAGCCACAACTTTTGCGATACCTGTAACCGGGTGCGGGTGACCGTGGAAGGCCGTTTGCTGCTTTGCCTAGGCAACGAACACTCGGTGGATCTGCGCGCCGTGCTGCGCCGCCACCCCGGTAATATGCAGGCACTGAAAGAGGCAATCATCAACGCCCTGCCGCTTAAGCCCGAGCGTCATCACTTCACCACCGATGGCGATGTGCAGGTAGTACGCTTTATGAATATGACGGGGGGCTAAGCGTTGGTAGGGTTGGCAAAAGTGCCGGTGCATATCATTACCGGCTTTCTCGGCAGCGGTAAGACCACGCTTATCCACAGCCTCATCGAGCAGAAGCCTGTGGATGAAAAGTGGGCCATACTGGTCAACGAGTTTGGCCAAATCGGCATCGACCAAGCGATGTTTGACTCCCGTGACGATGTGGTAGTGAAAGGCCTTCCCGGCGGCTGCCTGTGCTGCCAGCTCGCCTTTGTACTGCAAGCGGCGCTGGTGAATTTACTCGCGCGCAGCAAGCCCGACCGGGTAATCATCGAGCCCTCAGGCCTTGGCCACCCGGCGGGTCTGTTGGATCTACTGCGCGGCGAAGCCTTTCATGAGGTGGTCGAAGTACGCGATATTATTGCTACTCTTGACCCGCGCCGATTAGATGACGCTCGCGCGCGACAGCACGACACCTTCCGTGATCAGCTCGATATGGCCGACGCCGTGGCGCTCACCATGCTCGACCAGAGCACGCCCAAACAGCTCAGCGCCGCCCACGCCTTTGTGGCGCAGCGCTGGCCTCCGCGTAAATGGGTTCAGGAAGCCCCGCAAGGCGAACTACCCATAGCGCTGTTGACCCAAAGCGGAAGCGCCGAAGCAAGCGATATCAGCATGCCCACCAGCCATCAACAGCTGGCGGCAGCGCCCAGCATAGCCGGGTCATTTTTTGATTTTCCGCCCCCACCCGGCCAGCCCCAGCGTGAGACCGGCACCTCGCTGGGCTATACCAGCACGGGGCTACGTTGGCATCCAAGCGAGCGCTTCGAACTGGATAACTTGGCCGCCTGTTTGGGAGAGCTACCCAGTGAGGCGCGCATTAAAGGCGTGTTTCATACCGATAGCGGCTGGAAACGCCTGAACCGCGCCGGCGGTACGCTCAGCGTTGAAAGCAGCGCGTGGCGTCAAGACTCCCGGCTGGAAGTTATCCTTCCCGATACTAGCCCCGCTCTCGATATCAATATAGAGGTCCTACTCCGCTCGTTGACACTGGATTAATCGCCGTCACCAATTTCTCAATGGCCTCTACGGTGACCGGACGCCCAAACAGATAACCTTGATACGCGTGGCAGTCGTGCGCCAGTAGCCACGCCTGCTGCGCTTTGGTCTCTACTCCTTCCGCAATGACCTCTAGATTGAGGCTCTCTGCCAGAGCAATAGTACTCTCGACAATCGCCGCGTTGGCCTGGCTTTCGAGCACCTGCTGCACAAAGGATTGGTCGATTTTTAGCTGATCCAGCGGCAATTGCGCTAAATAAGCCAGGGACGAGTAGCCGGTACCAAAATCATCCAAAGAGAAGCGTACGCCGCGCGCTTTAAGGGCGAGCATTTTCTCCCGAGCGTCATCTCGCGCTTCCACAAACAGCGACTCTGTCACTTCCAACTTTAGCTGCTGAAGCGGCGCCTGGGTACGCGCAAACACCCCCTCTACACGGGCTAGAAAGTGCTCATCGCGAAACTGTAGCGGACTGATATTCACCGAGACGGTCAATTTGCTAAGCCTCGGGTGCTGCGCCCAGCGAGCCAATTGATAGCAGGCATCTTCCAATACCCATTCGCCCACATCGTTTATCAGCTCATTGCTTTCCAACAGTGGAATGAAATCGCCTGGAGAGACCATGCCGCGCTCAGGATGATGCCAGCGCAGCAACGCCTCTACACCTGTGATCGTACCGTAGTGATCCACCTGGGGCTGGTAATAGAGCTGCCACTGTTGACTTGCCTGCGCCTGGCGCAGATCCGCCTCTAATCTCACATGGGCCAGTAGCGCTGCCTGCATTGAAGGGTCAAAAAAGCACATACCATGGCGACCGTTGCTCTTGGCATGAAAGAGCGCCATATCGACCTGCTGTAGATAGTCATCAACGCCGTACTCATTGCTCGCCATAATCGCAATACCAATACTCCCCGTCACCGTGATGCTCTCTTCAGCCAGGGTGATTGGTTCGTTAAGCACTGCCAGCAACTTATGCGCGATACGCTCCGCCAGTCGGGTGGTTTGAGCGTGATTGCTATCCACGCCCTCAATTAATACCGCAAATTCATCGCTGCCCAGCCGCGCCAAGGTATCGGTATCGCGCAGCATCTGGCCCATCCGCCGGGCAACGCTCTGTAACACCTGGTCTCCCGCATAGTGCCCCAAGGTGTCATTAATTTGCTTGAAGTTATCGATATCAATAAATAACAGTGCGCCGCAACGCTGATGGCGCTGAAGCTCTTTGAGGGCGGTACCGATGCGATCCATAAACAGCCGCCGGTTTGCCAATCCGGTCAAGGTGTCATAAAACGCCAGCTGATGAATCTCTTGCTCAGCAACTTTGCGTTCGCTGATATCACTCATGGTGGCGACATAGTGAGTTAATGTGCCTTCAACGCTGTACACCGCACTGATGGTTAGCCACTCGGGAAACAGTTCACCATTCTTACGCTGGTTCCATATCTCGCCTTCCCAATTACCGGTTTTGCTAACTCGCTTCCATAAGCGACGATAAAATGTGGCATTTTGTAGGCCAGAGCTAAACATACGCGGGTTATTACCCACGATCTCAGCTTCGCTATAGCCGGTAATGCGGCTGAAGGTCTCATTAACCTTGAGAATGGTGCCTCGTGGGTCGGTAATAAGAATGCCTAAGTGCGTCTGGAAAGCGGCAGCGGCGATTTGCGCCTCGGCGCGCGCCTGTTCACGCTCTTCAATACGCTGACGCAATTGATGCGCCAACGCTAAACGGTTTAAGTAGTGTCGCGCCCCCCAGGCACCCAGCAGGGCAATAACGGCCATCACCAGCGTTAAGATCAAAGCACGCTGGCGCCAAGCAGCCAACAATTGGTGCAAATCAACGCCGACAACGGCCAGCATGGGATACTCGCCTACCCTTTGCATGCGAAAGAGGCGCTCACGGCCATCAATGGGCGAGAGCGCTTTTAATGACCAGGCGGCCTCTCCTCTCGCCTCCTCTTGAACAGCATGATCACCAGTAATTTCCATGCCAATGGGGAATTTTTCACCTACGTCTGGGTGCCTAGCGATTAACTTCGAATCTGAATCTACTAGCGCAATACTCTCACCGTCATACACGTGCATTTGCTGAAGTGCGTTGGCAAATACCTGCGGAACAATGCTAGAGATCACTACCCCCGCAAAGTCGCCGCTTGGACCATCTAATCGTCGACCATGGTAGAGATAATAGTGTTGATCAATTTCAGACCAGTAAAGCGGGGTAATCAGCTCCTCCTGCCCTGCTTGCTTGAAGGCATTAAAAAACGCTGACTCGCTGATATCAACATTCGCTCTTCGGTTGTCGCGTCCGCTCGCCAGTAAACGCCCTTCAGAGCCCACAACAGCGATTTCATCCACCATAGGGACATACAGGGTCAGGTTTTCTAATGAGTGCTGAAGCGCCTGGACATTGTCACTCTCAGGCATCCCTTGCAGTGCTAGCAGTTCCGAAAGCCCAAACAACGCTTGTCCGCTTTGTGCGAACACGCCTTTCGCCCACTCAGTGACCACATTAGCGCGGGCGGTAATCCGCGACTCGGCGGCCTCAATTTCTTGCTTGTACTGTTCGCTCAGCAGCCAACCAAACAGGACTGTCATGAGGAACAGTGCTAACAGATATAACGCAATCAAATGACGGCGTTGTTGACGATAAGTCTTGGTCGCTTTTAAAACATCATCATTTACATTAATGGGAGTAACGGACATCGCGCAGAGGCCTTATTCAGGTAACCCATAGGTGCACCTGATACAGTGTAAAAAGTAACCAGAAACAATACATAGCAC
The DNA here is from genome assembly GCF_001882345.1 of Halomonas sp. QHL1. Taxonomy (GTDB): domain Bacteria; phylum Pseudomonadota; class Gammaproteobacteria; order Pseudomonadales; family Halomonadaceae; genus Vreelandella. The sequence continues at coordinate 2,245,072 of NZ_MINL01000001.1, forward strand.
GCGCTGACACGTGTCTTTATCCGATAGTGCCGCAGTGCTTTTGTGATGTATAACAGTTTTTATCGCCGTTAATGCGTTGAAAAGCGTCACGTTGTGCATTGATAGCCAACTTACCAGGGAATTGTTATGGCATCGCTGGGCCAAATGAGCGATTACGAGATACGTCTCATTCGTATTTTTAAGACGGTCGTTGAGTGCGGCGGCTTTACCGCGGCGGAAACCACGCTGGGTATTAGCCGGTCGGCGATTAGCCAGCACATGAACGATTTGGAGGGGCGGCTAGGCTTTTCGCTCTGCCAGCGGGGGCGTGGCGGGTTTAGCTTAACCGAAGAGGGCAAAGAGATTTATCAGGCAGGGTTGACGTTACTGACCGCGCTCGAAACCTTCAAAAGCGACGTTAACGCGCTGCATCAGACGATTAAAGGCGAGTTGAATATCGGTATCACCGACAACCTGGTGACGCTACCCGCCATGCACGTGACCAATGCATTGGCTGAGCTTAGCGCGCCAGAGCATGAGGTCACGCTGCATATTCATATGGAGCCTTCTGACGCGGTCATTCGAGGGGTGATGGATGGACACTTGCACGTCGGCGTAGTGCCTTCAGTGAACCTGCCCACCAGCTTAGAAGCGCGGCACCTTTATGATGAGCCATCGTATCTTTACTGCGCGGCTGACCATCCGCTGTTTACCGAGGATGATGACACGCTCTGTGGTGCAGATATCGCCCTACACTCCGCTATTGCGCCGCGCTATCCCCTACCGGTTGAGGCGCGCCAGGCGCATGAGGCGCTAAACCTGCGTGCTTCAGCATCCGACCGCGAAGGCGCCGCATTTTTGATTCTTACCGGGCGCTTTATCGGCTTTCTGCCCGAACACGTAGCCGCTCAGTGGGTAGCAGCGGGCAAGATGCGGGCGCTGCATACCGCCACGCAGCACTACCGCATTCCGTTTGTACTCATTACCCGCCATGACCGACGTCCTAACCGCGTCGTTGATGCGTTTCTGCGCTTAATCAAAAGCAGCTAAGATAAACCCGGCAGCAATACCGGGCTTAAACTGTTTAACGCTGCTCCGTTGCCTCATTGGCCATTATCGGCGCTGGCCCCGCCTGGGGCGATGACGCCAACAATTGGCTTGCAACGTAGTAAACAATTGCCCCCAGCGCCGAGCCGGTGAACCAGCCGTAGTCGTAGAACCAATCCATAGTGCCGGTTAACAGCGACAACAAAGTAAGCGCCACCGGCACGCCAAAGGCGATAAAACCGGCGATGTTCACCGCAGGATAAGCATGGTTATCCATATATAGGCTGGGCACATCCAGGCGTTGCTTTTTAATCAGGAAGTAATCCACTGCCATAATGCCCGCGATTGGCCCTAGCAAGCTTGAATAGCCTAACAACCAGTTGGAGTACATCTGTTCAAGGGAAACCCCTGGCGGAATAACACCCGCTTTTTGCAGCAAATCGTAGCCCATTAGCAGTACGCCTACAGCGCCGGTCATAAGCACACCGCGGGTCTGATTAATTAATTTAGGGGCAATGTTCTGAAAATCGTTGGTAGGCGAAACGATGTTAGAAGCCGTATTGGTGGAGATCGTGGCGATAATGATCAGCAGCATCGCCAGTACCACCCAGAAGGGGCTGTCGATATAGCCGATCAAACGCACCGGGTCGGCAACAGTTTGGCCCACCAGCGTCTCAGAAGCAGCAGTTAACACCACACCGAGCGCGGCAAAGAAGAACATCGTTAGAGGCAAACCAATCACCTGACCGACGATCTGATCTTTTTGGCTTTTGGCAAAGCGGCTGAAATCGGGAATATTCAGCGAGAGGGTGGCCCAAAAGCCCACCATGGCGGTTAAGCCCGCGAAGAAGTAGCCATACACCGACGCCCCTTCAGGCCGCGACGGCGGCTGGGCCAATAGCTCGGTCATCGACATATTTGGCCATGCCCATATCATTAGCCCCACCCCAACGGCTAACAGCAGAGGTGCGGCGAAGGTTTCCAGCCATTTAATCGACTCCGCGCCACGAATCACCACATAGAGATTCATCGCGCCGAAGACAAAAAAGCCGATCACTTCACCAACACCTCCCATCGCAGCCCAAGCGGGAATCAACTCGGAGAGCAACAGGTGAATGGCCAAACCACCAAACATGGTTTGAATACCAAACCAGCCGCAGCCGACCAGGGCGCGCACCAGACAAGGTACGTTGGAACCTAAAATACCGAACGAAGAGCGTAAAACCACCGGAAATGGAATACCAAACTTAGTACCAGGAAAGGCGTTTAAGGTAAGTGGAATCAACACGATCACGTTGGCCAAGAGAATGGCGAACAGCGCTTCCCCTACGCTCAACCCAAAGTAGGCGGTTAATACTCCACCTAGCGTGTAGGTGGGTACGCAGATCGACATGCCTACCCACAGTGCCGCAATATTCCACTTACTCCAAGTACGCTCGCTGGCCTGGGTAGGCGCAATATCCTCATTAAAGCGCGCGCTACTGCGTACATCGTCCCCTACATCAAGTTCTATCAGCCCGCCTCGATCCACCATCTGAGAGGTTGTTTCGGTCATTTTTTATCTCCTCAGCATTGCGTTGCCCATCTAGGCCATATCTGAAAGCTAACTTCCACGGTCAATGGAGCTTCCCAGACAGAATTAAAAGCAATAAGCGTGCCTACTTATAAAAGCAGGACAACTAACTCATTGATTAAAAAGCTGCCTTTCTAGACAACAATATTATTGTTAGCTTGTTACCTTTACTTCACTCTTCCCTCAAACAAAAACCAATTAAACAAAGCTAGGCCAAAAAAAATATTTGCACCAATTTAAAACAAAAAATAACCAAATTAATTCATTACAAACATAGTAAGCACATGATTTATATAGCATAAACAAACCATCCAAAACAGTGCAAAGACTCACCAAAAGAGTGAAAATCGCTTCTTATAACAATAAAACCAAGCAAACTCAAAGAGTTAAATGCAGTTTTACAAATCGCCATTAAAGACTTGCTAAAACCACCCTCCCAGCGCTACTTTCAACAAAAGCTGTCTATTTCGTCAGCTTTACAAAACTCATTCTGAACACATTACAAATATGCACCACACACCAACAATCAGAGGGAGCGTCTCATGCAGAAGATGAAAATTGGGCTGATTCAGATGGGCCTTAAAACCAGCACCGATCTTGAACCTGAGGCTATTCGCGACGCCATGAACGAGGCGCACCTGCCGATGATTCAGCAAGCGGCTGACCAAGGTGTGCAAGTGCTCTGTTTTCAGGAAGTGTTTAATCAGCCCTATTTCTGCCCCAGCCAAGATGGCAAATGGTACGCCGCCGCCGAGCGGGTGCCGGAAGGACCTACCTGCCAGATGATGCAGAAGCTGGCCGCCGAGCACCGCATGGTAATCATCGTGCCCGTGTACGAAGAGACTGAAACCGGCGTTTACTACAACACCGCCGCAGTGTTCGACGCCGACGGCAGCTACCTGGGTAAATACCACAAAACCCATATTCCCCAAGTGGCCGGGTTTTGGGAGAAATTCTTCTTCAAGCCGGGCCAATCCAACTGGCCGGTGTTCGATACCGCCTACGGCAAGATCGGCGTGTACATCTGCTACGACCGTCACTTCCCCGAAGGCTGGCGGGCGCTGGCACTCAATGGCGCCGAAGTGATCTTCAATCCCTCTGCCACCGTGGCCGGGCTTTCCCAGTACCTGTGGGAGCTTGAGCAACCCGCCTCCGCCGCTGCCAACGGTTGCTTTATCGCTGCGATCAATCGTGTAGGTACTGAAGCGCCTTGGAATATCGGCGATTTCTACGGCTCCAGCTATATCGTCAACCCGCGAGGCAAGATCGAGGCTCAGGCCAGCGAAACCGAAGACGAATTGCTGGTCCACGAGATCGATTCGGACATGGTGCGCGAGGTGCGCAACAACTGGCAGTTCTTCCGCGACCGCCGCCCGGAAACCTATACCCGCCTCACCGACGGTGAATGATTCTGCTGGTAAAAAAAATAACAGGAGCGAATGATGAGCTTATTAATCAAGGGCGGCACCGTGGTCACCCACGCCGACACTTACCGCGCCGACGTGCTGTGTGTGGACGGCAAAATCCAAGCGATTGGCACCGACCTAGAGGCCCCGGATGGGTGCGAAATTGTCGATGCCAGCGACCAGCTGGTGATGCCCGGCGGCATTGACCCGCATACCCATATGCAGCTGCCCTTCATGGGTACCGTGGCCAGTGAAGATTTCTATACCGGCACCGCCGCGGCCCTGGCGGGCGGCACGACCTCGATCATCGACTTCGTGATCCCGCAGCCCGGCCAGTCACTATTGGAAGCTTTCGAGACCTGGCAGGGCTGGGCGGAAAAAGCCGCCACCGACTTTGCCTTTCACGTGGCGATCACCTGGTGGGACGATAGCGTGCGGGAGGAAATGGGCACCCTGGTACACGAACACGGGGTTAACAGCTTCAAGCATTTCATGGCCTACAAGGGCGCGATCATGGCCACCGATGACATTCTGGTGGAAAGCTTTTCGCGCTGCCTGGAGCTGGGGGCGATTCCCACGGTACACGCGGAAAACGGCGAGCTGGTCTATCACATGCAGCAGAAACTGCTCGCTCAGGGCATGACTGGGCCGGAAGCCCACCCGCTTTCGCGCCCGCCCCAGGTGGAAGGCGAAGCCGCCAGCCGAGCGATTCGCATTGCCAGCACCCTAGGCGCACCGATCTATCTGGTTCACGTGTCGACCAAGGACGCGGTAGATGAGATCGCCTACGCCCGCCAGCAGGGCCACCCGGTTTACGGCGAGTGTCTGGCCGGCCACCTGCTGATTGACGACAGCGTCTACCAGGATACCGACTGGGGGCGTGCCGCCGCCCACGTGATGAGCCCGCCCTTTCGACCCAAGGGCCACCAGGAAGCGCTCTGGCACGGTCTGCAGTCGGGCAATCTGCAAACCACCGCCACCGACCACTGCTGTTTCTGTGCCGATCAGAAAGCCGCGGGCAAGGATGACTTCACCAAGATTCCCAACGGCACCGCCGGGGTCGAGGACCGCTTGGCCGTGCTGTGGGATGAAGGCGTCAACACCGGCAAGCTGTCGCCCCAGGAGTTCGTCGCGCTGACGTCGACCAACACCGCCAAGATATTCAACCTTTACCCTCGCAAGGGCGCCATTCAGGTGGGTGCCGACGCTGACATCGTGGTGTGGGACCCCAACGGCACGCGGACGATTTCCGCCAAGACCCACCACCAGAACGTCGACTTCAATATCTTCGAAGGCAAAACGGTTCGCGGTATTGCCCGCCACACCATTAGCAAAGGCAAATGGGTATGGCGCGACGGTGACCTACGCGCCGAACGCGGTGCAGGCCGCTATCTGGAGCGCCCCGCCTACCCCGGTGTCTTCGAATTGCTGGCCAAGCGGGCTGAGCTGAATGCGCCGATGGCCGTAAAAAGATAACAGCTGTGCCCATAACAACAGCGGAGGCTCTACTGTGAATAGCCCACTGAACCACCTACCCAGCGCAAAAGAGGTCGGCACTTACGACCCGGATACGCTGGCAAGCAACTTTAGCGACCTGCACCCGCCGCTGACCCATCGTCAGGCGATGATCGAAAGTCAGCGCTGCCTCTATTGCTTCGATGCGCCCTGCGTTGAGGCCTGCCCGTCGGAGATCGACATCCCGAGCTTTATTCGCCAGATCAGCGAAAACAACATCAACGGCGCGGCGGAAACCATTCTGGAAGCCAACATCCTGGGCGGCAGCTGCGCCCGGGTTTGCCCAACGGAAATTCTCTGCGAGCGCAGCTGCGTGCGCAACCACGACGCCGAGTGCCAGCCGGTACTGATCGGTTTGCTGCAGCGTCACGCCACTGACCACATGCAGTTCGACGGCCACCCGTTCAAGCGCGCCGCTTCCACCGGCCGTCATGTGGCCGTGGTCGGCGCTGGCCCTGCTGGGCTCTCCTGCGCACACCGGCTGGCGATGCTCGGCCATCAGGTGACCATCTTCGAGGCCGAGCAAAAGCCCGGCGGACTGAACGAGTACGGCATCGCCCGCTACAAGATGACCGATGATTTCGCCCGTAAGGAAGTCGAGTTTCTGCTCGAGATCGGCGGCATCGATATCCAGTACGGTCAGCGCCTGGGCGACAATCTAGAACTGGCCGCCCTGCATCAGCAGTACGACAGCGTATTTCTCGGCTTGGGCCTGGGCACCAGCCGCGCCTTGGGGCTAACCGGTGACGAAGCGCCCGGCCTGATGCCCGCCGTGGACTACATCAAGACCCTGCGCCAAACCGATGATCTGGGCAGCCTTGCGGTCGCCAAGCGCTGCATCGTGATTGGCGCAGGCAATACCGCTATCGACATGGCCACCCAGATGGCCCGCTTGGGCGCCACCGACGTCACGCTGGTCTATCGTCGCGGCGTCGAGGCAATGTCCGCCACCGACCACGAGCAGGAGATCGCCAAAGCCAACGGCGTGCGCATGATCACCTGGGCACAGCCCGACGATATTCTGCTGGACAGCCAAGGCCGGGTGGCCGGCATGCGCTTTGCCAAGACCCGGGAACAGGCAGGACAGTTAACCGCCACTGGCGAGACCTTTGAGATTGCCGCCGACGCCATCTTCAAGGCGATTGGTCAGGGCTTTGATGGGGCAAGCCTTCGCGACGCCACGGCTGCCGAGCTCGCCCGCGACGGCGAGCGCATCCAGGTGGATGACATGCTGCGCACCTCGCTGCCTAACGTTTACGCTGGCGGTGACTGTGTAAAACCTGGCCAGGACCTCACCGTTCAGGCCGTGCAGCACGGCAAGCTTGCCGCCCACGCCATTCATCAGGCGCTCGTCGCCAAGCAGGAGGCCGCATGAAGACCACCCCTCTCTCTTTCCCAGGTAAGAAAAACAGCGGCGACAGCGTCGTCAACAGCGTTGATCTGTCGGTTAACTTTGCCGGTATCAAAGCCCCCAACCCGTTCTGGTTGGCCTCCGCTCCGCCCACCGACAAAGCCTACAACGTGGTACGCGCCTATGAAGCGGGCTGGGGCGGCGTGGTGTGGAAAACCCTAGGCGAAGAGCCACCTGCGGTGAATGTCTCCTCACGCTACTCGGCCCACTACGGCAAAAACCGCGAAGTGATCGGCTTTAACAATATCGAGCTGATTACCGATCGTTCACTGGAGATCAATCTTAAAGAAATCACCCAGGTGAAAAAGGACTGGCCCGACCGCGCGCTGATCGTCTCCATCATGGTCCCCTGCAATGAAGAGGCATGGGCCTATATTCTGCCGCTGGTGGAGGCCACCGGTGCCGACGGCATCGAACTCAATCTGGGCTGCCCCCACGGCATGCCCGAACGCGGCATGGGCGCGGCGGTAGGCCAGAACCCGGACCTGATCGAGAAAGTCACCTACTGGTGCAAGAAGCACTACTCCAAACCGGTGATCGTGAAGCTAACGCCCAATATCACCGATATTCGCGTGGGCGCCCAGGCGGCGCTGCGCGGCGGGGCCGACGCGGTGTCGCTGATCAATACCATTAACTCGATCACCAGTATCGACCTGGACAATATGGTCGCCAAGCCCACCGTGGGCCATCAAAGCACCCACGGCGGCTACTGCGGCAGCGCCGTTAAGCCCATTGCGATGAATATGGTGGCAGAGATTGCCCGCGACCCGGCGACGCCCACTCTGCCAATCTCTGGCATTGGTGGTATCTCCAACTGGCGAGACGCAGCGGAATTTATCGCTTTAGGTGCGGGCAGCGTGCAGGTGTGTACCGCCGCGATGCTCAACGGCTTTCGCATTGTGGAGGAGATGAAAGACGGGCTTTCCCGCTGGATGTCGGAAAAAGGCTATGACTCGATCGAGGCGTTCTCGCGCAAGGCGATACCCCAGACTACCGATTGGAAGCACCTGGATATCAACTTCAAGACCATCGCCAAGATCGACCAGGACCTGTGTATTGAGTGCGGCCGCTGCTATATCGCCTGCGAGGATACCTCCCACCAGTCGATTGCCAAGCTCACCGAAAAAGACGGCGCGCGCCGCTACGAAGTGATCGAGGAAGAATGCGTGGGCTGCAACCTGTGCCAGATCACCTGCCCGGTGGAAAACTGCATCACCATGGTGCCGCAGGAAACCGGAAAGCCCTTCCTGGCTTGGGATGACGACCCGCGCAACCCCTTCCGGGTCGCCTCTTGATTAACGCCCTATAAAACGCCACCGCCCCCACAGAGTGAGGGCGGTGGCATTTTTTTAGCCGATGTTTCTTGCCTCTAAAAGCGACGAACACTGCATTAATCCGAATGAACCTTGATCCGGTACAGCACGCAATAAACCACCGGCAGCACTATCAAAGTTAACAACGTGGCGACGCCAAGGCCACCGATCAGCGCGACCGCCATGCTGGCGAAGAAGGCATCGCTAATCAGCGGGATCATGCCCAGCATGGTGGTTAACGCGGCCATGGCGACCGGGCGAACGCGGCTGACGGCGGCTCGCACTACCGCGTGGTAGCGGTCTTGGTGCAGCGGCAGCTGCACGTTGATCTCCTCCACCAGCACGATGGCATTTTTGATCACCATACCGATCAAACTCAGCGTGCCCAGCAGTGCCATAAATGAGAAGGGCATCCCGGTAACCAGCAGCGCGCCCACTACGCCAATAATCGTTAGCGGAACCAGCGACCAAATGGCCAGCGGCTGGCGGAAGTTATTGAACAGCACCACAGTGAGAATAAACATCATCACTATGCCCAGCGGCAGTGAGGAAAATAATCCACTCTGCGCTTCGCCAGCGGTCTCAAACTCACCGCCCCACTCCAACCGATAGCCAGCCGGTAGATCCAAGGCTTCCACTCTTGGGCGAATGTCGGTCAATACGCTGGCCGCGGTCACGCCACTTAGCGGGTCGGGCTCACCGTACACCGCCAGCATGCGTTCTCGATTGCGGCGCATAATCAGCGGATCTGCCACCTGTGTAGTGATATCGCTGATCACTTGATCGGCGGTAATGTAGCGACTCTGCTCTGCGCTCCATACGTTAAGTGAGCCAAGGTTATCCGCATCGTGGCGCTGCTCAGAAATTGCCCGCGCCACTATCGGAATCAGGTCACTGCCGTCACGGTAAACGCCGACCTGGCTGCCACTGGTACTCAGCGCAAGGGTGCTGGCCAGGTCTTCACGGGTCACGCCCAACCTACGCGCGGTATCCTCAAGAAAGACGGGCTCAATCACCTGCACGCGGTTACGCCAACTGGTGCGCACGCTGGTCATATTCGATGTATCGCGGAACATGGCCTCAACCTGATCGCCCAACTGGCGCAGTACCGCTGGGTCGCTGCCGTAGAAGCGCGCCTCTAGCTTGGCTTTCGGCGCGGGGCCGACTTCCAAAGGGGCGATTTTAAAGTCGATATCGCTGTGGTCGCGCTCAAGCACTTGCTCAACGTCGGCCATACGCGCTTGCTGGATCGCTTTATCGTCGGTTTCGACAATTAACTGCGCATAGCTTGCGTAGCGGTCTTCCGGTGAGTAGGTGAGAGTAAAGCGCTGCGCCCCACCGCCCACGGTGGTGGTCAGGTGGCGAACGCCGTCCATCGCCATCACGCTTTCTTCTAGTTCGCTAACGCGCTGCTGGGTTTCGAGAATATCGGTCCCTTCCGGCGTGCGGTAATCGACAAAAAAGATCGGCGTATTCGAGGCTGGGAAAAAGGCATTTTTGACCGAACCAAAGCCGACCACCGCGCAGGCCAATATTGCCACCATCAGCGCCAAGGTTAACCAGCGCCAACGAATACCGGCGATAATGACACGGCCTACAAAACGGTAAACCACGCCTTTGTAGGGGTCTTCCTGTCCATCGCCGGGGGCCACGTTGCGGAAAAACAGCTTGAAGTAGAACGGCGTTAACGTCAGCGCCGTGATCCAGCTCAACAGCAGCGAGTAGAGCAGCACGAAAAATAGCGAGCCGATAAACTCACCGGTGGTATCTGGCGATAAACCGATGGGAGCAAAGGCGGCGATCGCAATCAGCGTGGCTGCCAGCAACGGCCAGGCGTTTTGGCGAATCACTTGGTGCGCAGAATCACGAATAGTGCCACCGCGTTTTAACCCCACCAGCATGCCTTCGGTGACCACAATGGCGTTATCCACCAACATGCCAAGGGCAATAATCAGCGCTCCCAGCGAGATTTTCTCCAGCTGCAAACCGTGAAAGCGCATCAGCATAAAGGTGCCGATAATGGTGATCAGCAGGATAAAACCCATTAACAGACCGCTGCGCCAACCCATAAACAGCATCAGCACCACGATCACGATGGCTACCGCTTGGATCAAGCTGACCAGGAAACCAGATACCGCGTCATCGACCACCTGGGGCTGGTTATAAACGACGTTCAACTCCATACCCAGTGGCGTGCGGGTTTGCAGTTCATCCAGACGCTGCTGTAGCCGTTCGCCCACTTCGACCACATTCACACCGCTTTCAAAGGAGACACCCAGTGAGATGGCTGGCCTGCCCATATCGCGGTAAAGCTGCTGGGGTTGCTCCGCCAGTTCGCGGCTCACATCGGCAATATCGCTCAGCCGCACTAGCTCGCCGTCGCCCTCGCTGACAATGAGGGCGCGCAGATCGTCAATATCTGCCGCACTGCCCGTCGGCGTGATGCGGAAGCGTTGACCATCCTGTTTAAGATGCCCAGAATCCGCCACCGCATTTTGGGTATCCAGCAGCTGCTGTAGCCGGGTTAATGGAATATTGAGTGCGCGCAGGCGTTCGCGATCAACTTCGATATAGATGCGCTCTTCGTGCTCACCGCTTAGCGACACCTTCGCGACGCCCTTCACCAAGGCGAGCTCGCGCTTGAGAAAATCAGCATGGTCAGCCAGGTCTGGCATGCTGTAGCCATCGCCCGTCAGGTTGACCATAAAACCAAATACATCGCCAAAGTCGTCATTAACGCGGGATTGACTCGCCCCTGGCGGAAGCGCGGCCTGGGCATCCTGTACTTTACGCCGCAGCGAATCCCATAATTGCTCCAACTCCTCGTTCTGCACCGTACTTTCGAGCTCAACGGTGATCTGCGATAGACCATCAGAACTCACCGAGCTTACCCGCTTGATCGATGGCATCGCCTGGATCGACTCTTCCAGTGTCGAAGTGACTTCCTGCTCTACCTCTTCAGGCGTCGCACCTGGGTACTGCGTGGTGATCAGTGCATTGCGGATGGTAAATTCGGGGAACTCCAGCTGGCCCATGCCTAAAAAAGACAGCGCGCCGCCCGCCAGCAGCACCACGGTCATTAAATAGCTGGCCGCTCGATGGCGTAGAAAGTAGTCGACCATTTTAAAGCCCCTGCTCTTTTTCCCACGGCGTCACCCTGGTTTCCGCTGTTAAACGGTGGGCTCCGGCAGCCACAATGCGGTCACCCGCCGCCAGCTCTCCACTGACTTCCAGGCCATTCGAGGTTAATCGACCCACATCTACCGGTACCGCTTCAACATTTCCCGGTTCGACGAATCGCCATACCTGGGCCTGTTCAGGATCATCACCGGCATAGCTCACCGCGTTAGCGGGCAGTATCCACAGCGGAGCGCTATTTTCGGTTTGCAGCGAGCTCAAATCCAACCCCACGTTGGCACTCATGCCGTCTAAAAGGGTGATATCGTCCGGCTGGGGTAGCGTTAGCGTGACTTCATACGCCAAACTCTGCGCGCTGGCTTGGGTGGTGTAAGAGGCTAGCTGGGCGAGGTAAGGTTTATCGCTATTGCCAAAGCGCACTTCAAACGCCAACGCATCTCCGAAGGGCGTTCCATTGCTTCGCGGTATGCGCTGCACGATCTGCTCAGGCAGATGAAACACCACGTCTAGCTGCCCTGGTTGCTGAATAACCGCAACCGTTTCCTGCACCTGAACAATCTGGCGGTTATCCACCGGTACTTGGGCAATCACACCATCGTAAGGGGCGCGCAGTTGGGTGTGCTCTACCTGTTCTTGGGCCTGCTCAAAGGTGGCCCGGGCGGCCCGCCACTCGCTTTCCGACTGATCAAACTGGGATTGGCTGACCGCCCCACGCTGCAGGGTATAGCGCATGCGTTCTAGCGTTGCCTCGGCTAGCTCCAAGCGCGAACGAGCGCTGTCCAGCTCGCTTTGCACATTGCGATCATCAATCCGCGCGATCACCTCGCCCTCGCTCACCTGCTGGCCGGGGCTGACATTAAGCGCCAATAATTCCCCGGCCATACGAAATGACAAATTGCTGCGCGTAGAGGCTTCCACCCGGGCAGGAAACTGCCGTAAGGCCGTAGCATTTGCCGACTCCAGTGCCATCAATTTCACCGGCCGTGTGGCCTCAGATGACTGCGCCTGGGGTTGCTCACAGCCTGTTAGCACGAGCAGGGCCAGTAAGATGGGCAGTGAACGGAGAAGAGTAACGGCCACGAGAGGCTCCTTTATAGCGGACAGCGCGGATTTCAAACCTGCATTCACAACATGAAGTGAGTAACATGGAAATTTCACTGACATTCATGAATGTCAGTGAAGCGTATAATAATCACCATGCGGCGACTTTGCTATCTATCAGTGCCAAAATACCGCTAATTCTATTAATAGGAGCCGCCATGTCCCGTCGTAAAGCTGACGCTGAACGTACCCGAGAAGCGATTCTCGACGCTGCGGAAACTACCTTTCTTGCTCAAGGCGTTTCGCGCACCACTCTGGCGCATATTGCTCAGGAGGCGGGAGTAACAAGGGGGGCCATTTATTGGCACTTTGAAGATAAAGCAGCGGTATTCGATGCGCTGCTGGAGCGTGTAAGACTCCCATTGGATGGCATTGTCGATGATGCAGTTCAGCGGCTCGGCACCACGCCGGTTGAATGCCTTCGCGATATAGCCCAACGCTCACTGGCAGGAATTTGTCATGATCTTCCGCTACAGCGGGCAGCCACTATTGTGCTCCACCGCTGTGAAAAACTGGAAGATGAGCACCCTCGAATTTGCATGATCACCCAGCTCCCCAAACATGCTGAAGCACAGGTGGAAGCACTATTTGAGAAAGCACAAGCAGACGGCAACTTACGCGCTGACCTAACCCCAGCCAGCGCACGCCGCCAATTTCATGGCTTTTTGATTGGTGTTTGCTTTGATTGGCTGCAAGACCCGCAACAGTACTCTCTGGCAGACGAGTGCGACGCCATCGTAGAGACATTAATGCGCGGTTTGTTAAACACCCAAAACGCTTAACGTGACTGACGACACTAGCGTGAAACCATGTTACGCAGGGCCGTAAAGTGTTCAGCTAATACCTCACTCATCGGCACATCGAGCGTAATATCTTTACCCGGCAACGGCTGTTGAAACCATTGATAGTAAAGCAGCGGCATCTTGGGGCTGGTATATATATGTTCGAGGGCTTTATTGACCTCTACGGCGAAGGCGTCATCCTCTAAGCGCATCATAAAACCGAGCGGCTCTGCCGAAGTTATGGCCTCTTCTGAAAGCACGTATGCATCAGGATCAGTTGACTCGGCAATCATCGTGCTAAGTAACACATCGTCCATCGCAAAGGCGGCTACGCGCCCCTCGGCCACCAAATCAAATGCGTCTTGCAGTGTTTCCACCGGCACCACCGATAAGTTTAGCTGCTGTTCACGGTTTGCTTGGTTGATCTGGCTGACATTAACGGTGCCCCGCGCCACGCTCACGCTTCGTCCGGACAAGTCTTCTAGTGTGGTAAAACCACTCGATTTCAGTGCAACATAGCGCACCGATACAAAGTAATGGCTAAGCGCAAACTGCGCGCTGCGCCGACGCTCTTCGGTGTTGGTACTGGCATTGCACTCAATATCGATTTCGCCACTATTAAGCAGTTGTATACGGTTGCTCGGCGTGCGCGCCACATAGGTGATATCAAGCGCTGGAATATCCAATTGCTTCTGCAATTGCCCGGCTAGCAGTTGGCAAATATCGATAGAGTAGCCGACCACATTGCCCTGATTATCTTGATACGAGAAAGGCGCCGTATCGCCATAGCCGACGCGCAACTCACCCGTTGCCTTTATTCGCTCAAGGGTATTTAAGGATTGCGCTGCATGGGCGGCGCCCCCAGCTACCAGCATTACTAGCAAGCTACACCACCCGAATAGTGACCTCCTGCACATTATCTCTCTCCTTTATTTTACCTACTGCTCTAGGCTCTGTTCTAAGTGATGTTCAGGATTGGCAAATATAGCGGCAAGTTCTGGCGCTAACGGCAAATTCAGCACGCGGTTATCCGGGGGAACCGGCTGTAAAAACCACTTAGCATAGAGGGCCTGGATGCCTTCACTTTGATAAAACTTGCTTAGCTGCTGATTGACCAGTTCAACAAAAACAGGGTCATCGGGCGGCATCATCAGGCCATAAGGTTCGGCACTACTGAGCGTTGCTTTAGATATATGAAAAGCGCCCGGATCTGTGGCTGAAGACACCAACCCCGCCAGCAAAATCTCATCCATCACAAACGCAGATGCCTGCCCAGAGGCCACCATCGCAAACGCTTCTTCATGATTTCGGCTTAGCATGACTGAAATATTCAGCCCTTCGGTACGATTGAGCTCGTTAAGCTGGCCGATATTAATGGTTCCCGTCGTTGATACCACGCTGCGGCCAGCTAAATCCTGCACGCTATCCATGTGCTGCTCGGCGAGCGATACATAGCGCGTAGCCGTTAAAAAATTCGGGTAGGAGAAAGCCGCTTGGCGGCGACGCTCAGGGGTGTTGGTGGTAACACCGCACTCGATATCCACATCGCCATTACGGATGAATATAAATCGATTGGCAGGGGTCACCGGCACATAGTTAACCTGGATATCTGTTAAACCCAACGCTTCCTCTAAACCTTCAATAACCTGTAGGCAAAGATCAACCGCATAGCCGGTTGGTTGACCGTCCACTTCGTAGGAAAAGGGTGCCTCGCTGGCTCGATGCCCAATCGTAATCTCGCCGGTTGACGCAATACGCGACAAGGTAGGCGAGGACGCTATCTGCTCACCACTAGCAGCGGCTGCGCTTTGCCAACTCAATGCGCCTACAACAAGAACGGCTAACCAGCGCATGGTTCATACCTCCCTAACAGTATTTGTTGTCATCTTCATCCCAGGGGTGAAGAGCATATAGCGATCGCGCCCTTTTGCCTTAGCGGCATACAGTGCAATATCTGCGTTACGCAACAGATCATAGCTATTGTCACCATCGGTGGGTGCTCTCGATATGCCAACACTCACGCCTATTTGGATTGCCTGATTATCGATTTGGAAAGGCTCATGTAGAGTGGCAACAATGGCGCCCGCCAGCACCTTGGCCTCTTCCTGCGCACTACGCGAAACGCGCTGAATGATGGCGAATTCATCGCCACCTAAGCGCGCCACTAGATCGTTTTCTGTCAGCAACCCTTGCACGCGCTGGCTAGCTTCAATCAACAGCGCATCGCCCGCCGCGTGACCCAAGCTATCGTTCACTTCTTTGAAGTGATCAAGATCAAACAGCATGACGTTAAATACGTCGCCTTGAAGTAGTGAGTGCACCGCAGCTTTTAAAGCATCATTAAGCTGTATACGGTTGGGTAATTTGGTTAACTCATCGTGGTGTGCAAGGTGTTGAAAACGCAGAGCCTCATCTTTTACTTCCAGCAAATGCTCACGCTCAATAACCTTCTTGCGCAGGGCATCTATGGCGTTTGCCATACGGCCAATTTCATCATTACGATGCTTATAAGGTGTGGTGCTTTGCGTTTGGTTTTTAGCGATATCTGTTAACGCCCTTACCAATACAGGCACGGGACGAAATAATTGCCGCATTAAAATACTTACCAGCAACGCTGTTGCGACCAGTACCGCTAGAAGCGCCAAAAACGCTTTATAGATTAGATCGTTGCGCATCTCATAAAGGGATTCTTTCTGGCCAATGGTCGATACCACAACACCCAATAGCCGGCCTTCAGAGGTCACAATCGGAAGTGAGCTAATAAAATGCTCTTCACTATCAATTCGGGCAAATCCCACGTAAAAGTCAGCTGACTCCGCGATTGATTGCCAAGAATTCACCTCCAGTTTAGCCGGTGTTTCTGTCGGCGTATTACGGGCATCTGCCATCATCTCAAGTGAGCCTTCCGGCGACTCTGCAAATAGCCAGACATTGTTGCGGGTTTGGGCACTGGCCAATGCTAATACATCAACCGGACTAAACCCTGTTTCAAGAACCGACTCCTCATCGCCAATCGCTCGCGGGGAGATAATATGAGTCACCTGCCCTGTATCGTCTGTTTTAACCGCCACAGAGGTATAGATACGTCGGATGGTGGCACTGACGATCTGGGTGTTCACCTGGGCTTCACGCCACCACTGTTCGCGCGCCCCCCGTTCCACCATAAAAAAACCCGATAACGCCCCCATCAAATATGCAAACAGCACGCCCAACAGCATAAAAATGACCACTTTTCCAACCAGCGAACGATGCCAGGAAAGTTTAGCGGTAGGCGATACAGCGTTCGCAAGCTGAGGTTCTTGCATTTAGTCGGGATCCTTATTGCTACTACGTGATGACTAAATTAGTAATCGCGCTAAGCAAGCTTCTTTTGTCAAAGCTTTATTTTGTACAAATCTGTTGTACGAGCCGTATTGAATACTGTTTATATCGGCAAATGAATAAAAATTATTAGCCTTTACTTAATAAAGTATCATTAAAAAGAGTGAGCATGTTTTAAAAATATATGCATTGCCTTTCTTCTTGGCTAATAATGTTTGGCACATCTTTTGCTAGTGAGTAGTTAGCTAATCACTTTACTTACCTACGTTAGGAGATTGTGATGCACCACTCTGACTACCCCCTTAGCGAAGTCCCGACCAGCGTCCGCAAGGGCTTGCTATCCTCCTCGGCAGTACTGCTCGGCTTTACCTTTTTCACCGCCACCATGTGGGCGGGTGGCACCTTAGGCCAGGCCTTTCCGATTGGCCAACTGCTATGGATCATACTGATTGGCAACCTGCTGCTGGGAGTTTACGCGGCAGCCCTCGCCTATATTGCGTGTAAAAGCGGGCTAAATTCGGTGCTGATGGGACGCTTCTGCTTTGGCGAGAAAGGCAGCAAACTTTCCGACTTTATTCTCGGTTTTACCCAGATTGGTTGGTACGCCTGGGGCACCGCGACGATTGCCTTAGTGTTAGTACGCACCACCGGGATGCCTGAATGGCTGGAAATCCCCTTAATGGTGCTATTTGGGTTTGGTTTCTGCGTGACGGCCATGATCGGCTACAAGGGTATGGACTGGCTGTCACGTTTTGCCGTCCCCGCCATGATGCTGTTTATATTGATCAGCCTGTTCACCGGGCTGGTGGATGTGCGCGGTTTTGCAGGATTAAGCCAGCAAACGCCCACGGAAAGCATGAGTGTGGCGGCAGCGATTACCGTCATTATCGGTACCTTTATTAGCGGCGGTACCCAAGCGACGAACTGGAGCCGCTTTGCCAAGACGCCCAAAATTGCGGTGATCGCGACCCTAGCAGCCTTTTTTGTTGGTAACGGCTTAATGGTGCTGACAGGCGCACTCGGTACCATGATTTACCAGCAGGCGGATATCGTGGATGTATTGATCGCCCAGGGCTTTGTCACCATCGCCGTGCTGATGCTATTTCTGAATATCTGGACGACCCAGGACAACACCATTTACAACTTCGCCGTGGCGGGCTGCAATTTACTGCGCACCGAAAAGCGCCGCTTGGTAACGGTAGGCGGCGCGGCGATTGGCGCCGTGCTGGCGGTGGGTGGGATGTACAATTTGCTTATTCCTTTTCTGGTCCTGCTCGGCACCTTTATCCCACCCATGGGCGGTGTAATCATGGCGGACTTCTGGCTTAAGCATAAAGGCCGCTACCCGTCGCTTGCGTCTGCGGCACTGCCCGATTTCAACCGCCGAGGTTTAGCTGCCTATGCCATCGGTGCAGGCGCGGCTTACTTTTCCCCATTACTTCCCCCGCTGGTGGGCGTGGCAGTGGCGGCAGGAAGCTACGCCGTGCTGCTTCGTTTAAACCACGCTACGCTAAGCGATACGCTTCCCTCTACTGCTAAGCAATAAGTGAGCCCCTTTTTATATGAGCATGCAGATTATTAACGCCCGCCTACGCCAGCGCCCTGAGCTTCACCGACTTGAGGTTGAGGACGGCACGTTCACGGCGATCACCGCCCAGGACGCGCCGCAAACGGCCATTGAAGGGCAGATTGATGCGGGCGCCAAGCTCGTTTGCGCGCCCTTTATCGAACCCCATATCCATTTAGACGCCGCCCTCACCGCGGGTGAGCCAAGCTGGAACCAGAGCGGCACGCTGTTTGAAGGCATTGAGCGCTGGAGCGAGCGGAAGCCCATGCTCACCGAAGCGGACATTCGCGAGCGAGCGCTCAAAACGCTGAATTTGTTGATTGGCAATGGCGTTCAGTTTGTACGCACCCACGCCGATACCAGTGATCCCAGCCTGATTGGGCTTAAAACCCTGTGCGCCTTGCGCGACGAGTTGAAAGATAAAATCGATATCCAGGTGGTCGCCTTTCCCCAAGACGGCCTGCTCTCTTACCCCGGCGGCGAAAAGCTAATGGAGGAGGCATTGGAGTTCGGTGCCGATGTGGTAGGTGGCATTCCCCACTTCGAATACACCCGCGAGCTGGGTGTCGCCTCCATGAAGCGGGTGATCGAGCTAGCGATTAAATACGACCGCTTAGTGGATGTGCACTGCGACGAGATCGATGACCCTAACTCTCGCTTTCTTGAGGTACTGGCCTGCGAAGCGCTGTTTAACGATTTAGGCAGCCGCGTTACCGCCAGCCACACCACGGCGATGCACTCTTACGATAACGCCTACTGCTCAAAGCTGTTTCTGCTGCTCAAGCGATCAGGCATCAACTTTGTTTCCTGCCCCACCGAAAGCATTCACCTGCAGGGACGCTTTGACACTTACCCAAAACGGCGCGGCGTGACCCGTGTGAAGGAGCTAAATGCAGCGGGCATAAATGTCTGCTTTGCCGAGGACTCTATTTTCGACCCCTGGTACTCACTGGGTAACGGCAAGCTACTGCGCACGCTGGATTTTGGCCTGCATATTTGCCAAATGATGGGCTATCAGGACTTCAGCCAGGCGCTTTCGTTGATTACTGATAACAGCGCCCGCACGCTCAATATTGAAGCGCGTTACGGCATCGAGGTCGGCAAACCCGCCAGCTTCAACCTGCTGGAGGGCGAGGATGACTACAGCGTGCTGCGCAATCAGGGCGAGGTGCTACTTTCAGTTCGCCACGGAGAGATCATCATGCAACGCGAGCCCGCGAAGATCACCACGCCCCAGTGGCTTGGCTAAACGGGTAAATAATGCGGCTTATTTCACATCTAACAAATAGCCATAAAACGCCGTATTACGCTGCCAGCCCAATGATTCATAAAGGTGCTGGGCGCGCTCGTTCTCGACCTGGGTCATTAGTATCAATCGTGCGACGCCGTGATCATGGGCCAGCTGGGTGGCGGCTTCCATTAGTGCCCTGCCGGTGCCTTTATCGCGACACTCCGGCAGCACAAACAGATCGTTTAGCGTCCAACGGGCATTTAGGCCCACCGTGGAAACGCCTGGGTAGAGCTGGACAAAACCGGTGAGGACGCCTTCGCTGTTCTCGCTAACCAGGATGCATGAATCACCCAACCCCATGCGTTGGCGCAGAAAGCTGCGCGCCGCGTCTGTATCACTCGGCTGCTGATAAAACTGGCGATAGCCATCCAACAGCCTGGTTAAAGCGTCAAGATCGTTAATAGTCGCTGAGCGAATCGTGGTCATGGTGGTGCCTCCTGACATGCTTACCTATTGAATTAACCGTCTAGGTCTAAACATTGAGTAAACAATGTTTAGACAATGGAATACAGTATAAACAACGCAATTTGAGACGTTACTATGCCCGATTTTATCGCCCCTGACGGACACCCCCGCTGCCAATGGTGTGGCGGCGCGGCGGAGTTTCTTCCCTACCACGACAACGAGTGGGGCTTTCCCGTAGACAATGACCAGCGGTTATTCGAGAAGCTGTGCTTGGAGAGCTTCCAATCGGGCTTAAGCTGGCGAACAATTCTCAATAAGCGCGAGAACTTCCGCGCCGCTTTTCACCACTTCGATTTCCATCGAGTTGCCCGCTTTGACGAAGACGATGTGCAGCGCTTGCTGCAAGATGCAGGGATTATTCGCCATCGCGGTAAAATCGAAGCGGTAATTAATAATGCCCAGCGGGCGCTGGAAATGGTCGAACAGGATAACTCGCTGGCCGCGTTCTTATGGCGTTTCGAGCCAGACGCTGATGCACTCGCCGCGCCGCAAACTCAGACCACCTCGCCTGAATCCATCGCCCTTGCCAAAGAGTTGAAAAAGCGCGGCTGGAAATTCGTCGGCCCGACGACCGCGTTTGCCTTTATGCAGGCGATGGGGCTGCTCAATGATCACTCGCTAACCTGCGTTACACGAGAGCGGGTGGAGCAATCGCGACAGCAATTTAAGCGGCCAGTATAAAAAAACAGCGGCAAGGAACTATACTTCTTGCACCCCTAGCAAGCAGTCGCGCCATGAATAGAGGCTGCCTGCGTATTCGCTGGGTGCCTTCTTGTAGTAGGGTATGGTTCTTTACACGCTTATTTCTAAATTGAACAGCACGGGGACACCATGTTCCCAACGGGGTTAATGTGGCTCAACCGCTCTCTTCGCACACAGAATCCCGCGCTTCGATATGTAAGGCATGGAGCGTCCATGTATTTACGGCCAGCGGAGTGCTGCTCGGCACGATGGCGTTGCTTTCACTGATCGACAATAATCCAGTCGCCTGTCTACTCTGGCTAGGCGCGGCGATGATGGTCGATGGTTTCGATGGCACCCTGGCACGCAAGTATGAAGTAAAAACTATCCTGCCCCACTTCGATGGCTCGACCCTTGATATGGTCATCGATTACCTTACCTGGTCTTTTATTCCCGCCCTATTCATCTACTTCTTTATTGAGTTGCCGCCCTATTTAGGGCTGATATCAGTCTTCATCATTTTGTTGTCGTCGATGTTCTGTTTCTGCAATGTGGATATGAAAAGCCAGGATAACTACTTCGTTGGCTTTCCTGCCGCTTGGAACATCGCTGCGGCCTATTTCTATATTCTCGATTTCCCGCCTTTCGTCACCTTTGCTGCTATCGTTTTTCTGGCCATCCTCACCGTCACTAAGATGAAATTCCTCCACCCATTTCGGGTGCGCCAGTTTATGCCGCTCAATATCGCTGTCACGTTAGCGTGGTGTGCATGTACAACGTCGTTATTACTCTCCAGCCCCGAGCATGCGGTTTGGGCACTATGGGGATGGGGCATTGCATCCGTTTACTTCATCGGCATGTGCGTATGGCGTACCGCTCAAGAAGCGTTTTGATTTGGCTGTAGCAGACGACGCTCACTTCATCGCCACCGCATGCGCCTGCGCTTCTTCCACCATCTCGGTGGCAAACTCGCCCACCGTGCGCACGGCGTCTTCGATGGCAGGTGTTAAAGTAAAGGCATAGTTCAGACGCAGGCACTGGCGGAACTTACCCGAGGCTGAAAATAGCGACCCTGGTGCCACATGGATCGCACGCTGTGCCAAGCACCCGTTAAGGCGCACGCAATCCACGGCGGCGGGTAACTCTACCCATAGCAAAAAACCGCCTTGCGGATAGCTAATTCCCGCGCCCTTAGGGAAGTAGCGCTGCACCCAACTGATCATGATATCGCGCTGGCGCTGATACTGGCGGGTAGCATAGCGAAGGTGACGCTCGTAATGCCCTTTGGCGACGAACTCTGCTACGGCCAGCTGCGGCAGCGTGGCCGAGGCGCCGGTTGAAACGTACTTCATATGCAGAGCCTGATCACGATAGCGGCCCGGCGCCAGCCAGCCCACCCGCAACCCAGGCCCCACCGTTTTGGAAAAGCCGCTGCACAGCATCACGCGCCCGTCGTCATCGAAGGATTTAATGGTGCGCGGCCTTGGCAGGGTAAAGGACAAATCGCCGTAGATATCATCTTCGATAATGGCCACATCGAAGCGTTGGGCAAGCTGAAACAGCGCCCGCTTGCGCGCTTCCGGCATGGTGTAGCCCAGCGGGTTGTTATAGGTCGGCGTAACCTGTATCGCGCGAATCGGCCACTGTTCCAGCGCGAGCTCCAGGGCTTCCAGACTGATGCCGGTTTGCGGGTCGGTGGGGATTTCCAGGGCTTTTAAGCCGTTGGCCTTAAGGATCTGCATGGTGCCGTAAAAGCTGGGCGAGTCAATGGCCACCACATCGCCGGGCTGGGTTAGCGTGCGCAGTGAGATAGCCAGCGCCTCCTGGCAGCCGGTGGTCACCATGATGTCATCCGGGTGCAGCAAGCAGCCAGAGGCGATAGCCAACCGCGCTACCTGTTGGCGCAGCTCGGGGCTGCCGCTCAGCTTGTCGTAGTTGAATCCGTGCAGATCAGTGCTGCGGTGTAGGCCAGCGAGTATTTTCGACAGCGGTTTCAGCGTCTCATAAGCGAGGTTCGGCACGCCACGCCCCAACAGCAGCCGCTCGTCATCTCGCTGGGTGGCGACAAGCTCGAGTACCTGATCCCATTGGGAAATATCCAGAGGGCGTTGCGCGGGTCGTGAGACCGACGGCAGTACCGACGGCGCGCGGCTTGGCAGTACGAAGTAGCCCGACTTGGGTCGCGACTCAATTAACGTCCCATCTACTAACTGCCGGTAGGCCTCCTGGGCCGTCGAGATGCTAACGTCTAGCTCCTGGCACACTGCGCGAATAGAGGGCAGACGGTCGCCTACACGGTAAATACCGTGCTCGATACGCTCCCGCAAAATAGTAGCAACCTCTTCATAGCGCGTCATGACACCCTCCTCCCCAAAGCTCGACAACAATACAGATATCATTTTCAACGACCATACAGAGGTATAACACGCCTTTCTGTATCCTGAAAATAATAAAGCCTATATCTGTATCTAAATAATGGCGCTGAGTAATCTGAATAGGCACACAGCACTTCAGGAGAGCCACCATGCCACGCTTCAGCCTTACACAGCTTCGCTATCAGCTAGGTCATCAGCTAAGCCATAAACTCAGCCAGTATCGTCACTACCGGCGTAGCCGTCGTCACTTACTGGCGCTCGATGACAGGCTACTTGATGATATCGGCATTGACCGTACACAGGCGCTCAAAGAGGGCCGCAAAGCTTTTTGGAAACAGACATCATTTAAAAAGGGTGAGTGATCACGCAACAGTGATGGGCAAGGGGGAGTTTTACCTTGAGCGCTAGCAAAAAGTTGGCAAAAACGAGTGTCCACGGTATCGCGGACACTCGGCTTTTTTAGTCAGTTGCCTGCTTTTATGCCGCCTGCACTTCGATACGGCGCGTGCGGTGGCTATCTTTCTTAGGCAGCATTAACGTCAGCACGCCGTTGACGAGAGTCGCGGAAATCGCATCACCGTCCACTTCGCGGCTTAGGTTAAAACGCCGCGCAAAGCGTTGACCACGCACCTCGGCATGCAGCGCACTCAGCCCTTCAGGCATATCCAAGGCTATCTCACCTTCTAAGCTAAGTACGTTGTTGTCGAGCTCTACTTTCAGCGTTTCATGAGTCACGCCGGGCATATCGGCCACCAGCTTGAGGGCATTGGGCTCCTCGATGATATCCACCGCTGGCAGCAGGGTTTCGGTTTGCAGTGGGCGTTGCTCCTCGCCACGCTGTGGAAGCGGGGAACGATTAGATGTACGAACGACGGTATTCATAGTTTATTCCTCCTTATCAAGGTTAATAAACAGTCATCAGGCCACTTGAACATCTATACGCCGCGGCTTGAGTTCCTCGCGCTTGGGCAGCACGATCTCAAACACGCCATGGTTATGGCGCGCCTCTGCCCGCTCGGCATCCAGGCCGTCAGGTAGTGCGATGGCACGCACGAACTCACCGCTGACACGTTCACGGCGGAATACCGGGGGCGTACTTCCATCGTCGTTACTGCCCATCACAGGCTCACGCTTGCCACGCAGGGTGAGCACATTGTCTTGAACATCGATGGTCAGATCCGAAGGCGCCAACCCCGCTGCAAACACATACACTCTGACCGTATCGTCACTGCGGGCGACATTGATCATGGGGAAGCTGCCCCGTGGCACCGCGCGAATATCCGCTGCATTGCCATCAGGTAAGAAGCCATCCAGTAGTTGACGGAACCAGTCCAACTGCTGAGGTGAACCGGTTTCGAAACGCTTAATATCGTCAAACATTGCGAACACCTCCTAGCTTAAACAGATGGTCGAAGGAGGCCACTACATCAGAGAGCAGCGCCTCCTTAATCTGCAAAATAGGAGCATTCAGACGGTTTTCAAGGGGTTCAATCGCCATTTTTTTGGCTTTTTTAAGCTGCCAATGGCGACATCAAACCCGGTTTAGAGGCCGGTGCTAAACGCGGCCATCAGGCAACCGTAATGTCTTTGGACAAATAAACATCCTGAATCGCATGCAGCAGTTCAACGCCTTCCTGCATCGGTTTCTGAAACGCCTTACGTCCCGAGATCAAGCCCATTCCGCCTGCTCTCTTATTGATCACCGCCGTACGAACCGCTTCGCCGAGATCGGAGTGGCCTTTCGAGCCTCCGCCGGAATTGATCAAACCTGCACGGCCCATAAAGCAGTTGGCGACCTGGTAGCGGGCCAAATCAATGGGGTGGTCAGTGGTCAGTTCGCTGTAGACGTTATCGTGGGTATGTCCAAAACCCACCGCTCGGTAGCCGCCATTATTCTCAGGCAATTTCTGTTTGACGATATCGGCCTTAAGGGTCGCGGCCATATGATTAGCTTGGCTGGTGAGGTCGGCTGCGACGTGATAATCGGTGCCATCCTGCTTGAAGGCAGGATTACGCAGGTAGGCCCAAAGCACCGTTACCATGCCCAACTGGTGGGCGCGCTCAAAGGCCTCGCTAATCTCCATGATTTGCCGACGGCTCTCATGGGAGCCAAAGTAAATCGTCGCCCCCACCGCCACGCATCCCATGTCGTGGGCCTGGTCTACATCGGCAAATAGCGTCTGATCGTATATCGCCGGATGGCTCAACGTCTCGTTATGGTTAAGCTTGAGCATCATCGGGATCTTGTGGGCATAGCGCCGCGCTACCGACGACAAAACCCCAAGCGTTGATGCCACGCCGTTGCAGCCACCTTCAAGCGCCAACTCAACGATATTGGCCGGGTCGAAGTAACGCGGATTAGGCGCGAAAGAGGCGCCCGCTGAGTGCTCAATGCCTTGATCTACGGGCAGCAGGCTGAGATAACCGGTGCCCCCTAAACGGCCGTGATTAAACAAGCTCTGCATATTGCGCAGCACCGCTGGGCTGCGGTCACTATCTGCCATAACACGGTCAATAAAGTCTGGGCCCGGCAGGTGCAAGCTATTGCGGGGTACGCCCTGGCAAGTGTGATTAAGCAAACTATCGGCGTCACTGCCGAGCAAGGCGGCTATATCGGTCATGATGAACTCCTTTATATTTGTATGTAACAAAAAGTAAGTGTATGCCAAATACTGCTTCAATGACGTTTATTGATTCAATAAAGCTTATCGGTTCAATAAAACCTAGCGCTTCAATAGAGCATAGCGGAAGCACGCGTGTAGTGGTTGGCAACCCGCTGGAAGTTAGCCTGAAGGCGTCCAGCTCTGCGACGTTTTAAGCCGTCAGCCCAATCCCACGCAAGATCACGGAAGTCACCGACTGGACGGCCTTTTCAAACTGTAGATCGTCCAGCGGTTGGTCGTCATTAAGCAGGTAGATTTGGTAGTCGAAGTCGGCGTAGTGCTGGGTGGAGGCCCAAATCATATAAAGGAGGTAGGAAGGCTCGACCGGGTTTATCTGCCCCGACTCGACCCATTCGCGAATTTTCGACTCTTTGAGCTTGGCCCATTCATAAAGATTGTCGCGCAGGCGATCTTTAAGAATGGGTGCGCCCTGCATGACTTCGGCGGCCCATACTTTCGAGCCATGGGCGCGATTGCGGGAGTGGTTCATCTTGGCGCGAATATAGGTGGAGAGCACCACCCGGGGGTCATCGTAGAGCTCAAAGCACAGCGCGTCCTGCTTCCACACCTCCAAAAGCTCCAGCAACACATCCTGGTAGAGCGCTTTTTTGGTCGAGAAGTAATAGTGCACGTTGGACTTGGGAATATCGGCTAGTTGGGCTATCTCCCCCATGGAGGCACCTGCGTAGCCTTTCTCGGCAAACAGCTGCTCGGCCGCGTGTAGAATCTTCTTAACGTTGGTCTGGCGAATTTCGTCCTGAGTTCTTGCCACGCTGTACTCGTCCCTTACGTCGAAGATAGGCACCAAAAAAAATGCACCGTCGCAGAACGACGGTGCTGAGAAGATCTCTTATTTACCCTAGGACGTCAACTCTGATTGGCAGGGAACGAGAACTCCGCCTGCGTCGCTTCGCTGACCGAAGGCCAGCGCTGGGAAACCGCTTTGCGGCGGGTGTAGAAGCGCACTGAGTCAGGGCCGTAAGCGTGCAGGTCACCAAACAGCGAGCGCTTCCAGCCACCAAAGCTGTGGTAGGCCACGGGCACGGGCAACGGTACGTTAACCCCCACCATGCCAACCTCGATAGCGTCGGTAAAGCGGCGGGCAGCTTCGCCATCGCGGGTGAACAGGCAGGTGCCGTTGCCGTACTCGTGGTCGTTGATCAGCTGCATGGCGTCGTCCAGACTGCCTACCCGCATGACGCAGAGCACTGGCCCGAAGATCTCCTCCTGATAAATGCGCATGTCAGCGGTGACATTATCGAACAGGCAGCCACCCACGAAATAGCCCTCTTCATAGCCAGGGACTTTCAGATCGCGGCCATCGGCGACCAGTGACGCTCCGGCCTTTACGCCATCTTCAATGTAGCCGAGGACTTTATCCCGGTGCTCCGCCGTCACCAGCGGCCCCATATCCAGATCCCGCTTGGTGCCGGGGCCGACTTTCAGTTGGGCGATTTTAGGGAGTAGGGTTTCGACTAGGCGGTCTGCGGTCTGGTCGCCCACGCAAACCGCTACTGAGATCGCCATGCAGCGCTCGCCGCAGCTACCAAACGCTGCGCCCATTAAGGTGTTAGCGGCATTTTCCAGGTCGGCATCCGGCAGCACCACGGCGTGGTTCTTCGCCCCACCCAGCGCCTGAACACGTTTACCCGCGGCGGAACCGCGCGAATAAATCGCTTCAGCCACCGGCGTTGAGCCAACAAAGGAAATGGCTTTAACCGCTTTGGCATCCAGCAACGTTTCCACCGCTTCGCGCCCGCCGTGAATCACGTTCATTATGCCTTTGGGTAGCCCGGCTTCTTGAAGCAGTTCGGCTACGGCCATGGCCGCCGAGGGGTCTTTTTCTGACGGTTTGAGAATGAAGGTATTACCGCAGGCAATTGCCATGGGGTACATCCACAGCGGCACCATGGCGGGAAAGTTAAACGGGGTGATACCCGCGACCACGCCCAACGGCTGGAAGTTAGACCAGGCATCGATGCCCGGCCCTACGTTGTGGGAGTACTCACCTTTTAACAGCTCCGGTACCCCGCAGGCGTACTCGACGTTCTCAATGCCGCGCTTGAGTTCACCCATGGCGTCTTCGGGGGTTTTACCATGCTCTTCACTGACCAGTTGCACCAGGCGGTTAGCATTATCCTCGAGCAATTGCTTAAAGCGGTACATCACCTGGGCACGCTTAGCGGGCGGCGTATCGCGCCAGGCGGGGAACGCCGCCTGGGCAGCAGCAATGGCACGCTCTACATCGGTGGCATTGGCATCCGCCACTTGGCGAATCACTTGGCCCGTGGAGGGATTGGTGACACCCAGCGTGCGCTTACTTTCAACTAACTCACCGTTAATCAGGTGGGAAACAACACTCATGTTTAAACTCCGAAAGTTATGCCAGCGAATCCAGGGTGGTCGCAACCGCGTCGAACAGGCGCTCTAGCTCCGCCTCGGTAGTGCCGAACGGAGGACCAAACTGCAGCGTGTCGCCGCCGTAGCGCACGTAGAAGCCCGCTTCCCACAGCGCCATGTGCGCATCCCGGGGGCGAATTGTGGGATCACCGTCGCGGGGGGCCAGCTGAACCGCCCCGGCCAGGCCGTAGTTACGAATATCGACAACGTGATTGTGGCCTTTCAGGGCGTGCAGCTTCTGCTCAAAGGTGGGCGCAATGGCGCTAACCTGGGCGGGGAAGTTTTCACGTTCCATCATCTCAAGCGCCGCCAGACCCGCCGCGCAGGCCACCGGATGGGCGCTGTAGGTGTAGCCGTGAGGAAACTCAACGGCGTGCTGAGGGCCGCCCGCGTGCATGAAGGTATCGAATATCTCGCTGGAAGCGATCACCGCGCCCATGGGGATCGCGCCGTTGGTGATCTGCTTCGCCACATTCATGATATCCGGCGTCACGCCAAAGGCTTCCGCACCTGTGGTTGCTCCACTGCGCCCAAAGGCGGTGATCACTTCGTCAAAAATCAGCAGAATGTCATGAGCCGTACAGATCTCGCGCAGCCGATCCAGGTAGCCTTTTGGCGGCACTATCACCCCCGCCGAGCCGGACATTGGCTCAACAATCACCGCCGCAATGGTGGAGGCATCGTGTAGGGCGATTTGATCGAGCAATGCACTGGCAAGCTCGGCGCCGGTTTCCGCTTGGCCACGGGTGAAGGCATGGCCCGCTTGAAGGGTGTGCGGCAGGTGGGTTACATCCATCAACTGGCCGTAGTGTTTACGGTTACCACCGATCCCCCCCAGGCTGGTGCCGCCAATGTTTACCCCGTGGTAGCCCTTGGCGCGGCCAATCATGCGGGTTTTTTCGGGCTTACCTTTTAGCCGCCAGTAAGCCTTGGCCATTTTGACCGAAGTATCCGCGGCTTCTGACCCAGAGTTGGTGAAAAACACATGATCAAGCCCAGCGGGCGTAAGGCTTGCGACCTTTTCCGCCAGCTTAAACGCCAACGGGTGACCAATTTGAAAGCCAGGAGCAAAGTCAAGGCTGCCTAACTGCGCCGCTACGGCTTTTTGGATCTCTTCGCGGTTATGGCCCGCGCCGCAGGTCCATAGCCCGGAAAGCGAATCGAACAACTTACGGCCCTGGTCATCAATGTAGTAACGCCCTTCCGCACCGGTGATCACACGCGGATTGGCATGGAAGTCGCGGTTGGCACTAAACGGCATCCAATAGTGGTGATTAAGTGCTGTTTTAGAAGCCGACTCCTGCATAGAAGAGCTCGATGCTTCAGGCTTCGTTTTGCTTTTTATTCCAAACATGCTGTCCAGCTCCATCGCTATGAGACTTGGATTCAGCATGCGCCAGCAAACACGTTTATAAAATTACGCTTTTCTTTTGTTCACGTTAGAGGATTTATACGTATCACTGGCTTGTTTATCTCTACTCTAGCAATGAGCCGAACAATAAACCGGGGAGACGCCAGCTTCGCCCGTGCTCAATAAAAGGAAGTCATATGAACTCGCTTACTGAACCGAAAATCGCCATAGCTGACTTACGCACTGACAGCGATCGACTTTGGGAATCGCTGATGGAGATGGCCAAGCTAGGCGCCACTGCCAAAGGCGGCGTCAATCGCCAGGCGCTTACCGTTTTAGAACGCCAGGGGCGTGACCTATTTATCCAGTGGTGCCGTGCCGAGGGCTGCACGATTCGGATTGATAATATCGGCAATATCTTTGCCCGCCGTGAAGGCAGCGACCCCAGCGCCAAAACGGTGATGGCAGGCAGTCACCTGGATAGCCAGCCTACCGGCGGCAAGTACGATGGCTGCTTCGGCGTGCTCTCCGGTCTGGAAGTGATTCGCACCCTTAACCAGCACAACGTCACCACCCAATCCCCTATCGAAGTCGTGGCCTGGACCAACGAAGAGGGCTGCCGCTTTCCGCCCTGCATGATGGGTTCCGGCGTATTTACCGGCGAGCTGGAATTTGACGCCATGATGGCGCGCACAGACACCGATGGCGTCACGGTAAGCGATGCTCTGGACGCCATTCACTACCGCGGCAGCGATAATGTCTCGCCAAGCGAGATCAAAGCCTACTTTGAACCGCACATTGAGCAGGGCCCGATTCTGGAGGATACCGATACCACCATTGGCGTGGTGATCGGCGGGCTTGGGCAGAAGTGGTTTGATTTAACCCTGACCGGGCTTGAAGCCCACGCGGGACCCACGCCGATGAATCTACGCCGCGACGCCATGATGGGTGCTGCGGAAGTTACCCAAGCGCTCAACCGGATTGCCTTTGATCATCAGCCCCACGGGCGAGGTACAGTCGGCTGTATGACGCTGCACCCCGGTTCGCGTAACGTTATTCCCGGCCAGGTCAAAATGACCTTGGATATGCGCCACTGGGAGCCTGAAGCACTCATTGCAATGGGCCAATCAGTCACCGCTGCCGTGGAAGAAATTTGCCAACGTCATGGCCTGGAGTATGAATTAACGCCCACGGCGGATTTTGCGCCGGAATACTTCGACAAAGCGTGCGTGGACGCAGTTCGCCAAAGTGCAGAGAAACTCAATCTATCTCACATGGATATCATCAGCGGCGCCGGTCACGATGCAATGTTTGTGGGCCGCGTAGCCCCTGCAGCGATGATCTTTATTCCCTGCAAAGATGGCATTAGCCATAACGAAGTTGAGAGCGCCACGCCGGCGCATGTTCATGCAGGCTGTAACGTTCTGCTTCATGCCATGCTGGACGCTGCTGGCCTAGCGGAATAGATATTAGGTCACCAATGGGTTGCGCCGCTAAACGGTAAAATTCACGTGTGCCCTCGCCAGCTCAGCGAACTGCTTGCGGGAGGGTTTAAAGCCCACTCCTGGCGGCCAGGCTAACCAAGCGTCAGGCACCATAAAGCCGGGGTGCGCCTCGCGTACCCAGGTGCTTAGCGCTTGTTCCGATACGGCCTCTCCGTGCCAATCGATAAACGCCACCGGGCGCTCCCCCCACTCGGGGTGGGGCACCGGCACCACCAACGCCTGGGCGACACAGGGGTTGTCGACCAAACGCTGCTCAATGGCTTCCGGCTGAATATTCTCGCCACCGGAGATAAAACCGTTATCGAGCCGCCCTTCCACCACCAGCGCGCCTTCCGTAGTAAAGTGCCCTTTGTCACGGGTGGCAAACCAACCCTCATCGTTGAGCGCTGGGTCAACCTCGCCGTCATTCAAATAACCACAGAACAGGGTTTCGCCGCGCAGCTGTATCTCTCCCTCGACTATTCTGACCTCACGACCCGGCAGCGGCCTACCGACAACGCCCGGCGCGGTGGGAATACCGGTGCAGACCTGGCTGGCCATCTCGGATAGTCCATAGCTAACCTTCGGCGTCAGCCCCAGTGATGTCATCTTCGACACCAGCGGCGCAGGAATCGCCGCGCCGCCTAGCAGCAGTTCCCGCAACTGCGTGCGCTTGGGCGTAAAGCCCGCCTTTAGCAGCCGCCAAAGCTGGGTGGGCACCAGTGAAAGGTGAGTGATTGACTGCTGTTCAAGACGCGCGGGAAGCGTGTGTGGGTCGTCATCAAGAATCACCCGTCCACCGGCGAGAAAAACGCGAAATGGAATAGCGTAGCCACCGATATGAAACAGCGGCAGCGAGAGCAGCCAGCCACTGTTTTGATCAACAGGAATAAACGACGCCGAGCCGCGTGCGGAGGCCAAATGATTGGCCACGCGATGCAGCACTGCTTTGGGTGTACCGCTAGAGCCGGAGGTAAAAATCGTGTTGCACAGCTGGCGACCATCGAGTGCCGGAGGTTCACCTGCCTCAACTTCCTCCACAAAATCGAGGGTAATCGGCGTTAGCTGTGCGGAGTAATCATTGTCGCTTTCCGTTTGGCAGACGCGGCCAGCCTGCAAGCGCTCAGCTAAATTGAGCTGCTGGGCAACGGGAAACGTAGGGTTAAGCGGGCAAAAAATCACCCCGGCCCGCAGGCAGGCCCAAGCCAGCAGCAAGGATTCAAGCGAGCCTTTCGCGGGAACCACTAGCCGATCACCTGGCACAAAACCTTTCCGAGCCAGTTGCTGCGCTAAAGACGCCAGGCGACGATTGAGCGTCCGGTAACTAAGCGTCACCGAGCCCGCCTCTATGGCGATATGCTGCGGGGTCTCTTTGGCCCAGTAGTGAATGGGGCAGGTGTCTATCACGCTGAACTTTCCATGTTAGAGAGGCAGTGCACGTTTTCTGTCATCACTTCGCCTGTGGCGGTGGTCACGCGCTCGGTAAGCCAGTGGCCAGTACCCAGCCCTGGCGGCTCATTGGGCGCCCACTCGCTGGCCAGCCGACTCAACAGCCCAAGACCCAGATCGGATTCGAAGCTGGAGGAGATCACCACGCAAAGATTACCCGCCCGTGCCCGTTGAACGAGTGCTTCACAGGCACTTAGCGAGCCGATCAGCGTGGGTTTGATTACTAGGGCTTTGAGCTGTGGATGGCAGTACCACTCTTCCCGGCGCGATAGCGTTTCATCCAGAGCAATAGCCACACCGGTGGCTTCCGCCACGGCGATGGTGTCAGCGAAGGTAGCGCAGGGCTCTTCCAGGTAGTCGATTTGATTTAGGTTTAGACGCTCGCAGAAACGTAGGGCTTCTTCCCGCGTCCAGCCGCCGTTGGCATCCAGAACCAGTTTGGTGAAGGGCAGCTTAGCGGCAAGCTGTTCGATCAGCGCCAGCTCCTCTGCGATAGCGTAGCGTGCCACTTTCAGCTTGAGCCGAGATGGCGACGACGCTTGCCAATCGGCAGTTGAAAGAGTCTCTATCAACTTCCTTGGTGCACCCTGGAGCAGTGGGTAGGGCGGCAAAGGCGCAGGAAGATGGTTTGGCCAAGGGCGCTGGGCGCAGTCGAACCCAAACTGCACCGACGGCAACTTTGGGGAGACTTTCTCGCCTCGGCTCAAAGCAACCAAACAGGCCAGACTTTCCGCTTCTGCTTCCGCCAGGGTTTCCGTTGAGAAGTCAGGTAGCGGGGCAATCTCGCCCCACTGCCCGTTGATGCAGACCAGCAGCCCCTCTCTACTCGCCAGTCGCTCGCCTTTAAACGTCAGCGGCTGGCGTAGCGGTAAAGAGTAGCCGTAGAGCGCCAACTGCATTAAGGGTTACGCGGGTAGCGGGAGAAGTCCGGGCGGCGCTTTTCGTTGAAGGCGTTACGGCCCTCCTGCCCCTCTTCGGTCATGTAGTAGAGCATGGTGGCATTACCCGCCAGCTCCTGCAGACCGGCCTGGCCGTCGCAGTCGGCATTGAGCGCGGCTTTTAGGCAACGCAGCGCCATAGGGCTGTGCTGCAGCATTTCCCGGCACCAGCGCACGCTTTCTTTTTCCAGCTCTTCCAATGGCACCACGTGGTTGACCAGCCCCATTTCCAGCGCTTGGGCGGCGCTATATTGGCGGCACAAAAACCAGATCTCCCGGGCCTTTTTCTGGCCCACAATGCGCGCCATATAAGAGGCGCCGTAGCCGCCATCGAAGGAGCCTACTTTGGGGCCTGTTTGACCGAAGACAGCGTTTTCGGCCGCAATGGTTAGGTCACACATTAGATGCAGCACGTGGCCGCCGCCGATGGCGTAGCCCGCCACCATGGCGACCACCGGTTTGGGGCAGGTACGAATATCGCGCTGGAAGTCCAGCACGTTGAGGTGGTGGGTGCCCTCTTCATCCTGGTAGCCGCCATAGTCTCCGCGAATGCGCTGGTCACCGCCGGAACAGAACGCTTTATCGCCTACACCCGTAAGCAGAATGGCACCAATGGCGCTGTCGTGGCGGGCGCGGTTAAGCGCTTGGGCCATCTCGCTAACCGTCAGCGGGCGAAAGGCGTTACGTACCTCTGGCCGGTTGATGGTGATACGCGCAATGCCATCGGCAGTGGTGTGGTACAAAATATCCTGATAGCCATCGGAGCGATCCTGCCACTCTACCGGCGCATAGAGTTCCGTTTCAGTGAGTCCGTTGATCATGCCACTCTCTTTTTATCTGTTGGAGCGAAATGCTGACAGCGAGCCGTTTAACCCGGCATACCTGTGACGACTAGACCCAGCGCCACAATGCTTAACAGCGCAGCCCCACCGTACATCAGTTTTTTGTTAAGTGCGTCATTGCCCACGCTGATATCAAACAGTCCATGGCGTAGGCGATGAGCGGCATGAAATAGCGGCAAGCAAACTACTGCCCCAACAAACAGAAAACCCGGTACGCTAAACAGCAGCGTTGAGGCCCGCTCATAGCTCAGCGCCTCGGCGGGCAACAGGCCAAGGGGCAGCAGAACCGCAATAAAGAGAATAACGGCGGGTAGCAAGACGGCAAAACAGACGCCGCCCGCGCTAAACAGCCCCCACCAGAGCGGTTCATCAAAGGCCTGTTTGTGCTGAGTGCGGTGTTTGTTCATGGCTATTTTTTCCATGTTTATGCCCTCCCCAATAGCCAGAAAAACAGCAGCGTGACCGCTACGACTCCTGCCCACTGCCCGGCAACAATGGCCTGATCAGGCAGGCTATGCCCGGCGATACGAATCGGCATTACCCGTGGAAACAGCACAAAGAAAGTGGCGGCGTGAAACAGGCTAGCGGCCAGGGCTAGAAGATTCAGCAACAGCACAATGGGGGAGCCCATAAAGGCGATCCAACCCTGCCAGCTATCCGCCCCTCGAAGAAGAGCAACCATGCCAGCGAGTAAACAGAGCGTGAAAAACACCAGCGGCAGTACCGTGGCTTCGCGCAGCATATAGAGCTTAAAAAAGCGATGTTTCAGCCACCAGTTGCGTTTCAGCGGCGGCAGGCGTTGCGATGATAATTTATCCATGACGTTCCTCCCCTACCCTTTGAACAGCGCAATGAGTGTGTGCTTGGCCGCTTCGACCTTGCTCTGATTCACAGCAGCGGCTGGGTCAACGTGTTTGGGGCACACCTTGGAGCAGAAGCCCACAAACGTGCAGCTCCACACCCCCTCATGACGGTTAAGTTCGGCCATACGCTGCTTCTTACCATGGTCGCGGCTATCCAGGTTGTAACGATGGGCCAGCGTTAGCGCCGCCGGGCCAAGGAACTCAGGATTAAGCCCGAACTGCGGGCAGGCCGAGTAGCAGAGGCCACAATTAATGCAGTTCGCGAACTGCTTATAGCGGGCGAGCTGTTCGGGTGACTGCTGATAGGTTTCCGGCGCCTGGGGGTCGTATGGTTTTACTGGGTTGTCATCGATCAGGTAGGGCTTAACCGCCGCCAGGTGCTCAAGGAATATCTCCATATCCACCACCAGGTCCCGCTGCACGGGGAAGTGGGATAGCGGCTCGATGCGAATCTCACCTTCATAATCGCGCAGGAAGGTTTTGCAGCCGAGCTTGGGAATGCCGTTAACCATCACGCCACAAGAGCCGCAAATCGCCATCCGGCACGACCAGCGGTAGCTCAAGGTGCTATCGAGCTGCTCTTTGATATGGTTGAGGGCATCCAACAGAGAAGTGCTGTCGTCCACCGGCAGTTCGTACTGCTGCCAATAGGGTTCTGCCGAGCTGTCGGGCATGTAGCGTTTGACGCTGATGTGCTTGGTGCTGACGTTCTTAGCATTGATCTGCTCGGTATTCATGCCTTGCCCCCTTTGCCTGCATCGCCATAGGCCCGCTCAGCTGGTACAGAAAACCGCACATCGACGTCCTGCCAGTGCAGTTCGGCCGGAGCTTCGCCTTGATAGAACACCTGGCTGTGCTTGAGGTAATTAACGTCGTCGCGTTTCTGCATGCCTTCATCCAGGCGCTGATGAGCACCGCGGGATTCACGGCGCTCCAGGGCACTTAAGCAAGAAGCTTCGGCGATATCCAAGCCATAGCCAAGCTCGATGCACTCCAGTAGCTCGGTGTTAAATATCTTGCTGGTGTCTTTAACGCGTATTTCATTGAAGCGAGCGCGCAGCTGGCGCATGGTCTCCAGAGAGTGGCGCATGCCCTCTTCAGTTCGGTAAATACCGCAGCCACTCTCCATGGCCTGCACCATGGCGTGCTTGAGATCGACCCAGTTTTCCCCACTTCCAGTTCCATCACAGAGGCGCAGCAGCTTGGCTTGCTGACGGTCACCCTGGGCTTCCAGCAGCCGTTCATCGGCCCACTCGGTTTGCGATGCGCGCTTGCTGGCTTGCTCACCGGCCAAGCGGCCAAATACCAGCAGCTCAGTTAGCGAATTGGAACCTAGGCGGTTAGCGCCGTGCAGCCCCACCGAGGCGCACTCCCCGGCGGCGTAGAGCCCCGCGATAGAGGTTTCGCACTGGGGGTTGGTTTCAATCCCGCCCATGGTGTAGTGCACCGCCGGGCGAATAGGAATGGGTTCTTTCACCGGATCAACATTGATATAGGCTTTGGCCAGCTCGCAGATAAACGGCAGGCGCTCCAAAATATACTTTTCACCCAAGTGACGCAGGTCGAGATAAACCACATCGCTGTCACCAAACTTGCCTGTGCGTCCCGCCTGCTGCTCCTGCCAGAAGGCTTGGGAGAGTTTGTCTCGCGGCCCCAGCTCCATGTATTTGTTTTCCGGCTTGCCCAGCGGGGTTTCCGGTCCAAGGCCGTAATCCTGCAGGTAGCGGTAGCCATCTTTATTGAGCAAAATACCCCCTTCGCCCCGGCACGCTTCGGTAATCAAAATGCCGGAGCCGGGCAGGCCAGTAGGGTGGTATTGAACAAATTCCATATCCCGCAGCGCCACGCCGTGCCGATAGGCCATCGCCATGCCGTCGCCGGTGACAATGCCCGCGTTGGTATTGAAGCGGAACAAACGCCCTGCGCCGCCGGTAGCGAGAATGACCGCTTTAGCGCGCAGCAGAGTCAGTTCACCGGTGGCTATCTGCAGGGCAATCACGCCGATTACAGCGCCCTCGTGAACGGCCAGGTCGAGCACAAAGAACTCATCAAAGCGCTCGATTTCTGGGTACTTCAGCGAGGTCTGAAACAGGGTATGGAGCATATGGAAGCCGGTTTTGTCGGCCGCGAACCAGGTGCGGGCGGTTTTCATGCCGCCAAAGCGGCGCACCTGTACCTGGCCATCGTCTTTGCGGCTCCAGGGGCAGCCCCAACGCTCCATCTGCACCAGTTCTTGATAAGCGTGATGGACAAAGTAGTCGACGACGCCTTGCTCAACCAGCCAGTCACCGCCTGACACCGTGTCGTCAAAATGCGCCTGATGGGAATCCTCGGCACTGGT
This sequence comes from Halomonas sp. QHL1, assembly GCF_001882345.1. Lineage (GTDB taxonomy): Bacteria > Pseudomonadota > Gammaproteobacteria > Pseudomonadales > Halomonadaceae > Vreelandella. Next base: position 2,282,368 of record NZ_MINL01000001.1, read on the forward strand.
AACGGCGGCGGCGCCGCCTTCAGCGGCCACGGTATGGGATCGCATGGGATACACCTTGGACAGCAGCGCAATGCGCTGGGGGGTGCCCTGCTCCTTGGCCTGCTCGGCAGCACCAATAGCAGCGCGCAAACCTGCTCCACCCCCACCTACAATGACGATATCGAAATCTCGCTGCTGCATGACAACCCCTTCCGTTAGCCAGGTCAAAGGTGTTACTGGCGGCAATCTTCGCTGCCGTCTTGTTTATTCGAACTTACCACGCCCGTTGCAGACCTTGCTCATTAGTCGAAAAGACTATTGACGCACATCAAGTAAGCAGTGAATCGAGTGGGTATTACTGTTCCCCTCGTGTCGCAACCCCTACTCTTCAAGCCACTCACTGCAGGCAGATGGCTGCCTACCAAGCGACAAAGAAAACCTTACTGCAAAAATTGAAGAGAGAGGTGCCGCATGACGTCCAATGCCCAACCCTCACCGCGATGGAAACTGTTAGCGCCGCTAGCAGTCGCTATCATCGTCGCGCTGATACCCACTCCCCTGGGGCTTGCGCCTCATGCGTGGTTCTTTTTCGCCATTTTCCTCGGCTGTGTCGTTGGCCTTATTCTTGAACCCTTACCGGGTGCAGTGGTGGGCCTGGTCGGCGTTACCCTGGTGGCACTGCTTTCTCGGTGGGTGCTGTTCTCTCCGGAGCAACTGGCGACTGACGGATTTAATGCCGCGGGCCAAGCCTTCTCATGGGCGGTGTCAGGCTTTACCAACTCCACCGTCTGGCTAATTTTTGGCGCCTTTATGTTTGCCCTGGGCTATGAAAAAACCGGCTTGGGCAGGCGAATATCGCTTTGGCTGGTCAAGGCAATGGGGAAGCGCACCTTGACCCTTGGCTACGCAGTGATGATTGCCGATGGCATTCTAGCGCCGTTTACGCCCTCGAACACCGCGCGCAGTGCGGGCACGATCTATCCAGTCATTCGCAATCTACCGCCGCTTTACGATTCACACCCCAACGACCCCAGCATGAAGCGCATGGGTAGCTTTCTAATGTGGACGGCGCTGGCCTCTACCTGTGTGACCAGCTCGCTATTTTTGACCGCCCTGGCACCCAATCTATTGGCTATCGCGCTAACCGAGAGCGCGACAGGTATTAATATCAACTGGGGGCAGTGGTTTATGGCGGTAGCACCTGCCGGCATTGTGCTGCTTATGCTGGTGCCGCTGCTGAGCTACTGGCTATGCGCGCCCGAAGTGAAAGCGGGTAATGAAATCTCCGACTGGGCGGGACAGGAGTTAACCAAGCTAGGGGCACTGACCCGCCATGAAATAATGCTGGTCGTTATGGTGGTCACTGCGCTGCTGCTATGGATTTTTGCGGGCGACATTATTTCTGGATCGCTGGTGGGTCTACTGGTGATCTGCGGCATGCTGTTAACTGGCATTGTGTCCTGGAGCGATATTCTCGATAACCGAGCAGCCTGGAATACCTTTGTGTGGTTTGCCACCCTGGTGGCGCTAGCGGGCGGGCTTAGCCAAGTAGGCTTCGTTAACTGGTTTGGCAGTGTGGTCGGCGGACAGATAAGCCACTTCGACCCGCTGATGGCCATGGTGGCGCTGGTGGTGATTTTCTATCTACTGCACTACTTCTTTGCTAGCGTGACGGCCCACGTTACCGCCCTGCTGCCAGTGATTCTGGCGGCAGCTACCGGGATTGCCGGACTGGATATGCAGATGTTTATTCTGCTGCTGCTACCCACACTTGGCTTTATGGGCATTCTCACCCCCTACGGTACAGGGCCAAGCCCGGTCTACTACGGCAGCGGCTATCTGCCCAGCGCCCTCTTTTGGCGGCTGGGGGCGATCTTCGGACTGCTATTCCTGGTGGTCTGGCTAGCGATTGGCCTGCCCTGGTTAATGCTAATCAGCTGACCGGTGAGTTAGCCAAGCGTCTGATACCAGGCGTTGAGGTTATGTGAGATGTCATCCGGCTGCTCGGAATGGAGATTGTGGCCCCCCTCTAGCGTGATATGACGCAAACGGGGGGCCAGGCTGGCTAAACGGGATGCCAAGTGATGAAACTTGGCATCCCGCCGACCTGAAAAATACCCCACCGGTAGCGAGGTATCTTCCAGCCACTGCCAAAGCGAGGGCTGATGACCGAGGGAGGTCGCCCGCAGCATTTTGGCGACAGCAGGCCCGTGATTAGCGCCGAGACGACGTTGAATCTGCCGAGTCCGCTGGACCTCCGTTAGATCGGCGAACACCGGCTGCTGATACCAGTCGGCAAGCACATCCTCTAATGGCTCCTGCTCGAAACGTGTTGCCCAGCGTTCATCGTGGGCAATACGTGCAGAGCGCTCGTTTGCAGGCAGCCCTGGGTGAGCGCTCTCCAGCCAGAGCGCTTCCAGCCCCGATGGCTGACGGCTGGCATGATAAAGCGCCAAACGCCCGCCCAGGGAGTAGCCCAGCAGGCAGTAGCGACTAACGCCTCGATCTATCAATGTGTCGCAAAGCCAGTGGTGAAACGCCTCAAACGAGGCTACCCGTACTCGGTGATTCTGGCCGTGCCCTGGCAAGTCCAGCGCCAGGCAATCTACCCCATCCAAGCCAGCACTCACCTCCGCCCAGTCGTGGCGGTCGCCCAGCAAGCCATGCAGCAGTACCAGAGTTGGCGCCTGCGTCTGAAATTTACTGCTCACGCGTCTCCCCTCGAATCTCTTCACCAAGATCCTTGAGATCATCGGCGACCTGCTGATGGGGTACGTTAACCTCGATCAACGTAACGCCCGCCTGCAGTGCCTGGGTGTAGGCCGCCGAGAAGGCATCCAATGAGCTGGGCGCTGAATAGCCAAGCCCAAACATCTTCGCCGCATGCTCGAAGTGTAAGCCATGGGGCTGGCGGTAATAGCGCTCCAGCAGTTCGCCCTCTTTGGGCACCGGCAGCATATGGAAAATACTGCCGCCATCGTTATTGAGGATAACCACCACCAGGGGCTGGGAGGCCCGTTTCAGCAACGCCAAGCTGTTGAGGTCATGTAGCGCGCTGGTATCCCCCAACACGATAGTCGTGGGTTCCGAGCATGTGCAGCTGAGGCCATAGGCCGTTGCGATCAGGCCATCGATACCCGACGCGCCACGATTAGCCAATACCCGCAGCGGCTTTTGGCGATGCTTCCCCAGCATATTCATTAGCCGCGCAGGCAGGCTGTTGCCTATAAACAGCTGCCCTTCAGCCAACTGTGCTAAAAGGTGGCAAACACCCACTTCTGAGAATGCCGTACACCGCTCTTCCACAAGCAGGCTGGTGCGGTGTTGGAGACTACCCAACTGATGCCAAGGCGATTGTTCTGAGTGCGTTGGCAAATCAGCGACAAAGTCGGCAGGCGAGCATATCAAACGGCGCTTAACGCAGTAGTCAGGATCCAGCCGCTGGGGCAGCGGATCAACCAACCAGACATCCTGCCAGGGCTGCTGGGCAATAAATTGGCTTAACCGCTTGGAGATTAACCGACCGCCAAACTGGAGCAGCACTTCTGCCTTGGCGAGTTCAGCGCTGAAACGCTCATCATGCAGCGCCAGATCAAAGTGAATCAGGTTGTAAGGGTCAAACCGAACCTGGCTCTGTATGTCGGCTAGCAGCGGCCAGCCGAGTTGCTTGGATAGCTCAACAGCATACTGCGCCTGATGGGAATCATCAACACTGTCTTCAACCCTGCCAACCACAATCAGGCCCCGCTGCTGGGCAAACGTTTCCCACTCGTTGTTGAGCGCTGGAACCACCGTACTGGATGACCAATTACTCCACGGCTTTGAAGTCGTCAGCCAATCCCCCAGCGGTGCGAGATAGTCACTAGCATCCATAGGGCAACTGCCAGGATAAAGCGGTTCGCGATAACGGCAGTTAATATGGATGGGCCCAGGGGTGCGACGCTGCTGGTCGACGGCTTGGTCAAGGGTGCTGAGTAGAAACGCTGCTTTTATCTCAGCATCTGGCGGCGGCAGGTCGTGGTGAACAGTGGTGTGTCGGGAGAAAATATCCCGCTGGTCAATCGCCTGGTTGCTGCCGTTATCCAGCAGCTCAATGGGGCGGTCGGCAGAGAGGACGATAAGCGGCACGCCGAGCAGTTTGGCTTCCACCACTGCCGGGTAGAGGTTCGCGACGGCAGTGCCCGAAGTGGTGATAACCGCCACCGGGCGCTGACTGCCACGGGCAATACCGAGCGCCATAAAGCCTAGCCCACGCTCATCAAAGTGGCAGTGGCAGCGCAGCCCGGCGTGTTCGCTGGCGGCCATGGTTAACGGCGATGAGCGAGAGCCCGGCGCCAGCACTACGTCGCGCACGCCTAAGCGGTAGAGTTCTTCCAGCATCAGCGCCGCCCACACATGATTAAAGGTGGCGTGCTCTTTCGCAATACCGCTCGATGTTAGTGCCGTCATATGCATTATCCCATCCCAAGCAGCGACATAATGTCAGCGATTTTAGTATCCAGCTCGCGCCACTCCTCGCCCGGCTGGGAGCCTGCCACAATGCCTGCACCGGCATAAAGACGAATCGCTTCTGGGCCGATATGGGCACAGCGAATAGCCACCGACAGATCGCTACTGGTGTGGCTGATTCGGCCGAACACGCCCGCATACCAGCCGCGGCGATGGCGCTCATGGTGGCGAATAAATGCCAGCGCCGACTCGCGGGGAACACCGCCTACCGCCGGGGTAGGCGGCAGCACTGAAAGCAGTTGCTGGTCGGAGACGTCACTGCGAAGCTCGGCGTGAATCAGACGACGGATATGCTGCACGGAGCGCAGCTTAACAATATGCGCCTCGCCCATATGAAAGTGAGAAGAAAGCGGCTCAAGCTGGGTCAAAAGCTGCTGATAGACGCACTGGTTTTCCAGGCTGTTTTTCTTATCGGCCAGCAGTTCATTGGCAAGCCCTTGATCTTGCTGGGCATCCCGCCCGCGGCGCGTGGTGCCCGCCAGTGCTTCGGTCGTTAAATGCCTACCTTCACGCTTATAGAGTTGCTCCGGTGGGCAGCCGATAAACGCCTCATGCGGGGTCAATTGGACGCCAAAGTGAAAACAGTCGGCGGCACCAGCCTGCCAGCGCGCAAGCAGCGCCCAAGGGCTGGGCGTTTCAGATGTCGTCAGGTACGTCTCCCGGGAAAGCACTACCTTGGGCGTGTGAGCCAGATGGTCTGGATTAGTGATTTGCACCACCGACGCCGCCCACTCTTGCTGGGAAGGGCGGTCTTCACGCTGATAAATATGCGGCAGCAAGTGAGGCAGCGGTTGCTCCGCTTCCAGCGCAGCCAAACAGCTGCGAGCCTGGGCTATTTCGGCCTCTGGGCAGCGGTCGTCAAAGCGCAGATTGAGTGATAGCGTCACCCCAGTTTGTTGGCGCCTAAGCTCTATACGCGGCAGCAAAAAATGGCAGCCAGGAAAGTGCTGCCACCCAGGCGTATTGGTGTCGAAAGCCATGCCGCCGAAGTAGTCCGGCTGCTCGCCACCCAAATCAGCCAGCGTAGCAAGGTCAGCCTGCAGCGCGGCTAGTGAACCAAACGCCTTAACAGCCCCCAACGCCGCATACTCAACGGCACCAGCTTCACGGGATTGCCAATAGAGGCGGGGATAAACGCTCTGCACGTTTAACCACCCCATCAGGTTACCGACCTGACAGGGCGTACTTAGACGTATAAACCCTTTTTGTGCGCTATCACTAAGCGCATCAAGCTGCTGCTTAAGTGCTTCAATAGGGTGTATAGAGTACATAATTCGCCTTTTAGGCAAGCGTGACTAGCGCCGCATATTTGTATTGTCTAAATAAGTTGCCAATCATCGCGTAAACTCCTGACACAGAACACCCACAGTGTGGGGTAAGGCGACACGAATAGCTTTGACTTAAGTCTACTTTTTAGCACTTAATCATACATTGCTGAATGTTTGGTAATTGCCACGCCAGCCACTGTTGAAACGAGAACAGAGGAATATCGACATAATGGAACGACTCGCTAAGCGCCGCCACTACCAAGCCTGGTTGCTAGCCGCTCGCCCCCGAACACTTCCGCTGGCGTGCGCGTCGATTCTGCTGGGCAGTGGGCTAGCGGCGAGTGCGGATGCTTTTAATGCTGGGGTGCTGTTGCTTGCCCTGCTGACCGCGATTGCCCTCCAGGTACTCTCCAACCTGGCCAACGATTATGGTGATGCCGCGTCTGGTGCCGATGATCAGGCGCGCATTGGGCCGGTGCGGGCGGTCTCTTCAGGCTTGCTAAGCCCACAGGCTATGCGCAGAGGGATGGTGGTAACGGGCATTGTTGCAGCGTTATTAGGACTGTTGTTACTGGTGACCGCCTTTGGCAACCAGTGGGGGCAAATTGCCACCTTTGTACTCCTAGGCGCTGCCGCTTTATTAGCAGCGGTGACCTATACCGTTGGGCTGGGGCACACACCCTATGGGTATCGGGGATTAGGCGATATTTCAGTCTTTGTGTTTTTTGGACTGCTCGGCGTATTGGGCACCTACTATCTACATGTACAGCAACTAAGTTGGTTGCCCTTTCTGCCCGCGGCGGCGTGTGGGCTGCTGGCAACCGCGGTGCTCAATGTCAATAACGTACGCGATATAGAAAGCGACGCGCGCAACGGCAAAATCACCCTTGCAGTGCGGTTAGGCCGCGCTAACGCGATTAACTACCACTGGGCATTGCTGGGCATGGCGCTGCTGCTAACCTTGATCTATTTGGTTGCCCTGCCGGTACCGCTGTTGGGGTGGAGCTGCCTGCTGGTGGCCAAACCGCTTTCTGATGCTGCCAGAACATTAAACCTTAGCCGCGATGGCGAGACTCTGACCGCCATGCTGAAGAAAACAGCCATTTCAACACTGCTTTACAGCGTGCTGCTGTCTATTGGCTTGGCGCTGTTTTAGTGAACGCTAACAGCGGGGCAGCCACCCCGCTGACAGTCGGCTAACGTTAACGACGCGAGCCTTACAGCACTACTTCATAACCCTCAAACTTGGGCGGGCCAAGGTAAATGCCTTCGGGCGCTTTGGCGTTGGCGTGAGCTTTGCGGAACGCATCTGACTTGGTCCAGTCGCGGAAGGCTTCTTCCGACTCCCACACGCTGTGGGAGATAAACACGGTGTGATCTTCCTGGCTTTCACCCTGCAGCATCTTAAATTGCTTGAAGCCCGGCACTTCATCCAGGTGAGAGTCACGGTTGCGCCACACTTCTAAAAAGTCCTCTTCGCGGCCTGGGGCAATCCGAAAACGGTTCATGGCGATATACATAATGACGCTCCTGTTCAACGGGTTCTGCTAGGTAAGTGACGCAAATAGTGGCTTGATGGTAACGTTCTGGGGTTATGACGAATAGCTCCCATCACGAATAAGCTTCCCGGCGAATAGCCCGCATCGCCCAGGTAACAAATGGCTAAGGCACCCATTCAGGTCGTTTGGTTCAAACGCGATTTACGCATTCATGATCACGCGCCGCTTTTTAACGCAGCCGCGGCTGGCCCCGTGCTGCCCGTATTCGCGATAGAACCTGACCAGTGGCAAGCACCGGACAGCGCGCTGCGCCACTGGCAATTTGCTGCCGACTCGCTGGCTGATCTTTCTCAAGCGCTGATAACGCTGGGTTTGCCGCTGTGCCTATGGCAAGGCAGCATGCTTGAGCTGCTGGCCGCGTTTAAAACGCACTATGGCGAGCTTGTCCTTCACTCCCACGAGGAGACCGGTAACGCCTGGAGCTTTGCCCGTGACCTCGACGTCAAAGCATGGTGCCAGCAGCACGACACGCCATGGCATGAAGTGCGCCAGCACGGCGTAGTGCGTGGTTTAACGTCGAGAGTGGCCGACCGCAACGCATGGGAAAAACAGTGGGAAACGTTAATGACGGCTCCCACCCCCACTGCCCCGCAAAACGCCCAGGCGGCCGAGGGCTGGCAAGCCTTTCACCATATTGATGTCGAACAGCTTCACAGCCTGACGCTAGGGTTTGATACCACGCCCTGCCCCGAGCGCCAGCCAGGGGGGCGAAGCGAAGGGCGCGCAGTATGGCGCAGCTTTGTAAGCCAGCGCGGGCGGCGCTATCGCGGCTCGCTTTCCAAACCGCTGCTGGCCTGGGAATTTGGCTCACGGCTTTCGCCTCACTTGGCCTGGGGCACGCTCTCCATGCGCGAAGTGGTGCAGTCGCTGCGCCGCCAGCGGAAAAAGCATACAGAAGACACACCCTGGTCACGCTCACTGCGCGCCTTTGCCTCCCGGCTTCACTGGCACTGCCACTTTATTCAAAAGCTCGAAAGTGAGCCGAGCATAGAGTCACAAACGCTGCACCCCGCGCTGCGTGACCTGCGGGAGCGCGACCCCGAACACCCCAACCTGATTGCTTGGAAGCGTGGCCAAACCGGCGTGCCATTGGTGGATGCCTGCATGCGCAGCCTGATCGCTACCGGTTGGATCAACTTTCGCATGCGCGCCATGTTGCTCTCCCATGCCACCTTTGGCCTTGGGCTGCATTGGTACGAACCTGCCCTGCACTTGGCGCGGCTGTTTACCGATTTTGAGCCCGGCATTCACTACTCCCAAGTGCAGATGCAGGCAGGCGCCACGGGCACCAATGCCCTGCGGGTGTATAACCCCATCAAACAGGCGGAGGATAACGACCCTACCGGAGAGTTTGTCGCCCGCTGGGTGCCGGAATTAACGACACTGCCGTTAGAGTGGCGCGCCAAGCCCTGGGCGGTACCGGAAAGTTTGCGCCAACGATTTGGTTTTCAGCCCGGCGAGCACTACCCGCTGCCCAACGACTTTGAAACCGAAGCTCGGCATTGGAAGAAGATGCTGTATGAGCTTCGCCGCACGCCAGAGGCCAGAGAAGCCAGCCAAGCCATTGTGGATAAGCTTGCTAGCCAGCGAAGACCACCCACTCAGCGCGCTAAAAAAGCAAAACCCGCCAATCGCCAGCAGCTTTCGCTGTTTGATAATGGCGGGTTGGAGGATTTGTAGCGGTTATGCTTGGATATGGCTAACTAAGCTCTTCGCCATAAGGCGTGGCCGCATCGGGGGAGATCACGGCATAGAATCTGCGATATGAGAAAGCCCTGTCATTCTTCATATTGCTGATGTTCTCAGCGAAATGATTTAGCAATGCCGCCAGGCGTTACCCGTCCTGCGTCTCGCTTGAAGAGCAGCCGACATGTGCTTCCTCAACTGACAGGAAAGTACCTAACGTTTGGTTAAGGGGCGAGCTTTAGACCGTCCCAGCGAGCGATTTATATTTTCTGGTACAAGCTTGTAACTTCCAGCTGGGCTAGCTTTTGAAAAACTGAGACCTTATTCCTAACAGCCTGCACCATGCGATCTACTTGCTCAATGTCCTGTTCATTTTTCCTAAGAAACATAAAGGAGCCCACATCAGACATGACATTAAATACTGAAATTCTTAACTCATCGTTAGATATGATTTGCACTTCATTAAAAGCCCGCATGTAGCTTTTATATTCTTCTGCATCAGGTGAGCCGCTTTTGAATAAATGACACTGTATAAGTTCTTGAGACCGAGCAAGAAACTCTACATATTTAGACTTCTTTTCTTCTTGAAGGCTATAAAAGCGATTTTTAGCGTCTTTGCTTTCTTCATGGGACTGAGTTTTTACTAAAACAAAGTATCCTGAAACTGCAGAGATCAAGGCTCCAAGGCCAATCTTTACAGCAGTATCAAGCACTGAAACTAAAGTTAAGTCCATCCTTGGTTCCTGATTCGGGATAAAATATAGTGCCTCAATAACCGGCGCAGCTTTACTGCGTCCGGCGCCGTAGGCGCGAAGTTAATTGAATTGTTACGCGTCACCTGACAATTCCGCTACTAGTGGCTCATGCGGCGCACCAGCTTGCAATGCATTCCAGATTTCTAAAACCTTTTCACGATTTCGCTCTAGCCAACTAGAGACATCGCTATCATATTTTTTAGATAAACTACCTTCAATTCGCTCGCTTGACCCTATGGCATAGCTAGCGGCATGTTGCTGTCTTCCGTAGTCAATATGAATATGGGGAAGGCTGTGCCCTTTTTCTTGGTAAATTTTGATCTTCATGTTCTTTCTCTTCGCCAAGAGAATTTCCATGAATCCATTACCTGCCGAGCGGCTTGGCTCAGTTAATAGGTCTTTCTGAGCAAAGAGTCTTTGCAACTCATTAAATTCTTCATCAAGACTCATGCATCACCCATAGACGTGTAACAGGTATTAGACAGCGCTTTCTATGATTGGATGAACGCGCCGACATGATTATTCACACAATGCAGCCTAAAAAACCCTTCCAACCCTATGATTCTTTTAATTATTAACAGGCTGCATATCCAAAACACACATGCCTGCTGCATTTCTTGGCACCGCCGCCTTGGGCGGCTAACTATCTTTCTGCTTCTCTCATCCGCCGTACCGAACCCAGCTTAGCACAGGGCGCTTAGGGCGCCTGACTATCTCAACTTCGGGCTTTCAACGCCTATAAAAAAACCCGCCATCGTCAACAGCTTTCACTGTTGACGATGGCGGGTTAGGTGATGCTTTGAAGGTATTAGCTAAGCGCTTCCAAAGACTGCTCGATAATACTCAAGCCTTCTTCCAGTACCGCAGAAGAAACCGTCAGCGGTACCAGAATACGAATGCTGTTGCCGTAGAAGCCACAGGAAAGCAGGATCAAGCCTTTCTCGCGGGCTTTGGCACAGAGCGCACCGGTGAGCGCTGTATCGGGTTTCCCTTCGCTATCAAGCAGTTCGAACGCTGCCATGGCACCGAGCTGGCGGCCGTGGGCCACGGCGGGGAAGCGCTCTTCCCACACCGCGAAACGCTCTGCCAGCATTTTGCCCATCTGCTCGCTGCGGGCCAGGATGTTCTCTTCTTCGATCGCTTCGATCACCGCCAGGGCCGCCGCGCAAGAAAGCGGGTTGCCGCTGTAGGTGCCGCCTAGTGAGTTAGGGCCAGAGGCGTCCATCACCTTGGCGCTACCCACCACCGCCGAAAGCGGCATGCCGTTGGCCAGGCTTTTGGCGGTGGTCAGAATATTCGCCTCAATGCCGCTGTGTTCGAGGGCAAACAGCTTGCCGGTGCGGGCAAAGCCGGACTGCACTTCGTCGGCAATCAGCAGAATACCGTGCTCGTCACACAGCGCGCGCAGCGCTTTCAGGTAATCCGGTGACGCAATATAGAAGCCGCCTTCGCCTTGTACCGGCTCAATCACGATGGCCGCCGTGCGGTGGGGGGCGATATCGGTTTTGAACAGCGTGCGAATGGCGTTCAGCGAGGCTTCTTCGCTAATGCCGTGCAGCGGATTCGGGAACGGTGCGCGGAACACGTCGCCCGGCATCGGGCCGAAGTCGTTCTTGTAGGGCAGCACTTTGCCGGTCATCGCCAGGGTCATCATGGTACGACCATGGAAGGCACCGTCGAAGGTGATGATGCCGGTGCGGCCAGTGGCGGCGCGGGCAATCTTCACGGCGTTTTCTAGCGCTTCGGCACCGGTATTCACCAGCATCGCCTTGCGCTCTGAGCCGCGCACGGGGCTTAGTTCGCAGAGTTTTTGGCACAGCTGCACGTAGGGCGCGTAGGAGATGACCGCGGCGCTGGTGTGCATAACTTTCTTGAGCTGCGCTTCAACGGCGGCGACAATTTTAGGGTGACGGTGGCCCAGGTTTAGCACACCGATACCGCCGGCGAAATCGATCCAGCGGTTGCCGTCGGCATCCCACAGCTCAGCGTTTTCAGCGCGCTCGGCAAACTGGGTCGTCGGCGTGGCGGCACCGTTGGCCACATAGCGGTTTTTCAGGTCATTCAGTTCTTGGTTAGTCATCATCGTTCTCTTTATAAGCCGCCAACGCAGACGTATTTCAGTTCAGTAAATTCATCAAGACCGTGGTGTGAGCCTTCACGGCCCAGACCGGACTCTTTTACACCGCCAAACGGCGCCAGCTCGGTGGAGATCAACCCTTCATTCACGCCGACCATGCCGTACTCTAACTGCTCCATGGTGTGCCAAATGCGGCGATAATCCGTGGCATAGAAGTAGGCTGCCAAGCCAAATGGCGTATCGTTAGCCATCGCGATGGCTTCTTCATCGCGATGGAAGCGGAACACTGGTGCTACCGGGCCGAAGGTCTCCTCATCGGCCACGGCCATCTTGGTGGTGACATCGGCCAGCACTGTAGGTGTATAGAAGCGCTCGCCCGCCGCGTGAGGTTTACCGCCGCATAGCAACCGCGCGCCCTGATTCAACGCGTCGTCCACATGGCGCTGAACCTTATCGACCGCCGCTTGGTTGATCAGCGGGCCGATGATGCTACCTTCCGCAAGGCCATCACCGACTTTTAGCGCGTTCACTCGCTCGGTCAGCTTGCTGACGAATGCGTCGTAAATACCGTCCTGAACCAGGAAGCGGTTGGTGCAGACGCAGGTTTGCCCGGCATTACGGAATTTGGAGGCGATGGCGCCATCAACCGCGGCATCCACATCGGCGTCGTCAAACACAATAAAGGGCGCGTTGCCACCCAGCTCCATGGCGGTTTTCTTCACCGTGCTGGCGCACTGTGCGAGCAAGTGCTTACCCACTGGGGTAGAGCCAGTAAACGAAACTTTGCGCACCCGTGAATCAGTGGTGAGCACTTCACCCACGGCGGCCGGTTTTGAGGCGGTAATGACGTTAATGGTGCCCGCAGGCAGGCCCGCTTCCAGAGCTAGGTAGGCAGCGGCAAGCGCGGTGAGCGGCGTGGCTTCAGCAGGCTTGATAACCACGGTGCAGCCAGCGGCCAGGGCCGGGGCGCACTTACGGGTAATCATCGCCAGCGGGAAGTTCCACGGGGTAATCGCCGCGACAACTCCCACCGGCTCGCGCAGCACCAGCAGGCGCTTATCCGCGCCGTGGCTGGGCAGGGTTTCCCCGGCCATGCGCTTGGCTTCTTCAGCGAAGAACTCAATAAACGAGGCGCCGTAGGTGACTTCGCCTTTGGCTTCCGCCAGCGGTTTGCCCTGTTCCAGGGTCATCAAGCGGGCCAGGTCATCGGCGTGCTCATTAATCAGTTCAAACCAGCGACGCAGCAGCGCTGAGCGCTGTTTCACTGGGGTGGCGCGCCAGTCAGCGCCAGCATTGTAGGCGGCGGCCACAGCATCGCGGGTATCGTCGGCGCCCATATCGGCCACCCGGGCAATGGTTTCACCGGTAGCGGGATTATCCACCGCAAAGGTTTGTTGGCCTTTACGCCACTCGCTGCCTACCAAGGCAGGAACCGCATCGTGCAACCACTGTTCGATAAAGCTCATGGCTATCTCCTCAATTATGTATGTGGGCGATGATTGACTAGTCGATCTTCATATGACGGTCGCTGTAATCACGCCCGTAGGTGCGCAGTGCATGCACATAAAGCACGATGCCCAGCGCCGCCCAGCCAGCAAAGATGGTCCACTCCGCGCCACTAAGCGCCGCGGGGCTACCCGGTAGGTAAAGGCACGCCATAGCAAAGGAAAGAATGATCGCCAAGGTGCCGCACAGCTTGCCGTTGCTGACTTTGAACGGGCGTGGCATATCCGGCTCGCGCACCCGCAGTACCACGAAAGAGATCGCCACAAACAGGTAGGCAATCACAATGCCTAAGCCACCGGCGTTAACGATCCACACCAGTGCTGGGCGGCCAAAGAAGGGTGCCAAGCAAGAGAGAAAGCCCATCATAAAGATGGCATTGGTTGGGGTTCTGTAGCGAGGATGCAGCTTGGCGAACGGCGCAGGCAGCATGCCCGCTTTAGCGAGGGCATAAATCGCCCGGGAGCCGCCAATATAGAAGGCGTTCCAGCTAGTAATGATGCCTGCAATACCCGCTATGACCATTAAGTTGCTGGCCCACCCGGCATTGAATAGGCTGCCCATGGCATCCGGCACGCTGAGCGAGCTTGCCGCCAATTCCTCACTGTTCAGCGCAAGGCTGGTCGCTAGAATAATCAGCGCGTACCACACCACCGCCAGAATGACTGACATCATCAGTACTTTGCCGATGGCTTTATAAGGTAGGTTGATCTCTTCGGCGGCCTGGGGAATAACGTCAAAACCCACAAACAGGAACGGCACCATGACCAGCACGGCGACAATACCTGCGAATACGCCGGAGTCGGCCTGGGTGAACAGCGGCATCATGTTGATGGTTTCGCCTTCAAACAGCGAACCGGTCACAAACATCACCCCCACCACCAGAATCAACCCAGTCACTACCTTTTGCAGCAGCGCAGCAGTGGTTACGCCGAAGTAGTTAATAATCATCATGGCCAGCGAGCCGCCCACGCCTACCGCAACCCAGGTGGCTTTCACTTCCCACCCGGCAATTGTCCAGAGGTGGCCAACAGCATAGTTGGGCGCTAGGTGTTCGATCACCGTGGGAAGTGCGACGGCTTCAAAGGCCACTACGCTTAAGTAGCCTAAAATAATCGCCCAGGTACACAAGAAAGAGGATAAGTGACCCAGGGCACGGTAGCTGTAGACGTGCTCGCCACCCACTTTAGGCATCGCAGCGGCAAGCTCCGCATAAGTAAGGCCGACCAAGACAATCGCTAAGCCGCCGATAATAAAGGCTATAATGGCGCCCAGGCTGCCAGCGGATTGAATCGCGGTACCGGTAAGCACAATCCAGCCCCAGCCGATCATCGCGCCGAAAGCCAGCGCTAGTACATCGCCACGGGCAAGTACCCGGACGAGCCCTTCCTGTTCTGATGTGGGTGTGGTCATTGTAAATTGTCCTGCGAGTTATTGGATGTTGTCGTAGGCGCTCAGGGGCGCAGTATCCTGATCCTGTTTTAGCCGTCTCGCTTTAAGCAGGCGCGTTTTAAACGGTCTTGCTAAATAGGATAGCCACAAGCTAGCAGGCGGGAGAGAAAACACGAATGCACCACTTTTGTGTTTAACTAGACCACTTTTTATATGCACCGAAAGGGTGCATTATTTTCATATGGCTTTCGTCTAAGTACCCGCCGTTAGCGGGTTAAGCGTGATTAAGGGGTGTCCAGATGGATCGCAAGGAGGTCGTGCACCAACTTGTACAACTTTATGCACTCCAGCCGGAACGGTTGAGTAAGCAGGTTCGTATAGAGCAAGCATTGCGCCAGGCCATTACCCAGCAGTGGCCTTCCGGCCTGCGGCTGCCCTCCCATCGCCAGTTGGCGGATGCCCTCGGCGTTGCCCGCCAGACCCTGGCGCTGGCGATTCATACGCTACTCGAAGAGGCACTGCTGAAAACCGCCCATGGCCAAGGCACCTGGACGTGCCGGCCCGTGACCACAAGCCTTTCCCCACGTGGCAATGCCCAGCTCTCTTCACGCGCCCAGCGAGTGCTGGAGGGCCCTGGCGCTAGCATGATCCAAAGCGGCGCCTTCGTGCCCGGCATTCCCGATATCGCCCAGTTTCCGATGCGTAAATGGCGGCAGCTCTACGCCAGTGTGACGGTGCCGCAAAACGCCCTGCTGCTCTCCTACTCCACCGGTGGCTACGGCCCGTTGAAGCGCGCGATACGCGATTTTTTGGCGCGCTGGCGCAATATCAATTGCGACACGGAGCAGATCATCATCACCGACGGCACCCATAACGGCATTGAGCTATGCGCCGTGGCGCTGGCCGATGTGGGCGACACCGTTGCCATGGAGTCGCCCTGCTACTGGGGAGCGCGCAATGTCTTTACCGCCGCAGGTTTGGAAATTAAGCCAGTGCCGTGGCTGCCAGGTCAGGGGCACGTCCTTCCGCCTGCTCCTGAACCGGTAAAACTGGCCTACTTAACCGGCTCGCACCACTACCCACTCAGCGTGCCTACCAGCGCGGTGGATAAACAGCGCTTATGCGTTGCCTTAGCGCCTGCTTATATTGTCGAAGATGATTACGAGTTTAACCGCGACGACCACCCCAACCTGCTTTTCGACCCACACTCGGAGCGCCACTTGCTGGTGGGCTCGTTTTCCAAGATGATGTTTCCAGGACTGCGCTTAGGCTATTTAGTGGTACCGCGTCATTTAGCCGGGCCAATGAACCGCCTGCGCAGTGAGCTTTTTCGTGAAGGTCGCATGCTGGATCAGGCCGTGCTGGCGCAGTTTATTTTTGATGGTGATCTAGATGCCTGGTGTCGGCGCATTCAGCGCGACTACTTAGGGCGCCAGCAGGTGCTGCATGATCAACTACGCTCGCTGCCGCAGGTACGTAGCGTTTCGCCGCCGAGCAGCGCCATTAGTCTGTGCGTGGAATTTGAACCGGACGTTAACGATGTAGGGATCGCTCAATCACTGCTGAAAGAGCATTTGATCGTGCGCCCATTAAGCCCAGTGTGTGCACCAACAGATCCGCGGGTTGGCTTGGTGATGGGTGTTGGGATGCTGTCAGGAGAAACGCTGGTGCGTGAAGCGCAGCGCCTGCGTCGCAGCCTGGAAGCGCTGCTGCGCTAGGCGCTACTGATAGAACATGGGTAATGGCTCATTTGTTACTAATTTGTCATACGGAAGCTCTTCTCAACACCTTACCCACAAGCTTTCCATGACTTATCCACAAGAATATATTCACAAGGACTTTTATGCGTTCCCCTGTTGATGATTTTGGCGTTGTCTCTTCGGTCGCTTTTTCTAGGCTACGTCTGTGGGTATCGCTAGCGTTCGTGCTACTGCTCTCTGGCTGCGCCACCTTTGCCCCTAACCCGCCCCAGGATCAAAGCAACATCTGCGAGATATTCCGCGAACAGCCTAGCTGGTACGACTACGCCCAGGAGTCAGAAGAGAAGTGGGGCACACCAATTGCCACCCAGATGTCGTTTATTCAGCAGGAGTCTTCGTTTCGTAGCCATATCCGCCCAGACCGCAAATATTACCTAGGCTTTATCCCCGGCCCACGCCCCTCCTCCGCCAAAGGCTACGCCCAGGCCCAAGACCCGGTGTGGGGCGAGTACCAAGACCAGGCGGGCAGCCTGTTTGCCCGGCGAACCCATATGAAGCACGCCACGGACTTTATTGGCTGGTATAACCGGCGCTCCCAGCAGCAGGCGGGTATATCGCTAAGCAATCCTGAGCACCTCTACTACGCCTATCACGAAGGCGCAGGCGGCTACCAGCGAGGCACTTACCGCGGCAAGCCTCAGGTATTGAGTGCGGGCAGACAAGTGGCGTCGCGCGCTAATCGTTACCAATCCCAGCTCAACGCTTGCGAAGCGGAGTTCCAGTGCCGCAAGTTTTACCAGGTCTGGCCATTCTGCCGTAGTTAAGGGATAGACGATGTCACTATGGATTGGTGTAGCCCTGGTTAGCGTGGTGTTTTTTACCTCCATGCTCTCTGGGGTATTTGGTATGGCAGGCGGCTTGGTACTGCTATGGTTTTTGCTGCTGATCTTTCCCGCGGGTACGGCGATGGCCGTGCACGGAGTGATACAGCTCACGGCGAATGGTTCGCGAGCCTGGCTATCACGGCGCTACATTGTCTGGCGCATTGTCGCTTTTATGACGCTAGGTGTAGTAAGCGCCGCAGGTCTACTGCTGCTATTCAACTACAGCCCTAATGCCGCTAGCGTATCGATTTTGATCGGTTTGATGCCCATCTTGGTGTGGATGCCCAAGCGCTGGTTTCACCTGGACGCTAACCGCGCCAGCCACGCACTGTGCTGCGGTATCGCGTCTGGTGGTTTAACGATAGCGGCAGGGGTTTCCGGGCCGCTGATTGATATCTTCTTTGTGCGCTCACGTATGGATCGCCGCCAAGTCGTGGCGACCAAGGCGATGATTCAGGTAGTCGCCCACAGCATTAAAATTATTTTCTATCTGGGCGCTGCGATGGCACTGAGCGCCGGAGAATGGGGCATCGTCTTGCTGGCAGCCCCCTTTGCCATGCTCGGCACTCAAGCGGGGAACCGCATTTTACATCGCCTCACAGATGCCAATTTCCGCACCTGGACCCGCTGGATCGTAACCGGCATTGGTATTTTCTACCTTGCGCAAGGGATCTTCCTGCTCACCCGCTAGCGTTGAGTGAGATAAACGCGGGCTTCCCGTTGATGCCTATACTGACCGTAGCCATCAACGGAGGTCGCTATGGATTATCATCACTACCGAGAAGCCCTTACTGAAACTCTTGCCCAGAGTGAAGTGCCCTTTCCCGCTGCCGAATATGAGGCGCGTCTAGATAAGGTGCGCCATGCCATGGCTCAGGGCGAACTGGAGGCGCTGCTGCTGACCGACCCCGCCGATATTAATTACCTCACTGGCTACCACACCTTTGAAGTCTCGGTGCACGCCTGTTTGGTCTGCACGCAAGAGAAACTAGTGCTGCAAGTTGCCTCAATTGAAACCGGCGCGGCGGTGGTCACCGCCCGAGTCGATGAGATTATCGGCTACCGCTGGGAAAACCTGGATGAAATCATCACGCCGCTGGCAGATCTGCTGACCCACTGCCAGCAAATCGGTATAGATGGCTGGAGCAGCGGGCTGCGCTTCGGCGTTATTGATGCACTGATGCAGACCATTGGCCGCGAACGCTTCAGCGAAGCAGGCGCGTTAGTCGACGCCATTCGAATTGTGAAAAGCCCTGCCGAACTGAAGATGCTGCAGGAGAGCGCGCGAATTACCGCCCTAGGCTTAGAAACCGCAATTCAGAGCATTCGCCCCGGTATGACCGATAACGATGTTGCCGCTGTGGGAGCCAAAGCGCTGCTCGAAAACGGCAGCGAGTTTATGAGCCTGCAGCCGATTGTGACCAGCGGGCACCGTATTGGCGTGATACACGTTAATCATAAGCGGCGTGTCATTCAGCCTAACGAGCCAGTGTTCTTAGAGTTTGGATCCACTTATCAACGCTACACGGCCCCCATGATGCGCACTGCGGTGACGGGCGCTCCCAACACGGCCCTCGCAGCCACCCGCGACCTTTGTCGTTCGATATTTGAAGCCCTTTGCGACGCCATGCGGCCCGGCAATAGCTTTGATGCTGCCGCTCAAGCCGCCGATGCTGTTCTCTCCCCGCATCGTGACCAGTATTTCTTCTCTGGCGTGTTTGGCTACGCCGTAGGGGCGCAGTTTCCGCCTAGCTGGGTCGAGGGCACCGGGTTTATCGCCAAAGGCCAGGCCCGCACCTTTGAAGCTAATATGGTCTTTCACCTACCGCTCTGCCTGCGGGTACCCGGTCAGTGGGGCATCGGAATAAGCGACACCGTGGTGGTAACCGAACAGGGGGCCAAGCCGCTGACCAATAACGACTGGCAGCTGTTTGAGGCGCCCTCATAGCGATTGCATTGACACTTCTATTGAGTAGCGCTATCGTCATCACAGATGCAAATGAGAAACACTCTCTTTATTTTATCGAGTAGATGATGGGATCTGTGCCCATCGGTAGCCACCAGTGTGAGGTATCAGTGGGATGACTAGCGAACAGCGACAACTTCGCCAAACGGTCATGTTTTTGCGCACCTCTTTTGAAGCGGTTCAGCACTCTATTGCTGGCCGCCTGGAAGACCCGCTGCCCTGCTGGCTCGATACCAGTATGCTCAATATGCTATCGCGGGAGCTCACTCGCTGCTGCCAACAAGCCAAGCCGCTGTTCGCCCCACCGGTCACCGAACAGCTGTTTATCGCCTCCCAGCAGTGCGAGCTGCTGCTCAAACAGTGCCCCGGTGTACTCAGTAGCGCCGTTTGCCACCGCCAGCTAGCCGCTATTATGTTGCCGCTCGCCACCGCGCTTCAGCAGATCGACACCCCTGCCAAGCGGCGTTGGCCCTGGCAGCGGCGCTAGCAACAAGCCGATTTAACTTCCCCCGCTTTTTCTAAAGCGGGGGTTTTGCTTTTAGGGCTAGGCACACAGAGTAACGGCCTGAAAATACTAGGGTTGGCGTTAACTAGTAAACTGGTCTATTCTGGTGCGTACTATTTCATCGAAGCATTCAAAAGGAGCTTAATTGATGGCTTTCGAAACACTGTTTAACCCCATCCAAGTGGGTAGCCTATCGATTCCTAACCGCGTGATTATGGCGCCGCTGACGCGTGCGCGTACACCCGATAGCGTTCCGGGTAAGATGCAAGAAGCTTATTACGGTCAACGCGCTGGCTCGGGACTAATCATCAGCGAAGCTACCAACATCTCTCCTACTGCCCGTGGTTATGTGTATACGCCCGGCATTTGGACGGATGAGCAGGAAGCCGGCTGGGAAGGCGTGGTCAATGCGGTACACGCTAAAGGTGGCCGTATTGCCTTACAGCTTTGGCACGTTGGGCGTGTTTCTCATGAAATGGTTCAACCTGACGGCCAACAGCCCGTTGCGCCGAGTGCGCTGAAAGGTGAAGGCGCCCAGTGTTTCGTAGAGTTCGAAGATGGCACCGCCGGTCAGCATCCCACCAGCACACCACGCGCGCTGGAAACCGACGAGATCCCCGGCATTGTCGAAGACTACCGCCAAGCGGCCGAGCGTGCCAAGCGTGCCGGTTTCGATATGGTCGAAGTACACGCGGCAAACGCCTATCTGCTTAACCAGTTCCTGGCGACCGGCACCAATCAGCGTACCGACCAATACGGCGGCTCGCTGGAAAATCGTGCACGCTTCCCGCTGGAAGTGGTCGACGCCGTGATTGGCGTCTATGGCGCTGATCGAGTGGGCATCCGCATGACGCCGTTTATCGAACTGTTTGGCTTGACCGACGACGAGCCTGAAGCGATGGCGTTCTACATGGCCGAACAGCTTTCCAAGCGTGGCCTCGCCTACCTCCACCTGAACGAACCCAACTGGGCCGGTGGCGATATCACCTTCCCTGACGGTTTCCGCGAGCAGATGCGTGAGCGCTTTAGCGGCAGCCTCATCTACTGCGGTAACTACGATGCAGAGCGCGCTGAAGCACGCATTGGTGAAAACACCACCGACGCTGTTGCCTTTGGCCGCCCCTATATCGCTAACCCGGATCTACCGGAACGCTTCCGTGTTAATGCGACGCTCACCGAGCCGAACTACGAAACGTTCTACGGCGGTGATGAAAAGGGCTATACCGACTATCCATTTATGGATAACGGCCATGATCGTAGAAGTTAAGACACGGTTCATTTAGCGGATTGCTAAGTCCTTAAGACTAAAAAGCATCACTTCGGTGATGCTTTTTTTATACCTACTTATAGCAAAACGCTGCTAGGCTATTGATTCTTTCGTTTGAACGAAAAGGTGTTGAATGCTTAGTTCGTTATTTGCACTAATGGTATCTCTTCTGCTGGTTGGCCTTACCGCCACAACTGGCGCACGCTTTCGGCCCGATAGTTGGTACCGCGAACTAAGTAAACCAAACTGGACACCACCGGATATCGCTTTCCCTATCGCCTGGGGCATACTTTATTTATTGATGGCGATAGCGGCGTGGCGTATCTATATGGCCGATGACTCAGCATTGCGCACGGCAAGCTTATTGGCTTATGCGCTACAGCTTTTGGCCAATGCCGCCTGGTCGTGGCTTTTCTTTGGGCGTAAACAAATTGTCGCTGCACTGGCAGATATCATGGTGTTACTGGCATTAATTACTATCGCCATTGCACTGTTTTTCCAGGTTAGCACGCTAGCCGCGTGGCTTATGGTGCCCTACTGGCTCTGGGTAGCACTTGCACTAGCCCTTAATGCGACTATTTTACGGTTAAATAAAGCCTGAGCGCTGATTAATAAAAAAAGGGTTTTGAGAGTATGGATCGCACCACCACTATAATAGTACTCGCCTTCGCTTCACTGGTGTTAGGCGCGATGGCAACAGCGATATTTATTTACATCATTGTGCCCTGGCGTCGACGACGGCGTGCAGAGAAAGCCGAAGCCGCTACCCCTCGTCCGGTACAAACAGGCAACTCTGACAAAGAGCAGGAACCTGAGCCCCCCGTATCGTCCAAGAAAACTAAAAACGTTAAGCAGCACTCGCTATTTATTATCTTTGATCAGCCAAGTGAAGATTCAGACGAGCGCCTTACCCATTGGCTACGGGAAAAAGGCGCCCGCTACGACGCTCTCAAAAAGATATTGTTAATCGACGGTCAGCAGCCATCTAACCCCGTCACGGTCGCCAATGCCTTTCCACCTGGGGAAATGCCTGACCTACTGCGTGGGGAAACCCATGAACCCATCAGGGGTATTAGCCTGTTAGTGAAACCACCGCTACGTAAGCGACGTAATCAACAAATGCATGTCTATGTAGAACTCGCCAAAGAAATGCAGACACTGTTTAGCGGTAAAATGCTCGATGCCGAACGAGAATCTACTACGGACGACACCTTTGAACGAATTATTGGCTAGCGAATTGAGTCTCGCTACACAACGCCTTGGCTGCGCAGGTAGTCGTCATAGCTGCCGCTGAAATCGACAATACCTTCCGGCTGCATATCAATAATGCGCGTGGCCAGTGAAGAGACGAATTCGCGGTCGTGGCTAACGAACAGCAGCGTGCCAGGGTAATTCTCCAGCGCCAGGTTCAACGCCTCGATGGACTCCATATCCAAGTGGTTCGTCGGCTCATCCATCAGCATCACGTTGGGCTGAGTAAGGATTAACTTACCGAACAGCATACGCCCCTGCTCGCCGCCGGAAATCACCTTCACCGACTTACCGATATCATCGCTGGAAAACAGCATCCGCCCCAGGGCACCACGAACCACCTGCTCGCCACCTTGAGTCCATGCCGACATCCACTCAAACAGAGTGGCATCGACGGCAAAATCATCGCTGTGATCCTGGGCGAAAACCCCGATCTCCGCGGCTTCGGTCCACTTCACTTCGCCAGCGTCTGGGTGCAACTCGCCCGCCAAGGTTTTAAGCAGCGTGGTTTTGCCGATGCCGTTGGGGCCGATGATGGCAATACGCTCGCCGGCTTCCACGGTCATGGAGAGGCGTTCGAACAACGACGGGCCATCGTAGGCTTTGGTAATGCCATCCACATTGACGGCATTACGGTGAATTTTCTTGTTCTGGTCGAAGCGGATAAACGGACTGACACGGCTGGAAGGCTTGATGTCTTCCAACTTGATTTTGTCGATCTGACGCGCCCGCGAAGTAGCCTGCTTGGCCTTCGAGGCGTTGGCAGAGAAGCGGCTTACGAACTGCTGCAGCTCAGCAATCTGGGCTTTTTTCTTGGCGTTATCCGAGTGCTGACGCTCGCGAACCGCAGTGGCGGCGGTCATGTAATCATCGTAGTTACCCGGGAACAGGGTAATTTCGCCGTAATCCAGATCCGCCATATGGGTGCAGACGCTATTTAGGAAATGGCGGTCGTGGGAGATGATGATCATGGTGCTGCTGCGCGCTTTGAGAATATCTTCCAGCCAGCGGATGGTGTTGATATCCAGGTGGTTGGTGGGCTCATCCAGCAGCAGTACATCCGGGTCAGAGAACAGCGCTTGGGCCAGCAGCACGCGCAATTTCCAACCGGGAGACACTTCGCTCATCGGTCCGGTGTGCTGCTCGATGGGGATACCCAAGCCGAGCAGCAGCTCGCCCGCGCGGGACTCAGCGGTGTAGCCATCCAGCTCGGCAAAGCGTACTTCCAGATCAGCAACGGCCATGCCGTCCTCTTCGCTCATTTCTGCCAGCGAGTAAATACGCTCGCGCTCGGCAGCCACCGACCAGAGCTCTACATTGCCCATGATCACGGTGTCGATGACGCGCTCGTTTTCAAACGCAAACTGATCCTGACGCAGCTTACCCAACCGCGTACTGCTATCCAGCATCACCTGGCCGGAAGAGGGCTCCAAATCGCCACCGAGAATTTTCATAAAGGTGGATTTGCCACAGCCGTTCGCACCGATCAGGCCGTAACGGTTGCCGTTATTGAATTTAACGGAGACATTTTCAAACAGGGGCTTAGCCCCAAACTGCATGGTGATATTGGCGGTAGCGATCACGGAAGAGCCCTGGTTAGCGCACTGTCTGTAATGACAGTTTTACAATAAATAGAAAGGCTCGCGATTCTACGCGCTATTGGGCGTGTATTCACCCATCAAACCCTGGTGGCGTCAGGCGATTGCCGGGATATCGAGCAGAAAGCGTTGATCATCAAACGATTGGCGTAGCCGAGTGGCAAGAATATCGACAGTACCGGGATGCTCACCGACAAGTGCGGTGGTCTCCACGCTAAGGTCTGGGTAGCGCTGTTCAGCGGCCGCGCAAATTTCGGCAATATCGCCGCCCTCCCCGGCGTGGCGCCCCGGCGAAAGAAACAGCATCGCCAAGATAACCGGACCTCTCTTGAACTCGGGCGATACCAGCAAGTTTTCCAGCAGCGGCTCGTTAAAGCGGTACTCATCACCCTCGCGGCGCTCCATGGAGGCCGCAGCAACACACGCTACGTCATCGCCTAACAGCACGCTAAGCTGTCCCGCCAAGCGGTTACGTACGGCAGTAACTTCAGGAATCGGACTGCCGTGATCCACCAGCGCCACGTGAGGCTTAGTATCTGGCTGAAGCTTGTCTCGCACGTTGTCGGCCAGCAGATGAGCTAACCGCAGGTCGTTATCACCAAACTCATCCACCAAGGGCTGGGCCACCCGCACCTTAACGTGGGGAAAGCGCGCTTGCATCGCTGTCATTCGTTCAGGCAGGTAGCCGGTGAGTGCTTTGCTCGGACCGAAAAAGAACGGCAGCACGATAATCTCCGTTGCCCCCTGTTCGGCACTGCGCTCAGCGGCGGGGCCAAGGGTAGTGGCAGGGATTCCACCCACCTCTTCCGCAGGAATCTTGTTGGAGTGCAGCAGCGAGGCCGCCTGTACGGTTTCGCCTAACAACTCGCTAAGCGAAGCCGCCACGTGGCGTAAATTCAGCGTTGCCTGCGCTCGTAGCGAGCCGTTATCCACTAGAAAAATCGCGCGCATGCTTGCCTCTACTAATTAGGGTTGAGTGGGCCGTGTGAGCTGTCGGGTCAGAGATCACCAGTGACATGGTAAGATGGCTGCTTTACCACGGGTGTCGCCCACAATGCTATTTGATGACGATATGTTGCTTGATAACGATGATTGATACCACCGCGCTTAACCAGCAAAGAAACTTCTTCGAAGGCCATGCGGCGATATGGTTATTCGGCTACGGCTCGCTGATTTGGAAGGCTGACTTTACCTACCTGGAGCGCCGCCCGGCCTATATACACGGCTGGGAGCGGCGCTTTTGGCAGGGCTCCCATGATCACCGCGGCACGCCTGAAGCGCCTGGGCGGGTGGCAACGCTAATCCGCGCCAAAGATTCGATTTGCCACGGCATGGCCTATCGCATTACGCCGGAAGTGCTCGCACCGCTGGATGTGCGGGAGAAGAACGGCTATCTGCGGGAAAAAGTACCGCTGACGTTTGTTGATGAGAAAGGCAATGGGATCGAACAGAGCGAAGGGCTTATTTATCTGGCCAGCGATGACAACCCGGCCTTTTTGGGCGACGCACCACTTGTGGAGATCGCCCAGCAAATTGCCAATGCCCATGGCCCCAGCGGCCCCAACCGCGACTACTTGGTCAACCTAGCCAAGGCGCTGCGGGAGCTTGGCGCCAAAGACGCTCATATTTTTGCCCTGGAGCAGCAGCTGAGCCGTTTTTAACATCACCAGTAGCGTGGATATCGGCGATGCCGGGCAAGGTTATTGACCAGAATAGCGATTACCAGCATCACTATACTGCCCGCACCGATTGGCAACAGCGGATACCACCACCCCAGCTGATGAACGCTGGCGCCCCCGCCGACCGCAATCAGGGCCGCCGCGGCTCCCGGTGGGTGAACCGTATGGGTTAGCTGCATACCCAGCACCGACAGTGATACGGCCAAAGCCATTGAGAGGGGTGTCGCCCCCAGCAGTTGATAGCAAGCAACGCCAATACCCGCGGAGAGCACGCTGCCAAACAGCACGTGACTGGGCTGGGCAAAAGGGCTTTCAGGAGCTGCATAGATGAGCACCGAAGTTGCGCCGAAGGAGCCTACGATAAGCAGTTGTTGTGACAGCCACGCCGAGCTTAACCAGCAAATAACCGCCATACCGGTAAAGGCCCCGACCCAAGACCAAAAAGCATCCTGCCAGCCTACCCGGGCGCGCTTAACTGGCTGCCCCCGCATCTTGCCAAGATAAGTTTTCATGGCACTCGCTTTGCACAAAATGAGTGCAAATGATGACAAGATGCACCAAATAAGCAAATGACAATCCATCATGCCCTTGATGAAACTGACTCAAGGGCAAAACAATTGAGCATCATTAGCGCATAGAAGATCTAATCAAGGTTAGAAATTGGGCGGGTCATTATTTATGAACAATTTTATAAACAATCACATGGATCGATCGTCATACTATGTAGTGGGATCAAACAGTTTAACTTCGCGTATATCGACCTGCTCCCAGACACGCTCAGTCATATAAGGCTCTTGCGCCAGCCAAGCCTCTAAATCTTCTCGAGTGGCAAATCTGAAATGTGCATTAGAACCGATCATTTTGCCTCCATCGTTCAGCAGCACCCCACCACTGACGAAGTTACCCGACTGATAGAGCTTGCGTATGCCTTCCAGGTGAAGCTCCCGACAAGACAAACGTCGATCTAAGGCACCCTCATCGGTGTAATCGTAGGCTACCAATGCATATTGCTTCATTTGCCACTCCTCTTGATATGTCTACATCATCAACCAAGAAAGAATAAACAGCCCCAATATCGTGCGCAAAATACCGCCGATCAAAGAGCCGCGCAGAAACGCGCGCAAACCGCCCCACAGGATCAGCAGTCCGATTACTAAGACGGCAATGCTGAAAAACGAATCATTGATCCCTAGCGAACGAGTTAAGCCGTCGATGAAATCGCCGAACGCCCCAAAGAAGTTGGTAAAAATGCCTAACAGAAACTCCACTACCACGCGGATGGCTTCGCCGATCGTTTCGCCGATTTCGTCAAAAAAGCCGTTTGTCTGCATTGCGTATGGCTGCATCGATAGTACCCAAGAATGAGAAGAATAAGCGGCATTGTCGGTTAAATACGCTGACTGAGCAAAGCAGGAGACATTCTCCTACTCTCTCCCTCACTTTTTCGCGCCTTCCACGCCAAGCAACTACTCTCTCATAAGCGTTACAAAATATAAGAGCTATCAATAAACACCATTAACGTCGCTACGCGCTAGGTTCTTGCCATGCCCAACCACTATCCTCTTGCCGATCAACTTCAAGCTACCACCCATCAAGTGGAAAACCAGCCGCCGACGCTTGAAAACTACAATAGTTACACAGCTGATCGCGCGCTTCAGGAAGGCGTTAAACGTGAAAGCGGCTCTGACGACGACACCTCGCTCATGACATTTGGTCAGTGGGCGGGCTCCGTCGAGGCGATTGCCTTGGGATTTGACGCCAACCGTTACTCACCCCAGTTGGTGACTCATGACCGGCAAGGCCATCGAGTCGATTTGATCGAGTTTCATTCCGCCTATCATCAGTTGATGCAAACGGCGATAGAGCATGGTCTGCACGCCAGCCCCTGGCGAAACCCTCGGCCCGGTGCGCATGTTAATCGGGCCGCCAACTACTTTTTACAAGCCCAGGTAGAAGCAGGTCATGGCTGCCCGATCACCATGACCTTTGCTGCCCTGCCCCCACTGCGCCATCAACCCAGCCTGCTTGAGAGCTGGGGCGATAAAATCACCGCGCCCCATTACGACCCGCGCAACGTCCCCTATTTCGAGAAACAGGGCCTCACTCTCGGGATGGCAATGACCGAAAAGCAGGGCGGCTCCGATGTGCGTTTGAACACCACTCGCGCCTACCCGATTGATCAAGGTGGGCCAGGCGAAGCCTACGAACTGGTGGGGCATAAATGGTTTGTCTCCGCGCCAATGTGCGATGCCTTTTTGGTACTCGCCCAGGCCCCAGGCGGCTTAAGCTGTTTTTTGCTGCCGCGCTGGCGGCCCGACGGCAGCAAGAACCCGCTCCACATCCAGCAGCTAAAGCGCAAAATGGGCAACGTATCGAATGCCTCCAGCGAGACAGAGCTACGGGGTGCCTTTGCCTGGATGGTGGGCGATGAAGGCCGCGGCGTGCGCACCATTATTGAGATGGTCGCCATGACCCGCTACGACTGCATGATTGGCTCCGCTGCCGGGATGCGCCAAGCCACCGCCCAGGCAATTCACCACGCCTCTCATCGGTATGCCTTTGGGGCGCGCCTAAGCGAGCAGCCGCTGATGCAAAATGTGCTCGCTGATTTGGCCATTGAGAGCGAAGCCGCCACCACCTTAATGCTGCGCATGGCCCGGGCCATGGATCATCAGGACAACGAGCATGAGCGCCTGCTTTCGCGCATCGCCACCCCCGTCGGCAAGTACTGGATCTGTAAGCGCACGCCCCACCACGCTTACGAAGCAATGGAGGTGATTGGCGGTAGCGGCGTAATGGAAACCCACATAATGGCGCGCCTGTTCCGCGAGTCGCCCATCAACGCCATTTGGGAAGGCAGCGGTAACGTGCAGTGTTTGGATATCCTACGCGCGATTGAAAAACAGCCCGAAGTGCTCGACGCCTACTTCGCCGAGCTTGCCAAAGCGCAAGGCGCTGATACGTATCTTGACCGTTTTATTCAGCAATTACAGCGGCAGATGCAGGATACCCAAGCGCTCCAATACCGCGCTCGCCAGTTGGCGGACGGCATGGCCCTGGCGTTACAGGGCGCCCTGCTGGTCCAACACGCACCCGCCTATGTGGCCGACGCATTCTGCGCTGGTCGGCTTACCGACCGCAGTGGCCTCAATACAGGCACGTTGCCCACCGGGCTGGATTGCGCGGCAATTATCGAGCGTGCTCAGCCCTTGGAATGAGCCCCGTGGAATAAGCGTTCACGACCATGGTCGACTTCCATGCTAAAACTGATCGCGTTAGAACTAATGCTGTAAAACAATAAGCAGCAACGTGATAGCGGGAGAGCTTGGCGCATCAACACACAATGACGCCAGCGCCGAAGGAGCAACAGCCCCGGAAACTCTCAGGCAACCGGACCGCTATTACCATCACTTTCCGAAGAGCGGCTGATGACTGCGTCACTCAGCCCACCGAAGGAGCAAGCGCACCCAACGGATGCGTGAATCTCTCAGGTTCCATGACGGAAGGGGTACGCCCAGCAGCAGCTACGCCGTTAGGCGGGATTCCCCGACGCTCATACAATCTGGAGAGAGTTATGCAACGCATTGCCGTTATCGGTGGTGGTATCACCGGCATTACCAGCGCCTACGCCCTAGCTAAACGTGGTTATGATGTCACCGTGTTTGAAAAGCATCGCTATGCGGCGATGGAGACGTCGTTTGCCAACGGCGGCCAGCTCTCTGCGTCAAATGCGGAAGTGTGGAACCACTGGCCGACCGTGATCAAAGGCCTGCGCTGGATGCTTAGAAACGATGCCCCACTGCTGGTCAATCCCCGTCCAAGCTGGCACAAGCTCAGTTGGTTTGGCGAATTTATCGCCTCAATCCCCCGCTACTCTGCCAACACCACTGAAACAGCGCGACTAGCCATTGCGGCGCGCGAGCACCTGTTTCAGTGGGCAAAAGACGAGCAGATCGACTTTGACCTCAAGCAGAAAGGCATTCTGCATATTTACCGCGACAAAGCGGGCTATGACCATGCTGCCAAGGTGTCTCAACTGCTCAGCAAAGGCGGCCTGGAGCGCCGGGCGGTCACTCCCGACGAGATGCGCACCATCGAACCCACCCTGGCGGGCAACTACTACGGCGGTTTCTTTACCGAAAGCGATGCCACCGGCGATATTCATAAGTTTACCCATGGCCTGGCACAAGCCGCCGAGCGCCGCGGCGTAACGCTTAAATATGGCCACAGCGTGCAGGATATCGGCGCCGATCAACAGCACGCCTGGATCACCGCCACGCTTGAAGGCGAGGCTAACGCTGAACCGGTGCGCGAAACCTTTGATAGCGTGGTGGTATGCGCAGGCGTAGGCAGCCGCGCTCTGGCCGCCAAGCTAGGCGACCGAGTCAATATCTACCCGGTCAAAGGCTATTCGATTACCGTGCAGCTCGATGACGCCGCCTCCCAACAAGCTGCCCCTACCGTCAGCCTGCTCGATGATGAAACCAAACTGGTGACCAGCCGCCTGGGCGATGACCGCTTCCGGATCGCTGGCACCGCCGAGTTTAACGGCTTTAACCGTGATATCCGCGACAACCGCATCCGCCCGCTAATTCGCTGGGTCGAAGAGTGCTTCCCAGGTGTTAGCACCCGCCGCGTGGTGCCCTGGGCGGGCCTGCGCCCGATGCTGCCTAACATGCTACCCAAAGTCGGCCGCGGTAAACTGCCCACGGTTTTCTATAATACCGGCCACGGCCACCTGGGCTGGACGCTCTCTGCGATTACCGCTGATATGCTGGCGGATGCGGTTCAAGCGTCTACTAAAGAGGAACGAGCTAGGGATATTCCTGGCGTGCGTGCAGGACGTTAACGATTTCAATACAGCCCGATGCTAAACGGTAAACCACGATATAGTTGGGGTGGACCACGGCTTCACGCGTACCGACAACGCGACCTGGGCGGTACAAATAGGGATGCTGTGGTAGCGCCTCGGTCGCTTCTTCAATGGCTTGATAAAGTGCTTCGGCGGCGTAGGGGTTACGTTTGCTGAGATAGTCGAGGATCGCCCACAGCGATTCGCGGGCTTGGGGGCGCCACTCAACTAGGAGCATCGCGACGTTTAGCGATCAGTTCACGCATTTCACCCATCACGTCATCGTGGGGAATTGAAGGCCTGGGATCATCCAGGCTGGCTTGTACGCGCTCGCGGAACCAGCGTTGATAGCTGTCAGACTGCTCCTGCGTCTCAAATTCGCTGATGATCGGATCCAGTGGGGTGCTCATAAAGCGCCTCCTGTGTGTGTTTGAGTTAGTCTAGTGCAACGCAGCCCTCGCTGTCAGCCTAGATACCCAGTTAGCGATGTAAAACAGGCATCGAAACCAGGCCCTGATTTAAGTGATATCTAAGTAGACTCAACTGGGAACAATACTTTACTTACTCACACAGCTGGCACTTCAAGTTCCAGGAAGCGCCGTACCCGGTCGGTTTTAGGGTTCTCGAAGAACTCACTGGGGTGAGATTTTTCAATAATGATGCCTTTATCCAGGAAGACCACTTGATCGGAGACCGCCCGAGCAAACTCCATTTCGTGGGTCACCAGCACCATGGTGTAGCCCTCTTTGGAGAGGTCTTTGATCACCCCAAGCACTTCCCCCACCAACTCGGGGTCGAGGGCTGAAGTGGGCTCATCGAACAGCATCACCTTGGGCTGCATGGCGAGAGCCCGCGCAATCGCCACCCGCTGCTTTTGCCCGCCGGAAAGCGTGTAGGGGTACTGTTCGCGTTTGTCGGCCATACCGACTTTTTCGAGCAGCGCCATGGCCCGCTCATCGGCCTCGGTTTTGCTTAGCCCCTGAACATGAATAGGCGCCTCGGTGACATTGCGCAGCACGCTTAAATGAGGCCATAGGTTAAAGCCCTGGAACACCATGCCCAAGCGCGCGCGCATGCCTGCCAGCTCACGACGCGACATTGGTTTTCCTGTATCACTCACGCCGATACGGTCTCCGTCGATACGGATGTCGCCCCGGTCGGGTTGCTCAAGCCAGTTAATGCAGCGTAGCAGGGTAGATTTACCCGAACCCGATGAGCCCAAAATACTCACCACTTCGCCGGACTGCACTTCTAGCGACACATCCCGCAGCACTTCGGTGCCATCGAAGCTTTTGGAAAGATTACGAATACTAACAGCGGCGGTCTCAGGCATTTTCGAATCCTCGCTTGGCGCCAAAACGGCCAATCATTTTGATAAACAGTTCTAAACCAATACTGATCAGCCAGTAGAAGCCGATCACCACGATGAACGCTTCCATGGGAATGAAGTAGGTGCTCGACAGGCTGCTCGCCGCCGCTGTGAGTTCGCGCACGGTGATAATCACCAGAAAGGCAGTGTCTTTGAGCAGGATAATCAGTTGATTGCCCAGCAAGCCGCGGGTTTTCAAAATCAGCTGCGGCAAGATAATGCGCATAAACATTTGGGGCTGCGAAAATCCTTGGGCGATGGCTGCCTCTACCTGCCCTTGGGCGAAGGTAGCCCGGCAGCCGCGCAGAATTTCCGCGAAGTATGCACCGTGGTACATCACCAGGGCGATAATCCCGGCCGTCCAGGCACTCATGCGGATGCCTGCACTGGGCAGGCCGTAATACAGCAGGTAGGCCAGGATCAAAAATGGCAGCATGCGCATGCCATCGATAAAAATCCGCAGCGGAATCTTTAACCGTGGGCGAGAACCCTCCAATAAAAACACCATGGCGCTACCCATTAGAAAAGCCAGCACAGCGGATAAACCAAATAGCTTTAAGGTGTTATAAAAACCGCTTAAAAATACGTCATAAGACGACCAAAGAATGTCCCAATTACTCATAAAGGCTCCCTAATGGCCGGGTTAGACGGCCAATCGACTGGCTTTGCGCTCAGCCAGGCGTTGAAGCCAGACCAGCAGGCTGATGATCAGCATATACAGCACCGCGGCCGCTAAAATCGGCGGCAGAGGGTCGTAGGTCACCGCTGAAATGCGGTTGGTCACGCGGGTCAGGTCGACAACACCGATGACCGCAATGGCGGGGCTGCCTTTGATTAGAAACGACATCTCATTGACTAAGCCCGGCAGGCTGGTAATGGTGATTTGCGGCAGCATAATGCGGCGAAAATAGACCCACGGCGTCATGCCAATGGCCAGGGCCGCCTCACGCTGCTCTTTGGAGAAGTTGTTAAAGGCAGAGCGCCAAATTTCGGCGTTAAAGGCGGTGGTATTGAGGGTTAGCGCAATAATACCGGCCACATTGCGGTTGAGATTAATGCCCATGGTCGGTGCGGTTAGGAAGATAAACAGCACCAGCGTTACCAGCGGCGTGGCCCTTGCTAAGCTAATATAAACGCCTAGCAGCTGATGCAGAACGGGGATTTTGGCCACTCTTAACAAGGCAATCAGCAACCCCATTACCACACCGATGGCAATGGATATGCCGGATATCCAAAGCGTTGTCCAGGCGCCCTGGATGAGAAGCCCCCATGCGCTACTGTCCATGCTCACCCCCTAATTCGCGATAAGAAAACCGCCGCCCAGGCTGGGCGGCAGGCGAATGTGATGGCTTACATTTCGGCCATTTCGTGGAACTCTTCCACTGAGGTGATAGGTGTTACCGGCAGGTCATCAAATGACTCGCCAAACCACTTTTCCTGCAGCTCGGCTAGACGGCCAGAATCACGCAGGTGGCTCATAAAGTCGGTGATATAGGTCAGCAGCTCGGGGCTGTCTTTAGGCATTGGCCAGGCCACGAAGCCTGGGCCGGAAACGGCTTGGCCCGCCTCAAAGACGTCAGAGCGCTCACGGATCAGGTCGTTAACCGGCACGATTGAGTTAATCACGTAATCGACACGGCCGTTGGCGAGATCCGCATAGATTTCTGGATAGGCCTCATACTCCATTACGTCGCCCAGCTCGCCACCGCTCTCTTCCAGCATGACCTCGAGTTCTGGCAGGCGCGATAGCAGTGCACTGCCCGCCTGAACGCCCAACGTCATGCCGCTTAAATCTTCAATGCTGTTGATACGATCATCGCCCGCCCGTTTGATGTAGAAGTGCTGGGCAGAGGCGAACGGCGGTGCGTAGTTAAAGACACGCAGGCGTTCATCGGTCACCGAGGCGCCGGTAAGTGCCATATCGTACTGGCCCGATGAAACCGACGCCAAGAGCCCTGTCCACGGCAGAATATCCTGGCGGACTTCAAAGTCAGCGTAGTCTTCCAGCTCAATCAATATATCTTTGATAAAGCCATCAGGGTCGCTACCACTCATAAAGTTGAACGGCGCGTAGTTATCTTCGGTGGCCACGCTCATGTAGCCACGGCTCTCTATTTCTTCTAAGTCCGCAGCAGACACGGCTAATGACACGCCTAAAGCAAGGACACCAACGCTTAGCGCGGAGGTTAAAACAGCTACTTTTTTCATCGCCTTATACCCCTAGAGTGGACAATCATCGCTAACAAAACGGTTACAAGTTGAAAGTGACTTCACCCTAGTTTTTTATCCTCCTCTCGATTAGAGCCAGTTGGCGTAAAGTGAAAGGACAGTTGGTTATCACAAAGCTGGCACGAAAGATGCTTAGGTTTAAGAAAGAGAGGGTTTGTTTGAGAGGGAGGAGTGCATGACAACGCTGTGCCTTGAGGTCGATCCTAATGCTTCCACCTGCCTGCAAGAACAGCTGCGCGAAACGCTGTTAGAAGCGATTCGTATGGGGAGTTTACCCAGCGAGGACGCGCTGCCCTCATGCCGCAAGCTGTCGCAACAGCTGGGGATTTCGCGTAATACGGTGGCGATTGTTTACGAAAAGCTGGTCGAGGATGGCTATTTAATAAGTCGTCCCCGTAGCGGCTACTATTTGCACCCTGATTATAACGAGCCTCACTCAACGCTTAATTCATCACTAACAGCGTTAACCGAGCACAATAAAGACGCCATAAGCGCACCAAACTGGCACAAACGGATTACTCAACGCCCTACTAACTACCAAGGAATTCTCAAACCCGGTAATTGGTCGGAATATGCCTATCCGTTTATTTATGGCCAGTTAGATACGCGACTTTTTCCGTTAGCCCAGTGGCGCGATGTTTCTCGGCGCTTATTGAGTTCGCAACGCGATAAACCCTGGCTGCGGGATCGTGTTGACCAGGACGACCCGCTCCTGATTGAGCAATTGCGCAAACGTATTTTGCCGCGCCGGGGAATTTTTGCTCGCTCAGAAGAGATTCTGATCACCATGGGAACGCAAAATGCGCTCTATCTGATCGCGCAACTGCTCTGCCATCGGGGCACCCGCGTAGCCCTGGAATCCCCCGGTTACCGCGAGGCAATGAATGTGTTTGCTCAGCGCGGCGCCAGCCTGCAGTACCAAACCGTGGATACGCAAGGAATGTGTCTTGAGGGGTCTCAGCAGTGTGACTATCTGTATGTCATGCCCAGTCATCAGGTGCCCACCGGGGTGACCATGAGCCGCGAGCGGCGCGAGGCTTTGCTGGCCCAGCTACCCCATCGCGACCAAATCGTGATTGAGGATGACTACGACGCCGAGATTCATGGCGACCAGTTCGCGCTGCCAGCGCTCAAAGCCAGCGCGCAGAGCGCCCGAATCATCTACATGGGCAGCTTATCCAAAGCGCTCTCGCCGGGGCTGCGCATGGGTTATGTAGTAGCCGATGCCGAAGTGATCGACGAGCTGCGAGCGCTGCGACGCATGATGTACCGGCACCCTCCCGCGGCGTTGCAACACCAGCTGGCCCAGTTTATTTCTCAAGGCTATTACGAGCGCTACCTCAAACTTCACGTAGAGGAAATCGACCGGCGGCGGGACGCGATGCGCATTGCCATTGATCAGGCCTTGCCCGGCTGCCTCAGCCATAGCAGCAATCGCTCCAGCGCCTTCTGGATGGAAGCGGATGCTAGCATCGATACTCAGCGGCTAGCCTGGCATGCCGCACAGCGGGGTGTGCTGATTGAATCCGGCTTCCAGCACTTCTTCGATGCCGCCCCGCCACGGCGCTTTTTCCGCTTAGGGTTTGGCGCCATCGAGAGTGAGCGTATCGACCCAGGCATACAGCGCCTGGGCCTCGCCTACGATAACGCCCTGAGTACTTAACCTATCATCTAGCGTGATGCCGTATAGTTTTTCAACACGCGATCCAGGATGGCTAAACCTTCCTCTACTTCAGCGGCCGTCACGATACACGGCGGTACCACATGGATGCGGTTCTCAACGGTAAAGACCAGCAGGCCGTTTTCCATCAATTGCTGCTTGAGTTTCAACACCTCCGCCCCTGGCAGTGGCGTTTTGTAAACCGGATCGCTGACGAGTTCCAAAGCATGAAACACACCAACACCCCGCCAATCACCGATGATGGCATAGCGCTCGGCAAGCTGTTGCAACCCTGCGGCCAACGGCCCATTACCCATCGCGTCAGCGTTTTCAACCACGCCCTCAGCTTCCATCGCATCCAGGGTCGCAACTATCGCCGCCATTGCCAGCGGGTGACCGGAATACGTTAGGCCGCCGACAAAAAAGTGGTCATCGAAATAGCGTGAGATGGGTTCAGAAATAATCACGCCCCCGGCAGGCACATAGCCCGAGTTCACCCCTTTGGCGAAGACGATTAAGTCCGGTGCCATGTCGTAATGCTCAAAGGCGAACCAGCGCCCAGTGCGACCGAAGCCAGCCATTACTTCATCGAGAATCAGCACAATGCCGAACTCATCGGCGAGTTTTCTAACGCCCTGAAGATACGCTTTCGGAGGTAACAGCACGCCAGCAGTACCGGGAATGGTCTCCAGCAGGATGGCCGCCACCGCGTTCGCACCTTCGCACTCAATCACCCGGCGCAGGTGTTGCAGCGCCCGCTCACACTCCTCCTCTTCATTGCGCGCCCAAAACTCGCTGCGATAGAGGTAAGGGTTGAAGAAGTGCACGTGGCCACTGGCATACTCGTTGGGCACCCGCCGCCAGTCACCGGTGGCGGCAATCGCTGAACCGGTATTGCCGTGATAAGAGCGGTAGGCGGATAGTATTTTGCTTCGCCCGGTATAAAGGCGCGCCATACGGATGGCGTTCTCGTTGGCATCGGCCCCCGCATTGGTGAAAAACACCTTACTAAAGCCAGCGGGCGCTTTGGCGATAATACGCTTGGCCGCCTCACCCCGGGCTAAGTTGGCATGGGCTGGGGCGATGGTACACAGGCTCGCGGCCTGGGCTTGAATCGCGCTTACCACCTTGGGATGCTGATGGCCGATATTGGTATTGACTAACTGGCTACTAAAATCCAGATACGAGCGCCCCACATAGTCCCACACGCGACACCCTTCAGCCCCTGCAATCACCATGGGGTCTAAACTGCCTTGCTGCGCCCAGGAGTGGAACACATACTGGCGGTCTAAGGTGTGTACATAAGTATTATCCACACCGCTTTCGGGTGGATGTGAAGCGGCAATATTGGTATTCATAGCAAGTACCCTAATTAATCCGTTAACAAAAAGCGTGCTTGCCAGCCTAGTGAGTCCGCCGGTTAGGCTGTAGGGCCAGTCGTTACGAGCCAACGGGACAGGCGTAGTGGAAAACAGCGATGTCACAATGGCAGCCGCTAACTGGCTCTAAAGGCTTGAACCAGCGTTGCTTACAGTGATGTAAGAACGCGCCCATCGCCTTTAATTATTTGCCTTTAAATAGCTTGAATAACGTGGAGATACTGCAATGCCTAGCGTACTTATTACCGGAGCGACGTCAGGGTTTGGCAAAGCGGCTGCCCAGCGCTTTGCCAAAGCGGGCTGGTCGCTGATATTAACCGGACGACGCGTAGAGCGCCTAAAAGCACTCGAGGAGGAGCTTTCCAAGCAGGTGCCAGTGCTAACACTGGCGCTGGATGTCCGCGACAATGACGCGGTAACAGCGGCGATTAGTGGCCTGCCAGAGGAGTTTCTGCCACTCACCTGTTTAATCAACAATGCGGGCTTGGCACTAGCACCGCAACCGGCGCAAAAGGTGGCGCTGGAGGATTGGCACACCATGATCGACACCAATATCACCGGGTTGGTCAATGTGACACACGCGGCGCTGCCGCTGCTGCTGAAAACCGGTAAAGGCGCGAGTATTCTCAATCTCGGCTCGGTGGCGGGTCAGTGGCCGTATCCAGGCGGGCATGTGTATGGCGCGTCGAAAGCCTTTGTTCAACAGTTCAGCTATAACCTGCGCTGCGATCTGTTAGGTACTGGCGTGCGGGTCACTGATCTAGCGCCCGGCATGGCGGAAACTGAGTTTACGCTGGTCAGAACTAAAGGCGACCAGGCCGCTTCGGATGCACTTTACCGGGGTACGACGCCACTCCAAGCGGAAGATATTGCCGAGCAGCTTTACTACTTGGCCACACTGCCCGCCCATATCAACATCAACCGTTTGGAAATTATGACCGTTCGTCAGGCATGGTCAGCGTTTGCGATTGATCGCGACCCGGCTTAAGCCTGCTTCGCCGGTTTTAATAAGCCACCCGTTGAAACGCGATCGCGCCCTTTCTCTTTGGCTAGATAAAGGGCGTTATCCACTCGTTTCATTACGCTTTTGACCGGCTCTTGCGAATGAACTTCGACGACACCAAAACTTGCCGTGACGCTGCCTTGAATAGGAAAGTCGGTGTGCTTGATCGCGCCTCGAATTTTCTCAGCAAGCCGCACAGCCTGTTCAAGAGAGGTTTCAGGGGCTAATAGCATAAACTCTTCACCACCCCACCGTACGCAACAATCCGCTTTACGTAGATTGCACTTAAGCAAATCGGCAAGCGCTACCAACACCTGGTCACCCACATCGTGGCCGTAGCTATCATTGATCTGTTTAAAATAATCGAGATCCAGCATGATCAAAGAGAGGGGTCGAGCGTAGCGGTGTTGACGGTTGACTTCGCTTTTCAGTACCGCATCAAACTGC
Source organism: Halomonas sp. QHL1 (assembly GCF_001882345.1). Classification (GTDB taxonomy): domain Bacteria; phylum Pseudomonadota; class Gammaproteobacteria; order Pseudomonadales; family Halomonadaceae; genus Vreelandella. Next base: position 2,320,885 of record NZ_MINL01000001.1, read on the forward strand.
GATCTATTAACCAGTCCGGTTAACATATCCGTCGTGGCAAGCCGCTTAAGCTGGGCCTCTTTTTCCATCTGCTCGGTCACATCGCGCTGAGTTAACACCAGCGTCGTGGCGCTGTTATAGCGCGGCCCCATCGCGGTAATTCGCCACTCGATATGCCGCCGTGAGCCATCATGACGGCGGGAAACTTCACGACCGCTGATGCCTTCAAAGCCACCATTAGCATTGGCATTTATCTCATCGCCCAGTTGGGCAACAATCTGTTGATTGGCCGCCTCTTGCTCAACCACAATGGGGGCTGCGCCCAACCAATCTTCACGGCTGCCGCCCCACAAGCGCTGATAGTCAGTGTTGACGTCCACGATGTGAATGCCAGGTACACTTGCCTGCATACTGAGAATCGCCACCGCGTGTCCTGGCCGCTCCTCATCAGGTTCCGACCCTGGCTGTCCATAGTGTTGATACATGCTATTTACTCATCCTTGTAAAATAGTCGTGCGGTCTTGGTGCTAAATGTCAGTGGGCATATTGAAAGGCCCACCTTTGCCACCACGAGATAATACGCCACAACCCTCTCATAAATTACTAAAATAGTAATATTAATTACAGATCGTTAACATAACGCGGACTATCCCGCTTAAAATATTTTGGCGAAGTATCTTGTGCTGCACTTTTCATGAGCCAACAGGCTTCGATACCCATAGCCGATAAAGCGCAGGGGTAAAGAAAAACGACACCAGCGTCGCTAAGAGTAGTCCAAAACCCACGGTTTGCGCGAACGGTGGCCATAGCCCGCCGGTGGCCAACATCAACGGAATTAAGCCTGCAAAGGTAGTGATCGTGGTCGAAACGATATGCCGGCTGGTGGGGCCACTGATCACCGCCAGCATGGCGTCGATATCGCCTTGGCGGGCGGCTGCGTCGTCATCAAAGGCGGCGATAATAATAATGGTGGCATTAATCGCTACCCCCACCAGCCCCATAATACCGACGATAATTACAAAACCGAACGCATGTCCGCTTAGCAGCAGCGCCACAATGCCCATGCCCATTGCCTGGGCCCCGGCAATAAACACGATGGCGGCCCGCCGGAAAGAGTTAAACGCCAATACCACGGTGGCCACCATGGCTATAACCAGCAGCACCACCGAGGCAAGTAGCTGGCCCACGGCTTCATCGCGCTCGGCGGCTTCACCACCGGTTTCGATCCGGTAACCAGGGGGCAATTGAAACGCCCCCGACGCCAACGCTGCCTGAAGCTTGGCATCCAGCTGGGCCATAGAGACAGCCGGAAGAGCGTCGGCCACCAGATACCCTTGCACCAACTGCACCCGTTCCGCGTTACGGCGGGTAATCACGCTCCAGGCAGGCATGAGTGATACCTCTGCCACCGCCGCCAGTGGCAGGCCCTCTGCCACTTGATCGCTGGCCAAGCGCAGCGACGCCAGTTGTTCTGTGTTAGTGCGCCACTCATCGGCGTAGCGTACCCGCACAGGCAGTTGCTGGGTGTCCTCCAGCAGCATGCCTGCTAATTGCCCCGAGAGCGCGGCCCCCGCTTGTTCCGCTAGACGCTGCGGCGTTAGCCCCACATCACTCAGTGCAGTGTGATCGATATCCAGGGTTAACCTGGGCAAGTCACGCTGCATGCCAGCGCGCACATGGGTAACCTGAGGCAGTTGATGCATTAGGCCCGCTAGTTCAAGTCCCAGCGATGACAGCACCGCTAGATCATCACCATAGACACGTAGCTCAATCGGGGCTTTAAACGGCGGACCCTGTTCATACTTGCGCACCACGCTTTGGGCCTGGGGGAAGCGCCGATCGAGCGCCTGCTGTAAGGCGGGCACCCGTTCGTTAGTGATTTTTAAAGACGCCGTGTCTACCACTAAGTGCAAAAATGCCGGGTTGTTATCCTCATTGGTGAGCACGTTGTAGTACATCATTGGCGCGCTTTCCCCCACAAACGCCGAGACGCGGGTAATGCCCGGCAGCTCACGAATCATGGCCTCGACCTCCTGGGCCAGTGCTTCGGTGTTGGCCATACTGCTGGCGGGGGGCAAGCGCACCTCAATGTGAAACTGGTCGCGGTCTGCGGGTGGGAAAAACGCCACATCCAGCGTGGGCATCAACGCCATACCGCCCACCGGCACGCACAGGGTGATAATCATGGCGGCCCACGGGTGACGCAGCGCGCTGCGTACAGTACGGCGAAAGCCGCGCTTGACCATACCGCTGACGCCGTTATCTCGAGGCGGTGGAGGGTGATCGGCAACCTTGGCTAACAGCATGGGCGACAACGCCGGCACCAGCAGCAACGAGACCAGATAAGAACTTACCAGCGCGACCATCACCGCCATGGCCAGGGGCCCCACGAACTCCCCCGCAGGGCCTGGCATCAACACAATCGGCATAAACGCCAATATGGTGGTTAAGGTGCTGGCCAGCAGCGGCACCGCTAAGTGGCGCAGCGTGTCCCGGGTAGCGGCAAGCGCTGAATCGCCTTTCAAAAAGCGCTCGCGCAGGGCGTTGGTCATCACAATGGCATTGTCGACCATCAGCCCCAGCGCCACGATAATGCCAGTAATGCTCATCTGGTGGATATCGATACCCAGCGGCTTAAAAAGAGCCAGAGTCAGCAGAGCCGTGGCGGGAATCGCCAACCCCACTGTCACCGCCGAGCGCCAGCCCATGGTGAGGAACAGGATCGCCACTACCAGCACTAGCCCCATCAGTAGGCTGCCTGCCACATCACTTAAGCGCTGGTGGGTGTAACTGGCCTGCTCAAAAACCTCCTCAACTTCTATACCGACAGGCAACTCATCGGCGAATGCCGCTAACTGCTGCTGTGCTTTTTCCACCCAGCTATCAATTCGCTGGCCGGGTGCCATGCGTGCGCCAACATATACCGCTCGTTCGCCGTTAAGCAGCGCCACCGCGGCTGGCGGGTCTTGCACGCCGCGGCGTAGCTCAGCTAACTCGCCAAGTCTTACGGTTTGCCCCTGCCGAGTCGCGACTTCTATCTCACCTAGCCTATCGAGCGCATCGAACTCACCGCTTAACCCCACCGTCAGGCGGTGGCCGTCGGTGACCACTTCACCTGCGGCACGTCGTCCATCGCTTGCCTTAATCGTGGCCGCTAACTGCCCGACGGAAAGCCCCAGGGCGTTCAGTTCAAGCGGGTTAACGATCACCTCTACCTGCTCCCCCGCCACGCCGAAGCGGTGGGTATACTCCGTGCCAGCGACGTTTCTAAACGCTGCTTCCAAGCGCTCGGCGTAGCGCTCCATCAGTTGGACATTGGGTGGCGAATCCAGCGTCCAGCGCAGTGCGGCCACCATGCTAAACGCGTAGCCCCGATCATCCAGCAGCTCCGGCGTTTGAACGCCGTCAGGCAGCGTAGGGGCAACATCGGCCAGCTTGTCTCGCACGCGACTCCACACCGGCGTTACGTTGGTCACAGCGTCCTCAAGCTCAAGGCTAATCACCGCAATGCCCTGGCGTGAGGTGGATTCCAGCACGCTAATCTCAGCGATGGTGCGTAGTTCATCCTCAATGGGACGCGCCACTAAAGCTTCAACCTGCTCAGGAGTGGCGCCCGGAAAAGGCGCTAATACGGTGGCCATGCGCGCCACCAAGTGAGGGTCTTCCGCGCGTGGCAGCGTTTGAATGGCCGACAGCCCAGCGACGACAAGAAGACCCAGGGCGAGCGCTAACAATCGCCGGTTAAATAACCACTCAAGACGCTTCATGGGCCACTTCCTCGCTTAGCGTGACCCGCTGTCCCGGCGTGATCCGATGAGTGCCGCTGGTAATCAGCCGCATGCCCGGCGCTAGCGTGCCGCGCACAAAGGCTTGGTCGCCTTCGCTATGCAGTAGCTCCACGCTGGCCTGGGCCGCACGGTAGTGATCATTCTCTAACGGCTCGGCCACCAATACGTTCCACAGGCCACGGTCAGCGGCTTGCAGGGAATCCAACGGCACCCAGTATCCGCTTGCGGGCTCTGTGATCGTGTAGCGCAGCTCTGCCAGATCGCCGGGCACGGCGTGGTCTGAAGCTTCCAGCGATACCACCAGCGTCTGGGTGCGGCTATCACTATCAACCTGAGGGAGCCGGGCACGTAACTCTCCGTGGACTTCCTCGCCATTCACCGTCAGCTCAACGGCTTCATTTGGAGCAAACGTCGCGGCCAGCGCGGCGGGTAAGCCAAGATGCGCTTCTAACTGCTCGACATCGATAAGATCGAAAGCAGTAGTGCCGCTACTCACCAAGCTGCCGACACTAATATGGCGCTCGATCACTCGTCCCGCAAAGGGCGCTTTTAACGTGCTGTCATCTAGATCGGCGGTAAGGCTATCGCGCTCGGCTGCCAGCGCCGCAAGACGAGCCTGAAGGGTCAATCGATCTGTCCGGGCCTGATCCAGCGCGGTGCGGCTGGCAAAATTATTCTGGTTTAGCTGCGCTTCACGCTCCTCCTGGCGCTGAGCCAGGGCGAGGCTGGCGCGGGCTTCTTCGCTGCGCGCGGCGACCTCCGCTAAGCGGCTTTCCAATCGGCGGGTATCCAGTGTGGCAAGCACATCCCCCTGTTCAACCGCATCGCCTCTGTCTGCTGACACAGCACTGACCCGCCCCGCAGGTTCGAACGCCAGCGATACCGACTGGCGCGCCACCACACGTCCGGTTAAGCGCACATCACGCTGCAGCTGTTCGGCTTGTTCCAGGGCCTTGGTCGCCACCTGTAGCAGGGCGTTATCAACGCCTTGCTGGCGGGCCTGCTGAGCACTGCTGTGCTGGCTAGAAAGGAAAAACACCGCCGCCAGTGTGGCACCTACCATCAGCAGCGCCGCCAGCGTGCCGCGAATCCGGTGGTTCCAGGAAGTTTTTAGAGGAGTGCCCATGTTGGCCCCGAAATGGTTTATTCTTGAACGATACCGTTCACTATAATATTTGTACGCGTACGTTCAATATTTATTTACACGATGGGCACGGATTGCACCGCATGACAGATTCTCAACATACATCGCATGAACCAAAACGCCGCGCTGGCCGACCAAAGGATATGGCTAAACGGGATGCCATGATGGATGCAGCAGCGTGTCTTTTTTTTCGCCACGGCTTAGAGGGCGTAACGATGGAAGCCGTTGCCCGAGAAGCAGGCGTTTCCAAAGTCACAGTGTATGGTCACTTTGTGACTAAAGAGGCGCTGTTTGGCAGTGTGATCCGTCGTGAAACCGCCACCATCCGCCGTGGGTTAGATAACCTGCCCGACACCCACGAGGCGGTGCGCCAATCGCTGATCGAGGTCGGCTTGAGCCTTGTGCGTTTTTTATTAGAACCCCATGTACTGGCCGTTGAGCGCGTGATGAATACTCAGGGAGAGCAGTATCCTGAGCTACTACAGGCTTTTTTCGAGGCAGGTCCTTGGGCCACTAAGCAGTGGTTGCAGGAGAAACTGGAGGGGTTAGCCCAAACCGGTCATTTAACGCTTGGCGCGACCACGCTCGCCGCCAACCAGCTGTGCAGTATGTGGCAAGGTATGCTGGTCACAGAAGTCCGCATGGGCGTTCGTCACCCTCCCAGCGTTGAAGAGCTGCATCATCAGATCAGTAGCGCTGTGGATGTGTTTTTGGCGGCGTATGGGAAGCCCAATCAAGGTAGCGTCCTTAGATAATCTGTCCACGGGAGGGCAGGACGATACGTTACTGACCGATAGCAAAGTCAATGGCTGGCTTTCCTTATGAATTCACCCCTCTCGAAATGCCTCTACCACCCGCTCTGCCAATACCTCGCTGGCATCACCACTACCTGCACGCTTCACCAGCGCCACTTGATAATCCCCTAGTGGCGGAAGTGATTCGTTGTTGAGCCGTTTGAGCGGCGGTCGAACCAAGCTTTTCGGAAAAGCCGTCACGGCTAGGTCGGCCAGCATGGCGGCTTCCTGTCCTGCGCAGTGGTCGCAGGAGTAAGCGATCCGGTAATTAATTCCGGCATGATTAAGGGCGTTGAGCGCGATCCTACGCCACGCACACCCCTGCTGGGCCAAGGTCACCGGTAATGGCGTTCGCTGAACGGCAACACCATCCTCACGGCCCGCCCATACTAATGGTTCGCTATGGACGACGTCGCCGCGCGCCGCCTGACCAGGCTCCAAGCTCATCACCAGTGCCAGATCCAGCTCCCCCTCATCCAACTGGGCGAGCAAATCTTTGCTGCGCCCAACCACGACATCGACCTGCACCGCTGGATGCGAGCGGGCGAATTGAGCTAACACCGTGGGCAGAATACGCCCTACCACGTCGTCCGTTACCCCCAGCCCCACGCGCCCTTCTATGGTGGGGGCTAAGAATTGGGTAACGGCTTCCGCATTGAGTTTAAGCAGTCGCCGTCCATAGCCCAGGAGGACTTCACCTTCGGTAGTCAAGCGTACGTAACGTGCCTCGCGCACAAACAGCGTTTGCCCGAGCGTTTCTTCCAGACGTTTGATCTGCATGCTCAGCGCAGAAGGGGTGCGAAATAGCTGCTGGGCAGCGCGGGTGAAACTGCCACTCTCCGCAATCGTCACAAAGGTGCGCAGCACCTCGCTATCCAGTAGCGGTAAGGCAGCCCGGTTGGGAGCCATGGTCGATAGTTGATTCATCACGCCCACCTTTCAGAAAATCTTAACACTCAGTGTAGATCTTTTCGTTTGATTGATCCAAAGCTAAGCGCCAAGCTGATAATCAGAGGTCGCGACCCTCCCACTTATTAATCACAGAACACAGCTGCCCAGTTGGTGTCCTGGCGCCGTTGACTGCACAGCTGCTGTGAAAATGGAGGTGCGCAATGAAGTATGAAGCTCCAACCCAACATGCCCATCACGCCTGGGAAAAAGCTAGCCGTTTGGCGCCGCCACCCAAGCCACCACAACTGCATTTTTGCATGCCTGCTATGCCGTCTATGAGGCTAATTCGTGCGCTCGATATGGGCTGGTGGCATTTCCAGCGGCGTAGGCTTTTCCGCCGCCACATACTGCCGCTACTGGACTGCGACGACCAATTACTGCGGGATATGGGTCATAGCCGCGAAGATATTCTCTGGGCTAGCCAGCTGCCATTAAGGGTCGATGCCATTCAGGCGCTAGAAGCCCGGCAGAAAAAGCGTCAGGCTCAGCCAGCCTAGAATAAAAAAGCTTCGAACCCGAGAGAGGTTCGAAGCTTTTAATGAAGCCTTTAATAACGCTTGGTTTTTTTAAACCCCAATCGGGCCACCGTCACGTTTCTGAATCACCACGGTCGATGCCCGAGGACGTACTTGGCCATTGGCTGCAACGGTGGCGTCTTGCACCAGCTCGCTACCATCGGCGGGCCAGTTACCGGGGTGCTGAATGTTGATAAACAGCGCGGTTTTATCCGGCGTGGCAAAAATACCGGTGACTTCGCAGCCGTTCGGCCCTACCGCAAAGCGCTTTAGTTGCTGCTGGTTGCTACTGTTAATCACCGGGCCGGTTCCCTGGATGTCGTCTAGCCCATTAGGTACCACGGCAAGCAACTGATCGTTGGTGTACTCGGTTATCCCATCATAACCGTTATCGGTCTGGATCCAGAGGATACCCTGACCGTCCTCTCGCTCGTCGAACCAGAGCCCGTCGGGGCTGGCGAACTGATTCATTTCTGTCAGGCCCGAGTGATTATCGGCATCGTCAGCGGCGGCGCCAAACACAAACACTTCCCAAGTAAAGGCGTTGGGCAACCGGCTTTCGCGCCAGCGAATAATATGCCCCGCTTCGTTATTGGCGCGAGGGTTGGCAGCATTGGTGGGCGCTAAATCGTAACCAACACCCACCTGTTCCAGACGCTCACCGTCATTAGTGTAGGTTGGGGATGTATCTTCAGCGGTACGCTGCGTGTTATTGGTGAGGGTGAGATACACCTCACCGGATGCCGGATCGACGGAAGCCCACTCAGGACGATCCATTGGCGTGGCGCCCAACAAATCCGCTGCATCGCAGGTGTTGATGATGATACCTGCCGCATCGTCGTCGGCTAGCCCCAACGCCGCCGCCAGTGTGCGACCATCGCGCGTTTGGATGCTAGGCGTTAGCGGCAGCCATTCGCCGCTGCCGTCAGCATGGAAACGGGCCACATAGAGGGTGCCGTTATCCAAATATTTGTTGCCAATGGCAAGACGATCGTACTCTTCACCTGGGCGGTTGGCATCGGCGGGATCCCAGGCAGCGTTGGAGACGTATTTGTATACATACTCGTTGCGGGCATCGTGCCCCGAGTAGTAAACCACTGGCTGACCGGCTTCCAGCTTGCCTAACCAACACCCTTCATGGCGGAAACGCCCAAGTGCCGTACGCTTAACCGCCAATGCATCACTATAGGGATCCACTTCCACCTGGTAGCCGAACGTGCGTGCTTCGTTGCGGTAGTCATCTTCAGCACGCTCGCCGCGCGGGGCAATATCGAAGCGAGCAAATTCGTCATTCTGTTCAGAGGCATCACCTGCCGAAGTATCCCAACCATAGCGGCTTTTATCGGTGGGAATACCAATCCGGGCATCGTCCTGAAACCGTTCGCCGCGGTTCACAAAGATATCGGGCCAGTTCTCTTCACAGGCAATATAGGTGCCCCAGGGCGTTACCCCGTTACCACAGTTATTGTTGGTACCACGGGTTTGAGTGCCCTCAGGCGAAAAGCGTGTTTTGACGTAGTCACTGCCCGCGACTGGTCCAGAAAGCTCCATCACCGTCGCACTGGTGAGGCGGCGGTTATAGCGCGAGCCCGGCACGTGCGCCCATTGGCCGCTGGCGTCCTTTTCGACCTCGACAAGGGTGACACCGTGAGCGTTGATTTCGGTGCGCGACTCCTCTGCTGGGCGCTGGCCCTTATCGGCATTAGTGGGGCCACCTTGGGGCGCCCATAGCGCGTCTTGGTCGATATACTCATTGTTGAGCGCCAGCACAAAACGGCGTGAGGCGTTGTCGGTATCCAGAGCAAAACCGGCCATGCCATCATGGTGCATGCCCACACTCTCTGCTTGACGTTCAGCGGTCATCGGCTGTTCGGGCTGCCAGGTAACACTTTGCTTCAGCGGTGCCCCCCACGGCACCAAGACTTGGGCAACGTAGCCTTCCGGCACCACCACGGCATCGGTGCGGGACCCTTGAACCGCCTCAAACGCCAGCGTCAGGGGTGTTTTTTGCGTCCTGTTTGAGGCAAGCGCTTGAGCAGCACCACCAAAACTGAGCATCGAGGCAGCCGCCATGCTCAAACCACCACGCATTACATCACGCCGAGATACATGGCGCGCCAATACTGCCGCGAAAGGTTGGTTGCCACTGCGGTTAAACAGGCGATGATCTTCGATCTCTTTACTCATTTTGGTCTCCCCCTGATCGTTTGTAGGTCAACGATTGAACGTTAGGAGACACTAAAGAAGCTAAATGACAGCACGATGACGGCCTGCCTGCATTTAGATGAAGAACGTTCAGAGTGCTAAGCACTTACTCCCCTAAACCCAATTGAGGAATCCCTAGGACTTTGCCAACGAGTCCTATCCCGGTGAGTGGCAAAGCCATAATATAAGTCCATACTTATCCATACGTAACGGACAATGTATGCGTCACCGCGTGCCAATTTGGGAGCAAGAATGAGACTGATCAGCCTCATGTGGGTAGTGCTGGCAGGGGTGAGTTTTAGCATCGGTGTACTAGGGGTTTTTCTGCCCCTGCTGCCTACCACCGTGTTTATGCTAATGGCTGTTTACTGTGCCTCCAAAGGCTCACCGCGATTTGAAGCCTGGATCCGCTCCCGTCACTATGTCGGCCCGCTACTGGTAACCTGGGAACACGAACGCGCCATACCCCGACGTGCTAAGTTAGCGGCCGTTAGCATGATAGCGTTGAGCGCACTGATCACTGCTTGGTCACTCGGCCCCGGCTGGATACGCTGGGGGGTGATCGCCCTACTGATGCTGATTGCCGTTTGGCTGGCCACCCGGCCAGAGCCCTCCTCTTCGCCTTAAGTTTACGGCTGGCTGACTCAACAAGTTCAACTTGTGCACGTGGTGAATTGGGCTTTCTGCCGAAATTCACCGGCACTGGCCGGTGCATCCAATATTTGGCGCTTTCACTTACTACTACTCATCCAGACATTGATGAACCCACGCTTCGATGCTAAATTGAAATAAAAGTTAACATAAAATTACATCCTCGCACACAGTGTCAAATTACTAATATTAAGAAAAATTCACACTGCGCGGCCGAGCTAAGGTTATAAAGGCTCAGTAGGGAGAAATGGTAGTGGCTCGAATGCGTGCGATGGTGGAATGGCTTGTGGCCGGTTATCTATTGTTAGCAACTGGGCTAGTAGCTTCTGCAGCCCCAGTTTTGGTTCAAGGTGAAGAGATAGGACAAGGCGTACTCCGTGTGCGTAGTGGAGAATGCTTTGCCATCGTACCCGAGCATGTCATCGGTTTTGGCCTGGGGCTCAAAGTGATGTCGGCAGGCCGCGTCTGGGCACCGGCGTCGATTGAAACCACCTTCGGCGACGACATCTCAGTAATACGAGTAGCATCGCAAGGCAAAATCACTTGCGGCATGGGCTGGCCGGTAATCAATAACCTTGATGAAATCCTGACCGAAGCCGTATCACGTAGCCTACAGGGGTCAATATTACGAGTCCGAGAGACAGGCGGTGTCGTTGTTTACCCAGTGCACTTCATGGGAATGGATGACCGCTATGTGGAGGTAAGAACGGTCGATCAAGTGGACGAGGCCTTCAAAGGTGTCAGTGGGTCGCAATTGCTATTGGATGGCCAACCGGTCGGCATGGTGCTGTCCACCGAGAACGGCCTGGTCAAGGCTTATCGTCATGATGCCCTCAGCCATATTGTGGCGCGCTTCTTCCACACACCTGGCCCGGGGCAACTTCCGCCATCTCATTTGCCTGTTGAATCGCACAGCAGCGTAGCCATTGTTACAACTCGCACTGCGATTCGCGAGGACCCCAGCCCGTGGTCACCTGTGGTGCGCTGGCTGAGTGTAGGTCAGAGCGTTGAGGTGATTGGCAAGGTAACAGGGCTGCCATGGTGGCAAACCCGAGATGGCTACGTGCGCGTTCGCAACACCACCGAGCGCTGACAATAACAAACCTGCGGGAGAGGTTCTGATGAAATATGTTCGCGTTTGTTGGATATGCTTAGTGCTAGCCCTAAGCAGTACTCCGCTGATGGCACTGGATCTCGCTAGCCTTGAGGCCGCCCAGGAACGGGCCGGGATCATTGATCGGGTACGCAACCTACTTGCCGACGATAGTGCCGCGGTACGCTTGGCAGTATTTGAAGAAGTGATGAAAGGTGAGGATCCGCTACTAAACAGCATGGCCATAGAGACAGCACTAAGTAGCGATGACGTGCGACTAAAAACAGCAGGCCTGCGTCATTTGATTAACAGTCGAGACTTTATAGTGGTGGAAGTGGTGGAGCCAAATCAAGCCAACCAAGCCCAAGCCTATACGTACAGTTTATGGCGCGAACTGACGCTCGATGAGTTAAAAATCAACCCTGCTAACGACCAGATTACCGGGAGCTTTCGAGCAGCTGCCATTCGCGATAGTGACTTCGTGGGCCAACTAGACCGCGGTGGTTTACGACTTGAGCTAAAAGCTTATAGAGATAGTTACGGCAGATATGGGTACACCTGCGCTTTAGCATTGAGTGAACTGTCAGGTGCTGAACTCGCTGGTGTGCTGGATTGTTACATAGGTGCTCCGCATAGAGGTGAGGACAATGCTAACGACAACAGTGCCAGCCTGCCGGCCAGAGTCCGTTTATCATGACGGCATGGTGGGGCCTTGGGTTAGGCTTACTGCTTAGCAGCCTAGCCAGCGCCCAGGCGCTCCCCGAGCGGGAGGTCGCTGCCTGGGTGATGGATGAGGGATTTTCTTCCACTGTGCCGATTTCGGGAAGGCCCCTCGCTGGTGCAATGTTTGAGCATCCCGGCAAACCCAGCGGCAAAGAACTCTTTATAATGGTGCCACCAGACCTGGATATCCAGGAAGCAGAAATATGCCTATCACTGTTGGCAAGAGATGGGCGCTATACTGGGCTGTTGCGAGCGCCTTTGGAAGCGGGTGAAACTCCATTTCTACTGCGGGTGACGTTCGAGAGCCGCGAACCTACTTTCTATGCAGAAGATCGCTCGAACGTGCTAACGGCTCTGGCCGAAGTAAAACGCAGCTGCGATCCCGGGCAACCAACTCAGCATATCTTGCTCGTTTCCTGGGAGCGCCCCAAGGAAGCTCAGCGATTGGCCGTAATGATCAACAGCAGCCGTATGCAGGCCTTTCTAGTCGTTCCTTACGAGAGCAAACCGCCGCAAGCGGTTGAATGTGAAATTATTCCTGATCCTCAGCGTATCGCCTTTGACCGTCAGTGCATGATCGATCTTGCTGAACTTAGTGGTCAAGGTGTACCGCTATTCGGTCAGACCGTGCTGGTTCGCCTTCAGGGCCCGAACCGTGCCCCCCCGATACCCTTCCCATTAGCACCATGAAATGGTTTCTGTGGTTCCTTTGCGCGCATTTTTGGATTGCAAAGGGGAAGGAGAAAAAGAGTTCCGAAGAACTATTTCGGTGGCGCCCTTTGGAGCGCTGCTCGATTGATAGGGAGAAGGAGAAAAAAATTTCAGTAAAGCGGATTAGGTGGCGCCCAGCCGCTGGATTGGTTCTTTCTTTGGTGTTGCTTCCTTTTGTGGTCTATTTGCTGTTTGAGATACTACGCAAACCCAGCACCTTCCATATCGTCGCAGATACCGAAGTTCTGGATATGGTCACGACAGGGGTAAGTGCGACCCGTTGGTACGCTCAACAGGTGGATGCAATGTTGGGGGATGCAGACCCCCTAGATGAGATCCCCGTGGATTCTTTTTCATTCAGCGGTCTGCTAGAGATTGGTCCCCGCACGAATGTGCGTATGGTGCGCTACGGGAACGGGGCGCTGCAAATAACACTCCAGGCGCATGAATCGGGTGAGCCCACATCCTATGGGGCATTATTCGACGCGCAGAATGAAGCACAGCAGGAGGAAGAAGCGCCAGGAGAGAATAAAGAGTCGTCTCGTGCCATTCCTGTGGTAACCCTGGAAAATTTGGTAAACGAAGATATTACTTGGCACTGGGCAGATTCTGCTTCACTTCAGGTGCACATAGGAGAATTTCCCTTTAATGGCAGCCTACTGGCGGTCGGTGCCATTGGTAGCGAGACCTACGCGGCTTCCATAGGAGAGCCTCCCCCAGTACTGCGAGCTGGCCATGTGGTAGTGATGGAGAAACGCTTGTTCTCGGATCTGCGTTATCCCGTAATGGAGCTAGATCTACAGCTTGGCGATGAGGTCTGGGTAACAGATGCCACTGGCAGTCCGGCGGATACGGCCTGCGTATTCTCCGCAGCTGGACAAGAGGTGGCGGGCATTACAGTGGCTTGCCATGCCACCGGCAAAACGTTAAAGGTCAGCCGCTTTGGTGGCCATCTCCTAGAAATGGAGCCGGGACCGTGGGATATGTTTTTTGCGGAGCCTACGCTTCAAATAGTGGTACCAGTGCTGCTCTCGATGATTTATTTGCTGCTTCAATGGATTCTGAGGTTTATTTTTCCTCGGCGTAATGTCCACCTGCCTACATCGTCACAACAGTAGCGGGAGGCAATCACGACTCAGAAACACCTATTAAATCGACACCTAATGGGTCGAGACCACCTGACGCAGTCCCATAAACGGATTTTTACTAATGGGGATACGTCATGCCTTCCACACTTCCCCCTCTCCTCATCGTTGACGATCTTGCTCCATGATCCGTATCGCTGCCCGACGCAGAGGTACCCGGGCTTGATACATTGCTCGCCTGCATCATGGTAACGCCTTCAGCTTGCTCACCGACCAGCATGGCGAAACGCAACGCTTTACCGGCACCCAGTGGATTATCCGCGCCCTAGCGCCGCAGGGTTTCATATAAGTTACGCTTACCCGGCCGACACTGCCGATGAAATGATTGGCACAGGTGCTCTGCCTGTTTCAGCCCAGCAGCGTATAGCCTATGGTAATCACGTGGCTTTTAACTAAGCCTGTCTATAAAATCAACAAAGCGAGCCGGCCAAGAGTTTGCAGTTTTATTGCCTTCAACACCTAGTTTCCAAAAAGGACGGACGCTATGCGCGATGATGAAAAATATACCAATAACGAAGAGCTGCTACTCTATCTGCAAAAGCTTTTAGACACCCCAGACACAGCGGCCCTACAAGAGTTTTTCTCTGAACTCGATATTTTAGACATCGCGCGAACACTTGAATCCTTCCCGGCCAAAACACGAGATTTCCTTTGGGAATATGTGCCCGACGATTTAGTCGGCGAGGTTCTTGCAGAAGTTGACGAAGACATCCGTGCCGATTACATCGAGGACTTATCGGCCAGCGACGTAGAACAAATTGTTAAAGGCCTGGATGCTCAAGAAGTTGCGGAAGTACTGGATGTGGCTGACGAGGCCATAAAAACCAGCGTTTACGCCAGCTTAGACCAAGATATTCGCGCCCAGGTAGAGAATCTTCATGCCTATGAGGACGACGTGGTGGGTCGTTACATGGACCCCGAAACGGTTAATGTAAAACAAGGCGTGTCGTTGGAGGCCGTGCAGCGCTATATCCGCATCCATCACCTGCTCGACGATGAGTCGCAGCAAATCATGATTACGGATAAGGATAAACGCCTACTCGGCACCTTGACCCTGATTGATTTAATCAAACAACCACAAGACGCCGTGGTTGATGATTATATGGATGATTTTTTTACCCTAAATGATCAAATGAAAGTCAGTGATGCCGCAGCTTTGCTGCGTTCTAAAGAGCTTCACTTTGTGCCCGTCTGCGACAGCGATGGGTTATTGGTAGGACAGCTAAACTCTGCCGACGTCTTAGAAATCACTCAAGAAGACGCTGATATGACGTTAAAACATATGTCAGGCGTCAGTAATGAAGAGGAAGTATTTACCCCAATTACCCGCAGCGCAAAAAGTCGCGGCATTTGGCTGGGCATTAATCTGTTAACGGCTTTTTTAGCGGCCTTCGTTATTGGCCAATTCGAAGCGGCATTGGATCAAATTGTGGCGCTGGCCATTTTGATGCCGGTGGTGGCAAGCATGGGCGGTATTGCAGGCAGTCAAACCCTCACCGTCGTCATACGCGGTTTGGCACTGGGCCAGCTCGCGGGTAACAATATAAAATGGCTTTATAACAAAGAGATGTGGGTAGGGATGAGCAACGGCTTGGTGTGGGCATTAGTGGTCGGCTTAATTTCCCATATCTGGTTTGGCGACGCCATGATCACGCTGGTGATCACCCTGGCCATCTTTATCAATATGAGTCTCGCCAACTTATCCGGCGTACTGATTCCCATGGTGTTGAAAAAGCTGCAGATTGACCCCGCGCTATCCGGTGCAGTTATTTTGACGACCGTTACTGATGTGGTTGGCTTTTTGTCATTCTTAGGGCTCGCGACGCTGATTATTTTGTGATCAAGGCCACTCAATGATGCACGCGACTCGCCACTCTATTCGCCCGCTAACGTTTATCTAATGCTATGCTAACGAGCCCCGCTAATGCGGGGCTTTTTTGTGGTTCATTTTTTTGCATATCCAGAGGCCTCAATGCTCCCCGACTACTCCGTCATCGCCTGGTTGTTAATTGCGTTTTCCGTTTACCTGACCGGCGTTTCAAAAGGCGGGTTCGCGGGCGGTTTCGGCACGCTGTCGGTACCGCTAATGGCGCTAGCGATCAGCCCCGCCCAGGCAGCGGGCTTGTTGCTGCCGCTATTGCTAGTGATGGATGTATTTGCGGTGAAGGCGTGGTGGGGTAAGCAGGCCGCCGCCGAGGTCTGGCGCTTTGTACCAGGGCTGTTTATCGGCGTGGCGGTGGGTACACTGCTATTTGACAGTTTGAGCGAACAGGGCTTGCGCCTGGTGCTGGGCGTTATCACGCTGCTGTTCGCGGCCTACATGCTGCTGAAGCCCGTTGCCAAGAAGCCCATCTCCACTCGCTGGGCGCTGCCCGCGGCTAGCGTGTGCGGCTTTACCAGCTTTATGGCCCATGCGGGCGCGCCGCCGCTAAACGTCTACCTGCTGCCGCGCAAACTGTCTAAAGAGACCTTTATTGCCACCTGCGCAGTGTCTTTTGCGGTGGTCAACGTGATTAAGCTAGCGCCATATATGTGGCTTGGCGAAATCAACGTCACCAGCGCCTGGGCCTCACTGCTGCTGGTGCCCATCGCCTGGATCGGTGTGCGCAACGGGCTCTGGCTGCAAAGCCGCGTCAACGAAATGCTGTTCTACCGACTGGTGATTTTAGCGATGTTTTTAGTCGGTTTTAATCTGATTTATCAGGCTATTTAGTGAATGCCTGAGAGAGACGACTTGGTTGCTGGTTTTTCGCACGCCAATCTAAACGTCGCCAACCTTCAACGCTAGCCACCTCAGAGAGTACTGGGTCGGGATTAACCGCTACAGGGCAATCGACGTACTGCAGCAGCGGGAGGTCGTTGCGGGAGTCTGAGTAGAAGGTAGTGTGGCTAGGGGTGATCTGCTGTTCGGTCAGCCACTGTTTTAAGCGCAGCACCTTGCCGCCGCGATACGAAAAAATACCCTCGTTGCCGCCTGTATAGCGCGCGTCTTCATTGAGGCCGTGCTCCACGCTTAGTTCTACCGCCAGCACGTGTTCAATGCCCAGGGTGGTCGCTATCGGCTCGACCAGATGACGTGACGAGGCGGAAATCAGTAGCAGTGTATCGCCAGCCTTACGATGCGCTTCCAGGCAGGCCCAGGCTTGTTCAAAAATACGCGGTTGCAGGTGTGTGGCGACAAAGCGCTCGACCTCTTTTTGCACATCTAGCACACGACGCCCCCGCAGTGGCGCGAGCGTCATGGCTAAATACTCTTCAAGCTTTAACTTCCCCGCGTGATAGGCCTGGTGCATTTGCTCCGCCCGCGCCATAAAGGCTTCGGCATCGCTGATCCAACCTTGCTCTATCATCCATAAATTCCAGCGGTCGCTGCAGTCTCCATCCAGGAGGGTATCGTCAAGATCAAACAGGGCCAGGCGCATGGGGGCACTCCTTTCATCGCGGGTTGGCGGCGCGTAGGGTATGCCACAGGTGATGACAGGACGATGACGCTAAGAGAAGGCTAAGTATTAAGCCACTGCGCCGCAAACTTATCCGCCGGTAGCGGGCGGCCAAACCAATACCCCTGGGCTTCATTACAGCCCATTTCGGCAAGCAAACTCGCTTGATCGCGGGTTTCAACGCCTTCGGCCACGGTTTTCATTTCTAGCGCTTTTGCCATGGCGATGATGGTCTGCACGATGGTGCGGTCATGGTGGTTATCGAGCATTTCACGCACAAAGGAGATATCAATTTTCAGTGCGTCGGCGGCGAAGCGCCGTAAGTAGGAAAGCGATGAGTAGCCGGTGCCAAAATCGTCGATAGAGAGTGCATAGCCCGCTTGGCGCATGGTGTGGGTGATCTCAACGGCCTGATCCGGGTCGCGCATAAAATCACTTTCGGTGAGCTCCAGGGAGATAGCGCTCGGCGAAACACCGGCGGTGAGTTGCGCAATGTGGCGGGTAAGCTCTGGGTCGGCAAACTGTTGGGCGGAAATATTGATCGATAGCCTCCCTGGCAACCCTCCCCCATATTGGTTACGCCATACCAGTAACTGCCTAGCAGACTCCTTTATTACCCAGTCCCCCAGGACGCGGATCAAACCGCGCTCTTCGGCCAGGGGAATAAACTCACTGGGGCTTACCCAGCCCCACTCGGCGTCGTACCAGCGGCACAGGGCTTCTGCACCGGTCAACCGACCACTGGTAAGGCTCACCTGGGGCTGAAAGTAGAGTTCTAACTGATGTTCAGTGATTGCCGCGCTGAGTCGCTCGGTCATCCGCTGGCGTCGCTGCAGTGCGTGACGCATCGTTTGGGTGTAGGAACAGATACTTTTTTCGCGCCGCTTGGCATGGTGGAGGGCGATACTGGCGGCGTTAAATAGCTCGCCCGATTCGCTCACATCCTGCGGGTAATGAGCAAAACCGATGCTGACATCAAGGTGAAAAACACGCCGCTCAAGATGAAGCGGCGGCTTTACTGCTAGGCGTAACTGCTCGACAAGGTTGCCTATGTCACTGTAGGCGGTATCGGGCACCAGCAGGGCAAACTCATCCCCAGCTAAACGCGCCAGCGAACCATATGAGCGGCTAATCTGCGCTAAACGATCGGCCACTGTCACCAGCAGTTGATCGCCTACCTGGTGGCCGTGCAGGTCATTGACCTCTTTAAAACGGCGGATATCCAATAACAGCAGCGAAAGCCCGCGTTCGCCTTGCTGGGCCACTTGCCACATCTGCGCTAGCAACTCCATAAAACGGACGCGGTTCGGTAAACCGGTGGTACTGTCGGTATAGGCCAGTTGGTGCATATGACGATGGTCGCGACGACGCTCAAGCTCTGCCGCAGCACCGGTCGAGAGGATTTGCAGCACAGAAGTGGCGAACGCATTGGTGGTCAGCGGCTGGCGGTAAAACACCATCATCACGCCGATGGCCTCGCCGTTGGCATTATCCAAACGCCGCCCAATCCATGCTCTTGTAGGTAGCAGTGTGCCTGGTAACAACAGCGGCGGGCCGTCATGCATGACCGCTTCACGCGCCAGCACCACCTGCTCGCTGGGCGAGCCTCGCAGCGCAAAGGTGTGCTGTTCACGCTGCGCCCCTTCAACCACCATGCTGACAGTCGTTGCCTGCCCATAGACGTTTTCATCGCCCTGGGGCGAGGTATGCAGCAGTGCAATAAAACCGGCGTCGGCTTCCAGCACCTTAACCAAGGTAGCAATCAACTGTTGAAAATAACCGTCCCCAACCTGGGTAGTGACCGTAGAAGCCACTTGAACCACGGCGTTTTGCACCCGCTGCGACTCTTGCTGGTCGGTCACATCAGAGATAAAGCCTTCAAGACAGACGATGCCACCCGCCTCATCCATGACGGCTTGACCCTGCTCCCACATCCAGCGGTAGCCACCGTCGCGATGGCGCAGTTGGTAGGTCACACGGTAAGGCCGCTTGTTGTCTATTGCAGACTGCACTTCGCGAAAGATCTTGTCATGATAGTCAGGATGCATCAGGGCAGCGAAGCTGGTTAGCCGATTATCTTGCAACTCGTCGGGCCGATACCCAGTTAACGTTTCGGCCCCCTGACTCACCAGTTGCATAGTCCAATTGCGGTCATTCAGACAGCGATAAGCCATTCCCGGCAGGTGGTTGAGTAGCGTATCCAAGCGGCGCTCGCTTTCCCGCGCGATCTCCTCGCTCTCTCTTAATGCCTGTTCCACCTTTTGTCGGCCTAGCTCCGCCCCCGCCTGGGCGGCAGCGATTTGCAGTATTTCATTGGCTAATTCCCCCAACTGCATGGGGGAGTTTTTGAGCACCGCTAACAGGCCAATTAGCGCGCCATCAGGCGCATAGAGCGCCCGCCCTAAATAGCTCTCGGCACCTAGTTCATAAAGCAGTTTATCGTCAGGAAAGTGTGCCTGAACATCACACGTATAAATGCAGCTCTCGCGGCCCAACATGGTCTCGCAAGGGGTGCCAGTCAGCGAATACGTTATATTGCCGAGTAACCCCCCATTTGACCAGACGGCCAACGTTTCAGCTTGGTGCAGTTGAGTAATATCGGCTACTAGCACATGATCAACGCCGAGTATCGACGCTAAGCGCTCCACCAGCGTTGCATAAAAGCGAGGGCTCCCAATGTGCCCTACACCCTCTGCCAACTGGCGAAATATATCGGCCGCGTCGCTCTTTGTGTGCATTGTTGCACTCACTTTTCTAATTCTGGGGCAGTGGGGTATTCGTCACTGATCTGTATAAAGCACTTCGACTTACACAGTACTCACAGCTAGCGTAAACACTTAAACGTTCCATCTATGACAATGCCTACACTAACTAGGTATTTAGTAAAGTCCATAACTTCCGTCATGATGGCTGGTCAGAACATGCATGCCATCAAGCGCTCCGGACAGCGCGTTTTCTCTAGTTCATGCTTAACACTTCTCCTTTTAAGAGCGCCTCACCGAGTCATTGCTTCAGGTAGATAGAGAGCAATACCCGGAAAGATATGCATTAAAGCAATCGCTACCAGCATTAGTAGAAAGAACGGCAACGTGGCTTTGGTAATGGTCAGAATATCTTTACCGGTTAGCCCCTGAATCACAAACAGGTTGAAGCCCACCGGCGGGGTAATCTGCGACATTTCGACCACAACGACCAGATAAATACCGAACCAGATCAGATCGAACCCGGCGGCACTCACCAACGGCATAATGATCGCGGTGACTAGCAGGATCAGCGAAATGCCATCAAGAAAACAGCCCATCACCAGCAGCAGTAAGGTAAGCGCAATCAGCAGCATGGTGGGTGAAAGCCCCATTTCACCAATCGCCTGTGCCAGCTTCATCGGCACCTGGGTAAAGCCCATGGCCGAGGTCAAAAACGACGCACCGGCAATAATAAAAGCGATCATGCAGGCGGTACGCACGGCGGCAAACAGCGAGCTTTTAAAAATGTCGCGATCAAAGTGACCATTAAAGCGTGCAATCACAATCGACAGCACCACACCGACCGCTGCGGCCTCGGTGGGCGACGCTAACCCACCATAGATTGAAAAGATAATACCGCCGATCAACAGCAGAATAGGCACCAGTGACCAGGTATTGCGCAGTTTTTCAACAAAGCTCATGCCGGATTCATCCCCGCCGGTAAGTCCTTCGCGGTTGCCCTTGAGCAATGCCCACAAAATGAGGTAGCTCATAAACATCGCCAGAATCATCAGTCCCGGGCCAATACCGGCCATAAACAGCCTGGAGATCGACTGTTCGGTGACCACGCCGTAGACGATCAGTACGATTGAAGGCGGAATCAAAAGCCCCAGAGTAGAGGCGCTGGCCAAGGTGCCAATCGCCATATTGCTGTCGTAGCCCCGCCGCTCAAGTTCCGGCAGGGTCATTTTACCCACCGTGGCACAGGTGGCGGCAGAAGAACCGCATACCGCTGCAAACATGCCGCTGCCAATAATATTGGTATGCAGTAAACGCCCCGGCAGGCGGTTTAGCCAGGGTGACAGGCCACGAAACATATTGTCCGCAAGCCCGGAGCGAAACAGAATTTCCCCCATCCAGATAAACATGGGTAGCGCGGTAAGATCCCAACCGTAGCTGGCACCCCAAAAATCTGAGGCCAAAATAGAGCCTGGCGAGAATGAGCTAAAGAACTCTAGCGCTATCCAGGCAGTGCCGATCAGGGCAAAGGCGATCCACACCCCGCTACCTAGCAGAATCACTAGGGTGAATATGGTGGCGAGACTTAGTAGCAGCACGAGGATCTCTCCAGTTTAAAAGGTAGAGGCAGTGTTAACAGTGGCCCCGTTAATAATGCATTAGCTAACCGGGGCGTACTCAACCAAGACGACGTACTCAACAACATAGCTAACGTCGCCATTTAGGGGCCCTCGCTTTCATCTGGGGCCGTTGCTTCACGAAAGCTCGCCGGATCGCGAATGGCAATCCGCAGCGCCATAAACAGAGCTTCTGCCAGCGCCAAACACAACAGCCCTACGCTGGTCGCGAGCACAAGCTGGGGGATCCAGAGCGGGATCGATACGAATCCTGAAGATACATCGTTGTATTGCAGGCTCTCTCTCGCCAGCCCAATTAGGCCGTAACTGAGCATTAGGCTGATCGCCAGGGCAATGACGAGGCAAAACACTTCAAACCACACACGGATAGCCGACGGCAGTCGGGTTATCAACAGCGTCACGCGAATGTGGGCGTGATGCACAAAGGTGTAGGCCAGCCCCAGAAAGGTCGCCCCCACCAATAGATAAGAAGCAATTTCCGAAACGCCGGTAATACTCAGACCCAGGCGGCTCAGCCCGACCAGCACCAGCAGCGCATCTAGCAAGCGGAAGGTCACCTGAAGCGCGATCAGTGCGCAAATGGCGACCATGCAGGTCGCCGCACCCCAAGCACCCAGCCGATAGAGCTTGTCGAATTTAAACCTCATGGTCGCAGCCTCACGAAGTACGCGGGAAAAAGCACTTAGGAAAAAGCACGCGGGAAAAGGCAGCGGAGGCGTTGCCACCCCCGCTGCAAGAGACATTAAAACAGCACTTAACTGTCGCGCTGCTCGCGGTAGGATTCCAGCGCCTGTTTGGCTTCGTCGTCAGCACGCGACTGCCAGTCTTCAAAAAGTTGGTCGCCAGCTGCTTGGAGCGCCTCTGAAACGGCTTCGTTTGGCTCGGAAACCGAGATACCGTTCTCTTGCAAAACGGTCAAGCTGGCTTCGTTATCTTCGCGGCTCATCTCCCAACCACGCTCTTCAGCACGCTCGGCGGCTTCCATTAGAGCCTCTTGCGTCGCTTCATCTAGGCCATCGAAACTACGTTGGCTAATGAAGACAATATTTTTTGGCAGCCACAGGTTAGCGTCGGTGTAATCGGTGACGTAGTCCCACGCCGCCATAGAGTTACCCGTAGAGCTTGAGGTGATCATGGCATCCACACGCCCGGTACTAAATGCAGTGGGAATATCAGACTCTTCGGTTTCGGTGGGGCTGCCGCCCAGGTTATCGACAAAACGCTGGGTATTGATGTTGGGTGCACGGACGCGTAAGCCTTCAAACTGCTCGGGGTCAGTAAGGGGTTCAGAGGTATAGATACCTTGTGCAGGCCAAGCGACCGCGTAGAGCGGAATCAGCCCTTCATCGGCAAAAAGTTCAGTGATCATCGGCTTGGTGGCTTCCCACAGTGCGTAGGCTTCATCGTAGCTGCCCGCTACCCCCGGCAGAGTATCCACTTCAAAAATAGGGTCATCATTGGAAAGAACGGAGAGGAATACCTCACCCGCATCAATGGTGCCACGGCGAACCGACGGTTTAATTTCCCCGTGTGCTACTAGCGCGCCGCTGCTATGCACGGTAATGGTTAACTCGCCGTCGGTAGCTTCAGCAACATCTTCGGCAAACTGTTTGGTGTTTTGGGTATGAAAGCTGGCATCCCCATAGGGCGTGGCCATGGTCCATTCCGCGGCGTGTGCCGTCGCCGTTAAACCGCAGGCCGTGGCCAGTAACAGTGTGGACGTTAATGTTTTGCGCATCGTGAGTACCCTCTTGTTCATTTTAGTAGTGTGTTACTTCGGCGGTATGGGGATAGGTTTGGCAGCGACTTTACGACCACAAACCTGGAACTCGTACCAATCCAGTGAACCATGGCATAGATCGAATCACATACCATCATGCGACATTGAGACCCTCCCCAGCAGTGCCCCTTAACCAACGCTGTTATCACGCCGACGAGTAAAGTGATAAGTGCGTCGTTTACAGGTGTCAACAGACCCTAGTGATTATTTCCCCAAACGGTTGGCACTGGGCAAGCCATGTTTATATATTGGGGGTGGATTACAATTCAACACCAGCCAAGTAAACGCACCCTCTGCATCAACGACAGGAGTCGCTATGGCCATCCCCTTGCTTAATTGCGATATGGGCGAAAGTTTCGGCAACTGGACTATCGGCTTAGATGCCGATGCGATGCCTTTCGTCGACTGTGCCAACATCGCCTGTGGCTTCCATGCCTCCGACCCCCATGTGATGCGCCGCACCGTCAAGCTAGCGGTACAAAATGGCGTTCAAATTGGCGCACATCCTGGTTACCCGGATTTGATGGGCTTTGGGCGACGCTCCATGGCCTGCTCGCCGGAAGAAGCGGAGGATATGGTGCTTTATCAAGTGGGTGCGTTAGCGGGCATATGCCAAGCGGAAGGCACCCGGCTGAGCTATATCAAGCCCCACGGTGCGCTGTACAACGACATGGCCGCCAATCCCGCGCTGCTCGAAGGCGTCATGCGCGCGGTACGTGCTTACGATTCCAGCCTGCCACTGATGATTATGTCCACCGCCGACCCCGAGCCGCACCGTGAGTTAGCCGCCAAACTGGGCGTTACCCTGTGGTTCGAGACCTTTGCCGATCGCGCTTATGACGCTAACGGCCACTTGGCCTCACGTCGACTGCCCAACGCCGTGCACCACGACCAGAACACCATCGTCAATCAAGCAGTGATGTTAGCCAAAGGCGAGCCTCTCACCGCGCTTGATGGCACGTCGCTACAGTTAGCATGCGACACGCTGTGTGTTCACGGCGATAACCCAGAATCAGTGGCTGCCGTGCGCGCCATTCGTGAGGCCTTTCAGGCGCTGGAGCAGGCGTGAATCCCATTACTGAAAGAAGAGCTGAAAGACGTATTGAAACCGCCGCCATGGACGCCCTGATGGTGCGCCTGTTCGACGCCATCGACGAAGCCAATATGGCCTGGGTGATTGCCGCCGACCAAGCGTTGCGCAGCGCCTTTGGTCCAGCGTTAATTGATCTGGTGCCCTCTTACACCACGCTACTGCTGCACTACGACTGCCAGCAAATGAATCACTCCGAGGCTTTCACGCTGATCAACCAGGCGCTTTCCGGCCTCAAACCCGTCGACACGCAGGCGGGGGAGCTGCACGACATCCCCGTGTGGTACGACGAAAGCGTGGGCCCTGAGCTGCCTCTGGTCGCCAAACGCGCGGGTCTGAGCGTCAATGAGCTTATCGAGCAGCACTGCAACCACGATTACTGCGTATTCGCGCTGGGTTTTGCTCCTGGCTATGGATTTATGGGTTTGGTAGATGAGGCGCTGGCAACACCGCGTCTGAAAACCCCGCGCCGCAAAGTCGCTGCGGGCAGTGTAGGCATTGCCGACCGACAAACCGCGATTTATCCGCTGCTCTCGCCGGGTGGCTGGAATATTCTGGGTCGCACCAATGTGCCGCTCTTCGAGCACGCCAAACGCGGCGAGCCACTGTTTCGCCCCGGCGACAAGGTGCGCTTTAGAGCGATCTCCCGGGCAGAATTTGCAGCAGACGGCGGCGATACCACGCCCATGGAGGAGCGCTCATGAGCCAAGTTGCTACGCATCAAAGGCAAAAAGGGCTGGTGGTTAAACAGGCGGGGCCACTGGCGCTGATTCAAGATGCCGGGCGATTTGGCGTCGGCCATCTAGGCGTGACCCAGGGCGGCGCTGCCGACTGGATTTCCTTTCGATGGGCCAACTGGCTGCTGGGCAACGCCTTAAAAAGCGCCGCGCTGGAAATTGTCATGGGCGGTGGCTTAAGCTTTGAAACCGAAAGCGAGGTGCGCCTAGCGCTGACCGGCGCTGACCTTGATGCCCAACTGGATGGCAAGCCGCTCGCTCCCAACACCAGCTTTAAGCTACTACCCGGCCAGCGCCTGGTGTTTCGCCAGCCGCGCCAAGGCCTGCGCGCCTATCTCGCTTTTCCCGGTGGGCTAAACGCGCCCGAGGTGCTGGGCAGCCGCGCCTGTACTGCCCGCGAGCAACTGGGGGGCCTGCATGAAGACGGCAAGCCGCTGAAAGCGGGCGACCGGCTAACCTGGAAAGGCGCTGCCCCGGCGATGCGCCGTCTCCCCGAGGGCCAAGGCCCGCATATGCCAGCGTCAGGCTGCCGCTTACCCATCGTTCTCGGCTCGCAAATCGCCTCGTTTAACGGTCGCGCGCTTTTCCAAGCGTTCAACCAACCCTGGAAAGTAGACAACCGCGCCGACCGGATGGGCGTGCGGCTCACCGGTCCTGCGCTACACGGCTCACTCACGGGCATTATTTCCGAAGGCATCCCGCTGGGGGCAGTCCAAGTCCCGCCGGACGGCCAGCCTATCGTGCTAATGAATGACCGCCAGACAATTGGCGGCTACCCGCGCCTAGGGGCTCTCACCCCTATCGCCTGCACGACTCTCTCCCAGTGCCTGCCCGGCACCGAGGTGTGGTTAACCCCTGCCAGCGCCAGCCAAGCGCAGGATGATTACCGAAAGCAGCTGACGGTTTGGGATTGAGGCGCCTTGCCTTTTAAGACATAGCTCTTTAGGACATACCCTTTTAGGAACCTAGCCTTTTAAGAACATAGCCCTTTAGGAAATGGGCTTAGGGCGCTTTTTAGCCAGCTCTTCAGCGATGGCGGTAAAGAAGGCATCCCTGGATGCCTGATGAGGTTTCGTCACCAGACTAGCGCCGATAAACAGCAAACTTGCTACCACAATGCCCCATACGCCAGCAGGTAAACCCAGCAACGAGTTGCCGGTGGCGTACATCAGCAGCACAAAAGCACTGGTGCCCACCACACTGCTCAGCGCACCGGTAGCGGTGCCATGTTTCCAGTAAAAAGCGCCAATAATGGCGGGCACCATAGCCACCAACCCGGAAGATGCC
Organism: Halomonas sp. QHL1; assembly: GCF_001882345.1. Taxonomy (GTDB): domain Bacteria; phylum Pseudomonadota; class Gammaproteobacteria; order Pseudomonadales; family Halomonadaceae; genus Vreelandella. Next base: position 2,347,257 of record NZ_MINL01000001.1, read on the forward strand.
GCCACCGAAAGCACCGCGATCAGATCCAACTGCAGCTCGGCAAACCCCAGTGCCATCAGTGCAATCACCGGCACAACACATTTACCCATCAGCAGTTGGTGCTTTTCACTGGCATTCGTTTTTAAATTGGCATAAACGTCCCGAGACAGCATGGAAGCCAACGTCAGCATAATGGAATCAATGGTGGAAATTGCCGCCGCCATAATGCCGATCATCACGATAACACCCAGCACTGGCGGTACATGCGTTGAGGCCAGCAGCGTGGGAGTGGCCAAATCCGCGCTTTCAAGACTTGGAAAGGCGACCAGGGCAGAGAAGCCCCACAGCACGGAGACCAGGGTGTAAATAAAGCCAAACACTAAAAAACCAATCAGCATGTGGCGCATTGAGCGAAGCGAAGAGGGCATAAACAGGCGCTGGCTGACTTGCGGATTAGACAGGCTAAAGAAGAACCATGGAATGGTGAGCCCCAGGAAAGTGACAAAGCTGAACAGCCCCGAACCAGGCACCGTGAGCGACTGGGGGTGCTCTGTTGCCAGCGTATCGAACAGCGCGCCGAAACCACCCAAACCCTGAATGACCAAGAGAGCCACCAGGGTTGAGGCGACAATCATCATGATGGCCTGAAGCGAATCGGTCCACATGACCGAACGAATTCCCGCAATATAGGAGAAAAAGATAGCGATCACCGTGGCCATCACCACCCCGGCGGTAAAGGGAATCGCTCCCTCTGTAATCCCTTGTAGCAGGTAACCCACTCCAGCGAGCTGAACGGCCGAGTAGGGAATCAGGAAGATGCAGCTGGAAATTGAGACAGCCATGGCAACATGCTTGCTGTTGTAGCGATGGCCCAACATTTCACTTGGGGTCACAAAGCCAAACTTCTTGCCCACTGCCCAAAACTTGGGTCCAAAGATAGCCACTAGCGAAACACCGGCAAAATAGATAATTTCAAAGCCTAGCGCGCCAACGCCTCCCGCGTAGGTAAGGCCTGCCAAACCCACCATCATAAAAGCACTGTAGGTAGTGGCACTGTAACTCAGCGCAGAGACAAAGCCGTTCATTTGTCGGTTACCCAAAAAGTAACCCGACATGCTTTCAGCAGGGCCTTGGCGCGACAGAATGGCAATGCCTATAGCAACCAATAAGTAGATAGCAATGGACCACCAAATTAGTGATTCAGTCATCGCTGTGTTCCTTGAAATCTTTGGTGATAAACACGTTCAGAGCAATGATGACTAACCCGGCACATGCCCAAAACAGAAAGCTGCCGTACCATTGCGATACATGGCCCAACAAGGTGTAAGGCACTACATAGCAAAGCAAGACGACTGCCCATACTAGCCATATCCATTTACTGCGTTTCATAAAGCGTCTCGTGTTGTTACGGCAAAATAACCAGGGAGCCTCTGATTAACGTTCATTCCTGCGTTGAGCATATAAACACGCAATAAAAAAACCCGCATCCTGGGATGCGGGTTATTTGTTAGCACTAACGTGTTTAGTGCTTACGCGACGTCAAAGCGATCCGCGTTCATCACTTTCGTCCAGGCAGCGACGAAGTCTTTAACAAACTTCTCGTCGTTGTCGTCCTGGGCGTAGACTTCCGCGTAGGAGCGCAGCAGCGAGTTAGAGCCAAACACCAGGTCAACGCGGGAAGCGGTCCACTTAACGGCGTCCGTTTGACGATCACGGATCTCGTAGGTGTTTTTACTCACCGGCTTCCAGGTGTTGCCCATATCGGTCAGGTTGACGAAGAAGTCGTTGGTCAACTGGCCTTCACGGTCAGTGAAGACGCCATGCTTGGTACCGCCATAGTTGGTGCCCAGCACACGCATGCCGCCGAGTAACACGACCATTTCCGGCCCTGTCAGCCCCATCAACTGCGCGCGATCCAGCAGCAGCTCTTCCGGCTTCACGACGTAATCTTTCTTCTGCCAGTTGCGGAAACCGTCAGCCAGCGGCTCTAGTGGCTCGAAGGATTCACCGTCGGTCATCTCGGCAGAAGCGTCGCCACGGCCTTTCAGGAAAGGTACGCGAACGTCATAGTCTGCGGCTTTAGCGGCTTTTTCGATCGCTACGCTGCCGGCCAGAACGATTACGTCGGCAAGGCTAGCGCCGGTGTCGGCAGAAATCTTCTCGTACACGGCTAATACGCTGGCGAGACGCGCAGGCTCGTTGCCTTCCCAATCTTTCTGCGGCGCCAAGCGAATGCGTGCACCGTTGGCACCGCCGCGCATGTCAGAGCCGCGGTAAGTGCGAGCGCTGTCCCACGCGGTGCTGACCATGTCGCTGATGCTCAGGCCGGCTTCAGCGATTTTCTGCTTAACGACTTCTTCGCTGTAGTCGGTGCTGCCAGCCGGAATAGGATCCTGCCAGATCAAGTCTTCAGCGGGCACTTCCGGGCCGATGTAGCGCGCTTTCGGGCCGAGGTCACGGTGGGTCAGTTTGAACCACGCCTTGGCGAACGTTTGCTTGAAGTACTCAGGATCCGCCATGAATTTTTCACAAATGGCGCGGTAGGTCGGATCCATCTTCATGGCCATATCCGCATCGGTCATGATCGGATTGTGGCGAATAGAGGGGTCGCTGGCGTCAACCGGCTTATCCTCTTCCTTGATGTTCACCGGCTCCCACTGGTGAGCGCCTGCGGGGCTCTTACGCAGCTCCCACTCGTGCCCGAACAGCAGGTCGAAATAGCCCATGTCGAACTTGGTGGGGTGAGTGGTCCAGGCGCCTTCGATGCCAGATGTGACCGCATTGCTCGCCTTGCCACCCATGGTCGGGTTGCCCCAGCCAAAGCCCTGGTTCTCAACGTCAGAAGCTTCTGGCTCAGCCGCCAGCGCTGCCGCGTCGCCGTTACCGTGGCACTTACCTACGGTGTGGCCACCGGCAGTAAGGGCAGCGGTCTCTTCGTCGTTCATCGCCATGCGGGCGAAGGTTTCGCGAATCTGCTGACCGGTCTTCAGCGGGTCGGGCACGCCGTTAACGCCTTCAGGGTTAACGTAGATAAGCCCCATCTGAACCGCAGCGAGCGGGTTTTCCATGGTTTCTGGCTTTTCAACGTCGCCATAGCGCTCGTCGGAAGGCGCCAGCCACTCTTTCTCATCGCCCCAGTAGATGTCTTTTTCGGGTTCCCAGATATCCTCACGGCCAAATGAGAATCCGTAGGCAGGAAGCCCCATAGATTCATAGGCAACGGTGCCGGCCAGAATCATCAAGTCCGCCCAGCTAATTTTGTTGCCGTACTTCTTCTTGATCGGCCAAAGTAGACGACGCGCCTTATCAAGGCTGACGTTATCCGGCCAGGAGTTGAGTGGTGCAAAACGCTGGCTACCAGTACCGCCGCCGCCACGACCGTCAGCAAGACGATAGGTACCCGCAGAGTGCCACGCCATGCGGATCATTAGGCCGCCGTAATGACCCCAATCAGCTGGCCACCAGGACTGGCTGTCCGTCATCAGCGCGTGTACATCTTGCTTAAGCGCGTCAAAATCGAGCTTTCTGACCTCTTCCCGATAGTCAAAATCTGCACCCATCGGGTTTGATTTGCGGTCTTGCTGGTGCAAGATATCCAGGTTAATCCCTTCCGGCCACCAGTCTTTATTAGACGTGCCTGTGGAGGTATTACCACCATGCATTACAGGACATTTACCACTCATAGCTCTCTCCCCTTATTGCTTTTGTCTTGGTTGCATTTATCTTAGCAGCTACCAAGTCAACTGACGGTCAGCGCCCTTAACATGGTGCTATTGCTCTGCCTGCTATGCAGGAAAAGGACGCTTCACTCACTTGGTACTGTTTTAAAGCAGATCCGTCATAGGCACAATTTGCTTTTTGTGACCGCTCTAATAGTTTTTACCCATCACCCCTGTTAATACCCACTGCTTATCGCTGCTAACGGGTGAACTCCTCTGTGTCGATATCCGCCTGCTGCGTCTCACTGTAGCGCGCCCCCGCGACCTGCTCTGGCGTCATCATGGCATCTAACTGCTGCATTGTGGTGACATCAAGGCGCAGCGTTTCCGTGGCTAAATTTTCGCGCATGTGGTCAACGGAGCGAGTGCCGGGAATAGGGATAATATCGTCGCCTTTGGCCTTCAGCCATGCCAGTGCCAGCTGCCCCGGCGTCACGCTTAAGGCCCGCGCCAGCGTCGCAAGGCGTTCAAATAGTTTTATATTATGCGGGTAGTTTTCGGCGCTGAAGCGCGGCATGTTACGGCGCATATCGCCCTCTTCAAGACGCGCGGGATCTTGAATGGCACCGGTTAAGAAGCCTCGCCCCAGAGGGCTAAACGCGACCATGGCCGCGCCCACCTCTCGGCACGCATCAATCAGGGCGATTTCAGGGTTGCGCGTCCACAGCGAGTATTCCGACTGCACCGCTGCGATAGGATATTCAGTTGCCGCACGCCGCAACGTTAGCGCAGATATTTCCGACAACCCCACGCCACCAATTTTGCCCTCTTCCATCAAACGCCCTAGCGCGCCGACGCTCTCTTCGATGGGGACTTGGCGATCCAAGCGGTGCAGGTAGTAGAGATCCAAATGGTCGGTACGCAGGCGAGCAAGACTCTCTTCACACTGCTTGCGCAGGGTTGCCGGACGGCCATCAATCACCCGCTTGCCTGACTCTGGGTCCATCGCCATACCACATTTGCTGGCTAGAAAAAGCTGGTGCCGCTTGCCCTCCAGGGCGCGCCCGACCACTTTCTCATTGGCCGTGGCACCGTACAGGGTGGCGGTATCAAAGTGGCGATAGCCCATATCAAAGGCCTCATCCAGCGCCCGTAACGCCGCGCTTTCAGGCACTATGCTGCCGTAACCGTGGGAGAGGTTCATACAACCCAGACCAATCGAAGGGGCATTAACAGCGTTCAGGCGTTGGAAAAAATTCGACATAGAAACTCCCGTCTTTAAAGATCCGTTTTATAACGTTTCACCGCCAAACTGCAACGCGGCTAAATGACGATAAAGTTCGCTGGTGTTGATCAATTCAGCGTGGGTACCCGCTGCAATTAGCTTTCCACCATCAAGCACTAGCAAACGGTCAGCGGCGATGACGGTGGCGAGCCGGTGGGCAATCACGATGCTGGTACGCCCGACCATCAACCGATCCAGCGCCTGCTGAACCAGCCGCTCGCTCTCCGCATCCAGCGCGCTGGTCGCTTCGTCCAATAACAACACTGTGGGATTTTTAAGCAGCGCACGGGCAATAGCGAGCCGCTGGCGCTGGCCACCAGAGAGCTGCACCCCACCGGGGCCAAGGGGCGTATCAAAGCCCTGGGGGAGCGCTTCTATGAAGTCGAGGGCGCTGGCGTCCTGGGCGGCACGGCGCAGCCTATCTATATCAGCCGCGGGGGCTCCGTAGCGCAGGTTCTCGGCCACCGAGCCGCTAAACAGCACTGGCTCCTGCGACACCAACCCCATGGCACCGCGCAATGCCGTAAGGTCTAAGGTGCGTACATCACTACCATCAAGGGTGATACGCCCCTGACTAGGATCATAAAAGCGCAGCAGCAGCGCCAAGAGGGTGCTTTTACCCGCCCCCGAAGGCCCGACGATAGCGACCCGCTCCCCTGGCTGAATATGCAGATCAAACCCTTCAAGCGCTGGGGTTTCCCGGCCGGGGTAGGTGAAAGTGACGTTATCTAGCACAATTTCACCCTGCGAAGGTATCGGTAGGTGATGGGGATTCGCGGGCGATTGGATAACGGGCTGAGTATCGAGCAGCTCCAATAAGCGCTCCGCCGCGCCTGCGGCGCGCTGCACATCCCCCGCCACTTCAGCCAGTGTCGCAATAGCCCCCGCTGCCAGCACGGCATAGAAAATAAACGCTGATAGCTCACCCGCACTCATGGTGCCGTCTAGCACCGCCTGACCGCCCTGCCAGAGCATTAAGCCCACGGCGGTAAACACCACCAGCATGGCAATACCGGTTAACCAGGCGCGCTGCTGGGTGCGCTCCACGGCGCTGCCGAACGCCTGCTCCACGCGCTGACCATAGTGGGTTTTATCCACCGCCTCGTGGGTAAATGCCTGGAGCGTTTTAATACCGCTCAGCGCCTCCTCTGCATAGCGACCTAGCTCCGCGACGCGATCCTGACTGGTGCGCGAAAGCCGCCGCACCCGGCGGCCATACCACACGATGGGCAGAAGAGTGGCAGGGATACCTATCAACACCATTGCCGAGAGCCACGGCTGGGTGACCAGCATGAGCACCACGGCGCCTACCAGCATGACTAGGTTGCGCAGCGCCAGCGAGACCGAAGAGCCAAACAGGCTCTGTAGCACGCTGGTGTCCGCGGTCAGCCGAGAGGCGATCTCCCCCGCAGCACGGCCGTCGCTGGCGCTCTCGAAAAAACTCGGTTCTAAAGTAAGCAAATGATCAAACACACGCTGGCGCAAGTCCGCAGCTAGGCGCTCGCCAATCCAGGTCACTTGGTAGTATCGCAGTGCAGAAGCAAGCGCCAGCACCGTCACCACCGCTAGCATTAAGCCCAGCGTTTGGGCCAGCGCCTGCTGATCCGCGGCGAGAAAACCGCGGTCAATAACTAAGCGCAACCCATTCCCCAGCAACAGCACACTGCCCGACGCCAGCAGCAACGCTAAGCCCGCCAAGGCTAAACGCATGCGGTAGGGGCGCAGTAGACCCAACAAACGCAGCAATACTCGGGGGTTGGGGCGTTGATTCATAGTAGCGAATGCTCAATAGACAAGGCGGTGTCCGACCATAGCAGGAGTGTTGGCGGCATGCACAGAAACAAAAAAGCCCGCGATCTCTCGCGGGCTCAATACTTAATGGCACTTAATCACTTAGCTTTTAGCTACGTTGCCTAGGCAGCTACGTTGCATAGAACTAGTCAAGCAAAGGCAGCAGCGTATTCAAGCTATCCCGGGCATCGCCGTAGAACATGCGCGTGTTGTCTTTGAAGAACAGCGGGTTTTCGATACCCGAGTAGCCGGTACCCTGGCCGCGCTTACTGACAAACACCTGCTTGGCCTCCCACACCTTCAACACCGGCATACCGGCGATGGGGCTATTGGGGTCTTCCTCGGCCGCGGGGTTCACGATGTCGTTGGAACCAATCACGATCACCACATCGGTGGTGGCGAAATCGTCGTTGATTTCGTCCATTTCCAGCACGATGTCGTAAGGCACCTTGGCCTCGGCCAGCAGTACGTTCATATGCCCTGGCAAGCGACCCGCGACCGGGTGAATACCAAAGCGTACGGTTTTACCCGCTGCGCGCAGCTTGCGCACCAAGTCGCTCACCGCGCTTTGCGCCTGGGCCACCGCCATGCCGTAGCCCGGCACGATGATCACGCTATCAGCATCGTTCAGAGCGCTCGCTACGCCACCGGCGTCGATGGCCACCTGCTCGCCTTCAATCTCTGCCGCAGGCCCTTGGCTGCCGCCAAAGCCGCCTAGAATCACATTGACGAAGTTACGGTTCATCGCCTTACACATGATGTAAGAGAGAATTGCGCCGGACGAGCCCACCAGCGCGCCGGTGACAATCAGCAGATCGTTGGAGAGCGTGAAGCCGATAGCGGCCGCTGCCCAGCCGGAGTAGCTGTTGAGCATTGAGACCACCACGGGCATATCGGCACCGCCGATGCCCATAATCAGGTGGTAACCGATAAAGAACGACAGGGCTGCGAGCACAATCAGCGTCCAGAAACCTGCGCCGTTAAGGTACAAAATCGCTAACAGCAGCGACAGCACCGCCGCCCCGGCGTTAAGCATATGCCCACCGGGCAGCTGGCGAGGTTTGCCATCCACTTTGCCGGCCAACTTACCAAACGCCACCACCGAACCAGTGAAGGTCACTGCACCGATAAAGATAGCGAACACTACCTCTATCTGCAGAAAGGTGAGCTCGTCAGGCGCCTTGGAGGCTACCAGCGCGGCAAAGGCGGAAAACTCCTGCATAACGCCATCGACCGTTTGTGCCGCCAGCACACGGCGACGCTCTAAATCGGCACTCCAGGCGACAAACACCGCTGCCAAGCCGACAAAACTGTGCAGCGCTGCCACGAGTTGCGGCATTTCGGTCATTTCGACCTTTCCCGCCACGTAGACCCCGATGCCAGCACCAATCACCATCATCGGAATTAACCACCAGTAGCCGCCAATACCCGGCCCTAAGGAGGTAAAAAATACTGCCAGCGCCATACCCACGATGCCGTACCACACGGCCCGCTTGGCTTTTTCCTGGTTACTCAAGCCGCCTAGCGACAGAATAAACAGTACGCTTGCCGCGATCGCCGCGGCAGATACGAATCCTTGACCTAACATATCGTCTCTCCGCCGCTTAGGATTTTTGGAACATGGCCAGCATCCGGCGTGTCACCAGGAAGCCACCCACGATATTGATTGATGCGATAAGCACCGAGATCGCCGCCAGTACGCCTACCACGGCGCTGCCGGAGCCAATCTGCAAAATCGCCCCCAAAATAATGATGCCCGAGATCGCGTTGGTCACCGCCATAAGCGGTGTATGCAGCGAGTGGCTTACGTTCCAGATCACCTGGAAGCCGATAAAGCAGGCCAACACGAAGACAATAAAGTGCTGCATAAACGACACCGGTGCCACTTGCCCCAACAGCAGCATCAACGCGCCACCGACGGCCAATAACCCCACTTGGCGTTTGGTTTGCGCTTTGAAGGTGGCCAGCTCAGTGGCTTTCTTCTCCTCTGGCGTGGGCGCCTTCTCTTTCTTCTTCGGCTTAGCGGCAGCAATCGCTTTGACTTTGGGCGGCGGTGGCGGGAAGGTTATTTCGCCTGCGTGAGTCACCGTGGCGCCACGAATCACGTCGTCTTCCATATTGTGATTGATCACGCCCTCTTTCTCGGGGGTGAGATCGGTCAGCATATGGCGAATATTGGTGGCGTAAAGCAGCGACGCCTGGGTGGCCATGCGCGAAGGGAAGTCGGTGTAGCCGATGACCACTACGCCGTTATCCGATACTACTCGCTCGTCAGGCTTGGTCAGGTCGCAGTTGCCGCCCTTCTCGGCGGCTAAGTCGATAACCACCGAACCCGGCTTCATGGTCGCGACCATATCTTCCAGCCACAGCTTGGGCGCAGGCTTGCCAGGAATCAGCGCAGTGGTAATCACGATATCCACATCGGCTGCCTGCTCGCGGAAGCACTCCAGCTGTTTCTCGCGGAACTCCGGGCTTGAGGGCGAGGCATAGCCACCGCTTTCGGAACCGTCCTGGCTATCTTCAAAATCGAGGAACAGGAACTCAGCGCCCATGGACTCGATCTGTTCAGAGACCTCGGGCCGTACGTCAAAGGCGCGTACCACGGCGCCCAGGCTGGTGGCGGTACCGATCGCGGCTAATCCTGCCACGCCAGCGCCAATCACCAGTACCTTGGCAGGGGGCACTTTACCTGCTGCCGTTACCTGGCCGGTAAAGAAGCGGCCAAAATTGTTGCCCGCCTCAATCACCGCACGATAGCCGGCAATATTGGCCATGGAGGAGAGCGCGTCCATCTTCTGTGCCCGGGAAATACGCGGCACCATATCCATGGCAATAACGGTAGCGCCCTGGGCCTTACACTTCTCCAGCAGCGCTTCGTTTTGCGCAGGCCAGAAGAAAGCGATCAATGTTTGCCCTTTGCGCAGCCGCTCGGCCTCTTCATCCGAGGGCTCGCGGACTTTAATGACAACATCAGCGTCGTTCCAGAGCGCGTCGGCTCCTTCCACCACGGTAACGCCCGCATCACGATAAGTGTCGTCATTAAAGCCCGCCGCAAGGCCAGCGCCGCTTTCTACTAAGCACTCGTGGCCTAACTTCTGAATTTGCTTGGCGCTCTCGGGGGTTAGCGCGACACGCGCTTCCCCCCGGGCACTCTCTTTCGGGGCACCTATTTTCACTCGCGTTCTCCCTTAATTAATCAGTCTGCCTCGCCGGTGCCAAATTGTGGACACGGCACATTTTACGACGCCACTCATAACGCCTTTTAGCAGTCTAGGATCTAACGGGGTGGCTGCCAGATACTATTCAACCTTTGATACAACAGAGTTGTTTTATTACAACATAGGTAGTGTGCATGATGGCTAACCTAACGTCTAAACTCGTTAGCAAACTCAGTAAGCACCTGATAGAGCCACACGTTGGCAGGATCGTTGACATACAGCCCATGCTGAATCAACGTCATTTTTAGTGCGGAGAGCTCCTTGGGTGGCTCCACCAAGCGTACAGGTAGCATCGCAACGAATCGCTCAGCCATTTGGCGTGGGAGCGTCATGATCGCTTCCGTTAGCGACACTACCCGCGCTGCGGCGATGTAGTTGAGATTTTTGGAGATTACCCGGCGGGTTAAGCCATGCTGCACCAGGCAGCTATCAATATTGCTGGGCCGTAGGCCGCTGATGTCAGCCAGCTCCACATGGATCTCTTGAGCGAACTGCGCAATATCAATCGCATCGCCCACGCGGTCATTGTGGGTAGCGGCTAAGCAGACCAACTCTTCATCCATCCACGGGGTCTGAATCACGCCGCTGGGCAGCGTGCTTTGGCTATCCAACCCCACCACCATATCGATTTGGCGCTGTTCCAGTCCCTCAGTCAGCACATCCGGGGTAATCAGCTCAATTGAGAAGCTAATGCCCGGTGCATAGGCCAACAGCTGGCTTAAAAAGAGCGGGTACATGACCTCTTCAAAGTAGTCGGTGGTCGCTAACGTAAAGCGGCGCGTGCTAGTAGCAGGCGAAAACATCGCCGGTGGAGCGAGCCCCTCTCGTAACTGGGCCAGCGCTTGCTGTACCACGGGCAGTAGCGCCAGCGCACGGGGCGTCGGCTGCATACCGTTTTCGGTGCGCACTAGCAGTGGATCATCCAGCGATTCCCGCAGCCGTTTTAAGGCGTGGCTCAAAGCAGGTTGACTTAAATGCAGCGTTTCTGCCGCGCGAGTGACATGGCGCTCGCGCATCAGCGCCTCAAATACCAGCAGCAAGTTCAGGTCGAAATGGCGTAGCGAGCGCATAGATTCTCTATCATTAATAATACGAATGATTAAATTCTAAACATTCATTTAATTTATCACCAGTAATTGCTTATTGTCTGCCGCTCATTCGCCCACTAGCGACTATCAGCGATAAGCCAGTACGCAAGGAGAAGCACACCGGTGACCCACCCACTAACTCAAACCATGCCCAGCCTTTATGGCGATATGATTTCTACCTTTATGGGCGTAGCAAAAGCAACGGATCCCAAGGCAACCGACGCCGACGTTGTGGTGAGTGGCGCCCCCTTCGACTTAGCTTGTTCTGGCCGTGCAGGCACCCGCATGGGGCCTAATGCTATTCGTCAAAGTACCGCTAACTTGATCTGGGAAGGCAAGCGCTGGCCCTGGGACTTCGCCTTGGAAGATCGCCTCAAAGTTTGCGATGCGGGCAACGTTGATTATGCCTATGGCGAGCCCGAAAGCCTGGTCGATAACCTGGAAACCCACGCCAACCGTTGGTTAAGCGCGGGTAAAAAGATGCTTACCCTGGGCGGCGACCACTACATTAGCCTGCCGCTGCTGCGTGCTCACGCCCGAGAGCACGGCCCACTGGCACTGATCCATTTTGACGCCCACACCGACACTTATGAGCAAGGCACCCGCTTTGACCACGGCACCATTTTTCACCATGCTTTAAAAGAAGGCTTAGTGGTGCCAGAGCATTCGCTGCAAATTGGCATTCGCACCAGCTACGACCGCCACAACCACCCTTACGAGGTGTTGGATGCGGACTGGGTCAACGACCACGGTGCAGCTGCTGTATTGGAGCGTATTCGTGCCAAAGTGGGTCATCATCCCGCTTACGTCAGCCTGGACATCGATGGCCTCGACCCCGCCTACGCCCCAGGCACCGGCACACCGGTCTGCGGCGGCATGTCTACCGATCTGATGCTAAAAATCATTCGCGGCATGGTGGGCATGGAGTTAGTTGGCATGGACGTGGTGGAAGTAAACCCCGCCTATGACCACGGCGACATTACCTCGCTTGCCGCCGCAACGCTGGGGCTTGAGTTTTTGTATACGCTGGCAGCGTCCAAAGGCGTTTGATAGTTAGCCCCCGCCGTCTCTTGGCTTTTACGGCATTGAGATGGCGGAGGCAAAACAGGCTACCCTTGAGAAGCAGCCAGCGCTTGATCAATATCCGCCAACAGATCGTCGATATGCTCAATGCCGATCGACAGGCGCACCATATCCGGCGTGACGCCAGCGGCTTTTAGCTCCTGCTCGTTGAGTTGCCGGTGCGTGGTAGAGGCGGGAATGGAAGAGCAGCTTTTGGCATCGCCGATATTCACCAGGCGGAGAATCAGCGCCAGCGCATCGTAGAAGCGCTCACCAGCGGCCTGCCCACCTTCAATGCCAAAACTAAGAATTCCCGAGGCATAGCCGTTCATATAACGCTGGGCCAGCGCATGATCAGGGTGGTTTTCCAAGCCAGCATAATGCACCCAGGTGACCAACGGATGGCTTTCCAGATGCTTGGCAACCGCTAAAGCATTGGCACAGATACGCTCGATCCGTAGTGACAGCGTTTCCAATCCCTGGAGCAGGTTCCAGGCCGCTTGAGCAGAAAGCGCCGCGCCCATATTACGTAGCGGCACCACCCGGGCGCGGGCAATAAAGGCCGCATCGCCCACATCACGGGTATAGCTCACACCGTGATAGGAGACATCAGGCTCGTTGAGTAGCGGAAAGCGGCTGGCATTCTCGGCCCAGGGAAAGGTGCCCGAATCAACGATCACACCGCCCACCGTGGTGCCGTGGCCGCCGATATATTTGGTCGCTGAGTGGACAACGATATCCGCCCCGTGCTCAATCGGCCGACATAAAAACGGCGTCGCCGTGGTGTTATCGACAATCACCGGCACTCCATGACGATGCGCCGCTTCGGCCAGCTTTGTTAGGTCGACCACCCCACCTGAGGGGTTACCAATGCTTTCGCAGAAAACCGCTTTGGTACGCTCATCGATCAGCGCTTCGATGCCCTCAATATCATCTTTATCGGCAAAACGCACCTGAATGCCTTGGCGCGGCAAGGTGTGGGCAAACAGATTGTAGGTACCGCCATACAGCTCGCTGATCGAGACAATGTTATCGCCCGCTTCGGCAATGGTCTGGATCGCATAGGTAATCGCCGCCATTCCCGACGCCACCGCTAGCCCCGCGATACCGCCTTCCAACGCGGCTACCCGCTGCTCCAACACGGCGCAGGTTGGGTTCATAATGCGCGAGTAAATGTTTCCTTCGACTTTAAGATCAAACAGATCCGCCGCGTGCTGCGCATTATCGAATGAAAACGACGTGGTTTGATGAATTGGCACCGCCACGGCGTTTTGTGAATCCGGCGAATAGCCATGGTGGAGGGCAATGGTTTCTGGCTTCATGAGACGGCTCGCTATTTTGTTATTAAGGTTCGCTATTGATCCTAAACAAGCGCTGCGAGGAAGGCCAACAATCGTTCGCTTCGCTATTTACCTGAATGGAAGGACGGGGCTGGAGGCGCTGGCGCAACAAGCGCCAGCTTTGGGTCACGATCGTCGCCAGGGTGCACAGCGGCTAGCGTGACAATCGTCGGCTTATATCGGCGTCATGGATCCCTTGGGCGTGGGTCTAACGCTGGATGCTGGCCTTTACGATGCGCTACTGGAACAGCTGGCTGATGAGATTGCGCGTTGCACCGATGCCTAAACAGCGTCTTTCTTAAACAGCTTTTTTATTAAATAGCTTTCCAAGTTGATAAAGGTCGTGCATATACCTATCAAACTTTGAAACAAGCAGTGACATGAAGATAAAGGCATAAATAACCAGCATGACGATCAAGGGTTCGTTTAGCCAGGCCAGCAAAGGCGTCGATATCGGATAGCTAATCGTGTAGATAGTCATGGCCGCTAATAGCTGAACCAGGAAACAATTAACAATCACCAGGGCAATCAACGCTGCGCGTATATTCACATTCGGCAGCGTTGTTTTCCAAAACGGCAAATGACGGACTGTTATGCGGCTTCTCTTCGCCCCCTCTGTATCACCGTTAAAACTCAATCTCCTTTTACGCCGCAGTAAAGGAATTGCATAGCTGCCTGCTTCCTCTTCAGCAAACGCCACCAACGCGATATCCCGATTGAAGTCAGGGCCCAAGGCAGTGGTCGCCATTTGATCGAAATCTGCCCATGCATGGTTTTGTTGGGCGGTTTTAGCTTGGTCAGAAAGCGTTTTTAAGCGGCCTTTATCGGCCTTCGACAGCTTCTTATCATTGCCGACGTTGATATTGTAATGAATTTCATACACCTGATACAAAGCAACGGTCACACCCACAAAAATCATCAAAAAAACAATATATATCAACATATTAACAGTCATCTCCTGAACGGTACTTATTCAGCCAACCAAAATTAATTTTATTAGCCTTCAAACTAATATAACACAGGGCCCTAAAAAGCGTATTTCACTGATGTTCGTTATGGAAGGATCATCTAATGCTATTAAGCGGCAGCTCACGGTCGATACAGTCGCCGGTTAGAGTTGCCTCAGCGCCCTTTTGAGGATGGCGGCGCGGCTCACCCCTCGCGCCAGTTAAAGCCTTTGATGACGACGGGCAATCTAGTGGATATACCTACCCACTATTTAGTTAAAGGCAGTGGCTGTCATCGGAGGCGCCCTACCATCTACAGGGCTGATCACGCCACCCTTCAGCCCGTGGCGGTATCGGGTCAATAAGCCTTGTCAGGGGGCAGATTTTTGCTGACACGTTGGGCGTTCTTGCTAGCTGCCTGATGGCACGAAATGTTCCCCCTTAAAAAATCACTTCGATTTAAAACCCTAACTAATCTTTTTTTACTAAATCAACCTTGCTAAGATGCTTAGAAAACTAATCATACCAATTAAAATTTGCTAGGGAACGCTAGACTTGAACACATTCCAACTCGCGTGCAACGCACGTCCTGCCCTTGCTTTGTCGAAATTGCTGTATTGACACTGGCTCACATGAGCCAGTTAAAAATGGTTCTATCGAAGTAAGGTTCAGATATGTCATCCCTTTTGTTGCACAGCGGGAAGACTGAACAGTATCGCGCACTAGGCGAAACTGGTCAGCCCGTCTATTACTCTGCTCTACAGCTACGTAAGGCAATTGCTCGACGACTGAAAGGTCGAGAGCGACATCTCGCCATTCCACAGCGTGATCAACAAGGCGAGGGCGTGGACTGGTATAGCGGTATAGAGGGCGATGTAGTGCCTTGGAGAAGCGCTACTGAAGGCGAACGTGAAGATGCACCCAGCTAGCGGCCTTCCAAAAAGAGATCCTAGCCGTCGAAATACCTGATGAAGGAAACGGCGGGGATCATGAAGTCTTTGCTCGTTTGCTCAAGTGGGTGTGCCATTTTCCAGATGAAAACTTTGTTTATCTGGTTGATGGCACGCCTGTTCTGACCTTCTGGGGGTTTACGCACCCAGAAACCGACCGACACGCCAATCCTCTTCAGTGCCTTTACCCTGAGGCCGAACCTGAATTATCCCCCACTGCCCCACCTATAACTACTACTCCGGCGTCACTAGCTGCTGCAGCGCCTCTCGCTGAACCGACTATTGCTGAAGAGCCAACGCGCTCGTGGTGGCGTCGCCTTTGGTGGCTACTGCCTCTAGCGCTGCTTCTAATACTGCTTTTGCTTTTAGGGCTAAGAAGTTGCTCCACACCAAGTATCGGACCCGATACCGGAATAAATGTGCCATCGATCGAGTTCTCTTCTCCTCAGCCGCTTTGGAAGGGATGGGACGTATGGCCGTTCAAGGCAGAGACCAGGGATATTGCTTTGCCAAGCGGAACAGCGGGACTAAATGGTGACATTGCTCTGCCTACTTTCGGAAACAGGGCGGGAGCGCTCGACTGGGCTCTCCCCACTACCGGGCTTTCCAATGTGGGGTTGCCTGACACTACTACTTCTTTGGCACCAGCTGAGACGACACTACCAGCGGGTGAGTTATCCGCCGAGCCCGTACCACCGCAAGGCGCAGCGTCATCCGAACTAGCAGAAGTGAGCGCAGGCCTTCCTGATGCTATTACGCCACCCGAGCTTGGCGCAGTGCCAGAGCCACTGAGCCTGCCCGCCAATACTCCAGATGGTACCGCAGCATTTCTCAACGGTAATTGGCGCGGCGCTGGGGTAATGGATAGCCAAAGCGGCCGTCCGCTTCAGGTGAGGTATGCATTTGATCAGGGTGAAGGCGAGATGCAGATACGCCGCGGTGGCGCTGATGGCATGACCTGCACTGGGCCTGTGGCCGCCATCATGCAAGACGGTGAACTGCAGGTTGAGGCTCAAGAACACGCTCGCTGTGAGGACGGTAGCAACTACGAAATGCCACGCGTGGAATGCCGTCAAGCCGATGGCGAAATAGCGGACTGTGCAGCCAGCTACGATGACGAGCCTTTCCCCATGCAGCTGCAGAAAGCCAGCGAATAGGACGGTAAATTTACTATGTTGCCTGAGATAATTAATTTCGAAGAAGTGGCCACACTAGTCAGCCACTCCGGTGTTCAGTTCATGGACTTTGGCTTAACGCTGGAGCCACGTAAGCATCCGGCTGGGGAGTTTATGTACCTGTCCACCGCTGACAAGATGCTGACTCGCCTACTCGTTAATGAGGAGGACGGTTCCCTTTTTCACGAAATAGAACCTGGCAAGTTTGAGACCGTCAAACGACCACAATTCGACATGGCCATGGCTACCAGCCTTGAGCAGCTGAACGCTGCCTGGCTTCCGCTGCCATTTTTCCGTTTTCGGCCACCGCGCAAATTTGATGAAGGGCCAGCTAACTGGGCACGTATGCGCCTTACCGAACTCGATGAGGCGGATATCGACGGCCATACCCACCGCCTGACGTTGGCTTTTGATACACAAACACTACCGCGTCGCGACAACACGGCTTACCTGTGCCCTACTAATGACGATGTAAACTCTGGCGCTAACTTTCGCTTAGCTACCAGCACATCACACATGCGCTGGTTTCTTGACCAGACCTGGGTTAGGGAGTGGCTTGAGGAGCTTTTCCGCGAAGCCAACCCCAAGCTTGATAGCCAGGAAATGCGTGAAGGCCTAGAGGAGTGCCAACACCTAGCGCACTACCTTAACGTGCTCAGCTTGCTGCGACGACCGATTGAAGAAGAGCATAGCAAGCAGGACCCTTATGTTGAG
The DNA here is from genome assembly GCF_001882345.1 of Halomonas sp. QHL1. GTDB lineage: Bacteria > Pseudomonadota > Gammaproteobacteria > Pseudomonadales > Halomonadaceae > Vreelandella. The sequence goes on from NZ_MINL01000001.1 coordinate 2,364,465, forward strand.
ATCCCTGATATTAAAGTGATTTCTCAGCAGGAAGGGGTGATTCCCGTTGACTTGGTACTCGACGTCGGAAATTCGCGTACATGCGGCATCCTAATTGAAGATCACGGCCAATCAGGCATGGGCCTGAAGCACAACTATGTGCTGGAGTTGCGCGACCTTGTTGATCCTGAGCGAGTCTATCGCGAGCCCTTTGAAAGCCGTATTGAGTTTTCACAAACCTTTTTTGGCAAAGATCACCTGTCTGTCAAAAGTGGTCGCCACGATGCATTCCTATGGCCAACCATTGCACGAGTTGGTGTTGAGGCAGGTCGTTTAGCGGGACGCAGGCGAGGCACCGAAGGTTCCACGGGGCTCTCAAGCCCCAAACGCTACCTGTGGGACGATGATACCTACCGCCATGGCTGGCGTTTCAACAGCGCCTATGTGCGTACGGATACCGAACCTCACGCTACAGCAGCGCCATTTTCACACTTAATTAATGAGCTAGGGGACGCCCTTTATACGCTAGACGAAGAAGATCAATTACCGGTCTTCAAGCCGCACTATTCACGCAGCTCATTGATGACGTTTATGTTGGCAGAGGTGCTGGCTCAAGCGCTGATGCAAATGAATAGCCCTGCTCAGCGTGTTCGTCAAGGACACACTAACCGCCCTCGACACCTACGCTCGATTACGCTCACGGTACCGCCAGCCTTGCCTCAAGCAGAGCGCAGCCTATTTGTATCGCGCCTTGAGCAAGCGGTAGCACTGATCTGGAAAAGCCTGGGCTGGCATGACGGTGAAGAAGAGAGCAATCCCTTTGAGGCTAGCGATGACGGTACCCTGCGCGTGCCAATGCCACGTTTACGCGTGGAGTGGGATGAAGCCTCCTGCGGGCAGTTGGTATACCTCTACACCGAGATAAAAGAGAACTTTGCTGGTCACCCAGAAGAGTTTTTCGCGACGCTGGCACGCCCCGACAAGGCAGATCGCGAGCGTATCAGCCTAGCGACTATCGATATTGGCGGCGGCACCACCGATTTAGTAATTACCGACTACCATCTCGATCGTAATGGCTCTGCTAGCGGAGGCAGCAATGTCTTCGTGGTACCAGAGCAGCGATTTCGCGACGGCTTCCGTGTAGCCGGTGATGACATTCTACTGGATGTTATTCAGCTGTTTATACTTCCAAGTCTAGAGGCGGCACTCAAGGAAGCAGGGGTGGCTTCACCTGATGCCATGATGTCACGGCTATGTGGCCAGGAAGGAGCAAATGCTCAGGATCAAGTGCTTCGCCAACAGCTCAATTTGCAGGTTTTCACTCCTCTCGGCCTAGCACTGCTTGAATCCTATGAAGCGTTCGACCCTGAACAGCCTACGGGGCCAGAGACCCTCACCTACGGCGAACGCCTAGGCGAACAAGCGGTGAGTGATTCGGTGCACCGCTACGTGGAAAATGCGCTACGCCGTGAGCTAGGTCTTGATTGCAACTTTAGCTTGATGAGCATTCCTCTCACCTTCAATTTGCTGGAAGTTCACCGCGCCTTCCTTAAAGATCGTTTCAATATCTGTAAAACACTGGCGTCGCTATGCGAAGTAATCTTCCAATATCAGTGCGACAATCTTTTGCTCACCGGACGCCCATCGCGCCTACCTGGTGTCCAGGCTTACCTGCGCAAGATGTTGCCACTACCGCCAGGACGTATTTTACCAATGCAGGGTTATCGCACTGGCAGTTGGTACCCTTTTCATCGTAATGGGCGCATAGACGACCCTAAGAGTACCGCTTCCGTAGGCGCCATGCTGTGCCTGCTATGCGCGCAGCGCAGTCTCTCCAACTTCTTTTTCAATGCTGCAGCTTTACGGCCTTACTCAACTATTCGTCATATCGGTCTGATCGATAACAACAACACGATTCCAGACGCTGATGTGACTTACCGCGACATAACCACTACCGAAAATGGCACCACTATTCAGTTGGATAATGAGGGTATGGATGAGCCCCCTGTTATCGAAATGCGAGGACCGTTAAGGATTGGTTTCCGTCAGCTAAGTGCACAGCGCTGGGCTGCCTCGCCCCTCTACACACTGGATTTTACCCCCTCCGGCGCCGAGAAGCTGGCTAAAGCCGAAGCCAATGGTGGCCAAGCTCCTGTGTTGAAAGTGCGGCTAGGTGTAGATGAACGCGCTGGCAAGGGAAGCTTAATAAGCGACCGCCTAAAAGTCGTCAGCGTTGAGACCGACGGTGAAAGCAGCTTTAGCACACGGGATCTGAAGCTACAGCTCAATACCCTTAATGATGCCGGACTAGGTGATACCAACTACTGGCTGGATAGCGGGAGCGTGAAGCGCATATGAACCAGTTGAAACCAGAACAGTTGACGCCAGAACAACAGCGACTCAGTGAAGGCTGGCAGGCTTTCCACGCGGGAGCGGGCGCAGCCCTTGAGTGGATTGAAGAGGTGCGTGATAGCGCACCAAGCCTTGACAGTGAAGCCGATAATCTTGGGCTGGCTTTCTATCGCTCTCGCAACCTTGCAAAAAGCTTGTCACACGCGGCGACCACGCCGATGACAGTGGGCTTTTTTGGCCTCTCCCAGGCGGGCAAGTCCTATCTCATTTCAGCGTTAGCGGCGGGCGAAAACGGTAAGCTAGAAACCTGCTATGGCACGGCGCGCCTGGATTTTATTGAGCATGTTAACCCCGTCGGTGGGGGCAAAGAGGCAACGGGACTGGTCACGCGCTTTAGTCGTGCATCCAATTCAATATCCGGCGAGTTCCCGGTTGAGCTCAAGCTATTCAATGAAATAGAAGTGGCGAAAGTACTGGCGAATGCTTGGTTCAACGACTTCGATCACGAGCGGGAAGACGTTTATGAAATTGATGAAGGTAAGGTAGCCAACATATTGGCACCCCATGAGGGAGAGCTGGGTAAGGAACTTCAACCCGGCGTAACGCCGGAAAACGTAGTAGAGCTTTGGGACTACCTGCAAGCGAGTTTTCCCAAATCAGTCAGCAAACTCAATGCCCGTTACTGGCCCCTGGTGGTGAGACTCGCACCGCGTCTTAGCAGCCAAAAACGGGCAGAGCTGTTCTCAATTTTATGGGGTGAACAGCCCGAACTTACTAATCTCTACCGCCAGTTAGCCCAGACACTTGGCTCCCTTGGGCATGCAACTCGGGTTTATGCGCCTCTCCGCTGCCTCGTTGTCCGTGATGGCGATGGTTATAGCCAGCGCGACAGCATTATGAATGTCGACATCCTTGAGCGTCTAGGAACAGCACAGGACCAACCGCTTGACGTGTGTCCAGCTACAGGCGATTCGCTCGGCGCGCCGGTCAACTTGCCCGTAGCTCAGCTTGCAGCGCTAACGGCGGAGCTAACGTTTCCTCTGGTTGAACCCACCCGAGATCCGCGAGTGGAAAAGGTTGATCTACTTGACTTCCCCGGTTATCGAGGTCGACTTAGCCTGCGTAAGATCGGTGAGGCGGGAAGCCAGGAGGGGCTCTCCCAACTACTCCTGCGCGGCAAAGTCGCCTATCTATTTGAGCGTTACACCGACAGCCAAGAAATGAACGGCCTGGTCGTGTGCACTAGCTCGGATAAGCAGAGCGATGTGACGAGTGTCGGGCCGGTTCTAACCCGCTGGATAGAAAAAACCCAAGGCAGCACCGCAGCAGAGCGTGGTCAGCGTGATCCAGGGCTAATCTGGACTCTCACCATGTTTGATAAGCGCATCTCAGGCGCCTTACAACAAACCGAAAGCCAGCTACGTGAAGGGTGGGAAGGCCTGGTCAAAATGACCATGCTGGAACGCTTCGGAAGCTTTGAATGGATGCAGGAGTGGGCTCCCGGCCAGGCCTTTGACAATACGTTTTTGGTTCGCAAGCCGCGCCTTCCCGTTCCCTTTTTAGTCAGTGAAGAGGGTCGTGAGGTTGCCATCAATGAAAGCGCGCGCGATGCATTAACGAGCATGCAAAGCACCTTCATTGCTAGCCAAACGGTGCAGCAGCACGTTAACCAACCGTCCGCCGCATGGGAGGCCATGCTCGCTTTAGATGATGGCGGTATGGCTCGCATTGGCGACTACCTAGGCCGTATCGCAGGCCTTGAGTACAAGTTGGGCCGCATTGAAAGTCAGCTTAAAGAAAACTATCGCGCCCTGATAACAGACCGCTTAGCCCGATGGTATTTTGATGACACCGGTGGAGAAGTGGCAGAGAAACGCGACATTGCGAGCCGTTTCTGGAAGGAACTTCAGGCGCGTTTGCCATCGCTGGGGGAACTGCAACATAACCTTGAGCTTCCAGATGAGGTAGTGCGAGACCTCTACCTAAGCGACAGCGAAGACAGTTTGTCACTCGAGTCAAACGAAGAAACCGACATAACTGCCGATGATGGCGGGTTATATGGCAGCAGTGGCTTTGGGCTAGAAAGCGGTTTTGGTGAGCTGCCCTTCGGCGATAGCCAAAGCGTGACATCAGAAGCGCCTAGCGGTCCTTCACAAACGCATGTTCTGCAAAGCGCCGATCACCGTTTTGCCCGAGCCATCTATAACGCTTGGGTTGGTCACGTGCGTGAACTGCCCCAACGCCAGGGATTGCTGCGCATGCTCGGCCTCGACCGCGAGCTGGTTAAGCTGCTGGCTGACGAACTGATCACAGGCGCCAGCCGACTAAAAGTCCAAGAGAAACTGCAAGAAGCGTTATTACAACGTGGCCAAAGTGGTGCACGCCGAGATCGTCTGGTGGCACGACAAGCGCTGGCTGCGCAGCTGGTCCTCCGCGACTTTATTGCCTGGCTTGGTTTCCACTACATTCCTGTAGAACAGCGCCCGCCCAGCTTCGTTGGCGCCAAAACGCATCTCTTTGGTTACGAGCACAACCCAATCCCAAAGGGCTCACTTCCCCTGCTACCTGAACAACCGATCAACCAAGCCATGGTGTACCTCGGCGACTGGTTATCTGGACTTTGTCTCATGACTCAAGAGAATGCTGGCCACAGCGGCGGGCGTGAAATCACTATCGAACAGAACGAGCGTCTCGGTGAGGTGTTGGAGCTGTTCTCTGCTAAGGAGAAGGCCCATGCGTAAAATCGAGCTCCGCCCACTTTCCGATCCCAAACCAGGTTACGGACAGCTAGTCATTATTGGTGGAAATGTGACCGGCGAAGGGATGTCGGTAGACATCCAGCGCAACCAGGATGAGCATTTTTTACAAGATAATGGCCAGTGGGGAAGTCACCCCTTCACGTTCCAGCTGCCGGAGTTACAAACCGACAGCGAAGGCAACCAAACGGCTATCGTGGACAGGCAGATAGTCGACCCGCTGCTGGAAAACCCACATGCCACTAATATGGCCAGGTTTTATGGCCCGGATGGCGCTGAACTGGGCAGAGCGCGCATTAAGCTCGCTCGCGACCTGATCTCATTTGGTGCGAGGGGTAGTACGCCATCACTGGCGGCCAGTGCTGCCGTAAAATCTCCTGAACCTCCACCGGCTCCCATTCCTCCTGAGCCAGTACCAGAGCCTACCCCGGTCGAACCTGAACCCGAACCTGAAATAATACCAGCGGTGGAAACAGAACCGCCTCAGCAAACGGAAAAGGGTAGCCGACGTTGGCTTTGGGTAGCGTTGGTTACTTTACTGCTGCTAATAATTTTAGCCGCTGCCGCATGGTTCGGTTTGTCAATGCGTGACGACGAGCCTGTGGATAGCGAAACAGCACAAGAAGAGATCCAGCAAGAGGAAGAGGCTTCCGAACCAGAACCAGAAGAGGAAGCCGAAAATGAGACCTCTATTGAGAACAATAGCCCCCAGCCTGCTGAGCCCAACGCTGGTGAAAACACGGCAGCCTTAGCCGCTGCACCATGCTCATTGCAACGCATGGATGAGCAAGGCGAGCTGGAGTTCATCCAAGGCTGCACCGCTGCCGAAAGCGAGACATCATCGATGATAGACGTGATCGATGAAGCCCTCACCAACGAGCACTGTGGTATTGCACGGCGCCTCTATGCTCACGAGGCACTCAACGGTGATATCGAAGCAGCCCTTGGCTATGCCCGTCAATTTGATCCCGAGCAGCACTCACCGAGTGCCTGCTTCCCCGAACCGGATGCCGAAACAGCTATTTTTTGGTACGAGACGGCACAGGGTATCGATGCTGATAACGCTGAAGCCAGCCAGCGGCTGGAGGTGCTTCAGTAATGATATTACGCGCGGCATTATTAACCCTGACGGTAAGCCTGCCTCTGGTTGCAGCAGCACCCGCTCTCGCTGACCCACGCCCTTTAATACAAGAGGGAAAAGAAACCCTCTATCAGCGGGTACTGACCACACCTGGCTGTCAGCTTACCCAAGAAGCTGGTGCCAATGGGGGGGATATCCAACCCGCCTTTAGCCGTTTTTATGTCTACCAACGTAGCCAGGAAAACGGTGATGACTGGTTAGAAGTAGGGCCCGATAGCTACGGCAGCGCCATCGGCTGGCTACCCGAGACCTGTACCGTCGATTGGAAAATGCAGCTTACGCTGTCATTCACCAATCCAGCTAACCGTGAGCGCCTCATGTTCTTCAAAGAACGCGATGGTTTGATGAAGATCTTTGATGACTTCGAGCCTTCCGGTCAAGTGGCGCCCATGCGCGCCCAACTACGCAAAGATGGAGAGGCCCCCGGTATTGTGGCGCAGGAGCCAGAATACTTTGTTGACCTTCACGAGCAGTTTTACTTGCTGCCAATTCTCGAAGGCGAAGAGATCATGACAGAGGCCGGCTTCATGACTCGCTTGCTGCGTGTCGCATCGGTTAGCGAGGCCACTGAAGAAGAAGAGCAGGAAGCGCAGCAGGATCTTTCAGCCCAACTACGCGAGTTTAATGCGGGCGTTGTCTTTGTGATTGATTCAACTTCCTCAATGGGCCCCTACATCGAGAGAACGCGAGAAGCCGTTGAACGTATTTACCAACGGATTGAAGAGCAGCAGCTAACCGACCAGGTGAAGTTCGGCCTGGTTTCATACCGCGATAGCGTAGAAGCAGCACCGGGGGTCGAGTATGTCACTCGTATGTTTGCTGATCCTACTAACATCGAGAATGGCAGCGACTTTATGGCCCGCGTCGCCGACCTCCGTGAAGCACAGACGTCTACTATTGGCTGGGAAGAAGATGCGTATGCTGGCGTCATGCAAGCGGTAGAAGAGATAGAGTGGAGCAACTTTGGAGCGCGCTATATCGTATTGATCACCGATGCCAGTGCAATCGAAGGTGACGGAGAGCGTTCTTCTACGGGCTTTAATGCTGACCAAGTTCGACTAGAGGCCGCCCGCCACGGCATCGCTGTCTATACATTACATTTAAAGACACCCGCCGGTGAGAATAATGGTGACCATGCTAAAGCCGAAGCTCAGTACAGCAACCTCTCTACTTTCGCGGGAACCGGTACCTCTCTGTACTATCCGGTGAATACCGGTGATGTGGCACTGTTCGGTCAGCGCGTTGATGCGTTGGCCACGGCGATTACCGACCAGGTTCAAGCGGCCTATTTGGGTGATGAGGCTATCGGCAGTGCTTTAAATGCAGATGAGCCGGATGATCCAGGTGAGCAACGCTTAGTTAACGATCTAGAAGTGATTGGTCATGCCATGCGTCTGGCCTATCTTGGCCAGGTAACCGGTAGCCAAGCCCCTCCGGTGTTTGAAGCCTGGATCAGCGACCGCGATCTTATTGCCCAGAATATACCAACCACCGAAGTACGTGTGCTGCTAACAAAAGGGGAGCTCAGTGATCTTAGCGACGTGGTTAGTGAGATTCTTAATTCCGCAAACGCAGGGCTTATTTCCCCCACCGATATGTTCGAGCGGCTACGCTCTGTTGCCGCCGCTATGGGGGCTGACCCCAGCCAAGTGCAGCAAAGTGAAGGACAACACCTAGGCGAACTGGGGCTGATGGGTGAATACCTCGAAGACTTGCCCTATCAAAGCGAGGTACTCAATCTCGACGAGGAGACTTGGCTGAGCTGGGACGGTTTACAGCAGGAGCGCTTTATAAGGCGCTTGGCAACCAAGCTACGCCACTATCAGCGTTATAACGAAGACGTAGACCGCTGGGTCTCGTTGGCTGAAGGCGCTGACCCACGCGATGATGTCTACCCTATTCCTCTTGAAATGATGCCTTGAGCCCCGCCATGCTGAGTTTAAATGAGTTACGCGTGGCGCGGGGAGAGGGTCATGAACGGCATGAGGTTCATCTGCCAGAGCTGACGCTTGCTGCAGGTCAAGTGGCGGCGATTGTCGGCCCGAGTGGCTGTGGGAAAAGCACGCTGCTTGAAGTAATTGGGCTTTTGCTGGCCCCAAGTACGCTCAACAGTTTTAGGCTTGGACCATCACAAACAGACGTAGCCGCATTGCTGCGTGTAGGCGATGAACATGCTCTCGCTGAAATCCGTTCTACGGATATTGGTTTTCTGCTACAAAGCGGCGGCCTCCTACCGTTCTTGAGCGTACGCGACAATATTGCTCTCCCCCGGCTTTTGCTGGGACTTCCACAGCACAGTGAACGCGTTCTGCATGCCTGTGCAACGCTCGGTTTAGAACCACTGCTCGATAAGCGTCCGGGGGCACTTTCCATTGGGGAGCGTCAGCGTACTGCTTTCGTCCGCGCGATGGCACATGAGCCGCGCCTACTCCTCGCCGATGAGCCAACGGCAGCGCTTGATCCGAACTCCGGCGAGCGATTATTCGGCCTTATTGTTTCGCTCGTGAAGGAGCTCGATATGGCGGCGCTGGTGGTATCTCATGATTCTACGTTGGTGGCTCAGTTCAAACTGCCACGGTTGGCTGCCTCCCTGACGCCGGGAGGTTGTCGTTTTGCCTTCGCACAGTAAACGCTTCGTTTTAATAGCCCGCTTAGGTTTGCAAGACCTCTGGCACGATCGCCAAGTTTCATTATGTATTGCCGCCGCTTTGGTAGCCGTTATTGCCCCATTACTGCTGCTTTTTGGGCTCAAGCACGGCGTTATCACTCAACTTCAGCGGGAGTTGCTGGACGACCCACGCAATCTCGAAGTACGCATGCTCACTAGCGGCAGCTATGACAATGCCTGGCTAAACGATCTTAGTGAACGCCAAGAGATAGGTTTCGTCATTGGGCAAACGCGCTCACTTAATACCCAAGCCGATCTACTCAATGATTCACAGCGCTTCGTAGAGGGCGCTGAATTGATTCCCTCAGCACCTGGCGACCCGTTATTAGCTAGCCTGGATCGCTACCCCGAAGGTACCAGTGTGATTCTTAGTGAACCGGCCGCTAGACGTCTTGAGGTGGCAGAAGGCGACCTCTTAACGTTAGCCGTCAGCCGTCGGCTTGACGGCCAGCTAGAACGAGGCCGCCTGGAAGTGGAAGTAGCTGGTGTGCTAAAAGCTGCCCGTTTTCCACGTCCGGCGGCATTTATAGATCTCCCTCTATTAATCGAGTTAGAGCGTTTCCGCGATGGTCACGCGAGCCCACAGCTTGGAGTAGAGAACGGCTTAGCGCGAGGAGATTACCCATTGCGCTTCGCTCGCGCACGCATCTATGCCAAGGATGGAGACGCAGTACAAGGCTTGGTGAAATGGCTGGAAGAGCAGCGCATCGACACCTCCAGTCGCCTTGCTGAAATCGAGAACGTACGCGCTATCAACAAAGTACTAGAGCTCGTTTTCGGTGTCATTGCAGCGACCGCACTGGCGGGTTGTATGGCCTCAATGAGTGGTGCCTTCTTAGCCAATATTGACCGCAAACGACGTGAATATGCCGTTCTACGCTTACTCGGTTTCCAACGGTCGGCTATAGCAACCTTTTTAGCCGTTCAGGTTGGTGTATTAACACTGCTTGCCTTTGTCGTGGGGCTTGGCCTATTTGCGCTAGGTTCTGCCGTCTTTAATCGAGCTTTGGCCACTAGCTATATGGCAGCAGGGGTCGTCAGCCACATAACCTTCATCCATGCAGTAATCGCTCTGATGCTTACGCTAAGCGTCGGTTTACTGGTGGTTGTAGTGGGCGTTGCCCGTGCCTATGGAATTCAGCCATCGGAGAGTCTACGTGAAGCTTGAACGCCGTCTTATTGCTCTTATTGCAGGTGTAGGAGTTTCGTTTACTGCTCACGCCCAGCCCGAGTGGGATGAGCGACTCTATAACCCGGCTCCCTTAAATGATGATGTCGTACTGCCCATGCCATGCGGTGGTGCAATGACGTTTCGTCAAGTGCATGTACCGGTAAACAAACCGCTGGATGATTTCCCGGTCCAGATAGGACAAGACGGCACGGGATGGGGGTACGTCGAACAGAGTCGCCCTGCTTTTATTTCCGGCAGCTTTGCGGATGAAGAAGCGGCTTCCTCACGCCACTATCTGTTGGCTAAGTACGAGTTAACTGAGCTGCAGTATGAAGCGTTAATGGAAGAAACTTGCCCGGAACCCTCCAACCGTAAGCGCTTCCCAAAAATAGAGCTGAGCTGGTTTGATGCACTGCAATTCAGTGATGCTTATAACCTGTGGTTACGCGATAACTCGCCAGAATCACTGCCTCAAGAGGACGGTGCACTGGGTTTCATGCGGCTACCCACTGAAATTGAGTGGGAGTTTGCCGTACGCGGAGGTCTTGAAGTCAGTACCGCGGAGTATCGTGATTCACGTTATCCCATGCCGGAGGGGATTAACGCTTATGAGTGGTTTTCTGGCGCCCAGTCTTCAAACGGACGTCTACAATTGGCAGGGCTGCTAGCGCCAAATCCACTTGGCTTTCACGACATGCTGGGTAACGCCAGCGAAATGATGTTTGAGCCCTTCCGTCTTAACAAGCTCGACCGCCAGCACGGTCAAGCGGGTGGCTTCATCGTGCGTGGCGGCAACTATTTGAGCCCGCTTGAAGATATTCGCACAGCACTGCGCGGGGAAGAGCCTTATTACGGCAACCAAGAGCAAACGCGTGGCCGAGCTAATGGAATGCGTCTAGCGCTGGTGGCACCGACACTCACTTCTCGCGAACGCGTTTCTGCCATAGAAGCTCAGTGGGAAGCGTTAGGATTAGGAGAAGATGAGGAAGATGGCTCCCCAGGTGCCGCGGTACAACTGGCTGCGTTAGCCTCTGAGATAGAAGATAACACCTTACAAGAGGAGCTTCAGTCACTGGAGCGCCAATTACGCGCCAGCAACCAACGTCAGGAAGAAGCACGTAACCAAGCGATTCGCGCCAGCCTTAATCTTGGTGCCTTCTTATGTACCAAGTTAGAGGATGATGGCGTCTTTTTTGACTTCCTCGCCGATAACTATCGTGTCAATTGTGAAGGTGACAGCCCCGACGCCAGCTGCGAGATGCGCCAGTCGCGCCTGTCGGAGCAAGAGCAGCGTATTCAAGGACTTAGCCGCTATTATGCCAGCAGCTTAGTTGAATCAGCGACCCTTTACGGCTCTGCTCCTATTGAGGAGCAGGTGCAAGTCTTTAGCGAGATACTTTCTCGCAATCCCCAGTTGAGCGGATTAGAACCCTATCTTCAAACTTATTGGCAGCAACAGCGCCAGTATTTAGATGATCAGCGCATCAACACCGAAGCATGGCTCGAAAGCTGCAAAGCCATGGCAGAAAAATAACGACCACTAACTAACACAAGGGAATATTTCATGACGATTCGTGCACCTTCTTTTAAGCAACTTCTCCTTAGCACTGCTGTAGCAAGTGCTCTGTTTATATCTGGCTGTGCTAGCACGGGGAGCAGCTTACTTAATGGCAATAATAGCGGCAGCCAAACCGCAGACCCACGTTTAACCCAAGGTAATGATGCCGAATTTTTCAATAAATCGGGCTTACAAGCATGTGCAGCTGGTGCGGCTGTTGGCGTAATGAGCTGCATGCTCAGTGGCACTAGTAATCGCACTCAATGCGCCATTATTGCAGGCGTTAGCGCTTGTGGTGTAGCGATGGGTGCCAACTACTACCTGGATCAGCGTCGTAGCGAATATGCTTCTAGCGCTGAACGCCTCGCAGTAATGAGCCAAGATATTCAAGAAGATACTCAAAAGGTCATTGCGCGCACGGAAACTGCTCGCCAAGTGATGTCCGAAGACCGTCAGCGGATTGAACGTATCGAACAGGAAATTGCCGAGCAACGTGTCGACCAAGAGACGGCACAGCGCGAATTAGCGGGTATTGACAGTAATATTGATATCCTGCGCCGCGATCTTAGCAACATGCAGAAATCTGTCACTGAATATGAGGAAGTTGCCCAGCTTGAGCGTCAGGAAGCCACCCCGGCTGAAGTGCAGCAAGTAGAGCAAGAAATTGAAGTGATGAACCAGCAAGTACTCGCCCTTCAGCAAGAAGTAGACGATCTCTACAGCATGCGTTCTGCGATTACTCTTGGTTAAGGGAACACTATGAAGCTTCAACTTATTCTCGCTGCCAGTGCCCTGGCGATACTCAGCGGTTGCGCAACGACACCCAAAACCTGTGATCCTAGTCAGGAGGCAAGCCTAATCGCCAAGCTCTCTTGTGATGCTGGAGGTGGCTACCGGGCACGTCTTGATGCAGGTGAAGACCAGGTTCACCTTGACCAAGAAGAGAACGCACTATTTCGTGACATTCAACGCCAGATAATGGAACAGCAGCGAGCCACACGAAATGAGTTGCGGGTCACTAACCAACAGCAATACGAACTTGAACGCTCGATTGAACAGCTCGTTGCCCAACTGCAGAGCCGCACTCAGGATCAACTGGGGTTGCAGCACCAGTTGAATGAGGTAGAGCAACAGATGCAAGCAGGCACTTCTTCGCAGAGTGCTGAAGCTGAAACCTTCGCAGAGCGGCAAGCGCGGCTAAATGTTCTACAAGAGCAAGTGGACCGGCTTCAGCAAAGCCTGGGATACACGCCTTGATGCCCCTACTACCAACCAATTTCATGGAGGGCCGTCATGCAGCGTGTCCTGCGTGAGGAGGGCTTGTCGCTAGCAGAGCCTCAGCAGCCAGAGCGGTTGCAGAGGCTCGTCTATCGTTTTTGTCCACCGAGTATTGGCAATTTATTCGCTCTACCCCGAGTAGGAAATTCAGGTGCTTTGGAGTGGTGGACGGAGCTATCTGGCCAACCTCGCCACTTAAACGAGCTACCAGTTGATGAACAGGAGGCGCTACTTCAGCGCCTCAATCAGCGTTTATCCGCGTTAGGCAACTTGATCGCTGAACTTGAAAAGCGTGGTGAGCCCGCTGCTTCTGATTTGCGGAAACTCCCCAATAGTCCAGATACCAATAACCTCTACTCGGTAAATGGTGAGCCGCTTTTGATACGCTGGGTGCCCATGCTGTCAACATCGGCTCCTTCCAACGCAATATCTCCAAATGCTACGCTTGGCCCTCAGTCTGCTTCAGTAAGCTCAGCTTCTTCAGCGCCTGCTAAACCCCAACGACGTTGGGTAATCCCATTGCTATTGCCACTATTAGCAGGGTTGGCACTGCTGGGTTTATGGCTGGCTTTCACACACTGGGACCGCTTTTCGCTTCCTTGGCCACGCAGCGAAAGCGAAACGCTACCTATTGCCTGCCGTAACGACGATACACCAACACCGGAATTCGTCACTATCTTTGATACCTCTGGCTCAATGAACCTTAACATTCAGACATCTATGGAAGATGAACAGTGGTTCTTCAACATGCCAGACTTTTTACGAGAGTTAAGAGTCAACGATCCACGCATGCAACGGCTTATGAGCGGTCCATCACGCCTCACTATCGCCCAACATGCATTTAGTGACCTAGTCCAGGCTATCGACCCTAGCGTCGATATTGGGTTAGTGACCTATCAAGGTTGTGAATCAACGGTCGTGCATGGCATTTTCTCTGCAGAGCAACGCCCAGAGCTCTTAGAGGGAGTGCATAGGCTTGCCGCCGACGATGGTACACCGTTAGCAGCAAGTCTAATTCGAGCAGCGGGCATGGTTGATGGTAAAGAGCGCGATGCCGTGATTCTCGCCTTTGTTGACGGTGCTGATGGCTGCGCCCAGAACCAGTGCGCGATTGCTCAAGATATTGCCCGTCGACAACCCAGGCTTCGGGTTAACGTCGTTGATATTTCCAATAGCGGTCTTTCTAACTGTATTGCCGAACAAACCGGTGGACGTGTATTTGGATCTCAAGATGCCGAGCTTATTAGCACAATGCTGATAGACGCCGGAAGGGATGCGCTTAGTGAAGATTACTGTAATGACTAAGGCTTCATATTGAATAACGCCTTTTCATCCAGCGTTAGCTTGTGCGATTAGGTTAATTATTCGTTTGGTTCAGGGTTAGAAAGCACTTTCAAAACATCAAGCCCTCAATCTTAAGAGTAAAGCTGTCCCCCAGCTAAACCATCAGGCTACTCTGGATGCAGCCACTTCTCGAACGCCGCTGGCGATAGCGGCTTGGCGATGAGGTACCCCTGGGCTTCGTCACAACCCAACTGAACAAGTCGGCGGTAGACGGTATCGCTCTCTACCCCTTCAGCCACCACGCGGTAGGCCAGGTTATGAGCCATTGAAATCATTGAGTCGACCAGCGTCGCGGCGCGCTCATCATGGTCTAGGTGGGTGATGAAGCGGCGATCAATTTTCACGGTATGGGCGGGAATCTCATGCAGGTAGGAGAGGCTGCTGTAACCGGTTCCGAAATCATCGATGGCGACCCGCAGCCCAGCCGCTATCAGCGCCTTGAGCTGTTCAATCGCCACCTCTCCCTGGCCAACTAGCGCGCTTTCAGTCAGTTCCACCTCCAGGTTGGCTTTCGGTAGTGCCATATGCGCCATCTCACCCAGTAGCCGCAGGGCAAAATGCTCTTCCTCAAGATTGATTGCCGACACATTAACCGAAATCCTCAGTGTTTCGCCTTGTCGATGCCACGCCGCCGCCTGATGAATGGTATGACGCAACACCCATTGCGTGAGTGGTTTAGCCATCGGCGTATGTTCAATCAATGGGATAAACTCGTCAGGCGATAACTCACCCAAGATTGGGTGGTGCCAGCGCAACAACGCTTCCGCTCCCGAACATACGCCGCTATCAAGGCTGAGACGCGGTTGAAAGACCAGGTAAAGCTCATCCTCGCTTTCCAGCGCGCGACCAATGTCGTTCAGCAGCATATAACGTCGTTGGTAATGGGCATCTAGTTCCGAGGAGAAGAGCCCCGCCCCCTTTCTCGCCTGGCGAGCATCCAGGCAAGCGGCGTAGGCGCTTCGCAAAATATCTGCAGCCGCGACCTCGCCCAGACAGAATGGTGCGATACCTACGGTGGGGCTAACCAATACCGGCACTGCGCGAGCAGATTCAAGCGCGAGCAGCGCCTGACGAAGCCGCAGTGCCTCATTCACCAGATATGCATCGCACGCGTGGTTCACAAGATGTACGAATTGGCACCCATCCAAATGATAAAGCTTCGTTCCCAAGCCGATGGTCTCTTGCAAGCAACGGGCAGCAACCTTCACTAGTTCGTCAAAGTAAGCGGGGCCCAAGGTTCGATGAAGCGCGCTTATCCCGCTGACATCGACCACCTCGGTCAACAGCGCTACTCTCCGTTCACTTGGCGAATCTCGCTGCATATTCTGCAAGTCTTCAGCAAACTGGTTACGGTTAGGAAGGCCTGTTAACGGGTCAACCCTGCCAAAAGCATGCTGCAGTTCAATCTGTGCCATGACAATGGCAGCTAGATCGCGGAGCATTGCCTGCTCCTGCTCTGAGAGCTCACGTGGCTGGGTGTCCAACACGCACATCGCCCCAAGGGTATGGCCTTCTCGCGTTATCAGCGGTGCGCCCGCATAAAAACGGATACCTATCTTTGCCAGGTAGCTATTTCGATAGCAGTCAGAGGCGATAAGGTCGGGTATGACCAGGATTTGCGAGGCGTCGCAGACCTCCCTGCAGGGAGCCGTTTCTCGGGGGATCTCCCGACGATCGAACCCCACTCTGGATTTGAACCACTGGCGGTTTTCGTCAGTGAATGAAACGGCGGCAATCGGCAAACCAAATAGCTGGCTAGCCATTCGCGTTATTCGATCAAAACCTTCACTTGGGGAGGTATCCAGCAAATTTAGCTGGCGGAGCGCGAACAGACGATCCTGTTCCTGGGTATTCATGAATATAACCCTGCACTGATAAGAACCCGGATCTTTACTAATATATATCAGCTTCATAAAAAAATGGCATCGGATATACTCTTTTTTCTAGTGCTAATTTTTGTTTAATCATAATCAGGGTGCTACCGGCATTGATACTCTGATGAAGTATTTGTAGAAATTGTGATAGGAAAAAAAACCAAAAACTCATCAAAAGCTACCATTTATTGCAACACTTGGAACAGCAGTAATGTGGTGTTTTACAACGAAGCGAGGTACGTTTACCCACTCAAACCATTTAACCTAATAACTAATGCAAAAGGTTGCTTAATCAATGACAAAAGTTGCCATATTTGTTGATATCCAAAATGTTTATTACACCGTGCGTGAAGCCTATGGTCGCAATTTTGATTACAACAAGTTTTGGGCCCAAGCAACCGCCAACAGAGAGGTCGTGAAAGCTGTTTGCTATGCCATAGACAGAGGTGACCAAAAGCAGCGAGAGTTTCAAAATATACTCAGAGCGATCGGTTTTGATGTAAAGCTAAAGCCTTTTATTCAGCGTTCAGATGGCTCAGCAAAAGGTGATTGGGATGTTGGCATCGCGCTTGACGCTATAGAGTACGCTGAACAGGCCGATGTTATCGTTCTGGTGTCGGGCGATGGAGATTTCGATCTGCTAGTCGAAAAAATCCGTGTTAAACATGGCAAAAAAGTCGAAGTTTATGGTGTTCGCCAACTGACGGCAGCGTCGCTGATAAATGCGGCCAGTGAGTTTATAGCGATAGATAAAGCGCTTCTGTTAAGTTAATTAACATTCAAAATTATCTACGCTGTTGTTGATCGATATTGAGATAGCAGGCTGCCGCGGAGAAATTGGGATGGATGAGGATTTTGGCTGGTAGCGCATCTAGGCGCTGTAAAAATCTTACCTGACGCACAATCGTTTATTCATCGTTTACTTGGTTATGGAAAAGAAGCGAACCAAACTTCCCTGCTGCATACTTTAGTCTAAATTCACCGGCATATTTACCCATACCGAACCTGCATAGGCTATGCACAGAAGCATGCTGCCAGTTAAATATTCTAACGCTCTGGCCAGCCCATACTCTGTTGAATAACTATGATGATATGCCCCGATGCCCTACGTTCACGATACGCTGACACGACTTAATAAAAGCAGCCCTGCACAGTCAGAATTTTATCAAGCCACCGAAGAAGTGCTCGAATGCCTGCGTCCGCTAATCGAGCAGAGTGATTACTATCACCAACACAGCATTATTGAGCGAATAGTCGAGCCCGAACGGCAAATTATGTTCCGGATAAGCTGGGTAGATGATACGGGGAAAGTACGGGTCAACAAAGGCTATCGCGTACAGTTCAACTCGGCCCTTGGCCCTTACAAGGGCGGCTTACGTTTCCACCCCAGCGTTACCTCGGGCACTATAAAATTTCTCGGCTTTGAACAGATTTTTAAAAATGCGTTAACCGGTTTGCCAATCGGCGGCGGGAAAGGCGGCTCCGATTTTGACCCCAAGGGAAAATCAGATAACGAGATCATGCGCTTTTGTCAGGCGTTCATGAGCGAGCTATACCGTCATATTGGCCCCCACTGCGATGTACCAGCTGGTGATATCGGGGTCGGTACGCGTGAAATTGGCTATCTCTTTGGTCAGTACAAACGGCTCACCGGCCACTATGAAGGCGTGCTAACCGGCAAAGGTCTTAACTGGGGAGGCTCGCTAGGCCGTAAAGAGGCCACCGGCTACGGTGCGGTGTACTTTGCACAAAACATGCTGGCTGCCCGCGGAGAAGAGCTGCGCGACAAGACTTGCCTCGTTTCCGGCGCTGGCAATGTAGCCATCTATACCATTGAGAAGCTATACGAACTGGGCGCTAAACCGATCACTTGCAGCGATTCGCGGGGCACCGTTCACGATAAAAACGGCATTGATTTAGGCTTACTCAAACAGCTCAAAGAAGTGCAGCGCACCTCGTTAGAAGCCTACTTACATGAGCACCCCGAGGCGCACTACATTTCTGCACGTGACTACCCCCAAGGTGGGAATGCCGTATGGCGTATTCATGCCGATGCGGCCTTCCCCTGCGCGACGCAGAATGAGCTGACCGCAAGCGATGCGGAAATCCTACTCGCTAATGGCATAACGTGTATTAGTGAAGGGGCCAACATGCCTTCTACCAAAGAGGCCGTCGACCTGTTTCTAGACGCTAAAATTGCCTATGGGCCCGGCAAGGCGGCCAATGCAGGTGGCGTTGCTACCAGTCAGTTAGAAATGGCGCAAAATAGCAGCATGGAGCAGTGGTCGATGGAAAAAGTCGACCAGAAATTAAAACAGATTATGGCTAATATTCACCGCCAGTGTGCCGACACCGCCGAAGAGTTTGGGGATAAAACCAATTTGGTACTAGGCGCTAACATTGCAGGCTTCAGAAAGGTGGCTGACGCTATGATTGAACAAGGTGTCACCTGATCGTCTTTATTTTATAAATCGCTTATACTTTAAAAGCACGCAGTCCTTCCTTTATTGGGAAGGGCTGTTTTTTATTGGTTTAAACTAATTACTTTCTAGGGAGCATCATCATGGGACAACGTCCTGCCATTATTATTAATCGTCTCGATGCGGAGCGTCTCCAGCGCTTGATTGACAATGCATCCGCTAAAGACATGGCCGTGGCTCAGTTACTTGAGGAAGAGCTATCAAGAGGCGAAGTCTGCGACCCTGAGGATATTCCGGATGACGTGGTCAGTATGAATAGCCAGGTTCGCTTCACCGACCTCACCCGCGGACTTAAGATGATTCGAACCTTGGTCTATCCGCACTCCCTGGAAAGCGTAGCGGATGGCATTTCGGTCATGGCGCCCATTGGCGCGGCACTGATCGGCCTCAAAGTGGGCGACATCATTGAATGGCCGCTACCTAACAATACCAAAACACGGCTGCGTATCGACGCTATTTATTGGCAGCCCGAGCGCGAAAAGCAGTTTCACCGTTAAGCTGCGTAAGGGAGTGAGCGGACATCGGATAAAGAAGACTTCATGCTTTGAATCAAAAATTATAAAGTATGGAAAATGGAAGTTTGTGGCATCACTACTACGTGATGCCAATGGGTTTATAGAAAAAGATAGAACATCTTTACTTGGTTAAATCAAAATCAATAAACTTAAATAAACATACTAAAACGTTGATTAGCGGCTGCTAGTCGTTACCCTCTTTCGCTCAAGCGCTTGGCCAAAGCGGCAATATGGGCGGGCCCCACTTCGCAGCAGCCGCCAATAGCCGTTGCCCCCTGCTCAACCCATTTTATTGCATGCTCGGCGTAGGCAGCAGGATCAAGATCCGTGCGCGACGCTAGCTTATCGACGGTGCCACCGGGTTGGAGCGGCGCCACGGAGATAAAGCCGTTCGCGTAGCCGCCGAACGGCACGTTGAGCGTAGCAAGTTCACCCATGGCAGTCGTCACCGCTTCGGGCACTGAACAATTGACCATTATTCGCTCGGCGCCAAGGACCGCGACCTCGCGTGCCGCATCGGCTAACGATTCCCCCGAGCGCAAGCGCGCACCATCGCTGTCATCCACAGCGAAAGCCACCCATACCGGGCGCTGGCTCTCCATCGCTGCGATGGTCGCGGCACGTGCCTCACGGATAAGCGACATCGTTTCGCACACAAAAAGATCGACCCCATCTACCTGGCGCTCCACGATACGTCGGTAATCACGCAGGCAGGTGGCGTCGTCCGGCACGCTATCTGCGTGATAACTCGCGACCAATGGCGGCAGGCAGCCCGCAATGCGCACCGCCCGATCGCTTTCCTCACGCGCCTGATGGGCAGCGCCAAGCGCCGCAGCATACAACGGCTCGAACATGCTGGGGTCGCCGTCACGGGCCAAGCGGATCGGTGTGGCACTGTAAGTGTTGAGCTTAATCACCTGCGCACACGCCTCGATGAAATCACGGTGGGCAGCGGTGACCAAGTGGGGCTCGTCGAGCATGACCTGAGCAGACCACAGCGGTGAAACGGGTCGGCTGCTGCGTTTTCTAAGCTCCTGTCCCATTCCCCCATCGAGCAGTACTACGTTTTCTCTATCAGACATCATCAAGTCACTATCCTTCTCTGGGTTGCCGCCAGTATGACGTACACAGACAACACGCTGACGCCACGTTATGGGTGCATCTTTATCCGATGGCAATACCACTCGCTACTTTTTGTCATACGGCCCCTTGTAATACAGCCCTAATCACAACGATTAGGCCGTACCGGTTTCTTCTGAAACGGGCTCAATGGGTTCGCCATCTTCGTCCAGCAGCTGATGGTCGTAGGCTGCCTGAAGGCCGGTATCTTCAGCCGGTAGCGGCTGTGGCTCTTCTTCCTCTGCCCAATAGTCTATATGGCCTGGATAGATGGGCGATAAAACCGCGACCAGGATGCCGATCACGGAGAAGATCGCAAAGGCATCCGCATACCCAAATCCATCGACCAGCACACCGACCACCGGAGAGCCCACGGCCTGACCCAGCGCACAGGCCATAAAAGGTAGCACCGGCCCCATGGATAGCCGCCCCGGCAGTAGCCGAATGCCGGTCATCAAGTACAGCCCCGTTAGGCTCATATAGGCAAGCCCAAAGACCATCGCAGAAAACATCGCCAGCACTAGCTGGCTTGGGCTAGCGGCCAGCAATACCAGGCTTGAAGAGAGCATCATCAACATCAATGCCTGGGTAATAGGAGGGTTATTGCGGTCGGCTAAATCACTCGCCACGGCACCGCCAAGCCCCGCGATACCGACCGCGAACCATAGCCAGCCGGTTTGGCCAGGGGGAAGCCCCCCAAGGGTAACCACTAGGTCGGGAGCGAAAAGCCAGTAAGGGGAAGAAACAAACCCCATGGCGAAGGCGAACAGCGCAAGACGAATGAGCCGCGACCACTGCAACCGAGTAATCGGCGGCGGCGGTGCCGCATTGGCTGGAATGACTCGAGATACCGAAGGAATGAAGTACCATGCCGCTATGACTCCCATAGCGGTCAGAACGGCAAAGATCGTATAGGTCAGGCGCCATGCATCAGAGAGAAACACAACCGTCGGCACCGCCACAATAATACCGACGCTGGTACCTGCGTTCATGATGGAGCTGACTCGCCCGTGCATCGTCCGGCTCACCAGCGCCTGCATAGCAGCGGTTAGCGCGGGCATCATCAACCCGGTGCAGATCCCGCAGATAAACACCCCCACCCCGAGCGATAGTGGGTCCGAGGCCTGACTGATCAGCCCCAAGCCAGCAACGCCGAACCCACCCGAGAGCACCGCCAGGTTACGCGCCCCGAGACGATGCGCAGCTAGCGGCGCTACCAGTGTAGCCAGCACGAAACTGATAAACGGAAGTGCCCCGATGACCCCGATAAGATAGGGCGTGAGTGCCAGCTCGGCGCTGATGGAAGGTACAAACAGACCAAATGCAAAACGCGCCAGCCCGTAACTAATGGCAACCAGCGCGGCACCGAAGATGGCAAACCCCATGTTCGACAAGGTCTTCATACTGACACCTCCACAGCCGCTTGCTGCATGAATAGAAGTCCGCTTAGCTAATTGTCGTAGCAACCTTCGTGATGAGCAATGCAGATGGGCGGTCATTTACCGAAGTATTTTTCGAGATAATGGCTTACGCTACCTCAGCGGTTAAATAGGTATCTTTATGTGATGATGAATCAACTAGCGAAATCAGTAGCCTGTAATCAATTTCATCAGATTGAGGCGCGCCTCGCCCTAGCGATTCGCGCTACGGATAATAGTCTCTGCTTTTAAATAGGTGTGCTGCCGCACGGAACTATTTGCCGTTTTGGCCTAATCTTGAATTGATCATTTGAAAGTGACGTAACGAAAGGGAAGCTCTCTGAATTTTAGGGTAACGGAGCTTTCTCCTGATCTTGCTGATGAAGACAAAACTATGTTTTAGCAGGGCAATGTTCATCAGTAAGCGAATATTTCTGTTTCATAACACGGAGGTGTCAGATGAGCTCTGAAAAGTCTAGGAATAGCAGTGATCATTCTGCTAAACAATCAACTAATAGCGCCAAGGAACAGGTTGATAGCTCACCCGATAAGCCGTTACGTGCCTATGGGTCACTAACGACTGATTATTATGAACAACTGTTCTCGACTCAGTTCGATGCTGTTCGTGATTTTGCTGAAAAAAGCTTGGCTCAGTCCCGCTCTTGGCTTGAAGTTAGGGACTCCGACAGCTTTCAAAAGGTGGTAGAAGAGCAACAAAATGCCATTCGCGAAATGAGTGAGCGTTTGATGGAAGACACCAAAAAAATTAACGCTCTGAGTCAGGAATATCTAAAAGAAAGCCAGCAACTGGCGATGGAGAGCATGCAGGTAGGCCGCATGCAGCTCGAAGAAAACATGCAGCAGGGTAAGGAGCAGGTTGAAGCTAACATGCAGCAGGGCAAGGAGCGGTTTAAGGACAACATGCAGCAGGGTAAGGAGCAAGTTGAGGCTAACATACAGCAGGGCAAGGAGCAGTTTAAGGACAACATGCAGCAGGGCAAGGAGCAGTTTAAGGACAACACGCAGCAGGGCAAAGAGCAGGTTAAGGACAACACGCAGCAAGGCAAAGAGCAGGTTAAGGACAACACGCAGCAAGGCAAAGAGCAGGTTAAGGGCAGCACGCAGCAAGGCAAAGAGCAGGTTAAGGGCAACATGCATAAAGGTCAGCACCAAGCTGACAATAGCAATAAATCGACCAGTAAACCCAATAATTAAAGCTACTATTATTACTGTAAGCGGTATCTATAGGGGTCTTTTCCCAAAGAGAATAGGCCCCTTTTTATATGTGAGATAGCTTTTATGTATCAACTTCTAGGGGGCCTCTACACCAGGCATGTGCACCGCAGCGGACACTGTTATTTACATCCTCAATTTTACGTAAAGGCCATGCGAGTATTTTCGCCCTTATGCTTCTGCGCAAAAGACGCTTGAGCAACACACTAATCCAATGAGCGGGTTAGCTGTCGCGACAAACTGCCTGTAAATGCATTCACAGGCATGGGGCGGCCAAATAGAAAACCTTGATAAATACCGCACCCCAAATTGGCGAGTACTAAACGCTGATCTTCTGTTTCTACTCCTTCGGCAATCACGCCCAACCCTAGGCTTTCTGCAAGGGCAATGATCGTCCCGGCAATTGGCCGCGCCTGCATATCGAGCGTTAAATCCCTGACAAAGGCGATATCGATTTTTAGAGTATCCAGCGGCAATAGTTTCAGATATGAGAGCGACGAGTAACCCGTACCGAAGTCATCTAATGCAAAGCTGACGCCCAGATGCTGTAGCTGCTGCATTTTTTTGATAGTTCCCTCCGGATCGCTTAGCAGTAGCGACTCAGTTAGCTCCAGCGTCAATCGATCTGGCGGCGCATCGTATTGTTTGATCACAGACAACACCTGATCGGTAAAGTCGGGCTGCTGAAATTGGCGCACGCTGACATTAAGAGAAAGCTTCAAATGCTTGAGCTGCGCATCTTTTTGCCATTCACCTAACAAACGACAGCCCTCCTTCAACACCCACTCACCCAGCGGTAAAATAAGCCCGGTTTCCTCGGCCAAAGTGATAAAATGACCGGGTGATACCATGCCCCGCTTCGGGTGTTGCCAGCGCACCAGGGCTTCGGCCCCAATGACTTGCCGTTTATCATTCACCTGGGGCTGTAGATAAAGGCATAACTCATCGTGGTCAATGGCGATACGTAGCTCACGCTCCATCAGAAGGCGCTCTTCAAGCTCACGCTCCTGCTCCTCCCGAAAGAACTGTGGCTGACCATCACGAAGGCGCTTGGCTACCAGCAGTGCCAAATCCGCTCGCTTAAACAGTGGTGCGCTACCTTCACGCTTAGAGGGGTTAAAAATCAGCACGCCCACATTAAGCTTGCAAGGATAGGTATGGCCCTGAAGCTCGTAGGCGGCAGTCAGTGAAGCCCGGATCCTATCAATTAGAGAGAAGACTTCGTCCTGGGCACTGGAATTTTCTATGGATGAAAACTCGCCCACCAAGGCGAATTCATTGCCATCTAGCCTTGCGGCGTATAGTCCGGCCTCTACCCAATGCTGAAGTCGCCCGCTCAATTGGCGCAGCAACTCATCGCCAATATCTTGGCCTAAGCTATCGTTCAGCAGTTTGAAGCGGTCAATATCGAGCAGGGCCAAAAAGGCGCACTTATGAACCGACTTTTCAGCGTTACTAACGTCTGCTAAGCGCTCCTGTAAGGCTCGCCGATTGGGGAGCTCTGTTAGCATGTCGTGGTAGGCAAGATAGCGAATACGCTGCTGGGCCTGCTGCTCTTCTGAACGATCACTGAGTAGCGCGACATAGTCACGTTCGTCACTATCAGCGTAGTTAACGCGACTCACGCTTAACCATGCGGGGAACGCCTTACCATTAGCGCGTAAGGCGCTAATCATGCCACTCCACTCTCCGCGTTCATCAAGCGCTTGGCGAATATGCCTATTAAGCGTTTGGTTATCTTCAGCATAGGCAAGGTGCGAAATTGACTTACCTAACAAGTGTTCATTATCGCTCCCCACCAATCGCTTGAATGCCGCATTACAGAGGCGGATTCTTGCCCGGTTATCGAGCAAGACCACACTATCTTGAAGGGCAGATATGACCTCTAACAGCCGCGTTTGGGTCATATTTTCATGGCGCTGGCTGGCATGCAGGCGCCTCTGAACCCCCGTTGCCACTAGGGTGATCAGTGCGGTTAATACAGCAGCGATACCGATAAGATAGATGAGCCACCGAGAGCGCGAAGACACTAGTGGCATCAAACCGCTGGCATCTGGTGAAAACCAGGCGGCTTGCATGGCCACATAATGCATTCCACTCACCGCGATGGAGACACACAGCGCTGCGATGAACGCGCAGCGCTTTGAACGCTGTAAGCCCCACTCCTGTTGGCAGAGCCTATATACATAGACGCTCGCCACACCCAAAACCACCGCAACAAGTAGCGATATGAGAAAGAGACTCTGAGAGTGGTACAGCTCGGCAGGCATACGCATCGCTGCCATCCCACTGTAATGCATAGCGCCAATACCAGCCCCCAGACCAACCCCCGCCAACAGTAAAGCGTGATGAGAAGGGCTATTGCGAGAGAGAACCACCATAGCACTCAGGCTGCCCAGGATAGCGGGCACGATGGATAGAAGAGTAGCAACCGGTGCATGAGTAACTGGAAAATCAAGCTGATAGGCATGCATACCTATAAAGTGCATGCTCCAAACCCCAAGCCCCATGGCGCTGGCTCCAGCAAGAAGCCATAAGGCTCGCCATAGTGAATTGGACACCTTGCGTACTAATTTGATGATATCCAAACCCGCATAAGACGCCGCCAGCGCAACCAGCCACGAGATAAAGACGAGTGGAATATCATGTTTGCCCTGAACGGCATCTAGCGCTTGAGGGTCAGACAAAAAATTAAGTTGCATGAATAAGCTAGTAACCCGTTTATTTTAATAACAATAGAAAATATCAACGCGGCTAACCCTATTCATCCCTAATAAGCGGCGTGAACGCTGATCGCTATAAAATTTAGCCCTCTTTAATGCCCCCTATCACTAGAAATAGGGAGAAATGACACTACCATGAATTAGGCTCCAACGAAGCGTACAAAAATGCATCGTCGGCCAGACCCGGTAGCCAGGTTTTTATAAACCCTCCACTCTTATCGAGAATACTATGGCCAGCCAAGGCGATTCGAAACCGACCAAAACCAGCGGCACGTCATTGTCGGCTCCACCATGCGAAGGCTCGGGAAAGGTTTGCTCGCACAACCGCCCCGCCGAAGAGACCCATAACACTTCTAAAGAGGCTCATAAGCATTTTCTGAATCATAGAGAGGCACAGGCTGGTGGCCCCGCAGACAGCGCCGCTTGCGGTGAGGAAGACCCAGGAGCGGCTTTGGAAATGCTGGTGGAAAACACCGACGAGAAAAATAGGCAATAAGTGTTTAGTTAGAAATTATTGTGTACTAACTTTATCAGGATTTCTGACACGAATGGCCCCACGGTTAGGCGGTCAGCCTTTCTCAGGGTAAATGAAAAGCCCCCTTCTTGGCCGATTGCAGCTAAAAAAGGGGCCTGCGATTTCTCGCAGGCCCCTTTTTTTGCAATTTGGCGCGCCCGGCAGGATTTGAACCTGCGACCCTCGGCTTCGGAGGCTAATTTTAAACCTTTATGATGTGTTTAGCTCACTGAACATCTTATCAAAAAATATTAAATTAATTATTTAAAATCAATTAGTTATTAAAAAACAAGACACTAATAGCTCTTCCCACTTTATCCCGATTCACACCGACCATTGCCCATCATCACCATCAAGGTGGACACATAGCGTGATTTTAAAGTGTCCGTTTTTCGGACCATTCTGACCTTTGGCGGCAGTGCCTTACCTGTGCTTCACATCCTATTATGATTACCTTTGGCGATTGCACTCGCTTCCCCAGTTTAGCATCACGATAAAATCCCAAAATGCCCGTACAGGCTAATCATCGGAGGATATGTCATCCACTTATCACCGTGAACTCTCAATTGAGATTCAGACTTTCTGACACCCGTGAAGGCGATTACTAAGACAAAAAGTTGCCCAATAGTGAGTGCCTTATCAACCAAGGTAAGTGCAACTTTCTTTCGTACCCAAGGCGTATTTGTAAGTACTTGATGCTGGATATTCTGCTCTGCCTGTTCGAAGGCCGCCAAGAGTTGAGTCGTGGGAATATATATCCACGATAAGTGGATTAGCAGAAAATATACCCCATTATCCGATTAAGCTATGGAATGGTGTGATACAAAGTCGAGAAGCGAAAGATATTCGTATTAGTGAACAGCTGCATATCGAGCGTGAGCGCCTCGTTTTTTTCATTAGACTAGCGGATCAATATCCCTGGAGAATTTTAGATATTGTTTTCGGAAGCCACCGACTCTTTTAGCCAACGCGCTGTTATCCCGATCGATGAATGCGACAAGACTATGCTAGTCGGTGGATGCATTCTAAGTGCAACACTACTTAATGGTTGGCGGCTGGACTTTCTTAATGCTTTGCCATTAAGAAAGTCCAGCACTTCAATTAGGCACCTGAAGTGCTCCCCGCCCAATGTGTAACATTGGGCGGGATAAGTGCCAGAAGCACTATTAACTTTTATTGACCAAACGCTCCATGTTTAGCGCAATTGATAACACCAAAATCAAACCTTCTTTTAACAACGACATACCTATTACGGCGAAGTAAAAATACACCAGTACGGTAACCCCTGCAGCAATACCTTGCATAAGACCTCCAAACCCCATGCTGCCGCCAATCAGTGCCACAACGCTGACTAGGATGCCAATAAACCACGAAAGAAAAATAGCCCCGTCCCAAGCGGCTCTGAACCAATCAAACACAGGAAATTCAGATTTGCTAGAAGCTACCTTTTCTTCATCACTACTTTGACGCATCGCCGCCAGGCGTAAGGCAGCCCCTTTCCAGATTGACCAGGGAATCGTAAAAAAGCGGACAACACATACAATAAGCGCCTGGATAACCGCGGGCACAATGGCATTGCCCACTTGTTTTTTTAGATCATTCATTTATCTTTCCCTTTGATTTAATTTTTCTTTATGGCAGAGGCATAAACGCCTCTTTCGAAATCTGCCTGTTGAGCACAAGCAGAAAAACCAACCCTCAGGGTTGGTTAATAACGCTTACTCACAATGGCTAGCATTCAGTATCTGTGAGCTGGCCTGCTCTAGCATGCTGGTTATCTCAACAGCATCCTGTGAGCTAAACACTTGGCCACCCGTGTGTTTTGCCAAGCAGTTAGAGCGTCCGCCTGTCGTAACGTCAACGACATTGATCGTAAGCCGTGGCTGGTTTTGGGCTATCTCTGCAGCTATCTGGCATTGGTCTTGTTCACAACCATCTGCCCCATCGACAAAGGCAATAATGATTGCATCGCGTTCCCGACCATCAACCAATTCGGCTGCAGCCACCAAACTTTCAGCCAGCGGCGTTCCATCATTGGCATTTAATGCCTGAATGCCGTCGACCAATTGCTCCCGCTGCGACGCATTGAATACGCCTTGTGTGACTGGAGAGCCACACCCGGCGTAGGTAACAAGCCCGGCATCAATATCAGGATGAAGCTGATTGATGATACGAGACACAGAATCCTTGGCCACTTCCAACCGAGACGTTCCTGTCTCCAATGCCAGAAGGCGTTCATTACCCATGTTACGTAGCATCATCAGGCGAAACTCGTTCATGCCGAAATACCACTCTTCGTCTTCTTGAGTGGCCGCAATATTGATATTCATCGACCCAGAGGTATCAAAGATCAGCACAAACTCGGGTGGCAAACGCTTCTCTTCTTCCAGGCAGGCGTAAGGCACTTCGTCACCAGACACGTTTTTAAACCAGTTGAACCAATAACGATCCAGAGGCCAAAGCAGGTACAGCAACACCCCCAAAGTAAGGAACAGCAAGAGCAGCAGTGGCAATAACCACGTAAGCGTTCTGAGCTTGCTACGCGAGGAAGACGCCACAACAGGTGCTGCGGATGGCGCCATTGGCGTAGGCTGAGGTGTAACGCTGGGAGCCGTGGCGTCTACCATGTCGCCTCCCCAACGAATCACCACGGGCTCACCATTCAAGCTATAGAGATGTTGTGTTTCAGCGGGGCCAATCAAGGTTTTTAAGCTTTCCCCGCCTTCACTGTCCCCACGCCTTACAAGCTCATCGGCCAAGCGCTCAAGGCTCTGCTGGCGTTGCTGATAACGCTCTAGTAAAGCCGCCTGCTGCTCTCCCGCCAAGGCATCAAAACGTGTCGGCTGACCTGGCAGTTCCGTCCACCATTCCAAAGTATCTGCACGCCCATTACGCGGCGTCGCAAACATAGTGCCGATACTAGGCGGAAAGTGGCGATGAATGAGCGCGACCTTGGCCTGATAGCTCTCGAAGGTACCGCCCAGCATCGCCTGGGTATCGCGCAGAATCCGTTGCATGGTCAGCCTTCCGCCTTATTCATAGCCTAGACTTTGGTGAAGACGGCTTACCTGTTGCTCAAGCTCAGCTAGCTGGGCCTTCTGCGCGGCCATATCGGCTTCGTTTTGGGCGGGCTCTTGGTTGGCTTGCAGCTGCTGTTCAAGATCATTGAGGCGATGCTGCAGGCCTAGCTCCTCTCCGGTACGTGCCTTTAAGCGCGTCAGCAGGGTTTGCAGAGATTCGTTCAGTGCC
The DNA here is from genome assembly GCF_001882345.1 of Halomonas sp. QHL1. Lineage (GTDB taxonomy): Bacteria > Pseudomonadota > Gammaproteobacteria > Pseudomonadales > Halomonadaceae > Vreelandella. The sequence continues at coordinate 2,393,837 of NZ_MINL01000001.1, forward strand.
TGCTGTTTTTCTTGCTGAGTGTGCAGGTCTGCGCGGGTTGCCAGCTGCTGAGCCTTAATATCCGCATACACCTGGTGAAACAGAGCGTTCTCTTCTTGATCCAAGCGTAACTGCTGCTCATGCTGCACGACTTGGGTGCGGTAGGCCCCCGACGTGTCGCAGGAGAATTTGGCCAACAGGCTCGCGTCTCGATTATGGGGGTCGCACTGTTCCGGTGTCGTAGCACAACCGGCCAGCAGAACCACGCTGATGCCCATCAGTATGATTTTATTCATCATGGCGTATTTCATAGCTATATCGGCCTGTTTCTTAGCCCAAAGTAATGGCGGAGCGCATGTTGTAGAGATCGTCTACCTCTTGCTGCAACGCCAGCACCTGCTGGTTCATCACGTCGATATCCTGCTCAATACGCGCCATTTCCTCTGGGCTTGCTTCCCCCTGTTCTGCAACGGCAACGGCCTGGTACTCGTCTGATTTCTTGTTCATATTGACTAAATCGCGACGCAAAATTTCAATATTGCTATCGATCGCAGCCAATTCGCTCTTAGCGGCCTCTTCGTCTAATTGCTGCGTTTCCATCTCATTCTGGATACGCTGAAGACGCGACTTGTCTTCCTGCATTACTTCCTGCGCGGTTTCAGTTCGCGCGATGACTTTGCGGGTATCTTCCTGAATATCCGCACTCATCGCTGCCAGCCGTTCAGTGGTATTGGCATATTCACTGCGACGTTGATCCAAATAGAAATTGGCGCCCATGGCAACGCCACAGGCACCAAGACCTGCCACGATCATGCACTGTGTCTTGTTATCTGGATTGGTGAGGGCGCAACCTATCAAGCCTGTCGCGGCGCCTGCGGCGCAGGCTTGATAACCTGAACGACTGAAGAACTTAGCTTCACTGCCTTGCGTTAAGCGCGGATCAGCAGCGGTTCCATCGCTGTTACCGGATAGGAACGAACTGCCGGTGGCGGCACAGCCGCTAAGCGCTATCAAGCTGCCAGCCACGGCAACCATCATCTGTACTTTTTTCCAGCTCAACGTGCTTGTCATGAATGAAATATGTTTGCTTTGCATAGTAAGTTCCCTTGCGTTTTTTAATTGGCCATGGCTTTACAATTTTCCAGCCAGGCAGTGGTGGAAATGTGTTGCTGTTGCAGGTAATCACGCTGGTTTTCCCAGTGTGTGTGGAGATAGGGTTTGAGTTGGGTCAGTTGACGATTACGGGTGATAATTTCCTCAAACACTTCCACTTGCTCTTCGAGCAAATCTTCACCGTACAAAGTGGCGGACTCGACCAAACTACTGGCGTAATAGCGACTCAATCCCTCTAACCTGGCATCTTGCTCTTCCATGCGTTGTTGGCGCATGTCACAACTCGTGTCGGTACTGTCAGCCCCGCAGTTAATGGCATAGTTATCGTGGAGAAAATCGAGAAAAACGCCGTCATCCTCAAGCTTGGTACAGAGAAAACTGCCTAGATTGAGACTGGCACGCACGGCTAAATTGCGTGCTTCTTGTTGACGCTGATTGCTCGCCCTTAGCTGGTTTTCCATATCACGTAGCTGTTCTTGCAACGCGCTGTCTTCGAGTTCCGCCGCCAGACTGCTCAGCTGCTCAACGGTTCCAGGCGCCTCTTGAGGGGACTCTTGCGTTTCTAAATCTGCACCCAGCGCTTGCCAGCTTGCTTCGATAGCCGCCACCCGCTCTCGCGATGTCAACGTGGTGGCGACCAGTGACAAACGAAAGCCTACTTGGCCGCTTTCGGCCTGCCCGTTTTCCCGGTAATACGGCTCTTCACCGCGTAGCGCCGTGCGGATATCACTTTGGGGTGTTAAGTAACTGCCCCCACGCACCACAAAACCGCCTGCTTGGCCATGCTGGCGATCCAGCTTATTGAGGCGAAATGGCTCAAACATCATCTCGGCCACGTTGCCCAGAAGATCATGCAGCCCCAATGGATTGGGTTTAAGTAACCCTGCCAGCTGCAATTGACCGTTAGCGGACTGCGGTCCGGCGAACCATTCATGACCGTTCAAGCCTTCTGGCATGGGGTAGCGGCCGTCGCGGAACTCGGCAGTGCCAGCCTGCAGGCCACCACGCGCGGCGTATTCCCACTCAATTTCGGTTGGTAGGCGTACAAATCCCAGCGACCCATCTTCCTGAGGCAAGGACTGCTCGGCGTTTTGACGCAACCACAAGTTATAACGATCAGCCGCCGCCGTTGCATCGAACCAACTCACCGATACCACCGGTAAACGCAAGCGCGTCGAGGGTGACGGGCATTCGTCAGCCATCAAAGCCGCATATTGCAACTGGGTCGTTTCATACTTGGCCAGCAGGTAGTAGCGCGAGACACCCTCGCTCTCACTGAAGTTGCCGGAAACATAGGAGGGGCGACGCTGTTCTACATAGCCCCAGCCGGTGCCATCCTGGCCAATATTAATGGGATAATCGTCGAGCGGCCCGGCCGCGGGAATATGAACCTTACGAAACGCCATGGCTCCATCGCAAGGCATCGGCAGAATGACATCGTCATCCTGTGGCATGGGATTATAAAGCCGTTCATCCCACTCGGCCGAGGCAGTTCCCACCTGCAAAAGTAAAACAGCAGCCCACCCGGCAAGACACCAGTGACGGGGGAAACATCGAAAAGATTTACAATTCACGCAGACTCTCCGCAGGTTCGATACTAAAGGCGCGCAGCACACCGATCACCGCCACCATGAGCGCAACCAGCAAAGCCAATAAAAGTGCAATCACGCCGTGCATGAAGGTGAGGCGACAGACAACACTTCCAGTTGTCGCGCTAGATGCTAACGCCTGGTTGAATACCTGGCTTCCCAATCCATAAAGGCCAAGTCCTACTACATAGGCGGCCAGCGTCAAGGTACCTGCCTGTAACACGATATACCCCGCTATTGCCGGACGATCGAACCCCAGCAAACGCAGCACCGCCAGATCCTTGCGCTTGCGATCAATATTAGCTAGAAAAGCCCCCAACATTGAGGCCAGACAGCCCACCAGCGCGGTACTCGCAATCACGCCAAACACTAACCCCAGAACATGGTTGATCGCCTTGACGTTCTCGATCTCGGCCAGGCGGCTGGTCGTGTCGATATGCTGGGCATTGAGCCACTGCTCCAGCTCCGCCACCCGATCAATATCGGCGGCATACAGGCGGGCACGGGCAAAGTGCGTTTCCATTTCGCCTCGCACTTCGCCAGTGCTCACGCCAAGCGAATCGATGCGGTAGCCATCACGAAAATCTTCAAGCTCGATCAGCAGCGGCAACGCGACAAAGGCGGCCGGACGAGGAAAGACCTCAGGTGGCAAAATGCCTGCCACGGTAATAGATTGCCGGCCACGTTCGGCACGGCCATCGAGACGACGGCTGACGAACAGGCTTAGCTGATCATTGACGACGGCATTCAAGCGCCGCGCAGCCGACTCACTTAGCACCACGGTTGAACCGTTAAGCGGTTTGGTAAGCGACAGTGACGCCAGTAATGGATCCCCTTCTGCCGTGGGGATGACTTCAGTGTTATCCACAAAGTGCCGATGGTCGGCGACCAAATCTGCCTGGGTATTGAGTGAACGTGTCATGCCAATGGCAAAACCGACATCACGTCGGCTACGCAAGCGTTCGATCCAGGCAGCGTCATACCGGCCACTGGATACCATGCGAATTTCGACGTTCCGTGGATCCTCTAGAAGCTCGGACTGTAATTGGCTGACGACCCCATACTTGAGGCCAAACAGCAGTAACAAGGGCGCAATCACGGCAATCAGGGCCGCGGCAATACACATTGATACCTTACGGTCGTGCCAGAGATCCTGCAGCGCTAACGATACCAGTAGGCGCAAACGCTTAAGGGCGAGGTTCAAAGACGGTCTCCCCTTTTACCGTGACGGCATCGAAACGCGGCACTCCAAATGTTTCGACGAGAGCCCAATCGTGGGAAACCACCAACGCGGCGAGCTGTAGCTCTTCGACTACTTCCATAAACAGCGCAAAAAGCCCATGCGCACTGTGGGGGTCAAGGGCGGCCGTGGGCTCATCGGCCAGCAGCAATTTTGGTTCATGGGCCAGGGCGCGTACGAAGGCGACCCGCTGGCGCTCCCCGATAGAAAGCATTGCCGGTCTCTTTTCCATCAGCGGCATCAACCCCAAGCGATTGACCGCTTGCCTGACACGGTCACTCTTTATGGGCAGGCCCTGTAGGCGACGCGGCAAGGCGATATTATCGGCCACACTCAAGAAGGGCAGGAGCCCCCCGCTTTGCAGCACGAACCCCAAATCGCGCGCGCGTAGACTGGCCAGCTCGCTTTGGTGCTGGGTACGCCACATGGTTGCTACATCCTGTTGCGGGTTTCCCAGCATGAACCCTTCAAGCTCGCTTGGTGCTAACAGCAGCCCGACCGTCTCTAGCAACGTGCTCTTGCCACACCCGCTAGGGCCGGTAATCGCCAAGCATTGGCCCGGCGCCAGTGATAGTTCGGGTAGTCGAATCCGGTGTGCGCGGGCACCCTGACCACGCTGAACCATCATGCCCTGTATCGCTAACATCCCTGCTTTCCTCTATTGTTTGAGACGTCGGTGTTTCACGGCATCATTTCAAGAGGAACCGGATAGACGTCGTCCCTTGGGTCACTGCCTTCGGCAAGTGAGACCCAGCGATCGACATCCTCGTTATAGCGCTGATAGTGGCGCAGCTTAATGCTCAGATTACGAATGAACCGCTCCTGAGAAAGACCATCCCAGCTCTTCCAGGTGGCTTCATCCAAATTGAGCACTTCACTCTGATAAGGCAGATCTTCCAGATACTCCCCCATCAGCCCCAGTTCGGCTAACTGAGTGGTTTCATTTTGCTGTAGCTGGTTGGGGTCGGTGCCCATGGCCGCAGCCACCGAACGCAAACGATCAAACATATCGGTGGGCGAGATCAGGCCTTGATTGGCGGCATCCAGAATCTGTGCCACCACGTCATTCAGGTCACTCAACTGAGATTTGGTCAGCAGCACCCGAACGTCCGTACTGGGGCGGTTCTGCTGCACCAAATCGCGGTCGCTGATCCAGGCTTGAAATACCGGCGGTGCTTTGCTGCCAGCTTGCTGCCCCAGGTAGGCCAGCTGCATGGCGTGGCCGATAAGATCCGCATCTTCCAGCAGCTGTTGTTGGTTTGGATCAACCTCATCAGGGTCAGGCTGTTGCGCATTCAAGGCACTGCCGATAGCCCCGTCGCCGATATAAGCAGCACGCACCTGAGAAGTGATCGCCTCGGCCAGGGCATCCACCTTGGCGCCGAATGCCTCCACATCCCCGGCTTCCACCGGGTAATACAGCGACGTATTGGTGCCGGCATAAGTGGAAAGGTTGGCGTATTGCGCCGCTGCCTTAGCATGGTCGTTGAAGCGCTCTCCACTCTCGGTTTCGAGATGTAGGGTATAAATCGCCACGCCCGGGTTGGCCGCTTCCAGGCGCACCTGATCGGCACTCAAGCCTGTCGAGGAGCGTTCATTATCGCCATCGATGGCGCTGGCATCGGTAATTAGTACGATATAGCGGGCACCATATTGGCTCCATTCCACTTCATCGATTGCCTGCATCACCCCGGCGTAAGCATCTTCTTCGAACCCTGGCGTGGATACCGGGGCTTCATGGAGTTCGTCCATGCGCGCCATCAAGTCTTGCCTGCCTTGCACTTCCATCGGGTTGGCGTACATGCGACTGATGTATTCGAGCTCAGGTACTTTTTCCACGCTGTCGCGATAAGAGACCAGGCCGAACTTGACCTGCTCCTCCAGGTTTTCCGCCTCGATTCGATCAAGTATCTTGCTCACCGCCTCGCGGGTACGCTCGATATACGGGCCCATGGAAATCGTCGAGTCGATCACGAAGACAACACCGGCATTGAACTCACGCAATTGACTGGCTGGTGTGTCATCTTCAGTTTCAGGATCTGTTTCAGTGCCAGCAGGGTCAGGTTCGCCGGCCTTGCTTACTGACGCCACGTTCAGCAGCCGTGCGCGAAAGCCGGCTTCGGTGAATACCTCTTCGCCTTCGAGTATCGGTAACAAATAGAACTGTTCTTGAAGATCGACAAAGTATTCAGGTTCCCGTGCCAGCACATTGGGCACCTCTTCCTCACGATCCAGGGCGGCGTGCAAAGGAACAACGCGACTGGAAGGCTCGAATTCATCGAGAATATCTTGAAGCGCGTCTCGTTCACGGAAGAACAACAGACGCTGGCGGTTAGCCGGATTAGTGAATGCCAACGTAAGTTGCATCTTCCACGCCACGCTACAATCCGCCGGCAGCCAGCCGCTGGTGGTGCCGTAGCTATCCGGCCCGACTTTCAACCATTCGCGCCCGTCCACCTCGCTGCGCTCATACACATAGAAACGAGTGAACGCAGGCTGCAATTCACCACTGCTTCCCACTGTCTCCGTTAGCTCGCACCCAGGCGTGGTCAGGACACGTTGATGTAAGGTTTGCTTGCCTTCCTGCAGTAAGGGGCGAGGCTCAGCCAGCGCTGCAGTGGCGCCCAGTCCCATAAAGGATAAAGCCACAGACGAGACTACCCAGGTCGCGAGCGTGTTGCGCATCATTCGCCCAGCTCCTCAAAACGTGCTTGTGCTTCGCTATTGTCAGGGTCGGTGTCCAATACGATCTGGTACCAATAGCTGGCGGTTTCGGCATCGGCTGCGGTAAAGCAGGTACTCGCCTGGTGATAAGCGGGATCGTATTCGCGGGCATAGGCCAGCGCGATAGTGGCATCGCCTGCGATAGCACGGTTGGCATAAAGCCGTCGCGCTATCCCACAGTGCTCTGCATCACGCGCAGCTTCGATCACCGACAGCAGCGCTTCGGGGGCAACATCAGCCTTGGAACATCCTTGCACGAACGCCAGTTCCTCCTGCTCTTCAAGGGCTGCAATCGAACAGACCGGGGCCGGACCAGCAGAAGAGGCGGCCACCTCTTCTTCTGAGGCTTCCTCGGTGCGGAGGTCAGCGTCTTCCTCTACTGGGCTTCCCTCCGCTTCGTTACTATCTTCTTCACTCTCTTCTTCCTCGACGTTTTCTTGTTCAACCGGATCGGCGCCCGCATTACCAGTGTTATTGCTGAACCAGTACCAAGCGCCGAAAGCCACGGCTGCCAGCAGCAAAAGCCCTAGCAATAGAAATAGCCATGGGCCGCGCTTACTCGCCTTACTGGCAGGCGCGGGCGGCACTTCCACTTCCGGCACCTGCGCAGGTTCGGGTCCAACTTCGGGTTCGGCTTCTGGCTCAGGCTCCACTTTTAGTTCCGGTTCAGGCGTCGGTTCGGGCGCTTTTTCCGCAACCGGTGGTGAATGCAGGGCACTGCTACCCCCTGCAGAAGGTGCCGAGCCCGCCGCACTGGAGGGCATCAAATCGCGTGAAAGCCGTATTACACCTTTGGCTTGCGTGCCTTGGGTATCCTGCAATGCCAGCAAATATTGGGTAGAGCCGGGAAGCTCCAACAGGGGATCAATAATAGTGCTGTCGAGTACTACCTGGAGACGCTGGTCATCGGTCTCCTCCAGGCTAGCCAATTCAAACGAGTGGGCCTTGGTACTCCACGTTTTTTCCGGATGCAGAAACTGTTGATCCTGGCTCTCTTGAATCGACAGTTGCAACGATGTGGTTTCCCCTTTCCACCCCTTGAGCAGTAAGCGGCCTTCACCCGGTGTTCCGGACTCCAGCGGACGCAGTTCAACCCGCATGGGTCACCTCCCGCTGGCGAAAGGATGTCAGTACTGCGCCCAGGCGCTCATTCTGTTCCATGGTAATTTCCCGTCCGGCGGTGTGCCCTGCATTTTCCTGCGTCACGATACAAACCCCTGAAAGCCAATCGGCAAGATAAAGAACAGCTTGATTGACGGGTTGAGGCGCAAGACTGGGGAGCTCACCCGATAAAATCGGAGTGCTCGGCAAAAACAGCTTGTCCTTCTTGCCCGCCAGGCTGTTCGGCCGCTCGTCAATCGGCATTTCTTGATAGCCAAGCCAGGCAATAAAATCGCGCAGCACTAACTGGGCGGCCAATACTTGACGCTCCACCAGCTGGTCACGTTTGGCGCTACTTTGGGCGCGGCCCAGAAGTGCTTGATCTAGGCGTTGTTGCAGTGCCATGCGATTGGCTGCCGTGATCAATTCATCTGTCAAGGACTCAACGACTGCCTTTTCCAGCCCCAGCAGTTGAAGCAAAGATTGGCGTCCGGGTATTTCACGTAAATGGGCGACCCATGCCTGAAAGACCTTGCGAGCAAAACGATGATCCGCTCCTTGTAACACCGGCTCGGTTTTAGCGGCCGGTGCGGTGGCGGTTTCATCGCCAAAGGGCATGCTACTCGCGAAAGGATCATCGCTCAGGTTAAAACCGCTGTTGCAATAAAGACTATCGGCGCCCGCCGGTTCGTTATCTGCATCGCCTTCAGTCGCTGTTGCCTCGTCTTCTTCGCTGTCGCTCAAGTAAAGATCGCGTACCGTCTGCTGGGGAAGTTCCAGTTGGTGCTGCAGTTCACCCAGGGTTGCCAGGCGTTGTTGCAGGCTTTGCCACAACAGCTTGGCGGCCTCACGCTTTTTAGCCACTTCACCGCTGCCATCTGTGTGGTGAAGGGGCGCTAGGCGCTTTTCTACCAATGAGCTGAGTGTGTCCTTCAGCTGCTTTTCGATACTGGCCAGCTTGAATTCCAGGGTAGCGATACGGCCAAGATACTGACTGATACGCTTGATGCCGCCATCGTTAAGTGCCAGCATCGCCTCCCAGGCCTCGGCGGGCGCCTGCACATGCTTTTGCACACTGGCATGCTCGGCAAAGGTGGCTGCCATACGTTCAAGCGGCGCTTCGTAGTCGTCATTGATACCGAGTTCTTCGTTATCACGGCTATTCAGAAACGAAACGGGCAGGCGTGGCTTGCGTACCAGGAAGGTATTATTAAATGGCTGCCCTGGGGCCCATTGGCTCATCCAGTCGTACTGACCGAAACGCTCCAACAAGGTCATTTTGATCAACCCTTCCCAGCCTTCGCGCAGCTGGCTTTCCGTCAAGTTAAGCGCACCGTTGATGCGCTTATCGAACATGGTAAGCGTCCAGATCAACCCTGGCGCCTTGCCCACACGGTCTTGACTGGTCGGCCCTTGCGTCTTTTCAATCCAGCGTGTCAGTACCGGACCAACAGAGGTCACGTCACTCTGCTTATCCGAACTTGTACACACCACCAAGGCGTTCATCTCCTGGCTGTCGGTATACCGTTCGAACAGGTACGCCACCTTGCCGCGCAATATCAATTGCGAAACGGGGTTGCCCCCTTGGCTACTCGCTTGACTGGCAGCTTCACTGACACTTTTAAGGCTTAGACGTCCGCGATAACCGGGGAAATCCAGCAGATCCACTTTTTCAACTTGAGGATCCTGTGTCGGCTCGATCAGCGGGAACGTGAGCTCGGCCGTCAACGCAGCCAGCTGAGCCACTGATACAGTAATGGCATTGCCGGGCGTGTCTTGCTCTACAGGTCGCACGTCCAGGCTGTGATCATCGACGCTGCCAAGGCGCTCGAGAATGTCCACATTCATGATGCTGTCGCGCTGGCTGTACCCGTCGCCTTCGGGCGTGACAAGACAAGTCAGCGGCGCATAAACGGTGGGGGCATTGCCAAGGCGGCGTAGGGTGGACGCCAGTTGCACATAAAGGCGAGTGAGCTCTTCTTGCTCGCCCCACAACAGAGAAAACAGTTCAGCGCGCTGTTCGCATGAGAGACGCGGCGCCAGCTTGAGAACCCGCGGCCAGTAGCGCGCTTCCAGCTTACTGATTGATTTCTTGAAGCTGCCAGTGAGGTAGTCCCATAAAGAGACCACGTCATCACCGCTTAGTCCTGGCTGTGTCTCTGCCGTAATGGCAACGCCTTCAAACGGTTTGAGAATACGCTCAATGCGGACTTCATCTAACTCATAGTGTAACTGTTCATGGTCGAAGTCGTTGAACCAGGCGTTGGCCAGTATCTTGGCAATCTCAACTTCACTGAACAGGCGTAGTTCAACAGGGGTATCCGCTGGCCCGCTGTTGGCCGTGCGGCTGAAGCGCGTCACCAACCCGGTGGCTTCTTTGCCCCCACCAACGGGGTTTACGTGCTCGATGAAATCAAGGCGCTTGCCACCGTAATTGGTTTCCAGCTTACCGTTTTGGCCTGCGGCCAGCGCCGAAATCAAGTAGGATTTCCCCGCTTGAGACAACCCGAAAAAGCCGATTGTCATCGGGGTACCCGCGGCACGCCCCAAGCTCGACGCCAGATTGCGCGCTTTGTGTAATTCCAGGATCAAATTGTCCGCTTCACTATCCAGGCGCGGGGCATTGTTGCGAACGTCTTCGATCCACTCGATAGCCTGGCCGGCACCAGCGTGCACAGCGCCCCAGCCTTGGCCCAGTTGGTGTTGTTTATCCGTGAGGTTGCTCATTTGCGCTTCACGCTCCCACTGTCCAGCCAGTAATTGGAATCGCCCAGTCCCGCATCGATCATGGTATTGAGCTGAAGATTGACGTCTGCTTTGCCAAATGACTTGTTGGTGTTGTCACTGACGCGACTGACTTTCAGTTCATCACTGATCAAGCCGCCCTTGGTGTTGTTTTCGACCACCTTGAGTTCCACCTCGACCACCGGCTGGCTGCCGTTTCCATCGCTTACTACCGCCTGCTTGTATTTCGTCTTGCCCGACTCGGTCAGTTCCAGGGTATAGAGTGGCGAGGCCACCCAACGCTCGGCATCCAACTGACGATACCCGATGCGCACAATGCCCCCGCGTACCTGCACCTTGGGCTCATCTTCTTCCGGCAGCTCAATCCCCGTGCCATTGTCATTGGCCTTGATGTCGCGATAGACCACGTCATCGCTTTTCATGACGTTGTTGTTGTCAATCGAGCCCAGATGACGAATCAACGAGTAAGGCTTCAGTGCTTGGGTACGGAAATAGAAGCTGGGCAAATCCAACTGATCGCATAGCAGACATAACATGGCACCGACTGCCGCGGTGCTTTTGGGATCGTCGATCTCGCCATTGCTATGGAAGGGGTACCAATTACCGGTGCGGTAATTCTGCATCGGTAAAATGCGCCCTGGAGGCAACGGCAACATCTTGCGCAAAAAGGCCTGAATCCCCGGCAACCGTGAGGGACGGCCGGTCAGCAGCAACATATCGCAGCCGTACTGATGGATCACCTCGCATAGGGCGCCTAGTGTCTTGCCGATGTTGATACCATCGCCCAAGAAGGCCCGATGTACCTGAGGCAGGTTGAAGGTGATCGGGATATCCATCAGTTCAAACGACGTGGTGCCATTAGTTTTCACTTCACGCCGCACGGCACCGTGCACATATTCTCTAACCGCGTCGCTGGCTGCGTGATCCCCCAGCAGCTCGCGATACGTGGCGGTAATAATGTGAGGGTTCTCCTCGCTTTCCTTTTCCTGAGGATCAAACCCCTCGTAGTAACTAAGAAGCTTCAACCCTAAAGGAGTGAAAACTTGTAAATTGAGCTGCTGGCGCAATACCTGATCCTGTGCGCTCAGGCTCTCTCCACCCAACAGGCGTGACATCATGGCATCCGGGGAGGACACGCCAGCTTGCTGCAGGGATTCTTCAAAACTTTTCAGCACGAAGGTCTGAATGACATCAAGCAGGATGTCATCCCCGGCAATACGAAAGCCATCACGGAAGCGCTGCTCGGGGACGATATGCACATTGCTGCTGTTACCGCCGCCTTCTCCACTTTCAACGCGGTAGTCGGTAATGACCAGGTCAGTCGTGCCCCCGCCGATATCGATACTGGCAAGCGTGATACGGTCACGCTGTTGCTTTTCTGGGCGCGCCAATGTGTCAAAAAACTCTTCAGGATGGCCGGCAAAATTCTCATTGATCTCGGTGTACAGATACACCAATTGGCCGCAAGTGGCTTCGTCCCACTCGACACGGATCTCTGGTAAAGGGGGTGACGGCGCGTCGGCGTCTTCCGGATCATAGGGGTCATCCTCGCCTTGATACCAGCCCATCCCCTGCCAGATCAGCCCCGCCGCCTCGCGCATGCGCTGATCCAGAATACTGCGCTCTGCCAGCGGCATGGCCGGGGGCACTGTCAGAATGATCGAGCGTAGGCGACGCGGTATATCCATATTGCCCTGACGGGAACGCTGGGCCGGGCTATTGATCTGCATCAATGCCTGAGCCAATACTTCCGAGAGCATGAAGGTCATCAAAGAACTACGTGAATAGTGCGGTTTGAAGACGGGAAGATCATCGTCTTCATCATCACGCATGACGGCGTAGATCGCCTTGCCACGCTCATTGATCAGATTGGAGAAAGGCGCGGCCGTGGCAAAAGGTTCTTTGTCTGCCTTGACGTAGGCGCTATTGAAACGCCAACCATGCGTGTAGCGGCTTACGTCCCACAGATAGCGCTTGGGACTAGAGAGACCGGTAGACCCTTCGGTGCCCCGACGACGACTTGCAAGACGGTTGGCTTCCCCACCTACACGAGCAATCGTGGGCCATCGAAAAGCATCATGTCGACCGCTCTTGACCGAGAGATGATCTTTACCAAAGAACGTCTGAGAAAACTCGACGCGGCTCTCAAAGGGCTCGGCATAGACGCATTCTGGGTCGACCAGGTCACGTAATTCCAGCACATAATTCTGTTTGAGACCTGAGCCTGATTGCGCATGGTGTTCAATCAAAATACCGCAGGTACGTGAGTTGCCCACATCGAGGACAAGATCGACAGAAATCGGGGTTTTTTGACTAGCATCCTTACCCGCCAGACGAACCTCGGGTACTCGTACCTTGGGCTTTCGCTGCGTACGCTCAGCGGGAATCGGTTTCCACAACAGGCTGAGCAGGTTCAAATAATGTGCCTGTGGATGTAACGCCTTGATGTCGTCATCCAGCTCATTTTGATCCATTTCCGGATGACCTTCCCGGTATAGATCATTGAGCCATTCTTTTACCCATGCCAAGTCCATGAACCAGCCCATTTCATGGGGGGTCAAGGCAAGCTTGAACGTCTCTCCTGAGCGTACATCTTCTTCGTTAGGCGCCAGGTAAGCCGTGCCCTCGCGCTTGGGCATGCTACGGGTATCAAACGCCAGTGTCAGTCGATGGGTGTGACCATCAATATCCGGTGTATCCAGTTCCACCAGGCGCATGCGCGACCAGTTGCTGGGGCCTTCATCGAAACGATGCGGCGGCATGTGCCGGAAAAACGGTATCGGCACCCATTGACGATCCAGCAGCGCTAGGCTCGATTGCATATCCATATCGAGATACGGCTTACTCACCCGCTCGACCTTGTTGGGTTCGGGCTCATAAAAAGTGGTGCCATCTTCTTCATTGGTGAGCAGGCGTACTAGGAGATCATCTGCTAACTTGGCAAACTCACCGCCGGTTTCCTTACGCGGGTCGAGCGTCAAGGCAAAATCTAGAAACTGGACACCGGTGTCGTTGACCAACGGGACAACGTCTTGGAACTGAGTGACTTCAGGCAACATTTCGCAACTCTTCTCTCAACTATTCCGCAGTTATTCGTTGTCTTTCCACATTTGCATGGGAAAGGTCTCGTTGGCGTAGCTGACAGCGCAGTCGGCCATATCGGTAGCGCCCTGCTCACACAGCACTTCGGGCATATCGTAAAGGCTGCCATCTTCACAACTGGCCTGCCCTTGGCTTTGTATCGAAAGCGAGCCGTCTTGCATTGCCGCCTCTATCGGGCCGGTGCAGGTAACGCCACCCTGGTCACCAGCATGGCGCAGCTGTACTTGCCCCTTGCCCTGCTCAAATGCGTAGGAAACGCGCAACGGCCGCCCCGTCTCGCTATCCATGACGCCTGCCGCACGCCAGTTACCGTTCATGAAAGTGGCTGGACCATCCTCAGTCTGGGGGGGAATATTAAGTGGCTCGAATGTTGTTGAAGGTGATGCCTCGGCATTCGCTGGCAACGTCTCTTGCCCCAGTTCGGGCGGTGCCACCGGCGCCTCAGCCAGGTTTCCCTCGATCGGTAGTTCGGAAGGAGCTATATCCGCTGGCAATTCACTTGCCGGATCACCGATTTCAGGCAACGCAGGTATTCCTTCAGGCAAGCCCGTCTTCGGCATGCCAAGATCTGGCGCTCCGCCATCAAGTGCCATCCCACTGCTTGCAGCGCCGCCCCACCAATGCGGATTGGAAAGATCCGGTAAGGAGGTAGCAGGGAAATTCAGAGTCGGTAACGTAGGCATGCGCAGGTTGTTCAGGCTTACCTCAGGCACCTGGAAATCAGGAGCTTGAAAATTGCCAGACCCAACCACAGGCAGGTTGGCTTGTGGCGCGCAACTGCGCAGACCAAAAAAGGCCAACAAGAGCAGCAACAATAACAACAGGAGGGCTAGTGGCCACCAGCGTCGCCACCAGGGGCGGCGTTCCTCCAATACGGATTCCGGTTCGATGACGGGTCCAACCGGGGTGGCTTCTGCAAGCGGCATTGCCGACTTCGGGACTGGCGCTGGCACTGGTTCGGCAGCTGGATCTTGCGGATAAAGGAAATGTAAGGGGTCGGTAGTACGCTTGGCATCGGGATGCTCAAACCCCCAAAAGGTAAGCACTGGCGTGCCATTGACGAGATAAACATAATCCTGGTCGGGAATTCGAATGACTTGCTTAAGTAATTTGGCCAGTACGCCCCGGTCATTATGAGCCCCCTCTGCTTTGGCCAACGAAGAATCGCTGAAGCTATCAAGAAAGGTTTCAAAGTGACGCAACTCCTGCCGAGCGGGCGCTCGTTCTTCTTCACTAGCGGCACTCCAGGGAATGACATCGCCTTCCATTCCGCTATACCAGTCCAGTAGCTCGCCCTGCTGATCGCTCTGGGGAATCGCTAGATGCCGCTCCATACGCGGGAAGTCAGGTTCTTGCGTCTGGCGCCGCTTACGCGCTTCACGACGAATGGATTCACGAAGCTGAAGAGCCGAACGAAAAACTGGCTGCCCGGTCTCCCCCAATGCTGAAAACTGCTCACTCTTACCGCTGCGTAGCAATGCGCCCTGCATGCCTGTTCCCTAGATTTTTTATCATTCAGCACTTTTTGGCACTGATGATTAGAATAGGATATGTATCTTTCAGAAATAGATTGGCTAAGCGATGCCTTTTTAAGACACTCTTTTCAAATAGCCCAACAGATTTTTATAATTTTCACCCTTTACAAACTCTATATTTTTAACCTTCAAGACGTAATTTATTGGAACGCTGCAATATTTGTCAGAACAGCTCTCTACTGCCTAAGACTTTTTTATGAATCGCCAATATATTACCTAATCCTATTTAGTAAATAAACAGTCTTTTTTAGAAGTTTTCTAATCCAACAAAATAGGGGGAAGCAAAGTACCCACCGAAGGGGCCTATGGGGTCACATGCGTACATCTAGAGCGTCTTCATCATCGATCAAGAGCATTATGATTGTTTCACACATATCTAATTCGAAACTGTGGGCATCGAAGGAGCTAGCTTGGGCTAGCAATACGCCAAGCAATAAAAAACATTCAAATATACACAAAAAAACAAAATACTTACATGAAAACACAAACATTTTATCGAAACAGCCTACCTTTTATGCGTCAATTTATTTATGTTCATCTATAAATATTATATTATTTACTTTATAAATTTAAGAATACCTAGGAAAAATTCAGAGAATTAAATGCCGCTACTCGCTTAACTCACCATCGCTTGCTGCGATCGATTATCATTTCATGCACTACTGCCGTTCTTAAAGACTGTGTTACGTTGCCCGGTTTTGGCGACTCAATAGGAAATCAGAAAACGCTATGAGCTCGTAATCAATCATCTTTCCACCACATGTTTATTGCAAATGGACATGTGGTGGAAAGATGAATCGCCACCGCATTTCTATGTAGCAGTTAATACGCACTGCTTCAGAAGACTCTACGTTACTAAATAGCTCTTAGCTGGAAAAATCGCTTTTAATGGCTGAAGTTTTTAGCCTATTTGTTAAAATTATCTTCTAGCTTATTCTTCCTAATAATTTCATACTATCTTTCTTGAATGTGATCAAAATATTCATTAATTTTACTAAACAATAATTACATTAGAAATTAAACAGTTTTACATTTAAATAAATTACCTAACGATTAATATTGAAACCACCAACTAATAGCTACCGTTTATTAACCGTTTACTTCTTTTCTAAAAATTCAAAATAAAAGTAGGCAGGAGTAATGCTTTAGTCTAAATTTTCCATCATATTTATCCATACCGAACCTGCATAGGCTATGCACAGAAGCATGCTGCCAGTTAAATATTCCAACGCTCTGGCCAGCCAATACTCTGTTGAATAACTATGATGATATGCTCCGATGCCCTACGTTCACGATACCCTGACACGACTTAATAAAAGCAGCCCTGCACAGTCAGAATTTTATCAAGCCACCGAAGAAGTGCTCGAATGCCTGCGCCCGCTAATCGAGCAGAGTGATTACTATCACCAACACAGCATTATTGAGCGAATAGTCGAGCCCGAACGGCAAATTATGTTCCGGATAAGCTGGGTAGATGATACTGGGAAAGTACGGGTCAACAAAGGTTATCGCGTACAGTTCAACTCGGCCCTTGGCCCTTACAAGGGCGGCTTACGTTTCCACCCCAGCGTTACCTCGGGCACTATAAAATTTCTCGGCTTTGAACAGATTTTTAAAAATGCGTTAACCGGTTTGCCAATCGGGGGCGGGAAAGGCGGCTCCGATTTTGACCCCAAGGGAAAATCAGATAACGAGATCATGCGCTTTTGTCAGGCGTTCATGAGCGAGCTATACCGTCATATTGGCCCCCACTGCGATGTACCAGCTGGTGATATCGGGGTCGGTACGCGTGCTCTTTGGTCAGTACAAACGGCTTACCGGCCACTATGAAGGCGTGCTAACCGGCAAAGGTCTTAACTGGGGAGGCTCGCTAGGCCGTAAAGAGGCCACCGGCTACGGTGCGGTGTACTTTGCACAAAACATGCTGGCTGCCCGCGGAGAAGAGCTGCGCGACAAGACTTGCCTCGTTTCCGGCGCTGGCAATGTAGCCATCTATACCATTGAGAAGCTATACGAACTGGGCGCTAAACCGATCACTTGCAGCGATTCGCGGGGCACCGTTCACGATAAAAACGGCATTGATTTAGGCTTACTCAAACAGCTCAAAGAAGTGCAGCGCACCTCGTTAGAAGCCTACTTACATGAGCACCCCGAGGCGCACTACATTTCTGCACGTGACTACCCCCAAGCTGGGCATGCCGTATGGCGTATTCATGCCGATGCGGCCTTCCCCTGCGCGACGCAGAATGAGCTGACCGCAAGCGATGCGGAAATCCTACTCGCTAATGGCATAACGTGTATTAGTGAAGGGGCCAACATGCCTTCTACCAAAGAGGCCGTCGACCTGTTTCTAGACGCTAAAATTGCCTATGGGCCCGGCAAGGCGGCCAATGCAGGTGGCGTTGCTACCAGTCAGTTAGAAATGGCGCAAAATAGCAGCATGGAGCAGTGGTCGATGGAAAAAGTCGACCAGAAATTAAAACAGATTATGGCTAATATTCACCGCCAGTGTGCCGACACCGCCGAAGAGTTTGGGGATAAAACCAATTTGGTACTAGGCGCTAACATTGCAGGCTTCAGAAAGGTGGCTGACGCTATGATTGAACAAGGTGTCACCTGATCGTCTTTATTTTATAAATCGCTTATACTTTAAAAGCACGCAGTCCTTCCTTTATTGGAAAGGGCTGTTTTTTATTGGTTTAAACTAATTACTTACTAGGGAGCATCATTATGGGACAACGTCCTGCCATTATTATTAATCGTCTCGATGCCGAGCGTCTCCAGCGCTTGATTGACAATGCATCCGCTAAAGACATGGCCGTGGCTCAGTTACTTGAGGAAGAGCTATCAAGAGGCGAAGTTTGCGACCCCGAGGATATTCCGGATGACGTGGTCAGTATGAATAGCCAGGTTCGCTTCACCGACCTCACCCGCGGACTTAAGATGATTCGAACCTTGGTCTATCCGCACTCCCTGGAAAGCGTAGCGGATGGCATTTCGGTCATGGCGCCCATTGGCGCGGCACTGATCGGCCTCAAAGTGGGCGACATCATCGAATGGCCGCTGCCGAATAATACCGAAACACGGCTGCGTATCGACGCTATTTATTGGCAGCCCGAGCGCGAAAAGCAGTTTCACCGATAGGTTGCGGTAGAGAGAGCTGGCTCCGCTAGCTCATGATGAACAGCAAATACTGCTTGGGTTACTAACTCACCGTAATGACGCGGCACTTCGCTGAATAGCTCACCTTGTGCGAGACGCTACCAATCACAACACCAGCCAAGTCACTTAAACCTCGACTTCCCATCACAATAGTATCAACGTTATAGGTATTAGCGGTGTCTAAAATGACACGAACCGGATCACCTTGAGTAAGCAGCTTTTCAGTATGCTGAACGCCTTCTTCTTGCGCTGAACTAAACGCCTGTACCAGCAATTGCTCGCCCGATTTCTCTCGCTCAGCGAGGTTAGCGCTGGCATCAATAGCACCAATGCCCCATACCAGCGTGGTCGTATAGGCAAGCGTTTCTGGCACATGTAAAAGATGGCTCTTCGACGTTGGGTGTGGAATGGCACCCAGATTCTAACGCTCGGCCTGGGCTTGGAAGCGCCCTGGATCCTCAAGGACCAGCACCTGGATACCGCCGTGTCGCCCCACCGCCTGGATCTCTATGTCGAGGCGGAGCGCGGCAGTCTCTATCCCTGCCCGGAATGTGGTAAGGCCTGCCAAGCTCATGACTTTGCCGACAAAACCTGGCGGCATCTGAACTTCTTTCAGCATCACTGTTATCTGCATGCTCGCGTGCCGCGCACGAAGTGTCCTGAACATGGCATCAAACGCATAGAGGTGCCCTGGGCGCGGCCGCGCAGCGACTTCACGCTGCTGTTCGAGCAAGCGGCCATGTCACTGGTCAAGGAGATGCCGGTGCTGGCCGTCTCCCGGCTGCTGGAGATTTCCGACAAACGACTATGGCGCATCGTGCATCACTACGTGGGCCGCATGCTGGGGGAACTGGACGTGTCCAATGTGGCGACTGTCGGCGTGGATGAAACCGCGTCCCGGCGCGGTCATCGCTACGTCACGGTGTTCCTCGATATGCAGCGCAAGCGGGAACCGGTTATCTTTGCCGTGCCAGGCTGCGGCAAGGACGCCATCAAGGCTTTCAGCGCCTTCCTGGCGGCCCATGGCGGCGATACGGACAATGTGGTCGAGGTCGTCTGTGACATGTCGCCAGCCTTCCTCAGCGGCGTGACCGAGTACCTTCCCAAGGCCGAGGTAACGGTCGACTGGTTCCATATCGTGCAGACCTTCACCAAGCGGCTGGACGAGGCACGCAAGAAAGAGCGCCGCGAGCAGGGACACCCCAAGTCGCTACGCTGGGCACTGATGAAGAACCTGGACAACGAGAACCTGACACCCAAACAGCTGGTGGCGCTCCAGGAGCTGGTGGCCGATCAGAGCGCCACTGCCGATGCCTGGGTAATAAAGGAGAAGCTACGCTGGATCCAGAAAGCACCGACGCCCAGAGCGGCTCGATGGCGCATCACGAATTACCTCAAGGTCATGCAGGCGGCGGTTTCTGAAAAGCCACTACTGAAGCCGATGGGGAAGGCCCTGGCAACGCTTGAGCGGCACGCCGACGCAGTGATCAGACGCTGGCACTCGGAACTGACGAACGCAAGACTGGAAGGGATGAACGGCCTGTTTCAGGCGGCACGGTCACGCGCACGTGGCTATCGGAACGAGGCTAACTTCATCGCCATGATCTACCTGATTGGCAGCCCGGTGGGCCGCCTGTTCGATCAGGCCAAATCCACATGAAGTGACGAAGAACCTTTTTTTATGATTCAATTCATCGTCGGAACTCAATCATCTGAATTTAAATACAATATGCAACACAAGAATGTGCTGCATATTGATTATAAATGAAGGATTAGCCGTTTAAACTTATTAACACCTTCGCTTTAGAGGCGTTTTCTCGTTCTGCATAGAGCGATAGTTCATCTGTTACTTGAGCACCCAGCGCTTCTTCAAAGGCATCGCGATTAGCATTCCCGGCATAAGTTTCGCTCTCCGAGCCACCCAGGTTCGACTGGAAAATACCCGCCGCACTGACTGGTAAAAAGTCTTCATAAGTAATCGGCTGTGCTTCCACCAGGCCCTGTGCGATTAACGCATTAATATCGGCACTACCATCACCTTTAGCGACCTGCCCTTTCTCAGTCAGATGATAGTGAAAATACGCTAACGCCTCACAGCGCATTGCCTCGTCGTTATCCGGGAACTTGGCAAATACGTTTTTCATAACCGTTTGGTGGGCGTCGTTATCCAGTCCTGCAGTTTGCTTGCGACCTTCATTAAGCAACTGGTCGTAAAGCGCACGACCTTTCGGCGTTAGCGCTACACCACGCTGCTCAATTTCACCAAAACGAGCGGTGTGGGTGCCTTGCGCATCACCGGCAAAGCGAATTGATTCTTCTAATGCTTTAAAGCTGGTTTGGCGGAGCAAAATGGGGCACTCACGGCGCGGCGGCCCTTCAATGACGGCTTTAGGGTTCATGCCCATATCCGGCATGCGGCGCTGTACTTCATCAATATCCAGGGTGCGCGGTGTCAAGTGATTAATATGCGGCCCACGGAAGCAGACCACATCAGCAATCAAACGGTGCTCATCATGAAGCGCATGATAAGTATTCAAATCGACCGTCGCATCCTGGTGCCAACGGAAGGTTTCCAGGGCTTCTTTTACGAACTGGTCGGCCTCTTCGCTGGTTAATCCACCCTGAGTTTCATGACGCTCGATAAGCTCGCGCGCCCCTGGGGTAAAAATATCGCGCTTCGACAGAATTTCTTCTGAACGCTGGCGCAGTGCATCGCTTTCAATGAGTTCTAAACGCAGTAGCGAGGTAAAAACTCGAAAAGGGTTCATCGCCAGCGCGTCATCTTCGATGGGCCGAAAGGCGGTTGAGTGAACCGGCACTCCCGCTTCAGAAAGATCGTAATAACCGACCGGGTACATACCCATGACGGCAAACAGGCGGCGCAACATGGAAAGCTCTGCAGCGGTTCCCACGCGTATGGCCCCGTGGCGCTCTACACTCAAACGAGCCAATTCACCCTGCGCTTCCAGGCGGCGATGCAGTTCAGGCTGCCGGCTAAGCATTTCTTGGTTAACGCGCTCGACAAGTTCAAGCAGCGTGCCGTACTGCGGCACTTCGGCTTGATACATGGCCGACATAGCTTTAGAGAAACGGTCGCGAACATCATTGGTTGAAAGCTGGTTCGGTTGGGTCATTTCGTTGCCCTCTCTTACATATATTGTTGGGATAAGGATGAGATACCGACTTCAATAGCGCCAATAGCGCTTGAATAGGATGGGCCAGAGCTTCCGCTGAGTAGCGCTTTACCTGGCTGCGGCAGGAATAGCCCGTGGCTAGCAACTTGCCTGCGTTCTCCTCTGCCTCCACCTGGGGCTGCCACGACTGGGCGTAGATAGTTTTGGACGTGGCGGCGTTGCGGGTTTCGTGGCCATAGGTACCTGACATACCACAGCAGCCGGTGGCCATCAGCTCAAGCTCTAACCCAAACGCCGCAAACACCTGCTGCCATGCTTTAGGGCTACCTGGTGCGTTGGTTTTCTCGGTGCAATGGGAGAGCAGCTTAAAGCCTGGGTCGGTAAGCTTAAGCTGGTTGGGCGCTAGCGTGTTAATACGGGTCGCCAGCCACTCCTGCAGCATCAGCACCTCCGGCACCGCCTCATTGCCTAACGCTTTGATGTACTCCTGGCGATAGGTGAGCGTCATCGCCGGGTCGATGCCCACCATGGGGATATCAAAACGGGCCAGCGTGCGAAGACGCTCGGCCTGCTTGGCGGCGGTGCGTTCAAAGGCGCCTAAGAAGCCCTGCACCTGGAGGGGTTTGCCGTTCGCCGAATAGGGCATCACGAATACGCGTAGATTGAGACGCGAGAGTAGCTCTACCACGTCCATCACCAGCTTGGCTTCAAAGTGGGTGGTGAAGGCGTCCTGCACAATAATCACGCTGTTAGCGCGCTGCTGTTCGGTTAACAGGGCCAGCGAGAGCGGCGTTGCCTCGGCGACGCCCCAGGCGTTGAGCTGTTTTTTGACGCTGGCTCGTGAAAGCGCCGGTGAATCGCTCATGCCCAAGGTTCGGCGCATCAGTTGCTCTACCCAGCGCTGGCCAATCACTGCGTTATACAGCGGCGCAGCCTTGGCCAGGGCGGGCAGCATAAATTCAGTGCCGCCAATCACGTAATCGCGAATCGGGCGCAGGTAGCGGCCATGGTAGACCTCCAAGAACTGCGAACGAAACTGGGGGACGTTGACCTTAACCGGGCACTGCCCCGCGCAGGACTTACACGCCAAACAGCCCGCCATGGCGTCATACACTTCGTGGGAGTAGTCGTGGTACTGCTGGCGACTTAGGGTGTTCGCCACCCGTAGCGGAAAGCTTTTAATAAAGCCCCAGCCGCCTTCGGCTTTCTTCTTACGAGACTCCTCAACGACGTCGATCCCCGCCTGGGTCTGCAGCCGCAGCCACTCACGGATCAAGCTGGCGCGGCCTTTGGGCGAGTGGCGTCGATCCCGCGTCGCCTTCCAGGAAGGGCACATGGGGTCATCAAGGTCGTAGTTGTAGCAGGCGCCGTTACCGTTGCAGTACACCGCGGCGTCGTAGGCCTGCCAGGCACGCTCGTCGATGGCGCGGTCAAACTGGCCGCGCATGGGCACGCCATCAACCTTCAACAGATCGGGGTCGCTATCTTTGGCGATTAGCTCGCCGCTTTCGGCGGGCGAAGCGATCTTGCCAGGGTTGAGCTGGTTATAGGGGTCGAAAGCGGCTTTTACCCGCTGTAGGCTGGGATAGAGTTCGCCAAAGAACTTAGGCGAATATTCGGAGCGTACGCCCTTGCCGTGTTCGCCCCACAGCAGGCCGCCATATTTCTGGGTCAGCACCGCCACTTCATCGGACACCGCGCGAATCAGTTTTTCCTGCTCGGGATCCTTCATATCGATGGCGGGGCGCACGTGCAGTACGCCAGCGTCGACATGGCCAAACATGCCGTAGGAGAGCCCTCGGGCATCCAGGTCGGCGCGGAACTCGGCGATAAAGTCCGCCAAGTGCTCCGGCGGCACGGCGGTGTCTTCCACAAACGGGATCGGCCGTTTCTCGCCCTGCACATTGCCGAGCAAACCCACCGAGCGTTTGCGCATACCGTAGACTTTCTGGATCTGACTGCGCCCCTCTGCCAGGGTGTAACCCAGCCGCTCTACGGTGGTGTCTTGGCTTAGGTGTTCGGTAAAGGCGCGCACTCGTTCGGCGAGGGCGCTCTCATCGTCGTCATTAAATTCGATCAGGTTAATGCCGCGAATCGCCGTGTTAGCGGTCGCCGGGAAGAACTCCGCCACGCTGTCCCAGACGAAGTCCTCCATGGCCAGCTGTAGCACGGTGTCGTCGATGGTTTCAATAGAAGTGGGGCGCAGCGCCTGCGGCTGGGGTTGTAGCGCCTGCGGCTGGTTTTGTGAAGAGCTAGCGGCCATCAGCGCTTTGGCATCCCGCAACGCATCCATAAAGCTGGTATAGCGCACATTGACCAGGGTGGAGTGCTTGGGAATTGGCAGCACGTTCAGCACCGCTTCGTTCAAAAAGCCCAGCGAACCTTCCGAGCCGCACAGCAGGCTGTTGAGGTTGAGCTGCCCCTCGCAATCGCGCAGGTGGGCCAAGTCGTAGCCGGTCAAGCAGCGGTTGAGCGGCGGGAACTTGACTGCAATCAAGTCGCGCTGCTGGTCGATAATGTCGGCGGCGGTGGTATGCACGCGGCCCAGAATACCTTCCTGTTGGCACTCAGCCTGCTCTTCATCCTGCGTTAACGCACGGCTATGCAGGTGCTTTCCGCCGATCAGAATGGTATCGAGCTCCAGCACATGATCACGGGTTTTGCCGTATTCGCAGCTGCCCTGGCCGCTGGCATCGGTAGAGATCATGCCGCCAATAGTGGCGCGGTTGGAGGTCGAAAGCTCCGGAGCGAAAAACAGCCCATGAGGCTTGAGCGCAGCGTTAAGTTGATCCTTGATTACTCCGGCTTGAACGCGCACCCGTCGTGCTTCCACATCGATCTCAATGATCTGGTTCATATGGCGGGAGACATCCACCACGATGCCGTCGGTGAGCGACTGACCGTTGGTGCCGGTACCGCCGCCTCTAGGGGTTAACACAATACCCCGATGGGTAGCCTGCGCAGCAAGCCGGGTGAGGCGCTCTATATCTTCGGCATGCTTGGGATAGACCGCCGCCTGGGGCAGGCGCTGGTAGATCGAGTTATCCGTCGCCAGCACTGTGCGGTTAGCGTAATCTGGGGCGATTTCACCTTCAAAATCGCGGCCGCGCAAGGCTTCGAGAAACGCCACATACCCTCTTCGCAGTGCCACCTCACTGACCATTGCGATCATGCCTTGAGCGTCTCCAGCGCCTGCTCGATGAGCCCTAGCCCCTCTGTCATGATTTCTGGTTCGGTAGTCAACGGTGGTAATAAGCGTAAGACATTACGCTTGCGACCGCTGGGCATTAATAAAACTCCGGCATCACGACCGGCTACCAACAAGTTAGCTAAGTGCTCCGCACCCGTTGCGTTTTCAGTGTCTTCAAAGACGATGCCGCGCATCGCGCCTATACCTGTCATAGCCCCCACCATGGGGAAGCGCTCGCTTGCCTTCCAGCGCTGGCAAGCACTAACAATCGCCGCTTCTTGGGCCTTACCCCAAGTGCTTAGCGCCTCGTCTTGCATGATATCCATCACCGCCAATGCGGCTGCGCAGGCCACCGCATTACCCGAATAAGTGCCTCCCAACGCGCCTTTGGGTAATGCATCCATTAACTCTTTACGACCTACTAAGGCGGCGAGTGGAAGACCTGAGGCAATACTTTTTCCTAGTAGAAGTAGGTCGGGTTCGATGCCTAAGTGACTGAAACCAAAGCGCATACCGGTTCGTCCGAAACCTGATTGGATTTCGTCACAAATCAATATAATGCCGTACTGATCACAGATTGCCCGCAGCGCTTTGGCAAACTGGGGACAAAGTAAGCGAAATCCGCCTTCTCCCTGAATAGGCTCAACGATGAAACAGGCCACTTCGCTGGGGGCAATCTCTACGTCAAAAACACGCTCTAACGCAGCCAGCGACTGCTCGGCGGATACCCCACTATCTTGGCTAGGAAACGGTACGTGATAAACGGGGCCTGGAAGCGCTCCTAATCCTGCTTTATAGGGTTTAACTTTGCCGTTCAAATTGAGTGCTGCCAACGTGCGACCGTGGAAAGCATCGTCAAAGGCAATAACGCCTTGGCGACCAGTGACACCACGGGCGACTTTCAGTGCATTTTCTGTCGCTTCCGCGCCACTATTCGTCAACATGCATCCAAGCGGGTAAGAAACTGGCACAAACTGATCAAGGCGCTCTACGACAGAAAGGTAGCCACGGTGAGGCAATGCATTAAACGCTGAATGCATGAGGGTATCGACCTGCGCCTTGACGGCCTCGACCACCGCTGGGTGGCCATGCCCCAGGTTAAGCACACCAATACCACCGATAAAGTCGATATAACGCTGCCCCGCCTCATCCCATACCTCTGCATTACGCCCTTTAGTAATACAAACCGGATGAAGGATGCCTAATGCACTGCTGACGTAGGGAAGGTCCATCGTCGTAAACGCTCCTGAAATTGCCGTATATTCACTTATCAAACAGGTTCATACAGCAGATCACAAACGAAAAAAAACACCAAATACATGCCAAGCAGGAATGTATGGGAAATAGACACTTGATTTAGAAACAGGAACAACAGCAACTCAGCATAGCCACTTACTGCAGCCATCTATTACGCCATACAGACTAAAAAAAGAAAAAACGGTGTCGGACGCGCTGATATAAAACACAGATTATTAATTACATAAGGGATTCCTTAAAAGCACCTTTCATGACAAAATGGAATGCGTACGCAACTTAATTTCTTTTGTCTGTCGAGCTAGATACGTGAACAATAGCCAGCTACCTTTTTCGCGGCCTTTTTCACTGATTGATCCCCAGACGGTCGGATTGCGAAAATTGCTAAGCATAATTTAATTAAAAATAACTTAATTAGCAGGAGTCAATATGAAAAACATTCCCTCTAAAGTGCTATGTGGCGTTGGCGCTACTCTTCTGTTGGCGGGCTGTGGTGGCGAGAGCAAACCAAATATCGCCATTGGCCCCCCGGCCAGTACCACTCAAAGCGTTTCCCAACTACTTTTTGATGCCTACGGTATTGATAGCGATAAGTACAATACCTACCAGGAAGGTTTTGGTGCTGCACTCGATGGCGTACAAGATGGCAACATCGATATTTCCATCGGTATTCTTGGCTTACCTTCTGGTAGCATTGAGAACCTACAAGCTACTAGTGGCGATGCACGCCTGATTAGTTTAAGCGATGACGCTATTGATTATATTGAAGAGAATAGTGCCTATCAGCGCTTTACTATTCCTGCTAATAGCTATGCTTTTCAAAATGAGGACGTAAGTACTATTACTGCTTACGCCATTTTAGTTGGCAATACAAATACCATTGATGAAGACCTAGGTTATGAACTAGCGCGTTTAATGCATGAACATGCTGAAGAAAACACGCACTCTCAATCTTCGTTTATTACCCTTGAAAATGCACTGAATGGTTCAGAAGGTTTGCCCATTCACCCTGGTGCTAAAAAGTATTATGAAGAGCAAGGCCTCACCGTAGACAACCCTGTTGCTGAGCTTGGCGATACCGAAGCCAAAGAAGAATTTATTTTAGGCACCGGCAGCCAAGGTGGCACTTACTACCCGCTGGGCGGCGAGATGGCCACTATCTGGAACCGCTACCTAGAAAATCAAAATTTTACGAATATTGAAACTGGCGCCTCAATCGAAAACTTAGTGAGCATCCGTGATAACAATATGGATCTCGGGATGACCGTGCACGCACCGGCGCAAGATGCCATTGCGGGAAGCGGAGAGTTCGACAGCGGTGCTATTGATAACGTCGCATTTATCGGACACATCTACCCTGAAGTCATTCAGATTATCACTCGTGAACGCTCCAACATTGACAGCCTAAGTGATCTAACCGATTGATATTCCGTTTTCGCCGCTGGCTAAGCCAGCGGCGTTATAAGTATGAGGTTTTATCGTGGATAAAAAAAAACTCCTGACGAAGCGACGCTTTTAAAAAAGTATGATCGTGAGTCACAAATACGTTCGGCACTACAACTAGGTAAGTGGGGATGGCTGATCACCCTACTGGGCGTATCCCTGACATGCTTTCATCTCTATACCGCTTATTTTGGTACGCTACCGTCGCAGCAGCAAGGCGCTGTTCACTTAGGCATTGCTTTGGGGATGATCTTTATTCTATTCCCTGCAACGCGCGGCGCGGGCAGGCGTAATGGAGTGCCGTGGTATGACGTACTACTCGCATTCGCCGCAACCTTTGCCGCCTACTATAAGATACTATTTTACGAAGAAGTACTTCGTGCAAGAATCACGGGCTATTCAGCCTTTGATCTAACGCTTGCGGCACTCGGCGTGCTGTTTGTACTAGAAGCGACTCGCCGTACTGTAGGTATGCCAATCGTTGTCATGGCCACGTTGGCAATACTCTATGCGCTGTTTGGCAATTTAATCCCAAGCCCTTTGCTTTCTCATCCAGGCTTCTCTCTTGAGCAGGTGTCTCCCTACTTATGGTTCAGAGAAAGCGGCGTTTTTGGTACGCCTCTGCAAATATCAGCGCGCTTTATCTTCTTGTTTTTGTTTTTCGGCGTTGTCCTGATGCATACCGGAGTAGGTCGATTCTTTAATGACTTAGCTTTTGCGTTAACCGGGCGCTTTACCGGCGGCGCCGGCAAAGCAGCCGTTATAGCAAGCTCTTTGCAGGGAATGATTTCGGGGAGCTCTATTGGCAACACCGTAGCGTCTGGCTCTTTCACCATACCCATGATGAAAAATGCCCGTTTTAAACCCGAGGTAGCGGGAGCAGTCGAAGCTTCAGCCTCTACGGGGGGGCAAATCATGCCACCCTTAATGGGCGCGGCGGCGTTCATAATGGTGGAGTATGTAGGCGTTTCTTACCGTGAAATCATGTTTTCGGCTCTGATTCCCGCCATCCTCTATTTCGCTAGTATTTTTATCGGAGTTCATTTCGAAGCCAAGCGCCATCGCATTCTAGGCCTGCCTAAAGATCAACTGCCCAGCAAACGTAAGCTCATACTGTCAAAAGGCTACATGCTGTTGCCTTTGCTCGTCATTATTACGACGATTAGCGTTGGTTTTACAGCACAACGAGCAGCGCTACTGGGGATAGCATGTGCTTTTGCTGTCAGTTTGGCGCGCAAAGAAACACGCCCCTCATTAAAAGATATATTAGTTATCTTCGAAAAAGGTGCGCGTGTGGCACTGCCAGTGATCGCAGCTGTGGCTTGCGCAGGCATTATCGCTGGCGTGGTAGGCATGACAGGTATGGGATCAAAATTTGCCGCCGGGATTATTAGCTTGGCTGATGGCGTTTTGATACTTGCGCTCTTATTCACGATGATTGCCTGTATTGTTCTAGGCATGGGATTACCCACAACGGCAAACTATGTGGTCACCGCTACGATTGCTGCACCGGCGCTTATTAATGAGTTTGGCCTTCCGCCAATGGCGGTGCATTTGTTTGTCTTTTATTTCGGCATTATTGCCGATATTACGCCCCCTGTTTGTTTAGCAGCGTTTGCCGGCGCAGGCATTGCGCAAGCCAACCCGATGAAGACCGGTTTCACTGCAGTTAAATTGGCGATTGGTGCGTTCATTATTCCTTACGCCTTCATTTATAATCCCATGCTGGTAATGGTTGAACCTACGCCGCTAGGGCTTTTAAGCGCATTGTTCTTTTCACTTGCAGGGATTATGGGAGTAAGCAGCGCGCTACTGGGTTACTTTGTACGCGATTCACTCTTTTGGGAGCGTCTGGTACTGTTCGGAGCTGGGCTTGCTATGGTGGTTCCTGAGTTGCTAACCAGCGGCTTGGGCTTATTAGCCATGGGATTGGTTGGCTGGCTCCAATCACGCCGACCTGACAAATTTCAGGAAGCAGCGTCGCTCGCCTAATGAACCATTTTAAAAGCCTAGCTTCCCCCCGGCGCTTAGTCTCCGGGGCGGCTTTTAGGTTATCAGGAGCGCCTGGTTTGGCATCACGCAACCTTCCATCTACCGCGGCTATGCAGTGCTTTGAAGCGGCAGCACGTCATATGAGTTTTACTCGGGCCGCGGACGAGCTAAACCTCACGCAAAGTGCTGTCAGCAAACAAGTCGCTCACCTCGAAACTACCTTGCAACATAAGCTATTTCGTCGCGTGCGACGTAGCCTGCTGCTTACCCCAGAAGGCGCCATCTTTTTAAGTGACGTGCGTAAAGTACTCACTCAAATTGAAATGTCGACTCAAGCGATAATGACCTACAGCGGAAATAGCGAGGTCCTTAAAATCGCAACGTTACCGAGCTTCGGTAGCCGTTGGCTGGCTAATAAATTGCCTGCGTTTCTAGCGGACAATCCAGGCATTAGCTTGGAGTTTCATGACCGGGTAAAGGATTTTGATCTTGAACAACAAGATATAGATATCGCACTGTTTTATGGGCATGGAAGTTGGCCAAGCCTTGCGTGTCATAAGCTCATTGACGAGGATATGGTCGCGGTTGCATCTCCAGAATTACTGGCTCAACACCCCATTAATTCGGTGGCTGATTTAACTCAATTACCTCTACTCCATCTTTCGACCCGACCTGACGCTTGGCACCACTGGTTTGCAAACCAAGAGATCATCACTGACCGTAGCTATCATGGCACTCGCTTCGAGACTTTTCCTATGCTAGTGCGAACGGCAATGGCAGGCGGTGGCGTCGCGTTGGTCCCTCACTTTACCGTCGATGAAGAGCTGGAAGGTGGCCGACTAACGCTGGCTTGGCCATATAGGTTGCTCAGCGAGAGTGCTTATTATCTCGTTTATCCAGAGCACTTAGGGGAGCTCGCCAAGGTGCGACGCTTTGTAGAGCATATTACTCAATTTAGTGATTAATAAACATGCCCTTCCCAATTTAAGCCCTGCAATAACGACTTCTGTCGGTTGTCACAGGGCTTATCGCTTACAGCATGAAGCCAAGTAACAAATAAGCGGCCAAGGAAACCATAGCAACGGCGAGCGCAAAGGGAATTTGCGTTTTGATATGGTCGATATGGTCAGAGGCGGCGCCTGTCGAGGCAAGTACAGATGTATCCGACAGTGGAGAGCAGTGGTCACCAAATACACCCCCACCAGCCACTGCCGCGACAGAAGCGTAAACCAGTGGAGTAATCATATCGCCGCTAAAGTTGAAGGCGAGCGGCACCGCCAGTGGCATCATAATCGCGAAGGTGCCCCATGATGTGCCGGTGGAAAAGGCGATAACAGCTGCAATAAGAAACGTCATGGCCGGAAGCAAAGCAGGTGTTAGCCAACCTGCGGTGGCTTCGACGATATAGTTGGCCGTGCCCATGTCTTTGGAAAGCTGGTTCAGCGAGTAGGCTAAAGCCAGGATGATGATGGCGGGCATTACCCCCTTCATCCCGGCAAGCGAAGTTTTCATGATGTCGTTGAAGGGAATGCCCTGCAAGCGCATCACGATACCTAGAAACACGGAAGCAGCCAGAAAAGCCTCCATGGTCTTGGCCGAGTCCATGACAATGAAGGTGCCCACGGCGACACCGATCACCACCAGTACAGGTGCAAAAAAATTCCAAAAAAGGTTGGTACGAGCGCCTTCATAGGGAGGAATTTCAGTCAGCTCTTCCCCCACCAACGGCTCCGCCCCGTCACGCAATACCTTGCCCTCTTCCTGCGCCCGGCGCTCTGCTTCACGCATAGGACCAAAAAGCGGAATGACCCCAACAATCACTAACCCCACTACCAGCACAGAGAGCCAAGCATAGAGATTAAATGGTATCGCATTAAGAAAGACGCCCATTGCCTGTGCAGCATTCTCGATAGGGCCCATACCAATCAACAGGCCAGAAATGAAGACCGCCCAGCCGGTAATTGGAACCATGACGCTCACTGGGGCCGAGGTAGAGTCGGCGATGTAAGCGAGTTTCTCGCGTGAAACTCGGTATCGATCTGTCAGCCCACGCATCGTACTACCAACAAATAGAGGACTAAAGTAATCACTAAAGAAAACAAACATGCCCATGACCCAGGCGATCAGCTGTACCCGCACTCGCGATAAGGCGCGTCGTTCCACCCAGGCGGTAAAGTTCTGAATCGCCCCAGTGCGCTGGAAAAAAGCGATCACCGTACCGATGAACAGTTCCAGCAGCAGTATCCAAGAGAAACTGGTGGTGCCCAGGGTTTCCTTTAATAGTGTTGGAAAGCCCATCAATCCATTGCCTAGGGTAATGACCCCCACAAAGCAGGCAACGGCCAGCGAGAAGACGGTATTGCGAGTAACAAATGCCAGCACTATAGCTAATGCCGCCGGCATGATGGACAACAACCCAATATGATCTTGAGGATCCATTGTAATCTCTCTTTTTTATAATGAAGGTTGGAGAATCAGGTTTCGTGTTTTGCCTTACGGCGCTCCACTTCGCTGGTCAGGTAGAAACCAAATCGGCGAATGGGATCAGGTGGCATCCAGCTCGCTTTGCCAAACAACGATGCAATATCTTCAACCGGCTGCCCCAGCGCGTGTCGCGCCAATGCATCACCTAGGAAGGTACCTTTAACGATACCGCCGCCATTACAGCCCGCAGACACATACAATCCGGGCTGGATCTCACCCCAGAGGGGAGCACCGTTATAGGTCAGCCCGGTGGTCCCCCCCCATACCTTATCGAAGCGCACGGGGGTGAGTTCGGGATAGCGCGCCTCAAGGCTCGCTTTCAATTGGTTTTCGATACGGGCGTTATCGGCTTCGCGTTCATAGCTGTAACGTGAGCGAATCATCAAACGCCCATCGGCCGTAGTACGCAGCGTACAGCCCAACCGATGGGCGGGTAGCAGCCCCCAAGTTGCCGCGGCGATGCGTTGACGCTCCGGCTCCGCCAATGGTTCGGTAATTGCGGCATAGGTGTAGATCGCAGTTAACCGTGATGGGTCTGCACCAAAGGCTCGGGAAAAGGCGTTATTGGCAAGAATTACTCGCCCTGTCACCACCTCCCCTTCAGGTGTGATAACACGCCACCTCCTACCATCAGGAACGATCTGGATTGCTGGCGAGTTCTCATGCAGTTCTATCCCCGCGTCCATTGAATCAGCCAAACCTACGATTAACGCTGCTGGCTGGACTAGATAACAGTCCGGCGAATAAATGCCTTGCGCGTAGTAGTTCGTACCGATTCGCTCAGCGAGTTGGTCGCCATTCAAGGTTTGATAGGACAGACCTGCAGCCTCAAGAAAGCTTTCGTACTGTTTCAAAGCACGCTGACCCACTGCGCTCTTGGCAGCCCTGTAAGTGCCGCTATGCTTCAGTTGGCAGTCGATACCTAAACGTTCAACACGCTCGCGCAGGAGCGCCATGGTCCGGCGGCTCACTGCATTCAGCTTGCCCATGCGCTCCAGCTCTTGGGGTCGGGCATCGTTAGCTAAGGCAATCTCCAGCATGAAACCGGAGTTACGTCCTGGGCTACCTTCGCCGACCCGGTCGGCTTCGAGAATTTTGATGCGGTCCTCGGGGCGTGCCTGCCGCCAGGCGGTGGCTGCCGCAAAGCCGGTATAACCCGCCCCGATGATGACGACATCTACCTCTGATCGACCACTTAAAGCTGGCCGTACCTTGCGCTCGGGTAGCCAAGCATTCCAGCCGCAAGAGCGCTGATGGGAAGGATGCGTAGTTTGTGTCATGGTGATTTAATCCAAATACAACAGGCCATGGGCTTTATTGACCATGGTGGCAACTTCTTCCTGCATGCCTTGGAGCACATCCAATTTATGATCCGTCGTCATTCGAGACTTGAGCATTGAACAACTCATGGCTCCCAGGGGGTGGCCACTATGATCGAGGATGGGAATAGCCAAGCCGCAGTATTCGGGCAGCAAGGAGCCCTCCACACCGCGGGAATAGCCATGCTTCAGTTGGTGAGAAATTTCGTCTTCGATATCGGCTATGGCAATTGCGTATTCGTCCATTAACCGCTCAGCGTTATGGTTGAGTATTTCGTCTCGTTCATCACCGCCTAGGTAGGCAAGTAAGGCAACAGAGGCTTGCCCGACGCCTAGTGGCAAACGCCCACCTGTGGCCCTTACGAAACTGCCCACAGGATAAGCGCCATTCTGTACTTCAAGGCAAACAGCATTGACGCCATCGCGAGCAAATAGATAAAAGCTGTCTCCCCAGCGTTGTGCCAAAGCCAGCAATCTTGGCCGGGCTAAATCACGCAAACCAGCGCCATTTCCCGCTTGTGCACCAAGCACCAACAATTCATAACCAAGCAAATAACGTCCGCGAATGGGTGAAGAACGCAAAAACCCTTGCTGTTTAAGCCCTTTTAGCAATCGATATAGCGTTGGACGGCTGAAATCTAGCTCGTCTAGGTAGTTGTCGATGCTGGCCCCACGGTGCCCGCCACTCGCCGTGATCTGCAATATCTGCATGGCATGAACTAATGTCGTTGGGGACTGATGAGTATTGCTACCGTTTAC
The DNA here is from genome assembly GCF_001882345.1 of Halomonas sp. QHL1. Taxonomy (GTDB): domain Bacteria; phylum Pseudomonadota; class Gammaproteobacteria; order Pseudomonadales; family Halomonadaceae; genus Vreelandella. The sequence continues at coordinate 2,427,702 of NZ_MINL01000001.1, forward strand.
AGGCATATCGCGTGTCATTTTTTGTTTATGTAAGACAGAACATAACAAGACAATTTTAGTAGTTCATCTCATTAAATGAGACACATCATTTAATGACTGATCTACAACCACAGCCGTAGGTCTACTCATAATTCCAATTGAAAAGCAATGGCAGGAATATGCGGATTTTTTTTGTTTTTTTAAATATGGAAGGAGATGCTAAATGCTTAATGATTGCAAAATTAGTATTAATTACGAGGAGTGAGTCCGACTAAACGACGTTGGCCCACGCACCTAGACTTCTCTAAGATCAGAGTTACTTTTTTCTTTAAGAGCCGCCCTTATGAAACCTGAAACTATCGCCCTTCACCATGGCTACGTGCCGGATTCACAAAATGCCGTTGCGGTGCCGATTCATCAGACCACCTCGTTCTCATTTGACAGTGCGCAGCACGCAGCGGACCTGTTTGATTTGAAAGTGGAGGGAAATATCTATTCCCGCATTATGAACCCTACCTGTGCCGTTCTGGAGCAGCGAGTGGCTGCACTGGAAGGCGGCATTGCGGGCCTAGCGGTAGCATCGGGGATGGCCGCCATCACCTATGCTATTCAAACCATCGCCGAAGCGGGCGATAACATCGTGTCGATTAGCGAGCTGTATGGCGGTACCTACAACCTGTTTGCTCACACGTTGCCGCGTCAGGGTATTCAGGTGCGGTTTGCCGATAAAGATGATATTGCGGGCATCGAAGCGCTGATTGATGCACGCACTAAAGCAGTGTTTTGCGAAAGTATCGGCAACCCCTCAGGTGGCGTCGTCGATTTACGTGCGCTTGCCGATGCAGCCCATCGTCACGGAGTGCCGGTGATAGTGGATAACACCACCGCCACGCCATTTTTATGTCGACCAATTGAGCATGGAGCGGATATTGTCGTCCATTCGGCGACCAAGTATATCGGCGGCCACGGCACCACGGTGGGTGGAGTCATTGTGGATTCTGGAAAATTCCCCTGGGCTGAACATGCCAGCCGGTTCTCGCTGCTGAACGAGCCGGATGTCTCCTATCATGGCGTTAGCTATACCCGCGATGTGGGCGATGCAGCATTTATTACCCGAGCCCGGGTAGTACCGTTACGCAATATGGGGGCGGCATTATCTGCTCAGGCGGCCTGGAATCTTCTGCAGGGGCTGGAAACGTTGTCACTGAGGATAGAGCGTATTTGCGCTAATGCTCTGACGGTGGCGAAGCACCTAGAAAGCCATCCCCAGGTGGCGTGGGTGCACTATGCAGGATTGGAGAGCCACCCAGACCACGCACTCGCGCACCGCTATATGCACGGTCATGCCTCGGGCATTCTTAGCTTTGGTATTGTGGGCGGCCAAGCCGCTGGCGAACGCTTTTATGATGCGCTGTCGCTCATTCTGCGGCTGGTGAATATCGGCGATGCCAAGAGTTGTTCCTCTATTCCGGCATCTACCACGCACCGCCAGCTAAATGACCAAGAGCTAAAAACAGCGGGCGTTACCCCAGATATGGTGCGCCTGTCGATTGGCATCGAGCATATTGACGATCTGCTGGCGGATATCGATCAGGCGCTAACCTCTTCACAAGACTAGCGGCGCGTTTTAGGTGCCTGACTATGACTAAGCCACCATAGCAGCTCACCCTTCCGCATGCCTCAGGGATCGAGCGTCTCTAGTTACAGTTTTCGTCCAGCACCTTAGCGCTTATTGGCAGTGGCGCTGGGCGCTTCACCGAAGCGTTTCCGGTAGGCGCGGGTAAAATGTGCTGGCTGGCTAAAGCCAGTGGCCAAAGCTGCTTCGGTCACAAGGCTGCGGCTATCGGTAAGTAGTTGACGCGCTCGATCCAGTCTCATTCCTAGGTAACACTGCTGAGGGGTTTCGTCAAAATGGCGCTGGAATAACCGTGTCAGCTGCCGCTGAGACTGTCCCACCAGGCGACACACCTCTGGGATCGGTAGCGCCTGTACCAGATTGGCTTCCATCACCGCCAATGTCTGCGTCACGCTGCGCGGAAGTTCTCCGAAGTGTTGGCGTGGGGTATCGCCGCCGTCATCGCGAGGCCTTGGGTGAATCAATTGCCGTCCCACGGCATCAGCCAGGGCGGGTCCATAGGCATGCTCTATCCACGCCAGCATCATGTCGATGCTCCCCGACCCACCGGAGCCAGTCAGACGCATAGCGTCGAACTCGTAGTGGGTTGGGCTAATTTCTAACATCGGAAACTCACGACGAAAGGCTGGCACGCTCTCCCAATGCAGGGCCACACGATGGCCGGCCAACACCCCCGCACGCGCCAATATGAAGGGCGCCGTATCCGGCCCACCCAGCCAGCCACCGTGAGCGGCAATGCGTCTCAGCACGGCGCGATCCTGAGGACTCACCGTCGCCTCCGCTTCGTAAGAAGAAACCACCATCAGGCGTGACGCATCCTCCAGCGACGCCAAAGTTCCGTCCACGTCGATGCGCACCCCGTTACTGGCCACCACAGCATCGCCATGCGCGGAGAGCAACCGCCAAGCAAAGAGGTGACGGCCGAAGCGATTGGCCACACGCAGCGGCTCAAGTAGACAGAAAAGGGTCAGCATGGAGAAGCGCGGCACCAGCCACACGTTGAGGGTGTGTTCTGCCTGTTCCGGTGTCAGAAGGGGCGGCGAATCTGGGCGCGGATACGGCCATGGGGCGTTGGTGGTGTCATTCATGGCTAATATAATCAAGCATGCGGCCAATACTATCAAGTCAGGGCCAATTGAGGCGGTTACCATAGAATCAGTTTCCCTAACACAACCTATGGAGGCGCCGCTATGACACAGGTCATTACTCAGGCCAATTGCCAACGCCTAGTCCTCGATCACCAGGGCCAGAGATACGAATACACCGCCCTATGGCTACGCGAACGCAGTCCCGATGACAAAACCAGAGACCCCTATACCGGTCAACGCCTAATCGAGGCCGCTGAGCTACCACTCGATCTAGCCATCGAGACTGCCGGGGTCGCTGACGGACAACTGAATTTGAGTTTCAGTGACGGACATCACACTACTTTCGAGCTTGTGGCATTGTTCGACGAACAGTCCAGCGATTTGCCCCGTCAACTCTGGGATGCCACGGGGGCGCCACACCCAAAAGCGGACTTCGCCACTGCTCTTGAAGACGACTCAGCGTTATTAGAGATGTTGGAAGCGCTGCATCGCAACGGTTTCGTGATCGTCTCCGGAGTACCCGCCGAAGCGGATGGTATGCAACCGCTTATTGACCGCGTTGGGCCGCTACGGCGCACCAACTGGGGCGGCATCGCCGACGTCAAATCGGTGGCTAACGCCTATGACCTGACCATGACCCAGCGTGGTCTGGAGCCTCATACGGACAACCCCTACCGGGACCCTATTCCAGGCTACATTTGGCTACACTGCCTGGCCAACGCCGCCGAGGGCGGCGACAGCACGTTAGCCGATGGCTTTATGGCGGCCCACCTGCTTCGCCAGCGCGACCCAAGCGCCTACGAATGCCTCACTAGGGTGACGCCTAGCTTTCGCTATTGCGACGCCGATACTTATCTGGAAAGCGAGGGGCCGCTGATCGAGCTGGACAGCCGAGGCGACCCCGTTCGGGTGCGTTATTCCAACCGTACCGAAGGCATACCTGCGCTGCCCGTAGAAGAACTGGAAGCTTACTATGCCGCCCGCAAAGCCTTCTATCAGCTGATCACTGGCGAAGAACTGACCCTGAACCTCAAACTCGACCAGGGCCAGATGCTGATCATAGATAACTATCGACTGTTGCACGGACGCAGTGCCTTCCAGCTTGCTGGCGGCGTGCGCCATATGCGCCAAGGCTACGTTGATCGCGATAGTACCACCAGCCGCCGCCGCGTATTGCGTCACCCCTTCTCCAATCCCCAGGCCCAAGGAGAACCTGCATGAATCAAGCTCGATTTCGCTACTTCGGCGAGGCCCAGCGGGACGACTGGGTGCTGATTGATGCCCGCTTCCGCGACTATGTCGCCGATACCCCGCGCCGGGTACTCGCCCACTTACACAATTTGGCCGGCGACCACCACGGCTATCCGGTGGATCGCTATGAACACAGCCTACAGACCGCCACCCGGGCGCTGCGTGATGGTGCCGATGAGGAGATGGTGGTCTGCGCGCTGCTCCATGATATCGGCGACGACCTGACCCCAGCTAACCACGCAGAGATTGCCGCGGCCATCCTTGAGCCCTTCGTCGATCCACTCAATGTCTGGATGATTCGTAACCATGAACTTTTTCAGGGCTATCACTACCAGCATTTCTTCGGACAAGATCCACACGCTCGTGAGCAGTATCGCGACCACCCGGCCTATGAGCGCACCGTGCGTTTCTGCGACCACTGGGATCAGGCCAGCTTTGACCCGGATTATGACACCCTGCCCCTGGAGTACTTCGTCCCCATGGTAGAGAGAGTTCTGGGACGAACGCCTCGCGGCGGCCTCCCCACGCCGCTGCCCGAGGAGTCGCTACGATGAGTCAGACCTGCGCCCAGTTACTGCTGCGACTCTTGGATGCCTACGACGTAGATACCGTCTTCGGTATCCCCGGAGTACATACGATTGAGCTCTACCGCGCCTTGGGCGAGAGCCCAATCCGCCACGTCACCCCACGCCACGAACAGGGCGCAGGCTTTATGGCCGACGGCTATGCCCGAGCCAGCGGCCGTCCTGCAGCCTGCTTTATCATCACCGGTCCCGGTATGACCAACATCGCCACAGCCATGGGCCAGGCCCTAGCTGACTCGGTGCCGATGCTGGTGATCTCCAGCGTCAACCGTCGCGAGACCCTGGGGCGCGGCCAGGGGCGTCTTCACGAGCTGCCCAACCAGCAGCAAACCTTGGCCGGTGTCAGCGTCTTTAGCCACACCCTGCACGATCCAGCAGCACTGCCAGAACTCTTGGCACGCGCCTTTGCAATTTTTCGCGGCGCTCGGCCAGGACCAGTCCACATCGAGATTCCCATCGATCTGTTCGTCGCCCCGGTTGCTGAGCAATTGCCGCGTCCGACCAAGGTGTTTCCCCCAGCTCCGGCACCCGCCGCCATTGCCCGCGCCGCCGAGTGGTTAAGCCAAGCGAAGCGCCCACTGTTGCTGCTAGGCGGCGGTTGCGTGGCTGCCCCCGAGGCCGCCCGCGCCTTGGTGGAGCGGCTGCAGGCCCCTGCCCTTACAACCATCAACGCTAAGGGCGTACTGGGACTCGACCATCCGCTCGACCTAGGTGCGACCATGAGCCTGCCCGCCGCACGCCGCCTAGCGGCCGACGCAGACGTCATCTTGGCGCTGGGCACCGAGCTGGGCGAGACCGACTACGATCTAGTCTTCGACGAGGGCTTTCAACTTGAGGGACGGTTAATCCGGGTGGATATCGACCCCCAGCAGTTGGGCCGCAACCAGGGGGCTGATTTAGCCATGGTGGCCGACGCTGGCGAGACGATGAACGCGCTGTTGCAGTCGCTACCAAACAGCCATGGCCCTAACGGCCGCGCCGCCGAGGTGCGCCAAGCGCTCGCGCTCAATGAAGATCCCGAGTTAGCACCCTATATACCGCTCTATGCCACCTTAAGAGCCACGCTGCCCGAGGCAATTGTGGTAGGCGACTCCACCGGGCCAGTTTATGCCGGTAACTTCCTGGCTTCTTTGCCCGAGCCCCGTCGCTGGTTTAACTCTGCCACTGGCTACGGCACCTTGGGTTATGGTCTGCCCGCCGCCCTCGGGGCTGCCCTAGCCTGCCCTGAACGCCCAGTGGTTGCCTTGGTGGGCGACGGTGGTCTGCAATTTGTACTCGGCGAGTTGGGCACTGCTCGCGATCTCCCTTATCCGGTAGCGGTGGTGATCTGGAACAACCAGGGCTACGACGAAATTCGCCGCTATATGGCCATGCACGAGGTACCCCAGTTGGGCGTCGATTTGACAGCACCGGACTTCGCTGGGCTGGCTAGTGCTTACACCTGCCGCTACCGGGCAGTGGGCAACCCCATGTCCCTCGGTGAGGCACTCGCGCAACTGGGCGACGATGACTCACCGCTATTGATCGAGGTAGACGCCGCGGCATGGATGAGCGCAATGAGCGCTTTGTAATAGCAATAATAGATCGATTAATCGACAAAAAAGGACCCTGACATGCGTAGTACCACCCTACTGACCACTTTGGCTCTCACCGGTTTACTACCGCTCACCACCCAGGCAGCACAGGATGCCAGCGACGAGCTGCGCCTAGTGGCTCCCCCCTGGCCGGGGGTAACCGTCAAAAGTGAGATCCTCGCCCAGTTAGCGGAGCCCTTGGGCTATCGGGTTGAAGCTCTGGAGGTCAGTTCTACGGTGGGCTACCAGACGCTGCAAAGTGGCGACAGCGATGCCTTCCTGGCAGGTTGGCTACCCTCCCAACAGCAGAGCTTCGACGCAGCCATGGAAGCGGGAAGCATCGTTGACCTTGGCAACAACGTCACCGGTGCACGCATGGGCTTCGCGGTCCCCGGCTATGTCTATGAGGCGGGCGTGACCAACGCCGAACAGCTGGCCGATCCCGAGATTCGCGAACGCTTCGGGGCGGAGATCTACTCTATCGAAAGCGGATCTACCGTCAGTGACCACCTTCATGAAGCCGTTGAAGCAAATACCTACGGGCTCAACCAGTGGAATCTTCGCGAGTCTTCAACGCCAGGCATGCTGGCTGAGGTAGACGCGGCCAAGCGCGACCAGCGCTGGATCCTTTTTTACGGCTGGACGCCGCATTGGATGGCACCTGCGTATGACATGGAGATCCTGGATGATCCGGCTAGCGTGTTCGGCGAGAACAATGGACAAAGCGATGTACGCACTATTGTTGCTCGTGCCTACCACGCAGCCAACCCCAACATGATTCGACTGTTGGACCAGTACGAGCTGTCCGCCGCCGAGCAGAGTGAGTTCATCCGCGACTTCGGCCTTGAAGAGGGCGAACTGGAGACCGTCGCCCGTGATTGGCTCTTGGCCAACCCTGAGCGGATAGAGTCCTTCTTAGAGGGTGTCACCACCCGCGAAGGCAAGCCTGGCATAGCGGCAGTTCGCGCTAGCCTGGAATGAGGAGGCATTCCAGGCCGCGTCGTTAAGTCGGCCCCTGTATTACTGAAAGCGAGGCATTCTATGCACTATTCACGACTAACCAGCCGCATTGCAGGCGAGGGGGCTGCGGCCTGGGATATCCATTATCGCGCCCTAGCCCGTCAAGCCGCTGGGGAGGAAGTCACCGTACTCTCGGTGGGTGACCCGGATTTCGACACCCCAACGCCGATTATCGAGAGCGCTGTGGCCAGCCTGCGTGGTGGCGCTACCCACTACCCCGATGTACAGGGCAAGCTGGCACTGCGTCAGGCCATCGCCAACAACTACCATCGCCAAGGCCTTGATGTAGGACCAGATAACATAATTGTCATGGCTGGCGCCCAGTGCGGACTCTATGCCGCCGCCCAGTGTTTGCTAGATCCCGGCGACGAAGTGCTGGTGCCCGAGCCGAGCTATGTCACCTACGAGGCAGTGCTGTGTGCTACCGGTGCCGAGCTCGTACAGGTGCCACTGCAGGCCGAAGAGGACTTTCGCCTCGACCCAGCGGCTCTGGCGACCGCCATCACACCGCGCACTAGGGCGATATTGCTTAACAGTCCCCATAACCCCACGGGACAGTTGATTGATGGCGATACTTGGGAAGCCATTGCCGCGCTGTGCAGACGCCACGACCTGTGGTTGATCTCAGATGAAGTCTACGCCGAGTTGATTTTTGAGGGCGAGCACCACTGCCCTGCTACGCTGCCTGACATGGCCAAGCGCAGCGTGGTTATCAGCAGCCTCTCCAAATCCCACGCCATGACCGGCTGGCGCCTGGGCTGGGTACTAGGACCTGAAGCACTGATTCAGCACCTCACCCATCTGGCGCTATGCATGCTCTACGGCTGCCCAGATTTTATTCAAGACGCCGCCTGCGATGCGTTACAGACACCACCCACCGAGTTGAGCGCGATGCGCGAAGCCTATCGGGCACGCCGTGATGCCGTATGCGAGGTGCTCGCCGACAGTACTGCGGTGACCGCTATCCGTCCGCCAGCGGGGATGTTCCTTATGGTAGATATCCGCGCCACGGGACTCACTTCTCAAGCTTTTGCTGATCGCCTACTCGACGAGGAGGGTATCTCGGTTCTCTCTGGTGAAGCCTTCGGGCCTTCAGCGGCAGGCTTTGTTCGTCTCAGTCTAACGATTGAGGCCGCACGCCTCGCCGCGGCCAGCCTACGCCTGGTGGCATGCGCCGAACGCGTTCGAGCCGAACTATCACCAACCCCGGCTAGGGAGGCCGATTGCCTATGACATCATCATTCCCGCTCGCACCTCGCCCCGTCTCCGCCTCCGCTCCAGCGGTGGTGGCCAACCAACTCATCAAACATTTTGGCGACCTTGAAGTACTCAATGGCGTCTCTCTAGAGGTAACCGAAGGCAGTGTCACCTCCATCATCGGCGCTAGCGGTTCCGGAAAGAGCACTTTGCTGCGCTGCATGAATCTGTTGGAAAGACCCGACCAGGGCGAACTGGCGATTGCGGATGAGGCGATTCGCTTCACCCGCAATCCCCAGGGCGGCATAACCGGTCTGGATCGGCGCCAGCTGCAACGGTTGCGCGCCAAGGTTGCGATGGTCTTCCAACAGTTCAATCTTTGGCCCCACTTGACCGTGTTGGGCAATGTTATTGAAGCCCCTATTCGGGTCAAGGGGATCACCCGTAAGCAGGCCACTGCCCTGGGCGAGCACTATCTTGAGCGGGTCGGCATGGCCGACCGACGCGACGCCTATCCTGCTTTTCTCTCCGGTGGGCAACAACAGCGGGTGGCAATTGCCCGAGCTTTGGCCATGGAGCCGCGTTTACTGCTCTTCGACGAACCCACCTCGGCGCTGGATCCTGAGCGGGTCAACGAGGTATTGGGAGTGATTCGAGGTCTCGCCGAAGAGGGCCGCACCATGCTGTTGGTCACCCACGAGATGCACTTCGCCCGCGAGGTCTCCGACCAGTTGGTCTTTCTTGACCAGGGACGCATCGCCGCTGAGGGCACGCCGGAAGACGTATTTGATGACCCCCGCTGCTGCCAGTTTATGGCGCCCGCAGCTTAAACACTCCACACACTATAATGATAGGAGAACCCCATGAAACTCCCGATGATGTTTGTCACCGCTGTGACCGCACTTGGCCTTAGCCATACCGCCCTGGCCGACGCGCCCCTCAATGTTGGCATCTCCGGGGAGCCTTACCCGCCTTTCACCTATAAGGCCGCCAGCGGTGATTGGACCGGCTTCGAAGTGGAGCTCGCCCATGCCATCTGCGCGGACATGGAGCGCGAGTGCAAGATCGTACCCACCGGGTGGAGCGGCATCATTCCCTCACTCGACGCCGGGCGAATTGACATGATCATGAACTCCATGTCGATCACAGAGAAGCGCCAGCGGGTCATCGACTTTACTCGCCCTTACTATTTCACGCCGGGCGCCTATGTCGCCGCCAGCGACCTGGAAATCAATATCCCCGAGGACCTGGACGGATTGGTAATGGGCGTGCAGAGCGCCACCACCAATGCCACTTATGCGCGCCGTGAACTCCGCGATAGCGGCGTGGAGATACGCCTCTACGATCAAGCGGAACAGGTCAATAATGATCTGCTTTCAGGCCGCCTGGATGTAATCCTAGCTGACGAGATTGCCATGGTGCAGTTCCTAGAGCGCGACGAGGCAGACGACTTTGAGGTCAAGGCCACCGCTCCCCGCCATGAGGCTTATGGGGAGGGTATCGGCATCGGTCTGCGCCAGGAGGACGATGCCCTGCAGACGTCCCTCAACGAGGCCATCAGCGCGGTGATCGAAGACGGCACCTGTGCCAGCCTTTCCGAGCAGTACCTGACTACTGACGTCTGTGTCTACGATTAAGCGACCACTGCTCGTCATCGCCCCCCCGGCGCTACCAGCAATGGGGGCTTCGCTTTTTGACCGAAGAAAGAGTCGAACATGACAGCCATGTCACCTGAGGGGCTCGGCGACTGGGCCGGCCCCATATTTAGCGGGGCGCTGACCACGGTGCAGATCGCCATGCTGGCCTATGCCATCGGCCTGCTGCTGGGGTTGCTGGGTGCCGGCGCCAAGCTCAGCCCCTGGGCGCCTTTGCGCGGTCTAGCCACCGCCTACTCCACATTGATTCGGGCGGTGCCCGAACTGCTGCTGATCCTCTTGCTCTACTATGCTGGTGCCCAGGCGCTGGATGCCTTACTGGCTCATCTAGGCATGGCCGGCGCGGTTCAGATCACTGGTTTCGCCACTGCAGTGGGCGTGTTGGCCTTCGTCCAGGGGGCCTATATGACCGAAGTGTTCCGCGGCGCCATCCTGGCGATACCTCGCGGCCAGTTGGAAGCCGCCGACGCCTTTGGCTTCTCGCGTTGGGCTCGTTTCCATCGCATCGTATTACCAGGGATGCTGCCAAACGCCCTACCGGGCATGTCCAACCTGTGGCTGATCCTAATCAAGGACACCGCCCTAATCAGCGTGATCGGCTTCAACGAATTGTTTTTTACCATTCAGCAGGCGGCCGCTAGCAGCCGCGCCTACTTCCTCTTCTATGCCGCCGCTGGCGTCATCTACCTGTTGATGACCCTGAGTTCCACGGCGCTGTTCGCGCGCCTTGAGCGTCATGTGCGACGCGGCCAACCCACGGAGGCCTGACATGGACTTTTCCTGGCTGAGCGATCCCTTCTACCTAGGCTACCTATGGGAAGGTTTCGTTAATACGCTGTGGCTGCTGCTGGTCTCTGCAGTGGGCGGACTGCTCCTTGCCGTGTTAGTGGCGCTAGCCAGACTGCGCGGCCCACGACCACTCGCCTGGCTGGTCTGGGCCTTCACCACCGTGATGCGTGGCACCCCGCTGCTTGTGCAGCTGTTTTTCTTCTACTACGGCGTGGGGCACCTGATGGAAGGCGTACCAGGCATCCGCGAAACTATCGTTTGGCCACTTCTGCGCGACCCTTTCTTCTTCGCCGCCCTGACCTTCATCCTCAGCGTGGGGGCCTACTCCGGCGAAGTGATCCGTGGCGCCATGCAGAGCGTGCCGCAGGGCGAGCTTGAAGCTGGACGTGCCTTCGGCCTCTCCGGTTTCCAGGTACTTACCAGGCTGTGGCTGCCCAGGGCCATCCAGCTCTGCTTGCCGACCCTCACCGGGGAGATGATCCTGCTGCTCAAGTCGATCCCGCTGGTCTCCACCATCGCCCTGATGGATCTGCTGCAGGCAGCCAATATCATTCGCGACGAGACTTTCCTGGTCTACGAACCACTGCTGCTGATCGCCGGCATCTATATAGCCACCACGGTGGTGCTAACCCTGGCGCTACACCTTGTGGAGCTCAACTTCCCCGGTATGCGGCCAACTCGAAACCGCTGGCTGCCTATTCGCTGAACAGGATAAGACGACATGCACACTTCAGCACACATACTGAATGAACAGTTCATCGACAACGCCTGGGTCCCGAGCCTTAGCAAAACGCGGCGCCCGGTATATGACCCCTATCGCGAAACACGCATCGCTGAGCTGACTTGCGGCGACCCGGCGGATGTCGATGCCGCCGTGGCCGCGGCCCGACGCGCCATGCCCGGTTGGCGAGCCACCCCAGAGACCTGCCGTGGCGAATATCTGGAGGCCATTGCGAGCGGGCTTGAGATCCGCCGCCGGATCCTAGCCGAGCTCTCCAGTCATAACAACGGCAAACCCCTGGCTGAAGCCTACCAAGACCTGGACGACGCTATCGCCTGTTACCGCTACTATGCCGAGGCCGCCGTGATACTGGGGCAGCGCCAGGGAACGGTTGAAGACGCCGACCAGCCCAACATGGAGGCGCGCCGGTACTGGGACTCCATCGGCGTGGTGGGGCTGATAACCCCCTGGAACTTCCCGCTGGTCAGCAGCGCCTGGAAACTGGCGCCAGCGCTAGCCGCTGGCTGCACTGTGGTGTTCAAGCCCTCCGAGGTCACGCCGCTGCCCGAGCAAGTACTGGCAGAAATCGTGATGGAGGCAGGCCTGCCACCGGGGGTATTCAACCTACTGCAAGGTGACGGCGAGGGTATTGGGGCCCCGATGAGTCACCATCCTGGCATCGACAAGCTCTCCTTCACCGGCAGCAATGCGGTGGGTGAAGCAGTGATGCGCGCCGCGGCCCAAGGGGTAAGACCGGTCTCACTGGAGCTGGGCGGCAAATCGCCGATTCTGATCACTGAGGATGCCGATATCGAGCTTGCCCGCGACTTGGTCATGGCCGGTATCTGCTATAACGCTGGCCAGATGTGTTCAGCCACCAGTCGGCTACTGGTGCATGAGCGCCTGGCGGACAAGCTATATGCGGCCATCGACGCCGCCATGTCAGAACTGCGCCTGGGCGACCCCCTAGCGACGGAGACCGACATGGGCCCACTGGTCAGCGCCCTCCAGCAGAGCCGGGTACAGCACTACTTAGCCCTGGCCAAAGAGGAGGGGCTACACAGCGAAACGCCCACTCTCGCTCTGCCCGAGCATGGTTTCTTTGTGGCGCCGCTCCTATACCGCGAGGTGCCTACTACCAGCCGCCTGTGGCAGGAAGAGATTTTTGGTCCGGTGCTTTGTGCACGCCGCGTCGCCAACGACGCGGAAGCCATTGCCCTGGCCAACGACAGCAACTTTGGCCTCGCCGCCACGGTGGTGGCCGGCAATCCGGACCGCGCAGAGTCCATCGGCCGGCACCTGGAGGTGGGCAATGTCTGGTGCAACAGCGAACAAGTAGCGCCGCCCCAGGGGAGTTGGGGCGGTATGAAGCGTAGCGGCATAGGCCGCGAACTGGGCGATTCGGGCCTGGACGCTTACCTTGAACTCAAGCGCATTACACGCCCCTTAAAGGCTTAATAATTGGGCCCAGCCACGGCATTGAGCGTCTCATCATGCGCGCCGTACCATGGGTGTGGAGCTAACGCACAGGCTGCATCGTCACCAACACCAAGTGCCTTTGCCATCCATGGCCTCCCCAATCATTCATAGGAGCATCACGCTGATCGCGCAGCGAATTCATCGTGATGCCTAAACGAACCGACGTGTTTGGACTCAATGCTTTAATAGCACGTCAGCTGCATGTATTCTCTTCCCAACTATGAGACTCCAACCCCCTGACACTCTCCCCGAGCGCATTGGATTTCTTCTCCTGCCGCGCTTTGCCATGGTGGCTTTCTTCTCTGCTATTGAGCCGCTACGTATTGCCAATCGCATCGACGGACGTCCCCTATTTGAGTGGGATTTGATTAGCCGCGACGGCGAACCGGTTGTGGCCTCAAACGGCATGACATTGATTGCTAGCGGCTCTCTTCACACAACCTCTCAAGTCCCTAGTCTGGCGGTCTGTGCAAGTTTTGATCCCGAGCGTGCCATTGATGACGAACTGATTGATTGGTTACGCGCGCGCAATTACGAAGGTTGTGTGCTGGGCGGCATAGATACCGGCTGCTACGCACTCGCCGCCGCTGGCCTTCTCGATGATAAAACGGTGACCCTGCACTGGGAGTGCCTATCTGACTTCTGTACACGCTTTCCTCGAGTTGATGCCGTTGAGTCTATTTACGAGGTTACCGACGAGGGATTTTCCTGTGCTGGTGGCAGTGCCGCCATCGATATGAGTCTTGACCTGATCCGGCGCCGACATGGTGACGCGCTCGCCAAACAAGTGCGCGATCAGCTCATCCACGAGCAGGGGCGTCGTCCAGCCAGCCGGCAGCGCGATTCAGCGATTCCCCAAGATCCAATGCTTCAACGGGCCATCACCTTGATGGATGACAACCTGGAGTCACCGTTAAGCATCCGTTCACTTGCCAACGAACTAGGTATTACCTGGAGACGTCTCGACCGTCTCTTCGCCCGTCATTTAGCGATTTCGCCTCAGCAGACTTACCTGTCTCGGCGCCTAGATCATGCTTACTGGCTGCTGAGTGAAACGCCACATAGCATCATGAACATCAGTCTGGCCTGTGGCTTTGCTTCCCCTTCGAGCTTCAGTCGCGCCTTTCGCCTCCACTACGGCTCAACACCCAGCCAATTGCGTCAGCAAGCAGTGTCGAATCGTGCATAGTTAGTGTCGAATCCTGCCGCGAATTACATCTCCCTGACAGGCATCCTAAGTGACATAACCAATCGCCTAGGAGACCAAAATGTCCCAAGCACTTCCTCTTACACCTGACTACGATGTTTGGCCCATTGAGGCCAATCTCAAACAGGTATTCTTCAAGCCGCGCGTATTGACGGTATCCTGGAGCGACGGACGTGAGAGTCGCTACCACAGCATCTGGTTGCGTGAAAACGCCGCTGATGAGACGACTGTTAATCCAGCGACTCGTGAAAGCATACTCGATCTTTCTACCTTACCCAGTTGGCCTGAGATTGCCGGTGCCGAAATCGATGAAACCGGTGCACTGTGCGTAGACTTTGCTCCTGAAGGACGGCGCTTGCGCTTCCACCCCGGCTGGCTTCGAGCCCACGACTACGACAATACTGGCGATCCAGAAGTACCGTTAGTCCCGGTAAAGACGTGGAAGAGAGACACAGAAGACGGTCCAGACAGCTTGGACGCCACAGGGCTCCTCGACACCGAAGCGGGTAGTGAGGCAGAGGAGTCAATTCTCGCTCCTGCTCTTTCAAGCATCCTGGGCAAGGGGTTAGTACGCCTGCGCAACCTACCCACCGAGCCCGACTCACTCGAAGTGATAGCCCGGCGCATCGGTCCAGTAAGGCCCACCAACTTTGGCATGCTATTCAACGTCAAAGCCAAACCGAACCCAGACTCCAACGCTTACACGTCCATCGCCCTGCCCCCCCACGTCGACCTGCCGACCCGAGAGTACCAGCCGGGTATGCAAATGCTGCATTGCTTAGAAAACAGCGTAGAAGGTGGCGAGGCCGTAATGCTCGACGGCTTCGCTGTGGCCGAGGCACTCCGCGAGCGTCACCCTCAGGTCTTTACCACCCTGACCCGAGTGCGCTGGTGCTTTGCTAATACCGCCAAGACCACCGATTACGTTTGGTACTCGCCGATAATTCGCATTGATGAGCGCGGTGAGCTGTGTGAGGTACGCATAGCTGACTTTTTGCGTGGACCGTTGCAAACCGACTTCGAGGACGTAGAACCTGCCTACGAAGCGCTAATGGTTCTACAGAAAATGCTGCACGATCCCAAATTCGCCATCCGTTTCACCTACAAGCCGGGCGACCTAGTAATATTTGACAACCGACGGCTGCTCCATGCCCGCGACGCTTTTGAAGGCACAAGCGGCCATCGCTGGCTGCAGGGCTGCTACATGGAGCGTGACGAGATCCGCTCCCGCTACCGTATGATTAAGCGTGCCTACCAACAGCGTAAAGTAACCGCCGAGGCATCATTAGCTTGAATGAAATTAATGGCATCATTAGACGCTTTGAAGCCGTGCAGGCAATATGGAAGATGTAAGCTGACCCGAAGCACATACATATACACAACATTATGCCCTTAAAAAGCCGGTAGTCATTAAAAAATGGTTAGCTTAAATGTGAGAACAGGGCATGGCGAGCACCCTTTGGGAACACGCCAAAAGGCATGCATTGGCGAAAAAGCTCATTGTTATTTTCATTGGATCCGCGCTGCCAGGGACTATGGGGAACAGCGGGGTAAATGGCAGTACCAATTCGCTAAGTAATCTCGGCGTGTTTAAACATCCCTCACCCATTATCGTAGGCCTTGTATAGCCGCTGCATCCTCTGGATCTCGTTTAGCCTTTCGCTAAATCCCACTGCCGCCACAATGACCGTCGTACCACCCTGCTTTATTACCATTTTTAATCGCTCTGCGGTCGGCTAGTGTGCCGACGGCAGAGCGATTATTGGAGGGTACCGGCGCTGGCCCTCCTTCCTCTACTGTGTGATCCAAAGCGCTGCGGTTATTCAAGGAACCCAGGGTATAAGGCCTGGAGGTGTCTACGAAACCTGGGGCGATTCAATCCAGATGGCAGCAAATTCTACGCCATCTTTGCAGCTCAACCCAGTGCGTAGAACTTGATGCAATGCTGAGTGACGACTAAGATTCTTCCAATAAGCTCATAGTACCAAAAAGCAGTACTAAATGAAGTTGAAACGCAAGCACGCGAAAACACTGGCCGCCATCTTTAGTCGTCCTGTTTCAGACACCATCGCATGGAGTGACATAGAATCTCTGTTCGTGGCGCTTGGTGCTGGGGTTAATGAGCGCGAAGGCTCGCGCATCGCAGTTGTGCTGTTCGGCGAAGTGCGCGTATTTCACCGTCCGCACCCATCGCCAGATACAGACAAGGGTGCCGTTGCCAGTATCCGTAAGTGGTTAGAAGAGAATGGAGAAGCCCCATGAACAACATCATGGCTATCGACGGCTATCGCGCCGTGATTCAATACGATCCAGAGGTTGAAATGTTTCGCGGAGAGTTCGTCGGACTTAACGGCGGCGCCGATTTCTACGCCGACAGTGTCTCCGATCTTCGCAAGGAAGGCCGGGTATCCCTCCGCATTTTTCTTGAAGAGTGCGAGCGCCTCGGTATTCAGCCATCCAAGTCCTATTCGGGCAAGTTCCAGGTTCGCCTGCCTGCTGAAATTCACGAGCATGCAGTAGATGCTGCTACTGCTAGGGGGCAGAGTCTAAACCAGTTTGTGGCAACCGCCATCGAACATGAAATTTATACCTAATACCAACCCCGGTTTTGCCTACTAGCACCAGAAAGCTGGACGGATCAGAAGAGCTTTGCCGCCATTGAGTCATAAGAGACAAGCGACAAGAAGAAACATAAAAAGGTCTCAATAACAGATTATCGTCTGACCAAGCCGTAATCTTACAGCCAGTTCGGCAGCGCTGGGCAATAGAGAATTGTCTCGTGATCTCCTCAGATTCGATGACATACCTAGGTGCCGTTGCCCCCGGTACGGGGCTTTCTAAATTAAGCTGCTTTTTCGGCAGTGCTGTCTAACACTCGCTGCGCATTTTCACTGCCTAATGTGGCTTCAGAAAGTGCTTCCTCAATTAATGCGCTGGTCACGGGATTTATTTTGCCGCCTTCATATCGACGAATATTTTCAAGTAACGCCAAAATTCGCTCAAAATGACCCTGTTGCTGTTCAAAGTGGTTAATCATTGCTACCCCCTCCTCTACTTAATTTTTAATTTTTGCGTCATGGCTTCACAAATCACTGCGTTTATACATATTGCTTATTATTGAAGTGGCTTCGGGTTTGCTTGCCCGATTTATTCCCGTCAATCTCTATGCCAGCCGCTCTGAGGCTACCTTTTACGCTACCACTTAGTAACCAAGTGAAACAAAAAGTATATGAAGAGTAATTTAAAAAGGCTAATAAAAACTCAAGCTAATCTCATCAGTTATACAAGAGTTACCTCGCACTTGAATTACGGGGTAACTCGCGCATAACTAATGGAGTATGCTCGTAAGCGCCCTTACATTGACACATTTGACCTAACCGTATTACGCCACTTTTTTGTGATGGCCTCAAAAGCCACGCGCCTGGGCAGTTGAAAAAGACCTTACCGTTCCTATCCAATAACTGACTAGGTGTAGTTATTTGATAAATTACGCCGATCTTAGGGGCAATTTCGCCGATGACTGCCTACTGGAAGAGGTAGCCTGCAAGTACCGATAAAGTCTCCTTCACCGCCACGAAGTGAACCGCCCCGGCTTTACCGGAGACTCCATATCTTGAGAGGGTGGAGTTATGAACTCACCAAAACGATATTCCCCAGAAGTCGGGGAGCGAGCTGTTCGATTAGTCATTGAACAGCAAAGCGAATACCCGTCCAAGTGGGCGGCGATCTGTTCCATTGCCAACAAGTTCGGCTGTACACCGGAGACTTTGAGCGCTTGGTGCAAACGCACAAAAGTCTCTCAGGAAGACAGCTCGATTAACCTTTCTGAACGTGAGCGACTCAAGCAGCTAGAGCGTTAAAACTCCGAATTGAAGAGCGCCAATGAAATTCTCAGTAAGGCGGCTGCTTTTTTCGCCCAGGCGGAGCTCGACCGCAAACCCAATTGATGGTGTCATTTATCGACGAGCATCGTGCTCAGTTTAGGGTCGAGTCGATTTGTAGCCAGCTGCCAATCGTCCCATCGACGTATTACCACCACAAGGCACTTGAAGCCGATCCTGAACGACGGTCAGGTCGATATAGGCAGATGCGTTTTTTACGTCTGAGATTCAGCGGGTTTGGGAGGAAAACTTCTGCGTCTACGGTGCTCGTAAGGTTTGGCGGCAACTCCGCCGTGAGGGCGTTGAAGTTGCTCATTGCACCGTAGAACGGCTCATGCTGCCAAGGCCGTCTCGGCAACGACCTTTTTTGCGACCCGTACCGATCATGACAGCTTGGCACCAATGTAAACACCACCGGACTGATTCGCCTATACTCCCCGAAAGGTACGGACTTCCGAAAGGTTTGACTGCGGCCCGAAATAAACCGCTTTTTTAACTTCTCTTTAGTATTTAAGTCTCTAGATACACCACGTGACTATGGGTGTATTCGTAGAGCCCGTGCTTGCCATCGGCTCCACCGATACCCGACTTGCGTACACCAGCATGGAAGCCCTGCATGGCCTCGAAGTTTTCACGGTTGACGTAGGTTTCGCCGAAATCTAGCCCACGGCACGCCTTCATGGTGTGTTTAAGACTGCTGGTATAGACGGATGAGGTGAGACCGTATTCGCAGTCGTTGGCCAGGCCAATAGCCTCGTCTAGGTCATCAACGATCTGAATTGGCAATACCGGACCGAAGATTTCCTGGCGCATAATGGCCATCTCCTGGCGGCAACCAGCCAACACCGTAGGTTGATAGTGGTAGCCAGCGCCAAGGTCTGCGATTTTTCCGCCAGTGATAAGCTCGGCCCCTTCTCCCTGGGCGGCTTCAACCATCTGGGCCACCTTGTCGAGGCCAGCTCGATTGATCAGCGGCCCCATGTCCAGATCGTTCTGGGCAAGCGGATCCCCGTAGCGAGTTGCATCCATGGCCTTGGCCATCTTCTCAATGAAAGCATCGGCAACACCTCGCTGGACGTAGACTCGCTCGGCGCAGTTACACACCTGGCCACTATTGATGATGCGGGAACCATGAATGGCCTTCACGGCCAGGTCGATATCGGCGTCATCGAGCACGATCGCCGGGGCCTTGCCGCCCAGCTCTAGATTGAGCTTAGTGATGTTGTCAGCGGCACTTGCCATGATCCGCGACCCGGTAGCAACGCTGCCAGTGAAACTGATCATGTCGACCAACGGACTGGAGGTAAGGGCATTACCCGTCGTGGCCCCGCTGCCGCTGACCACATTGAAGACCCCTGGCGGCAGTCCCAGCGAATCGACAATCTTAGCGAACTCAAAGCAGTTGTTGGGGGTCTCTTCACTGGGCTTGATGACGATGGAATTGCCCGTCACCAGTGCTGGCGCCATCTTGCGGGCGATAAGGAAGAACGGGAAGTTCCAGGGCAAGATTCCCGCGACGACGCCCAGCGGCTTTCGGAACAGAAATATATTCTCATTGGGACGATCGCTTTCGATGATCTCACCTTCGATCCGGCGCCCCCATTCGGCCATGTAATCCAGATAGTCGGCTGTAAAGTTGACCTCGACCTCCGCCAAGGCGCTGACCTTGCCCTGCTCTTCGGTAATGACGCGGGCCAAGTGGGGGACGTTTTCACGCAACTTGCTTGCCAAGCGATGTAAAAAGGCTGCACGTTCCACTGCGGGTCGCGCACCCCATCCTTTCTGAGCCTCACGGGCAGAGACAAGAGCGCGTTCCACGTCAGCGCGGCCGGTTTCCGGAACCCGAGACAGTAACGCCTGGTTCGCCGGGTTAAAAACCTCAAGATGGTCGCTCGCCGACTCAAAGGCACCATTAATGTAGTTCTGGTAGGTGATGGGATGGCTCATGATAAGACTCCTATTATAGTTATGGGTGAAGGTGGTTTAGTAGGTCGTCGAGACCGATGCAGCGGAGGCTGTGTCCTTGTAGAGCGCGATGGTTGCCATGGCCGCCTGACGTAGCAGGCTGATATCAATGCCCACGGCAATGAATTGGCACCCCATCGATTGATACCGGCGGGCATCGGCTTCCACGGGAGCCAAGATGCCTACCGGTTTGCCAGCTGCCTGGACAGCCTTGATGGCATGTGCGATGGAGGCCTGGACATTCGGGTGCCCAGGATTTCCGGGGTGCCCCATCCCTACCGAGAGATCCGCTGGACCGACAAAAACGGCATCCACTCCCGGCGTGGCAGCAATCGCTTCCACATTTTCGATTCCTCGAGGTGACTCCACCTGCACAATTAGGCAGAGCTCCTCATGTGCATGTGCCAGGTAGTCCTCAACTCCATCCCAACGAGTCGCGCGGACCAGCCCTCCCCCCACACCACGCATGCCATGCGGGGGATAGCGCATAGCGCGCACCAGAGAAGCGGCCTGATCGGCGCTCTCGACCATCGGCACCATCAAAGTTTGAGCGCCGATATCCAGTAACTGCTTGATCAGTGATGGATCGTGATTAACTGTTCGCACTACAGGCGATGAATCATAGGCCGCCACGGCCTGCAACTGAGCGAGAATCGCTGGCACCGTGTTGGGCGCATGCTCACCATCGATCAAGAGCCAATCGAATCCGGTGGTTGCTGCGATCTCTGCAGCATAGCCGGTGGCAAAGCCGGCCCACAGACCATATTGGACGTTTTCACTGAGTAGTCCTGCCATGAATTCGTTCTTGGGCATTTTCATGATTTAATCCCTATTAAAGAAAACCTAGTCAAAAGCCCCAAGTAATTCAGGCAAGCCAAGGGTGATCAATGGTACATACATGATGCATAACAGCCCTATCACTAGAACCGTGAAGAAGGGTAGGAGGGGTCGCATCGTCTTCATATAGTCAACTTGAGCAATTTTGCACCCCATCAAGATGATTAACGCGACTGGTGGTGTCAGTGACCCAAGCAGTAGTGCCACTATCACCACGATTGAGAAGTGAATCATATCGAATCCGAACATCTGAGCGATGGGGGTTAAGATGGGCACGACAAGGATTAAAGCTGATATGGTTTCTACAAACATACCTATCAGTATCAATGCTAAAACAATGAGCATTAAGACGATAGCTGGCTCGTTAGTAACACTAGATAGCCAAGCGGCCATAGCGGCTGGCACGCCCTGACGGGCAATTATCCAGCTAAATAAGGCTGCACTACCGAGAATAATTAAAATACTGGCGGATGTGATTGCAGACTGATAGGCAAAGCGATAAGTCTTCTTAAAGTTGAGACGATGGGTAAATAAACCAAAGCAAAGACCATATACGACCGCCACAATCCCAGCTTCAGTAGGCGTAAATAAGCCACTTTGGATGCCACCGACGATAATCACTGGCATAACCAGTGCTGGAGCTGCCTTTAAAAACACTCTGACTGTTTCTTTGAAGCTAGCTCGAGTATGACGAGGGGCGCCTATTTCATCAGCCTTCCAGTAAACTACTATCATCATGATAAAAGCTAGGAACAAGCCGGGTATTATTCCGGCCAGAAATAGAGTGCCAATGGATAATCCTGTCATGGCACCATAAATCACCATAAGTAAACTAGGAGGAATAATGGGACCTAGGATTGCTGACGCTGCGGTAATGACTACTGCCCACTCAGGACGATATCCCTCCTTTTTCATGGCTGGTATCATCATCCCGCCAACGGCAGCAACATCGGCCGATGCAGAACCCGATATTCCAGAAAAAAGAACACTTGTCATGATATTGACTTGGCCAAGCCCACCACGTATATGGCCAACTAAGGAACGTGAGAAACCAACAATGGCTGACGTGATGCCACCATAGTTCATCAAGTTTCCAGCGAATATATACAATGGGATGGCAAGCAGAGGAAAGCTATCTAGCGAACTGAAGAAACGCTGAGGGAGCACTAGTAACGGAACCCCCCCATCAATAATGAGTACAGCGACTGCACTCAGTCCCATTGCAAAAGCAATCGGTATACCCAGCGCGAGAAGAGCTGTAAACAAACAGAACATCAAAGCAACAATCATATTGTTTTCCCTGGGTCTGACGGCTCTTGAATTTCTTTTCCCCGAACGAGGAAAGCAACAATCGTAAGAATGCTACCCAAGGGTATTGGGGCGTATAGCCATGCCCGGGATATACCCAGTGAAGGCTGCAAGGTTCCAAGAGACCGCTCCATAAATAAGTATCCCCAATACGCCAAGGTTGCACAGAATATGATGGATAAAATGGATACGGTGATTTGCCTAAAGGTTTCAAGACCAGGGTTTTTAAAGTGAAATAGTTCCACTTTAATTTCTTGATACTTGTAGACCACCACAGGAGTTCCCATCAGTACCAACCAAACGAGGAGCATTCTCACCACTTCTTCTGTCCAAAAAAGTGGTAACCCCAAAAGAAAACGGTTGATCACCTGAATGAAAATCAGAACCATGATCGCCGCAAAGATGGCGACGACCATGGCTCCCAAGGTGGCAAATGCATGATCCAGGTAACGACGCATTTGCACGCTCCTCCCTATCTCATTCTTGCCCAATGGAATTTAGAAGTTCAGTGGCATTGATGTCAGCTGCAAACTCTTCACGAAAGCTAGCTGAAGCCTCTTGGAAAGGCTCTTGTTTAACCTCATTAATGGCAATTCCTTCTTCTGCCAGTTTTTCGAACCAATTTTCCTCACGCTCTGGCCACTCGCTGCGCTGCATCTCTGCCGCTTCGATCGCGGCACGGGTCACTGCCTCACGATCGCTATCAGAAAGGTTGTTGTAGAAATTTTCGTTAATAGCAAAACTACCATCGAAGAGAATATGTCGGGTTTTTGAGAGAGAGTCGGCGACTTCAAAGATCCGGAAGGTATAACCAACTTCTGGGGTTCCTTCCATCGCATCTACAAGACCCGTCTGCATGGCCGTATAAACCTCGGGCATTGGAACGGGAGTTGGCTGAGCATCAAGTGAAGAAAAAGTGCCGACGAAAACAGGTGACTCAGGCACACGTATTTTCAAGTCTTCAAAGTCTTCGGGTGTTTCAATAACATCTTCTGCCAAGTAGGTATCGCGATAGCCTGCCAAAATCCAATTAAGCGGTCTGACGCCGGAGGTATCCACCAACTGCTCAATTAGTTTATCGCCAATTTCACCTTGGACAACATTATTCCAATGTTCAACGTCACGATAAAGGAAGGGAAGTGTCAATAGTCCGAACTCAGGTACATAATTCGCGTAAAGTCCAGATTCTCCATATCCCATTTCTAATGTGCCTAGTTCAACAGACTCAATTATTTCTCTCTGCCCTCCCATTTGCCCAGCTGGGAGAATTTCAACTTTGACGTTTCCATCGCTATATTCACTAGCTAAATCGCGAAAACGCTCGGCAGCGAGATGCTGCTCTGATTCAGTAGGAAGGTGGTGTGCAAAACTTATTGTTGTTTCTGCCATGGCAGCCCCAAACGGAGCAGCAAGTAATACACTTGCTATACCAAGGTTCAATTGAAAGCGTACTTTTGCACTGGCGTGGTAATTTGTTTTCATTGTGTACTCCTAGGTTTTAGTTACTACATCCCACTGCGATGGGTCTTTCTACGATTTAAGAAGTAATTTAGTGTTCGTATGGCCTGGAAAGTTGACATTCTGGATTTAACCTAACCCCAAACCCAGGCTTGTCGAGCGCAGAAGCTGGCATGCGTCCGTTCTCTGGCACCGGTTCGTCGAGAAGCAGCGGGTTGAACATCGGCACTACCTTGTCAGCCTGAGGTGCCATCATAAGGAATTCTGCGAAGGGGCTGTTATGACGCGTGATCACGAAGTGATAGCTATAGACCGACGAGCCATGTGGCACTACCAGCTTGTTATGTGCGTCCGCCAGGGCTGAAATCTTGATCAATTCGGTGATTCCCCCGCACCAGCCTACATCCGGCTGGATGATGTCGCAGCAATCCATTTCAAGTAGCAGACGAAAGCCCCAACGCGTCGCCTCATGCTCGCCAGTATTGACCAGCATACCCTTGGGCACATCGCGCTTGAGCTGGGCATAGCCCCAGTAGTCATCGGGCGGGAGGGCCTCCTCAATCCACTTAAGGCCGAATTCTTGTGCTCCCTGGGCAAGCCTCGTGGCATAGTTAATGTCAAGACTCATCCAGCAATCATACATCAGCCAGAAGTCATCACCCACGGCACTACGCATGTCCGCCAAGTGTGCTAGATTACGGGTCAGTCCTTCCTCGCCCTCGGCTGGCCCATGGATCAGCGGCATCTTGCCGCCGATGAATCCCAACTGCTTGGCAAGGTCAGGCCGGGCCCCTGTAGCATAAAAGGTAAGCTCGTCACGCACAGGGCCCCCGAGCAATTGATGTACCGGCTCGCCGCGAACCTTGCCAAGCAGATCCCACAGCGCGAGGTCGACACAGGAGATGGTGTTGATTACTACGCCTTTACGACCATAGTACAGGGTGGCATTAAACATCTGATCCCAGATTTTTTCGATCTCGGTGACGCACTTACCTTCAATAAAGCGAGCCAGATGCTTCTCGACGATCCAAGCACCGATCTCACCGCCAGTAGTCACCGCGAAACCGACCGTACCATCACTTGCTTCCAGCTCCACCACTAAGGTCCCCAGCACATTCAAACCGAAACTGCGTCGGGTCATGCGGTATTCGGGGTACTTACTCATTGGCGTGGCGATCTGAGAATCTATCCAGTGGCCCTCGGCCTGGTCGTGATAGTCGGCACCTCCCCCGCGAACGGTGTAGGCACGCACCTGCTTGATAGTCACTTCGCTCATGAACTTACCTTGTGGAATGGAATTGATTGATACCTAAAACCGTACCCATAGAGAGCAGAGGGAACCAATGCTATTCCTATCGCTTGCGATACCTTTTCGTTATCAGTAGTCTTAAAGCCTCATATTACCGTGCTTTTTTACATATTAGTCATAATTAATATTCATTTTTATTAGACTAATGTATGTGTCTTAATATCTTTGGTGGTCACATACTTTATAAGTATCAATTTATCAGGATGGTGAAGATGGAGGGATTTAAAGCACTGCTCAATCGCTTGCGCTACAAACATTTATTGATGATTACAACGCTTGGCAAGCACCGAAACCTCCATCAGTCAGCCGAAGCCATGAATATGTCCCAACCTGCAGCCACACGGATGCTGGGCGAGATAGAAAGAGGATTCGGCTGCCTCTTATTCGAACGAACCACTCGAGGAATGCACCCAACTCCAGTTGGAGAAATGCTGATCGTTTTTGCCGATAATGCCTTGGCCCGCCTCGATCGTTGTGCTGAAGAGGTGTACCGTTATCAGCTTGGGGAGCGGGGGCAACTGACTGTCGGCGCTATCGTGGGCGCCGCACCGGATCTAGTCGCTAGCGCCATCATAGAAATGAAGCGCCTACGCCCACTACTTCAGGTTCGCCTAATGGGAGAGACCAGTGATCAATTGATGGAGCTACTTGAGCAAGGTAAGGTTGATCTGGCTATCGCCCGTTATGCTAATGCTATTCAGCATAACCAGTTCGACTTCGAGCCTCTTGGCAACGAAACCTTGATTACAGTTGTGCGTAGTGGTCACCCGCTCTGCTCGGGAAATCTTCCCCCACTGGAAGCGCTACTTGATAAATGGCCATGGATTCTACAGCCGATGAAAACACCGGCGCGTCAGGCGTTAGAAAAAGAATTCGAAATTGAAGGCTTGGTATCCCCAAGAGACATAATCGAATGCAGCTCTATTTTTGCCGCCTTGCAACTGGTACAGAAGAGCGATGCATTAATGGTCATGGCAGAGACTGTTCTAC
The DNA here is from genome assembly GCF_001882345.1 of Halomonas sp. QHL1. Classification (GTDB taxonomy): domain Bacteria; phylum Pseudomonadota; class Gammaproteobacteria; order Pseudomonadales; family Halomonadaceae; genus Vreelandella. Next base: position 2,453,630 of record NZ_MINL01000001.1, read on the forward strand.
GCGATCATTTGAGTGCAGGACTGATAGAAAGGTTACCTTTATCATTAGGTCGTGCCCTTTCTCCTTTTGGTATTCTAGTACGCAAAGATACGCTGTATGCGGAACCCATTACTCAGTTTCGAGAACTACTGAGGAATGCATCTCGGGAATTTAGTTGAAATCCCAATCCTCTATACATAAAAATACCGGTATCAGTGCAATAGCAATTGATACCGGAATATCACAATTTCAGCGAAACTTGTCATTTATTCGCGCTTGCCATTCACCAGCTGAGAAACGCCTAGGGGGTTGCTGTCCTTAAGCGCTTCAGGCAGCAGCGCTTCTGGTAGAGCCTGGTAGCACACTGGGCGCAGGAAGCGGTGAATCGCCGAACTGCCCACCGAGGTGGTGCGGCTGTCGGAGGTTGCTGGGTAGGGGCCGCCGTGAACCATGGCATGACACACTTCCACACCGGTCGGCCAGCCGTTGGCGAGAATGCGCCCTGCCTTGCGCTCCAACGTAGGCATTAGCTGCTGAGCGGCTTGCACGTCGCCGTTGTCCACCTGCAGGGTGATGGTCAGCTGACCTTCGAGCTGGGCAGCTACACGCTTCATTTCTTCCTGGTCGGCACACTCAATGACCAGTGCAGTGGAGCCGAACACTTCTTCTTGCAGTTCGGGATCGCCCAGGAAGTCGGTCGCTGAGGTGATGAACAGCCCGGCCTGGCACTGGTTGGGCGTTTCGCCCACTTTCCCGCGAAACGCTTCGCGTACCTTCCCGCTATTGGAAAGCCGCTTCACCCCTTGTTCGTAAGCATCAAAGATGCCTGGGGTCAGCATGGTCTGACTTCCACTCGCCTTAACGCCCTCTGCAGCGGACTCAATGAAGGCATCCAGCTCAGGACCCTTGGCCGCAACTACCAGGCCGGGATTGGTGCAGAACTGGCCCGCACCCATGTTGAGCGAAGCGACGAAGCCTTCGGCGATCTGCTTGCCGCGTGCCTTGAGCGCCTCGGGCATCAGAAACACCGGGTTGATCGAGCTCATCTCGGCATACACCGGGATCGGCTGCGAGCGTGATTGCGCCGTCTTCATCAACGCTGTACCGCCTCCCCGCGAACCGGTGAAACCCACCGCCTGGATGCGCGGGTCGGCGACCAGTGCTTGGCCGATCTCGCTGCCCGAGCCGAACAGCAGCGAGAAGGTGCCTTCCGGCTGCCCACAAGTCTTCACCGCACGCTGCAAGGCACGACCGACCAGCTCGGAGGTGCCGGGGTGGGCGGAGTGCCCCTTGACGATCACCGGGCAACCGGCGGCCAGCGCTGAGGCGGTATCGCCCCCGGCCACCGAGAAGGCCAGCGGGAAGTTGCTGGCGCCGAACACGGCAACCGGACCAAGGCCGATATGGCGCTGACGCAGGTCGGCGCGCGGCATCGGTTGGCGATCCGGCATGGCCGGGTCGATACGCACGTCGAGCCACTCGCCGGCCCGCACCACGGAGGCGAACAGGCGTAGCTGGCCGCAGGTACGGCCGCGCTCGCCTTCAAGGCGGGCCTTGGGCAGGCCTGACTCGGCCATGGCGCGTTCGATAAGTTCATCGCCGATGCCTTCAATCTCGCTGGCGATGGTCTCGAGGAATGTGGCGCGCTCCTCAAGGGAAGTCTCGCTATACGTGGCGAAGGCCGTCTCGGCGAGTTCGCAGGCACGCTCGGCCTCGGCGATGGTGCCACCCACATAGGTGGGCTCGAGGGTTTCGTTGGTAGCCGGGTTGATGGCGTTGATGGGCTTGGAACTGCCGCTGACGGCGTCCTGGCCGATGAGTAACTTGCCTTCCAGGGTCATAATTAAACTCCTTGTGCCCCCTACACTGTTAGAGTGCTTTCACATCAATGGGGGCGCTATCCGCCTCAAAGCGTAGTGTATTGCGCAAAGGGTGGCCGAAATCGACGAGGCTAATCTCGAAACGATCCCCCTCGCGGGTACGAATGTCATCTGCAAAGCTCAGCGTGGCGGTACCGAAGAAATGCACATGCACGTCGCCGGGCCGGCGGAAACCGACATATTTGAAGTGATGGTGCTCGAGGTTGGCCAGGCTGTGCGCCATGTTGGCCTCACCGGTGAGGAAGGGTTTCTCCCACACCGTCTCGTTGCCACGCACGATACGGCTGACCCCCTCCAGGTGAGCAGGTAGTTCCCCTACCAACAGTTCCGGGCCGAAGCTGCAGGCACGCAGTTTGGAGTGGGCCAGCCACAGGTAGTTGAAGCGCTCGGTGACATGGTCGGAAAACTCATTGCCGATGGCGTAACCCACCCGCCACGGGTGGCCGTCATCGCCGATCACATAGAGCCCGGCCAGTTCTGGCTCCTCGCCGGCATCTTCGGCGAAGTGCGGCACTGGGATCTCGGCCTCGGGCGGTACCACGCAGGCGCCGTCGCCCTTGTAGAACCACTCCGGCTGGGCGCCGGGGGTGCCGTCCTGGGGCTTGCCGCCCTCGACCCCCAACTTGAACATGCGCATCGAATCGGTCAGTTCTGTCTCGGCGACCTGTGTCTTGGCATGCATGGCCGAGCGCGTATCCGCGCTGCCCAAGTGGGTGAGGCCAGTGCCGGTGACTAGGCAGTGAGCCGGATCTGGATGAGTAAGGGGGGGCAGCAGGCGTTTCTCGTCGAGAAGTTGAGTATATTCGAGCCGGGTCTCAGTCGCAGCGGCTTCGATGGCTTCAGTCAACGAGTGCCCCGCAGCGATGGCACGGCGGGCCAGGGTATAGGTGTCGGTATCAAGCAAGCGAACCTGTTCGGCGTTCTCGACTAGGGCGGCGTATGGGGTGCCATCATGAATGCACTGGATCAATCTCATGCTTGGCCTCATTCGGTGATATTGAACTGATCAAAATGATCGTGGTTGAGTGTCAGACCAAGACCTGGCACGTCGTCGTCGAGATCAATGAAGCCATTCACCGGCTCGGGATCGCCTTTGAAGAGGTAGTAGAAGAGCTCGTTGCCGATCTCAACGTCATGAACTGGGAAGAACTCGGACATTGGCGAGGCCAGCGTCGACATAGTCAAATGGTAGTTGTGCATCTGTCCTGCATGCGGGATTACAGGAACACTGAACGATTCGGCAAGGGCGTTGATCTTGCGTGCAGCAGTGATGCCGCCAACACGGTTGGTATCGTACTGAATCACCGAAATGGCGCGCCTCTCCAACAACTGTCGAAAGCCATAATGAGTGAATTCGTGCTCTCCCCCAGAGATCGGTATGCTGGTGAGCTGATTCAGTTCAGCATAGCCATCGATATCGTCAGCCAGCACGGGCTCCTCGAGCCACCGAGGCTCAAAGCGTTCCAGCTTTGGTAATATGCGCTTAGCGTATTCCAGGTTCCAGCCCATATAGCATTCGAGCATTAGGTCAATATCGTCGCCAATAACTTCTCGAACCGCTGCGACACTATTAAGGTTTTCGCGCATGCCAGCCGGGCCGTCTTTGGGGCCGTACCCAAAGCGCATTTTCATCGCGGAAAAGCCTTGGTCGAGATAAGACTGTGCTTCGTCTTGCATACTTTTAAGATCAGTGCGGTAGAGTTTCGATGCGTAGCAGGGAATTTTCTCCTTGGTACGTCCGCCGAGCAGTTTAAAGACCGGTTTATTTACCGCCTTACCCATAATGTCCCAGATGGCGATATCGACGCCCGAGATTGCCGCCATGCCAATCCCTTTACGCCCCCAGGCGTGGGTGGCGCGGTACATGCGTTGCCATAGGTATTCGTAATCGAAAGGATCTTGACCGATCACAAGTGGCGCAAGGTACTGGTCGATGATTGCCTTAGCGATGGAAGGGGCAAGCGCCACGTTGCCTAGGCCGACCAAGCCAGTATCGGTTTCAATTTCTACGGCGGTCCAGCCGTGGAAGCGGAAAGTGCCCATTGAATCGCTCTTGTCCCACAGCTCATCCATAGCGTTAGAGCAGAAGTGGGCTTGGGCTGGAACGGTGTGCCCTTTCCACTCGAAGACACGTGCTCTGACCTTGGTAATTTTCATTGGTAGGGTTTCCTTTGTATTTATGAGGATATTTAGGTGCTGGTGGTGGTCTTGAGACGATTTTGTCTCAGTTTCCCGCCCATCCGGCACGCGATGAGGAAAGCGTTACGTGTTGGGTTCACGTCGGCTTTGCCCTGTCCAGCAATATCGAAAGCGGTGCCATGAGCAGGGGTTGTAATCGGGATCGGCAGACCGCCCTGGACAGTGACGCCCTGCTTGAAGCCAAGCAGTTTGATGGCGATTTGTCCCTGGTCGTGATACATCGTGACGATGGCGTCGTATTCGCCCTCTTTGGCTTTGATAAAGATGGTATCGGCGGGGAAAGGGCCATCGACGGGATAGCCCTGAGCTTTACATTCTTCAACTGCGGGCTCGATTACTTCAATCTCCTCGCGTCCACAAGTGCCGCCTTCTCCGGCATGGGGGTTAAAAGCCGCCACGGCTACACGTGGTGAATCGTTACCAGCCAGCTTCAGTGAGTCATAAATCAGACGACTGGCGTCGACAATACGCTCTTGGGTTACATAGCCGGCCGCATCCTTTAGGGGAATATGAGAGGAAATGCGCGAGGTCCATAGATCGCCGAGCGTATTGAACTCACAGACATAGCCCTTTACCCCTAGTTTCTTCGCAAAGAAGTGCAGCTCGTCTTCATGTTCTAATCCACCCTTCTTCATTGAGAACTTATTAAGTGGGGCGAAACAAATGGCATCCACTACGCCATCCTGGGCGGCATCTAGGCAGTGCGTTAGGATTGACAGTACGGAGGCACCGCTTGCTGCGGTCTCTTCGGCATAGCCGACCGTGCCTTTGGACACACTGTCGATCGGCAAAAAGACCGGTTCATCGTACTTTCGAGCTTCAGTAAAGCTTTGAACTTCTGGAAGGTCATGAGACTGACCAGCTATCCGTTGGCCCTCCTCCCAGAGCCAGCGGTCACCGACCAGCACGGTATGGATATTGGCAAAAAGCGATGTTTCAGAGAACAGCTTGGCGATCAACTCGGGGCCGATACCGGCCGGATCACCAAGAGTGACAGCGATGAGTGGCTGTGAATCTTTCATCTTGGACTCCAACTTAATAGAAGTAGTTGACGAGGGTCATAGGAATAGCAGGAACATAGGTAACTAGCATTAGCACAACGAACAGCACCAGAATCATCGGCAGGTTGACCTTTGTAGTTTCCCACATGTCAGTTTTTGCGATAGAGCAGGACGTCGCCAATACCGAGGCAACCGGTGGTGTCTGCTGGCCGATAGCTAGGTTGAGAGTAAGGATCAGACCGAAGTGGATTGGGTCAATACCTATCTGATACACCAAAGGCATTACGATAGGGACTACCAAAATGATGGCAGCAGCTCCATGCAAGAACATGCCTAGCAGTAGTAACAAAATGTTCAGCAGTGCGAGTACCAGAATAGGGTTCTCGGTAATGGCTGTGATTTCGCTAGCCAACTGCTGAGGTAGTTGCATCTCGGTCAAGAAGAGGCCGAGCACTGCAGAAGTGGCAACCAGAAGCATGACGACAGCAGTCTGAATGACACCTTCAATCACAGCGCGATAAAGTATCTTGATGTTCAATTCGCGGTAGACAAGCCCTCCGATCAATAGAGCGGCCAGCACGGCGATCCCTGCACCTTCAGTTGCGGTGACAAAACCACCGAAGATCCCACCTAAGATTATTACCGGCAGCAGGAGTGCCCAAAATGCTTCTTTGAATGCTTTTCTTAGAGTGCTGAGTGAGAAAGAGTCTTCTCGTGGAAGGTCATACTTCACCGCATAGTAGTAGCAGGCCCCAGCCAGACCGGCAGCGCCGAGTAGCCCCGGTACAATGCCTGCGACAAAGAGTTTAACGATGGAGGTGTCAGCAATGGCTCCATACAGGATCATCGACAGCGAAGGTGGAATGATTATCGCCAGCGAAGCTGAGGAGGAAGTGATAGCAGCTGAGAAATTGGCGTTGTAATTGCGTCGCTTCATCTCTGGAATGAGTACCGAGCCCGTTGCTGCTACGTCGGCAACTGCTGAGCCTGAGATTTCGGCGAAGAACAGTGAGACCCCTACGTTGACCATCGCCAGCCCACCTCGCACGAAACCAACGATGGCGGTAACTAGGTTGATCAGACGTATGGAGATACCTGAAGTATTCATCAGGGCCCCGGCGAATATAAACAGGGGAATGGCAATTAAAGGAAACTTGGTGGCACCGTTATACAACGTTAGTGGCACATTAACCAAAGCTTCGGCACCCATGTTCAGGTAGACACCAACGACCCCAACCACGCCAATGGCAACAGCGATAGGAACATTGATTAATACCAGGGCGAAGAGTGCGATTATGATGATCAGAAGAGTCATGCGCGGTGCTCCTTGAGATCTTCTTCGGCTTGTCTTATGGCTGCTTCGATTTCTTCCGACTCGCTGTTCAGGCCACTGTGCATTTTTCTCCAAGCCATAGGCATGCTAAGCAGTTCGCAAAGAATAAACAGCACTGCACTAATCGGGATAACTGACTGGGTAATATTCAGGCCGATAGTAGGTAATGTAACAAGGCTGTCCCAGGCGAGAATCTCGAGAACCTGATAGCCGTAGTAGGCAATAATCATAAAAAAGCTGATCACGGTGACTTCCGATACGATAAATAACGTCGCTCGTATGGAGGTGGGAGCTCGACTGACCAGACCCGGAAATCCCATATGTGAGCGTTTCAACGCTGCAAGATTGGCGCCATAGAAGCTCAGCCATGCAAGCCCAATAGAAGCGACTTCGTCGTACCATGAAAACGAGTTGCCCATCATGCGAAAGCCCACTGCAGCGATAACGATGGTCGTCAACGCCAGAAGCAAGAACACAGTCAGCACCTCCAACAATCTTTCCAGCAAAAGATTTACACGAGCCAGCGTACTCATGACGTGGATCCCCTATAATTTTTCGAAGAAGGGCGCCTTGATGGCGCCCAAAAAAATGGCATGCTAGGTTTATTCCTCGGCCAGTGCCATGGCACGGTCGACGAGTTCTTGACCACCTTCTACTTGCTCGGCAAATTGCTCATAGACTGGGTTGCTGGCTTCGACGAATGCATTTCTATCGACGCGATTGACTTCTATACCTTCGCCGCGCATAACTTCGAGCAGAGAGCCGTCAAGCTCTTCTCCTTTTGCCAATGCCCAGCCCTGGGTTTCGGCGGCAACTTCTGATATAGCGTTACGCACGTCTTCAGGCAGCTTCTGCCAGCCATCCTTACCCGCGGTTAGCCAGATCGGTGAGTAAACGTGATTGGAAAGAGAGAGATAGTCCTGGACTTCCTGAAATTTTGCTCCATTGATATTACTGAGCGGGTTTTCCTGTCCATCGACAACACCGGTCTGTAGTCCAACAAATACTTCGGAAAATGCCATCGGGGTTGGGTTGGCACCCCAAGTGTCAAACATAACCGTGCGCCACTCGCTCTGCGGGGTGCGGATCTTCAGACCTTCGAGGTCAGACGGTACATTGATGGGACGTTCATTATTAGTGATATGGCGAAAGCCGTTCTCCCAAGTGGATATTACGTTCAGTCCTCTAGTATCAGCACTCTCAGCCAGATCCTGCATAATGATTTCTTTATCTATACGCTGAAGATGCTCACGATCCTTGACCAAAAACGGCATATCGAAAAGGGCGAATTCGGGGGATACGGAAGACATGATTGAGGAGATAGCAGCCAAGTCAACGGTGCCCAGTCGCAATTTCTGAATGAGCTGTCGCTCATCACCTAGTTGACCACTATGGTAGTACTCCACCTGATGAGTGTCGCCAAGACTTTCCTGCAGGCGTTTGCTGAATTCTTGAGCTGTTTGCCCCTGCAGGCTATTTGGTGACCCACCGATAGCAAAGACAATCTTGTCGGCCTGTGCATGAGTGCTAGTAATAGCCAGCGCGAGGGCAGAAAGCCCCAGTAGTTTCTTAAGCATGATGTGCTCCTTATTGTAATTGATAGTAGCTCTCTGGACTGCTGGTAGGTCAAGCAGACCAGTAATGACAAAACCTAAACCCGCTATGGCATTTCGTCAAGCCATTAATAAAGAATTGATACCTTTGTCGAAAGTAGTTAAGGAAGCATATGGTATTTGTCGAAATCTTGGTCTAGCATATAGACCAGTTGTAATAGGAGTGTGGCCATGAACAACTCGGCATTCGCCTTCGAGAAAACGCTTAAGAACCGAACCAAGAAAGAAATCTTGGCTGACAAGCTGACCGACATGATTCTTACTGGCCTGTTACGGGATGGAGACGAACTGCCCAGCGAGCGTGAGCTGGCTCAGCTATTTGGTGTTAGCAGAGAGACCGTACGCGGGGGGCTCTCCCAGCTCACCGCCCACGGCCTAATCAGCGTCTCTCATGGTAGCAAGACGCGCATCTGCGCTGACGATAAAGCTATGGCGCTATTCAGCTCTGCCCATTCTGACGCCGCTATGCCTGAGATGAATCACTTCGATGTGGACAGTGTTTTCGAGGGTCGTATAGTGGTAGAGGCCGCCATTGCTAGGCGTGCCGCCATCAATATTGATGCTAAAGGTATCGACGGACTGAAGCGACTGCTTGAAGCGCAGGGAAAACTATTCGACGCCCCCGTCCATTTTCAGCTCTCCGACCAAAACTTCCATAAACTTATATCAGAGTACGCCAACAATGAGATCCTACTGCGCTATGCCGAAGAGCTTTACGCCTTTGGACTCAACATCCGCCGCCAGGTGATGCTGGAGCCAGGCGCTATAGAGCGTAGCTACCAAGAGCACCAGCACATCGTTGATGCCCTCATGCGCGGTGACCCTGATGCCTCAGAGCGCGCCATGCTGTCCCACTTAGATAGCGTTTATCGAACTACAAAGACTAAATTGAACCCCAGCCGTAGCTAATGTTGGTTCAATTAGCGATCTGAGGACCACTCATACAGGTCTAGTTAGCGAGATCCACTATATCGGCTAGCACGGTGTCTAGACTTTCACGGTTTTTTGTACCTGAGAATGCTCAGGCGTCCTTTGACGAAAAGCCTACACTATGGCTCAATATCGAGGCTAAATTGCACACTCAACCATAAAGAGCTAAATTATCGCCCTTAGCTGGTAAAGAAACATAAGCGTAACAATGTGTCTGTTGACCTAAGGAATAACATTGCAAACCTGCCTTACAATTCTTACATAATTAGTCGCTCACTGAGTAAACTCAGAGAGGAACATAAGTGGCGTATTATTGTGCTAACCGTATTATCATAAAAAACCAGACGTCTATTATACAGTTTCTTCTACGACCCAACCAACAACCTCTTCATTACCAAATTTAGCCTTCCACTCTTGAATGACTTTATGGTTGCCACCGCGAGTTTCAACCACCTGACCAGTATTTGGATTTTTATAAACCTTTAAAGGACGTTTTTTACGGCCGTCTGCAATGCTAGCCTTAGCGCCCTTAACTGAAGTGAAGCGATATGATGGGTCTAGCATTTCGCATACGTCACGGGCTAGCTTGCCGTGCTCTGTCATGAGTACTTGTAGCTTTTCTTTAAATTCAAGTTCCTTCTTCAACTCACTAGTATTTCCAAGCGCATTCAGTTCTTCCTGAAGCTGCTTTAACATCTTTTCTTTCTTGATGTAATCACTTAACACTGATTCCATGTCTTTATCTACATGATTCTGATTCAATTAAAGCAGTTAACTTCTTATAATATACGCTGCCTAATTAGAAGTGAACCTGTATTTATCAGCAGAGGCTATATCGGCGATCTCAAGCTCCAAGCGCAAAGCTATTCAAGAGTGCTCGGACCAGCGACGGATTTCTTGAGCACCTCGACGTATACTTCCAGCGGCGTGCGCCAGCCCAGCATCTTGCGTTGACGTATATTGAGTGAATCGGCGATTTCGACGAGCTCTTCCTGGCTGAAGACCGACAGGTTCGTGCCCTTCGGCAGGTACTGTCTCAACAGCCCGTTGGTGTTATCATTGCAACCCCGCTGCCATGGGCTATGCGGGTCGGCAAAGAGATCGCTTTACCCATCTTCTGGGTGGTTTCGGCATGCTTCATCATCTCTTTGCCCTGGTCATAGGTCATGGACATGCGCAGGGAGCGCGGCACTTCACTGAGTTTGTCGCAGAAGCCAACAGCCGCTGCTATGGCTTTGGTGCCATCCACTTTCGCCTGGATCGCCAGACGCGTGGTTCGCTTTACCAACGTACCGACAGCAGAACGGTTGTTGGCACTAATGATGAGGCCTCCCTCCCGGTGATTTTAAACCCAATGGCCAGGCATCAGGCGGTCTTTGATCCTGGATTCATCGAATGAGCGTAAATATTACTCCTCAGGCTTCAGGGTCGTCGTATTTGCTGCATCAGTTATAGAAGATGCCGTTGTAAATGCCCAGCGTGGGCACAGGACGTTCACCTTCGCACCTGCCTTATGCTCCTTAATAGCGCCAATGCTCTGCGGTATAGCGTGTTTTGTTCAAAGTGAGATCTCCGTTAACCAATGTGAGTTGAAAATCTTACTTAGTTCTTGGTGTTAGCTTTGGGGGAAAGGACAATAGCTATATCCTTGCCAGCACTAGGCTAGCAGTTTCCTGCTTAAATTCAGGCGAAAAAGCACGTCGTTTCTTGGTGCCAGACACCTCGCTTAGGGTGACAATATCACCACCTACGTAGGTGTCCGGTTTTATTGAACCACCACAGTCAGCCCCACCTGAGGCTATTCGATGGGCAGATATGATACGCTCATAGCATTCGGTAATGGCGAAGAAACACGTCTAGCGCTAGCTTAGAGAACATCACCTGAGACCTATCGGTCTTAATGGGAGCCACCAGGTTTCGTGCCTCGTCTAATCATAAGGCTCGCCCTAAACATCGAAGAGGAGTCTATGCATGCCATCCCTATCACCTGATGCCTTGGCTACTCTCCTCCCTCTCGGCATTCTTTTTGCCGCTCTTCTTATGTTTGGGGGCGGCATTGTTTGGGCCAGATACCGCGATCGACAAAATGAAAGGCATGATCGAGAAATGTTGATTCAAGCTATATTGACCCAAATCGAGCCTTGGGCAGGCTCCCGGGCAGCCGCCTGGGCGTGGTATCAAACATACCCCATTGCTGCCCTCGGTGGACTAACAGCCGAGCAACTGATAGCTCGGGGAAAAGCTGACGAGGTTACGGCTTATATCGCTCACATTCGTCAAGGCGGATATGCCTAACCAGGCTATCGCTCATTGTTGCAGCCATATGCTGTTTTTTAAGCGTCAGAAGACAACCACTCTTCCGCATTGAGTGCTGTGACAACTGATTTAAAAGCACTAATGCATCCGCCATTACCAGCAATGTGTACAAACGCTTCTACTCCCGCTCAAGAGTTTTACTGATAAGCTGCATGCGACGTTGTGGCTCGTATGGGTGATTACCCAGGCTGTCAGTTTGTTCCTCCGATACCTTTCCTTTTTTCCTGCTGCCACTCTTGACCTGTAACTACATGCATTATCAATGTAGCTAAATAGGCGGTGTCCCAGGGCTTCAGTCATCCAGCTATGCTCGTGAGCTCATCGCTCGAAGCATGTTGGATTCCGCCATTGGAAATGCTGATAACTTGAAGCAGTAGCCCCTAGCCATTCTACCGATCTTGTTGAGTAGAAGCGGTTTATATAAAAATAATTCAAATTGGCAACATTTTTATTTAAATAACGCTAATAAATATCATTCAAATTTCTACATATTTAACATGATCACTAAAGCGGCCCTTCTCACTTTAAAGCTTTCCATGATTTCTTAGTCCAGGGGTTACGGTTATAAGAAAACGTGATAAAAGGGTGGATTAAATACACTTCATAGTCAGTCGGCTATCTTGCAGGCAAGGCTTACCCCAAATATCAAACAGGTGTTTTAATGCTAAATGATCGAGGATCAAGAAGGGTTTCACTATCTCGTATTAAAATCAGCCATCATTTATCTGCCCCTGTGCTTCGCGTATTTCTAGCTCGTTCATCGCTCTTACGGGATGTGCAATGCATGTCTCAAGAGGCCATAAAAATCTATATACTTCAGCACCCTCCGGTCGTTTATGAGAATAAAATGGGTAAGGACGGCACTCCTCTCGTATGCATTGCCAACCTGTTCCCTTTATATCTTGCCCAACGCTGCCTCTCTGGAAGTGAAAAAATTCGAGTCACTTTAGTTGAAGCACCGCTCAGTAAGAATACAGAGGCCTTAGCACTTTCTTTAGCACTTTCCGCAGAAACGTGCCATGCGCTTTCTCCAAAAGATCTCTCTCCCTACATCATGTCGTTATGGGAATGCTTAGCCTCTTCTGACCCCCAAGCGTTAATAAGCCTGTCTGAAAATTTTAACAGTAAGACTTCTTTCTGTGAGGCCCTTAACATCAATCGACGGGTCGTTTAAGGACTTTAAATTTATGGAAGGTAATGCACAACTCACCGCTCTTCTTGAGGATGTCCTTCAACCCCGCGATGGCTACTTTGCTATCGAGACGATTCAGCCTGTACTGGTACACACCATTGAAAAATTGGCCAGCATTGAAGACGACGCATGGGAATCACCGGCACTTTCTGGACTAGCAGAAGCCATAACGAGTGAACAGTTAGTACTGAAGTCATTGCCGAACCAGAAAGAGAAAGGCATCCACGGCACTCACCCCATCCATGGCGCTTTATATAAACTGGCTAAAACGCAAAGCGATATAGCAGGGCTTAATGATCGTCTGCATTTACTGGCGCACATCATCAATGCGGCACTTCACTGGCGCAACGACATACAAGACCTTGAAGCCAACCAAGGTTTTACTGAGCAGCGTAAAAAACGCCTCACGCAGACGACTTACCTCAAAAACCTAGAGGCTGCTTGCAAAGTCGCAAGGCGTATTGATGCTGAGTGGCTGGAATTACTGACCCCTTTCGATCGGCCGACAGAGCAACTGCTTAAATGGTGTGATAGGTACCAAGCAGACGGAGAAAAAAAACAGCAAGAAAGCTATATCAAGGAGTTAGGACGTTTCCTTGCCTATGCGCTTAATAGCCGTCAACCACGCCAAGGCTATCAGGAAACAGGCTCTGATGAATCGACACAACGCAAGCGTCGCTTCGATGATGATCCTGATGAAAGCTGGAACGAGACAGCCATTTCAGCTATCACCCTACCACCCGATATAGACGAAAAAACGAAAGACACACTGCGTACCTCCGGGTTATCTATCGTGGAAGAAAGTCCGGCCGCTGAGCTGACCCAGAATGACGCCCCTATCAAAGCGGCGGAGGGTGATAGCTCTTTACAGGCCGTATTTCGCGCACGCAGCCAGCAAATATTTCAAGATAAAGCCGCTCAACTGCTACCAGGGCGCTGGGAGCAGTTAAGTGCATTTGACCTTCATCAGTTAATGCAGCAATTGGAGCAAAGGACCCCCCCTCTACGTCAATGGCTTAAGTGTGTGGTCGGGCTGCTATTAATGACAGGTCGTAGCCTAGACAGTGTACTGGACACGCAGGTAATCAAACACTTTGAGTGGATCCCAAAGGTCATTACAGACCAGGCAATTTATGTTCTACCCAGTGAGGTAGCGTATTGGGTATCAGGGATTTATCGACCAGAAAATAGTCGCCAGTTGACAGGAGATTGGCCCGCTCACATGCGCATCACACAAAATCGTCTAGCGCTGCCCGCCCCGCCAATGTGTTGGCGACTCATGAAACTAAAAATACACCACATTGCTTCAACAGTTAATAAACGCTCTGTGCCACTGTTTCCAAAAAACTATCGGGAAGAGCTGAAAAATGAGTTGAAAGCACTGCTCTCTGACACTAATCGTAAAACTGGGTCGCGGTTAACCGCCCATCGCTTGGGTACCCACCTTTTTAATACGCTCAACCGGGGTGATGCAGATTTAACGGCGGCGTGCTTCATAACAGCGCGAGTGCCCTCATTCGGTCAGCAAGCATCTCTTTATTACTATGCACCGCGCATACAGCGCCTGGAACAGCAATACACCCGAGCCATGGCGACCATTGCGCGGCAATGTTCTACCAGCTCTCAGCCATCTGAAGCTGAGCCCTCTCATGCTATCGCATGCGCTACCCTCCACTCTGATGCAGCCAACTATGTGGGGTCTAACCTAGTACCCAGAACAGCATACGTAAACGACCTCGTCACTAATATGCGACAGCAGATTAAGGCAGCTAAAAAGGAGGCGAGGCCGGCCGCACTGTTCCGCATGCACAATGCTTATGTGGCATATACCGTGGCCATGCTGATGTTTTCGACCGGTTATCGAAGCGTTCGTGACCCACTGCCGAGCTGGAACAATATTTCGCTATCGCGGCGCATGATCGTCATTGCGGACAAAACCGATGATCAACAAAGTCATGCGCGTTTTTTGCCGCTGACGCGCCTTATGGTTGAGCAACTACAGCACTATCAACGCCATCGCCAAGGTCTACTTGGGCGCTTAACGTTTTTTCTAGAACACCAGTGGGAAACGCCGTTCATGTTCTTGGATTACTACGGCAATCCAAAAGAAGTCACCCCGACTCGGCTACATGACCAGTTGCGGTGGATCGACTCCCCGCCTTTAAATATCAACCGGCATTATTTGCATACGCGGTTAAAAGAGAGTGACTTATCGTCGGAGGTTGTCGATGCCTTTATGGGTCATTGGGACTCAGGACAAGAGCCTTGGGCCAGCTACTCGACGTTTTGCCCACGTGAATATCAGCACCTTATCGCTTCAGTTATACAGCCCTTGATGGTGCAACAAGGCTGGAAGGCATTGAAAGGAGCGGCGCTGTGAGCGACAAAACTCTCTGGTCAGGATGGCGACTGCTTCGACCCCAAAAAAAGGCAACCGACGGCCAAGAAAAACGCCGCTATCAGCGCGATCGTGAGCGGTATCAATTTCTGATGGGCATTCTCGAAACATTGGAACAAAAGGTGCCGGGTGTCATTGAAGGCAAACCGAACCTTTCTTTTTCAGACACAGATACCACGGCGGTGTTTGAAGCCCTGCACCAGAACACGCCGCCCAAGGCACTGCGCAAAACGCACAATTTTTTAGTGAGAGGCTTGGAAAATGGCCATGAAAAACTGAAATGGCGTGTGACGATTCCGAGTCCATTGGTCACTGACGTCCGTAAGCCTCCAACGGTCACTACCTCTTCGTTCTCAGACCTGCATCGTTGGGATGCCCTCGTAGAAAAACATGACGCAATGTCTAGTGTGGAAAATCTTAGCGGCAATGCGCTGAGTAAATGGATGGTGGGACGATGGTTGTTTCAGTTGATCCGTGAAGGTGCTCTGCTGAATAAGCGCCACCTGGAACAGATGCCTCAAGCGTTTGAGCAAGGCTTTTCCTTTGCTCCCGGCACAGGGTTTATCACATTAGCGGACTGTATTCAGTCGCCTAATTCAGCCGAGGAAGAAAAGGAAGAAGGCGAAGCATCTGATGATAACCCGCCTCCGGAACCACCCTCTGAGACTCCAATTGAGAAAGAGCTGCGATCTCATTACCGGCGATTATGTTTGAGTCCGATGAGCCAGTTGCTACTCCTAAACACCTACCAGAATATAGGCAACGCATGGCCAAGAACCGCTTCCAAAAGTATAGTGCCTGTCGAGCAGTGCCTGATGTTTTATATCAAACACATCGCTGTCGAAACACCGCCAGTAAATATGTCAGCTCTGCTGACGATGGCAAAAACAGCGTCGGCTCTCGATATGCCACCGTTACTGACTCATTACGCAAGCAAAGCCGACGCTTCGCTCTCGTTACGCCCGTCCTCATGGCAGCGCCTGCTTAACCACAATGTGTTAATAGCCCCCCCCCCCCTCCAATCGACACCAACGACGAAGACGTCTACCTCGACTTCCAAACCACTCACCAGGCCAGCACTACCCCTTCCGACCAGCTAAAGCAGCTTCGTCAGTTGCAGAAATGCTTTTCAGCTTCGCTGGTAGGACAAACGGGCAGGCGTGAAGCAATCGACAATATCAACTCATTTCTTGCTGTTTCAAATAGTAACGGTGTCATGGTGACGATGCTCGCCAACTGGTGTAAAAAACTGATGCAAAAAGGTGGCCGGGTTAAATCCAAACTTGTCGCAAGCACTGCAGAAAGATATTTATCGACCATTGCACGCCCGCTAGTAGCGCACAGCCAAGTCTTTGGTGATGTTCAAGCGGCCAGTGCTGATGAGTGGGAAGCGCTGTATGAAAACGTGCTAAACAGTGCCAAAACCCCCGCCTCCAGAGCAAAAATGCGAAATCGTCTTCATGATTTTCATCATTTCCTCGTTGATACCCTCGCAATTCCCCATATCGATCTGGAGAGTGCCACTGCTGAAAAACAGCGTGTCGACGTTAACATCGTCACGCCAGCTGAATTTCGACGTGCTTTGGCACTGATTGACGCCTCACAGCAGCCCGAACGCTTTCGCACCATGCAAAAACTTGCGCTTATTCTTGGTTACCGTCTCGGAATCCGCCGTAGCGAATGCGCCGGGCTGCAGATAAAGGATATCGCCTACCTATTTGATGACGATGCTTTCGAGGGTGAGGTCATCATTCGATCCAATGAGTACCGAAAAGGCAAAAGCTACTCGGCGACACGACGTTTGCCACTGTGGTTATTGATGCCAGAAGAGCGAAAAGAGCTCATCCACTGGGTTAAACGTCGCCAAGGGGAAATCACCACCCAACAGGTAACTAAACAACTGCTATTCTGTCGCAGCGGCAATGGTCGACTGCTGCTGGAAGATAAGGCACTTTTTAAACCGATACAAACTGCTTTAAAAACGGTCAGTGGCGACAATACCCTGCGCTACCATCACTTGCGGCATAGTTTCGTGACGTTCACTTTATTGCGTCTATTGGAGCAAGTTAATGGAGAACTCCTACCACGCGCATGGGTACTGGATGATCATCGCAATATAGCGATACCGAACACCGATGCCGATATTTCGGCCTTAGCCGGTCTTGCGCCTCAAGACATGCCCTCTCGGAAACGGCTTTGGCAACTCGCACTTTGGGCGGGCCATGCAAGCCCCGATGAGACGCTTAGCTCGTACACCCACTCTCTCGACTGGATACTTGGGCAAGCCTTGCGTGAACGTTTTAACCCCACCCTCAATATCGATCAACAATTCGCACTACTTAATTTTCCGACTAAAACAGCGTTGAGCAGTTGGCGTAACCGTCGCGGGCTCAAAGGACAGACGCAAGCCGGCGTGCTATTGCAATATATGCAGGATGAGTGGCAGCCATATCTGGCAGATGACCCTCTGGAGCAAGAATGGCAACCCTATCAACCGCCCACCGAGAATCCGCTCGATAACCCCTTGGAAGCCTCATTCGACTGGCCCGAAGCCACGACGATTTATCAAAGCCTGCGGCTTGTCGAACAACAAGAGATGCACGGCATACCGTTTGGCGACGCTATCCACCGGACAGCCAGCCGATTCGTACTCGACCCAGGTCAGCTTTCTCTTTGGTTGGAGCATGGCGAAGCATTAATGCAACGTAAAACGCGAAGAACCAATCAACTGTTTAGTCGCGAAGACAACCGCAATGACCGTTCTCGGCACGTGGCATCGCAACGTATCTATATGCCAGAACTTCAACGCTGCATGGCACCACCTATTAAGCCGCCGGTATTGAGAGAGACCGGACAGTTTTTTCACCGCCTGCTCGACTGGCATCAGTCACAGCCCGATATCGCGGAAGAAAGCCTAATGACGTTACGCAATCATATGCAGCGTAGCACCGGGCAGATCGAGCTTCCCAATGCTGATGCCATTAATAGTGTCCGCGAACTATTGCGACCGCTGCGTTGTTTTAAGCATGTTTACCTCGTGGTCGAAGCCGAGGTGGCGGCCAAAGAAAAGAGTATCAAACGCTACTGGTCCAATGCGACCGACATTCCCCACAATCGCATTGAGTTGATTCCAACGCCCTCTCCTTCTGGCCGGACACGTCACTGGCATGGGAATGCCAATCTCAAAATCACACGAGGGCATTACCAAGACCGTCATCAACCCTTATGGGAAGCCGTACGCTTCGCTACCTTTATGACGATGCTGGTATTGGGTTTAGGAGACGACGAGCAACAGTCAGTGACATCATCATTAACCAACGGCGGTAAGGAAACCGTCGGGAATCAAAGTGCCCTGCCTAGCGATGACGCTTAAAAACTTATCCCCACCGCTTAGATTAGATGGGGTGGGGATAAGTAGGCTATTAAGCAACGATATTAGCCTAGCCGTTCAGCACCTCGTACGCGTTAATAAAACAAAGCTTCTGGCTAACAAATTGCGCCCACTTGGTCGTCACCTGAACATGTTGGCCCATTTTAGGCACGCCCTGCCCCGTTAAGTGGCGGTCGGTGAGATAGAAGCGATAGTTACCATTGGGGCCAATCAAGTAGAGCAACCAGACCCGATGCTGCATTAACCACTCGGGGCCTTCAACACCGGCCACATATAGCGCGCCCTCAAACTCACGCCCAGCTTTATTCGACAACACTGACTGTGTTACTGCCATGCTTGATCCTCCCAGGCCCAAAGCTTGCGCTCTAATTCCGCGAGAAGACGCGGGATCGCTTGGCGATTAGCGTCAAGGCCAAGTTGTTGAAGGGTGCGCCCTACCCAGGTCGTTAGCGCATCAAGGTTGCTGTTCTCTTGTCCATCACCAAGCCACATCACGAGCGCGCAGCCAGAAGCTAAGCTGGTAGCGGCGGCCAAGGACTCCGCCAAACGCCGTTCTAGTCGTCGCTGAGATTGGCGAGCTGCCGTAACGCGCAGGGAGTGTTCGATATCGTCGCGGTTCAATTTTAGAGTATTGAGCTGTTTCATCGTCTTCTCCTAAGCGCGTTTCTGGTTAAGCATGCGCTCAAACGCAGAGCCGTCTTGGCGCGTTAGGTTGGGCACAAAGCGTGAGTAAACACGGAAAAGCATTTCCGTTGTGGTATGGCCCATCTGGCGTGCAATCCACTCGGGGCTCTCGCCTGCCGCCAACCACAATGTCGCCGCGGTATGACGTGTCTGATAAGGCCGACGTTTATTCAAACTAAGCTCTTCCAACAACGGGTACCAAACGCGCTTAGTGACGTTATGATGCGATAGCGCGGTGCCTTTACGCGTAGTGAAGACCAGACCTGTCTTCCCAGTGACTTCAAACTGAGCTTTCAAGGCATCGAAGACCGGCTGCGACATATCAATCGCACGAAAGGACCCATCGTTTTTAGTGGGCACAACCTTGCCGTTCACCACCGCTTGATGCACTAGAATCTGACGTCGTGAGAAATCCACATGCTCCCAGGTTAAACCGTCAATCTCGCCAGTCCGCATGCCGGTGAAGAAGCGCACGGTGTAGTACTGACGAAAGTCGTCGCGAACATTACTGATGATCCGCTGTACCTCATCAAGGGAAAACGGTTCCACATCGGTGCGTGGCACATTGAGCGATTTAATCCCGCGGTACGGTGAGCTAAACTCATAGCGGTCGGCAGCTTCATTCAACATCATGCGCAATGGCGTCATGATGTGGTTAATGCGACTGGCAGAGAGTTTCTTGCCGCTCCGGGTATTAACTTTGGCGAGTGAGGCCCGGAACTCAAGAATTTCTGCACGAGTGATGCTGCCGACTTCCTTATGCCCTAACGCTGGCAAAATATGTCGATCCAGACATCCCTGCACGGTGACGATCTGTGACTCGCGCCATTCGATTTCCTTTTCTGCAAACCACGTTTCAGCAAACTGATGCAGTAATGGCGTTGCTTGATAACCCCCTACGGCAGTCAGCGCCCGTTTGCTTAAGGTCTGTGCTCGCGGGCTATCTGGAAAGTAGCGGCCATAATCAAACGAGCCCAGCGTAATCTCCGCTTCAATTTTCTCCAGGATTCGCTCTAACTTCTTACGGTTAGCCGCCGTGTTATCTAGGGACGTTTGTTCGCGGCACCGTTTACCTAGATACCGAAAATCAAAAAAGAGCTTATTAGTTTTCTCTCGAACTCGAATCTTACCCATAGCAAAGACCTCCTCCTGCCATAGGCACGCCAACACTCTCCTCTTTAGAGTGCAGTTGCATATCCCGCTCGATCGGCTCCCACAAATAAAGGATCTTGCGCCCGCCAAACGGTCGGATGTAATGAATCCCCTCTAGCAACACGTTGTCCTTAAGGCGTTCACGAATAGTGCGTGCGTCGTACTTGATGCGGTCAGCAAGTTCAGATGTTGTTAGATAGCAATAAGACATTTTTCCTCTCCTCGTGATAAGGTCTCAGAAGCTCATTAAGACTTTCCAAGGCACTTAATGATCTTCTGGAGATCATATTAAACCAAAAGAGGTCTTTTGCAAGCCTTTTAGATCTACAGCAGATCAAATAAATTTACAGAGAGACATTATGATCAAATGCCATCTATCTAAAATCATGGGGGAGAGAAAACTGAAAATCGTTGATGTGGCCCGTGATACCGGTATTAATCGGGGCACCATCACACGGCTCTATCACGAAACAGCAAGCCGGATAGAGCTCGAAGCTGTGGAAGCGTTATGCCGGTATTTTGATTGCCAGGTAGGAGATTTATTTGAGTACCAACCCAACGGTGATGACTGATCCTTCCAAAAGCTAGGTTGCAACGTCTAGCCCAGCCTTTTGCACCTCATGTCATTGCTGGCGAGCTATTCCCCTAGTTTCTGACCAGTTTCCATGCAGCACCGTTTGACGCATTGTTCAAGGCATGCGGAAGCTATTAGCAGACAAGAGAGAACAAGATGAAAGTGACTGAAAAAGTAGAAGTCGATACAGTTACCGACGTACGTTGTGATGTATGCCTAACCTCTACGCAAGTAGCAGACGGAGGGCTCGAATTCGCAACACTTCAAGCACATTGGGGCTACGGGTCTCAACATGATGGCGAACGATATGAGCTGCACCTGTGCGAAAGCTGTTTCTTCAGCACCGTGGCCTATTTTAAACAGGAACGTCGCGTGCAAAGCTTATTCTGCGAAGATGGTTGTGCTGATGCCCTGAAAACGGATGCAACCTTGGGTCTTGTGGCCACCGATGACTACTTCCGAGATACAGGTGGCAATAAAGCGTAATAGGTACTCGCTTCATAACCTTCGTGGTGGCCAGTGCGTACGACAACAGACGACCCTGAGCAGCCTTTTAGAGGTTCGTCATATAGGCTCAAAGCTTTCCACTGTTTGTTGGGGTTAAGGTGGCCAATGAATCTACTGCACATCGATAAATGCTCAGCAGTGATTCTTTGATATAAGACAAGCATCACTTTCGATATCTAAATATTTTGCGAATGCAGCAATAGTGTTAAAAATGATACAGCGCACATAGCTTGGGTGGTATTTAACTAAAAACACGGGGTGGGAAGTGCCACTGGTCAAGGTGGGTATGTAAAGCCGAAAAAGTCATATTAGCGCCTTCAATAACGCTTTTGATGTCATTCTGGTAAGGGCGCTCCAGATCCCTGTTCAACCAACAACGAAAAGCCTTCCAGGAGCTGTTCATTTGGTGAATATTGAAAAAGCTAGCGCCAGAATTCTCATCCACACCCAAAGTGTCAGCCAGGTGTCTGGCAATAAACCGGCCGCCCTGGGTTGACCCCTCAATCACATAGAGTATCCCCAAAAGATAAGCTCCACTGCCGTTCAGCCGGAGTTCTATTGGAGTATGAATAAAGCCTGAATAATCACAGCCCAGCGCCCGGCAATCTCTGGCCAGTAAGGGAGCGCGAGGTAGATACCGATAATGCGGATCAGGATGTCGCCCGAGAAGGGCCGCTGTGGCGGTAACCAGTTCCGTCTCCAGGGATTGGTAAAACGCCAACATGGCTTGCAGCAGCTGGCTGTAATCTGTCTCTGTCAGCTGAGTGGACAACAGCCGTTGCAGTAATGGCTGAGATTCCAGGGCCAGATGCGCTGGCCGGGTTTGCTCTCGCAGTTGTTCCAATATTGTTGAACCCATAGCGCCTCCAGGCGTGATCATAAAAACAAGCAACTGCAGCAGAGCGAATATGGCGCTTTCGATGTAACTTAATGGTCAAAATGAAATGGGCCCATCAGTTGGATAATTTGAAAATACTGATAAGTTTGGGGCCGTCGATGGCTGTATGGGATTTGTCATATCCTGAATCAGGTGGGAGTCGAAATGATGCTCGCCATTTCTGCTTCCACCTGGTTGCGGCCCCTTTTCTTGGCTTGGTACATCGCCTGGTCAGCCCGGATGACCAGGCTCTTGCGGCTGTCGCCGCGTCGCCAACCGGCCACGCCAATGCTGATGGTTACGCCACCCAGTTTGCCCAGATCCAGTGCCTCGGCGCTCTGCCTGAGACGTTCGGCGAGACGCAAGCCCCCTTCCAGGTTGCAGTCCCTGGCCAGCACCAGGAACTCCTCGCCGCCCCAGCGGCCCAGTTTGTCGGTGCAACGTAGGATACTCTGTAAGACACTGCATAGCGTCACCAGTACCTGATCGCCGGCATCGTGACCGAAGGTATCGTTGAAGCGCTTGAAGTGGTCAATGTCGAACAATAGTACGGCGAAGGGCCTGTAGTGACGTTCGGCGGCGTTGAGCTCGGCGTCGAACGCCTGTTCCATGTGGCGACGGTTCCAAGTGTCGGTTAGGCCATCATGGTAGGCCAGACGCTTGAGCTGGCGGTTGGCCTGATGAAGCTTTTCATTTAGCTGGGAGATTTCGTGGCTGGAGGTCAGGACGGCTAGGTTCTTGGCGAGATCCCCGATGGCCCGGCATTCGATCGTTCGCCAGGCGCGGCTGCGCCCCCTGACTTCATCCCGCCACTGGGTAAAGGAGCGGCGCGGCGTCATGACCAGCTGCCCGTTCCGAATCATGGGGGTGTCCTCGGGCTTACCTGCCCAGCACCTGCTGTGTCGCTGCTCGCGGCGAAACAGCATCAACCAGTGGGTTGTCTCCGTGGGCAAGGCCACGGCGAGTAGGCCGCAGAGATCGCCCTCCTGCCAGGGCGCCAGGGGTGTCTTGGCCAGTGCCTGGGTGTGCCAGGACGATTTGTGATGCTGGTGGCGACTCAGCCAGTCGGCCATGGCGACCAGGTTCTCCTCGGACGGTAGGGTTCCCTGACCACTGCTCTCATTCCCAGTAACCAGGGCGATGCCACTGGCATCCAGCAGCTCTAGCCATTGCGTGCCGTGCGCCTGGATCAGGCCTTCTGGTCCGAGAAGGCGGCCCCTCTCATCGGATAGAATCTTGTTGCTGTCGTGGATGCCATGAAGGAGGCGGGTGTCGGCTCGCGTGCGTAATACCATCATCCGCTGCATGGCGATCTGAACCAGAGCGCACAGCGCATCACGCAGGTCGGCCTCCAGAGGCCTGGGTTCCAGGCCGTGACAGGCCAGCAGGCCCCAGAGTTTACCCTCCTCGTGCATGGCTATCGACAGCGAGGCGCCGACACCCATGTTGGTGAGATATTCCTGATGAATGGGCGCGACGGCGCGCAACACCCCTCGGGACATGTCCAGTGGCGACGCCTTTTCAGGGCCACAGGTCGGCACCAAGGGAACCGCTGGTGCCAAGGCATCTGGGATACTGCGCACCCTGTTAATATCGTAGAGTCGGCGCACCTGACTTGGAATGTCACTAGCCGGAAAGTAGTGATCGAGGAAGCTTTCCGCCACGGGTAGGCAGGTCTCTGCGACCACGCGACCGTTCCAATCCTCGTCGAAACGGTAGACCATCACCCGCTCGTGCCCGGTCCACTCCTGTACCCGCCGCGTTAGGGTATCGAGAAGGGTATCGATGTCGTCTAACTGTCCCACTTCGACCAGCCAGTCGTTCATTTTATCCAGCAGATGATGCCCATCTAGGCACATCTGGTATTCCAGCTCCATGACGAAAGCGTCACCACTGGGATAGGCCACTACATGGTAGCGGCGTTGTTTGCCCTGCACGTCGCCCTGGGCGGTGACGGTGAGAACGGAGGCAGAGTTGTCCTTCTTCACCCGTTCAGTGTCCAGGAGATCCATCAACTCGTCGCCCAATACATCCCGGGCCTCGCTGGCCAGGGCATCTGCCACGCTGATACCCAGGAAATCCTCGATATTCGCACTGACCTGACGAATCCGTCCCATGTCAGCATCCAGGCTCACCAGACAACCCATTGGCTGGATGGCACCGGGGATATGCACCGGCTCACGCGCACAAGCCTCAAGAGCGTCGGCGATTTCGGCATCACTGTAATGAGTGTTGGACATGCGCGAGTTCCAGTCAGTGAGTTTAGGGGTTGGCCAGGGAGGCGACCGGTCGCGAGGCATCGTATGTTTACCATAGATTGTCTCCTCTTGACCTGTTTCGGTTAGCCAAGCTTTAACAAGTGAACCACTACAACCGAGTCCTGCTATTTTGTGAGAGGCGTCGTAGCAACCCCACAGACAACTTTGACCTTGCCTCAGAGAATCTTGACCAGGTTCAGTTCTGCTAAATAATTATGAGATGCTCAGCCATTTGGCTTGTGGGGCAATCGCATTTGGGGGCAGACTTCTCAACCTAATTCTATATTTTATCAACCTTCACTCCATAATCTGCGGGATTAACAATTTCGTGTAGCTTACCGATCTGTGACAAATCTCCTTGGCCAATGAAGCTGCTGATATTGGTATCAGGAAAGCGCAGGTTCTTAATAATATGCACCTGGTTAGGCATTCCCTTACTGTCGATGTCCATGACCCAAGCAAGGAAGCCTCCCGAGTATTTAGCCAGACTCCCGATCGGGTAAAGGCCATACACTTGGATGTACTCCACCAGTAACGTTTTGTCATAGGCCGCGCCTGCCCCATGAATCCTGCGGTAGGCGTCAATAGGTGAGCGTGGTGGTTCCCCATTACGCGCATGCAGCAGCTTGTTAATTGCCTTGATGACCGTAACCAGTCGAATGAGTGCTGACAGCTGCTCACCACGCTTGCCAGCGGGGTAGCCTGAACCGTCCAATCGTTCGTTGGCTTGCTCAATGACATCACGGCACGTAGGGCTGGGTGCCCAGTCTAACTCACCCAACTTGCTACTTAGTTCTTTCACATGGCCGCTCAGGATGGCTTTCTGCGCCAGGTTCATATTGACCTTGAGCGATGGCAGTTCTGCACTGATCAGCAGTGGCTTGCCCATGGTGTGTAACAAGGCACCCAGCACGGCCTCACGTACCTGGGGGTCATGCGGGTCACGGGTCAGCAGCATGTCGGCCAACTGGCCGGCGACCTGAACGGCATGCCTAACCCAGTCTGGCTCTTCACGTAGAAACGCCAGGGCATAAAGAAAGGCTTTGCGATCCTGCCCCACAAGATAACGCAATGTGTCGACGCAATCGTAGAAGGTCTCGATTGGGAATACGGAGCGAGTTCTCATGTACATCAGCCCCACTTGGAGCTGATGAGCCACGTCGACCACACCGCGTTCCATGGGCGACTGGCGAGCGCGTTTATCACGCTCTTGTGCTTCGCGTTGCAGAAGCTTTTGCTCTTTGGCTCCCGCAATGAACAGGGGGGAATGATAGGAGAGCTGATCGTTAGATCCGGTTCGGAAAGCGGCTTCTCTTTCAGCCTGATTAACGTACTGAAACAAGGCTTCTGTCTGAGTCATCGTTAGGTTTATGAACTGAATCCCAACCGCCGCATAGCCATGGTTACCGAAGGGGCGTATATGTCGAACTTTGCCTTCGGCAAAAAAACTCTCTCCGTTGGGGAATTCCAGTGTTACACCAGGAATTTCCTGGCCTACGCCGATCGCAATACTCTCCGCCAAATCGATGTCCACCATGCAGCCACCGACCGACAAGTTACGAAGCCTTCCCAGCACGTTGAGGTCATGCAGATAAACTTCGAGATTGACGCGGGCCTGCATACCTAGGATGAAAGGGATACGAACCGCGCCTCGGTTCTCGTGGACGAAAACCGATTCCGGGAGCTGGCACTCCAGACGATATAGCTTACTGTCCGTCTTGATTAGTTTGGCGTCGACGTTACTTAGGCTGTAGGTCTCACGCTCCATGGCGTGTAGCCCTTTTAGCGCTTCCAGGTCGAAGCTCACGCCGCCATTGACCAGGTAGCGCTCGATATCTGAGCCTGCATACTCGACTTCCAACACCAATCGCCCGGAACTCAAATTCAGCTCTGCAACTTCCGCCTTTAAGGCATAGGGCATGTCCTTGGCATAGATAGACAGCTCATTGGTATGCTGGAGCAGCGAACGTATGACGTTTGCTGAAGGGTTTTCGTAGAGCGCAGGGATAGACATCTAAAATACCTGTGGGTGCAGTATCGTTTTTTTATCTACCTATCAAGGGGGAGGCCACTTTTTAACTTGAAAGGCTATGCTAAATTTTAGTTAGTATATTAATCTATGTTATATATTTTTGGGTAGCCTCAAAATGTACAAGGGAATGTTCGTCTATCTGCACCGACGAGTCATTCTTCACACCGCCCGCCAGTAGACTTGATTGCGTCCCGCCTCCTTGGCGGCATAAAGTCCCTGGTCGGCCCGTTTGATGGCGGGTTTTAGAGAGGTTTCTTTAGCACTGACGAGAGTCACACCCAGCGAGGCGGTATACGTCAGACTTTCCGCCTTCATGACCTCCGGGTCGACCTCAACGCGCGATACCTCTACCGACTGACGAAGGCGTCCCGCTACCTGCATGGCTTGCTCACGGCTCGTGTCAGGCAGCAATACGGCAAACTCCTCGCCACCTATTCGGCACAGTACATCGCCGTCGCGCAGCTGAGCGCGTGCAGTGTTAGCGAAGGCCTGTAGTACCTTATCGCCTACATCGTGGCCGTAGGTGTCATTGATGTGCTTAAAGTGATCCAGATCTATGGCGATCAGGCTGAGCGGCGCGCCACTTCGCTGTGCTCGGGCCATTTCCATTGCCGCTTGATCCTCAAAAAAACGACGATTGCCCAGTCCGGTAAGCGGGTCGGTCAATGCCTGCTGCGCCAGACGCGCCTCCAATTGCTTACGCTCGCTCAAATCAAACACGGTGGCGCGGGTATACTGGAAACCGTCTTGGGTTACATGAGCCGTCGCCTGAACCGCCACGGGTAACGTGGTGCCATCAAGCCGTAGTAGCTCACATTCGGCCGAACCTTCCTGCCCTGTCAGTACTTGCTGAAAAAAGTCATCAAAGGCTCCGCGGGTTTCTGGTGTGATGAAATCACGGTAACAACGTTGGTCGGTGATCTCGTCGGCGCGATAGCCCAGCCAGTCGAGTTCAGTACGGTTAATGTTAACAATACGTCCCTGGCTATCCAGTGAGTGGTAGCCACAGGGCGCGTTCTCGTAGAGATCTTGAACCTCGCCTGCATACTGCCGTGCTTCGCGAGAAAATTGCAGGGCACGTTGCCTGAGATGTCGCAAACGATAGTCGCTGAGCACCCAAAAGATGCCAAAAGCGACGGAGAGAAGGTAAACCAGTACGATGGCGATGAGCTGCCCGCGGCTTTCCACCAGTAATCCCGTCAGACTTGGCTTAGACATGACAATTCCAAGCCGCCAAGGCTGTGTATCAGGCTGACTCATGATCATGCCAGCCTGACTACGGTAGTGGTTTGTACGAACGTCATGGGAGCGAAACCATAAGAGATGCTTGTCGAATATCATTTCACCCTGGTTGCGTAAGGCCATCCCTTGCCACACCCCTGGCCAATGGTCAGCCAGAGAGTGATTGAACGGTATGAACCCCTGACCAGCGTCGGATAACAGTCCGGTACCCTGCGCATCCACCAACAGCGCCAGAGCGTGATCGTCCTGCCTTTCTTGGAGGAGAAATGCCGTGACGCGGGACCAGTCCAACGTGAAAAGCAGCACTCCAAGGCGATCTCCACTGTTATCGAACACCGGCGTGGCGATATCGATAACGGTAGTCACCGCTTCACCATTTTTCCCGTTTGCCCCTAAATGGGGGGGAGAGACATACAGATCGCGACGCTGTAATTCCATCGCTTCCTGAAAGACCTTCATTGTGGAGTGATCAACAACCGGAGCGGTGGGGAGCAACGGCATCGTGGTGACAACAAGTTGCTCTCGACCGCTTGCATCGATTAACGCCAGACGCGTGTAGCGGCCGAAGTGCGTCAGGAGTGTGTTGAATAGCTCACCTAGTTGCTCCAAGTCGCGAAGTGGCTCGCTCTCTTTTAGATAAGGTAGCGGGTTTTCGCGATTTTTCAGATACCGCCCTAGAAGCGGGAACTCTGCGGTTGCCAGTACCTGGTTAAAGCTTTCATTCATGTTCTGAAGAAGTATTTCGTATTTGGCCTCCAATAAGGCCTCAGAGGAAGCGTGTGTTCTTTCTAACCGTTTCTCTAAATGGGCGGTGAAGATAGGATAGAGCGTCGCTGTCACGAGAATGATAGGGATGAATCGCCCCGGATATTCTAGACACCCGTTAGGCTCTTAAAGTAACGCCTTTCATACTCAACCGGTGACAAGTTATCACTTGTGCCGTGTCGGCGCTTTGGGTTGTAGAACATTTCAATGTAATTGAACACGTCGCGTCTAGCCGCTTCCCGTGTCGAATAAATCTGTCGCTTGATCCGCTCTCGCTTGAGGAGTTGAAAGAAGCTTTCAGCAACGGCGTTGTCATGACAGTTACCACGTCGGCTCATGCTGCCCACCAGGTGATTAGCTTTCAAAAAGCTTTGCCAGTCTCCACTGCTAAACTGGCTTCCTTGATCCGAATGCACCATCACAGTTCCTTGTGGCTTGCGTCGCCAAACTGCCGACAATAAAGCATCCAGCACTAACTCCGTGGTCATACGTGACTTCATCGACCAGCCAACCACTTGACGAGAAAACAGGTCGATAACCACCGCTAAGTAAAGCCAGCCTTCGTACGTTCGGATGTACGTAATATCCGTCACCCAAGCCATATTTGGCGCTGTTACTTCAAACTGACGGTCTAAATGGTTGGGTGATACGATGGCCGGCTTTCCACCGCCATAGCAGCCAGGGCGTCGTCGATAGCCGGTCTGAGAGCGTAAACCTTCTCTACGCATCAGGCGGGCCACTCGGTGCTTACCGCAGGCTTCGCCAGCCTCACGCAAATCCTGGTAGACCTTGCGATATCCATAAACACCGCCGCTTTCAAGCCACGCATGCTTGATCAATCCCAAGAGGCGCTGATCAACCCGGTCTCGATTAGACAGTGCTTTTTTGCACCATGCGTAGTAGCCGCTAGGGTGCACGGCCATCATGCGGCACAAGCGACGTACCGGATATTGGCCCGCATGCTTTTGAATAAACGCGTACCTCAGTCGGACTCCCTGGCGAAGTACGCGGTGGCCTTTTTTAATATATCTCGCTCTTCTGACACACGTTTTAGTTCAGCCTTCAAACGACGGTTTTCAGCTTGGAGATCATCATCTTCTTGCCGTTGTTCTACCGGCTTATCGTAGCGTTTGATCCAGTGGTACAAGCTGTGGCCTGACACGCCTAAACGCTCAGCGACCTCGGCAACTCGATGGCCACGCTCTACCACCTGTTTAACGGCTTCGATTTTGAATTCTTCAGTGTAACGGGGACGGCTCATGGATCCTCCTAGATACCTTTAGTATAAGGCCTAGAGGTGTCTACGAAACCTGGGGCGATTCAGGACGAGAGTGGCCAAAACTAGGCGGGCCCAGAGCGTTTTGAGCATCAACGGTGGAATCTCATACTAAGTGAGGTACAGACAATATTCCCAACAGCTCGTAATTTGCTGCGATTGAGTTGACGGCAGCTGCCCCCTGATAAGGATCAAGACGCCAGCCGTGAGGGAGTATCGGCTAGAACCTTCCTAACTTCATCATAAAAAAATTAAAGAAATTAATGGGTCGCTGTTGGATAGCTAGTTGGCCGTCGAAAGACACACCTTTTCACCATGAGTTTTTATTATCTGAAAACCTCCAGTGTGGATTCAGCGAACTTTATTGCATCGGCCACAGTTGAACGCCTGTGGGCGCTAAAAACGCCGCCTAGTATTGCTGTGTGCGATCTATTCGCTCATTTTTTGCTATCCCGCGCCAGTGAAGCCCACAGCGCCTTACAGCATCGTTATTTCATCGCGCGAGAATAGGTGTACTCCACGTCGTGACATTAAGAGCAGAGACAGCTTGCCGGACTTAAGTTGCCTAGCGCTTAAAGGGCTGCACAGGAAATCATGCTGCACGCGCTTGGCCGCAACTATGCGGCAACTGTGGCGACTACCAGCGCCTTGTCTTAATGGCTTGCCGAGGGCAGGCCCTAACAAAGGAGGTCAAGTTGGGCATAATTTTGGTTATTTCATGATAAAAAGCCTGCCAAGCGCGCAGCGTAATTCGGTATCCGTCGGCCCTAACGACCAGTTCGTGCCTTATGTACTCAGAATTATCACAGCGAAACATTGCAGGCTTCTCTGGTTCCCGGCACCGCAGTGTTGGCCTTAATTACCAAACTGTATGCCATGGGAGGTGGGGCTAGCGGGCTAGACCCACCCGAGCGGATTCACTTACGTAAGCTGGCAGCCCGACGACTAAGCGTCTGCGACCTCTACGCTATCGTGACCGGTACTTGCAACGGAAACTGAAGGGCCCAAATACCTTTAGGGTCAAGCGGTTTTGCAAAAAGATAGCCCTGACCCGCCAAACAGCCCATTTGTAGTAGATCTTGGTGCTGGGCAGGCGTTTCTATCCCCTCTGCCAAGACCTGAAAGCCTAACTTGCTACCGAGCGTCATGACGGTCTCGACCAGCGCTCGGGCTTTCTTATCTTCTGGGAGCCCGTCCACGAAGCTGCGGTCGATTTTCAACCGGTCCACGGGTAAATCCTTGAGATAGCCCAGCGAGCTGTAGCCCGTGCCGAAATCATCGATCGCTATGTGAATGCCCCTAAGACGCAGGGCGTCCAAGGTCTTAGAGACCGATATATTGGGATCAACCAGGGAGGATTCGGTTAACTCCAATTCCAACCGGGTGGGTGGGAGCCCGGTTTTATTAAGCACTTTATCCACCTGAGCAATCAAACGGTTGCTATTGAGTTGCTGGGAAGAGATGTTGACCGCCATACGACCGAAATCCCAACCATCGGCTAACCACAACTGGGCTTGTAGGCACGCCGCCTCCAGAACCCACTCCCCAAGTTTATGGATTAATCCACACTGTTCGGCCACCGGGATGAAACGAGCGGGTGAGATCCATCCCTCATCCGGGTGGTGCCACCGGGCCAGAGCCTCCAGGCCGAGGCACTGGCCGGTTTGAAGGTCCACCTGGGGCTGGTAATGTAACGTCATCTGACCCCGTTCTAGCGCTCGGGCAAGTTCCGTCCCAAGGTGTATTCGCTCCCGCGCGGCTTCACCCACCTCTTTGGCGAAGAAGGCGAAACGCTGTCCCGCGTCCTTAGCAGAGTACATCGCCCCATCAGCCTGCATGATCAGCGCAGAGGTCGTATGATTCGTTACCCCTCCGATGGCGATACCGATGCTGGCGGTCAGTCGGAACTCCTGCCTCCCGATGACCAAGGGAGCTTCAAGTGCGTCCAGGATTCGCTCGACCAGCGGAGAGATGGCGGAAGGATCGACCAGATCCCGGACAAGCAGAAGCAATTCGTCCCCGCCCCATCGGGCCAGCGTATCATCTTCTTTCAGGAGTCCTTTGATGCGGGAACCCAGCGCCTTCAGGGCTTGATCACCAATGTCGTGCCCGAAACCGTCGTTGAGGGCCTTGAAGTCGTTCAAATCTAACAGGAGCACCGCAAAGGTTTCGCCCGAACGTCGCCCCTGGGACACGGCTTGTTCCAAGCGGTCCTTGAACAGACGACGATTGGGCAAGCCGGTGAGGGGGTCGTGGTTGGCCAGGTATTCCCACTGTTGTTCGGCGTGCTTGATCCGGGAGAGATCGGTTAGAATAGAAACGTAATGGGTAATATTGCCGACTTTATCGGTGATCGTATTGATGGTCTGCCAAGTAGGGAATACCTCCCCGTCCTTGCGCCGACTCCAGATTTCTCCTTGCCAGCGATCTTGCTTCTTTAACTGGGCCCAAAATGGCTCATGCGTATTGCCGCCGGGGGAGTCGAATTGCAGAATGCTGGGTGTACACCCCCGAACCTCGTCCTCTGAATATCCTGTGATCGCGGTAAAGGCCGGGTTCACCGCCGTGATACGCTCCTCAGCATCGGTGATGATCACACCTTCCCCGACCGCCTCGAATGCGGCTCCCCATTCGGCCAGCCGAGTCTCTAGCTCCTTGCGCTCGGAGATGTCCTGAAAGGTGCCGAGCAAGCGAACGGTCTTGCCATTCTGGGTCTCTGGTTGGGCCTGAATGCGAACCCATATGGTCCGGCCCTTTCCGGTTTGGAGCTGAGTGTCAAAATCAGCCGTTACGCCATGATCTATGGCGTGCTGTAGGTTTGTGCGTATCTGCTCGTAGTTCTCGCCTTTATAGAATCTGGGCAGAGCCTCATCTAGAGGTGGCACGGGCTCGGTGGGATCAACTTCGAGAATTTCTCGGGTCACGGAGGTCCATCTTAGCTCCCCAGTGGACATGACAGTTTCCCAGCCCCCCACACGGGCTACTCGGTTGGTGCGCACCAACAGGTCCTTGTTCTCCTTCAAGGCTCGCTCGGCCGCCACCAGACCCGTAATGTCATGGAGATGGACCAGCCAGGCGGGATCGCTCTCCCACTCGCTCTGCACGGCAAAGATCTCCAGAGTCCGGGGCTCCTCGCCGGCGGGTTTGACTTCGATAATATGACCGGTCGAGGAAGGAAGGGGAATGCTCAGGTTCTGGCCAATTAGTTGTTCCTGCGAATCCCCCAGTAACTCGCACGCACGGGGGTTAGCGTAGCGAACGATCCCCTGTCCCTGGATAACTACCAAGCCCTCCCGGGTGTGAGCGAGGACGCATTCAAGTTGCTGTTCGCGCGCCTTGGCTGTTTCGTCCGTCAAGCGCCTATGGCTGATGTCGTGGTGGATCACCAATACGTAAATTCGGTCTTGGTCCTGGAAACGGGTGGCGGTGAGCCGGAACCATCGACGTTCTAAGGGAGAGTGGCAGGAGTACTCCCATTCCAGGGAATGGGAGGCCCCCTTCAGGACGTTTTCCAACTGGTGGGATAGATCGCCAATCTCATCGACGAGGGCACTCTGACATACACCGAGGTAGTTCTCTCCGAGATAAGCATGAGAGGCACCCCCTTTCGCCAGTGCGAACGCTCGCCAAAGAGTGTTAACAGCAAGGATGGTGCCGCTCTCATTGAGGAGGACGGCAGACTCAGGAAGCGCTTCCAGCCAAGGGGGAGCACGCTCAGCGCCAAACGTTGCTGAAGGGGAGGTAGTCATGGGGTCGTCTCATCTACGGGTACGAGTATCGTCGAATTATACTTATCAAAGCGTTATGTCACTATGCTACCCGTTCAAAATCTTAAAGATAATAGCATCTGGTAGCTCCTAACGAATAACGGACTGGCCATCCATCGGTCGGCTGGACATCTTGGGGCAATAATAAGAGGGCTAATCTATTCGGTGCCTGCGCATCTTGGATGATTCCAAAGGTGCTAAGTAGCAGCGTATGCGCACAACTGTGACGCTCGCAAAGAGAGGTGCTGTCGAAGCCTATGTATATGTCCTTCGATGCTGAAGAACCTTGTCATTGCTTGGTAGGATGAAAAGAAAGACAAAGTATCCTTGATGTCGTGACTCACTAAAAGTTGCTTGGATGGCAACCTGCCAGGCTAGGTCGCGAGTGCCGTTGTGCGGGATACCGGATATATCAATTTTCCCTGAAAGGCTGCTATTGGCCGAAACAGGAATGCTCGTGCATAGGTGCTCTCGACCCAAAGTGGTCTTCGCTGAGGCTGGACTAAAAAGATTCTCTTGGTTTCGGTTGGAAGAAAGATTGATGAGGTTACAGCGGATAATAACTACACGCCCCAATGAAATGGGGCGTTTTTTGTTGCTGTTGTAAGAAGTCTCTTACAGCAAAGTCAGCGATCTCTTACATATTGGGTGCAGAAACGCTGCTACTGTGAAGGTGTGACGCCAGGGACGCCGCTTTTTAGCATGACGAATGCGTCACGCCAAGGAAGGTTAAGGGTAAATATGGATACAGGACGGCCATGAACGGCACTCACTATCCATTTGTACCAGAGTCTATCGGTTGCAAGCTGAGTAGCCACTCTATGTCCTCATCATTCACTGCGTAGTAGGATTCTTCAGTCATTGGGTTTTCGAAGCGCTCTGCCGACACATGGTTAAGCACTTGTCCAGTAGAAAGATAAAAGCTAACAGTGCTGGCTAGGTCAGCTTCTTTTTCAGACAGATGCCGGTGGTGCACTGGTCTGATTTCGGCAACTACATAATCATCGACACCATCGGCATTCCGTACGGGTATTGATCTTGACATCACCGTTCCCTCAAACATATTGGGGTTATTAATCTTACTTTATATCCAAGAGCATAGCGCTTGGAAGCACTGGCCGCATCGTACTTTTTCGTGCCAGCGCGCTGTATTGCTTCTGCAAAATATTTAGTTGACTGACCCAGCTTTCAAGTAAGTTGTTAGCTAAACTAAAAGAAGGGAGTTAGACCCGCCAGGGATGGCTCTCTACGCTTTAGCAACCGCCAGTTCTTCCCACTTAGTTGTGTATCTAGGCGTTCGATGTTCGCAACGCAATTCCCATGCGTTGACCTTCCTTGGCATCCCCAGCCGCACCGTATTTTTTCCGTGCTCTCGGTTCAGCTTATCCATCGTCGCCATTAATTTCTCGTTCCTTTCCCGCTTCTCATCACTCAATGGCTCTGCCAGCAGGCCCAACTGTTCATTGTCGTGGTCGCACAGATCCATGAGCATAACGCCGCATTTTTGATACATGATGCCCGGTTTGAATATGCTCTCAAGCCCAGCCATCGCGGCACGGACCAGCTCACGACTGTCATCCGTCGGGTGGGACAGTGGTATCACTAACGATTTGCTATAACTGGGTAGATCCTGGCGGAATCTGTTAGTGCGCACGAACACCATGATAGCCTGGGCAAGGCCCTGCTGCTTACGTAGCTTCTCACCGGCACGTGAAGTGTGCACACGGATCGCTTCGTGAAGGTCGGCTTTATTGTTAGTGAGGCGCCCAAAGCTGCGGCTAACCATGATCTGTTTTTTGGGCTGTGCCATGTCGTCTAGTGATATGCAGTCCTGCCCCCGGAGCTCATAAACGATGCGCTCCATCACAACTGAAAAGTGTTTCCTCAAGTGCTTAGGCGCGGCGTTGCGTAGCTGCCAGGCTGTTTCTATACCGAGGGTTTGCAGTCTCACCGCACTACGGCCAGCGACACCCCATATTTCCGTCACCGGTAGCTGCTCAAGGAAAGCGCGCGTGTCATCGCTGTCTGGCTCCATAATGGCCACGCCGTTAAAGTGCGGCTCCTTTTTAGCGCGGTGGTTGGCGATCTTTGCCAGCGTTTTAGATGTGCTGAGCCCGACGCTAACGGGTATGCCGGTGTCACGACGCACCTGGTGCCGCATGGTCTGGCATCTTTCAGTCAGCGTTTCAGGATCGAAACCTTCAAAACTCAGAAACGATTCATCAATCGAGTAAACGTCGACGTGTGGCGTGTGCTGGCTGAGAACGTCAGTGACCCTTCGAGACATGTCGCCGTACAGCGCGTAGTTGGAGCTCAGCAAGATGCACTGATGGCGTACGTGCGGGTCGATCTGATGCGCTGG
Source organism: Halomonas sp. QHL1 (assembly GCF_001882345.1). Taxonomy (GTDB): domain Bacteria; phylum Pseudomonadota; class Gammaproteobacteria; order Pseudomonadales; family Halomonadaceae; genus Vreelandella. The sequence goes on from NZ_MINL01000001.1 coordinate 2,489,358, forward strand.
CATGCCCATCGCTACGCCAAGCTGCTTTATTTCAGCGGACCTGGCGACAACGCAGCCATCATTATTCGACATCACTCCAACGGGCTTGCCTTCCAGCTTCGGGTTGAACACGCGCTCGCAGCTGACGTAGAAATTATTGCAGTCGACTAGAGCAATCATATCGAGAAGCCAGGTGCCAGCGAGTGGATGTTGTGTGTGACGACGCCCCACACTTGGCACTCTTTACCCTCAAGAGGGATCGGTCGGAACTCTGGGTTCGAGGCGATCAAGTAGGGTCGGTTGCCTATCGTGCCTAACTTTTTACAGGTGAGCTCACCGTCAACGCTCATGATAACGATGTGACCGGTCTTAGGCTCAAGCGAGCGATCGACTATTAATAGGTCGCCGTCATAGATACCGGCGCCTGTCATTGATGCGCCTTTTGCGCGTAAGTAATACGTCGCACTGGGGTGCTGCACCAAATGAGCAACAAGGTCCAGTTCGGCTTCCAGATAGTCATCAGCCGGCGAAGGAAACCCGGTGCGGACTTCACCAGCGGCTAGGGGAAGTTTTAGTGGTGGGGCGGTGGTATCGACACGCCCGAGAACGGTGAGGTGGATGCTCATGCCATCGACTCCTCAGGGTTCCATGTAATCTGCACATGCTCGGCATTGTCATCCATGGTAGTGAGCGTGACGTTCTCGACAGTACCCAGGTCGGAAAGCATGCGCGTCCAATCATCCGCTTCATCTTCAGGCTGGCGTTTTATCTCTACGCAGTGCTTTGACTGTGCACCCGGGCTATTGATTGCCCGCTGCACGCGCTGAACCAACTGCTGATACTTTTTCTCTGACATAAGCGCCTCCTTAAATGCTGGTGATATATACAGTATTTAAGGCAGACGATAAGCGATGACCAGCGTTGACTGCAAGCGCTCATGTGTCAGGGTAGCTGCGAGCCGTAAAATATCGTCTATCATTCAAGGATGTGTGGACGATTTGCGTTATTCCCCCCCCTTGATCGGCTGGCCAAAATGGTTGGCGCTACTGTGCCAGAGCAAATCGTAAAGCCTCGCTACAACGTTGCGCCCGGCACGTGGATAGCTGCTGTGCACCAGATGTCAGAAAACGAGGCACCGATCATTGGCGAGATGTGGTGGGGGTTCAGACCGAGGTGGGCACAAAGCACAGGTAATCAGCCGGTCAACGCGCGAGTTGAGACGCTGGCCACTAATGCCTATTTCAAATCGGCCTTTTCAAAGCATCGGTGTTTGATACCGGCTAACGGCTGGTATGAATGGATTAAAGACTCAAAACCCAAGCAACCGCATTACCTTTGCCGCCAAGATCGTGAGCCAATGTTTTTCGCAGGCATATTCGCTGCGCGTGATGATGGAAGCCTAGGCTGTGCCATTGTCACTGAGCCCGGACGCGGTAGTGCTGCTGAGGTGCATGATCGGATGTCACTGATATTGGATGACGATAGCCTTGAGCATTGGCTAGCGCCTGACATTACTGATCGGGAGACGATCAAGCAGATGGTGCGCCATATCGATGCCAGTCTGATAGAGCACTGGCCTGTGAGCACCAAGGTTAACAAGCCTAGCGAAGGGCAGAGCGAAGAGCTGATTAATCCGGCTTGATGTTAGCTAATCATCGGCAGATCGACTCGCACGGCACACCATCACTATCACCATCTAAGCGACCGTTCCCGCATTGATTCAAGTGGAACATTGCCTCTTCGCATGACGCCATGGCGCCGCAAGTCTTACGAACTGAACAGCTAACGCCGGAGTTGCTTTCCGATCGCAAAGAAAGAGCGGATGTTGTTGGCAGTCGTGCTGGTGTTTGTTGGATGGCTACCTCACCAACATAGGTGTTGGCCGTTCCTTGCGCAGCGGCAATCCTTCGATTGCGCTCCAGCTCCCACTCATCGACCGGATCTTGATGTGCCCATGCTGTAAATAATTGCTGCTGCTGTCGACTGATCTCGATGCCGTAGGTATCTCGCATATACCAATAGGTGCGCGCTATGTCACCGCGGCGGTGGGGCGGTGGCTGGAAGGTCCGTTCTTCAAACGATACCGAGACCTTGCAAGCACCGTATTCATGAACGGGCGTATTGACCATGCCAAATCGCATATTGGACCTATCGCCGTTTACTTCACCAATCGTGGGCACCAAATTATGCAGGTCTGCCTCAGCCATTCGAAACACTGCGTCGTTTCGGCGGCAATTATCGCGGCCAGCATTGGCGCTGCCTGCCGAAATCGTACGCAGGCATCACATGCTCCCACTCAATGCGGCTAGCCCTTTGTGGTTGCTTTCTGATGTCATAGCCACATGCTTCTAAATTGGGTCCAGCCTCAAAGTCGAACTGGCAGCCACAGTAGAAGGAAGTGTCCTGGTCGTAATAAATTTGATCTTCTGCAATTCGCTTTGCCGCGTTAAAGGAAGAGGGCACAGCAGCAATGGAATGGCTAGACACCAGCAGAGCGGCAGCAAATGCGATGAGGTAAGAAATTTTCTTCATATTAGTGGTCCCTTCATGAGAGGAGGGAGACTAATAAAATTTCATCCCGGGTGCGAGTTGATTGGTACTATTAAGTAGGCTTTTGACTAAAGTACGCTTCGCTTCAGCATGATAGATGCTAGTCTCGTAGTGCTGGTAGTAGGCCAGCTATAACAATGAGACGATCTTGAATAAGGTATTGTTAGCTCTAATGCTGGCTGGTATGTTCTTCGGAGCAGGTAACATCTCAGCGTCCACAAATGTTTATAGCGGTGATGTGGTCTCGCACAGCGGTGGTACCGATAAGAATGGTTGCCATCGCGATACCAAGGCCGGTACGCGTCACTGCCACTAGGCAAGATTTTGCAACGCCATAAACGTCGCCTTAGGCATGCCGCACGCGTTGCACTTAACTTTCGTATCGGGTTACTTAGGGTACTGTTATCTTAGGGATGTGCGAAATCCCGATTGTCCTTTAACGACCCAAAGCTGTCTTTTAGAATTCTTGCATATAGGTAAGCCTCTTGCTGATGGTTGGTACTAAGCTAAACGATCACCGATAGTAAATCTGGGGCGGTCTCTGGTTTGGGGTGGACTATGTTTTTTCATGGGTCGCTATGCACGGTTCACCATGAGTGCGTTTTTCTACTGAGAGAATAAATATAAGTATTTCCTAGTATTGAGAATTGATGATGGTGAAAGTACCTTTTGACCACATCTTGAGAAGGCCACTATGACGCTTACTCAATTTTTCACTACACTTGGCCAACCTGCTGTTAGCCATTTCACCACACTCAGGCAGCTAGTTTTAGGCGATACGTGGCTAATTGTTAATAGCCGTATTGCGCTCTGATTTACTCTAGACTTTCCATAGAAATAGATTTCTCCCCGTCGTTTCTGCTCATTCCAGCCGTATATCTCGTAGCAGTTGCTTTCGGTGAACTCAAACTCTTTGATCTCGTGCCCCATTTCTTGGATACGCTCCTCCATTTAAACTTAGCTAATCCACTCTTTACTAAGCGCATAAGTACACTGGGTTCAGACAGCGCAACCTTGCTGCCAGTTAGAAATAGTGCAGTTGTTAAGATTTTGACGATGCGTGCTTGCACGGGAATATCTATTTGATGATAGGTTTTCGTGCCAGACAGGTTTGTCGATGGGGGCATGCATCATCTTCAAAGAAGTAACTTAAGGCAGGTTTAACGAACGGTCTCCAACAAAAACTCTTTCAGGTGCAAAAAGTAAAGCATCGAGGCTTCCTCAATATCTCAGTCCCCACCAAGTATTCAGGTGCCGTTCAGTGGCCCACCGAACAGACTGACGTTTTTTGTGGGATTAAAGTCGATTAACTTCCACTGTGGTTGCAGTGGTCAAACCTATTTCTCCTACATGCTAGCAGGCAACGAGATACACGCATGTTGTCCGTGAAAAAATTGGGCGAATGGGCACTAATGCCCCGACTTTTAACGGAGGTAGCGATGCTTATTTTTGAGCCTGTATTTACAAGTGGTCTAGCGCAGATTTCTTATCTGATCGGTGACAGTAAGGCGGCAGTGGCGGCGGTAATCGACCCTCGTCGAGATATTGAGATCTACCTTCAGATGGCAAAAGAGCAAGGCTTGCGAATTGCCTATGCCATCGAAACGCACATTCATGCGGATTTCGTATCCGGTGCCCAAGCACTGGCGAGCCGCACTGGCGCGCAGATTATTGGTGGCCGCTCAGATGACTACCAGTTTGACCTTCGCCAGGTCAGCGATGGCGAGACATTGGAACTCGGTCAGGTAAGGCTACAGATCATGCATTCGCCGGGCCATACGCCTGAACACATTTCTCTTCAGCTGTTCGATACGCAGCAAGGCAGTGACCCCATCGCATTATTCACTGGCGACACGCTGTTTAACCTGGACGTTGGGCGCCCTGATTTGCTTGGAGAGGGCAGTGAACGAAAGCTGGCTGGTGAGCTATTTCACACGCTCTTTGATCGTTATCTGCCGCTGGGCGACCGGATAGAAATATATCCCTGTCATGGCGCCGGTTCGGCGTGCGGTAAGTCGATTGGTGACAGGCGTCAATCTACGCTTGGCAACGAACGGCTTTTTAATCCTGTTCTGCAGGAACAGGGTAGCGAAGAGGCGTTCATCGACTCGCTGCTTGACGATATGCCAGAACCGCCGCGTCACTATGCGCGCCTGAAGAAGCTGAACGTCGGTCCCATCGCACATTGGGAAAGCCTATCGCTGGCCCTGCCGCTGTCGCCTGAGGACTTTCAAGCACTTGCTGGCAACGTCAACATGCAGGTCGTGGACATCCGCTCGATACTGGCATTTGGGGGTGGCCATGTGCCAGGGGCTATCAACATCGCGTTACGTAACGAGTTTGTCAGTTGGGCGGGATGGATGCTCTATGACTCCCGCCCAATTTTGCTGGTGGGCGAGTCGACAGAAGATGTCCATCAAGCCATTACCCAGCTCTTTCGCATCGGCCTGGATGACATTCGTGGCTACCTGCGCAATGGTATGACGGATTGGCAGAACGGGGCACTACCCCTGAGCAGGTTGCAGGAGTGGACCGTTCACGAGCTCAATGCTCGGCGCGAAGATCCCAATGTTCAGGTGCTTGATGTGCGTAGTTCCAATGAGGTTGCCAGTGGTCGAGTGCCCGGTGCAACGCATCTTTACGTCGCCCATCTTGCCGATCATTTTGACGAATTAGATCCTAACAAGATCATCGTCACCTACTGCGGCTCAGGCTATCGAGCCTCGATTGCCGCCAGCCTTCTGAAGCGAGCCGGTTTTTCTAACGTGGCGAACACGCCAGGGTCTTGGGCGGCCTGGAATACAGCAGGTCTGCCTGTTGAAACGAGCTGAGCAGAACCGGTGCACCGGTACCCCAATGACGCTCAAAATCGCAAAATACGAGTACGTAGGCATCAATACGATAATTTCAATAGACTATTGAATTTAAAGGATAAATATTATGAACAAGTCTTACTGGCGTTTCGTCGCAATGGTCGCTACATCGACAATCATTATGTATGGGGTGATGTATCTGAACACGTACGCTTTTGACCATGTTTTCTGGAGCGAAACAAGAGCATGGATGGCTCTTGTCATGGGGGCTGTGATGGCGGTAGTAATGTTGAGCTTTATGCTCAATATGTATCAGAAAAAAAAGATAAACATCGCCATCTATGCAGGCAGTGCTGTGCTGTTCATTGCTGCGTTATGGATCGTCCGTAGCCAGGTTACCGTAGATGATACCGATTACATGAAAGCAATGATTCCCCACCATTCGATCGCGATCCTGACCAGTGAGCGAGCGAAAATTTCAGATCCGCGTGTCCGTGAGCTGGCAGATGAAATCATTGCTGCACAGCGTCGCGAAATTGAGGAAATGAAATATCTCATAAACGACTTGGAAAAAGCGGACTGATGTTTATTTTTTTATAAAACCGTTCACGTCAAATTTTTATCTTTTCGGTTATCACATTAGCCACTGTTTACCTCACCGGTTGTGGCGATCCAGCTTCGCGTGACCCAGGAGGAATTGTACTGCTCTCAAGTTTTTCGTGCGTCGGTATATCAGCGAAGCTTTAGTGCGGCGCATCGTGTGCGTGTCATAGATTAGCGCATCTATGCCTATTTCGGTGACCCAGGCTTTTACAGTTCGGGCATACTGGTGCGTTGACAAATGCTTTGCGCTATTGATTCGGCTGGGAAACAAGAAGTCTTCGCTCAGGAGCCGAGCAAGCTGTATTCAGTCGATAATAGCGATGCGTGTTTGCTCGGTAATTTCGAACTGGACATGTCGATGTGTCTTTTGCTGCGACACGATCGATCGTGGAAATATGCACGCACCATTGGCTATATCCCGTACTCGTAAATTGACGAGCTCACAGCCCCGTAATTGGCTATCGATGGCTAAATTGAAGAGGGCAAGATCTCTCGTCTTTTTTGCAAGTTCCAGTCGGACACGAATGGCCCAGATGTCTTTAAGTTTCAGTGGTGCTTTCTGTCCAACCAGCTTGCCTTTACTCCAAGGTGTAAAGAAGATTTCAGTCGAAACGTTCATGGCATCTGGATTCAACGCTATGAGCCGCTTTATCACTCCTTTGTTGGTAGCCCGACGAAACAGGTTGCCCATTTGGTTGATGAAGTGGTTCTGACAGTTCAACGGCTCTAAGGAGAATTTAACCAGAAAACCTTAGCCCGTAGTTGGGGCTACTGCCACCGGCCACGGCCTATACCTCCTGCGGTTATGTTAGTTATCGAACAGACAGATCCCTCCAGCGGCCTGAGAATCCACCAAGGTTAGCGCCAACCGCGTTTCCCTATCAGACTCGGAAGGAGCGACTATGTCGACAATCACCACCATTAATCCTGCGACCGAAAAAGAAATTCAGACCTACGACATCATGACTGAAAAGGAAGCAACGGACCGGCTTGAGGCCTGCCATGCAGCGTTTCTGGAATGGCGCAAACTGGGCCATCAGGAACGGGCCCCCTATCTCAAAAAGATCGGCCAAAAATTGCGCGACAATGCCGATGAATTGGCCGACTTGATGACCAGCGAAACCGGCAAGCTTCTGAAAGACGGGCACGTTGAAGTCGAACTCTGTGCGGCGATTTTTGATTACACCACTGAAAACGGACCTGACGTGCTGGCCGATGAGGAGCGTGAGCAGGGGCTCAACGGCAAGCGCGGCGTCGTCAGCTATCAGCCCATTGGTGTCATCTATTCGATTCAGCCCTGGAACTTCCCCATCTATCAGCCGGCGCGCGTACTGGCCGCCAACCTAATGGCAGGCAACGGTTGTGTTTTGAAACACGCCAGCATCTGTACGGGATCTGGCCTGCGACTGCGCGAATTATGCATTGAAGCGGGCCTGCCCGAAGATCTGTTTCAGGTCATCGTGATCGACCACGACACCAGCGATAATCTGATTGCTCACCCTAAAGTCCGTGGTGTCACGCTGACCGGCAGCGACGGGGCCGGGCGACACGTTGGGGCCGTGGCCGCCAAAGCGCTGAAGAAAACCGTGCTCGAACTGGGATCGAACGACGCCTACCTGGTGCTGGAAGATGCCGACATCGAAACGGCGGTGAAATTTTCGGTCATGGGGCGGCTGTACAACAACGGGGAGACCTGTGTTTCCGCAAAGCGCTTCATCGTGACCAACAAGGTCTATGACGCCTTTTTCGATGCTTTTGTGGCTCAAATGAAAGACATCGTCATGGGCGACCCCATGGATGAGAACAGCCAGCTTGGGCCGCTTTCCAGCCAGGATCAGTTTGACACGGTCAAAGGGCAGGTGGATGCCAGCGTTGCCAAGGGTGCAAAAATCCTCTGCGGCGGAGAAGTGCCTGACTGCACCGGTGCCTATTATCCTGCCACGGTGCTAGCAGACCTCACGCCCGGAATGCCCTCCTACGACGATGAAATCTTCGGGCCTGTCGCGTCGATCATCCGCGCCAGGGATGACGAGGACGCCATGCGACTGGCGAATGAAAGCCGCTATGGTCTGGGCGGAGGAATCTTTTCAAAGGACGAGGAACGTGCCGTGAAGCTGGCCCGCGATCACTTTGACACGGGGATGATCCGCATCAACTCGTTCGGGGCCGCTGATCCGAATATGCCCTTCGGCGGGGTCAAGAATTCCGGGTACGGACGTGAACACGGCGGCTTTGGCATGAAGGAATTCGTCAACGTTAAGTCGATTTTCCTGCCGTGATCACAGGCCCGATACTCGACAACCCGCCCATTTCATTCAATATTCAGCATTAAGGATCCCTCTATGAGCATGAACATCCTTGTCGCCGGTGCCACCGGCAAAACGGGCCTGCATCTGGTCCAGTGCCTGATAGATCAGGGCCATAAACCGACTGCGCTTGTTCGCGAAAGCTCTGACACCAGCGCGCTCCCCCAGGGCGTAGACCTGCGCTGTGGTGACCTGGCCGACCTGCAAGCCGGCGTGTGCGACGACATGGACGCGGTGATCTTTGCGGCAGGATCCGGTGGATCCACGGGCCCTGAAATGACCAAAAAGTGGATCGGGACGGCGCCAAACGCCTGATCGATCTGGCGCTTGAATCAGGCGTGAAACGCTTCGTGATGCTCAGCTCGATCGGGGCAGACAAGTCTAACCCCACCGGCGACATAGCCCCTTACCTGAATGCCAAACATGAAGCGGACGAATACCTCAAGGCCTCTGGCATGACCTACTCGATCCTGCGCCCCGTGGCACTGACCAACGACGGGTGTGGCAAGGAGGTGATCCTGGGTGAGGACGTCGACAAATCCGCAAAGGCCTCCCGCGCGGACGTGGCCTATGTGCTGGCGGAGGCCGCCACGACAGGCCGTTACGATGGTCTGGCGCAGAATATGCAGTCCCCCTGACCGTCGTGCAGTCGGCGTAACACCCGGCCCGCAACCTTTAACTCGCAACATTCAATAACTCATGTTTACAGGAGAAGAACCCATGTCAGAAATCAATGGCAAGGTCGTCATCATTACCGGCGCCAGCAGTGGTCTCGGTAAAGCCACCGCCCACCGTCTGGCAAAGGGTGGCGCAAAGCTGGTACTTGCTGCCCGCCGCGAGGATCGCCTTGTTGAGTTGCGCGATGCTATTAAGAAGCAGGGCGGTGATGCCATCTACCAGGTGACCGACGTCACTGACCGCGCTCAGGTCGAGTCGCTTGCTCAGGCGGCGAAGGATGCCTATGGGCGCATCGACGTGTTGGTCAACAACGCAGGTCTGATGCCGCTGTCGCCCCTGGATGAGTTAAAGGTCGACGAGTGGGACAAGATGATCGACGTCAACATCAGGGGTGTGCTCTATGGTATTGCCGCAGTGCTGCCAACCATGCGTGAACAGCATGTCGGCCACATCATCAATCTCTCGTCGGTCGCCGGGCATAAGGTGTTTCCCGCGTCCGCCGTCTACTCCGCAACCAAGTATGCTGTGAAGGCCATTTCAGAAGGCCTTCGCCAGGAAGGCGACGGAGAAATCCGATCCACCAATATCTCGCCGGGGGCCGTGGCGACCGAACTGACCAGTGCCATCAGCGACCCCGATACCGCCAAGGGTGTGGATGAGATGTACGAGATGGCCATTGACGCCGATGCGATTGCGCGGGCAATCACCTACGCCATCGAGCAGCCGGCGGATGTCGATGTCAACGAGATTATTATCCGGCCGACTAAGCAGCCACTCTAATTAGCACCGGCCGGTTGGTGACGTCCAGCTCCCCTTTTTGGCCGTGGCATTCCAGTCGCACGTCATTCATTTTAGAACGCGGGAAGATTATGAACGACTGTCAACCGCCACGCGTCTGGCGGTGGGAAAGCGATCTTCGCTGCTGTCGAGGCCCACGATCTCGAAGTCCCCTCTTGAGCAAGAGTCCGGCATGACTGGTGAGGGTGCTACCACTGGCGCAGGATTGGATATTGGGAATGGTACTCTATGGGTGAAGGGCTGGTTTCACTACATTACCTTTCAGGTCAGTGGGTTAGCTGTATTTTTGGGTACTAGGTTCACTGATTTGGGTCTGAGGCTAATAGGCCATACCAAAACCTGTGTAGGTTAGGTGGTGTCATTCTCGTTAAAATTCTGTTTGCTCGGCCATTTCCAGCGCGTCATCGAATTCAATCCTGAGACGCCTAACCTTGCTTTCATGCTTCGTGTGACCAAGGAGCAGCCGTATAATGCGAAGATTTTTTGTACGACGGGAAATGAGCGTTACTTTGGTTCGTAGTAGCGTGTGCGTAACAATCGCGCACCTTACCGGCAAGTTGCAGCCTCACGCGAATTGCCCGAACGTCTCTGAGTCGAAGTAGCCTTTTTAACCCTTAGCTTACCTTTGTTCCAAGGCTCGTCGTGAGTGATGATGATGGTATCCATGAATGGCCCTCCCCATGTGGAACAATTAGGATGGCTAAAAATGAAGAGTTTTCTCTGAAAACGATAGTATCAATGAGGGTTTGTAGAAGGGCTTGGGCGTATATTCGCAGGTTCTGAAAGACCGCTTTTGGCCGAAAGCTGAAGTGCCCAGCATCTCACTCACCACCTGAGGTGCACAAAACTGTTAAGGTTAAATGCTATTCCGTGACTGCTTACCAAGGATTTGGCATGGCAAATTCCCAACCATCCATTGCGTCAATTCGTTTCTACGAAGATCACGCTCAAGGATTGTTTGTGCAATACCAGTCATTAAATTTTGAACGTGTCCATGGCGAATGGCTGCACCAACTACCAGAACAACCCGGCCTAGCACTCGACGTTGGTGCAGGCAGCGGTCGTGATGCTGAAGCACTTGCCAAGCGTGGCTGGCAAGTGATGGCAGTAGAGCCAGCGGATAAACTAAGATCGTTAGGCCAAGCGCATACCAGTCCTCATGATGTAACCTGGATCGATGACGCACTTCCCGCGCTGGGCCGCGTGCGCCAATTGTCACAGCGCTTTCAACTAATTCTGGTATCAGCGGTTTGGATGCATTTACCCCCTATTGAACAGCAACGTGCCTTGCGGGTGCTTAGCTCACTGCTAGCGCCGGGCGGGCTTTTGGTGATTACCTGTCGTGAAGGTCCGAACGAAGATGAGCGAGAGTTTCAGTCGGTTAAGGTGGCCGAATTAGACAGCTGGGCACAAGACTTGGCATTAGTACCAGTACAAGCAAGCTTTAATGACGATCAACTTGGGCGTAAAGCTGTTGCCTGGCATTTACGTGTTTTTAAATTGCCTGATGATGGCACCGGTGCCCTGCCCACACTTCGCCATATTATCGTCAACGACAGTAAAGCATCTTCTTATAAACTTGGATTACTTCGCACGTTGACACGCTTAGCTGACAGCGCACCAGGAATCGTGATCTCTCGCACAGAAGAGTGGGTTACAGTGCCACTAGCCTGGATTTCTCATAGTACCTCAGCCAGTACCGCACTCAGGCTGTAACACCGCTAAACACCTGCTGGCTCGACTTACATCGGCTATTTTTTAACCACTTTCCGTCTTTCAGACACACTTCCCCCTTTCCCCCATTGCGTCGGGCCGGGGGCGCCCGAGCAGTCAGTTAGGAACCAACCGCCTGACGAGATCGGATAGCGCCGTTTTATAGGGGTAGCTGTCACTCATGAGTACTCGGATTCGACGCGTATTGCGGATGATGACCGCGCCTACTTTGATGAGCTTGAGCCTCAGGTTGCTCGGACTCATGCGCGCGAAGGGCGTGTGCTTCAGGTAAGTCCGTAACCGCTCGAACAGCGTATAAGCGAAGCCCGACAAGATCAGCCGCCATTGATTGGCCCACCAGTGCGTGCTGGAGGTACGGTCAGCGAACAGGCTCAGTTGTTGATCCTTGATCCGGTTCTCCATGTCACCCCGGGCACAGTACTGCTCGTAGTAAAGCTTGAAGCCGTCATCGTAACGGGAACTGATTATAAACCGGGGATTAGAGCCCAACTCGCCTTCTTCTAGACGGGCCACCACCCAGCGTGGGTATTTCCAGGAGTGGGCTTGATACGGGAATCGGAACGTCTCCGCCACTTTTCCTCCTACCTGCCATTGGGTCTTGCGTACCAGCATCATGGGCACATCCACTTCCTTGAGCAGCCGGCTGTTCTTGGCGATTCCCACGATGTAGTCGAAGTGATGCCGATCGCACCAGTTCAGCATCCGGGGACGACAAAAGTGGCTATCACCTCGTAACACGATGCGAGTATCGGGCCAGTATTGACGGATAAAGCGTACCAGTAATGCGAGGATCGCCCAGCTATGGCGGCTGTCGCTGCGGTCACTGGTACGCAGATAGCTCACCAGTAAGTGGCGCCCACAGAAGACATACAGCGGAAAGTAGCAGTGGTGATCGTAATAACGGTTAAAGAACTTGCCGGGTTGCTCGCCATGCACGGGGATGTCGGTGCCATCAAAGTCCAGCACGATCTCCTTTGGTGGTTCGTCATGCTGTTCAATGAAGTGATGCCACAGCAACTCATGGGCCTTCACTATTGCTTGCCAATCGGCGTTCTGCTCCACCCGGCACAGCGTCGACTTGCCTGCCAGCGTATCCTCTTCACCGAGCGCTGTCTGAAGGGCCTGATCATAGCGCAGGGCCTCATGGTCGTTGAAATCTTCATAGCCAGCGGCGACACCGAACACCCGCTGACGAACCAGAGTGTCGAGCTTATGACGAACCTGTTCCGGTGCGCGGGGATCATGAAGCACGGCGGCCAAGCGGCGTGTCAGGCGATGCTGTTTATCGACTTCACGAAGCAGGAGTAATCCGGCGTCCGACGTAATGTGGCCCCCGGAGAAGTCGGCTTCAATTTGGCGGCGTGAGAGTGGCGAGAAGGTCAGCTTTTCAGGTACCATTTTGGAAGCGGCTGTTGGTGTTGGTTTTTGGTGTAAGGCCCTGAAACTTTAACACTTTCAGCCGCTTTCTTTTATACCCTGTGAGAAATCCGGGCTAGGGGCGGTAGGCCTTTTTTGGCTTAAGCTTTACCGCCCCTTGTTAATAGAACATCAATTACGACAAACCCACCGCAATAAAGGTTACGGGTTTGCTAAAGACGACTTTTACCGCCTTAAGCAGGTCTCACCCCACGATTTACGTATTGGATCATCTTTCTACGAACCTCACGCTGCTGCCACGGTCATGCGCGCGATTCGTGATGCTTGCCAGACGATTCTCAAGATGCCTACACACTTCACTACGTGGCCAGGTAGCCAGCGCCCTATATTTGATGGCGATAGCCACAGCCTTCGTATCCGTGAGGAAGCAATTCGCCTTGATAGCGAAACGCTGTCCACTTTTGGGACATGCAGCATTCCAACTCCACTATGGGATTCTATGAGTCGATATGCCTGTTGGCTAGAACCGGCGATAGTGCATGAATGGGTGCAGCTAATTCAGCGATATGAACCCTCCTACGATATCGGCAAACTACATCAAGCCTTACAGTGGCAGGAAAGCCGCCGTGATACACAACAGGTTCGCCAACTGGTGAGTCAGCGCCTGAAAGACCCCACGCCGCTCCCCTGTGTTTGGTCACAAAAAGATTTACACCGTTGGTCTTATGCAGTGGATCATTGCTTTCCTTGGTCGCGTTGGAACAATAACGACCTGTGGAACCTCCTACCTGCGACCAAAAAAGCCAATCAAGCAAAGTCTGATCGCTTACCGTCCGCTGTGGTTATGCAGAATGCCAAGCAAGATATCTTGCACTGGTGGCACTTTTTAGACGATGACAAACTAGTTCGTCAGCAATTTCGTGACGAGGCGACCGTTGCGCTTCCTCTTGCCACCTCATCAGCTACTCTAGAGATGCTGTTTGATAGTGCTCTGCTGCAACGCCAACGATTAAAGGCAAACCAGCAATTAGCGGAGTGGATGGGCATCGCCAAATAATGCTGTGCCCAGCATTGTGCCCTGAAATAGCCGACAGTCATTGAGAAAAAATATGCCTAAGCGTGAGAACTGAGCATGGCGGGCACAAGATGGGCACCATTTGGGCACAAGCAAAAAATAAGGGCCTACGCATTAACGTAAGCCCTTGAAATTATGGCGCGCCCGGCAGGATTTGAACCTGCGACCCTCGGCTTCGGAGGCCGATACTCTATCCAACTGAGCTACGGGCGCTTGTGGGTGCGTATCGTAACCGTGCGGGGCGGCTGTGTCCAGCCGCGAAGCGGTTTTGCGGGCTTGTTCAATTGACCGTTTTCCCTTCTCTAGTGCATGCTTTGGAAGCACTTCTGCACATTAGAAAAATCGGGAACACAATAATATGAAAACATTTGCACGTAGCACGCTGGCACTGGGTATCTCACTGGCGCTGGTAAGCACCGCGAACGCCGCTGACTTTGCTGATATGGACCCCGTTACCCTGCGCCTGGCCCACGTAGTCAACGAGCAGGATGGCTTCCACATTGCCGCCACCAAATTTGAAGAGCTGGTGGAAGAGCGCACCGAAGGCAAGGTGAATATCGAGATTTACCCCAACGCCTCACTAGGTGACGAGCGCACGCTGCTGGAAGGCATGCAGATCGGCACCGTCGATATGGGCGTGATCACCAATGGGCCGGTGGCCAACTTTGTGGAAGAGATGGCGGTCTTTGAACTGCCGTTCCTGTTCCCTTCCCCGGAAGCCGCTTACGAAGTGCTCGATGGCCCGATTGGCCAAGAGCTGCTCGATAAGCTTTCTGAAGTGAACCTGAAAGGCATGGCTTACGCCGAGCGCGGTTTCCGTAACCTGACCAACAGCGAACGGGCGATTAATACCCCGGAAGATTTGGATGGCCTGCGCATCCGCGTGATGGAAAACCCGGTTTACACCGATACCTTCCGCGAGCTGGGTGCCAACGCGATTCCTATGGCGTGGACCGAAGCGCTTACCGCCATGCAGCAAGGCACCATCGACGGTCAGGAAAACCCAGTGAACGTGATCCACTCGTTCAACCTGGATGAAACCCAGAACTACATGACCCTTTCGCGCCATACCTACGCCCCGGCGATTTTTGTGATGGGTATGCCTGTCTGGAACCAACTGCCGGAAAACGCCCAAGAGGTACTGCTAACGGCAGCACAGGAAGCAGCGGAGCATGAGCGCCAGGTGACCGCGGAGATGGAAAGCGAACAACTGCAGGCCCTGCGTGATGCAGGCATGGAGATCAACGATAATCCAGATATGGAAGCCTTCCAAGCCGCCGTCGCGCCAGTCTATGAGAAGTACGGCGAACAGTTCGGTGATTACCTGCCGCGCATCCAGGAGGCGCTCAAGTAAGTGACCACCACGACTCAACCGCTGTTAAAGCTGCTGCGTCGAATCGAGCGCGGGCTGGATGCCATCATCCAGCCCGTGGTCTTTGCGGGCATGGCGGCGCTGATTGGCGTGATTACCCTGCAGATAGTCTCGCGGGTGCTGTTCACTGCGGTAGGCTGGACCGAGGAGGTCGCCCGCTTTCTGCTGGTGTGGATCACTTTTTTGGCTGGCACGCTGGCTTTTCAGCGCGGGCGGCATATTGCCGTGACCTTTGTGGTGGATGCCCTGCCCGGCCGCCTGCGCCAAATCGCACGCATTGCTGCCCTGCTGATTGTGCTGGCGTTTATGATCACGCTTATCGTGATCGGCTACCGCTACATGCAGGTGCAGAGCTTTCAGAAATCCGCTTCGCTGCGGCTGTCGATGACCTATGTCTACGCGGTGATGCCGATCTGCGCGGCTATTATGGCGTGGTATGCGCTGATCGATATCATTGAGCTGCTGATTAACGGCGAAACCATCCATACCCAGGAGGAGCCGCTATGACGCTGCTGCTGTTTGGGCTGTTCTTCCTGTTTATGCTGTTGGGCGTGCCGATTGCCTTTGCAATTGGCGCCAGCACGCTGTTTGCACTGCACCAATCCGGCGTGCCGCTGATGGTGGTGACCCAGCAGATGTTCCAGGGCATCAACTCCTTTGCCTTGGTCGCGATCCCGATGTTTATCCTGGCCGGGGATTTAATGGCCCAGGGCAAGGTGAGCGAAAAGCTGGTCAGCTTTGCCGATTCGTTAGTGGGCTTTATGCGCGGCGGGCTGTCGGTGGTCTCGGTGATGGCGGGCATGTTCTTTGCGGCAATTTCCGGCTCTGGTGCGGCAACGACCGCAGCGGTGGGCTCAAGCCTGGTGCCGGAGCTTAAGCGCAAAGGGTATGACCCGGCATCGGCGGCCAGCTTGATCGCCGCCAGCGGCACCATCGGAGTGGTGATCCCGCCCTCGGTGCCGATGATCATCTACGCGGTTATCGCCCAGCAATCCGTCTCCAAGCTTTTCCTGAACGGCTTTTTGCCGGGGCTGGCGATGGGGCTGGGGTTGATGTCCATTGCGATAGCCCAGGCCTACAAGCGCCAATACCCCAAGGGCACACCGCTCTCGCTAACCACCATCTGGAACACCTTAAAAGATGCCAGCTGGGGGTTGATGACGCCGGTGATTATCCTCGGCGGTATCTTCTCGGGGATATTCACGCCTTCAGAAGCGGCAGTAGTGGCGGTGAACTACGCCATGTTGGTGTCGCTGTTCGTGTACCGTGACCTAACCCTGCCGCAGGTTTATAAGCTACTGATCCGCTCGGCAATGACCACCGCGGTGATTATGCTGGTGATTGCCATGTCGGCGGTGCTGAGCTGGACGCTCTCAAGCTGGCAGGTGCCGGGGGCGATTGCTCAAGCCGTGCTGTCGCTCTCTACCAACCCCTACGTAATTATGCTGCTGATCGTGGGGATTATTCTGCTCACCGGGGTGTTTATCGAAACCGCCAGTGCGCTGATTATTCTCACGCCGGTGCTGCTGCCGCTGGTACTTCAGTTGGGGATTGATCCGATCCACTTTGGTTTGATTATCGTGGTGGGGCTTTCCATCGGCATGATTACCCCGCCGGTGGCGATTAATCTTTACGTAGCGTCCTCGATCACGCAGCTGCCGCTAGAGCGCATTACGCGCGCGATCATTCCTTATCTGCTGGGGCTGATCGGGGTGCTGCTGCTAGTGGTTTACGTGCCGATTATGCTGGGCTGGTCGGGTAATTAACTACGCTCATCTGTACCGGCGTTAACGCATCGGGGCTTGCCATTTGGCAAGCCCCGTTTTTATACCCGTCTACTATCTGCAGTAATTATCCGCAGTGCTTATCCAAAGCAGGAGTGAGAGCTAGAACTCCTCCCACTCATCTGCAGCGTGCTTGGCCGGCGAGGGCTTTGATGAGGAGTGCGATGAAAGCGCAGGACGCTTCAGACCGCTATCACCGCCACGTTGTTGAGGGGCCGGAGACGCTAGCGCCTGGTGCTGCGGTGTGGGCTCATCGTCGCCGAGCACGAAGGAGTTGATTAGCTGATTCAGGTGCTCCGCATGGCGGCGCATATTTGCGGCGGCGGTGGTCGACTCTTGCACCATAGCGGCGTTTTGCTGGGTCATGGTGTCCATTTCAGCCACGGCGGTGTTGATCTGGCCGATACCGCTGCTCTGCTCTTTAGCACCGGCGGTAATCTCGCCAATCACATCGGTGACTTTCGCTACACTTGAAACAATCTCGCGCATGGTATCACCTGCGCTGCGCACTAGTTTTGCTCCTGAATTGGTGTGCTGGACCGAAGCATCGATAAGTGCACGAATCTCTTTGGAAGCATCGCTGGAACGGCTGGCCAGAACCCTAACTTCTTGTGCCACCACGGCAAAGCCGCGGCCATGCTCACCAGCCCTTGCGGCTTCAACCGAGGCGTTAAGCGCCAGAATGTTGGTCTGAAAAGCAATTGAATCGATCATGCTAATGATGTCACTAATGCGCGATGCGGAGTCGTTTATATCGCGCATGGTGCTCTCAACCTGCCCCATAGAAGCCTCGCCTTCGCGGGCTACGTCGGCGGTAGACAGCACTAGCGTATTGGCCTGCTGGGCATTGTCGGCACTGTGGCTGACCGTGGAAGTAATTTCCTCCATGGAAGCAGAGGTTTCCTGCAGATTCGCCGCCGCCTGCTCGGTGCGGGTGGCGAGCTCTTCAGAGCTTTGTGAGATCTCCCCCGCCGCCTGGTGCACACTAAGCGTACTGCTGCGTACATCACGCAGAGTGTCCTGCATACGCGCCACAAAGGCGTTGAACTGAACACTAAGGTCGCCAATTTCATCACCGCTTTCAACTGCTAAGCGACGGGTTAAATCACCGCGCCCCTGAGCGATATCCTGCATGGCAGCGGTAGTGCGCTTGATCGGACCCAGGGTACGTCGCACAAGGCCAAACGCCACCAGAGCAATCACGGCGAAAAGACCCAGCCCCAATAGGGAGGCAAATATAATGCCCTGGCGCAAATCAGCGGCAGCCGCGGCTTCAAGTTCGGTAACGGCGTCTTCAACATCGGTAACGTAAACACCTGCCCCAATTAGCCAGTCCCATTTTTCAAGGCGATCAACGAAGGAGTGTTTGGGTTCAATTCTGTCGGTACCCGGGTAATCCCACATATAGCTATAGAAGCCCCCACCACTTTGGGCTACCTTAATGATCTCGCGGATCAGATAGGTGCCATCAGGGGTTTGCGCATCGATCATATTGGTGCCTTCACGTTCCGGCGCAGGTGCCGTTACGATATTGTTACCCTCATAGTCGTAGATAAAAATGTAGTTGTTGTCTTCAAAGCGCATGGAGCGTACCAACTCAGCTACTCGCTGTTTGGCGGCCTCATCATTAGCACCGGCTTGTTCATAAATTGGCGCGATGGCGGTGGTCGCCATTTGGACGATTTCACGCACCGCATTGCGGCGCTCTTCAATCAACATTTCACGCTGTTCTGCCAGCACGTCGCGGGTGTCTTGGGCGTTGCTGTAGGCTTTAAAGCCGACTAGCACAACCGTCACTAACAGAAGGGGGAGCAGTACAAGCAGCAGCACCTTGGTTTGTAAACCAAGAGCTCGTTTGGGAGCAGAAGAAGTGGCCATATGTGAGCAAGTTCCAGAGTCAGTCTTGAATGAAGAGTTTTTAATAGTTATAAGGCCCTTATCGACTTAAAATGAACAAACTTTAACCAATATTGGTATTTTTTTGCTTAATACCCAGCTAATTAGCAAATAATTATTAGCTTCATAACCTAAGTTAAGGTTATTGATAGGTCAGACGTCCATTGTGGGGTTGTGGTGGCCAAGGATGGCCCGTTTTAAGCAAGTCGCTTAACCACAATCTTCGGTTGCCCTGACCCTTCTACCGCCTGGTCAGGGCGACCTTTTTGTTTATAGGGCGGTTGATCAGTTCCTGTTCCTTACTGTCGTCCTCGGACCCAGACCAGACAATTCCTGCCTTCCTTGTTATTTGCTCTTGTTAATTGCTAGCGCCATAGGCGTATCATGCTCCAAGTGTTCAAGGAGAATGGCAAGCATGGCTCAAAACCACTCATTTTTTAGCGCTGTCTTGCTCCTGCTTCCTCGGTTGGCTCACTTCGCTTGGCGCGTATTACGCAACTTCCTGAAAAATCACGGCGTCCTGCTCGCAGGCGGTGTAGGCTACAATATTCTGCTCTCAATCGTGCCGCTTTTTGCGTTGCTCGTTGTGCTGTTAACCCAAGTGGTAGATCAGCAGCATCTACTCAATGTACTGACCGTACAGGCACGTCACATGGCGCCTGCCCACGCCGAAGTGTTGCTGGAGGCGGTTCGCAGCCTGCTGGATTCGCGGGATGTGATCGGCATTCTGAGCTTTCCCATTCTGCTCCTATTCAGCTCATTCGCCTTTCGTATGCTCGAAGACGCCCTGGCGATTATTTTCCATGCGCCGGATAGCCCGCATATCAAGCGCAGCGTCTGGGTTTCGGTGATGCTGCCCTACGCCTTCATGGTGGTTCTGGGGGCAGCGCTAATGGTTCTTACGCTGGTGGTTACCCTGGCCAGTTCACTCAATACGCTGGTAATGCTGTTATTTGAACGGGAACTGCCGTTGGCGGGTTTTTCAGAGCCGGTGCTTAACCTGGCCAGTTTTATCGGGGTGTTTCTACTGTTTAGTGCTATCTACAAAGTGCTGCCGGTGGTGCGCATCGCTTTACGCCGGGCGGTAGTCGGGGGCTTCGTAGCGGCGCTGCTGTGGGAGGGAGTACGGCTGTTACTGGTCTACTATTTCGCCAATCTCTCGTTCGTCAATGCCGTCTACGGTTCGCTGGCGACGCTCGTGATTGTGCTGATTAGCCTGGAAGTGGGCGCCGTCATTTTACTGTTGGGCGCCCAGGTGATTGCCGAGTTAGAACGCAACACCCGCCTTGGCTTGCCATGGCATATCGACCCAAACCGCCAGCCGATTACGCATGTCGATTGAGTATCCAGGGTGTGGCACGTTCAGGGCACACACATGTCCTGGACAAAAGCCTTAAATTAAAAGGGCTTGATACTAACATCGAGATAGGTCGGGGCTAGATCCCGTTCAAGCGGCACAAACATTTCTTCCATAAAGTCCATTAGCAAGTGAGTCGCTTTTAGCGCTTTAGCGGTATCGCGCTCAATGATCGCGTCAAGCATATCCACGTGCATCTGTACATTCTCATGCACGGTGTGCTCACTACCGAGATGGCTCTGATAAAGATACCCCAGCCGACGAAAAGTCGTATGTAGCGGCCGTAATGTCCGTTCCACAAAGGGTTCGTCAGCTGCCTCTAACAGCAGTTGATCCATTCGCTTGTCAAGCTCATTGAAAGGACGAATATCACTTCCCGACTTTAATTCCCGAAGCATGCGAGCTAGTTGGTGCAGCTGGCTTCTTACCAAGCCGCTTGCGTTGTCTATCGCCAGCTCGACAACAAAGCATTCAATATCTCGCCGGATTCTTAACAAACGCCTTTCACGGTGTAAGTCAATGGGCGTAATTCGGACCCCACGGCCAGCACGAACTTCTAAAAGTGTGTCATCTGAAAGTTTGCGTATTGCTTCAAGCACTGGCGTGCGTCCCAGCGATACCCGCTCCTGCAGGTCGGCCATCGTCATCGTCTCACCGGGCTTGAGTTCCATGTGGGCGATTAATGACTCAATTCTCTCGTAAGCTTGCTCTCCCTGTGACATCCCATAAGCCGATGTTTTAGTGACCATTATTTTTTTATCCCAAGAATTTAGAGCCTCATTAGACATAAGTATCATAGTATATCAAGATATATACCAATATATTTCTAATCAGAGCACATGCACATCACACGTTAATAGCGCTTAAGTAGGCCATCACTTTTTAATGAGTTATTTTTTTAAAATAATTTTTAGCCTAAACATAGAAATCAGATCATCTAAATAACTCACATCAATCGCTACTCAATTTGTATTTCACGTGATTTAAATTATTCACCAACAATGGCTTAGCGCACTTAATAAAAGTGTTCACTCGAAGTTCATATCAAAAACAATGATATAAGAGGTGAGAAAGATGTCCTTGTTCGATCTTACAGGCCGAACGGCCCTTATTACTGGTTCATCTGGCGGGCTGGGGCTGGCTATGGCTCGCGGACTGGCTCAGTCAGGCGCTCGAATCATTATTCATGGTCGTAATCGCGACAAACTTGAAGCAGCGCGAGATGCCCTTTCCGAAGAAGGTCATAGCGTGTTGACCACATCGTTCGATATTACCGACGAAGCTGCCATTGAGCAGGCACTGGCAGCGCTTGATGCCGATGGCGTTACTATCGACATCCTGGTCAATAACGCTGGCATGCAGCTTCGCCGCCCGTTGGTTGAGCTCGAACGCGACCAGTGGGACACCGTTATCAACACAAACCTGACCAGCGCCTTCCTGCTGGGTCGCAATGTTGCCCGCAAAATGATTGCGCGCGGTAAGGGCGGCAAAATCATCAATATTGGCTCCCTGATGAGCTCGGTCGCGCGACCAACAGTGGGCGCTTATACGGCTTCCAAGGGCGGCGTGCGTTTATTGACCCAATCCATGGCAGCGGAGTGGGCTGAACATAACATCCAGACCAACGCCATCGGTCCAGGCTACATGATCACGGAAATGACCCAACCACTGGTCGACGATCCGAAATTCAATGACTGGATCGTTGGCCGCACCCCTTCCAAACGCTGGGGCGTTCCCGAAGATCTTGTTGGGACGGTGGTTTACCTCGCATCCCCGGCGTCGAGCTACGTAAATGGCCAAATCATTTACGTCGACGGCGGCATGCTGGCCGTTCTTTAACGGCAATTTAAAACCCGAGAAAGATAACAACACCGGTATGACCGGATGAACGACCTATATAACAACATACAAGGACTAGGCTCATGCAAATCAAACACGCTTTAACCAAAACGCCCGTTTTGCTGACGGCATTGGCGCTCGCCATCAGCAGCACGTCTGCTCTAGCAGCAGATTTCAATGCCAAGCTCTCGTTGGACGTGCCCGAGGGCAATACCAAATATGTAGCGGCGCAGCAGTTTGCCGATCTAGTGCGTGAACGCACAGACAATAATGTTGATATCCAGCTTTTCGCTAACAGCGTTCTGGGTGGAGAAAGCGAATCTGCCGAAGGCATCCGCCTGGGCTCGGTTCAGATGGGCATCATCACTAGCTCGGTACTGACCTCTTGGGTTCCCGAGGTTCAAGTACTCGATTTGCCTTATTTAATCGACGGCGAGGAGCAGGCAACAGCACTCAGCGAACCACTGACCGAAGAGCTTTCGGCAAATTTTGAAGAGCAGGGATTTCATCTACTCGGCTTCTCCGTCAATGGTATACGTCAGTTGATGAGTAGCTTCCCGATTCATTCGATCGACGACATCCAGGGCAAGAAGATGCGCGTCATCCAAAGCCCGTTGCACGTCGACGCTTGGCAAGCAGCGGGTGCCAACCCCACACCGGTTCCCGCTCCTGAAATCTACAACTCCATGCAGACCGGCGTGATCGATTTCTTTGACAACACAGCCACTAACTACCTGACCAACCGCTTCTATGAAGTGGCTCCCTACTATGTAAAAACCGACCACATCTTCGCCATGGGTACTTGGGTTGTTTCACAGAACTGGTGGGAGCGCCTGCCTGACGATTACCAAGATGCGATCACAGAAGCGGCGTTAGAGGTTCAGGCGGAGCTGCCAGCAATGCGCAAAAGTGACGATCAGGCAGCACTGGATGAGACCGTTGCCGATGGGGCTACGATCATCGAAATCGAAGATAAAGGGCCTTGGCAAGAAGCTATGAAGCCGATCCGCGACGAGTATGTTGAAAAAATCCCGAATGGCGAAGCTCTTGTTTCGCTAATCGAAAACGCGGAATAACGACCCTGTCGGCCCCACCGTAATGGTGGGGCCGAGTGTTTGTTGCGCCTTAATTGGCACCGCCCTTCTGGAGCGTATCGGATGTCTGCCTACCGTTTTTCCCTTGCAACCTCCCCACTGGGCATCGGCCGCGCCGTCACTGGGCTAGAGAGCCTGGTCCGTTTCCTTGTCTTCGGCATTCTGTTAGCCATGACCTTGGCTGTATTAGCTGGTGTCATCTCCCGCTATGTCTTCAATGACTCCTTCTCGTGGACCGAAGAGTTTGCGATCTGGTGCTTTACCTGGTTGATTTTTCTCGGCGCGGCGCTAGGCGTACGCCAACAGCGCCATGTCGCTGGCGACTTTCTGCCTAATAACCTGCCAGCCTGGCTTGCAGGTGTATTGGGCTTCACCCAAAACCTGATCCTTTCGCTGACACTGATTATGATGCTGTTCGGCGGCTACCAGCTAGCCGATATGGTGGGTGGTACTAGCGCCAGCTTACAGTGGCCCACGGCTATAAAGTACGCCGTCATTCCCATTTCCGGCGTCATCGCGCTGGTCTTCCTGCTTGCTCGCAACGCTGACAATACATGCATCCTGATCCGTAATTTGGGGGCAATCGTCATCGCTGGCTTGATCTATATGGGGTTGGATCAAGGCCTATTGGGCCCCCTACAGGGCATCTCACCGAGCCTGATCATGCTAGTGGTTTTCTTTCTGGCACTTGGGGTGGGTGTGCCGGTATCGTTTTCGTTGATGTTCGGGGTATTTCTGGCCAGTTCGGCGTCGTTTATTCTGCCGGCTCCAGCGGTGGTTCAGAACATGGTCACCGGCTCGACTAAGTTCATCTTGCTAGCAATCCCTTTCTTTCTATCTACCGGTTATCTACTTAACCTCGGTGGGCTTTCGACTCGCTTGATTGATTTCGCCACAAGCCTGGTCGGTCATCTGCGCGGCGGCCTAGCCCACGTCAACATTCTCAACAGCCTTATGGTCGGCGGTATATCCGGTTCATCAAGTGCCGATGCCGCCAGCAGCACCAAAATTTTGGTGCCTGAGATGGTCAAACGCGGCTACTCGCCCGCGTTCTCCTGCGCGGTCACCGCCTCATCGGCTATTCTGCCCAACGTGGTACCTCCTGCCATCGCTATGTTGGTCTATGCCTCGGTCGCCAACGTTTCCATTGCCCGTTTGTTTATGGCCGGTATCGTGCCAGCGATCATGGCGGCCGGTGCGTTGATGTTGGTCGCTTATTGGATCTCCGTGCGACGTCAGTACCAGACCGCCACGGCGCGTGCGCCAATGTCGACGATCTGGCATACCTTCGTACGGGCGCTACCGGTACTGGTTATCACCGTCGGTGTTCTTGGCGGGATCCGCTTTGGGGTGATTACCGCCACCGAGGCAGGTGTTGTGGCGCTGCTTTGGACGTTCGTGCTTGGCAAGCTGGTATTCAACGCGTACGACTGGAAGCAGTTTTACCGCTCCTTCGTTGAGTGCGGTACGGACGCTGCGCTGGTTGGTTTTTTGATCGCGGCCTCGGTACCGTTCGCATGGATCTTGATTGCCGAGCAGGTACCCCAGGAGATAGTAGGCTGGGCGGGTACGGCGGCTGACAGTCAGTTCGGGTTGTTCATCATCCTTTTAGTAGTGCTTGCCGTTGCCGGCATGTTTCTCGACCTGACGCCTGCGATGCTGATCATCGCTCCTTTGTTTTTACCGATGATGACCAATGCTGGCGTCGACCCGGTGCAACTGGGGATCGTGATGATTATTACCTTGCAACTAGGGGGGATATCCCCACCCGTGGGGCTATTGGTATTTATTACATCGCAGATCGCCAAGGTATCGCCTTCCGCCGTGTTCCGTGCGGCGGTACCTTTTATCGCTGCGACCATGGTGATCGTCCTGCTACTGTGTATGTTCCCCGCACTAACCATTGGTTTGTGGAATCTGTTGGAATAATAAGTCGCTGAACAACAAAGGCCGCCAAATGTTTGGCGGCCTTTGTGCATCGCGAACTTACTAGATTGCCCCTGTACTCACGGAAGCCGCTGTATCAGCCTGCGGGCGCCGCTCATCCAGCATCCCTTTATCGAGAATAAAACGGATGATCTCCTCAAGCCCTACTCCGTCATAGAGATTGGTAAACACAAAGGGCCGCTCGCCGCGCATTTTCTTGGAGTCGCGCTCCATCACGTCTAAAGAAGCGTGAACATACTCGGCGATATCGATCTTATTAATGATCAGCAGGTCTGATTTGGTGATGCCAGGCCCGCCTTTGCGGGGGATTTTGTCGCCTGCCGAGACGTCGATGACATAGAGCGTTAGGTCGGAGAGCTCAGGGCTAAAGGTGGCCGATAGGTTGTCCCCGCCCGATTCCACCATCACCAGCTCCAGCTTGGGATGGCGCGCCTGTAGCTCGTCGATGGCCGCCAGATTCATCGAGGCGTCTTCGCGAATCGCGGTATGCGGGCAGCCGCCAGTTTCTACCCCCAGAATACGGTCTGCAGGCAAGGCGTCGTGCTTGAGCAGGAAGTCGGCGTCTTCGCGGGTGTAGATATCGTTGGTGACCACGGCGATGTCGTAGTAATCCCGCAGCGCTAAACAAAGCTGCTTGAGCAGCGCGGTTTTGCCGGAGCCAACCGGGCCACCCACGCCCACGCGTAAACAGTGAGTCATAAATCTCTCCTCAATCGATAAGTTGATTAACTTCTAAGCTAGTTAACGTCTAAACCTTTAACTTCTAAACAGGCGCGAATATTGGGTTTCGTGCAAGGCGCTGGCCAGGGCCAAGCCGGGTAGCACCGGGCCTAGTTCATCGTCCTCGAGCGCCAGCGCCTGATTAACGGCATTCACTAGCGCTGGGCGCAGTTGCTCAATCACGCGCTGAGCAGCGGTATGGCCAAGCGGCAAGGCCTTGCAGGCCACCGCTAGTTGGTTCTCCAGCCACGCCCAGGCAAAGCCCAGCAGCGTTTGACGCACGGACACGCCACGGAAATGTGCCGTGTAGGCAAACAGCGTGACATAGCCTGCCTGGGGCGGAAGCAAGGGCGGTAGTAAGTCTTCACTTGGCAGCAGTTCATCTTTTGGTAATAGATCCAGGCTGCCTAGTAGGCGTTTTAGCGAAGCGCCCAGCCTGCTGTCTTCGGCGGCGAGTTCAGCGGTTTCCCGGGTGGCGGCCAGCCACTCATCCCACGCGGCAATTGAGTTACTACCTTTTGCAATGTCCGCCTGACCAAACGCATCGTGCAACCGCGCCAGCACTGGCAGTTCGCAGCGGGTTAAGCCATCTTCCAATACGCCGCTTAACCATTCGGCAAGACTGGCTTCATCGCGCACCCAGTCCAACTCAAAGGCGCTTTCCAGCCCTTGGGAAAAGGCAAAGGCGCCAATCGGTAGCGCGGGGCTCACCAACTGCATCAGCCCTAGCAGCGCTAGCTCGTCACTTTGGCTTTCTAGCGCGGCGAGTTCAGTGGGCATGGTGATGCTCATGCGAGTGGTCGTGGTCGTGGTCGTGTGAATGTTCATGCTTGTGAGCATGGTCGTGTGAGTGACCATGCCCGTGGGAGTGCCCGTGCGAATGGGAGTGCCCGCCACCCACTTGGTTATACGCGCCCGGCTCCGGGTCGAAGGTGGCGTTGTGGTGCTCTAGTTCTGCGCCCAACAGCTCGGCGAGTTCTTCCAGCACATGATCCGGTGGGAAGCGCACCCAGGCACCCTTGTCATCTTCACCCAGCGCCAGCTGCACGTGGCGATTGCCCAGATGGTAGGCCAGCCGCGCCAGCGGTAAGCCAGTACTCACTCGCGCGGTAACCACCGGTTCTACGGCGGCGCAGACGCGTACCACTTCGCCGCTTTCGGCTTTAAGGCCTTCACCGCTGCGCAGCACCGGGCCGCGATCAAGAAACAACCCCAGCTCACGACCGCTATCGCTTTGCGCTTTTAAGCGCCCACGAATGCGAAGCTCGAAGGGCAGCGTGAGTGTGTCGCTCGCCGCGCTTTCCTCTATCAGCCCTAATCTTTCTATCAGTTTTAGCATGACTAGCGTCCTTTCTCGCTCGGTGCGGCTGTGCCGGGGGTAGGCCGTAGAGAGGGTCTTTTGCCATGGATGGCAAAAGTAGCGTACACGGACGTATTCACAGCGCCCTCTCGTAGACCTACCCCCGGCACCCCGGATAATAGCTCAATCAAAACAAGTGATACCGCTGAGCCAGCGGCAGTTCGGTGGCGGGCTCGCAGGTTAAAATTTCGCCATCGCAGCGCACTTCGTAGGTTTGCGGGTCGACGGTTAGTTCTGGGCAGGCATCGTTTAGCTTCATATCCTGCTTGCGCACCTGGCGAACGTTTTTACACGCCGCCAGTTCGCTATTTAGCCCGAGGGTCTCTTTAATGCCTGCATCCAGCGCGGCCTGGCTGACAAAACTGAGCCGGGTTTGGCTGGCCGCACGGCCGAAAGCGCCAAACATATAGCGGTAATGCACCGGCTGCGGGGTGGGAATCGAAGCGTTGGGGTCGCCCATGGGCGCTGCCGCAATCATGCCGCCTTTGATCATCATCGCTGGCTTAACACCAAAGAAGGCCGGCTTCCATAGCACCAGATCCGCCAGCTTACCCACTTCGATGGAGCCGACTTCGTGGGCGATACCGTGGGTGATCGCCGGGTTAATGGTGTACTTGGCGATATAGCGCTTGGCGCGGAAGTTATCAGCACCCAGGGCTTCATCTTCCGGCAGCAGGCCGCGCTGCACCTTCATTTTATGCGCGGTTTGCCAGGTGCGGCAGACCACTTCACCGACCCGCCCCATTGCTTGGGAATCCGAGGCGATCATTGAGATCACGCCCAGATCATGAAGGATATCTTCAGCGGCGATGGTTTCCCGGCGAATGCGTGAGTCGGCGAAGGCCACGTCTTCGGGGATATTGGGGTCGAGGTGGTGGCACACCATCAACATATCGAGGTGTTCGTCGATGGTGTTGACCGTGTAGGGCCGCGTTGGGTTGGTAGAAGACGGCAGTACGTAGGCTTTCGAGCAGGCAGTGAGAATATCCGGGGCGTGGCCGCCGCCCGCACCTTCGGTGTGGTAGGTGTGAATGCAGCGCTCTTTAAAGGCGGCCAGGGTGTCTTCCACAAAGCCCGATTCGTTCAGGGTGTCAGTGTGGATTGCCACTTGCACATCGTACTCGTCCGCCACGTTGAGGCAGTTGTTGATTGAGGCGGGCGTAGTGCCCCAATCTTCGTGCAACTTGAGGCCCATGGCACCCGCTTGGAGCTGTAGCTCTAGGGATTCAGGCAGGCTGGCGTTACCTTTGCCCAGAAAGCCAATATTCATGGGCAAATCATCGACTGCTTGCAGCATTTTGCCGATATGCCAAGCGCCTGGCGTGCAGGTAGTGGCGTTGGTGCCAGTCGCCGGGCCGGTGCCGCCGCCGAGCATGGTGGTCACCCCGCTCATCAGGGCTTCTTCGACCTGCTGAGGGCAGATAAAGTGGATATGGGAGTCGATACCGCCTGCGGTCAGGATCTTACCTTCGCCGGAGATAATTTCGGTACCGGGGCCAATGACGATCTCAACATCAGGCTGTACGTCAGGATTGCCTGCCTTACCAATCGCGGCGATGCGGCCGTTTTGAATGCCCACATCAGCTTTGACGATGCCCCACCAGTCTAAAATCAGTGCGTTGGTAATCACCGTATCCATCACCGTGTCGTCAGAGCGCTGGCTTTGACCCATGCCGTCGCGGATGACCTTGCCGCCGCCGAATTTCACTTCATCGCCGTAGTGGGTGGCGTCTTTCTCGACTTCGATCCACAGCTCGGTATCGCCCAGGCGCACGCGGTCGCCCACCGTGGGGCCGTACATATCGGCATAGGCTTGCCGACTGATCTTGTTAACCGGTTTCATTGTTTATCTCCATCGAGCGCACCCATGACATCGCCGCGAAAGCCGTAAATTTCGCGCTTACCAACATAGGGAATCAACGTGACTTCGCGGGTCTGGCCGGGCTCAAAGCGAATCGCCGTGCCTGCGGCCACATCCAAGCGAAAGCCCCTGGTTTTGTCGCGATCAAACACCAGCGCTGGGTTGGCTTCGGCGAAGTGGTAGTGGGAGCCAATCTGGATCGGCCGGTCGCCGGTATTAGCCACCTCGACGCTAATCCGCTCACGCCCTACGCACAGCTCGATATCACCTTCTTTTAACTTGTACTCACCGGGAATCATTTGGTTGCTCCTTTCAATCGCCCCTCAAACAATAGGCGTATGGACAGTGACCAGCTTGGTGCCGTCGGGGAAGGTGGCTTCCACCTGCACTTCATCGACCATCTCGGCGACGCCGTCCATCACATCCTCACGGCTAAGGATCTCGCGGCCAAAGCTCATCAAGTCCGCCACGCTGCGGCCATCCCGGGCGCCTTCCATAATTTCAAAGCTGATCAGCGCCACCGCTTCCGGGTAGTTAAGCTTTAAACCACGCGCCTTGCGGCGCTCCGCCAGTTGGGCGGCTGAGAACAGCAGCAGCTTGTCTTTGTCTCTCGGGGTTAATTCCATGGGGCATGTCTCCAGCAGTGCATCGCAGTGATGCCAATTAGGTTAGCCAAATTCGCGGTGTATGAGCTTCACGTTCGATCCAAAGGGGGCGCAAGACTCGCCACGCATGTTCGCAAAGCGCCCAAGCCTCATTGCGCGAGTTGCCTAAATAGCGCAGTAGCAGAACACCGTGGCGGACGGTGACTGCCCAGCGTGGGTTATCCGGCAGCGCTTCACGCAAGGCTTCAATGGCCGCAGGCGCGTCGGCGATCCCCACCGCCCAGAGAGTGGCCTGCACCGTGGCACCGCCCTGACCCCAGCGCCCGGCAAAGCGTGGGTGCAGTGGGTCTAGCGGTTGGCGCTCTAGCCACAGCGGCTTGCCATCCAGAGTTAAGCGGAAGTGCTGCTCAATGCGTCCGGAAACATAGGGTAAATCGCTGGCTGGACGACCCAGCGCCATCACTTCCCAGCCCAGGCAGCGGGCGCTGCCGTGAAGATCAATCTGGGTGCGCTGCTCGCCCTTGGAACCATCAAAAGCGATGGTCTCCTGGGGTAGCCACTCCAAAGTTGCGTTATCTTCCACACTTAGCCGGGTGTGCTGCGTCCATGCAACGCCCTGGCTATCGGCTTTATAGAGCTTGTTGGCCGCCGGGGTCGTCAGCAGCGTATGGGCACCGCTCTCTACATGAGCACTAATGGTAAGCACATCGCCGCTGACTAACCCGCCCGGCGGGTGAAGCACATAAACATGACAAGCCTCACTACGCCCTTCGGGATAGAAAGGGCGCTGCACTCGCAGTGGCCCCTGATGGCGCGCCTGCACCATGCGAGTGGCGCCATCGCGCTGGGCAAAGGTGAGCGCTAACGAAGCCGCCCAGTGGCGGCCTGCATCGAAGCGGTGGCCAGAGGCAACGTGTGGTTTGGCGAGTTCGCACAGGATCATGGGTTGCTATCGCTTCCTTTTCACTAAGCCTTTAACTTATAGAAGCAATTAATGCGCCAAAATGGTGAAAAGCAACGGGAAGCGTTATTTCTGGGGCTACATACCGTTTCCATACGATGCACAAACAGGCAAATGCACCAAAAGAGAATGCGGCAATCTTATAAAGCACCAAAAAAGCGCAATCACATGACTATCAGTTGGATATTGAAGAGCTTTCTGAGCTCACCTTTGGCCATGCATATCACTTGACGGGGGTAACAGCCTCATGTATATCACTTGATATGCTTTTGATATATCAAATGAGGATAGCTTCATGGATGCCCATTTCACTCAATACCAGCCACCCAAAGCCTTGGCGTCCGGTTTCTGGCAACAAATTGGCTTGCCAGCCAGAGGCCGTAAACTGCATGAGCTGTTGCATCAAGGCGTTGAGTATCGGGTTTACCCCAGGCTGGCTAAGGTGTCAGGTATCGAGCAGAAGGCGCTGGCAGGCTACGTGGATATTCCCTCTGCTACGCTGAGCCGACGCGCCAAATCGGGCCGCTTCAAAATGGCGGAAAGTGACCGGCTGTATCGCTTTGCTGAACTCTTCAAAGCGGCACTAGACCTTTTCGAAGGCGACGGTGAGGGGGCCCGCGCCTGGCTGCTCAAACCCAATGCCGGGCTAGGCGGGCGTCGCCCCGTCGAAATGAGCGCCACCTCAGCGGAGTATCAAACGGTATTGAACCTGATTGGGCGGCTGGAGCACGGGGTCGCTACGTGACCGAGATAACGGCCTATCGACTGATTAAGCGTAAGTATCAGGACAACGCCTTCGATGGCGAAGGCGCACGTGTTTATGGCGGGCGTTGGAACAGCCCGGGAAATGCCTGTGTGTATGTGGCAAGCTCCGAGTCGTTGGCACTATTGGAAATTATGGTGCATCTGGAAAGCTATCGGCTGCTCAACGCCTATGCACTGTTGCGCGTGACGCTGCCAGCCGAGAGTATTATGGGCGTTGGCGCAGAAGACCTACCGGAAAACTGGCAGGAAGCGCCAGCGCCAGCAGAGACCGCTGAACTTGGCGATGGCTGGCTGGCTTCCGGCCAAAGTCTAGCACTGGCCCTGCCGAGCGTAGTCGTGCCGAGAGAGCTCAACTACATGCTCAACCCGGCACACCCCTTATTCGATCAAATCATCGCGACGGCCGAGGCATTGCCATTTCAACCCGATCCAAGACTTTGAACCGGGTGTGGATAACTTAAACCGTCAGATGCTGCTTGATCAGCTCATTGGAGAGTTCACTGATCTCGCCTTTGGCCACCGGACGGCCGCGATCCATAATCACAAAGCGGTCTGCGTATTTACGGGCAAATGGCAGCTTCTGCTCCACCAGTAGCACCGTTAGGCCATCTTCGTTGATCAACTGACGAATCACCTGTCCGATCTGAGCGACGATATTAGGCTGAATGCCTTCCCCCGGTTCGTCCAGAATCAGCAGTTTGGGTTCGATGACCAGCGCACGGCCAATCGCCAGCTGCTGCTGTTGCCCGCCCGAGAGGTCGCCGCCACGGCGGTTTTTCATCTCTTTAAGCACTGGGAATAGCTCATAGACCCGCTCGGGAATCTTCTTCAGCCCGTCGCTGCGGGCGGCAAGGCCGGTGCGCAGGTTCTCTTCTACGGTGAGAAGCGGGAATATCTGTCGCCCCTGGGGCACGTAGCCAATACCCAGCCGCGAGCGTGCTTCAACGGCTTTTTTAGTCAGCTCGATTTCGCCTGTCTCGGCGGTGTAGCGCAGCTCACCGCTTTTGATGGCCACCTCGCCCATCACGGCTTTCAGCAGCGTGGTTTTGCCCACTCCGTTGCGGCCCATCACGCAGGTGCACTGCCCGGCGGGAACTTCAAGATCCAAATCCCAGAGGGTGTGACTTTCGCCGTAAAACTGGTTGAGCTTTTCAATGGCTAGCATCAGGCGGCCTCCTCGTCATCGGTACCCAGGTAGACCTCGATTACTTTGGGGTCGCTGGAGACTTGATCCATGGTGCCTTCCGCCAGCACGCTGCCCTGGTGCAGTACGGTTACCTGGCGGGCAATGGAGCGTACAAAGCCCATATCATGCTCCACCACCACCACGGACTGCTTGCCAGCCAGCCCGGTGAGCAACTCCGCAGTGCGCTCCATCTCCTGCTCGGTCATGCCCGCTACCGGTTCATCCACCAGCAGTAGACGCGGGCGCTGCATCAGCAGCATGCCGATCTCCAGCCACTGCTTTTGGCCATGGGAAAGAATACCCGCGGGCTGATGACGCAAATCCGTCAGGCCGATGGTTTCCAGCACTTCGTTAATACGGTCTTTGATCTCGCCGGTCATGCGGGCGGTCAGGGTAGGAAAAATCCGCTTGTCCGCCGCCATGGCCAGCTCCAGGTTTTCAAATACCGACAACGCTTCGAATACCGTGGGCTTTTGAAACTTGCGGCCAATGCCTAGGCTGGCGATATCGGGTTCGTTCATATGCAGCAGGTTATGGCGACTACCGAACCACACGCTGCCGCTATTGGGTCGGGTTTTTCCGGTAATGATATCCATCATGGTGGTCTTGCCCGCCCCGTTGGGGCCGATAATGCAGCGCAGCTCACCGTCGTTGATGGTCAGGTTGAGATTATTGAT
Source organism: Halomonas sp. QHL1 (assembly GCF_001882345.1). Classification (GTDB taxonomy): domain Bacteria; phylum Pseudomonadota; class Gammaproteobacteria; order Pseudomonadales; family Halomonadaceae; genus Vreelandella. The sequence goes on from NZ_MINL01000001.1 coordinate 2,522,695, forward strand.
GGCTTTAAAACCATCGAAGCTCACGGTGACATCTTCCATATAGAGAATCGGGCCGTGGCGAACATCCACTGGTGAGGCCTGGGGCGCCATGAAATCGAACACCCGGTCACGCTGGGACAGCGATTGCAGCAAACTCATGCGGAGGCCTCCTCGGGCGTGCGTTGATGGTCATGATTAGCCGAATCGTCGCGCTTACGGTGTTTGAGGTAGCGAAACAGCCCAGCCACACCCTTGGGCAGAAACACCGTGACCAGTACAAACATCGCCCCTAACGCAAACAGCCAAGCGTCGGGCATTACGCCGGTGAAGATGGTTTTGGCGTAGTTGACCAGAATGGCGCCAATCACTGCGCCATACAGCGTGGCGCGTCCGCCCAGGGCGACCCACAGCACAATCTCAATGGAGAAAATCGGCGAGAATTCGCTGGGGTTAATAATCCCCACCTGGGGAACATAAAGCGCCCCCGCCAAACCTGCCAGCATGGCCGAGACCACAAAGACGAAAAGCTGGAAGCGCTCGACCCGATAACCGAGAAAGCGCGTACGCGCTTCGGCGTCTCGAGTGGCCACGCTCACCCGGCCCAGCTTGCTGGTCACAATCGCGCGGCAGAGGATGAAGCCCAGCGCTAGCGCCACCCCGGTGGCCAGAAAAAGCCCTAACCGCGTGGCATCGCTGCGTAGATCGAAGCCGAGAATTTCACGGAAGTCGGTGAGGCCGTTATTGCCGCCAAAGCCCATCTCATTACGGAAGAACGCTAGCATCAAGGCAAAGGTGAGCGCCTGGGTAATGATCGACAGATACACCCCGGTGACCCGTGAGCGGAACGCCAAAAAGCCAAACACCAGTGCCAATAGCCCCGGGGCCAGCAGCACCATGGCAAAGGCAAACCAGGCCATATCAAAGCCCTGCCAGAACCACGGCAGACTATCCCAGTTTAAGAACACCATAAAGTCGGGCAGTACCGGGTGGCCGTAGGTACCGCGATCGCCAATCTGGCGCATCAGGTACATGCCCATGGCGTAACCGCCGATAGCAAAAAAGGCACCGTGGCCGAGGCTTAAAATGCCCAGATAGCCCCACACCAGATCGACCGCCACGGCCAGTAACGCGTAGCTTAGGTACTTACCGAACAGATTGACCGTATAGGCCCCGATATGCAGCGGGTTTTCCGGCGGCACTGCCACGTGCAGCAGCGTGACCAGCGCCAGCGCGGCGACCAGCACGCCCACAAAGATCTGCGTGGAGCGCTCGCTGAATGGGCGTGTTAGCCAAAAATTTGTCGATGATTGCGTCGTTAATGACATCGCTTAGCCCTCCGCAGCCCGGCCCTTCTGCGGGAAGAGTCCACGCGGGCGTTTCTGAATGAATAGGATGATAAACACCAGCACGATGATTTTGGCCAGCACCGCGCCGGCCCAGGGTTCCAGCACCTGGTTGATAACCCCCAGCGATAGGCCAGCAACCAGCGTGCCCCATAGGTTGCCCACGCCGCCGAATACCACCACCATGAAGGAGTCGATGATGTAGTTCTGCCCCAGGTTAGGGCCGACGTTGGTGAGCTGGGAGAGCGCAACACCGGCAAGACCGGCCACACCCGAACCTAGCGCAAAGGTCATGATATCCACGCGAGTGGCGCGAATGCCCATGGAGCGTGCCATGGCACGGTTCTGGGTGACAGCACGCACCTCAAGCCCCAGCCGCGTGCGACGCATAATCAACATCAGACCAGCAAACACCACCAGCGCAAAGCCGAGCACGTACATCCGGTTAAGCGTTAACGACAGCGCATCGTTAACCACCAGCGAACCGCTCATCCACTCCGGGGTAATCACGGTACGATTGAGCGGTGAAATCACTGTACGCACCAGCTGCTGCAGAATCAGGCTGATACCAAAGGTCGCCAGCAGGGTTTCCAGCGGGCGGCCTTTGAGGAACTGAATCACGCCGCGCTCGATCGCCACACCTGCTAAGGCGGCGACCATAAAGCCTGCGGGAATCGATAGAATCAACGCCAACCCCGGCTGGCCGGGCAGCAGTTGCTGCATCGCCCAGGTGGTGTAGGCACCCAACATCATCAGCTCGCCGTGGGCCATATTGATCACGCCCATGACCCCGAAGGTGATCGCTAGGCCAATGGCGGCAAGCACGAGCACCGAACCGAGGCTTAAGCCGAAATACAGCGTTTCCAGGCCGCGGTTGATTTTGAGCTGCTGCTCAATGCCCGCCAGAGAAGCCACTGCAGCATTGGCTACCACCGGGTCATCGCTGTTGGCCGCCCGGCTTAACGCCACGCGAGAGCGCGGGTGTAGGCTGCCATCCAGGGCTTCAACGCCGGCCATTTCACCCGCTTCGGTACGATAAATCGCCACGGCCTGGGTCAGCCGATAGCGCACCTGCTCATCCTCTTCTTGCTCAATCAAATCGTTGAGGGTGGGCACCAGCTCACCGTCTACTTCACCCAACAGGCGCTCGGCCGAGGTGCGGCGGCGCTCAACGTTAGGCGAGTAAAGGTCCACGACGGCAATGGCGCTACGCAGCTGATTACGCAGGTTGTTGTTAATGCCGATACGCTCCAGATCACGACGAGACATCTCGCCCAGCGCTTCGCCGGTTAGGACATCGGCCACCGGCCAGTCGCGGCCGCGGTTTTCGAGTACCAGCACGAACCGGCCGTCTTCGGTGCGCTGTAAGCGGCCATCCAGCAAGGCCTGCAGCCAGTCTCGTGCGCGCTCATCATCGCTTTGCAAAATGGCGGTAATGGCTTCGCCTTTGGCGGTGTATGACTCAACGTCCAGCGCCTCTAACAGTTCGAGTGCGGCGGTGTCATCGGCATTGCCGGTAGTTGAGCTCGTTTGTGCTTGGGCGGTCACTGTGATGCTCAACAACAGTAGGCACAGCAGCCCTAAGGAAAGGAAACGCCTCATAGGGGTTCTTCCTTTGGTTATCTAAAGAGGGGGGGAGTTAGCGTGCTCCCTCGCCAATTGGGCTTCAACCAAGAGACGAGGGATCAGTATTACTCACTACAGGAGCTTTTACTCAGCGAGCGCCGCTTCGGCTTCTTCTGCTGCGGTGCTGCCACCGCACGAGCCGTTCACGACGTTGAAGTTGCCGCACTCCATCGGCTTGCGCCAATCGGCAATCAGGTCACGGGAGCCAGGCAAGTAGTCAGACCAGGCGTCACCCGCCACGGTAGACGGCGTCTGCCAAACGATATCGAACTGGCCGTTGTCCTGAATCTCACCGATCAGCACCGGTTTGGTAATGTGGTGGTTGGGCATCATGGCCGCATAGCCGCCGGAGAGGTTAGGCACGGTTACACCGATAATGGCGTCTTTAACCGTATCGACATCCGTGGTGCCCGCTTTGCGAACCGCTTCGGCCCACATATTGAAGCCAATGTAGTGCGCTTCCATCGGGTCGTTGGTTACGGCTTCTTCGTCGCCGGTGTACTCAATCCAGGCATCGATAAAGTCGTAGTTGTCGTCGTTATCGACGCTCATGAAGTAGTTCCAGGCGGCCAAGTGACCTACCAGTGGGCCCGTATCAATACCGGTAAGTTCCTGCTCGCCCACAGAGAAGGCGATGACCGGAATATCGGCAGCGTCGATTCCCTGGTTAGAAAGCTCGGTATAGAACGGCACGTTCGCGTCACCGTTAACCGTCGAGATTACGGCGGTGGGTTTACCCTCTTCACCGAAGCGACGAATTTCTGCCACGATGTTCTGCCAATCGGAGTGACCGAATGGCGTGTAGTTAACCATGATGTCCTCTTCCGCGATGCCGTGTTCGTCCTTGAGGAAGGCTTCAAGAATACGGTTGGTTGTACGCGGATAGACGTAGTCGGTACCCACCAGCGCAAAGCGCTCGATACCCACTTCGTTGATAAGGTATTCAACCGCAGGAATCGCCTGCTGGTTAGGCGCGGCGCCGGTGTAGAAGACGTTTTCAGAGGACTCTTCGCCTTCATACTGTACCGGGTAGAACAGCAGCCCGTTGAGTTCCTCTACGACGGGTAGTACGGATTTACGCGAAACTGACGTCCAGTTGCCGAAAATCACGTCCACTTCTTCCTGGTCTAGCAGCTCCCGGGCGCGTTCAGCAAACAGCGGCCAGTTAGACGCCGGGTCAACCACCACGGCCTCTAATTGACGGCCCAGCAAACCACCGGCTTCGTTCTGCTGTTCGATAAGCATCTCAACGGTGTCTTTGAGGACGGTTTCACTGATCGCCATGGTGCCGGAGAGGGAGTGCAGGATACCGACTTTGATCGGGTCATCGTCTTGGGCAATCGCCTGGGTGCTGGCACCCATAATGGCGGCGGTGAGTAAAGCGGTCGCGAAACGGCCACTTGAAAGGAAGGGGCGCGGGTGTGTCGAGCGTTTGAGAGTGTTCATTGTTAATCTCCTTGCACCCCTTATGGCTGGGGTTTGTTATGACCGGGGCTTGATGATTGGCTTCGCACTTGGGGTGGTTGTGTTAGCTCCCCCAATACGTCCACTAGCCATTAACACCTGCAAGGGGTGCGCCAGATTGGCACAAAGTTGCCTTATAGCTATCTAATCAGATACTTAATAATCATCAGAAAATCTCAATATTCACCAAATGCACCAAAATAAAGCGCAACAAAGCAGCTAAAGCACCCTCTCAATGCACCAATAAGATTCAGTGCACCAACGAAGTACTTGAGCTTTTAAAATACACACCAGCAACCCAGCGCTTACTTATCAGTTACAAAGCTACTCCTTGTTACTCGTCAAAACGGAAATAAAAAAGGAGCCTTGGTATCACCAAGGCTCCTCGCTATTCACCCTTCAAGTAGTGGCGTTAAACAGCCACGTCGGGTGGAACTTTCTTACGGCGTTTTTTGAGTAACGGCAGACCAAGCGACAGCAAGGCGACAACCAGTAGGCCAAGCGAGATAGGCTTGTCTATAAAGGTCATCCAGTCGCCACCGGAGATCTGCAGCGCGCGGCGCATGGACTCTTCCATTATGTTGCCCAGAATCAGCGCTAGAATCAGCGGTGCCGCCGGGAAGCCAAACAGGCGCATGCCCAGACCGACCAGGCCAAAGCCAAGCAGCAGCAACAGGTCAAATATGCTGAAGCTCATACCGTAGACGCCGATCATGCAGAAGATCAGTATCAGCGATAGCAGCAGTGGGCGGGGCATATCGAGAATTTTGGCGATATAGGGAATCAGCGGCAGGTTAAGTGCCAGCAGGAAGATATTGCCGATATACATACTGGCAACCACGCCCCAAAACACGTCCGGACGCTCTGCAAGCATCATCGGGCCGGGGTTCACGCCCATGACCAGCAACGCGCCAAGCAGAACGGCGGTGGTGCCCGAGCCCGGCACACCCAGCGTCAGCAGTGGCACAAAGGAGCCGGTACAGGCAGCGTTGTTGGCAGCCTCTGGCGCAGCAACGCCTTTGATGTTGCCCTGCCCAAAGGTGTGGCCATCTTTGGCAATGCGCTTTTCCATGCTATAGCCCAGGAACGAGCCGATGGTCGCGCCCGCGCCTGGCAGTACGCCGGTGAAGAAACCCAGTATAGAACTACGCCCAATAGGCCCAGCGATTTCTTTCACTTCGCTACGGGTTAATTTCAGCGACCCAATCTCATTGCGGGGCATTTCTTTGCCACCGCCGCCACGCAGCAGCATATAGAACACCTCGGCAAGGGCGAAAATACCCAGGGCCACCACCAGAAAGTCGATGCCATCAAGCAGCTGCACTGAACCGAAGGTAAAGCGCTCGGTACCGGTCTGCATATCGATACCGATAATCGAAATAATCACCCCCACCACGGCGGCAATTAGTCCTTTGACCAGTGACTTATCCGAAAGCGAGACCACCGCGGTCAAGCCCAACACCATCAGCGCAAAGTACTCGGAAGGTCCAAAGCTTACGGCCACTTTGGAGAGCAGCGGCGCTATTAGCATCAGGAAAATTACCGATACCGTGCCGCCCACAAATGACGAGTAGGCGGCAATCGCCAACGCTTTACCCGCCAGGCCTTTTTTGGCCATCGGGTAGCCGTCAAAGGAGGTAGCCACGGTACCCGCCACGCCGGGGGCGTTGAGCAGAATCGAGGACGTGGAGCCACCGAAGATGGCGCCGTAGTAAACCCCTGCCATTAGGATCAAGCCAGACGAGGGCTCCATGGCAAAGGTGATAGGAATCATCAAGGCAAGTGCGCTGATAGGCCCTAGGCCCGGCAGCATGCCGATAATGGTGCCAGCAAATACGCCGGCAAATACGTAGGCAATATTGATTGGCTCGAGCGCGATGCCAAAGCCGTACATCAAATTATTGAAGGCATCCATGGGAATTACTCTCTTAAGAACTGTTAGCGGAAAGAGCTGCTAACACGGCTTTGTTTAGAAAGGCAGCAGGCCAGTGGGCAGGTAAACATCCATCACCTGCGTCATGGTCAGGTAGAGCGCCAGCACCACCCCCAGCGACGTAGCGAGGTTGACCCCATGGCGGCGATAACCGTAGTAGGCTGTTAAGCCAACGCTGAGTAGCGTAGAAGCCAGCACAAAACCCAGCGGCACCAGCAAAAACGCATAGGCTGCAATCGCTAGCGAGGTAACGATGACCCGCGCCCATGGCGTAAACAGCATTGGGCCTTGGGTGGCTTCTTGATCTATCTCATCGGCACCGGCTATCGGCGTAGGTTTCTCAAAAAACAGAAACACCGAGAGGATCAGTAGAGCGAAGCCTAATACTTTAGGAAAGAGGTCAGAGTCGACCGGGCGCGGCAGAGGAAAGGTGGGGATTTGCCACGCCATTGCGATATAGCCAGCGGCCAATATCGCAAATACCAGTGCTAACCACTGATTGGTATTTAAACGAGTCATAGGAGTCTCTCCGAAGGAGCCAATGCGCCTCCAGCGGTTAACAAACTTGTTCTTAACAACCAGTTTTAACGACTAGTAGCTAACAACCAGCGGTTAACGACAGGAAGCCCCAGCCGTACTTGGGCGGCTGGGTTATACAGGAGTAGGGTTACTGGCGCAGTAGGCCAAGCTCGCTCAGCACGTCGCTGAATTGCTCTTGCTGCTGAACCAGGAAAGCGCCAAATTCTTCGCTGTTTTGATAGGCGTCGATCCAGCCCAGTTGGTCGCTTGCTTCACGCCATGCATCGGTTTCGAGCATTTCGGCAAACAGGTCTTCGTAGTAGGCCACGGCCTCTTCAGGCATATCGGGAGCGCCCATCACGCCGCGCCAGATGTCGAAGGTGTAGTCAAAGCCCTGCTCTTGGTAGGTAGGTACTTCGCTCAAGCCGGCGCCCAAACGCTCTTCAGAAGAGACGCCCAGCGCACGCAACTGGCTGCCTTCACCCAGTTGGCCAACCGCTTCACCCGCACCACCGACAACGGCTTCGATGTGACCGCCCATCAGGTTGGTCATGGCGTCGCCACCACCGGAGAACGGGATGTAGTTGACTGCTGACGCTTCCATACCCGCTGCCGAGGCTAAACCTGCGATAGCGATATGATCCATGGAGCCCGGCGCACTGCCGCCGCCAACGCTTAAGCTGGAGTCTTCTTTCAGCGCATTGAGCAGATCTTCAAGGGTCTGATACTCGGAGTCCGCCGCCACTAGAATGATTGAGTAGTCTGTGTTGATCCGCGCGACCGGGGTAAAATCGGTGTGGTCGTAGCGCGAGGCACCCGCCAGCGGCACTAGGATCATCGGCGGGCTGGTAGCGAACAGTTTATGCGGGTTACCACTATCGCGGGCAACTTGGGCCCAGGCCACGGCACCGCCGCCGCCAGGAACGTTGATCGCGGCAAAGCTTTCATCGGCTAGCTCTTCCTGCTGGATGACCCGCGACATGGTGCGAACGAGCGTATCCCAACCGCCGCCGGGGTTAGCCGGTGCAACGAACTCAATAGAGCGTTCAGGCGTCCACTCTTGTGCCTGTGCGGCGGAGTTGAGTCCAGCAACAGCGGCCAGGGGCAGAGCAAATAGCGATAAACGCTTGAGGGTAAGCGACATCATGATGGCGTTCTCCACGTATCAGTGTTGTTGTGTGGGGCTGTCTTATTAAGAGACTGCACGTCGCGAACGTTAGAAGACCATGCCCTTGACCGACAAGCTTGTGCGCATAAAAGGCAAAAAGTTCTTTATGGGCATTTTGTTCATTTTGTTCACGCCGGTTTACTGACAGTATGCATTTATAGAGCGTCAAGCCACTCGTGTGCCGCCTCCAACAACCGATAGCGACGCTCGGGGCGTCCTACATCACCATAGCCCAGCTCGGCACTCACCGCCTGCTCGGCGACTAAAAACTCTAAATAACGGCGAGCGGTTGAGCGGCTGGCCCCCATAGTGCGTGCCATCTGCATGGCGGTAAGGGAGTCGGGAGCCTCGGCCAGGGCATCAATCACCCGGCGCAGCGTCAGCCGATCAATTCCTTTGGGCAGAGTTTGGGGCTTAGCACGCGACGTCTCGCCAGGCTTCAAGCGTGCCAGCACGGAATCTAGTTCGTCTTGGTTCATCTCGGCCCGGTTGGCCAACGCCTCACGCTCGCGACGAAAGCGGGCCAGCATTTGCGCCATCCGAGCGGCTTCGATCGGCTTGATAAGGTAGTCGAATACCCCGCCACGCAGCGCTTCGCTGATGGTTTCCACTTCCCTTGCGGCGGTGACCATGACGATATCCACATGCACGTAGTCGCGGCGAATCGCCCATAGCAACTCCAAGCCTTCAACATCGGGAAGGTAAGCGTCGAGCAAAATCAGTTGGATGCTCGCAGCCTGCTCCGCCATGATCGCCTTGGCTTCACTGCCGTTGCGGGCCATACCTACCACATAAAAACCGTCGCTCTGTTCAATAAAGGCTCTGTGAATATCAGCAATGCGAAAATCGTCTTCAACGACCAAAATGCCGTACTGCCCATCTGACATTGCGCTCCCCCTAGTCGTTGCGGTTGTTGAGATTATTGTAGGTATTGATATGGCGACTGTTATTAAGCGCATTCTTGGACTGTTTTTGGTTTGGCTGCGCGCACAGCGAGCGGTCAAGCACCGCAATAAAGCATGCGCCGCCCAGCTCGCTCTCTTCCAGGGTCACGGCGCCGCCGTGCTGACGGCAGAGCCTGGCAACCAACGCCAGGCCAATGCCCTGGTGCTTACCGGTTTTGGTCGAAAAGCCTTCCTGGAAAATCGACTCTGCGAACTGGGCAGGTACCCCAGGGCCGTTGTCTTCCACTTCGATCAACAGCTGCTCCCCCAAATCGGTGAAAAACAGGCGTACTTGGGGCTCCTTACTCGGCCCATTCAGCGCTGCGTGGCAGGCGTTGTCCAGTAAGTTACCCACCACGCTCATCATCACCTCTTGGCCTGTCGGCGTTAGCGGGCAAGAAAGCGAGCTTTGCTCGTCAATTTCCAGCGCCACGCCGAGCTCCTGCGCACGGGTAAGTTTACCCAGTAGCGTACCGCTAAGCACGGCATCGGCCACGTTGCGCATTAAAAAGCTCATCTGCGCCTGAGCGCGTTCGGTTTCCTGGTGGATAAGTGCCAAGGCTTCCTCAATACGCTCCAACTGCAGTAACCCGGAGATGGTGTAAAGCTTATTGGAGAACTCGTGGGCCTGGGCACGCAGCATATCCACGTCGCGGCTGGCTTGGGTTAGCGCATGGGAGAGATCAACAATCTCACGACGACTGCGGAAAGTGGCCACCGCGCCCTCGATCTCGCCCTCGTGCAGAATCGGCACTCGGTTGACCACCACCGGGTGATCGCCCAGCCACATTTCCTGGTCGAACTCTTGCTCGCCGCGCCGGAGCACCTCCAGCAGCCGCGAATTAGGCACCACATCATGTATAGGCTGGCCAAGCAGCACATGATCATCAGTTAAATTGAGAAAGCGCCGCGCCTGCTGGTTGACCAAGGTAATATGGCCTTCGCGGTTAACCGCCAGAATGCCCTCGTGGATCGACTGCAAAATGGCCTCTTTCTCCATGGCCAATCGGGCAATTTCGTAGGGTTCTAGGCCTAAAATGACCTTTTTGAGGTGCTGCGACAGCCAGTAAGCACCGGCAAAGCCGAGACAAATCATCAACGCCACTAGCGCCCAGCCAAAGTTGTTGTAGCGGGCTACGTCCATGGCCACGCGATCCATCATAAAGCCGACAGAGACCAAGCCAATGATATTGCCCTCTTCGTCCCAAATGGGCGCTTTGCCACGAATGGCGGTGCCCAATGATCCGGTCGCCTCCGACACATAAAACTGACCATGAATCAGCGCCTGATCATTATCGCCCCCCACCATCGGCTGCCCAAGCCGTTCCGGCAGAGGGTGGGAGTAGCGGATACTTTGAGCGTTGCCCACGACGACATAGCGCGCCCCAGTCTCATGGCGAACTCGCTCCGCGAGGGGTTGAATAATGAAAGAGGGATCAGGAATTGCAAAGGCGTTGATAATTTGCGGCATCGACGCCACCGTTTTGGCCACTGCCAACGCACGCTCGCCCATCTGCTGGCTAATAATTTCCGCCTTGCGGTGATTGAGATAGGTGCCCTGTGCCAGTAGCATGCCTGCCAGCAATAGCCCGACTAACAGCATCACCTGAAGGCGAAAACTGCGTTTATACCAGCTGCGCCTTGCGCGGGTGCGGCGCCAGCGCTGCAGGTCGGCTAACGTTCGGGGGCGGGAAGCGCTCATAGATAGACTCGAAATGCGTGACCGCGCCATTATGGCACGCACCCGCCACGACGTTAATCGCCGTCACCCCAGAGTCATCGTTCGCTGATATTGTTCACTGATATACTGGCCCAGTGCCGAAACCAAGGAGGGATGTAGTGGCGATTGTTCGATGGATACTCTTAATGGCCTGTTGGCCCCTATGGTTAACCGTGGCTTATGCCAACCCGTTCTATGCTCCACCGCCTCCCCAGGAAGATGCCCCCGTGTTCAGTGGCGATGCTGAGCTGGGCTTTACCCGCCTCTCAGGCAATACCAACAGCCAGACGCTGATTGGCAAAACGCTGCTGACATGGCTATCCGGTAAATTCACCTATTCGCTGCGTGGTGAAGTGCGTAGCGTAAGCAAAGACGACGAAACCAGCGCCGAGCAGTACTTAGTCGCAGGACGCGAACGCTATGAACTGGATGGACCGCACTATCTGTTTGGGTTTGCCCGCTGGGAGAAGGATCGCTTTGCCGGTTACGACCAGCAGTTGACGGCAATTGGCGGCTATGGAAGACAGGTTTTAGACAACGACATGCATATTTTGTCGCTAGAGGCAGGGCCAGGCTATCGTCACGACCGACTGCGTGAGCACGGTGATTACCAATTAGCGGTGGCTTATACCGCACTGGATTATCAGTGGTTTTTTTCTGACTACGCCGATATTCAGCAGGAAATGTCGTTTGAGTATACCGACCAAAACACCACTTCACGGTCGCTTACAGCGCTTACTGCACGGCTCAATTCAAAGCTGTCGCTGCGCTTATCCCACGAGATCAAGCACAACTCCCAGCCGCCTGACGACACCAGTGAACGCACCGACCACACCACCAGCGCGTCACTGCTTTACCGCTGGTGAGCTTAGCAATTCACACCTTCGCGCCAATAGTGTGCATATACACTCATAAAATGCACCAAGATAAAACATATTAGACGTTGGTCTATATTGGAGGTATACTATTTCCAGTTTCCTGTCTTGCGCCATTCACTGAATGGCGCTTTTTTTTACCTGCAATTCCACTTGCTTCAATCACCAATTTTTTAACTTCCATTCGGCGTTAAACCGCTTAATGGCGCGCTTTGATAGGCTGTTATTTCAGCTCTCCCCCGCTCCCCATAAGGTATTTACCATGACCCAACCCAGCCCCAACGCAGAGGGCTCCCAGCGGTTTTCGCTCGGCGATCCTATTGTACTGATCTTAAGTATCGGCTTTATCGTCGCCTTTCTCGCGTTGTCGCTTTACGACGTAACTCTGGTAGCTGACAGCATCAGCGCTGGCTTCGCTTGGACCGCTTTAGTGTTAGGAAGTTACTTTCAACTGCTGCTACTACTGACGTTCTTTATTGCTATCGGCTTAGCGATGACCCCAGCCGCTAAAGCCAAAATCGGCAATTTAGATGCACCAGAAATGAGCACGTTTAAGTGGCTCTCCATCATTCTGTGTACGCTGCTAGCTGGCGGCGGGGTATTCTTTGCCGCCGGTGAGCCGGTATACCACTTTGTGGTAACGCCTCCCGCTTTTGATAGCGAAGCAGGTACCGCTGACGCCGTTTCCGGCGCCTTGGGGCAATCCTTTATGCACTGGGGCTTTATGGCTTGGGCAGTACTGGGATCGTTGACGGCAGTGGTTCTCGCCCATGCGCACTACGTGAAAGGCCAGCCGCTTCAGCCCCGCACCCTGCTCTACCCCGTACTGGGTGAGCGACTAATGCGCGGCCCGCTGGGCGGCATTGTCGACGCCTGCTGCGTGATTGCCCTGGTTGCGGGCACCGTGGGCCCGATTGGCTTTCTGGCCACTCAGGTCAGCTTCGGCCTGCATGAGCTGTTTGGCTTACCGGAAGGTTACCCCGGCCAGTTGATCATTCTTGCCGTACTCGGCAGCATCTACGTGCTCTCTTCCATGAGCGGTGTACACAAAGGCATTCAACTGCTTAGCCGCTTTAACGTGCTGTTGGCGTTGGCCATTGGCGCGGTCATTATGGTCTTTGGCCCGACGCTGTTTTTGGTCAATAGTTATGTTTCAGGCATGGGCGCGTATATCAGCGAATTCTTCACCATGGCGACCATGACCGCGGAAACCGCTCCGGCGTGGTGGATGCAGTGGTGGACAGTGTTCTTCTTTGCCTGGTTTATTGGCTATGCGCCGCTGATGGCAATTTTTGTGGCACGTATTTCCCGCGGTCGCAGCATCCGCGAAATGATCGTCGCGGTAGCGATTCTGGCGCCGATTGCCACCACCGTATGGTTTACCCTGCTCGGCGGCTCGGGCATTTATTATCAGCTCACCGGCGTTATTGATTTAGCCGAGGCGCTGAATAACTTTCAGTTTGATGTAGCCACCTTAACCGTTGCCCAGGCACTGCCCGGCGGGACCTGGATGGCTCTGGCGATCCTTCTTTTGACCACTATTTTCGTTGCCACCACCGGCGACTCAATGAGCTATGCCATTGCGGTAGTGGGTGCGGGGCACGATAATCCGAGCCCGGTCATGCGAGCGTTTTGGGGGATTGCCATGGCGCTGATGGCGGCGGTACTGCTGTATATGGGTGCAGGTCAGATTGGCGCGCTGCAGCAGTTCATTGTTATCACCGCGATTCCGGTGTCGTTGATTCTACTGCCGTCACTCTGGAATGGCCCGCAGGCGGCTTTCGCCATGGCCCGCGAACAGGGCATTATTGACTAAGCGCGCGGCTATATAGACTTTTCTACAGACCCTCCAGCAGGCGCAGAATCATCTGCGGCTGCTGGTTGGCCTGGGCCAGCATAGCGATGCCTGCTTGCTGAAGAATCTGTGCGCGAATAAGGTTGGAGACTTCCTTAGCATAATCGGCATCCTGAATGCGCGACCGGGCGGCGGAAGTATTAACGATGCTATTATTGAGGCCATCAATGACGCTCTCAAAGCGATTCTGCACAGCACCCATATAGCTGCGCTGGCGATCCAACCGCTTGATCGCCTCATCCACTCTATCAATCGGTTTATCCGCCCCACCGACATCCTTGGTCACGTTCAAACCATCAAGACCCAACCCCTGTAGATTCATGGCTTCAAAACGTACCGCGATGCTATCGCCAGCGTTAGCGCCCACCTGAATATTCAGAGACTTGGTGTCGTTAAGCAGCCCGATACCGTTGAAGTTACTCTGCACTGCCACACGGTCGATCTCATCCAAGCGTTGATCAATCTCTGCTTGGATAGAGGCAAGGTCTTCGGAAGAGTTGGTGCCGTTAGCCGCTTGTACGCTCAGCTCACGAATGCGCTGCAGGTTGTCGTTAATTTGATTGAGCGAGCCTTCCGCCGTCTGCACCATGGAGATGCCATCATTGGTGTTGCGGATCGCCTGGGTCATACCTTTGATTTGCGCCGTCATACGATTGGCAATCGCCTGTCCGGCGGGGTCATCCTTGGCACTATTGATGCGTAGCCCAGAAGAGAGGCGCTGCATCGCAGTCTGCATAGCCTGCTGACTGCCGCGCAGATTATTCTGCACGGTAAGCGACATCAAATTGGTGTTTAGGCTGAGCACCGCGCGCCTCCGGGGAAGGTTAGCCCACCCACATTATGGCGGCTATAGCGTAACTATCGGCCTAAACGCAAAAATCATTAGCGCTTTTGAGGTTCAAGAGAGCGGCCACTCCTCGCCAGCACTTCATCAACGGGCTTTTTCACATAGTTATGCTGGAAGTAGCCGTCATCAACGACCTCCCCATCCCACGCCACAATGTCTAGATCCATAGTACGTGGACCCGATTTAATCGCCCCCCGAACACGGCCCAAACGATCCTCGACGCTTTTTAGGTAAGCGCGAAACGCCTCATGTTCAAGCGGGGTACTCACCAACAGCGCGGCGTTTAAGAAATCGGGCTGCTGCTGGTAGCCCACCGGCGCTGTACGAATCGCGTTTGAACGTGCCAATAGCACGCACTCTCTGCTGATAATCTCAAGTGCTTGAGCGAAATAGTGGTCGGGGTCGATATTCGATCCCAATGAGATAAAACACTCATGGAGCTGGGCGGTATGCGTGGAAGGTAAAGACATGGGTGGCATAGCGACATCCTATTCAAAGTGACGTCTTGTAGAACTACCCTGAAGTAGGGCATCTCCTTTAACACCTCCAAATCTAGCGCCTCGTGCAATCTTTGTATAAGTTATTGACAAACGCTGCACTCACGCAGAAAGTCTTCCTATACCAATAAAATAATAGGGAACACTATATGCACCAACATGCTGCTCTAGTAACCGGTGGGGCCACCCGCTTGGGGCGCTACTTTTGCGAAGCCCTGGCCGATGCGGGTTACGACATTGCGCTTCATGTTAATCGCTCCCGCGAAGAGGCCGAAGAAGTCGCCAGCGGTATCCGCGCTAAGAGGCGGGAGTGCGAGATTCTTTCTTGCGATTTCTTAAGCGATGAGCCAGACGATTTAATTCAGGCGGCAAAGCGGCGTTTTCCCGGGCTTAATCTACTCCTGAACAGTGCCTCTGCCTATGCGCCAGCGGTGATTGCCGAGACCGAACTGGCAATGCTGGAAACCCAGTTCCGGGTCAATATGTTTACCCCGCTGTTACTCACTCGCCACTTTGCCGAGGCGGTTGAAGAGGGCCAGGTTATCAATATCATCGATAACAAGGTGGCCTATCACCAGTATCCCTATGCAGCCTATTTGCTGTCGAAAAAGAGCCTGGCGGAGATGACCCGGATGGCGGCACTTGAGTTCGCCCCGCGCATTCGCATTAACGGCATCGCCCCCGGCGTGGTGCTACCTGCTTCCCAGCGCACTAGCGACTATATTGAGTGGCGTATTGAAGGTATTCCACTGAAACGCCAGGGCGACCCCGAGCATCTTGTACAAGCTTTGCACTACTTATTGAACAACCCTTTTGTGGCGGGACAAATTCTGTTTGTGGATGGCGGAGAATCAATCAACCTAGAGGGGCGCCACTCGGAAAACTATTCAGCTTAAGACTACCTCTGCTTAAAACGCAGCGGGGCCGCCCTAAGGCGACCCCGCTGCAACTTTGGAACAACACGTCATGATACTGACAAGTTAGGTTTCATCGACGTCATCGTGGTCGGGCTTAAGATGGTCAGACTCTGCAGTTTGCTGAACCCCTTGTTTAGTATCACTGTTAGCAACAGGTGACTCCTCCACCTTCTTCTCTTTAGCGGTCGACTCCAATACCCGCACATGGGCAGGCGGTGGATTACCGTTTTTGTTATCGCCAAAGTAAAGCGTGGTGTGTGGGAAGGGTATCTCGATCCCAGCCTCATCAAAGCGCATTTTAACCAGACGATTGTAGGCGCGACCCACGGCCCACTGGTCACCCGGCGTGGTTTTAATCACTACACGGATGTTCACGGAGCTGTCCGCCAATGCAGTAACACCGGCCACGGTTAGATCAGCCAATAGCTTAAAGCCATGCTCTTCGCTTGCCTTGAGATCCTCAAAGGCCAGCTTGAGCTGCTCGATGGCTTCATCGATGCTTTCGCTGTAGCCAATGCCGTACTCACCCACATGGTTACCGTACTCGCGCATGTAGTTAGACACTGTGTCCACGCTTGAGAACGGAATCAGGTGAAAAGTGCCGGAGAGATCGCGGATCCCCACCGAGCGAATGCTCAACTTCTCGGCGGTACCGGTAATGCCACCCACCGTAACCACGTCGCCGGTATTCATGGCGTTTTCCACCTGAATAAAGATCCCGGTGATGACATCCTGTACCAACTTCTGGGCACCGAAACCAATCGCCAAACCGAGCACACCGGCACCAGCGATCAGCGGGCCAATGTTGATACCGATTTCCGACAGCACGATCATACCGGTGATGGTCACCATGGCGATTGCCAGCGCATTGCGGAATAAACTGAGCAGGGTTTTCGCCCGCGCCGACGGCTCGCCATAGCCGGTTTCCGGGTTCAGCTTGTGCTCAATAAGGCTCGCCAGGCCCAGCCAAACGGCTAGTGCCACAATCAAAATTACCGCGACGCCAGTCAGGTTGCCGACCAAGTTGGCACCACGCTCTGAGGCGTACCAGGCAGCTAGATCAAAGGCGCCCCAGGCATTCAGCACCACCATTATCACCACGATCAGAATAATCGTACGTAGCACGCGTAGCGCATTGGGCACGTAGCTGTTCAAGCGCTTTTCAAGCAGAGGCAGTTTGCGTCGCAGATCGTCCGACAGCGTAATACGGCGGCCAATGGTCTGAGTAAGAAAAGACGACACCAATAGACCCACAACAATTGTGGCCAACGTCTTCAGGGTGGCGAACATTACAAACGGCAGCGCATCCCCGGGGCGCGTTAGCGTCAATACAAACACGATCAAGAAATACAGCAGCGCGAACAGGTGCCAGGTGCGGGCAAAGAGCTGCAGCGAGACGCGGCTGGCAGTTAAGGTTGTTTTTGCCGCCATCTCGTTGAGGTTATCACGCAGGCGGGTGCGGTTTCTCAGCACCACGACCACCGCGTAGATAAAAGCCAGCAGCATAATCAGCGTACCGACCGCTTGACCCAGTGAGGCCGCCACGTAGAAGTTAACCAGCGGCACTACCACCATCAGGCCGTAGCCGACCATGCCGATCAAACGGGCTAACCAGCGGTTCCAATAGGACGCCTCCCGGGCAGAGATTGGCAGTAGCCGCAGCCCTTCGTAGCGGGACGAGAACAGCATCCGCACACCGGCTTTGAGCAGCTCAATAATCAAGAACGCATTTAAAAACAGTGAGGCACGGGTGGAGAGCTCCCCTGCCTCCCCAACAGCAAACGTCGCCAACAAATTACCGCCCACATAGGCCAAGCCGACAAGCAGTACATCAATGACCGCCGCAATCGCCACGCAGACAATCAAGCGCAGAACGGGGGTTAAATTATTACCATTTAGCGACCAGCCACTGATTTTGGTAAACAGCGGTTTAGCTAGTCGCCGAGCAATCATAAATAGCGCAAACGTGGCGACAATGACGATACCCAGATTGATCGCCGCACTGGTGAACGCGGTCATATCAAAGACACTGTCTGTCTCTTGACCCGAGAACAACCCCCCTACAATGCCAACCACTTGCTCAAACTGGCCGCCTACATCGCTTACCACTCGACTAGTGAGTTCAGCTAATTGGCGCGGCAGCGAGACATCTTCAGGGGCTATCTCACTGCCCTGAGCGGCGGTTTCTGGCGAAAGTTCAGCGGCAACGCCATCAGGCAAGGATGAGGCTTGATTGCGCAACATCTCAATCAACTCTTGCCGCGACTGCTCATCTTCCAACAGACTGGCCAACGCTTCGTAGGATGTAGGCGCCGCCTCTTCAGACGATGCTGCACCATCGGCGTCGGCCGACTCACTTGACGCGCTCTGCGCCATTGCTGGCGTGGCTACTAAGGCAATCATTGCCAAAAGCCAGACACCTAGCCAGGGTAATAAACGAAGTGGCTTCACACCTAAACCTCCTTTTGGGTGAGTGCTGTGTTCAATCTAACGGCTGCCCGATTTTACGCAAGCTAACGTTAGGCAACTGATGACGCTTACACTCTACACTGCATGCACAGCTTGTTAAAAAGTTGTACAGGGTAACATGACTTGATTAATAAGGTGTTTCACTGGCACAGCGGCACTAGCCACTGCTGTGCCAGCAGTAAAACCACGCCGTAACGCCCCCCTTTAGCGACCACAATCCACGCTAGCGCCCGCCACCAGGGCAGCCTGAACACACCGGCTAGCACGGTGAGGGGGTCACCAATAATCGGCGCCCAGGAAATCAGCAGGCTTAGTTCGCCAAAGCGATGATACCACCCCTCAGCGCGCGCCAAACTGCGCGGCGAGGCGGGAAACCAGCGGCGATCCTGAAACCGACGCGCATAGCGCCCCATCGCTACGTTGATCATGCTACCCAGGGTATTGCCCGCCGTGGCCACCAACCATAGCCCCAGCGGCGGTTCGCCGAGACACCACAGCCGCGCTAGCCACACTTCCGACCCCCCGGGAAGCAGCGTGGCGCTGACCAGGGCGACAAAAAACAGGCTCAGCATAGACTTAGCGGCCCACGTTAACGAGGCACCTGCCCACCCAACTGCTGGGTTATCTCATCGGCCGTTTGGCGAACCAGCGCACCCAGAGTTAGTAAGCGAGCTTCCGGGATTCGCGCCACCGGGCCTGAAACCGAGATCGCCGCCATCGGGGCACCGTGCTCATCAAACACACAGGCAGCCACGCAGTGCAGGCCAACGGCATGCTCTTCACGGTCGCAGGCAAAGCCCTGGGCGCGAATCTGCTCGGTTTCCACCTGCAGGGTGTCGGGTTGATAGAGCGTATTGGCGGTCACTCTTGCCAGCTCGCAGCCATCCAGCAGTTGGGCACGCTCATCATTGGGCATCCACGCCAGCAGCGCTTTACCTACGCCAGAAGCATGCAGCGGCGCGCGGGAGCCTAGGCGGGTGATCATGCGCATCATCTGGGGTGATTCGTGCTGGGCTAGAAATACCGCCGTGGCCCCATCGCGAATGCCCAAATTAGCAGTCTCGCCGGTTTCCGCGGTTAAACGGCGCAGAAAGGGGCGACTTGTGGCCACTACATCGCGGGCTTCAAGAAAGCTATTGCCGATACGGAAGGTTTTAACATCGATTCGCCATAGGCCCTGCTCGTTCTCCTGGGTCACAAACCCCTGGCTCTGCAAGGCTTGTAGTAAGCGGTGGGTGGTAGAGGGCGCTAATTCGGCCATCTCCGCCACTTCTGAAAGGGCCAATCCAAGCGGGCTGGCCGCAAGGTACTCCAGCAGCGTTAAGCCACGTACCAGCGACTGGCTATGCCCTCCGCTGGCTTTGGCGGTACTCGCCGGACGACCGACCGTCCTGCGTTTGGCTTCACTCACCTGGCTTTCTCCAAAAAGGCGCTCCTAAAATAAGCTCCCAAAAGCGCTTCTACTACGTACTAAAAGCGCCTTTGCTGGCGGCGCCTTCCCTGAAAACATAAAGGGCGTCAGGATAACGTGCCAACACAGCCGTTGTCGCGTTTACGGAAACGAATTCCATTCATTCAATGACGTCATCTTAGCGGTGTCGCCATTGCGGTGGCCGTTTAGCAATAAACGCATCAATCCCTTCACCCACATCCTCGGCCAACATATTGCAGGCCATGGTTTCTCCGGCGAAGGCGTAGGCTTCATCGAGCGGCATAGCAAGCTGGCGGGCAAACATGGCTTTCCCCGTGCGCACTGCAACGGCACTTTTAGCGCAGATACCGTCCGTTAACTCTTTAGTTGCCTCATCCAGCGCATCGTCCTCTGCTACACGATTTATCAAGCCCCACTCAGCCGCCTGCTCGGCGCTGATAAACTCCCCGGTCATCAGCATCTCCATGGCGTGCTTACGGGCAACGTTACGCGACAGCGCTACCGCCGGGGTGGAGCAAAACAGACCAACGTTGATACCGGAAACGGCAAAGCGGGCGCTGCGCGCGGCCACCGCCAGATCACAGCTCGCCACTAGTTGGCAGCCTGCCGCAGTGGCAATGCCATGCACTTTGGCAATCACCGGCACCGGCAAGTGCACAATGGCCTGCATCACCTCGCCACAGCGGGCAAATAGCGTTTGGTAGTAGGCTTTATCGGGATTAGCGCGCATCTGCTTCAGATCATGCCCGGCGCAGAAGGCTTTACCTTCGGCGGCAATGACCACACAGCGCACGCTGCTATCGTCGGCAATCTCGGTTAGCGCATCGTGAAGGGCTTGTAGCATGGCTTCCGAGAGCGCATTAAAGCGCTCCGGTGTGCTCATTGTCAGCGTTGTTACGCCTTGTTGATCAAGGCGCTGCAAGGGAGGGGCCGTGGAAGAGGGGCCGTCAGAGATGATGGACATGGTGAACTCCTGAATTTGAGTAACACATTGCCCATCAGTCTAGCGCACACTCTTTTTTATCAGGCTTTTTTCATTAACCGGGTATCGCGGCCTAAGGGGTGCGGCTCGCCGCGCTGTTTGGCTAGATCAATCTGGCGCTGGCGCTCGCGGGCGGCGGCGCGGGTCTTTTCCGGCAGCGTATCGATGCAGTGAGGGCAGCTAATCCCCGGCTCATAAGCGGAAGACTGCATATCCTCGGCGGAGATCGGCATACGGCAAGCGTGGCACTGTTCGAACTCGCCCTTGCTTAAGTCGTGGCGCACCGTCACGCGGTTATCGAACACAAAACACTCACCTTTCCATAGCGACTGCTCTTCCGGGACTTTTTCCAGGTAGTTCAGCACGCCGCCTTTCAGGTGATAGACCTCTTCAAAGCCCTCTTTAAGCATAAAGCTGGAGGCTTTTTCACAGCGGATGCCGCCGGTGCAGAACATCGCCACTTTTTTGTGCTTTTCCGGATCGTAGTGCTCGCGCACGTACTCGGGAAACTCGCGGAAAGTGGTGGTTTTAGGGTCTATCGCCCGTTCGAAGCTGCCAATCGCCACTTCGTAATCGTTGCGGGTATCGATCACCAGCACTTCAGGATCGGCAATGATGTCATTCCAGTTTTCCGGCTCAACGTAGGTGCCTACAGTGTCGTTGGGGTCAATATCGGGCACGCCGAGGGTGACGATCTCTTTTTTGAGTTTGACCTTGGTGCGGTAGAACGGCGTTTCGTCGCAATAAGACTCTTTGTGATCAATATCGGCCAAGCGTGGGTCGGCGGTCAGCCAGGCCAGCAATCCATCAATGCCCTCGCGGCTGCCCGCCACCGTGCCGTTAATGCCCTCTTTAGCAAGCAGCAAAGTGCCCTTTACGTCGTTATCGAGCATGGTTTGGCGCAGCGGCTCGCGCAGCGCTTCAAAGTCGTTCAGGGTGACAAATTTGTACAGCGCTGCGACCACAATGGGCGGCACTGGGTTAGGCATAGCAATGGGTACTGACATGTAAAGCTCCAGGTAGTCACCCTCGCAAAGGGCGGACCGGGTTAGAAGAGGCCAGGATTTTACTCGAAAGCTAACCAAAAGTTTAGCGCTGGCAATCACATTTAATACATCGATTTATTCGACAGGAACGTGCTGAAAGCTTCACCCCACGCGGCGTCAACAAGGCGTATATTGTCATTATTCAATCTCACGCAACCTGCGGAGCACACCATGATTATTCGTCGTTCAAACGAGCGCGGCTACGCCGACCACGGCTGGCTACGCTCTTTCCATACCTTTTCATTTGCCAACTACGTTGACCGTAACCATATGGGCTTTCGCGCCTTGCGCGTGATCAATGAAGACCGCGTCACGGGCGGCCATGGCTTTGGCGCTCACCCTCACCGGGATATGGAAATCATCTCCTACGTACTGGAAGGTGAGATGGAGCACAAAGACAACATGGGCAACGGCGAAGTGATGCGCCCGGGCGATGTTCAGCGCATGTCGGCAGGCACTGGCGTGCTGCATAGCGAGTTTAATCACTCCAAGGAGAACGGGCTGCACTTTCTGCAGATTTGGATTGAACCCAAGCAGCTCGGCATTAAACCCAGCTACGAGCAGAAGGCTTTTCCTGCCGCTGAACGTCAAGGGCAATGGCGTTTAGTGGCGTCGGAAGAAGGCCGCGATGGGTCGGTGAGCATTAACCAGGATGTGAACCTTTACGCAGGCCTGTTTAGCGCTGGCGAACAGGCAACAGCACCGCCTTCGCGCTACACTTGGCTGCATGTAGTCAACGGCGAAATGGAAGTGAACGGTGAGACGCTGAGCGCAGGCGACGCCGCGGCGTTTCAACCGGATGAGGCGATTAACCTTACCGGCAAGGAAGCGGGCGAAGTGCTGCTATTTGATCTCGCTTAGACCCGAGCCTGCTAAACGGCACTAACCAAAACGGCGCCTCGCAAGAGGCGCCGTTTTTTTACAGCCAACTTACTTGGCTAAATGCATTAGCTGTTTTGTGACGAGTAGAGCGCACGAATTTTCAGCGTGTGATCTACCTCACGCAACGCTTCCAGCGCCTGGGGGCCGTAGGCTTTATCTACATCGATGACCACATAGCCGACTTTCTCGTTGGTCTGCAGATACTGACCCGAGATGTTGATGCCATTTTCAGACAGCACGCGGTTGATCTGCGACAGCACTCCCGGCACGTTATCGTGAATGTGCAGCAAACGGTGCTTATCCGGGTGAGCGGGCAGCGCCACTTCGGGGAAGTTGACCGAGGTCACGGTGGTGCCGTTATCGGAGTAAGTGATCAGCTTTTCTGACACTTCGATACCGATGTTCTCCTGGGCTTCCAGGGTAGAGCCACCGATATGCGGGGTCAGAATCACGTTTTCCAGACCGCGTAGCGGGCTCTCAAACTCTTCTTCATTGCCTTTCGGCTCTACCGGGAAGACGTCAATCGCCGCACCGTTGAGATTGCCCGCTTTAAGCGCTTCTGCAAGCGGCTCGATTTCAACGACGCTACCGCGGGAGGCGTTAATAAAGATCGCGCCCGGCTTCATGGCAGCGATCTCTTTCGCGCCGATCATCCAGCGAGTAGAGGCAAGGTCAGGCACGTGCAGGCTGATCACATCAGAGCGGCCCAGCAGCTCTTCAAGGCTTGCCACCTGGCTTGCATTACCCATCCCCAGCTTGGTGATGACATCATAGTAAATGACGTTAAAGCCCAGCGATTCGGCCAGCACCGAAAGCTGCGCACCGATGCTGCCATAGCCAACGATACCCAGCGTTTTACCGCGCGCTTCGTGGGAGTTCTTCGCTGACTTGAGCCAGCCACCCTGGTGAGCGCGGGCGTTTTTCTCGGGGATACCGCGCAGTAGCATAATCGCTTCTGCCAGCACCAGCTCGGCCACCGAACGGGTATTGGAGTACGGCGCGTTAAATACCGCGATACCGCGGGTAAGGGCAGCGGTTAAATCGACCTGATTGGTGCCGATACAGAAACAGCCAACGCCGACCAGCTTCTCCGCCGCCTCGAACACGCGCTCAGTCAGCTGGGTGCGGGAACGAATACCGATGAAGTGAACATCGCGGATCTTTTCGATCAGCGCATCCTCATCAAGGGACGTCGGCAGGTGCTCAATATTGGCGTACCCTGACGTGTGAAAATTGTCCACCGCACTCTGGTGGACGCCCTCGAGTAGCAGGATCTTGATCTTGCTCTTGTCCAGGGACGTTTTGGCCATGGCTGAATCAACCTCTATGGTCGGCGGCATGCGCCGTGTATCGGTTCACGGGAGGCGCATATCGTAGCACAGCACGCATCGTTCAGGCCGGGTGTGAATGATGAAAAGTCTGCGTGCTGACGATGAATGGATCGCAAGTCGCGCAACAAGCTGTACTGAAGAGGGCAGACGCCGCCCCCCAGCCTCGGTGTATACTGTGGGCTTATTTAAGCTTATTTAAAAAACATACCGGTTTGCAGGCACCCCCCAATGAGCGACACGACATCACCCCCGCAGGACTTTGCCGCGACGGTTGAGCAACTCGAAACCATCGTTGAACGTCTCGAGTCAGGCGAGCTCTCATTGGAAGATGCACTGACCGCGTTTGAGCAAGGCGTGCGGCTTACCCGCGATGCCCAGCAGCGCCTGGATAGCGCCGAACTCAAGGTGCGGGCGCTGAGTGAAGACAGCGAAGGGCGTTTAAACGTAACGCCCTTCGCTGGCCCCGACGACCCCAAGGATGCGGCCGAGGATGACAGCAAGGAGACGCCCCCATGGTAGCCATGCAGCCTAACCAGCTTGCCACCCTGCGCCAGACCAGCAATGCCCGCGTGGACGCCACGCTAGCGGCGCTGTTTGAAAGCCGCCCTGCGGTAGCGCCTCGGCTTGAGGCCGCTATGCGCCATGGCCTGCTGGCTGGTGGCAAACGCCTGCGCCCGCTGCTGGTGTATATGGCTGGCCACGCGCTAGGGGCAGAAGACGATGCCCTGGACGCACCCGCCGCAGCGATTGAGTTAATCCACGCTTACTCATTGATCCATGATGATCTACCGGCCATGGATGACGACGACCTGCGCCGCGGTCAGCCCACGGTGCATAAAGCCTTTGATGAAGCGAGTGCGATTCTGGCCGGCGACGCCCTGCAGGCGCTGGCGTTTGAGGTGCTGGCCAGCAGTGCTCACCCCCGGCTGGGCCATTTGGTGCACACCCTGGCCTCCGCCGCTGGCCGTGATGGCATGGTGGCGGGGCAGGCGCTGGATTTAGACGCCGTCGGCGGCCACCCAGATGTCGATGCCCTGGCCCATATGCACGCCCATAAAACCGGCGCCCTCATTGTCGCCGCCGTGCGCCTGGGCGGTCTGGTGGCAGTCGACGACAATGACCCGCGCTTAGATGCACTTACTCGCTACGCCCGCACCATTGGTCTAGCCTTTCAGATTCACGACGATATCCTGGATGTGACCGGCGACACCGTTACCCTAGGCAAAACGTCAGGCGCCGATGCCGCACGAGCCAAGCCCACCTACCCCACTCTGCTGGGGTTAGAGGGCGCTCAACGCAAAGCGCACAGCCTGATCGACGAGGCCATTGCCGCGCTCGCCCCACTGGGCGAACGTGCTGCACCGCTGGCCGACTTAGCCCACTATATGATCGAGCGCGACCACTAAAGATGCCCATGAAGCTGTTCGACGAAATCCCCCGCGAGCGCCCCACGACGCCGCTGCTCGACTCCTTTGACCACCCCGCCGCGCTGCGGGCCATGAACGCCTCCCAGCTCGCCCAACTGGCCGACGAGCTACGCGCCTACCTGCTCTATAGCGTGGGTGTTTCCGGCGGCCACTTTGGCGCCGGGCTCGGTGTGGTCGAGTTGAGCGTTGCCCTGCACCACGCCTTTAATACGCCCCACGACCGCTTAGTGTGGGACGTTGGCCACCAGGCTTATCCGCATAAGATTCTCACCGGCCGCCGCGAGACAATGCTCAGTATTCGCCAGCATGGCGGCTTGGCGGCGTTTCCTCGCCGCGCCGAGTCCGAGTACGACACTTTCGGTGTGGGCCACTCCAGCACATCGATTTCAGCGGCATTGGGCATGGCGCTGGCAGCCAAAGCCCAGGGCGATAAGCGACACGTCTGTGCGATTATCGGCGACGGCGCGCTTACCGCGGGCATGGCCTTTGAAGCTCTAGCCCACGCGGGCCACGTGGATGCCAACCTACTGGTGGTGCTCAACGACAATGAGATGTCGATCTCCGAAAATGTCGGCGGCATGGCGACCTACCTAGCCCGGGTGCTCTCCAGCAAGCCATACCTGAAAATACGCGAAGAGAGTAAAAAAGTGCTTTCGCACCTGCCCGGCGCACTGGAACTTGCCCGGCGCACTGAAGAGCATATGAAAGGCATGGTCAGCCCCGCCACGCTGTTTGAAGAGATGGGCTTTAACTACGTTGGCCCCATTGATGGTCATGACCTCGACGCGCTAACCCATACGCTCGAAAACCTGCGCGACCTCGACGGCCCGCAGTTTCTGCACATCAAAACGGTAAAAGGGAAAGGCTTCCTGCCCGCCGAGGCGGATCAGATTGGCTACCACGCCATTACCAAGCTGGAAAAACCCAGCGCTGCGGCCCAGGCCGAGGCAACCAAAAAGCCCATCATTAAAGAGACGGCAGCGAAGAAAAAATACTGCAATGTGTTCGGCGACTGGCTGTGCGATATGGCGGCAAGCGATCCGCGGCTGATGGGCATTACCCCCGCCATGCGCGAAGGCTCCGACCTGATTCGCTTCTCAAAAGAGTATCCAAAGCGCTATTTCGATGTGGCAATTGCTGAGCAGCACGCGGTAACGCTCGCCGCGGGCATGGCCTGCGAAGGCATGAAGCCGGTGGTGGCGATTTATTCCACCTTTCTGCAGCGCGGCTACGATCAGTTAATTCATGACGTCGCGGTACAAAACCTGGACGTCACTTTTGCGATTGACCGCGCGGGCTTGGTGGGCGAAGACGGCCCCACTCACCACGGCAGCATGGATCTCTCCTTCCTGCGCTGCGTGCCCGGCATGGTGATTCTGGCCCCGGCGGATGAGGCTGAGTGCCGCGCCATGCTGAGTGCGGCCTACCATCATCCTGGCCCTGCCGCGGTGCGTTACCCCCGTGGCACTGGCCCTGGCGTAGCAATTCCTACACACCTTGAGTCACTCGACATAGGAAAAGCCGAGGTACGCCGCCAGGCCGCCAACGACGGTGTGCGCATTGCGCTGCTCGCGTTTGGCAGTCTCAACAGCGCCGCAGCGGAAGTCGCCAAACGGCTCAATGCGACTCACATCAATATGCGCTCCATCAAACCGCTGGATCGAGATGCGGTACTGGACGCTGCCGACGAGCACGAGCTACTGGTAACCCTGGAAGAGAACGTGATTGCCGGTGGCGCGGGTAGTGCCGTGAATGAGCTGCTCCACGCCGAAGGCGTCCAGGTGGAAGTGCTCAACCTCGGCCTGCCGGACGCTTTTGTGGAGCATGGCACGCCTGCGCAGCTGCTTGCCGACTGCCAACTGGATAGCGATGGCATCGAGCGGGCTATTCGCGCTCGACTGCCATAAGCGATTATTTTTAAATTACTTTTGAGACCCATATGCTATTTCTAATTATTATCTTCGCCTTGATAGGCCTTGCGTTTGGTGGCCCGGTGGGTCTCCTGATTGGCGGTGGCCTGGGCTGGTGGTTAGGCAAGCGCCTTAGCCGTCGTCTGAATATCGCCCGCATGCGCATCCAGGAAGGCTTTCTGGAGTCGATTTTCTCCGTGATGGGCTGCCTGTGCCAAGCCGACGGTAAAGTCACCGACGGCGAGCTGGACGTTGCCGAGAAACTGTTTGACCAGATGCACTTGCAGGGCGAGCAGCGCGCCAAAGCACGCGCCGCCTTCGAGCGTGGCCGAGCTGATGATTTCAATCTGGACGCCGAACTGGCCAACGTTAATCGCCTCACCCAGCGCCAGCCGGTGCTGCGTCAGGTATTTATCCAGGTTCAGCTCTCAGCTATCGCCGCCGATGGCGTGCTTCACCCCGCCGAACACGAGATGATTCTACGTGTCGCCCGGGGCGTAGGCTGCAGCGACGCCGAAGTTCAGCAGATCGAAGCGATGCTGCACGGCGCTGCTGCCAACTCTCAAGGCGCCAGCGAAGAGGCCCTCAAAGACGCTTACCGCGTGCTAGGGGTTTCTGATGACGCCAGCGATGCCGAAATCAAAAAGGCCTACCGCCGTCTGATGAGCCAAAACCACCCGGACAAACTGGCCGGCAAAGGCCTGCCCGAAAGCATGCGCGACATCGCCCAAGCACGCACCAGCGAAATCGGCAACGCCTACGAGCGGATTCGTGAGGCGAGAGGTAGCGCTTAGAGATAGCCTTTCAATAAGAGAATCTTAGGCGTGGCTAACGCCCGCTAGATTGAAGAGTCGTTTTTGTCGCCAGGAGCACGCCATGATAACGCTATACAGTTTTCCCAAGTCTCGCTCGCTACGTGTAGCGTGGACGCTTGAGGAGCTCGGTCTTGAGTATCAGTGCCAGCACGTGGCGCTGGATAAAGGCGAGGGGCAAACAGCCGAGCATTTGGCGCGGCACCCGGACGGCAAGGTGCCGGTTATTGAGGATGGGGAAGTATCGCTATTTGAGTCGGCGCCGATTTGTCGCTACCTAGCGAAGCAATATGGCGATGGCACACTGCTGCCCAGCGACCCCAACGCCCGCGCCCAGGTCGACCAGTGGCTCAGCTTTATTGTCACCGAGATTGAGCAGCCGTTATGGAATCAGGCCAAGCATAAATTTGCCCTGCCCGCAGATAGGCGGGTTCCCGCTATTTTGCCGGTCTGCGCCTGGGAGTTTCAGCGTGCGCTAAGCGCCCTGGAGCGCCGCTACAACGGGCAAGAAAACTTGGTGGAAAGCACCTTTACCCTCGCGGATCTGTTTTTAACCCATACCTTATCGTGGGCGATCAGCATGAAGCACCGCCTGCCCGAGCCGCTGATAACCTATCGCGAACGCCATATTCAGCGCGCCGCGATGGCTAAGGCAATTGAAAAAGAGCAGACAGCAGCACAGAGTTAATCAACGTCTAAACGGTTTCTTAGCTAGTTTGGCTTTGCTTAAAAACCAAGATCATCAAGCAGATCGTCTACTTGGTCCTGCCCTGCCACGACGTCGGTCTTGTTTTGGTTAACCTGCGGCCCGTTGCGCAGCTTGGCATGTTCATCGCGGTCATCGTCAAGCTTGACGCCATCGGTGACATTAGGAACATTATCCACCAGCACCTGAATAAGCTGCTCTTCGATCAACTTGATGACTTCCATCATTTTCTTAATCACCTGGCCGGTGAGGTCCTGGAAGTCTTGGGCCATCATAATTTCAAGCAGCTCTTTTTGTGTAGCCCCGGTTGCAGTGGGAAGCTTACTACTCAAAAAGTCCTGCGTATCCTCGACGAGCTTAGGATCACCTTCTACCGCCGCGAGCTTAGCTGCTGCTGCCTCCCAGCGCTTATTAAGCGCAGCGCCTTCTTCATCAAGACTGTCTTGCACGGGTTGCGCGCGCTCAACGGCATTTAATGCCCGTTCTGCGGCCTGCTCCGTCATTGAGGCCACATAGTTTAGCCGGTCATTGGCATCCGGTATCGCTTGGGCCGCTTGGCTAATCTGTTGATCTAAGCCCAGTTCTTTCATGCTGTCTCGCAGCAGGCGCGTTAAGTGGCCTATGCGATGCACCATCTCATCAGTACTGTCTTTTTTGCCCAGTACCGACGGCATGGTCGTGTCGTGGGCGTTGTTAACAGTGCTCATGACAATCCTCTTGTTGGAAAAGCTTATTGAATGTCGCTTTTATTACTTTTTCAGTCGTCATCTATACGTATACGAACGTATAAGACCAACATTATGCATACTTATTTGAAGGTCGATTACCCATTAAGGCAAGCTATTAACCACCAATTCATTTTACTCACTCGATTTTGTAAGAGATTTCTTACGTTTACGTCATCGATGGTGCACTCAAGCGGTCTTAGCCACTAAACAGGCGAGACATGGGGCAGAACGGCGCTATAAACGGCAAAATAGTGACAGACGCTTCCAGCTATCACAAACAGATGCCAGATCGCGTGGTTATAGGGGATAGCGCGCACGGCGTAGAAAATCACCCCTAGCGTATAGGTAATCCCTCCCGCGGCCAGTAGGACGATGCCGGTCGTCGATAAACTCGCCGCCATCTCGCCTGACGCCAGCACGATCATCCAGCCCATGAGCAGATAAATCGCCACGCGTAATATCGAAAAGCGCTGGGGCCATAGCAGTATGCAGGCAATGCCCACTAGCGCCAGCGACCACACGGCGGCAAACAAGATCCAGCCCGTAGTGCCACGCATGTTGACGAGTAAAAAAGGCGTGTAAGTTCCCGCGATGAGTAGATAAATCGCACAGTGATCAAGCAGTTGAAAGCGCTGCTTCCAGCGCCGATGAGGGATACCATGATAAAGGGTTGAAGCGGTATAAAGCAGGACTAGCGTGGTGCCGTACAGGCTAAGGCTGACAATTTTCCAAGGGTCAACATGGGCAGCGTAGCTCGCGGCCACCAGCAGCACCACCATTCCCACCAAACTGAACACAGCACCAATGCCGTGGGTAATGCTGTGTAGGCGCTCTTCGAGGCTGCTGAATTCGCCTTGCGAATCGTCAATATGGGTATCATTCATTTAAGGCTCCTCAAAGCGCCCTACTTATCCTATCGCTCAAACGCACATAAATATGGCGATTAGCTTTATATAAAGAGAGTGCTAACGGTAGTTAATTCCCTAGCCCCTATGATACAACCGAACCCAGGCATTAATGCCGGGTTCGATTCTTTAAAGAGAAAATAGTCTGCCCAACGAACGCTATCGGTGGATGGCTTATAGCATTGGAGAGGGTAAGGCGGCCTTCATATCGGCGGGTACCTCAAAATCTAGTGCGGCCCCACGCGCACCTTCTAGCCCTTGAGGAAAACCGCTTCGGTGACTGTAATCGGGGGTTACCCCGCCTTGGTAGGCGTGGCGTTGGCTCAAGGCCTTGGCGCAGGCGCAATCGATTGCGGCGAGAATGGCCACAGCGGTTAACGCCAAGTAGACGTTCTCTTTCTTGGCATTACGCTCATCATTTAAGGCATACGTGAGCACGGCAAGATCGATAACATCGCCTCCTAAGCGACTCCATATTGCGGGGGTGGGGTTATCTGAAAGCGCGCCGATACCACTCATTATCCCTCTTGCCCCACAGGCCCGCATGCCGTTTTCGCTGCCTTGCATACCTAGCTGCCGGGTAAGCTGACCCGGAGCTAATAGCTGATAGAGGCCAAGCCCTATACTTAACCAACCAAGCCCCCGGGCGAGTTTGTCTGAAGCGCTTTGTGAATGGGTCATATCTGTTTGCTTATGCATACTTACCTCCATGTCTGGTTCGTTCAAGGTTTGAGAATCACCTTGACGCAACCATCCTGTTTATCGCGGAAGGTCTTATACATTTCCGGGCCTTGGTCTAACCCGACGGTGTGCGTGATGACAAATGAAGGGTCGATCTGACCTTCTTCAATACGCCGCAGCAGATCATCGGTCCAGCGATTAACGTGGGTCTGGCCGGTACGCACTGTCAGCCCTTTATTCATTAACGCCCCCACGGGGATCTTATCCACCAAGCCCCCATAGACGCCGGGAATCGAGAGCACTCCCGCAGGGCGACAGACATAAATCATTTCGCGTAGTACGTGGGCTCGATCGGATTCCAACATCATAGCTTGTTTAACGCGATCGTACATTGAGTCCAGTGAACGGGTGGCGTGTGCCTCCAGGCCCACCGCATCAATACACTTTTCTGGCCCCTTACCATTGGTCAGGTCTTTTAAACGACTCAGCACGCTCTCATTATCAAAATTAATGGCGATAGCGCCGCCCGCCTCTGCCATGGAGAGCCGCTCGGGAACATTATCGATCACCACCACTTGCTTTGCTCCCAGCAGTACAGCACTACGAACACAAAACTGGCCTACTGGCCCAGCGCCCCAGACAACCACCGTATCGGTAGGTTGGATGTCACATTGCACTGCCGCCTGCCAGCCGGTTGGAAAAATGTCACCCAGGAAGAGCACTTGCTCGTCGGTTAGGGTGCTGGGTACTTTAATATGCGTCGTGTCGGCAAATGGTACCCGGACGAATTCAGCCTGCCCCCCTGCGTAGCCGCCAGTGAGATGGGAATAGCCAAATAACCCTGCGCCGCCATGCCCAAACGCTTTATCGGCCAAGGCTCTATTGCGATTAGAGCGTTCGCAAACCGAATAATTACCGCGTTGGCACTGCTCGCATTCGCCACAGAAAATGGTGAATGGAACCACAACACGATCACCGACCTTTAAACTCTTTACCTCACTGCCAACCTACATAACCTCGCCCATAAACTCATGACCAAGCACATCGCCTGACTCCATAGCCGGTATGAAGTGATCGTAAAGATGGAGATCAGAGCCGCAAATAGCACAACTACTTACGTTAACAATAGCGTCGCGAGGGTGCTCAAGTTCTGGATCCGGTACCGTGTCATAACGAACGTCATTTTTACCGTGCCAGCAAAGTGCTTTCATGGTCGCTTCTCCTTAAACATTTTATCCGTCATTAGCATCCCGCTATGTATCAACATAGCTTAATAACCGGGCAAAAAAGATTAAAAAAAAGCAAATTTCCGAGTCTAATAAAGCATCAAATATTGGAAATCACTCTTTGCGCTCAATATCCACGTCGCTAGCTTGGGTAAAGTCATCCAGAGCCATCATATGGCCGAGCTTACCCGCTTTGGTGGCAAGGTACTGTTCGTTATGGGGATTCAAGCCGGTGGTGATCGGCAGGCGTTCGACGACATTCACGCCGTCGCGGGTGAGGGCATCCACCTTGCGCGGGTTGTTGGTCATTAGTCTCAACGATGTAATGCCTAAATGGTTAAGCATCGGCACGCAAAGGTCGTAGCGGCGCATGTCAGCGCCAAAGCCAAGCTGCTCGTTGGCCTCAACCGTATCAGCACCTTGATCCTGCAGGTGATAGGCGCGAATTTTGTTCAATAGGCCAATCCCACGCCCTTCTTGGCGTAGATAAAATAGAACGCCGCGGCCCTCTTCAGCGATGCGTTTAAGCGCTTCCTGCAGCTGAAAGCCGCAGTCACAGCGCATGGAAAAAAGCGCATCGCCGGTCAAACATTCGGAGTGCACCCGTCCCAATACCGGCTCGTCGCCAGTCACATCACCCAACGTTAAGGCGATATGATCCTTGCCGGTGGCCTCATCTTCGAAGCCATGCATCGTAAATGTCGCCCAGGGCGTGGGCAGTTGGGAAGCGGCAATAAAGCGAATGGTCACAGGTTACCTCGCTGATTGACCAAACCAGTTAACCACACCAGTGTTGGCAAAGTGGGCCAGCATTCTAACAGGAAGCGGCGCCCGCCTCACGCTGGCGAAGAAGCTAAAATTGGCTAATTAGGCGAGAAAAATTGGCCGGGTGCGACGATTTTTGCCATCGAGTACGCCGCCCTAACGGCTATCTTCAAGTACAATTGCCCTCATCCGAACCCCGATACGGTTTTAAGTACGATTTCAAATACAGTGCGGGCAAATTTCTTAAGAGCAAGTGTCTATGACCACTACACCTTTACAAAATGATCGATTCCTTCGCGCACTAGCGCGCCAGCCTGTCGACCGCACCCCAGTGTGGATGATGCGCCAAGCAGGCCGTTATCTGCCGGAATACCGCGCCAGCCGTGCCGATGCAGGCAGCTTTATGGATCTGTGCCGCAACCATGACCTGGCCTGCGAAGTCACTATGCAGCCTTTAGAACGCTATCCGCTGGATGCGGCCATTCTGTTTTCGGATATTTTAACCATTCCGGATGCGATGGGCCTGGGGCTCTATTTTGAAACCGGCGAAGGTCCTAAATTCCGTAAAACCGTGCGCACGCAGGAAGAAGTCGCGGCACTGAGCGTGCCCGATGCCGAGCGTGACTTGGATTACGTGATGCGTGCGGTATCCACCATTCGTCGCGAGCTGAACGGTCGCATGCCGCTGATCGGCTTCTCCGGCAGCCCCTGGACACTGGCGACCTACATGGTGGAGGGCGGCTCCAGCAAGGACTTCCGCCACCTAAAAACCATGCTTTACGATACGCCAGATACCATGCACCAGCTGCTGGATACGCTGGCTCACGCGGTAACTGACTACCTGAATGCCCAGATTCGCGCGGGCGCCCAGGCGGTCCAGATTTTTGATACCTGGGGCGGCGCGCTTTCTACCCCTGCGTACCTGGAGTTCTCGCTGCGCTACATGGAGCAGATCGTTTCCGGGCTGATCCGCGAGCACGACGGTCGCCGCGTACCGGTGATTTTGTTCACCAAAAACGGCGGCCAGTGGCTTGAGCATATCGCCTGCGCCGGTGCCGATGCACTGGGTATCGACTGGTCTACCGAACTTTCCGATGCCCGCACCCGGGTTGGTCACAAAGTGGCACTACAAGGCAATCTTGACCCCAACGTACTGTTTGCCCGCCCCTCGGCTATCCGTGCTGAAGTAGCTCGGGTACTAGAGAGCTACGGCCATGGCCCTGGCCACGTATTTAACCTGGGCCACGGCATCAGCCAATTTACCAACCCCGATAACGTCACCGCCTTTATGGAGGCGCTGCACGAGCTAAGCCCGCAGTATCACCGCGATATTCCGACTCATACCAATGCACAGTATTCAGGAGCCAATTGATGAGCGATTTACGCGACGACCAGTGGTTTACCGAAGTTTTTGATAGCCACGGCAGCGCTTTCTCACTGAAGATCTCTGAAAAACTCTTGGATGTGCAGAGCCAATACCAGCACCTGGAGGTCTACGCTACCGAGACCTACGGCAACCTCATGGTGCTGGATGGCTGTGTGATGTTGACCGATCGCGATAACTTTCTCTACCACGAGATGATTGCGCATCCGGCGCTGTTTACCCATCAAGATCCCAAGCGGGTGGTGATTATCGGCGGTGGCGACTGCGGCACCTTAAAAGAGGTGCTGCGCCACCCAGGTGTAGAGAAAGTTACTCAAATCGATATCGACGAAGAGGTCACAAAAGCCTCGGAGCGTTTCTTCCCGTCGTTAGTAGAATCGAATAACGACCCTCGCGCCGAGCTGCTGTTCGCTGATGGCGTGAAGTGGGTGGATGATGCACCGGATGAGAGCATCGATGTACTAATAATCGACTCTACCGACCCGGTCGGCCCTGCTGAAGGGCTGTTTAAAACCGATTTTCTCAAGCGCTGCCAC
The DNA here is from genome assembly GCF_001882345.1 of Halomonas sp. QHL1. GTDB lineage: Bacteria > Pseudomonadota > Gammaproteobacteria > Pseudomonadales > Halomonadaceae > Vreelandella. Next base: position 2,557,604 of record NZ_MINL01000001.1, read on the forward strand.
CGTATCTTGAAAAGCGGCGGCGTGATGGTGCAACAGAGCGAATCACCGCTTTACCACAGCGGCTCAATCATCCGTGAGCTGCGCAACGACATGTTGAAAGCCGGTTTTGAAAGCGTTGCCACGCTACCCTTCCCGCAGCCGGTATATCCATCAGGCTGGTGGAGCGTGACATTGGCGGGTAAAGGCCTAGACGTTAATGCGTTCCGCGAGCAGGCAGCCGCAAGCCACGACCTGCCACTTGAGTACTACAGCGTTGAAGCCCATCGTGGCGCTCTCGCCCTACCGCCGTTTATGCGCAAGGCATTTGCGGCCGAATAATCGCCCACCGATTACTCGCCTTTATGTTACCACCCACCACCGATTGCCCTATAAAGGTGCAATACGAGGTGAGTGGTAACCATTTTGCACCTAGACCTTCGTCTCGAATTCGTTGAGTAGCGTTGAAAAGCGCTGAATTAACGCATGTACCCTTGTTGGCATCTTCCTTGCTAGGTTTAGTTACATGCTACGGCATGCACAACTATTTCAATTATTGTTTTCAATGACTTCGAGGGAAACTAAATGTTCAATAAAAAACACCTAGCGCTTCTGGCGTCCGCTGGTTCACTTAGCCTGGCGGGAATGGCGACTGCTCAAGCCGACACCTTAGAAGATACCATTGAGCGTGGCGCCGTTCAGTGTGGTGTGAGCGATGGCTTGCCGGGCTTCTCAGCACCGGATGACGACGGTAACTGGCAAGGGCTAGACGTTGATGTTTGCCGTGCAGTAGCGGCAGCGGTACTCGGCGACTCAGAAGCCGTCAACTATATTTCACTTAACGCCGTTGAGCGCTTCACCGCCCTACAGTCAGGTGAAGTAGACGTACTGTCTCGTAACACCACCTGGACTACTACCCGCGATACCACGCTGGGCCTGAACTTCACCGGCGTTAACTTCTACGACGGCCAAGGCTTCATGGTTTCTCGCGACCTGGGCATTAGCAGTGCTGACGAACTCGACGGTGCCTCTATCTGTATTCAGTCGGGCACCACTACCGAACTGAACCTGGCTGACTACTTCCGTGCTAACGACATGGAATTCAACCCAATCGTATTTGATACTTCTGAGCAAACCGTGGGTGGCTATCAAGCAGGCCGCTGTGACGTTCTCACTTCTGATACCTCTCAGCTAGCTGCGCTACGCATCCAGCTCGACGACCCTGAAGCCTCAATGATCCTGTCTGACGTTATCTCAAAAGAGCCGCTGGGCCCTGTGGTTCGTCAGGGTGACGATCTTTGGTTCAACATCGTGAAATGGTCTCTGTTCGCCATGATTAACGCCGAAGAGTACGGCGTTACTAGCGAAAATGCTGAAGAGATGCGTGATTCTGACAACCCCGATGTTGCTCGCCTGCTGGGCCAAGACGGCAACTACGGCGAAGGCATGAACCTTGAAGCAGAGTGGGCTTACAACATTATTAGCCAAGTTGGTAACTACGCTGAAAGCTTCGAACGTAACGTGGGCATGGACTCTCCGCTTGAAATTGAGCGCGGTGTAAACGCCCTGTGGAACGACGGTGGCTTCCAGTACGCTCCCCCGATTCGCTAAGCGTCTCGCTTGACCCCGGCCCGCCACCCTGTTTTCAGGGCATGGCGGGCCATCTGATTGACCTTCCGTGTAGCGGAGACGCCATCCATGTCTGTAAGACCCAATATTCGCCCCGCCGGCCACAAGCCGCCGTTTTGGCGAGACCGCGCTAAACGCGCACTTATTTTTCAGCTCATTTTAGTCGCCGTTGTGGCGGCTTTCCTGATCTATATTATCGGCAATACCCAAGCCAACCTGAACGCCCGCGGCATCACTACAGGCTTCGGCTTCCTGGGCAACACAGCCGGCTTTGGTATTGGTCAAAGCTTAATCGAGTACTCCTCCCAAAGTACCTACGGCCGCACCTTTGTGATTGGCTTGCTCAATACGCTGCTCGTCGGTGGGTTGGGGGTGTTAGCTGCCTCGATTATTGGTTTTATCGTCGGTATCGCGCGGCTATCGCCTAATTGGCTTATTGCTCGGCTAGCCAACGCCTATATCGAAACCTTTCGTAATATCCCGCTGCTGCTGCAAATTTTCTTCTGGTATTTCGCGGTACTGCGGACGTTACCCAGCGCAAGAGAGAGCATGGCGTTTGGCGAAGCCATTTTCCTGAACGTGCGAGGGCTGTACCTGCCTCAACCGCTGTTTGAATCAGGATTTGGCCTTATCCCAGCCACCTTCCTGGTGGCCATTATTGCTAGCATCGCCCTGGTCATGTGGAACAAGCGCCGCCACGAAGCCACTGGTAAGCGCCTGCCAGTTTTCTGGATATCCCTGGTGATTATCTTCGGCCTGCCATTGCTGGTATTGGTCGCCACCGGCGTACCGGTGACTTGGGAAATGCCGGTACTACGCGGCTTTAACTTTGGTGGTGGTATTACCATCATTCCGGAATTTTTGGCTTTGTGGCTGGCACTTTCCATTTATACCGCATCGTTTATTGCCGAAATTGTGCGCTCGGGCATCCAGGCCATTCCCCATGGCCAAACGGAAGCTGCCCAGGCATTGAGCTTGCCGCGCAAGCTAGTGCTACGCCTGGTAGTCATCCCCCAGGCAATGCGCGTCATTATTCCGCCGCTCACTAGCCAATATCTCAATCTGATTAAAAACTCGTCACTGGCCACCGCCATCGGCTACCCCGACTTAGTCTCGGTTTTCGCCGGTACCACGCTCAACCAGACCGGTCAGGCAATCGAAGTCATTGCCATGACCATGGCGGTTTATCTGATCATCAGCTTGCTGGTGTCCATGTTCATGAACTGGTTCAACGCTCGCGTTGCGCTGGTCGAACGCTAGGCCGGAGGCGACCCCATGATTCACAACAAAGAAACTATACCTCAGCGCCCGGCCCCTAAAGGCACCATTGGCCCGGTTGCTTGGCTACGTGGCAACCTGTTCAACGGCCCCATCAATAGCCTTTTTACGCTGTTGGGCCTCTACGTGCTGTATCTACTCGTAGTGCCAACGGTTCAGTGGGCATTTATTGATGCCGACTGGGTGGGCGATAGCCGTGAAGATTGCTCACGGGTGGGCGCCTGCTGGGTATTCGTTAATGCACGCTTTTCCCAGTTCATGTATGGCCTCTACCCGAGTGAGGAGTATTGGCGCGCCAACATCGTGTTTGCCATGTTCGCCGCCATTATTGCTTGGATGGTTATCCCCCGCCTGCCATTTAAACGCTGGATGGCCCTGTTTGCGCTGCTGATCTTCCCGATAATCGCCTACGTGTTGCTCCACGGCGGCTACTTTGACCTACCGCGTGTCTCCACCCACCGCTGGGGCGGCTTGATGCTAACCCTGCTACTGGCCACAGTAGGCATGGTAGGGGCGCTACCGATTGGTATTGTGCTGGCGCTCGGGCGGCGTTCTAACATGCCCATCGTCAAAACCTTCTGCGTGATTTTTATTGAGTTCTGGCGTGGTGTTCCGCTTATCACCATTCTGTTTATGGCCTCGGTAATGCTACCGCTGTTCCTGCCGTCGGAGCTCAGCGTGGATCGCCTTGTGCGGGCGCTGATCGGCCTAACGCTTTTCCAAAGTGCTTATATGGCGGAAGTGATTCGTGGTGGTTTGCAGGCCATACCCAAAGGTCAGGATGAGGCCGCCGCGGCGCTGGGGATGACGTATTGGAAGCGCATGGGGCTAATTGTGATGCCTCAAGCTCTGAAAATGATGATTCCGGGTATCGTCAATACGTTTATCTCACTGTTTAAAGACACCACCCTGGTCATGATTATCGGGCTGTTTGACCTGTTGGGCATTGTGCAAGCGGCGCTTTCCGACTCGCGCTGGCTGGGCTTCTCAATCGAGGGGTATGTATTTGCCGCGTTCGTGTTTTGGATCTTCTGTTTCAGCATGTCGCGCTACAGCCAGTACCTGGAACGCAAGCTAAACACCGGCCATAAGCGCTAGTTCAAGTACTAATGCCGAATCTCTTTACGTTTTGAGTAGGACTTCAACATGACAGAAACAGCCACTAACACCTCTGACACCAGTACTTCTGACCTGATGGTCGAGATGCGCAACGTCAATAAGTGGTACGGCGATTTTCACGTACTGCGTGATATCTACCTTGAGGTAAAACGCGGCGAACGTATCGTGGTTTGCGGCCCCTCGGGCTCGGGAAAATCAACGCTGATTCGCTGCATAAACCACCTTGAAGAGCACCAAAAAGGTGAAATTGTGGTGGGCGGCGTACCGCTGACCCAAGACGTTAAGCGTATTGAGCAGATTCGTCGCAGCGTCGGCATGGTGTTTCAGCACTTCAATCTGTTCCCGCATTTATCAGTGCTGGAAAACTGCTGTATCGCACCCATGTGGGTTCAAAAGAAGCCCCGAAAGGAAGCCGAAGCGCTGGCCATGGAGTACCTAGAGCGGGTGCGCATTGCTGAGCAGGCGACTAAGTACCCTGGGCAGCTCTCGGGCGGACAGCAGCAGCGTGTCGCAATTGCCCGCTCGCTGTGCATGCACCCCGACGTGATGCTGTTTGACGAGCCCACCTCCGCTCTCGACCCTGAGATGATCAAAGAGGTCCTCGACGTTATGGTGGAGCTAGCGAAAGAAGGCATGACCATGATCTGTGTGACCCACGAAATGGGCTTCGCCAAAACCGTCGCCGACCGGGTGATCTTTATGGATCAGGGGCAAATCATTGAAGAGAACGCGCCAGAGCCCTTCTTCAACAACCCGCAGTCTGAACGTACTCAGCTGTTCTTAAGCCAGATTCTGGGGCATTAATACACAGCCCCAGCGACAAAGCAGCTGTGGATAAGTATGTCATTATGGGTCTCACTTGAGGCCCATAATGGTTAACAGACTTTAAAAAAACATCATGTCATCGCGAGCGTCGCGCGGCGATCTTGAGGTGATCCTGCTACTACAAACAAGATTGCTTCGTCGCTCCGCTCCTCGCAACGACATCATTCAAAAAAGGATAAAAGCATGATTGAAAAGCTGTTTATCGACCGCGCGCCACAGCCTATCGCACCGTTTTCTCATGCCTGCCGCGTAGGTGACCTGGTGTTTATCACGGGGCAAATGCCGACGGTGCCAGAGACGAACGAAATGCTGTTGGGTACCTTTACCGAACAGACCCACCGGGTAATGCAGAACCTGGCGATTGTGCTGGAAGAAGTCGGTAGTGCCTTCGAGTATGTGGTGCAGTCCCGGGTATTTATTACCAATATGGGTCATTTTGACGAAGTGAATAAGGTTTACGCGAGCTACTTTCCGCAGCCTCTACCTACCCGCACCTGCATTGGAGTGACAGGCTTAGCCGGTGGTGCCGATGTGGAAGTCGATATGATCGCCTGGATTCCACCGTCGCAGCAATAAACCTTATCAGTAGCCGCTTTCACGGTTGCCAGTGCGCCACAACGCGATTTCGCCCCGCCTCTTTGGCGGCATAGAGCGCTTGGTCGGCCTGGGCAACGGCTACTGCCTGACAGTGGTCTAAATCACTGGTGAGCGCCAGAGGGGCAATTCCCACGCTGACGGTGAGTGTCACCATCAGCGGCGTTTGCGAATCACCCACCGTCAGATAAAACGGCTTCTGGGCTATTCGTTGGCGAATACGCTCACCCAACTGGACTACCTGTTGGTGCGATAAATCACCCGCCGTAACGGCAAACTCTTCACCACCGAGCCTTGCCAGACAATCCTCGGGCCGCAGGGCATCATGGACGCGCTTTGCCATCTCCACCAGCAGCGCATCACCCGCGGGATGACCGTAGCGATCATTGATATGTTTGAAGTAATCAATATCAATCATCAGCAAATAATAGACTGTTGCTACAGGCCGTTCATTGAGCTGCGCTAAGTGATTAGCCAAGCCACGCCGATTGCGCGTGCCGGTCAAGGCATCAAACTCCGCCGCTGCCCAGGCCTGCTCTTCGCTCTTTTTGCGTTGGCTAATATCGATGACTAGACCGCCAATACGCGCCAAGTAGCCATCGTCGGAGTAGTAGCTTTCCATCACCAGCTCGTGCCAGCGCCACTGCCCTGATGCGACCTGGAGCTGCACATCAATACGGCATTGGGTTTGCAACCGCTGATGACATTCACGAATCACACCAAACACCCGTAAGCGGTCAGCGGGCATGGCATGGGCCAGTAAGCGACGCAGCGGGAGCCTAGCGTAATCGCCAGGATAACCCAGCGAAATCAGCAACGCCGAAGAGCACCAGGTGGCGCCGCTGCGCGTGTTGATCTCCCAGGTGCCACAGGCGGCAACCTGCTGCAGCAGATCAACCTGACGCTGTCTGCGGGTAAGCTGCTGACGATAAATAGCCGAGGCGATTAGTTCGGCGCCGATCACTAGCGCCTGTAACCCCGCCCCCTCCCAGTCAACTTCGCGCTCACAGTCATCAAAGCCCAAAGTGCCCCACCACTGACCATCCACCATAATCGGAACGGTCACCATCGACTGAATCGATTGGCTTTCCAAATTGTCGCGCAGCGTTCCCAGATCCACCTTCGAGGTAATACAAGTGTGGGAGTCACCGCGCTCCCGACGATTGACCATTTCCTCATACTGGGGATCGTCGATCAGCGTGGTAAAAAAGCGAAAGCGTTTTTGCGTTCGCTCACGGTAGTGCGATGCAGATGCCCACTCAAAAACAAAATCCTGCAGGACACCGTCTGGGTTACGCTCTATGGTTTGAAATATCCACACCCGATTGACACCCGACGCTTCCCCTAGCGCCGCTAATAGCTGATCAACACCCTCACTCCAAAAGTGCGCGTCGATTAGTGCACGGCTGCCTACGGCAAGGGCATTTAGCAGGCTCGGTGCATCCGGCGAGAAAGGAGCAAGCATAACAAGTTCTCTTTACTTTTCTTAGAGACTAGCACACAGCTTTTAGCGGATTACACGCCATGCCCATAAAGAGTGATGCTAGCGGGTGCTAACGGAGTTTGCTCACGGTGGGTCGTCAACGGTTTCCCGGCCAGTGCAGTCAGCAGGATTTGCAGCGGATCACCGTGACTGACAAGCAGGATGGTTTCGCCGCTTACCTGTTGTTCCCAATCAGCTATTACTGCTTGCATACGTTGTGCCACCGCGCTCAAGGTTTCCACCTGATGGTGGCGATGCTCGGCATCTTCGGCATCTAACGCCCACACGCTGGGATAGTGCTCGTCTCCCAGGCCTTCTAAGTCACCAAAATTCCGCTCTCGCAAGCGCATATCCACGCTGGGTACTAACCCGAACTTAACGGCTACTCGGGCAGCAGTTTGCGTGGTACGCAAAAAGTCTGAATGCACCATTCGAGTCGGCACAGCCCACTGCCAATCAGCAACGAGCTGGGCAAGTTGTTGCTCGCCATATTCAGAAAGACCGAAGTTTTCTATTCCTCGCTCAGGCGAGCTGACAATCACGCCCTGCTGATTGGCCTGACTATGACCGTGGCGCATTAATAAATAGCGGTTGCGCCAATGGTCGGAGAGTGGATGTAAAGTATTTGACATAAGTTTGTCACAAACCCTAGATTGAATGTGTCTGCTTTCGAAAATAACCATCCTTGGCGCGGAATGTCCACTTACGAAACATTTTTCGTTTTCACTAGTGGCAAAACGCAGCAAAGGAAACACAGTTCGATCCATAGCAAGAACACAACAATAACGCACAAACGAGGCTTACCATGGCAACTTCGCTTTTCCGCAAGCGCCCGCTTGCGATGCTTACCGCAGCATCACTCTTACCGCTCGCCCTACTCACTACGCCCGCTTTCGCTGAATGTGAACGCGGTGATTTAGATACTATTTACTGCGATGAAAATGGCGATATGGTCGCTGACCGCCCTGCCGATGAGTCTGAGTGGGCTAATCCAGACACGCTGATTTTTGCATACACCCCCGTAGAAGACCCGGCTATTTATTCGGACATCTGGCAGCCGTTTATCGATCACTTGGCTGAGGTTACCGAGCGCGATGTGCGCTTCTTTGCGGTTCAGTCCAACGCTGCTCAAGTTGAAGCTATGCGCAGCGGGCGGCTACATATCGCCGGTTTCTCCACTGGCCCTACGCCGTTTGCGGTGAACTTGGCCGGGGCCGTGCCGTTTGCGTTAATGGGCTCTGATGACGGCCAATTTGGCTACACCCTGCAACTCTTTACCCATGTCGACTCTGATATCCATGAGGTCGAGGATCTCAAAGGCAAGCGTGTCGCCCACACCTCTCCAACGTCCAACTCGGGTAACCTAGCCCCTCGCGCACTGCTGCCTGAACTAGGTATCACTCCCGATGAGGATTACGAAGTGGTCTACTCGGGCAGTCACGACCAATCCATGCTTGGCGTTGTGGCCCAAGACTACGATGCGGCTCCGGTCGCTTCCGAAGTAGTCGAACGCATGGCCGCACGCGGTCTTTACGATGAAGAGGACGTGCGTCTGATCTACGAATCCGACCGTTTCCCCACCACCTCGTACAACTATGCGCACAACCTGCACCCCGATTTGGTCGAGAAAATCGAAGAAGCCTTCTTCAGCTTTGATTTTATCGGTACCGAGCTAGGCGAAGAGTTTGAGGGCGTCGAGAAATTCATACCCATCAACTACCAAGACAACTGGCAGGTGATTCGTACCATCCAAGCGGCCAATAACGTGAGCTATACGCCAGAAAACTTGGAAGAGTAAACGTAGCGCACCGCCGCTGGCGGTGCGGTTATTGTCTCGACGATGGAAGCGGACACATGCTGGAAATTACCAATCTGGTCAAACGTTATGGCCACGATGAAGCCGTGCTGAAAGGGCTTGACCTCAAGGTAGAGGGAAACAGCGTTGTTTCTATCGTAGGCGCCTCGGGTGCAGGTAAAAGCACCATGCTGAGATGTATTAATCGCTTGGTTGAGCCAACTTCGGGCTCCATCAAACTCAACGGCAACGAGCTAGTGAACCTTAAAGGCGCCGAGCTGCGCCGCGCGCGCCGTAAAATCGGCATGGTGTTCCAGGGCTTTAACCTGCTGGATCGCTTAACCGTGATGGAGAACGTGCTGGCCGGACGGCTGGGTTACGTCAATCTCTATCAAGCGATATCGCGCCGCTACCCCCAGACAGATATTGAGCGTGCGTTTGTACTGATGGAGCGGGTGGGCATTGCTCATTACGCCAACAAGCGTGCTGATGAGCTTTCAGGCGGCGAGCGCCAGCGGGTAGGCGTGGTGCGCGCTCTAATGCAGGAACCTGAAGTGCTGCTCGCCGATGAGCCCACCGCCTCACTAGACCCGCGCACTTCTGAGCAGATTATGGTTCTGCTGCAAAGCTTGGCCAGCGAGCTGTCGCTGCCGGTGCTTATCAACATCCATAACGTTGCTCAGGCCAAAACCTACACCGAGCGCATCGTGGGTCTACGCCACGGCAAGATGATATTTGATGGCTTACCTGCCGACTTCAATAAAGACGCGTTAGACGCCATTTACGGCGGCATTGAAGCGCCGGACGACGCGATCACCGATACGCCAGCGGAGGAGCACACCCATGACTCCGCCTGACGCCCCTTCTACAGCGCCGCGCACCTGGAAAAAGCCGCCGTTTATTGCCAACCCTGTGCTGCGCTATGGGCTGATCATCGTCGCGGTCATCTACTTGGTCTGGGCCTTCGGCTCGCTGCCATTCAACTGGGCGCGTATCTCTGAAGGGTTGCCCCGCGCAGCACGTATTTTTAGCGGCGGCTTCCCGCCCAATTTAGAGCGCTACGAGCTACTGATTACTGGCTTTAAAGAGAGCTTCCAAATCGCCATTTTGGCGACTTTGATGGGGGTTTTGCTCTCTATTCCGTTTGCCGTGATGGCGGCGCGTAATATCGCCCCAATGCCTATCTATGTTATTGGCCGCGCAGTGATTATTGTATCGCGCAGCTTTCATCCCGTAATCGTGGCAATTCTATTTGTGGCCGCGGTTGGGTTTGGGCCGCTAGCAGGGATTTTGACCCTAACCCTCTACTCCGTCGGCTTCGTAGGCAAACTGCTGGCCGAAGAGATAGAGGAGATTAACTGGGGCCAGGTAGAAGCCATGAAAGCCGCCGGGGCGGGCTATGTGGCGATTCTGTTCTATGCCGTTTTTCCGCAGATACTGCCACGCCAAGTGGGGCTTTCCATGTACCAACTGGACAGCAACTTGCGCGCATCAGCAGTGGTTGGAATCGTGGGGGCAGGCGGCATTGGCGGTACGCTAATGAATGCCTTTGGACGCTACGACTACGATTTCGCCTTTGCGATTCTGCTCATTATCATCGCGGTCATTTTGCTCAGTGAAGGTGTCAGCGGCTGGGTAAGGAAAAAAATATGGTAGATCACGCACAGCAGCTTGCCGACCGGGTTTGGCAACGCTACGACCGCAAACAGCGCCTTATACGTTACGCCGTTCTGCTAGCAACCTTGATGTTAGTGGTTTGGGCGGTGCGCGATATTGATATTTTCTGGCCCTGGGTATGGGACGCGCCCAATCAAATCTCCGCGCTGGGCGCGCGCATGTGGCCGCCCAGCCCAGCTGGGCTAAATGGCATTATCGCCGCGCTGATTGAAACCGTGCATATCGCTACGCTGGCTACTTTCTTAACCATCTTCTTGGCGCTACCGGTGGCCTACATTGCCGCCCAGAACACCACGCCTAACCGCGCCTGCCTGTGGCTGGGGCGCTTTATCCTGGTCTCCAGCCGTTCGGTGAATACCATTATCTGGGCACTGCTGTTTGTAGCGATTTTTGGCCCCGGTGTCTTAGCGGGCATTCTCGCCATTGTGTTTCGCTCCATTGGTTTTATCGGCAAGCTAATGGGTGAAGCAATAGAGGAGATTGACCGGCGCCCGGTAGAGGCGATGGAAGCCACCGGGGCCTCCAAGGCCAAAGTGGTCGCCTACGCGATTGTGCCCCAGGTCATGCCCGCGTTTTTTGCCATCGTCATCCTGCGTTGGGATATCAATATTCGTGAATCGACGGTGCTTGGTTTAGTGGGTGCGGGCGGTATTGGGGTCATCCTGCAAGGTGCCATTGATACCTTCGCCTGGCCCACCGTAGCGACCATTTTGATTGCCATTATTGTGCTGGTGCTGATTGGTGAAGCGGTCACCAGTCTGCTGCGTAGCAAGGTGCTGTAACCCACGTTGCTTAAGCCGAGGCAAGCGTTTGACCTAACGCCAAACGCTTGCCATGGTTAGATGACCACCAACGACATGGAGTATGCACAGCGATGACAACCTATATCGTGGTAGCCGATGCCGCCCGCGCACGTATCTTTACTCGTGATGCCTTGACGCTGGCGGAACAGGAGAGCTTGGTTCACGCAGAAGGACGGCTGCATGAAGGTGATTTGATCACCGACCGTCGCGGTGATGTGCACGAGTCGATGTCTAGCACGGCACGCTCTTCCGGCGAAGAGGGAGCGGCCTCCAAACATGAAAACGAGCTGTTCGCTAAAGAGGTCGCCAACCGCCTGTATAGCGCCCGGGTGGATAACAGCTTAGAGAAGCTGATTATGGTCGCACCGCCCAAATTTTTAGGCCTCTTACGGGATAAGCTCGATGGTCCCACGCAGAAGCTGGTGATTCACTCCCTATCAAAAGATCTAAGTAAAGCGTCACTGGCCGATATCCAACATGCGGTTAGCGATTTACGCTAGCAATATCTGAAACTTAAAGCCAATTCAAGGTTAAAGAAAGGGTCGCTCTCGCCGATAGCCTAGAAGACATTATAAACGGTACCTCCCCAAGTACTGACATGCACTTCGACGTCGAGAGCGACCATGTTATCTACCCTCCGAGCACGTATTTTATTAGCCGCTTTAGTGGCGATCACCCTCGCTCTGGTAATTAACGGCATTGCCAGTTACACCACGGTAAAACACCATAATGATCAACAAATAACCCGTAACCTTAACGCCGTGGTTAGCGGCAATAGCAGCGCACTCCACGAATGGATGGAGTCGCGTAGTACCATGCTAACAGGTATGAAAGAAGCTGCCGCTAGTAGCAACCCTCGTGCTGCGCTGCGCCAGTTAACGACCTCTGGCGATTTCATGGCCACTTATATAGGTTATGCCGAAAGCGGTGAAACAATTTTCTTCGACGGGTGGGAGCCACCTGCAGATTTTGATCCTCGCTTGCGTCCTTGGTATCAAGCAGCTGAAAACGCCGAAGACACCATTGTTACTGCCCCCTATGTTGATGCCCAAAGCGGCGACCTTGTCGTTACCTTTGCCCGGCCGTTTTACCAAAACAAACAGCTACAGGCGGTAATAGGCGCCGACGTAAACATCAGCAATATGGTGGCCATAGTTGATGGTATATCTCCTACTCCTTCCAGCTTCGGTTTCCTGGTAACAGGTGATGGCACACTAGTTGCCCATCCCAATAGTGAGCTTACGCTCGAGCCATCTACCACCTTGAGTAATGAATTAAACGCCGCTTATTTACAACAGCTTGCATCCGCTACTAACCCCCAACAAATAACTCTTGAGGAGAGCAGCAAGCTACTACTTAGCCGACCTGTGGGCGGCAATAGCGATTGGCAATTGGTGGTCGCGCTGGATGAAGCCGAGGCAACCGCTGGCCTGCGCGCGATAGCTACGACGTCGATAATCACGCTACTAATTGTGGCAGCGATCACTGCGGTAGTATTTGGCTTACTGCTTTCATTGCTGCTGCGCCGTTTGTTGGTTGCGCGTGACGCGATGGATAACATAGCTTCAGGGGATGGCGACTTAACCCAGCGCCTTCCCGAACAGGGCAATGATGAGGTGGCTCAAATTGCCAGCGCCTTCAACCGTTTTGTAGGCAAAATGGAAGCCGTACTCACGGATGTACGCACCAGCAGCGAATCCGTTCACCACGCGGCCAACGAGATCGCCATGGGCGGCCAGGATTTATCCCGTCGTACCGATAACGCTGCCTCTAGCCTGCAGCAAACATCCGCCTCGATTGAACAAATCACCAGTACCGTGCAGCACACCGCCGCCTCAGCTCAGGAAGCCAACAAGCTCTCTCAGACTGCTTCTGAAGTGGCCAACGAAGGCGGGAAAGTCGTGGCGGATGTGGTGACAACCATGGAAGACATCACTCGCGCCTCCGATAAAATCGGTGAAATCGTCACGCTAATGAACAGCATTTCCTTCCAGACCAACCTGCTGGCGCTTAACGCTTCAGTGGAAGCCGCCCGTGCTGGCGAGCATGGCCGAGGTTTTGCCGTGGTGGCCGATGAGGTACGCAAGCTGGCCGGTCGCAGCAGCGATGCCGCCAACGATATCCAAAAGCTGATCGAAGATTCACAAAGCAAGGTGAATAACGGCACCAACTTGGTGCGAAATGCCGGAACCACTATGCAGGATATCGTCGCGCACATTACCCGCGTGACCGATGTATTGGAGGAGATCAATGCGGCCACCAGCGAACAGAGCGATGGCATCAATCAGGTCAACATTGCGGTTGCCGAACTGGATCGCATGACCCAGGAGAACGCGGCCATGGTGGAAGAGTCCACGACCGCCGCCGAACAACTAAAAGAACAGGCCGATCACCTGTCAGGCACGATTAGCAGTTTCAAGCTGTCACAACACCCGCCTGCGCCCTTAACATCAAACTCGGCCAAGGCTTTGGCAGCATTTTGAGTGATTAAGGAATTGGCGGCAGCGCAATATCGTCGCTACGCTTGGCTCCGGCCGTCATTTCACGGCACAGGCGCAGGAATTCGCGCACGCCGGTGGTGAGGTACTTATGCCGGTGCCAAATAAACGTGAATTGACGCTTTAGATCCAGCTCCGGCGTGGGCAGCGGCACCAAGCTGCCGCGCCGGAAGGCATCACGCAGCGCCAGGCGCGAAACACAGCCAATCCCCAGCCCCGACTCCACGGCACGTTTAATACCTTCCGTATGCTCTAACTCCAGCAAGGTGTTAAACCGACTGCGGCGGTGGCGGGCGGCGTGCTCCAGGGTCATGCGGGTGCCGGAGCCCTCTTCGCGCATAATCCAGTCCTCTCGCAGCAGCTGCTCAAGTTCAAGATGCTCGCGACCTGCCAGCGGGTGGCGCGGCGAGCAAAACACACACAGCTCATCTTCCACCCAAGGCTGGCTAATGATCATGTCATCGTCGCACTGCCCCTCAATCAAGCCTAAATCCAGCGAGTGCTGGCGCACGCCTTCGATAATATGGCGCGTATTGCGTACCGCCAAGCGCACCCGGCTGCCGGGGTGGCGCTGCATAAAGTCGCTGATGAGCAGCGTGGCGAGGTAGTTACCAATGGTCAGCGTGGCCCCTACGTCCAGCGAACCAACCCCTTTCTGGCCACGTAGCATCTCTTCAATCTCTTCACCGCGATCAAGCAGCGCCACCGCTTTGGGCAACAGCTGAAAACCCAGTGCATTGAGTTTTAATCGTTTTCCGATCCGATCCAGCAGTTGGCAGTCGAACTGCCGCTCAAGCTCCGCAAGCGCCGTGCTGGTCGCCGACTGAGACATAGCCAGCGCCCGCGCCGCATGGGAGACGCTCTCATGTTGGGCAACCGCCACAAAGACTTCCAACTGCCGCAAGGTGTAATGCATAGAGTCTGACCTGTATTTGATCTATATCTATTTTTCAGATAACTGTTATCAATATAATTCGCTTAACAGATATACCACTCTTTGCTTAGACTTGCTGGCAACATATTTAATCTTTTTTATTCTTTTTAAGAATATGACCGATGCGGTCTAGCGCCAGCATCGACTAATGGAGAAAACGGCATGAGTAAGTTTGCTCTGGAAGAAGTGCTTAGCGTTCATCACTGGAACGACACCCTGTTCAGCTTCCGCACCACCCGTGAGCGTAGCCTGCGCTTCAAAACCGGTCAGTTTGTGATGATTGGCTTGGAAGTGAATGGCAAACCACTGATGCGCGCTTACTCGATTGCCAGCCCTAACTACGAAGACCACCTTGAGTTCTTCAGCATTAAAGTGCCCGACGGCCCGCTCACTTCACGCCTCCAGCACCTGAAAGTGGGCGACCAGATTATGGTCAGCCGCAAGCCCACCGGCACACTGGTCACCGACGACCTGCTTCCCGGCCGCAACCTGTATATGCTTTCCACCGGTACCGGTTTGGCGCCGTTTATGAGCTTGATTCAGGACCCTGAAGTATATGAACGTTATGAGAAGGTAGTACTGGTGCACGGGGTGCGCGAAGTCTCGGAACTGGCCTACGCCGACTTCATCACCAAAGAGCTGCCAGCCCATGAATACCTGGGTGAAGACATTGCTGAAAAGCTGGTCTACTACCCAACCGTTACTCGGGAAGAATTCCACACCATGGGACGCCTGACCGACCATATTCGTTCGGGCAAGCTGTTTGAAGATACCGGCCTCCCGCCCATCGATCCGCGCCAGGATCGCGCGATGATCTGCGGCAGCCCCGCCATGCTGGACGATACCAGCGCACTGCTAGACGAGCTGGGCTTGAATATTTCGCCGCGCATGGGCGAGCCGGGCGACTACGTCATTGAGCGTGCGTTTGTCGAGAAATAAGCGCTCGACTAACCAGTAGCTAATCAAAAACCCCCGCTGATCGGTTTGAAGATATAAACCGACCAGCGGGGGTTCTGCATTCTGGCGCGTTTAAACCGCGTCTTTACCCGTTTCGCCAGTACGGATACGAATCACCTGCTCCAGCGGCATCACAAAGATTTTGCCGTCGCCGATTTTACCCGTGTTCGCCACCTGGGTGATGGCATCGATCACCTGTTCGGCCATCTCGTCGTCCACGGCGACTTCTAGCTTCACCTTGGGCAGGAAGTCCACCACATACTCAGCGCCGCGATACAGTTCGGTATGCCCTTTCTGGCGCCCAAAGCCCTTCACTTCCGTCACCGTAATACCCTGCACGCCGATGTCGGAGAGCGACTCGCGCACATCGTCGAGCTTAAACGGCTTGATAATAGCTGTGATCAATTTCATTACCATTTCCTCTAACTGGGTGGCCGTAATGGGGTCGGGTTGAACAGCTGCGAGTGCCGCAACCGATAACCGCTGACCACCAGCATACACCGCTATCGGCAGAGAATAAAAAAGCCTCCCACTTTAGGGGAGGCTATAAGGAGCACACCAGCTCACTAAGTCAGCATTAAATTATTTCTTAATACCGCTGTTTATTTCTTAATACCAAACTCTGGGTAGGCTTCGAGACCGCACTCTGCGATATCAACGCCTTCATACTCTTCTTCTTCGCTAACCCGGATGCCCATGATGGCTTTCAAGATTAGCCATACCACCAGGCTTGCCAGGAAGACCCAACCAAAGATACCTGCAATACCGATGATCTGAGCACCAAATGATGCGCCGTCATTGGTCAAAGGCACCGCCAGTACGCCCCAGATACCGACAACACCGTGTACAGAGATCGCACCGACCGGATCATCTAGCTTCAGCTTATCGAGGGTAACGATCGCAGCCACCACGATGATGCCACCTACTGCACCGATAATAGTGGCACCCAGTGCAGTCGGGGAGAGCGGATCAGCGGTAATGGCGACCAAACCCGCCAGTGCACCGTTCAACGCCATGGTCAGATCCGCTTTACGGAACCACAGTTTGGCCAGAATCAGCGCGGCAATCACACCACCCGCCGCCGCCGCGTTAGTATTAACAAATACTTGCGCCACATTGTTAGCAGAATCGACAGCCGCCAGCTTGAGTTCAGAGCCGCCGTTAAAACCGAACCAGCCCATCCACAGGATGAAAGTACCCAAGGTAGCCAGCGGCATGTTGGCACCCGGAATCGCGTGGATAGAGCCGTCTTTGCCGTATTTGCCTTTACGTGGGCCTAGCACGATCACACCCGCTAGCGCTGCAGCTGCACCGGCAAGGTGCACAATGCCTGAACCCGCATAGTCAGAGTAGCCTACTTCAGACAACCAGCCGCCGCCCCAGGTCCAGTAGCCAGACACCGGGTAGATAAACGCGGTCATGACAACGGCAAAGGCTAGGAATGCCCACAGTTTCATGCGCTCAGCCACGGCACCCGACACAATCGACATGGCCGTCGCAACGAATACCACCTGGAAGAAGAAGTCAGAACGCATAGAATAGTAAGGCGCGTCATCGCCGCCAGCAGTAACCGCATCCACACTGTTTTCAGCGCCAATCAGGAAGCCCAGATTGGGTAGGAAGCCGCCAGCGCTGCTGGAATACATAATGTAGTAACCCACCAGCAGATACATGGTGCAGGCAATCGCAAACAGCGCAATGTTCTTGGTGAGGATCTCTGCGGTGTTCTTGGAGCGTACCAAGCCCGCTTCTAACATGGAGAAGCCTGCCGCCATCCACATGACGAGCACGCCGCAAATTAGAAAGTAGAACGTATCGAGCGCGTAGCTCAAATCAGCTAACTCATTCATAAGGTGTTCCCCGTTATATTATGAGAAGTTACACGTGCTAGTTGTAAGTACTAAAGTTGTAAGTACCAAAGGTAGCTAGACGTGGAAGACAACCTGGCCAGCCGTCATTAAACGGCGTCGGCGCCGCGCTCACCGGTACGGATACGGATCACGTCTTCCAGTGGCGTAACAAACACCTTGCCGTCGCCGATCTTGCCGCTGTTAGCCGCGCTACAGATCGCATCCAATACACTCTCTAAACGGGCGTCGTCCACGGCCACTTCAACTTTTACCTTGGGTAGAAAGTCGACGACATACTCCGCGCCGCGATACAACTCGGTATGCCCTTTTTGACGGCCAAAACCTTTAACTTCGGTGACCGTAATACCCTGAACGCCGTTGTCGGCTAATGCCTCACGAACGTCGTCGAGCTTAAATGGCTTGATGATAGCGGTGATGAGTTTCATCCCGGATCTCCCCTGCTGGATAAGTCTTGCTAGATTGGTAGCGGCGCAGCCGCCAGAATAAGCACCTGAACCGATAATGCGCATACTGTGCCAGCTGACTTTTTTTTCTTATAAGTCAGCTAATTAGTCGACAAGCAAAGCGCTCTACAGCGCTAAGACTGGGCAAGTCCATTCGCACACCCCAGCTATTGCACCAAAAAAGGGCGTAAGCAAAAGTTGCTTGCTTCATTTCGATGCAAACCACGCGTTCAGCAGTAAAAGCACGTGATACATGCGAATTCGCCAACTGTTGCGTATCCTTACCGGTAAGCAATTTTATATATGTTCATTTATTGAGTTATTAAGGAGAGAGCAGCTATGGCGCCTCAAGACCGCATTAGCCGATTGGCCCAGCAGATTGGTGACCGTTTACAAAACGCCTCCCAGGCGCCGGAAGATATTCAAAAGGGCGTGCAACAAGTCGTGCGTGGCGCCTTTGACCGCCTGGAGCTTGTCTCGCGGGAGGATTTCGACATTTTGATGGATGTACTGCAGCGCACCCGTTCGCGGGTAGAGGCGTTAGAGCGCCAAGTCGCCAACCTTGAAGCAGCCGTTGAAGCCTCCACGGAATCCGCTGACACGCCAATGGAAGCAGAAGTACCGCCCACGCCCACTCCAGAGCCTTCTAGCCACCCGGATGAAGATGATAAACCCGCCTAAACGTTAGAGCTCATATCGGCAATAGCCTGCTTTCCTCTATTGCCGATACCCCCACGGCTAGCACTGCTACCTCTAGATGATTTCTCGCGGATAATTTCTAGTGACCTCACTCAACCGATAAACACGAATCAATATCATTGACATTTTGCCTGCCAATGGTACCTTCCTCGTATCACAGCCCTCTTCAAGCCCACTGCTAGCTTGTGAACGACGGCTTCAATAAGCCATGTCGACAAAGATAGCGTGTAAGCACCAAGACAGGGCAAGCCTGCGTTGACTCAGCAACTCGATGGTAGTTGCCAGCACAGAACCTTTCTTACTGACGAATCACCTTAAGCACCGATGCGCCAATTTGATGCACATCCATAAAGGCGCGAGCCCCATGACCTCCATCGCCGCTCATCCAATTTCGGGCCCAAAGCCGCAACTCCTTACCTCCCAAACGTTGCAGCAGTTAGGGTTGCGCTTCGGTATCGATTACCGAATCGATGGCATATCTGCTGGGTTGGCGCCCGTCGCTCAAGGCAGTGTTCACGATGTTAGCCTTCCCGATTCACTACACCTAACGCTCTCCGACCTGCAGGTAGAGCGCACCTACTGGTCAGCCTCTCGCCAATCGGTGCCCTGGTTTATTAGCGTGGTGCTGGAGGGCCATATTACTGCCTCCTTAGATAGCCAGTGCTTTGCATTAACAGCAGGCGATGGGTTGTGCGCCCACTTCAATTACCAGCACTCGCTCACCGTATGCCAGCCCGCGCAGTCACGCCTACGTACGGTAAACCTCGCCGTCCTCGCCACACAGCCCCATGGTCTCCCCTTACCACCCGCTAAGCCGCTGCTGCACCACTGGCGGCTGCCTGAATCGCTCATCAATGCTCTACGCGCCACCATTGATCACCCTGCCAGCGCCTGCCGACAACCGCTGGTATGGCAAGGGCTAGCGCTGCAACTACTCGGCCACGGTTTGCCGTTGGGCCCACAGCCGACGTTGGCGGCATACTCTGCATCTCAGCGCCCCAAAACTCGCTTAACCCCGCGTGACCGCCAGTGCCTTGAGCAGCTGCATCAGCGCATCGCCGACCAGCCAACGCTTACCTATTGTTTGAATGACTTGGCTCACGATGCGGCAATGAGCCCCAGCAGCCTGCGCCAGAAGTTTCGCGCCTGTTACGGCTATTCTGTGTTTGATCACCTTCGCCAGTGCCGCTTGGTGCTGGCGTATCGCGACCTGCAGCGCGGCTATAGCGTGCAGCAAACCGCTCACGCCTGTGGCTACCGCCACGCCACCAATTTTGCCACCGCCTTTAAGCGGGCTTTTGGCATTGCTCCCCATGAAGTACTTAACCGTCACTAAGACCGCTGCGTTATTTTTGGAGCGATAAGCTCCTCTGTTGGACGGTTTTTGGCACTACGCATACCCCTTTTGCCATTTCGCATACCTTTCATCCGCGATTAAGCGCAATAATTCTCATTAACACATCGGTTAATTGATTCTTATTGCAGGTACTTCCCATGTCCTTTACCCCTCACCGCTTTTTAAACGCCCCGTTCTTACTGCGTTCTCCACTCAGTGCCGCCGTTATCGCCGCACTGGCGGTATCTCCGCTGTACGCTCAAGAAAGCACAGAGCTGGGAACTGTCACGGTCACTGCCCAACAAGCCGCCACAAAAGTGGAAACGCCCACCATCGAAATACCCCAGAGCGTGTCAACAATCACCCGCGAGCAGATGGATAACCGCGGAGTGAGTACCGTGCAACGCGCCACCGACTACACACCCGGCGTCTACAGCAACCAAATTGGCGCCTCCAACCGCTTTGATTACCTTGTACTGCGCGGGTTTTCTGACGGCAGCTTGAGCAACACCTTTTTGGATGGCCTCAAGGTCATGGGCGACGCTAACTCTCATAGCAGTATGCGCATCGACCCATGGTTTTTAGAAAGCATTGAAGTAGTGCGTGGGCCCGCCTCGGTGCTCTATGGACGCGCCTCCCCTGGCGGTGTGGTCGCCCTAAACAGCAAGCGTCCAGAGTTCGAACAGAGCGGTGAGCTGCGTTTTCGGGTGGGCAATAATAACCAGCGTAGTGCCGCTTTTGACCTCACCAGGCCTATTGGCGAAGAGCAGCGGGTGGCCTTTCGCCTAACCGGCATAGCCAGCGCCGCGGATACCCAGTTCGGCCCGGCAGAAGAGCAGCGCTACGCCTTTGCGCCGCGGCTAACCTGGGACATCACCGAAGACACCAGCCTAACCCTAGAAGCCTACCTGCAGAATGAGCCAGAAGGCGGCTACCACTCCGGCGTACCCTATGAGGGGGCCGTGGTTGCCCATAATGACCGCAAGATCAGCAACAACTTCTTTGATGGTGAAGAGGATTACGACGCCTACGAGCGCACCCAACGCATGGTCGGCTACGCCCTTGAGCACCGCTTCAACGACCAGGTGACCGGCCGCCAGTTGATGCGCTACCTCAATGCCGACGTGGTGCTCAATCAGGTCTACGGCTTTGGCTGGACTTCACCGACCTCTGATGAGCTCACTCGCTACTACTCCGGCAGCGATGAATCGCTGGAAGCCTGGACGCTCGAAAACCAGTTAGAAGCCAACATTAGCAGCGGCTTTATGGATCACACGCTGCTGTTCGGAGTGGATTACCAGCAGCGGGAAAACGAGGTGTCATGGCCTTCGGGCGTCTTTCCTGCCATTGACGCCTTTAACCCTGTGTATGGCGCAGACCCTAGCGCCCCGCTTTATCAGCCATTGGGCGAACGCCATGAGATCGACCAGACCGGGGTTTACCTACAAGACCAGATAGCCCTCGATAACTGGCGCTTTACCTTGGGCGGCCGATACGACTGGGTTAATATCGACAATACCAACCGCGATAGCGGGGATACCAGCTCCCTCAACGATACCCAGTTCAGTGGCCGTGCCGGAATGGTCTACCTATTCGATAACGGCATCGCGCCCTACCTGAGCTACTCCACCGCCTTTACCCCCACCAGTTTCGTGGATGAGAATGGCGATCTGCTTCAACCGATGGAAGGCGAACAGTTGGAAACCGGCGTCAAATTCCAACCAAACGGCGGCGCCAGCCAGTACAGCGCCGCGCTGTTCCTCATCAGCCAGGAGAATGTGGCCACCAAAGAGCAGCCCACCGACCCTTACCGCGCCGTGGGTGAAATCGAATCCCAAGGACTGGAGCTGGAAGCGCAAACCCAGCTAACGGATACTCTCTCGCTCCAGGCAGGCTACAGCTTCACCGATATCACCTACGCCAAAAGCGATGACGGCAACCAGGGCAATAACGCCATTTACTCCCCTCGGCACCAAGTACAGCTCTGGGGCCACTACAAGGCCAACGACGGCTGGCTAAACGGCGTGGATATGGGTGTCGGCGTACGCCACTACGCGGATATCGCCGCTGACCGAGCTAATACCGAAACCGTGCCCGACTACACCCTGGTGGATGCCACCATTGGCTACGACCTAAGCCAACTCGGCGTTGAAGGCGTCGAAACACGCTTAAACGTGAACAACCTGCTGGATAAAGAGTACGTGGCCTCCTGCAATTCTCTGGAGTACTGCTACTTCGGCGCCGAGCGTGGTGTAACCGGCAGCGTGCACTATCGTTTCTAACTATTCTCTCTAGGCATTATTAAGTGCTTGAACCCGCCCAGGCCACCGCGCCTGGGTAGGTTTTTCTTTGAGCGCATGTTTGCAAACAATAAATATTATCGTTTAAATACATCTCTTATTTTTCTGGATGGCCTCTCACCACCATGCGCCACACCAACCTGCTCTCTTTGCTCGCGCGCTGCGGGCTGTTCGTCGTTTGTATGCTGACCGTTGCTACCGCCCACGCCCAGTGGGCAACGGTGGACTGGACCATCGCCGAAACCCTGTTAGCGATCAATGCGCCTGTCAGCAGCGTTGCTCAGCAGAGCGATTATCACCAGTGGGTGGGCGAGCCGCACATACCCGACAACGTCACCGATATGGGGCTACGCACCCAGCCTAATTTAGAACTTTTGGCCCAAGTCCCCCCCAAACAAACGCTAATCTCACCCATGTTCGCTGGTTTGAAGCCACGCTTGGAGAGAATCGCCCCGGTTACCTCGTTCGCGCTCTACTCTCCCGGCACCAATACCTGGCAAGAGATGCAAACCCTGACCCGACAGCTAGGCGAATTAACCGAGCGGCAGCCCCAAGCAGAAGAACTAATTGAAGAAACCCAAGCTTTGATGACCAGGCTGCGCGAATCCCGGCCCCTCTCACAGTCAAAAATCGCGCCGCTCTTGATGGTGCAGTTTATGGATGCCCGTCACGTGCGGGTGTTTGGGGAGAACAGCTTATATAACGCGGTGCTTGAACAACTGGCGCTGCCCAATGCCTGGGATCAGCCCACCAATGCCTGGGGGTTTGCGCTGGTGGGGATTGAAGCGCTGGCGCGCTACCCCGAAGCAACGCTGGTGATCATCGACCCGCTGCCCGCCGGGGTCGAAGAGCAGCTTGCAAAAAGCGGCTTGTGGCAGCAACTCCCCAGCGTTAAACACGACAATCTGGTTCACTTGCCGCCCGCCTGGAGCTTCGGTGCACTCCCCTCCGCCCAGCGTTTTGCCCAGGAACTGATTACTGCGCTAGAAGCAGATCCTGCGGTTAGTAACTAAGTCGGCAAGTAAAAACCGTGACGCTACCAAAGCGTTCTTAATTACGATAGGTTAAGCACTTAAGATTAAATAGCTTCTGCTTACATTGGGTTAAAGCTTTTAGCAAACAACAGCGAGGGAGTGCAATGACGCTAGCCATTGTAGCCACGCGGGCAGGCGTAGGTTTAGATGCACCGACGGTGCATGTTGAGGTGCATCTGGCCAACGGCTTGCCGGGCCTGACGCTAGTGGGCTTGCCAGAAACGGCGGTAAAAGAGAGCCGCGAACGGGTGCGCAGTGCGCTAGTCAATGCGGGTTTCGATTTTCCCAATACCCGCCGTATTACCTTAAACCTCGCCCCCGCTGATCTGCCTAAAGAGGGTGGCCGTTTTGATCTGCCCATTGCACTAGGTATTTTGGCCGCCTCCGGGCAAATTCCGGTGGAAGCGTTAGAAGGCATGGAGTGTGCTGGCGAGTTAGCCCTGGATGGCAAACTGCGCGCCGTGCCTGGAATACTCCCTTTTGCCCTGGCCACACGGCGGGCAAAGAAAGCGTTGATTGTTCCCCGCGACTGCGCCGATGAAGCAGCTCTGGCAGGCGATTTGCCGGTGTTGCCTGCGGACACTCTCTGGCAAGTCGTGGCGCACTTACTTGATCAAGAGAAGATTCCTCCGCACAAGCTCAGCGCCTCGGTAAAAACCACCGCCCCAGTGGATGACCTCGCCGATGTGCGCGGCCAGCAGCAGGCGCGCCGTGCGCTGGAAGTCGCTGCCGCCGGTGGCCATAACCTGCTATTCGCAGGCCCGCCGGGTACCGGCAAAACCATGCTGGCCAGCCGCCTGCCGGGTATTCTGCCGCCGCTTTCCGAAGAGGATGCCCTGGAAGTCGCTGCCGTGCGTTCGGTTTGCGGGCTACCGCTGGAAGCCGACTGGGGTAAGCGGCCATTTAGGCAGCCACACCACAGCGCCAGCGGCGCCGCCCTGGTTGGTGGCGGTTCAAAACCCAAACCCGGCGAGATATCCCTTGCTCACCACGGCGTGCTGTTCTTGGACGAACTGCCGGAGTTTTCCCGTCACGTGCTAGAGGTGCTCCGCCAGCCGCTGGAGAATGGGTGATATGATTACCAAACTTTTTCTAGCTCATTGGCTTAGGAACCCAGCCCATGCCTACAGCTTATGCTTACGTTCGGTACTCATCCGCCATTCAAGCCGATGGAGACAGCATTGAACGACAGACAACACCGCTAGCCCTGTTCTCAAAGCGTTTCGGTGTTGAAATCGCCCAGACCTTCATAGACGAAGGGGTCTCCAGCTTCAAAGGCGACAACATTAAACGTGGTCGATTCCGCGACATACTCGAAATGATCGAGAGTGGAGAAATAAGGTCAGGCAGTTTTCTGGTGATCGAGAGCATTGACCGGATCTCGCGCCAGCAGATGGACGAGACAGCGACACAGCTTTACGAAATTCTCAAGAAGGGAATCAACATATATACCACCGCAGATGAGCGGTTATATTCGATTAAGGATAAGAAAAAAGACTTAGAAAATTACATGATGATTGGCTTGATTGCGAAACGAGCCAACGAAGAAAGCGAGATGAAAAGCCGTCGTCGCAAATCGGCTTGGCGCCGGGCAAAACGGGCGGTCAAGGAAGACAATAAGATTTTCAACACATCGAATAACACCCCCTATGGTTTGCGGGTTGTAGACGGTAAGTTTGAAATCGTGGAGGAAGAAGCGAAGGAAATCCGCGACATATTCGACCGCCTGAAATACCAAGGGGTATTAACCACAATCCGCGAAGTTAATAAGTATTCTAAGCGAAAATGGGCCAATCGAACCGTCCATATGATGCTAGAAAGCAAATATGTCATCGGGGTTTATCGCTCCCAGCGCCGTGAAAACGGAAAGAAGGTTTTCGAGGAAAATATCGAAGGGTATTACCCCGAAATCATTAGTGCTAAGGACTACTACGAAGCCGTAGGAGCCATGAAAAAGCGGGCTAGTAAAACCCATTATGGGAACGAAAGCACTGGAAGCCTGAACATATTCAAGCACTGCATAAAATGCGAAAAATGCGGTCAATCAATGAGGTTTTATCGCGGTAAAAACTCACAAGGCAAGCAGTTTGCCTATGTTGCTTGTGAAACAAAAAAAGAGTTTGGAAGCCAAAAATGCAAAGAACAGGTGTTCCGTTTTGATTATGCCGTTGGCACATTGCTGAAATACCTACGTGGAATGTATTACCAACATCTTGAAGGTTTGGATTATGCGCCGAGCCTTGGCAATACCGACCATTTACCCTCTGATGAAAACACGAGGATACTGGAACAGAATCTACCCACCCAGGCACCCCCTGAAAGCTTACAGAAGGCCGATGGGCTGTTTCTTGATATGATGAGAAGGGTAGAGACTGGAAACGTCTCAGAAGTGGAAAATAAACAGCGTGAGCTAGCACAGGCTAAATCAAAGCTTGCTAATCTTATCGAGTCGGTTGAAGCCTTCGGTGGAAAAATCCCCACACATATTATGAAGTCGCTGGGCGAGACTGAGGAAAATGTTGAAGCTCTTGAAAAAGAGCTAAACACAATGGAGGCAACCAAGGCTGAAAGCTTGGATATTATCCATTTTGATGAGTTTCTTGAATTACTTCACAGCGAACGAGGCAGGCAACGAATTAACCGCTTTTTTAAAGATGGTGACTATAAGTTTTATTTTAAATATGACAAAGGCTTTAGAACCGTTTACATGGCAATTAAGCGAAATAATGAAATTGTTGGCAGGAACGGCGAAAGCTTCACACTGCATCACCCGCTTTTGAGAGACTTTGGGATCAAGAATTATAATGATTTAGGGGTTAAATAATGAAAACGCCAGCTTAATCGCTGGCGTATTTTTCAGTTGGCAACTTTTTGTTTTCCATTTTGAAGAATGCTTCTCATTTCTGATTCTCTTTCTTCAGACTTAGCTAACTGATGAGTAAGATTTTTTTCAGAAGCCTCCAAAACAGCTATTCTTTGACTTAGCTGATTTATTTTATTCGATAAAATTTTATTTTCTTCATTTGATTTACCAACTTCACTTTCTAAAGTCGTTATTTCTGCTAGATTCTGCTCTGCTTCTTTTTCCAATATTTCAACGGCTTCCCTAGATTCCGAAGCTTCTTCCTCTAACCTCTCCCTAGTCTCTTGAAGGACTTTTCTATCTTCATTCAGCTTGTCGTTGGCTAGATGAGTGGCCTCTTTCCAAACTGATGAAATTAAAATTTTAACTTTTTCATCTAGTGAATCAGGTATTTCAACTTCAATAAAACTATTATCGGTTTCCTGTGCTTCCCGCCAGATTTTCATAGCTTGGCCTATTGTGGAGAAGCTCCCGCTTCCTAACTCATTGCGAACAGCATTTAAAGTTGGCTTTATACCTTTATCAGATAACTGGTTAGCTATTTCGTGTATACGTTCGTTTGTTATATTCATATTTATTACCTCTTGTATTATTTGTATTGTTGTAGTATTTGTATGGTACAACATACAAATAATACAAACAATAAGACTTGTCATTTTTTTAACATTATTAACATTACTCGCGCAAAAAATTAAAACTTAAAAACATTAAACACCAGTAAATAAATCAGACTCCAGCACTCAATAACTAAACAAAACCGGATTAAACATATAAGTATGTTATAATGTTTAAAGTTTGGTTTTAACTACTAAGCGAGCATACACAGGGGGCACTCGCTCCGCTCATTTCCCTGTGATTCTCGCAAAGGGGCTCCGCCCCCTTGACCCCCAAAAACCAAACCCAAAAAAACACCCCAAAACCGGCGGAAAATGGAGAATAAATTTTATTTCAGGAGGATTAAATGAAGTCAGCAAAAAGAACAAAAATCGTAAAATCTCGTTTCAACGAAACTGAAATCGAGTTATTGAGAGCTAATGCAAACGGCGAACCGTTAGGTGCATTTTTGAGAAATGTTGGACTCGGCAACACCATCAAAGAAGTTTACAAAATAAAAAAAATGTATATGCCGGTAGACCCAGGTTTAATTTATGAGCTTCACAAATTGGGGCAAAACTTAAATCAGGTTGCACGAAAAATAAACCAAGATTCAAAATCGGGAAAGTCGCCTGAACTATTCCAGATTTTATCAGGAATATCAAGAATAGAAAAAACACTAAACGAGATTAAGGAGGCTCACACTTATGATCGTAAAGTTTTTTAAATACGGAAAAAATACAAACAATCCAGTAAAAGCCACAAAGCAAGCGGTTGGGTATCTTTTCAGCGAGATGGACGCAAGCAAAACTCCGCGTTCTGTGAAGCCTGTAACCGTCAGAGGAAATCCAGAGAGCTTTTCCGATGTTGTAGCCTATGGAAACCATGCAGGGCGCTACACAAGCGGAGTATTGAGTTTTGCAGAAAGCGACCTTGATGCAGAAGCACAGGAGAAAATAATTGATGACTTTGAAAAGACATTATTACCTGGGCTTGAACCAGACCAGTATTCCAGCTTATGGGTAAGGCACAGAGACAAAGAAAGGCTAGAACTTCACTTTATGTTTTCAGGGGAAGAACTGCATACAAACAAGCGTTTAAATGCTTACTATCACAGAGCAGACATTACCAGAATTGATGCTTGGAAAGATGCTATCAATGTCGAATACGGTTTACATGACCCAAATTCTCCAAACAATAGAAACCCCGTCATATACCCCGGCAACCTACCTAAAAGCCGTAAAGAGCTTGTAGAAAAATTAACCGAGCATATGACCCATGTTATGGGGCAAGGCCACATAGAACCCACTAGAGAAGGCATTTTACACGAATTAAAATCATTAAACCTGGAGGTATCTCGTGAAACAAACAAATCAATCTCAATCAAAGACCCAGACGGAGGCCAAAACATCAGACTCAAAGGCTCACTTTGGGAGCGAGATTTCGAGGCAGTTAGACATACGAGAGAAGCTGTTGAAGGAAGAAACAAGGAATATGATGAACAGGCTCAGGAAAGAGCTAGAATCGCTAGAAACCGAGTTAACGAACTATGTGAAAGGCGTGAAAGGCTTAACAGGAAGAAATATGCGAAGCCTGAACCTGTGGCGCGTATACGCCCCGATAACAGCCCTGCTAGTCGTATTGACGTTAGGAATAGTCTTGGGCGCCGGGGCGATGCACTATCTCGGAAACAAAGCAATCGTAACGACACACCCCGACTACCGGAACCTAGTCCAGTGCCAGCAGTTTCACGAAATAAAAAACCAAAAGTTTTGCCAACTATAAAAAAGGAGAAAGAAAGCGATGCAGACACAAATAGAGAAAGAAATAATGAGATTTATGGAGAGTTTCTCGAAAGAATACGAAGAAAAAGAAGAAGCCTTAAACGTATCCTTGGAGGAATTTTTCGAACTGCTAGATCGAGTATTAGAAAATCAAAAGAATATGGAGAAAAACTACAGCACGATAACCGAGTCTTACGAGATAATCTTGAAAAACTTCGAGAGTTTGGACGAGAGAGTGAAAATCATCGAACAGACTCACAAAGAATTGCTAACAAGCTAAAACGCGCCAATTCAAAAGATTACCAAAGAATGGATTATCCCCCGAAATGGTAGGTATAACGCCAGCGATTAAGCTGGCTTTCTCGTTTGTATTTCTTTGGGAAAATAAACAAAATCACTTGACAAGCTTTTCTTAGTATATTTAGTATGTATCTCAAACACAAACAAGGGAATCACGATGTCTTTAAAAAATCTTATCAAGGTATCGGCAAGTATTGCAATGCTATCATTTCTTGCTGGTTGTGCAGTAACAGGAGAGCCAAGAGATGAAAATGTTGCATTCAACGATGATGGATATACTATTGCAAACGAACAGTTTAGAAATGCTATAACTGTTGATGAAGTAACTAACTTCCCTGGAACAAGCAGTTTTTCTTTTAGTGGTCGAGTGGCTCCTAATTTTAGCGATGAGAGCTTCAAAGAAGTTTTGGAGTTAAGTCTTAAAAATGCAGATTTTTATGGCGAAGGATATCTATTAAACGCTAATTTAATAGATAGTGGAGACTGGTCTGACTGGGGTGTGTCTCTAGGAAACAAAAGTCGTCGCATAGAAATTGAATATACACTTACCCAAAATGGTGAAACTGTATTCAACGAAACTTTTGTTAGTGATATATCTCAAACTAACTATAATCCACTAGCACCTTTCTATCTAACACAAAGAAAGACAGCAGAAATAAATTATGCTGAAAATATTAAAATGTTAATTGAAAAGCTTAATATGATGTAATTCATGTCATATATAGGCCAGTTATTTGCTGGCCTCTTTTGAAGCTATTAAAATCACATTTTTTCTAATTATGCTGCTTTAAGCTTTACTTCAAATGGTTTTTTTGTAAACTCTGCTTTTAATTCTTGCATTAAATCATAATGATCTTGCGCTTTCCCTCTCCAAATTATAAATGGCGATACCAGCACTTTCTCTAATGCATGACCCGATTTTGTGAAGCTTATTATATTAAGCTCTTTAAGTTTTTTAAAAGCTCTTGAAACTTCTGCATTATCTAAGCATAACTCGTTGGCTATAGCTGTTTGAGTTTTTCTAACTTTATCCATATCAACTTTGTTTTTGTAGTCAACATGTTCAATAAAGTAATATAAAACAGCATTATCAGTGTTATTTAATAGCTTGGCTTTTAGCTGTTTAATCTCTTGCTCCATTGCTTTCAATGTAGCTTCATTGGAAACAAGCTTTTTATCTTCTCTAAGCTGTTTAATTTTCCTTCTTATGTTTGTTTCGTATTTTCTTAACCTCATGACATACCCCTCCTTATCGAAACTTAAAAATGCGAATTTATTAAATCCGGTTTTTGTTTTGAAATCTGCATTTTGATCTTTATTTGTTATTATGTTATTATTACCCATGTCTTAGTCTCCCTGATTAAGAATAAATCTTATAATTATTATTTAAGGCACTTGCCCGAGTGCCTGTAAAGTTTCCTTAAATCTATCATAGTTTGGATATTATCTCAAGTAGTTTGGATAATATCCAAACTCTATTTTCCACATTTCCAGCTCTTTTGCTTAATAAATAACTTTTATTTTTTTTTGCTTCTATATTATATGTTTAGTGGGAGTTGATGTTTTGTCAAAATGTCAGTTTTTTTGTATTGAAAACAACCCTTAAAGCTCGCTTCGCTCCCTTGTTTTATTGTTTTTAATTACTCCCGCCCTTCGGTTGGGGCTATTGAGAAAGGAGGTATTAGTTTCTTTTGCGTAAGCCTTCTGGCTTTTACGAATTAAAACGGGTGCGCATATTTTTAAAGAACGATTCTCATTTCCTTTACCTGCATCAGTGGTTTCATAAGTCCGCCAATATGAGAAATTGCTAAATCTGAGCAAAACGGCGACAAAAACCATTCTATATAGTTCTTGTCAAGCATTTATTTCAAAAATATCAGTTTACTTTCAGTAAGCCTTTCTAAGGCTTTTTGAATGCCTATGGCTACGTTGGCCTAGGGTACTGGGGGTAAACGTCCAGAAATGCGGTTTTTTTAGCTTCTAGCTGGTATGTCGTAGGTACTCATACACCTTGTCATAGTGTATTGTCGCTTTTCTTATTTTGTTTGGTAAACAGACCATCCCTTCGAAACTGGAGAAATTCATTTAGCTCGCGCTAGCCATGAACGCCGATACCCAGCTCAGTTTCAATTGGTAGCCGCTATGAACCCATGCCCCTGTGGCCACTTGGGCGATCCGCGCCAACGCTGCCAGTGTACCGCCAGCCAAATCCAGCGTTATCAAGCGCGGCTTTCCGGGCCGCTGCTAGACCGCATTGATCTGCAAGTGGAAGTGCCTGCGCTACCCCCAGAACAGCTTACCGCACAAACCCAAGGCGAATCGTCAGAAGCCGTACGTGAGCGGGTTATGGCCGCCCGAGAACGCCAAATGGCCCGCGGCGCGCTGAACAGCCAGTTAAGCGGCAAAGCCTTGGAAGCCGCCTGCGCACTTAACGATGAAGAGCGCGCCTGGCTGGCGGGCGTACTTGAAAAGCTCAAGCTCTCTGCCCGCGCCTACCACCGCGTACTGCGTGTGGCGTTAACGCTTGCCGATTTACAGGGAGCGCCCAAGCCCACCCAGCCGCACCTTATTGAAGCGATTGGCTACCGACAGTTGGATCGGATGTTGAGAGGGGCTTAGCGATTCATATTGGCTGGGATGATGGTTGTGCTTGAGCCTTATGACCCAAACAGCCCCATATCGCAATGCTGAATCCTAAGAAGCCACTAAAAGCTCTCAGGTCTCTGAACATTGCCTGCGAGAGACCAAAATTGAAAAAAGCAATGATGACCATCATGCCACTAATCGCTAAAAGGCGAATGCGTATATTATCGCTCGCCTGTAATCCTTTTTTGGCAAACACCGAGGCAAATACCCCATACAATAACAATAGGCTTATAACGCCTAACAATCCACGGCGGGCGAGCGTATCGATAATATCGCTATGTAATTGTGGAAAAACATCTTTGCCCTCATACGCTATCTCTCTTGCGACTAAAGATGGCAACCTCTCCTGCACCGCACCCTCACCGATACCCATAATAGGGTTTTCAATAAACATGATCCATCCAGCACGCCAAAGCTCAAAGCGTGTGCCCAATGAGGTATTGGGTTCATCATTTACAAAGTAAAGATAAATATCATCAAATATAGCCACTAAACGTACCCATACTCCCGAAGGGGGGTATACGATGAGGGCTATAACGAATAAAGTTAAAATGAATATAATTATATTACGCGCTTTAGGTGTTATTAAATTTTTTGTTGCTAGCAGCAGTAATGCGGCTAAAAAAGGAATAGCCACCCAGCCACCACGTGTGCCGGAAAACAAAGATGCTAAAAACCCTATAAGGGCAGCGCTAAAAGCTAAAAGCGCCAGACAATAATACGTTGGGCGACGCTGCTGAATATAATAAATGCCTGCAACTAGAGAAATAACGCCCATAAGAAGCGACAAGTTGCCAAAGGGAATAGCATTAATACCATTATCAGCCCTAGCTGCCCCGATAATGACTTTTTCATATATAGCAATTAGGCCTGCTCCTAGCGCTCCACAGCAAACGCCTAGCCAGATCCAATTTGGCGAGGGTGTAAAAATACGTAGCACGAGTAAAAATAGCGCCGCTATAAAAGGCCAAAGATAGAGGTGCCTGAACCCGGCTGCTGATATTAGAGGCACCCTACCGTCGACGAATACACTCCAACTCCATACGCCCCCAAAAAGCACAAGAACACCCGCAAGCTTGAAGTCATCCCTAGTTAATTCCAGCGGATTTTTTCTATAAGCAAGAACAACACTACTCGCTAAAAATGAAGCAATAAGCGCGGCTACCCCAAACCACCAATGTGCCTGAGGGATTAAAACAAGCGTTGTAGCAAAGCCAAAGATAATAAGCCCATTAAGTGTTGAAATGGCTTTACCCGCTCTGACTTCCTGTATGGATGGCATATTTTTCATTTAAGCAAGATCATGTTGATAGTATTTAGCTTGACGACTAAATAAGTCGTGATAGATACCCTCATGTTCAAATAAGGATTCATGTGTACCCGACTCTTTAATTTCACCATTATCCATTACATAGATGTAGTCAGCTAAACGAATAGTGGAAAGGCGATGGCTAATAACTAATGCAGAGCGGTGATTAATACGTTCGCGAAAATTTTCAAATAACTCAGATTCCGCTACAGGGTCCATAGCGCTGGTGGGCTCATCTAAAATAACGATGTTCGACTTCAACATAAAAGCACGAGCAAGTGCAATTTTTTGCCACTGTCCTACACTGAGCTCTTTACCATTATCGAAAAGACGTGTTAACAAGGTATCGTATTTATCATCCAACTCTTCAATAAACGCGGCAGCGCCTGCGTTTTCAGCAGCGCGCGGCACTGTATGTACCGCATCTTTACCGTTTATATGGCCAAAGCGAATATTTTCGTGCACAGATTCCGCATAATGCGAGTAGTCTTGAAATATTACACTGAAAAGCTGACGATACTCGTCAACGTCACAGTCCTTGGCATCAATACCATTAATCTGAACACTTCCTTCAGTGGGGTCATAAAGTCGAGTCATTAATTTTATAAGCGATGTTTTACCTGAACCATTAGCACCAACTAACGCAACAATCTGCCCAGGCTTAATCTCCATATTAACGTTTTTAATCACATTCTTATGAGTACCAGGGTAGGCAAAACTAACATTTTCAAGCTTTAAATCAGTCTGTTCGGACTGTAAGATTTTTACTGGCTCAGACGACCGCGGAACGGTATACCGCATATCCATAAATTCAAACAGCATACCCATGTACAAATGGTCTTCATAAAGCTTGGAAAGCTGCTGAACAAGCTCTTGCCCCATTGTCTGAGCACGTTGGAAAATAAGCAGGAATAGCACTAAATCGCCTACGCTATTTTCACCCTGCGCGGTGTTCCATGCCAAGTAGCCCAGAGATGTAAAAAATATTGCAGAGGCTACCACTGCCACTATCGATTCTACTGTTGTACGCTTGCGGCTTATAGCGAGTTTTTCGCCCCGAATATCGTCGCGAATATTTTTATATTTATGTCTTAAATATTTTCCCAATTGATTTAAACGCAGCTCTTTTGCATGAATATCTGACGTCATTAGCCAGTCTAAATAACCTGCTCGACGCTCCATCTGGGTCCGCCTACGCTGCCATTCATAGAGAATACGTGTGAAGTAAATCCTAGCGATGAGTGCTGGCACAATAGCAAATAAAATAATAGGTAATAAAAACCAATTAATAGTGGCTATTAGTACCACTATCGCCGCCAGCATTAAGGCATTCTTGCTCAATAACATCAAATTGCTTGCAACTTGAGCAGGTCGCTGGCTACCCGACTGGCGAGCGCGCTCCAGGGTATCGTAATAAAGCGGGCTTTCATAAAAAGCGAGATCAACACTGATCGCTGTTTCTTGTACAAGATTGTCTACGTAGTCTGCGACCATCATTCCCTGTGTTTCACGGGAAAAGCCGGCGAGTGCTCTTGAAACCACATAGACCAAAGTTGCTAAGCCCGTCAACACCACATAGTATAAAACCGAGTCTACATTTTCTGCTGCCTCAGGTTCCGCTAACACAATAGTTACCACATCTACCATTTTCTTTAGAAGATAAAGCACACCTAGCCCAGAGATAATTTCAAGGGCTATAAAAAAGGTACTTAAAAGTGTCCACTTGTGGCTACTTTTCCAAGAAATTGAGAGAATACGCATCAATGAGGCAAAGGACATAACAAACTTATTGACAATAGCCATATGACCTTACCCCTTTAATTAATTGTTTTTCCTATTAGAAAACCGAGTATAAACTTCATGAAAAGGACGTATAAAACGATATGTCCATTGCCAGTTATGAGTAAGGGGCCAGGCTACATAATTATCGTAGGTAGGGCGAAATATTCTTTTCCACCCCAGTAATCGCCATCGCCATATATGCATATGGTTCGTTTGCCAGGCAAATGAAAAGTCCGGTGTCGGCTTTTTGCGGCTAAGTAAATGCTCAAATTCAACATCACCATGCATTGCTAATATAGAAGTTCTTACAAGCTCGCGGGTATTGGGAGTTAATTCTTCTATATCTCTTATTGTAGGAGCGCCGAAATAGTCAATCATTTCCAGGCATGAGGAAACTGTGCTACCTAATGAGTAACGCTCAGCACATGCTATTACTTCTTCAAGATTGAAATCTTTATGATTTTGCATCGCCGTAATATCGACTAGCCAATGCAGTCGAGACCAGTAATGCTTAGTATGATGCCAGCATAAATAAACAAAAAGCTCGCTGACCGGCATTACCCAGGTATTAATATTACTTATAGTAATTGGTTGGCGTTTCTCAATCATTTGCGATGCATTAAACACGCTTCCGGTATTATCGATCTTGGTATGAAATTCTACAGCAACCTTACGTGGGGAGAGCAGTGTGACTACTTTTTGATGATTAGATGCAAATGTAACGCTTTCATCACTGGCTGTCAGTGCTTTTGGATCATGGGGTTGATAGCCGTTATTGAGCGCATATTGTAAAATTTTCGGTAAATCTTTTTGTGTTACCAAGATATCCACGTCCCGACACAGACGTTGCGCAGGCTCTGGATAGTATTGGAACGCTAAGGTAGGGCCTTTAAAGCAGAGATGTGGAACCTCCAAGGGTAATAGCACGTCTCTAATAATACTTTTTAACTCTGCTGAAATATTCAAATTGTGTTGTAACGCACGTAATGTATAGAGCTTCATTATGTCAAGGTAGGGATTCGGAATTTGATGTTTCCACCCTCTACTTAAGTGACTATGTGCGATAGGTAGTACGAAGCGATCAGATGCCTGACGAGTGAAATCATCCCAATCCTGTACTTGAGTAATTAGTTCACTAACCACCTGTACCTGTTCTGGGCTTAATTCCAACCGCGATAACAACAATAGTAACTGAAAGCTGGGGTCGGCCATATGTTGCTCAGGACAGGCAAGCATTATCCGCTCATTCATATTCTTAAATTATTCCAGCCTTGTTAAAAGGATTAGGTCTTCACCCTTTCTACATCGTGCGATAACGCTTGCAATCACATTATTTGTAAACTATACGGCTAACGTATAATGACTGGATGTTGCGAAAACAGATGAATATGGCAGAAGTCGCATATCTACGACATCAAGCCTGCCAACCAAAATAATGCGCTAACGTTGCATAGTAGCCGAAATTTGATGGTATGCATGCGCTGAACCTCATCAAATTTGGCTATTATCTATACACCGATTGTTACCATATGTACACAGGATTCATGTTTTAACGATGCAGTGCTCTTTCGTCGTGAGGAGTGATGAATGCGCTCAAAAAGTAGTTTAGCGCATTGACTAGCTAGCCTTGGGGTGATGAGACTACATAAAGGACGACGAACCGATACTATGACTCCTTATACGCTTCAACCCGATGCACACTGCAACCCAGTAGAAGTTTTTCAAGTACCCATGCCCTGGGAAATCCCTGCCTTTTCAAGGCCAGAAGAGCATGTCCCGGAAAAAGATCAGCACTTCCTTTTTGTTGAGAGCACTACCCGGGCAATTTTGATGGGGTTCGCTAAAAATCGCCGCGTCTATTTATATGGTCCCCACGGAAGCGGTAAGTCGTCGCATATTGAGCAAGTCGCCGCCCGACTGAATTGGCCTTGTATTCGGATTAACTTGGATGGTCATATTACTCGTGCCGACCTAATCGGTCGCGATATGGTGGTCATTCGTGATGGCAAACAGGTAACGGAGTTTGTGCCTGGCATGTTGGTATGGGCCATGCAGCGACCCATCGCACTGATTCTTGATGAGTATGATGCCGGGCGGCCCGATGTCATGTTTGTTATTCAGCGCGTGCTAGAAACCCAAGGAAAGTTCACCTTACTTGATCAAAATCAAGTGATTACCCCTCACCCCAGTTTCCGTCTTTTTGCGACTGCTAATACGGCTGGCCAGGGCGATGCCTCTGGCCTTTATGTAGGTACGCAGGCGCTTAACCAGGCTCAGCTTGACCGCTGGCACGTGACGACCGAGCTTGGCTATATGTCCGCAGAAGCGGAAACGCAGTTGCTGCAACGGAAAATGAAAGCATTACCTCCAGAACAAGTTCAGCGTATGGTCATGTGTGCAGGGCTTCTTCGCCAAGCCTTTGCCCAAGGCGATCTGACCACCCTTATATCGCTGCGAACGCTGATTGCATGGGGAGAAAATAGCCTACTGCTAAACGACCCCCATGAAGCCATGCGGCTGAGCTTTTTTAACCGCTGTGATGAACTAGAGCGCTCTTTAGTTGCCGAAATTTATCAACGCTGTTTCGATGTGGATCTGATATGAGGCTATGTGATGCCATCGCCCACTCGTCCAGAGCAAGCGCTTGTAGAGGCCTGGACACGCACCTACTCTTCCGGGCGCACGCCCCCCTCGCTGACGATAAGCACGCAGCCAGTTGCACTGACAGACCGTGGGGCGGCGGATGCGCTGGCCGCCTGGCGTCGCTGGCATGAACCGCAGCAGCAAGCCCGGTTTACCGAAAGTGAACAGGGGTGGTATAGCCTGCTAGAGCGCGCCCGGGTGGAAACACTTGCTCGTCAGGAATTACCCGGTATAGCACATAACCTTGCGAACCCTGCTACGACTGCGCCAGCCAATAAAGAAATGGCAGCGCTTTATCAGGCTGCCCGTCTCGTCTTTCAAGGCTTGCCCCTTCACGATAAAATTTTGTCTTCTTCACAATCAAAGCATGCCCCGAAAAGCTTATTAAAGTGGGCATTCACGCAGCTACTGATCCAGAAAAAGCCGCCTTATCAGCCTACACCTTTTATTAGCGACGAACAGATAAAAGCTCAACTGCACTTAGCGGCACGCCATCTAAATGAAAGTGGCTCTTTCGCCACAAGCGTTGCCTCCCTAGTGGAGCAGCTTGCGCGTTTTTATGAATTCAGCCATACACCACATCCGCGAACAGATATCAGCCTCGACCTAGAAGATGCCAAAGAGACAGAGGAAAACGAGTCTGCCGCTGAAGAGCTAACAGCACCTGCCTTGGCAGAAGAGCTTGCTGAGCGTGACGACCAAAAACAGCAGTATGCAGTATTCTCTCGTCGTTGGGACGAAACTCAACCAGCCAGTTATTGGCTACAACCCTCTGATACAGAAGCACTTAAACAGCTTCACCAAATTGATCAGCGCCGCGTAAAGCAGCTAGCTCATCGTTTGCAGAGGCGTCTGTTAGCTGCCAGTCAGCGTCGCTGGCTTTTCGATCAAGAAGACGGCAAATTAGACAATCGCCGCCTGGCTAGACTGCTCGACGATAGGCCTACCCAACGCGTTTTTCGTATTGAGCAAGAAGCCCTCATGCCTGAAGCCTGTGTAACGCTGTTAGTAGATCAATCAGGCTCTATGGATTTGAAGCGTCGGTTAATGGCCGCCATGGCCATCGATCTTGCTGTACACACATTAGAGACCTGCAAAATCCGTTGTGAAGTTCTAGGGTTTACCACCCGTTATGCCGCCGACAACCCTATATTTAGGCAATGGCAACAGCATGGCAAAGTTGAGCATCCGGGACGTCTTAATGCAGTACGGCATATTATTTATAAAACACCAGAACAGCCATGGCGACGAACCAAGCATCATCTAAGCCTGCTGCTTCGAAGTATGCCCGGACATGAGAATATCGATGGCGAGGCTCTATATTGGACGGCTAAACGACTCAGCCGCCAGCCACAGCCACGCAAAATAATGATCGTTATATCGGATGGCACCCCCTACGACACAGCAACCGCGCAAGCCAACGGGCGCGATTTTCTAGAGCGTCACCTGCGACATATTATTAGCGATATCGAGAAAAGCCCTATTAGGTTAGCCGCTATTGGTACAGGCCAGGATGTAGCACGCTTCTATAAAAATGCTTTAACCGTTCGTAGCCCTGAAGCAGTAGCAGAAATGTTATTTGAACAGCTCGGCGACCTCCTAGTACCAGCGCAAACTAATGAGGGTTCACTATGAGCGCTATTGCAGGGCTTATTCATCTTGATGCAAGCGCCGTTGACCGCGACACCCTGCAACGCATGCAAACACTGTTAACGCCTTATGGTCGTGATACTCAACATAGTTGGCACCTGAGCAATGCAGGGCTTGCGCGTATGTTGCTACGCATTACCCCGGAAGATAACCTCGACCAGCAGCCCCTTTGGCGTGGGGCAGAAAAAATAGCCATGGTATTTGACGGACGACTCGACAATCGCGACGAGCTTTGCGAAAAGCTTAGAATCAACCAAGCGCAAGCTTCACTAATGGCGGATAGCGAACTGGTCTATCAAGCTTGTCTGCGCTGGGACACAGATACCCCAAAACATTTACTTGGAGACTTCGCGCTCGCTTGCTGGCAGCCTCAACGCCAGCGCTTATGGCTAGCCCGCGACCCCCTAGGAATGCGCCCTCTTTACTGGTACCAACGAGAGGACCTACTGGCATTTGCTACGATGCCAAAA
The DNA here is from genome assembly GCF_001882345.1 of Halomonas sp. QHL1. GTDB lineage: Bacteria > Pseudomonadota > Gammaproteobacteria > Pseudomonadales > Halomonadaceae > Vreelandella. The sequence continues at coordinate 2,596,896 of NZ_MINL01000001.1, forward strand.
GCGCTTTTCGCGATACCCGGACTTACCAAAAACATTAGTGAAGAGCAGCTACACGACTATATGTGCCTGATACCGATGTCGGGCCCACAAACTCTTTATAAAGATGTTTATCGCATCGAAGCGGGGCAAGTGATTGCTTTTGAAAATGGTGAAGAAATGAAAGCCCATTTTTATCATCGCTTTGACCCTGAACGTGAGCTTATTCTCGATAGTGACGAGGCGTATGTGGACGCTTTTCGTGAACAGCTCGAACGGGCGGTCAGTCGTCGCCTTCGATCTAACGGGCCAATCGGCACAGAATTAAGCTCTGGTTTAGACAGCTCCACCGTCACAGCAACTGCCGCAAACCTCTTGGCCAAGCGTAAACAACCTTTAACCGCCTACACAGCGGTGCCACGTGAAGGTTTTGATGGTCCAGTCCTTCAAGGTCGGCACGCCGATGAGTCAATAGGTGCCACCGCCTTAGCTAAACGCTTTGAGAATATTGACCATATTTTAATTCGCACAGGAGACACAACACCGCTTGATCAGCTGCAGGAAGTTGTTGAGATGCTTGATCAAGCACCTCTCAATACCTGCAATATGGGCTGGTGGATTGCTATTCGTAAGGATGCTGTCCAGCGCGGTATCAAAGTACTGTTAACAGGAACGATGGGGAACTTCAGTATTTCCTATGACGGTTACCCATATTTAGCATGGCTCGTCCGTAAGGGGCACTGGATAACGCTTTATAAAGTATTTAAAGAGCTTAAGCAGCATCAACACAATATTAGATGGCGCAATATGCTCAGGCCATGCCTGGCACCACTGCTGCCTAATTTTATTTGGCGACTGCGAGAAAAGGCTCGCGGCAGAGCTATGGGGTTAAAAAAATACTCGGCTATTAACCCGGCTTGGTCTAAAAAGATGGCTACACAACAACGCGCTAAGCAAGCGGGTTTTGACACCAGCTTCCAACCCACTTGGCAAGGTCGTCAGCAGCGAATTCAATCGCTAAATATGATGGAAAATGGCGACTACAACGCTTTGGCGAACACCTACGGCCTTGAAATGCGCGATCCCACAGCAGACGTGCGTTTAATTGAATTTTGCTTGGCTGTACCTGAGTCTCAGTACGTAGGGGATGGTCAATTTAAGTGGCTACTTAGACGCTTGATGAAAGACTCACTCCCGCCGGAAATTCTTGCGGTCAAAACTCGCGGCTTACAAACCGCCGACTGGTTCGAGCAAATGGAGCGCGACATACCGCAAATGCGTGAGGAGCTTGAAAAGCTCAAAGTACACGGTAGCGCGGGTGGATACTTGGACATAGAAAGCCTAGAACAAGCATTGGACGATTGGCCGCGGCAGGAAGTTTTGAATAGCCAGGAAGTTGAACTTCGTTATCGAACCCGAATGTTACGTGGTTTATCGGCAGGGCGTTTCGTACGTTATGCTGACGAACAAAATGAGTAATTTAAAGCAACTCTTTGGCCTGGATGTGTAACAGACGCCTTACTATAATAATTAGTGATGCTACATTTCAGTCGACAGTTCAATCATGGGAGATGAATATGTTACACACAGAACGCAAAGCCTATGAAACCCCTACTCTGCAAGAACTGGGTGAGATGAAAGACATTACCGAAAATGGTAATCAAATTTCAAGTGACGCCTTACAAGGTAAAGATGGCACTGCATTTGCGGTAGGCTCATGATTGTAGAGCGCTTATTCTTTATGTAGTACGCCACATGTCATGCTATGTGTCGTGTGGTTTTTAATTTATATGTGAATTAATCACAAGCGTTGATCCTAGCCTAAGTGAATGTCACAAAGCCACTTCACTGCCTTTACTTCATAAGCGAGCGGTTTGACGGAGTTAGGAGCTCATACTATATAATGAGCTAAAAAACAGTAATAAAACATAGCAAATAAGTTGGACGCATAACAAGCATCTTACTATAGTGGAATTGTTGCCTTGCACAGCAGAGGCAATTGTTCAACCAAAGGGGATTAACATGATACAAATGGATCGCAAATCGTATCAAGCTCCTATACTTCAAGAGCTAGGTGATATGAAAGACATTACCGAGAATGGTAATGTGTCAAATGCCGATACATTTCAGGGGCGGGACGGCACTGCATTCCTACCTGGCTCCTGATCTAGGGTGCTTACTGTAATATGCAACATACCGCATGCCACTCTATGTGGTATGCGGCTTTATTGCATATAAAAACTCAGTTTGCTAATTCACGCGATGTTGATATTTATAGTGAGTAATATATAACTGCTCCAATAACTTTTAAATGAACAATGAAGCAACTACAATGATCTCGACGACTCTCTCTTCAACTACCCTCTTACAACGCAACCCGGACATGGTCGCAGCCAACCTCGATGGCGATTTGGTCATGATGAATGAGAAATTAGGCCGTTATTACGGCATTTCCGGTGTGGGCGCCCGTGCTTGGGAGTTGCTTGAGGCACCTGTAAGTGTTGATAACTTGGTGCACTACATTTGCCAGGAATACGATATTGATAGCGATACTTGTCGTCTAGACATTATGCTTTTTGTTCAAGATCTTATGAAGGCAAATCTAATTGAGCCAGTCAATAAGTAAGGAAAAAGTGTCCCGTTTCTCAAAATCATCTGGTCGCAAAGCAGCGCGTTTTTTTCATAAACCAGCCTTTACTAAATACTGGTTTATACCGGTTTGGCTAATGCTTGGATTTAGCCGACTGCTTATTGTTATGATCTCGTTCCGTCGCCTGGCTCCCTATCTAGGACGCGCTGTAGGCCTGAGCGCTTACTCTCATCTTTTAACAGGTGATCAAGAGGCTCAAGCATTACGCATAGCGCAAGTAATACGTTTAACCGCGCACTACTGCCCTTGGGTAGCCAACTGCTTTCCTCAAGCCATTACAGCACGTCTTCTATTGGGCCTTTATCATATACCCTACTCGCTCTATTTCGGCTTATGTCGAGATCCCGAGACTAGCGAATTTAAAGCACATGCCTGGGTAACTGCGGGCCGCATCCCTGTCTCTGGTGGGCAAAGCTTTCACCTATACACCGTTGTAGGTTGTTACATTAAATCTTGATGAACCTATGCATTATCATTGTCCAAAGTAAAAAAGTGGTATGAAAGAGGCAGGTATGATCGACATATTTGTCTTTTCATTTTAGAGATTATACCAGCACTAATTAATAATTTAGTCTAGTTGCGACTTACTCGCTTGAGTATTAATTTCATTAAGCAATGGCGTTAAGCTTTTATCCATATCATCTAATGACCATGGACGCCGAAAACGAAAAACACGGATCTGTTGAGCCAAACGAACGCTTTCATTCATGAGCTGTTTGTCGGTGTTAAACGCGCTGCCTAATTCAGGGCGGTAAATAGCGCCCATTACGATTTTAAAGGCCTCTATCCCCGTTAACTTCACCAAGCTCGCCGTTTCTCCCTCTTCAGCACGCTCTAATTGCACTAATGCGCTCAAGCGGTGGGAGTCATTACGCGCACCTTTGTTCATTATTATGTGGAATTTGTCAGCGCGCATTAGATCCTTCACGAGACCTTCTGTTTCAATACCCAAAGCCGTTAGCGCGTCACGCCAAAGCTTTGCTCTGGCCGGACCAGGATGAAGTAATGGCTCAGCCTCATCAGGCTTGATAACCGCCACATCATCGGTAATTAACGGCCACTGCTGGGCATAGTGCAACCATGCCGCTATGGTAGATTTACCAGCACCTGAATGGCCGGTAAACGCCCATGCGCCTGCAGGCGTTTTCAACGCACTAACATGAAGGGGAAGCCAATGACGCTGATGTAACAAAGCGCCCAGAGCACTACCTAGCAAAAAGAGGCGTACATCACCTGGGTCAACGACAGGATTTACGCCACGCGACATACGCCTATCCAAGAAAATACGCTGTCCCTCTTCGACACGATAGCGGGCAATGCCTTCCACCGTAATCTGACAGCGGTCGTCACTAATTTCTAACCAATTGTTGAGAGGGATGCTATCTTCCAGTTCGCCCACCACGTCTAGTGTCGTCACCACGGCATCGGGATGTTCGCATGGGTCAATTTCGGGAAGCTCAGGAAGCTCAAGCGTGGAACATATTTTGAGTCCATAGGTAAGGTAGTAGTAACGCTGAGTAATGGCGGGTAAATTGCCTCGTCTTTCTCTCTTACCTGACAAAGCGTCGTTCGCTGAAGTATTAGCACATCTCTCTGCCATCATGATTCCCTTGATATATCGTGGCAAGCACAGTGTAATTGGCAATTTTAAGCTCATCGAACATGGATCAGCATTTTGCTAATGATCATACTTAAAGCTGACGTCGCAGTTCTCGATGGTCACACTGCTAGGCGAAAGAGTACGGCTATCACTCAGCAAATACCTCTTTGAGTGATTGACTAAAGGCTAATGCATTTAAAGACGCAGATCGGATTGATCTTTGGGTAACAAGTATTTTAAGTCGTAGAGCACATGTAGCGGCTTACCCCAACTGCGAATAGAGGCTGCAGAAAGCGCTTTAAACTCGTCATGTGCGACCGCTAATACAATGGCGTCGTAGGCGAAAGCTTCTGGTGCAACAATAGGTGAAATACCATAAGCCTGCTCAGCTTCCTGTTGGTTCGCATGAGGATCATAAACATCGGCCTGCACATCGTACTCAGCCAACTCAGCAAAAATATCAACTACACGCGTATTACGCAGGTCAGGGCAGTTTTCTTTAAACGTTAGCCCCATCACCAGAACTCGCGCTTTTTCTAAATGAATGTGTTTTTTAATCATTTGCTTAATTAGCTGACTAGCAACATAAGCACCAATGCCATCGTTAATACGGCGACCAGACAGAATGACTTCAGGGTGATAGCCAACCTGCTGCGCCTTATAGGTAAGATAATAAGGATCGACACCGATACAATGCCCCCCTACTAGACCGGGACGAAAGGGTAGAAAATTCCATTTAGTACCCGCCGCCGCTAGGACTTCTTCGGTATCAATATCCAACCGATTAAAGATAACTGCCAACTCATTAATCAGGGCAATATTTACGTCGCGCTGAGTATTTTCAATGACCTTGGCCGCTTCAGCAACGCGAATGCTGCTGGCAAGATGCGTACCCGCAGTGATAACACGACGATAGAGTGCATCGACAAACTCAGCGGCTTCTTTGGTTGAGCCCGAGGTTACTTTTTTAATGGTGGTGACACGATGTTCTTTGTCGCCTGGATTGATTCTCTCTGGGCTATAACCTGCAAAGAAATCCTGGTTGTAAACCAAACCCGAAATACGCTCAATGACAGGAATACAGTCCTCTTCTGTCGCGCCTGGGTAAACCGTCGACTCGTAAATCACCACATCGCCTTTAGCTACTACTTGCCCTAGGGTTTCACTGGCTTTGATTAGTGGGGTTAAATCAGGACGACGACTATCATCAATAGGCGTGGGCACCGTGACAATGTAAACTGTACAGTCACGAAGCGCCTCCAGGTCACTGGCAAAACTAAGCTGAGTAGATTCAGCCAGCAATGAAGGCTCGACTTCCAAGGTACGGTCAATACCGTTGTTCAGCTCTGCAATACGCTTGGCGTTGATATCAAAACCAACGGTTGGCATCACCTTGCCAAACTCCACGGCCAGCGGAAGACCAACATATCCCATCCCAATAATACCTAGACGCACATGATTCAGGTCTTGCATTTTTTATCCTTCCCTAACCGAAGTTTAAATTTTAATAAGCTTCGATGTTACTCAGCGCTGTAACCATGAGGGTTTGCTGCCTGCCAACGCCAAGTATCCCGTACCATATCGTCTAGGTTACGTTGCGCCTGCCAGCCCAACTCATCGAATGCCAAGGTGGGATCTGCCCAAAAAGCAGCCAAGTCGCCCTGACGTCTTTGCGACACGTCGTAAGGTATTTCTTTTCCGGAGACTTCTTGAAAGGTATTTACCATTGCTAATACTGAAACCGCTTGCCCGGTACCTAAGTTATAAGCGTAAGATCCACTACTACCTAGATGCTCTAAAGCTTTAACATGGCCTTCTGCCAGATCCATCACATGCACGTAATCCCGCTCACAAGTACCGTCCCGGGTAGGGTAATCACTGCCAAATATCCCTAAACGACCCCGCCGGCCAACCGCTACCTGGGCGATAAATGGCAACAGGTTATTAGGAATTCCACGCGGATCCTCCCCCATTAAACCGCTTTCATGAGCACCGATGGGATTAAAATAGCGCAGCAATGCCACGGACCAGCGCGAGTCAGCAGCGCAAAGATCCTCAAGCACTCGCTCAACCATCGCTTTCGATGCGCCGTAAGGGCTAGCCGGCCAACCCCGGGGCATTTGCTCACGGTACGGTACGGGTGCGTCGGGGCCATATACAGTTGCAGAAGAGCTGAACACAAGACGAAAAATAGCCGCCGCTTGCATGGCTTGGCACAGCGTTAACGAGCCGTTCACATTGGTGTCGTAATAAGCTAGCGGCTCGGCAACACTTTCAGCGACAGCTTTCAGTCCCGCAAAATGAATCACCGCATGGATATCGTGCTTACTGAAAAGCCTATCCAGGCAGTTGCGGTCGCGAACATCGCCTTCGATAAAGGTCAAGGATCGGCCAACCAAGAGCTCAACACGGCGCAATGCCTCTTGTGAAGCATTGACGAGGCTATCCAACACCACAACCTCATAACCCGCTTCGAGAAGCGCCAACGAGGTGTGCGAACCAATATATCCCGCCCCCCCCGTCACTAAAATCTTGCGTTGCTGTAAGTCAGTATCCGGCATTTATGTTCACCACCGACGTAAAGGGTTTGCCCTGCTGAAAAGCTTGCAGATTATCGACGAACACTGCCAACGCCCGCTCTAGATAGTGCGGTGTGGTTCCAGAGACATGCGGCGTAATCAACACATCCTCGCGCTTCCACAAAAGAGATTCCGGCGGTAGCGGTTGCTGTTCAAATACATCCAGAGCGGCGCCCTTGAGTAGCCCAGTATCCAGCGCCCTCAGCACCGCATCCCCTTTCACTACACCGCCGCGGGAAATATCGATCAGCACTGCGCCTGGCTTTAGGTGACTTAAGAATTCGTCGTCGACCAGGGCGCGGGTATCCTTTGTGAGCGGTAGGCAGCACACTAAAAAATCCGTGCCGCTCAGCTCATTACCAATCCCCTTCAGTGACAACACACGGTCTACCTGCCCCACCTGCCGCATATTCCTTAGCGTGCCGACCACCGTCATTTCGAATGCCTTGGCGCGCTGAGCTAGACTTTGGCCGATGTGACCTAAACCTAGCACTGTCAATTGTTTGCCAGTCAGTTCATCAAGCCAGCTGCGTTGCCACAGTGCTTGCTTAGACTGGTTATGAAAGCGACCAAACTGTTTGGTGAAGTAAAGCATGGCACCGATGGCGTATTCGCTCATGGGAGCGCCGTGCACGCCACTGCTCTTGGTCATCAGCGCCTGTGTCTTGTCGAAGTCCATCTCCCAAATCTTCTCTACGCCGGCGGAAAGAAAGTGAATCCAGCGGTAGCCATCAAGTCGTGCTAGCGCTTCGGGCAGCCATGGCAACGTTGGGGCGATGACGACATCGATCTGCGCATGCATCGGGACTGCTTCGACTCTGTCGGCAAAAAGGAGCTCCACGTCCTGCAGTGCTAATTGTAAGGTTCGGGTGACCAGCGCTTGCTGCTGAGCAAGCACTTCGGTTTTCTGAAGATAGAGCACCCGACGGATAGGCTCAGGAGATAGCGACACTATGCTTCTTCCATGGGCTGCCCAATCGATAAGCACAGTCAGCAAGTTGCCGCTGGTTGGTCAGTAATGTTGTCTCGTCAGCGCTACACCAATGCGATTCGGCTTGGCGCAATTTGGCGATCTCGGACGGGAAGTCGAGTATCTTAAGCAAGTCAGCCGATGTTGCGGCACCAGAGTGAAAAGCCCGCGACAGAATGACCCACTGCGATCCTAAGCGAACATGCTCGCCAAGCACCGTTTCAGCGGGCAGTTCGCCCTGCCCTATACGCGCAACACCGCCAACGCCCCATGTCACGCCTGCCTGATTGAGCACTGCTGCAGCAGGATCTAATAATCGAGCTGCCATGATTTCAAATAAGAAGTTAAGACCCATGCTTAAGGAGAGATCGTTAAGGCCTATGTGTACTTCGTCACGCCCAGGCGTCAGTAAGCCTAGCCAATCGGGTAGCCGTACCAGTGCGGCTGCCGTTTCAGCAAGGAACGTCACCGGGACACGACCATTAACCATATCCATGAACTCCCCCACCTCGGCTCTCGATGAAAACATCGGGAGCATCAGTCGTTGAGCACTATGAGCGATAGCTGCATCGATTTCCTGACGGGTCGAGGTATGGAGGGGGTTGAGCCGCACCATTAATTCGGCTTGCTTGAGTACGTTGGCAACAGCGGCGATCTCCTCTAGTGAGTGCGCCGCCTTGTGAGTATCCAGATGTCCCTGACGCTCGGCCTTGCCGATTACCTCCTGGTCCATGAAGATTCGTGTCACACCGTGCTGCTCAATGAATGATGCTACATCCGGGCTTGCAGTGATCATCATAAAGTTAAGCTTGCTCATCGCATCGCCTCCTCAACATCACTGTCACGTGGAGGCTTGCCATTCAGGCGATCACGGTACGTACGCCAGTTCAGCCCTGCTTCACCGTAAATTCCGCTACCTGTCAGCACTATCTTCACCGTCAGCAGTAGAATTCTGAGATCAAACGCCAGATTCTGTTTATCAACATATTCAGCGTCGTGGGCCAGTTGCTGCAGCCAGCCAAGGCTACGTCGTCCTCTTACTTGGGCAAGCCCGGTTAAGCCTGGCCGAACGCTAAAGCGCTTTTTGTAGCCTGGCGGTACCACCTCAATCTGCTCCATAAGCACTGGGCGTGGGCCAACCACACTCATATCGCCTTTAAATACATTGATCAACTGGGGTAATTCATCAAGGCTAGTAGCACGTATGAAGCGCCCGGCATCAGTAATACGCGGATCGTGACCAGCACTTACCACCGGCTCTTGATGCTGGTCGATGGCTTCAGGCTCACGATGCTGCATGGTACGAAACTTAAAGATTTTGAAGGGCCGCTCCTGCCACCCGGCACGCTGCTGCATGAAAAACACCGGGCCCTTGCTATCTAGCTTGATCCAGACCGCTACCAATAGCAGCAGCGGCGACAACACGATTAAACCTACGCCGCTGGCAACGAAATCGAAAGTTCGCTTGATACCTTGCATCATGCCAACTCCATCGCCTCGAGAATCACTTTATTCACTTTGCGAACGTCGTAATGACGCTCAACCAAAGCCCTCGATGCCTCAGCCATTTTTGGCACCAGTGTCGGTTGCTCGATAAAGCGGCGCATCGCGTCAAGTAGAGGCTCACTGGCGCGTGGCTCCACTAAAAAACCATTCACGCCATCTTCCACTGTTTCCCGACATCCCGGCGCATCGCTGGTAATAATCGGTCTTTGCATACTCATTGCTTCAAGCACAGAGCGTGGCGTCCCCTCACGATAAGACGGCAGCACAAACACCGAACACTGCGCTATCCATGGACGAACATCCGTGACACCGCCAATAAATTCCACGCTCCCTTCCTGCTTCCAACGCAGCAAATCATCGACAGAACAAGAGTGAGGTAAACTAGGATCGTGCGGACCTACTGCAATAAAACGCGCTGTGGGGTGCTCAGCACGCAGTTGTCCTGCGGCTTCGCAAAACTCTGAGACTCCTTTTTCGGTCAACAGCCGCCCTATAAAAAGGAATGTCAGACCATCCTCAGGTAGCGGTGCGGCAGCAAAGCGTTGCACATCTACTCCTGACCCAAAGGTGCGCACAGCCTTGCTAGCGTTGCGCAGAATCCCGCACTCGGTGAACTCCAGAAGATCATCGGGATTCTGAAAGAAGACTCTATGATTACAGGCAAGGCCGACACGGTAGAGCAGCGATACGACCTTTTGCAGCCGACGATTTTTGGGGCTATCCGTAGTGAACACATGACCCAGCCCGGTAATCATCGAGTAGATACGTGGTACACCGGCGGCCTTAGCGGCAAGGCTGCCATACACTACGGGCTTGATGGTATAACCAAATGTGGCTTTAGGTTTTAGCCGCCGAATCAAACGGTAAAGTGACCACAACGTCTTGAGATCGTGTAACGGGTTGATACCGGTACGCCCCATCTCGATTGGGAATATCTCAATGCCAAGCTCCTCAACCTCTGGGAGATAGTCTGCGGTTGGCACTGCCGCCGCCACAACCAGGCCTCGCGCCTGCATATCCTTTATCAGATCCCCACGATTGGCTATCAGGGAGCGCGCATTCCCTGCGATGATTAATAGATCCATGAATCAATGCCTTTTCAATCGGACTGACAATTGATTGAAAGATGAAGCGGCAAGCAGCGTACAGATTGCCAAGAATTTCGTCCGGTGCCGAATGGCTGTACCGAAATTAGTTACGCCAATAGCAAAAACAAATATTAAAGCGCCTGCCATGAACATCAGCGCTAGGCATTCTTCCTTGCGTTTGACATTGTGCCAGCCCTTATAAAGTCGCCAAGCAAGAAACAGATACATGGCAGATGCTGATACTCCTAGCAATTGACGCGGGCTGCGCAAATCCCAGGGAAATGGTGAGAAGGTGAAGTAGGCGACTCGCATCGGAATCAGCCAGGGTTGTGTATATGGATTGCCCTGTGCAACAAATCCAGGATAAGCCGATCCACCTCTACCTTCCCTCTGAAAGCGAGATTCAATCAGATCTGTTACCCCTTCTTCACTATCACCACCAATAGTAATTCCCTTTGCGAGACTTATACCGCCACTACCGGCCACAATGAGAATTGCCACAGTAAAAAGCGCAATAGCTGATAAAAACTTACTCGCCACTTGTCGCGTCGTTGCGCCACCCTTGATTGAAGCAACAAGCGTTTTGGTAGAGAAATAGCCTAAATATAAGGCAATACCGACCATCGCACCTATCCAACCCGGATGAATCATAAGTGCTGTAGCAAACATGGGAAACGCAACTAAAATCCAGATAGTACCTTTACCTGACACCCACTTTAAAAAGAAATAAACGCCAAGCAAAAAAACCACAATCGAAAGTTCTTCGCGCAACGCTATTACTGAGTTGAATGCGGCAAACGGAAAAAGGGCCATTATATAAGAACTGATTATGGCTGGTTTCCTTCCCCATAAGCGGTACGCCATAATACCAGTGAGAAAAATTATTATAAGACCTGCTAAAAAATTCAATACCAGCAATACGAAGTGATTATAGCCAAATATTTTTAAAAAAACGGCGCCAATGGTGCTATATACATAAGAAGCTTTGTAATTAAAAGTATCAAACAATCTATTCCATTCAAACAGTGACCATTCATAAGCAGTTCTTGTAAACACAATGGCATCACCCGTAGCACCTGGCGGGGCGAATATTCCGTAGTAGTCAAGAAACATCAACAGTGACCGAAAAGCAAACCCAAAAAAGAGCGGCCATAACAGCCATCGATGCTTTAATGATACTATCAAGCAAAAAACGATCGACAGTGTAAACATTACAATAACAAAAAGCGCCGATATCATATAAATCTCATTTAATGAGTATTAATTAGGGCGTCAAAACTTCTGTGTATAAAGCAATGTGCTTATCGGTAGCAGTTTGTATCAAATAGTCACTTGAGTAGATAAGTGCATTTTGGGAAAACAAATTAAGCAGGCTATCGTTTGTTAGCATTTTGTTTAGTGCTTGGGCATAAGACTCTTCATCCAGCAAGTCGACAACAATTCCATTACATGCTTTATGCACTATTTCAGCGCAACCACCGACATTGGTCACGATCACCGGAAGTCCACTCAAGGTAGCCTCTATCTGCGCAATAGGAAGGCCCTCCCAGGCAGACGACATGACAAAAACATCGGCGTCAAAAAGTAATTCATCTACATTACTGACGTTACCCAAGAACTTAATATTGGTTGATACCCCTTTCTCTAGTGCTAGCTGTTCCAGGCTCTTGCGCAATGCACCCTCACCAGCAATCTTCAACTGATAACGGTGGCTATCCAACAGAGCTAGCGATGATATAAGAAGTGCTAGGTTCTTTTGATCAGATAATCGCCCAATACTTATTAATTTTATGACGTTTCCCCGCGCATGGTCGCTCTCCCTTAATCTTTTCTTTATACGCGTTGGCGTAACGCCATTATCAATTCTTACCACTTTTCTGCGAGACACCCCTTCGAGGAGTTTTTTACAAGCCAGACAAATACCTATGTATCTAGAAACCTTTAAATCCAACAATTTATATAATAGTGAATGGGCACCGAGGCGAATATTGTGGTGTGTATAAACGATTTTGGCATTTTTTACGAAAAGGGAAAAAATAGCAGCATAATACAAGTGGCAATGTACAATGTCTGGTGAAAATGTTGATGCTACTTCTTTCATCTTACCAATACCCAGCCACGGTTTTTTACGTGCTTCAGCACCTATAAAATCATATTTAATGCCCTGCGCTTTAATTTCCTTCAAAAACTGCGTTTCAAAATCGCCGTCTCTCCCTGCCTCAGACGCTCTATCTAAAAAAAGAATGAACACTTCATGTCCAGATTTAATCATCTCTACTGAAAGATCTCTGACATATATTTCAGCGCCACCGGCTGCTGCTGAAGAAATAACGTGAAGAATTTTCATAAATCAATATTTATCAAAACAGTAGTCGAACCGTTTTACATCATCACAATAAAGAGACCTTACCAGTTCAACCATATCGTCGTTAACATAATCATTACGAAAATCGGATCGATTTGAGGTTATGTTTTCATGGCCTACGTTAATCACTTTATCTAACTTATATTCAACATATTTTATATCGACAGATAAATCTTCCACCTTCCCCAGATAATCGGTTAAAAGGCAGCCTTGGTTATCAACAACAAACTTACTTTGTGGTTGAAAGATAAAATCTATCTTATCCATATTCTGCTTAGCAAGCCATTCAAAAAGAAACCGCTCAAAACTATCAAACTGTGGAATTTGATATTGTTCGGGTCGATACATACCCATACTATTGGTCTTACCGACTTTAGCAAAACGGTAAGCCGATAAAACACGATCCCATGGGTTTCTAACAAAAGAGAATACAAACGCTTTTACAAACAGTTTTGGAAAGAGTGACTGTATCTCACTAGCAGTATAATGACCTAATGTTCGACCATAAATGGCCTTATTTAAACTAGTACCCGCAGCTTTAGGTATATGTATATATATACAATTATTGCTTTTCCAGTACGGATAACGTCTGAACAAGTTCAACTTATGCTTGACGTTTTTACTGTTCATTGATCTTCCTTGAAACCAGTTGAGCATACTGTGACGTCACAAATGGAATAGTAAATTTCTCAAGATGATTCTTGAGTTCGTCACTCATTACCCTGACACTGGCGTGATTGGATAAAACGTATCTACCCTCGGGGTAAAGGTGCGCAATGGCTTCAGCCATTTGTTGATAACTTCCGATATCAACGAGACTACCAAAGCGACCATCATCGAGTATTTCTCTGGGCCCACTAGGGCAATTTGTCGAAATCACATCCACTCCGCTCCCTAGCGCTTCGATCAATGCATTAGGAAGCCCTTCCCAACGAGATGCAAAAAGAAACAAATGATAATATTTTATTTTCTTTTCTATATCCGGGTCGAAGGATTTAAGATGAATACGATCAGTAAGGTCTCGACGGACTATTTCTTTTTGTAGCTCATCGTACAGATCGCCTTCACCGTATATATCAAGCTCAATATCGATTTCTAGATCATTAACTGCATGATCAATAGCCCGTATTAGCATGTGTTGATCTTTAGCTTTGGTTAATCTTCCTATATTGATCGCTTTAATTCGATTTTCCTCCACACTACCTGTGCTTTTTACGCATGGAAAAGTGTGGGGAAGCTCTTCAAAGACGGGGTTATATATACAGTGAACTTTATCTTCACTGAAATGATAGTAATTGCACAGCGAGGCGCCAGAATCTTTTGAATTTACTAGTATCAGAGGAGCAGTCCTGCACGATAATCCATGCAGATAGGAAAGTAGCCTTATCAATGGGGTTTTTCTCAAATTACGATATTTTTCCGAAACGTCTATTCTGACATTGGGTACGCGCAAGCATTTATAAGGCCAAGCTAGCGCATAAGCTACATAAGTAATTATATTAGGGATATCAGTAAAAGAAAGAATAACATCAGGGCGTTCTTTTTTAATAAACTGTTTTAAAGACCATATCCTCAATAATGAATTACCGGCAGCGAGTCTATTAAGCTTAACATTGGCATCAAACTTATACTCTCGTCCCTGTTTTACATGCCAATAAATATAACTAACATCATAACCTGTGCTGGCGAAAGCATTTGATAGTTTTACAGCCACTTTTTCGGCTCCGCCACCACCAAATGATGAACAAATAAATGCTACCTTCATAAGGATTTTTTCCTTAAAAAAGCACTAAATTTCGCAAAATTTTGTGGAGTAATAAGTTTTATTAACTGCTTAATTCCAGTTCTATCAAGACATCCAAAATAAATTACTTTCAACTCTGAGAGGGAGAAGATACCAGTCCTCTTCCTTGCTGCTAACCAAGAAATATTTTTCCTATTTGAAAGTTTTTTTAAAGAAACATTCACACTTGCTTTTGGGTGACTAGCTATGTATCGCATAGATGTTTGATGCACAGGGTGCTGAGTTTCTACGCTAGCCTTACCATAAATAACTCCACTGTTATCCAATACATAACATGACGTCACAATAGGAGATACCACTATTGAATTACAGTTGAGTAACAGCCTAAGCCAAAGGTCGCTATCACCCCCTCGCTTACACTCCCCAGCTGGAAACCCACCGGCAGAAATAAAAAGTTCTCTTTCGATGACTACCGCGTTTGTGTGAAATATATCTTTTTGAGAAAATCTTTCCAACGCTATATCATATTCAATTTTCTCTTCCTGTGGATGAAAAAATCCACTCTTTTTGCTTTTGAAAATTTTCTCTCTAGATAAGCTATAAAAACTCACGCGATGATACTTATTAATCAATTCGTATGCTGTCTGAAGATGGTTTGGATACCAAACATCATCCGCGTCGAGAAATGTAATCCATTGATGCTTAGCTTTATCGACTCCCAGGTTTCTAGCTGCATAGCCTCCAGGCCCAGGAGTTCCTCTACTAAGTATTGTCACCTTTTCTGACTCATAGGGTTTAATTAACTCAGTGCTTCCGTCACTGGAACAATCATCGATCAGAATTAATTCGAACTCACTAAATGTTTGAGCCAGCACTGAGTCAATAGCTGCTACCACGTATTCTTTTTTATTATGCACTGGCATTATTACTGAAAACATAGTTTTCCCCCGCTAAATTTTACACTTAACGAAAGCTTATACTTTAATTTTAATATTTTTAAAAATTAAGACCTTCTACATGTTGCCAGAGATAAAGTAAGGCTAGGCCAATCTATCAACTTATGACAAAAAAATAAATTTACAGTACATAGGGATATCCTAAAATTATACAATTTCAATCAATAATATTATGGTACATGCCAATAAGAAGATTGTTTTGATGTTCTTTATTATAATCCTGCTCAACCTTGGCTCTCCCTGCTTGCCCTAGTTTAGACCAAGATTCCGGTCGCTCAGCGAGATAAGCGATTTTTTGGGCTAATGCGCTAACATCCCGCTCAGGGACAAGATATCCTGAGACACCATCATCCACTAATTCAGGAATACCGCTATGCAATGTCGACAAAACAGGCATTCCTGAAGCCATAGCCTCCATAAGCGAGACAGGAATTCCTTCTTGATCACCATTACTGGCTTTAATACTAGGCAATATAAAAACATCTGCATCAGCGAGTAGTTTTTGTACTTCACCATGAGGCAGTGCACCATGGAGTTTTACACAGTCAGAAATTTCAAGTGAGGTGACTAAGCACCCAATTTCTTCAGATAAAGGACCTTCACCAATTATATCATAATCAAACTTAATATTAGGGTGCTCTTTTTTCACCTGCGCCACAGCCTGAATCGCGTAGGAAAGTCCTTTTTTTTCTACAAATCTTGCAGTTGTAATTATTTTCAAAGGTCTGGAACTCGCAACACGTTCTCGATAACTGAACTGACTAACATCAATACCAACTCGATGCACAAAAACTCGAGATTCAGGTGCCCCTATATCTAATAATTTTTTTTTCCAAAACTCACTTACTGGTAGAATCAAATCAGCTTCTTCAAAAACAGGCCTATAAATATTTTTAGAGGTAGTATTCTGTAAAGCGGCAGATACATCATGACCATGAAAAGTTACTACTAGTTTTTTTGCAAACCCGAGCCTTTTTAAATAAGCGCCAAACACTCCATTATGTCCAAAGTGGCAGTGTAGGATATCAACGGGTTGAATAGTCAGAGCTGTATTATAAATGTAAGGCAGGTTCAGATTTACTGAACTTTTCCCAAAACGCATTATGTTCATACTTTTCAGATAATTTAAATTACCACTAGCCAGATGGTGAATAGTTTGACTTAAAATTCCTTTGATGCGGTTTATTTTATTTAAGGGTGCCTGATAGTACCATACTCGCGATTTTAACGGCTCCTGGTAGTATCCAAGACTTTCCCATGCAGCTTCCATTCCCCTATGTGCAAGAACATTTACATCGTAATCATTATCCAGTAGTCCAGTTACATGCTGCATGACAAAAGTTTGAGAAGTCATTGGAAACATACTAGACATTACGCATACACGCATTTTTATCACTTTTTATTTGGGTAGTTGATGTCAATTGTTATGTTAAACATGTTTTTCTGGTTAATCGCAGATGATGATAAAACAATAAAGTATTGACATAAGAAACTATAAACCCATATCAGTTTTATTAACGATTAAACCATTATCGATAGATATCAAAAAAGAGCTATATATTGCTGCTTTTATTTTTCACTCTATCAACACCGTAAAGGAATTTTCTTATTTTATTAACTAATTGACGGGGTAAAAAGGCCGCTACCAATGCCACTATAGTATTTCGAGAGGTGGGGGCATGGAAGAAAGCTTTTAACGCGAGACGCCGTGCAGTTTTTATATCATTCCAATGAGATGTCATGTGACGGTTTGCACTTTGGGTAAGGAACAAGTGAGCTACGCCTTCTCTTCTCATCTGTACTTGATGCTTCAAATAAAACTGATCTCGTGCTTCAAGGTTAGCCTGAATATTTAGTGATCGTCTAGCATCAGTATCAGTCGAAACAGTCCTAATATCGTGATATCTGACAAGAGGTTCCTCAATAAAATCGAAACTATAGAACCTGGATATTCGCAACCAATAATCGTAGTCTTCAACTGCAGGTAGTGTTTCATCAAAAAACCCAACACTCCTTATAATATTTTTTCTTATCATAGCGCTGCTTGCTCCAGCATGTAAAAGGTTTTTAACCAGCATATGTGGATAAATATTTCCTCGATAACTAGCTAAAAACAAATCCTTTATTTCACCGTCACATATGGTTTCAACACCCGTGTATACAACACCAATGTCTGAGGATGATTTTTGAAACAACGCAACTTGCTTAGCGATCTTTTCTGGATACCATTCGTCATCATCATCAAGAAAAGCTACAAATGACGCCTGTGCTTCTCTAAGACCTCGGTTACGCGCCTCAGCGACACCCCGGTTTTCCTTTTGCCTAATATATTTAATTCGAAAATCATTATATTCTTTAATGACTGAGTAAGGGTCATCGCGTGAACAATCATCTATGACGAGAATCTCAATATCTTTGAAAGTTTGTGCAACAACACTATCTAAAGCACGATGTAGCAAATGCGCTCTGTTATAAACAGGGATAATGACACTTACCGTGGGTAGTTTAACTTTTAGGACAGAAGCCAAAGCAGATGAGCCCGCTTGTTCTTTAGTCACGGACTCATTGAGCCAATCGACTCTTTCTGAAAAATTATCAGGTGTAGGCTTTGTTCCCCTTATGCCTTTTGAATAACGTGTCCACCACCTAGTGCTTTTTAAAAAAAAAGATTTTAAATAAAATAATTGGTATGCCCTTTGTTTCGAATTGGCATCACTATGAATTTTTTTATCAACTTTATTAGCATCATTGGCAACAACTCGGTACGCTCGACTCAACGAATCTTGATACTTTTTCTGTATATCAAACTCGTCTAGCATACGGGCAATCTTATCTAAAACGTATATACGCCCTTTTAACCCTTCCAAGGTTTTGCCTTTTCCACTCAAAGACTCTTGACCGGATGGAAGTTTTCGATAATACGCAGTACCTTTATTAGTTTCAATAAAACGAATACCCTGTGCTAATGCACGCATTATTATATCGCCGTCTTGATTTATGGTGGCTTCTTCGTCCCATCCTCCTATCTTAGTGAAAGCTTCTCTGGACCATAGAATAGAACTAGGGGGGTAATACCATCCGGTTAGCCAAGCACTAAGCGCATCTTGGCCTGGCCAACGCAAAGCACACGATGGGGGTTTTGCTAACCAACTTGCATCAATTTTTTCGAGTCGAAGCCAGGGGCAAGCAGCGACACCATTTTGTTCTAACATCAGTGCATCTGATAAAGCTTCTAGTGTATCTGGCCCGATAACATCATCTGCATCCATGAACATCAGTGCATCACCTATACTAACTGACGCTCCTAAATTACGTGATTTAGGGGCACTCCTAAATACCTCTGAATACACTCTAATTTTGTCAGAATTTTCGCCTGATAACTGACGAGCAATTGTTATACTTTCATCATCTGAATCATCATCAATAATAATAATTTCTACAGGAGGCAAGCTTTGTTTTAGTAGAGAGGTTACAGCTTCGGCTAGGTATTTTTCAGCGTTATGGCATGGTATTATTACCGAAATGGAAGGCATGTCATGCTCCAGAAACTTAATTATCACTAGCGATATGGCGCATTAACTTCTTCGCATTTTACTTAGTTAGTATTTTAGATTATGGAATTTTTATAAGTGAGATGTAAGAAGTCAGCTGCATTGCAATCCTGAGGTACCGATAATCCAATAAAATAAAGTATATGGAAGCCATCTATACCATGGCCCTTATCATCATAGCAGCTCTAACATGGCTCATGTGCAGAGCAAGTATTTCATACATAGCCCATAACGATGAGCCAGTAATTCTATCCTTTGTAATAGTTAATCTATCCTCGCTTCATGCATGCTCTGCCATTCGCCTGAAAATTTCGTTGCGTGCAGCCAACTCGTCATGGCTGCCCTGGTCTATAACTTTGCCATCGGCTAACAAGTAAATACTGTCGCATTGTTTTACAGTAGCCAGGCGATGCGCAATCATGATGATGGTCTTCTTTCCGGCGAAATTATGAATAGCATCCATCACTAGTTTTTCGGTAATGCCGTCCAATGAGCTTGTTGCTTCATCGAACACCAGCACGTCAGCATCATCGTAAAGCGCACGGGCAATGCCGATGCGCTGACGCTGCCCCCCGGAGAGCTGAATGCCGCGCTCTCCCACACCCGTTTCCAACCCATTCGGTAACCTCTCCAGAAATTCATCCAAGAGGGCCATCTTGGCTGCGTGTTTTACGCGTTCATCATCGATTTCTTCTGGCGGTAAGCCAAAAGCGATGTTTTCCCGAATGCTAGCATCCGACAGAAAAATGCTCTGTGGCACAAAGCCTACATTATTCTGCCAAGCGCGCAGCTCCTTACCACTTAGCGGCTCGCCGTCTACCTTCAACGAGCCAGATTGCGGTGTAATTAGGCCTAATAGGATGTCGATGGCAGTAGACTTTCCTGATCCGGTGGACCCTACCAATCCGATCACGTGATTTACTGGTACCTCTAGCGTCATGCCACTCAGCGCTTTCTCCGCTGTACCGGGGTAGCTAAAATGGATGTTATCCAGGGTGATGACTTGCTTGGGCGAGAGCTTACCTGCTTTGTCGGCATGTTGGGCTTGTGTAACGTGCTGACTAGCCACCAAGTCCTCCTCTAATATATCAAAGGAAGCGATGTTGCCTTTTATAGTCGCCAGACTGGCGTAGATCTGCTGGAAGGCTGGCAGCAATTTGAAACCCGCCAGAGCGTACATAGAGAGAATCGGCAGAATGTTACCCAAGTTACCCTCGTAGGCGGTTAGCAGGTAGAGTACCAATAAAATCACCGCACCAAAGGCCAACAGTTCCATGCCGTATCGTGGCACCTGGGAAAGAGCGCTTGTAACGCCTTTCGCCCTAGCAAACTTTCGGTTGGTTATTTCAAAACGCCGATTGAAATCTGCCTGACGGCCGAGCAATAGC
Source organism: Halomonas sp. QHL1 (assembly GCF_001882345.1). GTDB lineage: Bacteria > Pseudomonadota > Gammaproteobacteria > Pseudomonadales > Halomonadaceae > Vreelandella. The sequence continues at coordinate 2,617,269 of NZ_MINL01000001.1, forward strand.
GTATCTTTGATGCCACCAAAACCTTCATTCATTAGTTTGAAGCGAACTCTGCTAGTGGCGGAAATAGTTTTGCCATTGCGTACCAGTCGCTTACGCACCGTATGGAAAAGCACCCAATACGCCGTGCCGAAAAGCATCACACCGGCCATCGCCACTAATGGATTGAATATAAAGATCGCTGTCGTCATTACCAACGCAAGCGTCCCCTTGGCATTCATCTTCATTAACGGTTGGATGACACTACCGGTAACGCGCAAAGCTTCCTGGGAAATTTTGTTGATCAGTTGGCTGCTGCTACCACTGGCATGGAAAAGCCATGGCTGCTGCATATAATGCTGGAAAAGGCGGATAGATAGCTCCGCGCCGACTTGCTCAGCATAGAGCGCCAGCCGCCAGGTAACGTAAATAGAGATCGCAGCGGCACTTGCCAGGGCTATAATTACCGTGACCCCCAGCCAAAAAATAAACTGCCGAGGGCTTTCCACTCCACTGGCCTGATAGAGCTGCGCAAGTGTGCCGTCACCCTCCAGGCGGCCAATATCGCCTACCACCGCCATGAAGGGGCCAATCGCTGCAACGCCCGCCACTTCGGCAAAGGCCATTAGCACCACGAGCACTTGCATGCCGAGAAGCTTCTTACGCTGCTCTCTAGCAAGCAATTTCCAAAGCCGCCTTACACGTTTAAACATACAAACCTATCGTCAACTTTTTAGTAAAAAGAAAAGGTGCGCAACCTGCATTTCACAAGCTAGTAATTATGCGGTTCTGATAACCGTGATACTGGTGATTACACCGACTTGATATCGCGCCCCACAGAGTAGTAGGTAAAGCCTTGCTTACGCATGCGTGCTGGCTGGAACATATTGCGCCCGTCAAAGAGTGTAGGCTGGCTGAGATGAGACTTGATGAGGTCAAAGTCAGGGGCGCGGAAGCTCTGCCATTCAGTCAGGATGGCTAGTGCATCGGCCCCCTTCAATGCGGCTTCTTTTGTGCCACAAAGTGTTAGGTCGTCACGCGTACCATAGATACGCTGCGCTTCTTCCATCGCTTCAGGATCGTATGCCTGCACGTTAGCACCCGCTTGCCATAGCGCTTCCATCAACACGCGGCTAGGCGCTTCACGCATGTCATCGGTGTTGGGTTTAAATGACAGCCCCCACAGAGCAAAAGTTTTGCCTGCAAGCTGCCCGTCGAAGTGTCGATTCATCTTCGTGAATAGTGTGGTCTTCTGTTCCTGGTTCCGAGCTTCAACAGCCTTGAGCACCTTGGCGTCAAAATCGATGTCGCTAGCTGTGCGGATCAGCGCCTGAACATCTTTAGGAAAACACGATCCGCCATAGCCCACCCCAGGGTAGATGAAATGATAACCAACACGTGGGTCGGAGCCGATGCCTTGACGGACCATCTCGATATCGGCGCCAAGCAGCTCGGCGAGATTTGCCATTTCGTTCATGAAGCTGATCTTGGTCGCCAGCATACAGTTGGCCGCATATTTGGTGAGCTCTGCACTTCTCACGTCCATGACGATTACCTTGTCGTGGTTACGATTGAAGGGCGCGTACAGCTCTCGCATCACCTCTATTGTGGCCTCATTCTCCGTACCGATGATAATCCGATCAGGTTTCTGACAGTCGGCAACCGCACTACCCTCCTTAAGGAACTCCGGGTTAGAGACCACATTAAAGTACAGGTCTTTGCAATTGCGCTTTTCCAATACTTCGGTCACCTTGGCACTGACTTTGTCGGCAGTGCCTACTGGGACAGTGGACTTGTTGATGATGATCTGGTCACGCTCCATGTGCTCCGCAATCGTCCCTGCCACTGCCAAGACGTACTGCAGGTCAGCAGAACCATCCTCGTCCGGCGGCGTTCCGACAGCAATCAACTGAACTTGACCATGCTTTACGCCTGCTCTCGCATCAGTGGTGAACTCTAACCGACCTGCTGCGTAGTTCTCTCGTACCAGTGATTCAAGACCAGGCTCATAAATAGGGATGTTCCCCTGGTTTAACCGCTCGACTCTCTCAGCGTCCACATCCACGCATATGACGTGATGCCCCACATCAGCCAAGATGGCACCTTGTACCAAGCCTACGTACCCTGTTCCAAACACAGTAACGTTCATGCCATGCCTTTCCTATTCCTTGTCATACCACCGAGCGGATACAGTGCTCGGTCGCAATGCGATCACACCTGATAATAATCGCGGTACCAAGCAACAAAGTTTGCAACACCCTCTTCCACCGGCGTGGCGGGTTGGTAATCGACTGCCTTTTTCAGCTCCTTGCTATCGGCATAGGTGTCTGGAACATCACCTGGCTGCAATGGTAGTAAATCTTGCTTGGCCGTTTTACCTAATGCTTTCTCAAGCGCTTCTATATAAGCGCTTAGCTTCACCGGATTATTATTACCAATGTTGTAAAGACGGTAGGGCGCATTACTGGTGGCAGGATCAGGATCATCACTGCTCCACTCTGCATTAGCTTCTGCTACTTGATCGCTGGCGCGAATCAAACCTTCGACGATATCGTCGACATACGTAAAATCACGGGTATGGCTGCCGTGGTTGAATACCTGGATCGGCTCATCCGTTAAGATATTTTTTGTGAATTTAAACAGCGCCATATCCGGACGTCCCCAAGGACCATATACCGTAAAGAAACGAAGCCCGGTTGTAGGTAGATTAAATAGATGGCTATAACTATGTGCCATCATTTCATTGGCTTTTTTAGTAGCGGCATAAAACTGAAGAGGGTGATTAGCACCATCATGTTCAGAGAATGGCATGTGTGTATTGGCACCATAAACAGAGCTGGTGCTCGCATACGTTAAATGGGGTGTTTTAGCGTAGCGGCAGGCTTCCAGCACGTTGGTGAATGCAATAATGTTGCTTTCCACATAGCTATGCGGATTTTCGATAGAGTAGCGAACTCCCGCTTGCGCCGCCAAGTGAATAACACGGTCAAACGTATGCTTTTCAAAGCACTCTTTTACTGCCGCTTGATCCGCTAAGTTGTTACGAATGAAATGAAAAGGTGTGCCTGTTTTTTGCGAGAGGCTACGTAGTTGCTCAAGCCGACATTCCTTGATGTTTATATCGTAATAATCATTAACATTATCAAAACCGACGACCTCGTCGCCTCTTTCTAATAAACGAGTGACCGTGTGAAAGCCAATAAAGCCTGCCGCGCCAGTTGTAAGAATCTTCATGCTTAACGTCCTTTAAACGTCTGGCTAGTCTACTGATATTTGTAGGTACCGTATCCGTAATAACCTGACGCGCCTCTTGAGGATATCTTAACGCCGTTCAAAATCGCACCCTGTATCTCTATGCCGCTGCCTTCTAACCGTTTCTTGGCCATTTGTATTTCACGAACTGAGTTCTGATCGAATCTAGTTACTAGCAGTGTAGTGCCACAATGCTTACCTGCTACACAGGCATCGGTTACAGCGAGTACCGGCGGAGTATCAACAATGACCATGTCGTACATAGTGCTTAAATCTTCTAACACTAGTTCAAAACCTGTCCGCATTAGAAGTTCAGAAGGGTTATTAGCGGCGACACCGCGAGTAATGACATCATATTGAGGTATACCCGTTGACTTAATAATATCTTCAAGTGTTAGTTCGTCACTAAGCAACTCAACCAGCCCGCCGGTGCTAGTTTGGCCAAAAGCATGATGCAAATTACCTTTGCGAAGATCGGCATCAATAATCAGCACTTTTTTACCTGCCATGGCCGAAATGGCACCTAAATTGATACTAATAAAACTTTTACCTACACCAGGACTGGGTCCAGTTAGCATAATGCGATTATTGCGCCCATCCATCATTGTAAAATGTAAACTAGTACGTAAACCACGTAATGACTCAAGGGATAGATCCATGGGATCTTTCTGTGCAAGTACACCGCTCACCACACTTTTTGAAGATTTTTGGCCTCGCCGTTTCAGCTCTCGGTTGAGTTTGCGCTGTGCTGAAGACTGCGGCACCGTGGCATAGACGGTTAGGCCCGCGCTTTCAATTTGTTCTGGTGACTCAATGCCCCGCTTCAGCAACTCCTTCAGTACGATATAACCGATAATCAGAAGTATGCCTAAAATGGTGTAGAGTAAAAAAATTCGCACTACATTAGGAGCAACTTGTCCATTAAGCACAGCACTATCAATGATTCGAATATTGCCGATAGTACCTGCACGGGCCACTTCTAGCTCTTGCACTTTGTTTAAAATATTAACGTATATCGCTTGAGTCACCTCTACATCCCGGGTGCGCCTCAGTACTTCTTGCTGGGCGGCAGGCAGTTCGTTAACCCTGGCATTGAGTTCTTGTAAGTCCCTTTCAATCTGACGCCGCTGACGTAGTAGCGCCTGATAATTGGGGTGGCTAGATGTGAAACGCTGGGCTAGCTCAGCTTCCTGGAACTCTAACTCGTCAAGGCGCGTATCCAGCTCTATATAACGCTGGATAGCTGCCTGAGCCTCGCTGCTGAGGTCTACACTGTCCAAATTGGCACGGTAATCGTTAAGATTTTGCTCCGCTAAATCGAGCTGCTCCCGCAGTTCAGGGGCCTGTCTTTGCAGAAATTGTAAGCTTTGCTGTGCCTGCTCAGACTGGCGTTCGATATTCTGGGTTAAGAAAGTCTGCGCTACGGCGTCCAGGCTTCGGGTAATTTCATTAGGATCGTCGCCAAACATCATTAAGCGGATCATACCGGTTGTCGTACCCGCTCCGCCCACTTCAGCTACTTGCAGACGGCTTGCAATGCCACCAATTGCCGACGTCCTGTGCTGTCGTGTCAACACGTACTGCGCGCCTTCAGTTGCATCAAAGCTTTCAATGGTGAGCTCAAGCTCACCATCTAAGAAAACCTCAGGTTGACCAATGGTGCCCGTTTCTCCACGGCTATCACCCTGCATTATGTAGTAGGTGTCGCTAGGCCCACGCTCTACCACAAAGCTCCGACCCCTGCTGCTGTCCTGGGTGTTAAAACGAGCTACGTTAATGCTTTCGTTACCCCATATATGCGGATAACCATTCATAAAGTCAGGGCGAGGTATGCCTTGACGTAATACAAAATTACCAATCAAAGGTAATTCAACGGGTGAAATGATGAGATCACTGCCCACTCGATCGACTACTTGGCCAAGCACCATTCGAGACTGCAGGATCTGTAGCTCTGCCGACGTATTGAACTCTTCTGATCCTACCCCTGTGACATTATCAACGTTGCCAAACGGGCTTACAGTACTGCGTCGTTCAACTTGCACCAGTGCATCAGCACGATAAATAGGCGTTGCCAGCATGCCATGCACAATACCTATAAAAGCGAACAAGGCGGTGACGCCAATAATTAGCCACTTTTTGCGAAAAAGCGCGCCAAACAATCGGCTGAGATCTATCGTTTCTTCAGGAGGGCTATTCTGTGCTGCATCTGGCATTGGCTCTATCGCTACACGCTTGGGTACACACCTTATGGGGTGTATGAAAATGGATAAATAAAAAAAGCTCTAAATTACTTACCACACGCTTGTACTACCGGTGTTTTTAAGCTTTTCTCGCCAGGTGATACTTGCAGATTTTATTGCCTCATAAACAAACTGGCAGACCTCATCACTCCGTTGATAAGGGTCTGGAATATCTCGTTCATTGATTGGCTTATCAGTTCGCCACATACCAAACAATAACGTTTTCCCCAACATCTCTGGCCACGAGCGGGCTATCAGCTGTCTTTGCTTGGCACTCATTACCAGCACAAGATCAGCTTCAGCAAGTAATTGACGATCCACTTGTCGCGCCTGGTGCTGGCTAAGGTCGTAACCATCTGCTTTAGCAAGCGCCGCCATTCGCTGTTCTGCGCCCCCTTTCCCCGCACCTAGGCCTGCCGACACTACTTCGATGTCGCCCCCCCCCTGCTGCAACATGGCTGCAGCAACCGGGCTTCTACAAATATTGCCGGTACACACCACAAGGATACGTTTTGTCATATTAAAGAAGGTCGTTTAAACCATCACTGCTATTACCCAAATCACCTGGCAAGTTAATTGAAGGTAAAAGAAGACTCACTACACGGTTCCAGCGGGCTATCGGAGCGGTGGTTACATAGACCACATCTTTCGGCTCTAACTGAAAATTGCTTGCCATTGCAAAGGCAATTGCATTGCTAATATCTAGCTGATAGACAGTCGCAAGTTTTGCAGCGCCAGGCTCATTACGACGTAGCACAAAGATACCGGAAGGCTCAGCGGTTTGTTCATTGATACCCCCCGCACGCGATAAGGCATCGGTTAGTGATAGGCGCTCACGATTCATACGTAAATTACCGGGCGAACGCACTTGGCCCAACATAGCCACACCTTGATTGTCGGCACTAGGCACATGCAAAAGATCGCCATCACGTAACAAACGATTTTGACGTTGATCCCCTTCGCTTAGCAGGGAAAAGAGAGACAGACGCTCCTCTGTGCCATCGCGGAACAAAAGCATTTCATGCCAAAAAGCGTTCTCTGTCGGCCCGCCTACTTCATTCACAGCATCGAGTATCGTAAGTGGCACATTTGTTACTGGCACCGATCCAGGCGAAGCAACTGCCCCAGTGACATGGAAGCGCTTAGAATTAAATGCAGCTATAAATACGTCTATCTGCGGTTCCGTTAAGAAGCTTGAAAGACCCCGTGTGAGTTGAAGGCGAATCTCTTCTGTGGTTTTCCCCGCGACATTCACCCGTCCTATGAAGGGATAAAAAATAGTGCCATCTGAACGCACTATGTTGCCAGCCTCGACAGCGCTACGCTCGCCACCTGTGGGAATGGTCAGCTCTGGGTGGTCGTAAACCACAATACTGAGTACATCGCCTGCTCCCACTGTATATTCATAATCTGCAAGCTCGGCACGCAGCTCTTCAGTAACCGGATGAACCCGCCTCTCCTGGGATTCCTGCGCCCATACTAATTCTGGCGTGATAGGCAGAATATCAACTATCTGGGTTAGATCTGGCGGTTCTGGAGCCTCGTAATTAATATGGCCGCCCGGCGATAAAGAACAGCCAGCTATTAGCAAGGCAATCGAAGCCACAACTAGAAAACGAACAATAATTAGCTTTCTCATGACAACGATTACCTAAGCGGATTTGAATAAAAAACGCTGCCTGATCTTAGTCCTAGGCTCAGCACTCGGCCTGTTTTATCTTGTATTGCTAACTTTAGCTATGTCCTGAAATTTTTAGACACGCTACCGCCCCGAGATACTAAGGGCGCATCTCGAAGCCGGATAATCTAATATCTATTTTTCAGTGTAAGTTAATCCACGCTAAAAAATAGCCGCAGCAAGCTTCAAATAAGGCAAAGCTTTTACAAAATTACTTATTCAGGACTACATTTTTCATCAACTAAGCACTAATGCAATCTGTTATTGTTAATAGTTATGGCTGAACACTACTCGTTAGTATCATCTTATTCATTAACGTTGACTTGTCCCCACCACAGTCTGGCTAACACTGCTTGTTACACTGTAGTCAGCGGTGCTTTCAGAACGGAAAGGAGTAGGCGATTTTGTTACGACATGAGGGATGCCACCAGCGGCCAACCATAAATGATCCACAATCCCTGACTGCGGTTGGTAAGCTGCAGGTGCATCAATGAGGATTTCACGTATTTTAATAGCATTCTGACTCTTGCAAGCAGCTTCTAAATGAGTCAGTAAAGGCTCAAGCTCGATCCAAGGCAAACAGTCTTCTGAAGCCGTCATTATTCTAGGATGCCGCGTTTTCTTTGCACTGCCCGTTGCTAGCAATTCTTCATATAACTTTTCGCCTGGGCGCAACCCAGTAAAGCAAATAGTAATTTCACCTTTTTTATCAACTGGTTCTTCTATTTTCCCATCGCCAGCTTTTTTTCCATCACCAGAAGCGGAAACAAAGCGATAGCTCAATCCCGACAGTTTCACCATGCTCGTTGCAAGCTCTACAATCTTAACGGGCTTGCCCATATCCAGAACAAATACATCGCCTCCAGTCGCCATACCACTAGCTTGAATCACAAGCTGGGCAGCTTCAGGAATGGTCATGAAGTAACGGGTAATATCTGGGTGTGTAACGGTGATCGGGCCGCCTTTCTCAATTTGTTTTAGAAAAAGAGGAACGACTGAACCTGATGAACCCAACACGTTGCCAAAACGTACCATTGAAAAACGTGTAATAGTTTGTTCAGCAGCATATGCCTGGCAAACTAACTCTGCTATGCGCTTACTAGCACCCATTACATTCGTTGGCCGTACTGCTTTATCTGTAGAGACCAACACAAACGATTCCACGCCTTCTTTAACCGCTGCCTTAGCAACTTCCATAGTACCAAAGACGTTATTTAAAACCCCCTCGGCGGGATTAAACTCAACCAACGGGACATGCTTGTACGCTGCAGCATGATAAATAGTATCGATTTCAAACGTACGAATTAGACGGGAAATAACATCGCCATTACGCACAGAGGCAAGCGCTGGCTTAATATCAACATCAAGATTTTCGCACTCAATTAAACGCGCAAGGTCTTGATCGATCCGATACAACGAGTATTCAGATGAATCGACGATAATTAACCGCTTTGGGAGCAAGCGAATAATTTGACGACATAGTTCGCTACCAATTGAACCTCCAGCGCCAGTCACCATGACCGATTTATGCGTAATGTTAGCACCCATTAATGTCGGATCCGGGGGCACAGGGTCACGACCTAATAGATCCTCAATACGAACATCGTGCAGCTCATTAAATTTTGCTTTACCCGAAACAATGTCATCCATATCAGGAATTGTTTGTACCGGTATCGATAAAGGCCCAATAGACTTAATAATCTCTTGACGCCTTGCCCTCGTCGCTTCTGGAATAGCCAACAAAAACTTTTCCACCCCGAAATATTCGATTAATTTTGGGGTCGATGCTGGGCTGTAAACTCTTAAACCCTGCACAAAAGTACCTTGAAGCAGAGGGTCATAATCGACAAAGCCGATAGGTTCGTAATCGCGTCCATTGCGAAGAGAAACTACCAGCTGATGCCCAGCCGCACCGGCGCCATAAATGAGCACACGGGTTTTTTGTAGCTGCTGCCCACGCTGATACATTAGCCGCAATGCCAAACGTACGCCGCCAATGGTAATAAATGCCAACATTGTATAAATGAAAGGGACAGACCTTGGCACTGGCAGGTTCAGTACCATGCTGACAATGTATAGCGTTAATGCCGAACACAAGACACCTGCTGACAGCGCTTGCAGAGCTGTAACGCCCATATAGCGCACGATGGAGCGATAAAAACCTAAGCGCATAAAAATAAACAAGCTGACAGGAATCATGACGGGTAGAGCAAGCCATACCGAATCATCAGACAAAAAAGTTAACGAACCTAACCTCAAGAGCATTGCCAGCAAAAAGCTAACAACGATCAAAAAGGTATCGACGAAGAGCTGGATCACCTGCTTTCTACGTCTTGTCAGCCCAAAAAGCTTTTTAATGGCAAACATTTAGCTGCTTCCCTGTATTGGCCACCTATAACTTGCCAACACCTAAAAGACTAAAATTGAAAAACCCGTCTGACTCTTCTACCAACCCCCAGTTGCAGCTGGCCCAAAGCTATATCCGTAAAGCTTAAATTGCCTCAACTTATTGAGAACAAAACTAATAATTTCTACTGCATGTTTAACGCCAACGATTCCTTTCATTCCACCTTTGCGGTTTCGACATTTTTTGTTGCTTGTTCAAGTCAACTAGAACACTACTTCACAGTTCCTTACATTAATAACCCTGTAAAGCGTGAACATACTTAAGGTAAATAATCGTGGAGTATCAAAAAATCCAACCCTTTCCTGGAAAAACTGTATTTTGAGCATATTTAATGAAGTTAATCATGCGTCAGATTAATTTAAACAACCTAAAAGCATAATTAAATTTCTACACCCCTAAGCTACACTTCGTAACATTTAGGGCGATATTTCTATAACAACAAGGTAGGCTGCTTGCTTAAGCGAAGTAAAAGTCGACATTTCTTTTGCGCGGCCTCTTAATGCATTGCGATCAATGCATTGCAATATAAGGGCCGTGAGATCGAGGCACGCGCATAGGTGATGGGAAGGGAACCGGGAAAGAAACAGACGCTACAATTTAAGCTAACGCCTACCCCGCTACATCACTCTTGGTGGTTTGCCGATTTGATCGACAAATCCATCCAAGGCATGAAATAAAACGTGGCGAATGGGTGCCGCTTCATTGACTAAGTGGTGGCGTGCCTCGGGATGACGATGAATTTCAGCGTTGGGGAATTTATCAGTCAAAATCGCTAAATTCCATTCCCAGTCGACGGTTACGTCCTGTTCGCCCTGTAAAATCAGCGTAGGTAATTGACTGGGGTCCTGCGCCAGTAGTCGCGGCATCCAGCGGCGCATAGCGCTCACCCAGGCAACGCTCAAGCGCTCAGGCTGTAGCGGGTCACCCTCACGTAGAAACTCGGTGAACTGCTCGTCGGTAGAGTTGGGGCGATATTTACGCGGCAGCTCTTTTACAAACGGGCTGGCAATTAAATGTAGCCAGCTCGTTTGGTTCCAGCCCCAAGGGCGCACCAAGGGAGCCAACAGCACTAGGCCGGACCAACCGGCAGCCTCACGGCGGGTGAGCGCATCGGTGGCCAGAATCGCCCCACCGGTGCTCTGGCCCACGCCCAGCCACGGCGCAGGTGCCATGCCTTGGCTCTTTAGGGTGTTCTGCAAATGGGTCAGGCAGTGCTGATAATCAGCGAAATCTTCTATTTCCGCCCGCGCTCCGCTGGAGAGGCCGTGGCCGGGAAGATCCCACAGCACCACTCGCCAACCTTTAGCCAGCAGTCGTTCAAGCAAATGGCGATATAAACCCATATGATCGAAATAGCCGTGTACCACAAAAGCGGTGCCCACCGGCCGCGGCGGGCTCCACACCTGGCACCAAAGCGCAAAGCGACCCGTATCGATAAAGCCTGCATGCACTTCACTGGTATCTAACAGCAGTGCTTCTAAGCCATAGTGGTGGAAATAGCCTTGCATAGCATCGGCCAATATTTCCCCGGGCATCAGACGGCTAAGGGCGGTATCGCCCGAGGTGTGGCGAAACAAGCCTTCCAGATGTTGGAAATCACGCATCGTTGTTTCTCCATAACGCCATTTTCCGTGGCCTAGGCGCGACAGAAGGGTCACGCTCCCAAACCCTAATCCCTAGTCATTTGGTCGAGCATTTTACCGCATTAAGGTCTACGCTGTTTACATGCCCGGGCAGGTGTGGAATTATTTTCCATAAATACATTCTACTCTGACCGTGGCAAACACATTACCCACGGGCATCCTCACAGGAGAAACCCCATGAGCGAGCGTATCACGCGCCACCGTTTACAAGTGGCAGCCGATTTAGATCGTTTTATAAATGAGCAGGCGCTACCGGGAACAGGTGTTGATGAAAACGCCTTTTGGGCCGGTGTGGATGCCCTGTTTCACGATTTGACACCTAAAAACCGTCAATTGCTGGAAGAGCGCGACACGCTGCAAGAGAAACTTGATGCGTGGCACCGTGAAAACCCCGGCCCAGTTACCGATATGCCGGGATACCGCCGCTTCTTGAAAGAGGTCGGCTACTTGGCTGAAGCTCCGGCTAACGTCAAAGCAACCACTGCCAACGTTGACCGTGAAGTAGCCGTTCAGGCAGGCCCGCAGCTGGTTGTACCGGTGAGCAACGCACGCTATGCGCTGAATGCGGCTAACGCGCGCTGGGGCAGCCTTTACGACGCCCTGTACGGCACCGATGCGATTTCCGAAGAGGATGGCGCAGAAAAAGGCACCAGCTTCAACCCGAAACGTGGTGCCAAAGTGATCGCCTACGCCCGCGGCGTGCTTGACCGCGCAGCCCCACTGGCGACTGGCTCGCACCGTGATGCGGTGAAATACGCCATTCGTGATGAGCACTTGGTGGTGTCGCTGGAAGGTGGACGTGAGACGGGTCTTAAGGATTCCGGCAAGCTGATTGGTTTTACCGGTGAAGCGGCCAAACCCGACGCGATTCTGTTGGGTAACAACGGCCTGCACCTGGAAATCCAGATCGATCCCAACGACTCTATCGGCAAAACCGATCCGGCTGGCGTAAAAGACGTCGTGGTGGAAGCAGCCCTGACCGCCATCATGGATTGCGAAGACTCCGTTGCCGCCGTGGATTCAGAAGACAAGATCGGTGTTTACAGCAACTGGCTGGGCCTGATGAAGGGCGATCTAGAAGAGAAGATCGAAAAAGGCGGCAAGACGTTTACCCGTAAACTTAACGCCGACCGCACCTGGCAGACCACCGATGGCGGTAGCGTGACGCTGCCCGGTCGTTCGCTGATGTTCGTGCGGAATGTGGGTCACTTAATGACCACACCGGCGATTTTGGATGAGAAAGGCAACGAGCTACCGGAAGGTATTCTTGATGCGGTGGTCACTTCACTGCTCGCGCTGCACGATCTGAAGAAAGACGCCGACCAGCCGCGCAACTCGCGCACCGGTTCGGTTTACATCGTTAAGCCGAAGATGCACGGCCCTAAAGAAGTCGCCTTCGCCAACGAGCTGTTTGGTCGTGTCGAAGACATTCTGGGCATGAGCCGCGACACTCTGAAAATGGGTATCATGGACGAAGAACGCCGTACCACCGTTAACCTCAAGGCGTGTATCGCTGAAGCGGCTTCGCGGGTGGCGTTTATCAACACCGGCTTCCTCGACCGTACCGGCGACGAAATGCACACCGCTATGGAAGCGGGCCCCATGGTGCGCAAGGGCGATATGAAAGGCGCCGCTTGGATTCAGGCCTACGAGAAGAGCAACGTGCAAGTGGGTCTTGCTTGCGGTCTGCGCGGTCGTGCCCAGATCGGTAAAGGCATGTGGGCCATGCCTGACCTGATGCACAACATGCTGGAGCAGAAAATCGGCCATCCGAAAGCCGGTGCCAACACCGCTTGGGTTCCTTCGCCCACGGCTGCTGCGCTGCACGCACTGCACTACCATCAGGTGAATGTCACCGACGTTCAACGCGAGCTGGAAGAGCTGGGCGAGCCCGATTACCTGGATGACCTACTCACCGTGCCGGTGGCGGAAAACGCCAACTGGTCGGATGAAGAGAAGCAGCAGGAGCTGGATAACAACTGCCAGGGTATTCTCGGCTACGTAGTACGTTGGGTAGAACACGGCGTAGGTTGCTCGAAAGTGCCGGATATTCACAACGTGGGCCTGATGGAAGATCGTGCCACGCTGCGTATATCCAGCCAGCACATTGCCAACTGGCTACACCACGGCATTGTTGACGCACCGCGGGTGGAAGAGACCCTCAAGCGCATGGCCAAGGTAGTCGACGAGCAGAACGCCGGCGACCCCACCTACACCGCCATGAGCGCTGATTTTGAAGGTTCCACGGCTTTCAAGGCCGCCTCTGATCTGATCTTCAAAGGCCGCGTACAACCTTCCGGCTACACCGAGCCGCTACTGCACGAGTGGCGTCAGGTGCATAAAGCGAAGTAAGATCGTTTTACGGTGTAATCAGCCTCGAGGCTCATACCTCGGGGCTTTTTTATAAAGGAAAATAATAATGACCGTAATGACCGCCGAACAAATCGAGCACTTTCTGGATGAAGTTTTCCCCCAGCGGATGGGCAAGATAGAGAGCGTGGGCGACATGACGGCTACCATGCGCTTGAAGATCGGCAACGAGCATCTGCGCCCTGGCCCGCGGATTTCCGGGCCCACCATGATGGGTTTTGCGGATGTGGCTATGTATGTGGCGATCTTGGCACAGATCGGCCCCGAACCCATGGCGGTGACAAGCGATTTAAACTGCCACTTCCTGCGTGCCGCCTCCGGAGATCACGATATTATCGCCCACGCCAAATTGATCAAGCTTGGTCGACGTTTAGCGGTCGGAGAAGTGCAGATTTTCTCGGTCAGTGATGAAGTACACCCAGTCGTCCATGTCACCACTAGCTATGCGCTACCAAAGAATGCCTAAGCCTTGATGGCATCTACCTCTTCCAAATATGAATAGCCTGCTAAGCGAGGATGATTTATTAGTTATCCTTATATCAAAATATAAGCAACAACAAATAGTGAAGAATTGTTAACTAACTGCTCAAAGAATAAAAATTCCATTAATCTTACGACGACAGTGCTAACTATAGAAAAAAACTGCTTATATTTAGTAAAACTCCATAAAGTTATTTTAAAAAATGTCGATAGGGTATTGCCCTCTCAGCAAATCCTTTCCGCTGCAAAGCAAGGAAAATATAATAATGCCAGACGCCTCTTTTTCGAACCATATTGCGCGTACCGACAGACTCATGTGGTGGCCACTAGGGTTTGTCGTTTTATTATGCTTGGTGATTAGCTTTTTTACCCAAACGCTGATGTTAGTAGCGGTGGTAAGTGCTGCCACTCTATCGCTTACCTATATTCTCCAGCATAAATTACCAGGCCACATTGCTAACGGATTCGTCAAAGCCGCTGTAATGATGGTCTGGTCGGCCGTATTGATCGAACAAAGCGGTGGCATAATCGAAGCCCACTTTGGCATCTTTATCTTGCTCTCTGTTTTAATCCTTTATAGCGACTGGAGGGTTATTGCTTTTGGCGGTTTGGTAATCGCCTTTCACCATGCACTGTTTACTTGGCTTCAGTATCAGGGGATCGTTCAGCTTTACGTGAGCATGGGTGACATGCATGTCATGGAAGAGGGGACGATAACCCACAGCCCTGTCGATTTACTTTATTGCTTACTTATGCACGGCGGCGCCGTGGTTGTCCAAGTCGTTATTCTTGGCTATTTGGCAAAAGTGCTGGAAAGCATGGTGCAAGAAGGGCTTCACGTCACTCGCTTTGCCGTTGCCGCCGGTAGCGGAAACTTGGACGTTGCCTTCAGCAGAAAAGAACAGCAATTGCCCGGAGTCTCGGCAATCGTACAAATGCGCGACCAGGTAGCGGATAGCCTGCGAAAAACACAAACCGCAGCAAGCCACGTTATGGACTACAGTAAGCAGCTTTTTGTTGCTCAAGAGCAACTACGCACTCAAACGTCCCGTAACAGCAGTCAAACCGAGCGCATATCCACTAGCACGACGGAACTCGCAGCCACGACTCGGGAAACCGCCAAAGAATCTCAACATATACGTCAACTGGCCAACGATGCTGAGAAAATTGCTCGACAAAACGGCAAGCAAGTCGAGGAAATGGGCGAAATGATGCGGCTACTTGATAAGCACTCCAAAGCTATCCAAGAAATGCTTGGCGAAATTGATAACATCACATTTCAAACCAACCTTCTCGCATTAAACGCGTCCGTTGAAGCGGCAAGAGCTGGTGAACACGGCCGTGGCTTCGCCGTGGTTGCTAACGAAGTGCGTAACTTGTCGAAAAATACCCAAACAACTGCTACTCAGATCCGCCATACCATTGCGGCCACCACCGACCAAGTGTTACTGGGGGTTAAACAAACCTCCACCATTGCGGAGACGACTCGGACACTTATTCAAAGCTTTGAGCAGGTCGCCATGCGTTTAAACAATTCTGAAAGCGCAATTAGCCAGCAGCGTCAAGGCGTTGAAGAGCTCGAGCAAAGCGTTAACGAAATTTACAATGCCCTGGAGCTCTCCCGTGCGGCGGTTGAAAACTCCCACAGCATGGCAGAACAGCTATCGGTCACCGCTGACAAGAT
The DNA here is from genome assembly GCF_001882345.1 of Halomonas sp. QHL1. Classification (GTDB taxonomy): domain Bacteria; phylum Pseudomonadota; class Gammaproteobacteria; order Pseudomonadales; family Halomonadaceae; genus Vreelandella. Next base: position 2,632,999 of record NZ_MINL01000001.1, read on the forward strand.
GATGAACACCGTCAGTGGGTTCACACTCCCGCTCTCTTCGTCTACCACCGAGAAGCCAATGCTGATTGCCTCACCCACGGTTTGACGCCTTAATCAGCATTATAAAATCGCGTAGCGACCAGCTTCACAACTAATGCTTCAATAAAGCGTTGGAGTTGTATCCCTGGCTTCAATCAGTAGACATGGCCTCCGGGAGCTGGTCAATTAACCGATCAAGCGTCAGCGGGTACTCACGCACCCGAACGCCGGTGGCGTTATAGACCGCGTTGGCGATAGCTGCCGCCACGCCGCAGATACCAAGCTCACCGACCCCTTTGGCTTTTAGGGGCGATGAAGCCGCATCCGTAGTATCCAGAAAAATAACCTCCTGATCGGGAATATCGGCGTGAACCGCCACCTCGTAACTGGCAAGGTCGTGATTAACAAAGAAACCGCGCTCAAGGTCAACGGTTAACCCCTCCGACAAAGCAGCACCCACGCCCATCGTCATACCGCCGAGCACTTGGCTACGCGCGGTGATCGGATTTAGGATGCGACCTGCATCACACACCGCGAGCATACGCCGAACACGCGTTTCGCCGGTATAGGCATGCACGCCGACCTCAATGAAATGCGCACCAAAGGTGCCAATCTGCATGTCGTCTTTAAAGTCGCCAAAGTGGATCGTATCTTCGGCGACGAGCTCTTCACCATCTGCCACATCGGCAAGCGCCAAGTCAGTATCGTCAGCTAGCACGCGGCTGTTTTCAAAGCGCGGCTTTTCAACACCTAAGCGCTTGGCGATCTGTTCTTGGAGCGCCACACAGGCCGCATAAACACCCGCGGTTGAGCTAGTAGCGCCAAACTGCCCACCCGACCCGGAAGAAGTGGGATAGGCACTGTTACCCAGCCGAACCTCAACGGCGTCCAGCTCAATCCCCATCGTTTCAGCGGCTGTCTGAGCGAGAATAGTGTAGGAGCCGGTGCCGATATCGGTCATATCGGTCTCAACGATCAGCCGCCCGCCCTGCAAACGTACGCGTGCCCCGGAATCCAGCGTGGGCGCTCCGCGATAGGCGCCCGCCATACCGTGACCGATCAACCACTCTCCTTCGCGTTTTTCCCCTGGCGTGCGGTTGCGCGCATCCCAGCCAAAGGCTGCTGCGCCTTGGCGTAAACACTCAACATAATGACGATCGCTAAAGGGCTTCGAGGGAGCTTCCGGGTCGACTTGGGTGTCGTTGAGTATCCTGAAATCGACTGGATCCATGCCCAGCTTCTGCGCCATTTCATCCATGGCAATTTCCAGCACGGCAAGCCCTGAGGCTTCGCCTGGAGCGCGCATATCCGCCGATTCGGGTAGATCCATCTCAACAGGCTGATGAGCGACGCGACGACTCTCCCCAGCATAAAAAGTGCGGGTTTGATTGACCGGGTTCTCGCCGCTACCGCCGGGCAGCGTATGCGAAACTGCCGAATGGTCGAAGGCGGTTATTTTGCCCTGGGCATCGGCAGCAATGCGAAGGCGCTGAATGGTGCCAGAGCGATGGGTGGCATTGTTGAACACCAGCGGGCGCGGTAAGGCCAGCTTGACCGGCCGCCCTGAGGCGCGTGAGCCGAGAGCGGCGAGTACTGCGTCAGCGCGCAGCCACAGTTTCCCGCCAAAGCCACCACCGACGTAGGGGCTTTCGACGCGAATTGTGTTGGGGTCGATATTGAAGGAGGTCGCCAGCGCCTGTTTATTCATTTCGATCATCTGGTTCGACGTCCACACCGTCATCTGGCCGCCATCAGACCAGTCGACGATCGACGCGTGGGGTTCCATCATGGCGTGGCTTTGGGAAGCGGTGCGGTAGACTTCATCTAGCGTGAAATCCGCCGCTTGAAACGCGCCTTCAACGTCACCCACGTCTGACAGCGGTTCGCCGGTGCTATCCAGCTTTTCCCAGGTAGCCTCAAGATCAAAGATGCCCTTCTCTTGTTGATAGCTGACATCTATCAGCGCCGCGGCGCTACGCGCCTGCTCCAAGGTATCCGCTACCACTACCGCGATCGCCTGATGGTAGTGGGCAATCTTATCGCCACCGAACAGCCGGGCAACGTTGTTTTCCGAGCGATCAAGTGGCTCAATCTCTAGCGTCGTTACCACTGACACAACGCCCGGTGCCGCACGGGCAGCCGATGCATCCATATGGGTGATTCGACCCTTGGCAATAGTCGCGCACAGGGGATAGCCCACCAGTTGGTTTGCCACAACGTCGTGACGCTCATAAGCGTAGGGCGCACGGCCCATTACCTTGAGAGTGCCGTCGATTCGCGCATGGGGTTTGCCGATAATCCGGGCGCGATCGAACAGGTTATCTTCCGCTGATTGATTAAAGTCCATGGGTCACTCCTGAGCCAGCAGCGCGGCAAGCGTTCGCTCTGCCAGGGTAAGCTTATAAGCGTTGTCTTGGGTCGGGCGGGCGCCGTCCAGTAATCGGCTCATGACCACTGAAGCTCCCTGAGGCAACGCCGCATCGGCGTCGTCACGGCGCCAAGGCTTGGGGGCCACGCCGCCAAGCGCGACACGGCCGCTGCCATCCGGCGTTTGGATAAGCGCAACAGAGACCAGCGCGAAGGCGTAAGAGGCCCGGTCACGCACCTTAAAATAGGCGTGGCGGCCTCCAACCGGCGCGGGCAGCTCAACGGCGGTAATCATTTCGCCCGCCTCCAGGGTGTTTTCTACCTCGGGAGTGTCACCGGGCAGTTGGTAAAACGCATCAAGCGGTTTGCGCCACGTCTCTCCACTAGGCGTGACGGTTTCCACTTCGGCATCTAATACCCTGAGCGCAACGGCCATGTCCGAGGGATGAGTGGCAATACACGCCTCTGAGGTGCCGATAACACCCAGCCCACGCGAGCTGGCGCCTTCGCCGAGTGCCGCACAGCCGGCCCCAGGCGAGCGCTTATTGCAGGGCATGCCGGTGTCGTAAAAATAGGGGCAGCGCGTGCGCTGGAGCAGATTACCGCCGGTAGTGGCTTTATTGCGAAGCTGGCCCGATGCGCCCGAGACAAGGGCTCGGCTGAGCACCGCATAGTCGCGACGAATTCGGTGGTCGGCGGCCAGCGCGCTATTGCTGACCAACGCCCCGACACGCAAACCGCCGCTGGGGGTGAGCGTAATGGCGTTGAGCCCAGTACCCGTTACATCAATCAAATGCAGAGGGGTTTCAATCTCGTACTTCATCAAATCAAGCAGGTTGGTGCCACCGGCAATAAATTTGGCGCCAGGCACTTCGGCGGCACGGGCGGCCGCCTGGGCGGGATCTGATACGCGTTCATAGGAGAAGGCTCTCATGCGTGCTCCTCCGCCACCTGGTTAATGGCTTTTAAAATATTGGCGTAAGCGCCGCAGCGGCAAAGATTGCCCGACATCCGCTCGCGAATCTCGGCGTCGGTCACCTCAATAGGTGCGGTGAGATCCTTCGTTACATGGCTGGGAAGATCCGCTCGCATCTCCTCGAGTACTGCCTTTGCTGAACAGATCTGGCCCGGCGTGCAGTAGCCGCACTGGAAGGCGTCATGATCGAGGAAAGCTTGCTGCATGGGATCAAGATGGTCGGGCTCTCCCAACCCTTCGATGGTCGCAACGTCATCGCCTTCATGCATGACTGCTAGCGTCAGGCAGGCGTTAATCCGCTCGCCATTCACCGACACCGTGCAAGCGCCGCACTGTCCGTGGTCGCAGCCCTTCTTGGTGCCAGTGAGTTTTAAGTGTTCACGTAAAGCATCCAGCAGCGTCGTTCGGTTATCCAGTTCAAGCTGGTGCTTTGCTCCATTGACTACTAAAGAGACGTTCGAGCGCTCCGCGCCATTCTTCGCGGTTTCGCGACGCCCTTCAGCGCTATTAGGTGGGTTCATAATGTGCCTTCCCTGCTCATTGCTGTCGCTTTATGAATGTCGTAACGCCTTCAGCATAGTCATGATTGAGGTGAGCAACCCGGCTTTCGGGCATAAAGGTTCTGAAAAAAAGATCTATTACATCCGCTGTACACGCTGTTGCTACGCTAGGCTATAAGTCTTATGCCCACGCCAAAACAGGCAATGGATGCCGTTTGCTAACTATTGGAAGCGTTATAAATGCAGCATTTGGATCGGCAAGTGATCGAGCAAGCGCTTAAGTGGTCTCAGCAAGGGAAAACGATTTGGCTGTGTACCGTGCTCGCCACATTTGGCTCTTCGCCGCGCGCGCCGGGCTCTTGGATGGTCGTCAGCCAAGAGGGCAAGCGCATCGGTTCGCTTTCGGGTGGCTGTGTAGAGGATGACTTTATAAAGCGTCTCGGTGAGGGAGAATACGATCGCCCAATAACAGTGACACGCTATGGTGATCCCGACGATACCCAAGGCGCGCATATTGCGCTTCCCTGTGGCGGTGTTTTAGAAGTGTTAATCGAACGCCTGCGCTCGACAGCTGACACCCAGGAGCACTTGGCCACCCTGCTAGCGACCCTTCATGGCAATCACCGTTTGATGCGTAACGTGAATTTATCCACAGGAGAGCACTTCTTCAGTGAGGATGTCACGCTCGGCCCTCGCGTGGTTCGTCTGGATGGTCAACCCTACGATGAGCAAGAACATGATCGGCAAGATGTTGTTCAAATGCGGATTGCTCCGGCCAGACGGCTCATTATTGCCGGCATTTCGCCCATTTCCGCCCCTTGTGCCGCCTTTGCCACCACTCTGGGGTTTGAAGTGATCGTCTGCGATCCAGACGAGGCGGCCTGCTCAGATTTTTCAGTGCCAGGGGTGACCGTCAAAGCGTTACTGCCCTCGCTGTACATCGCCTCCGGCGCTTGCCATAGCGCAACGGCGGTTGTGGCGCTCACTCACGACCCGCGTATTGATGATTTAGCCATGATGGAAGCCGTCCGCACGTCCGCTTTCTATATCGGCGTGATGGGTTCAAGGCGCACATCGACTGCCCGAGCTGAGCGGTTGATTCGCTCTGGGGGGTTAACCGAAGAGGAAGTCGGCCGCCTGCATATGCCGATTGGCCTAGCACTGGGAAGCAAGACCCCGGCTGAGATCGCCCTCGCTGTTATGGCGGATATCGTGCGGGTGCAGCACGGAAAAACTATCAATGAGTTATCTCAATGAGCTATCTCAATGAGCGGTCTCGATGAGCTCTAGCAACGTTGTCGCATTGGTCATGGCCGCCGGTTACTCGCGCCGGTTTGGCGAGCGCGACAAGCGCTGCGCGTGCCTGGTTGATGGACGAACACTGTTAGCTGCCAGCGTCACCAACGCCGAGCAAGCCTTTCCACTGCTGCGCGTGGCGATCCGCGAAGAGGACGACGCGGGCCTTTTAGGGCTTGCCGAAGGCACGCCGCTTATTCGCATTTGTCAGGCGCGCCGTGGCCTGGGTTCAAGTCTGGCCGAGGCGGTAACGGAGCTTGGCAATGATCCTCGCCTCAATAGCGTGGAAGCAGTCGCGATTTTATTGGGCGATATGCCCTACCTTCAGCGAGACACGCTATCCGCGCTACCGCAGCTAGCCACTCACGACACCATTGTGAGGCCCTGCTTCAAAGGCCAACCAGGCCATCCGGTTATATTCGGACGTTCACTATGGCCAGCCCTTCAATCGTTAAGCGGCGATGCCGGTGCCAAAGACATTATTCGTCGCCACGCGGCGCGCTACCGAGAGTATGCCGTGCAGGACAACGGCACGCTTATCGATATCGACACGCCGGAGGAGCACAGCATTACGGCGCCAGCGTCATAAACGGCTCATCTTGCTGATCGGTAAAGCTATAAACCTCGTAGGGTTCTTCCTGCGGCCCAGGCATGCCCGGCGTACCAATGGGCATACCCGCCAAGCCAATTCCGTCAATATCAGGCTGTTGCTCAAACAGCGCCTGCAGGGCTTCCATCGGAACATGGCCTTCAATCCAATACTCGCCCATCTCGATGGTATGGCACGACCCCAGGCCATAGGGCACACCCGCTTGATGCTTGATATCACCCAGCTCTACGTCATCAATAATCGTTACGTCTACGCCGAGTTCTTCAAGATGGCGCGCATAAGCGTCACAGCAGCCGCACTGAGGATTTTTATACAGTGTGGCCACGTCAGGCAGTGCCGCATGGGCCGAGGTCGCCCCCAGAACCAGTGCGCCAGATAAAAATAGTGATGTCGTTAAACGGCTCATGCATGGCCTCCTTGATGAGAACGACTAAAAAGGTATTTCGTAAGCGACGCGATCCCAAGCCCCGTCAGCAATAAAAATGTCAGAGGCATTAACCAGCCTACCCAGCCCAAAGAGCTCATAAAGGCAAAACAGTCTGCGTTCATCATGGCGAAACTCCTAAGAGCATTTTAGCAAAATATAAACATGCTTATTACACAGCTAAAGCTTACAACCTGTGTGTGACACGGAGGTCAAGTTCGCCATTATGTTTAACGATGCTTTGTTGACGCAGGTCATTAGAAGACTCTCGGTACAGGCTCATTTCAGGTTGACGCGAATAGTCCCGCAGACACCGGTGTGGTTGCGGACGTCCGGTTAATGTTCTAAATCATTAAGCACTTTATAACTCGCGCCACCGAAAGCTTGGGATGCTGATGATAAACGTCTTTAGCGCCACATATTTGACCTAAAGGTGGCACATAGGTTCTAGGTTATTAGGTAAGCAATATGGTGTTAGTAAATAACCAAGAGGCTAATGATGGTATCAACCACACACTCCACCGCTCGCGTTTATCGGATGAAAACTTCAGAGCATATGTGTCCGTTTGGCTTGAAAACTGTCGACCTGCTCGAGCGCAAGGGCTTTAAGGTAGACGATAACCTGTTGACTTCGCGAGAAGAGATCGACGCATTTAAAGAACAGGAAAACGTCGACACGACTCCGCAGGTATACCTGGGCGATGTACGTATTGGCGGCTATGAAGAGCTCCGTAAGCACCTGGGAATGAGCGTTCCTGATCCGAAGGCCACTACCTATCGCCCGGTATTAGCAATTTTCGCCACCGCACTGCTCATCGGCTTTGCCATCAGTTGGGCGGCGCAGGGCACGCTATTCACTGCGCGTATGCCGGAGTACGCCGTTGCCACGGCGATGGTGCTCCTGGGTCTGCAAAAGCTACAGGACGTAGAAAGCTTTAGCACTATGTTTCTTAACTATGACCTGCTCGCCCAGCGCCACGTCCCCTACAGTTACGTTTACCCCTACGCCGAGACGCTGGCGGGGCTGTTGATGCTGGCGGGCACGCTTATCTGGCTGGCCGCGCCACTGGCGCTATTCGTCGGCACCGTGGGGGCCGTTTCTGTTTTTAAAGCGGTATACATCGAAAAACGTGAACTTAAGTGCGCCTGTGTCGGCGGCAACAGCAACGTGCCATTAGGCTTTGTATCGCTTACCGAAAACCTTGTGATGATGGGAATGGGACTGTGGATGCCGCTGCGGATGCTGATTGGATAATTATTGCCTGCTTTTTCCGAAGCACTTGAGCAGGTTGCGTTCAAACAAGTCATCCATGCTAGGAGTAATTTATATGGCTGAGCAGGATAGAACGCCACAATATCAAGAAAACAGTCTTTCGTTGGTCGGTGCCGTTGCATTAGGCACCGGCGTAATGATTGGGGCCGGTATATTTGCGCTAACCGGCCAAATGGCCGAAATGACTGGTCGGCTATTTCCTCTGGCTTTTCTAGCTGCTGCCGTCGTTGTCTCTTTCAGCGCTTACTCTTACGTTAAAATGTCCAATACCTTCCCTTCGGCAGGTGGGATTGGCATGTATTTACAGAAAGCGTATGGCCCAACGCTTCCCACCGCTTTTCACGCGCTCCTGATGTATTTTTCCATGGTGATCGCACAGAGTTTTCTGGCGAGAACGTTTGGCTCTTATACGCTTGAATTGTTTGACCTGGGGAACCGTTCACTATTTGTGCCCCTACTCGGGGTCGGCTTACTGTTAACAGCCTTCTTGATCAATTTATCCGCCAACCGCTTGATCGAAGGCGTCGCCTCGGTGCTCGGATTTATCAAAATAGGCGGCATTATAGTATTTGGTATTGTCGGCGTGTTTATCGCTGACTCTATCGAGATGGGCTCTGGCAACGATGCACCAACACCTACGATAACGGGCTTTTTAGGTGCCACGGCGCTCGGCATACTGGCATTTAAAGGCTTCACGACGATTACCAATAGTGGTTCGGAACTTAAAGACCCTAAGCGGAATCTTGGCAAAGCTATCACAATTTCGATTGCCCTATGCGTGGTGATCTATGCCCTTGTCGGCTTTGCCGTTGCCAGCAACCTATCTTTGCCTGAAATTATCGAAACACAGGACTACTCCCTGGCCGCCGCTGCCCGACCCGCACTGGGTGAAGCGGCAGTTGCGTTTACCGTCATTCTCGCCATGCTGGCAACGGCGGGCGGGATCATTGCCAGCGTCTTCGCCGTTTCACGCATGCTCGCCATGCTGACAGAAATGAAATTGGTTCCTCACCGCCATTTTCATATGCCGGGAAGTGTGCAAAAGCACACGCTGGTGTACACCATCGTGTTTGGTTTAGTGCTCACCGCTTTTTTTGACCTGAGCCGTATCGCAGCATTAGGCATCATTTTCTACCTGATCATGGATATAGCCATTCACTGGGGTGTGTTGCGTCACCTCAAGGACAGTGTGGGAGCGAATCCTGTCATTCCTAGCATTGCCATACTACTGGATGCCGTCGTGTTAATCGGCTTTGTGTGGGTAAAAGCCATCTCTGATCCGTTAGTGCTCATCGTTGCCAGCGTAGTAATGGCTACTCTTTTACTCGGCGAGTGGCTTTTCCTATCCAAACGCGACACTTCAAACGATGGCGAGCACTCTCACACTCATTAACGTTAATAGCGTTATAGGAGGTACCCAATGGACGTCAGAACCTTTGGTGAATTGATCGATTGGACCCGCCAGTTACACGAGCATCTTGCAGCTTGCCTCGCTCATTGCGCCGACATACACGAAGAAGAACGCGCTCGCATGTTGCTCAATTACTTAGCTGCACAGGAAGCGGAAATGCAGCGCGTTGTGGCGCGCTTTGAACAGACTGCTGACGCGAAAGCATTAAAAACCTACGTTTATGACTATTTGGAGCATAAACCCATCCGTACACATCGTACCTGCGATGCTCCCTACTCTACGCTGAGTGTTGACGACATTTGCCGAGAGGTTTTTGATTTCCATGAACAAACAATAAATCTTTATCGAACCCTCGTCGGCAAAGCGGAAATTCCTGAAGCCAAAGAGCTCTTAGATGCTCTTTTGGATCTTGAAGAGCACGAAGCCATGCGCCTTGTTCGCCAAACAGGGAGAATGAACGATGTCTGAAGACCATGCCGAGACAAAGGTGAAAGACCCTGTTTGTGGCATGGACGTTGATCCCCATGCTTCCCGCCATCGTGCCAACCACGCGGGTAAGACCTGGTACTTCTGCTCAGAAAAGTGTCAGGATAAGTTTGTTGCCAAGCCTGACGCGTATCTTGAGCCAAGCAAACAGTCACAAGCGTCAGCACCCTCGGGATCTATTTATACTTGCCCGATGCACCCAGAAGTTCGACGAGAAGGCCCAGGCGACTGCCCTATCTGCGGTATGGCGTTGGAACCTGAGACCGTCACTGCTGACACCGGCCCTTCAGACGAACTCAAGGACATGACCAGGCGCTTCTGGATCGGCCTAGTACTGACCCTCCCCGTGTTTGCCCTAGAAATGGGTGGTCATGTGTTTGGCCTTATGCATTTTATTTCCCAGCAAACCTCTAACTGGATTCAACTGCTGCTGGCAACGCCGGTAGTCGTCTGGGCAGGTTGGCCGTTCTTTGTACGCGGATGGCGCTCACTAGTGCGCCGCAGCCTTAATATGTTCACGCTAATCGCGATAGGTACCGGCACCGCGTTGATCTACAGTTTGCTGGCCACCCTCACACCGGGCATCTTTCCCGACGCCTTCCGTCAAGCCGATGGCTCGGTGGCCGTTTATTTCGAAGCGGCAGCAGTGATTGTCGTTTTAGTTTTACTGGGACAAGTATTAGAGCTCCGCGCTCGTGAAAAAACCTCTGGCGCTATTCGCGCGCTACTCGACCTAGCGCCCGCTACCGCTCGACGCCTTGATAATCAGGGCAATGAGGAAGATATCTCCCTTGACCAGGTTCAGGTAGGGGATCGTCTCCGGGTGCGCCCTGGCGATAAGGTGCCATTAGATGGCGAAGTGATGGAAGGTCGTTCCAACGTTGACGAATCCATGGTTACCGGCGAACCACTAGCGGTGAAAAAAGAAGTTGGCGATGGCGTCATTGGCGGCAGTATCAATGGCCAAGGATCATTTGTCATGCGCGCTGACAAGGTCGGCCAGGACACCATGCTGTCGCAGATTGTGCAAATGGTCGCCAGCGCCCAGCGTAGCCGCGCACCCATTCAAGGGCTTGCCGACAAAGTCGCCAGCATTTTTGTACCCGTCGTTATTCTCATTGCCGTTGTGGCTTTCATCGCCTGGTCAGTATGGGGCCCTACCCCGCCAATGGCATTTGGCCTGATTGCGGCGGTTAGTGTTCTGATCATTGCCTGCCCGTGCGCGCTAGGCCTCGCTACCCCCATGTCGATTATGGTGGGTGTAGGGCGCGGTGCCCAGTTAGGCGTATTGATTCGCGATGCCGAAGCACTTGAACGTCTAGAGAAGGTCGACACCGTCGTCGTCGACAAAACCGGCACGCTTACCGAAGGCAAACCACGAGTGACCGAGTTGATTCTCACTGAGGGCATTGCTGAATCAGAGCTTTTGCGCTTGGCCGCTAGTCTTGAGCGAGGCAGCGAGCACCCCTTGGCCCATGCGATAGTCGAAAAGGCTAAAGAGGCAGAGTTAAAATTAACAGAAGCGTTGGACTTCGAGGCTCCCAACGGCATGGGCGTTATAGGCCAGATAGATGGCAAGCGTATTGCCCTGGGCAACCGGCTATTGATGGAAAGCGAGGGCGTTAACACCCAGTCTCAAGACACACATGCCGATCAATTGCGCCGTGACGGTGCTACGGTCATCTTTGCAAGCATCGACGGGAATTTGGCTGGGCTTCTCGCCATTGCCGATCCGGTCAAGGAAACTACCGAAGAAGCCATCCGTTCACTCCAGGCTGACGGCATTCGAGTGGTGATGCTGACAGGCGATAATCGTACCTCCGCCGATGCGGTGGCGCGACGGCTAGGCATCGATGAGGTCGAAGCTGAAGTGCTTCCAGAAGACAAGGGCCGTGTAATCCAGCGGCTCCGCGATGAAGGGCGCATTGTTGTCATGGCCGGGGACGGCGTGAACGATGCACCTGCGCTAGCAACAGCGGATGTGGGCATTGCCATGGGAACCGGCACCGATGTGGCAATAGAAAGCGCTGGGGTCACCCTACTGCGAGGAGATCTTACCGGTATTGCCATGGCGCATAAGCTCTCTAAAGCCACCATGCGCAATATCCGCCAAAATCTCTTTTTTGCCTTTGCTTACAACGCGGCAGGCATCCCCATTGCCGCAGGGATTTTGTACCCCTTCACAGGTATGCTGTTATCACCGATTATCGCTGCGGCGGCGATGTCACTCTCGTCAGTGAGCGTGATTGGCAACGCCTTACGGTTACGTATGACGGCGCTGCGCTAGCAGGGCTACCGCTCCAAGCGCCAACCAACCCGCCATCAACAGTAGCCCGCCAATAGGTGTGACAATGCCAAGGTTCAGCCCTGCCAGCGCCATCAGGTAAAGCGAGCCTGAAAAGCACGCCATACCTAGCGCCCATAGCGACAGCACCCAGCGTTGTCCGGCATGCGGCTGCACTTGGCGCCATACCAGCACGATCATGATGGCAAGCGTGTGCCAGGCCTGATAGCGCACGCCGGTTTCAACCGCACTCACCATCGCTTCTGTGGTGCGCGACGCCAAGCCATGGGCGGCATAGGCGCCTAGCATTACCATCATCGCGCCCGATAGCGCCGCGATACACCACCACACTTTATCTATTCGTTGCACGCTGCTCTCCTACTCCTATTGGGGTTGGCATCTATCGCGCTGATTGCACCTACGGCTTACCTTGCGCGGTGCGAAACCGCTACAATAGAGAATGCCTTAACGAACGAACTACCACGACGAATGAGACGCGCCTATCTATGTCTATCCAGATACGTCTAAACGGTGAACCCCATACGCTGTCGACAGGCCTAACCGCCGCTGACTTAGTTGAACAGCTGGGCCTTAGCGGTCGTCGTATCGCCGTCGAAATTAACGAAGAGATTGTCCCCCGCAGCCAGCACGCCGACACCCGCCTGGTCGATGGCGACCACGTAGAAGTTGTCCACGCGATTGGCGGCGGTTAGAGGAAACACTATGACCCAACAAACGCATGTACCGCTAGCTGATACTCCGCTAACCATCGCCGGACGCGATTTTCACTCGCGCCTGCTGGTGGGCACAGGCAAGTACAAAGACTTTACCGAAACCGGCGCCGCCATTGCCCAAAGCGGCGCTGAAATTGTGACCTTTGCGGTACGCCGGACTAATTTAGGCCAGGACGCCGATGCGCCCAACCTATTAGACGTTATTTCCCCAGAGCGCTACACCCTGCTACCCAATACCGCCGGTTGCTACAACGCGAAAGATGCCGTTCGCACCTGCCGCCTGGCCCGTGAGCTGCTTGATGGTCACAATCTGGTCAAGCTGGAAGTGCTCGGCGACGATCACACGCTTTACCCCAACGTGGTCGAGACGCTAAAAGCCGCTGAAACGCTGCTCGCCGATGGCTTTGACGTCATGGTGTACACCAGCGACGATCCTATTGTGGCACGCGAACTAGAAGCCATGGGCTGCTGCGCCATCATGCCGCTGGGCTCGCTAATTGGCTCGGGGCACGGCATTCAGAACCCACACAACGTGCGCCTGATTGTTGAACAGAGCAAGGTACCGGTACTAGTGGATGCGGGCATTGGCACCGCATCGGATGCTGCCATGGCGATGGAGCTAGGCTGTGACGGCGTACTGCTCAATACGGCCATTGCCCACGCTCGCGAGCCGCTACGCATGGCCAACGCCATGAAGCTGGCCGTGGAAGCCGGCCGCGATGCGTTTTTAGCTGGCCGTATGCCGCGCCGCCAATCCGCCGATCCTTCTTCACCTTTCGCTGGCCGTATTAACGGTTAATTGATTCGAGACCCCATGACTGAACCCAACGATACCGTACCAGAAAGTCACACCGCGCCCGAAAACAACGCCACCACAGGCCCGGAAGGTACGGATGCACCGCTGCACCGCCGCGGCATTAAAAGCTACGTGATCCGCGCGGGGCGTATGACCCAGGCCCAGAACCGTGGCTTAGAAGATATCTGGCCGCGTTTTGGCCTGACCATCGCCGACGGTCGTCAAGACTTGGACGCCCTGTTTGGCCGCAAAGCCCCCCGGGTAGTAGAAATCGGCTTTGGCATGGGCAACTCGCTGATAGAACAGGCCGAGACTCATCCAGACACCGACTTTATCGGCATTGAAGTCCACGCCCCTGGTGTGGGTAAATTACTCGATGAAGTTGATAAGCGCGGCCTCACCAACCTGCGCGTTTACCGCGAGGATGCCCTGGCAGTGCTCGAACAGTGCCTTCCCGAAGGCTCGCTGACCACGCTGCAGCTGTTCTTCCCCGACCCTTGGCCGAAGAAGAAGCACCACAAACGGCGCATCGTTCAGCCTGCCTTTGTTGAGCTGATCCGCACTCGCCTCATGCCCGGCGGCACCTTCCATATGGCCACCGACTGGGAAGCCTACGCGGAGTGGATGGCCGAGGTAATGAAAGCGGCCCCCGGTTATACCAATAACGCCAGCGCGGAAACCGCCCCGTACGTGCCACGCCCGGCGTTCCGCCCGCTAACCAAGTTTGAAGCCCGGGGCGAAAAACTTGGCCACGGAGTTTGGGATTTGATCTATCGCCGAGAGGGGTGAATCTACGGGCTGTCCCCACCTCGCGATGGCCTAGTCTCTATGCGCCATCTGAAATAGTGGGATCCTACTCAAATTCAGTTAGCGCAAAGCTCTCGCCCTCCACCACCTTCGCCTGCCAGGCGTGTAGCGTCGGGTAGCGGTTTTGCCAATCAAAGGCCGGTAGGCGGAAGCTGATATACGCCAGTGCAACGGCAACGGTAATCGCACCCAGGGTGCGCTGGGCGCTGCCCGCCAGCACGCTGGGGTGGGCATTAAGTGTTATCAACGTGCGTTCGATCGCTTTTAAACGGCGCTGCCCCAACAGCGTCGTATCCACTTCATTGCCACCATGCTTACGGCCGATCACCACGTTAAAGGCCGCGTCCATCAAGCCTTGCCCCAACCCTGCCAACGCCAGGGTTTCCGCTAATGTCTTACTGGGTATCAGAGACGGCCCCTCACCCACTGCATCCAGGTAGTGAGCAATCAACAGCGACTCGGTGATGACCTCTCCCTCATCGGTTACCAGCGTTGGAATACGGCTAAGCGGCGTAATCTGCAACAGCTCGCTATCTGCCGCCCAAGGGTCGCACCAGCAAAGCTCGGTGCGCTCAATCAGCTGCTTTTCGTAGAGGCACACGCGCACAACGCGTGCATAGGGAGAAGAAGTATTTAAATAGAGCTGCATGGGGCGGTCTCCTGATTATTTTAAATTGTATGCACTAGCAGCTTAACGTTATCTCTACTTGGCGCTAACCACCCGATGTATGGTGCCGTTGCCACTTTCAAAAGCGTCGATATTCGCCAGGGTGGTTTCGGCGATATTGGTCAGCGCCTCGGCAGTGAAGAACGCCTGATGGCCGGTGATTAGCACATTATGGAAGGTCGTTAGGCGCATAAACTGATCATCGTCAATCACGCCCTGGGAGAGGTCCTCGAAGAACAGCTGCTCCTCCTCTTCGTAGACATCCAACCCTAAGCGGCCGATTTTGCAGCTTTTCAAACCCGCGATTACTGCCTGGGTATCGACCACTCTTCCACGGCCCGTGTTGATGATCATCACGCCGTCTTTCATTTTTGCGATGGCCTCGGCATCAATCAAATGGTGCGTCTCTGGCTTTAACGGGCAGTGCAGCGAAATAATATCCGCCTGGGCATAGAGTGTCTCCAACGGCACATACTCCACCAACGGCTTCGCCTGAGGGTTGGGGAAAGGATCGCTGGCCACTATCCGGCAGCCAAAGCCGTGCATAATATCGGCAAAAATGAGCCCGATATGCCCCGTGCCGATAACGCCCACAGTTTTGCCATGCAAGTCGAACCCTAGCAGGCCATCCAGGGCAAAATTGCCATCCCGCACTCGGTTGTAGGCGCGATAAGTCATGCGATTAAGGCTTAGCACTAAGGCCACTGCATGTTCTGCCACTGCGTGGGGCGAATAAGCTGGCACCCTTACCACCGTGATGCCTAACCGCTCTGCGGCAGCCAAATCAACGTGGTTGAAGCCCGCTGAACGCAGCGCCACTAACCTTGTGCCACCGCTATGCAGTTGCTCTAACACGGCGGCATCAAGACAGTCATTAACAAAGGCGCAGACCGCATCAAAGCCGTTGGCCAATGGAGCAGTATCGACCGTTAGGCGCGCCTCTAAAAAGCTCAACGCGTGGCGTTCCCCCGAGTTAGCGCGAGTAATAAAAGTGCGATCGTAGGGTTTAGCGCTGAATACAGCGATGCGCATGTCTTTGTTCTCCCAAATCAACCTAAAGGTGGACTACAGAGACAGCATAGGCGACGGAAGTGACACGAGCAGCACCTTTTCACCCGAGGTACTGGCAGTGGGACGATGAATGTTAGAGGGGTAGAAAAAAGAAAGCCGCTCCAAGGGAGCGGCAAAAAGACCGTGACTAGCAATGAGAGGGAGAAACCATGACAGTAAACTGGCGGTTTCTGTCTTGGCTGCCAACGTCTCATCAAACGCTGACAATTACACTGTAATAGTTCTCATTTACCTCGTCAACACAAATACGAATATTTTTTATTTAGCTTTTCAGCTTCGCCGTCAGCTAACCAGCTGCAGCCAAAACGGGAGGGTGAGCATGGCTAATAGGGTCTGCCCAGTGATAATGGCCGCCATCAGCTCGGCATCGCCACCCAACTGGCGCGCTAGGATATAAGCAGAGGTGGCGGTGGGCAGTGCTGCAAACAGCAGCGCTACGTCGCGGCTTACGGGATCCAGCTGCAGGATCCAGGTCAATGCCAATACCAACGCGGGCATGAGCAGCAGTTTAACGCTATTGGTGGCCAGCACGCCGCGGTCAATACGTAGCAATGCCGCTGGGCGCAGCGCCACACCCACGGCCACCAGCCCCAATGGCAGTGCCGCACGCCCGAGTAGCTCTACCGTATCTCGACTCCAGCCCGGCAAACCAACGCCTGTAAGGTTCAGGCCAATGCCCGCCAAGCAGGCAAGAATCAGCGGGTTTTTAATCAGCGCCATGGCACTTTTACCTACGCTAGCACCGCCGAGTGTGCCAGCGGCAACGAAGCTTGCCACGCACATAACGTTAACTACCGGCACCATTAGTGCCACGGCGACAGCGGCGGTGGTCGCTCCTAAGCTGCCGTGTAGCGCGGCGGCGCCAGCAACGCCTACATAGGTATTAAAGCGTACTGCACCTTGAAATACCGACGTAAACGCCGCGGGCGTTAGCTGGAGCCAGCCGCGTAAGCGCCAGAGCAGCAAGCCAAACAGCGCCATCGCGCCAAGCAGCACCAGCGCCAAACGGCCGACCGGCACTTGGCTTACATCTGCGGTGGCCAAGGTGCCTACCAGCATGGCAGGAAACAGCACAAAGTAGATCAGCCGCTCCATCTGCGGCCAAAAGTTGTCGCTGGGCCAACGCCAATAGCCCAGCACGGCGCCCAGCAAGATCAACAAAAATAGTGGGCCTAAAGCGCCAGTGATACTCTCCATTTACGTCCCTTTTACCTGCGACATCCCAGCACAGCGATATCGGCGCGATTGCTGTTACCATGGCAATGACTTCCCGCCCCACGGCTTGCGTAGCGATTATTCTGCCATGAAGATGACTTCAAAACCTGCACACCCGTCGGGCTTCCCCGCCTTAAGGGTACTGATACTGGTCACTGGCTTGGCGCTAGCGGCCTGCGCGTGGTATGCCTTTTCACATTGGCTACACCGTGACAGTGATGTGACATGGTTTCCGCCCACTTCAAGCTGCAATCTGCATGCCGCGCCCTGCACCGCCACTTTGGGTGACTTGGGCCGCATCACGCTCCACGTTCAATCCAGTGGACGGATTGACGCCTTGGAAATATTACCACTGGAAGTGGACGTCGATGGTGTTACCGCCTCCCAGGTCGAGGTAGATTTTGTTGGTCGAGATATGGATTTGGGGCTACACCGTTTTGCCCTTAGCGCAAGTGCGCCCGGCCATTTTCAAGGCCAAGGCCAAGTGGGGATTTGCACTCAAAGCGTTATGCCCTGGCGAGCTCGTGTCATACTGGAAACCACAGAAGGCAAGGTAGGCAGCTGGTTCGATTTTGACGTAATTCGGAGTTAACGCATATGGCAAGGAAACCCCTATGGCTAGGCGCGGGATTGGTCGCGGTCTTACTCGTGGTCAGCGGCATTGGCCTCTATCAGTATGCTTTCGCCCCCAATGAAGGGGAGCCCGAGGGAGGCCCGGTTGAACTGCCCTCTACCCAAGGTGATTTTTCGTTGACCCAGTTAGACGACGATCAAGTCGCGATACTCTCCTTCGGCTACACGTATTGCCCCGATATTTGCCCGATGACCCAGTCGGTTAAGCGCCAAGCCCTGGCCCAGCTCTCTGAGCAGCAGCGCGAGCGAGTGGTGCCGGTGATGATCACCGTTGACCCCGAACGCGATACCATTTCACGCATGCAGGAGTACATGGGCTTTTTCGGTGAGGAGTTTGTTGGCGCGGTGGGCAGTCAGGAACAGCTTGAGGATGTCGCCTCACGCTATGGGGTGATATGGCGGAAAGTCGAAGCGCCGGATTCAGCAATGGACTACACCATTGATCACAGCGCCTCGCTCTTTTTAGTCAACCGTGAGGGGGATATTCTTCAGCGAGTGCTCTACTCACCGACCCCGCATGGTTTAGTTTCCGCATTAGAGAGCGAACTAGACGGTTAAGCCAAGTTTCTTCTTAATCGGCTTGTTCAGGCGCTGCCTGTAGACGATTCAGCATAGCCAGTAGCGCGCCAATTTGGGTACCGTTACGGGTATCGTGCTGCGGGCTTAACTGCCAGGTGCTTTCGGCAAACCCCCACCAGTCCCAGCAGCCCTGTGGGTTCGCCATACTGCTTTCTGCCTGAGGATAGAGCACGATTTGCTGATGCGCTGCCGCCCAGGCATTTAGCCCGGTGTAGCGTATGAACGTATCGCCAATCGCTTCTTCATTCATTTGGCAGCCGTGCAGTGCCAACGTTACAGGGCACTCGCCCGCTTCGCAGCCTTCGGGTATAAACACATAGCCGGTGTCGGCTAAGCCTTTTACCGCAAATTCTGACTGATCAAACGCGACTAGTTCGCCACCCTGCTCGCCCTCTGGCTCGCCAGCGTCAGAGACGTCTCGTTCGGGGTAGAGCCAATCCAGCATTTCTCCGGCAATATCTTCATCGCAGGATAATAAGAAACTACCGCCCCCCTGACGACAATCTCCCCACTCATGGGGCCCAGGGGCGGCTTCACTGGGTAACCGTATTGGCCAGCCATGCCCCGCATTTTCACTGCGCGCAACGCGTAACTGGTCAGGCGATGCAAGCCATTGCTGCCACTGCTCAGCAAGCAGGTCTCCGAGCAGTGGCTCAACCACTTCGTCTTCTTCGCCGTGCCACAAATAGGCCCTGAGCTGGCTAAGCGCCTCGGCGCTACCTACCTGTTCAAGCCCGAGATAGCGCTGGTGGCGAGACTCCAGCTCATCTAATGAAGGCGCGCCGCGACGGGTCATCATGCACTGGTTAAGAGCCAAACTCAGCGAGCCCTGCGCGCAGCTCCAGGGCCCTGCCGCCAGCACGCCCAGGCCACTAAACCGCTCGGGCCAAGCAACCGCCAGCTGGGTCGCCATATAACCGCCCGACGACACCCCCACCACGCTAGCCTGCTCACTCGCAGCACTCAAGGCGGGCAAATCTTCAGGCTCACTGGCCGTCTCGGCTTGTGCTAGTAGCGGTGTGCATAGACCTACGCACGCCACTGCCCGAGCAAAAGAATACAGGCTGGAAGAGGGGGTTGAAGTCATCGCTTATTCGACGCCTAACAGTTCAACGCGGAAAGTTAGCACTTCATTAGGCCCGATAGGCCCTTGGCCATTCTCGCCGTAAGCAATATCCGCAGGGATGTAAAGCAGCCAGCTATCGCCGACGCTCATCATTTGCAGCGCTTCCTGCCAACCTTCGATCACTTGGTTGGTTTGAAAGCTAACGGATTCACCGCGCTCAAAAGAGCTATCGAAAACGGTGCCGTCCAGCAGCATGCCTTCATAGTTCACTTCGACGGTATCTTCAGGGCCAGGCGTGGCGCCATCGCCAGATTCAAGCACTTCATACTGAAGGCCAGAGTCGGTCACGGTCACTTCATCGCGCTCAGCGTTTTCGGCCAGAAAGGCTTCGCCTTCTTCGAGATTCATTTGCGCTATCTCTTCAGCTTCTGCTTCACGCGCTTGCATTGACTGCTCTTGAAACGCCATTAACGCTTCGGTCATCTCTTCTTCACTGAGCGCCAAGTCATTATCTTCAAAAACGTCGCTCATGCCGTCGTGAAACGCATCCAAGTCGAGGTCTTCGATGTCCGCTTGCATGCTTTCACCCAGGGTGACACCCAGGCTGTAAGCCAGACGCTGTTCATCGGTTTCAGGCGCTGCCGCTGCAAAGGGGGCGACTAGAAGCAAACCTGTCAGAGCCGTAGTAGAGAGCAGTTGTTTCATGAAAGATCCTTTTTATAGCGGCGCCATACGCCAATCAGTGTCATACAAAGACTAACACCCACCGCTCCGAGCTGCATCTTCGGGGTGGTGGGTGTCAATAAGACCACAAAATGAGAGAGAGGTTTAGCGGCGTTAGACGACCAGCGTGGGGCAGTGTGCTGCACCCGCCACCCGCTGAGAAACGCTGCCCAGCAGCGGGTTCTTCTCGCCATTGGTGCCCTGGGCTCCAATCACGATCAGATCGCACTCTCGCTTACGGGCAAAGCGCACAATAATGCGCGAAGGCCGCCCGCCCTTCACAAAAGCGCGCACACGAGCACTGTCAGCGCCCAGCTCAATCGCATGGGATTTTGCATGCACGGCGATCTCGGTGGCGTACTCTTTTAACGCATCGTCAGGAATATCCAGCTGGTTGGGCCGCACCATAGAGAGTGAGGCTTCCAACAGGCTGTGGTGTTTAAACACGCACAGCAGATAAAGCTCAGCGCCGGTTAGCATATGCAGGCCCACCGCTTTTTCCAGCGCCCTTAAGGCGCCTTTTGAACCATCCACTGGGACTAAAATGCGATTAAACATTCGCGTACTCCTTGTGGCTGTTTAGCGGAAGGCGACATCGCGCAGGAACAGCGCAATTTGCGGGAACATGATCAGCAGAGCGGCCGCTAAAATGAGCATGAAAATAAACGGCGGCGTGCCTTTGATCACATCCCAATAGGGGCGCTTGAAAATCGCAATAGCGGTGAAAATATCGCACCCAAAGGGCGGGGTTGCCGAACCTATCGCCACCTGCAGGGTAATCAAAATACCTACTAGTACGGGATCTAAGCCGGTAGCCGCAATTGCCGGTGCGAAAATGGGCGTTAGCACCAGGATGACCACAATTGGGTCGACAAACATACAGGCTACAAAGAAGGAGATACAGATGGCAATCAATACCCCGGTCGGGCCCGCATCATTGACCCCCACCGCTTCCAGGATCATTTGCGGAATCTGAGCAAACGAGATAATCCATGAGAAGCCATTACCCACCGCCACCAGAATAAACACCACGGCGGTAATCAAGCCGGTTGATTTAGCGATGGCGTAGATGTCGTTCATCTTCAATGAGCGGAAGACCACAAACTCCAGTAAAACGGCATACAGTACGCAGGCGGCAGCGGCCTCTGTCGGGCTAAAAATACCACCATAAATACCGCCCACGATAATGACCGGGAAACCTAATGGCCACAGCGCTTGTTGAACCGCTACAGCACGCTCTTTCCAGCTCGACTTTGGCTCGGTAGGTACGTCTTTTACGATGGCATAAATAACGCTGTAGGCCGAAAACATCAAAAGGATCATTATCCCTGGCCCAATCCCGGCAATAAACAGCTCGCCGATAGAGGTGCCCGAGATCACCCCGTAAATAATCATGCCGATACTGGGCGGAATCAGAAAAGCAATGTCGCTGGCATTAATGATAAGCGCCAATGTAAAGGAGTCAGAATAGCCCGCTTTAAGCATCTTTGGGCGCAACGGTGAACCGACGGCCACTACGGTCGCCTGGGTAGAGCCTGATACGGCACCAAATAAGGTGCAAGAGGTCGCCGTGCTCACCGCTAGGCCCCCTTTAATATGACCAATAAACGACATGACCATATCGATCAGACGGTTCGCGGACTGGCCGCGGGTCATGATATCCGCGGCCAGGATAAACATGGGCACAGCAATGAGGGAGGCAGGGCGTATACCCGCCATCATCTGCTGGATCAGCGTATCCATCTGGCCAAAGCCATTAAACATCATATAGAAGCCGATTACCGCAGCGGTAATCAGCGGAATCATCATAGGAAAGCCCAGCAGCAGCAGGGCAATCATGGTGGTGACCATTATTGTCGTCATAGCTGTTCCCCTAGGGTGCATTGCCCCGCGTTAGACTTCACTTTCTGTGTCTTTATATCCATCCACCACGCCCGTCGAGAGATAGACATCGTGGGACGTGAAGTTTTTAACCGCGGTCAGCAAGTATTGAATACCGGTGATTAAAAAGCCCATCGGCACCCAAAGGTAGATAATCCAGATCGGTAAGCCCATGGAAGGCAATACCCGGCCTTTGCTATACAGATCTAGGATATAAACAATCGAATAGTAGAGCAGGAAAAACATCACTAGCGATGTGAACAGCGCGATGCAGATCATTAGCACTCTGCGCCCACCTACCGGCAGCGCATCATAGATAGCCGACATGCGAATATGACGACCATGACGGGCGGCATAGCCAATACCCGCAAAGGTAATCATGATGATCAAAATGCGGTTTAGCTCACCGGAAAACATGATGCTATTGCCAAATACAAAACGGGCAACCACATTGGTGACCGTATTCAGCGCCATTAGCAAAACACCCATCGCGAGAATCACGGCTTCTATTTTGCTAATTGCAGTGTCGATCACGCCTAGTACCCCCGGCAAGCCGGAGTGGTAACTCTTTTCCATCTCTTCATCGGTCATGGCCGGACTCCTTTTGAACGGCTCTAACGGCAACAGTTACGTGCCGTAGGCACAATAAACACAGCGTTATTCCATCCTATGTAATCCGAACCTATCTGGTCCGAACTCACCTCGTGCCAAGGCGAGGAGTTAACTCTAGCGTAACGGCATGCCGCTGCCGATGGTTCAACGCTAGATGTACGTAACCCGACGGTAACGTGGTTAAAACCTAACCCGAGTAGCCTCTGCCTTATCGCCACAAAATAAAAAAGGGCAGCCTTTGCTGCCCCTTGATTAATCAACCGTTCGCCAATGCGGCTTTAAGGATGATTACTCGTTGGTTACGGCTTCAAGGTCAGCTTTAAACTGCTCAAGTAGCTCTTCACCACCTTCACCGGTCATTTCCAGGAAGGCCTCTTCAACCTGCGGAGCACGATCACGGAAAGCTTGAATTTGCTCTTCGTCGAGACGTGTCACCGTCACTTCATCAGACGCTTCCTGAATCTTCTCTAGCGACTCTTCAGCCAAGCCTTTGATATGTTCAATAGTGTGGTCATACGCCGCTTGCGAGGCTTCCTGCACTAGCTCTTGATCTTCTTCAGATAAACCTTCGTAGAAGTCCTGGTTAGCCATCATCGCTGTAGTGAACCACCCGTGACCGGTAAACGTCAGGTGCGGAGACACTTCGTACAAACCACCAGACTCGATCCAGAAAATCGGGTTCTCTTGACCATCAATGATGCCGGTCTGCAGACCACCGTAGACTTCCCCCCACGGCAATGGCGTCGGCGTTGCACCAAAGGCGTCGTAGGTCTCCGACAGCAGCGGGTTGGTCATGGTACGGATTTTCTTATTATTCATATCTTCCGGCGAGCTAATCGGCTCGTCGGTCGTTACGACCATTTCGCCTTCCGGATACATCTTCAGTAGCTCTAGGCCTTGCTCGGCATAAAGCTCAGGGAACATCTCGTTGATAGCCTTACTTTCGTCAAAGAACGTCAGTACGGTCTCTTCGTCGGTCGGCAGCAGGTAAGGAATAAAGAAGATTTGCGCTTCCGGAATGAGCGCACCGGTGAAGCCAGGCGACTGGTTCACGAACTGCAGAATACCGTTCTGAGTCTGCTCCATGATGTCATCAGACTCGCCCAGCTCACCAAAGCGATAAACCTGTACGGTGTGGTCTGAGTTCTCTTCGATATGCTCTTTAAAAGCATAGGCAAAGACATCCTGTACGTCGCCTTCATACTCTTCATGAGCGTAACGCCAGTTATCCGCTTGCGCGACAGCCGTCATGCCCATCAAAAGTGCACCCACGCTTGCCGTAGTTATTAATTTGGTGGTTACAGAACGATTAGATACGGGTTTGCTTGCCTTCATACGGTGTTCCCCTTGCAGTGGTAAGCGCGCTTTACGAGTGCGCAAGAACCTGAATAAGCCTCGCGTATCTCAACACGACACTGTTGTTCGCTAACCGGTGTTCGCAAACCGGTAATGGTGCTGCTCTATACTGCGTGCTAGCGAGCGAATAACGCTAGGTATTTCAAAAACAGCTTAATTTCAGGCTAGCGCGCTCCTTGATGAGGGTCAAGCTGGCAAGTAAGCGTTTGTAGCGAATAAAGCCACTCATTTTTCTCCTTTGTCCCACTCTCAGCTTGATGGCCACTTTGACCTGAAAGCAGCTGATTTAGCAGCCAATTAGCTGCATCTAACGACTTTTCGACAACGTTGCCCACACGTTGCTCATCGCTGGACGATGCCCAAGCCCACGCTTGCCAACGTTGAAGATTCTCACGCTCAGCCATCAACTCGGCCTGTTTGATGGTCTCACGCAACGCTTTCACGGACTCGCTTGCCGCCGCTGAGGCTTTTAAGTCTTGGCGCAAGCCACGCAATACCTCCGTCACATGGCTCTGCCAAAGGCGTCGCTGCTCACGCTGGCAAGCCAGCGCTTTGGGCTCAGCTTCCAGACCGCAAGAGTAGAGCCAGCAATGAAACAGCACCTCGCACACATCCAGACCGGCCTCCTCTTGAAGCTTAAGGCAGGCCGCCTCAACGCCGGGGCTAGCGTATAGCGTCAGTGCAAAATCCCACAACGGTGTCTGCTGTAGGCGCTGCAATCGGGTAGAATCAAGCGTATTAGAATCTCGCATCAAATGACCCACTTTCTTCGGGAGAAGGCATGATCGCACTGCGCCAAGTCGCCCTGCAACGCGGCACGCAAACGCTACTCGACAACGCGGACGTTACCCTTAATAACGGGGTAAAGGCCGGGATTATCGGGGCAAACGGCGCCGGTAAATCGAGCCTATTCAAACTGCTGCTCGGCGAGCTTGCGCCCGACCAGGGCGATGTAGAGATGAGCGGCGGCCAGCGCATTGCGCATATGGCCCAGGAAGTTGATGCCCTTGACCGCCCGATTATCGAGTATGTACTCGACGGCGACTTGGCGCTACGCCAAGCAGAAGCTGACTTACTGGCCGCCCGGGAAGCCGGGGAAGCCCACCGCGAAGCCGAACTGCACGGCTTGATTGAAACCCTGGATGGCTACCGTGCCGAGTCGCGAGCGGCGCAGCTGCTGGTGGGACTAGGCTTCGTCCAGACTGACCTGGCCCGCCCGCTCTCGGCGTTTTCCGGCGGCTGGCGGATGCGGGTCAATCTCGCCCGTACGCTGTTTATGCCTTCCGATCTACTGCTGCTAGATGAGCCCACCAACCACCTGGATCTGGACGCTCTGCTGTGGCTGGAGCAGTGGCTGACCCGCTACCCGGGCACACTGCTGCTGATTTCCCACGACCGCGACTTTTTGGATGCCGTATGCGACCACATCGTGCATATGCACCACCAAACCCTGGAGCTTTACCGCGGCAATTACTCCCAGTTTGAGCGCACTCGTGCTGAAAAGCTTGCCCTGCAGCAAGCGGAAGCCGCCAAACAGCAGGCACGGCGGGAGGAGATCGAGCGCTTTATCGCCCGCTTTAAAGCACAGGCGACCAAGGCCAAACAGGCGCAAAGCCGGGTGAAAATGCTCGAGCGCATGGAAGATATCGCCGTTGCCCATGTGGACTCCCCCTTCCACTTTACGCTGCCCGCCGCCGATAAAACCTCGCACCCACTGCTGGTGCTCGACCAGGCCACGCTTGGCTATCGCGGTAAAAAGGGCGACGGAAGTGACGACAATATCCAATTGGACAAGGTCAACGTCACCCTGCTGCCCGGCAGTCGCATTGGCCTGTTAGGTCCCAACGGTGCAGGTAAATCAACGCTGATTAAGTCGCTAACCGGAGAGCTCGAGCTGCTTAACGGCAAGCGCGTGCCCGGCGAGCATCTGGCGATTGGGTATTTTGCTCAGCATCAGCTTGAGAGCCTGGATGTTTCATCGACGCCCTTTGTGCATGTCCAGCGCCTCTCGCCCACTGCCAGCGATCAGGATATCCGTAATTTCCTGGGCGGCTTTGGATTTAAGGGCGATGACGCCTTCGGCAAAGTCGCCAACTACTCAGGTGGTGAGAAAGCCCGCCTGGCGCTGGCGCTGGTCGCCTGGCAAAAACCCAACCTGCTACTGCTCGATGAGCCGACCAACCACCTGGACTTAGAGATGCGCGAGGCGCTGACCCAAGCGCTGGCAAGCTTCGAAGGCACGGTTATTCTGGTCTCCCACGATCGTCACCTGCTGCGCGCCACGGTCGATGAGTTCTGGCGGGTGGCGGATAACCGCGTCGAGCCCTTCGATGGCGACTTGGAAGATTACCGGGTTTGGCTTAAAGCGCGCTTAGAAGAGAGCCGCCGGGATTCCCGCGGTGAAAAAGCCGAGCGCCAGAACCAGCAACCCAGCGGCGACAGCCGTGAAGCGCGCAAAGCGTCCCGTAAAGCGGCCGCCGAGCTGCGTGAGAAGCTGCGCCCACTAAAAAAGCAGCGTGACCAGGCGGAAAATGCGATGGAAAAGGCCCAGCAGGAACTCGATAAGGTAGAGCAAGTGTTGGCAGATCCAGAGCTATACACCGACAGCGGCCGCAAAGCCGAACTGACCAATACACTTGCTCAGCAAGCGGAGATTAAAGCGCGCCTGGATGAGTCAGAAAGGCAGTGGTTGAGCGCCGAAGAGGCGCTGGAGACAATGGAAGCGGAGCTACTCGCCAGCGAAGAGACGGCTAGCTAGCAAAAGCGCATACTCAAAAACCGGGCTAGCTTTCCAACAAAAACGTCACTGGGCCATCGTTGATTAGCGCCACCTGCATATCGGCGCCAAACTCACCGGTGGCCACGTACGGCCAGGCAGCGCGGGTCTGTCTAATCAGCAAATTGAACAGCGCTTCCCCTTGGGCTGGCGGAGCAGCGCTGGAGAAGCTGGGCCGTAGTCCTTTATGGGTATTCGCCGCCAGGGTGAACTGGGAGACAAGCAGCAAACCACCGTTCACCTGCTGCAGGTTGTGATTCATCTTGCCGTCCGCATCGCTGAATACCCTGTAGTGGAGGAGCTTGTGCAGCAGCTTTTCAACGCTGGCCGCGTCATCGTGTTTCTCAACGCCTACCAGCGCCAGCAGCCCGTGGTCGATACTCCCGACGATATTGCCTTCCACTTCCACGCTGGCGCGCTTAACGCGCTGAATGAGTGCCTTCACAAAGCTTCTCCGAACTGACAAACGGCCATTGTAACGACCGCCTGTTAATTTTTCCCTAGCAGCGTATCGCGGAAGTCGTCATTCAGAGGGCGCTCGCCCAGCCAGATACCAAACATGGCGCTGGCCAGCTCTGCGTTACCGCCCTCAAATAGCGTTTCGCCATTGAGCGCCAGGCGCAAAGCATCACCGTCCCAACTCAACACATAGCGATCTTGAGGCTCGACGTCCTGATAGCTTCGGTTAAAGGCGTTAATATCTGCTTCTAGCTGCGAATACTCATAGGCAGTGAGGCTTTTCTTAAGGCTTTCTGTGGTGGCCTCGGCGAAGTCCGGGGCGTCAATGGCGTGAAAATAGGCAAGTTCCAGGCGCCTTGGTACGTCATCCAACGGCTGCGGCTCGGTTTCATCTGCCGCTTGGTAATAGGCGCCCGCGTAGGCCGTCCAAATCATGTAACGAAACACACCGCTACCGATAAGATTATAGCGTTGGCCGTGCTCCTCTAGCGTGCGCTCAAACGCTTCGCCTTTCTCAGTCACACTGCTGGCCATTGCCCAAGGCATTAGCAATAGGCCAGCTAACAGCAACGATAAGTGTACGGCGCGCCTAGCGCCTAATAAGCATGTGGGCATAGAACCTCCTCCTGGCGGCATAACTATACATACCGTTGCGCCAAATAAAGGTTCCGTACAATATTTATTACTGCCCGCACACTCTTGATTATTAACAGTGCCCGTTTGATTATTAATAGCGCCCGCTTACCAAGCCCGGCAGAGCATTAGATCGCAGTGCGGTTCCCCCAGCAACATCTCGGTTAGCTGACTAGTGTGATGAGGCTGCCCACGGCTGCCGATCATCACGAGATCGGGCGTGTGGCGCTTCATATACGCCTGCAGCACATCGCAGGGTGTGCCTTGCTCTAGCACCAACTCAACATCGGGCACCCCGTCTAACTCACGCATCAGGCTATCGACTTCGTTACTCAACTGCTCACGCAGTCGCTGCACTTCATGTTCACGCCAGTGGGCGTAATAGGCCTGCGAGCCCAGCTCACGTTCGCCGGGCAGTGTCCAGGCGTGCAGAAGGGTGAGCGCCGCTTCAGGAAACCGGATTAGCGCCTCTTTCAAGGTATGTCGCGCCGTCAACGAAAAATCGATAGGCACCAGGATATGCTGCCATGGCTGGGTCGGCTGGTGAGAAGAGACCACCACAGGGCATGGTGCACTACGCAGCACGCGCATGGTGGTGGTACCCGCCAGCAGGTCTTTTTGCCCGCGCTTGCGATGCATACCCAGCACAATCAGCTCGGCGTTACGTTCATGGGCTTCGCGGACGATTTCAACGTGAGGCGAGCCGGTCACGGTTTGGATCAACGTTTTCGGCGCCTCTAGGGCGTAGTCTTCGCGTAGATCCGTCAACATGGTGGTGATGTCTTCCACTACCGCGCTTTCGACATCCAGTAGCACACGCCTGGGCAGGTAAGGGTCCAACACGTGCAGCACGTCGAGCTGAACACCTTGGGCATAGGCCAACCGAAGCGCCCGAGCAAAAGCGGCGCGATTATCAGCGGAAAGATCGGTGGCAAACAGAATAGTGCGAGGCATGGCGAAACGCTCCTCGGCTGAGCAGCTCAGCCTTACAAGCCGTTAAGCAGACACTCTTTAGCATGGTGCGCAATATCCATTCTCGCAAGCTACCTGTTACCCAAATGCTTCAAAGCAGTACACCCGAATCACCACCAAGCGTGAAAATGGTGCACCGGGCCGCGTCCTTTACCCACGTTTAAGCGCACGCTCGCCTCCAGAGCCGCATGCAGCCAGTGTTTGGCATCGCTGATGGCAGTTCCCGGGGCATCCGCTTCGGCATCCACGGGGAGTTTCGCCAGACAGGCGGCAATCGCCGAGGAGAGCGCGCAGCCGGTACCGTGCAAATTATCGGTATCGATGCGCGAGGCGGGTAACCACGCATGGCCGCTGGGGGTTGCCAGCAGATCCGGACAGGTCGCTCCACGCAGATGGCCGCCTTTCAGCACCACGTAGGGTGCCCCCAGCTGCGTCAACCCCGGCAACATCGCCTCCATGGCGTCTAAACTGGTGGGTGATGACGTATCGAGCAGTACCGCGGCTTCCGGCAGGTTGGGGGTAATCACATCGGCCAAGGGCACGAGAATATCGCGTACTGCGCGAATACCAGCGTCATCGACCAGAATATCGCCGCTCTTGGCGACCATCACCGGGTCGAGCACGATCCAACGTGGGCGCCGCTGACGCAGCACATCGGCTATCACCTCGGCGACCTCGCGGCTGGCTACCATGCCAATTTTGACCGCATCTATCGCCACATCATCCAGCAGGTGTTCCAACTGCTCGCGAATCGCCTGGGGCGAGACGGGGTGCACCGAGGCCACCCCGCAGGTGTTCTGGGCAATTACCGCGGTAATCACGTTGGTGCCGTAAACGCCGAGAGCTGAAAAGGTTTTTAGATCACCTTGCAGCCCGGCGCCCCCCGAAGGATCGGAGCCAGCGATGGTAAGCACATTGCGAAGACGGGAATGGGTAGACATGGGGCTCCTTCACGGCAAAAACGTCACTGTGCTCCTAGGATACCCAAGCTGCGCGCCTTATGCTGCCGAAACGTACATGCCAAACACACAAAAGCCGCCCGAAGGCGGCTCGTTAGTGTGCGTCAAGCACGGCAAACTATTGCGCGGTGTCACCTTCTGGGTTGCGGGCGTTGTAGTAAGCCTGCTCGGAGATGGCGTGGTAATCCTCGACCTTCTCTTGGAACGCTTGATAGGAGTCATAGATACGTGTAGCTAATTCGCTCGATTCCGCCAACTCGGCAACCACATCTTGCGAGTGCTCACGCGCCTGGGCCAGTACGTCGTCGGGAATGCGGCGCAGCTCAACATCGTGCTCGTTCACAAGGGTTTCCAGCGCATCGTTGTTACGTGCGGTGTACTCATCCAGTACGTTAGCATTGACGTCACGCACAGCCGTTTTCAGGATTGCCTGCAGATCCGCGGGCAACTCAGCCATGGCCTCTTCGTTGACGATGGCTTCGAACATGACCGTCGGCTCGTGCCAGCCTGGATAATAGTAGTAATCCGCCGCTTGGTGCAGGCCGAAAGCTAGGTCGTTGTAGGGGCCAATCCATTCGGTAGCGTCAATGGCGCCGGACTGCAGCGAGGTGAAGATCTCCCCGCCCGGCATATTCACAATCGCCACACCCATACGGCTCATGACTTCGCCACCCAGTCCGGGCATGCGCATTTTCAAACCGTCGAGATCGGCAACCGAGTTGATTTCTTTGTTGTACCAGCCGCCCATCTGTACGCCGGACGCACCTGCTACCAGTACGTCGACGCCAAAGTCATCGTAGAGCTCGTTCCACAGCTCCATGCCGCCACCAAAGTGCAACCAGGCGTTCATTTCCTGGGCATTCATGCCAAACGGCACGGCGGCAAAGAATTGCGCCGCGGGGGCTTTGCCTTTCCAGTAATAGGAAGCGGAGTGGCCCAATTCGGCGGTGCCGTCGGAAACGGCGTCGAATACCTCAAACCCCGGCACCAATTGGCCCGCACCGAAGACTTCGATGGTCAGGCGACCATTCGACATTTCATCAACCAGTTCCGCAAGGCGCTCAGGGCCTTGCCCCACGCCTGGGAAATTCTTCGGCCAGGAGGTGACCATTTTCCAACGAAACTCGTCCTCTTGCGCCTGGGCGTGATTATCGAAACTAGAGACCACCAGCAAACTGGCGGAAAGTGCGGTCGACATGGCGATCGCGACGGGGAGTGTTTTGGCTTTCATACAATAACCCTCTTGCTTTCTATTATTACTATTATGAGTAGGGAATATTCCGCCTAGCGTAGAACACTAGGCGGTTTGCTACAGGCCATTAATGGCTATTTACTGCTTTTAATTAGGTTGCCACTTCTTAACGTTGATAGCAGCGATGCTTTTCAACTTACCCCATTGTTAGCCAAATTGAGCGGGCAGCCATGTTGCCAGCTGCGGGAAGAAGCTCAACATGAGCAACATACCCAGCTGCATCAGGATAAACGGGATGACGCCACGGTAAATAGCCGAGGTAGATACAGACGGCGGCGCTACGCCACGCAGATAGAACAGCGCGAAGCCGAACGGCGGCGTTAAGAACGACGTTTGCAGGTTAATCGCGATCATAATACCCAGCCAAATCGGGTCAAGCCCCATGGCGAGCAGAATCGGCCCAACGATCGGCACCACCACAAAGGTGATTTCGATAAAGTCGAGAATAAAGCCAAGCAGGAAGATCACCAGCATAACGATAATCGTCGCACCGACTACGCCGCCAGGCATCGCCTCGAACAGTTCGGTCACCATGTGTTCGCCGCCGTAGGCACGAAAGACTAGCGAAAACAGCGCGGCGCCGATCAGGATCAGAAACACCATGGTGGTGACGTGAGTGGT
The DNA here is from genome assembly GCF_001882345.1 of Halomonas sp. QHL1. Classification (GTDB taxonomy): domain Bacteria; phylum Pseudomonadota; class Gammaproteobacteria; order Pseudomonadales; family Halomonadaceae; genus Vreelandella. Next base: position 2,664,456 of record NZ_MINL01000001.1, read on the forward strand.
CGAACGCAGCACATCTTTCAGGGTGGCCCAATCGAGCTGACGATAAGCCAGCGCCAGCACCAGCGCGCCGAAGGCGCCTACCGCAGAGGCCTCTGTCGGCGTGGCAAAACCGCTTAGAATCGAGCCTAGCACCGCCACAATCAGCACCACGGGAGGCACCAGACCTTTGAGCAGCAGCATGCCAATGCCTGAGGTATGGCCAAGCTCGGCCATTAACTCTTCACGGTCGGCAGCAGGCGCCATGTGCGGGCGCAACCACGCCACCAGGGCCACATAGATCATATACATCACGACCAGCAGTAACCCAGGCACTAGCGCGCCCATAAATAGGTCGCCCACGGAGACCGTTTTAGGGCTGAAGATCCCCATATCCAGCTGCGCTTGCTGATACGCCGATGACAGCACGTCACCGAGCAGTACCAAAGCAATGGAGGGCGGAATAATCTGCCCTAGCGTGCCGGTGGCACAAATGGTGCCGGTCGCAAGCGACGTGCTGTAACCACGCTTTAGCATGGTGGGTAGCGACATCAACCCCATGGTGACTACCGTGGCTCCCACAATACCGGTAGAGGCGGCCATTAGCATGCCCACCAGGGTCACCGAAATACCCAAACCACCGCGCATAGCGCCAAACAGCAGGGCCATGGCATCCAGCAGCGTCTCAGCCACTTTGGATTTTTCCAGCAACACGCCCATCAACACAAACAGTGGCACCGCCAACAGTGTTTGGTTGGTCATAATCCCGTAGAGCCGATTGGGTAAAGCAGCGAGATAGCCACTATCGAAGTTGGCGTCGATCCCCATCGCTTCCAAACCCAGCCCCATACCGGCAAACAGCAGCGCCGTGCCCGCCAGCGTGAGCGCTACGGGAAAGCCGAACATCAACACAATACAGATGACGGCAAATAAAATAACCGGCATAAATTCCAGCATCAAACTCGCTCCTCAAGATGATTGCCACCAGCAGCGGACGGTACAATCCGCCCGGCCATCACGTAGCCGTTGCGCACAATCTCAATCACGCCTTGCACGATCATCAGCACGGCAAACAGTGGTATTAAGGTTTTCAGTGCGTAGACTGCCGGAATACCACCGTAGTCGGAGGAGGTTTCCATAATGCGCCAGGAGTTGAAAACATAGCCCAGGCTGGAAGCGATGATAAAGACCATGACGGGGATCAATAGCGTAATAATGCCTACGACATTAATTAACGCTTGGCGGCGTGGCGTCATCCCTCGATAGAAGATATCCACCCGCACATGGCCGTCGTGGCGAAACGTATAGGCAGCGGCGAGCATGAAGACACTCGCGTGCATATACATGACTAGCTCTTGCATGAAGATGCTGTTCACACTGAAAGCATAACGAAGCAGTACAATCGCGAACTGAATCAACATCATAATGATGATCAGCCACGCAAGGGTACGCCCGAACCACTCTGAAGCGCGGTCCAGCGCACCAATAAACGCAGGTAGTTGTGTTGTGTCCGACATGGGAGTGTCTCGCATAAAACGGCTAAGGGGGTCAGCGCCCCAGACAATAGCGCATATATGCGGACAATGCAGCGCCCACGCGCTGCACAGCGAGCTTAATTATTAAACGCTTGGGCGAATTGCCGCTAAGCAGGCTTCGGGCAAGGGTAGATCGACAGCAATTGGCAGGTGATCAGAGAACAAGTGATCTAATACCCGCACTTCGGCGGCCTCTAACGACTGCGACAACAGGATATGATCCAGCGCATGGCGCGGCTGCCAGGAGGGGTAGCTAAGCAGGGGTTTCACTGGGTGCAGCGGCAGCGAAGTACTGAAACGCTCATGAGCATGCAACTGGTCAGGAGTACAGTTGAGGTCGCCCATCACCACCACGTGGTGTAATGGCTTAATAATCTCGCTTAAATAGTTGAGCTGACGCACCCTTCCACGATGGCTAAGTGCCAAGTGGGCAACAAATATATGCAGCGCATCAGGGCCTTCGCCAAAGCGCGCGTGGATTGCACCGCGACCAGGCATTGCCCCCGGCAAACGGTGCTCTTCTATTTGGCTGGGCACCAAACGCGAGAGTAAACCGTTACTGTGCTGGGCGATACGTCCCAGATTCCGATTAAGCTGCTGAACGTGATGGGGGAACCCCGCTTTGGCAGCGAGATACTCCACTTGGTTGACGCGGCTTGAGCGAAAACTACCGCCGTCGACCTCTTGAAGCCCCACCACGTCGAACTTGCTCAGCACTTCACCCATCACATCCAGCCGCTTCTGTCGGCGCGGATGCGGCAACAGGTGCTGCCAGCTGCGGGTGAGGTAGTGATGATATGCCGTTGTCTGGATACCCACCTGCAGGTTAAACGTCAGCAAACGCAGATGGCCATCTTCCAGCAGCGTCGAGCGCGGGCTGCTTACCTGTGTTTCATTACGCTCTCTCGCTTCACGTAACACGGTTACTCTGCGCGCTCTTCACGCACCTGCTCAACCAACGCTTCAGCGACTTTCGGCATATTTTCCAGGCTGCCAGCTGAACTTGGCGTTACCAGAAAACGACCATCAATCACCAGTGCAGGCACACCCATTAACTTCATTTCACGCATGCGGTTGTTGGCTTCGTTCACTTCGCTGCGAACACTAAAGTCGGTCAGCGCTTGCTTGGCCTCTTCTTCACTAACTCCATAGTTGGCGAAAAACGCAGCAATCTCATCGGGCTCTGTGAGCGACTGATTTTCCTGATGGATGGCGTTAAAGAAGTCGGCGTGTAACTCATCTTCGATGCCCAGCGATTCAGCTGCATAGAACGCTGTGGCGTGGGTGTTCCAATCACCGCCCATCGTGGCCGGCATATGCTCTACGCTAACGTCGTCTTCCAGAGTCTCGTACCATTCGCTGACCGGTGTTTGTAGCCGGTAGCAGTGAGGGCAACCAAACCAAAATACTTCGGTAACGGCAATTTTCCCTTCGTCCGCATGCGTCTCTACCGCCGCTTCAAGCACCTCGTAATCTTGGCCTTCAACCACTTCTTGGGCACTCACTGCAGCAGAAAGACCCAGACCAGCCAGTGCGACCATTAACGTTTTAAACATCGTATAAATTCTCCATGGGTAAGCGAAAGATGAGACCGTGGATACATTAGCGGGTTCCCTCAACTAGCAAACGTTGCCAAGAACGTTGCCTAGTGAGAACCCGCAAACGGCATAAGGAAGTGTTTAGGCTGTCAATTTCAAGTTTGAAACGTTAGTTCAAACCCAACAAATAGTTAGCCACTGCTTCCATATCGCTGTCGCTCATTTTTGAAGCGATGTCGCCCATGATGTTATTGGGGCTATTGTTACGATCACCTGCCGCGAAATCCTGAAGCGTTGAAACCGTATACTCGGCGTGCTGACCAGACAGACCAGGATAAACGGCACTGCCAATACCGACACCCGTTGGCGTGTGACAGGCTGAACAGGCGGGAATGCCTTTCGACATATCGCCAGCGCGGTAAAGCTCTTCACCGCGAGCCAGTAACTCAGCGTCTTCATCGCTGGTTTGGCCTAGGTTGGCGTCTTGGCGCGCAAAGTGCGCCGCTACATCCCAAGCGTCTTGGTCAGAGTAGTCATCTACCAGACCGGCCATCTGGGGTACCATGCGATCGCCGTCGCGGATATCCATGATCTGTTTCGCCAGATAGGACATCTGCTGACCCGCTATGTTAGGGAAAGCGCCCGATGGGCTAATGCCCTGCTGCCCATGGCAGGCGGCGCAAGTTTGGGCCATTTCCTGACCAGCGGATGCGTCAGCATCAGCTTGGTAGTCCGTTTGAGCGTGGGCGATGCCAACGGCGCCCATGGTAATTGCTAGGCTTGCCAGTAACTTTCTCATTGCTATTCCACTATGCCGTTTTATGTTTGACTGGTACGCACCCTGGGCGCTTCCCAGGCTTCACAAGTTACCAGGGTTAGCTCCGCCAATACCAACCTTCGCTAATACCAACAACGTATCGCGATGGTACACTAGCGCTCCAGGTCGCAGATATAATCCGCTTGCATTATAACGAATCACCCCAGCGGCGGGAATGCAAGTGCTGGATTGCTTTAGGGGTAATTCGTCGCGGTACTGTTCTCAATTCTCTATCATGAGTCGCTATCATGCGTTCTACCTTATCTTATGGTGAAGCGATAGAGAGTTGATAGTGCGCAGAGTAGGCCGCTTTTATGTTCGTTTCTCAGGATCAACCCAATGACTACCCCCCATGATAGCCCAGTCCCTCGGCTGAACTACCCGACGGCAAGTTTTCTTATCAGCGCCCCCACCCTGGCCCTGTGCCCGGATGATACCGGCGCCGAGGTGGCCTTTGCCGGGCGTTCAAACGCAGGCAAATCAAGTGCTATCAATGCATTAACGCAACAAAATGCGTTAGCGCGCACCTCACGCACGCCGGGACGCACCCAGCTGATCAACTTTTTCAGCGTTATGAACGACGAGGCGCGGCGTTTGGTCGACTTGCCGGGCTACGGCTACGCCAAGGTACCGGAGGCGGTCAAGCTAGAGTGGCAAAAGCACCTCGCCGAGTACCTGCGCAACCGTTTCAGCCTACGCGGCTTAGTACTGCTAATGGACGTGCGCCACCCGCTCACCGAGTTCGACCAAATGATGCTCGATTATGCCGACCAGCGCGGAATGCCGGTGCATATTTTGCTCACCAAAGCCGACAAGCTGAAAAAAGGGCCTGCCAGCGCCGCCTTGCAAACAGTGCGTTCGCGCTTAAAGGAGTGGGAAGACCTCGTCTCTGTTCAGCTGTTCTCTTCACTCAAGCGCGACGGCGTCGATACGCTGTCCCAGAAACTCAATCAGTGGCTGTATACACCGCCTGAATGATGCCTCTCTAGTTTCTCCAGCACGCTGGGTAACTCTTTAATATGGGCAATGCGATGCACACGCGGGGGAAGCGGTTGATCCTCCGCTTCAGAAATCCATACCACGTGCATTCCCAGCTGCTGGGCAGGCAGCACGTCTTCCTGCCAAGAATCACCCACGTGCATGGCGCTCTCGGGAGCGACGTTTAAGCGCGAAAGCGCGGTGAGGAACGGCGTCGGGTCGGGCTTGGGCGCCAGTAACTCGCCCGCGGCAATGGCGACCGGAAAGTAGCCAGCCAGCGGCTGACGTTTAAGATGTATATTGCCGTTGGTGATCGCCGCCAGCTGATAGCGTTCCGCCAAGGCAGCCAGCAAACCGGCCGCTTCTGGGTGGGGCGTGACCTGCACGCGCAGGCGGTGAAACTCATTCATCGCCGCTGATGCCCACATCAACGCAGCACTGCGGTGCAGACCTGCGTCTTCTAACTGGGCCTCTAGGGCGCGCAAACGCAGCCAAGTGAAGTCACCGCGCCGTTCAGGCACTTCTTTAGCCAACTGTTGACGACGCTGCAAATAATCCAGCCCGCCGCCTTCATGGGATAACGCCAGCGCCTTTTCCTGGCGTACTCCTCGCCATGTCTCAAGTGCCTCCAGCAGCCAGCGGTAGTGGCCCTCTTCGGTGCGCGCCATCACCCCGTGGTTGTCCCATAAGGTATCGTCCAAATCGAAAGTAATGGCCTGCAGCATCGTCATGGTTTGCTCCTGGGGCTGTTCTTGCGGTCGTTGGGGCCTCGTTTAGCGCGGGGATGGGCGGCATCGTAGCTGGTCGCCAGATGCTGCCAATCAAGTCGGGTGTAGATTTGTGTGGTCGACAGATTGGCGTGCCCTAACAGCTCCTGCACGGCGCGCAGATCCTGGCTCGACTCCAACAGGTGACTGGCAAAGGAGTGGCGCAAACGGTGCGGGTGCAGGTGTTCGGGCAAGCCGCGGGCAATCGACAGCTGCGCTAAGCGCTTTTGAATGGCGCGATGGCCCAAGCGCTGCCCGCGTTGGCCCACAAACAGCGCCTGCTCGTTAACGGGTGCGAGCGCCGAGCGGCAACCCAGCCACTCGGCCAGCGCCTGCTGAGCGCGGCGCCCTACCGGCACCTGACGCGGTTTGCCGCCTTTGCCGATTACCCTTACCCGGCTATCTTGCAAATCGCCCAAATCAAGCGCCGCCAGCTCCGCTAAGCGCAAACCGCTGGAGTAAAACAGCTCAAGAATAGCCTGATCCCGCACGCCCAACGGCGAGCCGTCGTGGGGAGTATCAAGAAAACGTGCCAGGGCGTCGACATCAACCGGGCGTGGCAAGTGGCTGGGCTGTTTGGGCGTGCGCAATAGCCCGACCGGGTTATCGTTCAACACACCCTGCTTGACCAGGTAATCCGCGAACCTGGAAAGCGCCGCCCGGCGTCGGGCAAGGCTTCTAGGCGCCAAACCGCGGCTACGCTCTGAGCCTAGAAAAGCGCGCAGCAGCGCCGTGTCTAGCGCCGCGGGGTCGGTAACATCGCGCCGTTCGGTGAAGGCACATAGCGCGGTGAGATCGTGCCGATAAGCCGCCACCGTGGCAGGGCTAGCATGGGACGCAAGCGCGGCTAGAAAGGCCTCAACGCGCTCGGCGATCATGGTTTCGACCAGCGTCGTCTCAACCATGATCGCCGAGACGCACCAATAGACGCGCGACTATATCACCCAAATACTCGGTGAACAGCGTATCCATGCTGGCGCGATAGGCGTCAGGGCTGGGGCTGGCTAGCAGTAAATAGCCCAAGGGGTCGCCCGCGGAGAGGCGTGAAATAGCGCAGGAACCCGCTTTACGGGGTGCTTTCACGTGAGGTAGCAGGCACTTCCAGTCGCTGACGCTGAGCTTCACACAGCGGCTGGTGCGGCCATCCAGCAGCGCCGACAGCCGCGTGCTGGCATGTTGATCAAGCACATGGCGCGGCGGCTGAGGCGGCGTTGGCTCACTATCGCTTAACGAGGCCGGACACCACAGCGCCATGGCCGGGGTTTCAAAGCGCTCGCTAAGCTGGGTGGCCAACGCTTGCGCCAATGCATCGCGATCCGGCGCTTCCACCAGCGCGATGAGCGTTTCCCGCAGCCGACGGTACTGGGACTCGTTATGGCGTGCGGTTTCCAGCAGATGTTCCAGGCGGCCCTCGGCGGTTTCCGCACGCTTACGCAGGTCTAACACCAGGCGCTCTAGCAGTGACACCGCCCCGTCGATATGCGGGTGGGGGACTTGCAGTTGCTGGAGCAGCCCTTCGCGGCCGACGAAAAAATCGGGATGACGCGCCAGCCAGAACGCCACTTGATCAGGATCGAGCGTTTTGCGGGGTTCGGGGGCTTGAGACATCGCCGTTCTCCTCGAATTAATTGAGTGCTACGCGGCCATCGAAGACGCGTGTAGCCGGTCCCACCATCGTCAGCGCCCCTTCAGGGTCAGGCCACTCAATGCTGAGCTCTCCACCGGGTAAATGGACTTTTACGGGGCTTTTTAACAGCCCCTGGCGAATACCGCTGGCCACTGCCGCACAGGCACCCGTGCCGCAAGCGAGCGTTTCGCCGCTGCCGCGCTCGTAAACGCGCAGGCGTATTTCGCTGGGTGAGAGTACCTGCATAAAGCCCACGTTAACACGCTTGGGAAAACGGGGATGCGCCTCTACCAACGGTCCGAGGCGTTCGACCGGGGCATCGTCCACACTGTCGACCTGAATTACCGCATGGGGGTTACCCATGGAGACCACGCCGATGCGCAGCGTTTCATCACCCACTTCGAGCTGATGTAGGGGTTGATCCCCTGGGGCATCGAACGGTAGCGCCATGGGGCTAAACCGAGGGCGGCCCATATCCACTCGCACCATGCCGTCGTGCTGTACGGTCAGCACCAACGGCCCCCCGGCGGTTTCCACATGGATTTCATGCTTGTGAGTCAGCCGCTGATCGCGCACGAAGCGGGCAAAGCAGCGCGCCCCGTTGCCGCAGTTTTCCACTTCACTGCCGTCGGCGTTATAAATGCGGTAGCGAAAATCCATCTCGGGATCGCGGGGTGGCTCGACGACCAACAGCTGGTCAAAGCCAATGCCGAAACGCCGGTCTGCTAGCGCGCGGATTTGGGCTTCGTCCAGCCGGGCGCGCTGAGTGACGAGATCCACCATGACAAAGTCATTGCCCAGGCCATGCATTTTGGTGAAGTGTAAAAGCATCAGTGCCCCCCTTCGGGCAGCAGCGCTTCACCCGCCCAAAGACTGGCAACGGTTTCCCGGGCGCGCACCACATGGCAGCTGTCACCATCGACCATTAACTCGGCGGCGCGAGGGCGGCTGTTGTAGTTCGACGCCATGACAAAACCGTAGGCCCCCGCCGAGCGCACCGCCAGCAGATCACCTTCGTCAATTGCCAGCTCGCGCTCCTTGCCCAGAAAATCACCCGTTTCACACACCGGGCCCACTACGTCGTAAAGGGCGCTTTCGCGCGTTTGGCGTGTATCCACCGGTACAATCGCTTGCCAGGCTTGGTAAAGCGCCGGGCGAATCAGATCGTTCATGGCCGCATCGACAATGGCGAAGTTCTTGGTCTCACCGGGCTTGAGAAACTCTACCCGAGTGAGCATGACGCCAGCATTAGCGGCGATGGAACGGCCGGGCTCAAACAGCAGCGTAAGCCCTTCACCACCTTCCCAGCGCGATAACCGCGCCAACAGCTGGCTGGCGTAATCGAACGGCTGGGGCGGTTTTTCATCGCGGTAAGGCACGCCTAAACCGCCGCCTAAATCGAGATGTTCGATTTCGATGCCGCGCTCGCGCAGGCGCTCCATGAGCATCAGCAAGCGATCAAGGGCGTCCAAAAAGGGCGCCGTTTCGGTGAGCTGTGAACCAATGTGGCAATCGAGACCCTTCACCTTCAGATTGGGCAGGCTTGCGGCTAGCTCGTAAACCGCCAAGGCTTCATCCACCGGGATGCCGAACTTGTTATCCTTCAAACCGGTGGATATATACGGGTGGGTCCCCGCGTCCACATCCGGATTTACCCGCAACGAGACCGGGGCAATTTTACCCAACTCGCCCGCAACGCGATTCAAGCGCTCAAGCTCCGGGCGTGACTCAACGTTAAAGCACTTAATGCCCACTTCCAGCGCACGAGCCATTTCGTGGGGCTGCTTGGCAACGCCCGAAAACACTACCTTCGCCGGATCGCCACCAGCCTTGAGCACCCGCTCAAGCTCGCCGATGGAGACAATATCGAACCCTGCACCCAGCCTGGCCAACAGGCCCAGCACCGCCAGGTTAGAGTTGGCCTTCACCGCGTAACAAATCAGATGCGGGTGGCCGCCCAGCGCCTCGGTATAGGCTCGAAAGTGACGCTCAAAAGTGGCTTTTGAATAGACATAGCAGGGCGTGCCATGTTCGTCGGCAATTCGCGACAGCGGCACGTCTTCGGCGTACAGCACGCCATCGCGGTAATTAAAATAGTCCATGGTGTTCTCCCCTTATTATGAACCTGCGTCCTGGGCCTGCAGCTATCTATTCAGTCGGCTGGGCAGGTTGCTCGTCAGCGGGTGCATCTTCCGGCAGATAAAGCGGCCCTTTTTGCCCACAGCCAGTCACCGCGGTTAACAGCAGCGCCGAAAGCGCCATGATAGCCAGCGTTTTCATGCGCCCGCCTTGAGCGCATTCAGCGCCTCGCGCGCTCGCTGGGCAGCCGCCCGCACTTGATTTGGCGCCGTGCCGCCAATGTGATTACGGGCGGCTACCGAGCCTTCCAGGGTTAACACCTCGAACACGTCCTGCTCGATGGTATCGGAGAACTGTTTGAGCTCATCCAGGCTCATCTCAGACAGGTCTTTTTCGCTTTTAAGGCCATAGGCCACCGACTGACCGACGATTTCGTGGGCGTCGCGGAAGGCCACGCCTTTGCGTACCAAGTAGTCGGCCAAGTCCGTCGCGGTGGAGAAACCACGTCGCGCGGCTTCATACATGCTGGCTTTTTTGGGCTCGATCGCGGGCACCATATCGGCGAAGGCTTTTAAGCAGTCGCGCACGGTATCGACTGCATCGAACAGCGGCTCTTTATCTTCCTGATTGTCTTTGTTGTAAGCCAGCGGCTGCGATTTCATCAGCGTTAGCAGCGACATCAGGTGGCCGTACACGCGGCCGGTTTTGCCGCGCACCAGCTCAGGCACGTCAGGGTTTTTCTTCTGCGGCATAATTGAAGAGCCGGTGCAGAAGCGGTCGGGCAGGTCGATAAAGTTGAACTGGGCGCTGGTCCACAGCACCAGCTCTTCGCTCATACGCGACAGGTGCATCAGTAGAATGCTGGCGAAGCTGGTGAATTCGATGGCGAAGTCGCGATCCGAAACCGCGTCCAGTGAGTTCTCCGTTGGGCGGTCAAAGCCTAACAGTTCCGCCGTCACGTGGCGGTCAATCGGGTAGGTCGTGCCCGCCAGCGCAGCGGCACCCAGCGGCATGACGTTGACGCGCTTGCGACAGTCCAGCAGGCGCTCGTGATCCCGGGCCAGCATCTCTTGCCAAGCCAGAATATGGTGGCCAAAGGTGACCGGTTGGGCGGTTTGCAGGTGGGTGAAGCCGGGCATAATGGTCTCGGCTTCACGGTCAGCCAGTTCGATCATGCCTTCGCGCAGGCGCTTGAGTTCTACTTCGATAACATCGATCTCATCGCGCATGAACAGGCGGATGTCGGTGGCGACCTGGTCGTTGCGAGAACGCCCGGTGTGGAGCTTTTTGCCGGTAATGCCAATTTTTTCGGTCAGCCGCGCCTCAATATTCATGTGCACGTCTTCCAGCGGCACCGACCAGTTGAATTCGCCGCGTTCGATCTCGCCCTGAATCTCGTTCAGGCCGTTCATAATCGCATCGCGCTCGTCATCGGTCAGAACCCCCACCCGCGCCAGCATAGTGGCGTGGGCGATGGAGCCCTGGATGTCCTGGGGTGCCAGGCGCTGGTCGAAATTAACAGACGCGGTGAAGCGTGCGACAAAGGCATCGGTGGGCTCGCTAAAGCGACCGCCCCAAGACTGATTCGTGGCTTGGCTCATCGAAGATATATCCTGCTGACAAAACAATGGAGTCGTTAGCAGAAAGTGTACCAGAGTCGCCCCGGTCAGCGGCACGCCGTTTTTATTTATGCAGTGGGCTAAGGGCTTGACGTTATGACCGCAGGTGGTTTGTGCAAAAATTCGTGCAGGGCACTGAAGGGCATGGGGCGAGCAAAGTAGTAGCCCTGATAGTAGTCACAGTGCCGCTGTTGAAGATAGCCAAACTGCTCTGCCGTCTCTACGCCTTCGACCAATACCTCCAACCCCATTTTCCCCGCCATGGCGACCACGCCGTCGATAATGGCGGCATCGTAGCGGTCGGAAATCACATCGCGCACAAAGGAGCGGTCAATCTTGATACGATTAATCGGCAGGCGCTTTAAGTAGCTTAGGCTAGAGAAGCCGGTCCCAAAGTCGTCTAAAGCAATCTGAACTCCCAGCGCTCGCAAGTTCTTTAGCGCCTGGATCGCTTGTTCGGCGCTATCCATCAGAACCCCCTCAGTAAGCTCCAGCTCTAACAGCGCTGGCGTTAGGCCGCTGCTCGCCAGCACCTGCTCAATGGAGGCGAGGAACCCGGGGCGTTGAAACTGCATAGGCGAAATATTGACCGCCATAGTAATTTCGCCCAGCCCAAGGCCATTGAGCTGCTGGGCATCGCGACAGGCGGTGGCCAATACCCACTCGCTGATGGGGATGATCTGGCCCGTGTCCTCGGCAAGACTAATAAATTCAGACGGCGGTATATTGCCGCGCTCTGGGTGCTGCCAGCGGATTAACGCTTCAACTCCCACCACGCGACCGCTCGGCGCGTGAATTTGCGGCTGGTAATGAAGCTCAAACTGCTGCTGCTCAATGGCTTGCTGGAGCGCGCTGCGTAAGCTGACCCGTTCACTCACTTTGCGATTCAAGTCTTCGGTATACCAGTGGTAAGTATTGCGCCCGCGGCGTTTGGCTTTATACATGGCCAAGTCCGCCTGCTGGATAAGCTGACGAGGTTTTTTCATGCTGCCATCATTGATGGCAATCCCGATACTGGCGGTAATACGTAGCTCGCTGCCGCGATACCAGTAGGGCGGCGAAAGCCCCCGCAGAACGCGCTCTACTACTTGGATCACATCATCTTGGTGAGCTAGATCCGGCAGCAGCACAACGAATTCATCGCTACCGAAGCGCGCGACGGTGTCCCTGGGGCGCAGTTCATTTTCCAGCCGCTTGGCAACCTCAACCAGAATAAAGTCGCCCACCTCATGGCCCAAGGTATCGTTGATCGGCTTGAAATCGTCCAGGTCAATAAACAGCACGGCTATGTAGCGCTGGTAGCGACGTGCCAACACACACCCTTGCTCTAAGCGCTGACCAAGCAGCAAACGGTTGGGCAACCCCGTCAGGGCGTCATGGTGGGCGTTATGGGCTAGCTGGGCCTGATATTCGCGCTGTTCAGAGATATCGTTCTGTACGCCGATAAAGTGGGTCACTTCAGCGTTCTCATCAAGAACGGGCGAAATGTACAGGTCGTTCCAAAAAACCGTACCGTCACGCCGATAGTTACGGATGACCACGTGCACTTCACGCTGTTCGGTAACCCCTACCTTTAACTGCTTGATAGTAGCGGGATCGGTCTCGTCACCCTGGAGGAAACGGCAGTTGCGCCCCAGCGCCTGGTTACGCGTATATCCGGTAATGCGCTCAAAGGCGGCGTTAACATAGACCATAGGCAGATCGCTGCGCTGGGCATCTACAATCACTACCCCGTTGGTACTTGACTCAACGCTACGCTCAAGCAGTTTTAGCTGATGCTCGGTCGCTTTACGCTCGTTAATATCGCGGAAATAGACCGCAAGCCCTTCAGAGGACGGGTATACGTGCACCTCAACCCATAGCTCTAGTCGCGGATTATAGGCTTCAAAATGTACCGCTTGTTGCTGGCTAGCAGCGCGCCGATACTCCTGTTCAAAGCGGCTGCCTAAGGCGTCGGGAAAGCTCTGCCAAATATGTCGGCCTAGCAATTCGCCTTCGCGGCGCTTCAAGATGCGCTCCGCCTCTGGGTTAACGTAGGTAAAATGCCAGCGGGTATCTAGGGTAAAAAAGCCATCGGTGATGCTATCAAGGGTCATGGTGAGCCGGTGCGCAAGCTGGGTAAGGTTTTCGCGTAGCTGCTTTGGCTCGGTAATATCCTGCGATGCCCCCTGCACCTGAATGATGTGGCCTTCTTCATCGCGCACCGCTTTACCAATCGCCCGCACCCACAGATGCCTACCTTGGCGGGTAATCACCTCAAACTCGTCATCAAAACTAACGCCGTGCTCACAGCAGGCTTTGAATGCCGCCATCAGCCGCTCCTGCGACTCAGGCGCATAGAAGGAAAACGCCTCTTCAACGCTGGGCTGAAATCCTGCAGGCATACCGTGGATGTGGCTGAGCTCATCCGACCAGATAGGCTTGCCGTCCGCCATGTCGACATACCAGCCGCCAATCAGGGCAGTTTCACCGGCAATTTTGAATAGCCGTTGGTTGCGCAGCAGCTGCTCATCTGATGCCTTACGGCGCGTTATTACCCGGGCGATCACATAAATCACGCCCTCCCCGAATGAAGCAGCAACCTCTATCCAGTGCTGCTTTCCAGCTGCAGAAACGGCGCGCACCTCAAAGGGGATGACCTTTTCGCCTTGATGCATACGCTGTAACGCCCGCTCTATCACCGGGTGGTCAAGGGGATTAACGACGACGCCACAGGCGCGACCGATTAATTGTTCAGACGAATACCCCAGCAGTGTCTCGAAGGCTGGATTGACTTGCAGCAGCGTGCCTGCAAAGTCGATACAGCAGAACAGATCCCGTGAGAGTAGGAAAAATTGGTCAAGCTGGCCGCGGGGCAACACTAAGGACATAGGATTTCCTAAGGAACAGATAAAACACGTTATGAGAGCATAATTAGTTCCGTTATTTTTACTGTGGCGTTCGGTGCTTTATGATGACACTTATCATAGCTTGACTCGCCGTGTCTGCGGTAAAGGGAGAATAACGTGCTATCAATCACAAAACTGCGCATTGCCACGCGTAAAAGCCAATTGGCCATGTGGCAGGCTGAGTACGTTCGCGACCGCTTAATGGCGGCCCACGACGGCCTCGAGGTCGAGCTTGTGGCACTGTCTACCAAGGGCGACAAAATTCTCGATACGCCGCTTTCAAAAATTGGCGGTAAAGGGCTGTTCGTCAAAGAGTTGGAAGACGCCATGCTGGATGGCCGTGCCGATATTGCCGTCCACTCGATGAAAGATGTACCCATGCACTTCCCCGAAGGGCTGGGTCTGTCGGTCATCCTAGAGGGTGCCGACCCTACCGATGCGTTTGTATCCAACCACTACTCTAGCATTGATGAGCTTCCCGAAGGGGCGCGTATTGGCACCGCCAGCCTACGCCGCGGCCTGCAGATGCGTGAAGCCCGCCCCGACCTGCAAATTCTTAACCTGCGCGGCAACGTGCAAACGCGACTAGGCAAATTAGACGCGGGCGAATTTGACGCCATCATTCTGGCGACCTCAGGCCTTAAGCGGCTGGGCTTGAATGAGCGGATTGCCCAGGCGCTGCCGCCGGAAGTGTGCCTGCCCGCCTGCGGCCAAGGCGCCCTAGGCATTGAGTGCCGCCTGCATGATCCCGAGCTGATTGCCTTGCTAGCCCCGCTTGATGACGCGGATACCGCGACGCGCGTGCGCGCAGAACGGGCCATGAACACGCGCTTAGAGGGCGGCTGCCAAGTACCCATTGCTGGCCACGCAGTGCTGGATATTGAAAATGAAACCCTGTGGCTACGCGGCTTAGTCGGCAACCCAGAGGGCACCGAAGTGCTGCGCGCCGAAGGCCGCGGTTCGATGCATGAGCCCGAAGCACTGGGCATTCGTATTGCCGAAGAGCTGCTCGACCAGGGCGCTGGCGATATTCTGGCCGAGGTTTACGGCCGCGCCATATGAGCCAACCAGTACTGATCTGTCGCCCCGGCGAGCGCGGTGAAGCACTGGCCGCTGCTCTACGCGAACGGGGCGAGAGCGTTGAATCACTCAATGTGATGCAACTTGAAGCCTTGCCCGAAAACCCGGAAATGCGACGTATCTGGCTGGATATTGATCAGTACCATAAGATAATAGTCATTAGCCCCTTTGCGGCCACTTGCTTAAGCGAAGCGCTGGATCGCTTCTGGCCACAGCTGCCCGTTGGCATTGACTACTACAGCGTTGGCAGCGCCACCGCGGCGACGCTTTATAATCAGTTGGGTGTCCGCGTGCATGTGCCTTCGCCGAGTGCGGGCGAAGATACCAGCGAAGCACTGCTTGGGCTTGCCTCGCTCCAGCAGTTAGCGCACCAGCGAATTCTACTGGTGGCGGGCGAAGGTGGCCGCCCGCTGCTCGCTGAAACGCTTGTAGAGCGGGGGGCACAGGTGACTCGCGTGGCGGTGTATCGACGCACGTTTCAACCCCTAGCACCTGATCTGCAAACGCGCCTTTTTTCAGGTAATTACCGGGCGTTGATCGTCACCAGCAGCGAACTGCTGGAACATCTGGCAAAATGGTGCAATCAAGCGGCCTTCAACCAACCGCTAATCGTTTCCAGCCGCCGTTTGGCTACACTGGCTGGCATACTGGGGTTTTGTGACCTCAAGGTGGCGTCCGGAGCTACGCCAGCTGCGTTGATAGCGGCGTTGGAGACCTGCGACCCACAGGGTGCCGATGTCGATCAAGGAACTTACTAAGGGCTAGCGACACATGAGCAAACAAGTAAACGATCAGGACGATGTACAACCGACGTCCGCCGATGCCTCTCAAGGCGTCCCTAAAACGTCCGACAAAGCAGCTTCCACGACCAACGCGACTGAGCCCAGTGCGCCGACCACACCACCGAGCTCAACATCACCTGCTCAAAGTGGTGCTAAAAATAGTCGGTCGCGGCGGCGTGAAAAAGGCTCGTCAGCAGCGAGTTCAACCGCTGCTAGCAGCACTACCAGCACGGCTAAACCGGCAGATACCACGTCCAGTAGCACGAGCGCCCCTAGCACGCCTAAAGAGAGCGCCAGCAGCACGACATCACCTTCACCGAGTGCAGCTCAACCAAGCCCCTCTTCCTCAAGTGGGTCAACCTCTAGTTCGCCATCTTCAAGCGCCACCTCGTCAAAGTCGACCAGCGACAAGTCATCGGCGGGGACCACACCGCCCACTGGCCACAAAGGCGGCAGCCCGAGCGGTGGTGGCAAAAGCGGAGGCGGCAAAAGTGGCGGTCTCGCGATTGCCCTGGTGATTATCCTGGCGATTGCCTTGGCGTTCGTCGCTTGGCAAGGTTGGCAACGCTTGGATAGTCAGCAGCAGCGCCTCGACGAACTAGCGCAACAGGCTGAAGGTAGCGCCTCGCAACAGGCGGTTAGCGACCTTGAATCACGCCTAGATAGCGGTGAAGCCGAGCGCGATGAAGCGCTGCAGAGCACACTGGGTGATCTACGCGACGAATTTGACAGCTACCGCAGCGACGTCGATGAGACCCTAGGCCAAGTGCTGGACCAGCTCTCTCAAGAGCAGGACACCGACGAGCGCGAGTGGCTGCATGCCGAAGCCGCCTACCTGCTACGCCTGGCCAATCAGCGCTTACAGCTGGAAGGCGACGTTGACGGCGCGGCAGCGCTGCTGCGCACCGCCGATGCCCGTCTGGTTGATGCTGACAACCCGGCGTTGACGACCGTACGCGAAGCGATTGCTAATGAGCTAGCCTCCCTGGACGCCGTGCCCCAGGTTGACCGCACCGGCCTCTACTTAGCACTCAATGCCCAGCAAGAGCGCATCTCCACTCTGCGCCTCTCTCAAGAAATTGAGGAGCAAGCGGTGACCTCCAGCATCGAACAGCCGCCTACCGGCACTTTCCAGCGCCAGCTGGCGCGCTTCGGTGAAGAGCTTAAAGACCTAGTGGTGGTTCGCCATCACGATGAAGCCCTGGAAGCCCTGATTACTCCGGAGCAAGAGTCTTACCTGCGCCAGAGCCTGCGCTTAGTGCTGGAGCAGACGCAGTTGGCCCTGCTCAACGAAGAGAAAGAGCTTTATGACGCGAGTATCGACAAAGCGCTACAGCTGCTGAACGACTACTACGACACCACTCGCGAAGAGACCCAAAGCGTTATTACGCGCCTTCAAGAGCTCAAGGAAGCCGAAGTAAAACCCGAGCTGCCCGATATCAGCGCTTCACAGCAGGAACTCGCACGCTTTATCGACAATCGCTATGAGACGCGTGGCCAAAGCGGAGGTGATTCATGAGAAAGCTTGTTCTCCTCATTGTCGCAGGCCTCGCCGTCGGGGCCCTGTTTGGGCACCTGATGATGTCGGTGCCCGGCTACTGGCTGATCCGCGTGGGCGACTCTTCCATCCAGACATCGTTTTGGTTTGGTCTGGTGCTGCTGTTTGCCGCCTTTATCGTCCTACACTTTGTACTGCGTTTGCTCAGTGGCATTATTCGCCCCATGGGGCGTTTTCGCAGCTGGAACAGCCGCGCCCGTAACCGTCGCGCCATGCAGCGCACCGTGCGTGGCCTGGTAGCGCTGACCGAAGGGCGCTGGAAAAAAGCCGAAAAAACCCTGGTTAACGCCGCCGATGACTCCAGCACACCGCTAGTCAATTACCTATCCGCAGCGCTGGCAGCCCATTACCAGGGCCACCACGTAAAATCCCAGGAGCACCTGAATCAGGCGCAGCTAACTACCGACGGCGCCGATACGGCCGTTGGCCTGATGCAAGCGCAAATGATGATTGAGCGTCAGCAGCCGGAAGAGGCGCTGGCGATTCTAAATCGTCTGGATAAGAAGCTCTCTAACCACCCACAGGTGCTCAAGCTACTCAAGCAGGTGCACTTAAGCGTCAACGATTGGGAAGGCTTACGGCGTTTAATTCCACGCTTGGCTGCGCAGAAGCTGATCACTCAGCAAGAGCGTGAGCAGTTGGAGTTTAAAGCCTACCGCGAGCTGATCGTATTTGAAGCGCAAAACCCCACCAACATTGAGCGAGTACGTGGCCTTTGGGCTGATATGCCTGACTATTTGCGTGGCAATACCGAGCTGATCCTGCTTTACACCGAGGCACTGATTCAAGCCAACGAAGAACCGATTGCCGAACGCTTACTCAACCACTCGCTGGATCACCACTGGGATGCGCGCTTGGTAAAACGCTACGGCTTGCTGAACGTGGACGCCGGTCGCCAGCTTGTCAAAGCCGAGAAGTGGCTACAAGAGCGCCCCAACGACCCAGAGCTACTGCTTGCTTGTGGTCGTCTCTCGCTGCGCACCGGCCAGTGGCAAAAGGCAATCGAGTACTTTGAAGCCAGCCAGCGTCAGCGCCCCAATGGCGAAGTATGTGCTGAGCTTGCCCGTCTTTATGCCAGCCTTGGCGAGCATAATAAGAGCCAGCTCTACTACCGCCACAGCGTTGAAATGTTGGCCAAGTCGCTACCTTCGCTGCCCCAACCCAGCGATGCTAACGACAGCAAAAAACCTGACAGTAAGCAAAAAGACAGTAAAACCATTAAGAAAAGCGCCTAGGGTTGCTGCTGGTCTAACGTAAAAGGGCGCCACTTAATCAGTGGCGCCCTTTTTAGTGACTCAAGGTTTAGCAGGTGGCATTTCCGGTGGTGCAGATGTAGCTTCAACCGACGTTTTAGCCTCCGCTGGCTTATCCAACATTGCTGTACAGTGGCCACATCGCGTCGCTTTGATCGGCACCACCATCAAGCAGTAAGGGCAAGGCTGCTCGGTAGGACTTGCAGGCGCCACTGCCTCTTCGCGCTTTAACCGGTTGATGGTGCGTACCAATAAGAAGACCACAAAGGCGACAATCGTAAAGCTCACCACTGCATTGATAAACAGTCCCACATTTAGCGTTACCGCCCCCGCTGCCTGGGCATCTGCCAGCGTCGCATAAGTGCCACCCACACTCCCTGGCCGCAACACCACAAACAGATTGGAAAAGTCGACCCCACCCACCAGCAAACCAATCAGCGGATTCATCACATCCGCCACTAGGCTCTGCACTATCAGTGTGAACGCCCCACCGATAATGATCCCCACGGCCATATCGACAACGTTGCCTTTTACCGCAAACTCACGGAACTCCTGAAAGAATTTTGCCATTTTCGAACGCCCTACCGTTTCGTTTTAGCCAATACCCAAAGCCACTTCATTCAATGAAGAGCATGGGTGACCGCGCGTTAGGCGACAAGTAAATTTCTTTGGATTGAAGGCTATGCTTGGCAGGCAAAGGGGCGCATTGTAATCAATGCTTATTGACTTACCGTAATGACACGACACTTGGCAGAGTGGCCCACTTTATGTGAAATGCTACCAATCACAACGCCTGCCAAATCGCTTAACCCTCGACTACCCATCACAATGGTATCTACATCATAAGCGTTTGCAGTGTCTAAAATAACGCGTGTCGGGTCACCTTGGGTAAGCAACTCTTCGATTTGCTGAGCACCCTCTTCTCGTGCGGAATTAACCGCTTGCGCCAGCAACTGCTCGCCCGCTTTCTCACGCTCAGCAAGAGTAGCGTCGGCATCAATAGCCCCAATGCCCCATACCAGCGTAGTCGCATAGGCAAGCGTTTCAGGTACGTGTAACAAATAGAGTGTTGAGTCTTCTTTATCCAACAGCTTACAAGCCACTTTCAAAGCTTGCTTAGCGCTCTCAGAGCCGTCGATAGGAACTAAAATACGCTCATTCATGGCTGGTTTTGCCCCTTTTATGGTGTCTTCCATTACTAAAGTCGTAGCCAAAATTTCGCTTTCAAAAGCTTAAATACTGGTAGCGTTATAACGCTTAGTTAAGCTGGTTTAAAAGTTTCTTTGAATACTTGAAGAACATCGTCAGCTTGGTAGCAACCTAACGACAAAGCCAATATTGTTTAAGTAGCCGCTCATACCTTGGAGGTATCATGGAACTACGCCACCTGAGGTACTTTTGCGTCGTAGCCGAGGAATTAAATTTCACCTGTGCTGCTGAACGGTTACATATGTCGCAGCCGCCTCTTTCTCGCCAAATTAAACAGCTAGAACAAGAAGTTGGTGCTGAGTTATTTGAGCGCAGCTCAAGAGGCCTACGCCTAACTCCTTCAGGTGTTTTCTTTCAGCAACACGCCCTACAAATTTTAGAGAAAGTAGAGGTCACCATTGATGCAACACGGCACATGGCAAGGAGCAAGCGCGCGCTATTTGGCATTGGCTTTGTGCCTTCCGTGTTTTATGGGCAGCTTCCTATGCTGGTGCGTGACTTACGCAAAAAAGATAATGTTGAACTCACTTTGGCAGAACTTACGACGGTGCAGCAAATTCAGGCACTCAAAGCAGGCCGCATCGACATGGGTTTTGGACGTTTACGTATTGATGACCCTGACGTTGAGCAGGAGATTCTCTTCGATGAGCCGTTGATTGTAGCCCTACCAAGCGGTCACCCTTTAGTCGGCACTACGCCTAGCTGTGAAGAGCTTGCTGGCTATCCGCTCATACTCTTCCCTGCAAAGCCACGTCCTAGCCTGGCAGATATGGTACTGGGGATTTTCCGCCGCCAAGGATTAAAGGTGGAAGTGGTACAGGAGGCAAATGAGGTTCAGACGGCGCTTAGCCTGGTCGCTTCAGGTATCGGCATTACACTGGTTCCGGAACAGGTAAAACGCGTTCAACGGGATGGCATTGCCTACGTCGCATTGGCTGACAAGTCTATAACCTCCCCCGTTATCTGCAGCCGCCGGCGCGGCGAAAAACCCTCGCCTCTGATGCAGGAAGCCAACGCTATTTTAGAGGTGCTCGTGGAAAATCGCCGCTCCGGCCGTTACCCGTGAATCCCCCTTTTTTAGGGACGCAGCACGGCCACTGGGCAAGACGTTTCGTGCAGCACTTCATGACTAACGCTGCCGGCCACTACTTGTGAAAGACCACTACGCCCATGGGTTGTCATGGCAAGCATCGTATTATGGTTACTCGCTAAGTAGCTGACAATAGAGTCCGCAGGGTCACCATGCAGTACCTCCCAATCAACCTCTAACGCTTGCTCGCTTTCGACACGGCGGGCCAGAGAAGTCAGATAAGCTGAATCCATGACATCGGTATGGCCCAGCGTCGTTGGCTTTCTATCGCCGGTGGCATCCATCACCTGCAGTAGCTGCAACCGAGCGCCCAACCGATTCACCAAGGCTGAGGCATAGGGCAAGATTTGCTCAGATAGCTTAGAGCCATCGACGCAAACGGCTAACACATCGACCCGCTGGTGAGCACGACTGTCATAGCGCGGCCCGCATAAGTAAACCGGGCGATGGGCTCGACGCACAACACCCGCAGTTACGCTGCCTATCAACATCTCCGGCACGGGGCGACGGCCATGAGCCATCATGCAAAGGCCGGTATCCTCGCGACTAGCAAGCTCACCGAGATACGCCTTGGCGCTATCATGAGCAACCACTTCGAGCGTTACCGCTTCAAGATGATTGGCCGACAAGCGTGATTGTAACTTAGAGCGCCGCGTGGCTATCTCATCCTGCTCCGGTACCACTGAGATGGCGCTTAAATCTACCCCAAGCTGCGCAGCAAACTTTTGGCCAAATGCCAGTGCACGCAAAGATTCTTCACTATCGTCGATCGCCACAAAGATCTTTTCCATGATTACACTCCGACTACCGCTACAGTAGTTACTATTGTTATTAGGTTTTATGTTCAATTGCGCGAAAACGTCTATGTAGCAAGTTGTAAGCAATCGCTCCAATGACTACTCCCCAAAAGGCAGAACCAAGCCCTAAAAAACTCATGCCCGACGCTGTGGCAATGAAAGTAATCACTGATGCTTCAAGATGTTTTTTTTCGGCAGCAAAAGCACTGATATTACTGGTAATGGCGCCTACGAGAGCCAGTCCTGCGAGTACTGCAACAAATTCCCCTGGCAATGAGGTAAATAGCGCCACAATAGTGCCAGCAAAGATGCCGCCAATTAGATAGAAAACGCCATTCGCCACCCCAGCAACATAGCGCTTATCAGGGTCTTCGTGGGCTTCTTTGCTGGTGCAAATGGCTGCCGTAATAGCAGCGATCACCGTCGTAATACCGCCGAAAAAAGCGGTAAAGAATGAAGTTAAACTGGCCACAATAACGATTGGCTTGGCCGGGGTGGAGTAACCTGAGGTGCGCAAAATTGCCATACCGGGCAAAAATTGCCCCGTCAGACTGACCAGTACCAACGGGATGGCCAGACTTAAGGTCGCTTCCCACGTCCACTCGGGGCGGATAAACTGCGGATTCGCAAACTGAACAGAAACACCTTCCAGACTTGCGCCTTCTAACAAGACCGCCAAAGTAATACCGGCGATTAAAAGCAGCACCAAGCTGTAGCGCGGGGTAAGTCGCTTAAATACGAGGTAAGCGATAATCATACCAATCGCTAGCGCCGGTACACTCTCCAGAGAAACGAAAACCCCCACACCGAATTGAAAGAGAATCCCAGCCATCATCGCGCTGGCGATGCCAGGTGGGATCATTCGGATAATTCGGTCAAATGAGCCGGTAACACCGATCAAAAAAATAATGACCGCCGCCGTCAGGTAAGCACCTATTGCTTCATTAAGTGACAGCCCCGGAAAAAGTGTCACTAATAACGCAGTGCCAGGCGCCGACCATGCGGTAACCACCGGCACTTTCAACCACAGACTTAGAAAGATACCCGAGACAGCTGCGCCGATAGAGATTGCCCAAACCCAAGACGTCATCATGGCGCTGGATATTTCGGCGCTCTGGGCTGCCTGAAAAAAGATCGCCAAGGGGCCAGAGTAAGAGACCAGCACTGCCACAAAGCCAGCAGCGATTGCCGGAATCGACAGGTCCTTTAGCAATTGCTTGTGAAATTGCATGCAACACATTTCTCCGTATTGATGAATTTAATATGTTAGCCAACATCAATTCCGGCAAGCACTCGCTTGCCGGAGCCGTGTCAGGCGACGCCGAGATGGGTTTCAAGAATTGAAGGATTGTCTTTTAGTCCCTGGGAATCACCGCTATAGACCACTTCCCCCTTGACCAGCAGAAGGTGTTTTTCAGCTATATCAAGTAAGTTATCGATATTTTTATCGACAATAATGGTAGATATGCCGGTTGCTTTGATCTCACGTATGATCTTCCAAATTTCGTCACGAATCAGCGGAGCAAGCCCTTCGGTCGCCTCATCAAGAATCATTAGGTCAGGGTTGGTCGTGAGCGCTCGGCCAATGGAAAGCATCTGTTGCTCGCCGCCTGAGAGGAAAGAGCCATCGTAGTTGATGCGCTGTCCCAATCGCGGGAACGTATCCAAAACACGCTCTAATGACCAAGGAGACTCCCCCCTCTCATTGGGGCGTGCGGCCATAATAAGGTGCTCTCGCACGCTAATACCGGGAAAAATCCCGCGCCCTTCTGGCACGTACCCAATTCCTTGACGAATCAGTTGCCAAGGACGTCGTTTCGTTGCAGAAACACCTTTGATAAAGACCTCGCCACGCCGCGGTGGCACAAAGCCCAGTATCGACTTCAACGTAGTGGTCTTGCCCATGCCGTTGCGGCCCAGAAGGCTCAACGTCTCGCCAGGCATCAGGGTCAAGTCCACCCCATGCAAAATATGGCTTTCACCGTAGTAAGTGTGCAACCCACGAGCGTCAACCAAGGGGGTGATGTTGTTATCTGCGATCATGCTGTTACCCCTTTATCATGACGCCCCAAGTAGACATCGCGTACCTGTTCGCTGGTGCGTATCTGTTCAGTGGGGCCGCTCTCCAAGACGCAGCCATCGACCATCACGGTAATGCGATCAGCCAAGCGGAATACCGAGTCCATATCGTGCTCAATTAGCACTAGGGTGTATCGATCCGTAAGGCTTGCCAGTAATTCGGTTACCTGTACTGTTTCCTCACGCCCCATACCTGCCATAGGCTCATCCAACAGCATTAGCGACGGTGCCGTCGCCAGCACCATCGCGATCTGCAGTTGCCGCTGTTCGCCATAGCTCATATCTGAAGCTGTTGTGTAAGCGCGGTGGGTTAATTGGCAGGTCTCTAGCACTTCCTGAGCACGCTCGCTCACCTCGCGTGCTTTTTGTCGCGAACGCCAGCTACCAAAGACACCGCCCATATGAATACGCGCGGCCAGCTCGCAGTTTTGCAGGCAATTAAGGCGTGGGAATATGTTGGTCTTTTGGTGGCTACGACCAATCCCCATACGAGCGATCTGGCGCGCGCTTTTATCCTGAATCGGTTGTTGGCGGTAAAGCACTTGCCCTTCAGAGGGCGGGATCTCGCCAGAAAGCAAATTAATCAACGTGCTTTTACCCGCTCCATTAGGACCCAAGATGGCGTGTATCTCATTGGCCTTAACGTCGAAATCAACATCGTTAACCGCTACTAAACCACCAAAACGCCGGGTCAAACCATGTGTGGCCAAGATAATCTCGTCGCGCATGGCTTAGTTCTCCTTACGCTGTGTAACAGGTGGAATGGGGGCAGTTACCGGCACATTCTCTTTCTCGGACACGTTTTCAGAGACTGTTTGACGCTTGCGACGCCAGGGCGGCGCGATAATCAAGCCGGCAATGCCTCGTGGCAGCACGAGTACGGCGGCGATAATGGTCAGCCCCATAAGGATTGGCCAGTGAGTAGTGGCATGCTCATAGAGGTAGAGCAGAATCTCGTAGGCGAAGGCGCCTAAAATGGGCCCAAAAACGGTACCCATGCCGCCTAAAATTAGCATCATCAGTACTTCGCCAGAGGTGTGCCAGCCAAGCTGAGCCGGATTAGCGAAGCCGTACTGCATCGCCGCCAACATGCCAGCAATCGCCGCCATTACCCCAGCGATAACAAATGCCACCAGCTTGTAGCCACTTGTGGCATAGCCTAAAGCCTGCATGCGATGCTCGTTGTCATGAATACCATCGAGCACTTGGCCGAAATAGGAGCGAGTCAGCCAGCGTAAAAAGAAGTAACCAATCAACAGCATACCCAAGCAGAAGTAAAAGAAGCTGTAAGGGTTATCAAGATCCACCAGCGTACGCTCCCCTATCGCCAAGCTCGGTCGGAACATAATAAAAACGCCGTCTGTGCCTCCCGCGAACTGGGATGTGCTAATGAAGTAGTAAAGCATCTGACCAAACGCCAGGGTTGTCATGATGAAGAAGATGCCTTTAGTGCGGATCACTAAGATGCCTATCACTAGTCCGACACAGGCAGAGACGCCCATAACAAGAGGCAGCATCCACCACATTGATGCCGGGCTAAAGTCAGGGCTAGCTAACGCCAGGATGTAAGCTCCTAAACCGAAAAAGAGCGCATGGCCCAGGCTAACCAAGCCCACGATGCCAACCAATAAATCCAGGCTCATGGCAAACAGTGCCAGGATTAACATCAGTGTTAGTTTCTCTAACATGAAGTTAGCCTGGTTACCGAATACGGCTTCTCCCCAAAGAGGAAAAGCAGCCACCAACGCTGTTAATACCAACATGATGAACGCGACGCGCTTGGGATATCTATGCAACATTTTTTATACTCCTCACGCGAAAAGGCCGCGCGGTTTTACCAGCAATACCGCCGCCATGATCAAGTAGATCACCATGCTGGCGAGGCTCGGGATGAGCACCGCACCAAAGGTGGTGGCCATGCCAATAATAATGGCTCCCCAGAAGGCACCTTTTATAGAACCAATACCGCCGATGACGACAACCACAAAGCAGGTGATAAGGATGCTATCGCCCATGCCAGGCGCGATGGATGTGAGGGGTGCGGCGATCATGCCAGCGAAAGCGGTGAGCGCAACCCCTACGCTAAAGATAAGCGTAAAGAGGGTACGTACATTGATTCCCAGTCCTTCAACCATGTCGCGATTAACTGCGCCGGCACGAATGATGATGCCTAGCCGCGTATGACGAATAACCCAATAAATCACCCCGGCTAATGCCAAGCACACGCCCATCACAAAGACGCGGTAGACCGAGTACTGCAGGTTGTCAGTCAGTTGGATACTGGCATCAAATGGCGCGGGCACCGCAACACGGTGCACATCGCCTCCCCAAATAATCCGCTGCGCTTCGTTGAGCACTAAAATCAGCCCAAACGTCAGCAGCACTTGATAGAGGTGATCGCGCTTATAAAGCGTATCGAGAAATAGGCGTTCAATGATAAGACCCAGGACAATAGCAATGGGGATGGCCGCCAGCATGGCCAGCCAGAAATTGCCTAAGCGCAGGGTAAGGTCGTAAACCAAATAGGCTCCGATCATATACATGGCGCCGTGGGCCAGATTGATGATTCCCATAATGCCGAATATCAACGTCAAACCGCTGGCAATCAAAAAGAGCAGTAGACCGTACTGCAGACCGTTAAGGAGCTGTACGCTGAAAAATGCGAGATCCATGAGATCCCTCCGAGAATCAGAGTGAGGGACGGGTCATGCCCGCCCCAGAGTGCATACAGATGCCGTTACATCTGGCAGGCTTCGTCGGGTACTTCTAGATTCTCATGAGCGATACTGATGACTTCATGCTTGCCGTCGCGAATCTCGCGTAGATAAACATTTTGAATGGGGTGGTGGGAGTCGGAGAAGCTCAATGGCCCACGCGGACTTGCCAGTTGAACGTTGGCCAAAACATCGATCAAGCGCTCCTGATCAGAGGTATCCCCACCTAGAACAGAAAGTGCCTGAACCAGCATCATGCCCGTATCGTAGCCTTGTACCGCGTATGTATCAGGCAGTTCACCGTAGGCATTTTCGTAAGCTGAAACGAAGGATTGGTTCGCGTCATTTTCGAGGGTTTCGGCGTAGTGCAGCGTAGTCATTACCCCCTCACCAGCATCGCCTAAAGCGGATAAATTACCCTCGGTAAGGAAGCCTGAGCCTAGCAACGGTATGCTCTCTTTCAGACCTGCTGAGGCATAATCCCGAACAAAGCTGACACCGCCACCGCCCGCAAAGAAGGTGTAGACCGCATCCGGCTCGATACTGGCAATCTGAGTCAGGTAACTCTGAAACTCTGTACTGGGAAAAGGAACTAAAATCTGCTCGACAATCTCACCGCCCTCAGCGGTAAAAGCCTCTTCAAAACCTGCCAGATCCTCTTTACCACCGGCGTAATCCCAGGTAATTGTCACAATTTTGCGATGCCCTTGATCGTAGGCCACTTTGCCCATGGGATAGCTGTCTTGCCACATACTGAACGAGGTTCGGAAAACGTTAGGCATGCACAGCTCATTCGTGGCGGCTCCCAGCCCCGCGTTGGGAATGATTGTTATCGCGCCCGTCTGTTTAGCCACACGCAGCATGCCCATGGCTACGCCTGAGTGGACGGGACCAATAACAAAGTCCACCTCGTCCCCATTGACGAGACGGCTCATGTTCTGAGGAGCTTTGGAGGGGTCAGCTTCTGAATCAAGCTCTATATACTCAACATCACGGCCACCCAGCTGGCCGCCCTCTTGTTCAATGGCTAGTTTCAGGCCATTAGTGATGGCCTCCCCAAGTGCGGTGTATGTACCTGAATAGGGAAGCATCAAACCGAGTTTTACTGGGTCTTCATTAGCGGCCACACTACCTGCTGAAAGCATGGCTGTGGCGCTTAACAGAGTGGCTAGGGAGGTCTTTTTAAATGTTTTCATTATATTTTTACCAGGGTTGAGTTGTTATTAGGCTGTTGTTTGCTCGTTAATACCGTTGTAAGTGACGTCCCTGTCCCATCTCTATCGATTACACGTGGTAAACGTCGATAACCTGATGGATATAGTCGTTATTCAACTGCACGACTTTTCTTGTGATTAACGGGGTCTCACCGGACACGTCCAGGGTGTAGAAGCAGGTGCCGAAGAAGCTGTCGGTCTTCTTGTAGCGGTGGCTCAGCGTATGCCAGTTAAACCGTAGCTCCATTGTGTCGCCGTCTTGGGACAAGATCTCCAGGTTGGTCACCTGGTGGGTGGTGCGAGGCTCCGGCGTACTCGCCCCGCTGCGTTCGGTCTTGATGCGGTACACCCGATCTTCTAACCCGTCGCGGTTGGGGTAGTAGATCAGCGAGATCTCGCTGTGCGGATCACGGGTCAACTGGTCGTCGTCGTCCCAGGCAGGCATCCAGAACTCGGCATCCTTACGGTACAACGCGAGCCACTCGTCCCATTCCCGGTCATCCAGCAGACGCGCTTCGCGGTACAAAAAAGCTTGGATGTCGTGGTAGCTAATGCTCATGGCACTTCTCTCCTCTCTTCTGGCGCTGGGCGCTTAGGCGGACGCGGTGGCGATAAACTGGCTGCGCTCTTTGTCGATGGCACGCAACATTTCGTCGACCCAGTGTTTGTGGTGCAGCACGTAGAGCCCTTCGTCTTCCGGGGAAGCACCGCTGAGCAGGGGCTTCATGTCGATTGCTTGGGCCGTTTCATCGGCGCCTTCGATCCACTGTTGGGCCCCGCGGGAGAGGTCGTTCCATTCGGCCAATGCACCGTTATAGCCTTCTTGGCAGGCGCGGAACTCTTCCAGATCGTCGGGGGTGCCCATGCCGGAGACGTTGAAGAAGTCTTCGTACTGGCGGATGCGGACACGACGGTCTTCAGCGGCTTCGCCTTTGGGTGCGAAGCAGTAGATGGTGACTTCGGTTTTGTCCACGGCGATCGGACGAATCACGCGTATCTGGGTGGAGAACTGGTCCATCAGATAGACGTTGGGATAAAGGCAGAGGTTGCGCGTTTGGTTGACGATGGAGTCAGCGCGGGCGTCACCCAGCTGTTCTTGGATCCAGTCCTTATGCTGATATACCGGACGCACTTCCGGGTTAAGCAGCCGGGTCCACAGCATCATGTGGCCGTTTTCATAGGAGTAGAAGCCGCCTTTGCTCTTCGACCAACCGTCGGCGTCCACTGCCTTGGTGCCGCCGGAATCGTAATTACGGCGTTCCATGGTGGAGGCGTAGTTCCAGTGCACGGAGCTGACGTGGTAACCGTCGGCGCCGTTTTCGGCCTGCAGCTTCCAGTTGCCGGTGTAGGTGTACGACGAGGTGCCGCGCAGGATTTCCAGGCCTTCGGGGGCTTGGTCGACGATGTTGTCGATGACCTTGGTGGTTTCGCCCAGGTGCTGTTCAAGCGGTTGAACATCATCGCTTAGGCTGCCGAACAGGAAGCCTTTGTAGTTTTCAAAACGCGGTAGGCGCTTGAGGTTGTGGGAGCCATCCTGTTTGAACTGGTCAGGGTAGGCGCCGTTCTTCTCGTTTTTAGCTTTGAGCAATTGGCCGTCGTTTTTGAACGTCCAGCCGTGGAACGGGCAGGTGAAGGTGCCCTTGTTGCCGCGCTTACGGCGGCACAACGTGGCGCCGCGGTGGGCACAGGCGTTAATCAGGCCGTGCAGTTCACCCTGCTTATCACGGGTGATAATCACCGGCTGGCGACCCATGGTGACGGTCATGTAGTCACCCGGCTCACTGATCTGGCTTTCGTGGGCCAGGAACAGCCAGTTGCCTTCGAAGATGTGCTTGAGCTCAAGCTCAAAGAAGGCGGGGTCGGTAAACATGCTGCGGTGGCAGCGGAAAATGCCCTGGGCGGGGTCGTCTTGTACAGCACCGCGCACGCGGGCTTCGAGCTGATCAAGCTGGGTGGTCATGATCTCTCTCCTCAAATACTTAGGCATAACCTGGGGTGTAAGGCGCTAACACATCGGACGGTGGACGTCAGCCAATCGTTAGCGCGAGGTTATGGGGCTTTAAACCTTGGCGGTACCGGCGAGCTGGCTGGCCAGATCCTGCTCGTCCTCTTTGGCCCGCGGGCGGGCGTGACGTACCTGCAGCTCGGGCGCCTCGGTGGGGGCCAGCTCCACATCGAACACCACGTGGGAGAACGGGCCATCCAGCTCGCGCTGGGCGATCTCGGCCGGGTCTTCAATCCGCTCGGCGGGCACCACCAACTCTTCGCGGGTAGCAAAGGCAAAGTCGTCAAAGGTGTAGGGATCGCCCGCCAAGTTGATCTGGGTGGTCAGGTGCTGGTGGCCCGGGGCGGAGACGAAGTAGTGAATATGCGCCGGGCGTTCGCCGTGGCGTCCCAGGGACTTGAGCACCACATCGGTGGGCGCGCCTTCAGGCACCCCGTAGCCAGAGGGGATGATGCTGCGCGCGGTGTAGCGGCCCTCATTGTCCGCATAGATCGTGCGCCGCAGGTTGTACTCGGACTGCGAGGGGTCGAAGAAGGAGTAGCCGCCCTTAGAATTGGCGTGCCAGATTTCGACCTTGGCACCGGCAATCGGCGTGCCATCCACATCGCGGACTTGGCCAGTCAGCCACATGGTCTCGCCCTCTTGATCCTGGCCGTCGTCCAGGCGCGCAAAGCCGTCGGCTTCCGGGGCACCGGCTACGTACAGTGGGCCTTCAATAGTGCGCGGGGTACCGCCCACACGCTTGGCTTCCGCATCGATAGCGTCTTGGCGCATATCGAGGTAATGGTCAAAGCCGAGACCGGGGGAGAGCAGGCCGAACTGGGTCTGACTGCCCAGGGCATTGAGCAGGTTGACACCGGCCCAGTACTCTTCTTCGGTGACGTCAAAGTCGTCGATCAGCTTAAACAGATCGCCGACCAGGCGATGCACAATTTGCTTGGCACGGTCATTGCCACCGGTTTTATCAAAGCCGGCCACGGTTTTAATGAAGTCTTGCACGTCGGGGGTATCGAATATCTTCACGGTCATGGTGAAACCCTATCGTTGGTTTTTTTGCGTTGTCTTGGTTGCCCGGCGATAGCGTCAGTGTGTTCAGGGAAAGTTTGGAATACGCCTATCAAGGGCCTAAAGACGACGGTTGTTGTTGTACTCGCCATTAATATCGGCCAGATCGCGGTTACCCGACCAATATCGTTTGAGTTCCTTTCCATACTTCATAGGTATCTCGACTGACGTTATATTTTTATTTTCACTGCTCTGGCAGGTATCGCTAAAAAGTGATTAAGCCTTTATTTTAAATGAGTATTTTTAAAATCTTCACGATGTGTGCGCCAACATTCCTTTCATATACTTACCGTATTCTTGTCCTTTTGATCGATATAGCGGTTTGCGAAGGCCAGAACGTGAATTCCGGCTACCCCAAGATGGTGTCAGTTGATTTCAACTTGCGACAAAAGGATAAAGGGCGAAGTGAAATAGAAGCGCATAAAAAATACCCGCGCTGCGAAAGCAGACACGGACTAAGGAAGATAACCATTATCAAATTGCAGGAGTTGCGTAAAATCAGCCGCTCTTCTTGGCTACCTCAAGGGAAAAAACCGGGGAACAGACCGTAGCCTGGATATCGGACGGATAAACCCCAGCTATAAAGTACAAATCTCCGCTAAATCGTAAGCTTGAAAAGCCAACAAACTCGTTGAAATTAAAAAACAAGAATTATTATCATGATCATTAAGGCGATATGATAAACAACTATATTTCCAATAAGATTTACACCATATTTAAAAAATGAGGCCACAAAACTTCTTACCTAAAGTTTGTGGCCATTTTAAAGAAAAGTGTAGCCCTAGAAAGGATAGGTAACGGGTGTATCCATTACGCTAACCCACTGGGACTGAGTAAACTCCTCAAGATTAGAAGGCCCGCCGAATCGTCCTGAGTTCCCTGAATCTCCGAAGCCGCCGAAAGGAACATGGAACTCATTATTAACAGTTTGGTCATTGATGTGGATCATACCTGCAGGCACTCTGTCCGCAAGCTTCATGGCTCGGCCTATGGAACGAGAGTGAATGGCCGCAGCCAGGCCGTAAGGTGAAGCCGTTATCATCTCAACCAGTTCATCTTCACTAGAGAAAGTGATCACCGGTGCCACTGGGCCGAATAACTCCTGCTGGCACGCTGGCATGTCTAAACGAATATTACTTAACACTGTAGGCCGATAAAACTGATCATGGCTATGACCACCGGTGATCAGCTTAGCGCCTGCCTCTACGGACTCAGCGATAATCTTATTAATTTTTTCAACCTGGTTAGTGTTAATTAACGGCCCAATATCTGAAGCTCCAAGATATGGATCTGCTACCCTAAGACGTTCGGCACGCTCAGCTAAGCGGCTGATATATTCCTCTGCAACGCTCTCGTGAACAAAGTGCCTACCAGCCTGCATACATATTTGCCCCTGATGAAGGTAGGCACCCCAGGCGCCATGGGATGATGCAGCCTCGATATCAGCATCATCCAGCACGATAAATGCATTATTTCCGCCCAGTTCCAAGGCGGACTTTTTGAGTAACTCTCCACACGTCCTGCCTATCTTTTTTCCTACGTTTGTCGAACCAGTGAAGGAAATCATGGCAGTCATTGGATGCTCTACTAAGGCTTCCCCCGCCTCAGCGCCACCAGGAAGTACTTGCAGAACGCCAGCAGGCAGTCCGGCCTCTTCGAAAAGCCTAGCAATCAGCAGACCTCCTGTTATTGCACTCTGAGGGTCCGGTTTTAAGACAACGCTGTTGCCCACTGCTAGCGCAGGTGCCACTGAACGCATGGCCAGCAGCAACGGGAAATTCCATGGCGTGATAACACCTACAACACCTAATGGGACACGTCGACAGGTATTGCGTCGCCCAGGGATAGTTGAGGGTAAGGTGATACCATCAGGCTGCATCGTCATGGCAGCCGCCATGTTCAATTGCTCGTGGGCACCATAAAGCTCAGCTTCGGCTTTTGGTGCGATTGAGCCACACTCACGAATATTCCACTCGATAAATGTATCTTTGTGCTGGAGAATCAGCTCGGCTGCCCGACGTAAAACCTTACCTCGCTGATCAAACGGTAGGTTAGCCCAATGGGATTGCTGCTTCTTTGCTTCCGTAACGGCTGAACGAATGTCATCACCACTTGCTAGCGCAATCTTAGCTAAAACGTTACCTGTTGCTGGTTCAACAACGTCGCTGGTACATCCTGTGGATTCACGCCAATCATTCAGGTAGATCTTGTTACTGAACGTTTCCGTACAAAAGAACTTACTCATTGTAGTTTCTCCATCTAACGTTTTGAGCAATAAATTAGAGTTTTGCTTTTCGAGTTTGTCCAATTTCAGACCAAACTGCCCATACCGCTGTGATAATAGAAATAACGATAAAAAACAGTGGAATTGGCCGCGTCAGAAGAGGTAAATAGCTATTGCCATAGACCACTAATCCGCTACGCAGATTCTCTTCTGCCATTGGAGTCAAAATAAAGGCGATGATAAATGGGCCAAGTGGAACTTTTGCACGCACCAAGATGTACCCTAAACAGGCAAAGCCGCTCATCGCTATCACGTCAAATAACCGACCGGATACTGAATAGGCGCCGATAAAGCAGAAGATAATGATGGGTGGTAACAACCAAGCTTTGTCAACATACATCATCCGAGAAATCAATGGCGTGGCAAACCACATAACCACCAACATGATGATATTGGCTGATAGCACGCCTGCAATGATGGTATATGCGACTCCCGGGTTTTGAACAAACAAGAGAGGACCAGGATTCAAGTTATGCATTACCATCGCACCTAAAAGAATAGCGGTCACAACTGAACCAGGTATTCCTAGCGTAATCAGTGGCACCAGAGACCCTACGGTCCCGGCATTATTAGCGCTCTCAGCGGCGACGATACCTTCACTGCAACCACTGCCAAACTTTGAGGAATTCTTTGAAAATCCTTTAGCTACGGAATAGGAAGCAATTGAGGCCGTCGTACCCCCAATGCCCGGAAGAATACCAATCCAGGTGCCAATAATGGAAGATCTTGCAAAATTCCAAAGATTTTCTTTAAAGTCTTTGGCGCTAAAGGTAACTTTCTTAGAGCTGCTGGCCTTCTGAATAGTACTTTCACTTTTCTTACCACTATCTATCATCACTTGACCCAGTACTAAAAGGCCCAACATAACGGGTAATAAATTAAAGCCATTGTCTAACTCTGCGATGTTAAATGTTAGCCTTAGCGATCCTGAAATAGGATCAATACCGGGTAACGCAAACAAAGCACCAAGCGCCGCTGCAAGAAGTCCATTCATGAAACTTCCTTTAGAAATAGCAGCTATAAGTGTAAGGGCCACCACGGTCATGGAAAAAATCTCATAGGGTCCGAATCGAACCGCTAGGGTCGAAAGTAGTGGCGATAACGTCGTTAACACCAGCCATGCGAACATACCGCCTATAAAAGAAGAGATAACGCCAAGTCCCAGAGCACGTGCTGGCTCTCCTCGTTGCGCCATAGGAAAGCCATCTAACGTCGTCATGATGGCCGACTCAGTGCCTGGCATTCGCATCAAGGTGGCACTAATTAAGCCCCCTGTTGTAGAGCCAATGTACATAGCAACCAGCAGTATAAGAGCATCTGTTGCTTGCATGTAATAAGTCATAGGCAGTGCCAACGCGATCACCATCGCACCGGACAAACCTGGTATTGAGCCGATTAATATTCCCACCACCGTGCCGATAAGCACCCACATCATTCCCGATAGAGAAAAGACTTCAAGATATGCGCCAATCATAATTATCGCCTATTAAAATAACGTCAAAAATTGAAATACAAGATATCGGTTACGACGTAATCCAACACGAGTGAGAAAAATATTAAAAACACACACTGAACAGCAAAATTCCTAAAGCTATTAGGCCTTTTAAGAAAAGCCATTGCCAACAGCATGAACAAAAACGCACAGATCCAAAAACTAATATTAAAAAGACAAACCAAGGCTACAAATACGATAAAAATAAGCAGCATGCAAAAAGATTTTAATAAGCTTAGCTGGCTTTCCTCATCGTCTTCAAAGCTTAATAGGTTTTTCTTTTCAACGAAAATCCGGAATACTTTTAAGACAACTAAAAAAACAGTAATGGAGGCTATACCGCTTGGGAAGGCGGCGGCTCCCATAGGCTCGTACGTGGGTTCCGGAAGCCCTCTCGCACTGATTAAAATTAATACACCTATCGTCAAAGATAAGACTAAAAAACTAATTTCATATCTGAGCCTGAATATAGTTATCATTGGGCTCTCCAGGGAGGTGTGTCATAAAGAGGAAGCAGGTGCATACCTACCCCCTCTTTTCACTTATCAATGTTAATTAGACAAACTACCTTTTACAGTTTCTGCTACTTCAACAAATGAAGCATACTCCTTATCGACAAGGTCACTTAATTCTTCTCCCTTGACGATCTTCAATACTTCACCGGACTCTGCTAAATATTTCTGCACTTCTTCGCTGTTGGCTGCTGCTTCAATGGTATCCGCCAGTACGTCAATATATTCTTGTGGGGTTCCAGCAGGTGCCCAGTAACGTCGATTTAAACAAGCCGTTACGTCATAGCCCTGTTCTTTGGCCGTTGGCAAATCCGGAGCAAAGTCATAACGCTCATTGCCTAATACCGCGAGGGGCCTTATTTTCCCCGCTGCCCGCTCTAACCATAGGGGAGAGAGCAACGCCATCTGTGTAAAGCCACCTTGCAATGAGGTAAACCTAGCTGACGTTGCGCCGACTGGAACAATCGGCCACTGAACGCCTGCCGCATTCATCAGCTGTACGGAAGGAAAGTGGGTAGCTCCTCCAATATCATCCGCTTGGCGGAAATCAGCGGGATTTTCGTCAATATCACTGATCATCTCATCTAGGCTGGTATAGGGAGAATCTTCTTTAACAGCAACAAACATACAGGCTTCGCTAACTTGTATTATGGGTTCAAAATCTTTTGGCGTGTAATCGACACGTTCAATGGCAGACGCAGCGAACATTTCTTGGTGTATCTGCAAAATGGTATAGCCGTCAGGATCCGAGGCGAGTAACTGTCGCGTCCCTACAGCGCCACCCGCCCCTGGGGCGTTGGCCACCACAATGGGCTCTGGGAGTAGATTGTTGTTATTAATAGATAGCTGAATAGCACGGGCCAAACCATCGGTTCCACCACCCGCACCAAAAGGGACAATTAGTCTGATAGGTTGGGTTGGATAACTCTCCGTTGCGAGACCTGAAGAGGCGGTTGTCATTGCCACCGTTGTTAAGAGAGCGGTCATAAGAGTCTTCATAATGATTTTCCTGTTGTTATTAAGTAGTTATGCAGTATGGAGCTAGCGCTTAATAATTACTTACCCATTCCTTTTGAAGTTGGCATCTTGGCAAGTTCTTTCAATGCATCTTGGTTTAATGTAAAGCCCAGACCTGGCTCACTGGGGGCGTGCAGGAAGCCGTTCTCCGGTTTTGGTAAACCAATGAAAATTTGCTCAAGGCATTTGACGGCGAAGATGTGGTACTCGACCATGCCACCGTTTCTTACACCTGCATGTAGATGAAGGTTATGAAAGGGCCACGCGCCCCCGTTGTCTATACCGGTGTTAAAGGCTTCTGCCATACCTGCAATTTTGGCGCACTGTGTATAGCCCCCACTAATGGCCACATTGGGCTGCAAAATATCCAGGGAGTCGTTGAGCAACAGTTGCTTAAATTTTGATGACTGTCCTTCATTCTGGCCACCGGCTAATGGAATACGAGTTCGAGAACGCAGCTGGTTTAGTTGCTGAGGATCATTACCGATTAAAGGTTCTTCAAAGAAAGAGATATTGTATTCTTCAACCCGTTCAGCTAGCCAAGCGGCATGATAAGGATCAAGGTTACAGTTGGCATCAATGAAAATTTCAGCCTCTTCGCCTATTGCTTCCCGGAGGGTTTGGACTCGGCTGATATCGTTACGAACGGCTTCTAATACCGGCCTGGGCTCGTCGCGGCGTTTAAGCGCATTGTGGCCCACAACCATTTTAAACTTGTTAAACCCCTCTGCCTGCCAGGTTTTTGCGACCTCCGCCAACTGATCGTTGTCAAAGAAGTCGAAACCGATGGTCGCGTAGGTGATGACTTTGTCGCGGGCGCCTCCTAGAAGCTTCCAGATTGGTTGGCCTAGCGCTTGTCCCTTAATATCCCAGAGAGCGATGTCCACAGCCGCTATCGCGTGGCAGGCATAGCCTGATTGGCCGCGTGGCGTCAGCAACCAATATAATTTATTCCAGACTCTATCTGTGCAAAGGGGATCGTCATCCATTATTGCCGGTGCAATAATATTGTTGATGGTAAACGCGACGACTTCTTCTTCCGTAATAGCTGTCATACCCACGCCTACCAGACCGTCATCCGTGGTTATCTCCACCACACAAATACCCAGCGTGGCTTTTTTAGTTTTCCCACAGGAGGAAAATTCTGCCGGTACATTAACGGCGGTTGCTTTGACATCTACAATTTTCATGTATCAAATACTCCTACTGTTTTCTTGTTGAGAGGCGTGTTCAACTAAATCACTGGTTAACTGATCCACTGTGGGGCAACCCAGTTGCTTCATGCATCCTTCAAACTCCTCCTTGAGAATAGTCAGCGCTTTAAAAGCCCCTTCCTCGCCTGCCGCAGCGAGTCCGTAAAGAGCAGCACGTCCAATCAATACTGAGGACGCCCCCAACGCTTTAGCTTTGACAATATCTCGCCCACGGCGAATCCCCCCATCCACTAAAATACGTCCTTCAAGGGATTCTGAGCTTATTTTTGCAAGTGCATCCACAGGACTCATCGTTGTATCTAGCTGTCGTCCACCATGATTTGAAAGAACGATGCCATCAATTCCGTATTGTTGACATTTATCAACATCTTCCTGGTGCAATATGCCCTTTAAAATGATTTGGCCGGGCCACAAATCGCGGATCATCGCTAAATCATTCCAGGTAAAGCTGGCATCCATAGATCGACGAAGTAAAGCGGCCCGTGCCTCGGGAGAAAGTTCCTCATTGGCTAAGTTGCCAAGTTTAGGAGTACCATGCTTTAAGTAGTCCATCGTCCAAGCAGGATGGGTAACACCATCAAAAATCGTTTTTAGGCTGTAGCGCATGGGTAAGCCAAAGCCATTCTTTAAGTCCCTTTCGCGCTTACCGTTAAACACGACGTCTGCGGTAATAACCAGCTTGCTGTAACCCAAACTTTTCGCTCGCTTAACCAAGCTGGTTGCTAACGTCTTCTCGATTACATAAAGCTGAAACCAGTGCTCTCCGTCAGCTTGCGCGGCGACAGTTTCAAGCGAGTCATTTGAAGCAGTCGACAGTACAAAGGGAATACCCGCGCGAGCGGCAGCACGAGCCAACGCTATATCACCGTTTGGCCAAAATAATGAATTCAGGCCTGTCGGGGCGACTACGCCAGGGAACGACGCTGGACTACCGAGAATTTCCGTTGTTGGATCGACTGTAGAAAGGTCGACTAAGCGGCGTGGCTTGAATTTCCACCGATCATAACTGATATTATTTTCTGTTAGATCGCATTCATCTTCTGCACCACCCTCAAGATAGTCAAAGACGATCCTAGGAAGTCTAGTCCTAGCCGCCTCGCGCATGCCTTTTATATTGTAAATTTTATTTAAGCGCGTCATTCTTAAACTCTCTCAATCGTAGCTTCGATGAGTACAGGCACATCACCTATAATAGCGTTATCGAAAACTTGGGAAAATTCTGCGCGAGTAGAAACCCTATGCGCCGCAATACCATATCCTTCCGATAGCTGAATAAAATCGACGCCATCTATTTCGATACCAGGTACATTTTGAATCTTGAATTGTTGGCTAAACCATTTTAGCGCTCCGTAGCCACTGTTATTGATAATGATAAAAACGACGGGAATTTGATAACGTGCCGCTGTCCATAATGACGATATGCTGTAGTGGGCTGAACCATCACCTATAAAAGCAACGACGGGTCTCTTCGGGTCAGCCAGCTTGACACCGAGTGCAGCCGGCATAGCAAATCCAAGCCCGCCAGCTGCGGCGAAGTAGTAACTGCCCGGCTCCTCCATGCCTACTCTTTCCCATAACGTAGCAATCGTAGAGGTGGCTTCATTCAAATAGACCGTATTGCGCGGCGCGATGGCATCGACGATGTCGAATATAGCACTGGACTCAAGCTGGCTGTGATCAACCTCAACGCGCTGGATAGCCTTGCGAAAAGTAGGACAATCGCCAGCCCGCTCCGTCATATGCTCTATCAAACAAGAGAGAACGGCATCCACATTAGCAACGACGGCATCACCTACGGGTGATCTAGCAGCCTCTTGGGCATCCCCTGTCACCAAGAACAGTTGCGAATTTTCCGGTAAAAGGGCACCCGGATCATTCTGGTGATAACGGAATACCGGCCCGCCAAGTACTAAAATGAGGTCATGCCCATGCAGTTTTTGTGCAAGGCTTGCCTCACCAGCAGGGAGAATACCTGCGAAGCAGTGATGATTGGTCGGGAATGGGCATCGGGGTGCAGATGGCGCTATCCATACAGGTGCATGCAGTTTATCGGCGAGTAGCGCAGCTTTGCTATTGCAGCGCAACGCATCAACTTCGGGGCCCAACACTAGTACTGGGTTGGAAGCTTTTGCAAGTGCCGCTAGTAATGGCTGGAGTTCGTCCAGAGAGGGAGCACCAAAATGGACAACCTTGCGTGTTGCTAAGTGCAGCGCATCATGAGCAATCGGCTGATCCCAGTCGTCGTAGGGAATAGAAACATAGACAGGGCCCTTAGCAGGGGACATAGCTAAGTGAAGTGCACGACTAATTGCATGTGGCACCTCCTGTGCACTAAGTGGCTCGTAACTATCCTTTACCAATGGCATTGGTAACATGACTGCACTTGAATTTTTGAGCAACGGGTCCGAATACACCATCGTCCGCGCCTGCTGGCCAGCGGTCACCACTAGCGGGGCATGTGAATTCACAGAGTTCGTTAAAGCACCCATAGCATTTCCAGTACCTGCCGCGGCATGCAGGTTAACGAAGCCTGGCAACCCAGTAGCCTGAGCGTACCCTTCAGCCATCCCTATTGCGACGCCCTCATGCAGGCACAGAATGTAATCAAAGTCTTCTGGAAAATCCTTGAGAAAATTGAGCTCATTGGAGCCAGGGTTACCGAATACCTTGTTAACACCATGCCCTCTAAGTATCTGATAAACTGATTCTTTTACAGTCGGATATGTAGTTTTTTCCACTAGAATTAATCTCATTTATTTTATTTAATCTCAACATATCACCGGCTATTAATTTGAACAAATAAATACTTTTTGCTACTTTATATAGATACTGTCTATATTACAGGAAAGCCATGATGAGCCCAAAAGTTGACTTAAACCTTATTAAGGTTTTTTTGGCAATATATGAAACTGGGAGTGTAAGTGGAGCTGCAAAAAGAGTTCATCTAACACAGCCATCAATTAGCTATTCATTATCCCGGCTTCGCTCTCTTTTGCACGACCCCTTGTTTCATCGAACACGAGATGGAATGCAGCCGACCTTTGCGGCAGATAAACTTTACGAAACATTTCGCACTTCATTAATGAATATTGAATTGGCAATCGCATCGACCAGAGAATTCAATCCCTCGATATCTCAACGAACATTTAGGATTGCATTATCAGACTTAGGTGAAGTATTCCTTCTACCTATACTAA
The DNA here is from genome assembly GCF_001882345.1 of Halomonas sp. QHL1. Taxonomy (GTDB): domain Bacteria; phylum Pseudomonadota; class Gammaproteobacteria; order Pseudomonadales; family Halomonadaceae; genus Vreelandella. Next base: position 2,704,842 of record NZ_MINL01000001.1, read on the forward strand.
TGAAGAAATTTCGTACTTTAGCACCTAACATTTCCATTGAAGTTGTCCCTATGGAAGTGAATCAAGTTGAGGATTGGCTATTAAAAGGACGTATCGATGCAGCCGTTGGAAACTTAACCTTTCTTAAAGGAAAGGTGAATTCTTTACCTATTTTTGAAGAATACTATACCTGTCTTGTCTGCGCGAATCATCCAAGAATCGGCAAGCAACTTACACTAGATCAGTTCCTCAATGAACACCATGTAAGAGTATCACGAACAACAGGGCATTCACTTGTTGAAGATATATTAAAAAAATTAAAAATTTCTCGTCATGTTTCACTTACGATTCCACACTTTTCTGTATTACCTAGTATTATACCCGACAGTGAAGTGATTGTTTGCCTACCTAGCAGGGTCGCTGGAATGTTCGCCAAAAATGGAAACACGCGGGCTATGGATATTCCTATCAAACTCCCAACTTTTGAAGTTGGCGTTTATTGGGAAAACCAGCTTGAAGATACAGTGGCACAACAGTGGCTTACACAGACTATTCACAGAGAACTATCAACCATATAGAAGACCAAAAAGATAATAAATCTTATTAATTTAAAATTATCTCTATCTTTATTTTGACAATAGCTTCAAAGTCCCAACTAACCTATTATTTCTGCATTTTCATCATATGCTATCCGTTAATAATACCCGTACTGCAAAAGCAGATACGGGCTAAGGAAGATAACCATTATCAAATTGCAGGTGTTGCGTAAGATCAGTCGCTCTTTTTGGCAACCTTGCGGGTAAAGATGAACTCGAAGTCCTTAGTTTCGAAGATGGCCGAGACAATAACGCCCAACACCAATGCCCAAAATGTAGAACCTATGCCGAGAATCTGGATGCCAGAAGCAGCAATTAGAAAAGCGAACAGCGCACCTATTTCATGCTTTTTACCAGCAAAGGCGATAGCCATTGATGAGGTAATCACGCGCATCAATGCCAACCCGGCGATAATGGCGATAAAGTAGCGCGGCGTGGCCTCAAGCAGGCTTACCACATAACCGTAGAAAGGCGCAGCGACGACAAAGATAGCTCCGGCAATCACCGCCGCTACCCAACGTTTGTCATGAGCTCCAGCTTCCGGTGAGGCGCAGACACCGGTCATAGGCGCGGCAATACAGGTACTGTGAAGATTGAAAAACGCTGACACCATGGTGCCTACACCACCCACCGCAGTGATCGCATTAGCGGGTACTTCTTTGTAACCCATTCCCTTCACCAGGCCGACGCCCGCTGGCGTTTCCATGCCCACCAAGATGATCGCAAGCGGTAAACCGTAGGTTAGGAAAGCGCCTAAAGTGAATTGCGGGACAATGAACTCGGGGAATCGAATCGTTGCCTCGATACCTGACAGATCGACGCCGGTTGCTGCCAGGTAAAGAATGCCCGCCAGCATCGCCACAATCAGAGGCGGAATTTTACGAAAGAGACGTGCGGAGATGAAAAATGCCAGGATCATGATGGAAGTAGGCACAATAGCACTCTCCAATGGCTCCACCATATTAAGGCCAAAACTAAGCAACATACCGCCCACCATGCCCATCACTATCGGCATCGGTATCAATCGCATAACGATGCCCATCACGCCAGTCACCCCAGCGATCAACGTAATCACCCCCGCAATCAGGCTAGCGCCTAATGCAGCTTCCAGCCCCACCACCGGGATGACGGCCGCAAACATCAGTGCACCTGGAATGGAGTTGGCCATAGGCAGTGGTAATCGGTAATAGGCCGGCATGAATAGGCCAAACAAGCCATTGATCATCAAGTAGCTGATAACCCAAATCATGATGAAGGAGGAGTCGAGGCCCGCAGACGTGCCAGCACTGATGTGCACGACCCCTACGCTGAGCCCTAAGATTCCCGCCACTAGCCCGGTACTGGCGTTGTCGGCATTGAGGTCACGCAGGAAATCGCGAGGCGCATACCTTAGGCTGATGCCTTTCTCAATATGTTTCACGGTTTGCTCCAGGGGATTATTGTGCTTAGAGTTATAATTAATGCTTATTTAGAATTATTTGTTTTTATTGACTGTTAGCCGAGGTCGCCGCCCGCTACGGGCAGTACACTACCGGTGATATAACTGGCCTCATCAGAAGCAAGGAATAAGATAGGCGCGACCATTTCATCTAGTGTGCCGTAGCGGCTCATCAAGCAGCTCTGCTTAGTCTGATCGATATGCGCCTGAAACCACGCCTTCTCCGTCTCGTTACTTGGCGTCGGCGTTCCTCGCGAAATTCTCCGAGGTGGAGCTTCGGTACCCCCTGGCGCCGTTGCGACGACACGGATACCATGCTCGGCATATTCAAACGCCAGTGACGCGGTTAGCGCATTGATACCGCCCTTCGCTGCCGAGTAGGGGATCCGGTGAATACCCCGCGTTGCCGCTGAAGATACATTGACGATGACGCCGTTACCCTGCTCGACCATTGTTGGGAGCGCCGCACGGCAGCACCAAAGCGTAGGCATTAGAGAACGATTGATCTCTGCCGCAATTTGCGTCTCGGTAAACTCAGTAAATGGCTTGAAGTTAATCGCGCCGCCTACGTTGTTAACCAAGATATCGATACGGCCAAATTGTTTGAGCGTCGCCTGCATGACTTGCTTGGCGCCTTCCCAGGTCTCCAGATCCGCTTGAACCGCGACCACTTCACATCCCTGCTTGCTTAGCCCAGCGACAATCTCATGAATATCGTTAGCCCGATCTACTAGCACTAAACGTGCACCTTCCGCGGCGGCGCGCTCGGCAACCCGCTGCCCAATTCCTTGAGCAGCACCCGTGACCACCATTACTCGATCTTGAAAACGTGGGCCGCCAAAACGTTGATTGCTCATGCGCTCTCTCCCACTTGATTAGGTGTGAACTTCTCATAGTGGAAGCTCTGGGGCTCGATTCCTTCAGCGTCGAAGTACTTCAGCACAGCATCTACCATCGGGGGCGGGCCACACAGGTAAACGTCCACATCGCCGTCATGCATTACCTCGGCGTCCATGTGGTGCGTCACGTAACCTTTACGCGCATGCTCGCTAGCCTCGTCGACCACCACGGTGGCGTAGGTAAAGCTAGGGATTTTTTCTACAAAAGCATCTAACGAATCCGTTTTGACTAGGTGGTCATCTTTATTGACGCCGTAAATCATATGAATCGGTGCATCACAGCCCTTCTCAACCAATTGCGCCAACATGGAGAGGAATGGCGCAAGCCCCGTGCCGCCAGCCAGCATTAGCACCGGGCGCTTCACTTCTCGCAGGTAGAAGCTGCCTAGCGGACCAGTCAGCGTAAGCTTTTCGCCCACCGCCGCGCGCTCGGTTAAATAGCCGCTCATTACCCCGTTGGGAATGTTGCGAATTAAGAAGGTGGCACGCTTATCCCCCGGCAAGGAGCTGAAAGAGTAAGAGCGGTGCACCTCAGTACCGGGCACATCAATATGAATGTACTGCCCTGGCAAAAAGGCGAGACCCTCGGCATCATCCAAATCAACGGCTAATTCAATACTATCTTCGGAAAGCTGCTCAACTGCGGCTACCGTGCCCTCAACCTTGCCCACCTGTGTTTTACACAGCGTGGATGCCACTGGCACTTGAATAACGCAGTCCGAAGAAGGCACCATCTGGCACGTTAGTACCTGGCCTTCAGCTGCTTCCTCATCGGAAAGCGCATCTTCCAGATACTCGTCACCCATGTCGAATTCGCCCTGTTCGCAGTGGCCTTTGCAGGTACCACATACGCCGTCAGAGCAGTCCATCGGCAGGTTAACTTTTTGCCGGTAAGCGGCGTCGAGAACGGTTTCCCCCTCTTTACAGCCGATGAACCGGGTCACGCCGTCCTCAAAGTTGAGGGCAATGGTATAACTCATGGTTAACTCTCCTCTCTCTCCTCAAGTCACACGTGGTATACGTCGATGACCTGATGGATATAGTCGTTATTCAGCTGCACGACTTTTCTTGTGATTAACGGGGTCTCACCGGACACGTCCAGGGTGTAGAAGCAGGTGCCGAAGAAGCTGTCGGTCTTCTTGTAGCGGTGGCTCAGCGTATGCCAGTTAAACCGTAGCTCCATTGTGTCGCCGTCTTGGGACAAGATCTCCAGGTTGGTCACCTGGTGGGTGGTGCGAGGCTCCGGCGTACTCGCCCCGCTGCGTTCGGTCTTGATGCGGTACACCCGATCTTCTAACCCGTCGCGGTTGGGGTAGTAGATCAGCGAGATCTCGCTGTGCGGATCACGGGTCAACTGGTCGTCGTCGTCCCAGG
>NZ_MINL01000001.1:2709137-2709512 GCF_001882345.1 Halomonas sp. QHL1
CCTCAAGTCACACGTGGTATACGTCGATGACCTGATGGATATAGTCGTTATTCAGCTGCACGACTTTTCTTGTGATTAACGGGGTCTCACCGGACACGTCCAGGGTGTAGAAGCAGGTGCCGAAGAAGCTGTCGGTCTTCTTGTAGCGGTGGCTCAGCGTATGCCAGTTAAACCGTAGCTCCATTGTGTCGCCGTCTTGGGACAAGATCTCCAGGTTGGTCACCTGGTGGGTGGTGCGAGGCTCCGGCGTACTCGCCCCGCTGCGTTCGGTCTTGATGCGGTACACCCGATCTTCTAACCCGTCGCGGTTGGGGTAGTAGATCAGCGAGATCTCGCTGTGCGGATCACGGGTCAACTGGTCGTCGTCGTCCCAGG
>NZ_MINL01000001.1:2709522-2709764 GCF_001882345.1 Halomonas sp. QHL1
GCTGCGCTCTGATGGCACGCAACATTTCGTCGACCCAGTGTTTGTGGTGCAGCACGTAGAGCCCTTCGTCTTCCGGGGAAGCACCGCTGAGCAGGGGCTTCATGTCGATTGCTTGGGCCGGGCCGGGACCGCTGAGCAGGGGCTTCATGTCGATTGCTTGGGCCGTTTCATCGGCGCCTTCGATCCACTGTTGGGCCCCGCGGGAGAGGTCGTTCCATTCGGCCAATGTTATAGCCTAGCCT
>NZ_MINL01000001.1:2709774-2711346 GCF_001882345.1 Halomonas sp. QHL1
CATGGTGACGGTCATGTAGTCACCCGGCTCACTGATCTGGCTTTCGTGGGCCAGGAACAGCCAGTTGCCTTCGAAGATGTGCTTGAGCTCAAGCTCAAAGAAGGCGGGGTCGGTAAACATGCTGCGGTGGCAGCGGAAAATGCCCTGGGCGGGGTCGTCTTGTACAGCACCGCGCACGCGGGCTTCGAGCTGATCAAGCTGGGTGGTCATGATCTCTCTCCTCAAATACTTAGGCATAACCTGGGGTGTAAGGCGCTAACACATCGGACGGTGGACGTCAGCCAATCGTTAGCGCGAGGTTATGGGGCTTTAAACCTTGGCGGTACCGGCGAGCTGGCTGGCCAGATCCTGCTCGTCCTCTTTGGCCCGCGGGCGGGCGTGACGTACCTGCAGCTCGGGCGCCTCGGTGGGGGCCAGCTCCACATCGAACACCACGTGGGAGAACGGGCCATCCAGCTCGCGCTGGGCGATCTCGGCCGGGTCTTCAATCCGCTCGGCGGGCACCACCAACTCTTCGCGGGTAGCAAAGGCAAAGTCGTCAAAGGTGTAGGGATCGCCCGCCAAGTTGATCTGGGTGGTCAGGTGCTGGTGGCCCGGGGCGGAGACGAAGTAGTGAATATGCGCCGGGCGTTCGCCGTGGCGTCCCAGGGACTTGAGCACCACATCGGTGGGCGCGCCTTCAGGCACCCCGTAGCCAGAGGGGATGATGCTGCGCGCGGTGTAGCGGCCCTCATTGTCCGCATAGATCGTGCGCCGCAGGTTGTACTCGGACTGCGAGGGGTCGAAGAAGGAGTAGCCGCCCTTAGAATTGGCGTGCCAGATTTCGACCTTGGCACCGGCAATCGGCGTGCCATCCACATCGCGGACTTGGCCAGTCAGCCACATGGTCTCGCCCTCTTGATCCTGGCCGTCGTCCAGGCGCGCAAAGCCGTCGGCTTCCGGGGCACCGGCTACGTACAGTGGGCCTTCAATAGTGCGCGGGGTACCGCCCACACGCTTGGCTTCCGCATCGATAGCGTCTTGGCGCATATCGAGGTAATGGTCAAAGCCGAGACCGGGGGAGAGCAGGCCGAACTGGGTCTGACTGCCCAGGGCATTGAGCAGGTTGACACCGGCCCAGTACTCTTCTTCGGTGACGTCAAAGTCGTCGATCAGCTTAAACAGATCGCCGACCAGGCGATGCACAATTTGCTTGGCACGGTCATTGCCACCGGTTTTATCAAAGCCGGCCACGGTTTTAATGAAGTCTTGCACGTCGGGGGTATCGAATATCTTCACGGTCATGGTGAAACCCTCTGTTTGTTATAGGGTGTTGTTTTATAATTCGAGCTGGCGTGTTCTGTAGGTAATTAGCTGTCGTCGTCACGCACCGAAGAGGGATGACGACACAGCGGCTTGACGTTAATTTCCATATAGGGGAACAGTGGTAGATTACTGACCAGCTCTTGCAGTTCAGCGTTTTCTTCCACGTCAAAAATACTGACGTTCGAGTAGCTGCCCGCTACCCGCCACAAGTGGCGCCATTTGCCCTCACGCTGCAGGTCTTGGGAATACGCCTTTTCAGTCGCCTTA
>NZ_MINL01000001.1:2711356-2910408 GCF_001882345.1 Halomonas sp. QHL1
GTCTGACTGCCCAGGGCATTGAGCAGGTTGACACCGGCCCAGTACTCTTCTTCGGTGACGTCAAAGTCGTCGATCAGCTTAAACAGATCGCCGACCAGGCGATGCACAATTTGCTTGGCACGGTCATTGCCACCGGTTTTATCAAAGCCGGCCACGGTTTTAATGAAGTCTTGCACGTCGGGGGTATCGAATATCTTCACGGTCATGGTGAAACCCTCTGTTTGTTATAGGGTGTTGTTTTATAATTCGAGCTGGCGTGTTCTGTAGGTAATTAGCTGTCGTCGTCACGCACCGAAGAGGGATGACGACACAGCGGCTTGACGTTAATTTCCATATAGGGGAACAGTGGTAGATTACTGACCAGCTCTTGCAGTTCAGCGTTGTCTTCCACGTCAAAAATACTGACGTTCGAGTAGCTGCCCGCTACCCGCCACAAGTGGCGCCATTTGCCCTCACGCTGCAGGTCTTGGGAATACGCCTTTTCAGTCGCCTTAATCTTGGCCGCTTGCTCCGCGGGCATATCGGTTGGCAACTTAACGGTCATCTCTACTTGAAACAGCATACGTCTCTCCTCTTGGATCGCGGGCGAACGCAAACGTCGGCTTTATTTACGTGACTTTTACTTACGTGAATAATGCGCCAACTTATCTTCATCTAAGGTAATGCCCAGCCCAGCCCCTTGCGGCACATCAACACCAAACTCGGTGTAGTTGAGTGGCTCAACGACAATGTCATCTTTTAGCAGCAGCGGGCCGAACATTTCCGTGCCCCAGGCCATTTCCGGCAACGTCGACCAGGCGTGGAGTGAGGCGGCGGTACCAATGGTGCCCTCCAGTAACGTGCCGCCGTATAAACCAACCCCAGCCGCTTGAGCGACATGGGCAAGCTCCAGCGCGCCGTAAATACCACCTGATTTAGCAATCTTCAGCGCAAAGGCACCACTGAATCCGCCGCAGACAAGATCTAGTCCATCGCGGGCGTCCTGCACGGCCTCGTCAGCCAGCATTGGCACGTTGAAACGGTTAGCTAAGCGAACTAGCCCTGCATGTTCGCGGGCGGGAATAGGCTGCTCAATTAACTCAATACCGGCATCCTGCAGCACCTGAATGCCGCGAACCGCCATGGATTCATTCCACGCCTGATTAACGTCAACGCGCACGCTGGCACGATCACCCAACGCCGCTTTAATCGCCGCCACATGACGGACGTCTTGATCGACCGGATTGGCGCCAATTTTCAACTTGAAGTCACAATGCCGGCGCTGCTCTATGCGCAGCAGCGCCTCATCAATATCTTTGGCGGTATCGCCGCTGGCAAGGGTCCAAAGCACGGGTAACTGTTGTTGGTGCGCGCCACCGAGAAGGTCAGCGATACTCAAGCCCAAGCGCTTGCCCTGGGCATCTAATAACGCGGTTTCTAGCGCTGACTTGGCGATCATATTGCCGCGGGCGTGGCGGTTAAGTCGGGCGCGCAGCTGATGGACATTGTGAGAAGGCTGACCGATCAACAGCGGTGCAAGGTAGGTATCGATATTACGCTTGATGCTCTCCGGACTTTCCGGGCCATAGGCTAAGCCGCCAATCGTGGTGCCCTCGCCCAGCCCTTCGATGCCATCGGAGTGGCGCATGCGCACAATGACCATGGTTTGGCAGGCCATGGTGGTCATGGAAAGCTTGTGAGGACGGATGGTCGGTAAATCGACCAGTAGTGTCTCAATGTGTTGGATGACGGTTGACATGAAGGCTCCGGCGTCTGGCAATCATTTAACTTGCTATCAGTCTGATTGGCGTTAGAGGTCGGAACCAATATTGTTTAGGTGCCTAGTCATACCGAGGAGGTATCACTACAGGGTGGTGACTGCTCAGTTTTTAGCGACCAACTATTATTATTTAGCTGCCTCTTTCTTTTCCCAGTTCTCTAACACCTCCTCATTACCAAAATTTTCTATTATTTATCAACATTTTGAATAAAATAATATTGCTTGAATGATAAGCTATTCACAAAGGGGATAGTAACTAGCGGCTAACTATAACGATGTATTCAACGCACAAACTCTGCTACTAACTATTAAGGGAGCGGCAAGCTTGCCCCTTTTTCATCACGCGCCCCCAGTGGAGTAACTTTTGCGATAAAAGAGTGAGGCACTGTGGCAAAGCAACGAATTACTCGGCGTAACTGTTAGTTAAAACTAGCTAATTGTTAAAACCGTATGGTTATGGCGAAGTAGCTAACGCTACTATCTGTCGCGCCGCCACTACATCGTCGTGAGGGTTGTGGTGCCAGAGCCACTCGAAGCGAGTTTCCAGGTTGTTGATTAACTTTGCTTCATCATCGCCGATGCCCTCTCCTGCATATTCGTAGACATCACCCGCCTCATGAGAAGTGCGCTGCACTTTGCAGGTTCGACTATGGCGCACCTGTTCAAAGGCGGACAAAATAGTGCTCACATTATGGCGATGGCAATTCGCATCAGCCAGCAGGCTGGCAAGCACATAGGCGTCTTCCAGTGCCTGACCGGCGCCTGCCCCCTGGTGGGGCACTAATGCATGGGCAGCATCACCAACAATCAGTACGCGGTCGCGATGGTAGCGGACAAGCTCAGGTAACTCATGCAGCGCCCAGCGCGTTGGCTCAGGAATACATTCAAGGATTGCTTGGCAGGCAGGGCTCCAGCCTTCAAACACCTCCAGCATCTCCTCTTGAGTGGTGGCTTGTACCCACTCTTCATGTTGGCGCAGCATGGGAATAGGCGTTGAGCGGTCGGTGATAAAAGCAACAACGTTAATCAATTGGGAGTGCTTAACCGGGAATGTCAGAATATGGCGGTCCTTGCCCAGATACATCTGGGGCACCAACGCTAATCGTTTCTCGCTGCCTTTAGCTTCTAGCGCAGACTCCAACTGGCCGGTGGGGATCATGCCACGATAAGCGTAAGTGCCACTCCAAAACGGGGTAATCTCCCCGTACTGCTCCGGGGGTAGCACATGGGACCGCACCGCAGACTTAATACCGTCAAAGCCAATAATCACATCGCCAGTAAAGTGAGTACCGTCGTCGAAGATGGCCGTTGCGCTGTCGGCATCTTGCTTAACGTCTATACAGCATTTGCCAAAGTGGGCGATGCCCTCTGGCAGATTGGCAACAATAGCATCTAGAAAATCGGCGCGATGTACCGACGACTGCCCCACTCCCGGTGCTAGGCTGGCGGTAAGGTAGGCATCATCGCTACCGCGACGCCACTCAAACCAGACATCCTCGAAGGGCGCTGGCGAAGCGTCGGCAATACGCTGATAAGAGGCATCTAGGCCCAACAGGTGAATGGCCTTCACCGCATTGGGGCCAAAGGAAACCCCGGCACCAATTTCGGAGAACTGGGGAGCGGCTTCGAAAAGTTGAACATGAAGACTGCTGTCTCGGGATAGCGCGACAGCAAAGGCCACGCCGCCGATACCACCGCCGACGATACCAATCGAGAGTCGTTTCTGCTGAATCTGTTTGGCTTGCATGTTTTCACTCTGCTCAGGGATTTATGGTTATCATGTTGAGCCTTATGCTCTGCCCCTAACGCTATTACGATGAAACAGCGGTCACCACATAGCCCCCTTCATTTGGACTATAAACGGTGCTAATAACAATATGAAATAACGAGTTGAAAAATCTCTATGCGGCTTAGGTAGACTATTATCGAATACCCGACATGGCGCATCCTAATGTTTAAGCTTGCCAATATCGACCTGAACTTGCTGGTTGTATTTGACCTGCTGTACCAAGAGCAAAATACTCAGCGGGTTGCGTTACGCTTAGGTATTACACAGCCAGCGGTAAGTCATGCACTGAAGCGCTTACGCCACTTACTGAATGACGAGCTCTTCGAGCGTACCTCACAAGGGCTCCAACCAACGCCGCGCGCCAGCCAGCTTCATCCCGGCATAGCAGATGCGTTGGCACGCCTGAGTGACACCTTAAACCTACACGACGATTTTAACCCAGCGTTGAGTGAGCGCACTTTTAATATCAACATGACGGATATTGGCGAAATTGTCTTTCTACCACCCTTATTGCAGCACCTCTCACACTTAGCACTGGGCGTCTCGCTTAGCACTGTGCGCAGCCACCATAATGGCCTGAAGCAAGAGATGGAGGAGGGGCAGATCGATCTAGCCGTTGGCTTGATTCCCCAACTAAGGGCCGGTTTCTATCAGCAGCGGCTATTTGTGCAACGCTATGTCTGCCTAATGCGTCATGACCATCCCCTCGCTATAGGTGACTTTAGCTTAGAGGCGTTTCGCTCAGCTGCCCATGCTGTCGTTGTTGCCCAGGGAACCGGTCACGGCGTGGTAGAAGAGCAGCTTGCCCGATCTGGGGTTGTTCGTCCCGTCAGGCTAACCCTGCCGAATTTCGCCGCCGTTCCCTATATCGTCAGTAGCAGCGATCTCGTGGTGACAGTGACCTACAAGTTAGCCGAAGCAATGCAAGCCCGTTTCGGTTTAGCCGTTCGTGAGCACCCGCTGACGTTCCCAGAAATCCCGATTAATCTTTTCTGGCATCGTCGCTTTCACCAAGACCCCGGCAACCGCTGGTTGCGTGAGTTGGTGTTTTCTATGTTCTCTGAATAGAGCTACCTCCCCCCTACCATTAAGAGTTGGGCTTTGCCCACGCCGCACGGGTGCTGTGGGCTGCCGTTTTATTGGTAATTTTCCAAGCACCGTCGACCTTCACCAGGGCAATCACATCGACCCAGGAATCCGCAAGGTTTTCACTATTGTCAAAGCCTAGCAACACGCTGGCCACCTCCCCAGCCTGGGTCACCGCAATAAAGCGGCCCTTTACCGCCCGGTGACTATCAGCCCAGCGTTCGAAGCGATCACTGATCAGATCAGTCGCTAACGCACCGTCAGCGTCCAAAGCAAAAATCCACGCATCCTTATGGAACGCTTTCTCCAGCTTTTCTCTACTGCCTTGAAAGCCATCAACATATAGCTGGACAACACGCTTAATCTCGTCGATCTCAGGTGCATCACCCACGACAGTGACATCGGTCATAACTTAACTCCTGCAGTTTAATTGTCGGTTTTATATTGTTTATAACCCAAGCATCTCTCGAGCCTGCTGCCAGGTAGCCACCGGACGCTGATACTTTTCGCATAGTGCTACGGAGCGCTCGACCAAAGCCGCGTTGGAAGGCGCGAGCGTATTGCTATCCAGGCGCACGTTATCTTCTAGCCCCGTACGGGTATGGCCGCCTGCCGCAATTGACCACTCGTTAAGTAGGTATTGGTTGGCACCAATGCCTGCGCCACACCACTGCGCATCAGGCGCTAAACGCTTGAGCGTCTCAATATAAAAATCAAAAGTAGGTTTGTCCGCTGGCATTGAGTTTTTAACGCCCATGACAAACTGTACGTAGAGCGGCGTCTTTAACTTGCCCTGCTTGGAAAGACTCACCGCTTGGTGGATATGTGACAAATCAAATGCTTCGATTTCAGGCTTTACGCCGTACTTGAGCATCTCATCGGCAAGCCACTCCACGAGCTGCGGCGGATTCTCGTAAACACGATTGGGGAAGTTATTAGAGCCTACCGAGAGACTGGCCATATCGGGCTTCAGCGGCAGCATCCCGCCGCGTGCCTCACCTGCGCCGGAGCGACCACCGGTTGAGAGCTGAATAATCATACCGGGACAGTGTTTCTTGAGCCCTTCCATCAAGCGGCCAAACTTCTCCGGGTCTGAAGAGGGCGTTTGATCATCGTTGCGTACGTGGCAGTGGGCAATAGTGGCGCCCGCCTCAAACGCCGCCTGAGTACTTTCAATCTGCTCTTCAACCGTAATCGGCACGGCAGGATTGTTCTCTTTGCGCGGCAGGCTGCCGGTGATAGCGACACAAATAATACAGGACTTAGACATGGAAGCCTCTCTTTGTTCTTATTGCGAACATTAATTTGTAATACGAACAAAATAGAGCAGATATTTATTTGCGTCAAACTCTTTAGACAAGTTCGACTCATACCAGTTGCGATAGGTGTTTTATGGGCTTTAAGCACAAAAAAGCCCAAGCAGATGCTTGGGCAATGAGGAAAACTGGAAAAAAGGCTAAGCGCTACTCCAGCTGTTCGTAGGGCAGCCCTACATAGTTTTCCGCGATGGTGGTCATCCCTGCTTTAGAGCTGGTCACGTAGTCCAACTCGGCCAGCTGCATACGACTGTTGAAATCCTCTTGGTCAGAGAAGTTGTGCAGCATGGAGGTCATCCACCAGGAGAAACGCTCCGCCTTCCAGATACGCTTCAGGCACGTTTGCGAGTAGCGCTCAATCAGATCCGTGCGGCCTTCTTGGTAGACCTTCACCATTAGCTGATAGAGCGTATTTACATCGCTGGCAGCCAGATTAAGCCCTTTGGCACCGGTGGGCGGTACAATATGCGCCGCATCGCCGACCAGGAACAACCGCCCGTACTGCATCGGTTCGACCACATAGCTACGCAGCGGTGCGATGCTCTTCTCAATAGAAGGCCCAGTGACAAGCTTTTCGGCCACTTCGTTAGGCAAGCGGCGCTTAAGCTCCTCCCAAAAGCGCTCGTCAGACCAGTCTTCTACTTTTTCATCTAACGGCACTTGGAGGTAGTAACGACTGCGGGTAGCGGAGCGCATGCTGCAAAGACTAAAGCCCCGCTCGTGACGCGCGTAGATCAGCTCATCGGAGACCGGTGGCGTATCCGAGAGCATGCCCAGCCAGCCAAACGGGTAGACTTTTTCAAACTCTTTGATGCGGTCTTGAGGGATCGCCTGGCGGGAGACGCCATGGTAGCCATCGCACCCGGCGATGTAGTCACACTCTAGCCTGACCGTTTTACCGTTGTGTTCAAAGGTTAGATAGGGGCTGTCACTATCCAGATTGTGAGGCTGGACGTTTTCCGCCTCGTAGAGCGTTGTCGCGCCAGCGGCAACGCGGGCCTCCATCAGATCCCGCGTCACCTCGGTTTGGCCGTAAACCATGACTTTACTGCCGCCGGTCAGTTCATCCAGTGCGACCCGCACGCGGCGGTTGTCGAAAACAAGCTCAAAACCGTCATGGGGTAAGCCCTCTTCATCCATGCGTTGGTCAACACCCGCTTCGCGCAGCAAGTCCACCATGCCCTGCTCAAGCACACCGGCGCGGATCCGGCTCAATACATACTCACCGCTACGCCGCTCAACAATCACGTTATCAATACCTTGGCGATGCAGTAGCTGACCCAGCAATAGACCAGAAGGCCCTGCACCAATAATCGCGACCTGTGTTTTCATAGGGGATGCCTCATCATTGTCATTATCTAAAACGTATGACTTGTATTTTTCAATGAAACACGCCGCATAATAAGGCATGATCTAGATCAATCATTGGACATTTAGCGCTTTATCACCCCACCTTAGTCGTATAGGAGATATAGGTGATGCCAGCCTCGTCGGCAACGTCCGTTCCAGTATTTAAGCTCTATGGCGAGACGCAGCATTGGCCCACGCCAGACTTGCTCCACTGCGAATCCATTCCCGAGCGCAGCCAGCTACATGACTGGCGTATACGCCCGCATCGCCACGCCGATCTAGTGCATATTCTGTTTGTTTCTCAAGGTAGCGTTGAGTTAGAGCTGGAGGGAACGAGCCATCAGCTGCAGAGCGCCATCGCTATCGTTGTGCCCGCCATGACCATTCATGGCTTTCACTTCTCGCCCGATGTGCAGGGGCACATTATCACTCTGGCCAAGCCATTGGCAGACCACTTACATACGCTAATGGGTGAGAGCAGCACGCTAAAAAAAGCAGATTTCTACCCTCTTCTCCAGGCAAATCGGGCTGCGCGAATTGCCACCCTGGTGTCGCAGATTGATCAGGAGTACCGCCAACCTGCCCCCGGACGCAACAGCCTACTCGAAGCACTTATTCAAGCCTTGGTGGTCGAGCTATCGCGTCTTTGTGCTTATACAGGCAACACGGTAAAACGTTATGGCCCCCGCCAAAGTGATAAAGGTCGGCAGCATTTAGAGCACTATCAAGCGCTGATCGAAGCGCGCTATCGCGAGCAGCCGAGTATTGAGTATTTAGCCGAGCAGATAGGGGTGAGTAGTGCGCACTTGAATATGCTGTGCCGCCAACTCGCCGGGCGCAGCGCCCTGCAGTTGCTGCACGAACGCCTACTGCTGGAAGCCAAGCGCCAGCTAACTTATACCAATATGACCATTGGCCAAGTCTCCGACAGCTTAGGCTTCTCTGAGCCGGCTTACTTCACACGCTTTTTTAAACGTAATACCACTCTATCGCCTCGTGACTTCCGGTTTCGGCAGTCAACAGGCGTTAACAACACTTAGAGTAAAAAGAAGGTCGAGAGTACCGGGAAGAGGATTAACAGGGTTAAACGCAGTAAATCAGACACCACGAAGGGAGTTACCCCTTTAAATATCTCCCCTAACCCAACATGCGGCGCCATCGCTTTAATCACAAACACGTTCATTCCCACCGGCGGGGTCATTAGCCCCAGCTCTACCGTCAGCACGGTCAAAATACCGAACCATACCGGGTCGATACCCATCGCCTGAATAATGGGGTAAACCACCGGTACGGTGATCACCAGCATGGCGATGGAGTCCATAAACATACCCAGCACAAAGTAGAGCGCCAGGATGCACAGCACCACAACAATAGGGGTGAGATCCATGCCGTAGAGCAGGTCAGTAATGGAAAACGAAATGCGCGACACCGAAATGAAGTAACCGAGCGTTTCAGCCCCCACCAGCATAAAGAACACCACCGCAGAGAGCGCCAAGGTCTCCTGTACGCTATGCCATAGCTGCGCACCGCGCATGCCTTTCACAAGGGCATAAAGCAGCGTGGCGAACGCTCCAACACTGGCCCCTTCCGTCGGTGTAAAGGCACCAAAATAGATACCTAAAATCATTACCAGGAAAACGCCAAAGAAGGGCACTAAGCCGGTCAACGAGAGTAGCTTCTCTTTCCAAGCAGTGGGCTCACCCGCAACGGCTAGAGAGGGGCGCAGATACATCACTACCGTAATGGTTAGAGAATACATCACCAGACCTAGCAAACCGGGAATCAGCCCCGCCATGAACATATCGCCAACGGACTGCTCGGTTAGAATGGCGTAGATAAGCAGCGCGATACTGGGTGGAATCATAATCCCCAACGTGCCGCCTGCAGCCAGCGCGCCGGTCGCTAAGCCACGGTTATAGCCATAGCGCTCCATCTCCGGCAGCGCCACCCGGGTCATAGTGCTCGCCGTGGCTAACGAAGAACCGGAGATAGCGGAGAAGATGCCGCAAGAGCCCACGGCTGCAATCGCCAGGCCGCCCTTCCAGCCGCCGCAAATGACGCGGGTTGAATCAAACAGCTTACCGGCCATGCCTGAATGGGCAGCCAAAACGCCCATTAAGATAAACATGGGCACCGCGCTGAAACTGTAGTTAGAGAGCACTTCCACCGGCACGGTTTTTAGCTGAGCAATGGCTGCATCCCAGCTGATGATGTAGGCAAACCCCCCCACGCCCACGACCAGCATGGTTAACGCCACGGGAACACGCAAAATCATCAGTACCAGCAGACACCCAAGCCCAATGGCGCCAATCGCTTCACTCCCCATGAGACGCCTCCTCACCCGCAGCATAAACGACGCCGAGCAAGGCGTGAATAAAACTACGTATTCCCAGAAGTAAACTGAGCACCGCTGCCAACTGGTAAATCGGCCCCATGGGCAGTCGCAGGTCTTGGGTTATTTCGCCATGCCGACTGGCGGCTGCGGCCGAATCAAGCAAACCCACAAATAGAATCAGCCCCAGCGCCATGAAGCCGAGGAAAAAGAGCCCTTGCAGGCGATTTTTTATCGCTTGCGGCAAGCCGTGAGAGAACGCCTCTACCACCACTTGGCTTTTCTCCACATTAGCGGCCATGGCAGCTAATAGCGCAAACAGCATCAAATAGCTGACCAGCTCTACACTGCCGGAAACGCGCAGCGCAATAGCACCTTCCGTTACACGCGATAGATAACGCGTACTGACATCGGCAATGGTCACTGCCAGCAGTCCAACCAGCGCGATGCCAGCCACCAAGCGACAAATGAGGGCCAGCCAGTGGCTGGCCCTATAGAGAGTAGACTTCATAAAACCTTACCCCTATTGGGTACCACAAGACTCACTGGCTGCCAGTGCAGCTTGATATACATCTCGAGCTTGATCCAAACCGCGCTCTTCCAACTGCGTTAGGTAGTTTTCAATACCGGTTTCGAGCGGTTCTTGCCAATCAGGATGCGCTAACGGATTTTCGATTTCGCGAATGGTATGGCCAGCATCAGCAGCTTCTTGTTTGCCTTCTACGTCTAGGCGGTCAAACACTTCACCGGCGTTTTCAGCCCACTTCATGCCTGAGTTATTATCGATTACCGCCTGCTGTTCAGGCGTCAAATTATCGTACGAGCGCTGATTCATGGTGGCGACAAAGATCAATGTGTAAAACGGCACTTCGGTGTGGTAACTCACCAGCTCGTTAATGCGGAAGCCTTTTAAACCTTCCCAGGGAAAACTTAGGCCATCGATAACACCGCGCTGCATAGAGGTGTAAATATCGGGAGCTGGCATGCCCACGGGGCTTGCGCCCATATTTTCCAGCATCTCACCCGCCACAGCGGTGGGGCGGCGAATGCGCAGCCCTTCCAGATCGGCAGGGGTTTGCACATCGGTGTCGATGGTGTGGATGCCACCGGGGCCCGTAGTAAACATAAATAGCGGGCGGGTATCTTCGTATTCGCTATCCAAATGGCCGTCGTCGTAGAGCGTCTGTAGCACGCACGCCCCTTGCGTTGCCGTAGAGGCCACACCTGGCAGCTCAACAATTTGCGACAGCGGGAAACGGCCAGCGGTGTAGCCCTGAGCGGTGGCGCCGATATCAGCAATACCGTTGGCGGCGGCTTCGTAGATGGAGTCCGGCTTGGCTAACGTGCCTGCTGGGAACATTTGAATAGTCAAATCGCCATTCGACTCTTCGGCAATGGTATCCGCCCACGCTTGCAAAACATCTTGGTTAACGCCTGAAGGGCCAGGCCAAAAATGCGCCATGCGTAGCGTGGTCTCTGCCTGGGCCGAACTAACGGCAAGGCCAGCAATCGCTGCTGCCAAAACACACCGGGATAAGGTCATTTTCATAAGAGGCCTCCAGGACTTTTTTGGATTATTGTAAGTTCGCACAGCGAATAGTAGTTCGCTCTTAGCAACCACATTAGTCCACTATCAGGCGTAGAGCTAATCGACATTCGTCTATGTCTAAGTACCGCAATACACCTTTTTGCCACTACTGCCTATCGCTTTCAGTGTTGCGAGCCATATACCTGCATCAAAAGGTACAATGGTAATAAAAACTTGGACTTTTCCAATATCACGCCAAGACCATGGTCGTATCCAAATAAAAAAGCGTTGCCTATAAGTGAACAACGCTTTTTGTTTGAGGAGAAACGCTTACCCGTGACAACGGCTAATAATCAAAAAACACCGTCTCACCCTCGCCCTGCAGACGGATATCTAGCTTGTAACGCACCTTACCATCAACCTCTTCGCGCTTGGCGATCAGGGTTTGGCGGCGCGCCGGTGATTCGATGCGCGTGAGCACCGGGCACTGTGCGTTCGCTTCAGCTTCATCATCAAAGTAGAGCCGTGTTTGCAGGTGAATATTCACCCCACGGGCAAACAGCGTGAGGTTAATGTGCGGCGCCATTGGCTGGCCGCTGGGATGCTGCACCGCGCCGGGCTTGATGGTGGTCAGCGACCACTCGCTACCGTGATCAAAGGTAGTCGCAGTGCGGCCAAAGCTATTGAATGGTTTGCTAAGGTCGTAATCGGCCTGGTAGTAGCCGTTAGCATCCGTTTGCCACGCTTCTACAAAAGCATCGCGCACCAGATCACCATTGCCGTCGATGACGGTGCCGACGACTTCGATATGCTCGCCCTCGGCGTCGGGCTTGGCCATCTCGTTCCAGATCTCTTCGTCCCGCACCGGGTTGCCCGCCGCCGCGAGGGCCAAGCCAATATGCACATAGGGGCCAGCGGTTTGCGAGGCGGTTTCCCGCAGCATCAGGTCACTGGTTGGCTGGTTATTAGGCTGCTTCATGAGGTATCCCCTTATTGATTCTCAAAATAAGTTTGCAGCTCACCGCGCACCACCAAATCAAAGCGATAGGCCAAGCAGTCCATCGGTTTGCTGTGGGCCATATCGAGCCGCCCAATCATGGTCTCAACCGCGAGAGGGTCTTTCAGCGTATGCACGATGGGGCACAGGGGAATCAGCGGGTCACCCTCAAAATACATTTGAGTAATCAGCCGGGTCGAGATCGAAGGGCCGGTTACCGATACGTGAATATGCGCTGGGCGCCAGCTGTTCATATCGTTGGGCCAAGGGTAGGGGCCAGGCTTGATGGTGCGGAAACGGTACATACCCTGCTCATCGGTCAGGCAGCGACCTACACCGCCGAAGTTAGGATCCAGCGGTGCCAGATACCTATCGTTTTTATGCCGATAGCGACCACCCGCGTTGGCCTGCCACATTTCCACCAAGGTATGCGGTATCGGTTTGCCAAACTGATCTACCACGCGGCCAAACATCATAATCCGCTCGCCCTGGGGCAGCCCTTGGCCTTGGCTCGAATCTTGGCGGAAGTTCAGCAGTAGATCGTTATCGTGGGGGCCCATGCGCAGGTGGCTGAAATCGGGGCCGGTCAGTTCAGAAACGGTCGGTTGCTGCATACTCACCAGCGCCTGCTGGGGCGAACGCGCTACCGAGGTTTTATAACCCGGCGCGTAGGCGGGTGGATGCCAGTTGCGGTCGCGGGCCACAAAGCGTTTATTGTCGTGGGTCATCGCCCTTACCTCTTATTTGAATCGATGTTTATCATCGTCACTAACCTACTCGCCCCAGCCCAGCTCTTTAGCGAGGGCAAAAGCGTGATTGGCTGCCGGTACGCCGCCGTAAATTGCCACGTGCATCAATACTTGACGCAGCTCGGCTTCCGTTAGGCCAATCCGTTTAGCGGTTTTTAGGTGCAGCGTTAGCTCTTCACGGCCGAGCGCAGCAAGAATCCCGGTGGTGATCATGCTTCGTTCGCGGCGGGTTAAGTCGTCATTGCTCCACAGTTCGCCCCAGGCCAGGCGGGTAATCATCTGCTGGAAGGGCGCATCCAGGCTGTTGGCATTGGCGGTGGAGCGCTCAACGTGCTCGCCACCCAATACCTGCTTGCGGGTCTCCAGACCGGTAGCGTACGCCACACCGTGGTTCGCCACGTCGCCCAGATCAGTTGCCAGCACCGCTAGGAGCTTTTGTGCAAACAGCGCCGGGGCTTCTACCGCAGGCACGTGACCCACGCCGTCAAAAATCTCCAGCGGTGCGCCATCAAGTTCTGCCGCCAGGGCTTCCAGCGTCGCGGGGGGTGTAGCCATATCTTCACTGCCGCCAAATAGCTGCACTTTGGCCTGCTTTGCCGATAATTTGCCAGTGAAGGTGTTGCGGCCGAGCATTTCGCACAGCTGGGCGTAGGACTCATCGTCGCCACGGCCCATTTGGGTGCACCAGCCTGCTTTCAGCGCAGGGCTTGCCTCAAAGGCTGCCGGAGCAAACCAGCGCGGCACGATTTCTTGTGACATCGCCGCCAAGCCTTCCTGGCGCACGCGACCCGCACGGGTGTTCCAGAGATCAGGGTTGCCAATCACCGCGCCGGTGTTGGTCAGCGTGACGGAGAGCAGGCGATCGCTATGCTCGGCAATCAGTTGCTGGCCGACCACGCCACCAATGGAGGTACCGGCAAAGTGAAAGCGTGCAGCGCCCGCAAGCTCTACCAAAGCCAATGCTTCGGCGGCCAGGTCAGCGGGGGCGATCTGCTCACCGCTGACTGCTTGGCTGGCGCCGTGGCCAGGGAGATCCCAGGTCAGCACCCGGTAGCGAGGCAGCAGTGCGGGAATGATGTCGTCCCAGACCGCTTGGCTCATGCCCAGCGGATGCGCCAGTACGATAAGTGGATTCACTTCCGAGCCAAGCAGCCGATAGGCCACGCTGCGGCCATTGATGGTATGAAATGCCATGACGGTCTCCGTTAAACGCGTTCAATCAACGTAGCGATACCCTGACCCACGCCTACGCACATGGTGCACAGTGCATAGCGCTTGCCGCTGTTTTGTAGCTCATGAGCGGCGGTGAGCAGTAGCCGTGCGCCGGACATGCCCAACGGGTGCCCTAGTGCAATCGCGCCGCCGTTCGGGTTGACGCGAGGGTCGTCATCGGCCAGCCCCAGGTCGCGCATACAGGCTAACGCCTGGGCGGCGAACGCTTCGTTGAACTCGAATATATCAATATCGTCCATGGCGATACCGGTGCGCTTGAGCAGTTTCTGCACTGCCGGTACCGGCCCATAGCCCATAATCCGCGGCTCAACGCCCGCCGTGGCCATGCCGATGATTTTGGCCATCGGTGTCAGGCCATGCTGTTTAACCGCCGCTTCACTGGCCACCAGCATCGCCGCCGCGCCGTCGTTAACACCCGACGCATTGCCTGCGGTAACGCTGCCGCCTTCCCGGAAAGGGGTAGGTAGGCCCGCCAGCTTCTCCAAAGTGGTTTCCCGAAGGTGCTCATCCTGATCAAAGATCAGCGGATCCTGCTTGCGGCGCGGGATCTCGATGGCGGTGATCTCTTGAGCAAAGCGCCCCGCCTTTTGGGCGGCCGCGGCTTTCTGCTGGGAGCGCAGGGCAAAAGCGTCCTGATCTTCGCGAGAGATATGGAACTGCTCGGCGACGTTCTCTGCGGTCTCCGGCATCGAATCGACGCCGTAGGCTTTCTTCATCAGCGGATTGATCAAGCGCCAGCCAATGGTAGTATCTTCAAGTTTTTGATTGCGGGCGAAGGCACTGTCGGCCTTGCCCATCACATAGGGCGCGCGGGACATGGACTCCACGCCGCCTGCCAGCGCCAGCGCCATCTCGCCCGCTTTAATGGCGCGAAACGCCGTGCCGACCGCGTCCATACCCGAGCCGCACAGGCGATTCATGGTCGTGCCGGGCACCGATGTAGGAATGCCCGCCAGCAGCGACGACATACGCGCCACGTTGCGGTTATCTTCACCGGCCTGATTGGCGCAGCCCATAAAGACTTCTTCAATGGCAGCAGGGTCGAGATCCGGCGCTTGTGCCAGCACGGCTTTAAAAATGCTCGCGGCTAAGTCATCGGGGCGTACGCTGGCCAGCGTACCGCCAAAGCGTCCCACGGCGGTGCGGCGGGGATGACATAGAAAGACGTCTTGCATAACAACATCGCTCATAAATAGCTCCTTTATGCGTCCGCGTGGGCCCGCTCGGTGCGCACTTTGAGCTCACGCAAAATCGTCAGCTCGTTTTCGCTGGGTTCAGGAGTGCTCTCAAGCTGTTCGGCAAAGCGAATCTCCCAGCCGGTCGCCTCGGTCACGTCTTCGCGACTAACGCCCGGATGCAGTGACACCACTACCAGCTCTTTGCTGTCCAGGTCGGGTTTCATCACACACAAGTCGGTGATTACGCGGGTGGGGCCCTTGCCGATATTGGGCACGTTGTCGCGCCCTTTGCCGTCGCGGCCAAAGCCTAGCGTGGTCACAAAGTCGACATCTTTCACAAAGGCGCGCTTGGAGTGCTTCAGGGTGATAAAGACTTCACCGGCGTTGGTGGCGATTTCCGGCGCACCGCCCCCACCCGGCAGTCGAACCTTGGGCGCTTTGTAATCGCCGATCAGCGTGGTGTTAAGGTTAGCAAAGCGGTCGATTTGCGCGGTACCTAAAAAGCCCACGTCGACTTTGCCGCCCTGAAGCCAGTAGCGGAACATCTCCGGCACTGCCACAGTGGTCAGCGCTGATTCGCACAGCTCACCGTCACCGATGGAGAGCGGCAGAATATCGGGCTTGGTCTGCAGCGTGCCGGACTCGTAAATCAGCACCACATCAGGGGCGTGGGTCAGCCGCGCCAGGTTGGCGGCTTCAGAGGGCAGGCCGATGCCTACAAAACAGGTCATGCCGTTTTCCAGCGCCCGTGCGGCGGTCACCGACATCATTTCAGAAGAGGTATATTCCAGACTCATCAGGCTTGGCCTCCCACGTTATCGGCGGCATTAAAGACGTTGTCATCGAGCCACTGGGTGAAGGTGTCACGATCTCGGGCGATGGCATCCCACTCCTTGTAGAAGAGGTTGCTGCGACCGTAATAGCCGTGGGTGTACGAGGGCAGCGCGCCTTTCTCGGCTACTGCAATGGCGCTGATCGCCCAGCTGGGAATCACACAGGCATTGGGAGTAGCCCCCAAGTCATCGACGATCTCTTCCACCGTAACGATGCTGTGCTTCGACGCAAGCACGGCCTCTTTCTGAACGCCAACGATCCCTTCCACCAGCACGTTTCCCTGACGATCCGCCCGCTGGGCGTGAATGATCGAGACATCCGGACGCACCGACGGCACGGCCGCTAGACGCTCACCGGTGAAGGGGCACTCGATGAACTTAATTTGGTCGTTGACGCTGGGCAGCTCGCTGCCGATGTAGCCACGGAAAACCGCCAGCGGCAGCCCTGCGGCGCCTGCTTCAAAAGCGCAGGCCATGGCGGCGTGACTATGCTCAAGAATTTCAACCTTATGCGGCCAGCCTTTCTCAACCGCATCGCGCAGACGATGCAGCGAGCCCACACCGGGGTTACCGCCCCAAGAGAAGATCACTTTTTTAGCGCAGCCCGCGCCAATCATTTGATCGTAGATGATATCGGGGGTCATGCGGATCAGTGTCAGGTCGCGCTTTTTCTGGCGGATCACTTCGTGACCGGCGGCAAACGGAATCAGGTGGGTAAAGCCTTCCATAGCCACGGTGGCGCCGTCTTGGACGTAGCGCGCTACCGCGTCATGCAAGCTGAGAAACTCGGCCATGATGGGTGCCTCTTAGCGTGTCGTTGCCTACTTATGGGTAACTTGTTCGTCAAACGAACATAGATTCTCTATACGAACAAGTTACTGCCGAACGCTATGAGGGTCAAATTCCGTGACGCTGACTAATTGCCAAGATTGACTTAACCCTTTTTTCGTCCAAGGGGTTAAAGGCAAACTTTTTCAGTTGCTTATGAATTTTTCAGCCATTCCTTGGCGCGTAATACTTGGGCAGCGCTGCTACCAAGGT
Organism: Halomonas sp. QHL1; assembly: GCF_001882345.1. Lineage (GTDB taxonomy): Bacteria > Pseudomonadota > Gammaproteobacteria > Pseudomonadales > Halomonadaceae > Vreelandella. Next base: position 2,728,548 of record NZ_MINL01000001.1, read on the forward strand.
ATAAAGCAGGGTCGCAGGCATGACGCAACGCCTCGACGTCAACGCCGCCTTTCACATCGGGGTGCTCAGCAAGCACATCAGAATAGGGGCGTGCTTCCCGGCGTGAGGTTTCTGACGCTTCCGCGCTAACCGCTTTGGCTCTATCCGCCCCTAGCGTAGGCGCCAGCAAACGTGCGACCGGCTCGGCCATAATGCCACCGCCGGTGGCCGTCAGGTTGCGCCACATGTTATCGGGGTAGACCTCGAGCCCTTCCAGCAGCACGGCCACTTGCTCTAGCGCGCCCTCTACCAACAGAGCACTCTCCATGAGCGGTGCCCACTCCGCATGCCACTCACCCAATCCACGCTCTAGGGGTTGGGCGGCAGCGTTGATCAACACGCTGGTGTGACCATGCACTTGCCGCGCCGCACCACGGATCAGCGCGCTGCGCACCGGGTTACGTTTATGGGGCATGGATGACGACTCCCCCATTCCCGGCGCGGAAGGTTCCGCTACTTCACCGACTTCGGTTTGCGTCAGTAGCGACACATCCAAGGCGATTTTCTCGGCAGCCCCGGCGACCGCATCCAACGACGTGCCGAGTGCATGAATCGGATAGCGGTCGGTATGCCAGGGCAGTACCGGCACCGACAAGCCTAGCCGCTCGGCCAAGGCGTCCATCCACTCAAGCCCGAGACTATCCCAACCCGAGTGCACTCCTACCGCACCACCAAACTGCACGGGTAGCTCAACAGCGCTTAAACGGCGGCGCGCTTGCTCCAAGCCCAGCGCCCAGTGGGCCACCTTGACTCCAAAAGTGATCGGCAGCGCCTGCTGCATCAAGGTGCGCCCCACCATGGGTGTATCGATATGAGTATCCATAAGTGCTACCGCGGCCGAGCGGCAGCGCAAGAGCAGATTGTCTAGCGCTGCTAAGCGTGACTTAAGCAGCAGCATCAGCGCGGAGTCGACCACGTCCTGACTCGTCGCCCCCTGGTGCCAGTAGCGCTTGAGGTCATCGGCTAGGAGCGCACGGCTCTGTTTAACGAAGGGAATCGCCACATTGCCACCGCTGGCGATACCCTCGGCGATCTCATCGACATTAACCTTGGCGCGCTCAAGTTGCTGACGCATTTGCTGGCTAATCCCGGCAGGCACGGCTCCGCTGGCTTCTTGAACCTCGGCTAGGGCCAACTCAAAGGCCAGCATGGCACCCACCATGGCGTCATCGTCACACTCAGCGACGGCGAGCTGGCTCATAAAGGAGTGTTTTAAAAATACAGAGGGCATGGCGGTAGGCTTCCTATTAACGCTGTCCAGCGCCTCAAAATAGCTTATAAGCATGGCCCAGGACAAAATTGTACATATGTTCGCTCTTCGAACTATACGCTAACTAGGTAGGGACGAACTCACAAACGTCGCCCTGCTTCGGAAGGCAAGCTTGCGGACTAACATGCACTGACTTTTGCTCACCATTAAGGGGTTGCTTAGTCAGGACGCACGTAACGCAGCACCATATCGGTAACATGATCTTCTAATTTTTGCTGATTCTCTGGCGCGGCTTGGTGCCAATCAAAAATCCGCGAAAAGGTGTGCTGGTTTGAGACATTGAAAAACGACAGCGCGCTAATCAGCCAGTGCAGCTCCCGAGGATCCAGACCTTCGCGAAAACAACCCTCCTCTACACCGCGGCTATAGACGTTGCTAAGTACATCAATCACCCCGGCATTGAGTGATTGAATCAACTCTGACTGCGCCAAAAAGCGGCCATGATGAATATTTTCGATCATTACCAGGCGAATAAAGTCAGGGTTTTTGGCGTGATGACAAAAGGTAAACCGCACCAGCCGACTAAGCGCCTCTAGCGGGGCCAGGTGGTCAAGATCCAGCTCAGCCTCCTGCAGGCGCACTTTCTGGTAGGCGGCTTCCAAGGTGTGCAGATAGAGCGTCTCTTTATCATTAAAGTAGTAGTAAATCATGCGCTTGGAGGCTTGGGTTTTCTCGGCGATCTCATCGATTCGTGCCCCAGAGAGGCCTTTTTCTGAGAATTCGCGGGTGGCCACCGCAAGAATATCGGCGCGCACAGATTCGGGGTTATTTTTACGCCGACGCCGCGCGGCAGGGGGGCTGGCCTTGGTCGAAGAGGCTGTCATAGAGCGTGCCTTTTATTGTCGTGGTCGTCTTTTGTCTAGTATGCCACAGCTTGACTGAACGTACCATTTCGTACATTGTTGATCGGGAAAGGATGAAAAAGCCAGGCACGCCATGGCTAAAGGCTTTTTCCAACCCCATGACAACGGCCCGACAAGAGGACAACAACAATGTCTCTACACCCACTGTTCGCACTAAAACAAACGTCTATAAAACGCACGCTAGCAGCTGCTATCGCCGCCACCACGCTGGTTGCCGCAGCAAATGCCTCCGCCCAGACGCTACGCTTCGCCCACGTTGACCCAGATGACTGGACCACCTCGAAAAAGGGCGCGGCCGGACAGGTGTTTAAAAACCTGGTGGAAGCCGAAACCGATCTCACCGTAGAGCTCTACCCCGCTGGCTCGCTAGGCGGTGAAACCGAGCTGATTGAAGGCGCCCAGGATGGCACCATCAGCATTGCGATGGTCTCCGGCGCCTACGCTAATTTCTGCCCGGCGGTCGCCGTAACGGATATCCCTTACACCTTCCCGTCAGCGCCAGTGGCGTGGCAAGTAATGGACGGCGAGTTTGGTACAGCACTAGCCGAGCACTGCTTGCAACAGACAGGCCTACGCACACTGGCTTACGGCGAAACGGGCTTCCGCCACTTCACCAACTCCGTGCGCCCGATCAACTCGCCTGAGGATATGCAGGGCCTGAAGTTCCGCGTGCAGACTATTCCGCTATACCTGGAAATGGTCAGTGCTTTAGGTGGAGAGCCCCAGGGCATCGCCTGGGGTGAAGTACCCACAGCCCTAGCCACCGGCGTAGTCGATGGCCAGGAGAACCCCATCTCGGTGATCTACGGCAATAACTTCTATGAGTTTCAGGATTACTTGACCCTGGATCGCCACGTTTACGGCGTTGACCACCTGCTGATTAACGATGAGATATTCCAGTCGCTTACCGAAGAGGAACAAGCAGCAGTGAAGCGCGCCGCTGTGGTCGCGGGCACTACAGGTCGTGCAATTCAACAGTTCAACTCGGCAGAGGGGATCACCAAACTGGAAGCAGAGGGTATGGAGATCACCCAGCCCACCGCTGAACAGATGGAGGCCTTCCGCGAAGCCGCCCAGCCGCCGGTTCAGGCGTATTTGAGCGAAGAGCTTGGCGATGACGCAGAGTGGATCGAGCGCCTCTCTTCCGCTGTGGAAGAGGTTTCCGCACGCTTCTAAGCCCGCCTGAACAAAGCGCTTGCGAGTGGGCCTTCGGCGGCTCACTCGTGCCACTGCGTGCCTGACTATCGATTGAAGGTGCTCCTATGTCTCCTCTCCTCGCCCGGATACACCGTGGCCTGATCCTGTTCAATGGCAGCTTGGCTGGACTTGCCATGGTGCTGATTTTTCTGCTGGTCGCAGGCAATGCCTTTGCGCGCTACACCTATGGCGGCTCCATTACCTGGGGGGAAGATACCGCCATTTACTTAATGATTTACGGCCTTATGTTTGGCATGTCCTGGGCGTACCTACAGGACAAACACATCGGTTTTGACCTTATTCGACGCCTGCTGCCGCCACGCTGGGTGCGCTGGCAAGCCGTGGCTGTCGACCTGATAGTACTCGTAGTGGGCATCGGCTTAATGGTGTCGGCGGTTGAATTTATCGCCGCGCGTGGAGGGCGCACCTCATCAAGCACGGGTATGCCAATGTGGCTTTTTCAAGCCTCCATGCTGATTGGCGGTGGGCTGCTCAGTCTCTCTGCACTGGTGATGGGTGCGCTGCGTTTGAGCGAGCACGCCAGTGAGGAGGTCTCCTCATGATCTTTGTACTGCTTTTAGCCCTCGTACTGCTTGGCGTGCCGTTTGCCTTTGCCATTCTGGGTACGCTTACGGTGTTAATGAGTAGCGGCGATTTGCCTTACCACATCCGCATCGTTTCGCAGCAGTTTTTCGGCGGCATGGAGTCCTTCCCACTGCTGGCGATACCACTGTTCATTCTGGCCGGCGAGCTGATGAACGAAGCGGGTATCACCCATCGAATTATTAACCTGGCCACCGCCATTGTCGGCCGCCTGAAAGCCGGACTGGCACACGTCAATATCTGGGCCTCGGTGATTTTTGCTGGTCTTTCAGGTTCGGCGATTGCCGACACCTCCGCGCTAGGGCGGGTCTTCATTCCGTCAATGGAAAAAGAGGGCTACCCACGCGATTTTGCCGCTGCGCTTACCGCTGCCTCTTCGGTGATTGGCCCGATTATTCCACCCAGTATTCCGGTGATTATCTACGCATTGACGGTCTCCGGTGTGTCGGTACCGGGGCTATTTTTGGCCGGTATCGTGCCAGGCTTTTTGCTGGCATTGGGGCTTTCCATCTACGTCTACTTTTTTGCCGGTGACCTTGGCGCAACCCAATCAAAACAGCAGTCGCGCCGCCACGCCCTTCTCCACGGTCTGCTGCCTGCGCTCATGCCAGTGTTTGTGGTCGGGGCGATTCTTGCCGGTATCGTCACGCCCACCGAGGCGGCGGCCTTTGCAGTGGTCTACGCACTGCTTCTAGGCGTGGTGCTCTACCGCAATATCAAGCTGGTTAACCTGCCCGGTATCTTCGCCCGGGCCATGCGCGATAGCGCAGTGATTATGGTCATCATGGGCGCCGTAGCGGCGGCCAACTGGGTACTAACCTTCGAGCGCGTACCCAATATGCTCACAGAGTGGGCGCTGATGAGTATCGACACCCAGTGGACATTCCTAATTGCCGTGATTCTCCTACTACTGGTGGTAGGGCTGTTTTTGGAAGGCATCGCGGCCATTTTGGTACTGGTGCCGATCCTTCACCCCATCGCCATGGCGCTGGGTATCGACCCACTGCATTTCGGCATCGTGGTGATCTTCAACCTGATGATGGGGCTGATCACACCGCCCATGGGGCTCTGCCTGTTTGTCGCCGACTCTGTCTCTGGGGTGGGAATGGGGCCGATTATCCGCCGCATTCTGCCAATGCTTGCCGTGCAGTTTTTGATTCTGCTGCTGATTACCTTCGTACCAGCGCTGGTCACTTTCCTGCCGCGCCTGGCGGGTTACTGATATTACTCAATGTAAGGAGCGTGATGCCATGTACTCATCCATTGCCACGGTTTGCCTAAGCGGCTCACTGGAAGAGAAGGTAGACGCCATTGCTCAGGCAGGCTTTGAGGGGCTTGAGCTGTTTGAAAATGACCTAACGGCGTTCACCGGCACGCCCCGGGAAGCGGGTGAGCTGATTTGCTCCCGCGGCCTTAAGCTGGTCACGCTCCAGCCATTTCGCGATTTTGAAGGTCTGCAGGGCCGCGCACGTGAGCGGGCGTTTGATCGCGCCGAGCACAAGTTTGATCTGATGGAGGAGCTGGGCACGGATCTGCTCATGGCGTGCAGTACCGTCCACCCTGATTCGCTACCAGGATTGAGCCGCGCCGCCGATGACTACTATGAGCTCGGCGAGCGTGCCGCGCGGCGTAATCTGCGCGTGGCCTATGAGGCGCTGGCCTGGGGCCGCCATATTCACGATTACCGCGACAGCTGGGAAGTCGTGCGCCGTGCCGCCCATCCCAATGTCGGCCTGGTGCTGGACACTTTCCATATCTTCTCCCGTCAGACCGAGCTAGGCACCATTGGCCGCATTCCGGGGGATCGCATCTTTCTGGTACAGACCGCCGATGCGCCGCGTCTCTCCATGGATCACCTGTCGTGGAGTCGCCACTACCGCTGCTTCCCCGGCCAGGGCGAGCTGCAGATGGATAAGTTCATGGCCATGTTGGATGAGACCCGTTACGACGGCCCGCTCTCCCACGAGATCTTTAACGATGTCTTTCGCATGGGTCACAGCGATCAGACGGCCCGGGACGGGCTGCGTTCCTACAACTTGCTGCGCAGCATGCAGAGCGACAGCGGCATTCCCGCGCCGCAACCGATCGAGTCGGTCGCCTTTCTGGAAATCGCCGTTGAGCCTACGGATTTAGCATCGCTGCGCGAGTTGCTCAGCGCTTTGGGCATGGCCTGCGTGGGGCGCCACCACACGCTTAACGCCGAGCGCTGGGCCGCGGGCGACGTAAATCTTGTGCTCAACACCGAAGCAAGTTTTACCGGCCGTGTGCCGGGGCGCGACGCTACCGCCATCACCGCCATCGGCCTGCGCGTAGGCAACGCCTATGAAGCGTTCAAACGGGCGGACAAGCTTGGTTACGCGATCGTCGAGCCCGAGGAGGTGGGTGCCAGCCACCGCATGAGTGCACTGCGCAATGTGGATGGCAGCCTCTCCTATATTATTGATGACTCGCAGCTAAGCCGCACCTGGGATCGCGAATTCACTGTCGATGTTCAGCCCGTCCCCCAGGGCGCGCTGGTGGATATCGACCATATCAGCGTGGCGCTCTCCTACCACGACTACCTCTCGCTGATGCTGCAGTACCGCGCTATTTTCCAGTTGGAGCCAACGCCCTCCTTCGATGTCACCGATCCACGCGGGTTGATCCAAAGTCAGGTGCTGCAGAACTACAACGGCCGCTTTCGCCTGGCGCTTAACGCCAGTGCCTCGCCGGATACCGCCAGCAACCGCTTTGTGCGCCAGTACGGCGGCTCGGGGATTCACCATGTCGCCCTGCGTACAAACTCCATGCGCGACACCAGCGCAGCACTGCAGCAGGCGGGCACGCCGGTACTGCCGATTCCCGGTAATTACTACCGCGACCTGGCCGCGCGCTTCGACCTACCGGTGCAAACCCTGCAATGGATGCAGGAGCATCACATCCTTTTTGATCAGGACAGCGACGGCGACTTCCATCAGCTGTATACCCAGCCCGGCCGCCAAGCGTTCTTTTTCGAGCTGGTGCAGCGGGAAGGTTACCAAGGGCTGGGCGCGCCGAATGCCTTTGTACGCGTGACCGCGCAGCAGCGCCTGGAGGCTGAAATTGATGGCATTGCCCAAGAAACGCCAAACCACACGTCGGGAGGAGGCCAAGCATGATCAAACTCGGACTGGTAGGGGAAGGCATTGCCAAATCGCAATCCCCCGATTTGCACGAACGCCTGGGTGCCTCACTGGGCGAGCCAGTGCGCTACGATTTAGTCGATAGCCGGGGCGTGGCAGATTTTGACTTTCCCAGCGCCATACAAAGGCTGCGTGCCGAGGGCTACCGGGGCACCAACGTTACGTTCCCCTTTAAGGAGAAAGCCGCGCAGCTCGCCGAAATCCGCGGTGAAGGCGTACGGCGGGTAGGCACCGCCAACACCCTGCTGTTTGACGCTGACGGTCTGCGCGCTGAAAACACCGATTACACCGGTTTTATCAGCGCCTACCGCCACTCTTTCGCTAGCCAGCCCGCTGGTGAGGTTCTACTGATCGGCGCCGGTGGCGTGGGCCGTGCGGTGGCGTGTGCGCTGGGGGAGCTTTCTGTTAGTTGCATACACATTCTTGAACATGACAGCGCCCGGGCAGAGAGCCTCAGCCGTGATCTAAACGCCATGGGGATTAACGCAGCGTGCATCACGCCAGAGCAGGCGCAGCGAGAACTTCCTCATTGGCAGGGCGTGGTCAACTGCTCGCCGATTGGTCACATCAACCACCCCGGCTGCCCCATCGATACCGCCGGGTTGGGTGCCCAACACTGGGTCTTTGATGCAGTCTACATCCCCGCCCATACCGAGCTGTTAAACGCCGCTCATCAGGCGGGCGCCAAAACGCTTTCGGGTGTTGACCTGTTTGTGTTTCAGGGCGTGGATGCGTTTCGCTTTTTCACCGCCGATTGCATCACTCCTGAACAGATCGATCCCCATGTCATCCCACTACGAACGCACTATATAGAACAGCTCGTCACCCCTGCTGTTCGCTCCGTACCGTGAAGCGCCAAAGAAATAGCGTACAATTATTCGTTATTCGAACACTACCATTTGCCTTCATGCGCTAAGGGGCCAACATGCTCCCTATACTTGGGATTACCACGCCCATATTCCTACTCATTAGCTTAGGGTATATAGCGAGATGGAGCGGCATTATCCAGCGCGAGCAGATGCAGGGGGTAGGCGTCTTTGTGCTCTACTGCGCGCTGCCCGCGCTCGTTATTCGCGCGCTCACCCAGCAACCTCTCGAAGAGGTTTTCAAGCTCAACTATCTGGTGGCTTACGGGCTGGGCTCTATCGCCGTTTTCGGTGCAGGGTTACTGCTCTGCTTAAAACTACAGCGCCAACCCCTTAACGTCAGCGCCATGCAGGCGCTCGGCATGGCGGCCGCCAATAGCGGCTTTGTCGGCTATCCCGTGGCCGCCATGGTCATCGGTTCGCCTGCGGCAGTTCTGTTAGCGCTCAATATGCTCATTGAAAACCTGCTGGTTATTCCCGCAGCACTGATTCTGGCCGAAATGGGTAACCACCAAGGTGCTAGCGTATGGAAAACAGTTAAGCAGACAGCCCTTAGCCTGATCAAAAACCCCGTATTGGTAGGCTTACTGATCGGCATTTGTCTGGCCGTTTCCGGCATTAAGATTCCCACGCCGCTGTTTAAAGCCATTGATATGCTGGCCGACGCAGCGGGCCCGGCGGCGCTATTAGTGATCGGCGGCGCGCTATTTGGCTTGCAGGTTAAAGGCATGGCGAGTGATGTTGGCCAGATCGTAGTCGGCAAACTGCTTATTCATCCGCTGGTCATTTTCATCGCCTTCTATTTTGTTCCAGACATTGATCCACTTTATATGGCAGGTGCATTGCTGTTTGCTGCCTCGCCAATGATCAGTATTTACCCATTGTTTGGCCAACGCTATGGTTTAGGTGGCGTTAGTGCTGCCTCAATGCTTGTGGCGACGGTAGCCTCCTTCTTCACGCTTAGCCTGATAATCGGGTTGTTGTCACTCTCTGGGCTAATAGCGTTTTGAATAATGAGATCTTATCGAAAGCAATATTGACATCACTCTGATGCTAACCCTTTTAAGAAAAAAGTTAGCTCGATGATACGAGCTACACAGATGAGCCGGTAAGAAGCCCACTTTTCAGATCATTTCACACTCATTAGTTCGCATTGCGAACTTTTTTGCGTTAACCTTTTATATCAAGTTTCAAGATAATGGATAGTAAGAAATGCAGGAAGAAATGCTGAGTGAAGACAGCCGCGATTTTGTAACTGCGCTTGCTAGCGGCTTGGAAGTTATTCAGGCATTCGATCATGAGCACCCGCGCATGACACTAAGCGAGGTCGCAGCGCGGACGGGAATGAATAGAGCAAAAGCGAGGCGCTTCTTGCTCACTCTGCATGCACTGGGTTATGTGCGAAAACAGCAACGCTACTTCGAATTGGCACCCCGCGTGCTTCAGCTCGGCTATGCCTTTTTATCGGCTAATAATTACCGAGATGTTATTCAGCAACATCTCGAAGACATTACCGCTGAAACCGGGGAATCCTCGTCACTTGGCGTGCTAGATGGCAACGATGTTATTTATGTAGCCCGCTCGGCAGCAAAACATCGCTTGATGGCAATTACACTTTCTGTGGGCACCCGGCTACCAGCGGCTCATACCTCTATGGGGCGCATGCTACTGGCTCAGCTCAGCGATACGGACCTCGATCACTTCCTATCGTCGGTTGCTTTAGAGCCCTACACCGATAAAACGGTGACAGATGTTAGTGAACTACGAAGCCAGATACTAAAAGCTCGGCAGCAAGGCTATGCGATTTCGGATCAAGAGCTTGACTCAGGATTACGCTCTATCGCCGTTCCTGTTTATGACGCCAAGCAGCATTTAATGGGCGCAATCAACATCAGCACTAACGCTGCTCGGGTCGATCTTGATAGGTTGATTAATGTTTACTTACCTGTTTTACAAAACAAAGTAGCTCAAATAAGGGCGCATATTAATTAGACCCTACCATCACCGCCTCTAGCGCAGCTCGATAACCTTGAACCCCTAAACCGGCAATGACTCCATCGGCGCGTAGTGATACGTAGGAGTGATGGCGAAAGGCTTCGCGCTTGTGAACATTGGACAAATGCACCTCAATCACTTTGCCATCAAAGGCATTGAGGGCATCAAGAATAGCTACAGAGGTATGTGTATAGGCAGCGGGGTTGATAATAATCGCTTGGGTGCCGTCCAGGCGCGCGGCATGAATAGCATCAATCAGTTCGCCTTCATGATTGCTCTGCAGGCAAGTGATGTCCCAGTCGGCCATCACCGCTTTCTCCCGCAAGAGGTTATTCACGTCGTCTAACGTCTCGTACCCGTATATCTCTGGCTGACGGCTACCCAGCAGGTTTAGATTGGGACCATGCAATACCAATACCTTTCCTTGACTCATAACTCTCTTCAACCTTGTGTGTTGGTGGGTAAATCGCCGATACAGCCTGTTCTATCACTTAACCCGCCAACTGCGCCAGCGCCTGTTCAAGCGATGCCTGTTGGCGCTGGGTATACAGCGCGATTTCATCGATTACAGCACTCCCTAACGCCTGCTCAAACTCTTGCTGGCTTGCGCTGCTGGCGTAGTGGTCGTGACTGCTTCCACCCAGGTTGGATTGAAAAATACCAGCCGCACTCACGGGTAAGAAATCTTCATAAATCATGGGGGTAACGCTAAGAGCGCCTTGATCAATCAAGCTATCCACCTGCTCAACCGAGATCGGCCCTTGCACAGATACACCTTGAACCGCTTGATAGTGGAAAAATGCTAACCCTTCACGGCGCAGGTCTTCATAAGCATCGGGAAAGTCTTTAAATACTGCTGATAAATGCGCTTGATGGGCGTCGTTATTCGCTACTTGGGGTGCACTTTCCTTGGCAACTGCTAGCAGGCGGTCATATAGCTCGCGCCCTTTGCGCGTTAAGGCGATGCCGCGCTGTTCGATTTCGCCAAAGCGAGCGGTGTGTTTACCCTCTGCCGCATCCGCGAAGGCGATCGTCTCCTCGAGAGCTTTAAAGCTGGTTTGGCGAAGAAGGATGGGACAGTCGCGACGTGGCGGGCCTTCAATAGTCGCTTTGGGGTCGATGCCAACGCTTGGCATGCGTCGCTGTACTTCATCAATATCCAGCGTTCGCGGCGTTAGGTGGTTAATGTGCGGGCCGCGGAAGCAGACAACATCAGCAATTAAACGGTGCTCATCGTGTAACCGCTCATAGGCAGCCAAATCGGCCGTGGCGTTATCGTGCCAGCGGAACGTTTCCAACGCTTCCTGCACAAACTGTTTGGCATCGTCGGTGCTTAGGCCGCCCTGCTGTTCAAAACGCCCGATAAGCGTTTTGACGTTGGCAGTGAAGATATCGCGGGCGCTTAAAATTTCACTCGCCTGCTCTCTTAGCTCGGCCTTTTCAATCAGTTCAAGCCGCAGTAGCGAGGTAAATACGCGAAAAGGGTTTCGCTTCAGCGCGCTATCAGCGACCGGTCTAAACGCAGTGGAGTGTACCGGCACGCCTGCGGTAGATAAGTCGTAGTAGCCCACCGGCTCCATCCCCATGACCGCGAACATCCGCCGCAGCATGGCAAGCTCGTCAGGACTGCCCGCACGAATAGCGCCGTGGCGTTCAACGTTGATACGCGCCAGCTCATCGCCATTTTGCAATTCACTTTTTAGCTCTGGGTTAGCGGCTAGCACCTCCTGATTAACCGCCTCAACCAGCGACAGCAAGGTGCCGTATTGCGGCACCTCCTGCTGATACATTGCCGACATTGCGCGGGAAAACTGGTCGCGGATTTCATCACTGCTAACGTAAGCTGAACACATGGCGCTATCCTGTTCGTAAAAGGCTATACCTGCCCAACTAGGGCTTTACCCACCATAGTAGCGCTATCGGCGTCTTAACAATTTCACATTTTCCGCACCTTGCTATACATAAAAGCCATGCAAAGCCCATATAAAAGCCGCCATGCACGCTTAACGGGCTGGGCTCTTAACCTGTTACATTAGCGCTTGATCTTGTTGACGTAGGTTGGCCCCCATGACGCTTCCTCTTTATCTAGGTTTGCCTATGTGGGCCAATCAAGACTGGCTTGGCAACCTTTATCCACGCCATGCCAAAACCGAGCTGTTAAGCGATTATGCCGCGGTGTTTTCCAGCGTTGAGGGTAACACTACCTTTTATAGCGGCACCCCAAAGCCGGAAACCATTGCTGCCTGGGCGCGCCAGGCACCTCCCCACTTTCGCTTTTGTTTTAAACTACCTGCTAGCGTGACTCACGACCAACGGCTAACGCGGTTAGAAGATGCATGGGCATTTTTAGCGGCCCTTGAACCGCTTCACGATCGCCTTGGACCCATCATGGTGCAACTACCCCGGGATTTTGGTCCACAAGAGCTTCCCCAGCTTGAAGCGCTGCTCGCCGCATGGCCTGGTCATTTACCTTGTGCGGTCGAGGTACGCCACCCAGCGTTTTTCCACAAAGGCGCCGCCGAGACGGCCCTTAACCGCCTGTTGATAACTTATTCGGCCAACCGCGTAATGCTAGACGTGCGCCCGCTCTTCTCAACCCCGGCAAATGACCATTTGGGCCTCGCCCACGCCCAGCAAGAAAAGCCGAAACTCCCGCTACACGTGCTTTCCACGGCAAATTTTCCTGTCATTCGTTTCATTGGCCATATTGACAAAACAATTAATAGCGGCTACTTCACCGCTTGGATAGCTCGTCTAAAGCTGTGGATAAATCAGGGGAAAACCCCTTTCTTATTTGTGCATACTGCGGATAACCGTGAGTCTCCCCACATGGCTCGTTTACTCTATAACGCGCTAGGAGAAGTAACGCCATTACCCCCGCTTGGGCCCTTCGCGGGTGAAAAGCAAAGCCAACTGTTTTAACCCATCTTTTTAGGCCAGCTAACTGGCATGCTTCCTTTCGATCAGATAAATTGCGCTTACTTTCGATCAGATAAATTGCGCTTACTTTCGGAAAAGTACGCTGGCAATGACTCATTTTTCCGAAAACTAGCGTGCACAGCACGCAGTAACTTACACAACAATCGACTTAATGGGTGATGTATGGCGAAGCTTGCACATGCACAGTGGTCATCGCGAATGACCTTTGTGCTGGCCGCCGCTGGTTCAGCGGTGGGTCTTGGGAATATCTGGAAATTTCCATATATGGTGGGTGAAAGTGGCGGCGCTGCTTTCGTATTTGTGTATTTGCTCTGTATCGCACTGATTGGCTTGCCCATTCTCGTCTCAGAGTGGCTGTTGGGGCGGCGCGGCCAGAAGAACCCCGCCAGCACTATGTCAGAGCTGGCGCGCACGGCGAAAAAGCCCAAAGCCTGGGCCATTGTGGGCATCAGCGGCATTGTCGGGGCCTTCTTGATTTTGTCGTTTTACAGTGTGATTGGCGGCTGGTCGCTCTACTACACCGTCAACTCGGTGAGTGGTGCTTTCACCGGCCAAGATGCCGATGGGATTGGCGCGCTATTTAATGGCATGTTGAGTAACCCTGGGTTGCTGCTGCTGGGTCACTCGGTGTTTATGCTGCTGGTCATTGGCATTGTTGCCCGTGGCGTTACCAAAGGGCTTGAAGGTGCAGTACGCATTCTAATGCCAGTACTCGCGCTGCTGCTGGTGGTGCTGATCGGTTACGGAATGACGACCGGCCACTTTGGTGAGGCGTTGACGTATATGTTCAACCCTGACTGGAGCAAGCTCACGGCAGAAACCGTGCTAGCCGCTCTGGGCCACGCCTTCTTCACCCTCTCGCTGGGTATGGGCATCATGATGGCTTACGGCTCTTACCTGGGCAAAGACATCGATCTGCTTCAAACCGCCCGCACGGTCATCATCATGGATACCGTCATCGCTTTAGGCGCTGGTTTAGCCATCTTCCCGATCGTGTTTGCTAATAATCTGGATGTCGCTTCGGGCCCAGGGCTGATTTTCGTCACCCTGCCGCTGGCCTTTGGCAATATTGATGGTGGTTTACTTTTAGGTTTGATGTTCTTTTTGCTGCTGACGTTTGCGGCATTAACGTCGGCCATTTCACTGCTCGAGCCCGTGGTGGAGTTCATTGAAGAACGCACGCCGCTAAGCCGTGTTACCGCAACTATTGTGGCTGGTGTGGGAGCTTGGCTACTGGGTATTGCGGCACTGCTGTCGTTCAACGTGTGGAGCGAACCGGTGCTGTTTGGACTGGGTGTGTTTGACCTGCTGGATACACTGACCAGCAAAATCATGCTGCCGCTAACGGGGCTGGGTGCGATTCTATTCACCGCATGGTGCCTGGAGCGCAACAGCGTGGAGGACGAGCTGGGTCTTTCCGCGACCGGCAAGAGCGTATGGAACATCATCGCGCGCTATTTAGCGCCCGCTGGCGTTATTGCTGTGTTCGTGACAGGGCTTATTTAAGATAAGTCGTCACTACCCTGCTGTTTGCTAGCCTGCTGTTTACTAGACTCAGTGTAATTCGCTCTCTTGCCGCTCTTCATCGGGCAAGGGGGCGATATCCCGCGATAATTTTTGGAACTCCCTGTGCAGCTCAATGCCACGGCGCGCTCTTAAGCTACGCTGGGCAGCGCTACGCTGGCGCTGAGCATGTTCATCCACTTGTAAACTCATAAAAATGTCGAGCAATTCGCTTTTAACCGAGGTGATTCGTTCGACGTTTCTCATAATCGACGTTCCTCCAGATGAATATGCCTTCGTCCACCTGCATCCGTGACGACTGTTATGATGCAGTGCGGCACTTCAATTATTACTATAACCTACTTGACAAAATGATGACGGATCTTAAAAAACTCACTAACGACCTTTAAACGCTGAAGAAACACGGCCCGATAGTTAGTGGCCCTATCCACTCATTGAGGCATACTGTGAGAATCAGCATTGAATTAACGCAAAGCATAACAATGAACAGACAGACGGAAACGATCGTTTCAAACGACCGTATATTGGCGTACTGTTGAATACCTGTTGGTTGAGCACCCAAGGAGCTGAACGTGAGTCGCGCCCTGTTCGATGAAATGAGACGCCGCATGGAGCACTTTCGACGCTCCGAGCAAAAAGTGGCGCGGTTTGTACTGCGCAACCCCGAAGAGGTCATCCACATGCGTATTGTGGATCTGGCCACCGAAGCCACCGTTAGCGAACCCACCGTGGTGCGCTTTTGCCGTGCGCTGGGTTGCAACGGCTTTCAGGACTTCAAGCTACAGCTAGCGCAAATGCTGGCCAGCGGCAGCCAGTTTGCCCAGTTCTCCATGAACGATAGCGACTCGGTCGCTGAGTTTTCCCACAGCATCTTCGACTCGACCGTGGGTACGCTACTATCTGTGCGTGACCGGCTAGATAACGAGGCCCTGGGCCGTGCGGTGAACGCACTGGCAATGGCCAACCGGGTCGAGTTCTATGGCTTTGGGGCTTCCGGTGCCGTGGCCTTTGATGCCCAGCACAAGTTTTTCCGCCTACAAATCTCCACTTCTGCCTACGCCGACCCGCATATGCAGAATATGTCGGCAGTGACCTTGAATGATGGCGACGTGGTGGTGGCCATTTCGCAAACTGGCCGTACCAAAGCGCTGGTCGCCAGCGTGCGTTTGGCTCGTGAAGCGGGCGCGACGGTCATTGGCCTCTGCCCAAGCGGCTCGCCGCTCGCCGAAGAAGTCAGTCTGCCGCTCTATATCGATGTCCACGAAGACACCGAAATCTACACCCCGCTTAGTTCGCGCATTGCCCATCTGGTGCTGATTGACGTACTTGCCGTGGGCGTGGCCAAAACCCGTGGCCCGAAACTCGCCGAACAGCTCAAAGCGGTTAAAAAGAGCCTTAATACACTGCGTTTTCCTGAAGAGTCTTAGTTTTTGTCTACACGTTCTGAATAACCGAGTGCGAGGGCAGGTTTCCGCGAGGGCGCTGTAGACCCATCCATGGGCGCTACTTTTGACATCCCTGTCAAAAGACCCTCGCTTCAACCTGCCCTCGACGCAGAGGCGGGAAGATTGCCACACCTGTATACACAGCCAGTTCGCTGGCTGTGCTAGACTAGCCGCCTATTTTTTGATCCGGCAGCGGCTACTATGGACGACGTCACGGCGATTCTCGATCAGCTCAACTCCGCCCAGCGCGAAGCAGTGAGCGCCCCCCAAGGTAATCTATTGGTGCTCGCAGGCGCAGGCTCAGGCAAAACCCGTGTGCTGGTTCATCGCATCGCCTGGCTGATGCAGGCCGAAGGGCTTTCACCCTACGCCCTGCTGGCGGTTACCTTTACCAATAAAGCCGCCAAAGAAATGCGTACCCGCCTTGAGGCGCTGTTGAGCATCTCGATGCGCCATGTGTGGGTGGGCACCTTTCACTCCATCGCCCACCGCCTGCTGCGCACCCACTGGCAGGACGCCCGGCTGCCGCAACACTTCCAGATTATCGATTCTGACGATCAGTTACGCCTAGTCAAACGGCTGCTGAAAGATTACTCCATCGACGACGAACGCTATCCGCCCCGCCAGGTGCAACACTTTATCTCCGGCTGCAAAGAGGAGGGGCTACGCCCGCACCAGGTGAATGTCGATGGCGATGCCTACATGGGCCAGATGGTCGAGCTCTACGAGCGCTACCAACTTACCTGCGAGCGCGGCGGCTTGGTCGATTTCGGTGAACTGCTGCTGAGAAGCCTGGAGCTACTGCGCGATAACCCGGCACTGTTAAACCACTACCAGGAGCGCTTTGGTCACGTACTGGTAGATGAGTTTCAAGATACCAATACCCTGCAATACGCCTGGCTAAAACTGCTCACCGGTATGAAAACGCCGATGACCGCCGTCGGTGATGATGACCAATCAATCTACGGCTGGCGCGGCGCCAAAGTGGAGAATATCAGCCGCTTTGAGCAGGAGTTCCCACAAACTCACACCGTAAGGCTCGAGCAAAACTATCGCTCCACCAGCGCGATTCTTGAAGCTGCCAATACGCTGATCAGCCACAACAGCGAGCGGATGGGTAAAAACCTGTGGACCGACGGCATCGAAGGCGAGCCGATCTCGATCTACGCCGGGTTTAACGACTTGGAAGAAGCGCGCTATATCGTCGACACCATCAAAGAGAAGGTCGACGAAGGCTTTAACCGCCGCGACATTGCCATTCTCTACCGCTCAAACGCCCAGTCGCGGCTCATGGAAGAGACGCTGATTCGCCAAGGAATGCCCTACCGTATTTACGGCGGTCACCGCTTCTACGAGCGCTTGGAAATCAAAAATGCCCTGGCCTATTTGCGCCTGATGCTCAACCGCGATGACGACGCCTCGCTGGAGCGAGTGATCAACGTACCCACCCGCGGTATCGGCACACGTACGGTGGAGATTGTCCGCCTGCGCGCCCGTGAACAAGGTATTCAGCTGTGGCAGGCGCTCCACGATGCGATTAATGACGGCACCTTGAAAGGCCGCGCGGCCAATGCCGTGCAAACCTTCGCCAACCTGATCGAGCAGCTCGATAACGATGCTTCCGGCATGGCGCTGCACGAAATTATCGATCACGTCACGGTTCACACCGGTTTGATAGAGCATCACAAAAGCGAACGCGGCGAGAAAGGCCAGGCGCGGGTCGAGAACCTCGAAGAGCTGGTCAACGCTGCCCGCGCCTTTACCCAAGGCGATGTCTTTGAAGCCCCCGAAGCGGGCGAAGGCATGGCCGCACTGGAAGCGTTTCTCTCAGAAGCCGCGCTTAACGCAGGCGACCACGAAGCCGAAGAGTTTGAAGACAGCGTACAGCTAATGACGCTGCACTCCGCCAAAGGCCTGGAGTTTCCCGTGGTATTTATTGCCGGTGTCGAGGAGGGTCTGTTTCCGCACAAGATGTCCCTGGAGGAACCGGGTAGGCTCGAAGAGGAGCGTCGGCTCTGTTACGTCGGTGTCACCCGCGCCATGCAGAAGCTCTACCTGACCCACGCCGAAACCCGCCGCCTGCACGGCAAAGAGGTGTTCCCACGCCCGTCGCGTTTTTTGCGCGAGCTGCCGCCGCACTTGCTCGAAGAAGTGCGCCTGCGTGGGCATATTTCACGCCCGGTCACCGCATCACGCACCTCCTTTGCCCAACAAAGCGTCGAGAGCAGCGGTGATATACCCGCCTTACATGTCGGCCAGGGGGTTGAGCACCCGGTATTTGGCGAAGGGATTATTCTTAACGCGGAAGGCGAAGGTGCCCGCGCCCGGGTACAGGTCAGCTTTGAAGGCGAAGGGGTGAAATGGCTAGTGCTCGGTTTTGCTAAGCTGACACCGCTCTAGCGATCGGTTCGCTCACGTCCCATTGCAAGCGCCCAGGCGCCGTATAGAGGTCACTATGAAACAACGCTTAAAACGCCTATTTCCAGAAGTGTCTAACGGTTGGCAGGCGCTCAGCGGCTACCAGCGTTTTGAACGCTTGATTTCGATGGTACTGACCCTCGCCATCGGCGGCGCTGTGCTGGTCGCCATGTATTATCTGGTCATTCATGTGGTGCAGCTGCTGTTTATTCAAAGCCGCGACCCCTTTGACTACCGCGTGTTTCAAGCATTGTTCGACATGATTCTTACCGTCTTGATTGCCATGGAGTTCAACAACTCCATCATCCGCACAATGACCAGTGGTAAAGGCTTCATTCACGTTGAGATTGTGGTGCTAATTGCCATTATGGCGCTGGTGCGTAAGTTTATGGTGCTAGATATGGAAGTCATCGACCCCTGGCAAATTGGCGCACTTTCGCTTGCGGTCTTGGCGTTAGGCGGCTGCTATTGGCTGGTACGCCATGGCAACAGCATGAAAGACGCCTCGGATGATTAATCAGGCTTGCGGGTTAAATTCGCTATACAGCATACTAATAAGCGGACACCGCGCGCTTAGCGCCCTACAACAACAGTATGATTATCTTTGGAGTTTTGCTCACCATGCAACGCCGTCACTTCCTCAAAACTGCCAGCCTTGGCGTCGCCGGGGCCGTTGCCGCCCCTTTCGTAACCACCTCAAGTGCACGCGCACAAGAAACCTTCACCTGGGACATGGTAACCTCGTGGCCGAAAAACTTCCCTGCCCTGGGCACCGGTGCCAATGATTTCGCCCGCCGGGTAGAACAGCTTTCCAACGGTCGCATGCAGATCCGCGTCCACGGTGCCGGTGAACTGGTACCTGCCCTGGAAGTGTTCGATGCAGTGGCTGCCGGCACCGCTGAAATGGGCCACTCTGCCTCTTACTACTGGCGCGGCAAAGTGGCTGCCTCGCAGTTCTTTACCGCCGTTCCGTTCGGCATGACTACCACCGAAATGAACGCCTGGTTATACCATGGCGGCGGTCAGGAGCTTTGGGATGAGATCTACGCCAACCACAACCTGAAGCCTTTTGCTGTGGGCAATACCGGCACGCAGATGGGGGGCTGGTTCAAGAAAGAGATCAACTCGCTAGACGATATGCAGGGGCTGAAACTGCGTCTGCCTGGCCTCGCGGGTGAAGCGATGAACGGCATTGGTGTCAGTACCGTTAATATACCGGGTTCGGAAATCTTCACCTCACTGCAAACCGGCGCACTGGATGCTGCTGATTGGGTAGGGCCGTATAACGACTTGGCATTTGGTTTGCACCAGGTGGCTGACTATTACTACACCTCAGCGTGGAACGAGCCCTCTGCTGTATTGGAAGGCACGATTAACCTGGATGCCTGGAACTCGCTGCCGGAAGACCTGCAGAACGTAGTCCGTGAAGCGGCACGGGCGTCTAACCTGGCCATGATCAGCGAATTCGCCTTCCGCAACGCCGAGGCCCTGGAAGCGCTGGTCGATGAGCATGGCGTTCAGCTGCGTACCTTCCCTGACGACGTAATGGCAGCACTTTACACCTCCTCCCTGGAAGCCGTTCAGCGTCAGGTCGATAACGACGAAGAGTCTCGCCGTGTTTACGAATCTTATTCGGCGTTCCAGAAGCTACTGCGCCCATTCAGCGATGTGGGTGAATACGCCTACCTCAAGAACCGCGATAACGTCGGTGGTTAATAAACCGCCAAGAGGGTAAGCGACAGATACAGCAAAGGGCGCATATAGCGCCCTTTGCTGTTTTGGGAAGCAATTTTAGTGAGGCACTAGTCGCTATGCACCGCTCGGATGCGACCGTTATCGTCCAGCGCAACCATCACAAAGCGCGCCTCGGTGACTTTTTGGCGCTCCTCAATGCGCTGCCCATGATGAGGACGAACCCAAACCTCTACGTCAATTTTGATCGAGCTGTGGCCAATCTCTTGTACCTGGGTATAGACACTGACCATGGAGCCCACGCGCACCGGGCTTAAAAAGTCCATGGCTTCAATCGCCACAGTCGCTGTGCGACCGCCCGCTTCACGCCCGGCAGCCAGTTCAGCTGCCTGATCCATTTGATTGACCAGCCACCCCCCGGGAATATCACCATAAAAATTGGTATCTTGGCGGGAGGCCAGTAATTTTAAAGTAAGTTGGCCCTGAGGGGCGGGTACGTCGTCCAAATCGGTTTCCAGAAGAGTCATGAGTTCGTCGCTTAGTCAGTTTATTGTTGTAAACGTTGCAGAGTGGCACGTTGTTTATGCGTGTTGTTGCATCGCAACACAAAGGAATGGATTTAGTTAACCATAAGAGGACGCTCGTTTGAATACTCGTTTGACGACTCTTTTAACAACTTTTTTAACAAACAGGGGCTCAACTTTCGCTATAAAGTACGCATTAGTGCGCGTAGTAGTGTCCCTGCTGCTGTTAACGCCCCTGGCCTGGGGACAACAGCCAGCACCCATTAGCGGCACCTTGGGCGCGGTGGGTTCCGACACCATGGCGGGACTAATGCTGCGCTGGGGCGAAACCCTTACCACCCGTTACCCAGACGTAAAGCTGCAATTCCAAGCGAGTGGTTCGGCTAGCGCGCCCACGGCACTGGTGGCTGGCACCACACGGCTTGGACCTATGTCCCGCCCGATGACCAGCGAAGAGCGCGATAACTTTATTGAGCGCTATGGCTACCCGCCCCTGGAATTAAAAGTCGCCCGTGACGCGCTTATCGTTGTCGTACACCGCCATAACCCGCTGCGCGCGCTAAGCCGCCAGCAGGTCGATGCGATCTTCTCAACCTCACGTGTTTGCGGTGGCGATACGCCGATCAGGCGCTGGGAGCAACTTCCGGCAACCCGTGACTGGTCATTTGGCAGTATTGCGTTACATGGGCGTAACCTTGCCTCGGGCACCCATGGCCTATTTCAAGAGCGGGCGCTATGCGACGGACATTTTCGCAACGATATCAGCGAACACCCTGGTTCATCGGCAGTGGTTGCCGCTGTCGGCGAATCCGCCAATGCGATGGGATACGCCGGGTTTAACCACCTGACTCCTGCGGTACACCCGTTAAGCCTCTATAACGATGACGGCACCGCCATACCGCCCGATGTCGAAGCGATACAAAGCGGTGACTATCCACTGTCCCGCTACCTTTATCTCTACGTGAACTTACCGCCTGGCGAGACCTCACCCTCAGCTGAGCAGGCACTCGTCAGCTTGATTATGTCCGATGAAGGCCAACAGATTGCCCGCGCATCCGGCTTTGTCCCGTTAACCCCCAGTGTCCTTAACGCACAGCAAAGGTGGTAAACCACTGTCATCTAACTGACACATAATTGTCTTAGGGTAAGGAACCTATCTATGCACTGTTTTTCACTACATCCTGGTCAGCGCTATGATCAACTCGGTTTTGCCATGATATCGATATGACCCCACCTCGTTTAACCTCTTCTCGACAGCCGCTGCGGCTGCTGCAGGATCGCGTGGCCACCGGGTTAATCACCGCTGGCGGCGTGGGTGTGCTGCTGGCAATTCTGGCTATCGGCATCTTTTTGGTGTGGGAAACGCTCCCGTTGCTGGCGATTGGCGATACCTTAGCGCTGGCTAAGCTCTCTCCTCTGGCGTGGGGCACCCTCAAAGCCGCGTTAGCCGCGCTGCTGTTCGCCATTCCCGTTGCCTTGGGGGCAGCCATTTACTCAGCGCTGTTTATGTCTGCGCGCCTGCGCTCGCGGATCAAACCCGCGCTCGAAATGATGGAGGCTATTCCCGGGGTGGTGGTGGGCTTTATTGCCGGGCTTATTTTGGCACCCTGGGTAGAGCGTCATCTCGCCAGCGCTTTAGTGCTGATCATTTGGCTGCCGCTTAGTGCCGCGCTTGCCGGCATGTTCTGGCAGTTGGCCAAAACACGCCTACGCCGCCGCTTACCGCTCTCCTGGGCGGGCCTCTGGCTCGTTCCCTGGCTCGCTATCATGGTGGGGATAGCACTATGGCTCGCGCCCTGGATGGAGCAGCAGTGGTTAGGCGGTGATCTACGCCAGTTACTCGACCAGCGCTACGGCATGGACTACGCCACCCGTAACGCGCTGATTGTCGGCATTGCCATGGGCTTTGCCGTTATCCCCAGTATTTACTCACTGGCGGAGGACGCGCTCGCCGATGTGCCTTCGTCCTTAATAGAGGGCGCCCAGGCGCTGGGGGCCAGCCGCTGGCAGGCGCTGTGGAAAGTGGCGCTGGTGGCAGCGGGCCCAGGTATCTTCTCAGCCGTAATGATTGGTGCGGGCCGGGCGGTGGGCGAAACCATGATTGTGCTAATGGCCAGCGGTAATACCGCCCTGTTTAGCGCCAGCCCCTTCGAAGGCATGCGCTCTATGGCCGCGGCTATTGCCATCGAGCTGCCTGAAGCGTCACCCGGTGGCCAGACCTACCATTTACTAATTTTGGCCGCCCTGGTGTTGTTTATATTCACGTTTCTGGTCAACACCCTCGCCGAGGTCGTTCGCCAGCGTTTGCGCCGTCGCTTCCGCCAGATGGGGGGCACATTATGACCTCTGCGACCTCTGCGACCCCCGCCACCTCTCGCCGCCTTCGTTTTAGACGGGTAAATGATGTATGGCCCTGGCTTTGCGCGGCCAGCGTAGCGCTCTCACTGCTGATGCTGGGCGCCTTACTGACGCTACTACTAGTCCGCGGGCTAGGGCACTTCTGGCCCGCCACGCTGGAAGAGGTCACCCTTGACTCGGGTGACACCTTTGCGGGCCAAGCCGTACGTGAGGTCGCGCTACCCCAGCAGGAGGGGAATGAGCGCCTCTACTTTACCGGCAACCAGGATATAGAGGGTGTTCGCTGGCGCTGGGTGGCGATTGATGACATTGCCGAGCGCGCCCAGCCAGACGATCTTATTCGTCTTAATCGCAGCCCCTGGGGCGACTTTATTGGCCGTTTGGTGGCCATTGAGCAGCCTGATCAACGCTGGGAGGGGGACGCTGCCTGGCAGCGATTAAACGCTTTATTGGCACTTCCCGCCAACCAACGCCAAGATAGCCAACTGCTGCTTACCACCGTGGACGGCCAAACCCTGCGCCAGCCGCTGGCCAGCGTGGTGAGTGCTCAGGCTCCCAATGCCATGAGCGTGTGGCAGAAAACGCTCGCCTGGGGGGATGCGGTTTGGCGGTTTCTGAGTGAGGGCCCACGGGCCGCCAATACCGACGGTGGCGTCTGGCCCGCGATATTTGGCACGATGCTAATGGTGATTTTAATGTCGGTGATGGTGACCCCGTTTGGGGTGCTGGCCGCCATTTATCTCAATGAAATCGCTCACCAGGGGCGGTTGACCCGGCTGGTGCGCATTGGTGTGCGCAATCTCGCGGGCGTTCCGTCGATTGTGTATGGCGTATTTGGTTTGGGCGTGTTTGTTTACGGCATCGGCGGCTCGCTGGATGAGTGGTTTTTCAGCGATACGCTGCCCTCACCCACGTTTGGCACCGGCGGCCTGCTATGGGCGTCACTTACCCTGGCGCTGCTGACCCTGCCGGTGGTGATTGTGGCCACAGAGGAGGGGCTAGCGCGGATTCCCGAAGCTCAGCGTGAAGGAGCCGTGGCGCTGGGCGCTACGCGCTTAGAAATGCTCACCCGCATCGTGCTGCCCATGGCGGCCCCCGCTATGCTGACGGGGGTCATTTTAGCGGTAGCCCGCGCAGCCGGCGAAGTGGCGCCGCTGATGCTGGTTGGCGTCGCTAAGCTGGCGCCTCAAATGCCCATCGATGGTGAGTTTCCTTACCTACATTTAGAGCGCAAGTTCATGCACCTTGGCTATCATTTATTTGATACCGCCTTTCACGGCGAAGATGTGCAGTCCGCCATTCCGTTGGTTTACGCCACGGCGCTACTTTTAGTGTTGATTGTGCTGGTGCTTAACCTAACTGCCATATTTCTGCGTCATTATCTTAGGCGTCAACGGGGAAACGAATGCTAGCGTCATTACATTCAGCCAATACCTCTCAGGCACCAGTGGCGCACTTTTCGTCTGAACACAGCTGCCTGAGTATTGATCACCTTAGCCTCGCCTACGCGGGGAAAGAGGCGTTGCGCGACTTAACCCTCAGCGTTCCGCGTCATCGTGTAACGGCCTTCATTGGTCCGTCAGGCTGCGGTAAGTCGACGTTATTACGGGCGATTAACCGCTTGCACGACCTCAATGAATCGGTAACCCATAGCGGTCAGGTCAGGCTGGAAGGGCAAGATATTCATGACCCGCAAATGAATGTGACCGAGCTACGGCGGCGTGTCGGGATGGTATTTCAAACGCCCAACCCCTTTCCCATGTCAATTTATGAAAACGTGGCCTTTGGCCTGCGACTGCAACAGCGCCTTCCCAAGCGCAAAAGAGACGACATTATTGAGTGGGCATTAACATCCGCCGCCTTATGGGATGAAGTAAAAGATCGCCTGCATCGCTCCGCCTGGCAGCTTTCCGGTGGTCAGCAGCAGCGTCTGGTAATTGCCCGCACCTTAGCAGTTCAGCCCGACGTGCTGCTACTTGATGAACCTGCGTCCGCGCTCGACCCGATTTCAACCCTCAAAATTGAGGAGCTGATCCGTAACCTCAAGTCGGAGCTGACGCTAGTACTGGTCACCCACAATATGCAACAAGCGGCGCGTGTATCGGATTACACCGCCTTCTTGCATCAAGGTGAGCTGGTTGAATACGGGCCTACCGATCAGGTCTTCACCAACCCCCGTTTGCAACGCACCGAAAACTACATCACCGGCCGGATCACCTAGGCCTTAGCGACTGAAACGTCAGGAGTGCTCCATGGATATTACGAGCGATACCCACAGCCAGCATATCTCTCGCCAGTTCAACCAGGAGCTGGAAGAGCTGAAAACCCACCTGATGGCCATGGGCGGCCTGGTGGAAAAACAAGTGCAGGATGCTGTCTTTGCCCTACTGGAAGGCGACACCCGCTTAGCCGAGCAGGTGCGTGACAATGATCGTCAGGTCAACGATCTGCAGCTGCAAATCGACGACGAATGTACCCGCGTACTGGCGCGCCGTCAGCCTGCAGCGTCCGATTTACGCTTGGTACTGGCCGTCATCCGTGCCACCTCAGACTTAGAGCGCATTGGCGATGAAGCCAGCAAAATCGCCCGCAACGCACTGTTACTGAGCGAAAACACCAGCACCATTCGTGGCTTGGTGGAGGTGCGTCACATTAGCGAGCACGTACGTAAAATGCTGCGCGATGCGCTCACCGCCTTTGCCCGCTTTGATACCGACCTGGCTATGCAGGTCGTGCGCGAAGACGAGCTGGTTGACGACGAGTACAGCAGCGCTATGCGCTCGTTAATGACCTTTATGATGGAAGATTCGCGCTCGATTACGTCAGTGCTCAGTATCATGTGGGTACTACGCGCTCTGGAACGGGTAGGCGACCACGCCGACAACCTCGCTGAGTACGTGGTCTATCTCGTCAAAGGCCTGGATATTCGCCATAGCGACACCGACGACCTGGATCCGAAGGTGCTAAAAAAGTCTTGACCTGATAGGGGTTTCCTCCTGCAATACGTCCAGGCTGCGGCCTGGACGTTTGAATCACGAGGAGCTCACCCAACATGCTGGATGCTGTCACTGCGCTTAGCCGAGGTACACGCTGTGTGTATCAGCCGGGTATGCGCCGCTATATTTTTCTGCCGATTCTCGTCAACCTGATTGTCTATGTGAGTATGTTCAGCTTTGTCCTCAACCGCTTCGATGGCTGGTTGGCTCACTGGATGAACATGGTGCCCGCCTGGCTCGATTGGCTGACGTGGCTTATCTGGCCCCTGTTCGTGATTAGCCTGTTAGTAGTGGTGTTTTTTACCTTTACGCTGGTTACCAGCCTAATTGCAGCCCCTTTTTACGGCTTTTTGGCCGCCAAAGTTGAAATCCAAGCCACCGGCCGTGAACCGCTTGATGACCGAAATCTGACCAAAACAGCCATCGATGCCATCGGTCGCGAGTTCGTTAAGCTCGCCTATATTCTGCCGCGTGCTGCGGGCCTGTTTGTGATTAGCTGGATTCCTGGCGTGAATTTAGTTGCCCCATTACTGTGGGGGCTATTTTCTGCCTGGGTGATGGCCATCACTTATTTGGATTACCCAATGGATAACAACAAGGTGACGTTTACCGATATGCGTCAACGGCTCTCTAAACGCTGGTGGCAAAGCCTCAGTTTTGGAGGTCTGGTCACGCTCATCACCTGGATCCCTCTGGCTAATCTATTTCTAATTCCCGGCGCCGTAGCGGGTGCCGTACTGCTCTGGGATGACCATTACAGAGACGTACGTGGCATCACGCCGCAGTAGACGCTTATTACCCAGGCTACGTCACTTTGCTACTTTTACGTTTTGCTCGTCTATCCTGAACTCAATCAACAATAAAGGAATAAATGCATGTTAAAACCGATGGCTTGGCTGGGTGGCGTACTTTTGATTGGCGCCATGTCTATTTCGATGGCGTCTATGGCGATAGCCCACGACGTACAAACAGACGCTATGCGTATCGCCCACCCCTTCGCGACACCCACCCCGCCAAGTGCTGTCAACGGCGCCGCCTACGTCGATATCACCGCCCTTTCAGACCCCGTTACCCTGGTTGGCGCAAGCAGCCCTGTGAGCAGCAACGTTGAGCTGCACGAGATGCAAATGGACGGCGATATGATGCAGATGCGGCATGTGGAAGAGATTCGTATCGAGGCTGGGGAGACCTACACCATGCGTCCTGGTGGCGGCTTTCACTTAATGTTGATTGGATTAACGGAGCCGCTAAAAGAGGGTGAGCAATTCCCCCTCACGCTCACCTTTGCTGAACAAGGTGATGTGGACATAGAGGTCTGGATCCAAAGCGCCCAGGAAGGCAGCAAAGCAGCTGATGGACACCATCACCATTAGTGGCTGGGGCTGTTGTCGCTTATAAAAAACTAGACCCCGCAACAGCGGGGTCTAATGACACTATGCTTTGACAATGACTAACGCTAGCTTCCTTTCCTTTTGCGGGACTCCAACCTTGGAATTTAACCCTCACCAGCGCTCTGATTGTCGTTTGATTCATTCCTTGAATCGTCGTGCATCCGTATCGGTGTGACATGCTTTCGCATGTTTAACTTGCACTACAATCGTAATGTATTTCTTCATAATTGCAAACTTTTGTTACCAAACGTTTCTATTACCTTCAGCATGTGTCAAATTTTTTCTGTGTATTCCGCATGAGCACTAGTGCGACGCGTACTCTACCTGAATAAATACGTCTCATAACCGAAGGCAAAAACCTAGGCAGGTTTAGAGAGAAACGAGAAAAATGCTGGATAAGAGAGAGGGAGAGTAAATGTGGGGAGAATAGTAGGTAGCAAAAAATTAGGCCCCGCTAGGGGCCCCGATATCAGAATTGGCTACAGATAATGACTAACGCTAGCTTCCACTCCTTGTGCGGGACTCCAACCTTGGAATTTACCCTGACTAACGTTCTGATTATCTATTGATTCATCCGTGAATCGAGAAAACATCCTTGCCTTCGCAACATCCTGTTGCTGGCATCTTCGTCCTACGAAGAAGCATTCAATGATATCTAAAAAGGTAAAAATATTAGATGTCGCTGTTTTTTCCTGAACAACATCATCTGTGTCGTAATGCGTCCTTATCTAACTATATGCATCAAGCATTCCAAACAACCATAATAAAAATAAAATGGTTTAAAATCAATAATTTATTTAAAACGAACTTGTGCCAAAAATAGCTTTAATTACCAAAATACGTCGCCCAACACTGTGTAAAAATGGCACATGCGAAAAATCTCACCAATCTTGCATGCCAATATTGCACACTTCTACAAATGTTGTGCGGCGGGATGGTAAATTAAACAAGACGCGAGGAGGGGAAGGCGCAGCGAAACAGCGCGCCCTTGCCGGGGTGAGACTCAATTTGCAGCTGCGCATCGTGACGCAACAGCACATGTTTAACGATCGCCAGGCCTAAGCCTGTGCCGCCAGTCGCAGTGCTGCGCCCCTTATCGACACGGTAAAAACGTTCAGTTAGGCGAGGAATATGAACAGGATCAATCCCTTCACCGTTATCTTCCACCTCAATATAGCCGCCGCCAGTAGCGCTAGCTTTCCAGCGCAGTGTGATTTGGCTGCCTGCTGGCGTGTAGCGAACCGCATTAAAGGCGAGGTTAGAGACGGCGCTGCGAATTTCCTGTTCACTGCCCAACAGCCGCGCATCGCTCTCAAGCGCCACGGTAATGGTATGACGCTGATGCGACAGGGCCAGCGCATCATCACACACGCTTTTTAGTAAAGGCTCGAGCGACAGCGGATGATGATCTTTACCGCCCTGGTCGATCTCCAAACGCGAAAGCAACAATAAATCGTTGACCAGATTCTGCATCCGCTGGGTCTGTTCCTGCATTTGTTGGATGCTGCGACCCAATCGTGGCGGAAGTTGATCAGCAATATCGCTGTAGGTTTCCAAATAGCCCGAAAGGACGGTCAGAGGAGTGCGTAGCTCGTGGGAGACGTTGGCGACAAAGTCACGCCGCATCTGCTCAAGGCGATGCAAACGGGTAATATCCCTGGCCATCACCAAGCGCTCGTCGTCACCGTAAAGGGTAATTTGATACTGCAGGATGCGCCGTTCATCAATGGGAGAAATGAGCGTTAACGGCTCACTGTAGTCACGCGCATTAAAGTAGCTAATAAAACTAGGGTCGCGCAGCAGGTTGGTAATGTGCTGACCACGGTCGTGGGCGGTTTGTAGCCCTAGCATGGCGGTAGCGGCGCTGTTCCACCACTCCAGGTCTCCGTGGCGGTCAAGCATAACCACGCTATCGCGCATTGCTTCAGACGACTCTTGAATACGCGCCAAGGTAGCGCGCAGACGGCTCTGGGTAATGCGCTGACTTTTTTGATAGCGGTATAAACGATCGAATAGCTCGCCCCACATTCCGCTGGCGGCAGGCGGCTCATCGTGAGGATGGAGGGTGAGCCACCGATAGAGTTCGCGTAACTGTCGCAAGTGGTAAAACAGGCATCCCGAAAGCCCTGCCGCGAGCCCCAGCCCTGCCGAGCCCAATAGCCAGCCTAGGCAAGTGCCCAGCGTGGCCAGCCACGCTATTCGCCACAGCTCACGACTCCATAAACGCACACTTACACCCGTGCAGAGAAACGGTAACCGGTACCCCGAACCGTTTGAATCAGGTTTTGATGCACATCACCCAGCGCTTTACGCAAGCGGCGAATATGCACATCGACCGTACGCTCTTCAACGTAAACATTGCCACCCCACACTTGGTCAAGCAACTGGCTGCGTGTGTAAGCGCGCTCTTGATGGGTCATAAAAAACTGCAGCAGACGGTACTCGGTGGGGCCCATTTCCAGCGCTTTGCCGTGGGCGCTTACCCGATGGCTCACCGGATCAAGCAGCAAACCGTTAATCTCAATCGGGTCTTCAACGCCACGCGGGGTTGCGCGACGCAGCACCGCCTTTAACCGAGCCACCAATTCCCGAGGTGAAAAAGGCTTGGTGATATAGTCATCTGCACCGGCTTCAAGCCCTTGAATTTTATTATCCTCTTCGCCTTTGGCGGTGAGCATAATAATCGGTATTTCGGCAGTGGCTTCTTCACGCTTTAGGCGTCTCGCCAGCTCAATACCGCTAGTACCGGGCATCATCCAGTCCAGCAGTAGCAGGTCGGGTTGATGGTCGACCACCATGGCATGAGCATCCTGGGCGTTGTCCGCTTCGAGCACGCGATAGTCAGCCATTTCCAGCGCGACCGCGATCATCTCGCGAATCGACGCCTCGTCATCGACAATCAGAACGGTCTTGGCGGTCATACCAGAGCCTCACGGTGTTCGAAAAAACTAGTTCAACGAAAGCGAATTCAAAGATAAAAGTTCAATGACATGTCAGTGACGATAACACCATGACTTGATGACAATTATATGACATTCATAGAAATTAGCCCGCCGCAGGCCACCAACTTAGCGCGATACCGGCAAAAATCAGCAGGCCCGACCAGTGATTATTAAGAAATGCCTGGAAGCAGGGATCCCGCTCCTGATTGCGAATTAAGCGCTGCTGATGCAGAAAAGTCGCCGCCATTGCCGCAAGCCCTAGCCAGAAGAAACCACCTAAACCAACCCGCCAGCCTACCCAGGCCAGCAATCCCAAGGTGGCTAGCTGGAGTAAGCCGATAATCAAACGGTCCGCATTTCCAAACAGCACGGCCGTTGATTTAATACCAATTTTTAAATCATCGTCGCGATCGACCATGGCGTACTGGGTATCGTAAGCCACTGTCCAACACACGTTAGCGCAGAACAGCAACCATGCTTCCAGCGGCACGTAGCCCAGCACGGCGCCAAAAGCCATCGGAATCGCCCAGGAAAACGCAGCGCCCAGCACCACCTGAGGAAAGTGGGTATAACGCTTCATGAACGGATAAATAATCGCCAGCAGCACCCCGCCCAACGAGAGCAGCACCGTAAACCAGTTGGTCAGTAATACTAGAATAAACGCAGCGGCCACCAGGGCGATAAACAGTAACTGGGCTTCGGTTTCGCTGATACGGCCTGTCGCTAGGGGACGATGCTTAGTGCGCTTCACATGGCCGTCAAAGTGACGGTCAGCATAGTCATTGACCACGCAGCCCGCAGCCCGCATCACATAAACTCCGGCCACAAAAATCAGCAGCACATTTCTCCCTGGTACACCTTCCGCAGCTACCCATAGTGCCCACAGGGTCGGCCACATCAAAAGCCATGTGCCTATCGGCCGATTCAAGCGCATTAGCTGTAAAAAGTCTGCCACGCGAGCCCATCCCTTCGGCCGCAACAGTGAACGATCCATGCTTACCTCACGAAGAATAAGATGCAGGCGCTAGCCTAGCGCGAAGGCAGGCCAAGATCATCCGCCATCGCCCCCAAAAAATACTCTTGCACTAATAACGACAGGCAGCCGTGATAAAAGACGGAGCGCCTTCCCCAGGCCCAACTCCCATCTATACCATTCACGCTAATAAAATGCGGGGGTTGCTTCGTCGCTTCTAACGGCCCACGAACTAAATCTGGCTGTCGAAATAGCCAACTGCCTAGCGAGCGCTCGCCCAAACTCTCCAAACGCTGGCCCTTTAGCTGCGTGAGGGGGGCGACCGAGCGTGCCACCACCCACGGTGTTTCATCCAAGCACAGCGCCACTTCCCTCAGCCAAGCGTAGCGCTTGGCGCCAATGCCTAGCGCCTGAGCCTCATCCTGGCGCGGCCAGCCGACACCCTGTCTTAGCAGCCGTACTCGAAACGGCTTCTCGCCACCCGCGGCCATTAAGCGGGCGGTTAACGAGTCGGTGGAGGCAACCCACTGCCACCAGGGAGCACTCATTGCAGGCCGCGCCGCATCAATTGGGCGCCAGCGGGAAAATAGAGGAGTTTGCCGATAAGCAGCAGCCGTCACCGAGTTCTCCAGGGCAATTAACGGGTTGGCTAGTGTAACATGGGCACTGAAAGGCTTTTGTTTCAGCTACTTTTTTAACGATTCGGTTTAGCGCCTCTTTTTTCGCAACTTTTTTTGGTGTCTGCATGCCCGCAACCCAAACACAGAAAACGTCTTCTCACGCTGCGCTGGTGATTATTGGCACTGGCATGGCTGGTGTTGGCCTTGCCCGTGCATTGCGGCGCCTGGGCGACCAACGCTCAATCACGCTGGTAAGCGCTGACAGCGGCGATGATTACAGCAAGCCGTTGCTCTCCACCGGCTTCGCCAAGGGCATCGCGCCCGAGCAATTAGCCCAGCGTAGCGCTGCTGAACTAGGCGAAGAGCTAAATGCCCAGATGGTTATCCACACCCAGGTAGACGCACTGGATGTGGATAACCAAGCAATTCTTCTTGAAGACGGCATGCTGCTCGGCTACGACACACTGGTGCTGGCCACCGGCGCTGCACCACGGTTGCCCTTCAGCATTGAGCCCAGCGTAGCCCCACGCTGCTTTACCATCAACGACTTAGACGACTACCGCCGCTTTCACATGGCGCTAGACCACGGCCCAGCACGGGTGGCGATTATTGGCGCGGGGCTGGTCGGCTGTGAATTTGCCAACGACCTTCACGCTGGTGGTCATCACGTCAGCGTCATTGCCCCCGAGGGAAGCCTGCTTCCCCGCTTGCTGCCACCGCCCTTAGGGAACGCCCTGGGCGATGCCTTTAGCGAAGCAGGGATCCACCTTCACCTTGGCCGTTCGATTGATTCCATCGCGGCCGAAAACGGCGAAGACATCGTATTACGTCTGGATAACGGCGGCACCGTCTGCGCTGATCTCGTGCTGATGGCAACCGGCCTTGCCCCTCGTACGGCGCTTGCCGAAGCGGCTGGTTTAAGCGTCTCGCCTAGCGGTATAGTCGTTGACCGCCAGTTGCGTACTTCGCACCCCAATATCTACGCTCTGGGCGATGCGGCCTGCGTGGAGGGCGTTAATGCTATGTACGTTCAGCCCTTGCAAGCCAGCGCTAAGGCGCTGGCGGCAACCCTTTCAGGCTCGCCCACACCGGTTAGCTTTGGCGCTTGGCCGGTAGTGGTTAAAACGCCGCTGCTGCCAGTGGTGGCCTACCCGCCAACCACCACGCCCGAACGCTGGAGAATTGAAGGCGAAGGCGTTGATATCAGTGCCTTGGCTGAAAATAAAGACGGACGTTTGATTGGTTTTGCGTTGACAGGCGGCTGCGTGAGAAGGAAAGTGGAGCTTTCCAGAGCAGCGCCTGCGCTGCTAGGCTGATTTTCGTCGCGTTCACGACTAGGCTAGAGAAGCTAACCTAATCGGCTACGCACCCAACAACATGCATTTGTTTGATGTTTGATTTCTTTTAAAAAGGGGAGATTCCTTATGCGCAAACCTGAACTCGCTGCAGCCATCGCTGAAAATGCCGACCTGTCCAAAGATAAAGCCGGCCAAGTGCTGAACGTTATTCTGGACGAGATCACCAACAGCGTTGCTAAGGGCGAAGACGTTGCTCTGATTGGTTTTGGCACCTTCACAGTACGTGAGCGCGCAGCCCGCACCGGCAAAAACCCCCAGACCGGTGCTCCGCTGCAAATTCCGGCTAGCAAAAACGTTGCCTTTAAGCCAGGCAAAGGACTTAAGGACGCCGTTTCCTAATGAAGCTCAAGCTGACGCTGTGGCTGCTGGGCGTACTGCTCAAACGCGCCCTGCGCCGCAAGCCGCGCTTTCGTGAACAGCTAGAACGCATGCGCGGCCTGGATTGGGGAATTGCCACAGAAGATCTAAGTATTGCCCGCCACTACCGGATGACACCGAAAAGTGTCAGTACCGGCAAAGGGCTGCCCGTGGACTTAGATCTTGAGCTACGCTTCCGTGATCAGGATACCGCCTTGAAAGTGCTCAAAAAGCCAACCCAGCAGGCCTTTCTCGACGGCATGATGAACGGCGACGTGCGCTTGGTGGGTGATTCCGCCGATATGAATAAGCTGCAAAAACTACTCAAGTATTTGTAGCTTTTACCCGCCACGTAAATGTGGCGGGATTCCCCTTCAAGATCCCCTTTCAATGAGCCTCGACTTCTGCCTACCCTTTATTGGCTGCTTTCTACCGTCACTTAAAAACAACCACCGCTTTAAGCCTACACACTAAGCATTTATACTAAAGTCTAATAATTACCCATAAGAGCCTCTATGCCCATTTCTTTGCCGCTGCGGCGCCTTTGGACCCTGGATAAATTCGCCTACAGCCTGCGCGTTTTTATAGCGTTCAGCGGTGCGCTGCTGTTCAGCGGTTTAATGGGCAATGTAGCGCTGGTTATTCCGCTTTTTCTGGGCATTATCGCCTGTGCGCTGTCTGAAACCGACGACAGCTGGCAAGGCCGTTTCCAAGCGCTGCTGGTAACACTCGTGTGTTTTACCTCGGCGTCATTTATTGTGCAGTGGCTGTTTCCCTGGCCGTGGCTGTTTGTTGTGGGGCTAGGGCTTTCGACCTTTACCCTGATAATGCTCGGCGCTATCGGTCAGCGTTACGCCACCATCGCTTCAGGCACGCTAATACTGTCGATCTATTCGATGATCAATATCGAGCAGCACGGCGGGGTGGATGAAGACGTGGCAGCGCGCCAACTGCTGCTATTGGCCGGAGCGGTGTGGTACGGGGTCATCTCCATAGTGTGGTGCGCGCTGTTTTCGCGCCAGCCGGTCAAGCAGAGCATGGCACGGGTGTATAAAGCGCTAGGCGAGTTCCTGATACTGAAATCGGCGCTGTTTGAACCGGTGCGCGGTGTCGATGTGGAAGCGCGTCGGGTGGCTTTGGCGCGCCAAAACGGCAAAGTTGTCGCTGCGCTCAATCAAGCTAAAGAGATGATTTTCAGGCGCTTAGAGGGGCAGCGCGGCGACCAAAAACTCAACCGCTACCTACGCATCTACTTTATCGCACAGGATATTCACGAACGCGCCAGCTCCACTCACTACCCCTATAGCGCGCTCAGCAAAGCCTTTTTCCACCATGATGTGCTGTTTCGCTGTCAGCGGCTGCTGGATCAACAGGGGCGCGCTTGTCGCCAACTGGCCAAATCGCTGCTGCTCAATCGTCCATTTGACCACCAGCAGAGCGAAGAAGCCCTGGCCGACTTACACGCCTCGATTGAGAACCTGCGTGACCGGGGTAAGCCCGAGTGGCGCCCGCTGCTGTACCCCCTAAGCGCTCTAGCCGACAACTTAGCTACCCTGGAGAACCAGCTCGCCAGCGCCCACAATCCCGGCGTCAGCGATGAGCGACGCGACAGTTCGCTATATGACCGCTCACCGTCAAGTTTACTGGAAGCATGGAAGCGGGTGCGCCTGAATTTTACCCTTGGCTCCCCCACTTTTCGCCATGCGGTGCGGCTCTCCATTGCCCTAATGACCGGTTACGGGCTAATGCAGTGGATCGACCCCGAGCAGGGCTTTTGGATTCTGCTGACCACGCTGTTTGTCTGCCGACCCAATTTTGCGACGACGCGGCGATTTTTGTCCCAGCGGATTATGGGCACGGTACTGGGCCTTACAGTGGGGTGGGCGTCGATCAGCCTCTTTCCGCACCCGCTAGTGCAGAGCATGATCGCCGTGGCCGCCGGAGTTTCCTTTTTCGCCAACCGCGAAAAACACTACGTCATCGCCACCGCTTCCATCACCCTATTGGTGCTGTGCAGTTTCAACCAGGTAGGCGATGGCTTTAACCTGATCTTGCCACGTCTGCTCGATACCTTGATTGGCTCACTGATTGCGGGCTTAGCGGTGTTTTTTATTCTGCCCGACTGGCAGGGCCGCAGGCTTTATCGCGAAGCCGCCAACGCGCTCAATAACCACCGCCGCTACCTGGATGAGATTATCCACCAGTACGAGGAGGGCAAGCAGGATGATTTGGCCTATCGCCTAGCGCGGCGCAATGCCCATAACGCCGACGCAGCGCTCTCCACCCTGCTCACCAATATGCTCCATGAGCCGGGGCACTACCGAAAGCAGGACGCGGACAACGGGCTGCGCTTTTTAGTGCTCTCCAATACTCTGCTCAGCCATCTCTCTGCACTGGGCGCTCATCGCCACCAGTTGGCAGACGATGAAGATGACGCCACGCTGGTGCCGGTATCAAAACGCATCGGTGAGCTGCTGGGACAGATCGCCGAGCGATTAAACCAGCGCCAGCCGGTTGAACCACTCACGGATCAAGCTGCCGAGTTATTAGCCCAGCTAGAAGAGAAAAGTGCGCTATCAGCAGATGAAAAAGCCGTTACGCTCTACCGTCCTATCCAAAGCCAACTGCGACTTATTACCGAGCAGCTCTCCCCGCTGGGTGAGGCCGCCAATCGATTGGTGGGAAGCGAAGAGCAGACACTAAGCGCTCCCACTTCAACTGCTTAAACCTGCCCGTAGCGCCCTGCTGCTTCGCCTAGCCAGCGGCGCACCAGCACGGCGGTGACGTCGGAGTTACCTTGCAGGGTTTGCGCCATGGCGCTGACTCGTTCCAGAAGGTCGGCATCGCGCTCCAGGTCGGCGATTTTCATCTGCGCCAGGCCGGTTTGGCGAGTGCCGAGCACTTCGCCGGGGCCGCGGATTTCCAGGTCTTTCTCGGCAATGCGGAAGCCATCGGTGGTTTCGCGCATGACCGCCAAACGTTGGCGGGAGCTTTTCGACAGCGGCGGGTGGTAGAGCAGCACACAGAAGCTTTCCGTGCTGCCGCGGCCCACGCGGCCACGTAGCTGGTGCAGCTGGGAAAGCCCCAGGCGCTCGGGGTTTTCGATAATCATCAGGCTGGCGTTGGGTACATCGACCCCCACCTCGATCACCGTGGTGGCCACCAGCAGATCCAGTTCACCTGCTTTGAAGGCGGTCATCACCTCGGCTTTCTCGCTCGACTTCATCCGCCCGTGAACCAAGCCCACCGCCAGCTCGGGCAGCGCTATGGTTAGCTCGTCGCGGGTGACCTCGGCGGCCTGGCACTGCAACACCTCTGATTCATCGATCAGCGTGCACACCCAGTACGCCTGACGGCCTTCGCTGCAGGCCAGCCGAATACGCTCAACCACTTCTGGGCGGCGTTCGTCGGGCACGACCACGGTTTTTACCGGCGTGCGGCCGGGGGGTAGCTCGTCGATCACCGAGACATCCAGATCCGCGTAGGCGCTCATGGCCAAAGTGCGGGGAATCGGCGTGGCGGTCATAATCAGTTGGTGCGGAGTTAGTCCGCCCGCCTCGCCTTTCTCGCGCAGCGCCAGGCGCTGATGGACGCCAAAGCGGTGCTGCTCGTCAATGATCGCCAATCCCAGGCACTGGAAGTGCACATCGTCCTGAAACAGAGCGTGGGTGCCCACCACCATACGCGCGCGCCCATCGGCAATTGCCGCTTTGGCATCCAGCCGCGCCTTGCCTTTGAGCTTGCCCGCCAACCACGCCACTTCGATACCCAGCGGCTCAAACCAGGCTTTAAACGAGCGGTAGTGCTGCTCGGCGAGGATCTCTGTGGGCGCCATGATCGCCGCCTGACAGTTGCCCGCCAGGGCGCTCAGCGCGGCCATGGCGGCGACCACGGTTTTTCCCGAGCCGACATCGCCTTGAATCAGCCGCAGCATCGGCGCCGGGCGGCTTAAATCGTGACTGATCTCCTCCAGCACGCGGCGCTGCGCGCCGGTTAAGGCAAATGGCAGTTGGGCCAAAAAGCGCGCCTGAAGACTGCGCCCGGAGGGTAGCGTCGGTGCGCCATCCGCCTGAATACGCAGGCGAACTTCACGCAGGCTTAGTTGGTGGGCGAGCAGCTCCTCCAGCGCCAGCCGCCGAGTGGCCGGGTGCTGACCGCTGGTCAGCTGTTCTAGATTCACATCGGGAGGCGGCTGGTGCAGCAAGTGCAGGCTGGCATGCAGGCCCGGCAGTTGAAAGCGCGTGAGAAGCGCATCGGGTATCACGTCGGGCAAGGCTTCAGGGGCGTTGTCCAGTAAACCGAGCGCCTGCTGCGCCAGGGCGCGTAGTCGCGGCTGGTTCAAGCCTTCGGTGGTGGGGTAAATAGGCGTGAAATACTCCTCCACCGGGGTTTCGCTCCCACCGCTTAATCGATACTCAGGGTGATAGATCTCTAAACCGGTCGCCCCAGCTCGCGCTTCACCAAAAGCCCGCACCGTGGCACCGGGGCGCAGCTGTTGCTGCTGGGCAGGCGAGAAGTGAAAAAAGCGCAGGCTCAAAATACCGCTAGTATCTCGCAGGCGCACCAGCAGGCTGCGGCGGCGCCCTTTGACCACGTCGCAGGCGGTCACTTCGCCCTCGATCACCGCCTCCTGCCCCGCGCGCAGCAGGCCAATAGGCGTCAGCCGCGTGCGATCCTGATAGCGCAGCGGCAGGTGAAACAAAAGGTCGCTCACCCGCTCGATTCCCAAGCGGCCAAGTTTCAGCGCCAGCGCTTCGCCCACGCCCTTCAGCGCGGTTATTGGCGCGGAGAGATCGCTCATGGGGCGCTTTTCACAGCTTTGGCAGGTTGTCGGCAATGACTGATCGCCTGAATCAGCGCCTCGATGGCTTTGGGGCGGGGAAAGCTCGCCCGCCAGGCAATCGCCACAGTGCGCGACGGCGCTGGATCAACGAAGGGCCGACTGACCAGCATGGCATTTTCATATTGATCAGTGCCCAGCGCGGACTGCGGCAGCACCGTGATTCCCAATCGAGAGGCCACCATATGGCGAATGGTTTCCAGCGACCCGCCTTCGGCGATCAGCGTATTGTTGGGGCTGTTGAGCTTTTGGGTAATCGCCGGGCAGGCTTCAAGAATTTGATCCCGGAAACAGTGACCTTCGCCAAGCAGCAGCAGGCGCTCTTCGAGTAGGTCCTCTTTATTGATCGCTTCCCGCTCGACCCACGGATGATTGGCGGGAATGAGCACTTCAAAGGCTTCGTCGTAGATCGGCTTGGTCACTACATCGGTTTCGGTAAACGGCAGTGCCACAATAATCACATCCAGCTCGCCGCTTCTAAGCTTGGCGCGCAGCGTACCGGTCATGCCCTCTTCAATATACAGCGGCATCTGCGGTGCCGCGTTCGCCAGGGCAGGCACCAGATGCGGAAACAGGTAGGGCCCAATGGTGTAAATCGCCCCAATGCGTAGCGGGTTAGCCAGCTGATCTTTACCCGCACTGGCAAGCTCAAAAATCAGGCTGCTCTGCTCCAGCACACGCTGGGCCTGGGCGACGATTTTTTCACCCAGCGGAGTAACCTGGACGGTGGACTTGGAACGCTCGAATAACGGCGTTTCGAGCTCCTCTTCCAGCTTTTTCACCGCCACCGAGAGCGTGGGCTGTGAAACGTGGCAGCGTTCTGCCGCGCGGCCAAAATGACGCTCCTGGGCAAGGGTTACGATGTAGCGAAGTTCTGTTAAAGTCATAGCGGTGCCAGTGGCATCCTCTCGTAGCAGCTCGTAACTAAGGTTTATATAAAAAGCTAGGGTTTGTATAAAAATAGTGTTGTATGCAAGACCTAGTATCATGACAGTCAGCGGGATGGAAAAGGACAAGCAAGCTCTGCCGTCGGTTTTCTCACCCGACAATGTCACGGTTCAATGTAATCGTTGATAGAGACTTTGCATCTAATAGGGAATATTAATCAAGAGGAGTGAGCACGGTGAAGCTAACCGTACTGATTATCGGCTGTGGCGATATAGGGATCAACCTTGGGCGCGAACTGCTCGAGGAAGGACACCAGGTGATTGGCCTGCGCCGCAACGTGGAAGCCTTAAAAGGCACCGGCATTAAACCGCTAGCATTGGACCTGGATAGCCTTGAGGACGCCGATGCCAAAAGCCTCCCCCAGGCTGACTATGTGGTTTATACCGTCAGCGCTGACCATTTCGATGAGAGCGCCTATCAAAGCGCCTACCCTGGGGGCTTGAAGCGCGTGCTGAGCGTAATGGAGCAGCACAAAACGCCGCCGCGTCGGGTGTTTTTTGTCTCATCGACCAGCGTGCATGGCCAGCAGGAGGGCGAAGTCGTTAACGAAGAGAGCCCGACCGACCCCACGAGCTTCTCTGGCACGCTGATGTGCGAAGCCGAACAGGCGTTGATCAATCACCCCCTGCCCGGCACCGTCATTCGCTTTTCAGGTATTTACGGCCCAGGCCGCGATCGGCTGATTCATCAGGTGGCTGAAGGCCGCGTGGCTGCGATCACCCCGGTCATTTACTCCAACCGTATCCACCGCGACGACTGCACCGGCATTATCGCGCACCTAATTCGCTATCAGGAGAGCGGTGAGACGCTGGCGGATATCTACTTGGGTAGCGACTGTGAGCCCGTTACCATGCACAACGTAATGATGTGGCTCGCCGAGCAGCTTAAAGTCGAAGCCACCGAGACCATGCAGTCCCCTTTACGTCGGCGAACGAGCAAACGCTGCGATAACCAGCGCCTATTGAGCACTGGTTACCAGTTCCGCTTCCCCAGCTACCGCGAAGGCTATGCACAGGTACTTAAAGAGGGCGGCTTTTTAGAACTAAATAAAGCCTAGTCACCGATGACCATCACCGCTTCCGCTTCCACTTGGCTGCCTTTGGGCAGCGCTTTCACGCCAACGGCGGCGCGGGCAGGGAAAGGAGCGGTAAAGAACTCCTCCATGACTTGGTTAACAATCGCAAAGTTATCCAAGTCCACCAAGTACAGATTTAGCTTCACGATATCGCTTAGCGAACCCGCCGCTTCTTCACACACTGCCTGCAGGTTGGTGAAGACTTGGCGCGCCTGCGCTTCAAAATCCTCAGACACAATCGCCATGGTCGCGGGATCCAGCGGGATCTGTCCGGAAAGATACACCGTGTTACCTGCTTTAATGGCCTGAGAGTAAGGGCCAATAGCAGCGGGGGCTTTGCTGGTGTTGATAACAGCTTTATTGCTCATGCGAGGTCTCGCTCCTGTAATGGGTAATACTTAATTATTTGAAACTGAAAAATAGTGATCGCTGCCGATTATTTATCAGCATGTCGTTATATACGGTGTTAATTAGCGAGTCGGGTAATTTTGCCCACGTTGGGGAGATTACGAATACGTTTGATAATCCGCGCCAAGTGCACCCGGCCTTTCACCGACAGGGTCAGATTGACGGTGGAAAGGCGGGCATCGCGCTCTTCGATGCCAATCCGCTCAATGTTGGCATCGGCATCGGTAACCAGCCCGGCAAGCTCTGCGACCAACCCGCGACGGCTCTCAATTTCGATACGTAGCGCGACCGGGAAGTCTTCATCAATGGTGTCCGACCACTCCAACGCGAAGAGCTTATCGGGGTCGTTTTTATCGGCGAAGTTCTTATCAACAACGTTTTTACACTCAGCGCGATGCACCACCAAGCCTTTGCCTGTGGAAAGGTGGCCCACCACGGGGTCGCCCGGCAGCGGATGGCAACAGCGCGCAAAGTTAATCACCATGCCCTCGCTGCCGCTGATCAGGACAGCTTGGTTGCCTTCCCCGCCTGCAGAGTGTTCATAAGTATCGCCATGCGCCGCAGCTACTAAGCGGCGTGCCACCACGTGCGTCATGCGGTTGCCCAGCCCGAGCGATTCCAGCAGTGACTCCTCAGAAGAGACATCCAACTCTTTGAAGGCGCGCTTAAGAGCGCTCTCATCCAGCTCTTCCAGGCTGGTATCGAATGGCGCCAGCGCCTTATTGAGTAATCGCCGGCCCAACATGACC
Organism: Halomonas sp. QHL1; assembly: GCF_001882345.1. Taxonomy (GTDB): domain Bacteria; phylum Pseudomonadota; class Gammaproteobacteria; order Pseudomonadales; family Halomonadaceae; genus Vreelandella. Next base: position 2,770,100 of record NZ_MINL01000001.1, read on the forward strand.
GCTTCGGTCTGCTGCTGATATTTGAGCGCGTGGCGGATTGCCGAACGCGCCTTTGCGGTGGTGACAAAATTAAGCCAGGCAAGATTCGGGCGCGCACCGGGGGCAGTGATAATTTCCAGCGTCTGGCCGCTCTCTAAGCGCGTCGAGAGCGGCGCCAAATGCCGATCAATCCGGCAAGCGATGCAGTTATTGCCGATGTCCGTGTGCACGGTGTAGGCGAAGTCGATCACGGTGGCGCCCTGGGGCAGCTCCATAATGTCGCCTTTAGGCGTAAACACGTAGATATCGTCGGGGAAAAGATCGTTTTTAACGTGTTCGATAAACTCTAACGAATCGCCTGCGTGACGCTGCATTTCGAGCAGCCCTTTCACCCAGGCGCGAGCGCGGGCGTGGCTGCCTTCGGCAATCGGGTGCGACGTTTGCCCCGCCTTATAAAGCCAGTGGGCAGCGATGCCGTTATTGGCCATGGCCTCCATTTCACGGGTGCGTATCTGCACCTCGATGGGCATACCGCGGGAGCCAAACAGGGTGGTATGCAGGCTTTGGTAGCCGTTGGCCTTGGGAATCGCAATATAGTCTTTAAAACGCCCAGGCACCGGCTTATAGAGGTTATGCACCACGCCTAAAATTCGGTAACAGCTGGCCACGTCTTCGGTAATGATGCGGAACCCGAACACATCCATGATTTCAGCAAAGGGCTTACGCTGGTCGCGCATCTTCTTATAGATCGACAGTAGATGCTTTTGACGCCCAATCACCGTGCCATTCAGGCTATCTTCATCCAGGCTTTTTTGCAGCGAAGACTGTATTTCGCGCATAGCGCTGCGCCGATGTCCCCGCGCACTGGCAACGGCGCGTTTAATACGCTCCGAGCGCATAGGATGAATCGCTTGAAAGGAGAGATCCTCAAGCTCAATACGAATCGTATTGATACCCAGCCGCCCAGCGATGCGTGCGTAAATTTCCAGCGTCTCACGGGCGATGCGGCGTTTCTTGTCCGGACGCAGGGCGCCCAGAGTGCGCATATTATGCAACCGGTCGGCCAGCTTAACGATGATGACGCGAATGTCCCGCGACATCGCCAGCACCATCTTTTGAAAATTTTCCGCCTGGGCGACGGCTTTGTCTTCAAAGGTGATTTGGGTAAGTTTGGATACCCCGTCTACCAGTTCGGCTACCGGTTTACCAAACTGAGCCTCAAGGGCCTTTTTGGAAACGCCTGTGTCTTCGATAACGTCGTGCAGCATGGCAGCCATCAAGCTTTGATGATCCATGTGCATATTGGCAAGAATATTCGCCACCGCGAGCGGGTGGGTGACATAAGGCTCGCCGGAACGCCGACGCTGGCCGTCATGGGCCTGCTCAGCGTAGTAAAAGGCGCGTTTGACCTGCTGGATTTCATCCGAGGGTAAATAGCCGCCAAGTCGGTCGGCCAGGTCATCAATGGTGAACATCTACCGCGCCTCTATCGGTTTCGTTGAAAACGTTAGTCGTCGATATGGGTAGGCGCCATAGCCGGGCGCGGACGGACAGCGGCTTCAACGGGTTCGTCTAGTACGGTGTGATCAACCAGGCCTGCGGCAATTTCACGCAGCGCCATCACCGTAGGCTTGTCGTTTTCCCAGGGCAACAGGGCATCGCGGGAGCCGCGCGCCAGCTGACGAGCACGCTGGGTGGAAATCATCACCAGCTTAAAGCGGTTTTCAACGTGATCTAGACAATCTTCAACGGTTACGCGAGCCATGGGAGCCTTCCTGTTATGACGGAACCGGGCCGACACCGTTTTAGAGTTGAAAAACGGCGTCGACCCAGCGAAAAAAGATGTAGAACCGAATAGATTACTCGACCGTAGGCGCCTGTGACAAGAGCGCGGCCAACAGCGGCGCGTGGCGCTCGCTCATTACCGGGCGACTTAAGCGACGGCTGATCACCAAGGACTGTAACTCCTGCAGCGCCGTGGTGAAGTCATCATTAATAACGAGGTAATCATATTCGTGGAAATGAGACATTTCACTCACCGCATCGCGCATGCGCCGGGCAATCACCGCGTGCTCATCGGTGCCGCGGCTAGCGAGGCGTCGCTCCAGCTCTTCGCGGGAGGGCGGTAGAATAAAAATCGACACCGCATCCGGCATTTGTTCACGAACCTGCTGAGCGCCCTGCCAGTCGATTTCCAGAATGACGTCCTGCCCCGCTGCCAGCAATACCTCTACTGCTTGGCGCGAGGTGCCGTAGTAATTATCAAATACTTTGGCATACTCAAAGAACTCCCCCCGCGCGATCATCGCTTCAAACTCGGCTACATCGGTGAAATGATAATTGACGCTATTCACCTCACCCTCGCGCTTGGCACGCGTAGTGTGCGACACCGACACTTGAATCCCATCCAGGCTTTCGATTAGCTCGCGCACCAAGCTAGTCTTGCCAGCACCTGAGGGGGCAGAAACGATAAACAGCGTACCTTGGGACATGAAGTACTTTCCCTTCAGTTAGCGAAAATAAGTAGCGGAAAACGTAGTAAACACGAGTAGAGCGACTGCAGCAGAGCAATAAAGCTGCGCAGTATCGCACACCCTTCGCTACGACTGTAGCGTTGGCGGTGACATACAGGGAGGTAGGCATGCGCAGTACGCTGTTTATTTTAGTCTTGATTGCACTGGGCGTAGCCCTGCAAAAAGGCCTTATAGACATTCCTCGCCACTGGGCGCCTTGGGCACCGCTGCATATTGACGACCCCATTACGCCGGTCACGCAACTCAAGCTAAGCCGCTTGGCGGATGACCGCGCAGGCTGTTTAGCTGCGTTAGATACCGTCCCAGATGGTGAGCTACGCTACACACCGTTAGCCGACTACGCTCCCACGGCGAGCTGCCCGCTTTCCAATATCGTGCGCATGCAGTCTAGCGGGGTCGCCTTCAATCAGGGTTTCGTGGCCTCCTGCCCGATGGCATTGGCGTGGGTTATGTATGAACGCCACGCGTTACAGCCTGCTGCCGAGGAGATTATGGGCAGCCGGGTGAGCCAGGTTAACCATGTGGGTAGCTTTGCCTGCCGTAATGTTTATGGTCGCGAAACGGGCAGGCGCAGCGAGCACGCCACCGCCGAAGCGCTGGATGTGGTGGGGTTTCAGTTTGACAACGGCCAGCGTATTACGCTGATCAATGACTGGGATGATGAAGGCGAGGTTGGGGAGTTTTTACGCGCCGCCCGTGATGGCGCCTGCAATACCTTCGGAAATGTATTGGGGCCTGATTACAACGCCGCGCATGCTGATCACTTTCATATGGGCATGCGCGGATTTAGGCTGTGTCGCTAATAGATCAACCACTACTTATTCGAGGTTGATGTCATCTTCATCTGTGGCGGCACCGGTGGCAGCACCAACGCCACCGCCGATAACGGCGCCTCGAACGACACTACCACCCGTTACGGCTGCGGCACCCGCGCCTACGGCAGCACCGACACCGGCGCCGCTAGTAGCGCGCTCCCCGGTGGAGGTACCGCAACCCGCCAAGCCAATGGTTAACACCACCACCGCTAAGAGGGGTAATATCCGTGTCGAATTCAATACCTGAATGTGCATGGTCATCTCCTTATGGGTTACTGCTCTTACACATTAGAGAGAATTCAACTTTTTAGCCATATTAATTATCACTGTTCGATAACTAGGCAATTGGTCAATATCTAGGCAACGTCAGGCAAAGCTATGCACGCTGGGCCACGACGCCATAGGTACGCTTGTCCAGCCAGCGCCCAGCGGCAAAAATCACCAAGCCGCAGAGCGCCAAACCCGCACCAACTAAGCCCGTGCTCGACCAGCTAAAGCCCGCACTGATTGCCAGCCCCGCTAGCCACGCTCCTAAGGCATTGGCACCGTTAAAGGCCGCGTGGTTCAACGAGGCCGCCATGGTTTGGGCATCCTCTGCTACGTCCATCAAGCGGGTCTGTAAAGAAGGCGCCAGGGCCATGCTGGTACCCACCAGGCCAACAAACAGCAGCCCCGTCCACACGTTATTCGCCGCAAAGTAAAACAGCCCCTGGATCACGCCACACCAGAGCAGGATGATGGGTATGGCGCGCATCAGGTTTTTATCCGCCATGCGCCCGCCGATTAAATTGCCGGCAATGGAACCCAGGCCGAAGATCACCAGCACCAGCGGACCCAGCGCCTCGCTCATGCCCGCCTGCTGGGTTAACGTCGGCATGACATAGCTAAAAATTGCGAACATGCCCCCGCAACCGATACAGGCAAGCGCCAGGGTGACCAACACCCGCTGCTTAAGCAGCGCGGACAGTTCACGCACAGGGCTTGCGAGGGTATCGACGGGCTGCACCGGCACATACAGCCGAATTAACAGAGCGGTGAGCAGCGCAATGCCGCCGACACCCGCAAAGGCGATCTGCCAGCCCAACAGGTTACCCGCCCAGGTACCCAGCGGCGCACCGATCAAAATCGCTATGGTTAAGCCCAACATTACCCGCGAAATTGCCCGCGCTCGTTGGTCTACTGGCACCGCTCCCGCCGCTACCAGCGCCGCGATGCCAAAATAGGCCCCATGGGGCAAGCCAGCCAGAAAACGCAGCCCCACGAATGACCAAAACCCCGGTGCCATGGCGCTGGCAATATTGCCCACCGCAAATACAAGCATCAGAATGATCAACAGTGGTCGCCTCGGCACCCGCGCGGCCAGCGCGGAAATCAGCGGCGCGCCGACCACCACGCCCAGCGCGTAGCTGCTTATGGCATAACCCACTTGCGGCACGGTTACGGCTAAATCACCCGCCACGCGGTTCATCAAGCCCATAATGACGAACTCGCTGGTGCCAATCCCAAAGCCACCTAACGCCAACACAAATTCGGCCAGGCGCGGATTACGCGCCAGCCCTTGAGACGACGATGGTGTCGAATCCTGCATGCTTAACTCCTAGGGATACCGCCCGGTTGGTATCTTGATTAGCGTTAAATGATCGCAGGATTAGACGAAAGTAGAAACATGCTGCGTTTAAAAAGTTAGCGGGCGAACTCAATCGTTAAGTTGGGCTGAATAGGAAATATTTGGATAAGGTGCTTGGCGGTCAGGCGCTAGGGGGTTCCACTGAAAGCAAACGCTCACGCAGCTGACGGTTACGCGGCACCAAGCCGGTTTGCAGACCTAGCGGGCGGAATACTTGGTTGAGTAGGGATAGTGTAGGGCTTGCTTTATCGGCCTCTAGATCAGACAAGGAGCGACGGCTGATACCCACCAGCTCGGCATATTGCGTCTGCGACATTCCTAACACTTCGCGGCGTAGTTGGCGCAGCACCTGCCCTGAACTGATCTCTTCCCGCAGCAGCTGTGACAATAGCGCCATAAGCAGCGCCTCACGCTCAATACTAGAGAGTTCTTTGCGTTTCATACCAGCCCCCAGCGACGCAGCTTAGCATCCAGATAATTCAACCCCACCGCATTCGATGCTAACAACGCTTCCGGCACTCCCCGCACAGCAAGCCGATCTTTTAAACCAACCAACTGATTCCCTAGCGTTTTTAGCTCTGCCATCAACTGATCTGATGGCACATAGGCATTTAAATTCTCCGCAATGGCTACCCAGTTAAATTCACGCCCCTCTTCAAACGGCGTCCCCCAGGTGGTGGTACGAATAATACCTTCTGGGTCAGCCTTCATGGGAGCAAAATCGTAGACAGGTGCCAGCCAGATTCCTTGAGGCGTTTTCAACAGCGCCGTATTGCGGCCATGGTTATCGCTATTAGCAAAAGCGACATTAAGCAGGTCGCGTTTCACCCACTCGCTCACGAAACGCGCCGTATCAAAATGACCTCCCGACTCGCGAACGTGGTATTGCTGGCTCAACAGACCAACCAGTGCCTCAATCACGGCAAAATGGTTTAAGAAGCTTCCCGGCTGACACTCCATGACGGAATAAACCGACTCCAGCCCATACAGCGTTCGCTTCCCTGCGGGGTAATCAACATCAAAGCGGAGCAACCACAGCGATGGATAGCGCTCGCCTTCCAGTAGCCGCATGGCCTGAGTGTCGATGGTCGCTACACCCAGTGACACCAGCTCGTGATAGAAATGGTACTCCGCGCGGAGGATGTTGTTATCAAGCTCGGTTCGCTGGCCGCGAGGAAATTTCACCAGGTAATGCGGATCGGTATTCGTCGCATCATCCTGATAGGTATCGATCCAGACCTGATCGTCTGGCGTACAGCGCAGCAATAGCTTCGGCGCTTCACCACCTGCCCCGGTCGCGCCGCCCCCCGCGGCACCCATCTGCTGTGCATAGGCGAGAAAATCACTATCTCGATCCACAACGTCACGTAAGGCAAAACGCTGCTGCTCAAGCGTGCTGCCTGCTGGACGCTCGGGAAGGGCCTCTTTAATACGTAAATTACCCACCGGGGCAATCGTCCCTTTAGCCAATAAGGCGTAATCTTGTTCAGCCTCGGTAAGCGCCGATATTCCCAACTGCGTGACCCAGTAACGGCGGCTGGCCCCAGAAGGCATGATATCGTCTAAAAAAGCGAACCAGCGTGGCGATTGATGAGTATTCATTAACTCAATCGGCAAGCGCAGGCTGCAAGCATGCTCGTCATCGCGATCTAGCCATTTAAGGGCATAATCGGTGATATAGCCCAGTCGCGCAGGCCCTCGGCGTCCTTGCTCTGGGTGCTCAATCACCAGCTCGGCGGCATCGTGCCACTGTCCATGATGAAATGCCTGGATGGTTAGCAACGTGGGCCACCTTAATTGAGCAGTTAATAATTGAGTAGTTTAATGCTCAATAGTCTAGCTCACGGCAATATAATGTGCATTTTAATACTCATAAATAGATAAAAATCCAACTAGTGAGCAATAAAATACTCATTTCTAGGCAGGAGTAGTGATGACATCTAACGACTCATCCTTGAACACCATCAAGCACGCCATGGCAGCACTTGCCAAGGCCGACCCGGATATCGCCCGTGCCCTGCCGCTAGTGGGAGCGCCCTCGCCTCGCGAGCGTGATAAAGGCTTTGCGACATTCTTCTCCACCATCGTTAGCCAACAGCTATCCACCGAAGCGGCCCGCGCGATTATGGGCCGCGTAAATACACTGCTGCCCGAGCTGCACGCCAAGGCAGTGATGGAGGTAGAGGGCCAAGCGCTGCGCGATGCGGGGCTCTCCTGGCGCAAGATCGAGTACGCCAAAGGGCTGGCAGAAGCAGAGTTGGCAGGCACTTTTAGCGCCGAGGGGCTTGAACAGCTAAGCGATGATGAAGCCATTGCCGCGATTACCGAGTTACGCGGCTTTGGCCGTTGGAGCGCTGAGATCTACCTGATGTTTTCGCTGAAACGTCAGGACATTTTTCCCGCCGACGACTTAGCTCTGCGTGTCGCCTTAGGCCGCTTAAAAGGCATGGACGACAAGCCTACGCCCAAGCAGGCGCGTCAGTTGGTAGAACACTGGGCTCCCTGGCGTAGCGTGGGCTCGCTGTTTCTGTGGCACTACTATCGCGGCGAGCCGCTGTAGTAAATGGCCCCTTTGAGCACCCAGTGTCATTACTACCGTTATTTACAAGGAGTCACTAACAATGGCCAACCGAGCTCCAGCCTACCGCGCCAAACCAGGCTCGCCTCTTTTCGTTGACCCGGCTTTTTACAACCGGATTGCCAAAGCGACCGATCAGCGAAAGCTGATAGAAACGCTAGAGGTGCCGATTCGCGACGCACGCGCCTGGAAAGTACCTGCCGGTCACGTGATGCGCTTGTGTACTCGCCAAGGGCCTCAGGTGGGAGATTTCAATCTCTGGTCTTTGCACAACCCACGAGAACGTTTCTGGGCATCACGTACGCGCCAGCTTCAGCGCGCACATGTCAGCGTTCATGACCGTTTATGGTCTTCACTGCCCTATCTTCGGCCAATGGCGACCATCACCGCCGATACCTTGGAGAACTACGGTGTCGACGAGGATGGCGGTCGTGTTCACGATTTATTAGGTACGCGCTGTGATCCCTATGTGAATCATTTGCTGACCGGTGAGGATTTCGACTTCCACTGTCACTCCAACCTGACCCGGGCCGTGGCGCCCTTCGGACTCACCGAGTTTGATGTCCACGATGTGCTCAACGTCTTCCAGTGCACCGGCCTTAATGAACAGGATCAGTACTTTATGAAGGCTTGCCCAGCAAAAGAAGGCGACTACCTGGAGCTATTTGCCGAGATTGACTTACTTTGTGCTCTCTCCTGCTGTCCAGGTGGCGATCTATCGGTTGATCTATGGGGCAGTGACGCCACCGATGACGACCTACTGGCCACCTGCCACCCTATCGGCATCGAAATCTACGCGCTTGATGACACACTGCTCGAGGGCTGGTCGCCGCCAACATCACCTAGCTATCGCGGCAACCATGGCTTGCGCCCGCCTGAAGAGGATTGGAACGCCAAACGCAGTCGATGCTGTTGACGCTCATATCATGCGTCGAGCCCGCCAAATTTGCCGTTCTGATAATCCTCGACCGCTTGGACAATCTCTTCGCGGGTAGTCATCACGAAGGGCCCGTGGGAATAGACCGGCTCATCAATCACCTCGCCGTGGCCAAACAGCAGGCGTGCGTCGCTGCTGGCTTCGATTTCGAGGCTGTTGCCATCGCGATCGATTTCGATCAGATGGTGAGGCTGAACTGGCTCACCGCCCACCTCAACGTCCCCATCCACCACGTAGAGAAACACTTGCCGCCCTGGCGCCACGAATAACTGTTCCTGGCTACCGGCAGGCAGCCGCAGCGTTGACATAAACACGCCGGTCAGCGTGTCGATAGGGCCAACGCTACCCTGCCACTCACCGGCGATCAGGTTCAGCTCACTGCCACCCGGCAGCGCGATAGCGGGGATTGATTCCTGCTGCAGCCCCACGTAGCGCGGTTCACTCATTTTTAAGCGCGACGGCAGGTTGACCCACAGCTGCAGAATTTCAAGCGGACCGCCCTCGCGCAAAAACTCCGGCGGTGAAATTTCCGCATGCACGATGCCGCTACCCGCGGTCATCCACTGCACGCCGCCCGCGTTGATCACGCTTTGATGCTTAGCGCTATCCGCATGGGCCAGCGAGCCCTCTAGAATAAAGGTGACCGTTTCAAAGCCCCGGTGCGGGTGTGGGCCAAACGGCAACCCCCGGTTATTGGCCGGATACGTCTGCGGGCCGTGGTGATTAAGAAACAGAAACGGGTCGAGCTGTTCAAGCTGTGGGCCCGGTAGCGGCCGCCGAGTGACTAAATCACCGATATCATCGCGCTTGGCCGGGTGCTGGGCGATCACCCGGCGCACTGTTTGGTTAGTATCTGATGGCATAACTGACTCCTTATCAATACCGCCCAGCGTAAAACCTACAGCAGAGGATGAGGAGCGAATAATTTGCCCCGTTTCGTTGCAGGAAATTGTTATAAACCACTCAGCGGTTTTCTTAAAACCCGGTCACCACTGTCACGCCCGCCCCTTCGAACTTATCCATGTTCATCAGCGCATCAATGGACTGCTCAAGATTGATGCGTTTGCCAATCAGCTTTTCAGGCGCCAGCTTTCCTGACTCTATCATCGTCAGCATGGCGTCATAGCGATGCGCCTGCATGCCATGACTGCCCAGTATTTCAAGCTCGTGGGCAATGACTTTACTCATGGGAATGGCCGGTGTGCTGTTCTCAGCCAACATCAGCCCAACCTGAACATGCTTGCCACGTTTACGTAGGTTACTGATGGAGTTAAAGCAGGTAGTCGGGTGCCCTAACGCATCCAGGGATACGTGAGTGCCTCCTTGGGTTATTTCCGCAACCGCTTCAACCACATTGGCTACCTTGGCGGCATTAACGGTAGCAACAGCGCCCAATTGACGGGACAGATTCAGCGCGTCTTCCGAAATATCAATGGCGACAACGTTAGCGCCGATAGCATTGGCAATCATCACCGCCGATAGACCTACACCGCCACAGCCATGGACAGCCACCCACTGTCCTGCCGATGTTTTGCCCTGATCCACCACCGCCCGAAATGAAGTGACAAACCGGCAACCCAAACTCGCCGCCGTTGCAAAGTCCAGTGTTTCTGGCAGCGCGACCAAATTCACATCAGCGTAGTGAATACCCACATACTCAGCAAAGGAGCCCCAGTGCGTAAAGCCAGGCTGAAACTGGCTATCGCACACCTGATGATTACCGGAGTGGCACTCTGGACAAGTGCCGCAACCGCCAACGAATGGAACCGTGACGCGGTCGCCAATACGCCACTTTTTTACGTCTTTACCCACGGCTTCGACCACGCCCGACAGCTCATGGCCCGGCACATGGGGAAGCTGGATATCGGTATCATGCCCCATCCAGCCATGCCAATCACTTCGGCAAACCCCGTTTGCCATCACCTTCACAACGACCCCATGCGCCTCAGGCGTAGGATCAGGTAATTGCTGGATGCGGGGAGGAGCGGAAAATTGATCAAAAACAACGGCTTTCATAAAGAACTCCTAAACTATATCGCTTTTTACTTTATAAAGTCTTATGCGGATAAGAAGCAAATTATTGGCCGCTAACACTTAACCGCCCCACGATCTGCATCTCATCACCCTCTGGGCGCACCACGATCATCTCACCCGAGCCCACACCGCTACCCACCAATGCCGTGATATTTACCTGATGGGTAACTAGCAGCAAATTGCCCGGCCCCTGCCATGCGGCAATCTGCTCTTGGGCGGTTTGGGTAATTGACGCTTGATCACCGCGACCACGAAAGAAAGAATCCAGCCAGGGGGTAGGCGCTACAGGCCCCAGCGCCATCAACTCTGCGGTATCCAACGCCCGACACCAGCTTGATGAGTACACCGCCGCAATGGGAATATCCCGCGCACGAAATGCACGACCAGCAACTTGCGCCTGAGCGCGGCCAGCCGCAGAAAGGTTACGCTGAGTCCCGCAGCTGCCACGCTCAAAGCCCGGCGGGTCGCCAATGCCAGGGGCCAGGGAGTGGCGCATTAGAATCACCAAACCACCCTTTTCCAGAGCCTGCCAGGTCGCGTCGTTTGCTTGGACACTGATAGGGAGCATGCCCAGCACACCGAGCAGTAGGGTCAAGGTAAGGTGGCGTAGAGTGGGCATGGGGTGGAGTCCTCCATCGATGGCTAACAAGAACCGCCTCTCGCCCAAGCCCACCGATTGTCTGGGCATGGGCTTTGATGTCACCAACCTTCGCAATATGCGCTAGTTTTATCAAAGCTTTCCAAAACGGAACGCAATGCGTACCGTTTTGAGCTGGCGCACTACCGCACCCTGTTGCGGGTGGAAAATACTCCAGTCCGCGTCTGGTATTTACAAGAAACTATTAATTAAAGCTAGAGCGCCTTTAGCTAGGACTATATTCCCATAATTCTGTGAAAAATTGGAACATAGTCCTTTTCTCTTTTGTGCGAGGATTTGCCAATTTTTAAAATTGGACTATATTCCCATTATATTTTTAACAATGGGAATATAGTCCCTTTATTGGTGATCTTATGGCAAAGCGAAACTTACACAGCGTGCTGTTTCCAAAGCAGCGCAAAATTCTCACCCATTTTGGTGAGGATTTGTTGCTAGCAATGAAGCGACGAGGGTTGACCAAAAAAATGCTCTGCGAGCGAACAGGTTTTGATCATAAAACAGTGAACAAGGTGTTCGCTGGCGATCCTGGAGTGGCAATTGGCACCTATTTGAAAATTATGGCTGTGTTGGGCATGGAAAGTAACTTCTCTGAAGTGGCCGCACATGACGAGCTAGGCATCAAACTGCAAAACATCAAACTTCTGGAAGGTTCAAAATGAGCCGTGAGTTGGTTGAAGTTTATGCAGATTGGCATCCCATTGAGCAACCATTATTAATTGGTCAGTTGGCTTATAGTGACTCAAGTCGTGGCGGCGTATTTAGCTTTGCCTATGACAGAGCTTTTTTAAAATCACCCTACTGTTTGCAAATTGACCCCTTGCTGACTCTGCATGCCGGTGAGTTTCACAATGACGAAGCAGATAAAAACTTTCGTGCATTTTTAGATTCATCGCCAGATCGCTGGGGACGTATTTTGATGCAGCGCAGGGCGGCTATCGAAAATCGCAGAGGTATTTGGTCGAGCAACCGATTAACGGAACTCGATTATTTGCTTGGGGTATATGATTCCTACCGCATGGGAGGAATTCGCTTTAAAAGACCAGACTCACCTCATTTTCTTGATAACAATGCCGAATTTTCGGCCCCACCCATGGCATCGCTTCGCGAGTTAGAGCATGCCGCCATCCAAATTGAAAAAGACGATAACATCGACAGTGATGAATACTATCGGTGGTTGAAAACGTTGATTTCTCCCGGCTCTTCTTTGGGCGATGCAAGACCAAAAGCCTGTATTACTGACGAGCAAAAATACCTGCCATCGAGCTTCTAACCGACCATCACTCTACCTAACCGAAGTCAAGACTTGCGAACTGGTTAGCGAAGGTAAATCGGTTGCAGATGGTTGCATCCGGGTTCCAGCAGATTTTGTACCTGATGGGTTGGTATAGTAGGTCGTTGAGATTGATTGGGAGTGTGTTCATTGTCTTTTTCCCTACCGTTCAAATACTGCAGCAATCACTGCTTCAGGTGCTTTTTTTCGAATACAAGCTTCTGCTACTGATGAAAACTCCATATCGTATTTTACTGTTGCCTTTAAGCGAGCAATCGACATTTCCTTCGTTAGCCAAACCAAAGCATGGACACCATGTTGTGCCCTAGCCCCACGATAGTCTTCAATTATCGATAGACATTCATCCCACTTTTTACCGCGCTTTTGATTTAGGCGGTTAATACGATTCAAACCTAAAATTTCGATAGTTTTTTTCTGCTTTGAATTGCTCTAATTCATCAATACCACCAGCTAATACCGCTACACAGCCGTCATCATCTCTATCATAGGAGATCAGACGTGTTTGGTCAGTTAATGGGTCAATCAATACTGCACCCTCAAGCTTAAGCAGCATCTCTGAGCAATTAACAGCAGCACGTTGTTCGCCAGCAATAATAGGAAACACATCACTTTTTTTACTGTTGATCAAGTGTCCGGCTATTACATAGTTTTTCCAGTTAAACGTGAGCCACCAATAGCCACTTTCGTAACTTCCATCTAGGTTTTTTACACGGCCTTTGGGGCGAAAATGATCTACATGAATCGGGGATATAGATTCTTCGGCTTCGGTGTACCAGCACTTATTGGCAAATTGGCCCATAAGCCAGTTACGGATACGGGCATCTCGCCAGAAGCCTTCATGTTCATCAAGTATAATTTTCCGGGCTGCTTCATCAGGGGCGCCTTGTAATTGCGCAGTTATAGCATCGGCTTCGGCAATCCAATCGGCTGGTGGTGTGCCTGTAACAATTACTTTTCGCATGCTTACACCTTCAACGTCTCAGCCAGCTCTTGCGCGAGCAATGACAAATCATCCATACGTTGCGCTTTTACTAGCTGCTCAATGATCTTCTCGGCCTTAGCATTTTGTTCGTTTAACTCATCTTTGCTAAATAGTTTATCAAGCGGCTTGCTGCGCACTTTGTACATTTGCTCGATAAAGAGCTGATACATCGGATCGCGATATTCTCGTGAAAAACCTAAATCATCAAGGCGAACCACTAGGTAATCAAGTTCTTGCTGCTCCTCATGACTCAAACCTTCATGCTTGCGCTTGGCAAGCAAATCGTTACGACGTTGCAGCATGTTCAAAGTGTGATGGTCTAGAGTAGAAGGCAAACCAAACATCTCACTTTTTAACAAGCCAGATACACCCATCCCTTGAGGATCTTCAACAGGTGACTTGATCAATGTGTCTCCATTGCTTTTACTAATAATGTGAACCTGTTCTTTTCTTAGTGGACCAACCATCATCGGGTCGTGAGTGGTGATCAGGATTTGCGATTCACCTTGCACCAACGATTTTTTTCCAGAACTTAAAACGCCTTCAATATCGTCAAAGTAGCGTAATTTCCAGATAGGATTTAAGTGAGTGTCGGGTTCATCTAATAAAAACAAACAGTGGTCTTCACGGGTGATGCGCATCAGCCCGAGTACGGTGAGCATTTGCAGCTCGCCTTCAGAAAGTTGGGTAAAACTCACCTTGCCACCGTGCTCGTCTCGCTTCTTGACGGTGATACGAACTTCGTCAATTAAATCGCCAATATAAGCGCCTTCGGCATAACGGAAAAAGCTATCAGGCCCACCGACCAGTTCGCCTAGTTCTTTAAATTTTTTATTGTTCGGCACATAAAGGTACAGCTGTTTTTGCTTTTCGGTGCGGCCACGAAAATCAATTTGCTTGCTGGCTTCCTGCTCAATCGGGGCCCAGGCCACTTGCCAGAGTTTATCCAGAAACTCACTGACCACATTGCCACGGGCATACCAAAAGCGCGGATCACCTTCAATCAGTTCATGTTCGTCAAACCTGCCACCACGGCGTTTTTCGCGCAGCCGGTGGGGCTCTTTGAGTACAAACAGAGCGGACTCCAGTGATTCGATATGCAGATTATTCAGTACCTTTTGAAATACCGGGTCGTCGGATAGCAAACAGGCCAGCAGCACCAACTGGCTGTGCCCGCCCCGGCAATAAAACAGACGGCGTAATCGGTCATCACCTAATCTTTCTCGCCGCTTTTGGCGTTGCTCTTCAGCTCGGTCGAGAAATTTAGCTCTTTGTTCTTCAAATGGCTTGAGTTCATTTTGTATTGCCTGATACTCAGTTTGCTCCTCTTCACTCATTTCATTGACTGATTTCCCTTCGAATTTTCTGAGTTCGTCTTGGAGGTCAATTATCCTCGGGGAGTTGGTATATGCGTTCAGTTCGGAATCTGAAAAAACCTCATCAGTGGTGATTTCCTGCCGCTGATTAAAACGCCGTTGATGTTCCTGAAATAACTGCTCGATGCGCTCATTACGGCCCGAGTAGTAAGCAAAAATATGCGAGGGCAGTAGCTCTCGGTTTTTGAGCAGATAGCCTTGAGATTCGCTTTTGCCATTGACCCACACATAAGGGCGTTTTTGTTTGGCGGTATCCGCTTCAATACGCACGATATGTCCACGAATTTCATATTCCAGGGTGTAATCAAAGGCGGCTTCCTGATCGAGATCCACATCACGAAACAAGGTGATCAACGCCTCTATCAGATTGGATTTGCCGGTGCCGTTCTGGCCGATCAAGGCATGGCTGCGAATGCGTTTGGCAGGCTCATTCGTGGCAACACCTGCGACCGGCTCCAGCTCAGTGGTAAAGGTCATCGCAAGCTGGCTCAGGTTTCTGAAATGCGGAATGGCTAAGGTACGAAGCTGCATAGGATGTCCTTACTCTACTTTTCCAACATTTCAGCGGGTGCGGGCTCTAATAGCCAGCCATAGGTCACTTCGGTTTTGAGCTGTGCATAGAAAGCATCAATTTCACCGCCAAAACGCTGCCATAAATCTTTGGCACTCATTTCACCATTATGACGGGCTAGAATCGTAGCCAACGGTGCCTGGGCTTTCACATCGGGCGTAGTGCCCAAACGTACCGGAGCCACGAGTTCGGTTTGTGGGGCTTTCATGGGTTCCTCTTCTTGTTCGATGGCGATGCCGATGAGGGCGGCAACAGATGCCACTGCCATATTTTTTGCCAAACTCAATCGAAATTTTGTTTTTTCTTCCAGTGCATCACAAATGCTCATCAACTTTTGCAACGAAGCGAATATGAGCTCTTGGATTTCCAAAGGTGGCAAGGGAATAGGTAGCTCATGGATAACTTGCCGAGAAACATTTCTCATTGAGTCGCTCGTACCTGTAGCTCGATCCTTGTAGTAGGCTCGCGCATACTGCGAATTATTAACAAGGTTGGCCCAGGGCTTTAGTCTTTCATCAAGGAAAGAGAGCCTGACAATTTTGTCGCTCATCAATAGCTTTGTTGGGCAACCTTCAGGTGCAATAACACTTCGAGCTACTAGTTCAGCGGTATTTGCTCTAGAAAGCATAAAGTCACCAGGCATCACTTCGCATAACGGCCTAGCCTCTAAAGATATGGGTAATCTTTTGTTTTCTTCAGGTTTGAATTCACCCCACGTTACCGCGCTTACTTTTAGAACACCCCATTCGTCACCACGTCGTTGCTCTGCTTCGCATTTCGGACTCCAGCCAGATTCAGAGCCAGCCAGCAACTCTTCCAGCAGAATCCAGCGCCAGCCAGAAGGCAAAGAGACTTCTTCGTTGATCTTATTAATCTTCGCGAATCGCTTCCCTGTTTTTTTACTCGACAGTGTCTCCAAGTATGAATCTAAAACAGAAATATCAGTTGGAAGGAGATTTGAGTCTAAGGCCCCATAAATAGCTAACTCTGACAGAAGCTTCCGCAAATCTTCGACATCGTCCGGCGCAGAAAATAACTGTCCAAAGTTGGCTTCCAGTCGCAGCCAGTTTTCTTGCAGCTCATGGGAGCTTTGGCTGTTGGCCACGGCTTGCAGAGTGGCGTGGCGCAAATGATTTTGCAGGGTGCGGCGTTTTTGTTGCTGCGTTTCCAACTGATCACATAAGGCCATCAGCTCATCAACTTTGGCGACTATGCGAGATTGTTCATCAGTTGGCGGCAACGGCATAGCACAAAGTGCAAAGTAGTAGGTGGGTAAACGTTTTGCCCAGCAGTACCTGTCATGCTGGCTTCGCCCTTGGCTCTAAATAAAGGCGAGCGAACGAAAAGGTATATATAAGCAGGATTTATATCTTGGCTTATGGGGCGGAAAACATGAAATTCTGTAGAACCAGCGCCAATATCAAATTCAAGCCCACGAACCACCGCTGATTTGCCGTTTTCAAAGCACGGCGTAATTTTGCGCGAGCAACACATCGCCGTTAGCAAAATGGGTGTAACCTTTGCTGATTTCTGTCCAAGGTTTTACTACACCTGCAATAGCTTCTGAGTGATTCTCAGAAACTGCGGCCATAGGAACAAATGTGGCCATAGCTACAGATTCGCTATCAGTTTGGGCTTGATTGCGGGGATTAATTTCACCTAGATCCAGTAATCGACTCCATCGCCAACCGGGCGGAATTACAATAGCTGGGGGTGTTAATGGTGCAGACTCAAGCTTGGGTGAACGCTTAAACTTTTTCTCGGTAATAAGGCGCTGGCGGATACGAGCAATGTTCAATAGTGCAACGTCCGCAGTACCATCTTCTTCTAGCTGAAGTGTTAACCTTCCCGTTACGGCAAGTTGATAAACCAACTCCCGTAACTTCGCCACGCCCCCCGGCGCATTGACGATATGCCCAAACTCAGCCAAAAACTGTTGTGCGTCCATTTAGCTGTCCTCGCCACGGTTTTCGAGGCGAGCCCGTGAGTTTTCAATGGCCTGATGCAATTTGGCTTGTAGTACTTCTTTGGGGGGTAAAGCAGTCAAATATTCAGCGACATGGATGCCGCTGGCATCCAGCTCTAACAGTTCGATTTGCTCCTGCTTTTTACCGGTGCACAGAATAATACCCAGCGGCGCAGCTTCGCCCGCTTCCTGTTCATGCTTGGCAAGCCAACGCAGATACAACTCCATTTGGCCTTTGTGCTCGGCTTTAAAGTCGCCCAATTTCAAGTCAATAGCGACCAACCGTTTCAGCCGGCGGTTGTAGAACAGCAGGTCGATGTAAAAATCATCGTTGTCGATCTGGATTCGTTTTTGCCGTGCGACAAAGCTAAAGCCGGCCCCTAGCTCCAACAGAAATTGCTCCAGATCGCGCAGAATAGCGTCTTCCAGATCTTTTTCCAGGTAGCGGTCATTCAGGCCCAAAAAATCGAGAACGTAAGGGTCTTTGAGCACTAGGTTTTGGCTCAGCGAGCCTGTTTGGCGCAGGTTGGCTAATTCTTGCGTTAGCAACATTTCAGGTTGTTTAGACAGGGCGGTTCGCTCAAACAGAAGGATGTTTTTTCTTTCCCGCAATTGGCGCACACTCCAGCTCTCCTGCGCGCACATTTGACTGTAAAAGTCGCGCTGAAGCGTATCTTTTAGGTAAATCAGCTCTAAAAAATGACTCCATGACAATTGTCTCGACAGTGTCGAGACAATCTGGCCATCGGGGTAAGCCTCGGCAAAGCGCAGCATGTGACGCAGGTTTTTGGCAGAGAAACCGCGGCCGTACTCCTGTTCTAATTGTCTCGACAGTGTAGAGACTATTTGCTCGCCATAGGCAGCACGCTCACCCTGAAGCACTTCATGGTGAATACGCTGGCCAATTTGCCAGTAGAGGATCGTTAGTGCGCTGTTGACGGTTGTGGCCAGTTGCTGGCGACCCTGCTCAATCAGCGTACGGATATCGCCGAGCAGTTGTTGTTCAGTCGGTAAAGCTGGCTTGCTCATGCGTCTTCTGCCTCTGGTCTAAAGTGGTGAGCAAGGGCTGCCGCCAATTCGCTTTTGAGCTGGTTTTCGGTTTCTTCAATTTCACCCAAGAGTTGTTTGTATTTGACCAGTAGCTCGTCAGGGTCGTGGCTTTCTTCTTCGGGGCCATTCGGATTTTTAATATCCAAATTAAAGATGGGCCAGTAAAGACGGTCGCCTGCGGATTGGGCGTCGCGGGCTTTTAAGCGCAGCGTTTCACTTTCGCTGCGTAAGCTTTCAATTTCATCGTCCACGCTTTGGCGTTGTGTTTTATCGTTGTTTCCTTTAACAGAGCCCCGCAAGTCACGAATGCGGTTTTCCAATGTGCTGGCTTGGTTATTAAGCTGCTCAGCATTATCCCAATGCGGTTTGGCGGCAGCTTCGGCCTGTTCGCGCTTAGTTTTAAAATCGACCTTCGAAGCAAATTCGTTTTCCTCACGGCTGGCAAAGTCATCGCTTTCATCGCCCCACCAGTCTTGCTCGGGTTTAAATTCTTCCAGGCGTATGGGTTTGGTTTTGCTATAGCTTTTGTAGCCCGGTGGATAAGGGTGTTCGTAAAACCAAATGGTGTCGGTGTGGAAATGCTCGCTGCCATCATCTACTCGCGCGCCTTTGGTAAAAAACAAAAGGTTGGTTTTGATGGTGGTATAGGGGGCAAACACGCCTTTAGGTAGCCGGATAATGGTGTGCAGTTTGCACTCTTGCAGCAGCAGTTTTTTAAGCGTGCCTTTAATGCCATCACCAAACAAAAACCCATCTGGAAGTACCACGGCGGCACGACCGTTTTCTTTTAATAGCTTTTTGATGATCAGCGCCATAAACATATCGGCGGTTTCACGGGTTTTTAAGTCAGTCGGGTAGTCGCCACCTACCGTGTCATCTTCATAGCCACCAAAGGGTGGGTTGGTGATGATACAGTCAACTTTTTCGTTAGCACTCCATTCGTTCCAGCCCTTGCCTAAGGTGTTTTTATGTTCGATCTGGCTGGGAATATCAATTTCGTGCAAAAGCATGTTGGTGGTGCATAGCAGGTGCGGTAGTTGTTTTTTCTCAATGCCGCGAATAGCAGCTTCAATAGCGTGCTGTTCCTTTGTGCTAGATTTATTAGTGCGCTGTTTACGCAAATGGTCGATGGCGGCGGTTAAGAAGCCACCAGTGCCGCAAGCTGGGTCGAGCACGATCTCGGTGCGTGGCTTCAATCGAGGGTTTACTCGGTCAACCATAAATTGTGTGATGGCGCGAGGGGTGTAAAACTCGCCCGCATTGCCTGCACCACGCAGGTCATTCAGCAGTTGCTCATAAACATCACCAATCTGCGAACGAGTTTTGAAGTCGTGAAAGTTAATGGCTTATTCAAGCTTTTCGATCACCGCCAGCAACTGGGTGCCAGACTTCATGTAGTTGTTGGCATCTTGAAAGACGCTGCGAATGACCTTGTGTTGTGGGCTGGCGTTGGCGTCCAGCTCTTTCAGTGCCGGAAATAATTGATTGTTAACAAAGCCGACGATATCCGACGGGGCCATTTTATGGGATTTTTTGCCTTGCTCATCGTCATTCATTTTGGCCCAGTTGCGCCAGCGAAAATCTTCCGGCAGTGGTGATTGATAGTCGGCGTTATCGTCTTCCCACTCTTCTTCGCGCTGGTCAAATACTTTTAAAAAGAGCAGCCAAGTGAGCTGACCCAAGCGCTGCGCGTCACCATCGACGCCATCGTCTTTGCGCATGATGTCTTGAATAGATTTTATGGTGCTGCTGAGATTCATTAGGTTATCCAGTACTCGTAATTAAGCGCTTTGATCGTCGTAAAGTGCTTTTTCTAATTCGTGAATGGCTTGGGTGTACTGCTCGACGCCACCAAAAATGCCGCGACGGATTTGAGTTTTACTGCCGAATTGGTCGAAAGGGGGCAGCTCCAATACTTTGGCATCTTCAATATCTTGCACGCCGTGGTGAGCAAATTTTTCCAGCAGGGCTTCGAGCACGACGCGGGCTTGTTCGCCGTATTTAACGAATACATCGCGTTTTTTGACCTTGTTAGCACGTTCGCGCCGGGTGAGAGGCTTCTGGTTAAAAGCGACATGAGCCACCAGATCAAAGGCATCCAACTCACTACCGTTAGGAACGGCTTGCTGCAATATTTCCAGCGGTATCCCGTGTTCGGCAAGTTCTTCCAGCACCGCTTGCTTACGCTCGGCCTCATTCCAACGGCGCAGAAAGTCGGTGAGGTTGCCAAACTCAGCCTGCAGGGCTTTTTGAATGTCGGCCTTGAGTAGCACTCTGTAGTCGTCGGTAATCAACTTGCCGTCGGCGTCCAGATACTGTTCGAGTATCACAGCGACCCGAACGTTGACATCCCCGATCACGTATTTGGTGCGGCCTTCTCTCTCTCCTGTTTTGCGGCCATCATCAAACCCGCCGGTTGTGCCGGTATCGTAAGGTGGAGACTCCACTTCACCAATACCAGGAGTGCCTGTGATATCGGGTTGCAGGTCTTTCGGCGGTAGGTCGTCAGGGGGGATTACCGGATCATCAGGCTTGGGTTCGTAAATAACGACGGGGTCACCATCAAAATCCGGATCAGCAAACAGTCGTGTGGCACCCTTGAAGTCCATGATGGTGAAGTAGAGCTTTTGGTAATCCTCGCGCAGGCGAGTGCCACGACCAATCATTTGTTTAAATTCGGTCATGGAATTGATGTTTTGATCGAGCACAATCAGCTTGCAGGTTTTGGCATCTACCCCGGTAGTAAGCAACTTAGATGTGGTGGCAATGACCGGATAGGGCTCGTCGTTATCAATAAAGTAGGAAAGCTGGGCTTTGCCTTCGTTATCGTCACCGGTAATGCGCATCACATAGCGGCGGTTACTAGCGGCTGCTGGAATCAGTTTTACCAGGGCTTGGCGCATGCGCTCGGCGTGGTCTTGATCGTCACAAAAGACGATCGTTTTGGCAATGGGGTCGGTGGCTTTCAAATACTCCCAGACTCTTCTAGCCACCAGTTCGGTGCGTTTTTCCAACACTAAGTTGCGATCAAAATCTTTGGTGTTGAACTGGCGCTGTTCCACCAATTGGCCGAGTTTATCGATCTTGCCTTTTTCGGGTGTGTAGCCCACGGCATCCACATCCGTGGCTATACGAATCACTTTGTAAGGGGCGAGAAAGCCATCTTCAATGCCCTGTTTGAGCGAGTAGGTGTAAATGGGGTCGCCAAAGTAGGTGGTGTTGCTTATGTCTTTGGTTTCTTTCGGCGTAGCGGTTAAACCCAGATGGGTGGCGCTGCCGAAATACTCTAATATATCACGCCAAGCAGAATCATCCGCTGCGCTGCCGCGGTGGCACTCATCAATCACGACCAGATCAAAAAAATTTGAGGGAAACTGGCGGTAGATTTGTTTCCACTCTTCTCGGCCGGTCACCGCCTGATAAAGAGCAAGGTAGATTTCGTAGTTCTTTTTGGCTTCTCGATTAGTGACCTTGTGCATAACTTCGCCAAAGGGGGCAAAGTCTTGTTGCATGGTTTGATCCACCAAAATATTGCGGTCGGCCAAAAACAAAATGCGTTTTTTGGCTTTGGCTTTCCATAACCGCCAGATGATTTGGAAGGCAGTGTAGGTTTTTCCGGTGCCCGTTGCCATAACGAGCAGCACACGCTGCTGGCCTTTAGCAATTGCTTCGATGGCGCGATTAATGGCAACACGCTGGTAATAACGGGGCTCTTTGCCACTACCATCGCTATGAAAGGGTTCCTCGACCAGTTTCACCGCTTCCGGCGCTACCAAGCCTTTCCATTGCTGATACAGAGGCCACAAATCTGCCAGGGATGGCAACTCATTGAGTGAGATCTCTCGTTCGATAGGCTGAGTAATGCCGGTGCGATCATGCAGCAAAAAACCTGCTCCGTTGCTGCTGATAGCAAAAGGGGCATCTAGCATTTCGGCATAGGTCAGCGCCTGCTGCATGCCGTGGCCGACTGAAAATTTTGATTGTTTGGCTTCAATAACGACAATGGGCACGCCGGGGCTGGCGTAAAGCACATAATCAGCGCGCTTAGGGCCGCCCTTCGCATTGGGATTTTTCACCCGCGCAGCCAGCTTTCCCCGCACCATAACGCGACCATCGGTAAGATTCACTTCTTCCCGAAACTGATTCTGTTGCCAACCCGCCTGCAGAATGGCTGGCGTTATGAACTTGGTGCAGATGTCTCGCTCACTGAGCTGGTGCTTATCCATCGAGATGCATCCCTTTATTTGTGCTTATGGTCATCGTCATCTGCCACTTCAGCGCGCACCCACTCATCTACCTCCGAAAACTGGAACTTCCACAGCGGACCAATATTTTGCGCGGGTTGGCCTTTGCGTTCACGCAAGGGGTAGACGCTCTCATTGGTAACACCAACGTTGCTTTGCAAAATTGAGGGGGTCGCCCAGGATCTAGAACCATGATTTTAGCGCCCACCTAAAGTGACTAAAATCGTTATTAGTCTGCTGGTTTAAGCCCAAAATGACTATGCAAAATTAACAATTATGACTCACTTGCGCACCCGCAAAGCTCATTAGCTGTAGCATGTCTAAACCTACTGGGCTTTGAAAGTCTACCTCTGGTAAAGACAGTCAATGTACGTTTTTCCATTGCGCTAGAATTTCCATTATTGAATTACATCCTTTGCAACAATGTGGAGTGTCATTAGCCAATTGGGTAAACAGCGGCGGTGGTTTAGATTGAGGTGGGCGACAAATTGCCCTTATCAATTAAATAAGGCCAATACTTCATCACTCAATATTCTGAATCTGCTCCCTCATCTGTTCGATCAATACCTTGAGCTCCACCGCGCAGCGGGTGGTTTCGGCGACCACGGATTTTGACGATAGCGTGTTGGCTTCGCGGTTGAGTTCCTGCATTAGGAAATCCAGACGGCGGCCTTTGGGGCCTTTCTGGGTGAGCTGGTGGCTCACTTCTTCGATATGTGCTGTCAGGCGGTCTAGCTCTTCATCTACGTCTGCTTTTTGCGCCACCAGCACCAGTTCGGCTTCCAGGCGCTGGGGGTCGAGTTCGGTTTTGGCGACTTCCAATCGTTCCAGCAGTTGGGCGCGTTGGCGCTCCAGAATCTGCGGTAACAGGCTGCGTACGGTGGTGACTTGCTCGCTTACTCCCGCCAAGCGGGTGGTGATCATCTCGGCGAGCTTTTCGCCTTCTCGGGCGCGGGCATCAATTAGCTCATTCAGCGCTTGGTCGAACAGCTCTTTGGCAGCGGCTTTGATGGCGTCTTGATCCAGGTACTGGGTTTCCATCACGCCAGGCTGGTTGAGGAGCGCAAGTGTGGTGGGCGGCACCGCGCTGGGCACCTGCTGCTGAATGGCACTTAGCGCATCAGCAATGGCGGCCAAGCGGGCGCTTTTAACGGCGGGGGCTTGGGCGGTTTCGGCGCTCTCAAAGCGAACACTGCACTCGACCTTTCCCCGTGCCAAGCGGGTGCGCAGCGCTTCACGAAGTACCGGCTCTAAATCACGCAGGCTTTCGTGCAGGCGGAAGTGAGGCTCTAAATAACGCTGATTCACCGAGCGAATTTCCACCTGCAGGGTGCCGAAAGGAGCGGCCTGCTCAGTGCGGGCGAAGGCGGTCATGCTATGTACGCGGCTGGAAGTGGCCATGTTTCATCCTAATAGAGAACAACGGTGTATAACGCATTGCCAACAGTCTACCCGATAGGCCCATCAGCGCACTCCCAGACGTGTACAATGGAGGGCTTTTCCTAGTTGTGCGTTTATTGAGAGGTACTATTTGTGAGCAGTGCTAAGCGTCCTGATGTTGTGCGCCCCAGCGGTCGCGAAGCCGACCAGCTCCGTGAGATTCGCCTGACCCGCGATTACACTCGCCATGCGGAAGGCTCCGTACTGGTAGAGTTTGGCGATACCAAAGTGTTGTGTAATGCCAGCGTAGAGGCCGGAGTACCGCGCTGGCTGCGCGGCAAGAACCAGGGCTGGGTAACGGCTGAGTACGGCATGCTGCCCCGCGCGACCCACACTCGTAGTGGCCGTGAAGCGACCCGCGGCAAGCAAGGCGGCCGCACCCTGGAAATTCAGCGTTTGATTGGCCGCAGCCTGCGTGCAGCGGTGAATTTGAAGAAGCTGGGTGAGTTCACCATTACCGTGGATTGCGATGTAATTCAGGCGGATGGCGGTACCCGTACCGCAGCGATTACCGGTGGCTGCGTGGCGCTGATTGATGCGATCCGTTATCTACAGCGCGAGAAGAAGATCAAAGCCGACCCTTTCAAGCAGTTGGTGAGCGCCATTTCCGTGGGTATTTATAAAGGCGTGCCGGTGCTGGATCTGGACTACCCGGAAGATAGCAAAGCCGATACCGACCTAAACGTGGTAATGACCGAGAGCGGCGAGCTGATCGAAGTGCAAGGTACCGCCGAGGCGGGCGCCTTCACCCGTGCCGAGCTAAACAGCATGCTCGATTTGGCCGAGAAAGCAGGCGATGCGCTTCGCGACCATCAGCGCGAAGCGCTGGGCATTCGTGGCTAAAGATTAACGCCCGCCACAACGCAACAAGCCGACCCAAGGGTCGGCTTGTTGCTTATTACCACTTACTGACTGCGACGCGGGAAAAGCTCGTTGCCTAGCGCTTAGAGCGCCAGGTCGTACTCAACGATTAGCGGTGCGAACTCGGAGAATGTCGCATCGTAATCGATCCACGCGTCGACCACGTGGCGGCGGAAGTTGGGACCGACTAATTGGTAGTCGATCCGCCACCCTTCCTGGCGCTCACGGGGCACGTCTTGGTCAAGCTTCGGCCACCAGGTATATTCGCCTGCATCGCGGTTAATTTCGCGGAAGGTGTCGATAAACCCGGTGGGGCCAAGCACCTGATCCATCCAGGCGCGCTCTTCCGGGCGGAAGCCTGAGGTCAGTTGATTATCCGACCAGTTAGCCAAATCGACAGTTTTATGGGCAATATGCCAAGTACCGCAGAGGATGTATTCGCGCCGTTTGCGCGACATCTTCGTTAGGTACTCCTGATACTGATCCATAAACGCCTGTTTAGCTTTTTGGTCACTTCCATCAGGCATCAGGAAGGAGACGATACTGAAGCGTTCATAATCCGCCTGCAGAAAACGTCCTTCATGATCGCACTGAGGAAACCCAAGGCCATACATAATCGCCTTGGGAATTTTACGGCAATAGAGTGCCACACCGGAGAAACCATCCTCTTCGGCATCCAGGAAGTAGCCTTCATAGCCTTCCGGATACAGAATGTGGTCACCCAGTTCAAAACTTTTTGCCTTGATGTTCTGCACGCAGACCACGTCGACATCCTGCTGAGCCAGCCAGTCCAGGAAGCCACGATCGACGGCATCACGAATACCATTGACATTGATGCTGGCAATTTTCATAAATCGTCCCTTTTGCGTCGCTGCTGTATGATACCCGACGTTTAGACGTTTGGGTAAAGGCACCTACTAAAACTTGCCATTTACCCTAGTTTTATTGTTGTTTTCGTGCCGATTTAAACCTACCGCCTAGTGAGGAATACCGTGGCCACCACTCTACAACCCTACCAGCGCGATTTCATCGCCTTTGCCATTGAGCAAGGCGTGCTTAAGTTTGGCGAGTTTACGCTTAAATCTGGTCGCGTTAGCCCCTACTTTTTCAACGCCGGTCTGTTTCAGACTGGGCGTGCGCTGGCCAAGCTGGGGCGTTTTTACGCCCAGGCGATTGTCGATAGCGGCTTAAACGCCGACGTGTTGTTTGGCCCGGCGTACAAAGGCATCCCACTGGCGGCAGTCACCGCGGCGGCACTGGCCGATCACCACGACCTGGATATGCCTTACGCTTTCAACCGCAAAGAGGCGAAAACCCACGGCGAAGGCGGCAACATAGTAGGTGCCTCGCTTTCCGGTGATATTTTGATCATTGATGACGTGATTACCGCGGGCACCGCAATTCGCGAAGTGATGACACTGATTGAGCAGAGCGGTGCCCACGCCGCGGGCGTGATTATCGCGCTTGATCGCCAGGAGCGCGGCCAGGGCGAACAGAGTGCGATTCAGGAAGTGCAGGCCCAGTATGGTATGCCGGTGGTCAGCATCGTCACTCTTGAGCAAGTGCTCACTTACTTGGAAGAGCATGCCGGTGGCGAAATGCTCGCCTACGCCGAAGCGATCAGAGCCTATCGTGACCGCTATGGGATTACGAGCTGATTACACCGGCAGCGCGCCAGTGAAACCTTGCTGGCGCCACGCTTCGTAGCTCACAATAGCCACGGCGTTGGAAAGGTTCAGACTACGGTTATTGGGCTGCATGGGCAGGCGCAGTTTGTGCTCCGTGGTTAGCGCTGCGTGTACCTGAGGCGAGAGCCCAGCGGTTTCAGAACCAAATAGCAGCACATCGCCCGGGGCAAAGTCGGCATCGCTGTAGGTGCGCGTGCCTTTGGTGGTAATCGCCCAGATGCGCCGCCCCTGCATGGCCTGCTGAAAGGCGTTAAAATCGGCGTGGCGAGTGACGTTGTCGAGATCACGGTAATCCAGCCCGGCGCGACGCAGCTTTTTCTCTTCCAGGTCGAAGCCAAGCGGCTCAATCAGGTGTAACCGGCAGCCATTGTTGGCAACCAAGCGCATGATATTGCCCGTATTGGGCGCCATACGCGGTTCAAAAAGCGCTACTTCAAACATCTCCACCTGCCTGTTTATTATGCCTTCGCCAAGCGGCTGATTGTACTTGAAACCGTACTTGAAACCGACTAGCAACTCTCGTAGAGGATGACCGACGCCATGACGCCTGCCACGCCCAAGAGCATTCTAAGTCGCATTAAAGGGCTAAATCCGCGCCAGCAGGAAGCCGTGCGCTACATCGATGGCCCCTGCTTGGTGTTGGCGGGCGCAGGGTCGGGTAAAACCAGCGTGATCACCACTAAAATTGCCTATTTGGTGCAAGAATGCGGGATGAGCGCGCGTAAGATCGCTGCAGTGACCTTCACCAACAAAGCCGCCCGGGAGATGAAAGAGCGCGTCGGCCAGATGCTTCACGGCAAAGAGGGTCACGGGTTAACGGTTTCCACCTTCCACACCCTGGGGCTGAATATAATCCGCGGCGAGCTGAAAACCCTGGGCTACAAGCCGGGCTTTTCGCTATTTGACCCGGAAGACGCCAAGGCGCTGCTGCGCGATTTGATGAACAAAGACGCCCAGGTGGACGCCGAGCAGATCAACGCCGTGCAGAGCAAAATTTCCACCTGGAAGAACGACTTGGTACTGCCCAGCGACGCGCTCTCGTTTGCTGCGGATGACGATGATCACTTTGCCGCCCGGGTTTACGAAGCCTACGTACGCCACCTAAAAGCCTATAACGCGGTGGATTTTGACGATCTGATTCTGCTGCCGGTGGTACTGCTGCAACGTGACCCTGAAGCGCTGGAACGCTGGCGGCGCAAAATCCACTACATGCTGGTGGATGAGTACCAGGACACCAACGTCTCCCAGTACCTGCTGGTGAAACTGCTGATGGCGGAGCGCTCCACCTTTACCGTGGTGGGTGACGATGACCAGTCGATCTACGCCTGGCGCGGTGCACGCCCTGAAAACCTGATTACCCTGGGGGAAGATTTCCCGCGCTTGAAAGTGATCAAACTGGAGCAGAACTACCGCTCTACCGCCACGATACTGCGTGCCGCCAACACGCTAATCGCTAATAATCCCCACGTTTATGAGAAGACGCTGTGGTCGGATATGGGCGACGGCGCGCCGATTCGGGTGATCGTGAATCGCCATGAAGAGGCGGAGTCTGAGCGGGTTGCCAGCGAAATGCTCACCCGGCGTATCAAGGAAAAGGCCGAGTGGCGGGATTTTGCGGTGCTTTATCGGGGTAACTTCCAGGCCCGCTTGTTGGAACTTAAGTTGCAGCACTACCAGATTCCTTACAAGCTCTCCGGTGGTACGTCGTTTTTCTCCCGCAACGAGATTAAAGACACCATGGCTTACCTGCGCTTGCTGATTAACCCCGCGGACGACAACGCCTTTTTACGCATTGTGAACGTGCCACGCCGCGAAGTAGGCCCTGGAACGGTAGAAAAACTCGCCAACTACGCTACTGAGCGCTCGATATCGCTGTTTGCCGCCTGCCATGAGCTTGGGTTAGAGCAGGTATTGCCGACCCGCGCTACGGAGCGCTTAAGCCGCTTTACCCACTTTATTGATGGTGTGCGCAAGCGCATGGATCAAGGCGACGCCATTGCCGCCATTCGCGACATGCTGCGGGATATGGATTACGAAGCCTGGCTGTATCAAAACGCCAGCGCGCCCACCGTCGCCGAACGCCGCATGGCCAACGTGTGGATTCTAATTGACCAGCTGGAAAAATCGCTCAACCGCGACCCAGAGGACGATACTGACTCCACCGAGACCGAAACCGACGGCGTTCAGGCGGCTATTTCACGCCTAGTGCTGCGCGATATTCTGGAGCAGCAGGCGGAAGAGGATGACTCGGATAGAGTGCAGCTGCTCACCATGCACGCCTCTAAAGGTTTGGAGTTCCCCCACGTCTATTTAATGGGCTTGGAAGAGGATCTTCTGCCCCACCGCAACGCCATCGAAGTAGGCACCGTGGAGGAGGAGCGGCGATTGGCCTATGTGGGCATTACCCGGGCGCGGCGTACGCTAACGTTGACGCTTGCCCGCCAGCGCAAAGCCTACGGTGAACTGATGGACTGTGCGCCCAGCCGCTTTTTAGACGAATTGCCTGGGGAGGATTTGGAGTGGGAAGGCCGTGCGGATAAAGAGGATCCAGAGAAGAAGCAGGCTCGAGGCAAAGACGCCATTGCCGGGCTGCGTTCGCTGCTAGGCTGATAAAGCGGGAGTTATAAAACGAGAGCTTTAAAACTGATGCTTTAAAACAGGAATATCCACAGGGCGGCGACTAAAACACCCTGTGGATAAAATCGCTAAGCTATTTAGTGTTAAGACAAACTATCAATTACTCGGCTTCAGCAACCATGTGGTCAACAATCGCCATCACTTCTTCATCAGAAAGATTGGGGTTGCCGCCTTTGGCTGGCATAGCACCAATGCCGTTAATCGCGCTGGCATAGAGTTCGTCGCTACCTTTGTCTAGACGCTCAGCCCATGCATCTGCATCGCCCATCGCCGGTGCACCGGCAACGCCGCTGTCATGGCATGCTGCACAGCCAGAGCTTGCGTAAAGCGCCGCACCATCCAAATCGCTACCGCCGCTCTCTTCTTCACTTGCCGCCGCGTCTTCTTCACTCGCTGCGTCGTCGTTAGCAGCCATTTCTTCTTCAGTGGCTGCTTCACCTTCGGCAGCGGCGGTCTCTTCGGTAGCGGCCTCATCGGCTGCACCTTCGTCGCTAGCAGCTTCGTCGTCTGAAGCAGCTTCTTCTTCGCCACCGCTTAGTTCAGGTACATCCATTACCGGCTCAACAAGATAAGCAGTCGCCGCTTCCATCTCTTCATCAGAGAGGTTGGGATTACCACCACGAGCAGGCATAGCACCGATGCCGTTAATCGAGTGCTCTAGCAGCGTGGCGAAACCTTGTTCGGTACGTTCAGCCCAAGCCTCTTCATCGCCACGGACAGGTGCGCCCGCAGCGCCCGACTCGTGACAGGCACTACACACATTACCGTAGATACCCTCTCCGTCGATATCACCGCCACTGCTGCTATCGCTAGGAGGGGCCGCAGCGGTGCCACAGTCTTGGCCTTGTAAACAGAGTTGACCCACCGGCGCCAAACGCTCGGCAATCGCATCACGCGCGGCATCATCTTGGGCATAAACACTGGATGTGCCCGCCATGAAGCCGAGGGCCGCCAGCCCGCTCATGATCAGCTTAGCTTTCACTCTCACCACCTCTTGAGTATTGTCATCAAACTTTTATCCTCAACCCCTGTGCGTGGCAGCGCCAATATTGACGGTGCGCAGCTGAGACGCCAAGACGTGCATATAGGACTAGTATAACGGCAACGCAAAGCGCAAGAAAATGCTACTAAGCGCGCTTATGTGATCCATAGGTACTATCTACGCTTTATTTTGCTGCTTCGCCCCCCTCGTCACCACCTTTCCACGCTAATAAACGCTGCTGTGCAAAGCGCACAAAACCCGCCTCCTGATAGAGCTGTTTGGCCGGCACATTAACATCATCCACCCCCAGCATAATTTCCTGCACGCCTGCCTGCTGGGCAAGCTCCAAGGCTTTATTTAACAGCGATCGTCCCAAACCTTTGCCACGCCACTCGGGTGTTAGTCCCATTAGCATTAGCTCCCAGCGGCCTAGCGCAGGGCGCGGCGCAAGCAGTAGAACGCCCACCACAACTTCTTGATAGCCAACGGCGTACCAGTGCTGTGGCGCTTGGGGATCCTGCTGATAAAATCCGGCTAATAACTCTTCAACCGAGAGTACGTCGCGCAGAGGACGGCTATCCAGCGAATCCTGCCCCACGGCTGCCAATAGGGTTAGCTGTTCCGACTGAGAAAACTCGCTAAGCGGCTGAAGCGATAACGGGATCGCTTCATTCATCGCTAAGCGGCGTTGACTGCTCGCCGTTAAGTGCTCCAAGCAAGCTAAACGCTGCATACCATGCTCGACTAACAGCGCTTCTGATACGGACGACTGGGGTGAAAGTTCCAAGTGGCACAAGCGAATATTCTGCGTTTTTACCCACGCATAGGCTGCACGCAACAGCACGCTAGTATGCGCGCCCTGCTTGTTGGGCAACTCTTCGGGTAACCATAGCTGCGCCATGTTCATGGGCAGGTGTTGCACCCAGATGGCGCCTGTGAGCCGACCCGCTTCAAGCGTTACCCATAGCCCTCCCCAGGAGGCGTCCGGCTGATCGTACATTGCCTTAACGGCAGCGCTCAGGGCTGCTTGTAGCTCTGGGTCATGGGCGGCAGCAAGCTGCAGCAGTGCTTCGCGTCGTCTATCTGGTGGGCAAAGCATCACAGCTGGGGTGTTTGAGTGGGAATGAGACGTCATGGCTGATCAATCAAATGCAGAGCTCCGAGGTAGTAAGAAAGCGTGCTACGTTATTAGCCTATAATTTATAGCCCCATCCTGACTGCCTAAGCCTTTGCACGCTACCCCTATCCGTGCTTATTTCTAGGCTTAATGATGGCGCTTGATTTGAAGGAGTAACCATCCCGCCATGCGTATATTGTTGGTAGAAGATGACCCAAGTTTAGCCTCGGGTATTCGCTTGGCATTAAAGCCCGAGCACTTCACGGTGGATCACCTTAGCGATGGCGTGACCGCCCTGGCCGCGTTAGAGGAAGGGGAACCCTTCGATGTGGTCATACTCGACCTGGGTCTACCACGCATGGATGGCATGCAGATACTGGAAGCCGTACGGCGACAGGGTAATCGCGTACCCATTTTAGTTTTAACCGCCCGGGATGCTGTCGATGAACGCATCGCTGGATTAGATGCGGGTGCCGATGATTATTTAACCAAGCCGTTTGAAGTCGCTGAACTAAAAGCACGCCTACGTGCCCTGCTGCGGCGCAGTAGTGATCAGGTAAACAGTGCCCTAGAGTGTCGAGGTGTCTGCCTGGATCCGTTAACCATGCAGGTTAGCTACCTGGGAAAACCCGTGGTGTTATCACGGCGGGAATTGACCCTACTGCAAGAGTTTATGAGCCACCCTGGGCGAGTATTCACCCGCGATACGCTAACGCGCTTGGTTTATGGCTGGGATGAAGACGTAGAAAGCAACGCCATTGAAGTACATGTGCACCATCTTCGGCGCAAATTCTTTCCTCACCTGATTCGTACGCTACGCGGCATTGGTTACGTAATGGATAAAACGGACCAGGATCAGCGCTCATGACCTCTATCCGCCAACGCACGCTTGGGCTAGCGCTGCTGGTATTTGGCATTAGCATGCTGGTGATTGGCTTTATTAGCTACCGCTACGCTGCCCATGAAATTGAAGCGTTATACGATGCCAGCCTTGCGCAAGACGCGCGCTTGTTAGAAGGCCTGCTGCAAGCGCCTCTGCCGGAGGAGACACGCGGTATACTGATCAATAGTTTAGAAAATGCTTTAGGAAGTGCGGCGAGATCCAGCCAACGCGTAGCAGGGTACCGCGCGGACAGTCAGTTGGGCTTTCAGCTATGGGAAGGGGAACGCCTCCTGCTACGCTCTGCCAATGCCCCCGAGCCGCCGCTGGCGGATCAACCCTCCGGCTTCACTAGTCAGTCTATCGATGAGGTCGAGTGGCGCATTTATGTACACGAAGTCACCCACTCCACTCAGCGAATTGTGGTGAGTGAGCGTGAAGACGTTCGCGGCGATATTATAAGAGCGGTTGCGTTGCGTACATTGATGCCCGACCTGATTGGCCTGCCGCTACTCACCATTTTACTATGGTGGTCTATCGGCTGGGGGCTGGCACCGCTATCCCGCATGGCTGAGCAAATACGTAGTCGTGATCCGCATAATTTGCAGCCCTTAACGCTTAGCCCACTGCCTCATGAGTTAGACACTATCGCCGGAGCGCTTAATCGGTTATTGAAGCGACTTCGCATAATGCGCGTGCGCGAAAAGCGCTTTATTGCCGATGCCGCTCATGAGCTACGCACGCCATTAGCGGTACTTGATCTACACACACAAAATGCCCTGACTGCCGAAAACCCCGAAGATCGCCGGGAGGCACTCAACCACCTGCGCGGAGGCGTCGCACGGGCCACGCGTTTGGTCACCCAGTTATTAACACTGGCTCGCTTGGAGCCTGAAGAGGAATCACTGCCCGAGTACCGCACTAGCCACCTGCTGAGTGAAGTGCGTGAAACCTTGGCCAAACTTTCGCCGCTGGCAGCTGAACACGAACAGCAGCTGTTGCTAAACGCTGATGAGCAGGCGGATTGGTTAATGTTAGAAGAGCCCGGCGCCATTGAAACCCTGGTACAGAATTTAGTCGGTAATGCCCTCCAGCACTCCCCCCACCAAAGTGTCATCAGCATTACGCTAGCAACGACGCCACAAGGCTTTCAATTAATGGTGGATGATCAGGGCCCTGGGATACCGATCAATGAGCGCAAAAAAGTGGTTGAGCGCTTTCAGCGTGCAGGCCCTAGTGCGGGTTCAGGCTTAGGCCTTTCTATTGTTGAGCGGCTAGTGACGCGCCATGGCGGCACCCTCCACCTTGATGACGCTCCCAGCGGAGGGCTGCGCGTACGTATTTATCTTCAGCGTCCAAGAGAGGAATAATATTTTCTTTGCTTCCTAAGCTTAGTTTTATGGATCTCTTAAGGTTGCGGTAAGAATTGCATGTAACTGTGGAGCAACACGGTAAACCAGATGGTAACGGTTTACCTTTTCTCCACAAGGAGGTCCCCTCGATGAACCAAGTCACCTTTTCACCTAAACCCTTAATTCAACTCGGCGCAACACCACTGCTGGCTATGCCTGCAGCCCGGCGGTTACTGCCTACTAGTCCTGCCATGGCGGTGCTTACCGATTTTTCTCAAGTAGTACCCCAATCGGTTGATGCGGACACACCCATTGACGAAGCACACCTTAAGATGCGCTATGGTGGCGTACGGCTGCTGTTTGTCATGGATAACAAAGCGCACTGTATCGGCGTAATTACTTCAAAAGAAGTGATTGGCTCACGGCGTATCAATCTAGCCATGCAGCAGCGAAACCTTAGCCGCGAAGACATTACCGCTGAAATGATTATGACTCCGTGGCACAAGCTGAGCGCCATGCCCGTCTCCCAACTGGCATCATTGACAATTGAAGACCTGGTGCTGTCGATGGAAGCTTTTACCGATCAACATCTGTTAATCACTGAGCAAAACGATAATCACGAAATTAGGATTCGTGGCATTATTTCGGCAACCGATATACAGAGTGCAGTGGGTAAAGAGATCAATCCGATGCCCAGAGCAAAAAGCTTTGCCGATATTTGCCACGTTATAACTGGCCACGATCTATAAAGTTCTGATCATTAACTAATTTACTCCTAAAAACGCCCCTCATTGAGTAATCAATAAGGGGCGTTTTCCGTTTGCAATACAGCGCTTAAAACAACGCGCTGTTAATCCAGAGGTGCGTGGCAATGCTGCCGATATAACCCAATAAAATAGCCGGCACCCAACGTAGGTGCACGGAAAAAGTATAGATTCCCCGAGCCTGGCCCATAAGGGCAACACCAGCGGCGGAGCCCATCGAGAGCAAACTGCCCCCCACGCCCGCAGTTAGGGTAATCAACAGCCAGTTACCCTCGGACATATCTGGGGCCATGGAAAGTACTGCGTACATAACAGGGATGTTATCGACGACTGCCGAGATAAGCCCTAGCACCACGTTAGCCCACACCGGGTTCCAATTACCGTAGAGTGTTTCAGAAAGCAGGCTGAGATAACCCATAAAGCCAAGGCCGCCCACACACATCACCACCCCGTAGAAGAACAGCAGCGTATCCCACTCGGAGCGCGCAATGCGGCTGAAAATATCAAACGGTACCACGCTACCCAGTTGCTCCAGCTTCTTCCAATCGCCTCGGCGGGAGTAGCGCTCCCGCTTGCGTTCAAGCGAACGGGGCAGGCTGCGGCGCAGGTAGTAACCAAAGAACTGTAGTAACCCTAAACCAAACATCATGCCCATGGCGGGGGGTAAATACAGCACAGAGTGGCAGAGTACCGAAATGGCCACGGTGAGCAAAAACAGCAAGATAATCCGCCGCGCGCCGCGCTTGAGCCACACATTCTCTTGTAACGCCGCAGGCTGACGATTAGCAATGAAGAAATTCATGATAACGGCAGGTATCATGAAATTAACCACCGCGGGTAACAGCAGCGCGAAGAAGCCTTCAAACGGCACTTGCCCCGCTTGCCACACCATCAACGTAGTGATATCGCCAAACGGGCTAAAGGCACCGCCTGCGTTGGAAGCCACCACCACGTTGACGCAGCAAAGGCCGATAAACTTGTTATCCCCTTCGGCCACTTTCAGCACCACAGCACACATCAGCATGGCGGTAGTCATATTGTTGGCGATCGCTGAAATACCAAATGCCATGACGCCGGTAATCCAAAACAGGCTGCGATAGCTGAAACCTTTGCGCACCAGCCAAGAACGCAGCGCATCAAATACCCGGCGCTCTTCCATAGCGTTGATATACGTCATTGCCACCAGCAAAAACAGCAGCAGTTCGGCGTATTCAAGTAGCGTTTCACGGAAGGCGGTTTGCGCCTCTTCCGGCATGCCCGCTTGTACATAAACCCAGGCGACGAGCGCCCAGATAAGGCCTGCTGCAACCAATACAGGCTTAGACTTACGCATGTGCAGTAGCTCTTCACTCATCACCAACGCGTAGGCGAGCACGAAGATCACGACAGAAGAGATACCGGCAAGCGAAAGAGTAAGATCCAGTGGCCCGGCGGCGGCATAAGAGAGGGAAGGAAAAATAAAAAGACAGCAGGCGAGCAACAACCAAGCGACCCGGCTAGCATGATGCCGGGTTACGAGGACGTTTGGTGGTTTCATGGTGATGTTATCCAATCAGAAGGGAGAAAGACCGCCACGATCATAAGCACCCTAACGACATGCTGCAACGCAACGGCTGCGCATAAGATGCGGCCAATTGCCGCATCTTGTAAAGCGTTTTTATTGGCCTAACTAAATCTAAAGTCTGGTACCTAACTCACTCCACCGTCACACTTTTAGCCAGGTTGCGGGGCTGATCAACATCGGTGCCTTTAAGCACGGCCACGTGGTAACTCAATAGCTGTAGCGGCAGGGTGTACAGCAGCGGCGCCAGCGCTTCATGCACCTGGGGTAGGGTCAGTACGCGAATATCTTCCTGGGCGTCGATACCCACGCTCTCATCAGCAAACACAAACAGCTGACCGCCGCGGGCGCGGACTTCCTGTAGGTTGGATTTAAGCTTTTCAAGCAGGTCATCGTTGGGGGCGACCGAGATCACCGGCATTTCACTGTCCACCAGCGCCAGCGGGCCATGCTTTAATTCGCCAGCGGGGTACGCTTCGGCATGAATATAGGAGATTTCTTTGAGTTTTAACGCCCCTTCAAGGGCAATCGGATAGTGCGCCCCACGCCCCAAGAAGAGGGCATGGTGTTTCTCTGCAAACGCTTGGGAAAGCGTTTCGATCTGGCTATCCAACGCCAGCACTCGCTGACATACTTCTGGCAGCGTGCGCAGCGCGGCGATGATATCCGGGTATTCGACCTGGTTTTTGGCTTTACTCACTGAAAGCGTTAGTAGCATTAACGCCACTAGCTGGGTGGTAAAGGCTTTGGTCGAGGCAACGCCAATTTCAGGACCGGCACGGGTCATTAACGTGATGTCTGATTCACGCACCAACGAACTACCAGGCACATTACAGATCGCCAGCGAGCCCACATAGTTGAGGGTTTTAGCAAAGCGCAGTGCGGCCAGGGTGTCGGCGGTTTCACCAGACTGGGAGAGGGTGACAAATAGCGTCCCTTCAGGCACGACCGGGTGGCGGTAGCGATACTCGGAGGCAACTTCGACTTGCACCGGCACCCCCGCATAGCGTTCTAGCCAGTAACGCGCCACCAGCCCCGCGTGGTAGCTGGTGCCGCAGGCGATGATATGCACGTGGCGAGTACGTTGAAAAAGCGCCAGCGCATCTGGGCCAAAGCTCTCCACTAATACGCTTTGAGCACTTAGCCGCCCCTCTAATGCCGCCTCAATAACCGTCGGCTGCTCAAAAATTTCCTTGAGCATATAGTGGCGATACTCACCCTTACTGGCCGCGCCATCGCCGTGCTCAAAGGTATGAATAGGACGCTCAACGTCGTTACCGTGACGATCTACAATGCGAATGGCGCCCTGCTCACGCAGCTCAACCATGTCGCCCTCTTCAAGGTAAATAAAGCGATCCGTCACCGGCAGCAGGGCCAGCGGGTCAGAGGCTAAAAAGGCTTCCTTAATCCCCACACCAATCACCAGTGGGCTACCCTGGCGAGCGCCAACTACCACCCCTGGCTCTTTGGCACTCATTACCCCAAGCGCGTAGGCTCCGCCTAAGCCGTTTACGATCTGCTGCGTAGCATCAAATAGGGTAAGCCCATCGGCCAGCTTTTCAGAAAATAAGTGAGCAATCACTTCGGTATCGGTTTCGGAGTTAAACGCATAGCCGCTGCGCTGCAGGTTACCTTTTATCGCCTCGTAGTTCTCAATAATGCCATTGTGAACAACGGCAACCTGATTTTCATGCACATGGCTACCACTATGATGCGGGTGTGCATTGGCTTCAGAGGGTTTACCGTGGGTTGCCCAGCGAGTGTGCGCTATGCCCGAACAACCCGGGAGCGCGGCCTTATCCAACTCCGCGGCAAGCGCCGCTACTTTTCCAAGCGCACGATGACGGGTTAATACCCCATCATTGAACACCGTCATACCGGCCGAATCGTAGCCGCGATACTCCAGGCGCCTTAGCCCTTCTAATAAAATTTCTTGGACGTTGCGCTGGGCAACGGCAGCTACAATCCCACACATGATTACTCTCCCAGGTTATTAACCAGAGCACTTCAAAAAAGCTATTCAACCAATCCGCAGAAAGATAAATCAACGGCATGGATATATGAATACGGATTTTTAATGATTCATTGAATGTTGTTTAGAACTATTTTTAATACTTTTTTAACTACTATGGCTCTGTACGCTTGCTGGGGCGCAGCCAATCGATTTTTTCTAACTGGCGGCCTCGGGTTACTGCTAACGCGTAGTCGGTGACATCTTTAGCAATCGTAGATCCAGCCCCGACAGTGGCACCTTTGCCTATCGTAACAGGTGCAACCAACGCCGAGTTAGAGCCAATAAAGGCATTATCGCCAATATCAGTGCGGTGTTTATTAGCCCCATCGTAGTTACAGGTAATAGTGCCTGCGCCCACATTTACATCCCGTCCTAAGTGGGCATCGCCGATGTAGCTTAAGTGATTAATCTTACTGCCCTCTCCTACATCCGCGTTTTTGGTTTCAACAAAATTGCCCACCTTGGCTTTTACCGCCATTCGCGTACCAGGACGTAACCGTGCGAAGGGGCCAATCTGGTTTAAACCTGCAGCCACGGTGCCTTCTATTACACTATGGGTGTCTATCACGCTTTGTGCCCCAATGGTGCTGTTTTTGATCACGCAGTAGGGGCCAACCCGAACGCCTTCGCCTAACTCAACCTCACCTTCAAACACGCAGCCCACATCGATAAATACATCATGCCCGCAGGTTAAACGCCCGCGCACGTCGAGCCGTTCAGGGTCAGCAAGTGCTACCCCCTGCGCCATCAACTTATCGGCCAACTGGCGTTGATAAACGCGCTCCAAGCGGGCCATTTGCGCTCGGTTATTGACGCCTTCTACTTCTACCGCTGTATCCGGTTGGGCAGTGCATACCTTGATGCCCTCACCTGCTGCCATGGCGATCACATCGGTTAGGTAGTACTCACCCTGGGCATTTTCTGCGGAGAGCAGCGGTAACCAGCGTTTTAGCTGGGCGCTAGTCATGGCCATAATGCCGGTATTGCATTCGGTGATGGCAAGCTGGGCGCTGCTGGCATCTTTTTGCTCAACAATTGCTACGGCTTCGCCTGCGTCGTCACGCACAATCCGCCCATAGCCCGTGGGGTCAGCTAGCGTTACCGTCAACAGCCCGATGTGCTGTTCATCCACATGGGCCAACAGCTTGCTTAAAGATTCCCGCTGCAGCAGCGGTACATCGCCGTAAAGGATTAACACCTTGCCGCTCCCCAACTGCTCAAGCGCTTGCGCCACCGCATGTCCGGTGCCCTTCTGCTCGGCCTGCACGACAAACTGCACAGCTTGTTCTGCCAACGCTTCACGCAGCTGTTCAGCGCCATGACCAATCACGACATGGGTGCGATCCGGCTGCAACTCTGAGGCAGTATCCAGCACATGCTGCACCATAGGCTTGCCCGCCAGGGTGTGAAGCACTTTAGGAGTCTGTGAACGCATCCGCGTGCCTTTACCCGCGGCGAGAATGACAATATCCAGTTCTTGCATACTATTCACCTATTACTGATGGGTCAGTGGGCGCTGGGATGGCTGTGGCGGGGCTGTTGGTCGCTGGGGTTTGTCGCTGTTCAATGCCCAATTCATTCACCAGCGTTTCCCCAAAATAATTAACAAATTCCGGGCTAGCAATGCTGCGCCACTGCTCGTTATCACGCACGAGCAGAAGCACCTTAAGATTATTTTCAATGGCCAGCTGCATCGCTTCCTGTTCGCCAACCACCAGCAGCGCCGTCGCCCAGGCATCCGCCCAAGCATTGGAGGGATGAAAAACCGACACCGAGGCAAGCTGGTGAGTCACCGGTCGACCCGTACGCGGATTGATGGTGTGGGAGAAGCGCTGGCCATCTGCTTCAAAATAGTTGCGATAATCACCTGAGGTGGCCACCGACATGCTCTCTAACGGGATAATATGCTGGGCACGCTGCTGGCCATCTTCAGGCGCTTCAATGCCAATCTGCCAGGGGGTTTGCTCTTCCTCATCACGCAGGCCGCGGGCAATCAGTTCTCCGCCAATATTGACTAAGTAGTGCTCCAGCCCCTGCTGCTCCAGGTAAGCCGCTACCCGGTCAGTTCCATGGCCTTTGGCCACGCCAGAAAGGTCGACGAACACATCGCGGATACGCCGTGCCTGCATATTTTGGCTATCGACCTCTAACGCGTCGAAGCCTACCTGGGCCAGCTGCCCGGCAAGAACATCATCGGCGGGCACCTCTTCCGGCCGCGCGCCGGGGCCGAAGCTCCACAAATTGACTAGGTCGCCCACGGTAATATCAAAGGCGCCGTGGCTGGCTGCAGCAACGGATT
Organism: Halomonas sp. QHL1; assembly: GCF_001882345.1. Lineage (GTDB taxonomy): Bacteria > Pseudomonadota > Gammaproteobacteria > Pseudomonadales > Halomonadaceae > Vreelandella. Next base: position 2,810,337 of record NZ_MINL01000001.1, read on the forward strand.
GGCTAATCGCCAATACCTCAATGAGTTCATTGGAGAGCGGCTGCCACTCCTCCAGCGGGGCGTCGTTAAAGGCGATCAGTTCAGCATCATCGCGATAGGTGGACATTGCCTGATCAACACTCTCCAGCTCTGCTTTGAAACCCTCTTCCAATTCAAGGGATTCGCCCTGAGTGAGCGGATCCATAATGGTCACCTGATAGAAGGTGCCAAAAATATTGCCATCAAAGCGTACCGGTGGTTCCAGCGGTCGATCACTCTCTGAGCAGCCTGCAACGCCTAACCCCAAGCCCAGCAGTGAGCCCGTTACGATCAGTGCACGTCCCCATCTTGCTGCGCGTTCAACAGCCTTTTTCATCGTTGCTTTACCCTAAAAATAAAAGAACCACAGCAGCCAGGCGCCGAACAGCACGCGATAAATTACAAAGGGCTGCATTCCTAATTTTTTTATAACCACTAGAAAGTAGTGAATACACAAATACGCGCTTATTCCCGATAGCAGGGTGCCCGCCAACATTGCGATCCAATCAATCGACTGCGGAGCGCTAAACAGCCCCACGGCTTCTAGACCACCTGCCAGCACAATCACCGGGATTGACAGTAAAAAAGAGAAGCGCGAAGCGCCTTCTCGGCTCATTCCCACCATCAGCGCCGCGGTAATGGTAATCCCCGAGCGCGAGGTGCCGGGAATCAGCGCCAGCGCCTGGGCTCCGCCAATAATCAGCACATCCTTCCAACGCAGTTGGTATTCGCTGCGCGTTCCCCCCTTACGCCAATCGGCATACCCCAACAATAGCCCGAAACCAATTAAACTGACGCCGATAATCAGCGTAGAGCGCATAAAGTGAGAAATAACATCGTGCAGCAGTAAGCCAATAAGCCCCACCGGGATGGTCGCTAATGTCACCCATAAAGCCAGTCGTGCGTCTTCGTTCACCCCTTTACCGCTAATCGCAGCCAGGCTGCTCACCACCATCTGCCAAATTTCCTGTCGGAAGTAGATAATCACCGCGGAGAGGCTGCCTAGGTGCAGGGCAACATCAAAGGCTAGGCCTTGATCTTGCCACTCTGTCAGCACAGGCACTAAGATTAGGTGGGCAGAGCTTGAAACGGGTAAAAATTCTGACACTCCCTGAACTACCGCTAACACCACCACCTGGAGCCAATCCATAGAAAATCCTGTGTATAGATACAATTTAATGGCTTGCAATGGCGCTTAAGGATACACATCCGCTTATTCGTTGTCCGCCATTGCCTTTGCTGACACTAGCCTCCACTGACACGCAAAGGTGCCGTTTCACGGCTGGAAAGCAGTGGAGGCTATAGAGGATATAAGGAGTGCGCTACAATAGGCGTCTATTGAATGCGTGCTTCCTTGCAAGGTACCCATGACTCAGACCATCGAAACGCCAGTGGTTCACGACCAAGCGCGACTTAGCCAAGAGGCCAAGCGTGTTACCTACATAGGTGCGTGGTTGGATGCCCTGTTGAGCATCGTCAAAGTCACCATTGGTTTTATGGTCGGTTCTGCGGCGTTAATCGCCGACGGGATTCACTCCCTATCTGATTTAGTCACTGACGGTTTTGTCCTGGCGGCCATTCACTATGGGCGCCAGGAGCCCGATAAAGACCACCACTACGGCCACGGCCGGATAGAAACCCTGACGACCCTGCTACTGGGAAGCGTGCTGATTTTCGTGGCAGGGGCGATAGCCTGGTCGAGCCTGGATCGCCTGTTTAGCGGTACCGACGTTAACGCCCCTGGCGCGCTGGCAATCGTGATTACGGTGATAGCGCTGTTTAGCAAAGAGTGGATTTTTCGCTACACCATGCGGGTTGCCAAGCGGGTAAAGTCAAAGTTACTCGAAGCCAACGCCTGGCACTCACGTAGCGATGCGCTCTCCACTGCCGTGGTGCTGGTAGCACTGGTAGGCGCTCAATTTGGCTTGGGTTGGCTGGATGCCGTGGCCGCCATCATTGTGGGTCTATTGGTCGGCAAAGTAGGTTTGGACTTGCTGTGGGAGTCGGCTCGGGAACTGGTCGATACCGCTCTACCGGTGGATGCGCAGAACCAGATGCACGATGTGGCCTGCAGCGTGCCGGGTGTGGATAGTGTCCACGACCTGCGTACCCGACAGTCGGCGGGCTGGGTAATGGTCGATCTACACGTGGTGGTCGGGCCGAAAATTACCGTTTCGGAAGCCCACGAAATCGGTAATGAAGTAAGCCGCCGCCTACGCCATGAATTCCCCGCGCTCACTGATGTGATCTTCCACGTTGACCCCGAAGACGACGCCGGGGCGGGTGATCCTAGCCGCCTTCCCGGTCTTCCGCTGCGCCCTGAAGTAGAGGCCACGCTGGATGCGCGCTGGTATAAGCATCCAGTATGGCGAACGCTAAACGAGCTTCAGCTGCACTACTTGGACGACAAGGTCTCGGTATCGCTAATCATTGATGACGCAGTGCAGCAGCCACCCCAGTGTCTCGCCAGCCAGCTAAAAGCGCTGGCTAGCGATATCGAGTGGCTGGGTCACGTCGAGGTGCTGTTTATCACCCGCGCCGCCAGTAGCTCTATGCGCTAAGCCCTCAATGACTTACTCGTCATGAGAGTAGCAGCGTGGCAATACTGAAGTAGATCACGACCCCAGAGGCGTCAATAAGCGTGGTCACCAGCGGTGCCGAGGCCGTCGCCGGGTCGACCTTAAAGCGCTCGAGTACGAACGGCAGGCACATCCCCAGCAAACTACCAAATAGCACGATGGTGACCATACTAAAGGCCACCACCATCGCCAGCGCTTCTCCCCCACGCATTATGCCAATCGGCGTTACCGCGATGGCCATGGTGATACCTAGTGACCCAGCGACAAGTAGCTCGCGGCCCAGTAGCTTGCCCCAATCTTTGACACCCACGTCACCGGTGGCCATACCGCGCACCATCAGCGTGGCGGCTTGGGCCCCAGCATTACCGCCACTACCGATCAACAGCGGTAAAAAGAAGACCAGCGCCACCTGGGCGGCAATGGTCTCTTCAAAATAGGCAATCCCGGCACCCGAAAACAGGTTGGCAAAGACCAGCAGTACCAGCCAGAACACGCGCTTACGGTAGAGGCTCCAGAGCTTTACGCGGCTTACGCCATCTTCCAGTTGGCCGATCGACATACCTTTGTGGAAATCTTCGGTGGCCTCGGATTCGGCCACGTCCATGGCGTCATCGTGGGTCACAATGCCGACCATACGATTATCCGCATCAATCACCGGCAGCGCTAACAGGTCGTACTTCGCCACAATTCGGGCGACATCTTCCTGGGCATTATCAACCCGTGTACTGATGACATCTTTGATCATGATGTCATCAACAATGGCGCCGGGGCGTGCCACCATCAGTTGGCGCAGCGACATGGTACCGATCAATTGCCCGTCGCTATCGAGAATATAGAGCTGATAGACCGTTTCCGCATCTGGGGCGGTTTGGCGTACCCGCATCATCGCTTGCGACACCGTCATGCCACTGGCTATGGAGACATAGTCAGAGGTCATGATGGCGCCGGCAGTCCCCTCTTCGTAGCTGGCAAGCCGCTTTAGGTCTTCCCGCTCGCGGTGGGCCATACGACGCAACAGCGCTTCACGGCGGTCTTCACTGAGTAGATTAAACAGGTCGGCGCGTTCGTCCGAACCCATCTCTTCCAGCAGCTTAAGTACCTGGCTGTCATCCAGCTCCCCGACTACCTCAAGCTGGCTCTCACCGGGCAAATAACCCAGTACGTTCGCAGCACGCTCGGCAGACAGAATATCCAGCAACGCGAGTGCCGCGGGCAGCTCTTCGTCGTCTTCTATCATCTCTTCGAGCACTTCACCGATATCCGCGGAGCGGGTTTCGGCCAAACGCAAAGAGAGCAACGATTTACTGGGCACTTCCTTGGCCAACTCGTCGAGCAGCTCGGCTTTTAATGCCTGTAGACTTTCATCATTCAGTGCCATGACTCTCCCCTCGCGCTTACAAGCGTCGTGCTGCCGAACTAATCCCTCACCTAGTCCATCCTTCTGACCAAGCTCATCATACTTACTTATCTAACTGCCAAACAAAAAAACGCCCCTTAAACCCTGGTAGCGGGTTCAAGGGGCGTTGGACACACGCCAAGTGCGTGGGTGTTAGCCTTTACCCGCCTTTTTACGCAGCTGCTGAATCGTTCGCAGCTGTGCAACGGCTTCGGCAAGTTCAGCGGCAGCGCGAGTATAATCGAGCTCCGATGACTTCTCATTAAAGGCTTTCAGCGCCTGCTGCCGTGCTTCTTCGGCAGCGGCCTCGTTGAGGTCGCTGGCACGCGATGCAGAGTCGGCCAGAATCGTCACGACATCCGGCTGGACTTCCATGAAGCCCCCCGAGACAAAGAAGTTCTCCTCCTTGCCATCATCGTGAATCACGCGTACCGGACCCGGCTGAAGCTCGGTCAGCAGTGGAGCGTGACCTGGCAAAATGCCCAGGTCACCCATCATTCCGGAAGCAATCACCTGCTCAACGGTACCTGAGAAGATCGAAGCTTCAGCGCTGACGATATTGCAAGTAAAGCTATTCGCCATAGCGAATCCCCCTAATGGACGGGATTACTTCTTCATCTGGTTGGCTTTCTCGACGGCTTCGTCGATGGAGCCGACCATGTAGAAGGCCTGTTCCGGCATATCGTCGTATTCGCCAGCAAGTATGCCCTGGAAGCCACTGATCGTGTCTTTCAGTGAGACATACTTACCTGGTGAACCGGTAAATACTTCGGCCACGAAGAACGGCTGCGACAAGAAGCGCTGGATTTTACGCGCCCGGGAAACGGCCAGCTTGTCTTCATCAGACAGCTCGTCCATACCCAGAATGGCGATGATATCCTTAAGCTCTTTGTAGCGCTGAAGAACGTTCTGCACACCGCGCGCGGTGGCATAGTGCTCTTCACCGACGACCAGCGGATCCAACTGACGTGAGGTGGAGTCCAACGGGTCGATCGCCGGGTAGATACCCAGTTCGGCGATAGAACGCGCCAATACCACGGTAGCATCCAGGTGCGAGAAGGTGGTTGCCGGCGACGGGTCGGTCAAGTCATCCGCAGGTACATAAACGGCCTGTACGGAAGTGATTGAACCGGTTTTCGTCGAGGTAATACGCTCCTGCAGAACGCCCATCTCTTCAGCCAGCGTCGGCTGATAACCTACCGCTGACGGCATACGACCCAACAGTGCCGATACTTCGGTACCTGCCAGGGTGTAGCGGTAGATGTTATCGACGAACAGCAGAACGTCGCGGCCTTCATCACGGAATTTCTCAGCGATGGTCAGGCCGGTCAACGCTACGCGCAGACGGTTGCCCGGAGGCTCGTTCATCTGACCGTAAACCAGCGATACCTTATCGATAACGTTGGATTCCGTCATTTCGTGATAGAAGTCGTTACCCTCACGCGTACGCTCACCAACACCGGCGAATACAGAGTAGCCGCTGTGCTCGGTGGCGATGTTGCGGATAAGCTCCATCATGTTAACGGTTTTACCCACACCGGCGCCGCCGAACAGGCCAACTTTACCACCCTTAGCAAACGGGCAGACCAAGTCGATAACCTTGATGCCGGTTTCCAGCAGCTCGTTAGAGGCTGCTTGGTCGGCATAGCTCGGCGCTTTACGGTGAATCGGCATACGCTCTTGCTCGCCGATCGGTCCTGCTTCGTCGATCGGCTCGCCGAGTACGTTCATAATACGGCCCAGCGTTTCCTTACCTACCGGTACGGAAATAGCGGCACCTGTGCTGGTCGTTTCCATGCCACGCTTCAAGCCCTCAGTAGAGCCCATGGCGATGGTGCGCACCACGCCGTCGCCCAGCTGCTGCTGGACTTCGAGGATGGTCTCAACATCGGAGACCTTCAGCGCGTCGTAGACCTTGGGCACAGAGTCCCGCGGAAACTCTACGTCAATCACCGCGCCGATGATTTGTACGATACGTCCGCTCATCTTGGTTCCTCTCTAAAACCTGCAAATGAAACCTGTCTGCCGGGAGCCGCTTAAAAGAGCGTCTCCCTAGGCGTTATACGGCAGCAGCGCCGCCGACGATCTCAGAAATTTCCTGGGTGATGGCGGCCTGACGGGCCTTGTTGTAGACCATCTCCAGATCGTCGATCAGGCCGCCTGCGTTGTCAGTGGCACTTTTCATAGCGATCATTCGGGCGGCTTGTTCACAAGCGCCGTTTTCCACTACCGCCTGATACACCTGCGATTCGATGAAACGAACCAGCAGGCTATCGAGCAACGCCTTGGCATCCGGTTCATACAGGTAGTCCCAGCTTCCGGGACGGGCGTTTTCGTCGTCTTGCTCAGCGTCTGCGCCCATATCAGGCGACAGCGGAAGAAGCTGACGAACCACTGGCTTTTGGGTCATGGTGTTCACAAACTCGTTGTGCACCACGTAAAGCCGGTCGAGACGTCCTTCATCGTACGCTTCGAGCATGACCTTAATACTGCCAATCAAACCCTCAACGGTCGGGGCTTCGCCTAAACCACTTTTCGCCGCCACCAAATTGCCACCGTAGTTGCGGAAAAAGGTGCTGGCCTTAGCGCCTAGAGCACAGAAATCCTGCTCTGCGCCCTGCTTTTTCCACTCGCTGGCCTGTTTGAGTAAGGCTTTGAAGAGGTTGTGATTCAAGCCACCGCACAGACCACGGTCTGTGGAGACCACAATGTAACCAACGCGCTTAACCTCGCTACGCTCGACCATATAGTCGTGCTTGTACTCGGGATTCGCGTCAGCAATGTGGCTGACCACTTCGCGGATCTGCTTAGCGTAAGGCTGACTAGCTCTCATCAGATCTTGCGCTTTACGCATTTTCGATGCAGCCACCATTTCCATGGCGCTGGTGATCTTCTGCGTATTTTTAATGCTCCCGATCTGGGTGCGTATCTCTTTTGCAGCTGCCATAGCGATCTACCCTTCGTTCGTGGCTCTCAGAAAGCATGCAAACCCGCCCGCAGGCGGGCCAGACATCACCAGCTCTGAGTCGCCTTGAACTTCTCGAGACCCGACTTCAAGCTGTCTTGAATCTCACCGTTGTAGTCGCCGGTCTGGTTGATCTTGTCGAGCAGATCACCGTGCTCAGACTTCATGTAGTCGTGCAACGCACGCTCGAAGTCCAACACTTTGGTCACGTCGACATCGTCCAGATAACCTTCGTTGGCGGCATACAGCGAGAGCGCCATCTCGGCAACTGACATTGGCGAGTACTGGTTCTGCTTCATCAGCTCAGTAACACGCTGACCGTGCTCAAGCTGCTTACGCGTGGCTTCATCAAGATCAGAGGCAAACTGCGAGAACGCCGCCAGCTCACGGTACTGAGCCAGTGCTAGACGTACGCTACCGCCGAGCTTTTTGATGATTTTGGTCTGCGCCGAACCACCGACACGAGAAACCGACAAACCTGCGTTAATCGCCGGACGAATACCGGAGTTAAACAGGTTGGTTTCCAGGAAGATCTGACCATCGGTGATCGAGATCACGTTGGTCGGAACAAACGCAGAAACGTCGCCACCCTGGGTTTCGATGATTGGCAGCGCGGTTAAGGAACCGGTTTTGCCTTTCACTTCACCATTGGTGAACTTCTCAACGTAGTCGACGTTAACGCGCGCAGCACGCTCTAGAAGACGCGAGTGGAGATAGAACACGTCACCAGGATAAGCTTCACGGCCCGGCGGACGACGCAACAGCAGCGATACCTGACGGTAGGCTACGGCCTGCTTGGAAAGGTCGTCATATACGATGAGGGAGTTCTCGCCGCGGTCGCGGAAGTATTCACCCATGGTGCAACCCGCATAAGGAGCCAGGAACTGCATCGGCGCCGGATCGGCTGCGCCAGCGGCGACGACAATGGTGTGTTCCATGGCGCCGTGCTCTTCGAGCTTGCGTACCACGTTAGCAATGGTCGACTGCTTCTGACCAATCGCTACGTACACACAAGTCACGCCTTTGCCTTTCTGGTTGATGATCGCATCGATGGCAATGGCGGACTTACCAATCTGACGGTCACCGATGATCAGCTCACGCTGACCGCGACCGATCGGCACCATGGCGTCGATCGACTTCAGGCCGGTTTGAATCGGCTCATCAACGGATTGACGGGTAATAACGCCCGGCGCCACTTTCTCAACGGCGTCGGTCATTTTAGCGTTAATCTCGCCTTTGCCGTCGATAGGATTACCCAGCGCATCGACAACGCGACCAATCAGCTCTGGGCCTACCGGCACTTCGAGAATACGACCGGTACACTTGGCGGTCATGCCCTCTTCAAGCTGCAGGTAGTCACCCAGCACTACGGCACCAACGGAGTCGCGCTCCAGGTTGAGTACCATGCCAAAAATGCTGTTGGGAAATTCAATCATTTCACCAAACATCGCGTCTTCGAGGCCGTGAATTTTCACGATACCGTCGGAAACGGTGACGATGGTGCCCTGATTACGGGCTTCGGATGCGACGTCAAGCTTTTCAATTCGCTGCTTGATGATGTCGCTGATCTCGGAAGGATTCAGTTGCTGCATGCCATGTCCCTCAGACTCAAGCGGTTAGCGCTTCGGTAAGGCGGTTCAATCGACCACGTACGGAGCCGTCAATAACGGTGTCGCCAGCACGCAGGATGACACCGCCGATAAGCGACTTGTCCACCTGAGTAGTAATGGAGATTTCGCGATTCAGACGTTTCTTGAGCGCGTTCGCTAGCTTGGTCTTCTGCTTACTATCTAGTTTGTAAGCAGAGGTGACGTTCACTTCAACCCGCTGCTCGTGTTCGGCACGTAGGTGCTCAAACTGCACAGCGATTGATGAAAGTGACATCAAACGACCTTGGTCTGCCAAAACATCTAAAAAACGCTGTAAAGCGTCGTCGTGCTCGCCAGGTATCATATCGGCCAGCAGCGATACTTTTTGCGCGTTCTCAAGTTTTGGACTGCCCAGCAAACGACGAACATCGCTGTCAGCGACCGCTAAGCTTAAAAAGCCCAGCGCCTGTGACCAGCTATCAAGCGCCTCATGATCACGCGCGTATTCAAACGCTGCCTTAGCGTAAGGACGAGCGACGGTCAGTAATTCCGCCATAATTCACCTCCTTACAGTTCAGCAGCAAGCTCATCAAGTAACTTGCGATGGGCTTGTTCGTCGACCGAAGCTTCAAGAACACGCTCGGCACCCATAACAGCGAGATAAGAGACCTGGGCGCGAAGCTCGTCTTTTGCACGATTCACTTCTTGCTCGATCTCTGAACGTGCGCTGGCTACTAGGCGTTCGCCTTCGGCACGGGCTTGCTCGCGGGCTTCTTCAATCATCTGGGCAGAGCGCTTGTTGGTCTGCTCAAGAATTTGAGAAGCTTGCTCCTTGCTTTCACGCAGCGTCTGTTCTGCCCGCTCTTGAGCAAGCTCAAGATCACGGTTAGCACGGCTGGCTGCATCCAAGCCATCAGCAATTTTCTTCTGACGCTCATGAAGCGCGTTGCTGATCGGAGGCCACACATACTTTATGCAAAACCAGACAAAGATCGCGAAGGCGATCGTCTGCCCGATTAGCGTCATGTTGATATTCACAGGAATGTACCTCTGACAAGTTCGTGGCGACCGGAGTGAAACAAAACCGAGCGCTTAGCGCCCGGCTGAGCTGTCATTAACCGGCAACAACGAAAATCAGGTACATCGCAATACCAACACCGATCATCGGAACGGCGTCAAGCAGGCCGGCCATGATGAAGGTTTTGGTTTGCAGTTGGTCACCCAGTTCAGGCTGGCGTGCAGTTGACTCAAGCAGTTTGCCGCCCAACAGAGCGAAGCCAATGCCGGTAGCCAGTGCGCCCAGACCGATGATGATGGCAGCTGAAAGATAAACCATTTCCATGATGAAGCTCCTGAGTTTAAGTTTTGGTTAAGGGTTGAGGGTTAATGAAAACGTTATTGCTAGGTTAATGGTGTTCGTGTGCAGCGCTCAGATATACAACCGATAGCGTTGTAAAAATGAAGGCCTGCAGAGTGACCACCAAGATGTGGAAGATGGCCCATGGCACATCCAATAGCCAGATAGCCCAGAATGGAAGCAGGGCGATCAGAATAAAGATCACTTCACCGGCAAACATGTTGCCGAAAAGACGTAGACCGAGACCTAGCGGCTTCACAAGCAAGCCAATGATTTCGAGTACTAGGTTGAAAGGAATCAGCGCCCAGTGATTGAACGGCGTTAACGATAGCTCTCTGGCAAAACCGCCTGCGCCTTTCACCTTAATGCTGTAATAAATAATCAGACCAAACACACCCAGCGCCATACCCAGTGTGGCATTGGGGTCAGTCGTCGGGACAATCTTCATATAATCGACGCCAAGCTTGGCGAACAGCACAGGGAAGTAGTCCACCGGGATAATTTTCAGCGTGTTCATCAGCAAAATCCAGACAAACAGCGTCAACGCTAATGGCGCGATCATCGGGTTTTTGCCATGGAAAGTAGCGCGAGTAAGGTTCTCGATAAACTCAACGACCATTTCTACCGCATTTTGTAGCCCACCGGGTACGCCGGTAGTCGCCATTTTACCGGCTTTGCGGAAAAACCAGATAAACAGCAGCCCCATGGCGATCGACCAGCCCATGGTATCTAGGTGAATGGCCCAGAAGCCCATTTCGCGTGCTTCTTCTGCAGAGTTTGCCAAAGACCAGCCGTTAACGGGGTGGTTGCCAAAGGTCAGGTTCTGCAAGTGGTGCTGGATATAGTAAGTCGAAGAGACTTCGTTTCCTGCGGCCATGGACATGTCACCTCAATTAGTTGTGCGATCTCTAGGCATCAGCCAAGGCGTGAGCCAATGCGTTAGAACAACCGCGACGTAAGCATAAAAAAATAAAGCGGGGTTTGAAGGGGGCGCTGCCACGAACACTGCTACAAACAGTGCCACCGTCAAACCAAACTTACCTGCTTCAGCACGAAATAAGTGCATCGCTCCTCGTGTTCGGCGCCTAGGTTGAAAAACACCCATTCGCTGAATAAAAAAGGCGTGCGGCAATAAGGCTACCAACGCTCCTTTAAATACCGATGAGACGCCTTCAACGTCTGCGGCTAGGTAGGCCGCTAGCATACCTACAAACGTAATTATCAGCTGTGCGACCGTCAGTCGAATGATATAGGTTTTTCGCCGCTGGGTTTCGTATCGCTGCATAGCTCTTGGGAAAAATACCCAGCCTCACTAATGAAAACCCATACCTCGACAAGCTAATACCTCGACAGACCAAGGCAACCTGCACAAATCTTGCGCGATTATAGGGAAGCGCTATCACACCTTCAACCGAACTCGCACCGATTTTGCCCGTTAAGGGCCCTATTTGCGACCAAAGAGGGAAAACGTGTGCACTTCTTACGCGATATTTAATAGCCTGCTATTTAATATGATTTAAGATACCGTCCAATTCTTCAAGGCTGGTATAGCGTATTGTTAATTTACCTTTGCCTTTTTGCCCATGGTCAATGGAGACAGGTGCACCGAGCAGTTCGCCAAGATGGGTTTCAAGCTTAGCTACATCGGGCTGCTTGCTTTGCCGGCTAGGCGTTTTGATTGGCGTTTGGCTGGTTTGGACTTTTTTCACCAGCGCTTCGGTGGCCCGCACCGTCATGTCATTGTTGACCACCTCATGAGCCACCTGCCGCTGCTGGGTGCTGTTTAGCGTTAACAGCGCCCGTGCGTGGCCCATATCCAGGTCGCCGCGTTCGAGTAGGGTCTGCACTTCAGGGTCTAGCGCCAGCAGACGCAACAGGTTGGCCACCTGGGTGCGCGATTTACCCACTGCGTCGGCTATCTGCTGCTGAGTCAGCTCAAACTCTTCGCCCAAGCGCTTAAGCGCCATGGCTTCTTCAATGGCGTTGAGGTTTTCACGCTGAATGTTTTCGATCAGCGCCAGTGCCAAGGCAACTTCATCGCTGACTTCCCGGATCACTGCCGGAATGACGTCCAGTTCGGCAAGTTGCGCTGCCCGCCAGCGGCGCTCACCGGCAATAATTTCGTAGCGATCCACGCCGATGGGACGCACGACAATGGGCTGCATCACGCCCTGAGCGCGAATTGAGTCCGCCAGCTCTTCTAGCGCTTCGGGCTGAATATCGCGGCGCGGTTGATATTTACCTCGCGTTAATTGCCCTAACGGCAGGCGTTCAAGGCGATCCTCGGCAACGTCGCTGACCGCGGCGCTGCGCGCTGCGTCAGTAAGCTCCAACGGTGTGCCGCTACCGGCAAGTTCTAAGCTGTCACGGCGACGGGCACCGGCACCAATCAGGGCATCCAGGCCACGTCCCAGCGCGGGTTTACGCGTCATTCGCTTTTCCTCATTTTATAACGCTAGGCGACGAATCATCTCTTTCGCCAACACACGATAGGCCTGGCTACCCCGGGAGAACCGGGCATATTGTGTAACGGGCAGTCCGTGGCTCGGCGCTTCGGCAACTTTTACGTTACGAGGAATGGTCGTTTTCAACAGCATGTCGCCAAAATAGTCACGTAATTGCTTATCCACTTCCCGCGTTAAACTGGTGCGCTTGTCGTACATCGTGCGCAAAATGCCCGCAATGGCCAGATCAGGATTCACATTTTGCTTAATCTGCTCAACGGTATCGAGCAGGGCCGATAGCCCCTCCAGGGCGTAGAACTCACACTGTAGAGGGATCAGCACGCTATCGGAAGCCGTTAATGCATTGACGGTCAGCATGTTCAAAGAGGGCGGGCAGTCGATCAGTACCACGTCATACGCATCCGAGACTGAAGCAAGCGCGGTAGTTAAGCAGCTCTCGCTTTTATCGCGATCCAGTAGCTCGACTTCGGCGGCGGTGAGATCACCGTTACCCGGCAGTACGTCGTACTTGACCGCCAGCTTTTTGACAATCGTTTCAGCGGCCGTTGCTTCACCCAGTAGAACGTCAAGCACGCTTTTATCGAGCTCGTATTTATCGATGCCGCTGCCCATGCTGGCATGGCCTTGGGGGTCAAGATCCACCAGTAGTACGCGACGGTCGAGCGCAGCGAGACTGGCCGCCAGGTTAACGGCCGAGGTGGTCTTGCCCACGCCGCCTTTTTGGTTGGTCAGGGCAATGATCTGGCTCACTTGCTCAACTCCTTCTGGGGGTCAGAATCAACGTTCAGCTTTCAATCAACATTCAGCTTTCACATTTAAAACCAGCAGCTGCCGCTGGGCTGCTTCAAAGGGCACTTCCAACAAATGACGCTGGTGTAAACGTATACCGGTGGGCAGGTCACGCAGTTCATCATCCGCCCCCGGGCCTTTCATGGCTAACCACTGGCCGTCGGCGCTGGGTAGCTGGCGGGTCAAAGTGACAAAATCGACTAGGCTGGCAAAGGCCCGGGAAATCACCTGATCAAAAGCGGCGGCTTCAAACTGTTCCACCCGCGCCTGTACGGGAGTTACGTTTTCAAGCCCTAGCTCCATTACCGCCTGGCGCTGAAAGCGCACCTTTTTGCCATTGCTATCTAGCAGTGTCACATCAAGCTGGGGGGCTAATATCGCTAATACGATGCCCGGAAGTCCAGGGCCCGCGCCTACATCCAGTAGCCGTGGCCCCTGGACATAGGGCAACACAGCGGCGCTATCCAGCACGTGGCGCGACACCATGTCATCCACCTCGCGTACCGCTGTGAGGTTATAAGCCCGGTTCCACTTGTGCAACAGTGCCAATAAGCCTAGCAGCTGTTCGCGTTGATGTTCGTCAACGGCGATGCCTAACTGGCTAAGCCCTTGATCAAGCCGTGGTGCAACGCTTGCAGCCAGAGTTTTCAACAGTGGGTTCAACGAACTCATCCGTTAACTACCTCAGCCGCTGCCACCAATCGGCGCTTTTTCAGATGCACCAGCAAAATAGAGACGGCCGCCGGGGTGACGCCTGAAATCCGCGCCGCATGGGCAAGCGTTTCTGGCCGCGCTTCAGCCAGCTTTTGGCGAATTTCGTTAGACAAGCCTTCCACTTTCAAATAATCCAGTTCCGCAGGCAGTGGCGTGGCTTCGTGGCGCTTGAGCTTATCGATCTCATGCTGCTGGCGATCGATATAGCCTTGATACTTAGCCTGAATCTGCACCTGCTCGGCGACTGCCGGGTCAGTGACCAGGGTGCCCTCGATACCGGGGAGATTGGCCAAATCGCTGTAATTCAATTCAGGGCGTTTAAGCAGATCACTCAGGCAATACTCGCGAGTAAGCGGTGCGCCGGTTTTTTCGGCCACTTGTTCAGCCGCTGGACTTCCCGGTTGTATCCACAGGGTGCTTAACCGCGCGCTCTCTTGTTCGATAGCCTCGCGTTTTTGGCTAAACGCTGTCCAGCGCGTGTCGTCGACAAGCCCCAATTTTCGGCCCGCTTCGGTTAAACGCAGATCCGCGTTGTCTTCACGCAGCAGCAGGCGGTACTCCGCCCGGGAGGTAAACATCCGGTAGGGCTCTTTTGTGCCCATGGTAATCAGGTCATCAACCAGTACGCCGAGATAGGCTTCATCGCGGCGGGGATACCAGGCTTCCAGCTCTTGAGCGCGGCGTGCAGCATTCAGGCCTGCTAGCAAACCTTGAGCACCGGCTTCTTCATAACCGGTAGTGCCGTTGATCTGACCAGCAAAAAACAGGTTGTGGATAAATTTAGTTTCCAGCGAGTGTTTTAAGTCTCGTGGATCAAAAAAGTCGTACTCAATTGCGTAACCAGGCCGGGTTATATGGGCGTTTTCCAGGCCTTTGATGGAACGCACCACCTGAATCTGCACGTCAAAAGGCAGCGAAGTCGAGATGCCGTTGGGGTAGAGCTCATGAGTATCCAAGCCTTCGGGTTCAATAAACACCTGGTGGCTGGATTTATCGGCGAAGCGATGAACCTTGTCTTCAATCGATGGGCAGTAACGCGGTCCGATCCCCTCGATGACGCCGGAATACATCGGCGAGCGATCAAGGTTGGCCAGAATCAGATCATGAGTCTGCTGATTGGTGTGAGCAATATGGCAACTCACCTGCTGAGGATGCATTTCCCGTGATCCCAGATAGGACATAACCGGTGTTGGGCTATCGCCGGGCTGCTCTTCCAACTGGGAAAAATCCACGCTTTTGGCATCAATACGCGGCGGTGTGCCGGTTTTTAGGCGATCAACGCGAAACGGCAGTGCGCGCAGACGTTCGGCCAACGCATTGGAGGGCGGATCGCCTGCTCGGCCGCCTTTGCTTTGATCCAAACCAATGTGAATCACGCCACCCAAAAATGTCCCGGTACACAGGACGACGCTGTCGGCATGAAAGCGAATGCCGGTTTCCGTGACGACGCCTCGTACGGTGTCGTTATCCACAATCAGATCACCAGCGGCTTGCTGGAAGATCGTTAAGTTGGGCTGGTTTTCCAGCATTCCACGGATCGCTGCCTTATAACGGATGCGGTCAGCCTGGGCACGGGTGGCCCGAACGGCGGGCCCTTTGCTGGCATTGAGCACGCGAAACTGGATGCCACCCAAGTCCGTGGCAAGCCCCATGGCGCCGCCCAGTGCATCAATTTCCTTGACCAAGTGACTTTTGCCGATGCCGCCAATGGCGGGATTACACGACATTTGGCCCAGAGTTTCGATGTTATGGGTGAGCAGCAGGGTCTGACAGCCCATGCGAGCAGAGGCCAGTGCGGCTTCAGTTCCCGCATGGCCACCGCCGATGACAATCACGTCAAAGCGGTCGGGGTAATTCAAAAGACACCTCGTCTTGTGCCTATCGGCACGGATGATGTGGCCAGTGCAGTCGATTCTAGACGCAGCCACCTTAGATCAATGAGGCGGCAAGTATAAACCCCCTGTGGGTAACCGTCAGGTTTTTCCACACCCCGAATTGTTAAACAGCCTCTATTAATAACAACATAAATATAAAATAAGAGAAGTTCTGTAAATGTTGTAATTACTAGTGTGGACAATTTCTGTGTATAAGCGATTTATTGTTAGTAATTTCATGCGCTTATATTGTTGACTTCTACATGTTTGAAGGCGGGAGTTCCTGGGCAGAAAGGGTGCTAAGCCTGTGGATGGAATAGTGCTTTATCCACAGATGTAATTAGGCACGGCTTATCCACCGTCCAGTACCTGGGTTGTTACCGCACCTGTGAACAACCACCGTTGGGTGTAGAGCTAATGCTAAGAGACGGCCATAGTAGGCCTTAAGGTGATAAAACCGATGAAAGTAAAAAAACTTTATCCACAGGCAAAAAAATGGCCTGTCGTGTCGACAGGCCGGTAAAAAAGCGTTATTCAGCGTGAATTGGCGGTTATTTTAAAGCGCGAAAGGGTGTTCAATTTAATGTTTAAGCACGCGCGCGAGGAAGGATTGGGTGCGTTCGTGTTGTGGCGTATCGAACAATTCTTCCGGATGGCCCTGCTCAGTTATCTCGCCTTTATGGATAAAAATAACCCGGTCGGCAACCTCGCGGGCGAAGCCCATTTCATGGGTAACTATCACCATCGTCATGCCTTCTTTGGCCAACTCACGCATGGCATCCAGTACTTCGCCGATCATTTCCGGATCTAGCGCCGACGTAGGCTCGTCAAACAACATCAGGCGGGGTTCCATCGCCAAGGCGCGGGCCAGTGCCACACGTTGCTGTTGGCCGCCTGAGAGCTGGCTAGGGTACTTATCCGCTTGGTCAGCAATACCTACTCGGTCAAGCAGCCGCTTTGCGTTGCTGACCGCGTCGTCCCGGCTTAAACCACGCACTTTCATTGGCGCCAGGGTGACATTATCGATCACGCTGAGATGGGGAAAAAGGTTGAACTGCTGAAAGACCATGCCCACTTCGGTACGGATGGTTTGCAGCGCTTGGGTACTCTTTCCATGGGGCAATAGTTCGTTGCTGTCGACCACCAGATTGCCGGACTGGAACTCTTCCAGGCCGTTAATACAGCGAATTAGCGTGGATTTTCCTGACCCACTGGCACCGATAATCACGACGACTTCACCAGGCACAATCGTTAGGTCAATATCGTTGAGTACGTGCAGGCTGCCAAAGTGTTTATTGAGCTGCTGCATACGCACAATGGGTTGCGTTGCGTCGTTCATTGTCTCGCTCATTGCGCGTGTCCTTATTGTCCTGCCAGGCCTCTGATCTCAAGCTGGCGAAGGATGATTGATAGGGTCCAAGTGATCGCTAGATACATCAATGCGACCATGAAATAGACCTCAAGGGCCGTGAAGGTGGTGGAGATATAGATTTGTCCTTGACGCACCAATTCACCAACGCCAATCACCGAGAACAGTGACGTGTCCTTGATACTGATAATGCCCTGATTACCCAGGGAGGGGATCATCCGCCGAAAGGCTTGGGGCCAGATAACGTAGCGAAACGCCTGGGTGCGGGAGAGACCGAGTGAGAGCGATGCTTCGCCTTGTCCGCGCTCTATTGACTGCACGCCACCGCGAACGATTTCAGAGATATAAGCGCCAGAATTAACGGCAATCGCAGCAATACCGGCTACCAAGGGATTAATCGGCCCTCCTAGCAGTTGCGGTAAGCCGTAAAATATAAACAGCACTTGAACCAGGATGGGCGTGCCGCGAAATACTTCAATGTACAAAATTGCTGGCCAGCGCAGCCAACGTAGGCGGCTAATACGTAACAAGCCAAAGAAAATGCCGATAAAAAAACCGATGGCGAGACCGCCAAACGAGATAAGCAGTGTCCAGGGAATACCTGGCAGCAGGTAAGGGATAGACCCAAACGCTGCCGACCAATCAAATTGAAAATTGACGTCCACGCGTAGACTCCTGAATCAAAAACAGAGATGAGAAAAGCACACAAGAAACGCAGCAGGGCCGGGGGTTGTGGCCACCCGGCCCTGTCATGACGTTATACTGTCAGCGAGTATTTATGCTCACTCTTCGCTGGAGGCTTCACCAAACCATTTGGTGTAAATCTCATCGTAAGTACCGTCTTCTTTCATCGCAGCAAGCGCTTCATTGGTAGGCTCTACCCATTCGCTGCCTTTATGAAAAACGATGCCGTACTGTTGACCTTCGTACAACGGTCCAACGACTTTAGTGCGTCCTTCACCGCGGGTTTGTGCGAAGTAGGAAACGTTAGGCGCATCGTAGAAAACGGCATCGACGTTACGGCCTAGTAACGCCATATACATATCGCTCATGGCCGGGAAGGGAGTGATATCGGCGTCTTCACCGAGCTCTTCTTTTAAGAAGTCGTAGCTGGTGGAACCAATGCGCGTGGCGATAGACAGGTCGGCGAGGTCTTCGATAGTTTCAACGTCGTCGTTGTCGGCACGAACGATGATTTTTAAGCCGGAATCGTAGTATGGGTCGGAGAAGTCAACGATCTCAGCACGTTCTTCGGTGATGGTGGTTCCCGCAATAGCGATCTCTTGGCTACCGGTTTGCACGGCAGGAATAATGCCAGCAAATTCCATCGTGGTGAGATTGACTTCAAAGCCTGCACGTTCAGCAACTTCGTTAATAATGTCCATATCGAAGCCGACCATTTCGCCGGTTTCTTGATCCATCATTTCGAACGGCACAAAGCTTGGGTCAGTGGCCACGTTCACTTTGGGCAATTCAGCCATGGCGGCAGTGGTGCTGCCCAATCCCAGTGCGAGTGCGAGCGTTGTTTTCGTCAGGTTGAGTGGTAGTGCTACTTTCATAAGTTTCCCCGTGCTTTATGAGGCTAGTAGTGGGCTTTAAAGCGATTTAAACCGCTTGAAGCGTCCCTTAAGCCGTTATTGACCTATCAACCTTGGCGAGAAACGGTCAGGGCGTCAAGTCACGGGGGGCGTTGTGGGCCAACGCTGTTTAGACCATAAAGGAAGCGCCGCAGCCGCAGGTGGTGGTGGCGTTAGGGTTTTGAACACGAAAACGTGCGCCTGCCAGGCCCTCTTCGTAGTCGACGGTGGAACCTACCAAATACTGGTAAGAGAGGGGGTCAACCACTAAGGCAGCGTTGCCAAATTCAATAACGGTGTCATCTTCAGCGACGTTTTCAGCAAAATCGAAACCGTACTGAAAGCCCGAACAGCCGCCACCGGTCACGTAGACCCGCAGTTTAAGGGATGGATTATTCTCTTCTGCAATTAGCGCATTAATACGTTTGCGTGCGCTATCAGAGAGCAGTAGTGGGGTCGGAACAAAGGCTTCTGCACCGCTCATGGGTACCTCCCGCGAGCTTAAAGAACGAATAAATCGGCATTGGGGGGTGATTATGGGTAATTCCCAGCAAATTGGTCAACTATTGCTGGGAATTAGTTAGGTGAATCTTAGCTGGCGAGGGCAGGTTTCCGCGAGGGCGCTGTGAACCCATCCCTGGGCGCTACTTTCGACATCTGACCGCCATGGATGGCGGAAATGCCGGAATTGTCGGGAACATTATTCCGGCCCTGGAAAAAGACCTTCGCTTCAACCTATCCTCGCACCATGTGATCGGTTTCGGCACATCGCCCTCTCTGAGCTGCCCTCTGCATGCTGGTTTTGGTGAGGTTTTAAGGCATCAGTGCCGGGGCTGTTAGGCCGGTGTTCTCGTCAAAGCCGAACATCAGGTTGAGGTTTTGGATCGCTTGGCCCGAAGCGCCTTTGACCAGGTTATCAATCACCGATAGCACGACGACGGTGTTGCCATTGCCGGGGCGATGGACCGCTAGGCGGCAGGTATTGATGCCTTTGACACTGCGCGTTTCAGGATGGCTTCCCGCAGGCATTACATCGACAAACGGTTCGTTGGCATAGCGCTGCTCAAATAGAGCCTGCAGATCACCGGGCTCAGCGGTGAGCTGGCCGTAAAGCGTGGCGTGAATGCCACGGATCATCGGCGTTAAGTGTGGCACAAAGGTTAAACCCACCGTGGATTGCTGAATATCCCTAAGCCCTTGGCTAATTTCGGGTAGATGGCGGTGGCCACCTGCGCCGTAAGCTTTCATCGACTCACTGGCTTCGGCGAGCAGAGAGCCGACCTTAGCGCCGCGGCCTGCGCCGGTAACGCCGGATTTGCAGTCAGCAATCAATTGGCTTGGGTCGATCAAACCCGCTTCCAGAAGCGGCAGGTAGCCCAACTGAACGGCAGTGGGGTAGCAGCCGGGTACCGCAATTAAACGTGCTTCTTTGATTTTCTCACGGTGCATTTCTGGCAGCCCGTAGACCGCCTCTTGCAACAATTCTGGGGCGCCGTGGGCCTGGTCGTACCAACGGCTCCACTCATCGGCATCGCGCAGCCGGAAATCGGCTGATAGGTCGATCACCCGAGTGCCGTTTTCGAGTAGCTCACCCGCCAGGGCGTGAGCAACGCCGTGAGGTGTGGCAAAAAATACCGCATCCATGGCGCCCAACTGTTTGGCGTCCGGCTCGCTAAACGCCAGCGTGTCGTAGTGGCCGCGCAGGTTGGGGTACATATCGCACACCTTGACGCCGGTTTCCGAGCGCGAGGTAATCATGGCTACGTTGACGTGGGGGTGTTGGGCGAGTAGCCGCAATAGTTCAACGCCGGTGTAACCGGTACCGCCCACAATGCCGACCTTAATCACAAATTACTCCTTACGGATGCCACTGAGTAGAAAACCGAATTCGCTATTAGCCTAAGCATAGGATACCAAGCTGTTTAAGCGTATCCAGCTATGATACACAAGAGTGTAGATACATGAGCAAGGAAGGTCGCTGTGGCGCGTTTTTCCCGATCGGATTTTACCTTAGAGAGTTTTCGTCGCCAGTTGGCCAACGTCGACGCCCTTCCGCAACTCTGTTTGCTGGGCCTTGTCTCGGGGGTTATTACCGGCGCTGTGATGGTGGCGTTTCGGCTGCTATTGGAAGCGGGCGCCGCACTCTACATGACCGATGGCGATCCAGAAGCGTTTGAAAGCATGGCGCCCTGGCTACGTGCGCTGCTACCCATGCTGGCGGTTACCCTCGTGGGTGTGCTGCTGTACCGGCAAAAACCGGCAGCGCGCAAGCTGGGCGTTGGCCACGTGATTGAGCGGCTTACCTATCATCAGGGCCGTTTTCCGTTACGTAATTGGCTTAACCAATGGTGGGTTGGTGTTGTCGTAGTGCTAGGTGGTTTGTCTGCGGGCCGTGAGGGCCCGGCGATTCACTTGGGGGCAGCGGCGGCTAGCGGGCTTGGTCAGCAGATACGCTTGCCCAATAATAGTCTGAGAGTACTCGTGGCGTGCGGCACCGCAGCTGCTATTTCCGCCTCTTTTAACACGCCCATCGCGGGTGTCATCTTTGCCATGGAAGTGGTGATGATGGAGTACACCTTGATGAGCTTTATGCCCGTGATTTTGGCCTCTACCATGGGCGCGCTGGTGGCGCAGTTGGCGTATGGCAACGAACCCGCTTTCCGTATCCCCGAGATAGCACTGGGCTCACTGATCAACTTGCCGTGGATTGTGGTTACCGGGTTGGTGATTGGCCTGCTAGCAGGGCTGTTTATTCATATTTCACGCAGTCAGCGGATTATGCAGTGGCCGCTTTGGGTGCGTCTTGGCTTGGTGGGGGTGGCGACTGGTGCGGTGGCCTGGTGGTTCCCCCAGGTTCAAGGCATTGGCTATGACAGCGTGGCGGCGGCGCTCAATAACCAGCTGGAAATTAAAGTGCTGCTGGCGCTAATGATCGTCAAACTGCTGCTTACGGCACTAACCGTCGCTGGTGGTGTTCCCATCGGTATTATCGGCCCGGTGTTGGTCATCGGCGCTGCTACAGGCGCGCTGTTTGGTTTACTGGGGGGCTGGCTTTGGTCCGATAAAGCCGCGGATCCGGGCATTTACGCAATGCTAGGTATGGCTGCAATGATGGGGGCGGTATTACAAGCGCCCCTGGCTGCGCTAATGGCGCTTTTGGAGTTAACCCACACGCCGAGTATCATGCTTCCCGGCATGTTGGCGGTGGTGGTGGCGTGCTTAACTTCGCGTCAATTGACTGGCTGTGAAGGCTTTTTTATCAGCACGGTACGCTACGGGCTGCACCCGCTTCAGCAGCCGTTGATGCAGGCACTCTCAAGGGTTTCGGTGCCTGCGGTGATGGAGCGTCAACTGGTGCGCACCGAGCGAATGATCACGCCTGATCGAGCGCGACTTTTATTAGAAACCAACCCGGTATGGCTAGTGATCGAGCGCTCAACAGAGGAAAAACCCGTGCTGGCGCTAAAAGCCGCTGAATTGGCACGCTGGTTACTTGAGCACGATGAGGCGCTGCAGGGGGAAGAGCCACCTGCGGATGAACTGATCGATTTACTCGAAATCCCCGGGCAGCGTTTGGAGCTGGCGCCGATTGGCTTGCAGGCGACGCTTTCTGAAGCGTTTCTAAAACTGCAGGATAACGCCCTGGGGGCGCTCTACGTTGTGCATGGCTATCGCCCAAAGCAGCGACGTATTTCAGGTATTATCACCCGTGGCGCCATCGAGCGTTATTATCACTACACTGACCCACGCGGCGCCGATGACCTTGGCACTGATAAACGCGAGAAGGATTCATCACTTTAAGGAGCGACAATGTACCTATGGGTGAAGGCTATTCACTTAATGGCCGTAGTGACGTGGTTTGCTGCGCTGTTCTATTTACCCCGCCTGTATGTGTATCACGCCACTGCGCGGGATAACGGCGACGAACAGGCCATCAGCTATTTTAAAACCATGGAGCGTAAGCTTTACCGTGGCATCATGACACCATCGATGATTGCGGTGCTCATTTTTGGTGGCTGGATGCTCTACCTGGTGCCCGAATGGTTTAGCCAGGGCTGGATGCACGCCAAGCTGGCGCTAGTGGTTGTGCTTATTGCTTATCATCACGTTTGTTTGATCTATTTAAAGCAGTTTGACCAGGATCGTTGTACCAAAGGTCATGTGTTTTTCCGCTGGTTTAACGAAGCACCGGTGATTGCGCTGGTGGCGATTATTATTCTCGCCGTTGTGAAGCCCTTTTGATGCGCCGACCACTTCCTCCCGTGGTGTTGGTACTTGCCGGGCATGATCCGACTGGTGGGGCAGGGTTAATCGCTGACAGTGAAGCCATCGCAGCCTGTGGTGGTTGGGCGGTAACGATCCCCACTGCGCTGACGGTACAAAATTGTCATAATGTGACCCGCGTGATCCCTGCTGATCCGACCGCGATGCGCCAAATGGCCGAGGCGATTAGTGAGATGCAGGTCGCGGCGATTAAGCTTGGCTTACTCGCTGATGAAGACACCCTGCGCGCAGCGGAGCAAATTATTCGTCGTTTTCCAGGCATTCCCGTGGTGGCCGATCCGGTCTTTAAGGCCGGTGGCGGAACTGAGTTATCCACACCTGCTTTGCGTCAACTGTTTATTGATCGCTTGCTACCGCTTGTGGATATCTTAACTCCGAATCGCGCTGAGTTGGCCCAGCTTACGCCCGACATCATCACTCCTTTCGATGATACTGCCCGCGCGGTGGCACTGATGTCACAGGGGTGCCAAGCCATCCTGGTCACGGCCACAGATGAGCCTCTGCCCGGCAATGAGCAGCAGGTAGTGCACACCCTGCACTCGCCCGATACCACTCGCCAGTGGCAGTGGCCACGTTTGCCTGAACTGTTCCATGGCTCTGGATGCACGCTGGCATCGGCCATTGCCGCCCGTATTGCTGTTGGTGAGCGCTTACCAACTGCTTGTGAGCAGGCGCAGCGCTTTACCTGGCAAAGTCTGTCTCAAGGCTTTCAACCGTCCAGCGGCCAGTGTTTGCCACATCGTGTTTCACGGGCTGTCCGTTTTTGATCCTATCTTCTGTACGCCATTGACCGAGAGGATGCCATGACTACATCAGCTGAACTGTTTGAACTTGCCAGTCGTCATATACCGGGCGGCGTAAACTCACCCGTTCGGGCGTTTAAGGGATTACACCGTCCGCCGGTCTTTATGGAGCGTGCTCAAGGAGCCTTTTTGTTTGACGTCGAAGGCAATCGCTACGTGGACTATGTCGGATCCTGGGGACCCATGATCACTGGGCATGCCGACCAAGACGTATTGACTGCCGTGCGAGCGCGATTAGACAATGGCCTGTCCTTTGGTACCCCTACCGCAGTCGAAACCACCATGGCGGATTTGATCTGCGAAATGATTCCCTCCATGGATATGGTGCGCATGACCAGCTCGGGCACCGAAGCGACTATGTCGGCGATACGCCTGGCGCGAGGTACCACCGGCCGCGATAAGATCGTTAAGTTCGAGGGTAACTACCACGGCCACTCTGATTCGCTGTTGGTTAAAGCGGGCTCAGGTGCGCTTACCCACGGCGAACCCAGCTCGCCGGGCGTCCCCGCGTCGCTGGCTGAACACACCATTACGCTCTCGTTTAACGACCCTGAAGGCGTTGAGGCGTGTTTCAACGAAATTGGTGATCAGATTGCCTGCATTATCGTTGAACCCGTTGCCGGCAATATGAACTGTATTCCGCCTCAACCGGGCTTTTTGGAAACACTGCGCCGGGTATGTAACGAGTACGGCAGCGTGCTGATTTTTGACGAAGTGATGACCGGTTTTCGAGTGGCATTGGGCGGAGCGCAAGCCCACTACGGTATAGTGCCCGATCTAACCTGCTTGGGAAAAATTGTCGGTGGTGGTATGCCGGTGGGCGCCTTTGGGGGCAAGCGCGAAATAATGCAAAACATCTCCCCCATGGGGCCGGTTTACCAAGCGGGTACGTTGTCGGGTAACCCGCTGGCTATGGCCGCAGGCGTTGCACTACTTACCAAACTACAGGTACCAGGCTTTCACGATGCGCTTACCCAGCGGGTTAACACGCTTTGCACGGGCCTTCAGGAGCGTGCCAATGCCGCAAGGGTGCCGATGATGACGCAGTCGGCCGGCGGCATGTTTGGGCTCTTCTTCACCTCTCAAAGCCGTGTAGATAACTTTGCCCAAGCCACCGCCTGTAACCCGGATGCCTTCCGCCGTTTCTTTGGCGCGATGCTTGATCACGGTGTTTACTTGGCGCCTTCTGCCTACGAAGCAGGCTTTATGTCCAGCGCACACACCCCGGAAGACATTCAGTTCACCCTGGATGCAGCAGAAAAAGCCTTTGCAGTTATGTAACGGCAAGTAACTAAAAGCCCGCTATACTGCATTAGCCGCTCACCTTGAGCGGCTAATGCTTAGATGAGAGTTACACTCATGATACGACCAGCGGCTTGGCGATACGTGATCTGCGCGGCGGGGCTGCTAGCCTGCTTCCCGCTCGCTGCACAGACGCCTCAGGAGCAGAACATGACCCAGATACATATCACCATGAGCGGTTCGCCGGGCGCAGAGTTTTCCGCCCACTGGCGGATTACCCATGAAGGTGAAACCACCGAGCACGTTGAAGAGAGCGGTACAGTACCTGCTGAATACACCTTTACCGGTACAGAGCTTGAAGGCACAGTAAAGCTGTTAAGTGATGACGAGCGACTAGAGGTGGGTATTCAAAAAGGCAGTAACCGTTCTACTTCGTCAACTCAGGGAGCGGGAGGAACATTGACAGTGTCAATTCGCTAACAAAAAACCGCCCCTGAAAGGGGCGGAATTTATGAGCATGCGATATTTATTTTGTATCGCTTTGCTTAGCGACCTTGGCTTACAGTATTAACGTTACCATTGCCATAAGTAGTGATAGTTGAGTTATGGCTGTAACCAGCTTGAGTAACGTTATGTTCATTATTGGCACCAAAAGTTTTGATATAAGAATCATTACCAAAACCTGACTGCTCTACGTTACTAGTGTTGTTATATCCAATGGTAATAATCGTACTATCTAGGTAATTACCATTTTGGATAACACTATCATCGTTGTTACTACCAGACTGCTCTATCCACGAGTCGTTGCTGAAACCGTTTTGTTCAACGTTAGCAAGGTTGTTGTAGCCACCAAAAAAGCCAGACTGTTGGATGCCAGATTGGTTATTCCAACCAGATTGATCTACGTTTGCTTCGTTACCAAATCCACTTTGATCAACCCACGAGTCATTACTGTAACCGTCTTGATCGACGCTGGCAGTATTGTAAGAACCACGTTGTTCAATCACAGAATCGTTAAACTTGCCATCTTGAACCACAACGGCTTCGTTGCCAGTTCCCCAGCTTTGTTTTACATATGAATCATTCTTCTTGCCATCTTGGGTAACGTAGGCACCATTATCACTACTTGTTTGATAAATACCCGAAACGTTATAAGCCCCTAGCTGGTCAACAACGGCTTCGTTACCATTAGCAGTTTGTTCGATATTTGAGTCGTTTCGGCCAGGCGCATAAGTTGAATAACCAGCAACATCATCTTGAGTGACATAAGCACTATTGCCGTTCCCTTCTTGAAGAATTCGGGATTTTTGTGTTCCCCACTGGGTAACACTGGTAGTGTTATCGCTACCGTATTGGTAGGTAGAGGAGTCACTACCAGCTGTCTGAGCAAAAGCAGCAGTGCTCATAGCGAAGGCAACGGCGGCAGCGATAGTGGTGATTTGAGTTTTCATGGTGTTTCCCCTTGATGCTTGCTTTAGTTATTACTGAGTCAACGGTTGTTGCTCAGTAGGTTTCGACGGTGACTGGACGTGCATTGCTTGAAAACGCTTGTTGTTCAACACTAATGACACGGTAGCCACTCCCCGATTGTGAAATCTGTACATCACTCCGGTTGCCAAGTTGGCGCACATAAGAATTTAGTTGTCTTGATGCGCTTCCTGACTGAGTAATATCCGCTTTATGATTTCTACCTATTTGAGAGATATTACTTACGTTATTACCGCCTATTTGAGTTACCGTCGCCGTGTTGTAATTTCCTAACTGATAAATGCTAGAAAAGTTTCCGGCTTGGTAACTAGCTGATTGCGAAACATTGGTACGGTTATTGTTACCAATCTGCGCAATAATGCTGTAGTTGCCTTGATGTTGTTGGGCAGCAGCTTGCTTAGAGAACTGCTCAACACGGTTACTGTCCGCATTGATTGTCAAAGAAACTGAAAGGGTTGCCGTCAACAGTGCAGCCATTAGGGCAGATCGTTTGGTTGCGGTAATATTCAGCTTCATATTATTTCCCTCTGAAACAATTTGTATCGATTTGTATTTCTTGTGTTGAGTTTGGATCATTTTGAAATTTACGCTATCGAACCTTTTATTATTTTAGTTATGTATTTGTTAATAATTTTATAATTAAAAATTATTAGATTTCTAATCAAAATAATATAAAAATAGTAAAAAAACGGCTATGCATACCGCATAGCCGTTGATCATTGATGTTTTTTGTTCTGAGTTTTTTATAAGGTTGTAAATGAAATTTTGTTACAAAAGCCGTTTTGTGTTTCTAAAGTTAGTTTTAAATTGATTAAAGCAAAGGGATTGGTGCATCTAGGTAATCTGACAAAATAGTGTCTTGAAAATTAACACCATTAGAGAGATTCCAAAGGTTATTCTCTACACCACGGGCCACCAAATGTATAACTGCTGACTCAATGGCTGACATCACGGCAAGTTGTACTGGTTCATTGGTGGTAAGACCTACTTCAGCCTCTAACAAACGTCGAAAATCGATAAACCGATAAACACCTGCTCGCATCTCTTTAGAGTAAATCGTTTTGGTCGTGGTGACGTTAGCTAGTACCTCGCCGGTTGATATTTCAACCGCGCGTAGATTAACCGTTACTTGGTCCACCTGGTATTGTCCTGAAGCGCCAATACCAAAGTACTCTGCCCCAGCACCCCCGGTACGTACGTTGGACTCGTAGGCAATAATGCCACCTTCAAGCATCACCGAGGCAGCACGAAGTGAAGGCAATGTATCTGGTTGACCAAAGCGTTCGAACTCGGCACGAATAATGCGCCTCTCGGTAAGTAAGTTCTGTAAACCAACACGCTCAAGCGGTATAAACCAGCCGGAATCCGCCAGTGCTCCGGTGAGCATTGCTGCAGCTCCCTGCGTTACGGCGGTCGAAAAAGTACTGGCCGGTGCAGGGCGGTACTGGCCCGTTTGATCCCGGAAGTCATAAACAGAGACAAAAATTCGCCCTGAGGGTGGTGGTAGAGAGACTAAGTCTTGATAAGTTGCCCCACGCGGGGTCAATGTCGCTTCTGCACCTTCTAAATTCTCTGAAGTTGCGACCATACCAGCACAGCCGCTTAGTACACTAACCATGAGTAGTGTAGCGATGATTTTCATAATGATCCCCTGAATTGCATGTAGCATTAAGTAGGCTTTTGGCAGCCTTGTTAGTTTTTCTTAGTTAGTAGAGCAGATAAGACATCAAGGGTTGAACAGCAAACCACCTACGCTAATGTTGGTAACATCACCGGTGGCTTTATCGATTACTTCTACTATGAGCTGCCCCCCTTCATTGCGAACCACGACGCTAAAGTCCCCGCTGTCAAACGACCCTGTACCATTGTCTACTCCGCCTACATCATTGATTAGATCCGATATAAATCGGCTCTCAAGGCTTTGGATAAGCCGTTCGGTTGGGGAGAGCGGTTCAAAATCTTCGATGTTCGGGTCTGTGGTGGTGTCTTGCGCCTGGGCTTTACCCAGTAAATAGCTACCCATAAAGGGGTCGCCGCCAAACGAAGGGTTGATCGGTGTATAGATCAGCTCCCCTGCGCTTGCTTGCAGGGTCAGCGCACTTGCCAAGATGGTGGTTGCCAGAACACTAACAGCTGTTGTTTTAAATATGTTTTTCATTAGCGTAGCTCCTCTTTTCCAAGGTCTTTGTCTGAGTTAAGTACTGAAGCCAGTTGTTGCCGCAGTAATGCTTCTTCGACGGTCTGCACGGCTTCCCCGGCGGCCCGGTCAGCTTCGCTGATCCTAGGGGAGAGCTGTGTACGAAAATACATACGGTTGCCTTCCATCACCCATATTTGGCTACCCCAGCGCGCATCAGGCCGCTCATTAATTGTGATGGTGGCATTGCCGATAATTAGGTTATCCAGTGCCCGTTGGCTAAAGGCGCGATAGAAGGTTTTACCGGCCATAGTGATCGTTCGATCTACCAGCACGCCGGTCAGCTCACTTCCCCCGTTAGTGTTGCCTTGCACTTCAGGTCCATCGGGACTAGAGAGCTGATTAATAGCGTCAATCGCTTCTTGTTCGTTGGTGGGCAACGCATCCGTTGGCTCATTTGCCACTGCCACTACTAAAGATGACATGACCCATATCGCCAGGATGAGAAAGCCGCTTGATAGACGGTGTATTGATGACATAAAAGTTACCCTTACCCCTTCTCTATTAGCGGGGACGATGCCGCTGTAGGCTGCGCGCGGTTTCAATATTGGGCAGAATCGGACCCAAATTTTGATGAATCCAATTGAGCGCTTGGATACGGTTGTGAACGTTAATTTTGCGGAAAATGTTGTAAAGATGTGACTTAACGGTGTGCTCACTAACAAACAGCTTCTCGGCAATTTGTTGATTGGAGGAACCTGCGCTAAGCAGGGAAATAATCTCCATTTCCCGGTTAGTGAGTCCGCAGGCTGGGCGGAAGGCATTGCTTTGGTATTTTCGATAAAACAGGATCAACCGCGCCATTAAATCCCGCGACATCCACAGCTCCCCTTCAAGCAGCGCGTGTATGCCTTTACAGATCACCTCAAGGCTTTCGTTGCGATAAAAAACGCCTTTTAGCTGAGCGCATGACAGTGCTTCAAGCGCGTGATCCATATCGTGAATGTTGAAGGCGGCTAGAGGCGTTTTAGTTAACGCATCAGGTAACTTATCTTGCCACTCCGGCAGTGCATCAACGCCGATATGGTCGCTATCAATTAGAATCAACATGTTGCCCGAAGCGGAAATAGGTAACGCCGCGTGGGGAGAATGGATACTAATTTGACAGCCGGTGTGCTTGTTCAAGTATTCAGCGAACAGCTGAGCTTGGGGACTTCTTTCGGTAACGACATATACCGTACCGGTGGACTTTTCCTGCGACATTGGGTAGCCCTCGTGGAAAGAAAGAGTGAGCAGGTAACCTTTGAAGTGTTGACCATAAGGTGCGCTTCGTAAAGTTTTGTTATTAAAAATGTGGTAAAAATATTCTATATAAGTCGATAATATTTTCGAACAATTGTTTTTATTCCTTTAAAAACAATATTTAATGTTTAAATTAGCAAGTAATTGAACAGGTGTTTTTTTAGATACGTTTGGTAACATTATGATGGCTGTTGATACGATCAATGAGCGCGTAAACTGATGTTCTACTGTTTGGAGTGCGTACCATGGCCGCCGTCAATACCCTTGTTCTTGCCAGTGGCAATGCAGGAAAATTAAGAGAATTCAATCAATTACTTTCACCTTTGGGGTTCGATATTCGCCCTCAAGCGGATTTTGGCGTCACGGATGTGGAAGAGACGGGGCTTACCTTTGTCGAAAATGCACTGTTAAAAGCGCGTGAAGCGAGCCTTATAAGCGGATTACCCGCATTAGCTGATGATTCCGGGCTTGAAGTAGACGCACTGAACGGTGCGCCTGGTATCTATTCAGCCCGCTATGGCGGTGAACCCAGAAGTGATGAGAAAAATAATCAAACGTTGTTAGCTGCGCTAAGTGCCTTTGCGGAAGGCCAACGAAGCGCACGCTACTGGTGTGTGCTTGTCTATTTGCGCCACCCGAAAGATCCGGTGCCGGTCATCGTGCAACGCAGTTGGGAAGGCGAGATTCTTGCTCATCCCCGGGGGAAGGAAGGCTTCGGCTACGACCCGCTTTTCTGGTTACCCGACCAGGGCATGAGCGTTGCCGAGCTGCCCAGTGAAAGTAAAAATCGCCTTAGTCACCGTGGTCGCGCGCTGCAAGGGTTGGTGGAGTTATTGAAGGTGGCGCATGGCTGATACGCTGCCGCCACTATCTCTTTATATCCACACACCTTGGTGTGTCCGTAAATGTCCGTACTGTGATTTCAATTCTCATGAGCCGGGGACGCACGGTTTTACACCACGGGATTTGCCCGAAGTCGCCTATCTAAAGGCGCTGTTACAAGATCTGGATAGCGATCTTGTCCTAGCGGCTGGACGCGAAATTCAGACCATTTTTATTGGCGGTGGGACACCCAGCCTGCTGTCACCTGCGTTTTATGACCGTTTATTGAAAGAGATCGAAGCCCGTTTACCCTTCGCTAATGATATCGAGGTTACCTTGGAGGCGAATCCAGGTACCACCGAGCAAGAGCGTTTCATTGGTTACCGGAAAGCAGGTATAAATCGCCTCTCGCTGGGTATTCAAAGTTTTCAGCCCGATCAACTGCATGCTCTGGGGCGTATACATAGCGGTGACGAAGCGATCACGGCGGTAGCACAGGCGCGCCAGGCAGGCTTTACCAACATTAATATTGACCTTATGCACGGTTTGCCTGACCAAACGCCCCAGTTGGCGATGGATGATATTGCCCAAGCGCTGGCATTGGCACCTGATCATCTCTCTTGGTATCAATTGACCCTTGAGCCGAATACAGCCTTTCACTCTCACCCTCCGGTGTTACCAGAGGAAGAGGCGCTTTGGGATATTCAGGACAAGGGGCATCAGCTTTTGGAACAGGCGGGTTTTAAGCGCTACGAGATTTCGGCTTACGCAAGCGCTGATCACCAAAGTCGCCATAACCTTAACTACTGGCAGTTTGGTGACTATCTTGGAATTGGCGCTGGAGCCCACGGCAAGCTTAGCCATATTGATCAAAATGGGGAGTGGCGCATTGAGCGACGCTGGAAAACCCGTCAGCCGGACGCTTATTTAAAGCGCACGGATGATCTGCGTGGTTTTATCGCCGGGAAGCAGCCAATAAAAGCGGATGAGCTGCCGTTGGAGTTTGCCATGAACGCTCTACGGCTTACTGACGGGGTTGCGTTGGATACGTGGAGGGCCAACACTGGGCAGGCTGCTGCAATGTTACTCACGCGTTTACAATCCGCGGAGAAAAAAGGACTTTTGATGCAAATGCCTGAAAAGCTGCGTGCATCGCCTCAAGGTCTATTATTCTTGAACGAGTTGCTAGCCTTGATCAGTGATGATTGATTAGCGATGAATTAAAAGATATCTCAAACACAAACAAGGAGTGAGTGATGCGTATTTCTCGACTACTGACACCGGTGGCGGCCGCTATTCTACTGGCCGGTTGCGCCACATCGGACCCATACGGTGGCCAAACGCAGCGCTCTAGCACCGCGATGGGCTCTGGGATTGGTGCCGCCGTCGGTGCTGCTGCGGGTGCACTGTCTGGCGATGGCAGCACCAGCCGCCGTGACCGTGCGTTAATCGGCGCGGCCGTGGGTGCTGCCGCCGGCGCTGGTGTTGGTGTTTACATGGATCGCCAGGAACAGCAACTGCGTGAAAACCTGGAAGGGTCACGTATTGAGATTGATCGTCGTGGCGACGATATCGTGCTTAATATGCCAAGCGGCGTTACCTTTGGCTTTGACTCTGCCGATCTTACTAGTGAAGCGCGTAGCTCTCTTAATGAAGTTGCTAATGTACTCACCCAGTACCAAGATACCCGCGTGAATATTGCGGGCCACACCGACAGCACTGGTGATGCAAGCTACAACCAGCGCCTTTCTGAGCGCCGCGCTCAATCCGTGGGCAGCTACTTAACTCAAAACGGTGTTTCATCCACGCGTCTTAATACCTCTGGCTATGGCGCCACTCAGCCAGTTGCCAGTAACGACAATGATCAAGGTCGCGCCCAGAACCGTCGGGTAGAAATTACCTTAACGCCAACCGGCGATGGTCAAGGTCAAGGTTAATACACGGTTGGATTAATCTGGCTATTGCCGCCCAAAGCCCGCTATGCTCACATAGCGGGCTTTTTTCATTCATCTACCGATGAGTCTTCATGCTGTCTTATCAACACGCCTACCATGCTGGTAATTTTGCCGATGTGCATAAACATCTAACGCTTTACGCGGTAATTGATTACTTATTACGTAAAAAAACCGCTATTACATATGTTGATACTCACGCGGGACGAGGACTCTACCCCCTCAACGCTCAAGAGACCCAACGCTTGCAAGAGTATCGCCTGGGGATATGGCCAGTGTGGCAAGCCCGCGCAGGGTTTAGCGATGAGCTGCTAAAGGCGTGGCAAGAAGCGTTAACCAGCGCTCAACCCGTGTCAGAGTCACTGACTCACTACCCAGGCTCTCCCTGGTGGCTGGGCCATTCATTGCGTGAGCAGGATCATCTGAGGTTATTTGAACTGCATCCTGGTGAGCATGAGCAGCTGAGTACCCAAGGGTTACCGCCACACGCACAGCGCGTGTTTGGTGACGGTCTGTCAGGACTAAAAGCCATGTTGCCCGCTACATCCCCACGGTTGTGTGTGCTGGTCGATCCCAGCTATGAGCGTAAAGCGGAGTATCAGGAAGTTGCTGAGACAGTGGCTTATACGCTGGAAAAAGCGCGCCATGGGGTAGTATTGATTTGGTACCCGCTGTTACCAGCAGGCCATCATCACACGCTATTAAGCAGCCTCAAGGAGAGCGGAATACGCAAGATATGGCGCAGCGAGCTGCTGCTGCGCGAACCAGGAGAGCAGGCCCATGGCATGTTCGGTAGCGGTATGCTGGTGATCAATCCGCCCTGGGGGTTGGATAACCGCTTGGCAGCAGCGATGGCAGAAATTACCCCGCTGCTAGGTGCCGATAGCCGCTATCAGGCGGACTGGTGGGTGGGAGAGTAGTGTTTGTAAAAAAGTAGCGCTATTTGCCGATACAGAAACTGCCAAAAATCTCGCCTAGTAAATCATCAGCGCTGAATTCGCCAGTGATCTCGCCTAAGGCCTGTTGGGCGTCACGCAAATCTTCCGCCAGCAGTTCGCCTGCACCATAGCCATCAAGCTGAGCACGGCCGGTATCAAGTGATGCCATGGCGCGATCTAGGGCGTCCAGGTGCCGTCGGCGGGCGGAGAAGCAACCCTCGGTAGTGGCGGCAAATCCCATCACATCCTTTAGGTGAGCCTTTAAGTTATCCACACCCGTACCGGTTTTTGCCGATAACCTGACGATGGGCGTGGTTGTGGATAGATCAATTCCCGCCGTTTCAGCACTGGTATCGATTTTATTACGCACCAGGGTTAAGCGTGTCTGGTCGGGTAGGCGAGCGACAAACTCGGGCCAGATGGCCATAGGATCGGTAGAAGTGGTGGTACTGGCATCAACGAGTAGCAGCACCCGATCGGCTTTCTCTATCTCGGCCCAGGCACGTGCGACACCAATTTTCTCAACCGCATCGGGCGTATCGCGCAAACCAGCAGTGTCGATAATATGCAGCGGCATACCGTCGATATGGATATGCTCACGGAGTACGTCTCGGGTCGTCCCCGCGATATCTGTCACAATGGCGGTATCTTGTTCCGTCAGGGCATTCAATAGGCTGGATTTACCCGCATTGGGCCACCCGGCAATGACCACGCTCATCCCTTCTCGCAGCAGTGCACCTTGGCCTGCCGCCTGGCGTACGTCGCTAAGTGCTTGCTGGACGCTGCTTAAGTGCTGGGTAACGTGTCCGTCGGCAAGAAAGTCGATCTCCTCTTCGGGGAAGTCGATCGCCGCTTCAACGTATACGCGCAGTTCGATCAAGCGCTGCACCAGCGCAGAGACACGCTTTGAGAACTCGCCCTGTAGCGAGCGCACGGCGTTTTCTGCTGCTGAGCGCGAGGTGGCATCGATGAGGTCGGCAATCGCTTCCGCCTGGGCCAGGTCGAGCTTGTCGTTCAAAAACGCCCGCTCGGAAAACTCTCCTGGCCGTGCCAAACGGGCACCTAAGGCCACACAACGCTCCAGCAGCATGTCCATAATAATTGGGCCGCCGTGTCCCTGGAGTTCCAGTACGTCTTCACCGGTAAACGAGTGGGGACCGTTAAAGAACAGGGCGATGCCTTCATCAATGCTCTCTTCTGCGCCTTGGAAGGGGCCATAGTGAGCGTATCGTGGAGTAGGGCAATGACCTACCATGGCTTGAGCGATTGCGCGGCAGGCGGGGCCGGAGACGCGGATAATACCCACGCCGCCGCGTCCTGGGGGAGTTGCCAGCGCCGCAATGGTGTCAGGCGTGTAGAGGCGTTCGGCCATGGTGAATCTCTTAGTCAATTGGCAAAAGTAGCATTTGATCGGTCTAGCATCGATCTACATAGTTTGGATTTGTCGACCTTAAAACGCCAGACCCCCGCTCAAGGCGGGGGTCTGAAGGACGAAGTCAAAGGCAGTTTATTTAGTTCTCATACCCTTGCCGATACTCGGATCATTTTCGATTTTGCGCGTAATGTAGTACTGCTGCGCCACCGAAATGATGTTGTTGACCACCCAGTAGATGACCAGACCCGCCGGGAACCACAGGAAGAAGAAGGTAAAGATGATCGGTAGCATCTTCATGATCTTCGCCTGCATAGGATCCGGAGGCGTCGGGTTCAACATCTGCTGAACGAACATCGAAATGCCCATCAGAATCGGCAGAATGAAGTACGGATCCTTCACTGATAGATCCTGAATCCAGAAGATAAACGGCGCGTGGCGCAGTTCAACCGACTCCAGCAACATCCAGTAGAGAGCGATGAAGACCGGCATCTGAATCACAATAGGTAGACAGCCCCCCAGCGGATTGATCTTTTCCTTCTGGTAGAACTTCATCATCTCTTGCGACATTTTTTGTCGGTCGTCGCCATACATCTCTTTCAAGCGCTGCATTTCAGGGCCGAGCTTACGCATGCGGCCCATGGATTTGTACGCTTTGGCGGAAAGCGGGAACAGCACTGTCTTAACCAGCACGGTTAACAGAACAATCGACCAACCCCAGTTGCCAACCACATCATGGATCTTATCCAGCAGCCAGAAAAGTGGGTTAGCGATAAACCAAAGCCAGCCGTAATCCACGGTTAATTTCAGGTTGGGGGCGACTTGCTCAAGGTAGTCTTGCACCTTCGGCCCCATATAGAGGGTTGCACCCAGCGTCGCTTCACTATCGGCTGCCACATTGCTAGTAGGGCCAGCAAAGGCTACGACATTACGATTACTAGAGTCAGTAGTAACGTAATAAAGGTTTTGCTGATCCTGCTGAGGTGCCCATGCTGATACAAAGTAGTGCTGAATAATCGCTATCCAGCCGCCTTGTGCTTCGCGGTTTTCAAAGTTACGGCTTTGAATATCGTCAAAGTCGACTTTCTCGTAGCGCGCATCCGGCGTTGAGTAAGCGGCTCCCAAATAGGAGTTCATACCCATAGAGACACCGCTTGATGGATCAGGGCTATTGTCGCGTGCCAACTGGCCGATAAAGCGCGCACTTACCGGTGCGTCGGTATTATTGGCGAGGTAGTAATTGACGTTGACAGCATAGCTGCCACGCTCAAAGGTAAGCCGCTTAATAACCTCAACGCCGTTAACGTCAGCGGTCAGTTCAACGCTTAGCTCTTCGTCGTTATCGCCTAAACGATACTCAGAGTTTTCAGGTGTGAAGGTGATACGGCTCGCTTGACCATCGAGCTGGATACCTGAGCGAGCCACATAGCTACGGCTGCTGTTATCGGATAACAGGACATAGTTACGGTCTGAATCAAGGGATAGTTTGTGCTGCGGCAACGCGGCATAAACTATATCGCCACCGTGTGGATCAATACGCACATCGAGGACGTCGGTGGTGACGGCAATGAAATCGCGGCTTGATGTCTCGCTTTCGGTATCAGGAATACCTTCACCTACCGCACTTTGCTGTGAAGACGTGCTTGGAACCGCTAAGCCGTCCTCGCCATCTTCAACATTGCTGGGGGGCGCCGAAGTGCTGCGTTGCGTCGTTTCAGGCACTGAATCATAATTCGGCTGCCCGTAATCCTGATTCCACTGGACGACTAGCAAGTACGCCAGTACGGCTAGTGGAATCAGTAATAAAAGTCGTTTTACGTCCATGAGGGTTCTGCCCGCTGGGTGGTGAACATGCTAATGGCGCAGTGTCATTTACTCGACTCTTGACACACGAAAGCCTGCCAGTTGGCAGGCCGAGGTCGAGCGGCGAGGAGTGCACCAAAGGTCACGTGTCACGCTTAGGCGTTGGTACTGCGATCATCGCCTGTGCGTCACGCTGAAGTCGCTTCCACATGCCGTGTAACTGGCGATGTAAGGTGTCGTTATCGATATCCTGAACGCCACGTCGTGCCAGTACCACTATATCCACAGAGGGTAAGTGATCTTGACGAAGACGAACGGATTCTCTAACCAGACGCTTGAAACGGTTGCGATCTACGGCGCGTTTAACATTCTTTTTGCTGACCACCAGTCCAAGGCGGGGGTGTCCCCGAGTACTCAAGCGGACTAACGCCATCATACCTTTGCCATGCACTTTTAGGTCGGCTTGCTCGAACACGTGACTAAAATCCCCAGCATTTAGTAACCGTAACTGCCGGGGAAAGCCTTGCTGCGGCACACGCAATCCGAAATCAGGCGCTCAGACGCTTGCGGCCTTTGGCACGGCGACGTGCGAGGACGGCGCGACCGTTTTTGGTTGCCATACGAGCACGGAAGCCATGCGCGCGCTTGCGCTTGAGAACGCTAGGTTGAAAAGTGCGTTTCATAACTCGTTATTCCCACGTGGTTTAGGACGGAAAGTGAATTCCAAAAAGCCCGGTCCAGTGAGGAACTAGCCGGGGAGATTCAATTCAAGACCGGAAATTGTAGAGACTTCCTTTGCTGGGTGCAATTTTTCCTTGCATAAAAAGCCTTATCACGCCCCAGCCAGCGTGCTTGGTTCGGTAAGAGTAGCAATCAATAAGGTTACTATTATTACTAATTGGTAGTTCTAAATCTGTTGTTATTAATAGTGGGGATACAATTTGTGGATAAGTACTTTTAAATATTAATTTTCAGTTGGTTATAATAATTAAAAATCTGTGTGTAAGTTCCGTATAAGCCGTCCACAAGGTGTTGGCTGGTTGTGTTTAACCCGTGCGTAAGACGCATAATTAACGATTATCCCCGTCCCTCCACAGGGTTTTCCCATAGGCTCATGGCAAGTTGTCCACAGGTCAATATTGAGGATTAAACCCGTGTGGATAACCGAGGCTTTGGGCGCTACAATGGTCGGCCGTTTTCAACCGATGGTGAGATGAGTGTCACTGACGCTTTGGCAACAGTGCCTGGACAACCTGCAGGATGAGCTGAATTCCCAACAGTTCAATACCTGGATACGCCCGCTGCAGGCAGAGGAAGGAGAGTCCAACGAGCTGCGCTTATTAGCGCCGAATCGCTTTGTGCGCGATTGGGTGAGCGATAAGTATGCCAAGCGGATTAGTGAGCTCATGCGTGAACTCGCACCGGCTAAACCGCCAAAGGTCAGCCTGACGGTGGGTAGTCGCCGCTTGGCAACCCAGGCCCCTCAGCATCGCGATTTAGGCAATCCCGTATCCGCTTCTCCATCGCGACCAGCATCCCCCGCGGTTCACACGCTGCCACGCGGCGATATTGCCGATGAGCGTGAAATCGATAGACTGCGCGATGAAGCGCCAAGTCGGCGTAATAATGAGCGTCAGGTGCAGGTAGAAGGCAGCCTGAAACATGGTAGCGGGCTTAATCCGAATTTTACTTTCGATACGTTTGTAGAAGGCAAATCGAACCAATTGGCTCGTGCTGCCTCTCGTCAGGTGTCTGAAAACCCAGGCGGCGCTTATAACCCCTTATTTTTATACGGTGGTGTGGGCTTGGGTAAAACCCACTTAATGCATGCGGTGGGGAACGCTTTGGCAACCCGACGTGAAAACGCCCGAGTGGTGTACCTGCACTCCGAGCGGTTTGTCGCCGATATGGTCAAAGCGTTACAGCTTAATGCGATTAATGATTTTAAGCGTTTTTACCGCAGTGTTGATGCGTTACTGATTGATGATATTCAATTTTTTGCTGGGAAAGAGCGCTCGCAAGAAGAGTTTTTTCATACCTTCAATGCTTTATTAGAAGGCGGTCAGCAAATGATCCTTACCTCTGATCGCTATCCTAAAGAGATCAGTGGGGTAGAGGAGCGCCTCAAATCACGCTTTGGTTGGGGTCTTACGGTCGCGATAGAGCCGCCGGAGCTTGAAACCCGCGTGGCCATCTTGATGAAAAAGGCCGACCAAGCTAAGGTCGATTTGCCTCACGATGCGGCTTTCTTTATTGCGCAAAAAATTCGTTCCAACGTGCGCGAATTGGAAGGTGCGCTGAAAAAAGTCATTGCTGATTCGCATTTCATGGGTAAAACGATTACCCAGGACTTTATTCGCGAGTCACTGAAAGACCTGTTAGCGCTTCAGGATAAGCAGGTGGGGGTAGATAATATTCAGCGTACGGTTGCCGAATATTACAAGATTAAGGTGGCGGATCTGCTTTCGAAGCGCCGTTCACGCTCAGTTGCCCGCCCTCGGCAGGTGGCAATGGCGCTTGCTAAGGAGCTCACTAATCACAGCTTACCTGAGATTGGCGATGCCTTTGGGGGGCGCGACCATACAACGGTGCTGCATGCTTGCCGAAAAGTGAAATCATTGCAGGAAGAGAGCGCGGATATTCGTGAAGATTACAAGAATTTACTGCGCCTGTTGACCAGTTAATCATCCCATGGGACAGGTCTGTTACGCGCAGGCCTTTCAGGATATAGAACCGGAGTGTTGATGAAATTTTCGATTTCCCGAGAGGCGCTGCTACGTCCGCTGACTCTGGTCGCTGGTGTTGTTGAGCGCCGCCAAACGCTGCCAGTACTTTCTAATGTGCTGATTCAAGTAGAGGGTGACCAAGTATCGCTCACCGGCACGGATTTAGAAGTAGAGCTCGTTGGTCGTACCGTGGCCAGTCAGGTCGATCAGGCGGGTTCCGCGACAGTGCCCGCGCGTAAGCTGATGGATATTTGTAAATCATTGCCCGATCAGTCTGACATTCAGCTGGCCGTTGAAGAGGGTCGCGCGGTACTGCGTAGTGGTCGTTCACGTTTTACGCTGTCGACTCTGCCTGTCGCTGAATTTCCCAATATCGAAGATGCGGACGGCAGTCAGGAAATTAGCGTACCCCGCGGTACCCTCAAGCACCTGATTGAAGCGACCTCGTTTGCCATGGCGCAGCAGGATGTGCGTTATTACCTGAATGGTATGCTGCTGGAAATCCAGAGCAATTTGCTGCGCACTGTCGCTACTGACGGTCACCGTTTGGCAATGTGCTCGCGCCCAATCGACGTGACTGTTAGTCAGTCTCAAAAGCTGATTGTGCCGCGTAAAGGGATTTTAGAGCTGTCGCGCCTGCTAGATGACAGCGATGAGCCTGTCAGCTTAACGCTCGGCTCCAGCCATGTGCGTGCCCACACAGGGGATTTTACCTTCACCTCCAAGTTAATTGACGGCAAATTTCCTGACTATGAGCGTGTAGTGCCTCGCAATGGCGATAAAGTACTGATTGCCGAGCGAGCTGAGTTGCGTCAGGTGCTTTCGCGCACTGCCATCCTCTCTAATGAGAAGTACCGTGGTGTGCGCCTTTATCTTGAGGAGAACAACCTTAAAGTAATGGCTAACAACCCCGAGCAGGAAGAAGCGGAGGAGAATATCGCCGTTGAATATAACGGCGGGGCAATGGAAGTTGGTTTTAACGTTGGCTACTTGGTTGATGTGTTGACGGTGCTTAATGAGGATCGTGTGCAGATTACTCTGGCCGATCCCAATAGTAGTGCACTGCTTGAAGAGCCCGGCGGCGGTGATGCGCTCTATGTCGTTATGCCGATGCGCCTGTAAACAGTCTTTGTTTTGGGGCATAACAACCTATAAGCAGACAACGTTAGCGGCGCTTCTGGTTGCAGAAGCGCCGCTGCTCGTTTTGGGCAATACTCCCTTTTTCAAAGGATCTTTTAAGTGGTGATAATAGGATGAGCCTGACACTGCTTAGTTTCCACGCTTTGCGCAATCTCCAACCGATTGAGCTGGCCCCCTCTTCGCGCATCAATGTTATCAGCGGTGCTAACGGCAGTGGAAAAACCAGCCTGTTGGAAGGTGTGCATATTCTAGGCATGGGGCGCTCTTTTCGTACCCGCCAGTTAAAGCACGCGATCCAAACAGACGAGCCCTATATGACACTGTACGGCCGTTTAAGCGGAGAGCCGGAGGTTACCCTTGGCGTGCGCCGGTTAAGAGCTCAACGGGAGCTTGAGCTTCGTTTAAAAGGTGATAAGAACGCTCGCTTGGCGGAACTGGTAGAGGCAATGCCGCTTCAATTAATCAACCCAGATGCTTTCCGATTGCTTGAAGGTTCTCCCGCAGGTCGTCGAGAGTTTCTCGACTGGGGTGTGTTTCACGTGAAACATGACTTTTTAACAATCTGGAAGCGCACCCGACGTGCGTTGAAACATCGGAATGCACTGCTCAGGCGTGGTAGAATACAACCTCAAGAAATGGCGGTGTGGGAGCATGAGTTAGCCATTTCGGGTGAACAGATGGATACGTTACGTCGGGCTTGGTTCAATGACTTTTTGCCGGTCTTTGAAGAGACACTCAAGGTGTTGCTTCCCTTGCCGGGGATGTCGATTCACTACGCCAGGGGGTGGGATAAAGATCGATCCCTCGCTGATGTGCTATACGATAGTCGGCCAACTGATCAGCAGATGGGGTTTACTCAGCAAGGCCCGCAGCGCGCAGATTTACGTATCAGAATAAACAAACAGCCTGCTGTAGAAGTGCTTTCCAGAGGCCAGCAAAAGTTAGTGGTGAGTGCATTAAAACTTGCCCAAGGGCGGTTTCTGGAAAGAACAGCACAGCGGCACTGTATTTATCTTATTGATGATTTACCCGCAGAGCTTGACGAGCAAAACCGTTACCAGTTTTGTGGGCTACTCGAAGATATGCAGTGCCAAGCATTTATTACCAGTGTCGAACCTTCTGCATTAAAGAATGCCTGGCGCACTGATACCCCTGTGAATATGTTTCACGTGAAACATAGCAAAGAGGGATTTAGTGGTTTAGAGAGATTCAGCTAGCGCAGGAAGGGAAGGACGATACAGGATGAGACAGACTTCACAACGGAGTGGTCAATGAGCGAGCAGGCTTACGATTCATCAAGCATCAAGGTGCTCAAGGGACTGGACGCGGTGCGTAAGCGGCCAGGTATGTATATTGGTGACACCGACGACGGTACTGGGCTCCACCACATGGTCTTCGAGTTGGTGGATAACTCCATCGACGAGGCGTTGGCTGGGCATTGTAGTGAAATTCGTGTTGTCATCCACCCGGATGAGTCGGTCACCGTGAGTGATAACGGCCGCGGCGTACCCACCGAGCTTCACGAAGGGGAAGGGGTTTCCGCTGCAGAAGTTATCATGACGGTTCTGCACGCAGGCGGTAAATTCGATGATAACTCCTACAAGGTTTCCGGTGGGTTGCACGGCGTCGGTGTCTCTGTTGTTAACGCGCTTTCCGCTGAACTGCGCTTAACCATTTGGCGTCAAGGTGAAGTGTTCGAACAAATGTACCGCCATGGCGTGCCTCAAGCGCCGTTGGGTGTTGTGGGCAAAACCGAAAAAAGCGGCACCCGGGTTCACTTCCGCCCATCGCCAGAAACCTTTGGCAATATCGAGTTCCATTTTGATATTTTAGCCAAACGACTCCGTGAACTCTCTTTCTTGAACTCTGGTGTGGCTATCCGTTTGCTGGATGAGCGCAGCGGTAAAGAAGAGCTATTTCACTACGAAGGTGGTTTGAGAGCCTTTGTTGATCACCTCAATACCAATAAGAGTGTGATTAATCCGGTATTCCACTTTAACGCTATTCGTGAAGATGGCGTTGAAGTAGAAGTGGCCATGCAGTGGAGCGAAGCGTTCACTGAAAACATTTTCTGCTATACCAATAATATTCCACAGCGAGATGGCGGAGCACACCTGGCTGGTTTTAGGGCAGGTCTTACCCGTACGCTCAATAACTATATTGAAGCAGAAAACTTGCTTAAGAAGGCCAAGGTCAATACGACCGGTGACGATGCCCGTGAAGGCCTGACCGCGATCATTTCAGTAAAAGTGCCGGATCCTAAGTTTTCGTCTCAAACGAAAGATAAGCTAGTTTCAAGTGAAGTGAAGACAGCGGTTGAGCAGGAAATGAGTCGCCTTTTTTCTGAGTATCTTGTTGAAAAACCTAACGAAGCCAAGGCGATCGTCAATAAGATGTTGGATGCAGCGCGTGCCCGTGAAGCGGCCCGCAAAGCGCGCGATATGACCCGCCGCAAAGGCGCATTGGATATTGCCGGTTTACCAGGCAAGTTGGCGGATTGCCAGGAAAAAGACCCTAGCCAATCAGAGCTTTACTTGGTGGAGGGTGACTCGGCGGGTGGCAGTGCCAAACAGGGCCGCGACCGCCGTACTCAGGCTATTTTGCCGCTCAAAGGTAAAATCCTCAACGTCGAAAAAGCACGTTTCGACAAAATGCTTTCCTCTGCAGAAGTGGGCACGCTAATCACGGCGC
Source organism: Halomonas sp. QHL1 (assembly GCF_001882345.1). Lineage (GTDB taxonomy): Bacteria > Pseudomonadota > Gammaproteobacteria > Pseudomonadales > Halomonadaceae > Vreelandella. The sequence goes on from NZ_MINL01000001.1 coordinate 2,853,729, forward strand.
TGGGCTGTGGCATTGGTCGTGAAGAGTTTAACCCTGATAAGTTGCGTTACCACTCGGTTATCATCATGACCGATGCTGATGTCGACGGGTCGCACATCCGTACGTTGCTATTGACGTTCTTCTTCCGTCAAATGCCGGAATTGATCGAGCGAGGTCATATCTTCATCGCTCAACCGCCACTTTATAAAATTAAGCGCGGCAAGCAAGAGCTCTATCTGAAAGATGAGCAGGCGATGGTGGATTATTTAACCACGACGGCTCTAGACGGCGCAGGCCTGCATGTTAACGCCAATGCGCCGGGTATTTCGGGCTCACAGCTTGAGACACTGGTAAATCAGTACCGTAATGTGATGAAGCGGATTGATCGTTTGTCGCGGGTTTATCCCAATGAAGTGCTTAAGCAGATCGTTCATGCATCGGCACTTAAAGGTGAAGAAAGCCTGAAAGATCGCGTTACCATGGAGAACTGGATAGCCGAGCTGCAGAAGATTATGGACGATATGGTGGCCTATGAAGGTGGGCCCCGTTATCACTTCCATCTTCAAGAAGATTCTGAGCGTGGGCTTTTCTTACCGACCGTATCGCTAGTTGCTCACGGTGTGACGACTGAGTATACGTGGGGTCTCGACTTCTTTGAAAGCGCTGACTATCGGGGCATCGCCGCGTTGGGCGAAACCTTGGATGGCTTACTGGAAGAGGGCGCCTATATTGCCCGTGGCGAACGTCAGAAGCCTGTATCGCACTTCTCTGAAGTGTTGGCGTGGTTAATGCAGGAAGGGCAGCGTGGTTTGTCGTTCCAGCGCTATAAGGGCTTGGGTGAAATGAACCCAGACCAGCTCTGGGATACCACAATGGATCCGGAAACTCGGCGCATGCTGCGGGTGACGATCGAAGATGCCGTGGGTGCCGATATGATGTTCAACACCTTGATGGGTGACGACGTTGAACCACGTCGCGACTTTATCGAAACCAATGCGCTGGTGGCGAATTTAGACGTATAAGATGGATAGCGCTCGTTAAGATGTTTCACGTGAAACACTACGTTAACGAGCATTAATCTCGACATAATTTAATGCCACCATGATAATAAGCGCCGCTATGTATTTTATAGCGGCGCTTTTTTTGGTAGGAAGAAGCTGTGGCAGAAAGGAGAGGGGCGCGTGCAGTCAAAGTAGAGCTGTCAAGTTATTTGCACGGTACTATTTAGCTATCAATTAGCCACTCAACAAATTGTGCTAAATCATCGAAGATTAGGGCCTTTTCAAGGTCAGCCCCTTTTTGCTCCGTCTTAACCCCTTTTCCTGTTCTCACCAGCACTGTTTTACAACCTACTGCTTCGCCCGCCTGTAAATCACGTAGGCTATCACCGACCATCCAGCTCCCTGTTAAGCTTTCTAGCCCGAGGAGTTGTTGAATGTTTAGCAGCATTCCTGGTAATGGTTTACGACATGAGCACTTATCGTCTGGCCCATGGGGGCAGTAAGCGATATGGGTGATATGGCCACCTTGCGCTTCGACTAACGCAATTAAGTGTTCATGCATCGCATGGAGCGTTGTTTCATCATAATAGCCACGGGCGATGCCCGATTGATTCGTTGCGACGGCAACGGTGAATCCCGCGCGTGTGAGTCGGGCAATGGCTGTGATGGAAGAGGGGTAGGGCACCCACTCGTCGAGAGATTTGATGTAGTTATCAGAGTCATGGTTGATGACGCCGTCTCGATCAAGAATGACAAGTTTTTCGGCATTTAGCATAGAGATCCTATTGTTACGGTTGCCAGGGACGCTTTTCTGCCGCCAATTTTAAAACTATCTTACCCTGATCTGGCAAAAGTGTTTCACGTGAAACACATACTCCCGTCAAACAATAAAAAGCCCAACCTTTTAGGGTTGGGCTTGGGTTGCGAACAATGAGCCGACGACTACTGAGGGAGTAGCGAAATATCGGCGACTTCTAAAAACAGCGCTTGAAGGCTAGCAAGAAGTGCTAATCGATTACGCTGAATAGCCGGGTCGTCCGCCATCACCATTACTTGGTCAAAGAAGGCATCCACAGGATCTCGCAGGGTGGCAAGTGCGTCGAGTGCACGCTGGTAATCCCCCGCAGCAAATAGCGGTGCCACCTGCGTCTGGCTACCTGTAACAGCGTCGAACAGCGCCCGTTCGGCATCTTCCTGCAGCAAGTTTTGATCGACCTGTGTGCTGCCGTCATGCTCCTGTTTGCTTAGAATATTTGAAACACGCTTGTTAGCCGCCGCCAGCGCTGCGGCTTCATCCCGCTGGGCAAAGGCCTTCACAGCGCGCAGGCGGCGAGCGAAGTCGAGCGGGTTAGTGACGGGGCGTGCACGCACGGCAAGGTACATTTCAGCGCTGATGCCTTCTTCCTGGCCCCAGGCGCGGAAGCGATCAAGCATGTACGTCAGCACGTCCTCAACCAGACCGTCAGCCTTGGGCAGACCCTGGTGCTGCTCTGAGGCAACCGCCAGCAGCTCGCGCAGGTCAAGATCCAGATCGCCTTTGACCAGAATGTTAAGTACGCCAATCGAAGCACGACGTAGCGCGAAAGGATCTTTTGCACCGGTAGGGCGTTGGCCAATCCCGAAGATGCCTACCAGGGTATCCAGACGATCCGCCAAGGCTAGTGCTTTGCCTGTAGCGCTTTGGGGAATCGTATCGGTAGCAAAGCGCGGCAGGTACTGCTCTTCAAGGGCTTGGGCAACCTCCGCGGGTTCACCATCCTGCTGCGCGTAGTAGCGTCCCATAATGCCCTGAAGTTCTGGGAATTCGAGCACCATTTCCGTCACAAGATCACACTTGGCAAGCGCTACGGCGCGCTGTGCATGAGCCACGTCGCCATTAATACGCTCGGCAATAAACGTCGCAATAGCTGAGCTACGGCGAGCTTTATCCGCGAGGGTGCCTAGCTGCTGCTGGAATACCACGCTCTCTAACTGGGGAATGCGCGAGGCAAGCGTTCGCTTGCGGTCGGTGTCGTAGAAAAACGCTGCATCGGCTAGGCGCGGGCGAATAACTTTCTCGTTACCGGCAATCACCTGGTCGGGGTCAGCGCTGTCGATATTGGCAATGGTGATAAATAGTGGTTTCAGCTTGCCAGCGTCGTCAAGCAGGTGAAAATATTTCTGGTTAGCCTTCATCGAGGAGATCAAGCACTCGGGGGGTACTTCCAGGAAGCGCTCATCGAAGCTACCAGTCAGGGCGACCGGCCATTCCACCAAGCCGCTCACTTCTACCAGAAGGTCTTCGTCGATAACGGCATTGGCCTCCTGCACTTCGGCTTCTGCTAATACCTGCTCACGGATACGCTCGCGGCGTTGCTCACGATCCACCAGTACATAGGCATTTTCCAGCGTAGCCACATACTCGTCGGCGTGGGCCAGCTGAAGTGCATCAGGGGCGTGGAAGCGGTGACCGTAGGTCGTACAGCTAGCTTCTAGGCCAAGCGCCTCTGCGGCCACTACATCGCTACCGTAAAGTGCTACCAACCAGTGAACAGGGCGCGAAAACTCAACCCGTGAAGTACCCCAACGCATGTTTTTGGGCACGGGGAGGGTGCTGATTGATTTGCGGATAATCGCGGGTAGCAGCGCTTGAATAGATTCTCCCTGCTGCTGTTCACGAAAACCTAGCCAAGTACCTTTATCGGTTTCTAAATGAATCAACTCGTCTACGCTTACACCGCAAGAGCGGGCAAAGCCTTCCGCGGCTTTAGTGGCAACGCCATCTTTGAAGGCAGCCGCCAGCGCTGGGCCACGGCGCTCAACGTCTCGGTCAGGCTGTTTATCGGCCAGTTCACGCACTTGTACCGCTAAACGCCGTGGCGTCGCAAAAGCGGTAACGCTGGCAAAGGGAACATCGGCTTCTTGCAGGCCTTTCTCTATTCCCGCGGCGAACGCATCGGAAAGAGCATCCAGAGCCGTGGGCGGTAGCTCTTCTGCACCGAGTTCTAGTAAAAGCGTATTAACAGCCATTAGTTGTCTCCCTGATCGGCGAGTAGCTCTTGTAACAGTTCTCGGCGAAGAATTTCTGGCGCCATGGGGAAACCTTCGGCCTTACGCGACTCAAAGTAAGCAGTGGCGACATCCCGGGCCATAGTGCGAACGCGTAGGATAAAGCGCTGACGCTCAGTGACCGAGATCGCGTGACGGGCATCTAATAAGTTGAACGTGTGCGATGCCTTCAGAACTTGTTCGTAGGCCGGTAGCGGCAGGCTGGCAGCGAGCAGCTTGCCACACTCTTTTTCCTGATGATCAAAGTTAGCAAATAGCTGGTCAACATCGGCATGTTCGAAATTGTAGGTGGACTGCTCGCGTTCGTTTTGCAGGTAGACATCGCCGTAAGTCACTTTGCTGCCATCGGGGGCAATGGCCCAAACGAGGTCATAAACGCTGTCGACGTCCTGAAGGTACATGGCGATACGCTCAAGCCCATAGGTCAGTTCGCCGGTCACTGGGTAGCATTCGATGCCACCAGCCTGCTGAAAGTAGGTAAACTGGGTGACTTCCATGCCGTTTAACCAGATTTCCCAGCCCAGGCCCCAGGCGCCAAGAGTAGGGGATTCCCAGTTATCTTCGACAAAGCGCACATCGTGAACCAACGGATCAAGACCCAGGCGTTTGAGAGAGCCCAGATAGAGATCCTGTAAGTTACTCGGCGATGGCTTCATCACTACCTGAAACTGATAGTAGTGCTGAAGGCGGTTAGGGTTTTCGCCATAGCGGCCGTCAGTGGGGCGACGGGAAGGCTGAACATAGGCAGCATTCCAGGTTTCGGGACCAATCGCCCGCAGGAAGGTAGCGGGGTGGAAGGTGCCCGCGCCGACTTCCATATCGAGCGGCTGAAGGATGACGCAACCCTGTTCTGCCCAGTACTGCTGCAGAGCAAGGATCAAGCCTTGAAAGGTCGACACATCGGGTGTCGATTGGTTTGTCGAGACACTCATCGCGGAAAGCACCGTTGGCCATGAATTCATAAGGCGTCAAGTATACAATCCTAGGCAGATGGGTTATAGGCAAGTATGCCAACAAGCCGCTTTAGGTAAGGAGAACAGTATGATTGTGGTAACAGGCGGTGCCGGTTTTATCGGGGCCAACATAGTCAAAGCATTGAACGCCCGTGGTCGAAATGACGTGATGGTGGTTGATGATCTTCGGGACGGTACCAAATTCGTCAATCTAGCCGACTGCACGCTGGCGGATTATCTCGATAAAGATGATTTCCTCACCAGGGTCAAAGCTGCCCTGCGCGGTGAAAGCGTCGATCTACCTAAGATCGATGCTATTTTCCACGAAGGCGCCTGCTCGGATACTACCGAATGGGATGGCCACTACATGATGGAGAATAACTTCGAGTACTCCAAAGTGCTGCTTAATTACTGCGAGCAGCAGAGTATTCCTTTTTTATACGCCTCGTCAGCCGCCACCTATGGCGGTAGCGAGGTCTTTAAAGAGGTGCCTGAGTGCGAAAAGCCGCTTAACGTATACGGCTATTCCAAGCTGCTGTTTGATCAGCACGTGCGTTCGCGCTGGGGCGAGTTAACCACGCAAGTAGTTGGCTTTCGTTACTTTAATGTCTACGGCCCTCGTGAGCAGCATAAGGGCAAAATGGCCAGTGTGGCCTATCATAACCACCTGCAAATTCGTAATGGCGAAACGCTCAAGCTGTTTGGCGGCTATGACGGCTATGAAGCAGGTATGCAGAGCCGGGACTTTGTTTATGTCGGCGATGTGGTCGATGTGAATCTCTGGTTTTTGGATAATCCTGGTCAATCCGGCATCTTCAATCTTGGCACCGGTCGGGCTGAGCCTTTTAAAGCCATTGGCGAGGCGGTTATCGACTTTTACGGTAAAGGCGAGATCGACTACATAGCCTTCCCCGAAGAATTGAAAGGACGCTATCAAAGCTATACCCGTGCCGATATTGGCCAGTTACGCGAGAGCGGCTGTGATGTTGAGTTCAAAACCGTTGCTCAAGGGGTGAAGGCCTACTTGGAGTGGTTAAATGGCTAACTCAAATCAGCGCTTGCTGGTGATTGGCCCCTCATGGGTGGGCGATATGGTCATGGCACAAAGCCTGTTTATGACCTTAAAAGCTCGTCAGCCAGGCGCGACGATAGGCGTGGTTGCCCCCGCGTGGTCACAGCCTATTTTAGAGCGTATGCCCGAAGTGGATGAAGTGCTGCCACTGGCAGTGGGGCACGGTGAATTTGGCTTAGCCAGCCGCCGCGAACTCGCCAACCGCCTGCGTGGACGCTTTGACCGCGCCATTGTGCTACCACGTTCCTGGAAGGCAGCGCTGGTGCCCTTTATGGCGCGTATTCCAGAGCGCATAGGCTTTTTAGGGGAACACCGATATGGGCTCCTTAAAGAGCGCCGCAAGCTCGACAAGCAGGTGCTTGATCAAACGGTAAAGCGCTTTGTATCGCTTGGCTTACCCCAGGAAGAGGCGGCTAGCGGTGACTTTGCACTGCCAAAGCCGCGACTGCAGATAGACCGCGATAATTTGGTCAATTTACGGCTGACGCACTCGCTTTCATCGCGTTCGGCGATCGGCATGATGCCCGGCGCTGAGTACGGCCCCGCCAAGCAGTGGCCGGTTAGTTATTTTCATGCATTAGCCAAACGGCTGGTGGATGAGGGCTTTGAAGTACGCGTAATCGGTGGGGCAAAGGATCATCCGGCGGGAGAGGAGATTACTCGGGGGCTTTCCCATGCCCATAATCTGTGCGGTAAAACGCAGCTGGCCGATGCGGTTGATCTGCTGGCGGATTGTCGGCAAGTAGTCACTAATGACTCGGGATTAATGCATGTGGCCGCAGCGGTAGGCGTACGTATTCATGCAATATACGGCTCCTCATCGCCCGCCTACACGCCGCCCTTGACCGATAACGCAGTCATTCATTACCTAGCGCTCTCCTGCTCGCCCTGCTTTCAGCGTACCTGCCCGTTAGGGCACACCAATTGCCTTAATCAGCTCAGCGTTGAGCAAGTCTATCAACAGATTCACGCGGCTCATCAGTGGGAGAGCGTCATCGTTAATGGGTGAGCTCAACTTCGTCTGCCACGTCAGCAGGCGTCTCTAGGGTTTGCTTTTGAGAGGCTTCTTGAGAAGGCTCATCGGGATCATCGCGCCGTTGAGGGGAGATGCCCTCCCAAAGGCGGTGCTGAAGCGCCGTCTCTTCTCTTAAACGCTCATTAAGCACTTCGATGCCGTGGGCCTCTACCAGCGTACGGTTACTGCTGAAAAGCGACGTACCCAATCCAGCGCGGTCGCGCTCCAAATGAAAGCCCATCGCATCGAGTATGGTGGGGAAAACATCCAGCATGGTAGCGTCCCGGCGAATACGCTGAGGCTCAATACTGTTACCTAGCATAACCAGCGTGTTGTCGCGATCTAATGCAGTCAGTTGATCCCACACAGAAACGCGCATCGTCAAATGGTCGCTGAGAATGACCACCAAGGTATTATCGAGAAGACCCTCGGACTCCAAACGTTCAACCAAATTTCGGGCAAGCCAAGTAGCGCACTCGACTGAGTAAAGAATATCCTGACCGTCAAATTCACCCTGCCTTTCTACGCACGACTGAGAGGGGTAACCATTGGGCGCATGGCCTGCCAAATTCAGGCTAATCACACCCCATGGGCCGTTATCTTGCTTATCTAAGCGCCTTACTTCATCGGCGGTGATGTCATAAAGCGTGTCGTCATAAAGCCCCCAGCTATTCACATACTCAGGATCCTCTAGAAGGGGCTCTAAATCTTCACGTCCTTTCACCATACTGAATTGATGTCCGCGGTAGAACAAACCTTTACCCGCAAATTGTGTGCTGGCGCCACCTAGATAGCTCAGCTGGTAACCCTGCCCGGCCAGTATGTCGCCGAGACAATCGACTCCAGGTACAACCTTGGAAAGCGGATCGAACTGGCTGTCGTGAAGGAGCCCGGCGGGCATCAATGGCACGCCGCACTGACTGGCAATCATGCCCGCCATCGTCCAGCCCGTATTATCCATCTGACGCACGCCCTCAAAGACGGCACCCCGCTCCCCTAGCGCGTTGAGATTGGCGTAGGCATCCCCAAATATTTCATTGGAGTAGGTGCGCTCAATGCTTTCCAAATAGAGAATGAGTAAGTTAGGAGCGCCTCTAAGTTCCTCGGCCGGAGGTGGCTTGTAGCGTCGATCCAGCCAAGCGCCGTCATCGGTAACAATGGCCGCGCTGCGTTGTCCTATGCCATAAAGTAGCGGGTTGCTAGCCAATAACAAAATAGCGAAAAAGCGCTCGGCTAACCGCCAGCGCTGATCATGGCGTGATAACCACGTCACGGCTGCCAGTACACCGATCATTATCAGCGTATAGAGCACTGCGGAGACCATTTTGCCTGCGCCACCGTGCTCGGCCATGCCCGCCTGAAGGTGAAAAAACACTGCACCCAGATCGACAATGCCAAAGCTGTCCGCCAGGTAAACGTAAACACCCCAAAGGCTTAACGGTACAAGCGACCATGGCCACATTTTACGGTAGCGGGCATTGGCAGGCTGGCCCCAGCGTAGCTTAAGCCCCACACCAATCCATGCGGCCGCTACAAAAAAGAGCGTCCACCAGGGCAGGCGAGTCAGTACCGTGACGGTATAGCCCATGCAGAGGCCTATAGTGACGATCGCTATTTTTCGAATAGTACGAGGATCCATAGGTAACCTATCATTCAGCTAAATTTTCCTACACAAAGGCATTTAGCTCCCTGTGCAATGCTTGCTTTGGCGGCTCGATTGCCCTAAATAATCACGACTGCGGCTGCTTTGAGGGAAAAAGTATTTCCTATGAACGAACTGCACGGCAGACCACTGGCAAAAAGATAGGCAAGGTGTTTCGTCGCTCCTCACTGCCTCGTGCGTAAAAACGGTAGTTGCTACAAGCCGAGTTGGCCACTTCCAGAAAAATCTGCGACATTAATAGTATGGCAGCCGAGGCTGAGAAAGCAGCTCCGTCGGAAGCGCTGTTGAATCATCCTTTATCAAACGCGGCTGCTGATGAGCCAATTGCCCTTCTATTTAAGCTAAGCCATAATAGGGCTACAGCGAGCATGTTCGCAGGTAATCCTGGGGCGCTATCTTTAGAGTACCGAAGAGTTTATCATTCAGTGAAAGTTTTAGTAATGCTTACGGGCACTGAATTGTTGCCATAAGATTAATTATGGCTGCAGCCTAATTTTAAAGGATTATTTGCATGAAGAAAATATTGATTTTAACTTTCAGCAGAGTTGTTAAGCTGTTGGCTAATATAGTTAAAATGCTAAGTTATTCTTTTCATTGGCTGCTTCCTGATAAACGATTCAAGATTCCTGCATATGCTAAGCCACTCTTGTCTAAGCCGGACGGTAGTCTTATTCCCAAGACAATATGGCAAACCAATTTCACAGACAAAGTTACGTTGCCAGTATATGTGAACTATTTGTTTAATCGTATAATGGCCCCTGGCTATGAATACCGGTTTATGATTACTGAATCACGTAGAGATTTTGTATCTACTTTTTATCCAAAAGAGCTTTCATATTACAAATCTCTACAGATAGGGGCTGCCCAAGCTGATTTCTGGCGGCTGCTTGTATTAAATAAATTTGGTGGTGTTTATCTTGACATTGATGCCCACTTAGTATGGCCGCTTGGAGATATTCTTGGCAACGAAGAAGAGCTCTATATCATCACTGGAAGAAAAGAGCTTAGTAATTACTTCATTGCTAGTCGAGCGGGTAACGATAATTTAAAAATAATGATAGATAAAATAGTCGATAATATTGATACAGAGAGCTCAGAAAATGTTTTTTACCTTACAGGACCCGGCGTGTTTCAGGAGTGTCTAGAGCAAACGGTGGTTCCTACTGTTTCATATCGCTATGCAGTCAACCAGGGTAGCTTTACCAATGAGTATTTTCAATACGTTGATAAACCAGAGGGGAAATGGAATAAGCAGCAAAGAAATACAAATATAATCAGAAAATAAGAGCTAAACTTTATAAATGTATAAAAGCTTGATGTATTTTATTGATTTATAAGGTGCTATCTTCATAATTAGTTTAGTAAAATCAATGCGTAAGTGTAATCTCATGGCGTATACAATTCTATAGGTTAAGAAGAGCACGCCATGGCGCTCATAGATAAATTAAACATTTTTTATAGGGTCATGGCAGCTTTATGATATAAGCTGAAGCTAGGAATTGTTAGTGACAGCCAAGATGTAAGCCTGAATAATGTAGATGCAGACATACCTTCAGGTATTACAAGCTAAGCTGTCAACAAACCTACTATATGTTATCGGCACAGAAGCCAATTTATTGTGCGAGCTTGCTAGCATGAAACTAGATCCTCATTTGATAAAATACGTTTTATTACGCGCCTACACACTTTTCTGGCGAAGGTGAACCGTGTCAATTTCTGCTGTTTTAATTGTGAAAAATGAAGCACATCACTTACGTGAGTGTCTGGATACGCTTGCCTGGGTTGATGAGATTGTCGTGCTGGATGCGGGAAGCCAGGACGACACCTGTAGCATTGCGCGTGAATACACCGATAATGTAAGCGTGAACACAGACTGGCAGGGCTTTGGCATACAGCGCCAGCGGGCACAGGCGCAGGCCACCCACGAGTGGATATTGATGGTGGATGCCGATGAGCGGGTAACCCCGGAGCTGCGCGACAGTATCCTGAAGGCGGTACAGCAGCCAACCGCCGTTTACAGCGCTAGTCGTCTTTCCTGGTGCTTCGGGCGCTTTATCCGCCACTCTGGCTGGTATCCGGACAGGGTACTACGTCTATATCCCAAAGCGCAGGCCTTCTATAACGCTGCGCTGGTACACGAAAAGCTGGTGGTGCCGGAGGAGTTAACCGTCAAGCGACTCTCCGGTGACTTGCTACACTACACCTATCGCGATTTGCGCCACTACTTGGAGAAGTCCGCCCACTATGCCCAGGCCTGGGCGGAGCAACGTGCCGCCCAGGGCAAAACCGCTACTTTGGGCAGCGGCGTCACCCATGGGATTGCCTGTTTTCTCAAGATGTATGTGCTTAAAGCGGGCTTTAAAGATGGCAGGCAGGGTTTTCTGCTGGCCCTGCTCTCGGCGCACTCCACGTTCAGCAAGTACGCTGATCTCTGGATACGCACTCGCACATCATCTGCTGAGAAACGCTGAAATCCGCCGAGCCGCCGCCTCAATATCAATCGCCGACATATCCTGCTGGTCTGCCGTGGCTGGCGGGCTAAACGCTAGGCGCCTGTCGGCGCTGTTGCAGGTTTGCCAGCGCAATGGCGTTGCCGAGCGTTTGGCCGGGTAAAACCCGGCCGTGGCAATGTTCAAGCAGCCAGCAATATGCAACGGGCCGGTCGAGCCGGCAATCAGCATATCCGCCCCCGCCAGTTGGAGAGCAAAATCAGCTACGCTAGCGCTGGCAGGTAGACGTCTGGCCGCAATACCTATACAGGCTAGCTGTTCAATCAGCGCTTGGCCGGCCGATTCTTCACCGGGGCCTGCGCTAATTAGCCAGTCGGCAAACGCCCCACTCAACTGTCGGGTAATACTACCCAGCAGCGCGGCATACTGATCAATCGAAAGATTCACCGCCGAGCCGCCGCTGCCAGGGTGTACCACCACCAGCCGGGCGGCGGGGTGCGGTTCAATGCAGCTTGCCAGTAGCTTGCGCTGCTCATTTCTTTGAACGTCATCCATGGGCCAAAAGGGCGGGTCGGGCAGCGTATTCAAGCTAAGTGAAAGGCGGGCAAGCAGCTCACAGGCGAGATCAACGTTATATTGATATTCGGGCTTTTCTGAACGCGAGCGCCTCTGTCGGATGCGCACGTTATAAAACAGTTGCGCCCATTTGGTCGCCGGCGCCACGCGCAGGCTGATACCAGCCCGCCAGCCCAGACAGCCAATTCTCGGTGTTGAGAAAAGCGTCAGCAGGCCATTAAACCGGGCAGCCTTGACGCTATCCAGCAGCTTCTTCTGGGCCGCTTTATCTGCTTGCGGGCCTGGGTCGATGATCACGTCGTCGACCCAGGGGCAGGCGCTTGCCAGTGGCGCGGTATAGGCGGGAACCAATACCGTAATATGGGGTGCAGGCGATGCGCGCTTCAGGCACGCCAACGCTGGCCAGGCCAGCATAAAGTCGCCGATTTTGTCGTTGCGAACAACGAGCAATTTTTTCGCCATGGTTAAAGCCCTATTAATTGCAGCCTGTATACTACAAGAGATTGTATTCATTGTTTAACGGTGCGTATGAGTGGTGACGGAATGACAGATAAAGTGCTGCAGTTGTGTATGTCGAGTGGCAAAGGAGGAATGGAGATCTATGTCGACCGAGCCATCGAGGATTTAAAGGAAGAGGGCTGGGAGGTTATTGGCATCTGCCTTGAAAATACCAAGGTAGAAGCATACATGCAGCTTAATGGTGTGGCGTACAAGGCCTTCAAGAGCAACCTGGCAGCACTGGCTAACGTATTAGGCATTCGCCGCTGGCTGATCGATCAGGGCGTGAAGGTCGTTCACTGCCATAAATCGAGCGATTTAAGGCTAAGTGCACTGTTGAAGTGCCTGATGCCGAATATCAACGTGCTGTATACCGACCATGTCGGAGGGCGCAGAACCAAGAAAAGCCCCTATCACCGATTTGCCTATGGCAAGGTAGATCGCGTTCTGTCTATTAGCCAGGCTACCCATCAGCGTAACGTCAGTAACTTGCCCGTGCCGCCAAAGCACGTGATCTGTCTGCCCCATGGGGTGAATATCAGCACGTATAGGCCGTGCCATGACGCTCAAGCGATCCGGGCCAAACGTGACGCGCTGGGTGTGCCCGACGGGGCAGTGGTGATCGGCTTGCCTGGGCGTGTCACACCCGGCAAAGGGCAGGACGTGTGGGTCAAGGCGTTGTTGGCGCTTAACCCTGCGCTTGATTTTTATGCACTCTCCATCGGCGGTACTGACTATGCCTCCGGCGGCGTCGAGAGTTTTTATGCAGAGCTTCAGGGGTTGATTGTTGGCACCCTGCTTGAAGGAAAAATCAGTTTCCTGGGACACCGTAGCGATCTGGCCGAGATTCTGCCGGTGCTAGACATGGTGTGCATTCCTTCAGAAAACGAAGCCTTTGGGTTAACGATCATTGAGTCTATGGCCTGCGGCATGCCGATCATTGGCTCCAATACCGGCTCTCTGCCGGAGCTGGTCGACAGTGCGTCGGGCGTACTGGTCGGGCCGCATGATATCGATGCGTGGGCCACGGCGATGGGCACCATGGTGCGGGATGATACTGGGCGCCAGGCAATGGGCCGTGCCGCCAGAGCGCGTGTTGAGCAGCACTTTAGCAACAAGAAACACGTCAAACGCCTGATTGAGCTCTATCGAGGTGCGGTGTAGTCCTCATGATAGCCCGCATGAATACGTGCTATGACAGACGCGACCTGGTCAGGCGCGCTAAACTTTGCCACCGAGCGGGAAAGACGAGACAAATTAGCCTCTTGCCACTTACCTGCCGTACGAAGCCGGCAGCGATCAAGGTCAATTAACCAGGGCATACCGGTTGGATCGATTAGGATATTGCGCGCGTTCAGGTCAACGTGGTCAAGCCCTGCTTGATGAAAGCGCCGAATCATAACCCCCACACGGTGTAATAGCGCTTCATCGGCTTGATCGTTGACTAGCAGCTCGGCCAGCGCCTTGGCACCCGCAATGCGCACGGTGATCAACGCAGCTTCATAAGTAAGCCCATAGCGGGTAACACAACTTGCTACAGGGCGGGGTACCGGCAACCCTTGCTCAAAAAGCTTGGCGGTCAAGCGCAGTTCACGAAATGCCCGGGTTTGCTCCGCGCCGGTCCATAGGTAGCGTTTTTCACTGAGTTTAGCCACCATGCCACCACGGCGATAAGGCCTGAGAGCCCATTGTTCTTTAGGTGTTGCCTGCAAGAAAAGGCTATTACCTCGACCGGGGGCCTCGCCCACAATTAATCCGCGTTCACACCAGTAATCGTGAGTGAATAGGTCTGGATCCATTTGGTGTGATCCCGGCGCGTCACATAAACTGTCCACATCATGTAAAATCAGCCAATTTCTCTTCCGGAGTGCCGCTAAGCGCATGAAGCCCTCTCTGCCTATTCAGCCTAACCACATTGCCATTTTGCGCCTCTCCGCCCTTGGAGACGTATGCAATCTCGTGCCCACGGTGCGGGCGTTGCAGCGCCAGTGGCCCGATGCGCGCATTACCTGGATTATCGGTAAGGGAGAACACAGTCTACTGGCGGGGCTTTCCGGGGTCGAGTTCGTTGTTTACGACAAGGCCACCGGTATTGCCGGTATGCGTGCGCTATGGCGCCAGCTTGCCGATATGCGCTTCGATGTGCTGTTGCATATGCAGCAGGCCATACGTGCCAGTGTTTTATCGCTCGGCCTGAAGGCTAACGTACGTGTTGGCTATGACAAGGCGCGTGCCAAAGATGCTCAGCACTGGTTCACCCAGCATCAGCTTGCACCGCACCCCAATGCCCATGTATTGGAGTCATTTATGGACTTCGCACGGGTGCTCGGGGTAAAGGACGAACGCTTAGAGTGGAATTTATCTGTGCCCGATACGGCACGTAATGAAGCACAGGTGATCAGTGGTGAGGCGCCTTACCTAGTGATTAACCCCTGCAGCAATGTGCGCCTGCGTAATTTTCGCAATTGGTCGGTAGAGGGTTACGCGAGCGTAATTGAATACGCTTGGGTGCAGCACGGTCTTAAAAGCGTCTTAACCGGTGGTGGTAGTGCCCTGGAGCGTGAAATCGGCGATCAAATCGAAGCGCTCTGCCAGCCTGCAAGTGTGATTAATGCCATTGGCGGCACCTCATTGAAAGGGGTTTTAGCGCTAATCGATCAAGCCCAAGCGGTGATAGCGCCGGATACTGGCCCTATTCATATGGCCAATGCCATGGGAACGCCCGCATTGGGGCTTTATGCCTCCACCAATCCTCAGCGTGCTGCACCTTATTTGTGGCGCGAGTTTGCCGTCAACGTATACCCCGAAGCGGTGCGTACTTATCTGCATAAATCGGTAGACGAAGTGAGCTGGGGCCAGCGAGTGCGCCACCCAAGCGCCATGATGCTGATTAAAGCAGACGATGTTATTGCCAAGTTGGATGCGTTGCTTGCGCATACCGCTTCAACCTCCAGCGCAGGGAGCACCGATGAAGATTGATTTAACCGCCTTAGAACATGCCCGAGTGCTAGTGGTCGGCGATGTCATGCTTGATCGCTATTGGCACGGCGGTACCTCGCGGATTTCCCCCGAAGCACCTGTGCCCGTAGTTCGGGTAGAAGATGTTGAAGACCGCCCAGGCGGGGCGGCCAACGTGGCGCTAAACATTACCTCCCTCGGCGGAAATGCGGTGCTGGCGGGCGTGATCGGAGACGATGAAAACGCGCAAATTCTACAAGCCAGTTTGACTGCCTCGGGTGTAAGTACTTACTTTCAGCGTAGCGCCGAGATACCTACGATCACTAAGCTGCGGGTGATGAGCCGCAACCAGCAGCTGTTGCGTCTGGATTTCGAGCAGCATTTGGACAGTGTTGATACTAGTGAGCTGGTGACTCAG
Organism: Halomonas sp. QHL1; assembly: GCF_001882345.1. Classification (GTDB taxonomy): domain Bacteria; phylum Pseudomonadota; class Gammaproteobacteria; order Pseudomonadales; family Halomonadaceae; genus Vreelandella. The sequence goes on from NZ_MINL01000001.1 coordinate 2,869,360, forward strand.
GTAGAAAGAGCACTGCCCAACTGCGACGTAGTGATCCTTTCCGACTATGGCAAAGGCACGCTGAACCAGGTGGAAAACCTGATTGCCAACGCAAGAGCCCAGGGCAAACGGGTGCTGATCGATCCGAAAGGGCATGATTTCAGCAAATACCGTGGAGCAAGTTTAATCACTCCCAATCTGACTGAATTTGAAGCCGTGGTCGGCCATTGCACGACTGATGCAGAGTTATCCCGCCGGGGTGAAGCGCTACGTGCTGAGTTGGAGCTAGAAGCGCTGCTGATTACTCGCAGCGAAAAAGGCATGACGCTGATTCGTGAAGGACACGCGCCGCTTCACTTACCCACCCGGGCGCAGGAAGTTTTCGATGTAACAGGGGCGGGCGATACCGTTATTGGCCTAATGGGATTAGCGCTAGCGTCGGGCCATGCTTTTCCTGAAGCGATGATGTTGGCTAATTTGGGGGCTGGGTTGGTAGTGGCCAAACCGGGCACGGCCACGCTCTCAATCGCCGAGCTCTACACCGCGCTACACGGCGATAAATTAGCCGAGTTTGGGGTAATTGAGCCTGCTGTGTTGATAGAGGCTGTAAGGGCCGCCCAACTGCGCGGTGAGCGGGTGGTCATGACCAACGGCTGCTTTGATATTTTGCACGCTGGCCACGTGGCTTACCTGGAGCAAGCCAAGCGCCTGGGCGACCGTTTAATCGTCGCCGTTAACGATGACGCCTCCATTGGTCGTTTGAAAGGGCCCAAGCGGCCGATCAATCCCTTAAATCGGCGCATGCAGGTGTTGGCGGGGTTAGGGGCTGTTGATTGGGTCGTGCCGTTCAGTGACGACACCCCTCAAGCGCTGATTGAAGCGGTACTACCCGATATATTGGTCAAAGGTGGCGATTACCGCCCCGAAGATATTGCGGGTGGCGCGGCCGTTATCGCCAATGGAGGTGAGGTTAAAGTGTTGGGCTTTGAAGATGGCGTTTCGACCTCGGCGATGATTAGCTCTATCCTAGATCGCGAGCGCTAATGACGACACTTGCCTGGCCTCGGCTTGCCTATTCGGCAGCGCTGTATGCACTCTCACCCTTGATTTTTTGGCGTGTCTGGCGTGAGCAAGTGCACACTTACTCGCGTCTTCAGCGGCTGGGTTTACGCCTTCAGCCGCTGCCTCCCGCGCCGCGCATTTGGCTTCACTGTGCCTCGGTGGGAGAAGTTCGCGCCGCTCGACCGCTGATTGAGGGACTACTAGCACGTTATCCATCGCATAGCCTGCTGCTCACCACCATGACCGCCACCGGCGCCGAACAGTCCCAAGCGCTCATTAGCGAGCAACCCCCCGCCGATCAAGCAAGGCTTGCCCATCGCTTCCTGCCTCTAGACTTTCCTGGCGCTACCAAACGCTTTGTACGTAGCGTTCAACCTGAACTCGCGATTCTGTTTGAAACCGAGCTATGGCCCAACTTGATCCACGCCTGTCGCCAGCAGGGGACTCCCATCGCAGTGGTCAATGGGCGATTATCGCCTCGCGCCTTTACGCGTTACCGACGCCTACGCCCGCTGATGGCCTGCACGCTCGCCGAGATTAGCTGGCTAGCTGCAAAATCACCAGCAGACGCCGAGCGCTTTAATGCTTTAGGTTGCAGCACGGATATCACCCGCATCGTCGGCTCGCTGAAATTTGAGATGGCTAGCCAGGATAAGTCGCGGGAAGAGGGGAAGCACTTACTTCAAGATTGGGGAGAGCGCCCAGTATGGGTAGCGGGCTCCACCCGAGAAGGCGAAGAAGTGTTACTGCTTAAGGCCCATCGCCAATTGCTCAAAAGTCACCCTGATGCGTTGCTGGTGCTGGTGCCCCGCCACCCCCAGCGCTTTGATGATGTTGCTAAACTTTGCCAAACAGAAGGCTGGACACTAAGTCGTCGCAGCCAACAGCAGCCCGCCACAAAGCAAACGCAGGTTTACCTCGGGGATACGCTCGGTGAACTAGCCACGCTGTATGCGGCAGGCCGGGTGGCTTTTGTGGGGGGGAGCCTAGTGCCATTGGGCGGGCACAATGTGCTTGAGCCGGCGGCGCTAGGTAGGCCGGTGCTTAGCGGCCCCTCGATTGAGAACTTCGCCGATGTTGCTGAACCGCTTCAATCGGCAGGAGCGCTAACGCTAGTAGATAGCCCCGATGCTCTGGCAGAGGCCCTGGCGGACTATTTTGCTAACCCTGAGCGGGCCCAAGAAGCAGGGCTCGCCGGTTGGGAAACGATACGGGCCCATCGGGGAGCGTTGTCATGTACGCTTGATGGCCTTGAAAAGCTCTCACCTCACTGAGCTGGCCCAATGTGAGCGATCACTATCTATTTGCTAGGCTGCAACATAAATGTCTGGAAGGTGAGCTGCTCAAACTCATGATCCAGTACTGCCAGCCCCACAAGGGAAACAAAGAGCAGCGAAACTGCATAGCCGTAGCCATAGAATACTGGCCCTAGCAACTGGCTAAGTAGCGTCAGCATTAAATTAGCTAATAAGAATAAGAAGCAGAGCCATAGCGCGGGTTTAAGTCGGTCTAAATAAAACAGCACGTTGAGTATGGCCATAAACAGCACTTGAATACCTACTGCGACGATATCGATATTAAAAAGAGGTAAATACCAGTGTGAAAAGCCTAGCCAGGTAAATAGCGCTGGGCCGCTGAGCAATAAAGCAACCACGGTTATTCCCTGCACTTTAAAGATATCGTAAATACCGTGCCTTACACTGGCCACCATTTCGCCGCGCAGCTCTTCGATATGTAAAAGCGTATCTCCACCCCGAACGGCTTCGTAATAGGCGTGACAGCTTTCGGCAAAGTTTGTCTCCATGCGCATAATAAAGACCGCCATGCCCGGTACGATTGACAGGTAAGCTAAAAAGATCGGTAAATCGTAGATAGGCGATGCCCGCAACGGGCCAATAATCGATTCTGAAGTGGCAGGGTTGAACCAAAATACCAGCTTATCGGCCCAAATACCCAGCTGATAAAACAGCCCAATGGCTATTAACGAGTGCTGGCACTGCCCGGCGCGGTGGAGGTCAAAGGCCCATAAACGATCGCTTGGGTAGTGGCGAATCACCATGACCAGCAGGGTAAAGAGTAGTAAGCTTTGGCCAATCACAAAGCCACCTAGCAAACCTACCAGACCGTAGTCTTTAAGTAATAAGCCCGCCGCAAAAGTGGTGCCGTAACCACAGGCAAAGGCCAAGAGTACCTGGCGGTAGGCTTTAGTCCCCGCCACAAACACCGTGACACACCAGATCATGCTAAGCACCACAAAACTCATTAACATTTCGAGCTGATAGAGCCAGGGTGTGTCTGCAAAGGTGAACCATAGCAGAGCACCACCGATGCTGGATGCGGCGAGTATGACCAGTGTCAGCAGGCCAAATAAGTTGGGTAGAATGGCGCTATCGCGTTTCTCAAACAGCCGGTCAGCGACATAACGGGTAAACAAAAGCTGTACCAGCGAGGTAAGCAACAGCGAGCCTGCAACCAGCCACGTGACCGAGATCAAAAATGCCGTCACATGGGTGCTGTTCCCAGGGCTGGCAGCGGCAGAGAGCACGCCCAGTGCCATAACGGCCAGAATCGAAAGCACCCAGGGCCCAGAGCTGATTAAACCCGCGTAACCATAGGCGCGTATCAGGCTGAAATAACTGTCCTGCCGGAGTAAACGGCGTAGTTCAAAACCAATGCCAGCCATCAATTGTCTCCCATCGCGAGAAGCTAGCGCATGCCGAGCGCTGAAAAAAGGTGAGCAACCGTGGCGCTTGGCGGTGCGGCACGTGGGTCAATGACTTCTTCATAAAGCTGGTGGTAACGCGCCATCATTAACGCTTCGGTGTACTCGGCCTCTACCCGGGCAATGCCCGCTGCACGCGCGTTTTGCCAAGCGTTAGGTTGAGTTAGCAATAACTGCATAGCGTGGGCAGTGGCCATGGGACTGGCAATGGGTACGATGTGCCCAGCCACTTGTTGGTGTGCCGGGTCGCCAATGACAAGCTCGCGACACGCTCCCACGTCACTGCATACCACCGGAATCCCTGCCGCCATGGCTTCCAGCACTACTAGCGGCTGCGCCTCACTGATGGAGGTCAACACCACAAGACGCACCTGGGCGAGTATCTCTTCAGTGCGTTGAAAACCCAGAAAATGAACACTTTTTTCTAAGCCCAGCTGAGCCACTAAATCGCGGCACTCCTGGGCATAGTCGGGGTCTTCGCTATCCGGCCCAACAATCCACCCCTGTGCATCGGGTAGCTGGCTGGTGAGCTGGCGCATCGCGCGAATAAATGTCTTGATATCCTTAATAGGTGTGACGCGGCCAAGCAGCGCCACAATCGGTTGCTGGTTGTTGGCCGTAGCAGTGCGTAAAGGCGCGAAGCGCTCAATATGGATGCCATTGGGTATGATGCGAGTGCGCGCTTCGGGGGCGCCATCCTGCAACTGCCGTAGGCGATTACCTTCGTGTAACGTGGTGATTTGGGCAGCGCTGGCATAGGTCATCCGCCCCAGGCCTTGGAAAAAGCGGATCCACATTTGGCGAATATAACCGGTATCGATTTGAAAGCCATGGGAGAGTGCATCGGTAGCGCTTTTGATCCACTTCGCTTCCAGCAGATCGATTTGTCGCTCTTTGGTATAGATACCGTGTTCGGTAATCACCAGCGGCCGCTGGTGAATATGGTGTGCTAACGCACCTAAAAAGCCAGCGTAGCCAGTCGAGATCGTATGCAGACAGCGACCTCTTGGTAAACCTTTGGCAATACGCGCCAGCAGAAATAGCGGTGCGTGAATATTACGCACCGACCAGAAGTAGTCGATAAACGAGGGTTCGGTAACGTGTTCGAGGTAGTGATCAACAATATGCTGCCAAGCTGCTTGGCTATGCAGAAAATCCTCTTGGCTTAAGCCACCTCGCTGACCGATCATTTTGGCCACGTCACACAGCACACGGCTCTGGTCATGAAGCGATGGGTTGCGCAGCGTTTCATGCAGTTCATGCACGGTATTGAACGTGCTTGGGCTGCCTTTGCGTGCTTTTATGGCATGTAGACTAGGCTGATCATCCATTAAATAGTGGCGCTCTAAATGCACCACGTTAGTCGGCCGCTCAAACAGTATGTCCCCGTAGTGGTCGGGGCGCCCGCCAATAAAGACCAGCGCAAACCGTAGCTGAGGCAGTCCTCTAATCAGTTGATCCACCCAGGAACTCACCCCACCGCGAACCATGGGGTAAGTGCCTTCCAGCAGCAAAATCACATCTGCGGGGGCATCACGTTTACCAAGCGTGGGCCAGGTCATCGCCAATACTCCATTACGGGGTACAGCACAGGGTGCTGTTGAGCGGAAGGGCTAAGCTTTAAAAGCTGCTCGCGAAGTGCACTGAAACGGTGAGTTTGAAACGCTAGCTCAGCCCGGTAGGGGACAAGGTCATCGTTATCCAACCCTAAGGCTTCACACTGCAAAAAAGCAGCTTCAGCGCCATTAATATCGTTTAGAGCCACGCAAATGCGGCCACGCAGTAGCTGTCGGTGCGCAGAGTTGGCGCTGCTAATCGCTAGATCAATGTAATGAAGCGCTTGAGTTAAATAGAAGTGAGCTGTGCTGCCCTGGGCGAGCTTGAGGTAGTCATACTCCCAGTTCAGCATGGCGAGTGCTTCAGCATGGTGGCCGAACGGGTCGCTGTGTTGTTCCCGCTTATGAGCCAGCCGCTGAATGCGTTCGTCCAAATCACGCTCGATGCTACTGAGCATGGAATAGGCCAGCAGTCGAACGTCGTCAGTGTGGTCGGCCAGCCCCAAACGCAGCAGTCCAATGGCCTGCCGGGACGGCAAATGACGGCAGGCCAAGATCGCTTCCTGACGCTGAACGGGGCTGCCGGAATAGCTTAGTATGCTGGTGAGGCCTTCGCGCATCGCCGTAGAGTCGGCCCTGGGAGGGGTTAGCGGTTGATAAGGTAGAGGTGGTAATGCCAGTGCCTGCCAGTAGGCTGCATGGCGAGGAGTAGCAAAATAGAGCGCGGGTACCACGGCCAGCAATAAGCCTAATAGGGCAATGCCAGGAAACAACAACAGCAGCAGGAAAAACAAAAGCACAATACCAAAGACTGGCCGTTGGTAGTGCGTCGGTAACGTTAACCTCACCCCTTCGGCTAAAAGCAGGCTGCCTACAACGTGCAAGGCAAGTTGTAAAAGAGTAGGAAGGCCAACATCGCCTGCCCAGCTGTAGGCGGCCCACCCTTCGAAGCCAAGCCCTGCGGCCAACCATGGGATGCTACTGAGAAAGGCAAACCGCGCAGGTTCGACAGCTTTAGAGGTGGGCATAGGACACCTCTTGATTAGCATGGCGCGGTAACAGTTTTCTAGCCGAAAGGCCACCATCGATCACCTGGTAGTTAATAGTGATGTACTGGCAGGCTTCGCCCACGCCGGGTTCGGAGGCGAAAACTTCCTGTAAGCGTTCTGCATAAATGGCAAATGCACGTTGCTGCGTCAGCGGTAGCAGTACGTAAAGGCGCTGTGGGCGGCCCTCGTGGGTGACAACCCAACTGCGGTCAAGGCCTCGCTGCTGGTTGACCACGGTGTTAATAAGAGGCTGAACCTGCGCATTGCTGAGTTGAGAGGAGAAGTCGATGGTCACTAATAGCGAGGTCAGTTGAAAATCTCGGGCGTGGCGTACCCATTGGGCAACCACTGCGTGGCGGTCATAGCTACCCCCCTGAGGTGTGTGCTGGGCGTGGTGCAGCATATCGCCTAATTGAGCACCCAGTACGGCAAGCAGGTGCAAATGGCCGCGATGAAAATCAATAAACGGCATGGCGGTAACGGCGACCACTGCGTAGATGCGCTCTTCTACATCAATCAGTGGTACAACGGCCAGTAGCGGTGCATTGTCAATATTGATGCCCTGCTCCATAGCGCTTCTAAGACAGATCATCTGGCGCTGCTCAAGGCATGCACGCAGCATAGGGTCGTTCCAATCAAGCGGTGTTTCGCCACCAAACCAAGTCGCTGCTTGAGGCTGTAAACGGTGGAGGTGGTCCATCGGCACTAGCACCGCTTGCTGTATACGTGCGTGAAGCGCCAAAAAATTAAGCAACTCACTACCATGATTCGTCAAAGGCTCTTGGCTAGGGTTGAGAGACTGAAACTTCTCTTCAAGGGCTTTAAGCGCATCTCGCAGAGTGAAGGGGTTCGCGGCCAAACGCTCTGCCAATTGGTCATGGGAGACGCGCAGTAGCTGGTAGTGGCGCACAAACTCTTCTAAACGGGTTGATTGCGCTCGATGGATAATCGCCATTTGCTGTAGCCGCCGCCGCCATACATCCGCCATTTCTCCTGCCACCATACCCACCAATATCAGGGCGATAGCAATGGGGAGACGCTGAGCGCGGTCATTGATGAGGCTGCCGTGGTACCACCAGCCCTCCAGGCCCATCACGGCGACGCTTAACAGCGCGCTGCTGAACCCCATCGCGAAGCCATAGCGCATGCCCACCAATAAGGGGGCAATGGCTAACAGCCAGGTAAGGCCACTGCCCAACAGTAGCGGGTCTTCGGGATTGATCAGCCAACCAATCACCGGTAGCGCCAGGGTAATGACCAGCGCTTCCAGCAGACGCAGCCAACGAGGCGGTAGGGCAGGTTGTAGTTCGTCTATATGCGTGGCCATGGTGACCTCACTACTGCAAGGGCAGAGTATCGACTAGATCTGACATTAATTTTTGTGCCACGCCGCTAGTGGTGCTAAACCCCCAACCGGTGCGTGCACCGCTGGCGCTCCACATAATCTCACCGCTATTAACGTCGACGACTCGTAAGCTGATGCCGATGGCAGGCTCGCCATCTAACCCCGCTTTGTATTGCCACTCATCTACCGAGCCGGTAACGCCATAACGGACACCCTGCTGCTGTGCCCAGCTAAGAGCAGCTTGGTAGTCTTGGTCGCTGGGCAGCTCCAGTAGGCCCATGGGCGCCGCCCTCGGGGCTTGGGTTAGCGAGCGGATGCCCTGCTGGTGAAGCAGCGTAGACAAGCTTGCTTCAGCTTTTTGTCCTGCCAAGGGTGTTTCAGAATGGTTGGCAAGGGGCAGCAGTGCCCAGGTAACTTGGCGTTCAAGCGGTTCTGTCCGATGCACGTCCGTAACAGCGCAGCCGCTAAGAACTGTGCTAAGGGCAATGCTAAGCAGCACAAGCCATAGCAGGTGTCGTGACAGGTAAGTGCGCATAGCGGTATCTCCAGGGGCGCCAATACGGCGCTGTAAGCAGTGGTTGTGGAAATGGCATCGGCGTTGGGTTGTCTGAGACATGGTTAGTGCCCTAGGAAGTATTGATAGGTGAGTGAAACGCCAAGATTGGTATCGCCATCACTACCCGACCCTTGATCAGCCTCCAAGCGCAGGCTTAAAGAGTCGTTACCAAACAGGCGACTGCCTACAGCGAAGCGTGCATTAAGGCCAATATCGTTATCCGGCAGCTGGTAGCCAGCCTCCAGCCCTAATTCGATAGTGGGAGAGCCAACATAGGGCGTTGTGCTATAAGGATCGCCGCGGCGCAGGGTGACGCCCATGCCTACAAAGCTTGATTGATCGGTCAGTAGATCATCGGGCTGAAAATCTGTTGGCAGGCGCTGAAGAATATCGCCCGGTAAGTCATCGTCTAACGTGTAGTCGGCGTGGTTCGCCAGCAGGCTCACTTCTAACTGGCGGGTGGCGCCTTTTATCAGCGCATGGTGCAGTGCGGCCTCTACCCGATAGCCATCGCCCAGGCTATTACGCGATTCACGGCTGCGCAGGTTCACGTGGCTAGCATCCAGGGTAACGGTGTCACGTGCCGTTGGGGACCACTCCAGCTGGGCACCGATGCGGTCTTCCACCGCGAGTAGACGCATACGGTCATTGATGTCCGAGAGCTGGCTAATCTCGCCATAGAGCGTGCCTGCCAAGCGTGACGTGGCCTGCCAGCGTTGGGCCGCACGTCCATATGTCCGGTCAACACTGTCTGTTTGCACCTGGCCTACTGTGACGGTGGTATCAAGGCGTGTGCCGTTCCAACCAAGGGAGAGCTCAGCGCCGCGCTCATCAGTGAGGCCTTCACTGTCCACTTGGGTAGGGGGAATATCCAACTGGCGTTGTACCAGCGCTAGCTCGCTCCATAAGCGCTCGCCACTGACTTGATACAAAGCTTCCTGGGAGTCGATATCCAGATCACCCAGACGCCGGTAAGACGCGGTGGTGGCCAGCCGGTGCGGCATCTCATTGGCCAGTTCAACCATATCTAGGCGCTGATCTTGGCCAGCGTGATTGAGTGATTCAGCGAGCGCCTGAGCGTCTTGCCGGCGGTCTAACTGGCGCATAATGGCTAATCGGTCGGTGAGGGAAAGGGCACGCCCCATATCGCTATCAAGCAGTTGTTTAAGCGTATCGCGATCATTTTTTTCCAACGCCACGGCGAGCGTTTGCCAAGCGGGGCTAACGTGCCCCTGGGCTTGGGCGCGGAGCAGCAAATAGCGTGCATGGAGTGGCCGGTGCATGGCCATCTGCGCATCAAATAACCATTCACTGTCGCTTGGCTGGGGGGCCGCGCTTTCAAAAGCATTAGTGACCACTTGGGCGTACCAGCCGCGTACGCTCTCTGGCCCATGCTGCTGGGTGACCAGCGACATGGCCTGGGTATGGTCGCGGCGCTGCTCGGTACTTAGTGGGGTGTCTAGGTCTTTGATAAGCCCAGGGGCAAGTTCTTCCAGGGCGGCGACGCGACGTGTAAAGGCGAGCGCCTCTTGACCGCTTTGGCTAAGCGCATCGGCGTAATAAATCTGTTGCCAAGCGTCCAGTACGCCCGCATCGCTGGCCTGGGCATACCAGACAAGCGTTTGGCTTAGTTCACCCAGATAGCGGTGCCCTTCGGCCATGGCGCTCATCATTGTTGGGGTATGCGCAGCCTGCGCCTGCCACTCACCGAGGCGCTGGCGCAGGGTGGCTTCGTCACCTGAGGCGGCGAGAGCATACAGCATGCCCGCCTGCAGGCTTGGATCGTTGGGAGATAGTTCAAGCGCGCGTCGATAAGCGGCGCTAGCATCGTCAGGGGCGCGCTGCATAAGAGCCTGTTGAGCGACCGCAGCCCAGTAGTCGGGCGATTGTGCAAACTGCTCGGGTGCTTGATTCGCCATCATTAATAGCGTTTGGGTAAGCTCATTTTCTCGCTCTCGCTGAGCCAGATAGAGCATTTGAATCAGCGCATCTCCATCTCGCTCCTGAGCCCAGCGGTGTTGGGACACCCGCATGGCAAGTTCAAGGTCATTGCTATCCCCCGCGGTCTGGATTAAGCGATCAGCACCGTCCTCATCCAGGGCATCCTGCTCAAACAGTGCTTGGTAGGCTTCCAAGCTTGAAGCGCTATCTCCCAACTGCCACGCCAAGGCAGCCCGCTGCTGCCAGTAATCCATGGTGGGGTTATCGCTAGGCGGAGAGGCACTTTCCAATACTGTTAGGGCCCTATCAAGCTGCCAGTTTTGAGTTAATAACTCGCTTTGCGCTTGAGCGAATTCAGGCCGTGTGCCGTACTGCGCGTTTAATGCCGCCCAGCTTTCACCGGCTTCATCCAAACGTCCAGTTTGCTCCAGCCATGTGGCGAGTCGAACGCTTAATGCTTCATCACGAATGCCAGCGGCTTTCCAGGATTGAATAAGGGCAATGGCGGCATCGGGATCGCCTAGCTGTTCCAGCAAATCAGCCCATAAACGGCGGTCTTCCAGGGTGATGTGGTTATTGCGCTCTAGGCGAGAAAGGGCTTGAATGGCCACATTGCGGTCGCGAACGCTTAACGCCAAAGTAACCACCCAACGGTTGTGACGCTCTTCACCTGTTTGAAGTGCGAGCTCTTCGGCACTCTGCATAGCACCAGCGGTATCACCTGCCCATTGTTGGGTTTGGGCTAGTTGCTCTAAATAAACGGTTTCCTCAGGATTAAGCTGGCGCAACTGGTTAATAGCGTTAAGGGCACTTTGTAATTTGTTAAGCCCCAAAGCGATGGTGACATGGCGTTCCAAAAACGAGATATCTGGCTGTAACTCTATCAACTGCTGTGACCATTCCAGCGCTTGCTGTGGCTGCTCATGGGAAAGCGCTAACCGGATGCCCAAGTCGAGTAGTTCCGGGTCGTTTGGAAAAGCGGTGAGGTATTCACGGGCATAGTTAATGCCATCGTCCTGCTGGCCCTGCTGAGCAGAGCGCAGCGCCTCTAACGCGGCTGCTCGCCGAGGAGATTCAGGTGAGGCATCCGTTTGCTGCGCCTGGGCGGGGCTAATCAACCAGTTTAGCCAGCCCAGAGTGGGCATAGGCCCTTCTGCTACTTGATAAGCGCGATGCCAAGCTGCCGCCGAACGCTCTGGGTACCCCGCCCTTAACCACCAGTAGCCCGCCAGGGAGAGCCAGTGGTATTGGCGTTCTATATCATCTTGCTCCCCAAGTCGTTCATAAAGTGCAGCAGCTTGGTGGGGCTGCTCAATGGCCAGCCAATAAGAGGCCATCTCCTCTAAATACGCTGTGGGAATGGAAGCATTTGTCTGGAAAGCCAGCAATTGTGACTGAAACTGCTGTACCGCTTGCGGACGTTCCGGCTGGTCATACGCTATCGCCGCCAGTAGCTGCCACTGAATTCTAAGCCGTAGCCACTGAATGGCCACATCGTCTGAGTATTGTAATGGTTCGAGGGTCGCTTTTGCCAGTTCAAACTCACCTACCTGGTAGAGCTTTTTCGCCAGGCTGATGCGTAGTTCGGTATTGCCAGGGTTGGCATTTAACAATGCCTGGGAGTAAAGAATCGAAATACGGCTGGGTAGGATGTCGCTGTTTTCCAGGTTAAGCAGGTGGTGGGCAGGAAATAGCAGTACCAGTGTTAGGGCGATCACCACTGCAATCAGCCGCAGCGTGACGGGGCGGATGAGGCGCCGTGGGCCTACCGCTGCGGCTTTTTTAGAGCCAACGTTTGTTTTAGCGTGAAGCACAGCTCACCTCGATACGTTCAGCATGTGAACGACCAAAGGTTAGGAAAGTGCTGTTGCCACGCTGTTCCAGGCGCGCATCTGCCGTTACTTGGCAGCCTTCGGTGGCGGCAAGCTCAACCTTTAAGGGCACTTGTTCGGCGCCAAGACTTAGGCTTATGTGATTGGGAGTGTGTCTTTGCCACTCCGTAATGCGCCCATTGGCGTAGCGCAAATAGGGCGTTTGAGGTGTGTTAGGTGTGAGGTATAGCGTGGCATCGCTCTCCCCAGATAGGGCGACATAGCGGCCAGAAGTAATCTCACGAACGCCGGCGACATTGGTAGAGCGCTGCAGGTCTGGCCAACCCATAGTATTAGGAAGGCGCAGGGTACGCATGTGATCCGCCCCTTTAACCATCCAGCCACCATCTAGGTGTCGGGCAATACCGGTGTGATACCACTGAGTTGCCACATCGCTCCAGTCGCTGGCATAAAGCGGCAGTGTTTCTTGGGTTAATACATACTCATATACCTCATTTAGGGCACGCAGCGCCCCTGGGCTTGCCGCCGAATAAAAGTGGTAATAAATATCGATAGGCTTTAAGCGCCGTGGCTCATCGGTAAGTTGATAAGTTTCAATAGCTCTGCGGTACCCCCACAGCGGGCCCAGCATATTGTTGGTATAGACGTTCTCATTAATCTGCGGTGCGTACACCTGTAGATAGCGCCCTACGGGCCGCAGCATAGGGGAAACGCGGCTCATAGTGGGGTTGCTATGGGTAACGCTGGTGTTGCCTCCATTTAAGTTTCGCAGCCCCAGCTCGTCAGCAATCGCCAACGCCTGCTCGGGAGGGAGTGCATTGCCTGTCCAGAGCACAACTTTTACTGGTTTGTCAGCGGGGGCCAGGTTGCGGTTGATATAATCTGTAGAGCCCTCAATTTCCCGGCGCAGCGAAAAACGGTAGTTGGGGATAGGCATGTTGTAATTGAATAGGTCACGGGTTTGGCCTTGTCCGGACATATCGTCTTCATTGAGGCTTTCCCACTCAAAGGGGTGACTAAACGTGTGGGTGGCCACCTCTACCCAAGGGAGTGCGAAAATACGCCGTGCAATGGGCTCCAATAAAGAGCGGTACTGTGGATAGAGCCCTTCGGGCCCTATTTCACCTTCAATGATGGATACCGTCGTAGGAATTTGGTAACGCATTAAAATATCGGAAAGCATCAGCTCGCCAGTGAAAGGGGTGCCCGGAAGATCCGCACGGCTGACAAAAGCATCACCGTCGATCTGGGTCATCCAGTAGCGGGCGCCATTCTCGGTAGTGGCATCGGGGATGGGTATATCAGGTAGCGCCAAGGCGCGCTGCAAAAACGCAAAGGGATCCAGGTTCCAGCGTTTTTGAAACGCGTTGGCCTCTTGAAATACCCATGGGTAGCTGGCTAGGCCTCCCCACGCTCCTGTCACAATAGGCGCAAACTGCCGTCCACTTTCGTCGCGTAATGTTAGGTGGGCGGTTAGTCCATTGCCGATAAACTCGTAGCTGGTCTGCGGCACCGGCAGTGGCTGCGGCATACCTTCGAAGTTTGCTAAGTCGTCATGATCAGCCACCGTCAGCCCTTGGGGGCTTATCCCGTACATCTCGCGTAGCCCCATTAAATTGCCTAATGCGCCAGAAATTGGAGCGCCAGGAAAGCCCACAATTGCCACCCGCAGGCCATGTTCCATTTGTCGCTGTAGCCAAGCGCTATAGTGAGATGCATTGGTGAGGGGCTCATTAAACCAAGTGACAACGCCTGCATAGCGGCCATGCAGTAAGTCGCTGGGCAAGGGACCATTAACATCCAAATACTCCGCTCCATAGCCGAAATACTCTAACGGCATAGCGAGATAACTGTGCGCGTTAGTGTAGGCAAGTTCCTCTGCTTGGGTTTTGGCTTTATCGAACAGAATCAATACTCGGCGCGGCACTGGCTCAATCAAACCCACGCCCATTTGATTCAGTTGCGGTACGCTCACCCAGGGAATAAACCCTTCAGCGTGAATGCGCTGCGCGTTCTCTCTGGCGAGTGCGCGGTTATTGGCAGGCACATAGTCAATAGCGATAGCCGGTAGGCGATAGTGGTCACGCACTCGAGCAAGCTGCTGATAAAGCCAGGTTTGATCCTCTTCCGGTACGGCGCCATACACCTGGGTAGAAGGGTTCCACCCCAGGTAGAGTGATTCCGCCGCAACGCCGACGATGTCGCTATGTACATCCTCCAGTATCTCAAAGCCACGATTCAGCAGTAGTTTAATACCGGGAAATTGCTCCCTAATCTCCTGAATGATCTCGATTGATGCCGCCTGTTGTCGTTCAGCCTCCTCGCCGTCAGGGGCGAATAAGCGGTAACTGTCCATGGTGTCCAGAAAAAACCCACGGTAGCCCGCGTTCCAGAGTGGGCGGATGTGCTCCTCAATAAGAAACGAACGCCATGCAGGATGTGTTAAATCAGCAACTTGGCTATCCCACGCATCGTTTCTTGTGACCAAGGCAGCGCTGGGTAAGGTGATATTAGTGTCACGCCAGGCATCCAATTCACCAAGGCTTACGTAAGCAAACGGCTGCCCACCGTGCTGTTCAAGCAAGCGTAGTTCAGTGGGATCAACATTCGCGGCTTCAACGACGATCCAGTCAAACTGGGAGAGCAGCTCAACGGGCGGTTCGTTACCGTAGTAGAAGGTTACGCTGGGCGCTTTAGTTGTTTCATTGGCGTATGCAAAAGAGCAGCAAAGCCCGTATAGCAAACACAGCAAACCACGAATCAATGGCTTAGCCATAAGTACCACCTATAGAATAAGGAAAGTAGTGGAAAAAGGTGTTCCTTAGGCTCGCCGGTTTATCTGCTGATCATGGGCAAAATACGGTTTTCTTACATAGTTAATCAGTTCGCTTAGTCCTTCTTTTAGGGACCATTTTGGTTCAATCGTTAACCATTCAGATAAACGCTGATTATCGCCACATGAGTAACGGATATCTTCCGCCTTGGCAGGAAGATGCTGCGGCGCTAGATGACAGTTTGTAAGTTGGCCAAGAAGGTCAATTAATTCTAATAAATCAATCTGTTGGCCGGTAGCAACGTTACATATCCCGCATTGAGGGCTAAACAACGCAGCCATATTGGCGCTTGCAATATCGCCCACGTAAATAAAATCACGGGATTGGAGGCCATCGCCAAATACTGTGGGGGCTTGTTGGTTCATCAGCCGATCAAGAAAACGCGCGATGACCCCTGCGTAGGGCGAGCTTGGATCCTGACGTGGGCCATACACGTTGAAATAACGCAGACCTAAACTGGGTAGACCATGCAGGCTACCTAATAGAGTTGCATAGCGCTCATCTACCCATTTTTCCAAACCGTAAGGAGATAGAGGCTGTAGATCTGCTTCCTCTAATAGCGGCAGTTGAGCAGGGATGCCGTATACGGCAGCAGATGAAGCGTATACCAGCTTACTGACCTTCGCCGTTGCTGCGGCATGCATAACATTAAGGGCGCCTAAAATGTTATGTGTTGCCGAGCCAATGGGATCTTCAACGGAATTGGCAACCGATACCTGTGCGGCAAGGTGAAGGCAGTGGGTCATGCCTTGCATGGCAGTATGAACGTCATCACTATTACGAATATCGCCTACCACCACTTCAAGCTGCGGGTGTGAAGGAAGGTTACTTAAATGGCCAGAGGATAGGTTGTCCAGCACCCGGACGTTAACGTTATTCTCAAGTAGCAGTTCAACGCTATGAGAACCAATAAATCCTGCACCGCCTGTGACAAGGATATGAGGAGGAAACGTAAGCATGGGACCTCTCCCGGTTAGCACAAAGCGTGAGTTAGCTAAGGTGCTAATCAGCGTGCTTTGAAACAAAATGTATTCTAATGGTCGTTTTAATTACATTTAGATACAAGTTTCGGGAGACTGATATTTCTACAAGGAGAAAGGGGTTTTTTTAATACGAATGCGGAGGGCGGTGTAGGATGAGACGTTATCAACAAAATGCTGGGCCAGTTTATTACGTTGGCCCAACATAAGAAGCACTTATTAAACAATGGCAAGGGGGTTAGCGTAACGTTATTCGCTCTATACCATCCGCTTTACCCAGTATTAGAACGTCGGCACCCCGTGCGGCAAACAAACCATTGGTAACGACGCCGACGATAGCGTTAATGCGCGCTTCCATGGCCACTGGATCATCGATCATAAATTCATAGCAGTCGATAATTTGATTGCCGTTGTCGGTGATGACCCCTTGGCGATAAACCGGATCAGCCCCCAGTGCGACAAGCTCGCGAGCGACGTAAGAGCGTGCCATGGGGATGACTTCTACCGGCAGCGGAAAAGTACCCAACTTAGGCACGTACTTTGAACCATCGGCAATGCAGATAAAACGCTTAGCGCAGGCAGCCACAATCTTTTCTCGGGTAAGCGCAGCACCACCGCCTTTAATCATATGTAAGTTAGCATTTACTTCGTCTGCACCATCTATGTAAAAAGGAACAGTCCCAACGCTGTTGAGCTCAAACACTTCAATGCCCAATTTCTCAAGACGCTCGGCACTCGCTTTAGAACTCGCCACTGCGCCTTTAAAAAGATGACGCAAAGGCCCCAGGCGATCAATAAACAGGTTGGCCGTAGAGCCGGTGCCAATGCCTAAGATGGTATCCTTTTCTAACTGAGATTTAATTTCTGCAATGGCGGCGTCTGCCACGGCGGCCTTCAATTCATCCTGGTTCATTGCTTGGTTCATAGTAACCCTTGTGAGTCAGCGGAGAGTTAGAAGTGAGAGTGAGTGGCGCTAGTATAGCGACCTAAACGTTGCCTGCCGATGGAAACGCGGCTAGACGCCGCTATACGTAATCTGCTACCAATTAAAGCTTTGTCCGTTCACGTTCTTCCCTTGGGATATCCGCATGCTCGAAGCAACCGTCAAAAAGATCCTCCAGGCCCGCGTTTATGAAGCCGCTTGTGAGACCCCGATTTCCCCAGCTCCCTTTTTGTCGCGTCGTTTCAACAACCAGATTTTGATTAAGCGCGAAGATCTACAGCCGGTTTTCTCGTTCAAAATCCGCGGCGCCTATAACAAAATGGCGCAGCTTACCCAGGATCAAAAAGATAAAGGCGTTATTGCCGCCTCCGCCGGTAACCATGCTCAAGGGCTGGCCATGGCTGCGAAGCTGATGGGTGTTAAAGCCGTGATTGTGATGCCGCGTATCACACCGGATATCAAAGTGCAGGCGGTGCGCGCCCGAGGCGCCAAGGTCATCCTTAAAGGGGACGCCTTCGCCGCTGCAGCCGAGCATGCTCAAGAGTTGATCAAAGAGCACGGTTACACCTATATTCCGCCGTTTGACGATATTGATGTGGTGGCCGGTCAAGGCACCATCGGCGTGGAAATTCTGCGCCAACACGCTGGGCGCTTAGACGCCATCTTCGTGCCGGTTGGCGGCGGTGGGTTGATCGCCGGTGTCGCGGCTTATGTGAAGTACCTGCGCCCGGATATCAAAGTGATTGGTGTCGAAGCTGAAGATAGTGCATGCCTTAAAGCCGCATTAGAGGCGGGTGAGCGTGTGGTGCTCGACCAAGTGGGCGTATTTGCCGAAGGCGTCGCGGTGGCGCAAATCGGCGAGGTGCCGTTTTCGCTAGTGAAAGACTTGATCGACGGCGTTATCACCGTCAATACCGATGAAATGTGCGCGGCGGTGAAAGATATTTTTGAAGATACCCGTGCCGTGGCTGAAACCTCCGGCGCACTTTCGCTGGCGGGGCTGAAAAAATATATCCAGCAAACAGGTGCCGAGGGCGAAACACTGCTGTGCATTAACTCTGGCGCCAATACCAATTTTGATCGCCTACAACACATTGCCGAGCGCACGGAGCTAGGCGAGCAGCGTGAAGCGATTTTGGCGGTGACCATCGCCGAGAAACCCGGCAGCTTTAAAAAGTTTTGCCGCACGCTAGGCAAGCGCATGGTGACTGAATTCAGCTATCGCTACGCTGACAGCAGCGAAGCGCATATCTATGTGGGCGTCCAGGTGAAGCCCGGCGGTGAAGACCGTTTGGCAGTGATCGAGAAGCTGCGTGAAGGCGGCTACCAAGTGGAAGATCTGACCGAAAATGAGTTAGCGAAGCTGCATATTCGTCACCTAAGCGGTGGCCGCCCTAGCGAGCGTTTTGAAGAAGAAGTGTACCGTTTTGAGTTCCCCGAGCGCCCGGGCGCGCTGATGAATTTTTTGACGCAATTACCCCACGATTGGAATATCTCACTGTTTCATTATCGCAACCATGGCGCTGCCTATGGTCGCGTGTTGGTGGGCATGCAAGTGCCTAATGGCGACCGAACCCATGTGGCAGAGTATTTAGACGCTATCGGTTACCGCTATTGGCGCGAGAGCGATAATCCAGCTTATCGACTGTTCATGGCCTAGTGCGGTCTAGTAATGAGTAAAAACGATGTGTGTAAGTGGTTGCTTACCCTAGATGCCAGAGCAGCCAGTAACATAACGTTACTAAAATGTTTAAAATAAGGCTAGAAAACATCATCCAAGCTGTTGTCAGTAGTGGCCATATCGCCCTATAGTCGTGAACGAAATTAAGCAAGTTTGCCACCCTGTTGGCGACTGTAAAGGGTGTCAGATTTCACACATTCGGTAACGACAAGGGTGTTGGAGAAGCAGCATGCGGCGTAAGAAGCCTGATATGGTAATGGCGTTGATGGTGGTGTTTGCATTAGGGGTACTCGCGACCGGTTATGCACAGGCGTTGTCAGGTAGTTAATCCCCGACAACCGCGGCAGCTCCACTGTTAACCCGGGTAACAGATATCAGATAAGAAAGGCTGATCCCTGATGGGGTCAGCCTTTTTTGTGGGCGGTTTATTGGCGGCGTACGCAACTTAGGTCACTGACCACTGCTTGCAAAGGCACATCCCATGGCTCCACAGGCAGAGAAGCCACTTGCTGGCAGGCATGGGCGGCGCCAATCAGTGTAGGCGACGGGCCGGGGCGATGCATAAACGCCAAGCTGCGGTCATAAAATCCTCCCCCCATGCCCATACGGTTAGCGTTAGCATCAAACCCCACTAGCGGCACAATCAGTGTATCTAGCGCCCAAGCGGGCAGCCGATTGCGCCGCTGGGCGCTGAATCGTGCGTCAGGCTCCCAAATACCAAAACGGTTTTTCACCATTGGAGTGTCAGGACGGTAGGCAACAAACCAGAGGCGATTAGCGCTAAACGGACGTAAAACCGGTAGGTAGATATCGACGTTACGCTGACGCAGCCAGGGAAGTAGCGGGGTAGGATCAATTTCGCCGTTGACAGGCAGATAAAAACTTAAGCGCTGTGCGCGGCGGATTTCTGGCAGGGTTTTCAATCGTTGGCACAAGCGCTGTGCTGCAAGGCGCTGCTCATGCTTAGAAAGGGCTCGGCGTTGGTGACGTAAAAAGCGGCGTAGCGCGTGCTTATCGTCGTCCAGATAGAGGCTTTCCATGCAGATGTTCTCTTATACCCTATATTTTCCAATACTCTATTCTTTCAAATACATAGGTGTTCTCCAGAGTGCCGCTGTCATTCTGGCCCTGAACCTACTGGTTCAGGTGGGTGGCCGCAGCCAGACCGTCAGGCTTTCCGACGCACGGACATGCACACGGGCCTGGCTAGCATTTGGCCCCCTGGGTATTACGCATAGGCTCGAGGGACTATAACGACTGGCGTACACCCCAGAGAACTCCGTCATCCTAACAGAGCGGCGGCTAATGCCAAAGGTCTGGGTTAAACCTAGATCGTTGGCAGCGCTTTCAGGTAAAGCCTAAGACGGGCGTGTTTTAGCTAATGCTCGCTCAAGGCGCTCATTCAAGCGGTGCAGGTTCTCTTCACCGGCACGGTGTTCATCCATGGCTTCGAGAAGCTCATGGGTGATATTGAGGGCCGCCATGATCGCCACCCGCTCGCTCCCCAGCACGCTGCTTTGGGCATTGATACCCTGCATTGCGCGGTCTAAGTAGCGCGCGGCGCGGTCAAGTTTAGCTTCTTCACCCGTGTCGCAGGCGATGATATAGCCGCGCCCTAACAGGGTTATTTCTTTGGTTGGCCGCTTGGCGTTGCTCATCAAAGACTCCAGCACGGGCCAGCAAGGGGCCCAATGCGTTAACATCACAGCATAGGAAGATAGGTGTCACTCACTATAAGAGAGGCGCTTGTGTGCGGTCAACGCGCGGGCGAGGGCATCTTGCACCATTGTCGCCACCCTATCGCCCACACACCCAGTGAATACGAGGTTAGTAAATACGATGTCATTAATTGATGAGCGTCAGGACTTCTCTGACGTGGCGGATGTTTTTCTCCTGCATGGCAGCATGCAGTCCCCGGCTTTTTTGGATGGTCGCTTATGCGCACTGTTGGCGCTTCGTGATGTCAGTGCAGAGGCTTGGCTGGACGAAGTCTGCCAGAGTTTAGGCGTTGAGCAGCCCCGCGATCAGGCAAGCGCGGAGCGGTTATTAGGCTGGCGGCGGCAAACCGTAGAGGCGCTTAGCGCCAGCGACCTGGACTATACGCCACTGCTGCCCGACGAGCTTTTCTCCTTAGGGGAGCAGGCGCAGGGTCTGAAAGAGTGGACGCTGGGCTTTATCGAAGTGGTCGATGAAGTGGCCGACAACGAATTGCGCGAGCGCTGGTCGCAGGCGCTCCGTGAGGCGATTGATGACTTGCAGGCGCTAGGACGTATCGACACCGATATAGACGACAGCCCCGAAAACGAAAACGATCTGTTTGCGCTTACCGAGCATGCCCGCATGGCCGCTATGCTGCTGTATACCGAGCAGCACCCAGGGATGCCGCAAGTCGAACAAAGCGACGCGCCCGTTCACTAATCCCGTTACCTAGATAGGAGTCGCTATGCTGCCCGACCGTGTGTTGCCTACGTTGTTACCTCGCCCCCCTGCGATCAGCGTGGGCGAGTATCGCCACCGTCGAGATGCCTTAATGACCCAGCTGCCGGATAACACTGCGGTGGTGCTTCCCGGTGCCGGGCTGATGACCCGTTCACGGGATAGTGAATTTGCCTTCCGTCAGAATAGCGATTTTTACTACCTGACGGGCATACGCGAACCGGATGCGTTACTGGTGCTGCTCCCAGGGCGCGCTGAAGGTGAAAGCGTGGTGTTCTGCCAGGATCGCGACCCCACCATGGAAGCCTGGACAGGGCGCCGTTTGGGCGCCGAAGGCGTGGTCGCTGAATACGGCATTGATCAGGCGTTTGAAAACGCAGTACGCGATGAACGGCTGACCGAATTGTTGGCAGGTCGCGAGCTGCTTTATCTGCCACTAGACAATGCTGAAGCTGTCAGCATGGCTGAAGATGCTCTACAGGAAGCTAAGGCCGGGCTTAGGCGTGGTCGGCCGCCGCTAAAAGGTTGGCTGGATATCAGCCCGTTGATTCACGCCATGCGGCTAATCAAAAGCGACGCTGAAATTGCCCTGCTCAGGCATGCGGCGCTGATATCTGCCCATGCGCACCGGCGCGCCATGCAGGTGTCGCGCCCAGGACTGAGCGAATTTCAGCTCCAGGCCGAGCTAGAGCATGAGTTTGTCTGGCATGGGGCCAGTGGCCCTGCCTACAGTACGATTGTGGGTAGCGGTGCCAACGCCTGCGTACTGCACTATATTGAAAACAGCGCACCGCTGTGTGAAGACGGCTTGGTGCTAATTGATGCGGGCGCCGAATTTGAGTTATATGCCGGTGATATCACCCGCACATTTCCGGTGTCTGGGCGGTTTAATGATGCCCAGCGAGCGCTCTACCAGGTGGTGCTCAACGCCCAGCAGCGCGCTGTGAGTGCCGTCCAGCCGGGTGCCACCCTTGCTGATATCCATCAGGGCGTGGTGCATGACTTAACTGCCGGGCTGATTGAGCTTGGCCTGCTGGAAGGTGATGTACAGGCGCGTATCGATGACGAGAGTTATCGACGCTTTTACCTGCACTCAACGTCACACTGGTTGGGGCTGGACGTACACGATGTCGGTACCTACCGGCTGGATGAGCAAACACCTCGGCCACTGGTCGCAGGCATGGTGCTCACTGTGGAGCCTGGCCTGTATATCCCTAGCGATGACGATATTCCTGACGCCTATCAGAGTATTGGTATTCGTATTGAAGATAATGTGGTCGTCACTAACGAAGGTCACGAAGTGCTGACAGCAGACGTGCCTAAACAGGTCGACGAAATTGAGGCATTGATGGCTAAAAAATAACCAGCCCTCAATGCCTGTAGTGGTCTTTATGTAAATTACGTTACGAAATTATTGTTACCTCTTCATGAGATGGCGTCGTGGTCGGGAGAAGCCAATGCAGCAGTCTAATCAGGCGGTTAAGGGAGCGCTGACACATGACATCGTGATTGTGGGTGGGGGCCTGGTAGGCGCCAGTTTAGGCTGCGCCCTGGCGCCGCTGATTAAGCGCTATGGTTGGCGTGTGGCGATCATTGAGTCGGCACCCATGGCTGTTCAGCCGCAGGAAATTACCTGGCAGCCCAGTTTTGATGCCCGGGCCAGCGCGATCGCGGAAGGTTCAGCCCAGCGCTTCCAGCAGTTGGGGGTGTGGGAAGCGATGCGCGGTGAGGCTACGCCTATCAAACGCATTCATATCAGCGAACGAGGCCGCCTAGGAGCGACACGGCTGAGCGCTGACGAGCTGGGCGTTGCAGCGTTGGGCCATGTAATCCCCAATGCGTGGATGGGCCGTGTGCTGCACCAACGGCTTGCTCAACTGCCGCTGGAGTGGCACTGCCCGGCGAAGGTTGAGCAACTTACCCCAGTAGCTAATGGGCATGAGCTGCAGCTCTCAGACGGCAGCCAGCTAACCGCAGGGCTAACGGTATTGGCCGATGGGGGGCGTTCTGGGCTGAAAGAGCAATTAGGTATTGGCAGCCGCCATGAGTCTTACCAGCAGACGGCGCTGATCGCCCATGTAGGGGTAAGCCAGCCTCATCTTGGGGTCGCTTACGAGCGCTTTACCTCTCAAGGCCCAATGGCGCTGTTACCGCTGCCCGGCCAGGCCATGGAGTTGATCTGGACGCACCCCAGCGGCAGCGAAACAGCGCGCATGGCGCTTCCTGAACGTGAATTTCTGCTGCAACTTCAGCGTGCCTTTGGCGATCGGGTGGGTCGGTTTACCCGGGTAGGCACCCGACACGCCTATCCGCTTTCACTGGTTACCGCTGAAGAACCGGTGCGCCCAGGCCTGGCGGTATTAGGTAACGCTGCTCATGCCTTGCACCCGGTCGCGGGGCAGGGGTTTAACTTAGCCCTGCGCGGGGTAATGGATCTGGTCGACGCGCTGGAGCAGGGAGAGCAGGCCAAGCGGCCGTTGGGCGATATGACCACGCTGCAAGCCTTTGAAAAGCAGCGCTCCAGAGATCGCGCCAACGTGATCCGCTTTAGCGACGGCCTAGTACGGCTGTTTGGGCTCTCCTTTCCTCTGTTGCCCCATGCCCGCGCGGCGGGGTTAATCGGTCTGAATCTGGTTGGGCCGCTGCGGCGAGGGCTGGCTCGTCGCGCCATGGGCTTAGAACGTTAAGCTTACACATCCTAGGCCACGAAAAAGGGAACGCTATGCAAACGGACTCATCCATTGCGAAGCCGCCGGCGGAAAGCTTTGAGGCGATCATTGTGGGCGGAGGAATGGTCGGTACTGCGCTCTGTGCGCTGTTAGCCCAGGCGGGCATGCAGGTAGCGCTTGTTGAGGCAAAGCCCGCGCCGTTAAGCCTTGAAAATGCCACTAGCAAACTGCCAGCCCCGCGGGTTAGCGCGTTAACGCCGGTCTCTCAGCGTTTGCTAACCCATTTGGGCGCTTGGCCTGCGATGCAGAAAACCCGAGTGACTCCCTACCAAGGCATGCAGGTATGGGATGCCGAAGGCAGTGGTGAAATTGCCTTTTCTGCCGACGAGGCGGGTGTCGCGGTGCTGGGCCATATCGTTGAAAACGAGGTCACGCTGGCCGCGCTCAATAGCCAGGTCGTTGACCATCCCAATGTCACCCCATTTTTTGACGCTCGCCTACAGGCGTTGCAACGCGCCAGCGCTAACCTTTCAAAGCAAGCCTCAAGTGGCGACTGGCTGATACTTGACGATGGGCGCCAACTTCACGCGCCGTTAATCATCGCCGCTGATGGCGCCCACTCGGTGCTGCGCGAAATGGCCGGTATTGAGGTGGCCAGCGACGATATGCAGCAGGAGGCTGTGGTAACCACCGTTAAATGCGTCAAACCCCATGGTGGCGCGGCGCGACAAGCGTTTATTGATGGCCGACCGCTGGCATTTCTGCCATTAACCGTGGAAGAGAATGATCATTACTGCTCAATCGTATGGTCGACCACGCCAGAACACGCCGCTGAGCTTAGTGAATTGTCTCGCGAAGCGCTTGGGGAGGCGCTGGGTAGAGCGTTTGGTTACCGCCTGGGTGAGGTAACGGTCTGCGATAAGGCCCACCGCTTTCCTTTAGTACAGCGCCATGCCCGCCACTACGTGCAGCCGCATTTCGCACTGGTGGGGGACGCTGCCCACAGCATTCATCCGCTGGCGGGCCAGGGCGTCAATTTAGGCCTTATGGATGCTGCGGTCTTGGCAGAAGAGGTGGTGCATGCATGGCAGCGCGGCGCGCCTTGGGGAGAGCTAAGCACCTTGCGGCGCTATGAGCGTCGGCGGCGCTTTGATAACAGCGCCATGCTGGGCCTCATGAAGGGATTTAAAGTGCTGTTCGGTAGCCACGACCCAGCGTTGACGCTGGCGCGTAATTTGGGCATGAGTGGCATGAACCAGTTGGTACCATTGAAGCGGGTATTGATGCGACAGGCGACCGGAGAGCGCGGCCGCCTGCCGCTAAGTTGCCGTTAAATCAGGATGTCGTTAAACCCCGCTGCCGTCAGCGCCGCTGACGGTCGACTACATTGAGTGCTTTAAGCAGATTAAGCGCCTCGCTGAGTTGGTAATCATCGAGTAACCGCTCGGCCATTTCCTGGCGATCCCGGGGCGCCTGCTGAGCGCTTAGGTGGCCCTCAAGGTCGGCTTCGCGAATTTCACGACGGCTTTCCGCTACTTCTAAACGGCCACGCACTACGTCCACATCGGGTTCAATGCCTTGGGCCTGAATTGAGCGCCCGTTGGGGGTGTAGTAGAGCGCCGTGGTGAGTTTGAGTCCTTCGCCATTGCCTAGCGGCATAATCTGCTGCACTGATCCCTTGCCAAAACTATCGGTGCCCATAATCACGCCGCGCCGCTGATCCTGAAGCGCACCGGCAACAATTTCCGCCGCGGAAGCACTGCCGCCATTGATCAACACGACCAGCGGGACATCGGCAGCTGGCGTGGTGGATGAGGCTGAGAATGACATCTCGGTATCCGAGAGGCGACCCTCGGTATACACAATCAAGCCTTCATCCAGAAACAGGTCGGCAATGCCGACGGCAGCCTGTAGCACTCCTCCGGGGTTATTACGTAAATCGAGTATCAACCCTTCTAGAGCCTGTTCACGCGCCATAAGCTCAAGCGCCTCGCGGGCCTGTTCCGGCGTACGCGACTGGAACTGGCTAACGCGCAGGTAGCCGTAACCCGGCTCAAGCAGCTCGTGTTTGACGCTCTCGCTGCGAATAACTTCGCGGGTCAGGATAAATTCCCGCGGCGAATCTTCACCTGAACGCAGTATGCTGATACGCAGCTCGGTGTCCGGCTCGCCGCGCATTAAGGTCACGGCTTCTTGTAGCGACATGCTATCGGTGGGAGTGCCGTCAATGGCAACGATAATATCGCGAGACATCAGCCCAGCGCGGGAAGCCGGGGTGTCATCGATAGGTGTAATCACCATGAGCTGGCCATTCTCTGTGCCCACTTCGATGCCGATGCCGCCAAATTCGCCCTGAGTTGACTCCCGCAGGCTTTGGTACTCCTCCTCATCCAAGTAGGCTGAGTGGGGGTCTAGCTCACTCAGCATGCCGCGCATGGCGTTACGTAAAAGTGTGCTGTCATCGACCTCCTCCACGTAGGCACGCTTAATACGCTCAAACACCTCGGCGAAGGTCTGAATATCTTCCAGGGGTAGCTGGTCGTAGGCAGGCTCTTCCGTCGCGCTGCTACCGACTGGTTGAGCGAGCAGCGGTAGCGGGGCCGACAGTAAAACAATCGGGAGCAGGGTAGCCAAGAAGCGCTTGGCGGGGGTTGATACCCCGGTAACAGATAGCGTCATGCAGACTCCGCAGGGCGATAGGTGGCGCTAAAGCGCGCCACCCTGTCATTGAAAATGTTGATTTGAAAATGTGTCGTTGGGCGTTGTGACATCAATAGTCATGCAGCTTATCCCGTCAGCGACGCGCAATCCAACGCTGCGGATTAATTGGTTCACCGCCGCGGCGAACTTCGAAGTAGAGCGCCGCGCGGTTTTGACCACCACTATCACCTACGCGACCAATTTCATCACCTCGGCTGACCTGCTGGCCAGGCCTGACGCTAAACTGCTGCAGGTGGGCATGCAGCGTCATGATCTGGTCACCGTGGTCGATAATCAACAAGTTACCAAACCCGCGCATCCAGTCAGCGAATACCACCCGACCAGTGTGTACGGCGGTGACCGGGGTGCCCGCACTGGCCTGAATCACAATACCGTTATAGTGAACGCCGTCGCGATGGTGAAAATTGCTGCTGATTGAACCCTGTACCGGCCAAGGCAAATCACCTTGGGTGCTTACAATATGCGTAGTAGGCGTGGGTTCAGCAAGTTTTGCCATCTCCGCCTGGATATTGCGCAGCACTCGCTCGGCCTCTTCGCGGCTCTGATTGAGGTCGGCCAGCCGCTCCTCTTCACTGCCGTAGCGGTCATCCAAGTTGGAAACAACGCCGCGTCGTTCGGTGGTACGTTGTGCTAACAGCGCGCTTTGCTCTTCTAACTCATCGGCCAGCGTATCAAGGCGGGCCCGTCGCTCGCTGAGCTCCTCCTGGGTATCGGCGAGCGCCGTATCAAGGCGGGCGATAGCATTTAAGCGGCGATTGCGTGCTTCGGTCAGTCGATTCATATACGCCTGCATACGATCAAGCTCGGCCGGGTCGCCCTGGTTAAGCAGCAGTTTGAGCTGTGGCGTTGGGCCAAGACGGTAAAGCGCTGAGAGCTGCTGGCCTAAGGCTGCATATTGATCGGCACGCTCGCTCTCCAGTCGGTCACGATGCTGACGGAGCTGGGTCGTTTCATCATTCAACTGGCGGCGCTCAGCTTGTAGCGAGTCTAGGCGCTGATGAGTCTCGGCAAGCTTGGTTTCAACTTCTTTAAGCTCGCGTTCGGCACTATCCCGGGCTTCGCCAGTGGCGCTGAGGCGTTGGGCAACGGACTCGATTTCCTGGCCGACCGCATCCAACTGCTGACGCGCCGCTCCTTCATCCTGCTGAGCGAAGCCCGCTGACGCATAACTTAGCGTTAGGATGAGTGTCATTGCCAAATAGCGCCAAATAAACATTACTTATAATGAATCAGTGGCTTACCCGTCATCGCCTCGGGCTGTTTCTGGTTCATCATGGTCAACAGCGTGGGCGCCAGATCACACAACTTGCCTTCCTCTAAAGTGGCAGCGGACTCGCCAACATAGATGAGGGGCACTACAAACGTTGTGTGGGCGGTTTGCGGTGCGCCGGTTTCGGGATGAACCATCTGTTCCGCATTACCGTGGTCGGCGGTAATTAAGCAGGCGCCGCCTGCACGCTCAATGGCTTCAACGACACGACCCACGCAGGTATCGACGGTCTCAATGGCTTTTACCGCCGCATTGAAGTCGCCGGTGTGGCCGACCATATCACCGTTGGCGTAATTGCAAACGATGAGATCGAAGCTGCCGCCATCAATAGCGTCGACAAGCTTATCGGTAATCTCAAAAGCGCTCATTTCAGGCTTTTCGTCGTAGGTGCGCACATCACGCGGTGAGGGCACAAGAATGCGCTCTTCCCCCTCGTACTCGGCTTCATTGCCGCCTGAAAAGAAGAAGGTCACGTGAGGGTACTTCTCGGTTTCGGCAATACGCAGCTGCTTCAAGCCGCGCTTGGCGACGACCTCGCCCAAGGTGTCGTTAAGATCCGACGGCGGGAAGGCGGCAGGCGCAGGAATGTCAGCGGCGTACTGGGTCATCATCACCAGCCCTTTACCGGCAAGCTTGGGGCATATTCGGCGCTCAAAGCCGTTGAAATCGGGTTCGGCAAAGGCGCGGGTTAACTCCCGGGCGCGGTCGGAGCGGAAGTTAAGGAAAATGGCCGCATCCCCATCCTGCAAAGTAACGGCATTTTCTTTTGTACCGTCTTTAAGCGGTATGCTGCTAGCCGATACGAATTCATCGGTTTCACCGCGCTGGTAGGCGTCACGAAGCGCGGTTTCAGCACTAGAGACGTAGTACTCCGCGTGGCCATCGGTGAGCAGGCGGTAGGCTTGCTCGACGCGCTCCCAGCGGTTGTCGCGATCCATGGCGTAGAAGCGGCCAATAATCGAGGCGACAAAGCCATTATCAGCGCCCACCAGTTCGGCCAGGCGAGCATTGGCGCGCTCTATTGAGGCCAGCGCACTTTGCGGTGGCATATCGCGGCCATCCAGAAAAGCGTGAATAAAAATGCGCTGGGCACCGCGCCGGGCGGCAAGCTCGGCCATGGCAATAAAGTGGTCTTCATGGCTGTGGACGCCGCCGGGGGAGAGCAGGCCAATTAAGTGTACCGGTCGGCCATTGGCGACAGCTTCGTCAATCGGCTGAGTGAGGTTGTCATTAACATCCAGGTCACCGTCTTCAATCGCTTTGCTGATGCGGGTGAAGTCCTGGTAAACGATACGTCCGGCACCAATATTCATATGGCCAACTTCAGAGTTACCCATCTGGCCTTCGGGGAGACCCACGTTAAGGCCATCGGTATGAACGAAGGCGTGAGGGCGGCTTTCCCACAGTTTATCCATCGTCGGCGTGTGGGCAGCGGCCACCGCATTATGGTCGCTGACGGGGTTGTGGCCATAGCCGTCGAGAATAATCAGCGCCACGGGGCGCGGGGTGCGAGAAGTATCCATAAAATAACCTCGTTAAGATTGGCAAGCCGAACGACTCGAAAATTCGGGGTCGCGACAGGCGCACGCTTGGGGCATCATAACGCAGGCAACTGCCAGGCGTCATGATCAAGGCCTGCGCGGGAAGCTATCTGACGTGTATACTTGTCGCGTTTTGGCAGCGGTTAGGCCGCTTTTTTCTGCATAGACCAAGAGATTGTGTTCGCGATGATCGATCAGGTGTTCGAATTCGTACAGAACCACCCCCTGCTAGTTGGGGCATTTTTGCTGGTGCTGATAGCGTGGATTATTTATGAAACGCGCAGTGCCTCCACGAATGCGCTGAACGCCTCGCAGGCCACTCAGCTTATCAACCGCGAAGACGCGGTGGTGCTGGATATCCGTGAAAACAAAGACTTCAAAGCCGGGCATATCGCGGGGGCGCGCAACATACCGCAAAGCAACCTCGATAGCCGCATGAGCGAACTGGATAAGGTGAAAACCCAGCCGATCATCGTGGTATGCAAGCACGGCCAGAGTTCCGGCGCCGCACAGGCCAAGCTCACCAAAGCTGGTTTTGAGCGCGCGTACAAGTTGAGAGGCGGTATGGCGCAGTGGCAAGGCGACGGCCTTCCGGTGGTTAAAAAGTAAGCAACGCTACCTTTATTTAATCAACAATCAGGAGTTT
Source organism: Halomonas sp. QHL1 (assembly GCF_001882345.1). GTDB lineage: Bacteria > Pseudomonadota > Gammaproteobacteria > Pseudomonadales > Halomonadaceae > Vreelandella. The sequence goes on from NZ_MINL01000001.1 coordinate 2,899,123, forward strand.
TCTCATGGCGGAAGATAACAACACCCCGCAGGCGGGTGCCGCGGCAGACGAAAAACCGCAGCTCAAATTCTCGCTGCAGCGTATTTATGTAAAAGATATTTCGTTTGAAGCGCCCAACTCACCTTCGGTGTTCAAGCAGGCGTTCAAACCCAAGGTGAACCTGGATCTTAATACGACCAGCACTAAAATTGCTGATGATCAGTATGAAGTAGTAGTCAAAGTCACCGCCCAGGTGAACGACAACGAAACCGGTACCACCTCTTTCCTGGCCGAAGTTGAGCAGGCGGGTCTGTTCCGTATTGCCGGTATTGAAGGTGCGCAGTTGGATCAAACCCTAGGTGCCTTCTGCCCTAACCTGCTGTTTCCCTACGCCCGCGAGTGCGTGGATAACCTGGTCAACCGTGGTGGTTTCCCGCCGCTGATGCTGGCGCCGGTTAACTTCGAAGCGATGTACGCCCAGCGTAAGCAGCGTGAAGCCAAGCAAGCAGAAGAGAATACCCACTAAGCGATGTCGTCAGAAACGCTCGCCGCTGATTGGTACGCCCTGCATGGCAAAATGCCACGTCTCTATGTGCCTGCTGCCTTCGTAGCAGGCATTGACGTCGTACTGCCTGACGGCCCAGCGCGCCATATCACCCGCGTATTGCGCATGGGTGAAGGCGCGCCACTGGTGCTATTTGACGGCCAAGGTCTTGAGGCGGGGGTGCGTTTGGCAGACGTTAGCCGCAAGCAGACGCTAGCGCGGGTCGAAGCGGTATGGTCGGGCAGTGGTGAATCGCCGCTGTCGGTCCATTTAGGCCAGGCCATCTCTAAAGGCGACCGAATGGATTACGCCATTCAGAAGGCCGTCGAGTTGGGTGTTGCGGCGATTACCCCGCTGTATACCGAGCGCGGTGACGTGCGTTTAAAGGGCGACCGTGAAGATAAAAAGCTCGCCCACTGGCAGGCAGTGGCTGCTAGCGCCTGCGAACAGAGTGGCCGTGCAGTGGTGCCCCAAGTGCATTCACCGATGCCGTTATCTGCCTGGCTTGAAGAGCGCCAAGAGCCGCTGCGCTTGATGCTGCATCTAGCGACCGGTAATGCGTTTGATCGCCAAGACCGCCCGGCTTCGGTAGCGCTGCTTATCGGCCCTGAAGGCGGTTTGAGCGAGAGCGATATCGCCGCTGCCCAAACCGCTGACTTTACGCCGCTGACACTCGGCCCGCGGGTTTTGCGTACGGAGACGGCACCAGTGGTGGCGCTTTCACTGTTGCAGCACTACTTTGGTGATTTGTAAGTACTTACTATTAGTTAAAGCCTTCTATCATCAAGCGTAGCTGTTTTTTCACTCTCATCCTACCGCGCTTTGCCTTATCTATCTTAGGCACCATAATGTTTATCTATTTTCTTTAAGGACGACACCCATGGTGCGTGAGTCACACTCATCCCCCCGATCCGCCAGCGATGCAGCCGCCCAGTTGGGAGAAGTGGCGTACCTAACGGTCACGGCCGTCAATAACATCGGCGCGTTTTTGCAGTGGGGGCAGCCGAAAGATGTGTTGCTTCCGTTTAGCGAGCAGCAGTTTCGTCCTGATCCCGGCAAACGTGTACTGGTCATGCTATATAGCGACGACCAGGGGCGCCCGGTGGCGTCGATGAAGCTGGATCGTTTTTTGACCGATGACGCATGGGCCTTGGAAAAGGGCGACGAAGTTGCCGTCGTGGTGGCGGAGCGGACTGATTTAGGTATGAAAGTAGTAGTGAACCATCGCTACTGGGGGCTTATTTTTCAGGACGACGTTACTCAGCCATTGCGCCGTGGCCAATCAGTCAAAGGCTATGTAAAGCAGCGCCGTGAAGATGGTCGCCTAAATATCTCGCTGCTTCCGCCGGGTGCCGCTCGTTTAGATGTGGTGGGCGATAAGATAATGCAGGCACTGCGTGAAAGCGGCGGCTATCTGGCGCTGGGGGATAAAAGTCCTGCCCATGAAGTTAAAGCTCGCTTAGGGGTAAGTAAAAGCGCCTATAAACAGGCCATTGGTCGGCTTTATAAGCAGCAGTTGATCACTTTAGAGCCTGACGCTATTCGCCTAGTGCCTGGCGCACTCAGCGAGTAGTTAGCTGGGGTAGTTGGAGCCTAGCGGGCAGTGCGGCATACTGGGCCTTTATTGTTCATGTTTGGATAGTGCCCCCGATGAGCCAATCAAATCTGCATCTCGGCGTTGTGATGGATCCCATCAGCGACATCGCTTACAAGAAAGACACCACTATGGCCATGCTATGGGCTGCCCAGGAGCGTGGCTATACCCTGCACTATATGGAGCAGGAAGACCTTTTCTTGAATGCAGGGCAAGCCTATGCGCATATGCGCCCTTTAACGGTGCATCGCGATCCAAATCACTGGTATGACCTAGGCGAGCCCTCTGCGCGTCCACTGGTTGAGCTGGATGTGGTGTTGATGCGTAAAGACCCGCCCGTCGACGCCGATTTTACTAACGCCGTGCACCTGCTGGGCTTTGCTGAGCGTGAGGGTGTGCTGGTGGTTAACCCCACGGCGGCGCTATTGCAGTGTAATGAAAAGCTATTTGCCCAGCAGTTCCCTCAGTGCTGCGCGCCCACGCTCGTGGCCAGCCGAGATGATGTACTGCGCGCCTTCCACGCTGAGCACGGCGATGTAATCTTCAAGCCACTGGATGGTATGGGCGGTACCGGTATTTTTCATGTTGGCCCGGAAGGTCGTAATATCGGCGCGGTCATCGAGCAGCTCACCTTGCGTGGCCAGAGGCAAATCATGGCCCAGCGCTACTTGCCGGAAATTAAGGATGGCGACACGCGCATTCTGTTGGTCGATGGTGAGCCCGTTCCCTTTGGGCTGGCGCGGATACCCTCAGCAGGCGAGACCCGCGGCAATCTAGCCGCTGGTGGGCGGGGCGTCAGCCGCGAGCTTACCGAGCGTGATCACTGGCTAATTCAGCAGGTACAGCCCATGATTCGTGACAAAGGCTTAATGTTTGTCGGTCTGGATGTGATCGGTGACTATATTACTGAAATCAACGTCACCAGCCCTACCTGCGTGCGTGAAATAGATGATCAGCGGGGCACCAATATTGCCGGTTTGCTGCTGGATGCTATCGAGCGCCGCTTAGCCTAAGCACGGCTTAACTCTTATAATGACACTTATTACGCTATGCCTGCCGGGATGCCAGCAGGCAGTGGGAGACGCATGCAAAGTTTGAAACATCACTTTCTAATGGCCATGCCGCATTTAGAAGATCCTAATTTTGCCGGTAGTCTTATCTATCTTTGCGATCACGATAACAATGGCTGCATGGGGGTGATTACTAACCGACCGTTAGAGATCACGCTTGAGGCACTGTTTGATCAGCTGGAATTAGGCGGTGAAACAAGTCCGCACCGTAATGCGCCGGTTTATTACGGCGGGCCGATGCATAAAGACCGTGGCTTCATTCTGCACGTTGGCGATAGCCAGCAGTGGGATTCGAGTATCCAGGTGGAGGATGGCATTGCACTGACCACCTCGATGGATATTCTCCAGGCCTTTGCTGCCGGCGAGGGGCCAGAGCACTTTTTAGTTTGCTTAGGTTGCGCGGGCTGGGAAGTAGGGCAATTGGAAGAGGAGCTGAAGGGGAACAGCTGGCTAACGGTAGAAGCTGAGAGCAGCGTGCTCTTCAATACCCCGCCCGTTGAGCGCTTAACCGCGGCGGCAGGTTTGCTGGGTATTGATCTTAACCTAATGACCCGAGACGCGGGGCACGCCTGATGGCCGAAGCGGGGCAGCGCTTAATCCTGGCCTTTGACTATGGCACTCGGCGTATCGGTGTGGCGGTGGGCAACGAGATGCTGCGCAGTGCGCGCGAGCTCACTCCGCTGACGGCGCGGGATGGGATTCCCGATTGGAATGTCGTGTCACGGCTACTTAACGAGTGGCAGCCGGATCTGTTAGTGGTGGGATTACCGCTGAATATGGACGGCAGCGAGTCAGATATGAGCACCCGCGCCCGCAAATTCGGTAATCGTTTGCATGGCCGTTTTGGTAAACCGTGTGAAATGGTCGATGAGCGTGGCACCACGCGAGAAGCCAAGCTAATTGCTCGCGAGGCGGGGCATAAAGGCAACTACCGTCAAGATAGCGTCGATGGTATTGCGGCTATTCTTATTCTTGAGGGCTGGTTCGCCCACCAGGAAGGCTTGCCTGGCGGGCGCCTTTCTCTATAAGTCCTACCTTTAAATTCCTACCCTTAAACTTTTGCGCTTTACCGATCCAGCGTGCCCGTTTGGGCCGGTACGAACCAGCGCACGGGGCGTAGCTCTTTTTCGATTAGCTCATCGACATTGAGCAGTGTCGCGAAAATCGCCATTCGCATGGGGATACCGTTATCGGTTTGGCGGAAAATCGCCAGGCGCGGGTCGCCGTTAAGGTCGACGTTTAAATCATTCGCGCCGGGGCGGCTATCCCTGGGAAGCGGGTGCATCACGATGGTGCTTTGGCTGCAGCGGTGATCGAGAAAGTCGCGGTTAACCATAAAGTCGTCAGAGAGTCCCTGGAAGCTCTCATTCATCTCATCGGTAAAGCGCTCCTTCTGAATCCGCGTGGTGTACACCACATCTAAATCGGCAAAATCACTAGCGAGTGAGTCGCGCTGCTCAATGCGGTGGCCGCGAGAGGCAACTAAGTCAATCAGCTTGGAAGGCATCTCAAGGTCCGGCGGCGACACCAGCGTAATACGCAGCGGGTCATAGAGTGATAAAAGCTTAATCAGTGAATGAACGGTACGGCCATACTTCAAGTCGCCGGTAAGTAAGATATGTGCACCGGTCAGCGATTTACCCAGGCGCTGAAACTCTTTATCAATCGTATAAAGGTCAAGTAGCGCTTGGCTAGGGTGCTCCCCAGGTCCGTCGCCGCCATTAATCACCGGTACATTCGTCGCCGCAGCAAACTCAGCCACCGAACCCTGGTCGGGGTGGCGCATTACAATGGCGTCGCAGTAGCCACTCATTACACGGCTAGTGTCATATAGTGACTCTCCCTTCGCCATAGAGGAGAAGGTGAAGCCCGTGGTGTCACACACGCTGCCACCTAAACGACAAAAGGCAGCATTGAAGCTTACCCGCGTACGGGTGCTGGCTTCAAAAAACAGGTTGCCGAGTACCGCCCCTTCCAACACTCGCGTCACTTGGCGCCGCTGAGCAATCGGCTCCATGCGTGCAGCTACACGCAGTAAATGATCAACGCTTTCGCGGTTTAATGAGTCGACAGTTAGCAGGTGGTGGCTCATGGCGGACCTCAGTAAGGTGGTAGATAAGGCTAGTGTAACCGCCAATGAGGGTAGTGCCGAAGGGCTTTCATTCGTTACAGGCTGCTAATCTGTAATTTTCTTACAAAACCCCTTGCCAACCCGTCAGCAAAACCGTAAAGTACGCATCCGCTGCCGGGGACGCCTAGCGTTACCAGCGGTGTATGAGGTGTAAAAGCCTTGGTTTGTCAAGTGGTTACCGCTTTTGCGATAGCTCGCGGTTTTGGATGTTACGAGTACCACATCGAAAACAACGCCCTTGACAACCACCAGGAAATGCGTAGAATACGCCTTCCCCGCTGCGGCAAGCCAGTTCAACGGTTCGCCAGTCAAACACAGCGAAACAGCTCTTTAACAATTTGATCAGGTAATTCATGTGGGCGCTTGCTGATGTTGGTGACAAATCACCAAATATCAAGGCAAGCGGTCATGAAAACGTAAGTTTGAATGAATTCGTTTGAACCTTGAGCCAAGTTTGATCCGCTTCTGTCACTTTCGGGTGGCAGGTAAGGATCACATAGATCTTAAACTGAAGAGTTTGATCATGGTTCCCCGCTGCGGCAAGCCAGTTCAACGGTTCGCCAGTCAAACACAGCGAAACAGCTCTTTAACAATTTGATCAGGTAATTCATGTGGGCGCTTGCTGATGTTGGTGACAAATCACCAAATATCAAGGCAAGCGGTCATGAAAACGTAAGTTTGAATGAATTCGTTTGAACCTTGAGCCAAGTTTGATCCGCTTCTGTCACTTTCGGGTGGCAGGTAAGGATCACATAGATCTTAAACTGAAGAGTTTGATCATGGCTCAGATTGAACGCTGGCGGCAGGCCTAACACATGCAAGTCGAGCGGTAACAGATCTAGCTTGCTAGATGCTGACGAGCGGCGGACGGGTGAGTAATGCATAGGAATCTGCCCGGTAGTGGGGGATAACCTGGGGAAACCCAGGCTAATACCGCATACGTCCTACGGGAGAAAGGGGGCTTCGGCTCCCGCTATTGGATGAGCCTATGTCGGATTAGCTAGTTGGTGAGGTAAAGGCTCACCAAGGCAACGATCCGTAGCTGGTCTGAGAGGATGATCAGCCACATCGGGACTGAGACACGGCCCGAACTCCTACGGGAGGCAGCAGTGGGGAATATTGGACAATGGGGGCAACCCTGATCCAGCCATGCCGCGTGTGTGAAGAAGGCCCTCGGGTTGTAAAGCACTTTCAGCGAGGAAGAACGCCTGTCGGTTAATACCCGGCAGGAAAGACATCACTCGCAGAAGAAGCACCGGCTAACTCCGTGCCAGCAGCCGCGGTAATACGGAGGGTGCAAGCGTTAATCGGAATTACTGGGCGTAAAGCGCGCGTAGGTGGCTTGATAAGCCGGTTGTGAAAGCCCCGGGCTCAACCTGGGAACGGCATCCGGAACTGTCAGGCTAGAGTGCAGGAGAGGAAGGTAGAATTCCCGGTGTAGCGGTGAAATGCGTAGAGATCGGGAGGAATACCAGTGGCGAAGGCGGCCTTCTGGACTGACACTGACACTGAGGTGCGAAAGCGTGGGTAGCAAACAGGATTAGATACCCTGGTAGTCCACGCCGTAAACGATGTCGACCAGCCGTTGGGTGCCTAGAGCACTTTGTGGCGAAGTTAACGCGATAAGTCGACCGCCTGGGGAGTACGGCCGCAAGGTTAAAACTCAAATGAATTGACGGGGGCCCGCACAAGCGGTGGAGCATGTGGTTTAATTCGATGCAACGCGAAGAACCTTACCTACCCTTGACATCTACAGAAGCCGGAAGAGATTCTGGTGTGCCTTCGGGAACTGTAAGACAGGTGCTGCATGGCTGTCGTCAGCTCGTGTTGTGAAATGTTGGGTTAAGTCCCGTAACGAGCGCAACCCTTGTCCTTATTTGCCAGCACGTAATGGTGGGAACTCTAAGGAGACTGCCGGTGACAAACCGGAGGAAGGTGGGGACGACGTCAAGTCATCATGGCCCTTACGGGTAGGGCTACACACGTGCTACAATGGCCGGTACAAAGGGCTGCGAGCTCGCGAGAGTCAGCGAATCCCTTAAAGCCGGTCTCAGTCCGGATCGGAGTCTGCAACTCGACTCCGTGAAGTCGGAATCGCTAGTAATCGTGAATCAGAATGTCACGGTGAATACGTTCCCGGGCCTTGTACACACCGCCCGTCACACCATGGGAGTGGACTGCACCAGAAGTGGTTAGCCTAACGCAAGAGGGCGATCACCACGGTGTGGTTCATGACTGGGGTGAAGTCGTAACAAGGTAGCCGTAGGGGAACCTGCGGCTGGATCACCTCCTTAAACGATGCGTCACAGTTGGCAAGCGTCCACAATGAATTACCTGATCAGATAGCTGTTGATGCGCAGTGATAAGCCAGACGCCCATGGCGTTGCCTTATCACTGCGTATAGCAGTCGCTCTTTAACAATGTATATCATGCTGACAAGAACACTTCGTAAGAAGTGCGTCTTAAATTGTGATACGCGTCAGCGTATCCGGCAAAATGAAACGTGATCATTGCGACATCCAGACTCCTTCGGGTTATAGGGTCAAGCAATGAAGCGCACACGGTGGATGCCTAGGCAGCCAGAGGCGATGAAAGACGTGGTAGCCTGCGATAAGGCTCGGTGAGGTGGCAACAACCTGTGACCCGGGCATTTCTGAATGGGGAAACCCACTCATCATAAGATGAGTATCGTGCACTGAATACATAGGTGTACGAGGCGAACCAGGGGAACTGAAACATCTAAGTACCCTGAGGAAAAGAAATCAACCGAGATTCCCCTAGTAGCGGCGAGCGAACGGGGACCAGCCCTTAAGCATGTGACTGATTAGGCGAACAGATTGGGAAGTCTGGCCGTAGCGGGTGATAGCCCCGTAGTCGAAAATCTGATCATGTGAAATCGAGTAGGTCGGGGCACGAGAAACCTTGACTGAAGACGGGGGGACCATCCTCCAAGGCTAAATACTCCTGGCTGACCGATAGTGAACCAGTACCGTGAGGGAAAGGCGAAAAGAACCCCGGAGAGGGGAGTGAAATAGATCCTGAAACCGTGTGCGTACAAGCAGTAGGAGCAGGCTTAGTCCTGTGACTGCGTACCTTTTGTATAATGGGTCAGCGACTTATATTCAGTGGCGAGGTTAACCGTATAGGGGAGCCGTAGGGAAACCGAGTCTTAACTGGGCGACACAGTCGCTGGATATAGACCCGAAACCGAGCGATCTATCCATGAGCAGGGTGAAGGTTGAGTAACATCAACTGGAGGCCCGAACCAGGATCTGTTGAAAAAGATTTGGATGACTTGTGGATCGGAGTGAAAGGCTAATCAAGCTCGGAGATAGCTGGTTCTCCTCGAAAGCTATTTAGGTAGCGCCTCACGTAGTACCGCCGGGGGTAGAGCACTGTTTCGGCTAGGGGGTCATCCCGACTTACCAACCCGAGGCAAACTCCGAATACCGGTGAGTAACGCGTGGGAGACACACGGCGGGTGCTAACGTCCGTCGTGAAAAGGGAAACAACCCAGACCGTCAGCTAAGGTCCCGAAATCCTGGTTAAGTGGGAAACGATGTGGGAAGGCTCAGACAGCTAGGAGGTTGGCTTAGAAGCAGCCATCCTTTAAAGAAAGCGTAATAGCTCACTAGTCGAGTCGGCCTGCGCGGAAGATGTAACGGGGCTAAACCAGGTACCGAAGCTACGGGTTCATTCTTAGGAATGAGCGGTAGAGGAGCGTCGTGTACGCCAATGAAGGTGGATTGAGAAGTCTGCTGGAGGTATCACGAGTGCGAATGCTGACATGAGTAACGATAAAGGGAGTGAAAAACTCCCTCGCCGGAAGACCAAGGGTTTCTGTTCGACGCTAATCGGAGCAGAGTGAGTCGGCCCCTAAGGCGAGGCCGAAAGGCGTAGTCGATGGGAAACGGGTCAATATTCCCGTACCGGACATGGTTGCGATGGGGGGACGAAGAAGGCTAGGTGAGCCAGGCGTTGGTTGTCCTGGTGAAAGTGAGTAGGCTGAGGGTTTAGGTAAATCCGGACCCTTTTAAGGCCGAGACACGAGATGAACTGACCACGGTCAGGAAGTCACTGATGCCACGCTTCCAGGAAAAGCCTCTAAGCTTCAGATCATGTGCGACCGTACCCCAAACCGACACAGGTGGTCAGGGTGAGAATCCCAAGGCGCTTGAGAGAACTCGGGTGAAGGAACTAGGCAAAATGGTGCCGTAACTTCGGGAGAAGGCACGCCGGCGTAGGGTGATGAGACTTGCTCTCTAAGCCCGAACCGGTCGAAGATACCAGGTGGCTGCAACTGTTTATTAAAAACACAGCACTCTGCTAACGCGCAAGCGGACGTATAGGGTGTGACGCCTGCCCGGTGCCGGAAGGTTAAATGATGGTGTTAGCCGCAAGGCGAAGCTCTTGATTGAAGCCCCGGTAAACGGCGGCCGTAACTATAACGGTCCTAAGGTAGCGAAATTCCTTGTCGGGTAAGTTCCGACCTGCACGAATGGCGTAATGATGGCCACGCTGTCTCCACCCGAGACTCAGTGAAATTGAAATCGCCGTGAAGATGCGGTGTACCCGCGGCTAGACGGAAAGACCCCGTGAACCTTTACTATAGCTTCACACTGGACGCTGATGTTGCCTGTGTAGGATAGCTGGGAGGCTTTGAACTCTGGACGCCAGTTCGGAGGGAGCCAACCTTGAAATACCAGCCTGGCATCATTGGCGTTCTCACTCAGGTCCGTTATCCGGATCGAGGACAGTGTGTGGTGGGTAGTTTGACTGGGGCGGTCTCCTCCTAAAGAGTAACGGAGGAGCACGAAGGTACCCTCAGCACGGTCGGACATCGTGCATTGAGTGCAAGAGCATAAGGGTGCTTGACTGCGAGACAGACACGTCGAGCAGGTGCGAAAGCAGGTTCTAGTGATCCGGTGGTTCTGTATGGAAGGGCCATCGCTCAACGGATAAAAGGTACTCCGGGGATAACAGGCTGATACCGCCCAAGAGTTCACATCGACGGCGGTGTTTGGCACCTCGATGTCGGCTCATCACATCCTGGGGCTGAAGTCGGTCCCAAGGGTATGGCTGTTCGCCATTTAAAGTGGTACGCGAGCTGGGTTTAGAACGTCGTGAGACAGTTCGGTCCCTATCTGCCGTGGGCGTTGGATGTTTGAGAAGGGCTGCTCCTAGTACGAGAGGACCGGAGTGGACGACCCTCTGGTGTTCCGGTTGTCACGCCAGTGGCATTGCCGGGTAGCTATGGTCGGACGGGATAACCGCTGAAAGCATCTAAGCGGGAAGCCCCCTTCAAGATGAGACATCCCTGAGGCCTAGAGCCTCCTGAAGGGCCCAGCGAGACCAGCTGGTTGATAGGCACGGTGTGGAAGCGCTGCAAGGCGTTGAGCTAACGTGTACTAATGGCCCGTGAGGCTTGACCCTATAACACCCAAGGGGTCTGGTCGTAATGATGACGCAACATTAAAAAGCCGGATACGCAGCGTGTGGCCCCAGCAACAGCGAGGGCGGCACCATGAGACGCACACACTTGAGCAAACGCTCGTCAGCATGATATGCATTAACAGTTACGCCTGACGACCATAGCACGCGTGAACCACCTGATCCCTTGCCGAACTCAGCAGTGAAACCGCTTAGCGCCGATGGTAGTGTGGGGTCTCCCCATGCGAGAGTAGGTCATCGTCAGGCACCTATTCAACGAAGAACCCAGCCACCCGGCTGGGTTTTTTGTGTGCGTGGAAGAAAAACACCTCACTCTTACCAATCGATAGGTTGGCCATTCCAATCCCAAAAGGTACCGCTATCATCAGGCGTTCGCTGGGCGATAACTGCCAGCAACTGCTCCGCTACAAATGTGGGCGTGAACAACTTCTCGTGAGGAACCCTTGCTTGAAAGGGTTTGGAGAGTGCCGTGTCGGTGGTGCCTGGATGCAGGCAAAGCACGGTGGATTGCTTATTA
>NZ_MINL01000001.1:2910418-3192889 GCF_001882345.1 Halomonas sp. QHL1
AGACGCACACACTTGAGCAAACGCTCGTCAGCATGATATGCATTAACAGTTACGCCTGACGACCATAGCACGCGTGAACCACCTGATCCCTTGCCGAACTCAGCAGTGAAACCGCTTAGCGCCGATGGTAGTGTGGGGTCTCCCCATGCGAGAGTAGGTCATCGTCAGGCACCTATTCAACGAAGAACCCAGCCACCCGGCTGGGTTTTTTGTGTGCGTGGAAGAAAAACACCTCACTCTTACCAATCGATAGGTTGGCCATTCCAATCCCAAAAGGTACCGCTATCATCAGGCGTTCGCTGGGCGATAACTGCCAGCAACTGCTCCGCTACAAATGTGGGCGTGAACAACTTCTCGTGAGGAACCCTTGCTTGAAAGGGTTTGGAGAGTGCCGTGTCGGTGGTGCCTGGATGCAGGCAAAGCACGGTGGATTGCTTATTAAGTCGTTTAAGTTCTATGGATGCTGTCTTAAGCAGCATGTTATGCGCTGCTTTGCTGGCACGATAGCTGTACCAGCCTCCCAACTGATTATCCTCGATTGAGCCAACTCGCGCCGAAAGGCTGGAGATTACTGTCGGATGCGTCCCTTTGAAAGAGTCTTGCAGTGCCGCTAGCAATAAAATCGGCGTAAAAGCATTGATGTTCATTGTTTGGGTTAGGTTTTCGACGCTAAGCTGATCGAGGCGCTTTTCAGGCAACAGCTGTTGCGCCTTATCATGAAGGATGCCAATGGCATTGAAAAGGAAGTGAATGGGTCGGGCAGCTAGCTCTTTTTGAAGTGCCTTTCTACCTTGCTCTTGAGAGACATCAAGCATTAAGTGAGTAAGGCGGGGATCGTCAATTCGTGGTGGTTGGCGGCTAACGGCAATAATGTGACCAACATGCGGAGTAGAGAGTAACTGCTTAATAATGGCAGTGCCTATTCCCCCCGATGCGCCGACAACCATCGCTGTATAATGGTGAGGCAGTAAATTGAACATGATAAGCCTTTGAAATCCCACTGATGAGGGCTTTCATTGAAACGTCATGCAGAGAGTTTGTCGAGAGATTAGATATATTAGGCGGAGGCGTTGATTCTGCCCGGTTGGGCGCTATTACGGCCATCCGGTTTATAAAGCGTTTTTTCTGCAATTTGACGGATATAATCCAGCATTGCTTGGTTATGCTTCATGCGTACGGACAGCATCTGCCCCGTTAGCTCATTCATGCGCGAGGCTCGTTCGCTCTTTTCTAGCAAGCTTTCCCAAGCCGTATGACAGCCTGCATCGTGAGCAGCCGCTCTGGCGCCGTTAGCTCCTTGGGCATAGCCAAGACGCTCTTGTACATTGCGACGCAGGGTCTCGATACGCTCTAGCTCTGCCAATAGTGACTGCTTGTCTAGTGCAACTTGAGATAGTGCATCACCGTCAATGTCACCTTGCGTCAATAAATTTTGCTCGCTGGACAACAACGAAATAAGAGAATCAAGGCGCTGTTGTTGATTGGTAAGCAAGGATGCAAGGCTCATTTACAGGCTCCCCTTATAAATCTTTAAGATTGGCAATTAGGCCCTCGGCGATACGGTCCGCGTTCATTTCAAGGCGGCCCTCGCGAATGGCGTCGCGTATCTCTTCAACTTTTGCGCTATCGATATCTTGAGATTCATCGATGCTAGATTGGCTCAGTTGAGTAGATTCACGTGTTGTGCCACCCGGTGTAGCGGGTGTAACGCTGTTAGCTTTTTGCGTTTCGTCGCGCTGCTGAGCCTGGTTAGAGCGTAACAGCGGATTAATGTTATCAATATTCACGTCGTCTGCCTCATCGTCAGCGTCGATGCGCTTTGCGTTTAGTATAGCTTGTATAAAGATAACTATCGGCAGTGCTGGGTATAACTTTAGGCGTCACGCTAAAAATCCACTACCAAAATACCTCGTTCAGCGACACGAGCAGTCAAGATTTCTCGTGAACCAAAACGGACTCTAACTTGCTCACCAAGAGCGCCATTTTCAAGCGCTTCGCCTTCACGAGAAACGCGAAAAGCTGAGCCTTGAGCTATGACAGTGACGCGCTGACCACGTTCAACTAAATGAGGCGCTTGTAAATAATGGGCTAAAAAGGCGCTGCCACTGCGAATGGGGCGCTGAGCTATTTTGCCCACGATATCTTCTTCGGCTGTCAGCGCTTGAGCTGACAGGTCACCAAGGTTGCCACCGCGTTCATTGAGCATGTTTGACGTTATCAGTGTGCCCCGCTCAATGTCTCTTGCTGCCACCACATAATTACCAATGACATCAATTTGGGCCTGCAAGTAGCGGACTTGTCGGCTGTCTTCACCGCAACGTACCCCAACGGACACACGGCCCAAGGGGGCTTGATTAGCATTGGGTAAAAAAGGTTCCGGCTGGATGCATTCCGGCAAATGTGGGGACGGTGGCCGTAGATCAATCACCACTTCTTCGCCTAATGCTTGCGTCTCTTCGTACAGAAATTGATGCACTTGTTGGAGAAGATTGTCGTCATCAGCCTGAGCCTTGGTTAGAGCAGTCACGCATAGGATGGTCAAGAAGAGGACCACTTGCCAGTAGCGAAGCGTGCTTGGCTTAATAAAGCGCTGTCGTAGCATGAGGGGAGGCCACTTACTTGGGAGCGAAGGAAGGAGAGCAACGAGAAGGGTTCATCGCTCAGTCTAGCGAAAAGGCAGTAGCCGTATCACGCGAAATGCTGGCAGAAACGACAGCTGTTCCATGCTTTAGGCTGACAGCTCCAGACGTATTCTTCATCATCAACAAAATCCATTTTATTTTTTGCCTCAAAGCGAGGGTCGGCATGATTGATCAACTGGAATCTGCCTTTAATTTTCATCAGCAAGCAGTCGGGTTACGTCAAGCGCGTCACGAGGTGTTAGCGGCTAATATCGCCAATGCCGATACGCCTAACTATAAAGCGCGTGACATCGATTTTGCTAGTGAGCTGAAAAAAGCAGTAGACGGTACTCAGAATGCATCCAGTAATACCGGCGGTGGTCTGACGTTGGCGCGCACCACTGGTAGCCATATTGCTGGAGAAGGCCCCGCATGGCGTGGAGCGGGCAACGCCGATTTACTTTACCGCATTCCTGACCAACCTAGTTTGGATGGAAATACGGTTGATATGGATCGTGAGCGCACGCAATTTGCTGATAACGCTGTTCGTTATCAAGTCGGACTCACAATGCTCAACAGCCGTATTCAAGGGCTGAAAAATGCCATGCAGCCCGAATAACCAGACCAAATTAGTGAGGAGTTAATAAACGATGTCGATGTTCTCTACGTTTGATATTGCCGGTTCGGCAATGAGCGCCCAGTCCCAGCGGATGAACGTTACCGCTAGCAATATGGCCAATGCCGACAGCGTGGCCGGGCCTGATGGCGAAACCTATCGAGCGAAACAGGTCATGTTTGAGACTCAGGCACAAGGCAACCGCTATGGCGTTGGCGGTGTGCGTGTTACCGAGGTGGTGGAAGACGATTCGCCTCTGCGCATGGAGTATATGCCCAGCCATCCGGCAGCTGATGAAGAGGGCTATGTAGCAAAGCCCAACGTTGAGCCAGTGCATGAAATGGTCAATATGATTTCTGCCTCGCGCTCTTATCAAGCCAACGTTGAAGTATTTAATACCAGTAAGCAGATGCTGATGCAGACGCTGTCGCTGGGTGAGGGATAAGCCATGAATGTCGATACGAGTGTATTGAATAGCGTAAATGGCAGCGGCGCTAATGGTCTCTCTGCCCGTCAATCCGATGAGCTGCGTGAAAGCTTTATGACGCTGCTTATCACCCAGCTACAGAATCAAGACCCGCTTAAGCCGATGGAAAATTCGGAGATGACCTCGCAGTTAGCGCAAATTAATACGGTCAGCGGCATTGAAGAGCTGAATAGCACGCTAGAAGGCATCACCAGCCAAATGGATGCCAATCAGGCGCTGCAAGCAAGCGGCCTAATCGGCAAAGGTGTCATGGTACCTGGCAAGGATGTTTTATTAGAAAAGGATGACGACGGGAATTCTTACACCACACCCTTTGGTATAGAGCTGGCCAAACCGGTGGCGAATGTAAAAGCGACCATAGTGGGACAAGGTGGCCAAGTCATTGCACGGCTTGATCTGAAGTCGTTGGATGCAGGTGTCCATTCTTTCGAGTGGGACGGGCTCAATGAGCAGAAAGAGGCGGTTGCCAGCGGACGATATTCGGTGCAGTTAGAGGCAACCGATGCTCAAGGTGAAAAAATTGAATCTACGGCCTTACAGTACGCAGTGGTCAACCGGGTAACGCCTAATGATGGCAGTGGCAACGTTCGGCTCGATCTAGGCGCTATTTACGGCCAGATCAGTCTGAATGACGTTAAGCAAATTCTTTAACTATTAATTAATCCAAGTATTTGATTAAACACAGCTTTCTTAGGGGAACATTATGAGTTTTTCACAAGCACTCAGTGGCCTAAACGCTCAGCAACAAAAACTAGGTGCCGTTGGTAACAACATCGCCAACTCGCAAACGGTCGGTTTTAAGAGTTCAAACGTACAATTTGCCGATGTATACGCCCAGTCCCGTGTAGGGCTTGGGGTTCGCACCTCGACCGTGCAGCAGAACTTTGGACAAGGCAATATTGAGTCCACAAACCGCAATTTAGACTTAGCCATTGCCGGGGAAGGCTTCTTCCGCTTTCAGCAGCCCAATGGCGAAGTAGGCTATTCACGTAATGGACAGCTGACCATGACGGCTGATGGACGCTTAGTGAACGCCCAGGGAGCCCAGATTATGGGTTACTCAGCTGATGCAAATGGCAATGTGCAAGCGGGTGGCCAGGTAGCAGGGCTAACAGTTGACTCAGATGCACTGCCTGCTCGAGCAACAACCGCTGTCGAAAATGTACTGAATTTGGATTCTCGTGAACAAGTAGGCGAAGATCTCGACACGGTTGAAGTTAATGGACAAGAAATCGATTTCCACTTCTCGACGAATTTTACTGTCTATGACTCATTAGGTAATCCATTTAATAATACGGTTTACTATGAAAAAGTTGGCAGCCCGGATGGCACTAATCAAAATGTTTGGGAGGCAAAAGTTGTAGCTGGGAATGAGTACAATCCAGAGAATAATTTCTTAGTTGAGTTTAGTGAAAATGGTACGCTAAATTCAGTCCGTGAAATAACTGCTCAATACCTGACGGCGCAAGACAACCTTAATATCGAACAGTCAGATTTTAATGCTTCCCAAACCGCATTAAGTAGTCAAATTGGCCAAATTCGTGAGCAATTTGACGCAGCTAAAGCTTATTTAGACGGTTTAGTTTCCTCAGGCGACGTAGATGATAGTATTGCTCTAATATCAGACTTGAAGGTTGCAATCGGAAATGTTGAGTCAGTTTTAGTTGCAGCAGAGTCAGCAGTAACCAATGGAAGCGAAGTTCCTGATTTGTCAGCTAGTTTAACGGGTCTGACTGATGCAAGTGATGCTGCTGATGCTGTTCCAAACTTTGAAAGAACAGTATTTGATGGCAGCTTGACTGATGCTGCAGGCGATCCTGCAGGTCCTGCAATTGATTTGTTGGCTAATATTGATGGCTATAATGACAGTGCTGAAGATGTGGAGCAGGCTGAAGCCGCGTTATTAGCGGCATACAATGCACTGCCCGCGCAAGATAGTCAGACTGAAATCTCATTAGCTATTAATAGCGGCGCGGCTTCACCTCTTACCTATAGCTATGACCTTGCTGGTACAACACAGTTTGGTAATGGTTCAACCGCCACCGATTCAGATCAAGATGGTTATACTTCCGGTGCTTTGGTAGGAATCACTATCGAAGATGATGGCACCGTTATGCGTAACTACTCTAATGAGCAGTCGTTAGCTGCGGGCCAGATAGCACTGGTGAGCTTTCGTAACCCTGAAGGTCTAAAGCCTGATGGCGATAACCTGTGGACCGCTACTGCTGCTTCCGGCCAAGAGTTGGTCGGGGTGGCGGGTACTGGTTTGCGCGGCTTAATTGAGGCGAGTGCGGTTGAAACCTCCAATGTCGATATGGCGCGCGAGCTGGTGGACATGATTGTTGCACAGCGTGCGTATCAGGCTAACTCGCAGACTATCAGTACCCAGGACGAGCTCCTGCAGACCATTATTAACCTTTAATGATCGGTCATTTGGGTAAGGAGTAAGTACCGTGGATCGAATGCTCTATACCGCCATGAGTGGTGCCAAAAACAGTATGGACCAGCAATCGGTGGTGAGTAATAACCTATCGAATGTGGGCACCACCGGTTTTCGTGCACAGCTACAGGCGGCTCGCTCCGTTCCCGTGCAGGGCGATGCGTTACTGGCAACGCGCACCTCAGCGGTGACGACGACGCCCGGCAGCGATTTTTCCCAGGGCCCCGTTGAATATACGGGGCGCACCCTTGATGTCGCGATGCAAGACGACGCATGGATGGCGGTGCAAGCGGATGACGGTACCGAAACCTATACACGGCGTGGCGATCTGCAGATCGATAGCGATGGCGTTCTGCTCAACGTTGGGCGTCCAGTGATGGGCGAAGGTGGCCCTATTGCGGTACCTCAGGGCGCACAGGTCTCCATCGGTGCCGACGGGACAATTAGCGCCATTCCCGAAGGCGTTGGGCCAGAAGCATTGGTTGAGGTTGGCCGTATTAAATTAGTGACGCCTGAAGAGGGAGCGCTAACGCGCGGTGAGGACGGCCTATTTCGTGCGCCACCGAACGATGAAGGTGAGCCCGGTGCTTTGCCCGTTGATCAGAATGCCAAGTTAGTTAGCGGCGCGCTTGAGGGCAGCAACGTTAGCGCCGTTGATGCCATGGTCTCGATGATCGATGTTGCGCGTCGATACGATATGCAGATGAAAGTGCTAAGTACCGCTGACGAAAATGCCCAGCGCGCCAACGGCATTCTATCTATTCAAGGTTGATGTTGGCCATTTAAAGCTGATGTGAGTCAGTCGGTCAAGGGAGCATAATTATGATTAAGTCGTTGTGGACAGCTAAAACAGGCTTGGAATCTCAGCAAACCAAGCTGGACGTTATTTCAAATAACCTGGCCAACGTGAGTACCAATGGCTTCAAACGCTCACGCCCGGTGTTTGAAGACCTGTTATACCAAAACATGCGTCAGCCAGGGGCCCAGAACAATATTCAGGATCGCCTGCCATCCGGTATGCAGGTGGGTACCGGGGTGCGCGCCGTGGCTACTGAGCGCCTGCATACACAAGGTGGGTTAGAGCAGACTGAAAACTCACGCGATCTTGCGATCAATGGCGAAGGTTTTTTTCAGGTACTGATGCCAGACGGTACAACGGGTTATACCCGAGACGGTAGTTTTCAGTTAAATGAAAATGGCCAAATGGTAACCGCCAACGGCTATCCCGTTGAGCCTGCCATTTTTCTACCCGAAAATGCGCTGTCTGTGAATGTGGGTGAAGATGGCACGGTGAGCGTTCGCCAGCCAGGCGTTGCACAGGATAATGAGGTGGGGCAAATCACCGTCAGCACCTTTATTAATCCAGCTGGTCTTCAGAGTATTGGTGGCAACCTCTACCTGGAAACGGGAGCCTCCGGGGCACCCAATGAGAATATGCCGGGTATGAATGGCGCGGGTCGCCTGTTCCAGGGCTATGTGGAAACGTCGAACGTCAATGTGGTTGAAGAAATGGTCAATATGATTCAGACCCAGCGCGCCTATGAAATTAATAGCAAAGCGGTGTCCACCAGCGATGAAATGTTGGCACGTTTGAGCCAGCTGTAACGGTTGTTACTCATCGGGCTTATCTTATAGGTTGCGTTATGCTGGAGTTGCACCACATGTCACGTCGTATTGCGCTAGCGGGGCTGGTGCTTTTAATGCTAGTTGTTGCCGGGTGCGCTCAGATTCCAAGAGCCTCTGTCGTAGGCGAACAAGAGCAGATCAGTATTGTTGATCGCCCACCCCCCATCCCCAATGGCTCTATTTATCAGGCCAGGCAAGGCTATCAGCCGCTCTTTGAAGATCGCCGACCGCGTTCGATTGGCGATATTTTGACGATTTTGCTGGATGAAGAAGTTAGCGCGAGCAAAAACTCGCAGTCCAATGCAGGGCGTAGCGGTAGCGCCGGCCTTAACCTTGCCCAGCTCCCGGATGCACTCGAAACACTTGCAGAATATGGTTTCGACGTTTCTGGGGAAAACGATTTTACGGGCAGCGGTGGGTCACAGGCCAATAACTCCTTTACCGGCACCATCACGGTATCGGTATTAGAGGTAATGAATAACGGTAATTTACGTGTGCGTGGCGAGAAACAAATTGCCATCAATCAGGGCACGGAGTTTATTCGTTTTTCCGGCGTCGTTAATCCGCGCACGATCACCGCCCAAAATACCGTGCCTTCCACCCAGGTGGCGGACGCGCGAATTGAGTATGTGGGTGACGGTTATATTAACGAAGCGCAGCACATGGGTTGGCTACAACGTTTCTTCTTAAACGTCTCGCCATTCTAGCCCCTATTTGGAGCTATCAATGTTAAAGCGACCAATAACACTGTTACGACGGGCAATAGCGATGCGGTTAAGTGGTTATCGAACAATCAACACCTGGTTTATTCAGTTAGGTGTTTTGGTGCTGATGTGTTTATTGGCTTTTCCTGCCCACGCAGAGCGTATTCGTGAGTTGGCCGGGTTTGCCGGTGTCCGCGATAACCAGCTGGTGGGCTATGGCTTAGTGGTTGGCCTTGACAGTACCGGTGACCAAACAACTCAAGCGCCTTTCACCAGCCAAAGTCTGATCAATATGCTTTCCCAGCTTGGGGTGACTGTGCCTGCAGGAACGAACTTACAACTGCGTAACGTAGCTGCAGTGATGGTAACAGCTAATCTCCCACCGTTTTCAAGGCCGGGTCAGCGGTTGGATATAGTGGTTTCGTCGATTGCCAATGCGCGTAGTTTGCGAGGCGGTACGCTGTTAATGACACCTTTAAAAGGCGCCGACGGTGATACCTATGCTATTGCCCAGGGCAACATGTTGGTAGGTGGCGCAGGCGCCCAAGCGGGAGGCAGCAGCGTGCAGATCAATCAGCAGGCTTCGGGGCGTATTCCCAATGGTGCCCTGGTTGAAAGGGAAGTGCCGCTCAACCTGGGCGGTAACGGTGGCATGCTTGAATTGCAGCTTAACGATTCCGATTTTGGCACCGTTCAGCGTATGGTCACAGCTATTAATAATGAGTTTGGCCAGTCAGTTGCCTATGCGCGTAATGGACGAGTAATCGCCCTGGATGGCCCTGTGGATGACAACGCGCGCGTCAACTTTATGGCGCGCGTTGAAAACGTTCAGGTGACGCCCACAGAGGCACCCGCGCGTGTTGTGCTGAATTCACGTACCGGCTCGGTAGTGATGAACAGTGCCGTCACATTGCGAGAGGCGGCGGTGGCCCATGGCAGCCTGTCGATCATGATCGATACCCAGTTTGGCGTTAGTCAGCCTAATCCCTTTGGAGAGGGTGAGACGGTCGTGGTACCCGACGCGGATATTGATATTGAGCAGCAAGAGGCTTACCTGCAAATCGTAGAGGGCGCGCAGCTCAACGAAGTGGTCAATGCATTGAATGCGCTAGGCGCTACACCTCAAGACTTGATGTCGATTCTGGAAGCGTTAAAAGCGTCGGGTTCACTGCGTGCTGAGCTGGAGGTTATTTAATGAGCGCGAGTGATATGACCAATCAGTTCGCCCTGGATATGAATGGCTTTCAGCGGCTGCAACATACCGCACGAGTTGACCCCGAAGCTGGCGTGAATGGCGCAGCCCAGCAGTTTGAAGCGCTGTTTATTCAGATGATGATGAAGAGTATGCGCGACGCGACGCCCAGTTCAGGATTGATGAACAGCAGTGCGACGGATACCTATCAGTCGATGCTGGATCAACAGTGGTCACAGGTAATGGCTTCGCGTGGAATGGGTCTTGCTGATGTCCTCGTTGAGCAGTTGGAGCGCCAAGGGGCCATCTCAAAAGCGCAGCCAGATGCCGATCAAGAGCTACAAGCTTTAATAGCAGGGATTCCCCGTGGCACCCCCCGTGTGCTTGACGATTCATTTGCAGCTAATGCTGACAGGATTGACACCACAAATACGCAGGACAGCGGTCAATTCTTAACCGAGCTAGAGGCCATTCGCCAGGGCGTCGAGAAGGGTAATACAGTAGATGAATCCGAGCTAAGCCAGCGTGAGCAGACGGCCTTAGGTCACGTAGATCAATTCATTCAAACGCTAGCGGCTCCAGCCCAAGCGGCCAGTGCGACTACCGGTGTTCCCGCGGAACTTATTTTAGCCCAGGCAGCGTTGGAAACAGGCTGGGGCCGCCATGAAATCGCAACTCGTAGCGGTGCTAATAGCCACAATCTATTTGGCATTAAAGCGGGCAGCCAGTGGCAGGGCGAAACAACCGATATTGTGACCCACGAATATATCAACGGGCGACGAACGCAGGTGGTCGACACCTTCCGTGTCTACGACTCGTTTGAGCATGCCTTTACCGACTATGCTGGCTTAATCGGCAATAACCCCCGCTATGCCGGTGTGGTTCAGGCGCCTACCGCAGAGCAGGCAGCACGTGAACTGCAGTCAGGCGGGTATGCTACTGACCCACTCTACGCGGAGAAATTAGTCGCGGTGATGAATACCATGGGGCCACTTAACGCTGACGGCAATTTCTTAGCCGATTCGCGTTAGCCCTTTCCTCAAGTTTTTCTGCGCAGTGCCGATACTTAAAGAAGATATAGGTATCGGCCTAAGGAATTGAACCATGAGCATGTTTTCGATCGGCTTAAGCGGCCTCAATGCCGCGCAGAATGCCCTGAATACAAGCAGTAATAATATCAGTAATGTCTATACGCCTGGCTATAACCGAGAGTTGGCCCAGTTGGGTGAAGGTCGTGTCGGTGGCGGGGTTCGTGTCAATGATATAGAGCGCCAGTTCAATACGTATGTGGCTGACCAGTTAAATAGTGCCAAAACACAGTCAAGTGCTTTAAACACTTACAATAATCAGGTAACGCAAATCGATAACCTGTTAGCCGATCGTGAGGCAGGCCTAGCTCCTCTGATGCAGGGGTTCTTCTCATCGCTGGAAGATTTAGCTAGCTCGCCTTCTGATCCGGCCGCTCGGCAGGGTGTACTGGGTCAAGCCAATACGCTGAGTTCACAGTTCCGCTCTTTTGATGGCTACCTGCAAGATATGCAGAGCAATATCAATAGCCAGATCAATGATGAAATTACCCAGATCAATAATACTACGGAGCAGATCGCTGGTATAAACAAAGAGATAGCTCTGGCACGTGCCCGGACTGGCGAGGCGCCCAATAGTTTGCTCAACCAGCGCGATCTCATGGTTTCCGAGCTCAATGAGCGTATGGATTTGCGCCTGAATGTTCAGGATGGCAAAACCTATAACATTAGCTTACCCAATGGTCAGCCGCTAGTAGCGGGCACGGACTCGTTTCAACTCGAAGCGATGCAATCAGATACTGATCCCCAGCGTACAGTGGTAGGTTACCGCGATGGGGGAGGCAATTTAGGTCAATTAGACGAATCGACGATTACGGGCGGGGCATTAGGTGGATTAATGACCTTCCGCTCGGAGACCCTGGATAAAACCCAGAATCAAATTGGTCAATTAGCTGTCTCGCTCTCGGTGGCGTTTAACGAGCAGCATAAGAAAGGCGTAGACCTTAATGGTGAGCAGGGCGGAGACTTTTTTACCGTGCGCTCGCCTCAGACTTATAGTAATGAGAATAATAATGGCACGGCCGTCATTAAGTCTGCAGAGTTTGATACTGAAACTATTGGTCAGCTTCGCGCGACAGATTACACCGTGCGTTTTGAAGGTGGCACGCCTACGGTCACACGTAACGACAATGGCGTGGCATTAGAAGATGACGCCGTTGAGTGGGATGCTGGCGCCGGAGAGCTCACTTTCGGTGGGGTTTCGCTCAGCTTTAGCGGCACAACGAGTAATGGCGATCGCTTTGAAATTCAGCCTGTTCGTCGTGCCGGTAATGGTATGGATTTGAACATTTCTGATGTAGACAAGATTGCGGCGGGTGACGCAGGTTTTATTAATGTAGGAAATGATACCGGTAACTCGTTCGAACGTGAGGGTGATTTAAACGTTAGCAGTTTAGGTATATCTTCTGGCGCTTTCGCCGATAACAGAAAATATCAATTTGAGGTGGATTCGGACGGCAAGCTGACAGTGACACCAGCAACATCGATTACGGTTGGAGGCGCGGCTTTTGATCCGTCTGACGACGAGTTGCTTCCTGGACAAGCTGTTGTTGTTGATGGCATCAGTTTTACGATTGATGCCCTCCCGGAAGCAGGCGAAACGTCGTCATTAACAGTTAACCAGACTATTTTCGCCACTGGCGATAATCGCAACGCTTTGGCACTGCAAAACCTGCAGGCCGAGTCGAAAGTAGGTGGTAGCGCCACCTTTACCGGTGCCTATGCCTCAATGGTCAGTGATGTGGGTAATCGTACTAATATTACACAAGTGAACTTGGATGCTAGGCAGGGGCTTACGGATCAGCTGACCGCTGTGCAACAGTCCGAGTCTGGGGTTAATTTAGACGAGGAAGCCGCTAACTTAATCCGTTACCAACAGTACTATCAGGCCAATGCGCGTGTAATTGACACCGCAGGAACGCTGATGGATACCATCTTGAACCTGCGCGGTTAATTCGGGAGCTTAAGTTATGCGTATTAGTACCGTTACCATGTTCGAGCAAAGCACGGCGTCTATGAACCGCCAGCAAAGCGATTTGATGAAAGTTAGTCAGCAGATCGCCAGTGGCCGACGCGTGGTTAACCCATCAGACGACCCCCAGGCCGCCTCGCGGGCGGTTGGTGTAGATCAGGCAAAGGCGGTTACGGAACAATATTCAGATTCTCGCGTATCGGCGCGTAATTCGCTATCGCAGACTGAAAGTATCTTGAACAGTGTAAGTGATGCGGTGACCAGCGCGAAAACGCTTTTGATCCAGGCCTCGAGTGACACTTTGAGTGATGTCGATCGCGAATCAATTGCCAGCGAGCTTAAAGGCGTTTACGAAACGATGCTGGGTCAGGCCAATGCTACAGATGGTAATGGTCGCTATCTGTTTGGCGGCTATAAAGATAATGCCCCACCGTTTGTTAAGTCAGCCGATGGCAGCGTGGAGTATAAAGGCGACAGTAATGTACGCGAGCAGCGTGTGGATGCCTCGCGGTTGATACCGGCTAATGATAATGGCGAGACTATCTTCAAGAGCGTACCTAGCGGTGCGGGCTATATAGCTGAATCTGTTAAGACTGATGGCCAGGGAATGCGTCTAACTGCTGACGAGGCTAGAAACGATGGCACCGTAACATTCACCGGTCCGCAGGTATCTGATGTCAATGCCGAGGGCTATGGTGAAAATTACCGCATAGTGTTTACTGAAAATCCAGATGCCGACAGCGGTTTTGATTACCAAGTTCAGCGTTTTGAAGAAGATGCTTGGCTAACAGACGAAGGCAGTTTGGTATCTGAAGGTGAATATACGGGAGCAGGTCAGCAGCTATCCTTTGGTGGTATTAATATTACGTTAGAAGGTGAGCCAGCTGAAGAGGATGAAATTCTAGTGGCTCAGTCTGGTGGGGACGTGCGTGGTGCTGATCTTTTTCGTACCATGGAAGAAGCCATTCGCGTATTGGAAAACCCCGCTGATGATGCCACCAAAAAAGCTGACCTGCGCAATACCCTAAACACTGCCATGCGCGATCTGGACAATAGCCTAGATAACGTTCTAACCGTACGCGCTTCGGCTGGGGCTCGCTTGAATGAACTTGATGTGATTGATGCGGTAGGTGGTAATCGTATGCTTAACTATGAGCAGACGCTATCCGATTTAGTAGACCTTGATTACGCAGAAGCAATTTCTGAGTACAGCTTACGCCAAGTAGGCATGCAGGCAGCGCAAAAAGCATTCGTGGATATTAAAGGCTTATCGTTATTTAACTATATGTAACGAGCATCTAGCTCTTACACGTTTTACTAAAATCCCCATGCTTTTTATTAAACCTGGGGATTTTAGTTTAAAGGAGCCATTGTTTCGATTAGCCCTTGCATAAATCCCAGCCCCTGGGTAAATAACCGCTGCAAAAAACGATTAATGTCGGTCATCAATACCATCATTAATATGAGGCCCACGATGAGAGAGGTAGGGAAGCCGATATTAAATACCGTGAGCTGCGGAGCCGAACGGTTCAGGATGCCCAGTGCCAGGTTGATGGTCAGCAGTGAGCCCACCAGCGGTAACGCCAATAACATACCCGAGGCAAAAATTGTTCCCGCATAGCGGGCGAGCAACTCAAATGCCCCTGGGTTAAAGGTACCAATCCCAATAGGCAGCGTTTGGAAGCTCATGATCAGGGTTTCAAGCACCATCAGGTGGCCATTCATCGCCAAAAACATGAGCAGGGTGATCATATAGAGAATACGTGATAGCACCATAATATTGGTGCCGCTCGACGTATCAAAAAAGCTCGCAAACGCCAGACCCATTTGCAGGCCGATAAAATCCCCCGCGGCTTGAACAACCGCAAACATGATGTGCATAACGAGACCCATCGCTAAGCCGATTAGGATCTGTTCGATCATCACTCCGACCCCAGCCCATGACATGATGGCGATATCAGGCATGGCCGGTAAAATCGGCGCAATGACAATGGCAATTAGGGCAGCAAGGCCCACTTTAGCTTGGTTAGGAACGCTAGAGTGACCCCACAGAGGTGAGGCCGCCATGAAGGCAGTAATACGCGCAAACGGCCATAAGAAAGCCACCAACCACCCCTGCAGTTGTGCGAAAGTGACTTCCACCATAGCGCTACATCACCATGCTAGGGATGTTGGTAAATAGGCGGTGAGTAAAGTCGGTAATCAATCCAATAAGCCAGGGGCCAGCTAATACCAGTACCGCGAACACCGCTAGAATTTTAGGAATAAAGGTTAGCGTCATTTCATTTATCTGGGTCGCGGCTTGAAACAAGCTGATGATAAGACCGGTGAATAGCGCCGCAAGCAGCATGGGACCAGCAAGGAGAAGCGTTACACGCATACCTTGGTAAGCAATGCTCATCACCATTTCAGGGGTCATAGCTGTGATCCTCTGTGTCGTATAAACGACGTGTCATATAAAACGACGCGACCTACTCAAGCAATAAAGCTATCTCTATGAAGCGCTATATCATGTAAAAGCTTTCTGCCATCGAGCCAATAATAAGCTGCCAGCCATCAACTAAAATGAAAAGCATTAGCTTAAAAGGTAACGAAATAGTAATGGGTGGAACCATCATCATACCCAGCGCCATCAGGGTACTGGCTACTACTAGGTCGATGATTAAAAATGGGATAAAAATAGTGAAGCCAATTTGAAACGCTGTTTTAAGCTCGCTAGTGACGTAAGCCGGCAATAACACTCGCATAGGTAACTCTTCCGGACCTTGCATTGGCCCTATATCCGCCAAGCGAACGAACAGGGCCAGGTCAGGCTCGCGGGTTTGGGCAAGCATGAATTCGCGAAATGGCTGCTGGGCAAGTAGCAAAAATTCTTCAAAATTAATCGATTCATTAGTCAGCGGTACCCACGCGTTGTCATACACCTGTGCCAATACTGGCGACATGATAAAAAAAGTTAAAAATAGCGCTATCCCCAAGAGCACTTGGTTGGGCGGGGTTGCCTGGGTGCCCATTGCCGTACGTAATAGGCTAAGCACAATGATGATACGCGTGAAGCTTGTCATCATTAGCAGCATGGAAGGTAAAAACGCTAGCGAGCTTAGAAAGAGCAGTGTTTGCAGCGAAAGCGACCACTGCTGTCCGCCGTCTTCTAGCGGCTGCGAAATAATGCCGGGGATCTGTTGTGCATGCACTGGGCCTGCTATAAAGCACGCGACAACAATAGCCAGCCACAGTGAGAGCGGCTTAGCCATTTTGCTCTTCAAAACAATGCTCTTAAAAGCACAGGGCCAAGAAAGGTGCATCCATTGCCTCATGGCGTGTGATGTGGGTCGGTGGGCGCGGATGCATCACGGCGGCGGCCTGCAGCTAGCGCTTTTGATAGGCGACGCGAAAAGCGTGAGGAAGGCGGAGCCGGCGCGGTTGCTGGGGGCGTTTCTGGCGCCGGTCGCTCGTGGAGCTTAGTAATTCGCCCACCGCCCACACCAACGACCAGCCAGGTATCTTCTACTTCGACAATCACAATACGCTCACGATTGCCCACAGCAGTGCTGCCGACAATGCGCAGGTGAGCGCCATGGCGAGTGGTATGGTTGCTCCAGCGCTTTAAAAGCGCCGTGCAGATTAAAATGATCACTATGACTAGGGCTAGAGCCGCGGCTGTCTTGCCTAAAACAGCCATGCCTATCAATGCCTCGCCACCGTTACCTAATGCATCGAGCGATCCATTCTGTGACGCGGGGTTTGCAACGCTCATCGGTTCAATTTATGAATACGTTCAGAAGGCGTGATGATTTCAGTAATACGAATACCGTACTTATCTTCGATCACGACAACTTCGCCTTGAGCAATCAAATAGCCGTTAATCAAGATATCCATTGGCTCACCGGCGAGCCCTTCAAGCTCAATGACAGACCCTTGCGCCAACTCCAGCAACTGCTTAATAGTTAGCTTCGTACGGCCGAGTTCCACGGTGAGTTTCACCGGGATATCCATGATCATCTCTAGCTCACGCGCCTGCGATGAGCCGCTGTCCGGACTCAACGGGCGGAAGATGTCTTCACTCGCTGCTTTCGCTGCAGGTGCTTTTGACTCTGGTGCAGCGGGTGTTTCTTCTTCGCTCTCTTCAGCGGATTCCTGCTCCGCCATCGCGGCTGCCCAAGGATCTTCCTCTTCGCTAGCAGCATCGGCGCTGGATGTAGGCTCTTCTTGCTCGGACATGGCATCCGCCCAATCGTCGTCAGAGACGTTCTGATCAGGCTTATTGGGATCAGTCATGCTTTGGATTCCTTGGCTTTCTGTCGCGTAGACCCTTTAATAAAGTCCTTGGACGATGCGTTATTCATAGCGGCATGGTCAATCATATGTAAGACACGCAGTGCATGCTGTTGACGCTGACTACCGTACTCACACTCCATCACAGGAACCCCATCAACGCTGGCGGTGATAGAGCTCGGAATGTCTAACGGTAGCACGTCGCCTTTCTTCAACCCCATTACATGGGCGATACGGCTGGGTATTTGAGCAAATTCAGCGACCAGTTCTACTTCTGACTGACGTAGCTCACTCGCCATACGGCGCGACCAACTGCCATCTTGGTCGTGGTTACTATCATTGATCGGGTTGGCCAGTAAATCACGCAATGGCTCGATCATGGCGTAAGGCATGCATATCTGAAAATTACTCGATAGGTTGCCGACTTCGATATTGAACTTGGTATTCACCACAATTTCGTTGGGTGAGTTAGTGATGTTGGCAAACTTTGACTGTACTTCTGAGCGCAAAAAACTGACATCTAGCGGATAAACGACTTTCCAGGCCTCTTGATAAGCATCAATGGCGAGATTGAGCAGCCGCTGGATAATGCGCTGTTCGGTATTGGTGAATTCTCGACCGTCCGATTTAGTCACAAAGCGACCGTCACCACCGAAGAGGTTATCAACCACCATAAAAACAAGGTTGGGTGGGAAAACCACGAGAGCTGAACCACGTAACGGCTTCATCGACACGATGTTCAGGTTTGTCGGCACGGGAACATTACGTGAGAACTCGCTAAAGCTTTGGTAACGAACGGACTCTACGGTAATGTCCGCGCTGCGCCGTAATAGGTTGAATAGGCCGTTACGGAAATAGCGCGCAAAGCGCTCATTGATAAAATCTAGCGCGTGCAGGCGCTCGCGAATAACGCGATGCTGAGTCGACGGGTCATAAGGGCGAACGCGAGCTTCATCTTGCGCTTGGGAAGATGAAGCCGAAGGCTCATCATCTCCGCTAACGCCCTTTAACAGGGCATCAATTTCTTCCTGGGACAGTAGATCGTCCTGTGACATGAACGGCTCCAGTTCCCGAGGTTATTGCACAATAAATTCAGTGAATAAAACTTCACGCAAATCAAGCGGCGGCTGATTTTCCGTCAGCGGGACGTTGAGACGATCAACAATCGCTTGTGCAAGCTGCTGCTTACCTTCAGATGAGGTAAGTTCATCAGCCTGCTTGCCGGATAGTAGCATCAACAAACGGCTGCGCACTTGGGGCATGTGTTCTTCTAGAATCGCTTTACTTCTCTCATTACCCACACGCAGAGTCACGCCTGTATAGAGTAAGCGCGAGCCATAGCTGTCATCGGCAAGGTTGACGGTAAAGGGTTCAATACGCATGAAAATAGGCGACTCGAGCTCCATTGCCTGCTGCATTTCTGCGTTTCCAGAACCGTCATTACGCTGATCGATTACCATATATATAGCCACTGCTGCGCCTGCTGACGACAGCAAGACCAGGATAATCATTATCCAGAGTAGTTTTTTTGACCCACCGCTTTGTTCTGCCATTTGCGATTCCTGTGAACTCCATGCGTATCACTAGCAACGTATTATGCCTAACGCGCATGCTGGTGATGAAATGAACAGGCTCATTTGGCAAGCCTATCTTTTGGTTTAGCTATTTAATGCGCGTATTGATATGTGTAGCACAAGAGTAATCATACAAATTCAGGCACCCCCGCTTAAGCATAAAGGTCTACGCGTCCATCCAGTATCAATGGACTGCTGCCAGCGCTTTGTGTTGCTTCATCCAAACCAATATCGCCGCTGTCACCGCCCGCTTCAGTGCCTTGTTGACCGTTTGATTGGGCAAAGCCCTGGGCGTTGGGGTCACGCTGTTCGCCAACCGATGTCTCACCTAGCGATATGCCTTGCTCAGCCAGCGCTTCCCTTAGCTGCGGAATCGCTTGTTCGAGCACTTGTCGCACCTGGGCATGGGCTGACAAAAAGTGTGCTTGAGCTCCCTGCTCACCAAATTTTAGTGAGATAGAAAGTGGCCCTAGTTCTGCAGGGTTCAACTGCATTTGGACATGCTGTTCGCCCCCGCGCTGTGAAATCTGCACCAACTGCTGGCTTAGCTGTTGTGGCCAGGCAGGGTTTGTTAAAGGCGTTGTTAAAGTGGCAGCTGTGGGATTGACCGCGGGAGCAAACCCTTGTGCTGAGGGCTGCGAGGGTAACGACCCACCGGCGCTTAAAGAGAATCCAGAGAGTAAGTGCTCACCAGTTGGAGTTCCTTTAGGTGCGCCCTCTACGGTCATTAGAACGCCCATGAGCGCCTCACCACTGATTTGAGAGGCTGCACCGCTAGTGTTAATTTGAGCAAAGAAAGTATCAGGCTGTGGTCTTGGGGCTGCCTGGAGCTCAACAACAGGCGAGCGGGCATCGGCTAATCGAGCCATCTCAGCAGGTAGTGAATTGGTGCCCTGCTGCTGTCCCACCAGGACATTTAGTGCCGAAACAAGCTGCGCAGCTTCCGTTTGATTAATATTTAGCTGTTGGGCAACCGCCTCCAGCGTCGCCGGAGTTATCGGAGACTCCAACTGCGCTTCTGGGCTGCTTTCAGAAAAGGACGCCATCAGTGCAAGACGGCTAGCAATTTCGTCAAGGGGCGTTGATGCCTCTCCACTATTAAGGCCTAGTGTGTCTACGCTGATGTCTGAGTTCGGTAACTGAAGCTGCGCCAGCAGGTCGGATAAGTCGCTCTCACTGACGTCAAGACCCAGGGTTTCAAGTAGAGCGCTCAAATCTTCAACGTCAGCTCCTAACGCGTCTGATAAAAGCGTGCTGAGTGCTTTTAGCTGCCCTTGCTGAAGCGGCGCCTGGGAGGCGCTAGTTTCACTCAGCATCCGCGCTGGTAAACGTTGAGCATCAGACACTTGTGTAAGCGTTTGATGAAATAAACCGCTGGCTGAGTCTGATCGGCTGAAAGCGCCTTGAGACTGCGTCTGAGGCGAACTTTGGCTGACTGAAAGCAACTGGTGAATATTCATGTTCAGTTCCCTGACACCGCTAATGCGGAGTGTCGTTATGCTGACGAGCCGCGCGGCTTGTCACCAGATCATCGTTAGTTTTTTGTTCATGACGCTCACTGCGGCGGTGCTCTTCTAATAGACGACGCGACGCCAGTGTATCGTAGGAAGACAGCTTTCGCTGCTCTTGTTGCCAGTTCTTTTTACTCTGTTCAACGCTTGCCTGTTGAGAGGCTAGCGCCTGGCGGGCACGACTTAGGGCCGCGTCCAAAGAGGCCAGGAACTGTTGATAATTGTACATCGTGGCGGGGTCAATACCGTCACTCATCGCTTTTTGCAAACGCTCGGCGTATTCCGCCCGATAGCTCAACAGCGACTGTAACTGAGCAGTCGTTTGCTGCTCAGTTTGTCGCTCTTGAGCCAGTGTCTTGCCGGCTTGATCGCGGGCGCCTCTGGCTAAGTCGGTCAACATTTCGAGCTGTGAATTGCTCATGCACGTCCTCCTACTAACGCGTGTAGCGCTTGGCGAGCATCGGCAAGCGTCGCACACTCATCAATATTCTGTTGCAGGAAGTTTTCTAACGATGGAAAGCGTTTCACTGCCTCATCAAGCTGTGGGTCATGACCTGGGCTATAGGCTCCCACGCTGATAAGGTCCCGGTTACGCTGGTAGCGCGAGAACAGTTGCTTGAAGACCCGCGCTTCCTGGAGCTGTTCGGGTGAGGCAATTGAAGTCATTGCACGGCTAATCGAGGCTTCAATATCGATTGCCGGATAATGACCTGCTTCGGCTAATGTTCTCGACAACACGATGTGCCCGTCTAAAATGGCCCGAGCAGAATCGGCAATAGGGTCCTGCTGGTCATCGCCCTCCGTTAGAACGGTATAAAATGCCGTAATGGAACCACCGCCACGCTCAGCGTTACCTGCACGCTCCACTAGCCCCGGCAGTTTGGCAAACACCGACGGCGGATAACCTTTAGTAGCAGGTGGCTCACCAATGGCCAGGGCAATTTCCCGCTGTGCCATGGCATAGCGCGTCAGTGAGTCCATAATCAGCAGAACATCGCGACCTTCGTCACGAAAGCCTTCTGCCAGGCGTGTCGCATAAGCAGCACCCTGCAGCCGCTGTAACGGTGAGGTGTCAGCGGGAGCAGCGACCACAACCGCGCGCCGTCGTCCTTCAGGGCCTAAAATATTATCGATAAAGTCCTGTACTTCACGTCCTCGCTCACCAATCAAGCCGACCACAATCACATCGGCCTTGGTGTAACGCGCCATCATGCCTAGCAGCACTGATTTACCTACCCCGGAGCCTGCAAACAGCCCCATTCGCTGCCCTCGGCCTACGCAAAGCAGTGCATTAATAGCGCGAATCCCGACGTCAATTTGCGCATCAATCGGCGCGCGAGAAAGCGGGTTGAGCGGTGGTGAACTGAGTGTTGCCCGGGGTATCTCTTCTACGCTCTCACGATCATCAAGCGGATTACCATTGCCATCCAGGACACGGCCCAGCAGGCTATCACCCATAGGAAAGCGGCGTGCACTGTTGTTGCCGCTCTCATCCAGAGGTGCGACGCGCGCGCCAGGCATCAGCCCAATTACCTCTTCCAAGGGCATCAGGAATAGCTTGTCGCCAGAAAAGCCGACGACCTCTGCTTCAGCATGCCTATCGCTGTCGGTTAAGCGACCGTCGCTGCCTGGCAATTCAATCCGGCAGGCGCTACCCACGGCAACACGAAGACCAACCACCTCAATCACCATACCCGTCGCGCGAATAACGCGGCCGCTATTGCGGTAGCGAGGCAGATGGCTGACACGCTGCTGCGTGCGTCGCAATGCCTTATTCCAACGATGTTGATGGGGACAGGTGGTATCTGCCATAGCGTATCCGCCTAGGATGAAGGAACGTTAGAAGAGGGTGGGGAATTGAGTCCGCGTTTGCGCGATTGAGCCTGAATGGCGTGCCAACGGCTTTCAAAGGTAGCGTCAATTTCACCCTGGGCACTGGTTACCCGACAGCCGCCACGGGCAAGCTGGTCATCCGGCTGCAACTTCCAGTTGGCGGCCCTGAGCTCATTGCCCAAGTGCTCCTCTACTAGAGCGTGATCATCGGGGTTGAGCCAAAGGCGCTGCTGGCCAACCAGGGGAGGCTCGGTGTGTAGCAGTTCGCGGACGATGGCCAAGATTTCTTCAGGTGCCTCCTGTAGGGCATCACTAGCCAGCTGTTTGCCAGTGGCTAGTGCTAACTCGACCAAGTCGTAGGCGATGGTGTCATCAAGGCGTTCAAGCGCATCCGAAAACTGTTTGCCAAGGGTTTCCAGCGGTGCAACCGTCTTGCGGATTTGTGCTTCTAACTCAGTTTTTGCCTGTACAGCAGCTTCCTCTAAACCCTTTTCAAGCCCCTCTTGGCGGCCCTGTTCAAAACCAGCCTCATAGCCCTCTTTTTCGGCTTGTTGGCGAATACGCTCATAAAGTGCTTGGCGTTCACTCTCTTCACGCTGGCGTGCCAGCTCGGCAGCTTTTTGTGCCGCCTGAACTTTGCGCTGGTGAGCCGTGGGGACCTCGCCATCTGACGCCTGGCTGCTCTGGGTGGTTGCCAACTCATCCATTTGCCAGCGACGCCAATCGCCATGGCGATCAAATTTAGGCGAGTGAGTATTAGACATACTCGTCGTCTCCACCTGCCAAGACGATTTCACCTGAATCAGCTAAACGCCGTACGACCTGCAGGATAGCTTTCTGCTCGGTTTCAACTTGAGAGACGCGGATAGGGCCACGGGCTTCCATATCTTCACGAACTAAATCGGCAGCGCGCTGCGACATATTGCGCAGGAACTTGTCCACCAGAGCGTCCTGAGCCCCTTTAAGGGCCACCACCAGCGAGTTGGTTTCGACTTCTTGCAACACCATCTGAATAGCGCGGTTGTCGAGGTCAAGCAGATTCTCGAACAAGAACATTTCGTCGATAATCTTCTGGGCCAAATCTTCGCTATGAGCACGCACAGTCTCGATAGCGGTCTCCTCTTGGGAGGAGTTCATTAAATTGAGAATCTCGGCAGCCGTTCTTACGCCGCCCATTTTGCTGCGCTTGAGGTTCTGACCGTCCAGCATGCTGGTGAGTACTTCGGTCAGTTCCTGTAATGCGGCGGGCTGAACGCCGCTAAAGGTAGCGATACGAAGTACCACATCATTGCGCAGTTTTTCTTCAAATAGTTCGAGGATGTCGGACGCTTGATGACGATCCAGGTGAACGAGAATCGTGGCAATAATTTGCGGATGCTCGTCGCGAATGAGTTCGGCAACCATGGTGGCTTCCATGAGGTTGAGTGCGTCGATGCCCGAATTATTCCCCGTTGTTTCGAGAATATCTTCAATTAGGCTAGTTGCGCGCTCGCTGCCCAGTGCTTTGGTTAACACCGAGCGGATGTGATCGCTGGAGTTAAGGTTGAGCGCTACAAACTCTTCGGTCTCCTTATGGAACGCTTCGAGCACCGCTTTCATGTCGTCATGGGAGACCTGGTTCAGCCGGGCCATCTCCATACTAATTTCTTGCACTTCATTGGCACCAAGGTATTTAAAAACCTCTGCGGCACTGTCTTCATCGAGTGCAAGCAATAAGACGGCGCTCTTGCGGGCACCGCTCATCTCAGCAATTGAACTACTCATTAGCATTCATCCAGCTACGAATGATCATCGCGACCATGCGGGGGTCTTCCTGAGCCATTTCACGCAGGTCATTGAGGTTATGCTCGTAGAGTGAGGTTTTACGCCGACGCTTCGGCTTGGCGTAGGTCTCATCGCTCTCTTCAGGCGCTTCACTCTCTTCGTCATCATCGCCACCGACGCTAGCCGCTAGCGTGCTGCCAGGCGCAGCCGTTGCCATAACCGGTGTTTGGGTATAACGCTTAATTAAGGGGCGCAAAATCAGCAGATAAAGCAATAGAATCGCCAACGCAACCAGTAGGTAGCGACCCACTGTGGCAGCCATTGAAAGAATATAAGGATCTTTCCACCACTCGACCTCGGCGGTTTCCTCTGTACTGCGCGCGAAGGGAGAATTGACGACTTCAACTTCATCGCCGCGAAGTTGCGAGAAGCCCATTGCTTGACGAACCAGGCGCTCAATTTGTGCCACCTCATTGTCCGTTAGGGCAACATCGACCCATTCACCTTCGTCGTTCATTTCCGAGCGAAAGTTCACGACCACCGCAGCGGAAAGCCGCTCTATCTGGCCGAGACGGTGCTGGACATGCTCAATACTGCGATCGACTTCATAGTTGATTACGTCGTCTTGACGCAGGTTGCGCAACGCTTCCGGCGGCACGTCTTCTTCTTGCGGATCGTCACCTTCTTCCTCGCCTTCCGGCTGGTTGATAGGGGAGGGTATGGTGCCCGGCGGGGTATTGCTTAGTGCACCAGGAATTCCTGTGGCCAATGGGTCTTCACCATCAAATGCAAGGCTAAGCTGGCGGCTACGCACGGCTGCTTCGTTGGGCGGTTGATTTGGCCCGTAGCGTTCAGATGTTTGCTCGCGCCGCGAGAAATCGATCTGCGCAGCAACCTGGGCGCGCACGTTATCGCGTCCCAAAATAGGCGTTAGAATGTGTTCAATGCGCTGTTGGTAAGAGCGCTCAACCTCGGCAATGTACTCAAGCTGCGAACCATCCAGGTCGTTTCCATTGCTTGTCTCAGCAGACAGTAATCGACCATCCTGATTAACCACGGTGACATCTTCAGCGGCAAGCTCTGGGACGCTACCCGAGACCATGTGGACGATCGCGCTGACCTGGCCTTCACCCAAAACGCGGCCAGGTAACAGGGTTAGCACAACGGATGCTTTAGCTGGCTCACGATCACGAATAAATACCGATGGTTTGGCCATGGAGAGATGAACCCTCACGCCTTCCACCGGCCCCAGCGATTCAATTGAGCGCGCAAGTTCGCCTTCCAAGCCCCGTTGGTAGTTAATCTGCTCAGCAAACTGGCTGATCCCAAACGCCTGGCTATCCATTAACTCCAGGCCAAGGTTGCCGCCTCGTGGAAGGCCTTGCTCTGCGAGTTGCAGGCGCAGTGTGTGGACCTGGGTGCTAGGCACCATTAACGCCTGGCCACCTTCGCTGAACTGATAAGGGATTCCGCGGGCATCAAGTTCATTGATGATGCTGCCACCATCAGCTTCGCTAAGGTTGCTGTAAAGCACTCGGTACTCAGGACTGCTCGCCCACATAAAGAGAGCTGCGACAATAGCAATTGAGGCGGCACCAGCGATAAGCAGTGCGACTAGTGGATTGCCACGCAACTGCTTCAGCGTTCGCTCGAAAGCCGAATCGCTAGCTGTACGTTCGGCATTTCCACTGCCTGAGCTTCCACTAGAGGGAGCGGCTTGATTCGTACTGTTTTGACGGCCTGCCGTCGCACCAGTTTCGCTCATGCGACCCTCCAAAGGGGCAGGCAAAACTGGTGGCGGCCCAGGCGCATCACCAAAGAAGGCATAGGCTATATCCGTCAATCGCGGTTATCCGCCTAAAAGATGAGGCGGAATTGTGATGACGGCCATTATCCGGTGGCTAGTCGAGCCTAAAGGAAAGATAAGCTCCGCTTTTTATGCGCATTTGTCCGTATGAGGCGGATTGCTTTGGTGTTAGGCTTTTCGCATTAGATCTTTTTTGCGAATTGAGGTGAGCGTATGAGTACTCCCGCAATACAGGCTGCGCTACAGCAGATGCAAGGCATGGCGACCCAGGCGGCATCCACACAGCCGCTTAGTGGTGCTCAGGCGTCAGCAGCTGTCGGGCAAGGCGGTTTTGGTGGTGAGCTGCAGGCCTCTATTCAGCGTATTAACCGGCTTCAGCAGGCGGCTAACAGCCAAGCGATGGCTTTTCAGGCGGGTGACCCTAATTTACAGCTCAATGACGTGATGGTCGACATGCAGAAGTCTAGCGTTGCGTTTCAAATGGGGCTTCAGGTTCGCAACCGCTTGGTTTCTGCATATCGTGATGTTATGAACATGCAGGTATAGGCTTTCGACGCCAAGTTTTAGGCTTCAATAGAGATTATTCGTCCTTGCATTTCTTCTAGTCGCTCAGCAATGTCGAGTACTTCTTCTGCTGGGATCTGGCGTATTACCTCCCCAGACTCCTTATCGATGATCCGCGTAATCACGCGTGAGGTTTCTTCGCTTAACTCAAACTCTATGCCGCGTGGGCGCATTATTTCGTTAATGCGTTGAATGGGTTCAACGAGCTCGATGGCAGAGATTTCCCGCTCGGTGGAATCTACATTAAGCTGAGTGTTCGTTGTCGGTAGCTGGGCCAGTGTGTTTTCTAGCCGCTGACGTGGATTTAAGTTAGTGAGAGTTGAAGCTATCTGTGTAGTGGCTTCAGTGGGTAGTGAGCTCATGGGGCACGTTCCTTTTTCGAAGTCAGCTTTGGCAGCCAATTGTGATGCAGCAGCGTGGAACGGCGGCCATAGCTCGGTTTTTTGCATTTAAATAAACGTTTCTAAACTATTATCGGCAGGACGCTGAAAAACTTTACGCTTACCGGTCTAGCGCTCCGTTTGCTCACTATTGAGAGCGTCGACACTACCCCTCCCGCCTCTGTTTACTTTTCTGTAGCCATCTAATAAGCATGGGAATGATGCCTTTTTGCGCATACGCCCGGCTGTCGGCATCTGATATGCTTTCCCGCTTTGCGGTTAACTAATTAACGCATAAGAGTAAGTGAGGCGAGAATGGTGGCGCAGCAGGGTGAGTTTGAAACAATAGCAAGCACAACAGTGATCGAGTCTCTGCTGAATGCCTTGATCGAAACGGGCGGTGTATCGCTCTGCCTTGCCGCAGCTGGTGCTCGCCCAGAGCCCATTGTCTTGATGGAGCAGCACCTAGGGCAAACACTGGTGATGGATCTCTCATCAGTTGATTATTTACTTCACCATCTTCAGGGCGGCGCCGCTTTCTACTTGCGCGGTCAGGCGCAAGGCAAAGTGGTACAAACGCCATTGCTGCACCTGACGGAGACGCGTCATTCTGGAGGGCGCTTTCTGTGTTGCAGTGATTATCCGACATCGTTGGATGTGTTGCAGCGCCGTGAGTCCTTCCGCGCTAAGTTACGCATGGGGATGGTAGTGTCGGTAGGCTTGCAGGGTGGTGATGCCGAGATAGAAGGTGAGTTACGGGATTTGTCCCAAGACGGCTGCCAGCTTGAATTGCCGTTGGCGGCTAGCGGCCTGTTGGCAGAGGCCGCTAGCCCCCTGAAGCTAGCGTTTA
This sequence comes from Halomonas sp. QHL1, assembly GCF_001882345.1. Taxonomy (GTDB): domain Bacteria; phylum Pseudomonadota; class Gammaproteobacteria; order Pseudomonadales; family Halomonadaceae; genus Vreelandella. Next base: position 2,937,720 of record NZ_MINL01000001.1, read on the forward strand.
CCTTCCCCGATGGCACGTATTTTGAGGTGCTTGGAGAGGCTCGCCATCAAAAGACAGACGCTGAGCGCCATCTGCTGCGCGTCGGTTTTAACTTCGTGGAGTGTAGCTCAGAGCAAGAGCGGCAAATTTGGTATTTCGTGTGTGAAATAGAGCGCGAAGCGGCCCGCTATAAAAAAGAAGAGCAAAGCGAGCGTCAACCCTCTCCGCTGTTCGCGTTGCCAAACAAGCGACCTGGCGCCGGAGAGATGCTTGGGCGACGTGATGTCCAGCGCTATGCTACCCCTATGGCGCGTCGGTTGGTAAAAGTCGCCGCCTATCTGGATGCGCAGCTACTGTTGTTACAACAGGGTAGCGATATCGATGGGCGCCAGCTCTCGCGCTATGCTGATCGAATTCTGGATCTTCACGAAGAGGATCGTGAGGCATTGCTATTTGCTTCTCGCTGCTTATTTCCCGAGCCTTTAATAGTCCGCCACGGTATTGCAGTCGCCATTCATTTGCTCGATTTTGTGGGTGCCAGCATGCCTCGCGAGCTGCGCAAGGCGATAGTGGCCAGCGGTCTTGTCCATGACCTCGGTAAGGCGCTGGTTCCTCAGGTGTTATTCAAAGCGCCGCACTTTGAAGGGAGTCACCGAGAGGCGATCAGTGAGCATGTTCAATTGCTGCTTGATCGTTTGCATAGCTGCCAGTGGCTGTCGGCGGGTGTTGCTCAGGCGGTGATTGGGGGAATTAACGAGCGAATGGACGGTAGCGGTTATCCCGGCGGCCTAAGTGGGGCCGACCTTAGTGAATTGGCTAAAGCGAGCGCTGTAGTCGACGTCGTAGAGGCAATGCGGCGTGATCGTGCAGATCGTTCGGCTAAAACAGCGCAGCAAATTTATCGCCATTTATTGCAGCATCCACATCACTTCGATATGCGCTGGATTAAGCGCTACATCGATCATTTTAAGGGTCTGCCAGTTGGCTCGCTGGCGCGCTTTTCCAGTCAGCAACAGGGCTGGGTTTTACGCATTGATGCTAAAGGCAATCCTACGGAAGTGTTGCTTGCGCCCCAGGTTGAACCGCCTATGCGTGACAATGTGGGCGTGGTTGTGCGGGATAATATTACTGAGCGGCTTGGTCGAACCGTAGGTGAAATCGCGGTGTCTACCTGACAGGTGCGAACACAAGGCGTTAGTGAGTTATGAGCAGCTAGTTATTGTCATATGCAGCGCTAAAAAAGCGTTGTGAGTCGTTAAAGTCCCCTAAGCTCGCGCCGATAGATACTAGTAGTGCAGTACGTTGTTTGTTTTTGTCTTTTAATATTTGTGGTTTATCACTCTATAGGGTGAGCATAAAACCACGCACAGGAGTTCCGCTTATGACTTACTCTCGCGGTGGCGCCGCCTATGGGCGGGGAGCTAACGCTTATGCGCGTGTCGGCGTAGAAAGCGGAGTGATGTCTGCAGACCCTCATCAGCTAATTGTGATGTTGTTTGACGGCGCCCAGGCCGCTATTCGTGCTGCGCGCATTCATATTCAGGCGGGCAATACGGCCGAGAAAGGCAAGTCGATATCGAAAGCGCTGGATATTGTTAATAACGGCCTTGCCGCTGCTCTTGATCAAGAGAAAGGTGGTGAGATTGCCGAGCGCTTAGCATCGCTTTATGACTATATTTCGCGTCTGCTGTTGGCGGCGAATCTTCGTAACGATGAAGAGAGTTTAAATCAGGCCGAGCGCCTTCTCGAAGATATCGCTTCAGCCTGGCGTGATATTGGTCAACGGCAGAGCGCGTGAGGCAATAATGTCAGCATCTACATCTGCTCATGATAAAAGTGCTCAACAGTCGTTACTCAACAGCTATGAAACGCTACTGAGCCGCGTTGAGCATATGCACGAACTTGCTAATGCCGAGCAGTGGGCAGAGTTGATCGATCAGCGTACAAGCTATGTATTGCTGGTGGAACAACTGCGTGAGTTGGATATGACCGTATCGCTTGATACTGCTGCTCTAAAGCGCAAAGCCGAGCTGCTTGAGCGCATTCTTGAACATGATGTGGATATTCGACGTCGCTTAGTATCGCGCCGCGATGAGCTGGGTAAGCTAATTGAAGTGTCTCAACGTCAGCGAAACTTGCATCGCGCTTATGCGCCCCAGCAAGGCTCTGCGGTTGCCTATGAAACGGATGATGCTGATTCCTCGAGGTCTCCGTGAGCGGTATTACTCCGCTGATTGATACGCTCTTGCACCAGGTGCTAGGGCGGCAAGGGGAGTTGTCGCTGCAGCGGGCGCTTGATCAACCCGTAAAGCCCATTCCTCCAGGCCAAGGCCCGCGTGCAGTGATGGGCGATGCTAATTTGGATGGGCGAGCGTCACCGTTAAGCGATTTAAAGCGATTGCCACTTCCCGCCGATGGGGGGCGAACATTACCCCGCGGTGATTCACCACCATCTGCGCCAGGGTCAACGCAGACGCATTTTAGCCCTGCTGCAAGGACTATTGCGGACGTTCTGTTACGTTTCCCGGCTCCCCCCTCGGTGATGCGACCAGAAGCACCCCTGATCACCAGCCAAGAAATACCAGCGGCTAATACAGTAGCGACGCGCTTAGAAGCAAGTATTCGTGACAGTGGACTGTTTTATGAGTCGCATTTGAAACGTTGGTTCCAGGGCGAGGGCGCCCGTCAGCAGTTATTAAATGAACCACAAATGCAGGCTGGGCCACGTCCGTTAGCGCCCCTTTTGCCCACTGGTTTGGGTGCTTCACATACGCTGATGACGGGGTTGGCTCCATTGGCCACACCGGGGGGGCAACAAGGGGCGGGGCAGGGTGGTAAGTCTATCCTGCCCAACATACCGCTGATACCCGTGAACCATGAAAATGGAATGGCCCGTTCCAATGTTGCAACGACTGCTCCTAACTCGGGTTCGCCTGTTGCATCCCCTCCCGCTGCTACTCCCACCCAGAATGCGCCTGCTGCTATGGCAGGCGAAGGGCGTGAGATTAGCCAGGCAAGGGAAGTAGCCGAGCTGATGGCCAATCGTCCTGCTCGCGAAATCGTCCATGAAAGTTTGCAGAGTCTGGTGCGTCAACAACTTGAGATGTTGGTGATGCCGACTATCCGCTGGGAGGGTGATGTTTGGGCAGGAATTTTTATGGCCTTGGTAATCAACCTGCCTGCTCGCGAGGAGGGGAAAGAGGGTCAGCAGCAGGAGGGTGAGCCGGATGGCGGTTGGCGCTCTGATATGCAGCTTGATGTTCCCAGTTTGGGTTCGTTTAATGCGTCCCTGTGGCTCTATCGAAATGTGTTAAGTATCGATTTCACCACCGAAAGCACACAGGCTTATCAGCGCATTGATGCTGGATTGCCCGCCTTAGAGAAACGACTGAGCGCCTTGGACTTACATAAAGTGCAGCTTCGCGCACGCTATATCGAAGCGGAGGCTACGTATGGCAACGCCGGGTGAGCGTCGTCGCCAAGCCGTTGCTTTGGCTTATCAAGAGAATGACCGGGCGCCCCGAGTAGTGGCGAAAGGCTACGGCGACTTGGCCGAGCGGATTATGGCCGAAGCACATCGCCAGGGCATTTATGTGCACGACGCGCCAGAGCTGGTGGCGCTTTTAATGCAGCTAGATCTGGACGCAGAAATCCCTGCAGGCCTTTATCAAATCGTCGCAGAACTCCTGGTGTGGGTGTTCGAGCTTTCAGAAGAAGGGCTGAGTCATCGTACAATCCCCGAGTAGCCATTTACAGACGTTGTGTGTAACCATGATGAGAGGTAATAAAAAGTCATTAACGGCGCCAGTATAATGGTCACAACAACGCGCCTGAGTCGTTCAATGGGACATCATGAGTCAAACCAACTTTCTCGATGAAATTCAGGAAATAAATTTAGCTTATTTGCTTCTGGCGCAGCGCTTGCTCGATGAAGATCGTGAAGCTGCAATGTTTCGCTTAAAAATAGACAGCGATGTCGCCGAGCTAATTGTGTCACTCAATGCTCGTCAGCTGACCAAGCTGGCACGCACCAGCCAGTTGCTGTGTCGGTTTAGCCAGACTAGTGCAGAACGTTTGCGCCAGCTCACTGATAATCCTCGTGATCAGGGTTTGTCAGGGCTCCATGCGTCGCTGCTGCTGGCGAGTGAACCGTTTGAGCCAATGCCGTCGGGGGGAGTTAAGTGAGCCAGAAAAGCTTGGTCGATGAAATGCACCAAGTGCAGCTGGCCATCGAATTGATTGAGCTGGGTGCGCGGCTGCAGGTGCTGGAAACAGAAACGGAATTAAGCCGTACGCGTTTGATCAAGCTGTATAAAGAAGTGCGAGGAATGTCACCGCCAAAGGGAATGCTACCTTTTTCCACCGATTGGTTTATTACCTGGCTTCCCAATGTTCACTCGTCACTGTTTTACAACATTTATGTAAGCCTGAAGAAGGCGGCAGGTTGCGATCGAATTGATGCCTTCGTCAAAGCGTATCGGCTCTATGACGAGCAAATGTTTCTGGAAAAGGTGGAGCCGGTTCTTGGGCTTACACGCGCATGGACGCTGATACGGTTTTTCGAAAGTGATTTGCTGCAACTCAATCAGTGTACGCGTTGCAAAGGGCAGTTTGTGGCGCATGCGCATAGTCCCGCTCAGCACTACGTATGTGGCATATGTCAGCCACCTTCACGGGCGGGGAAAACGCGCAAAGCACAGCAGGAAAATAGTGAAAAAATGTAACAACCTAATTTCCCTTGCCACCTATCGCAAGAATTAGGGTATAAGACGTAGTGATGAGTGCTTAGTCATAAAATTTGAGTGTATCGAAGCAGATAGCCGCAAAAGTCAGCGATACTTTTTAATTAGACAACCGCTTAGCCCTAGTACTATGGGGCATCAATTTTGCTCGGGATGGAACATCTCTTAAACATCAGAACAGGTGGCTAAGTTTTGGTTCCCTTACATTAATACTGAATACCGCAAGGACTCTGCTTGTGCTGATACCTCTAGGCTATGTAATCGTATTGCTGTCTGTGTTTGGTGGCTATGTGCTGGCAGGTGGCAGCTTAGGTCCCCTGTACCAACCCCTTGAGCTGCTCATTATTGGCGGCGCGGGTGTTGGTGCGTTTATCGCAGCGAACAATGGCAAAGCGATTAAAGCGACATTTAAAATTCTGCCCCGGCTCAAGCGCGCAAAAAAATATAACAAAGCACTTTACATGGAACTAATGGCGCTGCAGTTCAAATTACTCTCCAAGATTCGTCGTGAGGGGATGTTAGGCATTGAGCGGGATATTGATAACCCGCAAGAAAGCCCCCTTTTTCAGGAGCACCCTACGGTACTTGCTGATCCGCATATCATGGATTTCCTAACGGACTATCTGCGCTTAATGGTAAGCGGCGGCATGGAGCCTATGGAAATCGATGAGCTGATGCTGCATGAGATTGAAGTCTTTGAGCAGGAGGCTCACGTGCCCATTGATGCCATCGCTAAGGTTGGCGATGCCATGCCTGCCTTCGGCATTGTGGCGGCGGTGATGGGGGTTGTTAAAACCCTGACCTATGCTGACGCATCACCGACCCAGATGGGCGAGATGATCGCTCACGCACTGGTAGGAACCTTTCTGGGTATTTTGCTGGGCTATGGTTTTGTCAGCCCGCTGGCAAGTTACATTGACCGCCAGGCTAAAGAAGCCGAAAAAATGCTCCAGTGTATTCGCATTACGCTGCTGGCAAGTTTGCACGGGTACGCTCCGCAGTTGGCCGTTGAGTTTGGCCGCAAGGCACTCTTTGCTGCCGAACGCCCGAGCTTTACGGAGCTTGAAGAGTACGTGAGGGATGCAAAAAAGGCCGGTAACGCATGAGTAAGGGTGGTGACAAGCGTCCGATCGTCATTCGGCGCAAAAAAGTCGTTCATGCCCATCACGGTGGTGCCTGGAAAATTGCCCTAGCGGATTTTATGACCGCTCTGATGGCTTTCTTTTTAGTGTTATGGATATTAAGCATTGCCAGTGAAGAAGAGCGGCAGGGCGTAGCGGAATATTTTAGCACCCCGCTTGTTACGGCCATCACCGGTGGGGACCGCTCTGGTAGCACCAGTGTGATTCCTGGGGGTGGGCCAGATCCCACTCATAGCGATGGCGAGCGGGCGCGCATTGATAGCCTTCAGCGCACTCGCCCAAGCATGCAGGAGCGAAACTTCTTCAGGAATTTGCAAGAACGTATTGAGCGAGCCATTGAGCAGGACCCAGAGCTGCGCCAGTTGCGTAGTCAAATGCGTTTTGACTTAACCCGTGAAGGGCTTCGAATACAGCTGCTGGATACCGATCAACGGCCTATGTTTGAGTTAGGTAGCGACCAAGTCGCTCCTTATATGCGTAGCCTCTTACGCACTATTGCACCGCTGCTAAACGAGCTTCCCAATGAGCTAAGTATCAGTGGGCATACCGATAGCGTCCCCTATGCGGGTGGCTATCGCGGCTACAGTAACTGGGAGCTTTCCAACGATCGCGCAAACGCATCGCGTCGAGAACTTGTTGCGGGGGGCTTTGACCCAGATCAGTTATTGCGCGTTTCGGGCTTTGCGGATCGCGTGCTACTGCCCGAGACTGAGCCAACCGATCCGATCAACCGACGCATAGAGTTGGTGGTGCTCTTCCCAGAGATTGCTGAAGCAATTCGCGATCCCGCCGTGATGGATTCGGGTGCTGCATCGCCGGAAGCTTCAATTGAGGCGCTAGAAGCTTCAACCGAAGCGCAAAATGAATCAACACAACAAGACGAGCCTCAGGTGCAAGTGCCAGAGTGACCTGAGCCTGTCATAGGCTTTCATAAAAGCGACGTTTAGGGTGGAGCGGTGAATGGATATAGCGGATTTTTTTGACACCTTTTTTGAAGAGGCTGAAGAGCTGCTGTCGGATATGGAGCAGCATTTATTGGAACTGGATGTTGACGATCCAGACAGTGAACAGCTCAATGCTATTTTCCGTGCCGCCCACTCGATCAAGGGGGGAGCGGGGACCTTTGGTTTTACCGTACTGCAGAAAACCACGCATATTTTGGAAAACCTCCTCGATTACGCACGTAAGGGCGAACTGACGCTGCGGGCCGATCTCGTGGATACCTTTTTAGAGGCTAAAGACATCATGCATGAGCAACTCGATGCCTACCGCAGCGAAGAGGAGCCAAATCAAGAGGCATTTGAGCGCATTTGCCAAACGCTGCAACAAATTGCCCTGGATGAAATCGGCGAAAAGCTAGATGGACCGGCTATTCCAGCTGCTGAGCCCAAGGCTTCGCCTGGTCAAAGCGAAAACGGTACAGAAGCAAAAAGTAGCGAAGAACAGACCGTGAACGGCCAGCTGTTAGTGGCGCTACTAAATGTTGAAGATAAAGACCGTATCTTACTGGTTGAAGAGTTAGAGCAGCTCGGCGAAGTGCAGTCCCAATCCGGCGACGCAAAGCGCTACGAGGTTATTCTCAAAAGCAGCGACAGCGCTGACGATATTGAAGCGGTCATGTGCTTTATTATCGAGCCTGATCAGATTGAGATTACGGCTGTCGAGGGCGTTGCTGTCGAGCCAGCCACCCCCGAGACCGAAGCTCCGCCGCCTGCTGCCCCGGCGCCGCAAGCTGCTGCAGAAAACACGGCCTCTAAGGTGAGCCCAGCAAAAGCCGCTGCTAAAGAGAAGCCCAAAAAAGCGGCCGCCGAGTCGTCGTCAATCCGCGTGTCTGTGGATAAAGTCGATCAAATTATCAACTTGGTGGGTGAGCTGATCATCACCCAGTCGATGCTCGATCAAACGGTTAGCGATTTAGAAGATCAGTCAGTTGGCAATAGCTCGCTGCAAAATGGCATGAGCTTGCTGCAGCGCAACGCCCGCGATCTCCAAGAAGCGGTCATGTCGATTCGAATGATTCCCATGGAGTTTGTATTCAGCCGCTTCCCTCGCGTGGTGCGCGACACCGCCGGTAAGCTGGGTAAAGAGATCGAGCTGATTACCGAAGGCAAGTCCACAGAGCTAGATAAAAGCTTGGTGGAACGGATTACCGATCCGTTAACGCACCTGGTGCGCAATAGCCTTGATCATGGCGTAGAGATGCCTGATGTACGCGAAGCCATTGGCAAACCGCGGACCGGTAAATTAACTCTATCGGCGCGCCATCAGGGCGGCAATATTTTGATTGAAGTGCGCGATGACGGTGCCGGTATGGATCGTGATCGTCTTCTTGCCAAAGCGCGTGAAAACGGCCTTAACGTGTCGGACACCATGTCCGACGAAGAGGTCTTCCAGCTCATTTTTGCTCCCGGTTTCTCGACCGCTAACGAAGTGACCGACGTATCTGGTCGTGGCGTGGGCATGGATGTGGTGAAGCGTAATATTCAGAGCATGGGCGGTCGCGTTGAAATCCAGTCGAAACTAGGCGAGGGCACCAACACCCGTATCGTATTACCGCTGACGCTGGCTATTTTGGACGGTATGTCGATTAAAGTCGGCGGTGAGACATTTATTCTTCCGCTTTCCACCGTGCTTGAGTCGCTACAGCCCTCAAAAGACGATATGTATGCCATGGCCGGTGACGACGTGGTGATCAAAGTGCGCGACGAGTATCTGCCCGTGATCGCTATTCACGAAGTGCTGAACGTCGAGAATGCGATTACCGACCCCACCAAAAGCATCGCTGTCATTGTGCAGGGCGAAGGTCGTCGCTATGCCATGTTGGTAGATGAGTTGATCGGACAGCAGCAGGTCGTGGTCAAGAATTTGGAAGACAATTACCGCAAAGTACCGGGGATCTCGGCCGCAACCATTTTGGGCGATGGTAGTGTTGCGTTGATTCTGGATATTACCGGTTTGCATCGCCTGAGCCGCTATAAAAAAGAGGCCGGCAAAAAAGTAGTAAACAATCAAAACCTTTCAATTTTTAAGGAGGCTGAGCCGTCATGAGTCAAGCCAACAGTGGTGCGGTATTAGCCGCAGAAGCCGAAAACCGCGAATTCCTAGTGTTCTCATTAGGTGATGAAGAGTACGCCATTGATATTTTGAAAGTGCAGGAGATCCGTGGTTACGAAAACGTAACACGCATTGCCAATGCACCTGATTTTATCAAAGGGGTCACCAATCTGCGCGGCGTCATTGTGCCGATCGTTGATCTACGCATTAAGTTTCATTTTGATAAAGTTGAATACGGTGGCCAGACGGTGGTGATCGTGGTCAATGTAGCAGATCGGGTGGTCGGTATCGTTGTGGATGGCGTTTCCGACGTGATGACATTAACCCCTGATCAGATTAAACCGGCTCCGGAATTCGGTGTCACGCTCTCGTCTGATTTCCTAAGTGGATTAGGCAGTCTAGACGACCGTATGTTGGTACTCGTAGATATCGATAAGTTGCTCACTAGCGACGAGATGGCGTTAGTGGAAAGTACCAGCAATCACTAAGGCTTAAATGCATGGCACAGGGAGTGTGCCAGATCCGTTTTACCTAATGATGCATTCTCGCGCTACGGAAAGTGCTGGCGAGTGCCGGTTGTGCGTGGAGAAAAGGGCGTGACACAGCGAATGCGGCAATTAATGAATAATATGACAGTGCGCTTAAGTTGGGGCTTAGTTTTAGCGACGCTTTCGGTACTTGTCTTGATTGCCAGTGGTATCGGCCTTTATGCCCTGCACCATGGCGCGGCGATTGTGCAGGCATCTGACGACGTGCAGACGCAGCAGGTCGCGTTTAGCGCTTTTGCCGCAACGGTTCGCTGGGCGCTGCTCGGCATTGTGGTAATGACCATTGCCACGGTTGTCGTGGTTGTCTGGGGGGTAACAGCCAATGTATTGCGCCCACTAGATCGTTTGGTGGGCCATTTTGAGCGCATGGCGCAGGGAGATTTAAGCCAGGCCATCACCTCGCCGGGTAATAATGAGATAGGGCGGCTTTATAGCGCCATGGCCCATATGCAGGGCTCTCTCTCCCAAACGGTAGGCACAGTGCGCACCAGCGGTACGTCGATTTATGAACGCTCGCAGCAAATTGCCAGTGGCAATAACGACCTCTCTTCGCGCACTGAGCAGCAAGCAACCTCGCTAGAAGAGACGGCTTCCAGCATGGAGCAATTAGCCTCCACGGTGGGCCATAACGCTGAAAATGCTCGCCAAGCCAGCCAACTGGCCGGGAGCGCGACCCTGACGGCACGTCGCAGCGGTGAAGAGGTGGGAGAAATCGTCAGCACCATGCAGGACATTAGCGCAAGTTCTCATCAAGTCGCTGATATTATTACTGTTATCGATAACATTGCGTTTCAGACCAATATTCTAGCGCTAAATGCCTCGGTGGAAGCGGCGCGTGCCGGCGAGCATGGTAGGGGGTTCGCCGTAGTGGCACAGGAAGTGCGCAGCTTAGCCAGCCGCAGTGCTGCTGCCGCCAAAGAGATTCGTACGCTGATTGACGCATCACTTAGCAAGGTGGATACCGGCACACAGCGCGTCAATCAAGCCGGTCAAACGATGCAAGACCTAGTCAGTGCTGTTCAACGCGTTAGCGATATTATGGATGATATCGCTGCCGCTTCTGAGCAGCAGAGTAGTGGCATAGGCCAAGTGAACCAGGCCGTGGCACAAATGGATCAGGTCGTGCAGCAAAATGCCCAGTTGGTTCAGCAGGCCGCGCGAAGTGCCAATGAACTTGAAAGCGAAGCGGCTCGCTTACGTGAGGCTGTGGAGCGTTTTCGTGTCACTGAGGCGCCCGGCCAGCGCACTCCGGCAGCACCGGCTCTTATGCCTTCGGCATCACCAAGCCTTCCCGCGCGGCACAAACAACCAGCGGAAGAAGCAGAGGAGTGGGCATCGTTTTAATTTGCTTGGTAGGGCAGGCAACTTTTTCTAAAAAATAAAACATTATAAAAAGGCAAACCATGCGTAATAACCAGCCAGTCTCTCAGCGTGAAATTGAGTTAAAAGAGGACGACTTCTTAGTCTCGCGTACCGATATCAAGGGGCGCATCACCTATGCCAACCCTGCGTTTATCGATATTAGCGGCTTTGAGCACGCAGAGCTGATAGGTGCGCCGCATAACCTGATACGTCACCCAGATATGCCGCCAGCAGCCTTTGAAAATCTCTGGCAAACCGTCAAGACGGGTGAGACGTGGCGCGGGCTGGTCAAAAATCGCTGCAAAAATGGCGACCACTACTGGGTCAACGCCAGTGTGACGCCGATTGTCGAAGATGGACAAGTAGTGGGCTATACCTCGGTGCGCGTGCAGGCAAGCCGCGAAGCCATTGCGCAGGCAGAGCAGGCGTACGCTGAAATACGTGAAGGCCGTAACAAACGTTACTACTTGGATAAAGGTCGATTACGCCAGAAAGGTGTGATCAAACGTTTGGCCCGAGTACGCCTCGATACTATTCGTGCCAAGTTGGTAGGCATGATTGTCGTGGCCGGACTGCTGCTGTTAATTAGCGGAGGGCTAGGCTTGTATGGCTTGAATGTTTCGGGCGAGCGCTTGGGACAACTGAATAATGATGGCCTGGGAGACGTTATTCGCCTGCAGCAAATCGATCAAACCATTGCCCAAACCCGCCAGGCGATGATTGAACCAGAGCGTATGGAGCTGATTGAGCAGCGTTTTGAGATGGGCGAAAGTATTCAGGAAAGCGCCGCATCGGTCGCCGCTGTATGGCAAGAGTACTACTCGCGGGAGGTCAATAAAACCGAACTTGCCGCCGAGTTTGATCAGGCGCTGCAGGTGTTCTTGCAAAATGGTATGAGCCAGGCGGCCAGCGTCCTGCAGGCGGAAGAGGCTTATCAAGCCTTTACCGGTCTAGATGCGGTGATCAGCGTGATGACCAACGAGGGCCGCGTCCTGTCAGGCATGGTGAATCAACTGATTGCCCAGAAGCAGCAGGCAGCTGAGGCCATGGCCGATGAAGCGCAGCAAGGTCAAACCACTATGCTGGGCGCGCAAGCAATAGTCCTTGGGGTTGGTTTACTGCTACTTATTTTGATCGGTGTGGTGACCTTGCGGGCGATTACTCGACCGTTAAAAAGTGCCGCAGGTTTTACGCTGCAAATTGCTGGCGGTAATTTGGCGGCTAAAGTGCCTGCCCTGCGACGCGATGAAGTGGGCCAGCTAATGGACTCGCTGAACACTATGCGCAAAAGCCTCAGCAGTATTATCGCCGACGTCAAAAACGGCATTGACGTGGTCACCCCGGCTGCCCAGGACATCGCCAGTGGGAACGAAGAGCTTTCCTCGCGTACTGAGCAGCAGGCGGCCTCATTGCAGCAAACCGCTTCCAGCATGGAAGAAATGACCGCGACCGTGCGGCAAAACAGCGATAACGCTCAAGAAGCCCGTCGCTTAGCCGATAACAATGCTATCCAGGTGACGAATACCGGCGAGTTGATGGCACAGTTGGTCGACAATATGCAGCGGATTACGCAAAGCTCCCAGCAGATGGCCGATATCATCAATGTGATTGATTCGATTGCGTTTCAGACCAACATTTTAGCGTTAAATGCATCGGTAGAAGCAGCGCGTGCGGGCGAACATGGGCGTGGTTTCGCCGTGGTGGCCGAAGAGGTGCGTAATCTGGCGGGTCGCAGCGCAGGCGCTGCTCAAGAAATTCGCGGCCTGATTGATGGCTCTAACCGTGAGGTTAACGCGGGGGCCAGTTTGGTGACTAAAGCCGAAGCCGCGATCAGTGAAGTCGCAGAAGCCGCGCGAAGCGTGACGCAAATTATGCACGAGATATCGGCCGCCTCCGAAGAGCAGAGCCATGGTATTGCCCAGGTTAACCAGGCAGTCGCAGAGATGGATCAAGGTACCCAGCGCAATGCCGTGCGAGTTCAAGAAACCGCACGTGCGGCGGTCTCCCTAGAGAAACAGGCGGGGCTATTGGCGCTATCGGTGGAAGCGTTCCGATTAAACAGTCAGGGGGCGCTACGTCCGCCAGCAGTGACAGTATCCAAGCACGCTGCCCAACTGCCTAGCACTGCGCCGTCGAATAATTCGCCCGTTAAACGGCAAACAGCCTCAGTAGAGGAGTGGGAAGAGTTTTGACCGAACAACGTGAACGGGTTGTAGACGCTGGTCAGTGGACATCGAGCAGTCAGATTGAACGCGATCTGGTACTGACGGATGCGGATTTTACGCGTATTCGCGAGCTGATTTATCAGCGCGCCGGCATTGTGCTGGCTGAGCATAAACGTGAAATGGTCTATAGCCGCTTAGCAAAGCGGCTACGCCACCATGGCATGACGCGCTTTACCGATTATTTGGTACGCCTGGAGCGCCAGCCAGAGGCCAAAGAGTGGGAGGCGTTTACCAATGCGCTGACCACCAATCTCACGGCCTTTTTTCGTGAAGCGCACCATTTTCCGCTGTTGGCTGAACACATAAAGAATAAGCAAGACCCGGTCACCATTTGGTGTTCGGCCGCCTCCACGGGGGAGGAGCCGTACTCGCTGGCAATGACATTGCTGGAAACGCTAGGCGCGAAAGCGTCGCAAGCCAAAGTGATCGCGACCGATATCGATACCGATGCGCTGGCCAGGGCTCGTGCTGGCGTTTATCCCTTGGAGCAGGTGCGCAAGATCGATGAGACGCGGGTAAAACGTTTTTTTCAAAAAGGTACCGGTAACCATGCGGGCTTTGCACGGATACGCCCAGAAGTCTCCGCACTAGTGGAGTTTTTGCCCCTAAACTTGCTGGCGCCCCAATGGCCAATTAAAGGCCCTTTTGATGCGGTGTTCTGCCGAAACATCATGATTTATTTTGATAAAGATACTCAATCAAAAATTCTTAAACGGTTTGCGCCACTGATGAAACCCGATGGCTTGTTGTTTGCAGGTCACTCAGAAAATTTCTCGTACATCAGTGATGCTTTCAAACTGCGTGGCCAGACTGTTTATAACCTGGCCAAAAAATGAATAATTATCGTGTCTTTCTGATCGCCTCAGGCGCTGTGGCTCCGGCGGTTGCAATCACACATCAGGCGTCTACAGCAATAGGAGGCGTGCTTTGAGCGCAGCCAAGATCAAAGTACTGTGTGTCGATGATTCGGCGCTAATTCGCGATTTGTTAACTGAAATTATTAACTCTCAGCCTGATATGGAAGTCGTTGCGGTAGCGCCTGACCCCATTGCCGCCAGGGATTTGATCAAGCAGCACAATCCTGATGTGTTAACCCTCGACGTGGAAATGCCGCGCATGGACGGCTTGGATTTTCTCGAGCGGTTAATGCGTCTGCGTCCTATGCCGGTGCTGATGGTGTCGTCGCTAACCCAAAGCGGTTCAGAGATCACCCTGCGTGCGCTTGAGCTTGGTGCGCTGGATTTCGTCGCCAAGCCGAGCCTGGGCATCCGCAATGGGATGATGGAGTACGCCGACGAAATTGCCGAAAAGTTGCGTGCCGCGGCGCGCTCACGGCCCCGTCAGGCGCGGCATAAAAACACGCCGCCACCAGCGGCCTTAAAGGCCCCGCTGGTATCGAGCGAAAAGTTGATTATTATCGGCGCCTCCACTGGCGGTACTGAAGCGATTCGGGCGGTGCTTGAACCGTTACCGGCGAATGCCCCGGCGATTTTGATTACCCAACATATGCCCGGTGGTTTCACCCGTTCGTTTGCCGAGCGGCTGGATCGGCTGTGCCGGATTACGGTTAAAGAGGCTACCGATGGTGAACGGATCCTGCCTGGGCATGCTTATATTGCCCCCGGCGACCAGCACCTCAAGTTGGCACGTAGTGGCGCTAACTACGTGGCGCGATTAGATGACGGCCCGCCGGTAAACCGCCACCGCCCATCAGTCGATGTACTGTTTCACTCAGCGGCTCAGCACGCGGGCAAGAACTCAATCGGCGTGATTCTTACCGGTATGGGTAAGGACGGTGCCGCAGGGCTGCTTGAGATGCGCCAGGCGGGTGCGCCCACCATTGCCCAAAATGAGCAGACCTGTGTGGTCTTTGGTATGCCGCGAGAAGCCATCGCGATGGGGGGCGCGGTAGAAGTAGTCGCATTGGATGATATCCCTTCACGGATGATGGCGCTGATCGCCGCCTCTGGCCGCGCCCAGCGTGTATAGGTAATTGATAAGAAATTAGTTAAACGACTTTGCTTAACAACTAAGCATATGAACTGAACATAAAATTTTAATAAGCTCGCAAGGGAACTCCCAATGAATCGTTTACTGCGCAACTTGAGTATTCACGCCGCTGTAGTGGCGGCACTCGTTTGCTTTGTCGCTCTGATTTTAGTACTTGCGGGCTTGGCGGTTGTGGCCGATCGCAACGCGCAAAATAACTTAGCAACGCTAAGCCAGATTAGCGATGCGCAGTTAAATGAAATTAATCGCGCCGACTCGCTGCTAAACCAAGCCATGCTGGCGATGGAAACTGCTTCAAACTATCTGATGGTCGGCCAGACTCAGCAATCCAATGCACAGGTCGATATCGCGGCTGATCGTATTGAGCGTGCCGAGCAACGTTTTGAAAGTTTTGCTGCAACACCTCTGACCTCTCAAGGTCAGGCATTGGGGGACGCTTTGACTACTGATTTTCGAGCGGTACTCGAATTGGTTAAGCAGCAGCACGAAACCTTTCAATATATGGATTTAACCAGCTACAACAGTCTGCGCGATGAGTTGGTTGAGCCGTTAATTACTTTGGCTGGCAGTATGACGGCGTTTGTTGATTACGGTTTCCAGCGGGTAGACACAATACGCACCGACGCAGAGGCTCAAGGCAATCTGTTTACCATAATCAATATGGCGGTGGTGGTGTTTGCCATGTTCATGACCTTGGTAATCTACCTAGGTTTGCGGCGTACGGTGATTGCGCCGCTAAGAGGCGCCATCCAGCGCCTGGATGCGATTGCCGAGGCTGACCTAACCGATCCGCTGCCGGAAGCGGGTAAAAATGAAATTGGTCGTCTGTTTGGCGCCATGGGCACCATGCAGCAAAACCTCACCAATATCGTTGGCCGGGTACGTGAAGGCAGTAACGAAATCCATCATGGCACTCGCGAGATTGCCAGCGGTAACGCTGATCTCTCCTCGCGCACGGAGCAGCAGGCGGCATCGATTCAACAAACCGCGGCCAGCATGGAAGAGATGACCGCGACGGTAAAACAGAACGCCGACAACGCCCGCCAAGCCAGCACCCTGGCAGCAGACGCCTCCACCACGGCAGAGCGCGGTGGTGAAGTGGTCGCGCAAGTAGTTCAAACCATGCACGGCATCTCCACCAGCTCAAAAAAAGTCGCCGATATTACCAGCGTTATTGATTCGATTGCCTTTCAAACCAATATTTTGGCGCTCAATGCCTCAGTAGAAGCCGCGCGTGCCGGCGAGCAAGGCCGAGGCTTTGCGGTCGTGGCGGGGGAAGTGCGCAATTTGGCCAGCCGTAGTGCGGATGCGGCCAAAGAGATTAAAACGCTGATTGATGCCTCGGTGACGCAGATTCAGCAAGGCTCAACGCTGGTCGAGCAAGCCGGTACCACAATGTCGGATGTGGTCACCGCAGTGCGCCGCGTAACCGATATTATGGATGAAATATCCGCTGCCTCCCAAGAGCAGAGCGACGGCATTGAGCAGGTCAGCCAAGCGGTGGGTCAGATGGATCAAGTCACCCAGCAGAACGCCGCGCTGGTACAGCAAGCCTCTGCGGCGGCGGCATCGCTCGAGGAGCAGGCCAACCGGCTGGAGCAAGCGGTTGCCGTGTTTAAACTGCTAGGTATGCAAGGGTCGTCACATCAGACGCTGCCCGCTGCATCGCCAGCCACGAATGCAATGCCTGCACCCCGGGTCGACCAGCAGCAAGCGAGTCGACCTGTCGCCAAGCGCAGCGACCACGAAGAGTGGGAAGAGTTTTAAGAATGAGTTTTAAGAATGAGTTTTAAGAAAAAGTCTTAGCAACAGTTCTAAGAAACAGCTTTAAATCCCTGACTGTACTGTTCAGTCACCCCAGCGCCATATACTGATTGATTAGAGGATGACCCATGGCAGATAAGAATATGAGTTTCCTGGTTGTAGACGACTTTCCTACCATGCGTCGGATCGTGCGTAGTCTGCTTAAGGAGTTGGGCTTCACCAACGTGGATGAAGCAGAAGATGGTCAAGATGCGCTCAATAAACTGCGCGCTGGCAAGTTTGAATTCGTCGTTTCCGATTGGAACATGCCGAACCTGGATGGCCTGGAGATGCTTAAGGAGATCCGTCAGGATGACGCCTTGAAAGATCTTCCCGTGCTGATGGTGACCGCAGAAGCGAAGAAAGAGAACATTATAGCGGCCGCTCAAGCGGGCGCTAACGGCTATGTCGTCAAGCCGTTCACCGCTGCAACCCTGGAAGAGAAGCTCAACAAGATCTTCGACAAACTGGGTATGTGAGCGACTGAGCCTATGTGCTTGGTTAACGAGGAGACAACATAATGAGTCAGAATGAGCAGTCCGATTCTGCCCAATCGTCCGAACAAGCCGCTGAAGACCTAATTCATCGCATCGGGAAGTTGACGCGCATGTTGCGCGAAAACATGCGCGAGTTGGGGCTGGATAAAGAAATCGAGAAGGCGGCCGAAGCCATCCCCGATGCACGCGACCGCTTGCACTATGTCGCCACCATGACGGAGCAGGCAGCAGATCGAGCGCTCAATGCCGTTGACCGTGCGCAGCCGCTGCAGGATCAGTTGTCAGACCGAGCGGAAGCGTTGGATAAGCGCTGGGCCGAGTGGTTTGAAGCGCCGAAAGAGCTGGATGAGGCCAAGGCACTCGTCGTTGAGACGCGCACTTATCTTAGCGATGTGCCTGATGTGGTTTCCGCGACGAATAAAGAGCTGATGGAAATCATGATGGCCCAGGACTTCCAAGACCTGACCGGCCAGGTAATTAAGAAGATGATGGACGTGATCCATGAGATCGAACATCAGCTGGTTCAGGTGCTCATTGATAACGCGCCGGGCGCACATGCACGAGAAACACTGCAGCGCAAGGCCGAGGATCAGTGGAAAAGCGACAATGCACGGCGTAACGAAGAGCTTTTGAATGGGCCGCAAGTGAAGGATAATGTCCCCGATACCGTCTCTGGACAAGACCAAGTAGACGACCTATTGGATGAATTAGGCTTTTAAAGCGCGTTATTACACGCCCTCTGGGCACGCAAGCACGCTATTCAGCCGTCCCTATGGACGGCTGAATACGTGATAAGCTTCGCTTCACCTGGCCGGATACCCGTATGGCAGATAACGATAGCGACCAGGAAAAGACCGAAGAGGCCACGCCCAGGCGAAAAGAGAAGGCCCGTGAAGAGGGCCAGGTTGCCCGTTCCCGCGAGTTAAATACGTTTTTGCTGCTACTGGGCGGTGTGATTGGCCTCTATAGCATGGGCAAAATGCTCTATGACCAGCTGGGTGCGGTGATGGAGCAGGCTTTCTTGTTTGAGCGTCGCCAGGCAATGGAAAGTACGCCGATGTTGGTCAATGCGCTGGATCTTGGGCAGCGCACACTATTTGCCATGATGCCGCTGTTTTTACTGTTAGCCGTGATTGCATTGGTAGCCCCGGGGTTGATGGGAGGCTGGCTGATATCGGGTAAATCGATGCAGCCCAAGTTTTCCAAGCTAAACCCTATTAAAGGCGTAAAGCGTATTTTCTCCACCCAGGCACTGATCGAATTGGCTAAAGCGATTGCCAAGTCGGTTCTGGTAGGGGGTGTCGCCGCAACGTTTTTGTATTTCAACATCGGCAAATTTATGGCGCTAATGGATCAGCCTATCCAGCAAGCGCTGACCAACGCGCTAACCATGGCGGCTCAGGCGGCCGGGCTCATGGTGCTGGTGTTGATCGTGGTTATTTTGATCGATGTCCCTTTCCAGCTCTGGGACAATGCAAAGAAGCTGCGCATGACTCAGGAAGAGGTTAAGCGTGAGCACAAAGAGTCCGAAGGCGACCCGCATGTGAAAGCGCGCATTCGCCAGCAGCAGCAGGCCATGGCGCGGGGTAGGATGATGAGCAAAGTGCCCGAGGCCGACGTCATCATTACCAACCCCACGCACTATGCGATAGCACTGACTTATCAGGAAGGTAGCATGGGCGCGCCACGGCTGGTGGCAAAAGGCGCCGACGCAGTGGCCGCGCGCATTCGCGAAATTGGTGAAGAGGCAGGCGTGCCACGATTGGAGGCAGCCCCATTAGCGCGGGCCCTGTATCATCACGTCGATCTAGATGCAGAGGTACCTGCCGAGCTGTATACCGCGGTGGCGGAAGTAATGGCCTGGGCCTATCGCCTCAAGCAAGTAGCAAAACAAGGAGGCGAGGTGCCCCCAATCCCCGATAACCTGCCGGTACCACCGGAGATGGAAAGCCCCGGGCATGGCGCCGGTGGTAATGAGGCGCAACCATGAAAGGCTTGAGTCAGCTAGTAGGTCGGCGCGACTGGATGAGTGATGTGCGCATGAAGCTGCTGGTCGGGCCGCTGCTCATCCTCATGATCTTGGGCATGATGATCGTGCCCTTGCCCCCCTTCGCCCTGGATTTACTCTTCACCTTCAATATCGCGCTGGCCATTATGGTGTTAATGGTCAGCATGTTTACGCAGAAGCCGCTGGACTTTGCGGCGTTCCCTGCTGTGTTGCTATTTACCACGCTGCTGCGCCTGTCGCTCAATGTGGCCTCTACCCGGGTGGTGCTCATGGAGGGCCACCAAGGCGGTGCGTCCGCGGGTAAGGTCATCGAAGCGTTCGGGGCGTTCCTGGTCGGCGGTAATTTCGCTGTAGGCCTAGTGGTCTTCCTTATTCTCGTCATCATCAACTTTATGGTTATCACCAAAGGTGCTGGCCGTATTGCCGAAGTGGGTGCGCGCTTTACCCTGGATGCGATGCCCGGTAAGCAGATGGCCATCGATGCCGATCTGAACGCTGGCTTAATCGGCGAAGAAGACGCCAAGAAGCGCCGCGCGGAAGTCGCGCAAGAGGCGGATTTCTTTGGTTCGATGGACGGCGCAAGTAAGTTTGTCCGTGGCGATGCCATTGCCGGTTTGGTGATTATGGTGGTCAATATCATCGGCGGGCTGATGATTGGCATGCTGCAGCACGATATGAGCTTTGGCGCTGCTGGCCAGACCTATATGTTGCTGGCGATCGGCGATGGCCTGGTGGCGCAAATTCCGGCCCTGGTGATCTCGACCGCAGCGGGTGTCACGGTCTCTCGGGTTAGTACCGATACGGACGAGGATATTGGCCAGCAAATGCTCAGCCAACTATTCGTTAATCCCCAGGTACTGATATTGGCCGCCATAGTGATGGGGCTATTGGGCATGGTGCCCGGCATGCCCAATTTAGTGTTTCTGCTCTTTACCGCACTATTGGCGGGTTTGGCGTGGTTTATTATGCGCCAAAAAGAGCAGTCGTTGGTCAAGGAGGAAATTGCGACTACGCCTGTGCCGTTACAAGAGACGCCTGAAGCGAGTTGGGAAGACGTGCAGCTGGTCGATACCCTCGGCCTGGAAGTGGGGCATCGCTTAATCCCGCTGGTCGACTCGCGTCAAAAAGGCGAACTGCTCGGGCGCATTAAGAGCGTGCGGAAAAAGTTTGCCCAGGAAGTCGGCTTCCTGCCGCCGGTGGTGCATATCCGCGATAATTTGGAGCTGCCACCCAACGCCTATGTGCTCTCAATGAAAGGCGCCGAGATTGGTCGCGCCGAGGCGCAGCCGGGCAAGTGGCTGGCGATTAATCCGGGGCAGGTGTCAGGCGAGCTGCAGGGCACCCATACTCAAGATCCCGCCTTTGGTTTGCCCGCTGTGTGGATCGATAGCAACCAACGTGAGCATGCCCAGGTGTATGGCTACACCGTGGTGGATGCCAGTACCGTCATAGCAACTCACTTGAACCACCTGTTGCACCGTCATTCGCCCGAGATGCTGGGCCGTCAGGAAGTGCAGAAGCTGCTGGATAAAATGGGTGATGATCAGAAAGCGCTGGTCGAAGAGGTCATCCCCAAGGCTATTTCGTTAACGGTGCTGCAGCGTATCTTGCAAAACCTGCTCGACGAAGATGTCTCTATCCGCGATATGCGCACAATTCTGGATACCCTGGCGGAGTACGCCACCCAGCAAAAAGATCCCAACGAGCTGACAGCGCTGGTGCGTGTCTCGCTGGGGCGTGCGATTGTCCAGCATTGGTTTGCAGGGCAGGAGACGCTCAATGTCATGGGGCTGGATGCCCAACTGGAGCAGGTGCTGGTACAGGCTATGAACGGTAACGGTGCCATGGAGCCCGGGTTGGCAGAGACACTGATGACCCAGGCGCAGCAGGCGCTGGAGCGTCACGAAAGCTCCGGCGAACCGCCGGTGCTGGTGGTGCAGCACTCGCTGCGAGCGGTGCTGTCGCGTTTCTTACGCCGCCGTCTACGCCATATGTCCGTATTGTCCCAGGCTGAAATTCCCGATGACCGCACATTAAGAGTGACCACCGTCGTCGGCGGACGTTAATGATGATGCGCCGTGATAGGCTAGCGTCGACCATTTCCAGAATAGGCAAAAGGTAAATCATGAGCGTTAGACGTTTCGTGGGAGCCAACAGTCGTGATGTGATGCGCCAAGTGCGCGAAACGCTCGGTGAAGACGCCTTGATTGTTGCCAATCGGCGTACTGAAGGGGGCGTTGAAATTTTGGCCATGGCGGATGAAGCCATTGACCACTTTGAACCTTCACCGGAACCCGCCCCCCCCGAAACGCCGGCAGCGCCTCCGCCGCAAGATCCCATGCAAGCGATGAGCGAGCGCTTACTGCGCGAAATGCAGGATATGCGAGCGCTGCTAGCCAATAGCCAGCCAGCCAATACCGCTTCCCCACTGCCAACAGCGCCGACCGGCACGGCGGCGCGGCTGCGCCAACTGCTATGGAACGTCGGTTTTAGCAGTGAACTCGCCGATGAGCTGCTGGCAGGGTTGCCCGCACCGCTAACCAGGTTAGACGGCGATAGCGAAGCGCCGCTGCAGTGGCTGCGTCAGCAGTTAATGGATCGCCTCTGCGTGCTGAGCGATGAGCCCAGCTTTTTCGATCAAACCGGTATTGTTGCCCTAGTGGGGCCGACAGGAGTGGGTAAAACCACCACCACCGCCAAGCTAGCCGCTCGTTTTGTGATGCGCCACGGTACGCGCCCGGTGGCGCTGGTCACCACCGACAGCTTCCGGATTGGCGCCCACGAGCAGCTGCGCATCTATGCGCGCCTGCTGGATACCCCGATGTACGCGCTTGACGCCGAGCAACCCATCGACGATTTGCTGGGGCGCCTGCAGGGCAAGCAGTGGGTGATTATCGATACCGTGGGTATGAGTCAGCGTGACCAGCGGGTGATTGAGCAGATTGCCCACCTCCAGGGCGGACGCTCGCGGGTGCGTTTGGTACTGCTTCTCAATGCAGCCAGTCAGCCGGAAACCCTCGAAGAAGTCGTGCTGCGCTACCGCCAGGCCGCGCGAGCGGCGGGCGCAGAGCTAGATGACTGCATTATTACCAAGCAGGATGAGGCGGGACGTTTGGCGCCGGTATTAGACATTATTATGCGTCACGGAATGCGCGTGCTGTTTGGTTCAAATGGCCAGCAGGTGCCTGAAGATATGGCCATTGCCGCCCCCGATGCGCTAGTGGATCAAGCGCTCAGCACGGCGACGCCACAGCGGGAGCGGGCGCAAAGTGCTGACACCCCGATGGGCATGCCGCGCTGGTCGCGGGATGTACTGGGCCAGGGGCGTCGCTTGTCGTCGCTACTGGCGCGGCTGCGCCAACGCGTCACGGGCTTTGCGGAATTAGAAGAGGTCTGGAATTTAGCTTCGCTGCCTAGCCGTGTGCAGGAAACGCGTTTAGATGCATTACTTGCCGGTTACCCCGCGGCGGAAACCACCTTAGGTATGGCGTGGTCAGCGCGGCGTAACGAGCGCGGCTGCGACTGGGCAATGCCGGACATTGGCCTGGACACTGATGGCGCCTGGCTGGCGCTTCCCTGGCTGCAGCATCGCCACGCCGCGGGGTGGCAGCCCCGCTTAGCCGCTTTGACTTCATCAAACGGCGTCGCTGTGCACTTACTACCGCGCTTTCCCGAACCCGATGCGTTGGCGTGGCTGGAAGCCGAGCACTTGACCTGGGTCAGCCAAGTAGCCCCTAGTCATCGAGTACTCTTTCACCACGAACGTCAGTCGATCCGTCAGCTGTTTAGTGACAGTGTGCTAACGCATCACGTGGGGGTACGTTTTCGCGGACAATCGGTGCAGCTGTGGACTGCCTACGCCGAAGTCGAGGACGCCAGCAGGACGGCTCTACTAGCCTGGTACGGCGAAGTGCGCGACCCGGAAAGTGCCAAAGTGGTGGCGCGGCGTTACTGGCTTACCCCAGCACGGTTGGGGGCAGAGGTGCTCTCGCTGCTGTTAACCCAACTGCAAAGCGAAGGTTTGTCTGCTTTGACGCGTCGCGCGTGGCAGCAGTTGAAAGAGGCCGATAGCGGAGATCTCAATGCCGAAGTTCGCCTATTGATGGCCAGCGGTGTGGCATCGGTCGCCGGGCATCTCGATGTCGCCGATGATGAGGAGGCGCAAACGCTGCGCGGCGACCTGCTCAATCTTCTAGGCACCAGCCGCCGACGCCGCGATACCGGCATGCTCGATGCGCTGGTCTACGCCTTTATGGCGCGGGATGCGATTCGCCAAATGGGCAGTGTTAGTCGAGAGGGTGTGGCGTGAGCGAACAAGATCAAGCCTCGGGACTGCGCAAGTGGGCAAGCCTGCAGCGCCAACAGCAGCAGGCTGAGGGTTCGGTTGACGTCGCGGCGGCAGAGCATGTGCCCGAAGAGACCGGCCCTTTATTAGCGCCTATGTTAGCGGCGGTGGAAGAGCCAGCGACAATGGCGCCGCCCAAGCCCAAAATTCCGCTTATTGTGGTCGGGCTGCCCGGTAGCGGTGCACCCCAGGTGAGCAAGGTCAAAGCGCGTCTGGGGCAGTGGTCAATGCTAGGTCGAAGCTGGGCCGGTGATCCTGACGATTGGGATATTCGTATCGCCATGGCGGAAACTTCCGATCTTGCTCAGCTACGCGATCAATACAGCCGTTGGGCGCTATGGATCAGTAGCGATGCTGATACCTTCGCTGGTATGTTTGGGACGTTGCGTCAGCTGCATGAGCGGGGTGGGCCGCGTCGTTTGCTGGCGCTGCATGAACCCCACTTACCGCGCCAAGGGTTACTCGATAACTTGCGTCAGGCCGCTGATTACTACTTAAATATGGAGTTACTGGTACTTGCACGATGAGCACACTCTGCCGAGGAGACCAAGCATGCTAAGCTGGCCGTTAAGAGGGAGACTGCTGCTGATTGGGATATTGTTGACGGGGTGTCTACTGGCAGGATTGACGGCCAACGCCCAGGCGGCACCCGGCAGTTGGAGTAGCCAGATACCCGGGCTGATGGTGGCAATGAGTGATCGGGCAAGCACGAGTAAAATGGCTACCCCGCCCACCGTCGGCAATATTCAGTCAGGTCAACTCGGGCGTGTCCAGTGGCAGTTTGAATACCCCCACGGTGCGCTATTAAACGCTTGGCTGTGCCATCCAGAGCAGTGTGTTGCATTAACCGGTATGCGTGGTTCTACCGCCGCACTAGCGGGGCGAGCCGCTGAAGAGCCGTTGCATTTTCGCTTCGCCTTACGCCCAGGCCAGCGGCCTGTTCGCGTGCAAGGGTTGCAATTGATTGTGAACTATCAGTGAAGGCTGGATAGCCGCGAGGCGAGAATATGTACACAGCACAAGGCAGGATCAAACAGAGTGAGCTGTTGACGCAATACATGCCACTGGTGCGACGCCAGGCCTTGACGCTTCAGGTTAGATTGCCAGCGAGTATTGAGCTCGATGACCTGATCCAGGCCGGGATGGTGGGGTTGCTGGAAGCGCTAGGTCGTTTCGATGCTACCCAGGGCGCGACGTTCGCGACCTTTGCCAGTCAGCGTATTCGCGGTGCAATGATGGATGAGTTACGCACCCGTGACTGGCTGCCCCGCAGCGTGCGCCGGTCAGCGCGTGCGGTTGACAGCGCCGTTCGCCAATTAGAACAACAGCTCGGGCGAGCGCCGGAAGAGAACGAAATTGCCCTCCACCTTGAGATGCCGCTGAGTGAGTATCAGCAGCTCCTCAACGACACCAACAGTGGCCAACTGTTGCCGTTTGAAGAGCTGGTAGCCGACGGCGGCGAGCCTGTCAGCAATGAACTGGGCACTTCACCGTTCGAGCAGTTGCTAGATGGCCAGCAGCGGCAAACGCTGATTGACGCGATTGAAGCGCTGCCAGAGCGGGAAAAGCTGCTCATGGCGCTGTACTACCAAGAAGAACTCAACCTCAAGGAAGTAGGGGCTGTGTTGGGCGTAACGGAATCACGCGTTTCTCAACTGCACAGCCAAGCCGTCAGCCGTTTACGCGCGCGTTTACACGACTCGGCATAACACCTCTTTTTACTCACTTGTGACCGGCAAGGAGCCGTGGATGAATCCTTCGACGCTGATAGGCATATTTGCCAGCATACTGCTGTTGGTAAGTGTGTTGTTTTTCACCGCAGAGTCCCCTGAAAGCTTTATCAATTTACCGGGCCTGGCCATCGTGGTGACCGGTACCCTAGCGGCGACCTTTATCAGCTATCCGCTGAAAGAGGTGCTCCGCGTCGTACGGCTAGTGGGCTTGGTATTCCGGCGCGAAAATACCTATATGCGTGACGATATCCGCGAACTGGTGGATATGTCGCGGCTGTGGTTTAAAGGCGATGTGCGCGCGGTCGAGCGCGAGTTGGAGCACACCAGCAATCCGTTTTTACGTACCGGGATCCAACTGGTGATTGCCAACACCAAAGAGGATGAAATTTTTGACATGCTGCGCTGGCGCATCGCCCGCCTTAAAGCGCGTGAGCATGCTGAGGCACAAATATTCCGTACCATGGCCACCTACGCACCCGCGTTTGGCATGATCGGCACCCTGGTGGGGCTGGTCAATATGCTGGAAGTCATGGACGCAGGCGACCTGCAAGTAATTGGGCCCCGCATGGCAGTCGCTCTGCTTACCACTTTCTACGGTATTTTACTCGCCAACTTAGTGTTTAAGCCGATTGCAGTGAAGCTCGAGCGCCGCACCGAAGAGCGGCTGATTACCATGAATATGGTGCTGGAAGGTATTTCGCTGATTACCAAGCGCCGCCTGCCGTCGTTTATCGAAGAGACCCTCAACTCGTTTGTGGCTAACTACCACGATGAAATTCGTGATAACAGCGTCAAGCCAAGGCCTGACTCGTCGGTTAGTTCGGCGGCCAAGGGATAGCCAGCATGTTAGACCGCGATACGCGCCATGCGCTGGAAATGTCGCCATCGCCAGGTGATGGCGATGATGGTTGGCTAACCAGTTATCTTGATGTATTGACGCTGCTAATCACGCTCTTTGTACTGCTGCTTTCACTAACGCCACCAGGTGGTGGTGAAGCGGCTGATACTGCTTTCATGCGCTCGGCTAGCGCTGTATCATCACTGCCGCTGGCGACGTTGGCTACCGGCATACAGCCCCGCCATGCAGGGCTGCAGCCACAGTTTGATGGCCTCAGTATCCCCGGCGTGAGCGTTTCGCAAGGGCGCGAAGGGGTCACGCTACGCATTGATACCAGCCTGCTATTTCCTAGCGGTCAAGCGGTGTTGACCCCGCAGGGGCGGGGCGTGGTAGAAAGTCTTATCGGTGTGCTAACGAGTTTTGACGGCCAGATATCGGTAGAGGGCCATACCGACAGCGTGCCTATTTCAACGGCCCGCTTTCCCTCTAATTGGGAGCTCTCATCAGCACGGGCTATCGCTGTGGTGAGGCATCTAGAGCGCCAAGAGTTCAATATTTCTCGTATGCGGGCCGTCGGTTATGCCGATACCCAACCCATGGAACCGAACGCAACCGCGGATGGGCGAGCTGCCAACCGTCGCGTAGAACTGTTGCTAAGGCAGCAGGTCGAGGGTGAATAGATTGCGAGGCCACGTTTGTGTCCATGTACCACCCGCGGTTGCAGTCATTTGGTGCCCTGCTGATTTTAGATGCCGATTGTCGACGCATCCAAACCAGTAGCACTAACTTAGCTCGCTTGACCGGTGTTGAGCACCCTGAAAATGGGCAGCTCACCCTTGCCTGCGTGTTGGGGAAACGGCTAAGCCAGCGGATGCGTCGTGAACTGCAGGGGCAGCAGCGGCTCCCCGGCCCGCTAGTGTTTAATCGTCCCAAACACAGCAACGGTCGTTTTCAACTCCACGCTTACCGAGCGGGTGAGCAGGTTATCGTCGAGATTGAGCCACTTAATCCCCAGGGTAAGCGCCGCCTACTGGGTACTGTGAATGAGCGGCTGATGCACTTAGCTGAAGCGACGCATCAGGAAGAGCTGCTTGACGCTTTGGTTAACGCTATTCAACAGCTCACCGGTCATGATCGCGTCAGCGTGTGCCATTTTGATAGCGATTGGCATGGTTTGATGGTCGCCGAAGCGCTGGGAAAACAGCTGCCCTCGCTGTTAGGCCAGCGCTTTCCCGCCAGCGACTTCCCTGTCGCCTTACGCAAAAGTTACCAACATAACCCGGTGCGGTTAATTGAAGACGTTGACGCGCCCCCTGAAACGCTAATGCCCGCTTGCCCTGAAACGCGTCTTAACGGCAGTTTTTTACGCGCACCTGCCCCGGAACGACAGCGCTATTTAAACCGCTTGGGGGTGCGTGGCTCACTTAGTTTGGCAATTCAGGGAGATACCGGCATATGGGGGCTAGTGTTTTGTCACTCGGTAACCCCGCACCCGGTTGAGCCCCCCTTGCGAGATGCCGTTCGCACTCTCGTGCAAATGGCCACCCAGCGCATGCTGTTGCTGCGGGCGCGTCAAGAAGCCCGCTACCTGCAGCGGGTTCAGGATAGCCTGGTACTCAGTGCACGAGCGCGCAGCGAGCCGCAAAGCCCCCAGCGAATGCTGCATGAGCAGGCGGCTATCTGGATGAAGCTATTTCGCGCCCATGGCGTGGTGCTGTGGGTGAATGGTGGCGCTTATCAAGCGGGCATGACGCCGCCCCCAGAAGCGATCAGCCAGTTTGTGCTGCGTCTGGAAAGGGCCCATGTGCATAGCGGCCCTTGGTGCACGCGCGAAATCGCCAAAGAGACGTTAACCTGCTCGCTAGACATGCCCGAACAGTGCGGGGCTCTAGCTGTGCCGCTGCCGATGAACTCAACCCAGCGCGCCTGGCTGATGTTTTTTCGGCCCGAGCAGGTGGAAACGCTATATTGGGCGATGCAACCCACGACCAACCCTCATCCGGCGTCAATAGCGGCTCCCTCGACCGCCTGGCAGGAAGAGGTGGTGGGTAAGAGCGAAGCGTGGCAACGGGTAGAGCGCTTAGCGGCGGTAGATTTGGGTGAAGATCTGACGCTGGCAATTTCCGCCTATGAAATTAGCTCACTTAATAGACATTTGGAGCACGAGCGCAAAGCCCTTGCTGAGGCTAATCAGCGACTCGAGCAACTGGCCCATTTTGATCCGCTAACCAAGGTGTGGAACCGCTACCGCATCGAAGAAGCGATCAATGCAGAGCTAGTGGCTGCCAAGCGCTATGCGGCCACCTTTGCGTTATTACTCTTTGACGTGGATAACTTCAAACAGATCAATGATGCTCACGGCCATAGCGTGGGGGACGATGTGCTGGTGGCGCTGGCCCGCTTAGTAGAAAGCTCGCTGCGCGGCTGTGATCACCTGGGGCGTTGGGGCGGCGAAGAGTTTATTGTGCTGGCAACTCACTCTGATGTTGACGCTGCCCTTGGCCTGGCTGAGCGGCTGCGCTCGTTGGTAGCAGCGCTACGTATAGAAGGGCTTGAACAGACCATTACGGTGAGTATCGGTGTTGCCGTTTGGCAGCCGGGCGACAGCTGTAAAACCATTATCTCCCGGGCCGATGACGCCATGTACCGCGCTAAGCATGGTGGACGCAATCGCGTTGAAATGGCGCCTAAGCCCGTGGTGCCGATCTAAGCATTCACACCTTAAAAGTTTCCACTACCTTTGCACTGGCTGAGCATCCGGTGAATCGCTGCGTCGGCGCCTTGCAGGCTAAAGGTCATATACCATGGCTCGCGCTCCTCCTGGTCAAAGCCGAGAAACAGCTGCTCGCCCTGGCGCATGTCGGCCATTAGAGATTCCAAGTCACTTAAGTAAAAGTGGGCATAAAAACCGTCATCGCCGCGCTCGGTAATAAATTCCGCCATGGTGTCGATAACGGGCTGCTCATCGATGCGCAGCCGGGCGGGCACTAGGTTGACCGCACGGCTCTCACCTTGCTGCTGCTCAAGGGTGACGCGCATCTCCAGCCAGGGTAAATCGCAAACGCCCGCGGTGGCGTTCAAGCTCAGCGTAGCGTCGGAGTAGCTGTGGGTTTCCACTGCACGGTAGTGACGTTCACCCCCCAGCGTTAGCGTCATCGACTGCCAATGGTCGTGGTTGGTTACGTCCTTGGTATTAAACGTGGCGGCGCTAGTGTCGGGCGTCACTACCATCAGTGAAACGGCCATTACCACAGCAACTAACCGAGGAAATGACATAGCGACTAACGTAAGCAAGCGGAAACGCGGGGTATCAGTAGCAGTCATGATCTGAGCCATTTAACTAAAAGGGTCAGTCTATAACGTGTTGGGAAGTGCCAAAAGAGTAACGCGCTGATTTTTCTATATATGGTAGAAAAAAGTAAAAAAAGCGCCCCATATAGTGGAAAGTCAAGTCTATACTTCATTCCGATGCCACGTATAATCGCACCATTTAAGCGCTACATTCACCCCGTTGTGAAGGAGTTTTGCGATATGAGCACCGCTGCTAAAGCTATGAAGACCTCTAACGATGTCCCGATGCAGGCCCCTTCGCGGGAGATCTGGGATGCTAAATATCGTCTCAAGGATCGTCATAGCCAGCCCGTCGATCAGGACGTTGGTGCTACGTTTGAACGGGTTGCTCGCGCCCTCGCAGTGGTAGAAGGTGATAAAGCGGAAGAGTGGCTGCCGAAATTCCGCTGGGCGCTGGAAAATGGCGCTATACCTGCCGGTCGAATTCTCTCCAACGCGGGCGCTGAAGCGTATAAGCCCGCGGTGAGCCTGATTAACTGCACCGTTTCGCGCACGATTCGCGACTCCATGCGCGATATTCTCGACTCGGTAGTCGATGCGGGCATGACGCTGAAATCCGGTGCAGGTATTGGTTACGACTTCTCGACGCTGCGCCACAAAGGCGCCTTCGTATTCGGCGCTGGCGCGGGCACTAACGGCCCGCTGGCGTTTATGGATATCTACGACAAGATGTGTTTCACCGTGGCCTCTGCCGGTGGCCGCCGTGGCGCCCAAATGGGCACCTTCGATGGGGGCCACCCGGATGTGCGCGAGTTTATCCAGGCTAAGCGCGAAGCGGGTCGTCTGCGTCAGTTTAACCTTAGCTTGCTGATCACCGATGAGTTTATGGAGGCAGTGAAAAACAATACCGACTGGCCGCTGGCCTTTCCGCTGCACCCCGGTGAGAAAGAGGACGTGAAAGCGGAAGACCTGCTCTATCGTGATTGGCCGGTGGTGGAAGAGGGCTACACGGTGGATGCCGAAGGCCGAGTTGCCTGCCGCATTGTTGAAGTGATTAAAGCGCGGGAGTTGTGGGACACCATTATGTCCTCCACCTACGACTACGCCGAGCCGGGCTTTATCCTGATCGACCAGGTTAACCGCATGAACAATAACTGGTTCTGCGAGGATATCCGCGCCACCAACCCCTGTGGCGAGCAGCCTCTGCCGCCGGAAGGCGCCTGCCTGCTGGGCTCGGTCAATCTAACCAAGTTTGTCATCGACCCCTTTGGCGCCGAGCCGCGCTTTGATTGGGAGCGCTACCGCAAAGTGGTTGCGATCTTCACCCGCATGCTCGATAACGTGGTTGAGATTGCTGGTTTGCCGTTGCCCCAGCAGCAGCGTGAAATTGAAGCCAAACGCCGCCACGGCATGGGCTTCTTGGGCTTGGGCTCAACGCTCACCATGCTTAAAATCCCCTACGGCTCTAAGCAGTCGCTGGTGTTTACCGATGAGGTGAGCCGTCATTTGGCGATAGAGGGCTGGAAGCAGGCGCTGGAGCTTTCACAAGAGAAGGGCATGGCGCCGGTGCTTGAGCAGGAGCACACCATTACCCCTAAAATGTTGCGCGAGCGGCCGCAGTTGGCCAAAGATGGCTACGAAGTGGGCGATCAAGTGCCGGGACGCATTCTGCACGCTCGCTACAGTCAGTATATGGCCCAAGTGGCCGAGCTTGAGCCCGAGCTTGTGGCACAGCTGGCTGAGCACGGCGCGCGCTTTACCCACCACAGTTCAATTGCACCGACAGGCACGATCAGCCTGTCGATGGGTAACAACGCCTCCAACGGTATCGAGCCCTCCTTCTCGCACCGCTACTTCCGCAATATTATCCAGTCGGGTAAGAAGACCAAAGAGCAGGTCGAAGTGGTTTCTTTTGAGTTGGCCGCCTACCGCCACTTTATCGCTGCCGACGCCGTGGATAGCGACCTGCCGGACTACTTTGTCACCGCCGATGCCATCTCGCCCGAACAGCACGTTGCGGTTCAGGCCGCCGCCCAGCACTGGGTCGATTCGGCGATCTCAAAAACGGTCAATGTGCCTACCGAGTTCCCCTTTGAGCAGTTCCAGGATCTCTATTTGCAGGCTTACGAAAGCCGCTTAAAAGGCTGTACTACCTTCCGCTTTAACCCTGAGGCCTTCCAGGGCGTTCTCGTGCGGGAGGATGATCTTAAAAACACCACCTACGTGTTTGAGCTGGAAAATGGCGAAACCCTTGAGCTCAATGGTAGCGAAACGGTGATTTACGACGGTGAAGAGCATAACGCTGCCAACCTCTTTGATGGCTTAAAAGAAGGCACCTACGGCAAATGGTGATGCCGCGCTAAGCGCTATCTGTTTAAAACGCACACCTTTGCTAAGTGGAGAACATCATGGCTGTAGAAATTACCTCAAAAATCGTTGGTTACCGTATCAAGCAGCAGGAACAGGCAGCGCCCGTTCCCGAGCTTCAGGATGAAAACCCGCTGACGGTACGAATTCCTTCACGTCCGGAAGGCACCCTGGAGGCGGTATCTGAAAAGATCTCTTACGTGGGCGCGGAAGGCCGTAAGAAAGTCTACCTGCTGGTGTCGTTTATGCCGGTGGAGGGCGTGATTGGCGGTAAGCGGGTGGTGATTGAGCGCCCGGTGGAGTTCTTTTTTCCGTCAGGGCAGCTCTCCAGCGAGCACCAGTGGATTACCGCCACCATGCGCAGTCTTTCGTTAGCTGCCCGGGGCGGTTACGTCACCCAGGCGGGGGCGGATCTGCGCAAAGTAGCCTGGGACAAAGGCCTGGTGCGCTGTGGCATGAACCGTTGGAACAAGCCAATGTTCCACGACTCGGAAGTCGCGGCGATTGCTTGGTCGATTCAGCAGATTCTTTACCGCCGCGGCTTTTTGGATCGGGATGGCAACCAAGTGCCGGTTGAGCAGTTGGTCGAGCGTTATGCCCATCGTATGACTCACGGCCATGCTTGGCAGCCCGGTGCTGAAGAAGAAGCGAATGATGCTCCCGTTGAAACAGGCGCGGTAGAGCCGATTGGCGGTGATAAGGCAACGCCGGGAAAAAAGCCTGAAGGCAGTGCCCCGGCTACGGTGGGTAACTGCCCCGAGTGCCGCGGCGAACTGATCATGATGGATGGTTGCCCCACCTGCTATGCAGGCTGCGGTTGGTCAAAGTGTGGTTAGGCGTAGCTTAGACTTTTAGTTTTAAAAAACCGCGTGCTAACAGCACGCGGTTTTTTTATGCAATTTCGCCTAACAGGGGGCGGACGTTGTCGGTGAGGTAGCAGTCGTCAAACTGTCCTTCATTACTGAGGGCTTTTAAATTCGGGATTGTTAGGTGGTGGCGATCACGAAACACCAAACCATCTTCGCTAAGCGCGGTAAAGGT
Organism: Halomonas sp. QHL1; assembly: GCF_001882345.1. Lineage (GTDB taxonomy): Bacteria > Pseudomonadota > Gammaproteobacteria > Pseudomonadales > Halomonadaceae > Vreelandella. The sequence goes on from NZ_MINL01000001.1 coordinate 2,970,705, forward strand.
ACGGCTAACGTGTACCGGGCTTAGCCCTAGCACATCGGCCAGCTGCTCCTGGGAGAGGGGCAGGCGGAACTGGTTGCTAATGTCCGGGTTGGTTTGGCGCAGCCTTAGATACATCTCATAAAGGAAGTGCGCCATTTTTTGGCGGGCGCTGCGTCTAGCCAGCGTCACCAGCCGCTCGGTCATTAGCGCCTGTTGGCGGCTACCGATGGCAAACATGACCGATGTTAGTGGTAGCGACCGGCGGAATATTTCCAGCATACGCTTGTGCGGAAAATGACAAATCACACCGTCATCAATCATGCGCACATTCTCAAGACGCTCGGAGAACGCAAACTCGCGCAGTCCAATAATATCCCCCGGTAAAAACACTTCCAGAATCTGGCGATCACCGTTTTCCAGATGGCGGTAGGAGTAGGCCCAGCCGCTTTTTAGCGTGCAGAATTCATTGGCCGGGTCGCCCATCTCCCAGAGTAGCGTGCCCGACTTAATATCGGTCGGGCTCTCCTCCAGCGTCATGAGCAATTTCTTCTCATCATCGCTTAATGAACAGTAGTGATTGAAGTGCTTAATAATACAGCTATTTTCCTGACCCACGACTTATCCCTCCAGCAGAAGATTGCATAATACTGCTAACTATAATCTGCCCACCACTATAAACAATGTGGCTATCTACTGCGTTGACCAAAGGTACCAACTAGCATGGCTATTTAGTCTGAGGGTGGGCGTCTGCCCACCCCGCCTGCAAAAAACGAGTGCTAGCGCTTCGTTGCGCGTTTCCCCCGTGCCAGCAGTGGCGCTAAGAATCGGCCGGTATGCGAGACTTCCTGCTTGGCAATCTGTTCAGGCGTGCCTTCGGCGATGATCTGTCCGCCACCGGAGCCCCCTTCGGGGCCAAGATCGACAATCCAGTCGGCGGTTTTGATCACATCCAGGTTGTGCTCAATCACCACGATAGTATTGCCGTGATCGCGCAGGCGGTGGAGTACCGTCAGCAGCTGGCGGATATCCTCAAAGTGTAGCCCGGTGGTCGGCTCATCCAAAATATACAGCGTTTTGCCGGTATCGCGCTTGGCCAGTTCGCGGGCGAGTTTAACCCGCTGCGCTTCGCCGCCCGAAAGGGTGGTGGCGCTCTGTCCCAAGCGGATATAGGAGAGCCCCACATCGAGCAATGTTTGCAGGCGACGGGCAATCGCCGGTACCGGGCTGAAGAATTCCAGCGCGTCTTCCACGGTCATGGCCAGCACCTCGTGGATCGTTTTACCCTTGTAGTGAATATCCAGGGTTTCGCGGTTGTAGCGCTTGCCCTTACACACGTCGCAGGGCACGTAGATATCCGGCAGAAAGTGCATCTCTACCTTGATCATGCCTTCGCCCTGGCACGCCTCGCAGCGCCCACCTTTAACGTTAAAGCTGAATCGGCCGGGCTTATAGCCCCGGGAACGCGCTTCTTGGGTGCCAGCAAACAGCTCGCGAATCGGTGTGAAAATACCCGTATAGGTGGCCGGGTTGGAGCGCGGCGTGCGGCCAATTGGGCTCTGATCGATATCGATGACTTTATCGAGCTGGTCGAGCCCTTCGATTTTCTCATAGGGCGCGGCGGTCAGGGTGGTCGCGCGGTTTAGCTCGCGAGCCGCAATGGGCATCAAGGTGCCGTTGATCAGCGTCGATTTACCCGAGCCGGAAACCCCGGTAATGGCGATAAACAGCCCAAGCGGTAGGCTAAGCGTGACGTTCTGAAGATTGTTGCCGGTAGCGCCGCGCACAGTTAATTGCTTTTCTGGATTGCCAGGGATGCGGTAGGGCGGTACGGCAATTTCCCGGGTACCCGATAAATACTGGCCGGTCAGCGAGTTGGGGTTGTCCATGACATCTTTAGGTGTGCCCTGGGCGACAATTTCACCGCCGTGCACGCCCGCGCCTGGGCCGATATCCAGTACGTGATCAGCGGCGCGAATGGCGTCTTCATCGTGCTCGACCACAATCACGGTATTGCCCAAATCGCGCAGCCGCTCAAGGGTTTTCAACAATCGGTCATTATCCCGCTGGTGCAAGCCAATCGACGGCTCATCGAGAATATACATCACCCCGACCAGGCCCGCGCCAATTTGGCTGGCTAAGCGGATACGCTGGGCTTCACCGCCGGAGAGCGTGTCGGCACTGCGCTCAAGATTGAGGTAATCCAGCCCCACATTGACCAAAAACTCTAGCCGGGCGTGGATCTCATGGACGATTTTATCGGCGATCTCACCTTTGCGCCCTGGCAGGCTTAAATCGGCAAAGTAGCGCCACGCTTCACCAATCGGGAAGCGCACAATCTCGGCGATGTTGTGATCATCCACGTAGACATGGCGCGACTCTTTCCGCAGTCGCGAGCCACTACAGGTCGCGCAAGGCTGCACGGCGATGTATTTGACCAGGTCATCGCGCACCATGTTGGATTCGGTTTCCCGATAGCGGCGCTGCATATTGGGCAGCACGCCTTCGAAAGCGTGTTCGCGGGTGACTTTGCGGCCGCGGTCGCCCACATAGACAAACGGGATGTGCTCGTCGCCGCTGCCGTTGAGGATAACCTCCCGATCGCGGTGGGCGAGCTCTTGCCAGGGCGTTTCCAGCTCAAAACCATAGTATTTGGCCAGCGCCTGGAGCTGGGTAAAGTAGTAAATATTGCGCCGATCCCAGCCTTTTATTACGCCTTCGGCAAGCGACAGCTCCGGGTGGCTGATGAGCTTGTCCGGGTCGAAGTACTGCTGGACACCCAGCCCGTCGCAGGTGGGGCAGGCGCCCGCCGGGTTGTTGAACGAGAACATCCGCGGCTCAAGTTCCGCCAGCGAGTAGCCGCACACCGGGCAGGCAAAGCGCGATGAGAAGGCAATGTCGTCGCGCTCACCGTCCATAAAGTGAATCATGGCGGTGCCGTCAGCGAGGTTCAGCGCGGTTTCAAAGGACTCCGCCAAACGTTGGGCAAGGTCGTCGCGCACTTTGAAGCGGTCAACAACAACGCTGATATCGTGTTTTTTGCGCTTATCCAGCGGTGCGATATCGTCCAGCTCTAGCACTTGGCCATCGACCAGAGCGCGCACAAAGCCCTGGGCGCGCAGCTCGGCCAGTAACTGTAAATGTTCGCCTTTGCGGCCTTTGACTACCGGCGCCAGCAGCATCAGTTTGGTGCCTTCGGCGAGGTTCATGACCTGATCGACCATCTGGGAAATGGTCTGAGCTTCCAAGTCTTCGCCGTGTTCGGGGCAGCGGGGTGTCCCGGCACGGGCAAACAGCAGGCGCAGGTAGTCGTAAATTTCGGTGATGGTGCCCACGGTCGAGCGCGGGTTGTGGGAGGTGGACTTCTGCTCAATGGAGATCGCAGGCGACAGCCCTTCGATGTGATCCACATCGGGCTTTTCCATCATCGATAGGAACTGGCGCGCATAGGTGGAGAGCGATTCCACATAGCGGCGCTGCCCCTCGGCGTAAAGGGTATCGAACGCTAACGACGATTTACCCGAGCCGGAGAGGCCGGTTATCACAATCAGCTTGTTACGGGGCAGCTCCACATCGATCTGCTTGAGGTTGTGGGTGCGGGCACCCCTGACCAGAATGCTGTCCATCAACACCTCGAATCGCGCGGCAAAAGCGCGATTATACGTTTGTCGGCCCCCTCCCGGCAAAACAGCTTTCATAACCTGCGGCAACTCGCGACGTTTCCAGCGCCAGCCCAAACCGCTAGAATAGAGGATTGTCACAATTCACACTGACTCACCACATGCTTAACCACCATATAAAAGGGCATTATGCGCAAGGTTTCCGCACTATTGCTGGCCTCTGAACGTCGTGCGATCAGTGGTTTGGCCGGGCTTTATGCATCGCGCATGCTGGGTCTGTTTATGGTGCTGCCGGTATTGGCGCTGTATGCCGACACCCTTGAGGGTTCAACCCCGCTATTGGTGGGCGTGGCGCTGGGTATTTATGGTTTAACCCAGGCGACGCTGCAAATTCCGTTTGGGTTACTTTCTGATCGCATTGGGCGCAAGCAGGTAATTGCCATGGGGCTGGTGATTTTTGCCCTCGGCAGCGTGATCGCGGCGCTCTCCGATAGCATTGCCGGCGTTATTGCTGGTCGAGCGCTGCAGGGCTGTGGCGCCGTAGCCGCGGCTATTATGGCACTGCTGGCGGATCAAACCCGTGAGGAGGTGCGCACCGCCGCCATGGCGACCATTGGGCTCTCTATTGGCGTGTCGTTTGCGATTGCCATGGTGCTGGGGCCGTGGCTTGCCGCCTGGGCGGGGCTGGCCGGGGTGTTCTGGTTTACTGCACTGCTAACGCTGGTGGGGCTGCTGGTACTGTGGCGCTGGGTGCCTTCAGCGCCACGGCGAAGGCGCCACCGTGATGTGGGCATGGACCGCCAGCAGTTTAAGAGCGTGATAATCCGCCCTGATTTATGGCGGTTGGATGTGTCGATTTTTGCCCTGCACTTAGTGCTGATGGCGATATTTGTCGCGGTACCTTTTCGCCTGCTAAACGCCGGTGTGGCGATTGAGTATCATGGGCTGGCGTATCTTGGCATTATGGCGCTATCGTTTGTTGCTATGGTGCCGCTGATTATCGTGGCTGAGAAGCAGCAGCGCATGCGCTTGATGTGTCTGGCAGCGATCGGCGCTATTGTGTTGAGTCTGGCGGGGCTGGGGTTGCCACTCTCGCCAAGCTACTGGCTGTTTGTATGGCTGTTTGTGTTCTTCACCGGCTTTAACTTGCTGGAAGCGACGCTACCTTCCATGCTCAGTAAGCTTGCCCCGGCGGGCGCCAAAGGAACCGCGATGGGGGTGTACTCCACCAGCCAATTTTTAGGCGCTTTTTTAGGCGGTACGCTAGGCGGCTTGCTGGCTCACTATGGTGGTCTCAATGCGGTCTTTATTGGCTGTGCTGGTTTGGCGTTATGCTGGTGGATCGCCATGTGGCGGATGCCCGCACCGCCACCGCTCTCCAGCGAAGTGGTGGCGCTTCACGAGACCCAGGCAGACGCGCTCGACCTGTTAATGGAACACTTAGCCGATGTGGTCGGCGTGGAAGATGTCATGGTGGTGCCGGAAGAGCGCTTGGTCTATTTAAAGGTGAACCGTCAGCAACTTGATCAGGCAGCGTTGAACAAGCTAATGGCACCCCCAAAATCTTAATCCAGCCGTGCCAATGAAGTGTGGCGGCGGTTGGCAATAAACTCTACATGACAGCTATTAAAGGAGCGCCTTATGGCTCGCGGCATTAACAAGGTCATTCTGATTGGCAACCTCGGGCAGGATCCAGAGGTGCGTTTCACCCCCAGCGGCACCGCCGTGGCCAATTTAAATCTGGCCACCACCGATACCTGGATGGATCGTCAGAGCGGCCAGCGCCAAGAGCGCACCGAATGGCACCGCGTGGTGATGTTCAATAAAACCGCCGAAATCGCCCAGCAGTACCTGAAAAAAGGCTCCAAAGTCTATATTGAAGGGCGCCTGCAAACCCGCAAGTGGCAGGATCAAAACGGTCAGGATCGCTACTCGACGGAAATCGTCGCCAACGATATGCAGATGCTTGACGGTCGCAGCGGTGATTTCCAAGGCGGCGGCGCCCCGCAAAACAACTATCCCCAGAACGCGCCGGCGCAAAACAGCCCCGCCCAGAATAACCCTGCCGCCAATAATCAGGGCGGCGGTTATCCCCCACAGGGTGGCGCGCCCCAAGGCGGCAATAACTACCCCGGCGGGCAGAGCCCGCAGCAGTCTCCTCGCCCCGCGCAGCCAGCGCCGCAGCAGGGCAACCAAGCTCCTCCGCCCAACCAGCAGAACAGCAGCTACGGCGCCCCGGACCCAGGTAACTTCGACGATTTCGACGATGAGATCCCGTTCTGAGCGTGCTATTCGTCGCTCAGCGTGGAAGTAAGCGTGATAAGGGAGGGGTGTCTTGAAGCTGTTAATACTGGATGCCGGACACTGCCTAAGCTTGGCACTGGCCCGGGAAGCAAGCCGTCGTGCCGATACAGAGTTGGTCATCGAGCAAGGAACCACCATCACGCCGTCACGCCTTGAGGCGATAGCCCCTGACGCCGTGATTATTCCACCGTTGGCCCACCCACTGAACATGGCGCCAGCGGACGTTACGGCCCATGCCGATGCGGTAGATATCTGTCTGGATGCCTGCCAGGCGCAAGACGTGGCGTTGGTATGGTGTGTCTCCGATCAGCTTTACGAAGACGGTTTGGAAGTCCCCATTGACGAGCACGTGGTGCCTGCTCCGCGGGATGACAGCTTGCGCCGCCTGGTTCAGACCGGTGACCGCATCCGTGCGGAGTTTCAGCGTCATTTGATTGTGCGCTTAGGGCCGCTGTTTGCGCTGGAAGGCAGCCATGCATGGCTAAATGACATCATCGGTCACTTGGTGCTCGGGAAGGCGGTGCGCGCTGCGGAGGATGTGATTTTTTGCCCGACCTCCGCGGATGCCGTCGCCATGGCGCTGATTGGTATGCTACAGCAGCAGGTCAGTGGTGCTGAGTCCTGGGGGGCTTATCATCTTGCTGGCACCGAACCTGTCAGCGCTTTTACCTTTACCTCCATGGTGCGTACCCAGCTATTAACGCACCTTGAGGGGCGCGGTGAGCAGATTAACCTCGGCGAGGTTCAGCCGCTTAAACATCATCACGATGCTAAGCTACGGCGCGTTTTGAACTGCCGACGTGTGCTGGACGTGTTTGGCGTTCATCAGAAACCGTGGCGCTTAGAGGCTGGACGTATGTTAGATGCGTGGTGTTTAACCCGTGAAAGTAACCGTGTCAGCGATACAGGAGCGTCGGCTTGATAAATGTGGTTCGCAGCTTGGTTTTTTATGCCGGCTATTTTTTTGCCATGCTAATGATCGGCATCCTGTTTCTACCCATTGCGCCGTTTCTTCCGCTGTCTGGCCGCTACCGCTTACTCAATTTGTATAACTATTTTTTGATGGTGTGGTTTCGTATCGCCTGCGGGGTGCGCTACGACATTCAAGGCCGGGAAAACCTGCCTAGCGGCCCCTGCGTGATCCAGGCCAACCATCAGTGTGAATGGGAAACCGTGTTTCTGCAGGTAATGAAGCCGCCGGTATGTACCGTACTGAAACGCGAATTACTGCGTCTACCGATCTTTGGCTGGGGTTTGCGTCTGCTTCGCCCGATCAGCCTAGATCGCTCCAAACCGGCGCGGGCGATGAAGCAAGTGCTTACACAGGGCGTCGAGCGTTTGGGCACGGGGCTTTCGGTGCTGATTTTTCCTGAAGGGACGCGGGTAGATCCAGGCATTCGCAAGCGCTATAACAAAAGTGGCAGCGTGGTGGCGTGTCGTGCAGGGGTACCGGTCTTGCCGGTGGCTCACAACGCTGGCGAGCGCTGGCCAGGACGCCACTGGGTTAAGCAGCCCGGCGTACTGCGTGTGCGCATTGGTAAGCCAATTGAGACGGCTGGGCGTATGCCCGATGAAGTGCTCGCAGACGTCGAAGCTTGGATTGAAGCGCAGCTACAAGAAATTTCAGACGTGCCGCGGCCTACCTCTCGCTAACAGCGTATCTTGCTGCCATATGAAAACGGCGCCCAGTGGGCGCCGTTTTTATGCTCATCATACGAGTAGTCGTACTAGCGCTAGTCGTTAAAACGCTGGAAGACTAAACACGCATTGGTGCCGCCAAAGCCGAAGCTGTTAGATAAGGCACGATCTATCGTCACGCCATCGCGGCGTTCGGTGACAATATCAAAGCCATCGGCCTGCTCATCCAACTCGGTGATATTCGCCGAGGCGGCAACAAAGTTGTGCTGCATCATCAGCAGCGAATAGATCGCTTCCTGTACACCGGTAGCCCCCAGGGAGTGGCCGGTGAGCGATTTGGTCGAGCTCATTGCGGGCGTTGTATTACCAAACACTTCGCGTATTGCTTTGAGCTCGGCAACATCGCCTACGGGCGTCGAGGTACCGTGGGTATTGATGTAATCAATATCGCCATCGACCGTTGCCATCGCTTGGCGCATGCAGCGCATAGCACCTTCGCCCGAAGGAGCGACCATATCATGACCGTCAGAGGTAGCGCCGTAACCCACTAATTCGCCATAAATCTTGGCGCCGCGGGCTTTGGCATGCTCAAGCTCTTCCAACACCAACATGCCACCGCCACCGGCGATAACAAAGCCATCGCGGGCCTGATCGTAAGGGCGCGAGGCCTGTTCAGGGGTGTCGTTGTAGTGGGTAGAGAGCGCGCCCATGGCATCAAATAGGCAGGAGAGAGTCCAGTGCTCCTCTTCGCCGCCACCGGCAAACACAACATCCTGCTTGTTGAGCTGAATTTGCTCCATTGCACTGCCAATACAGTGTGCTGAGGTCGCACAGGCAGAAGAGATAGAGTAATTGATGCCTTTGATTTTAAACGGCGTCGCCAAGCACGCTGAAACGGTGCTGCCCATTGTCCGGGTGACGCGATAAGGGCCAACGCGGCGCAGCCCTTTTTCACGCAATACGTCGGCTGCTTCAACCTGATTAGCGCTTGAAGCACCGCCGGAGCCGGCAATAAGCCCCGTACGCTCGTTAGATACCTGCTCTTCGCTCAGCCCTGCGTCTTCGATGGCCTGGGCCATAGAAACATACGCATAGGCAGCTGCATCGCCCATAAAGCGGCGCAGTTTGCGGTCAATGAGAGCGTCAAGATCAATATCGACACTGCCTGCGACATGGCTACGGAAGCCACGCTCGGCATACTCTTCTTTAAAACGAATACCGCTGCGCCCAGTTTTGAGCGCGTCCAGGACCTGTCGTTGGTCGTTGCCAAGGCAAGATACGATGCCAAGGCCGGTGACTACCACTCGTCGCATGGGAGCCTCCTGTTCAGAAATTCGCAGTGGAGGTAAATAGGCCAACGCGCAGATCATTAGCCTGATAGATGTCGCGTCCGTCAACGGTTACTGTACCGTCGGCGATACCCAAGATAAGACGCCGGGTAATAATACGCTTAATATTAATGCTATAGGTCACTTTTTGTGCATCCGGCAGAATCTGTCCGCTGAATTTAACTTCGCCGCAGCCAAGCGCACGTCCACGACCTGGGTGGCCTAGCCAGCCCAGATAAAACCCGACTAGCTGCCACATGGCGTCTAAACCCAAACAGCCAGGCATGACGGGGTCACCGGGAAAGTGGCAGTCAAAGAACCACAAATCAGGCGTGATATCCAGCTCGGCGATCAGTTCGCCCTTGCCATGCTCACCGCCTTCTTCGTGTATATGCTTGATGCGATCAAGCATCAGCATGTTAGGCGCAGGGAGCTGTGCATTGCCGGGGCCGAATAATTCGCCCCGCGAGCAGGCCAGTAGTTCTTCGCGATCAAAGGAATGTTGCTTGGTCACTGAATCGTTCCGAATATCAAATTGGTTGTAGTACTAGTCTACTTCCCGTAACCGCTGAATGCACGTAACTGGCTATTTATCGCCCATAACTTGAGATTTTAGCGGATCGGCCGATAACACTTTAGTGGGCAGCTTGGTTAAACAGCTGCCGATTGTGCACAATAAATGTTCCATTGCCGTAATATAGAGCATCCAAGTTTCTTAGGCGGCATGGTCAGCATGGCACCTAACGCTAATTTTTATTTAGGTTAATCTGTATAGGGTATAGCGAATCGCCATGTGGCTTCCTGTTTCTCTCAATCGTCCGTTAGTTTGGGTCGCACTGACGGCGCTTCCCGCTTGTGTTTGGGTACCTGATGCGATGCTACGCTTGGTGGCTGCCACGCTAGTTGCGCTTGGGGTGTGGGACGCCTGGAAACAAGTGCGTCAACAGCGGCTGCGCCTGCGGCTGTCGCAAGATACGTTAAGTCTCGCCAGCGATGCCATGGTGATTACCGATGCGCAAAATCACGTTATGGTAGTTAATCCAGCATTTACCGAAATTACCGGCTATGCCAGCCATGAGATTCAGGGGCTGAAGCTGGAGACGCTGGCAGCACCGCGCCATGATAAGGCCTTCTATCAAGCGTTTTGGAGCACGCTGAAAAGTACCGGCCGTTGGGAAGGTGAAATGTGGAGCCGGCGTAAACACGGCGACGAATACCCCGAGTGGCTAAAAGTCCGTGCCGTGACCGACAAGCGCGGCAACATTACCCATTTTATTAATCTGTTTACCGATATTTCGGCACAAAAAGCCCGTGAGCGCGATTTGCGCCGTATCGGCTACGAAGACCCTCTCACCGGGCTGCCCAACCGTCGCCGTCTCCACGACCTGCTTGCCTCCCGGCTGCGCCATTTACGCGCGGGCGAAAGCCTGGATATGGCGCTGGTGGATATCGATGGATTGAAGTCAGTCAACGATAGCCTGGGGGTTGAGCAGGGTGATCGGCTATTAGCGCGCTTTGCCCAGCGGCTAACCAGCTACGTGGCAGGGAGCGAGGTAGGGCGCCTGGGCGGCGATGAGTTTATGGTGATTCGCACCACCACCTTCGACGATCATGACCAGTGGATAGCCACCCTGCGCGAGCATATGAGTCGGCCATTTGAAATTAACGACCACTCGTTGCGCCTAGGGCTCACGATTGGCAGCTGTCGGGTGCCCGAAGATGGTAACGACTCGGGTGTCGTCTTCCAGCGCTTAGAGTCGGCGCTTTACAGCGCCAAACGCCTGGGGCGTAACTTAAGCCAGCGCTTTCGCCCGGCATTGGATAAGCAGGATAACCCTCAGCTGGCACTGGTCAGCGATCTACGCGCTGCGCTTATTTCCGGTGACCAGCTGGAGCTGCATTATCAAACCCAGCATGATCCTGGCAGCGGCGAGCTGGTGGGGATGGAGGCGCTACTGCGTTGGCGCCACCCCAGGGACGGCATGATTTCCCCGGGCGACTTTATTCCGTTGGCCGAGCGGCACGGTTTAATGAGCCAGCTGGGCGCCTGGGTGATCGAAAAAGCCTGCGCCCAGCAGGCCCATTGGCGCAACAGCGCTATGCCCAAGCTGACGATTTGGGTCAATATCTCGGCGCTGCAGCTGTTTCAAGGTGATCTGGAGAGCCAACTGACGACCTGCCTAAAGCGTTACCAGTTGAAGCCTTCGCAAATTGGCTTGGAGCTGACGGAGTCGGTGCTACTCGACGAGCGTGCGGGGGATATGGGGCCACGCCTACAGGCGCTACGGGATCAAGGCTTTGCGATTGCCATCGACGACTTTGGGACGGGTTATTCGTCGCTTGGCTACTTAAAACGCTTGCCGGTGGACAAGATAAAACTCGATCGGGCATTCATTAAAGAGCTGCCCCACGATCAGGCGGACGCCTCGATAGTTAAGGCCGTCTTGGCAATGGCAGAGGGCATGGGGCTAGGGGTGATTGCAGAAGGTGTTGAAACCAAAGAGCAGTGTCAGTTCTTGGTCAAGGCCGGGTGCACGTCCGTGCAGGGGTTCTACTTTGCTCGGCCGCTTGCCGCCGCTGAGTTGGAAAAACGTTTGGTGCCCGCACCTGTCACTGCTCCTTCTGCTTCATAGGGTTGAAATAGCTGATACCCATACAAAGCATCGCCCAAATGAGCGCCTGAGCGGGGAGTAACCAAGCAGCCAGGGTCACCTCCGCCAGTAGCGCTCCACCGTAATAAGAGAGTGGGCCGCTAATGGCGCCACACAGCGCGGCTAGCAATGGATAGCGCCACAGCCATGCAAGCGAATGATAGACCAGCGTGGCAAACAGCGGCCAAAGCATCCACAGCCACAGCGGTAGAAGCCCCAGCACCAGCGTTTGATCGTTAAAATCGAAGCCTCCCAGTAACTGCAAGCCGCCATCAATCACCAGTCCCAGCAGCGCAAATCCGGCGATAAATCGCCACTCCCCGGGGCGCGCCCAGCGCCATAGGTGCCAGGCCAACAGGCTGGCCCCTGCTATGGCGGCAACCCATGAGCCGCCCAGCACGCACAGTAGCCAGCCAGCCTCAAAGCGCAGGGCATTCAACACCAGCGCCTGCCACTTGGGTGATGCCATTTAGAGCGCGCCGGTGAGCGGAATGGGTTTCGCCGCTGGTTTAGCCAGCAGTAGATGGCAGGTGCCAATGGAGCGCTCGATAAAGCCGCCCTCGCAGTAGCACAGGTAGTAGCGCCACATGCGGATAAAGCGCTCGTCGTAGCCCAATGTTCTCACCTGCTCCAGGCTGGCTTCAAAGCGGTGACGCCACTCCCGCAGGGTGCGCGCGTAATGCGGGCCAATTTCATCCAGTGCGACGATGTTCAGTGACGTTTTACGCATAACGCTGGTTAACATGGCGTGGTGCGAGGGCAAAAAGCCGCCAGGAAAAATGTAGCGCTTGATAAAATCCATATCGCGTTTAGCTTCTTCAAAGCGCTGGTCGCGGATGGTGATGGCTTGTAGCATGGCCTGACCATCGTCGGTCAGCAGGCTGTCCAGTTTGTTGAGGTAGGTATCAAGATACTGATGCCCCACCGCCTCAATCATCTCCACCGAAATGAGACGGTCGTAGCGACCGGTCAATTCACGATAATCCTGTTTAAGCAGGGTGATTCTATCTTCTAACCCCTCTTCCCTAATACGCTGAGCGGTATGGGCGTGTTGCTCATCCGAGATAGTCGTGGTGGTGACGCGGCAGCCGCGGGTTTTGGCGGCGTGAATCGCTAGTCCTCCCCAGCCGGTCCCAATCTCTAGCAGGTGATGCTCGGGCTGTACGTCGAGCTTTTCCAGCATCAAATCGAGCTTATAGGTCGAGGCCTCTTCCAAGCTGGCTTCCGGGTAGGGGAACACGGCGCTTGAATACATCCAGTGGTGACGATCTAAAAACGTAGAAAACAGATCGTTGCCGATATCGTAGTGGGCGGCAATATTGCGTTTCGAGCCGCTTAAACTGTTGCGCTGCAAGCGGTAGGCGGCGCCCAGTAACCAACGGGCGAAGCGGGCACTGCCGTTCTCCATTTTCGTATTTACCTGCTCAAGGTTAGCGGCGAACAGGCGCACCAGGGCGACCAGATCGTCGGCGTCCCAATCGCCATCCATGTAAGATTCGGCAGCCCCTACGGTGCCGCCAAAGGCAAGGCGCTTCCACGCGCGGGAGTGGCGAATCACCACGGTCACTTGCAGCGGGCCTTGTTGACCTAGGTGATGACACTGATTGCCTTCAATCAGGGTGATACGGCCGCCGCGAAAGTCGTCCAGCTGGGCCATTAGGCGTGGCTTTAACCACTTGGTTAAGCGATCTTGCGCAATGGGCTGAATATTGGGAGGCGTGGAACGCAGGGTCGTCACTTTGAAGTCTCCTTGCGCTTGGGGTGGTTATAAACGGGGACGCGCTTAAGCCACAGGCGAAGCGCTTCAAAATGAATGCCCGCAATGGTTTTCAGGCTCATCCATGGCTGGCGCGCCAAGGTTTTTAGCAACGCGCCACGGGTGGCGGGTGTGGCGTCAAGGGTTAAGGTGGCATCAAAATGGCACTGCTGATCCTGCCAGTTCTCCATGTGCAGAAAGAGCTTTTCGGCGGGGGCATTAAATTTCCAGCGATAGGTCATCTCCATGGGGTTAAATGGCGAGACGTGAAGATCTTTATCGAAATGTGCTTGGTGGCTGTGGCGTGTTGGGTCCACCGCGCTGGCGTAGCGGGTGCGCTCACGCCAGGGCATGTTGGTGACCTCACTTAATACGGCTGTCAGTCGGCCCAGATGGTCGTAGGCGTAGTAGACGGAAATAGGGTTAAACATGCAGCCCAGCGTGCGGAGCTGGGTAAGCACACAGATACGGCCATTAGGTGCACTGCCCAGTTGACGAATAAGCTCCTCGCGAACGGCGGTTTTTAGCGGGCGGTCAACCGGGCCTAGATAGTCTTCGCGGCGAAAGCTTGCCAATGCAGGGCGTCGAGCGCTAAAGCCGGGCACCTTATCGAATAGGTCGGGCAGTTCATCCAGATCCAACCAGGCCATCCACAGCTGGTAACTAAAGGCGTGGGATGTGGGCGTAAAGCGCCGGTGGCGTAGGGTGCCACGATAAATACGCGAGCGTGGCTGGGTGGTTAGCCCAGCTGTCATTTCAGTCAGCATGCTAGCCATCAACCCAGCCCCTCGACACCTTGCGGTGATAGCAACTCATGGGCAGGCAGCGCGGAAGGATCTGCAGGCGGTGGGGCAGCTTCATCACAGCCTAATGCCTGCGCCACCCGTAGCGCACTCCACACGCCGTCTTCGTGGAAGCCGTTACGCCAATAGGCGCCGCAAAAGTGGGTGCGATGGGCCGTAGACGAAATGTCGGCGTGGCGCGCTTGAGCCGCTTGGCCTGCCAGGGTGAACTGGGGGTGTGCGTAAGTGTAGCGGCCCAGCACCTTGCTGGGATCGATGCTGGCACTGTCGTTCAGGGTCACGCAAAACGTGGTGTCACTCTCTATCCGTTGAAGGATATTCATAGCGTAAGTGACCGATACCCGTGCTTCGCTATCGCGCTGGTCGAGGCGGTAATTCCAGCTCGCCCAGGCGCGCTTGCGGCGCGGCAGCAGGGCGGTGTCGGTATGCAGCACCACCTCGTTATCCTGGTAGGGCATGGCGCCGAGGATCGCTTGCTCGTCGCTGCTGGCGTCGCCCAGCATGGCCAGTGCCTGGTCGGCGTGGCAGGCGAGCACTACTTGGTCAAAGCGCTGGGTGCCGGAGGGCGTGGTAATACTGACGCCGGTGCTGTTGCGGGTGATCCGGGTGACCGGTGTATTGAGGTGAATGCGCGATGCATAGGGCGCCGTCAGGCTGGGGATATAGCTTTTCGAACCGCCCACCAGGGTGTGCCACTGAGGGCGGTGGTTGACCGATAGCAGGCCGTGATTACGGAAAAAACGCACAAAAAACGCCAGCGGGAAGGCGCGTAAATCACTGATGCTGGCCGACCAGATGGCGGCCCCCATGGGCAGTAAGTAGCGCTGCTGAAAATCGCGGTTGTAGCGGTTACGGTCTAAATATTCACCCAGGGTCATATGCTCGGGGAGCTGTTGGCTCTCCAGCGCTTGGGTGGCCTGCTTGTTAAAGCGCAGAATGTCTCCCAGCAGGCGGTAAAAAGAGGGGTTAAATAAATTGCGTCGTTGGGCAAACAGCGAGCCTAAGGTATGCCCGTTGTACTCAAAGTCCCGCGCTGTCTCATGTACCGAGAAGCTCATTTCGGTGGCTTGTGAGGCGACGCCCAGGGTGGCCAGCAGGCGCTGAAAATGCGGATAGGTCCAGTCGTTAAAGACTATAAAGCCGGTATCGATAGCGTAGGCGTGCCCCTCAACGTCCACATCCATGGTGGCGGTGTGGCCACCCAGGCGTGAATCCGCTTCAAACAGCGTGACCTCATGCTGGGCGGAGAGGTACCAACCGGCTGCCATGCCGCTAATACCGCTGCCAATAATGGCAATACGTTGTGACGCTCCAGAGCTTTGTGATGCCATGGCGCTCATGACGACTCCTTTTGGCTGCGAGTCATGCGCAGGCCCACTTGGCGGCGCAGAGCGGGGGGCAAAATACCCAGTAATTTAACCAGATAGGTAAACCGG
This sequence comes from Halomonas sp. QHL1, assembly GCF_001882345.1. Taxonomy (GTDB): domain Bacteria; phylum Pseudomonadota; class Gammaproteobacteria; order Pseudomonadales; family Halomonadaceae; genus Vreelandella. The sequence continues at coordinate 2,986,217 of NZ_MINL01000001.1, forward strand.
CGTGGGAAGTGGATGTCCAGACGCCCCTTCACCAGCCCCGCGATAATGGCATCGGCGGCTTGCTCTGCAGTCACCTGCATCGGCATAGGGAAGTCGTTACGTTCGGTGAGCGGCGTTTTCACAAAGCCGGGATGGATCAGGCTGACCTCAATGCCCTCCTGATCAAGGTCTAAGCGCAGCGACTCCAAAAAGTAACTCACTGCGGCTTTAGACGCCCCATAGGCTTCCGCACGGGGTAGCGGTAAATAGGCCGAAGCGCTGGAGGTAGCGGCTAACCGAGCCGGAAGGCCCTCTTTGCGCGCTGCGCGCAGCAGCGGCAGTGCGGCTTCGACGCCGTACAAAGTGCCGAACAGGTTAGGTTTGAAAACGCGTTCGACTAAATCCATATCGAACTGCTGAGCATTCAGGTATTCACAGGTGCCGGCGTTAAAGAGCGCCAAGTTTAGCGCCCCGAGCTGGTCGCGGATGTCGTTACCTGCCTTGAGCACTGCCTGCCGGTCGCTGATATCCAACGGGAGAGGGTGGGCATTGGGGTGGCCATGGCACAACCCTTCAAGAGCTTCAGCGTTGCGTGCGCTAAGCACCACCTGATGGCCTTGGGCGATAAATTTGCTCGCCAATGCCTCACCAATACCTGATGTGGCACCGGTTAACCAAATGCGTTGGGGCGTTTCCCATGTACTCATCAAGCCTCCTAGTGCGCCCCGCCGTGATGTTAAAACCATGATGTTCAAACCAGGGTGTTAAAACCTAGGCGAGGCGTTTTTTTAACCAGCGAATGGCGCTGCCCATCAGCGGCAACTGCTCGTAGAGCATGGCGCCCGCATCAAAGTAATCGCGATGGCGCTGAACGCGCCCGTCATCAGCAAAAGTAAGCGCACTACAGCCTTCAACCTCTATAGGTTTGCCACCTGCCAAGCGCGGATGGATAAACGTCATGGTCCAGGTAACGAACGCTTGCTGACCCTGTAACTGCCGAGCGTGATAACGGAAATGGCACTGCTCAACATTTTCATACATGGTTGAAAAATAGCGCTGTAACGCTTCGCGGCCTTCGATCTTATGCAGCGGATCGCTAAAAACAATATCATCAGTATATACCTCGTATAGTTTTTCTGTACAGGTATTGTCTAGTTTATTGAAAAAGGCGCAGAACGCCTCTAACGCCGCAGGCTCAGCCATGACGGTTTCCTTTAGCAGTTGCTAGCAACAGGTTTATTTAGATAGCGATTTAAACGCCTCTAAGGCGCGCTGGCGTGCCGCTTTGTGGTCGACAATAGGCGCAGGGTAGTCGACATCGGTGAGTAGATCTTGCTGCGGCGCATGGCGCGCTTTAGCGGGCAATTTGGCCAGCTCAGGCAGCCAGAGGGCAATAAACTCACCTTCAGCGTCAAAACGAGTGGATTGGGTGGTGGGGTTAAAAATGCGAAAGTAAGGGGCGGCATCGGTACCCGTTGAGGCTGCCCACTGCCAGCCGCCGTTGTTGGCGCAGAATTCGCCGTCAACTAGGTGGCGCATAAAAAAGGCTTCGCCGCGGCGCCAATCAATCAGCAGGTGCTTACTTAAAAACATTGCCGTGATCATGCGCAGCCGGTTATGCATCCACCCGGTCGTCACTAACTGTCGCATGGCAGCATCAACAATGGGGTAGCCCGTTCGACCCTCACACCAAGCTTGAAAGCCTTCGTCATCGTCGCGCCACGCTAACTGTTTAGTGTGTTCTTGAAAGGGTTGGTAGCGACACACTTGAGGAAAACCCACCGCTACGTGCTGATAAAATTCCCGCCAGACCAGCTCGTTGACCCAGGTCGTAAGGCCGATATCGCCATCGGCTAAATCCCCGCCATTCTCAGCCATCACTGCTTGTAAACACTGACGATGGGAGATCATGCCGAGCGCCAGGTAGGGCGATAGTTCGCTGGTGCCGCGAACCTTAGGTAGGTCGCGCTGGGCGTTATAGTGTCGACCACGAAAGCGCAGAAAGCGCGCCAAGTTATCCGCCGCGGCATTTTCACCGGCAGGCCATAGCTGCCCATCAATAGGGAAGCTATCAAGCTTGGGTAGTTCAGGCAGCGAGTCGCTTTGGATATCCAGCGCCGCTTGTACCGGTGGCGTCGCGCGCAGCGCCAACTGGTCAGCGCTGACCTGTTTGTGCCATGCCTTGGAGAACGGCGTAAATACCCCGTAGTAGTCGCCTTTGCCGGTTAGCAGGCTGCCGGGGGCAAAGGCTACAGCGTCGTGGTAGCCATGGGCGGTAATACCGGCCTGTTTAAAGGTGTCTTGCACAGCGTGGTCGCGGCGGCGCTCATTGAGCGCGTACTCGTAATTGAAGTGCAACTGCTCAACATCATATTCGCGAGCGATCTTGAGCAGCGCCTCGGGGGCCTGGTCATAGCGTTCAATATCGCGATGCAGCAGCGGAATATTCAAACCGTTGAGCGCTGTTTTGACGGCAGCAACACCCCGCGCCCAAAAATCCAGCTTATTAGCGCCGTGGCCATGGGCTTGCCACTGGGGAATGCTGCGCAGAAACACCGCTATCACAGGGCCCTTAGCCGCAGCGGCGGCGAGGGCGCTGTTGTCGTCAATGCGCAGGTCGCTGCGCAGCCAAACCAACTGACGTTTCATAGACTTATCTGTCATGGGGCTCCTGCGGCACAAAAAAATGGCCGGTCACCGGAGGGCGAACGGCCAGGATAAAAGCGCGCTGGTTAGAGTACGCCAGACTCGCGTAATAGTGGGCGCAAGCGGGCAATCGCCTGAGGTAGGTCATCGCCCAGCATGTGTACCGGTCCATCGCGCAAATCGTTTTCGCGCAAACGAGCCACTTCGCCGCATACGCCGATGGGCACGTTAAGCGCCTCGGCTGCTTTAGGCAGCGCTTGGTTAATATAGCTATCGCTCTCCCGCTGGCCGCTAGAGAGCAGCACCATGGATGAGTGCAACCGCGCCACTGCCTGGGGGAGATCCTCCAGCGGCAGTGAGTGGTCAAGCATTTGCACTCGGTAGCCCTGTTCACTGGCCATCAGCGCCGCCATCAGTACCCACAGCGGGCCGGGATCATCGGGCATGGCGTTGAGCAGAATCAGCGGGCCACGCGTGGCCTGGTTGGCATAGTGCAAACGGATGCCGACCTGGCTGCGCAGGAACGCTTCCAGAGTGCGGCGAACCAACTGATCCGCTTGAACGGCCCACTTGGCCTCTAAGGTCAAGATAACCGGTTGCCATAGCTCATTAATGGCAACGCTCAGCGGGTAGAGCGCCAAACTCTGGTGATAAAACGCTTCCAGCTTGGGAAGATCCAACGCTTCGATGATGGCTTGCAGCTGCAGGCGTTGGCTCGCCCAGTCACCGGCATCGGGTGTCGGGGCTTCAATTGTTTCTGGCTGGTCAAGCAAGTCGGCGACTTGACTGACCGGCACACCACGATTGAGCCACTGCAGGATGCGTTCGATGCGGGTGATGTCATCCTGAGCGTAAAGACGATGGCCTTTCGGCGTGCGCTGGGGGCGAATTAGCCCGTAGCGTCGTTCCCAGGCGCGTAGCGTGACCGAATTCACCCCTGTTAAGCGAGAAACCTCGCGTATCGGATAGAGTGGCGTATCGGGTGGGTGGGTCGCCTTCAGACTCATGGGCGCCAGTACCTCGTCGGTAACTGCAGCGCGGCGCTGCATGGACTTGTCATTGTTCGCCGCGGCGAAGGTGATTCATATTCCATTTAAAGATGGCCTGATTTAAAAACTAAACATTAGCACGATACTGTATGCCCATTTGTACAACTTGTCGCTACCCGGTACAACCTTTATAGGAATCCTTCTTAATCATTTAAGCCCCGTGCTTATTGGACCGACCGGCCTACTAGTGCTTCTCCTAAATGGTGTCCGGATAGCCAGGCATCCTCAATACGACCGTCACGGAAGCTGTCGCCGCATAGGGCCAAGCCGTTGGCACTGTATAAGTAATCATATTCGCAAGGGGTTGAGGGCTGCGCATAGCGCCAGCGATGAGCGCCCGTTTCAATCAGCCGGGGGAGCGTGGCGGAAGATGGAAAAATACTTTTCAGGGCGGTGAGTAGTTGTTCTGCCACCCACTCGGCAGGCTGCTCTAAATGGGCTTCGCTCCACTCGAGCTGTGCCAAAAGGCTAACGCTTTCCGGCTGTGTGTCGCGACCTGGTTTGGTTTGATTGCGGGATACTATGTTAAGGGCTGGATGCGCGAGGCGCGCCATCTGCCAATCCGGGTCAACACCGGATACGGCAGGAAACGGCCCGTCAAAAATTGCCCATCCTGCCCAACAGGCCCACTGTTCTCAGGTTAAACACGCCGCTGCCAGAGTGTCGTCCCATGGTTCGATCAGCGCATGGGCCTGGGGAGGCGGCGCGCTAATAACCACATGGTCGTAGGGCCCGTGGCGAGCCCCGCCAGCATCTACTAAAAGCCAGCCGTTGGGCGCGGGGGTGAGCTTGGCGATGGGCGTATCGGTATGCAGCTCGGCATTGGGCTGGGCCGTTAGCGAATCGGCCATATAGCGCGTCAAGGCACTCATTCTGGGCGCACCGGTGTAGCGCTTTTGGCCATCATTGTGCGCCTGCCAGCCGCTTGAACTAGCCTGATAGGTACGGGTCGGCCAAGTGGCTATGCAGCCAGCGGCGAGCCACTCATCGACGGCGCGTTGAAAATCTGCGTCGCGCACGCTAAACGCCTGGGCGCCTAAATCAAGCGTCGCGCTGGGTCTGCGTTTACTCGACATGCGCCCACCGGGGCCGCGGGCTTTATCAAATAGGGTGACGCTGGCGCCGCTGCTGGCCAGTACCTGCCCACAGGCAAGTCCTGCGATGCCTGCGCCTATAATAGCGACTGAGTGATGGGTAGTAAGCGGCGGTAGCGGTTTGGCCATGAGCACTCGCAACTTGTAAAAGAGGTCGAATTAATCGTTGTGGAAGCGCATGGTAGCAGTTGTGTATAAATATCGTACAATTTAGTTGTCGATTAATGTATCTCGCAAAACTGACACCTAACAATGCCACTCAATAGGAGTAATTCCATGCGCGTACTAGTGACCGGAGGCAGTGGCTTTGTCGGCCAGCGTCTATGCCGACAGTTAGTCGAACAAGGCCACGAGGTGCAGGTGGTTTCCCGCTCACCCCACCAAGTGCGAGATCAATTGCCGAACAGTTGCGATATTCGCGATAGTGCCCAGGCGTTTATTGAGTCACCGCCGGACGCCTTGGTTAACCTGGCCGGTGAGCCGATTGCCGCCAAGCGCTGGAGCGAGGAGCAGAAAGCCAAGCTGATTAATTCCCGTGTGGCGGCAACCCAGCAACTGGTGGCGCTCTGCGCACAGCTGAAGGCCAACGGCCAGCCGCTGCCAAAGGTGATGGTGTCGGGTTCAGCGATGGGCTACTACGGCGATCAGGGCAAGCGCGTGGTAACCGAGGAAACAATGCCCAACGATGAGTTTGCCCATCGGCTGTGCAAACAGTGGGAGGCAGCCGCCCGACCCATTGAGGCCATGGGCGTGCGGTTGGCGATTGTGCGAACGGGGCTGGTGTTAGAGGCGGGCGGCGGTAGTCTTCAGAAAATGCTGCCGCCGTTTAAGATGGGGTTAGGTGGCCGTTTTGGTAGCGGTGAGCAGTTTATGCCGTGGATTCACCGCGACGATTTAGTCGCGGCGATCCTGTTTCTCATTGATCAAGAGGGCTTGAGCGGCGCCTTCAATGGCAGCGCCCCGCACCCGGTGACCAATGCCACCTTTACTAAAACCCTGGCTAGTCACCTCAATCGCCCGGCCATTTTCCCAGTACCCGCCTTTGTATTGAAGGCGGGCTTTGGAGAAATGTCGCGGCTACTGCTCACCGGGGCGGATATGCGCCCCGCGCGCCTTGAGGCGGCTGGATTTACTTTTCAGTATCCAACCTTGGACAAGGCGCTTGAGGCGATCCTTTAGCGATTGGCGACCCCAGTTAGCTGCGGCGTTAGGGTGCCGCGGGGGCGCTGTAAACCCGTCCGTGGGCGCTACTTCCGCCATCCATGGCGAAAGACCCCCGCTTTACCCTATCGCCGCCGCTGTGCCGTTTGCATTGTGCGTTTACTTTAACGACTAGCGGTCGGCATCAACGGTGATAATCACCCGCACTGAGTCCAGCCGCAGGCGGGTGTTTTCAATGGCTTCGCTGAGTGCCTTGCGCTCATCTTTTAGCGCGTCGATTTCCGCACTGCGCACCGCCGGGTTGTGCTCGGCAAGTGCCGTTAAGCGGGCAATTTCGGCGTCCAGCTGGGCGCGCATGCGCGCTTCGGCGTTCTCGACGATGCTGGGCAGCTGGCGCTCGGCTTCGCCTTCACCCTGTGTTAGCAGTTCACGCAGTTGGTCGTGACGGCTCTTGATCAAATCCCGTGCCAGCGACTTGTTAACCTTCTGTAGGTTTTTACCTAACCCGGTGAAGGAGATTTTGCTGGTCAGATTGGCGCCTGATTCATCCAGCAGCAAGCGCACCGCAGTGGGCGGCAGGAAGCGGTTAAGGTGCAGTTTCTTGGGCGCCGGGCAGTGGGTGCGGAACACCAGCTCGGCCATCAATCGGCCGCTGGGAATGGCGTCGTGGCGCAGCAGGGCGAGCGCCGAGTTGCCCATGGTGCCATCCAGCACGCGGCCCATCATTTCCCGCAGTAGTGGGTGCTCCCAGGAGAGCCGCTGCACATCGTCACGGGCCAACGCCTGGGCGCGGCTGTAGGTGGCGGTAAAGCCCTCTTCACCTTTAACCAGGCCCGGCAGACCATCCAGCATATGTTGGCTGGGCTGCAGGTGCATCAGGCCTTTGCCGATCTCCTGGCTCTCCACGCCGAAAATATCCAGCGCCCGCTCAAGGTAGCGCGGTAGGGCTGCGTCATCATCAAGCTCGCGTACGCCGTCGATGACCTGCTGAGCGCGGGCGGGGCGGCAGGCGTTGAGCTCTAGCAGCCGGTTACGGCCCGCATCGTGCTCCGCCAGCTTGGCGCTAAACATCGTACGGGTTTCGGCGATGATCTCGTCAAGTGCCTCATCATCCAGCAGGGCATCAGCCAGGGCGTCGCCAAAGGCATCAAACAGCTCGTTGCCGACCCCATGGGGGGCACTGAACGCATCCATACCTTCGTGGTACCAGCGCAGCAGGCGCTCGCCGGGGCTGCCTTCGAAGGTGGGAATATGCAGCTCAATGGCGTGGAGTTGACCGATGCGATCCAGGCGGCCGATGCGCTGCTCCAACTGATCCGGGTGCTGGGGCATATCGAACATGACCAGGTGGCGGCAGAACTGGAAGTTGCGCCCCTCTGAGCCAATTTCCGAGCACACCAGCACCTGAACGCCCTCATCCTCATCGGCAAACGCCGCCGCCGCGCGGTCACGCTCTATCAGGGAGAGGTCTTCGTGGAACACCGGCGCGTGGTAGCCGCCCAGCACCCGTAGCCCTTCAGCAAGGCCTTCGGCGGTTTCCCGGTGGTGGGCAATGACCAGGACTTTTTCGTTGGCGAAGCCGCTCTCGCTGTCGTCGCTAAGCTTTTCCAGCAGCCAGTTAACCCGCGGGTCGATGTGCCACCAGTCTTCGCTATTGAGCGGGTCATTGCTGAGTTCGCGGTAGGCCGCGTCGGGGTAGATCAGCACATCAGGGTGATCCATGCCGGTCTCGATCAGCAGCTCGTCAAGATAATCATCGTCGCGCTCTAGACGGCGCACCATCCGGCGGTAGGCCGAAGGCAGCGCCAACGGCGCTAAATTGAGACGCCGCTCTGGGAAGCCGCCTACGTGGCGGCGACTGTTGCGGAACATTACTCGACCGGTGCCGTGGCGATCTAGCAGCGCTTCACTTAACTGGGCGCGAGCGGCGTCCTGCTGCGCTTTGCTGGCCTCCGGGTTGCACAGGATAGCCAGCAGCGCCTGGCTGTCGCGGTCATCGGCTACCGCAGAGACGTGGGCACGGGCGCTAGGGTCGTCAGGTAGCGCCTCCAGAGCATCAATGGCGCGGGCCACTTCGGTGTAGTGGCTCTCTTCGGCCTTGAAGCGCTCAAGATCGTGGTAGCGCTCGCTGTCCAGCAACCGCAGGCGGGCAAAGTGGCTCTTGATGCCCATCTGTTCGGGGGTCGCAGTGAGCAGCAGCAGGCCGGGAATCACCGCCGAAAGCTGTTCAACGCACCGATAGCCGGGGCCGCTGCCTTCTTCACTCCAGTCGAGGTGGTGCGCTTCGTCAACAATCAGCAGGTCGAACTGACTGGCCAGCGCCTGCTCCTGACGCTGGGGGTTGGCAAATAGCCAACCCTGGCTCGCTAACACCAGCTGCGCGCTCTCAAAAGGGTTGTAGCTGCCGTGAGCCTGGCTTTGGGTTTCATCTAACAGCGTGACGTTAAGCGAGAAGCGTCGCAGCAGCTCGACCAGCCACTGATGCGTGAGGCTATCGGGCACCAGAATCAGCGCGCGCTCAACGCGGCCGTTGAGCAGCAGGCGGTGCAGAATCAGGCCAGCCTCGATGGTTTTACCCAGGCCCACTTCGTCCGCCAGCAGTACGCGGGGCGCATGGCGGTTGGCGACTTCGTTGGCAATGTAGAGCTGGTGAGGAATCAGGTCGATGCGCGGCCCGGAAAAGCCCAGCGCGCTGTGCTGCTCGATACGCTGATAGTGGTGCAGGGTGCGAAAGCGCAAATCAAACCAGTCGTTGCGGTCGACTTGGCCGGTCAGCAGACGGTCGCGGGCCTGATCGAACTGCATGGTATCGGCGAGTTTGGCCTCGGGAAGCTCGCGAAGATTGCCTTCCTTGTCTTCACCGATATAGGTGAGCAGGCCGTTGGACTCTTTGCTGTCATCGACAACGATCTGCCAGCCATCGGCGGAGAGTACGCGGTCGCCGCTGCCGAACATAACGCGGGTGAGCGGGGCCTGGCGGGTGTTGTAGGTACGGGTTTCCTGACTGGCACTGAACAAAATGGTAACGCTACGGGCGTCGCAGTTAAGCACGGTGCCGAGCCCAAGCTCAGCTTCACCGTCGCTAATCCAGCGTTGGCCGGGAGAAAAATCGCTCATGATGCCTCGGAGGAGTCTGCTAAACGGGTCGTCTGCCGCCGGAGGGGAGCACCGGCGGCAACAGGGCGGGGGATTCTAACGCAAAGCAGCGGGGGGATTAAGGTGTATCGGCATCAATCTTTTAACCAGCGGTCCAGATGGGCGCGGGTAAGCTCGCCAACGTGGACATCCAGGGTGTTGCCCTGGCCGTCAAACAGCACGGTGGTGGGCAATCCCGGCGCTTGAAAAAGCGCCATCAGCTGCTGGCTGGGGTCACGCAGGGCGTAGCGAAACTCAAGCTGCTGCTCATCCAAGTAGCGCACCATGGGAAGTAAGTCTTCCCCCTGGTTGGCGACCACCACGCTCACGCCATCGCGCTGGGCAGCCTCCTCAAGCAGCGGCATTTCACGTAGGCAGGGCGGGCACCAGGTGGCCCATAAATTGACGATAATCAGGTCAGCATCTTCGGTTAGCGACGGCAGATGCACTTCAATGCCTTCCACATCTTCAAGGGTGACCTCCGGTAAGGCGTCAACCGCAAAGTCATTGCCCAGGGGCGCCAGGGTGACCAGCACCAGCCACAGGCTGGAGGCGGCGACTAGCATTGCCATTGCACCGCCCATCGCCAATAACCGCGCCCGCAGTGTCCAGGCCGACCATACCAAGCCTGCGGCCATTCCCCATAGGCCGTGGTAGCCGGGCTGCCAAACCTTGAGCGCTTCAAGCGGGGCGGCGCTATAGCTCTCCATGTTGAGTAGAATATGCCCCACCCGAGCGCCAACTAACCAAACAATAATAAGCCCGGTAAACCAGCGCTGTTGAGTCGGGCGTGGCAGCCCTAATAAAAAGCGCGCGCAGAGCAGTAGCAGCAGCGCGCAGCCAACGGCGTAAAGGCGTGGTAGCGAAATCAGTAGCGGGCCGAGAGCAATGGCGTTCATGGGTTTCCAGTTCAGGTTTTTAATTCAAATTTTTAACTTAGGTTCTCAACTACGGTTTTTAATTCAGGTTTTCCGTTAAGCATACTGTGAAGCGGGTACACTGGAGACCATATCATGCGAGCTGAAAATTACGGAGACGTTATGCCCCCACCCGCTTTCGATAAGCTGCGCGCGCTAGCGATCGGCTCCCAAGCGATTGGCTTAATGCTGATTATTACCCTGGAGACCGTCATGGGAAACGCAGCACGCCCCTGGCAGGGCGTGGTGTTGGCCGCCATGCTGGTCACCGCGTTAACGATTGCGCTGGTACGTCTCTATCGACGCAATCTAGCCCGCAAGCGCTGGGCCGAACGCCTTGATGACAATGACAATGGCTAACCCTTGTCGTTGGGCGCAATGGCTGAGCTTAGTGGTACTGTGCAGCCTATTGGCGGGATGCACCCACGCGGTGACGCGTGAACACCACACTACGCTAGCCTTAGATGATGCACGCACTACCTGGCTGGGTGAGCAGGCCTATCAGGCGTTAGCGGAACAGCCAGACCCCGATGGAGACCCCGATGGTTTTGCGCTGCTAGCCAATGGGCAGGAAGCATTCGCTGCTCGGGTGGGATTGATTCGCCAAGCCCAGCGTGAGTTGAATATTCAAACCTACTTACTAGGCGAAGGCCAGACCACACGGCTAATTCTTTCGCAGCTGATGGATGCCGCTGAGGAGGGCGTCCGGGTGCGCCTGCTGGTCGATGATATCGGCGCTATTGGTCAAGGTGATCGCTTAGCCGCACTGGCGAGCCACCCGAATATCCACGTGCGGGTTTATAATCCGCTCCCGGTGGGGCGTGGGCATATGTTCACGCGGATCTTGGCCTCTGTGGTCAACCCCGCTCAGCAGCACCGGCGCATGCATAACAAACTGTGGGTAGCTGATAACAGCGTCGCTATTGTGGGCGGGCGTAACCTGGGCGATGAATATTTCGATGCCAACGACGCCCGCAATTTTGCGGATTTGGACTTCGCGACCATTGGCGATGTCGTGCCGGCGCTTTCGCGCAGTTTTGATCTGTATTGGAACCACGGCTTGGCGCAGCCAATTGAGCGCTATCATCAAGTCGCCGATAACGCTTGGCAAACGCTCGAAACGGAGCTGGAAGATTGGCTGGATGATAATGCCGACTCGGAATACTTTACCCAGTTGCGCCGTCAGCCGCGCAGCGCGCCGCCCTGGGAAACCCTGCATTGGGGCGAAGGGCTGGCGATGTGGGATGCCCCCGGCAAGCTGGCGTCTGGTACGCCTGAGTGGCGAGATACCCTGCTAGGTGAGTTAACCGATGCCACCGAGCTTAACCAGCGGCTAGTGATTATTTCTGCTTACTTTGTACCCACCGAGCAAGGCGTGCAAAACCTAACGGACCTTGCCGACCAGGGTATCGCTGTCGAGATTATTACCAACTCACTGGAGTCGACAGACGCTGCCGTAGTGCACGGCGCCTACGCGCCCTGGCGTGGAACGCTGCTAGCCCACGGTATCACCCTTTATGAGCTGCGACCCGAGCAGGAAGCGGGCCCTGATGAAGACATGCGTGTGCCTGGCGCTTCGGCTTCAGCGCTACATATCAAGGCGTTAAGCTTTGACGATCAGCTGTTCGTGGGTTCGTTTAACGCTGACCCGCGGTCGATCTACTGGAATACCGAAATTGGCGTGCTGGCGCGCAGCGAGTCGCTGATGCAGGCATTTAACGAACTGGTGGCCGTAGGGCAAGAGCCTGCGCTGAGTTACCGCATCGAACTTACCCCAGAGGGTGAGCTGAACTGGCACCTAGAGCGCGATGGAGAAATGGAAGTTTTAACCACTGAGCCCGGGAGCTTTTGGCGCCATTTCAACGCCTGGTTAAGCCATACGCTTAAGCTTGATCGCTGGTTATAGTGCCTTTTTGCAAACTAGCGTTAGAAACCGATGCTTGTGTTTTTGCCGTTCCAGTTCCAGATTAATAGCAGCCTTAACGATTGACCGCTAAGGCAACCTAAAAAATTAAACAATCTCTTAAGATACTGGGAGCGACAAATAACATGATCAATAAGCGCGCATTAGCCACCGCTGTGGCGGCCTCAACCCTGGCAATGACTGGATTCGCACAGGCAGAGGTCAAAGTTGGCTTCTTGGGCGGCTTTACCGGGGGAATCGAAAGTTTAACGCCACCGATTTTTGCCGGGGCGCAGCTAGCCGTAGAGCAGATCAATGAGCAGGGTGGCATTCTTGATGGCCAAACGCTGGTAATGCCGTCTGGTGATACCACCTGTTCCGATGCATCGGCTGCCTCTAACGCCGCCGACCGTATGGTGAACTCTGAAAATGTCACCGCGATTGTCGGTGCGCTGTGTACCGGTGCGACGATTGCCGCAGCTAACAACGCCGCCATTCCCGGTGGTGTGCTGATGGTATCACCCGCTTCTACTGCGCCTGCAGTGACAGAGCTCGACGACAACGATCTAGTCTTCCGTACGGTGCCGTCCGATGCCTTCCAGGGAGAAATGCTGGCTAAGCTGCTGCTGGAAAAAGGCATCGATGCGGTAGCGGTCACCTACGTCAACAACGATTATGGTCAAGGGCTTTCAGACGCCTTTAGCACCGCTTTTGAAGCGGGCGGTGGTGAGATTGCCGAAAACCTCGCCCATGAAGATAACCGCGCTGATTATCGCTCTGAGCTAGGCTCATTATCAGTCAGTGGCGTTGATACCCTCGTCGTATTGGCCTACGCCGACACCTCCGGTCAAACGGTGTTGCGTCAAGCCTATGAAAGCGGGATGTTTACCCAGTACGTAGGTGCTGACGGCATGGTCGGCGATAGCCTGATCGAGGCTATTGGCGCTGATATCTTGGACGGTATGATCGCCACGCGCCCCGGCAGCCCTGATCTGCCCGGCACCGATATCTTTATCGAAGCCGCCGAAGCCGCTGATTTAGACCCGAGTGCGGTATTTGCCGCCCAAGCCTACGACGCCGCTTTCCTGATTGCGTTGGCGATTGAGCAGAACGGCAACGCTGAGCGTGAAGGCCTTTCCGAAGCGCTGCGCAGTGTTTCCAGCGCCCCTGGCGAGGTCATTCTGCCCGGCGAGTGGGAAAAAGCGGTTGAGTTGATTGCCGCAGGCACCGATATCAACTACGAAGGCGCCTCTGGTTCGCATGAGTTTGATGAAAACGGCGACGTGCCTGGCGTGGTAGTAGAAATGGTTGTAGAAGACGGCACCTTTACCGGCAAAGGTCAGGTTGATCTTTAAACTTCACGCTAAGCTTTAAAACAAATGCCCGGCTGTTACCAGCCGGGCATTTTTTTTTGGGTCAGCAGGTGAGAGGATCAGCTGTGGCTTTTGATCTTCTCGGGTAGCAGCCCTTTGGGCGCGAAGCGCAGCACCATGGTGATCAGCAGGCCAATCACCAGTACCCGGGCCTGCAGGGCGCGGCTATCCATATTGCCGGGCGCATCCCAACCGAAAGCGCCTTCGCCAAAGGACACCGCTAACTGCATTAAGAACAGCGCCAGGGGCTCCGACATAATCCAGATGATATAGACCGCCACCGCGCCAAAAATGGTGCCCAGGTTATTGCCCGGCCCGCCAAGTATCACCATTACCAACACCAGGAAGGTATGGTTAAGCGGCAGGTAGCCTTGAGGGTCGAAGAGGCTGTTGAAAGTGCCCAGTATGCCGCCGCCTAAGCCCATCAGAATGCAGCCCAGCACGAAGATTTCCAGCCGCCGCTTATTGATATCCTTGCCCATGGCCGCAGCGGAAACTTCGTTATCGCGAATCGCCCGGATCATGCGTCCCCATGGGGCGTTGTAGGCGCGATTGAGCAGAAAGAAGATCACCGCAATGATCACCGCGGTAAAAGAAAGATAGATGGCCCGGGAGATCGTGAAGCCTAATTCGGCAGGCCCCGGTGTGGGCCAGGGGAGTGGGGAAACCGTGGCGGTGCCGCGGGTAAGCCAGTCAGAGTTTTTCAGAAACGCTTTGATGATTTCGGCAATGCCCAGCGTGGCAATGGCCAGATAGTCGCTGCGTAAACCCAGACAGATATGGCCAATAAAATAGCCAACGCCACCCGCCAAGGCGCCACCGACAATCCAGCCGATCCAAGGCGGTAAGCCAAGCCCACCGACAAAGCCTGCCTGGTTTTCAATCGCATCAGTGACTTCGCGCAGTTGGCTAATCACCACAAGGTAAAGCACGAGACCCAACACCACCGCGATAAACGTACGCAGGGGCTTGGGTACGCCCAGTCGATCCAGCTTGCTGGCGCCAACGATCAGCAGTATGGCGGCAGCGCCATACAGCAATACGCGGCCAAATTCTCCGGGTAGCGCCGTGCCCCAGAAAGCATCGTTGACCGGTACGCTGAAGAACATTGCACAGAAGCCACCCAGAGCGACAAAGCCCATGACCCCGGCGTTGAACTGTCCCGCGTAGCCCCATTGAATCGTTAACCCCAGCGCCAGAATGGCGTAGCAGGCGGCTTCCACCAGCATGCGCGTGCTGTAGGCGGCGCCCATAATGGCGTAAACCGCTAAAATAGCCACGAGCAGCACACCAAACAGAATTAGCTCGCGCAGCGGAAAGCGACGTCTAGGCGCGGCCTCTTGGGGGGTGTAGGCAGGGTTGCGCGTTTTTTCTGAGTTGCTCATTAGATCACCTTGCCCTTAAAGAGTCCGGTGGGACGCCACACCAGAATGGCTACCAGAATGAAAAACGGCACCACAATTTTATACTCGGTACCCACAAAGGCCAGGTTCGACGGTAGCTCCAGCCAAGTGGGCAAGCTGTCGCGGAAGGGGCGCAGCAGCACGTTCCAGTTAAACACCGCCAGGGTTTCGGCAAAGCCGACCACAAAGCCCCCCGCAATGGCGCCGTAAGGGTGGCCAACACCCCCCACAATGGCGGCGGCGAAAATAGGCAGCAGCAGGAAGAAGCTTAAATCGGGTTTAAAGGTGACATCCAGGGAGAGCAGCGTTCCGGCAATAGCGGCCAGCGCCCCGGCGATTATCCAGGTCACAGCCACAATGGTATTGGTATTAATACCCGATGCCTGGGCGAGTTCAGGGTTATCCGACATGGCGCGCATTGCCTTGCCTAACCGCGAACGGTTAAGGAAAAGGTGTAGTGCGACGACGGCAACGATGGTAATCACAAATAGATAAATCTGCGGCTCGGTAACCACAATCGGAGCCCGGGCACCCTCGAAGGGCAGGGCCAGGCGGAAGATCTCTTTGCGGTCATCGACATATAAACTCTGCCCGCCGGTGCCCGAAAAGAGCCGAATCAAGCCCTGCAGAATCAGCGTGACCCCCAGCGAGCCAATCACCAGCACAATCGGTTTGACCCCATGGGCACGTAGCGGTTTATAGAAGGTCTTGTCGATGCCCACGGCCAAGGCGGCGGTCAGCAGCATCGCCAGCGGCAGCATTAGCACGGCGGTGGGTACGCCCAGGCTGGCGCCAGCCGCCGGGAAGGCCGTGGTGAGCAGCAGCACCATAAAGGCGCCGAAGGTCATCATGTCGGCGTGGGCGAAGTGGGCAAAGCGCATAATGCTGAAAATCAGCGTTACCCCAATGGCTCCGATGGCATAAATGGAGCCGCTGACGCTGCCCGAAATCACCACATTATTGATGAAAAAAACCAGTTCGTTCACGTGTATCTCCCTGGGGCTAGCCGCCCAAAAAGCTTTTGGCGACATCGGGGTCGGCGAGCAGTGCGGCCCCAGTGTCGGTAAAGCGGTTTTGGCCAGCGGCCAGCACAAAGCCTTTATCGGCTATCGCGAGTGCCTGTTTGGCGTTCTGTTCCACCATCAAAATACCCACGCCAGCGGCGTTGATCTGTTTGACGCGGTCGAAAATCTCATTCATATACAGCGGCGACAGCCCCGCGGTGGGTTCGTCCAGCAACAGCAGGCTCGGCTCGGCCATCAAGGCGCGCCCCATGGCGACCATTTGGCGCTGTCCACCAGAAAGCTCACCGGCAGGCTGGCGGCGCTTTTCGTACAGCGGTGGGAAAAACTCATAGATCTGCGCGAGCATGCGCTTGACGTTTTGCGGCTTTAAAAAGGCGCCCATCTCCAGGTTTTCCTGCACCGAAAGGCTGGGGAAAACGTTCTTCTCCTGGGGTACGAAGCCCATGCCGCGCTGCACCAGCTGGTTAGGTGGCAGGTTTTGGATTGGCTGGCCGTTAAGCAGTATCTCGCCCTGATTAACATGCAGCAGGCCAAAGACGGCTTTCAGCATGGTGGATTTGCCCGCCCCGTTAGGACCGACGATAACCCCGACCTCATCGGCCTCCAGCGTCATGTTTACCCCGTTAAGGATATTCATGCCGCCATAGCCGCCGTGCACATCCCGTGCGTCGATTAATGGCCTGGTTGTTGATGACATAAGCAAAGTATTCCAGCAAGGTCGCTTAGCAGCGACGTCATTATATTAATTGGCTAATGGGAGAAACCGTCACGCTTAAGCGGCATCGGTACCGAAGTAGGCCTCAATGACCTCAGGATTATTCTGGATATCGTTGATATGCCCCTCCACCATTACGCTGCCTTGAGCCAGCACGATAACCGGGTCACAAAGGCGGGCAATCATCTCCATATCGTGCTCAATGACCAGGAAGGTGTAACCCATTTCGCGGTTGAGCCGCTCAATATTGCCGATCAAGTCGCCCAGCAGGGTGCGATTCACCCCGGCAGCGATCTCATCAAGGAGCACCACCTTGGCATTGGTCATCATGGTGCGCCCAAGCTCAAGCAGCTTCTTCTGCCCACCCGATAAGTTACCGGCCAGCTCGTTGCGCACGTGGTGTAGGCCAACGAAATCGATGACTTCCAGGGCACGGCGGCGCACCTCAGCTTCTTCCCGCTGCACCTTGCCAGGCTTTAGCCAGGCGCTGAAGAGGTCTTCACCGGCTTGTTTGGGCGGCACCATCATCAAATTTTCCAGCGCGCTCATCTGGCTGAACTCGTGGGCGATCTGAAAGGTGCGCAGTAAGCCGCGATGAAAGCGCTGGTCGGCGCTAAGCGAGGTAATGTCTTCACCATCGAGCAGGACGTGGCCACTGTCGGGGGTCAAGGCACCGGCAATGAGGTTAAACAGAGTAGATTTACCCGCGCCGTTGGGGCCAATCATGCCGGTAATGGAACCCTTCTCCACTTGAATGGAGCAGTCGTTAATTACCTGCAGGCCGCCGAACGCTTTGTTGACTCGCTGTACATCAATAAGAGGGTTCATGGTGTCTCCACGCGATACAGGCGGCTAAAAAGCCGCCTGCGCACTGTTATTAAGTTGTTTGTCGTGGTTTTTTTAGCCAACGCTGGCTGGTTGCAAAGGCCCCAATCATGAGCAGCGCACCGAGGGTGGGGATCAAATAGCCATCCACCTGAGGAATGGTGCGTAAAAACACAAAGGACACCGCAGCAGGCGCCACAAAGCGCACTAGAAAACGCCATAGCTTAAACCAGGTGACGCTGCTGCCCAGTTCTTTCATCACTTCACTCTGGGTTAGCGCCCAGCCGGCAAACAGGGCTATCAGCAGACCGCCCACCGGCATAAAGATATTGGTAAGTAGCTCGATAAACTCAAACGCACTGCGCCCAAACAGGCTATGGAATATCGTCCCCTCGGCCCAAATGTTGAAGCTAACCACGGTCAGCAAACCCATTGCCCAGGCGGCGATGACCATGATCGTGACCGCTTGTGGCCGGGTCATGTCAAAGCGCTCCACCAGGAAGGCGGCGACAGGTTCGATCAGCGAAATAGAGGAGCTGATAGCGGCGCCGAGCACCAGGATAAAGAACACCCCGCCGACCAAAGCGCCAAACGGCATCTCGGCAAACGCCAGCGGTAGGGTGACAAACATCAGCCCAGGGCCTTGTCCGGTTTCCAAACCAGCGCCAAATACCAAAGCAAAAATGGCCAAGCCAGCGACCATCGCCACGGCGGTATCGACAATAGCGACGGCAAAGGCGGTGCGGGTCAGCGACACATCGCTGGGCATATAGGCGCCGTAGGCCATAATTGCACCCATCCCCAAGCTAAGGGTGAAGAATGACTGCCCCATGGCCTGCAGCCATCCCTCAAGGCTGAGGTCGGCGATATTAAACGTGAACAGGAAGCTGGCGGCGGCGCCTATATCGCCATTCACCACGCCGTATGCCAGCACCACCAGCAGAATCACAAACAGCGCGGGCATCATAATGCGCAGGCCTGATTCGATGCCTTTATGAATTCCCATACCCACAATCAGCGCGGACGCGGCAATGAAAAGGGTGTGATAGAGCGTCATTAAGCCAGGAGCGGCCAGCAGCGCATCAAAGCCATCGCTAATGGTCTGCGCATCGGCTCCGACCAGTGAGCCGGTCAGCATCAGCCAAGTGTAGTGAATCGCCCAGCCGGCAATCACCGAATAGAAGCTTAAAATCAAAAACGCCGAGGCGGCGCCTAGCCAGCCGATGGTTTCCCAGGCCCGTGAGGTACCGTGGGTTTTGGTCAGGTGCCGCATGCCCATAATCGGGCTCTGGCGGCTATTGCGACCCAGCATGATCTCGGCAATCAGAATCGGGATGCCGACGGCGAAGATCGTCAGCGCGTAGACCAATATAAAGGCACCGCCACCGTTTTCACCGGTGAGGTAGGGGAAGCGCCACAGATTGCCTAGGCCGACGGCGGAGCCAACGGCGGCGAGAAGAAAGGTACCTTTATGCGTCCAGACGTTTTGACCGCTCATGGGTATAGAGTGTCCGTATTTGGGGGTCAGGATGGGGTGATATCCAAACACCTGTATGAATATAACGATGTCAGCGTGCCTTGGACGCGCTGAATTTAGCGTTACTGTGCGATAGAACGCGGCGCCTTTCCAGCGTATTAGCGTTTAGGCTGCGTTTAGGGCGCTATCTTGGCAAGGGGTTTACGCTGGGGGCTGATGTTAGCGCAAAAGGGAGAAGGCATAAAAAAACCCGCTTTCGCGGGTTTTTGGGTACTCACTGCTTGGAGCGGGTTACTTCTTGCTGTAACGCTTACGCTCGGTCTCTTTCAGCAGCTTTTTACGCAGGCGGATATGCACCGGCGTGACTTCGACTAGCTCGTCGGAGTCGAGGAACTCGATTGCCTGCTCCAGGGAGAACTTAACCGGCGGGGTCAGTACGATGTTCTCATCGTTACCGGTGGAGCGCATGTTGTCGAGCTTCTTGCCTTTAGTGGGGTTAACCACCATGTCGTTAGCGCGGTTGTTAATACCGATCAGCATGCCTTCGTAGACTTCCGTGGCGTGATCGATAATCAGCTTGCCGCGCTCTTGCAACGCATATAGCGCGTAGGCAAGGGCTTTACCGTCAACCATTGAAACCAGTACGCCGTTACGACGCTCAATAGAGGCTTCAGGCTTCAGCGGGCCGTAGTGATCAAAACGGCTGGTCAGGATGCCGGTGCCTGAGGTCAGGGTCAAAAACTGGCCACGGAAACCGATCAAGCCACGGGCAGGAATGATGAAGTCCAGGCGAACCCGCCCTTTACCGTCCGGCAGCATGTTGGTCATCTCGCCTTTACGGTAGCCCAGCTCTTCCATGATCGAGCCTTGGTGCTGCTCTTCACAGTCGATGATGACTTCTTCGTAGGGCTCCTGCTTCTCACCGTCGATCTCTTTGATGATAACTTCGGGGCGGCCTACGGCCAGCTCAAAGCCTTCACGACGCATGGTTTCGATCAGCACTGAGAGGTGCAGCTCGCCACGGCCAGAAACCTTGAACTTCTCAGGGGTTTCGCCCTGTTCAACGCGCAGTGCTACGTTGTGGATCAGCTCTTGATCAAGGCGATCCTTGATATTACGGCTGGTCACAAACTTGCCATCTTTACCGGCGAACGGTGAATCGTTGACCTGGAAGGTCATTGAAACGGTCGGCTCGTCGACGGACAGCGGCGGCAGCGCCTCGACCTTGGCCGGATCGCATAGCGTATCCGAAATCGACAGATCGTCGATGCCAGTAACACAGACGATATCGCCCGCGGTGGCTTCGTTGGTCTGCACGCGCTCAAGGCCCATATGGGTCATGACCTGGCCGATTTTACCCTTACGCACATTGCCATCAACGCCGATGATCGACACCTGCTGGTTCGGTTTCACCGCGCCACGCTTGATGCGACCCAGGCCGATAACGCCTACGTAGCTGTTGTAATCCAGTGCTGAGATCTGCATCTGGAAAGGGCCGTCAAGTTCAACCTTCGGCGGCTCAACGATATCGACGATGGCCTGGAACATGGGATCCATGTTGTCAGCGAGCTCTTCAGGATCCATACCGGCAATGCCGTTTAGGGCGGAGCAGTAGATGATCGGGAAATCGAGCTGTTCGTCAGACGCGCCCAGGTTGTCGAACAGATCAAAAATCTGGTCGATAACCCAATCAGGGCGTGCGCCCGGACGGTCAATTTTGTTGACCACCACGATCGGCCGCAGCCCTTGGGCGAATGCTTTTTGGGTCACAAAGCGGGTTTGCGGCATCGGACCATCAACGGCGTCTACTAGCAGTAGCACCGAATCGACCATTGACATGACGCGCTCAACTTCGCCGCCGAAATCGGCGTGCCCAGGCGTATCCACGATGTTGATGTGGTAGCCGTTACCTTGGCTGTCTTGCCATTGAATGGCCGTGTTCTTGGCCAAAATGGTAATGCCACGCTCTTTTTCCTGATCGTTTGAGTCCATGATGCGCTCTTGACCTTCTGCTTTACGGTCAAGGGTGCCGGACTGGCTCAGGAGTTTGTCGACCAGTGTGGTTTTACCATGGTCAACGTGGGCTATGATCGCGACGTTGCGCAGGTTATTAACCGCGCTGGAGTTTTGCTGGTTTTGCATGCTGAGAGAGAACTCTTGTGAACACCCGTTCGTCCACGGGTCGGAAAATGCGGGTCGCAAGGGCTGGCAATTTGCCGACCATATTGGCTCTGGGCTTGCGTCCAATAGCCATTCTACCATGCCAAAGGCTTCGCTGATATTACTGCCTCTCATATCAACCTTGGTCTAGGAATGTTTTCGCCATGAACCTCCATCCGCTAGACTAGCGCTTTTCCCACTGGGGCAGGAGCATGACCATCGGCAACCTGATGCGTTTGTTAAGCGATGGCGAGGTTCACTCTGGCGAGCAGCTGGGTGAAGCGCTGGGTATTTCTCGTGCGGCGGTGTGGAAGCAGTTAAAAAAACTGGAAGCGCTAGGCGTGGAGGTAGTCGCGGTGAAAGGCCGTGGCTATAAACTGTCGCAGCGCCTGGAGCCCTTGGAAGGCGCCAAAATCGTTGAGCAGCTGCCCGCTCCGGCGCGCCACCATCTTGCGCGCCTATTTGTTGAAGATCAGTTACCCTCCAGCAACGAGTATCTGCGCCAACGCTTTGAGCAGGGCGCCGGGCATGGCGAAGTGTGCCTTGCTGAGCTGCAGACGTCGGGGCGTGGGCGCCGGGGTCGTGTCTGGTCGACGCCCTGGGGGCAGAGCCTAATGCTCTCGCTGGGCTGGCGCTTCGAGTCGGGTATCGCGGTGCTGGAAGGCTTGAGCTTGGCGGTAGGCGTCGTCGTTGCCCAAGTGCTCGAGCAGCATGGCGTGGCGCCGAAGCTTAAGTGGCCTAACGATATCCTGCTCTCCGAGCAGGGTGATGACCCAGGCGACGAGTTAGGCAAGCTGGCGGGTATTCTTATTGAAGTGACCGGGGATGCGGCAGGCCCCTGCGAAGTCGTCATTGGTATGGGCATGAATCTGTGGCTGCCCGCCGCCCAGCGGGCAGCGATCGACCAGCCCGTGGCGGCGCTTTTTGAGCGGCTGCCGAATATCTCGCGCAATCAACTGGCCTCCGAGGTGTTGGCAGGCCTGCTGGCTATGCTGGCTAACTTTGAGCAGGACGGGTTTGGCGCCTGGCGGGATGCTTGGAATCAGCGCCACGCCTACGCAGGGTTGCCTATTCGGGTGATACAAGGGCAACAGACCAGCGATGCCGTCGCGGGGGAAGTGGATGAGAGTGGTAACCTATGGGTTACCGAAAATGGTCACTCGCGACGCCTAGCCGGCGGTGAGATTAGCGTACGCAGGCGTTTATGATTCTGGATCTTGATATCGGCAACACGCTGTCTAAATGGCGTCTCAAGGATGCTGAGAGCAGCGAGATACGTTCCCGTGGAGCGGTTTGGACTCGGGAGGAGTGGCGCCCGGGGGCCGATATTCCCGATCTTGATGTGGTCGAGGCGGTGCGTATATCCAGCGTCGCCAGGGCGGCAGTGCTCGAGGAGACGGTCGCTTTGTTGCGCCGAAGGGTGCGGCATGTACACGTAGCTCACTCTACCCAGGAGGCGCTGGGGGTGGTTAACGGCTACGAAGAGCCGGGACGTTTAGGCGTTGATCGTTGGATGGGGGCGCTGGCGGGCTATCAGTTGGCGGGCGGTTGCTGTGCAGTAGATTGCGGCAGCGCGATCACTATCGATTTTGTGCTGCCAGGCGGCCAGCACCTTGGTGGCTTTATTATCCCCGGTCTTCGCCTGATGAAAGAGAGTTTGAAGCTTGGCACCCGCAATGTGGCCATCGACCCTGAAAGTGAGGCCGATGAGCTGCTAGAGCCTGGTCGGCGCACCGTTGACGCGGTCAATCACGGTATCTACATGGCCGCTGTTAGCGCTATTAATCGCATCTATAGCGAAGTGTGCGACCAAGAGGGTGTGGCGCTGCCGATGCTATTAACAGGCGGGGATGCACGGGTTGTCTCAAGAGGCGTGCAGGTGCCTCACGCGGTGTGGCCGGATATGGTCTACGGCGGTCTGGAGGCGTGCTTTCCGATGACCTTCGCCGAACGTGCGGGCAAAATGTCGGGCGCGCCGCGGGTGCCAGAGCCTGTGGCGCTAGAAAAGATTCGCGCGGGTCTTGCATTCTCCATGCTGCTTTGACAGAATGCAGCGCGTTCGAAGGCGAGACATAAGCGTCTCGCGATGTTGAAAGTGCAGATGTTAAGAGTGTTGATAAGCTAAGCTTTTAATAGCTATAACGATTATCAGGCTTGACACATTTTTGAAGGCTGGCATAATATGCCGCCACGTTGGAGAGATTCCCGAGTGGCCAAAGGGAGCAGACTGTAAATCTGCCGCGAAAGCTTCGAAGGTTCGAATCCTTCTCTCTCCACCAGAATTAAGCTGCAGCGATTTAATCGATGCGGCTGAATGAAAAGCCGGTAGCGGGCATTGTCTACGATTTATAGCTTGGTATAAGGTAAAAGCTATGAGGCGGCGCGTAGCGGATTGTCATTCAAGACAGGTTCTGCGGGCGTAGTTCAACGGTAGAACCTCAGCCTTCCAAGCTGATGGTGCGGGTTCGATTCCCGCCGCCCGCTCCAGTTGATGTGTTTGGCTCATGTAGCTCAGGGGTAGAGCACACCCTTGGTAAGGGTGAGGTCGACGGTTCAATTCCGTCCATGAGCTCCATATTGCAGATAAAGCGAGCGAAGCTCGCTTTTTTTGTCTCTGCGTTTAGGTGGGGTTTAGCATGCCTAAGCGTAAAGGAGGGGTTGTCAGGAGTGGTTTTCTCCGCTACCATGGCGCCCGCTGTTGTATAGGCGATTTAAAAGACGCTTATCGATAGATGTAGATAGTTGTTGTAAAAATCAGTACGACGATACAGGCCAGTAGCTCAATTGGCAGAGCAGCGGTCTCCAAAACCGCAGGTTGGGGGTTCGATTCCCTCCTGGCCTGCCAACCTTCCCCAGGTTGGTATGTCTTTTTCCAAAATTCTTTTATCGTTCGCCGCACCCTGAGGAGTCTCGTTTTTATGAAGCCTGGTTCTGTAAAACATGGCGCCGAGGTGCAACAGACGCGCCATGACGGGCTCAAGTGGGCGGCGGTCGTAGCGCTGCTTATCATTGCTGTTGTTGGTAATACCTATTTCGCCGATACTGGCCTGCTCTACCGCGTGCTTGGCGTAGTGGTGTTGTGTGTGATTGCGGGTTTGATCGCGCTAACCACTACCAAGGGTCGTGATTTAGTAGAGCTTGCCAGAAGCGCCAAGAAAGAGATTCAGCGCGTTGTATGGCCGACCCGTGCCGAAACCATTCAGACCACGGCCATTGTGCTAGTGGCCGTTTTGGTGGTGGGGCTAATGCTGTGGTTGATCGACACTCTTCTTGGCTGGGCGATGTCCGGCGTCATTGGTTAGGAGCTTTCATGTCCAAACGTTGGTACGTCGTTCACGCTTATTCCGGCTTTGAAAAGCATGTCATGCGCTCACTGGTTGAGCGTGTGAAAATGTATGGTATGGAAGATCGCTTTGGCGAAATTCTGGTGCCGACCGAAGAAGTCGTCGAAATGCGTGACGGCAAGCGGCGCAAGAGCGAGCGCAAATTCTATCCTGGCTACGTATTGGTCGAGATGGAAATGGCCGATGAGACATGGCACCTCGTCAACGAGACGCCGCGTGTTATGGGCTTTATCGGTGGAACAAAAGAGAAGCCAGCGCCAATCACTTCGCGCGAAGCGGATGCGATTTTGCTACGCGTTAAAGATGGCACTGATAAGCCGCGGCCCAAAACGATGTTTGAGCCGGGGCAGTCAGTGCGTGTTGTTGACGGGCCGTTTGCCGATTTCAACGGTGTTGTCGAAGAAGTCAATTATGAAAAGAGTCGTCTGCATGTCAGCGTGCTGATCTTCGGGCGCTCTACACCTGTTGAGTTAGAGTTCTCTCAGGTTGAGAAAGAGTAAGTTTTGATTCGCGTGAGACGACTCAATAGTCGTCTTGCTGGTACCGGGGAGCCTTCGGGCGCTATTACCCAATTGGAGCATAAACGATGGCCAAGAAAGTACAGGCTTATATCAAACTGCAGGTTGCTGCAGGTAAAGCCAATCCAAGTCCGCCGGTAGGCCCAGCACTGGGTCAGCACGGCGTGAATATCATGGAATTCTGTAAGGCGTTCAACGCAGCGACTCAAGAAATTGAGCCGGGCCTGCCGACGCCAGTCGTGATCACTGTCTACTCTGACCGTAGCTTCACGTTCGTCACCAAGACGCCGCCTGCTGCCGTGCTGCTGAAAAAAGCGGCTGGCATCAAGTCCGGTTCTGGTGAGCCGAACAAGAAGAAGGTCGGCACCGTGACGCGTGAACAGCTTGAAGAGATCGCCAAAACCAAAGAGCCTGATTTGACGGCTGCGAATCTCGATGCCGCTGTACGCACCATTGCTGGCAGCGCTCGCAGCATGGGCCTAAACGTGGAGGGTCTTTGATCATGGCTAAACTGTCTAAGCGTGCGAAAATCATTCGCGAAAAAGTAGACACCACCAAGGCCTACTCTATTGAAGAAGCGGTAGCGCTGCTCTCTGAGCTGTCTACGGTTAAATTCAAAGAGTCTGTTGATGTCGCCATCAACCTGGGCGTTGATCCGCGTAAATCCGATCAGGTTGTGCGTGGCGCTACCGTTATGCCTAACGGTACCGGTAAAGACGTGCGCGTTGCGGTCTTCACCCAGGGTGCCAATGCCGATGCCGCTAAAGAAGCTGGCGCCGACATCGTAGGTATGGACGATTTGGCTGAGCAAGTGAAAAAAGGCGTGATGGATTTTGACGTCGTTATCGCTTCGCCAGACGCCATGCGCGTTGTAGGTCAACTGGGTCAGATCCTAGGTCCGCGTGGCCTGATGCCTAACCCGAAAGTTGGCACCGTAACGCCTGATGTGGCGACAGCGGTCAAAAATGCTAAAGCCGGTCAGGTGCGTTTCCGTACCGACAAAAACGGCATCATCCACACTACCCTGGGTAAAGTGGATTTTGACGTGGCAGCTATTAACGGCAACCTGGAAGCACTGGTTGCAGACCTTAAGCGCCTCAAGCCGAGCGCGTCTAAAGGCATTTACTTCAAAAAAATGACTCTGTCCACTACCATGGGCCCGGGTTTAACAATTGATCACTCTGCTTTTGCGTAAGCAGGTAATCGTTGGTTTTTTTGTAGGAACCGAGCAAGAACTTTGCGGTCCCCCGTTTGGTTATTAACACTGGCCGGGGCATCGTCAAAGACCGCAGGTGCCGCGCTTAGTAAGTACGCTTTATGTGCTTACGAGGGCGGCTTAATTGCCCCATAAGCGCCTGCGCAGATGGTGTGGCCGCCAGTTGGTTAAGCTTAAGACGGCTTTCTGGTGAGCACCATCCCCAAGGCTT
Organism: Halomonas sp. QHL1; assembly: GCF_001882345.1. Classification (GTDB taxonomy): domain Bacteria; phylum Pseudomonadota; class Gammaproteobacteria; order Pseudomonadales; family Halomonadaceae; genus Vreelandella. The sequence continues at coordinate 3,012,368 of NZ_MINL01000001.1, forward strand.
CCTGCTTTGCAGCTTTTTTAGGGCGAAGCGGGAAGAGATGGTAACCACCGGAACCTTTCTGGGTTCCGGCACGAAGGAGTGATCACTGTGCCACTAGCACTTGAAGGCAAGAAAGCGATTGTTGCCGAGGTCAGTGAAGCGGCCAAGGGCGCACTCTCCGTCGTAGTTGCTGATTCTCGCGGCGTTACGGTTGGTAAAATGACCGATCTGCGCAAGCAGGCGCGTGAGAATGGTGTAGAGCTGCGTGTTGTACGTAATACGCTGGCTCGCCGCGCTCTCGAGGGCACTCAGTGGGAGTGCCTGAACGATAGCTTTGTTGGTCCTACGTTGTTGGCCTTCTCTACTGACCATCCGGGCGCTGCCGCTCGTTTGTTCAAAGAGTTTGCTAAAACGAACAAGGACTTCGAAGTAAAAGCGTTGGCCTACGAAGGTGAGCTGATTCCGGCTGCTGACATCGACCGTCTGGCAACCCTACCGACTCACGACGAAGCAATTGCCAAGTTGATGTCGGTAATGAAAGAAGCCTCCGCTGGCAAGCTGGTTCGTACTCTGGCCGCTCTGCGCGACCAGAAGCAAGAAGCAGAAGCTGCTTAAGCAGCGTTTCTTGCAGGCGGCGTGAACGATCTCATCGATACGCTGCCTGAACCGAGCAATGAATCCTGAGTCCTCGGCTGACCGAGACTCCCGCAAAGTTAGGAATGAAACAATGGCACTGTCTAAAGACGATATCATCAATGCTGTAGCCGACATGACCGTAATGGAAGTTGTCGAGCTGATCGAAGCAATGGAAGAGAAGTTCGGCGTTTCTGCAGCGGCTGCCGTAATGGCTGGCCCGGCTGCTGGCGGCGAAGTAGCTGAAGAACAGACTGAATTTGACGTCGTTCTGACCGCTGCTGGCGACAAGAAAGTTAACGTGATCAAAGCGGTTCGTGAGATCACTGGCCTTGGCTTGAAAGAAGCTAAAGGTGCTGTTGACGGCGCTCCGGCGACCATCAAAGAAGGTCTGTCTAAAGACGACGCTGAAGCAGCTAAAGCTAAGCTGGAAGAAGCGGGCGCAACCGTCGAGCTCAAGTAATTCTTGTGCGGACGGCTTTACGCGCTGCGTAAGCTTCCACGGCTGGCGGCGGGATATCCCGCTGCCGGCCTTTTTCTGTTGTAACTGATGTTTGCAAACAGTAATGCTGTTGGCAAATGACAGAAGCGGCAGAAAAGTAAAAGCGTAATTGAATATAGTGTTATCGACTACAGTGTTATCGAACTAGATTTTCGACGGCGAGCTACCGATTTAGGAGCTTGCTGTCTGCGTCTGACGAAGCCCGCCGGGCAGCGATGACCACGCATCGGTCACCCATGGTGAACAAGCTGGGGAATACAGATGGCTTACTCATATACTGAGAAAAAACGCATCCGCAAGGATTTCGGCAAACTGCCCCAAGTGATGGATGTGCCTTACTTGCTGGCGATCCAGCTTGATTCCTATTACGACTTCCTCCAGCAAGATCGTTCGCCCGACGAGCGTCACGAGGTCGGTCTGCACGCGGCATTCAAGTCCGTGTTTCCGATTGAGAGCTTCTCCGGCAATGCAGCGCTTGAGTATGTCAGCTACCGCTTCGGTACGCCGGCGTTCGATGTTAAGGAGTGCCAGCTGCGCGGCGTGACTTACTCCGCCCCGCTGCGCGTCAAGGTTCGCTTGATCATCTATGATCGCGACTCTTCGAACAAAGCAATTAAAGATATCAAAGAGCAAGAAGTCTACATGGGGGAAATCCCCCTGATGACTGAGAACGGTACCTTTGTGATTAACGGTACTGAGCGGGTTATCGTTTCCCAGCTCCACCGCTCGCCCGGTGTGTTCTTCGATCACGACAAAGGTAAGAGTCACTCTTCCGGCAAGCTGCTCTACTCAGCCCGTGTGATTCCTTACCGTGGTTCCTGGTTGGACTTCGAGTTTGACCCCAAAGACAACGTCTTTGTACGTATTGACCGTCGCCGCAAACTGCCGGCCTCGGTACTGATGCGTGCGTTGGGCATGAACACCGAAGAGATCCTCGCCGAGTTCTTTGAAACCAGCGTCTTCCACATTGAGAAATCCGGTTTCTCTGTGGAGCTGGTTCCGTCGCGGCTGCGTGGCGAGACAGCTACTTTCGACATCAAGGATGGCGAAGGTAATGTGATCGTTGAAGAGGGTCGTCGGATTACCCAGAAGCACATTCGTCAGCTTGAAAAAGCTGGCCTTGAGCGTCTGGACGTGCCGATGGAGTACCTGTTCGGTAAAACGCTGGCAAAAGATCAAATCGACTCCAAGACTGGCGAGCTGATCTGCCCGTGTAATACCGAGATCACGCCGGAAGTGCTCGAGCGTATGGCTCAGGGTGGCATTGCGCTGATCGAAACCCTTTACACCAACGACCTTGATTGCGGTTCTTTCATCTCCGACACTCTGAAACTGGATGCCACTAATTCAGCTCTGGAAGCGTTGGTCGAAATTTACCGCATGATGCGCCCAGGCGAGCCGCCGACCAAAGAGTCTGCCGAGACGCTGTTCAACAACCTGTTCTTCAGCGAAGATCGCTACGACCTGTCGGGCGTTGGCCGCATGAAGTTCAACCGCCGCCTGCGCCGTGATACCGATACCGGCTCCGGCGTGCTGGATCGCAAAGACATCCTCGATGTGCTGCGCGAGCTGATCAGTATCCGTAACGGCTTCGGTGACGTCGACGATATCGATCACCTGGGTAACCGCCGTATTCGCTGCGTTGGCGAAATGGCCGAGAACCAGTTCCGCGTTGGCCTGGTGCGTGTAGAGCGTGCCGTCAAAGAGCGTCTTTCCATGGCAGAAAGCGAAGGCCTGATGCCGCAAGACTTGATCAACGCCAAGCCCGTTGCGGCAGCGGTGAAAGAGTTCTTCGGTTCCAGCCAGCTTTCGCAGTTTATGGACCAGAATAACCCGCTCTCAGAAGTTACCCACAAGCGTCGTGTGTCTGCACTCGGCCCCGGTGGTTTGACCCGTGAGCGTGCTGGCTTCGAAGTACGTGACGTTCACGCCACGCACTACGGGCGTCTATGCCCGATCGAAACGCCAGAAGGGCCGAACATTGGTCTGATTAACTCGCTGGCAACTTACAGCCACACTAACAGCTACGGTTTCCTTGAAACGCCGTACCGTAAAGTGGTTGATCGTCAGTTGACCGACGACATCGTTCACCTCTCGGCGATCGAAGAGGGCGATTTCGTTATCGCCCAGGCATCGGCAGCGGTAGATGAGTCCAACAAGCTAAGTGATGACCTGGTTCAGGTTCGCCACCGCGGTGAAACGACCTTTATGCGTCCTGAGCAAGTGACGCTAATGGACGTATCGCCACGTCAGGTTGTCTCCGTCGCGGCGGCATTGATTCCGTTCCTGGAGCACGATGACGCCAACCGCGCCTTGATGGGTTCTAACATGCAGCGTCAGGCGGTACCGACCCTGCGTGCTGATAAGCCGCTGGTAGGTACGGGCATGGAGCGTTTTGTTGCCCGTGACTCCGGCGTCTGTGCGGTGGCCAATCGCGGCGGCGTTATTGATTCCGTTGATGCGCGTCGTGTCGTGGTACGGGTTAATGAAGATGAAATTATCGGCGGTGAAGCCGGTGTTGACATCTACAACCTGACCAAGTACACCCGCTCGAACCAGAACACCTGTATGAACCAGCGCCCCATCGTGCGGCCTGGTGACAACGTGGCGCGTGGCGATATTCTCGCTGACGGCCCTTCTGTCGACATGGGTGACCTGGCCCTTGGCCAGAACATGCGCATCGCCTTTATGCCCTGGAACGGTTACAACTTCGAGGACTCGATCCTGCTTTCCGAGCGGGTCGTTCAAGAAGACCGTTTCACGACGATCCACATTCAGGAACTAACCTGTGTGTCTCGCGACACCAAGTTGGGCTCGGAAGAGATTACCTCCGATATCCCGAACGTGGGTGAGTCTGCGCTCTCCAAGCTGGATGAAGCGGGCGTTGTCTACATCGGTGCCGAAGTTGGCCCCGGCGATATTCTGGTCGGTAAGGTGACGCCGAAGGGTGAAACCCAGCTGACGCCTGAAGAGAAGCTGCTACGTGCTATCTTTGGCGAGAAAGCGTCTGACGTAAAAGATACCTCGCTGCGTGCCCCCACCGGCATGATAGGTACGGTCATCGACGTTCAGGTGTTTACTCGCGACGGCGTTGAGAAAGACTCCCGCGCCCTGTCGATCGAGCGCACTCAGCTTGACGAAGTTCGTAAGGATCTCCAAGAGACTTACCGTATCGCCGAAGACGCTACCTTTGAGCGTCTAAAGCGTACCCTTGACGGCCAAGCTGTTAACGGCGGCCCGAACCTCAAGAAAGGCGACGTACTCGACGAGGCGTACCTGGAAGAATTGCCGCGTCAGCAGTGGTTCAAGCTGCGTATGCAGGACGAGTCCTACAACGAGCTGCTGGCCCAGGCCGACGAGCAGCTGGAAACCCGTCGTAAAGAGATGGACGAACGTTTTGAAGATAAGAAGCGCAAGCTGACCCAAGGCGATGATCTCGCACCGGGCGTGCTGAAAATCGTCAAGGTCTACATGGCCGTTAAGCGTCGCATCCAGCCGGGTGACAAGATGGCCGGTCGTCACGGTAACAAGGGTGTTATCTCGGCGATTATGCCAATTGAAGATATGCCGTTTGACGAGAAGGGCGAGCCAGTTGACGTGGTGCTTAACCCGCTGGGCGTACCATCGCGTATGAACGTCGGTCAGATTCTTGAAACCCACTTGGGTATGGCGGCGCGCGGCTTGGGTGTCAAGATCGAAGCCATGTTGCGCGATGCACGCGGACAGCAAGTGGCCGAGATTCGTGACTTCCTGGGGCAGATCTACAATACGCAAGGTACGCGTGTTGAAGACCTCGATTCCCTGACCGACGATGAGATCATCGCCTTGGCGAAGAATCTCAAAGGGGGTGTGCCGATGGCCACGCCGGTGTTTGACGGTGCCAAAGAGCACGAAATCAAGCACCTGCTGAAGCTTGCGGACATTCCTGAGTCGGGTCAGATGGCCCTATTCGATGGCCGTACCGGTGACGCCTTTGATCGTCCGGTTACCGTCGGCTACATGTACATGTTGAAGCTTAACCACTTGGTAGACGACAAGATGCACGCACGTTCTACCGGTTCTTACTCGCTGGTTACCCAGCAGCCCTTGGGTGGTAAGGCACAATTCGGTGGTCAGCGCTTCGGTGAGATGGAAGTGTGGGCGTTGGAAGCTTACGGCGCCGCTTATACGCTTCAAGAGATGCTCACCGTCAAGTCGGACGACGTCGAAGGCCGCACCAAGATGTATAAAAACATCGTGGATGGCGACCACACCATGCAGGCAGGCATGCCGGAATCCTTCAACGTACTCGTGAAGGAAATCCGCTCGCTGGGCATCGATATCGAGTTAGAGAGCTAGGAGCCGTCACATGAAAGATTTGGTGAAAGTACTCAAATCGCAGTCTCAGTCCGAAGAGTTTGACGCGATCAAGATTACCCTGGCGTCGCCGGACATGATTCGCTCCTGGTCGTTTGGCGAGGTGAAGAAGCCTGAGACCATCAACTACCGTACCTTTAAACCGGAGCGGGACGGCCTGTTCTGCGCCAAGATTTTTGGCCCGGTAAAAGACTACGAGTGCCTGTGCGGCAAGTATAAGCGCATGAAGCACCGCGGCATTATTTGCGAAAAGTGTGGCGTTGAAGTGACCAAAGCCGCCGTGCGCCGTGAGCGCATGGGGCACATCGAGCTTGCCTCGCCGGTAGCGCACATTTGGTTCCTGAAGTCACTGCCGTCGCGTATCGGCATGTTCCTTGATATGACCCTGCGTGATATCGAGCGCGTGCTGTATTTCGAAAGCTTTGTCGTTATCGATCCAGGCATGACCACGCTTGAGCGTGGTCAGCTGATGAACGACGAGCAGTACTTTGAAGCGTTGGAAGAGTTCGGCGACGACTTCGATGCCCGCATGGGTGCCGAAGCCGTTCAAGAGCTGCTTAAAGATATCGATCTTGAAGAAGAGATTAACCATCTGCGTGAAGAAATTCCGCAGACTAACTCCGAAACCAAGATCAAGAAGCTCTCCAAGCGCCTGAAGCTGCTTGAAGCGTTCTACCACTCTGGCAATGCGCCGGCGTGGATGGTCATGGAAGTGCTGCCCGTGTTGCCGCCGGATCTGCGTCCGCTGGTACCGCTGGACGGTGGCCGCTTCGCGACCTCCGATCTCAACGACCTTTACCGTCGTGTGATCAACCGTAACAACCGCCTGAAGCGTCTGCTTGACCTCAATGCGCCGGATATTATCGTGCGCAACGAGAAGCGTATGCTGCAGGAAGCGGTCGATGCACTGCTGGATAACGGTCGTCGTGGCCGCGCGATCACGGGCTCTAACAAGCGCCCGCTGAAATCGCTAGCTGACATGATCAAAGGTAAGCAGGGTCGTTTCCGTCAGAACCTGTTGGGTAAGCGCGTCGACTACTCGGGCCGTTCGGTAATTACCGTAGGTCCGACGCTGCGTCTGCACCAGTGTGGTCTGCCGAAGAAGATGGCGCTTGAGCTGTTCAAGCCGTTTATCTACTCCAAGCTGCAGTCGCTGGGCTACGCCTCTACGATCAAAGCCGCCAAGAAGATGGTCGAGCGCGAGCTGCCGGAAGTGTGGGACATTCTTGCCGATGTTATCCGCGAGCACCCGGTACTGCTTAACCGTGCACCCACGCTTCACCGTCTGGGTATCCAGGCGTTTGAGCCGCTGCTGATCGAAGGTAAGGCCATTCAGCTGCACCCGCTGGTATGTGCTGCCTACAACGCCGACTTTGACGGTGACCAGATGGCGGTACACGTACCGCTGACGCTGGAAGCCCAGCTCGAAGCGCGTGCGCTGATGATGGCGACCAACAACGTGCTGTCGCCCGCTAACGGCGAGCCGATCATCGTACCGTCGCAAGACGTTGTTCTGGGTCTGTATTATATGACCCGCGAAAAGATCAACGCCAAAGGCGAAGGCATGGTGTTCTCTGACCTCAACGAGGTTGAGCGCGCTTTTGGTACCCAGGCAGTATCGCTACACGCCCGGGTTAAAGTACGTCTGGACGAAATTGATATCGAAGAAGAGAGTGGCGCGCGTAGCTTCCACCGCCGTATTTACGATACGACGGTAGGCCGCGCACTGCTGTTCCGCATTCTTCCCGAAGGTGTACCCTTCGAGCTGATCGATCAGCCGATGAAGAAGAAGGCGATCTCCAGCCTGATCAACGAAGTCTATCGTCGTGCCGGCCTCAAGCCGACCGTCATCTTCGCTGACCAGCTGATGTATACCGGTTTCCGTCTGGCGACCTGGTCGGGTGCCTCTATCGGTGTTAACGACTTCGTTATCCCCGAAGCAAAAACTGAAATCGTTGACGCGGCGGAAGCCGAAGTTAAAGAGATCGAAGACCAGTTCTCTTCTGGCCTGGTAACAGCGGGTGAGAAGTACAACAAGGTTATCGATATCTGGTCCAAGGCCAACGATAAAGTCGCCAAGGCGATGATGGTGGGTATCTCTAAAGAGACCGTCATCGATCGTGATGGTAACGAAGTTGAGCAGGATTCGTTCAACAGCGTCTTCATCATGGCCGACTCCGGTGCCCGTGGTAGTGCCGCCCAGATCCGCCAGTTGGCGGGTATGCGTGGCCTGATGGCCAAGCCGGACGGCTCGATCATCGAAACGCCGATTGTCGCCAACTTCCGTGAAGGTCTGAACGTGCTTCAGTACTTCATATCGACCCACGGTGCACGTAAAGGTCTTGCGGATACGGCCCTGAAAACCGCCAACTCCGGTTACCTTACGCGTCGCTTGGTAGACGTAGCGCAAGACTTGGTCATCACCGAAGTCGACTGTGGCACCGAAAATGGCCTGACCCTGCACCCGATCATCGAAGGCGGCGACATTATCGTACCGCTTTCCCAGCGCGTGCTGGGTCGTGTGGTCGCTCAGGATGTGGTTCATCCTGGCAGCGGTGACGTATTGATCGCTAAAGGTACCCTGCTTGACGAGAAGTGGTGTGCCGAGCTCGATACCATGGGTGTCGACGAGATCATCGTGCGCTCTACGATTACCTGTGAGACCGCACACGGTGTGTGTGCCTCCTGTTACGGCCGTGACTTGGCCCGTGGCCATCAGGTCAATATCGGTGAAGCCGTCGGCGTTATCGCCGCACAGTCCATCGGTGAGCCGGGTACCCAGCTGACCATGCGTACCTTCCACATTGGTGGTGCGGCATCGCGTTCGTCTGCTGTGGATAGCGTACAAGTGAAGCACGGCGGTAAGGTTCGTCTGCACAACATCAAGCACGTTGAGCGTGCTGACGGCAAGTTGGTCGTGGTATCCCGTTCTAGCGCCCTGGCCGTTGCTGACGACCATGGCCGTGAGCGTGAGTACTACAAGCTGCCTTACGGTGCTGAACTTTCTGTACGTGACGGCGACGTGGTCGATGCCGGTGCAACGGTCGCTAAATGGGACCCGCACACTCACCCGATCGTTGCTGAAGTAGAAGGTAAGGCGCAGTTCATCGATCTCGACGAAGGTGTCACCATGCACCGTAGCGTCGATGAGATGACCGGCCTCTCCTCTATTGAGGTGATCGAGTCCGCAGCACGTCCCATGGCAGGTCGCGATAAGCGCCCAATGGTTATGCTGCAAGACAACGCGGGCGAGTATGTCTCTGTATCGGGCTCTAATACCCCGGTGCAGTACTTGCTGCCAGGCAACTCGATTATTTCGGTCGACGATGGCGTGACTATCGGAGTGGGTGAAGTGGTTGCCCGTATCCCGGTTGAAGCCTCGGCAAACAAAGACATCACCGGTGGTCTGCCACGGGTTGCTGACTTGTTCGAAGCGCGTAAGCCGAAAGAGTCCTCAATCCTGGCCGAGATCAGCGGTGTGATCAGCTTCGGTAAAGAGACCAAAGGTAAGCGTCGTCTGACCATTACCCCGGAATCTGGCGATCCGTTTGAGGCGCTGATTCCGAAATGGCGTCAAATCGCCGTCTTCGAAGGCGAAACTGTCGAGAAGGGCGAGGTGATTTCAGATGGCCCGAGCAATCCTCACGATATCCTGCGCTTGCTGGGTGTTGAGGAACTCGCCAAGTACATCACTGCCGAAGTGCAAGACGTTTATCGTCTGCAGGGTGTAGGCATCAACGACAAGCACATCGAAGTTATTGTGCGTCAGATGCTACGCAAGGTAGAGCTTACTGATTCAGGCGACTCTGACTTCATCACCGGCGACCAGGCTGAGCTTGTGCGTGTGTTGGAACAGAACGAACGCCTTGAAAAAGAGAAAAAATTCCCGGCCAAGTATCAGCGTATGCTGCTGGGTATCACCAAGGCCAGCTTGGCCACCGAGTCGTTCATTTCCGCGGCCTCCTTCCAGGAGACAACCCGCGTACTGACCGAAGCAGCGGTGACCGGCAAGCGCGATTACCTGCGCGGCCTAAAAGAAAACGTGGTGGTTGGTCGCCTGATACCGGCAGGTACGGGCTTGACTCACCACGCAGAGCGTCGTCGCAAGCGCGAAGACGTTGAGCAACTGTTCAATCCTTCGGCTACCGAAGTCGAACAGGAGCTGGGTGCTCAGTTGACCGCTCTCGATTCTGATGACGAGCTGTAGGTCGGGTACCAAAAGCAGTAGGTAATATGAGTAAGTAAAACGAGTAGCTGACCTGAAAAGCGTCACCTTGCCGGTAAAACCTCCGGCAAGACTTGACGTGACCTAGGGTCAGCCTTTAGAATGCGCAGCCTTTAACAGTGGGGTGGGTGCGCCCGCATCCGCTGCATGTATTTGTTAAAAGGCCAAGGCAACCATTGGAGTCAGCTAAACACCATGGCAACGATTAATCAGCTAGTGCGCAAGCCGCGCAAGCGCCCCGTCACCAAGAGTGACGTGCCAGCGCTGCAGGCCTGCCCGCAAAAACGTGGCGTTTGTACGCGCGTTTACACTACCACCCCGAAGAAGCCTAACTCGGCTCTGCGTAAGGTTTGCCGTGTGCGCCTTACCAACGGCTTTGAAGTGTCTTCTTACATTGGTGGTGAAGGTCACAACCTTCAAGAACACTCTGTCGTTTTGATTCGCGGCGGTCGTGTAAAGGATTTGCCAGGTGTGCGTTACCACACCGTTCGTGGCGCCCTTGACACCTCTGGCGTTCAAAATCGTCGTCAGGGTCGTTCTAAATACGGTACTAAGCGTCCGAAGTCCTAATAAACAAATCCTAAGGGATAGGTTTTTGGAATAGGTCAGCTGTACGGCGTGATCCTGGCAGCAGGGCGTGCCGAGTAGCGATTATCACGAATTTGACGGTCTGATAAGAGTAAGGTCGGGCGGCGCTTGTCGTATTTGAAGTTCGTACACAGGCTGCATTAGTTCCGGGTTTACCTGAAAGATCCTTAATTGAGGGCTTATCATGCCTAGAAGAAGAGTAGTAGCTAAACGCGAGATTCTGCCGGATCCTAAGTTCGGAAGTGAGCGTCTCGCGAAGTTCATGAACCACCTGATGGTCAGCGGCAAGAAGTCCATAGCTGAGCGTATCGTCTACGGTGCGTTGGACAAGGTTGCCGAGCGTAGTAAAGAAGATCCGCTGGAGATCTTCGACAAAGCGCTGGAAGCCATCCAGCCAATGGTCGAAGTGAAGTCGCGCCGCGTTGGTGGTGCGACCTATCAGGTGCCGGTTGAAGTACGTCCGTCTCGCCGTCAAGCGCTGGCAATGCGCTGGCTGGTAGACGCGGCGCGTCGTCGCGGTGAGAAAACCATGGTGCAGCGTCTGGCGGGTGAAATGCTGGATGCCGCTGAAGGTAAAGGTTCTGCCGTTAAGAAGCGCGAAGACGTGCATCGTATGGCAGAAGCCAACAAGGCCTTCTCGCACTACCGTTTCTAAGATCGGCGTTTCTGAGTACGGCGTTTTTAAGTACGGCTTTATGGTTTTTATATGCACGTTGTTCAGCATGGCGAAGTGTTTGCTGAGTCGCGTCGTTGCAATACCCAACCGCTACCCTCAAGGGGTAGCGGCGGTCGCATAAGCCTCGCTTGCATACGCCGCTAAATTAACGAGCATCGCCAACAAACGGGAGTTTCACCGTGGCACGCAAGACTCCACTAAATCGTTACCGTAATATCGGTATCGTCGCTCACGTCGACGCGGGTAAAACCACGACGACTGAGCGTGTACTGTTCTACACCGGCCTTTCCCACAAAGTGGGCGAAGTGCACGACGGTGCTGCGACCATGGACTGGATGGAGCAGGAGCAGGAGCGTGGTATTACTATCACCTCCGCTGCTACGACCTGTTTCTGGCAGGGCATGAACAAGCAGTTTCCTGAGCACCGCATTAATATTATCGACACCCCAGGGCACGTTGACTTCACCATCGAAGTTGAGCGTTCGCTGCGCGTACTTGATGGCGCGGTTGTTGTACTGTGTGGCTCTTCCGGCGTTCAGCCGCAGACCGAAACCGTATGGCGCCAAGCTAACAAGTACGAAGTGCCGCGCATGGTATTCGTCAACAAGATGGACCGTACTGGCGCTGATTTCTTCATGGTTGTTGAGCAGTTGAAAGAGCGCCTAGGTGCCAAAGCTGTGCCGATCCAGATTAACTGGGGCACAGAAGAGGACTTTAAAGGCGTTATCGACCTTATTCAGATGAAAGCCATCCTGTGGGATGAAGAAAGTCTGGGTATGACTTATGACCTCGTGGATATTCCTGCTGAGCTACAAGAAACGGCAGAAAAGTACCGCGAAGAAATGGTCGAAGCAGCTGCCGAAGGCTCTGACGAGCTGATGGAGAAGTACCTTGAAGGCGGCGAGCTAACGATTGAAGAGATCAAGGCCGGTCTGCGTGCGCGCACCCTGGCTAACGATATCGTTCTGGTTACCTGTGGTTCTGCGTTTAAGAACAAAGGTGTTCAAGCAGTGCTGGATGGCGTTATCGAATTCATGCCTTCGCCGACAGAAGTTAAGGCGATCGAGGGTGAGCTCGACGATAAAGACGGCACCGTTGATACTCGTGAAGCTGATGACAGTGCACCGTTTGCGGCCTTGGCGTTTAAAATCGCCACCGACCCCTTCGTTGGTACACTGACCTTTATCCGCGTCTACTCCGGGGTTCTGAAATCTGGTGACGGTGTATATAACTCCGTTAAGCAGAAGAAAGAGCGCGTTGGTCGTATCGTTCAGATGCACGCCAACTCTCGTGAAGAGATCAAAGAGGTTCTGGCAGGCGACATCGCTGCTTGTATCGGCCTGAAAGACGTCACCACTGGTGATACCCTGTGCGATATCGATAACAAGATTGTTCTCGAGCGCATGGAGTTCCCGGATCCGGTTATCTCGGTTGCCGTAGAGCCTAAGTCTAAGGCGGACCAAGAGAAGATGGGTGTTGCATTGGGCAAGCTTGCTCAAGAAGACCCTTCGTTCCAGGTCAAAACCGACGAAGAAACCGGCCAGACGATTATTTCTGGTATGGGTGAGCTTCACCTGGATATCCTCGTTGACCGTATGCGTCGCGAGTTTAAAGTTGAAGCCAATATCGGCAAGCCTCAGGTTGCCTACCGCGAAACTATTCGCGGCAGCATTGAGCAAGAAGGCAAGTTCGTACGTCAGTCCGGTGGTCGTGGTCAGTACGGTCACGTTTGGCTACGTATCGAGCCGCTGACTAAAGAAGAAAAGGGTGAAGGCGACGAAGAGATCTTCTTCAAATTCAACTCTGAGATCGTAGGTGGCGCGGTTCCTAAGGAATACGTTCCTGCGGTTGAGAAGGGTGCTTACGAGCAGCTTAAAAACGGCGTTATCGCGGGTTACCCGATGATCGACGTTAAAGTATCGCTGTTCGACGGCTCCTTCCACGACGTGGACTCCAACGAGACTGCGTTTAAGATTGCTTCTTCTATGGCAGTAAAAGAAGGTGCCAGGAAGGCCAAGGCCGTGCTGCTGGAGCCGGTGATGAAGGTCGAAATCGTGACCCCCGAAGAGTTTATGGGTGACGTCATGGGCGACCTGAGCCGTCGTCGCGGCCTGGTGCAGGGTATGGATGACTCCTCTTCTGGTAAAGTCATTCGTGCAACGGTGCCACTGGGCGAGATGTTCGGTTATGCAACCGATCTGCGCTCACAGACCCAGGGCCGTGCGAGCTACTCCATGGAGTTCTCGAAGTACGACGAGGCGCCCTCCAGCGTCGTTGAAGCCGTCATCAATCAAAACGGTTAACCGTTAGCAACGTAAAGAGGTTATAGCAGTGGCTAAGGAAAAATTTGAACGTTCCAAACCGCACGTCAACGTCGGCACCATCGGTCACGTCGACCACGGTAAAACGACTCTGACTGCGGCCCTAACCCGCGTGTCTGCTGAGGTTTTCGGCGGCGACTGGCGTGAGTTTGATACCATCGATAACGCTCCTGAAGAGCGCGAGCGCGGTATCACCATCGCTACTTCACACGTGGAATATCAGTCTGAAGAGCGTCACTACGCTCACGTTGACTGCCCAGGACACGCTGACTACGTCAAGAACATGATCACCGGTGCTGCGCAGATGGACGGCGCGATCCTGGTATGTTCTGCCGCAGATGGCCCGATGCCGCAAACTCGCGAGCACATCCTGCTGTCTCGTCAGGTTGGCGTACCGTTCATCGTTGTGTTCCTGAACAAAGCGGACATGGTCGATGACGAAGAGCTGCTCGAGCTGGTAGAAATGGAAGTTCGCGAACTTCTAGACCAGTACGACTTCCCTGGCGACGACACTCCGATCATCACTGGTTCTGCGCTGATGGCGCTGAACGGTGAAGATGACAAGGGCATGGGTACTACTGCCGTTGCTAATCTGATCAAAGCTCTGGATGAGTACATCCCCGAGCCGGAGCGTGCGATCGACCAGCCGTTCCTGATGCCGATCGAAGACGTGTTCTCTATCTCTGGCCGCGGTACTGTTGTTACCGGTCGTGTAGAGCGCGGCATCGTTAAAGCGGGCGAAGAAGTGGAAATCGTGGGTATCCGCGACACCACCAAAACGATCGTTACCGGTGTTGAAATGTTCCGTAAACTGCTCGACGAAGGTCGTGCTGGTGAGAACGTTGGCGCCCTGCTGCGTGGTACTAAGCGTGATGACGTCGAGCGTGGCCAAGTACTGGCCAAGCCGGGCACCATCAACCCGCATACTACCTTCGAAGCAGAAGTTTACGTACTGTCCAAAGAAGAAGGTGGTCGTCACACGCCTTTCTTCAAGGGCTACCGTCCTCAGTTCTACTTCCGTACCACCGACGTAACCGGTACTTGTGAACTGCCGGAAGGCGTTGAAATGGTCATGCCGGGTGACAACGTTCAGATGGTTGTTACCTTGATCGCTCCGATCGCAATGGACGAAGGCTTGCGCTTCGCTATTCGTGAAGGCGGCCGTACTGTCGGTGCTGGCGTTGTGGCCAAAATCGTCAAGTAAGCAGCATGCTTGAATGATGAAGGGGGCTCTGATGAGCCCCCTTTTCTGCGCACCAACAGCAAATGTTTGACATGGGCTTTTGGCGTGCCTATAATGCGCATCCTTTGAATGCGTGGGTAGACGGCTCGCGCCGTCGACATCCATTGGAGTTTAGGGCAAATGCAGAACCAAAAGATTCGCATTCGGTTGAAAGCTTTCGACCATCGCCTGATCGACCAGTCTACAGCGGAGATTGTTGAAACCGCTAAGCGTACTGGTGCTCAGGTTCGTGGACCGATTCCGCTGCCGACCAACCGCGAGCGTTACACCATCCTGATCTCGCCGCACGTCAATAAAGATGCGCGTGACCAGTATGAGATTCGTACGCACAAGCGTGTGCTCGACATTGTTGAGCCGACCGAAAAAACTGTTGATGCTTTGATGAAGCTTGATCTCGCCGCAGGCGTAGACGTGCAAATCAAACTCAACTAATTACACTAGTCACTTTGCGGCCCAGCGCTCATCGCTCTTTGTAAAGAGTTAGCATGAGCAGCAGCCGCCGCGCCGTGAGGCGCCACACAATGTGCTAGTGGAATGCTCTGGAAAGGGCAGCCATAGCGGGTGATAGCCCCGTACACTATAGGAGACTGAGTATGACTATCGGTTTAGTCGGTAAAAAGGCCGGGATGACCCGTGTCTTTACCGAAGACGGCGCGTCTGTGCCCGTAACCGTTATTGAAGTTGATCCTAATCGTGTTACACGCGTTAAATCTGTCGAATCTGACGGTTACGCAGCGATTCAGGTCACATCTGGCTCTCGCAAAGCTAAGCACCTCACCAAAGCGCAAGCTGGTCAGTTTGCCAAGGCGGGTGTTGAAGCTGGTCGTGCACTGATGGAATTTCGTCTTGCAGAAGGCGAAGAGATTCCTGAAGTGGGCGGCGAAATCACCGTATCCCTCTTCGAAGCTGGTCAAATGGTTGACGTGACTGGCACCTCTAAGGGTAAAGGCTTCCAGGGTGCTGTTAAGCGCTGGAACTTCCGTACCCAAGATATGACTCACGGTAACTCTCTGTCGCATCGCGCGCCGGGTTCTATCGGCATGTGTCAGACTCCGGGTCGCGTTTTCAAAGGCAAAAAGATGGCCGGTCAAATGGGTAACGCCCGTTGCACCGTGCAGAGCCTTGAGATCGTCCGTGTCGACGCCGAGCGTAACCTGCTGCTGATTAAAGGCGCCGTACCGGGTGCTCCCGGTAGTGACGTTATCGTTCGCAGCGCCGTGAAAGCAGGCTGAAGGGGATAATTACCAATGAATCTGAATCTTGCTGCAGGCACGGGTACCGTTGAAGTAGCCGACGCCACTTTTGGCAAAGAATTCAACGAAGCGCTCGTTCACCAGGTTGTCACTGCCTATTTGGCGGCTGGTCGTCAGGGAACCCGCGCACAAAAGAGTCGTTCCGACGTTCGTGGCGGTGGTAAGAAGCCGTGGCGTCAGAAAGGCACCGGTCGCGCACGTGCCGGTACCATCCGCTCTCCGCTATGGCGTAGTGGTGGCGTAACCTTCGCGGCGCGTCCGCAAGACTACACCCAGAAGGTTAACCGCAAGATGTACCGTGCAGCGATGCGCTCCATCTTGTCAGAGCTGGTACGTCAAGAGCGTTTAGTCGCGATTGAAGAGTTCGTCGTCGATGCGCCTAAGACCAAGCAGGTAGCTGCCAAGCTGAAAGAGCTCAACCTTGAAAAAGTGTTGATCGTCACTGAAGAAGTTGACGAGAAGCTCTATTTGGCCGCACGCAACCTTCCCCACGTTGACGTGGTGGATGTCGCGGCAGCTGACCCGGTAAGCCTGGTAGCCTTTGATAAGGTCCTGATTACCGTCTCCGCCCTGCGTAAATTCGAGGAGAAGCTGGCATGAACCAGGAACGCGTATTTAAGGTTCTGCTTGGGCCGCACGTGACCGAAAAGGCCGCAATGGCAGCCGAGCGCAACCAGTACGTTTTCAAGGTGGCATCTGATGCTACCAAGCCCGAGATCAAAAAGGCCGTTGAAGCACTCTTCGGCAAAAAGGTCGGTAGTGTTCAGGTACTGAACATGAAGGGTAAAACAAAACGTACTGCGAACGGCGTTGGCCTGCGTAAGGGTTACCGCAAAGCGTATGTGACCCTGGCTGCGGGTGAAACGCTCGAAGACTTCTCTGGCGCCGAATAAGGGCAGGAGTACGGATAATGGCAATCGTCAAGACCAAACCCACTTCCGCCGGTCGTCGCCACGTCGTCAAGATCGTTGGCGAGGAACTGTTTAAAGGCCGTGCTTATGCACCGCTTTTGGAAAAACAGTCCAAGTCCGGCGGCCGGAATAACTACGGTCGTATCACCACCCGCCACGTGGGCGGTGGTCATCGTCACCACTATCGGTTGATCGATTTCAAGCGCACCAAAGATGGCATTCCTGCCACCGTTGAGCGCCTGGAGCACGATCCCAATCGCAGTGCGCACATTGCGCTGCTGAAGTATGCCGATGGTGAGCGTCGTTACATCATTGCACCGAAAGGTGTCAGCGCGGGTGACGTGCTGGAATCTGGTGTTAACGCGTCAATCAAAAAAGGCAATGCCTTGCCGCTGCGTAACGTCCCGTTGGGTTCTACGGTGCACTGCATCGAACTCAAGCCGGGTAAAGGTGCGCAGATTGCTCGCAGTGCCGGTACAAGCGCCCAGCTGGTTGCTCGTGAAGGTAACTATGCCACCCTGCGTCTTCGCTCTGGCGAAATGCGTAAAGTGTTGGCCGAGTGCCGCGCGACATTGGGTGAAGTGAGCAACTCTGAGCACAGCCTGCGTCAACTTGGCAAGGCCGGTGCGAAGCGCTGGAGAGGCGTGCGTCCGACTGTTCGCGGTGTCGCGATGAACCCAGTCGATCACCCGCACGGTGGTGGCGAAGGCCGCACCAGTGGTGGTCGTCACCCGGTATCCCCATGGGGCGTGCCGACTAAGGGTCACAAGACGCGTAAGAACAAGCGCACCGACAAGCTGATCATTCGTCGTCGTAATAAGACGCGTTGATCTAAATTGCCAAGACATTAAGAGGTAACGGCTGTGCCACGTTCACTAAAGAAAGGTCCCTTCATTGACCTTCATCTTTTGAAGAAGGTAGAGGCTGCAGTGGAGAAGAACGATCGCAAACCGATCAAGACTTGGTCGCGTCGTTCTATGATCCTGCCCAATATGGTAGGCCTCACTATCGCGGTCCATAATGGTCGCCAACACGTCCCGGTGCATGTATCCGAGGAAATGGTTGGCCACAAATTGGGCGAATTCGCTGCTACCCGCACTTATCGCGGGCATGCGGCGGATAAAAAAGCCAAACGGTAAGCCAGAGAGGATTGAGAGATGGAAGTCACAGCTAAGCTGTTTGGCGCTCGTTTATCCGCCCAGAAGGCCCGTTTGGTGGCTGACCAGGTGCGCGGTAAACCTGTCGCCGAGGCACTCGACCTGCTGACCTTCTCACCGAAGAAGGCTGCCAAGCTGGTTAAGAAGGTGCTGCAATCCGCGATTGCGAATGCGGAAGAAAATAACGGCATGGATATTGACGAGCTGCGTGTCTCGACCATCTGCGTCGATGAGGGCATGACGCTCAAGCGTATCAAGCCGCGTGCCAAGGGGCGTGCGGATCGTATCTTGAAGCGCACGTGCCACATCACCGTCAAGGTAGCCGAGAAGTAGGAGTCGACCGATGGGTCAGAAAGTCAATCCAACAGGCATTCGACTGGGCATCGTCAAAGACCATGCTTCTGTCTGGTATGCTGAGCGCGGCGCTTACGCCGATAAGCTCAATAACGATCTCGAAGTGCGTAGCTTCCTGGAAGAGCGTCTTAAAAGCGCCTCTGTTAGCCGCATCCACATCGAGCGTCCGGCGAACAATGCCCGCATCACCATTCACACTGCCCGTCCGGGTATCGTGATTGGTAAGAAAGGTGAAGATGTCGACCGTTTGCGTCGCGATCTTACCCAGATGATGGGTGTTCCCGTGCATGTGAACATCGAAGAAGTTCGCAAGCCGGAGCTGGATGCCAAGCTAGTCGCTGCTAACGTAGCGGGTCAGCTTGAGCGTCGCGTGATGTTCCGTCGTGCTATGAAGCGCGCGGTACAGAACGCAATGCGTCTTGGCGCTGGTGGCATCAAGATACAGCTGTCAGGTCGTCTTGGTGGCGCTGAAATCGCACGTACCGAATGGTACCGCGAAGGTCGCGTTCCGCTGCACACGTTGCGTGCGGATATCGACTACGCCACTTACGAAGCTCACACCACCTATGGCGTTATCGGCGTCAAAGTGTGGATCTTCAAGGGTGAAATCCTCGGCGGTATCGAGGAAGTACGTGCCAAGGCGAAACAACAGCCTGCCGGCAACGCGCCCAAGAAGAAAGGTTCCAGGTAAGGGGAGAGCGAGTCGATGTTACAGCCCAAGCGTATGAAATTCCGCAAGATGATGAAAGGCCGCAACCGTGGCCTGGCGCATCGCGGAAGCAAGATCAGCTTCGGGGAATACGGCCTAAAAGCTACTGGTCGCGGCCGCATTACTGCGCGTCAGATCGAAGCAGGCCGTCGTGCGATCACACGTCACGTTAAGCGTGGCGGTAAAATCTGGATCCGCGTCTTCCCTGATAAGCCGATCTCTAAGAAGCCGCTCGAAGTTCGTATGGGTAAAGGTAAAGGTTCTGTTGAGTACTGGGTTGCCCAGATCCAACCGGGTCGGGTCCTGTATGAAATTGAAGGCGTGTCGGAAGAGCTCGCTCGTGAAGCGTTTGAGCTTGCCGCACAGAAAATGCCCTTATCCACCACCTTTGCGAAACGGACGGTGATGTGATGAAAGCCCAGGAAATTCGTGAAAAGTCCGCAGGAGAGCTCCAGGAGCAACTCCTCGAACTCCTCCGCGAGCAGTTTAACCTGCGCATGCAGAAGGCCACTGGCCAACTGAGCCAGACTCATCTGCTCAAGCAGGTCCGCCGGGATATCGCCCGCGTTAAGACTTTGCTCAACGAGAAGGCAGGTGATTGAGATGGCCGAAGAAAACACAAAGCGTACGCTCACCGGTAAAGTGGTGAGCGACAAGATGGACAAGTCCATCGTCGTCATGATCGAGCGGCGCGAGCGTCACCCGATCTACGGAAAATACGTTAAGCGCTCCACCAAGCTGCACGCCCATGATGAGGCGAACCAGGCTAAGGCAGGCGATACGGTCTCTATTCAAGAGTGCCGTCCGCTTTCCAAGAAAAAAGCTTGGACGCTGGTCGAGGTGGTTGAACACGCCAAGGGTTAATCCCGAGGCTTGTCAATCAGTGCAGTCAGATTAGGTTTGGAGAAAACCGATGATTCAGACTCAGACAATGCTGGATGTCGCCGACAACAGCGGAGCGCGCCGGGTGCAGTGCATCAAGGTGTTAGGCGGTTCACACCGTCGTTACGCTCGCGTTGGTGATATCATCAAGGTCACGGTTAAGGAAGCGATTCCGCGTGGCAAGGTCAAAAAAGGCCAGGTGCTAAAAGCGGTCGTGGTCCGGACCCGTAGTGGCGTCCGTCGTCCCGACGGTTCGCTCATCCGTTTCGATGGAAATGCGGCAGTTTTGTTGAATAACACCAACGAACAGCCAATCGGTACCCGTATTTTTGGGCCGGTGACTCGTGAACTTCGTAATGAAAAGTTCATGAAGATCATTTCCTTAGCGCCTGAAGTGCTGTAAGGAGCGAGGCGGATATGCAAAAGATCAAACGTGACGATGAAGTCATCGTCATCGCCGGGAAGGATAAAGGCAAACGTGGCACCGTTAAGCGGGTATTAGAAAACCGCTTCTTGGTGTCCGGTGTGAACATGATTAAACGTCACACCAAGCCAAATCCCATGGCGGGTAATCAGGGCGGTATCGTCGAGCGTGAGGCTCCGATTCACGCGTCCAACGTAGCCATCTTCAATTCGGAGACCGGTAAGGCGGATCGCGTCGGCTTCCAAGTGAAGGAAGACGGTACCAAGGTACGTATCTACAAGTCGACGCAGACGCAGATCGACGCCTAACGCGAGTCGGGTAGCAAAATGGCGAACTTGAAAGAACGTTATCAAAACGAGGTAGCAGCTCAACTCAAAGAAGAGTTCAGCTATGCCAACGTTATGCAGGTACCACGGATCACGAAAGTGACTCTGAACATGGGTATCGGCGAAGCAGTCAACGATAAAAAGTTGATTGACAATGCCATCGGCGATCTAGAGAAACTCTCTGGTCAAAAACCGTTGGTGACCAAGGCACGTAAGTCCATCGCGGGCTTTAAGGTACGCGAAGGTTGGCCAATCGGCATCAAAGTAACGCTGCGCGCAGAGCGTATGTGGGACTTCTTGGACCGTTTGGTTTACATCGCGATTCCCCGCGTGCGTGACTTCCGTGGTCTCAACCCGAAGTCTTTCGACGGTCGTGGCAATTACTCTATGGGTGTGCGTGAGCAGATCATCTTCCCGGAGATCGAGTATGATAAAATCGATCGCATCCGGGGGTTGGACGTCACTATCACGACGACCGCCAAAACCGACGAGGAAGGTCGTGCGCTGCTAACCGCGCTGAACTTCCCGTTCAAGAAATAGGGCTGGGATCATGGCTAAGAAAAGTATGGTAGAGCGTGAGCTTAAGCGTACTCAGCTGGTCGCGAAGTATGCGACCAAGCGCGCTGAACTCAAGAAGATCATCTCAGACGTGAATACGACTGAGGAAGACCGCTTCGAGGCGACGCTGAAGCTGCAGCAACTGCCGCGCGACTCAAGCCCGGTGCGTCAGCGTAACCGCTGCCGTATCACCGGTCGTCCGCACGGTTTTTACAACAAGTTCGGTCTCGGCCGTAACAAGCTGCGTGAAGCCGCCATGCGTGGCGACGTTCCTGGGTTGAAAAAATCCAGTTGGTAACGCCACGTAGAATTATCAGGAGCGCACATTAAATGAGCATGCAAGACACTCTGGCGGATATGTTTACCCGTATCCGCAATGCGCAGATGGCCACCAAGGAGACGGCAACCATGCCGTCCTCCAAGCTGAAAGTGCAAGTGGCCCGAGTGCTAAAGGAAGAAGGCTACATTGCCGACTTTACGGTAGCGGAGGGCGCTAAGCCTGAGCTAACCGTGACTCTCAAGTACTTTGAGGGTAAGCCGGTCATTGAGCACATTCAGCGGGTTTCCAAGCCGTCCCTGCGCCGCTACATGGGCAAGGACAACTTGCCTAAGGTTGCCGATGGCCTGGGTATCGCGATTGTCACCACATCAAATGGTGTCATGACCGATCGTGCCGCGCGCCAAGCGGGTGTCGGTGGCGAAGTCATCTGCACCGTATTCTAGGAGGCTGGAATGTCCCGCATAGCGAAATATCCGGTTAAAGTGCCTGCCGGCGTTGATGTTAAAATCAATGCTGACCAGCTGACCGCCAAAGGCGGCCAGGGCACGCTGTCTATGACCATCCACTCTGATGTAGTGGTCGGTCAAGAAGATGGCCAGCTGACCTTCGCCCCGAGTGAGTCTGCCAAGAGCTGGGCCATGGCCGGTACTACCCGCGCCTTAGTTCAGAACCTGGTAACGGGCGTATCCGAGGGTTTCACAAAAACTCTCGAAATTGTTGGCGTCGGTTATCGTGCCCAAGCTAAGGGCCAGACGCTCAATCTTTCACTGGGCTTCTCGCACCCGGTCGACTATGAACTGCCTAAAGGTGTCTCAGCGGAAACGCCGAAGAACACCGTTATCGTGCTGAAAAGCGCGGATAAGCAGATGCTCGGCCAGTGCGCCGCGGAAATCCGCGCCTTCCGTCCTCCCGAGCCGTACAAAGGCAAGGGTGTTCGGTACGCCGACGAGCAGGTGCGTCGCAAAGAAGCCAAGAAGAAGTAAGGCAGGGTTATGAACGCGAAGAAAGAATCTCGTCTCCGTCGTGCCCGCCGCGCTCGCGCAAAGATCCGCGAGCTGGGCGTGTATCGCCTGTGCGTCAACCGTACCCCGCGTCACATCTATGCGCAGATTATCTCGCCGGATGGTGGCAAAGTGCTAGCCAGTGCTTCTACGCTGGACAAAGCACTGCGCGAGGGTGCGACCGGCAACTCAGATGCGGCCTCTAAAGTAGGTGCTCTGATTGCTGAACGCGCTAAAGAAGCAGGCATCACCCAGGTGGCCTTCGACCGTGCTGGCTTTAAGTATCACGGCCGCGTCAAGGCGCTGGCCGACGCCGCACGTGAAGGCGGCCTGGAATTCTAAAGGGTTTTACGATGGCGAAGAACGAACAGCAAAGCGGTGATCTGCAAGAGAAGTTAGTGCAGGTCAACCGCGTCGCCAAGGTGGTCAAAGGTGGTCGTATTTTCGGCTTCACCGCACTGACCGTCGTTGGTGATGGTAAAGGTCGTGTCGGTTTCGGTCGTGGCAAGGCGCGTGAAGTGCCTGTCGCAATCCAGAAAGCGATGGATCAAGCTCGTCGCAACATGGTCAAGGTGAACCTTGCTGGCCATACGCTGCAGTACCCGGTCAAAGCCCGTCACGGTGCTTCCAAGGTGTACATGCAGCCGGCTTCTGAAGGTACCGGTATTATCGCCGGTGGCGCCATGCGCTCTGTACTAGAGCTCGCCGGTGTCCACGATGTACTGGCCAAGTGCTACGGTTCCACTAACCCGGTTAACGTGGTACGGGCGACTGTCAAAGGTCTCTCCGCCATGCAAGCACCGGAAGACGTGGCCGCTAAGCGCGGTCTGTCTGTCGAAGCGATCACGGGGTAAGACACCATGGCAGCAACGATCAAGTTTACCCAGATCCGGAGCACCATCGGCATCATGCCCAAGCACAAAGCTACTATGAAGGGCTTGGGTCTGCGTCGCATCGGTCATACGGTTGAACTGGAAGACACCCCCGCCGTACGCGGCATGATCAACAAGGTTAACTACCTTGTGCGCGTTGAGGGAGAGTAATCCATGAAACTCAATAGCCTAAGCCCGGCTCCGGGCTCCAAGCACGCTGCAAAGCGTGTGGGTCGTGGCATCGGTTCCGGTCTTGGTAAGACCGGTGGCCGTGGTCACAAAGGTCAGAAAGCACGTAGTGGCGGCAGTGTTAAGCCCGGTTTCGAAGGCGGTCAGATGCCTTTGCAGCGTCGTTTGCCGAAATTCGGTTTTACGTCTGCAAAATCTCTGGTCTCTGAAGAAGTACGCCTGGCTGAACTTGCTAAAGTTGCCGGTGGCGAAGTCACCATGGCATCTTTGAAAGAAGCCAATGTGCTGAAGGATTCTACGCTACACGCGAAGATCATCCTTTCTGGCGAACTGAAAACAGCGGTTACCGTTCGCGGAATCAAGGTCACCAAAGGTGCCCGTGAAGCGATCGAAGCCGCTGGCGGCAAGGTAGAGGACTAAATGGCCAAGTCAGGAAACATGCCGGCGATGGGCAGCGGTCTGAGTGAACTGTGGGCGCGTTTGCGCTTCGTGCTCCTCGCCATCGTGGTGTACCGTATCGGTGCCCACATTCCCGTTCCCGGTATCAATCCTGACCAGCTTGCTGCCTTGTTTAGGGAGCAACAGGGCACCATCCTGGGCATGTTTAACATGTTCTCGGGTGGCGCCCTGGAGCGCATGAGTGTTCTCGCCCTGGGTATAATGCCCTATATATCGGCGTCAATTATCATGCAGCTCATGACTGCGGTCTCCCCTCATCTTGAACAGCTCAAGAAAGAGGGTGAGGCTGGCCGCCGCAAGATTAGCCAGTACACCCGCTACGGCACGGTGATACTGGCGTTTGTCCAGGCTGTCGGTATGTCCGTCGGTCTGGCTAGCCAAGGCATCGCGTACACTGCTGACTTCAGCTTCTATTTCACCGCCGTGATTACGTTTGTATCAGGCGCGGTGTTCATGATGTGGTTAGGTGAGCAGATTACCGAGAAGGGCATCGGCAACGGTATTTCGCTGCTGATTTTCGCCGGTATTGTTGCTGGACTGCCCAGTGCCGTGGGCCAAGCCTTCGAGCTTGCCCGTAATGAAGGGGCCTGGAACGTTCTGCCGCTGTTAGCGCTGTCAGTGTTAGGTATTGCGACTGTTGCTTTTGTAGTTTTCATTGAGCGTGGCCAACGCCGCCTTAAAGTTAACTACCCTCGGCGACAAGTGGGCAATAAGATGTATGCAGGGCAAAGTAGCTACCTGCCTTTGAAGGTCAATATGGCCGGTGTTATCCCGGCGATTTTTGCCTCCAGTATCCTGCTCTTCCCGGCCTCTATTGGTCAGTGGGTAGGTGCCGGTGAAGGTATGGAGTGGTTGCAGCGTGCATCTCAGGCATTAGGCCCAGGTCAACCGCTTTACATCTTGCTTTTCGCGGCGGCAGTGGTATTCTTCTGCTTCTTTTACACAGCGCTGGTCTTCAACCCCAAGGATGTGGCTGACAATCTTAAAAAGTCAGGCGCTTTCCTGCCGGGCATTCGCCCCGGCGAGCAGACCGCTCGCTATATCGACAAGGTCATGACACGTCTGACCCTGTTCGGTGCCTTGTATATCACTGCGGTTTCCTTGATGCCCCAGTTCTTGATTGTGGCGTGGAACGTGCCGTTCTTTTTCGGCGGTACCTCGTTGTTAATCGTAGTCGTGGTCATCATGGACTTCATGGCCCAGGTGCAGTCGCATCTCATGTCGCATCAGTATGACTCAGTGATGAAGAAGTCCAACCTGAAAGGCTACGGTAGCGGCGGTATCATGCGCTGAGGCGCCGTCCACCCCTATTAAATTAGAGTGTGGCGCGCCGCGAGCCGGTTTTTGGAGAAAGATCGATGAAAGTTCGAGCTTCCGTAAAGAAAATGTGCCGTAACTGCAAGATCATTCGTCGCAATGGCGCTGTCCGCGTCATTTGCAGCGAGCCACGGCACAAACAACGCCAGGGTTAATAGCCTGGGTTGTATTAAGCGGGTGCCAGCATACCCCTTGCCTTAGGGCAACTAAAGGGGTATGCTGTTGCGCCTTTTGTAGATGAATAAACGAGCAAGCCGCTCAAATTTCGGAGTAAGCTGATGGCCCGTATTGCAGGCGTCAATATCCCGGACAACAAGCATGCGGCGATCTCGCTGACCTATATCTTCGGGATTGGCCGTACCCGTGCTGAGCACATCTGTGCTGCTGCCGGTATTGCCATGAATGCCAAGATCCAGGACCTGTCTTCTGAAGAAGTCGACACCCTGCGTTCTGAAGTTGGCAAGTACACCGTAGAAGGCGACCTTCGTCGTGATGTCACGCTTAACATTAAGCGTCTCATGGACTTAGGCTGCTACCGTGGTCTGCGTCATCGTCGTAGTCTTCCGCTGCGTGGTCAGCGGACTAAGACTAACGCGCGCACCCGTAAGGGCCCGCGTAAGCCGATCCGCAAATAACACGCACGTTCTGGCGTAAAGACAGGAATAGACATCAACATGGCTAACCCGCGTAGTAACCGTAAAAAGGTTAAAAAGCAGGTAGTGGATGCGATTGCGCATATCCATGCCTCTTTTAACAACACGATCGTGACGATCACAGACCGCCAGGGCAACGCTCTTTCATGGGCGACTGCCGGTGGTTCGGGTTTTCGTGGTTCTCGCAAGAGCACCCCGTTCGCTGCTCAAGTGGCAAGCGAACGTGCAGCAACTGCTGCAGCCGAGTATGGTGTGAAGAACGTAGACGTACTGGTTAAAGGTCCAGGACCCGGTCGTGAATCAGCCGTGCGCGCACTGAATGCCGCCGGCTTCCGCGTGCAAAGCATCGTAGACGCGACGCCCATTCCCCACAATGGCTGCCGTCCGCCGAAGAAACGCCGCGTTTAAGGAGACAGATTCATGGCCCGTTATATTGGACCGAAGTGCAAATTGTCTCGTCGTGAAGGCACAGACCTCTTTTTAAAGAGTGGTGTGACTCCCTTCGAGAAAAAGTGTAAATCCGAGCAGATCCCGGGTGTACACGGCCAGCGTCGTCAACGTCTTTCAGACTACGGCTTGCAGCTTCGCGAGAAGCAAAAAGTACGTCGCATGTACGGCGTACTCGAAAAACAGTTCCGTAACTACTACAAAGAAGCCGCTCGCCTGAAAGGCGCGACTGGTGAAGTATTGTTGCAGTTGCTCGAATCCCGACTGGATAACGTCGTCTACCGCATGGGCTTCGGCTCGACTCGCTCTGAAGCGCGTCAGCTGGTCAGCCACAAGGCGATTTCCGTGAACGGCCGCACCGTTAACGTAGCTTCCTATCAAGTGAAGCCGGGTGACGTTGTTTCCATTCGCGAAAAGGCGAAAAACCAAGCACGTATCCAAAGCGCGTTGTCCATTGCGGCCAACCGTGGCGATATCGCTTGGATCGAAATCGACGCCAAGAAGATGGAAGGCACTTTCAAGGCTCTGCCTGAACGCGGTGACCTGTCTGCCGACATCAACGAAAACCTGATCGTCGAGCTGTACTCCAAGTAAGCAGTTTTCTGTTTCTTGTCGATCTGGTGCCGGTTTAACACCCGCACCAGATCCTACCGAGTACCAAGTATCCGTTTGGCAGCCTGAAAGGTGTTCATATGCAGCGTTCAGTGACAGAGTTTCTCCGTCCTCGCGACATCAAGGTCGAAGAAATCAGCGCACATCACGCCAAAATCGTGCTCGAACCGTTCGAGCGTGGCTTTGGTCACACCCTGGGGAATGCACTGCGCCGCATTCTGCTTTCGTCTATGCCCGGCTGTGCCGTGGTAGAGGCTGAAATTGCTGGTGTTGAGCATGAATACAGTGCGCTCGAAGGGGTGCAGGAAGATGTCATTGAAATCCTCCTGAACTTGAAAGATGTTGCGATCAAGATGCACAGCCGCGATGAGGCGGTGCTCACGCTGAACAAGCAGGGCCCAGCCGTCGTCACCGCTGGCGACATTGCGCTTGATCATAGCGTCGAAATCGTCAACCCGGACCACGTCATTGCTCATGTCAATGAAGGTGCCGAGCTGAAAATTCAGCTTAAGGTAGCGCTGGGTCGTGGCTACGAGCCGGCTGACGCGCGCGGCTCTGATGAAGAGACACGTGCCATTGGCCGCCTGCAGCTGGATGCCACCTTCAGCCCTGTCCGCCGTGTTTCCTACTCGGTTGAGGCTGCTCGTGTTGAGCAGCGCACCGATCTCGATAAGCTAATTATCGATCTGGAAACCGACGGTACCCTGGATCCGGAAGAGGCTATCCGTCGCAGTGCGACCATCCTGCAAGAGCAGCTGGCCGCCTTCGTCGACCTGGAAGCTGATAAAGAACAGGAAGTCGAAGAGGAAGAGGATCATGTTGATCCAATTCTATTGCGCCCCGTAGACGATCTTGAGTTGACCGTTCGTAGCGCGAACTGCCTAAAAGCCGAGAATATTTATTACATCGGTGATCTTATCCAGCGCACAGAAGTGGAGCTGTTGAAGACACCGAATCTCGGTAAAAAGTCTTTGAATGAAATCAAAGATGTATTGGCAGCTCGTGGCTTGTCCCTTGGCATGCGGTTGGAAAATTGGCCACCGGCAAGCCTGAAGGACGACAAGGCCTCCGCGTGAGCGTCGACTTGAGTCCCAGTTTGGTAAGGAATTACAACCATGCGTCATCGTAAGAGTGGTCGTCATCTGAATCGCACCAGCTCGCATCGTCAGGCCATGTTCAAGAACATGTCTGTCTCGCTGGTCGAACATGAAGTCATTAAGACAACCCTGCCGAAAGCCAAGGAGCTGCGTCGCGTTATCGAGCCGCTGATCACCTTGTCTAAGCAGGATAGCGTTGCAAACCGTCGTTTGGCGTTTGCCCGCACGCGCTCTAAAGAAGCCGTCGGCAAGCTGTTCAACGAATTAGGTCCGCGTTATGCCGAGCGTCCGGGCGGTTCCGTCCGTATTCTCAAGTGCGGTTTCCGCACCGGCGACAACGCGCCTATGGCGTTCGTTGAGCTAGTTGACCGTCCGGTTGTTGAAGAAGCTGCTGCAGAAGAGTAATCCTCTGCGCTAAGCCTCTTTGGTAGCGAATGAAAACCGACCTCTTAGGGGGTCGGTTTTTTTATGCACTCATTTATCTTCTCTTTTTCTACGCTTAACTGCGTGGTAATAACCTATACTCGGCTAATTATTAAACGTAGTGAGCGTTGCCATGCCGCCAGGGGGAAAGCCTTGCGTTGTACCTTGAGTGTGGCATGGTAGTTAAAAGTGGATCGGTACTAGCGCATTGATAACAAGCAAGGGGCAGGTATGTATGCGAGGGTAAAACAGATCGCCGAAGGAGCGTCGGCGTTATGGGCAGTGGGTGTGGCACTACTGCTTACGCTGTCCGTGGTCACCAGCGTTCAGGCCGACAACCCACGCTACGCGGGTATAGTAGTGGACCTGGACAATGGCGAAGTGCTCTACGCCGAGAACATTGACGATCAGCGCTACCCTGCGTCACTCACCAAAATGATGACGCTCTATCTCACCTTTGAAGCGTTAGAGGAAGGGAGCCTGCGTTTAAATCAGCCTTTGCCCGTCTCTCATAATGCGGCCGCCAAGCCTGCCGTAAAGCTGTGGCTGCCTGCGGGTAGCACTATCCCCGTGGATACTGCTATTCGCGCCCTATCTGTTCGGTCTGCCAATGATGTTGCCGCTGTGGTCGCCGAAGCGCTGGGTGGCAGCGAAGCGCATTTCGCGCAGATGATGACCACCAAGGCGCGCGAACTGGGTATGCATGCCACTACCTTTCGCAATGCCTCTGGCTTACCGGATGACGGTCAAATTACCACCGCGCGGGATATGCTAACGCTCTCGGTTCGTGTGATGCAGGATTTCCCTCAGTACTACCACTACTTCGGCCTGCAAGAGTTTAGCTACCGCGGTACCCGGCATACCAGTCACAATCGGTTGGTGCGCGACTACCCGGGCGCTGACGGCCTAAAAACCGGTTTTATTCGTGCCTCTGGCTTTAACGTAGCCACTACCGCGATGCGCGGTAATCGGCGGTTGGTCGGGGTCGTCATGGGCGGCTTCTCATCCCAGTCCCGGGATACCCATATGGCTAACCTACTAGACCGTAGCTTCCTACGTGCGTCGCTTCGCGACCAGCAAAGCTGGATGAGCGATACCAGTTTCTCGCGGGAATTTATGGCCTTTGCTCCGCCAGCTCAGCCGATTCCGCCACAGCAGCCTGCACCACAGCAACCTCTCCTGGCGGTGGTCGAAACCACAACGTTGTCACCATCGGCAAACTCTATCCCTTCAGCGCCGGTTGTGGATCTTGAAGAGCAGCTAGCCGATATAGTCCCCATCCAGCGCCCTACTCCCGCGAGCGAAGCGCCGCAGGCCGACCCACTGCAAGCGTTCATTGAGCGTGAACGCAAGATGGCCTCCGTGAATGAAACGGGCGGCGGTTGGGGAGTTCAGGTGGGCGCTTTCAGCCGTGAAGCCCAAGCGCGGCAGTTGGCGCAGCAGGCGGCGCAGCGCATCGCCGAGAGTTTAGGTGGCCGTGTGGCGGTAGACACAGTAGAGGGGCAAAACCCGGTTTATCGCGCCCGGCTAATGGCGCTGGATGAGCAGCGCGCTCGTCAAGCGTGCCGTGAGCTGCACTCCCAGGGTATGGACTGCATGGTCGTCAACGCCAGCTTATAAGGTGTGGGTCTTCATCACCCCGCCAATGGCTAATTGGCGGGGTTTTTCTTTTTTGGCACTTTATATGGACCACTTAACCGGGAGAACGCGGTGACAACCTCGCTAAAAGGCATACTCTGCATGTGTTTGGGTGTTCTTTTCCTTGCCCTAGGCGACGCCGTTTCCAAGTGGTTAGGTGAAGTGCACTCACCGTTGCAGATTATTTTCTTCCGTGCCTTGGTATCGCTACCTATGATTGCGCTGTTAGCCCATTTTGCCGGTGGCTTGCGCAAGCTGCGCACAAAACGGCCGGGCGTCCATTTGCTGCGCGGGCTGATCTATACCGCCACCATGGTCTGCTTTGTATGGGGATTGACGTTGCTACCCCTGGCAGAAGCCACGGCGATTGCCTTTGTGGCGCCGCTGTTTGTGACCCTGCTTTCGGTGCCACTGCTGGGTGAGCGGATTGATCCACCGGTGCTGATCGCATCCCTGATGGGTTTTGTAGGGGTACTGATCGTGGTGCGGCCCAACGGCGAGGCGTTTCAGGTGGGCGCGCTGGTATTGGTGGGCGCGGCGCTATTTTATGCCCTGATGATGATTACCGCACGCCGCTATGGCGCCCGCGAACACCTGTGGGCGATGCTGTTTTATATGACGTTTGTGCCACTCATAGTGACGGGTTTAACCCTGCCATGGGTATGGCAAACTCCCCAGCCGTGGCACTGGGTAGGGTTTTTCGCCTCGGGAATCTTGGGCGTCGCGGCCACGGCTTTTATAACCTTGGCCTTTCGGTTTGCGCCTGCGGCCATCGCCGCGCCGTTTGACTACACTGCCATGCTCTGGGCGGTACTGCTGGGCTGGTGGTTCTGGGGCGAAATGCCCGATCTCTGGGTCTGGGTAGGCAGCGCCCTGATAATGGGCAGCGGGTTAGCGGTGGCGTATCACGACCGCCGCACTACCCTGAAACGTCGACCTACTGCCTAGCAGAACTGGTAAACATCCATCGCGAGCACGCCGTGCTCCACGCTGTGGTGCACCTGTTTTGCGTCGCCTCCTGCCCCCATGGCCACCAGCAACGGCTGGAAGTGTTCAAGGGTCGGGTGGTTCTCCCGCGCGTAGGGTGCGTTCTCCCAGCTAAGCAGCGCCTCGCGGTCATTGGCGCTTAGGCGGACGCTCACCCAAGTGGCAAATTCTTCTACCCAGGCTGGCATAGGGCTCTCCTGGGGCATAATTTCATACAGGTTATGGGTCAGGCTGCCAGAGCCGATAACCAAAACCCCTTCTTGTCGCAGTGCCGACAGGTGCTCGCCCAGTGTGACTAGCTCTGCATTGCTCCAGCGCACCGGAAGCGACAGTGAAACAACCGGCACATTGGCGTCAGGAAACATCAACGAAAGGGGCACCCAGGCGCCATGATCCAGGCCGCGCTCTACCCCCTCGGCGCCCAGTAATACAGCCAGCCGTTCGGCCAGTTCAGGCTCGCCAGGGGCGGGGTACTGGCACTCGAAAAGCGCCTGTGGGAAGCCGCCAAAGTCGTGAATGGTCTCCGGCTTGGCGCTGGTGCTGACCTTGAGTGTCAGGCTCTCCCAGTGCGCTGAGACCACGACCACCGCCTTGGGAGAAAGCTTTCTGCCCAGTTCGCGTAGAAAGGCGTGAGCCGGGGTTTTATTGAGCGCCAGCATGGGCGAACCATGGGAGATAAATAGGCTAGGTAACATGAGTGACTCTCCTCTGCAGCGTTGCCAGCGCTGGCGGTGAAGCAAGCGCTGGCAATGGGGTTAGGTGATAGTGCTAGGTGATAGTCCTAGATGATAGTGTTAGGCGAAACGGTTGCTTAACACCCAGCGGCCGCTGCCCAGCCCCGCTTGCACGATTAACGCCAGCGTCCAGAACACCGGGAACTCCCAACCGCCGCCGGTATTTGAGAACATCCAACCGTTGCCAAGATGCACCCAAGCAGCACCAAGCAGTACCGGCACCAGTGCCAGGCTCACCCAGCGGGTATAAACACCCAGAATCAGGGCGGCGCCACCGCCGACTTCGGCAGCAATGGTCAAGTAGGCCAGAAACCCTGGTAAACCCAGTGATTCAAAATAGCCGACGGTGCCCGGCAAGGTAAACACAAACACCTTGAGCAAACCGTGGGCAAGAGCCATCACACCCAGTGCAACGCGCAGTAGCGAGATGGCATGGGGCTGTAGAGAAGGGGTGGAGTGAGTATGCGTTGTCATCGTAGTAGCTTCCATCGAGTGGTTGATAAAGCTACTTTACAGCTGGGTCAGAATGAGATAATCAGTGGATTTTGCACATCACTGTTGCGTAATAGGCGACAATCCAATTTGCTGCTCCCAAACCGGCGGATCGCCCCACGCCTCGGTGAGCAGGTCGATGAAGCGCTCCACCTTGGCGGGCAGGTGGCGCCGGGCGGGGTAGAGGGCATGAACATCGAGCCGCACCGCTGGCTCACTGGTCAAGATGGGCACTAAACGCCCGTTGGCGATACTCTCTGTGACCAGAAAACTGGGTTGCTGAGCGATGCCGAGGCCCGCTTCTGCGGCGTGGGTGAGTACATCGCCGTTATTGCTTTCCAGTGGGCCATTGACCGTCAATGACTGCGTGGCAATCTTCCAGTCAGCGCTCTGTTGGCCGCTGCGGTAGCGCAGGCAACGGTGCTCGGCAAGGGCTTTAACGCTGCTGGGTTCACCGTGGGCGGCAAGATACGCTGGCGAGGCACAAAACAGCAGGCGGCAACGGGTCAGGCGGCGCGCCACCAAGCTGGAGTCGGGCAAGCTGCCGATACGGATCGCTATATCGTAACCCTCTTCCAGCAGGTCGACGCGGCGGTCATTCAAATCCAGGCGTACTTCAAGCGCCGGGTGGGTGTGCATAAATTGGGCGACGAGTGGCGCTAGGTAGCGGGTACCAAAACTCATCGGCCCATTAACACGCAGCCGCCCGCGCACATCGCTGGTACCTTGGCCCACCTCGGCGGCGGCTTCTTCAAGCGCTTGCAGTACCCCTTGGGCGCGGATCAGGTAGCGCTCTCCGGCCTCAGTGAGATGTAGCCGTCGCGTGGTGCGCTGTATCAGTCGCGCGCCCAATGCCTCTTCCAGTGCCATGACCTGGCGGGATACGCGAGTGCGGGAAATATCCAGTGCTTCGGCGGCGCGGGTATAGCTACCCAGCTCGGCTACCCGCACAAAAGCGACGATATGCTCTAACTGATTCATGACACCGAAGCGGCTTGGAAGACCTGAAAAGCGCGCGCTGCCTGATAAGGATCTGGCTGACCACAAATGGCAGATATTACCGCTAAACCGTTCGCTCCCGCCCGCTGCACGCTAATCGCATGGCTGGCTTTCAGTCCACCGATGGCCACGCTGGGCAGTGGACATGCCTTGACCAGCGAAGCCAAGCCGCCAAAGCCGATGGGCTGGGCGTGATCCTGTTTGCTCTCGGTGGCAAACACCGGGCCAATCCCCACATAATCAAGCAGCTCAAACGGGGTGGCTTGCAGCTGGGCGATAGTATTGATCGACAGACCGATAATCGCCTGCTCACCTAACAACCGACGCGCTTCCTGAACGGCGGCGTCGCTCTGGCCGACATGCAGGCCATCTGCCTGGCTTTCCAGTGCCACCTGTAATCGGTCGTTAATGATCAGCGGTACACCGGTGCCCGCCAGAAGCACTTTTAACCGTTTGGCTTGGGCAATCATCTGTTCATCGCTGGCATGCTTGTCGCGCAACTGTACGATGGTGACACCGCCTCTTACCGCTGCTTCAACCGTTTGTTCCAGGCCATGGTCTCGGCAGAGTGTGGCATCGGTGACCAAATAGAGCGATAGATCAAGCGGCATGAATTGCCTCCAGCTGGGCATGAGTGGTGAGGTCGTCAGGAGTGAGTTGGTACAGGGCGTCCAGCATTGCCACTTGAAAACTACCAGGCCCCTGGGCGTTGTGGCCTGCACGCTCTCCTGAGACGGAAAAGCAGGCCAGCGCGGCCGTTGTTGCACCCAGTGGGGAGTCGCGATTGGCAGCTACAAATCCCGCTACTAGGGCGCTCAGCCCACAGCCTAGCGTTGTCACTCGGGGCATCAAAGGGTGGCCTCCGTTAATGCGGTAGTGCTGTGTGCCGTCCGTCACCCAGTCGCTTTCGCCGGTCATCGCGACAATACAGCCGTGTTTTTGCGCCAGTGCTATCGCTGCGTCGACCGCTTGGCCGGTGGCGGCTGTGGAATCCACGCCGCGCCCTTGGCTGGCTAAGCCGTTAAGGGCAAGAATTTCAGACGCATTGCCACGAATCACGCTGGGTTTCGCGGCCAGTAGTTTTGCGCACAGCGTTTGGCGATAGCGCGTGGCGCCAACGGCGACGGGATCTAATACCCAGGGAATGTCATGCTGCTGGGCGGTCGCAGTGGCGGTCAGCATGGCATCGGCCCAGTGGGAGGAGATCGTGCCGATATTAATCGAGAGCCCCGCGGAAATAGCCGTGAACTCAGCTACCTCTTCAGGCGCATGCAGCATGGCGGGCGACGCGCCGGTGGCTAACAGCAGGTTGGCAGTGCTATTCATAGCCACATAGTTGGTCATACAGTGAACCAGCGGTGTGGCTGCGCGCAACGTCTCAAGGTAATCGCCAAGCGGGCGTAGGGTCATAGCATCCTCCCGGCAGGGAGGTGGTAAGCGTTACCACGACTCCCTACGCCGGTGTTATCCGGTTCAGGTTCAAAGGGTGCTTCTCAGCCCACCCTTAACGGAGGGCGCCCCTGTCGAGGGATTACTATCCTTGCCTGAAGTAGCTCTGTAAAGCCCCGGATGCGGACGATGGCAATCTAACGAAACGAAATGCGTGTACCGTAGGTAAGCATTTCATCAGGTGTCATCGCTTTACCTTCGACTCCAATCATCTCGTCACCGCACTGGTCGGCAAAGGTCAGCACGCCGTGGGTCAAGCCCAACTGACCAAGCGTGTCGCGGATTTCACCCGTGCCCAGAAAAGTGCTGACGTGGCCCTTGTTATCGCTCAGGTCCGAAACGCCATTAGCGTGGTGAAAACGCACTTTGTAGATCCCATCCATCGACTCAACTTCAACAATCGGCGAAAAACCGTTGTGAAGCGCATTGGCAAGCTGTTTCAGGGTCAGCTGGTCACCCAGCGTCATATCTATCGCACTCATGGAAAACTCCTGGTGGACGCCTCAAATGTGGGGCATCACTCATGTTGCGGGAACTACTTTTTGTAAAGCTTATGAATAATAAGTGTAGGGTTTTTGTTTAGTATTGCCAGTGCGCTTATTGGTGCCCCCATACGGCACTGCCTACGTGCTTGTAAGGGCTAGCATTCTGGCAATAAAGCCCCCATGGTAAGCGGTATGTGAGGCTCAATAGAATCAATGAACAGTATTAGCGAGAGGAGAGCGAAATGAGTTTTCAAGGCGAGCAGCATCCCGGCGTCGTGGCCACACCACCTCAGACCCAAGGGTTTCGTTTAAATCACACTATGCTGCGGGTGAAAGACCCCGAGCGGGCGCTGGCGTTCTACTCAAAAGTGTTTGGTATGCAGGTGATGCGGCGGCTGGATTTCGAAGAGATGCAGTTCTCGCTCTACTTCCTGGCCAACCTGGAACCCAGCGACAGCGTTCCGGAAGATGCGCAAGCGCGTACCGCCTGGACGTTTAGCCAGAAAGGACTGCTGGAGCTGACCCACAACTGGGGGACTGAGAATCAGGAAGATTTCGCCTATCACGATGGCAATGCCGAGCCCCAGGGCTTTGGGCATATCTGTTTTAACGTGCCGGATCTGGCAGCGGCCCAGGCGTGGTTCGACGAGCACGACGTCACCTTCGTCAAGCGCGCCGATCAGGGCAAGATGAAAGATGTTATCTTCGTTAAAGACCCGGACGGCTACTGGATCGAAGTGATTCAGGCAGACCTGATGGTGGGGAAGAGCGACTCTTGAGGCACGCCAATGGCTGAACTACTGTTCCGATTGCGCCACGTTACCGACGAAGAGGCCATGGAAGTGCGTGACCTGCTGGCCGCCCATGGCTTTGATACCTATGAAACCCAGGCGGGCTTTTTCCGCCTGGGGGTCGATGCGATTTGGCTGCGCAACCCGCATCAGCATGACGCTGCCATCGCGGCGTTAGAGGCCTATCAGGCGGAGCGGCTTGAGCGTGCCCAGCGCGAGCACCAGGCGGCGGTTGAGCGGGGAGATGCGGAGACGCTATGGCGTCGCTTGGCCGCTCATCCGCTGCAGGTGGTGCTGGTGCTGTTAGCCGTGGCGCTTATTGCTGCCCTTACGCTACTGCCGTTCCTGGGCCTGTCGCGCGCCTAAGCCGCGGGCAGGTGGCCACGCTTGAGGTACATCATGACGCCATCCTCACCGGCGGTTAATGCCGGCGCCGCACCGCTTGGGTAGCGGCACCAGGTGCCCGCCGTGTAACTCTGCTCGCTATCGCTCAAAGAGCCTTCCAGAATCAAAAACTCCAGACCGCCCAGCAGCGTGGGGTACGTGATAGAGGTGCCTGCCGACCAACGTTCCAGGCTGGTGCGCTCCTGCTTGTAGGTGTGCAGCATCTTATAGGCGATGCGCGGGCGCCGGTCTGGCTGCCAGGGGAGCCGGTGGGCAGGCACGGCCAGCTGTAGCGTGTCGTTAGGATCGAACTGGTGCAGTTTGACAAAGATCAGCGCGCCTTCCTCGCCAATCTGCGGCGTATGGCCGGTGCCGATGGGGTTTCTTAAATAGCTGCCCGCCGCGTAGCGCCCATGCTCATCGGCGAACACGCCTTCCAGCACCAGAATCTCTTCGCCGCCGCCGTGGGTATGCCGCTCAAACTGCGTATTGGGGGCGTAGCGGACAAGGCTGGTGGCGCGGGCAACTTCATCACCAATCCGGTCAAACATCATGCGCTCTACCCCCGCACTGGGGGAGTCGACCCACTGATACTCTTCCGGGGTAACACAGGCAAAGTGGCTAAAATCGGCGTTTAGACGCATGGGAAAGGGCTCTTCGCAGTGAAGGTAAGTAACGGGAAGGGGTAATAGTGTCCTTATCGACAGCGCAGAATGCAACTTTTGGTGTGTCTCGGGGAGCGGAATAGCCCTTTGCGGGCTGATTCCGATCCTACGCTCAGTGCTATAACTAATGCCACCGCTTAGGGCGCTTCAGTCAACGCGGTAAGGATATGGTGTGCAGCTTCGATGCGCGCCTGATTGGGGTAGTTGCGGTTTGCCAGCAGCACAATACCAATCTGCTCGCTGGGCACAAAAGCCACGTAGCCGCCAAAGCCGTTGGTAGCGCCGGTTTTGTTGTAAAGCGCTTCCTGCCTGGGGGCTAGCGGTGGGGTTAAGCGGTTGGCGGGGTTGGGCTCCAAAATCATCTCAAGCGAGTTGCCTGCCAGCAATTGATCGAGCGCCACCGGGTAGGCGTAGCTTTCCCAGCCCAGCCCTTGGGTCATATTGCCGACTTCAAAGTATCCCGTGCGCGTAGCGGCCAAGGCTTGGCTTAGCGGCTCATTCAGCCCAGCGCTACTCATATTGGCTTCCACTAACGTTAGCACGTCTGCGGCAGTCGATTTCAATCCGTAGGCCTGGGCATCCAGCATGCCTGGGTTCACCCGAATGGGCTCATCCTCTTTAGAGTAACCGTAGGCATAGTGCGCCTGCTGCGCTTCAGGCACCTGAAAGTAGCTATGCTCAAGCCCTAGCGGGGCGAACAACGCCTCCTGCATCGCCATCTCGAAGGGCTGGCCAAGGCTTTGTGCGGCGAGATAACCGAACAGACCCAGGCTTGGGTTGGAGTAGAGCCGGTGGCTGCCAGGGGCGGATTCAGGCTGCCACTGACGATAGT
Organism: Halomonas sp. QHL1; assembly: GCF_001882345.1. Taxonomy (GTDB): domain Bacteria; phylum Pseudomonadota; class Gammaproteobacteria; order Pseudomonadales; family Halomonadaceae; genus Vreelandella. The sequence goes on from NZ_MINL01000001.1 coordinate 3,050,271, forward strand.
AGTCGATCATCGCCTCTTCGCTTTGAACGTCTTCTGGGAACTGCAGTGGAAGCTCACCCGCCGTGTAGGTGCCCAGTTCCAGCAGCGTAATCTCATCGAAGACGCTGCCTTCAAGTTCAGGCAGGTAGCAGCTGGCCGGATCGGAAAACGCGAGCGCGCCGCTAGCCTGGGCATAGGCTGCCAGCGTAGCGGTGAAGATCTTACTGACGGAACCTAGCTCGAACAGCGTCTCATCGGTGACCGGAATCCCCGCCTCTTGATTGGCGATGCCATAATTAAAGTAGTGCTGCTGGCCATTGATGCTAAGCGCGACCGCCATGCCTGGAATACGATGCTCGGCCATCAAAGGCACGACAGTGTCGTTCACCAGCGCCTCAATATCTGCGCTTTCAGGCGCATCGGATGCCCAGGCAGAACCGCCCATAAGGAGAGAAACTGTCATGATAAGGCCAGAGTTTGCTGCTAACATCTTACGCATACCGAGATCCTGTTGTGATTAGCGCTACAAAAAAGCTGGGAGGTATCACCAGCCGCCAAGAGGGTGACTGTGGCTAACTTACGGCGCGCTGCGGCAATTCACAAACAGCGATATTTTGCATAAGCCATTAGAAAAATTTGGGGGTCAACGTGGTGCGTCCCTACCTGCCGTTGAAGGCGCTGCGCGCCTTTGAAGCGTCGGCCAGGCATTTAAGCTTTACCCGCGCGGCAGAAGAGCTTCACGTGACCCAGGCGGCGGTTAGCCACCAGGTCAAGCTGCTCGAAACGCAATTGAATGTGCCGCTGTTCAAGCGTTTGCCTAGGGGGCTAATGCTTACCCAGGAGGGTGAGCTGCTGCTGCCGGTATTGAAGAGTTCATTCGACCAAATCGCCCACACGCTGGAACGGGTGGGCGAGAGCAGCTATCGGGAAGTATTAAACGTCGGCGTGGTGGGGACTTTTGCCGTCGGCTGGCTGCTGCCGAGACTGGGAGATTTTCGGCGTCAGTACCCTTATGTCGATTTGCGTCTTTCCACCCATAACAACCGCGCGGATATTGCAGGTGAAGGGCTGGATTTTGCGATCCGCTTTGGCACGGGGGCCTGGCACGGCTCCGCGGCGCAGCCGCTACTACCGGCGTCACTCTCGGTAATGTGCATACCCGATATTGCCGCGCGGCTTAACACCCCGGCCGATGTGTTGGGCGAGACCTGGTTGCGCTCTTATCGCGCCGACGAGTGGACAGAGTGGTTGTTAGCAGCGGGGCTACCGCGCAGCTTTCCGATGACCAACAGCATCGTGTTTGACTCTTCCATCGCCATGGTGGAAGCCGCGTTGCAAGGGGCAGGCGTGGCGCTGGCGCCACCGCTGATGTTCCCCCGCCAACTGAATAGTGGCGCGCTGGTACAGCCTTTCGACACCACTGTCAGCCTGGGCGGTTACTGGCTGACTCGCCTGCAGACACGCCCGGAAACCCACGCCATGGCGTCCTTCCGGGAGTGGCTGCTCACGGCCATCAATGCCTGAGCAGCGCTGTTGACGTTAAAGGCTAGTGGCTATGACCATGATCATCGTGGTCGTGGTCGTGGTCGTGAGAATGACCGTGATCGTCATGACCCGGCTGGGCTAGCGCATCGTGCAGCACCTGCGCGTTGTGGCGCATCATACCTAGGTAGGTACTGGCTTCACCCTCTGCTGCCAGCGCATCGGCGTAAAGCGTGCCTGCAATGGGCAGGCCGGTCTCTTCGGCTAGCTGGGTGATGATCGACTGATTGGTCATGTTCTCGTGGAACAGCGCCTGCACATTCTCTTGCTCAATCACATCCACTAGCGCAGCCATGCTGGCGCCACTGGGGTCAGCTTCCGTGGAAAGCCCTACCGGAGAGAGGAAGGTCACCCCATAGGCGCTTGAGAAGTAGCCAAAGGAGTCGTGGCCGGTAATCACGCTGGTGGAGCCCGGGATCTCCTCAATCAGCGCACGAATCTCTGCGTCTACTTCGGCCATTTCCTGTAAATACTGCTCCGCATTGGCGCGGTAGGCATCGGCGTTATCGGCGTCGGCGGCGATTAAGCCATCGCGGATATTGGAGATATACACCTCGGCTTGGTGCATATCCTGCCAGGCGTGGGGATCCTCATCGCCATGTTCATGATCCGCATGCTCTTCGTGGCCATGGTCGTGCTCGTCATGCCCGTGGTCGTCATGTCCATGATCGTCGTGGTCGTGGTCTTCGTGACCATGGTCGTGATCATCATGCCCATGCTCGTCATGTCCGGCGAAAGCGAGCGGTTCGATACCATCGGTCGCGGTAACCAACGCGCCCGAGTAATCGCTGGCGCTAATTAAGCGCTCCATCCAGCCTTCAAACAGCAGGCCGTTGAAGACCACTAAATCAGCATTCGCCAGGGAACGGGCATCGCCAGGGCTGGGGGAGTAAACGTGGGCATCGCCATCGGCAGCTACCAGAGAGGTCACCTTGACATGCTCGCCGCCTACGTTTTCCACCATGTCCGCGAGGATAGAGAAACTGGTCACCACCTGAACGCGCTCATTAGCCATGGCAGCAGGCAACGCCAGCATAGCGGAAACACCCACTAACCAGCGCGACGACCGAGATGATAAATAGGTAAGCGACATACAACACTCCTTACGATAAGCATGAAGACTGACAATTAAGCCCCTTGCTCAACTTCCAGCGGCGTAGTTTTACGCCGCAGCTTGGCTGCCAAGCTGTGGTAGCGACCAAACAGGGCCGAAAAGAGATAACCAAACCCGGCCAGTAGAATAATGCTCGGGCCTGAAGGGATATCCAGATGAAAAGAGAGCAGCAGGCCGCCGGTGCTCGCCACCATGGCCAGCACAATCGCGATGCCGATCAAACCCTCTAAACGTTTACTCCAAAAGCGCGCCGAGGTGGCGGGCAGCATCATTAAGCCGACGGCCATTAGCGTGCCCAGGGTTTGAAAGCCAGCGGTTAAATTGAGTACCAGCAGGCCTAGGAAAACGCTGTGTACCCAGCCGCTGCGGCGACTCTGGCCACGCAAAAACAGTGGATCTAAACACTCCACGACTAAGGCGCGAAACACAACGGCCAGGGTCAGCACAATCAGCGTGCTAATGCCCGCGATCAGCAGCAGTGCGGTGGAGTTGATCGCCAAAATCGAGCCGAACAACACATGGGTAAGATCAACGCTGCTGCCACCCAGCGAAATCAGCATCACGCCTGCGGCTAGCGAGATAATAAAAAAGCTTGCCATGGCGGCATCTTCACGCTGGCCGCCCATCTTCGACACTGCCCCGGCTAGCAGTGCGACCATTAACCCAAACAGCACCCCGCCAATACTCATAATCGGCAGTGAAAAACCGGCCAGCAAAAAGCCTAGAGCGACGCCGGGCAGAATTGCGTGGGCCATGGCGTCGCCAATCAGGCTCATACCGCGCAGCACTAAAAATACCCCCAGCGGCGGGGCGGCTAACGAAAGCGCTAAACCACCCACCACCGCGCGGCGCATAAAGCCGTAATCGAACGGGCTGACAAACCACGCATTAAGCAGATCCAGCATGGCGGCCTCCCATGGTAAACGGCACTACCTGAGCGGGCGCCTGTTGATGCGTCAGCGCACTGGGCGCGACCCAGCGGCCATGGCCGCCGTTTAGCATCAGCACTTCATCGGCAAGGCGGCGCAGGTGATCCATATCGTGGAGCACGACAATAATCGTCGCGCCCTCGTCCGCCATCTGGCGCAGGATGCGGATCAAAATATCCACGGTTTCGCTATCCACGTTGGCGAAAGGTTCATCGAGCAGCAGTAGCTCGGCTTCTTGCATTAACGTACGGCCGATCAACGCGCGCTGGCGCTGGCCGCCGGAAAGCTCGCCCAGCGGGCGGTGGGCCAAGTGGGAAATACCCAGCCGCGCCATAATCTCGCGGCCCTTGCGGTAGTGCCCCGCACAGTAGCCGGTTAACGCGCCGTGGCTGGGCCAACTGCCGGTCATCACCAGCTCTTCCACGCTCATGGGGAAGGTTAGGTCCAGCGCTAACTGCTGGGGCAGCCATGCTCGGCGCTCTTTGGCGACGGTACAGACCACTTCGCCGCTAATTGGCCGAAGTTCGCCCATAATGGCCTGAATCAACGTGCTTTTACCGGCGCCGTTAGCGCCGATCAGCGCGGTAATGGCGCCCGGCTTAAAGTCGCCCTCAAGGTGCTCTAGTACCGTGCGACGCGCCTGGGCTAAATGCAGATTGTGCAGCTGTAAACGTGATAAAGAGCGCTGACTCATCCTAACCACCCGCCAGCCCAAACCACCAAGCCCCAAAGCGCCAACAGCGGCACGGCAACAAACAGCAGCCGTTTAACAGCCGATAGCGACATCAAGGAGAAGTGACAGGGGCCTTCCTTGTTATGGCGGTGCGTATGCTCACTCATCAAGTGGCCTCGTATAATTTCAAATAGGTTATAACATAACGTTTGGCAAAGCCAAAAAATTGCTGAATATTTTACTCGTTCACGCCGCGCTGGCAATAATAAAGCGCTGGAAGCAAACCGCCGCCAGCGCTTTAGAGGAATAACATGAGGGGGGAGTATCAATAGCGCCAGGTAGCACCTAGCTGCTGAGGGGATACATGCAGCGCATATTCACCGGGAATCGTCATCGGCCCCAGCGAGAGATTGGCGGGTTGGAAGCGATTGATTGCGGAAGACGCCTGATTGGGCTGCGACCAAATTTGTAGCTCGTTGACCAGCATGCCGGTGGCAAAGTTGATCGCACCATCGCTTTCCCGGCCATCGGCGGCAATCACCGCGCCCGCCACGCCATTCACCACGAGCGAACTCACGCGGGCGCCCCAGCCGCGGCGCTCACGCTCCGCTTGGGCAAGCTGCAAGCCTAGCGCCTGTACGCCGCTTAAATCACCGCTGGCTTTCAAGCGCTCATACTCGGCCAGCGCCGCAGGGTGCGGCTGACGGTCGGTCAGCATGCCGCCCACGGCCAGCGCTGACTTCACCACGCCCACCCGCGCATCAAAGCGGTCATCGTCGTCGCTCGCCTCGCTGGACTGGTAAGCGTTTACCGCCAGGCTGGTAGCGTAAACGCCGGTCCAGCCCCACTGCCAAACGTTGGCATGGCGGGCACCATCCTCAAACACATCATCGTACTCACTCCACTGCCCGTTGGTTTGTGCCTGGGCTTGTAGAGAAACAGGCAGAGCAATCACCAGCGTAGTAACCAAGGCGGTGAGAAGACGAAAAGGATGCATAGTGAAGGGCCTTTAAAGGGGAGCGGTAGCGCTAAGCGTAGCACGCAAATCAAATGGGACGAGGGCGGATTGAAGTATGGCAAAGGGAGCTGTGGTTCGGAGTCACGAGCTGAGCTTCGCTGCTTAGCTATTCACATCCGCACAAAAAAGCCACCGCGTTGGGTGGCTGTGACTACTGAATTTCGATCAATGCTAGGCTTTAATCTTCTTGCGGCGGTGCTTCTAGAGCGCGTTTGTCATCGGGTACTCGGACGATATGGCCGACTTCCAGCTTGTTATGGCTTTGGTGGCGGCCGCCTTTGGTATCAATGATCGCGGCGACTTCGCCAATGCTGACCGCATCGTCTTCTCGGTAGGCTTCTACTTTGACGCGCACCATAACGCCTTGGTAGCGGGCGGAAATAATGTCGCCTGGGTCGGGTTGGCCGCTTTGATCCGGGTGTTTTTTAAAGTACTGCATAACACTGGCGTTGCCGGGTTCGTCCCATTCGATATGCTGATGCATCGCTGTCTTCCTTGTTTTAAAGAGTGCCGTGATGAGTATTGCTTCAGTGTAGTGCCTTCAACGGGGTTATGTATGCTCTTCATCCTCCGCCCTGTTCGTCTCGTCCTCTGGGCTATTTACTTGCCCTACGTATTGAAAGAGAAAGTTTAGCGCTGCCGGTAGGCTGGCGCGCCATACTTGCCATGTATGACCGCCGGGGTAGAGGTCGAGGCGCACATCGTTGGGCTGGATACGTTCCATGGCTTGGCGCAGGATGCGGGCGTGAAATTCAGCATCGTAAACGTCACTGCGCCCAGCGCTGATATACAGCGGCACGGGGGATAGGTCGGCCTCTTCCTCGGTACCGCGGGGCGTTACCTGTAGGCGATACTCTTCCATATGGGCGGTGTAGTTGAGGGACTCCCAAAGCTCGCGATCAAATTGCCCCTGCTCATTACGAAACGCCGGGTGGCGCCAGGCGGAGGAGTTGCGCGGTGGCAGGGGGGCGTAGCTTGCGGGGCTTAACGCAGCAACCGCGGCAAACAGCTCTGGCCGTTCCAGGGCAAAATTGAGCGCGCCGTAGCCACCGGCGGAGAGGCCTGCCACGCCACGCAGGCGGCGCTCTTGGCCCACGTGGTAGGCTTCTTCCACGTGGGGCATCAGGTCGTTAAAAAATGCGCTACGGGCGGGTTCGTTGTGGCCATCCACCCACCAGCTGCGGCTGCCGGGCATAATGAATACCGTCGGAGGAATATGCCCAGCGGCGATTAACCTATCTGCCACCTGCTGCAAATTGCCGCGAGAAACCCAGTCGCGGTCAGTACCAAAAGAGCCGTGCAGCATATATACGACCGGATATGCGTCTGTCGCTTGGTCGTCATAATGATCGGGTAAATAGACACTGTAGGGGTAGTCGTAACCGAGCGTGGGTGAGAAAAACTGATGGTGCTCGACTTCGCTGGCGAATGAGTGACCACTGAATGTCAGCCAGCCAATAAACGCGGTAAGTAGGGCGTGAAATCGGTATGAAAATAAAGGTGGCTTTGGGATGAACACGTTTCCTCCGGGAATTAAAACTGTTCAATGGGGTCGGACAGCGCGACGGCATTAGTTGTTCATCATAGCCTTACGAGAGAGCCCGTTAGCAAATCCATTCATCATCGCCATTCAGTGTGCCAAAGGTAGGAGTAGGTAACGGCGGGAGGCCCAATGCGGAAAATCGAAGAGATCTACTGGTTGCGTGCTTACGGCTGTATAGCCGTTTTTTTGTTTCATTTACTAGATCACGTTAATCAGCGCCTCGATAACGTTACCACCGATTTGATGCGCATACCGTTGGTCTTGGGTACGCCGATTTTCCTGTTTATTGCTGTCTTTGTGTTTGCCGTTCGCTACGACAAGGCCGTGCCGGAAGGTTTTCTAGCCCAGCGCGTTAAGTATGTGATGGTGCCGTACTTTGTATATGGCTTTATTTATTCAACGGCTGAATGGGTAAGGCTGCAGGCCTCAGATGAGCCGGTAGGGTTCGTGGCCAATACCATCGAGTATTATGTCTACGCGGGCTGGCATGGCTATTTTTTGATCATTGCGATGCAGTTTTATGTGGCTTATTGGTTGTTTACCCGCTGGCAGCTGTGGCGCTTGAACCCGGTGCCATGGCTGTGGGGCGCTTGTATGATCAGCATGGCGTATTGGGGCCTGGCTTACTGGTTTGACGTTGACCTGCCAGGTTACCTGCTGTGGGTTGCACCGCTGGGGTGGATCTATGTATTTTTCCTTGCCCTGGTGCTGGTGCGCTACTATGCGATAGCCCCAGAGAGCGTGTCGATGGCGCGGCCCGCCTGGATGCAGCAAATGGCCCGCCCGGTGTGGTTGGCGCTAATGGTGGCGCTGATTATCGCCGCGACCTTTGCAGGCTGGCTGGCGTTCTCCTCTAAAGAGGTGTGGGTGATTCCTTTCTTCGTGCTGTTCACGCTTTGCACCATGCGCTACTTGGCCGAGCGTCCTGCGCCTTTATGGGTGCGCCACATCAATGCGTATTCGTTTGGTATTTACTTGGCTCACCCCATGTTCTTTGTGCTGGCCGATCTGGCTGTCGAGCCTTTATCGCTGCCCATTGGCGTGTATGCGCTGGTGCTTATGGCGGTTGGTGTGGTGGGGTCGGTAGGGCTTAATAAGCTTGCCAATACCACGACGCTGGGCGCGATGCTGTTCGGCAAGCGATTGAAGGTAAGTTAGTAAGGGATGAGTTAGTAAAGGAAGTGGTAGAGGAGAGTGATTGAAAGCGTATTACGGGCGTGGCGTGAAAGCCGCATCGGATGCGTTAGGTAGCATGGGGACGTCTGGGTCATCTTCTTGGCGTAGCAGGTGCCCGTTGTAGTTCTTCAAGCGGGTGGGGCAGGCGTGTAAGCGCTGCAGAAAATCGTCAATCGCGCTGTCATCGTCCAGCTCAGGGTCAAACCCACCCAAACGCTCAAGCCAAGCTCGCCTAACGGCAATGTATGGCGGCAAAATTAAGGCGCTTGCCAATAAGCGCCGCAGGATACGTTCCGGCAGCGATGGCCGGGTGAGGCCGATAATTAAGGCGTCAAGAGTGTAAGTATTGAGCTGGGGATAGAGCGAACCCCAAAGGTTGGCAGGCAGCGGCTTTTTCTGCAGCGCAATGACGAGCCACTCTGCTTGGCTGGTAGATGCAGCTTTATTGAGGCGCGCGCCTAGCGGCCGCGCTGGGGTAATCAGCGAGTGAGTGTGGTAGCGCTGCTCTATAGCGCTCAGGCGCTCCTGTGCTTGAGTGGCCGTTACCAAAATGGGCAGCAAGTGGTCGGCAACACCAGATTCACGTATCGATTTTAAGTGGCGTGGCAACATCTCACCCGTCACCATGGCATCAACAATAAAGCAGACCGATCCCATTTGCCGACTCCGATTGTGAGCAAATCTATCAAATTGTAATTTATTGTAGTATCTGGTTTATTTGGGTAGCAAGTAAAAAAGCTTGTGAGCTAAAAAAGAGTACTCATTATATTTAATGCACTGTATTGGCGCATTAAACATTATTTTTGTTCTATTTTGGTGCGTTAAAGGTTTTTTAGGCGACTGCAGAAACCTAGTTTAGCCTTTATGCCTCATCAAGAGGCATCAGTGTTCACTTTTTATCCGCTATAAAACAATAGCTTGACGTTTTTTTATGCCATATTGGTGCAGAGTTGGCATGCTCTCTGCATTGTATTTGGCAGCGGCAAGCGGGCCGTAGGCATAAGCCTTGCGGCGTGCTAAAACGATAGCCGGTCTGAAATGCTCGCTAAGCGATTTGTTAATAAATGTCAGGCAAACGTTGAGTGAACAAGAATGACAAACGTGCGGTTTAGCGCGTATTTTGTCGAACAACACTTTTATCGGTAGCTTACTGTCGTTAGCTTTAAGCCACGCTCATACCGGAGGACACTATGTCAGCCAAGACTCTCGCGCTAATTGAAGAACACGATGTTAAATGGGTAGACCTGCGTTTCACCGACACTCGCGGTAAAGAACAGCACGTTACCGTGCCTGCTCGCGATGTGAACGAAGAATTCTTCGAGAATGGCCAAATGTTTGATGGCTCTTCTATTGAAGGTTGGAAGGGCATTAACGAATCCGACATGATTCTGAGCCCGGAAGATGGTACTGGTTACCTCGACCCCTTCACCGAAGATGCCACGCTGGTTCTGCGCTGCGACATCATCGAGCCGGCCACTATGCAGGGCTACGATCGTGATCCGCGCTCCATCGCCAAGCGCGCTGAAGCTTATCTAGAGTCTACTGGTCTGGGTGATACCGCATTTTTCGGTCCTGAGCCTGAGTTCTTTATCTTTGACGAAGTGCATTGGAAGTCTGACATTCAGGGCTCCATGTATAAAATCACTTCTGACGAAGGTGCGTGGGCGACCAATAATCAGGTAGAGGGCGGCAACTTAGGTCACCGTCCGCGCGTTAAAGGCGGCTACTTCCCGGTTCCCCCGGTGGATAGCTTCCACGATATCCGTGGGGCGATGTGTAACACCCTGGAAGCGATTGGCCAGACCGTCGAGGTTCACCACCACGAGGTTGCTAACGCGGGTCAGAACGAAATCGGCGTTAAATTCAACACGCTGGTGAAGAAAGCTGACGAAGTTCAGGAAATGAAGTACGTGATTCACAACGTAGCGCATGCTTACGGCAAAACGGCGACCTTCATGCCGAAGCCGCTGGTAGGCGATAACGGTTCGGGCATGCACGTACACCAGTCGTTCTGGAAAGATGGTCAAAACCAGTTTGCCGGTGACGAGTACGCTGGCCTGTCTGAAATGGCGCTTTTCTACATTGGCGGCATCATCAAGCACGCCCGTGCACTGAACGCCTTTACCAACGCTTCTACCAACTCGTACAAGCGTCTGGTACCAGGTTTTGAAGCGCCGGTTATGTTGGCTTACAGCGCCCGCAACCGTTCTGCTTCAATCCGTATTCCTTATACGGCCAGCCCGAAAGGCAAGCGCGTTGAAACTCGTTTCCCTGATCCGACCGCCAACCCTTACCTGGCATTCTCTGCCATGTTGATGGCTGGTATCGACGGTATCAAGAACAAGATCCACCCTGGCGATGCCATGGATAAAAACCTGTACGACCTGCCGCCAGAAGAAGGCAAGTCTGTACCGACCGTGGCGCACAGCCTGGATCAAGCACTGGAAGCCCTCGACGCTGACCGTGCGTTCTTGACCGAAGGTGGTGTGTTCACCGACGAAATGATCGATGCCTACATCGAACTCAAAATGGAAGAAGTGGAGCGTATTCGCATGACCACTCACCCCATCGAGTTTGATATGTACTACAGCTGCTAAACAGCGCTGTTAACGACTAGCTGCTACCATCACCCTGGCGGTGGCAGAGGTTGTTAAAAACGGTACTCAAACCCCGCTTCGGCGGGGTTTTTTCGTTACTGGGGCTGGGCAGCGTTGCAAGGGGTGCTATGAGTAAGATCAAAACATTAGCGGTGCGTGGCCTGCTGGCTGCGGTCTTGGGCGTAGCGCTTGCTGGCAGTGCAGCTACGGCGTTCGGGCAAACGGTTTATCGGGTGACCGATGAGCATGGCAACGTTACCTTCACCGATAACCCTGGCCGCGGTGGCAAAGCCTTGGAGTTGGCGCCGTTGCCAAGCCTGCCGCCTGCGTTAAGCGCCGCGCTCGCCAATCCTAGCGTCACCACACCTGCTGATGCACGACCGCGCGGCAAACCGGGGCAGCCCTTTATGCCCTACGACCACTTTTCGATCGCTCTGCCCCAGCAAGGCGCACAGGTGCAAGAGGGAATGACCGCGGTGGAGGTGGCTATTGCGCCACCGTTGCGCGACGACCACCAGGTGCGCCTGTTAGTGGATGGAGACATCAGCCAGACAGCGTTGCACAGCGACGTGTTTTGGCTAACGGGGCTTCCTCCAGGGCGTCACGAGCTTCAGGCAGAGCTGCTGGATAGCAGCCAGCGTTTACAGCACCGCACGGCAGCGGTGACGATTACGGTTCCTTAAAAGCGCTTTCATAACCGCGATTAGAAAAATCGCTACCAGAAAAAGCAGCCGACATATTCCCTTTCAAAAATCATGCGCACTAAAATGGTGCATTAGTGAGGGCGTTTGACGCAGTGAGTGCGCTAAAACGATTCACCCTCTTCCGTTGCGATGCCCGCAAGCCGTGCAAATGGGCATAGGCACATAGTTGGCGCGCTTTTTGCAGTTCCCTCATTGATCATCCACCTGTAGGTCTGTATCGGCGATGGAAGACGTGATTTTTCAGGACACCACTATGCATCAGCGTTTGCTTGAACATCTCACCACGGCGGTATTGCTGCTAGACGGCGAGCTGCGTGTGCGCTGGATGAACCCTGCCGCTGAAGCGTTGTTAGCGGTCAGCCTTAGCCGCGTTCAAGGGATCAGCCTGGATACGCTACTTGGCGGGGATGAAAGCATTGATGATGTATTAGCCAAGGCGCGGGATGCGTTTCACCCTTTTACCCAGCGTGAAGCGCGCATTACGCCGCTTAATAGTGAATCGCTCACCGTTGACTACACGGTGACGCCGTTATCCGACGATGAGCTTTTGCTGGAAGTAGAACCGCGGGACCGGCTGATGCAGATCTCCCGGGAAGAGGCGCTAACCACCCGCCAGGAGACCATCAAGGTACTTGCCCGCGGGCTTGCCCACGAAGTCAAAAACCCCCTGGGTGGCATCCGCGGAGCAGCACAGCTACTAGAGCGTGACCTCGATGACCCGGCGCTGCGCGAATATACCCATATCATTGTGGAAGAGGTGGATCGGCTGCGCGACCTGGTCGACTCCATGCTCGGCCCTAACCGCATTCTTAAACACGCGCCGGTCAATATTCACAAAGTGCTCGAGCGGGTGCGGGCGTTGCTGATTGCCGAGCACCCTTGCGTGTCGATTAGCCGTGATTACGACCCCAGCTTGCCCGACCTTTCCGGCGATGAGTCACAAATGATTCAGGCGGTGCTCAATGTGGCTCGCAACGCGGTGCAGGCCATGAGCGATGCGCAAACGCCGGAACCTTCCTTAATACTGCGCACCCGCGCCCGTCGCCAGTTCACCCTTGGCGCTGAACGCCACCGGCTGGTCAGTGAAGTCGCGGTCGTCGATAACGGCCCCGGCATTCCCATCGCGCTGCAGGAAACGCTGTTTTACCCCATGGTGTCGGGGCGCGCGGAAGGCAGCGGTCTTGGGCTCTCAATCGCCCAGTCGATCTTGCACCAGCATCAAGGCTTGATCGAATGCGACTCGCGCCCTGGACACACCGAATTTCGTTTACTGATTCCCATGGTTGTTAATTTAACCGGAGAAGCGTCATGACTGAGGCTGCACGTAATGATGTTGCGCGGGTGGTCATTGTCGATGATGACCGCGCTATCCGCTGGGTACTGGAACGCGCGTTGGCGCAACCCGACCTTGACGTTGAGTGTATTGAGCGTGCCGATATTGCCCTGACGCGCTTGTTGGAAAACCCACCCGACGTGTTGGTCACCGACATCCGCATGCCGGGTATCGACGGGCTGGATTTGATGGCGCGGGTGCGCGAAGCGCATCCCGACCTGCCGGTGATCGTGATGACCGCGCACTCCGACCTGGACAGCGCAGTGGCATCGTATCAGGGCGGGGCATTTGAATACCTGCCCAAGCCGTTTGACGTTGACGAGGCCCTGGCGCTGGTGCGCCGCGCCGTGGCCCACGCTCGGGAACGCCAGCGTCCGGTTACCGTGCCGGAAGGTTTAAACGCCGAAATTATCGGCGAAGCGCCTGCCATGCAGGAGGTGTTCCGCGCTATTGGTCGCCTCTCACATTCTCATATCACGGTGCTGATTAACGGCGAGTCGGGTACCGGCAAAGAGCGCGTTGCCCAGGCACTCCATCAGCATAGCCCGCGGGCGGGTAAGCCGTTTATCGCCCTCAATATGGCGGCGATTCCCCGCGATTTGATTGAGTCTGAGCTATTTGGTCACGAGAAGGGCGCGTTTACCGGGGCCGCCCAGCAGCGCCAAGGGCGGTTTGAGCAGGCCAACGGCGGTACGCTATTTTTAGACGAAATAGGCGATATGCCCGCTGAAACCCAAACGCGCTTGCTGCGCGTGCTGGCCGATGGGGAGTTCTATCGCGTTGGTGGGCATACGCCGGTCAAAGTGGACGTACGTATCATCGCGGCTACCCACCAAAATCTAGAAGTGTTGGTGGACGACGGTCGGTTTCGGGAGGATCTGTTTCACCGCTTGAACGTGATCCGTATCCACCTGCCCAAGCTTGCCGAGCGCCGCGAGGATATCCCGCGCTTAACGCGGCACTTTTTAGCCGAAGCGGCGAAGGAGCTAACGACCGATATCAAGGTACTGACCAGCGAAGCGGAAGCCCACCTAACGCGTTTGCCGTGGCCCGGTAACGTTCGACAGTTGGAAAATATCTGCCGCTGGCTCACCGTGATGGCGTCAGGGCGTGAAATTCTGGTTGAAGATCTACCGCCGGAGCTGCGTTCACCCAGCGCTTCCGAAAGTAGTGCCCACGGTGATTGGCGCACGGCGTTTCGCGACTGGGCGGACCATGCTCTGGCCGAAGGCCATACCCATCTGCTGGAAGAAGCGGTGCCCGATTTTGAGCGGATACTTATTGAGACAGCGCTAAAACATACCGGCGGGCGCAAAGGTGAAGCGGCCGAGCTGTTGGGCTGGGGGCGCAATACGCTCACGCGGAAACTGAAAACGCTGCTACCGGCACTCGCTGACGAGTAATCGTTACTCGTCAGCGAGTACATACACCGCATCGGCTAGGGTAGGGTCGGGCAGGGTGCAGTCGCTCATTTGCCAGGGCAGCAGGCTCACGGTGTCGTTAACACCCAAGGCATTGAGCTGATAGGCAACGCCTTCGTTATAGCTCACATGGCCTAGCCCCATTATCCCCACTGCCAGGGCGCCGCCCTGCGTGACTTCGGCCAAGCGCTGGGCCATGGCGGTATCCCAGTTGAGCTGTGCTTGAATAAAACGCTCAAGCGATTCGGGGTCATCGCCCATGGCGTGCTGATTAAACACTCCAGTGAGCCGTGAGCGATAACTGGCGCTGGCGGGCTGTGGCGGCGGGATCGCATGGCGTTCATCCGTGGGCACGTGCTCCCAGCCATCATTGACCAGCCGCTGGCGCAGGTCGGGGGCGATATTGAGCGCGACCAACGGAATATTTGCCATCCGGGCAAACTCTAAAATCGGCATATACAGCGCTGAATCAAATCCCCACGCCTCGTCCCACTGCGTTTGCTCAAGCATGGTGGCACTATCCAACTCATCGGCGACCCAGGCATCTAGGGTCGGCTGAGCACTGCGCGGCAGCATCTCCAAGCCAATGACCAGATTATCGCGAAGAGCATGCAGTCCCGCTAGGGTATGCAGCTGCCAGCGGTGGTGGGCTATTTCATCGTGCTGCTCACCCAGCAATACCACTTGTTGCTGGGCCGCAGTCGTCAGCAGCTCACTGTTAGTCAGTGGCTGCTCTTCCTGCCACCACTGCCCTGGGCTTGGGCAGGCCGCCAGCGTTACGCTGGGCAGCAGGCTAACCAGTGCTAAAGCCGCGAGTAAGCCATAGCGTTGTCTATTGCCGTTATTGTGTCGCTTCAATGCGCCTGATCTCAGCAAGTAACGCTTCTGCTTCTTCAGTAAGCGTGGCATTGGCGCGCATATCGCCATTGCGTGAAGCCTCCATGGCGGCTTGTAGTTTGCGCTCATACTCTTGCTGAAGCTTCTTTTTAGGGTCGCGCTTAAACATGCCTAACATGAGCAGTCTCCTCACTATCTACGTTATGGTGTACACCATTTGTATAGGTTTAGAGTGCTCGTGTCGAATGTTTGTTTCAGCTAGCTTTTTTAATCGTAGTGAGTAGGCGCAGCGCACTGACGTAAAAAGCGCTCAAAATCGCATAAAATAGTTTCCAGGCTCGCGTGCAGGCGATGATCATCGTCGACCATCCGCAGCGACAGGCGTTGTAGGCGGGCACGTTCAATCACCGGTTCAGGAGCCACCACATCGTCACGCCAGCCGTGAATGATGTGCGTGTGCTGTGCCTGGATAGTGAGTGAGGTTTGAGGGTAATCAGCTAAACCCAGCGCTGGGGCTAGCAGAAAGCAGCCCAATACCGGCTGTTGAGCGCTAACCGCCGCGCTTAGCCAGCCCCCCAAACTTGAGCCTGCCAACACACACTGGGCAGGGTCGTCACCGCGCTCGGCTAACACCCCCAGCAAGTGCTGAAGGCGCTGCTTTGGCTCTGCCATGCCCCGGTAATCCATAACAACGGGCTCACAGTCATCCAGCTTTTCAGCGACGCCTTTCAGCGCCTGGGTTTTCAGTGCGCCCGGTCCGCTCTCAAGGCCATGGGAGAGATAAACAGTCATCATAACGTTTAGCTCGCTGCGCGCTGGATAGCTTCGCCACCCTGTTGTAGGTCTTCTCCAGCACCACGAACGGTATTACAGCCACTCACGAGCAGCAGCGTCACCATCATTACGATGCTAAGGGCGATAATGCGTTTCATAGAAACCTCCTTAAAGGCATGTGATTCAAAGGCAGTTAATAGATAGAAAATAACCGCTGTCGTGACGGATCGCTACGGTTTTCAATGCGTTTGGACATAAAGGGCTTAACAGTGTGCCCCAAACCCGGGTGCTTATGTCGCATGTGTCACTTCTATACATGAAAAAGAGGGTTGAAAGTGGTTTTCTTATCAAATGTTGTTTTTTAAGGCATTGTTTATTAATGGAATTTGTAGTTATTGGCATGGGTTGGCTCATTGCCTGCAGGTACTGTATGTGTGCTAGTCAGTTAGCTAAAAATTCAGTTACTTAGTTTTAGCCATTTTGAGATTTTTCACCAGTAACTGAGTGAGTGGGCTAACAGCAAAAAGGAAGGCAGGAAGCCGAAAGACGAACAGGATGTTAAAGGACACTTAGCTCACTCACTGGTTGCAGCGCAAGGAGGCGCTGTTCATCAAACAAAGGAGTGGACTGATGCGAAACAGCCATCCCATGAAAATGGGGTGGTTTTTTTGCGTGCGTAATTTACTATAAGTAATTGATTTTCATTTTCTTTTATAGAGCCCCTTGTTGTACGCCACTAGCACGGAGTGTTACCGCACAGATTAATGCGTTGTTTTGGTCTATCCTTCGATGAAATCAAAATGCAGCGGTTAGAAAACGTCAACGTAACGACCGCGCACCATCAGGGACAAGATTATGGCTATGGCATTGATGTTATGCATGTTTGTTTTGTTCTTAGGGTTTTCAGGACTGGGCGTGTATATGATGTTTAAGACATCATTCATGGCTAGAATTGATGAGCGTGATGATATGCCCCCCGACGTCTAACTATTTGTTGTGAAAGAAAAACAGTAACGCCCGCCGATGCGGGCGTTACTGTTTTTGGGCACAGCTTCTTGGTTGCGTTAACTCTTCCAGCGGCCCTTACCGTGATCTGGCACCATGCGTCCGAAATAGAGCAAACCAAACGCGAGCCATCCTACGGTTAATAAGGCGGCAAAAATCAGTACGGCCAAGGCGCCAAATTCGGCAATCAGGGGTAAGGCGGCGGCTGTAAACAGCCCACCACCCACAATCGGTTCAAACATAAGCTGTTTATAACCAAAGCTTTCTAGCGCGCCAGATTCATTTTTGGGGTCTGCCATGCGCATCAACAGTAAGCCGGTAACGGTGACCCCCATTGATTGGCCAAAATCACCCACCCCACGTTCAAACCAGTTTTCCGGAATCACTCGGGGAGCTATAACGATTAGCACAAACAGTCCCCAGGCAATCCCCGCCACAGCGAGCATCAAGAAGGGTAGGAAGTACTCGCCTAAGGTGGTCAGCGAAAGGGTGGCGAGTGCGGCCACGATAGTAAAGTCCAGCGCGGTGCCTGCAATGCGAGACATGGTGCGGCTAGACACATGGCGTTGTAACCCAAACCGCATCACCACTAGTTGAACGATGACCCCACCGATCATAGCGATAGGGAATAGAGGGACGTGAGCAAGAATTTCTAAGCCGCCATCGCGTGCCCAGGTGACTTGCTCAATCCATTGCAAGCCCGACAGAATTAGCCAACCGATCACAGTGGCGATGCCCACTAAGCCAATATGTAGGCTGAGAGGGTCAGTCGTCCCCGACTCTTGCACGAGATCTTTTTTAAACTCGCTGAACTCTTCAGTGGAGGGTCGTTCGTCTTCACGCATCAGCTCGTCTGGATCATCAGAGTGCTGGCTCTCATCATTGAGTTGGATGATCCCACGGCGCGCGGCAATATTGATTAGCACAGTACCGATTAACACCCCCGCGACAATACCCACCGTTGCCAGGCCCAAGGCAAGATCCGCACCCTCTTCAAAACCTAGCTCTTCAAAGGTGTCTGCCATGCCAGCTGCGGTGCCATGGCCGCCTTCAAAGCCGATTTCGATTAACGCACCCACCATGGGGTTCATGTTAAATACCGGCACCAACACCAGCAGCGCCAAGCTCAAGCCGACAACATATTGGCCCCACGCCATTGTTTGGCCAACCACAACTTGCGGCCCAGCGCGCAACCAAATTGTGCGTAAACCGGGGATCGCTTTACCAATAAACAATGCCGCAAAGACAACATTAATCAGCAGCCCCGGCAGCGCTGCCCAACTCTCTTGCACATAGGCAGGAAACAGCCCAGGGCTCTCTTCGAAAAAGGTGGGAAGGGCTCGGCCCAACACGTCAGGGCCCATCAGTAAGAGTAGTAAGCCACCAATGACCGAGCTAGGGAGGAACAGTCGTCTTAGCCAGGGAAGCCACAGCCGTAGGGCATTGCTGGCTAAGAGGACTAACGCAATAGCGACGAGCGCTATAAATAATTCACCAACCGTCATGGTCATCTCATCACTCCTTGATGCAGGCGCACCGCTATGTATGACTAGCGGGCGCATTCAAAAAGACAGGGCCAGATTAACCATAGCGTTTAGTGACTATTTTCGCGAAAACAGTGGGTTTATCCCATCCAATAGAGGCTGGCCAAGGCAAAAGCGTAGCCCATCGCGGCTCCAGCCAGTACATCGCTTATATAGTGCAGCCCTAACCCTACCCGCGAGATCGCTATCAGTAGCGTTAATGGCAACACCACCGGCAGCAGCCAGGGCGTGTGGGCGGCGACTAAGACACTAAACATCACCGCGTGCATGGTGTGGCCGCTGGGAAAACTATAACGGTCGCGAGCCGGTTCGCAGCACTCAATGCCTCCACCGTAAGTAATAAACGGCCGTTCACGGCATAAGCGTGTTTTCACTAGCCGATAAACCGCCACGGCAAATAGGGCGATGACACTGTACTGAAATACCCGCCAAGCGCCATTGGGTTGAAGCCAGGGCTGGGCCAGAATCAGCAGTACCCAAACAGGCCAATCGCCTAAGCGGCTGGCGGCCTGAAGGGTGATTCGCCAGGGGCGGTAGATCGATAGCCGCGATACACGCTGGCAGAGTTGCCACTCCAACAGGTCAAGACGGTCGAATACGACAAGCGGACGCGGGCGCATGATGAGCCTCCTGGGCTTGGTGTAGGTAGCGCAAAAATTGCTCGGCAATACCCGTCCAGCTCTGTTCAAGCGCACGTAAACGCGCCACTCGACCTAAACGAGCGTAGTCAGCGGGGTGTTGGCATAGCTCCACCGCTGCCTGTTGAAAAGCGTCACTATTGCCAGCGGGAACGGTGACACCGTTATGGCCGCTATTAATAAGTTCGGCGCTGGCCGCGTGATCGTAGGCCACCACGGCTAAGCCGCTGGCCATGGCTTCCGCTACTACATTGCCCCAGGTTTCGGAAAGCGAGGGGAAAATAAACAGGTCGGCGCTGGCATAGTGGCGAGCGAGCGAATCCTGCCCCACGAAACCGGTGAAATGGGCATCGGGCAGCGCCTTTTCCAGCTGCGCCCGTGCGGGTCCATCGCCGACGATCACCTGGGCGATATCGGGGCGCACCTCACGCATGGCTTGAAAGCTTTCATGGAGCAAGGTGAGGTTTTTTTCTGCGGCTAATCGGCCAACGTATAGGGCCACCGGCTGATGCTCGCTAACCCCCCAGCGCTGGCGTAATTCAGCATCGCGATGGTTGGGTGAGAAGCGCTCGCCATCCAGCCCGCGTGACAGCACATGGACATCCCGAATTCCTTGGTGCTGCAGCGCTTTAGCCTGCTGATGGGTAGGCACTAACGTCAGGTCACAGCCGTTATGGAAGTAGCGCAGGTAGCGTCGTGTAGTCGAGGCCAGCCAATTGACGCCATAATCTTCACAGTAGTGGTCAAAGTTGGTGTGCCAGCCAGCTACCAGGGGAATATTGAGTTGCCGCGCTGCTTGGCGTGCCGCCCAGCCGAGGGGGCCTTGGGTCGCTAAGTAGATAACGTCGGGGCGATGTTGGCGCCAAAAGCGTCGTAGCGTAGCGGGCCTAACCAGCCCTACCTGCACATCTGAGTAACCGGGTAAGGCAAGGCGCTGTACCTGTAATTCGCGGTTAATGCCGGTCGCATTACCCGCGACCCGTGGGCGAGGACGGATCACATCAACCGGCACTCCTTGCCGGTTAAGTTCATAGCTTAACCGGCTAAGCGTATGGGCAACGCCATTAATGTCCGGTGACCATGTTTCACTAACGATGCAGAGCCGCATGAGCGATTCATCCCTTTATCACGTTTTCATACAGTGTGGGAGGGAAGAGTGACACTGCCGCGTCAAACAGGTGAAGAAGTGATGACACGCTTAGAAAATTTAGGCAATAAAGGGCAATAACAGTTAATTTAAATAACAGTTAAATATTAATGTTGGATGCCTACTAACTACGATGGCTTCTAAGGTATTAATTGTATGGATTCAGGGGATGTTTCGGTGGTGCCAGACTCAGAAGGCAATAATGTGCGGCGAAAATAATGCGCTGGTCTCGAACTCATAGCATCCTCCGATAGGCTCTCTTTACTGCTAAGGTGTTTGAACACCGATATGAAAGGAGTCATTTAAATGCGTTTTCATCGCTACGGCATGGCGCTAGGGACAGCGTTGTTCGCCACCATTCCCCCCGCCTTGGCTGATAACTTCACCCTGACGCTGTTTCACACCAATGACCTGCACGGGCGTACTGATCAGTACCCCTATTTGATCACCACGCTGAATGAGGCGCGGGAAACCTATGGCGAAGGACTCTTGCTAGAAGCAGGCGATATCTTCTCGGGCACGCTCTACTTCACGGAATTCCAAGGCCAGGATGCGTTGGAGTTTATGAATTTAATGGGGTACGACGCCTTTGTGCCGGGCAACCATGAGTTCGATTTAGGTGACCCGCAGCAAGGCCACCAGGCGCTAGCGGCGTTTTTCGCAGGCGCCGAGTTCCCTATCTTAGGCGCCAATCTGGACTTTTCAGCAGGTCCAGAGTTTGCTGACATGCTGGGTGATTCAGTCAGCGCTGACCCGCAGGCGGGGAGGCTTTATGACGGCATTATCGTTGAGCATAACGGCGAGCCAATCGGCATCTTTGGGTTAACCACCCAGGACAGCGAGACGATCTCCAGCCCTGGCCACATCACTATTAGCGATTATCGCCAAGCGGCCCAGGCGATGGTGGCAAGCTTTGAAGAGCAGGGCGTTAACAAGATTATTGCCCTGACTCACCTTGGCTACGACAGCGACCCCAGCGTAGGCAATGACCTGCTGCTGGCAGAGCATGTAGAAGGCATCGATATTATTATTGGCGGCCACAGCCATAGCCAAATTTCGCCCCCCAGGCTGCTTAGTGAGAGCCGGGCAGGTGAGGAACTTCCATCGCCGACGGTGATTGGTCAGGCAGGTGAGTATGGCCAGCACCTTGGCGTGATGCAGGTCACCTTCGATGAGGACGGCGTGGTGGTGGAGGCCAGCGGTGAACTGCTCTCTGCCGACGATCGCGAAGCGGATGCTGATGCCGCCAAGCGGCTTGAACCCTACACCGCTGAGATCGAAACACTGCGGGATACCCAGGTCGGTGCCAAGGTGATCTCCGCGCTGCCTAACCCGCGCCACGGAAGCGGCGATGAAAAGAGCGTGCGTGCCAATGAAACCGCACTGGGTAATTTAATCGCCGATGCCCAGCTGCATGCCGCGCAGGAAGTGGCTCCCGATACGCTAATGGCGATCCAAAATAGCGGCGGTATCCGTGAAGCGATTGAGAAAGGCGATGTGACTGTGGGGGATCTGATCGCCGTGCAGCCGTTTGGTAATCGCCTGACGCTGCTTGACCTCACCGGCGAAGAGCTGCTGGAAACTTTTGAGATCGCCCTTGCCAATGCTCCCGGCGAGGACGGCGGTTTTCTGCAGGTGTCAGCAGGCGTTGAGTTGGTGTACGACAGCAGCGAGCCGATAGGCGAGCGGGTGGTTAGCCTAAGCGTTGCCCAGGAAGGCGCGATGCAGGCGATTGACCCAGAACGTACTTACACCATCGCCACCAATAACTTTACTGCCGCTGGCGGCGACGGTCATACGGTACTCGGCGCTGCCTACGAAGATGGCCGCAATACCATCGTCGGCAGTACGGACTGGGAAATGCTGCGCGACTATATGGTGGAACGAGAAGAGGTGTTCTATCAGGTTGAAGGGCGGATGACTGATGTGGCCCAGCAGGATTGAGAGAGCGTACTGGGCCACAGGTAACGTCTGTTTAGCGTTTTGATGTGCAGCTACTCATCAATGATGCTTTTAAAGCCGCCAAAGATGAGCCGCTTGCCATCAAACGGCATCGGATTAACGTCCATCTGCAAGCGCGGGTCTTGCATGACTTTGGGCATTGCCTCATCACGCACGGCGCGGGATGGCCACTCAATCCAGGAAAAGATGACACTTTCGTCGTTCTTGCGCTTCACCGCCATGGGGAAGGAGGTCACTTCCCCTTCGGGTACATCGTCACCCCAGCACTCCACGACCCGCAGTGCGCCGTGCTCCTTGAAAACAATGGCCGCGGCACGGGCATGATCAATAAACTCAGATTTATTAGCGGTTGGCACGGCAGCGACGAAACCATCCACATAAGGGTGGGCAAGCTTGCTCATGGCTGTTCTCCTATTACTGTTTTATTCTGCTTTAGGGGGGAGTTCTCGAACGGGGCGTACTTCAATACTGCCCAGCCGGGCTGGTGGGATGCGGCTAGCCAGCTGCAGCGCCTCATTCAAGTCGTGGGCTTCGAGCAGATAGAAACCCGCCAGTTGTTCCTTGGTTTCCGCAAAGGGGCCATCGGAGATTAACGTCTCGCCATCACGCACGCGCACGGTGGTGGCGGTCTCAGTCGGTTGTAACGGCTGGCCAGCCAGGTAGTGGCCGCTGGCGCTCAGGCGCTCAACCCCAGCAATGCACTCCTGGTTGAGGTCTTGCCACGCCTGTTCGCTCATGGCGTTGATAATCTGCTCTTGGTAATACACCAGCGCAACGTACTTCATGCGGGGTCTCCTTCAGTGGCCATGGGGCAGTTGTCTGACGCAACGTTTACCATCCAGTGAATGCCGAAGCGATCGGTAGCCATGCCGAATCCTGGTGACCAAAAGGTAGCCTCAAACGGCATGGTGATCTTTCCACCCTCCGATAGCTGGGCAAAGGTTCGTGCGGCCTGTTCGATATCCTGATACTCCAACTGAACTTCTACACCTTGCGGCGGTGTATAGGTGTCAGCCGCCATATCGGCACCCATTAAGCGGCGGCCCCGTAGGTTCAGCGAGGCATGGATGATGCGGTCATGGAGTTCCGATGGTGAGTGTTCAGCAGCTGGCGTTTCAGCATAGGTCAACAGGCACTCCAACTGGCCGCCGGTAACGTCGGCATAGAACTGCATGGCTTCCCGACAGGTGCCTGGAAAAGCGACATGCACATTCATGGCATCCGGTATGCGGGTATCTTCGTGGGGGCTAGTCATTGAGAGTCTCCTGGGTGGTCAGGGTAGTTACTCTCTTTAGTCGTTTGTCATCGTCTTGAATCGACACAGCCTTACATTTTTTTATGAAGAGTGTTCTAGCTCAGCCAGTCGCCTGTGCAAAAAGCGCTTTTCCGGATCCAGGGTGGCCAATTGCAGCGCCTGTTGATAGGCACTGCGCGCTGCCTCGTGTTGACCTTGGCGGCGCAGTAAATCCGCTTTAGCGGCATGAAATAGATGATAGCGACTGATTTGCGGGTGATGAGCGATGTCGTCGAGTAACTTCAAGCCAGTATCAGGCGCACCATTCATGGCAATGGCGACCGCCCGATTCAGAGCCAGGATTGGCGATGGAAAGCGTCGGCAAAGGGCATCGTAGAGCCTAACGATACGCCCCCAATCGGTCTGCTCTGCGCGGCTAGCCTGGGCGTGTACGGCGGCAATCGAAGCTTGAAGGGTGTAGTACCCGGTGGGGGTGAGCGCCAGCGCCTGTTCCAGCCATGCTATGCCGACCTGGATATCCTCTTGGCGCCATAGGCGCCTGTCCTGAGCATCCAGGGTCACCAGTTCCCCATCGCTATCCTGGCGTGCTTCCCGGCGGGCATCATTAAGCAACATCAACGCCATCAGCCCAAACACTTCACCCTGGGGCAGTAGCCGTGCCAGCTCCTTCCCTAGTCGCATGGCTTCTTGGGTTAGGCTGATATCGACCACGCTGGCTCCCGTGCTACGTGAGTAGCCTTCATTGAAAACCAGGTAGATCAACTTGAGCACGTCGGGTAGGCGCTCGGGTAGTTCTGCCTGGGTAGGGACAACATAAGGGATATGTGCATCGCGAATCTTGCGTTTGGCTCGCACGATACGCTGTGCCAGCGTCGTAGGCTTCATCAGCAGCGCGCTGGCTACCTGTTCGGTGGTCAAACCGCACATCTCGCGAAGGGTAAGGGCGATCCGTGCTTCCATGCTCAAACTTGGGTGGCAGCAGGTGAACAGTAGCCGCAAGGCGTCGTCTTCAATGGTGGTGGGCTCAAGATCCAGCGCCTCTTCTGCAGGTAACAGCTCTGTAGGTAATAGCAAGTGAGCCCGACGGCGAGCAGTACTGCGTTGGCGGATTTGGTCTATTCCGCAGTGGTAGCCGGTGCGAATTAGCCATGCCGTGGGGTTGTCAGGTTTGCCGTTAACCGGCCACTGTTGAACAGCCGCCACAAAGGCATCCTGCATGGCTTCTTCGGCCAGCTCAAAATCCCCCAGCAGGCGTATCAGCGTCGCCTGCACGCGCCGGGAGTGCTCACGATACAGATCATCGACGTATGCAGGTTCAGTACTCATCAAGGGAAGTCCGTAAGCTTTATCTCAAACGTAGCGCATGGTTTCTCCGTTGACTTGTTTTTTATTGTCTTGCTTTAGGGGGTGGACATTCAATCTCCTGTACGTTTTCCCGTGGCGCTATTGAAAGGATGCAAGGCGTCGCGGGTCACAAAAAATCGCAGGGTTTCGCCTTCGGCGACTGGCGGTTGACCCGATACGCGGATCACCGTGGGTTGGTCGCTATTGGCGAGGGTCACGTACAGGTGGCTTTCGGCACCGGCGGCTTCAAACAGCGCCAGCGTTGAGTCGACAATTAAGTGAGGCGCGGCAGGCGGCGCTAGATGCATATCATCCGGGCGAATGCCGACGGTATCGGTGCCTTCGGGCAGGCTATCCAGCAGCCCGTTGGCACCCTGGGCTTCCAGGTAATCCACCGGCAGCATGTTCATGGCGGGGGAGCCGATAAACCCGGCGACAAACATGCTGGCGGGTTGGGCATAGATCTCCATGGGCGTACCCACTTGCTCAATCTGTCCGGCGTTAAGCACGACTAAGCGATCACCCAAGGTCATGGCTTCTAGCTGGTCGTGGGTTACGTAAAGGCTGGTGGTTTTCAGGCGCCGCTGCAGCTGTTTGATCTCCACCCGCATCTGCACCCGCAGCTTGGCATCTAGGTTGGAGAGCGGCTCGTCGAATAAAAACGCTGCCGGTTCGCGCACCAGAGCGCGGCCCATCGCTACCCGCTGGCGCTGACCGCCAGAGAGCTTGCGAGGTTTGCGCTCTAGAAAGTCTTCAATCTCGAGCATTTTGGCGGCAATGCGCACGCGCTTTTCAATCTCGTCTTTTTTAAACCCGCGGTTCTTGAGGCCGTAAGCAAGGTTGTTGTACACCGTCATATGCGGGTAGAGCGCATAGTTCTGAAACACCATGGCGATATCACGCTCGGCGGGTTCTAGCTTATTGACCACCCGTTCACCGATTTTTAGCGTGCCTTCGGTAATGGTTTCCAACCCCGCCACCATGCGCAGCAGGGTAGATTTTCCGCAGCCGGAAGGCCCGACCAGCACCACAAATTCGCCATCTTCAATCTGTAAGTCGATACCTTTGACGGCGTGAACATCGCCGCTATAGGTTTTCTTTAGCCCTTCCAAGGTAATGCTGGCCATCTTATTTCTCCGTCTCGGTCAGGCCTTTCACAAACAGGCGTTGCATAAACAGAATCACTAATACCGGCGGCAGCGCGGCCATCACCACCGCAGCCATCACCAGGTGCCACTGGGGGTTCTCTTCCGAGGTCATGCGCTGAATGCCCATCACGATGGTGGTGTAGTCGGGGTCGGTAGTGATCAGCAGCGGCCAGAGGTACTGGTTCCAGCCGTAGATAAACATGATCACAAACAGCGCGGCGATATTGGTCACCGAAAGCGGTATTAAAATGTCTTTAAAGAACTTCATCGGCCCGGCGCCGTCGACCCGCGCGGCTTCGAGCATCTCTTCGGGAATGGTCATAAAGAACTGGCGGAACAGGAAGGTCGCGGTGGCTGAGGCAATCAACGGGATCGACAGCCCGGCAAAGCTATTCAGCATATTGAGGTCCGCCACCACCTGGAAGGTGGGGATAATGCGCACCTCAACCGGCAGCATTAGGGTGACGAAGATCAGCCAGAAAAAGAACATCCGAAAGCGGAAACGGAAGTAGACGATGGCGAAAGCTGACAGCAGCGAAATCGACAGCTTACCCACCGTGATCGCCATGGCCATGATAAAACTGTTCCACAGCATCTGGGCGGCGGGCGGTGAGTTAGCCGACGATACGCCCGATTGCCACATCAACTTATAGTTTTCGATCCCATGACTGCCGGGCAGCAGCGGTATCGTGCCGCGTAGCAAGTCCCCCGGCGCCTGGGTCGACGCCACCAGTGCGATATAGACCGGGAAAATCACCAGTGCCACGCCAATGATCAACACGGTGTGGGCGAAAAAATTGGCCCATGGGCGGTTTTCAACCATCACAACACTCCAACAAGGCCGGATTAACCGAACGTCTGTTAATAGTTAACGCGCCGCTCGATAAAGCGGAATTGAATCACCGTTAGCACTACCACAATCACCATCAGGATCACCGACTGAGCCGCCGAGGAACCCAGGTTGAGGCCCACAAAACCATCGGCGTAGACCTTGTACACCAAGATATTGGTCGACTGCGCCGGGCCGCCTTGGGTGGTGGTGTGAATAATGCCGAAGGTGTCGAACATGGCGTACACCACGTTAACCACCATCAGGAAAAAGGTGGTGGGCGTGAGCAGCGGAAAAATGATCGTCCAGAAGCGTTTTATGGGGCTGGCGCCATCAATAGAAGCAGCCTCAATCAGCGATTGTGGAATGGACTGTAAGCCCGCCAGGAAGAACAAAAAGTTGTAGGAGATCTGCTTCCAGGCAGCGGCTAAAATCACCAGCAGCATGGCGTCACTGCCCGAGTTGCGGTGGTTCCACTGGTAGCCGACCATTTCCAGCATATAGGGCACAATGCCGATGGAGGGGTTGAAGATAAACCACCACAAAACGCCCGCCAGAGCGGGGGCAATGGCGTAGGGCCATACCAGCAGCGTTGTGTAGGTGCTACGCGAACGGATCATCCGATTGACGGTGCTGGCGAGCAGGAGCGCTACCGACATCGATACCAGCGTGGTGCCCACGGCGAATACGGCCGTGACCGACAGCGAATTGAGATAGCTACCGTCACGAAATAAACGGGCAAAGTTCTCAAGGCCGACAAAAGTGGAGCGCAACCCAAAGGCGTCTTCGCGTAGTAACGACTGATACAGCGCTTGGCCTGCTGGCCAGATAAAAAAGATTAGGGTGATGATCACTTGGGGCGCCAGTAGCGCAAACGGCAGCCAGCGCCCCGGAAACGTCATGCGTTTAGTTTGCATGGGCAGCTCTAAAATTATTAGCAAATACAAGCATCAACAAACGAAAGCGCCGCCTGCTTTATAGGGCAGGCGGCGAAGTGAGTGCTTATTTACTGGTTGGCGGATTCAAAGTCGCGCAGCAGATCATTGCCGCGTTCCACTGCGTCGTCCGCCGCTTCCTGGCCCGATTTGCCACCGGTCATCACGGCTTCCATCTCTTCAGAGATAATGTCGCGAATCTGCACGAAGTTACCAAAACGGAGGCCTTTCGAATTTTCGGTCGGCTCGTTGAGGGTCATCTGTTTCAACGAAATATCCGCACCGGGGTTCTCGTCGTAGTAGCCCTGCTCTTCGCTCAAGTCCCAAGCGGCTTGGGTGATGGGCAGGTAGCCGGTCTGCTGGTGCCAATCAGCCTGTACTTCGGGTTGGGAGAGGTACTCAAAGAATGCTGCAATGGCTGCGTACTCGTCATCGCTATGCCCCTGCAGTGCCCATAGGGTGGCGCCACCGATAATCGAGTTTTGCGGTGCGCCGTCTACATCGGCGTAGTAGGGCTGCATGCCGAAGCCGACTTCAAACTCGGCGTTGGCCGCCACATCGGCGCGGGAGGCTGAGGAGCCAAAGAAGACGGCGCAGTCCTGAGAGTAGAACATCGGCTCAGAATCCGGCCCGGTGCCGGGGCCCGCCCAGCGGTAAATGCCCTCTTCCTGCCAGTCGTGAAGGTTGTCCCAGTGGCGGGCAACCAGCTCATTATTGAAGTTCAGCTCGGTGTCCATACCGCCAAAGCCGTTTTCTAGCGTGCCGAGCGGCGAGTTATGCATGGCGGAGAAGTTTTCCAGCATCACCCAACTCGGCCAGGAAGAGGTGAAACCACAGCTGGCCGCCCCGGATTCGACGATTTGACGAGACGCTTCGGCCAGATCTTCCCATGTTTCAGGGGGCTGCTCGGGGTCGAGGCCCGCCTCCTCAAACATGTCGCGGTTGTAATACATAATCGGCGTGGAGGAGTTAAACGGGAACGACAGCATGTTGCCGTTAGTGTCGGTGTAGTAACCGACGACGGCGGGCAGGAAGGCATCGTTATCGAAAGCGCGACCGTGCTCTTCCATCAGCTCATAGACCGGGTAGATGGCGCCTTCGGCGTTCATCATGGTACCGGTGCCGACTTCAAAGACTTGCAGGATATGCGGCTGCTCATTGGCACGGAAGGCGGCAATGGCACCGGTCATGGTCTCGGCATAGGTGCCGCGATAGCTGGGCGTAACCCGGTAGTCGTCCTGAGATTGGTTAAAATCCTCAGTGATGCCTTCAAGGATTTCGCCGAGTTGGCCGCCCATGGCGTGCCACCAACTAACTTCCGTTGCAGCCTGGGCGGATAGGCTTAGGCTCGCAGTCGCCACACCAACGGCAAGCGTGTGCAGTGTAAAACGTGACATAACAGCTCCTTGTGGGCCTGAATTCGATCAGGCGTGCAATGCGTTTGTTAAGTTTTTTTGGATGCACTGAACAGTAGAAAGTGTAGGTGACGTTTTGATGAATGCGAGGTGAATACGCAATGACATTCAACGCTAAGGAAGCACTGTAGGTTTAACTTGATGGGAGTGTTAGGGTTAGTCGTAAGTCATTCTGGAAAGAGAACATCATGTCCCACGCCATTAAGTTGCTCGAAAAACTGGTCGCCTTCGACACTACCTCCAGCGAATCCAATTTGGCGCTGGTTGAGTACGTTGAACGCTATTTGGCTGAGTATGGCGTTAGCGCTGAACGCGTGATGAGCCCTTGCGGGACCAAAGCCAATCTGGTGGCAAGAATTGGCCCGGAGGCGCCGGGCGGCGTAATGCTTTCCGGGCATACCGATGTAGTGCCCGTGGCGGGCCAGCCGTGGTCGAGCGATCCGTTTAGCCTACGCGATGGCGGTGATGGGCGCCTTTATGGGCGTGGCACCTGCGATATGAAAGGGTTTATCGCCTGCGTACTGGCCATGGTGCCCAAGTGGGTTGAGGCGCCTTTGCAGCGGCCGATTTATCTGGGCTTCTCTTACGATGAAGAGATCGGCTGCGTGGGGGCACCAAGCCTGATTAAGCGCTTTTACGAGCACTACTCCACCACCGCCCATGTGATTGTCGGCGAGCCGACCAGCATGCAGCCAGTGGTGGCGCAAAAAGGGGCGACCAACTTGCGCACCACGGTGGTAGGCCGCGAAGCTCATAGCAGCCAGGTCAATCAGGGCACCTCTGCCATTCATGTGGCGGCAAGATTGGTGACCTTTATTGAGGACACCATGGCGGCGTTGGTGGAAGAAGGGCGCGTCGATGAGGCCTTTAATGTGCCTCACACCAGCCTACACGTTGGCAAAATCAAAGGCGGTACGGCGATTAATATTATGGCCCGTGAGTGCCAGTTTGAGTGGGAAATTCGACACCTGCCAACGGACACCTTCGACGAAATATATGCCCGGTTTGAGGCGTTTTGCGCGCAGCTAAGCGCTGAACTGCAGGCCAAGGGCAAGCACGTTGAAATTACCACTGAGCCCCTTAACGTCACGGTGCCAGGTCTGGCCGACCGGGATAACGATCAGGTGCTTCGCTTAGCCAAAGACCATCTGCCTAGCGCTTGCTGCAATCACGCAGTGGCTTACGCCACGGAAGCGGGGCAGTTCCAAGGGCAGGGTTTACAAACCATTATTCTCGGCCCCGGCAGCATCGCTCAAGCGCATCAGCCCGATGAGTACATCGATATTGAGCAGCTTGAAGCGTGCGAGGATTTTCTAGCCAAAATGAGCAGTGCGCTCGAAAGGCCCGCTTAAACTGGTTAGGGCCATCCAAGAAAAATCCCACCCTTTAAAAGGAGTGGGATTTTTTTATACCGTGCCAATTTAAATCAATTTAATGCTGAGGGTGTTCTTCAAACAGCTCAGCTTTGGCATGGCGCATCACATCTTCGCACGCCTGCTGTTGGGCTAACTGCGTTAGCAGGCGCTGAGTTACTTCAAAGCCCTTGCCTAAGCAAGTATCGACTTCCTGTGGGCTAACCGCTGGCGTCACTCGATAATCGATTTTTACCGTGCGTCCACCACCTTCCAGCCGATCCGCAACTCCCCTGAGTCTCCACGCGATTCTCTCTTTCCAAGTTGCTGATTCTTCCGCGCCTTCGTTTACGCTAAACGTGCACTGCCATTCCGGTTTAAAGACCTTCATAGGAGAACCTCCAAAAATTTTGGAAAGAATGATCGATCGTGTTTCGTACCCCATCGTCTGAATGTATTGCCCCACCACTATATACCTAACGCAGCATAAATATCGAAACAATAGTGATACACGCCGAGCGACGCGCATAGGACGTATCGGTTAGGCTATTGAAGATGTGACTAAAGAGCTTTTTTATGACCCGCACAACTGAACTAAGTTGCCCCTGTGGTAGCCAATTAACGCTTGATACGTGCTGTGGCCGCTATCATCAAGGCGAACGTGCCCCCACACCTGAAGCTTTGATGCGCTCTCGCTATTCGGCTTTTGTATTAGGATTGAGCGACTACTTGCTGGCGACATGGCACCCCACTACCCGACCTGCAGAGCTGGCGCCTGATCCGAACGCTGAGTGGAAATCGCTATCTATCGTCTCCGCAGAGCCGCCGCTCGACAATAGTGGCTATGTGCATTTTCGTGCCTGTTTTTATGAGAGCGCGCGTGAGCATAAGCATGAGCGTGGTCGAGAGCCAAAAGGCTGGCATGTCTTAGAAGAAGTGTCTCGCTTCGTTCAAGAGCAGCAACGCTGGTGGTATATCGATGGCACGCCCACCCTTACCCGCTTAAAACCACGCCGAAACGACCCATGCTTATGTGGTAGCGGGCGTAAATTAAAGGTATGTTGCGGTGAGTAGGCGCAAAGCGCTAAGCAAAATGAGGCAAAAAATGAGCCCGCAACAGGGATTAGCGTTAAGACATAAAAGGGGAAATGGTGGCTTAAGTAGGCACTTAAGAATAGCGCTTACGGGGTGGCTGGGAGCGTGGTTATGCATCTGGAGCTTTGCTACGCTGGCAGATAAGCCCTATCCCACCAACAATATTTCGCTGGTTGTTCCATTTGGTCCCGGCGGTGCCACCGATGTACTGTTTCGTGAAATAACGGCAGAAGCACAGGCCTATCTTGATACCTCTATTATGGTCGTTAATATTGCGGGCAGCGGCGCGACACGTGGCTCTCAAGTCGTTAAAGAGGCCGATGCCGATGGCCATACACTGCTTGGTAGCCACCAAACCATAGACCTTGCTTACTTTGCGGGACTCTCCGCTTATTCTCATCATGCCTTTGCGCCTGTCGCCCTACTCACGCGAACAGTCAATATACCCGCTACTTATGCCGGTCACGCTGCTCAACGCGCCAGTGATATTCCGGCGTTAGTCGCAGAACAAGACGAACCGTTGATGTTTGGCGTGATCCCAAGCTCCACTGACCACTTATTTTGGCTGCACTTCTTTCATAAAACCGGTATCGACACCCAAGAGATAGCGTTTATTCACTACCCTGACACCGGGTCACAAGTGGCCGCATTACTTGCTGGTGAGGTCGACTTCGCGATGCTTAACTTGCCTTCAGCAAGCCAGTTATTTGCTACCAATGCACTTACGCCGCTGGGCGTGGCCGGTGAGGATAGATTAACGGGGCTGCCATCGATCCCTACGTTAAAAGAGCAGGGAATTGATTTAGTGAACACGACGGATCGCGGCGTCTTTGCACCGTTGAACACTCCCCCCGAAAGATTGGCGATACTGGCTAATGCCTTTGAGCAGGCATTGGCTCAGCCGACGCTGGCGCGCACTATTGAGCATAGCCATGGTTCCCTAATCGATTTCCGTCCACTTAACGACTATCTCGATTATCTTAACCATCAGTACACGCTGTTGAAGTCACTGTCGGAAAGCGTCGCGTTTGAACGTTAGCCGTCAGTGTCGTGCTAAGTAGGAGTTCCGTAGTACATGCCAATTAATACCCGTGATTTGGCGTTGGAAACACTGCTCTTGATGGTCGCATCAGCGCTACTTTTTATGGGCGTGGCGGGGCTAGTGTTTGGAATGGGTGCTCAGTACGCGCTGTTCGCAGTGTCATTGGTACCTGACGCAGCCCTCTTAACGTTGCTGTTAGGTGTTGGCCTGCTGGCAGCATTGCAGCATTGGCGTAAGTTGCGCGTGATCTGTGCTTATTTTTTGATGGCCATGCTGGTGTATACCCTGGTGCACAATCAATGGGCGGGCGGGCAGCAGGGATCCTGGTTAACCGGCCAGCTGCGGATTACTTCGATAGCCGCTTTGATGCTACTAGCAGTCGCGCTGTGTTTATTGATTGGGTTTGCTACCTTTCGGCGCCGGTGTCTATGGCTGGCGACTGGTACTGTTTTATGGCTCTTCTTAGGCCTAGTCATTGTACGTTTATGGAGTGGTGTCGAAGTAGAAAGCCCGCTGTTTTCCTCATCACCTGTGGCAGTGGTGGTTTTCGCTGTGCTGCTGGGATCCGCTTTGGTCGCCATTGGAGGGCGTCGACAGCCAGAACGCCTTAATCCGGGCCGTTGGGCTGTCGTTGCGGCGTTAACCGGCGTGGCCATTAGTAGCGTTGTGTGGCTGCTACTCAGCATGCAGCAACATTCAGCCACGCATCAACAAGCCATGTACCTACTGGATAATGTACAGCTCAATGCCGAACAGGCGATGCGTACCCGTTTAGACCAGATGCAGCGTATGGCCGAGCGCTTGGATGCAGCGGGAGGTGATGTTGACGCGGCCTTATTGACCCAAGATGCCCAGAGTTATCTCCGCGACATGCCCAGCTTAAAAGCCATAATGCTACTCAGTGAAGAGAAACAACGCTTGTGGTCGACCACTCGCACCACTAATGAGCAAATGTGGCTTGAACAGCAAATAACCAAGCCGCGAGTAACGAACTGGTTGAGCGTTCCGCTTGGCCAGCCGCGCTTAATGATTCCAGATGCGACTCACCCCCAGCGGATACTGCTGACGATCCTTACCCAGAGCAGTAACCAGCAGTTGCTGGCGACGTTTGATATCTCGCAAATGCTCAATAATGAGCTGCGAATGGCGCTAGGGCCTTTCCAAGTCAGTATTAATCGTGGCACAGAAACGCTGCTTATACTGCACCCAGCAGGGTTTAGTGCTGACCCCGTGTTAACGCCAGATATGGCGCTGGCATCGCGGCGCGCTGGCTTGCCGGGAGGGGTCAACTTCACATTACACGCCTACCCAGGTGCCCATTATAACTGGTATATGATGAGCTTTATGCCTGTCACCGTTGCCATGGGAGGGCTGCTACTCAGCTGGCTATTGGCATTTAGTTTAGGGTTGGTGGGCGTAGGCATCGCACGCACTAGAGAGCTAACCGCGGCGCAGCTTTCACTGGCAGAGAGCGAACAACGCTACCGCTCGCTTTTTACCTATCATCCTGATGCGGTGTTTTCACTGGATAGCGAAGGCCGCTTTGTTACCGCTAACGCGAGTTGCGTTACTATCACCGGCTATACGCAGAGCGAAATTCTAGATCAGCATTTTACGCATTTTATTAATGCTGACGACAAAGAGCGTGTCGATCAGCATTTTGCAATTGCCATCCAGGAAAAGATTACTCGTTTTGATCTCTCTATTCTTGATCGTAACGGGGAGTCCCATCTTTTAGATGTGATTGCCCTGCCGATTAGCATCAATAACAACGTTGTCGGCATCTACGGCATTGCTCAAGACGTGACTATCAGCCGCGCTCAGCAAACACAATTACGCACCTTGGAGCGCAGCGTTGAAGCCAGTGTTAACGGGGTGCTGATCGCTGATGCCAATCTGCCTAATATGCCCATCCTGTATGCGAACAAAGCGTTTACCACCATGACGGGCTATACGCAGGAAGATGTTATTGGTCACAACTGTCGGTTTCTGCAGGGCAGAGATAGCGATCCTGCCATTGTGGCGAAAATGCGTCGTCACTTGGCTGAACAGCGTGATGTGCACGTGACCCTGTGCAACTATCGTAAAGATGGTACGCCGTTTTGGAACGATTTATATATTTCTCCAGTGCGTGATCAAGAGGGACGCGTTACCCATTTTGTGGGTGTTCAACACGATATTTCTAAACACAAGGCGTACGAAGCGCGGCTGGCTTATCACGCAAGCCATGACGACTTAACTCGATTACCTAATCGTGCGCTGTTTGAAGATAAGCTACTGGCGCAATTTACCCTTTTACAGCAAGGCGAACTGCGATTAGCGGTGCTATTTGTTGACTTGGATGATTTCAAACCGATAAACGATAATCTCGGCCATGCCGTAGGGGATCGGGTGTTAATCGAGGTGGCTAGACGCCTGCAATCTACCTTAGGGCCAAAGGATACAGTGGCGCGGCTAGGTGGCGATGAGTTTGTGATTTTACTTGCCGATATCGAAGAAGAAGCACAGGTCGTAGAGCGTGTAGAGTGCATGTTAACGACATTGGCGCGGCCTTACTGCCTCGACGAACAAGAGCTTTACCTCACCGCCAGTATTGGCATTGCGCTCAGTCAAGACACTACCCTGCAGCCGCAAATGCTGATTCAGCAGGCAGATATGGCGATGTACAAAGCCAAGCAGCAGGGCCGTAACGCCTATGAGTGGTTTACCGAGGCCTTTACCGACTCAGTTAGCGAGCGGATGGTATTACGCAATGACCTGCAAGAAGCAATCGAGCGGGAGGCCTTCCAGCTGCATTATCAGCCATTGATCGACCAGCGTGGTCAGTTGGCGGGCGTTGAGGCTTTGCTACGCTGGCAACACCCGAGTAAAGGGTGGATTTCACCATCACTCTTTATACCGCTCGCTGAAGCCACCGGCCAGATCATACCGATTAGTGAATGGGTGCTTAAACGTGCTTGCTTAGATATGCAGGCGTTAACCTTAGGCGGGTTAGGCCCCGTTCAAGTCGCTGTTAACCTATCACCGCTTCAATTTAACCGTGCTAGTTTTCTGACCACGCTGCGCCAAACGTTGTTAGACACGGGGTTACCGCCGGAACAGTTATCTTTAGAACTGACCGAAGGAATCCTGATGGATAATACCGAAGCGGCGATTGATACCCTTCAAGCGCTGCGGAGTATGCAGATAAGTGTATCGATCGATGATTTCGGCACCGGCTTTTCAAGCTTAAGCTATTTAAAACTCCTGCCGATCAGCACAGTAAAAATAGATCGTAGCTTTATCCGCGAGCTTACCCATAGCGGCGATGATGCCGCCATCGTGCAAGGCATTATTTCCATGGCGCACCACCTGGGGCTAAGAGTGGTAGCGGAAGGCGTCGAGACTGAAGAGCAGCATCTACGTTTAATGGCCTATCAATGCGATGTATTTCAAGGTTTTGGGCTAGCGAAGCCGATGTCAATTGAGGCCTTAAAAAACTTTATAGCCTCGCTATCGACCGATTCAATACCCTATTACGAGGCAAACGAGTGACTAGCTTGCCAAGCGATAGCCAGCTTGCCGAAAAGCAGTGGTATGTTTATTTGTTGGAGTGCCAGCG
The DNA here is from genome assembly GCF_001882345.1 of Halomonas sp. QHL1. Lineage (GTDB taxonomy): Bacteria > Pseudomonadota > Gammaproteobacteria > Pseudomonadales > Halomonadaceae > Vreelandella. Next base: position 3,086,223 of record NZ_MINL01000001.1, read on the forward strand.
CGGTACCTACACGGGCATTACCAATAACCTAGCGAAGCGCTATCAAGCGCACTGCACAGGCAAAGGGGCGCGCTATACCCGTGCAAATCCTCCTGTTGCGCTGCTGGGCGCCGAACCGTTTGAAGACCGCGCCGCCGCAAGCCGGGCTGAATATCAGTTAAAGCAACAAACGCCGAGCCAAAAGCGCTGCTGGGCCAAGCAGTGGCCTGTACAATTAGCAGCTAACTAGACTCTTTTCCGTTAGGCGTAGATTAAGGAACCCACATGCTAACGTTTTACTCAGAGGACAGCCGTTTGCGCCAAGCGCGCACGGAATTACACGACGGCGCGTTGGTGACCCCGTTTGAGTGCCCCGAACGCCTTGATCTAGTGCTTAAGCATCTTCGTCAATCCGGCCTTGGCGATATTCGTACCCCCAGCGCCTATGGGTTAGCGCCGGTATTAGCAGTACATGATAAGGATTACGTGACGTTTTTAGCCAACTGTTGGAAAGAGTGGGGCGCAGCCGGGCACGAGGGTGAGGCGATTCCCAATATTTGGCCAGCCCGTACCATGCGCAGTGACCGCATTCCGCACTCTATCAGCGGTCAGTTAGGTTACTACGCGCTGGCAGCGGAAACGTCGATTTCAGAAGGTACTTTTGAAGCTGCCATGGCGAGTAAAGACGTGGCGTTAGGCGCGGTAGAACATACGCTCCACACCGGCGAACCTAGTTTTGGTTTATGCCGACCACCGGGTCACCATGCCGCTTTTGATCAGTTTGGCGGGTACTGCTTCTTCAATAATGCGGCCATTGCTGCCCAACGAGCGCTGGATGCAGGCAAGCGCCGGGTTGCCATTCTTGACGTTGACTTCCACCACGGCAACGGCACTCAGCAAATTTTCTACAAGCGTGACGATGTACTATTTATCTCACTACACGGCGACCCGGAAGTCACCTTTCCTTACTATTTGGGCTACGCTGATGAAAACGGCGAGGAAAGAGGCGAGGGCTTTAACGTCAATTACCCATTGCCGCCGGGCACCAGCGTTACCACGTGGATGGCCACACTTGAGCAGGCCTTGGCGAAAATTAACGCCGCAGAGTGTGAGTGCCTGATTGTATCGCTAGGGGTCGATATCTTTGAAGGTGACCCAATAAGCGCCTTCACCTTTACCAGCGCTGATTTCATCGCCTTAGGTGAGCGCTTGGCACAAGCAGGCCTGCCTTGCGTATTTCTGATGGAAGGAGGCTATGCGGTAGATGAAATAGGTGTCAATGTAGTCAACGTGTTACAAGGTTTTGAACAGGCCTCATGAAAAGGTCTGGAACAGCATCTAAACAAGGGTAAAGGTTAACCGTGACAGCGGCCCCTAAATCGGGCAGGCTATCGCCCTTTCAACGGGGCAGGGAGCTCAAGCGTGGCAGTGTATGGTGGAATTCAGGAACATGAACTAGAGCGTTGGCTTAATGCGTTAACCAACGCCGCCTATGACCGACGCTGCCCGCTGGCAAAAGTGCACGGTGGCAATGCCCGTGCGCGTACCGCCCGTCAAGACCTCCTTCACCTGGCAAACGACTACCGCTGCGGTGAGACTAGCCGCGAAGAGAGTGCCGCCGCCCTGGGACGCTGGTGCCAAACCTGCCTTTCCGAGGCAGAATGGTACGTGCTGGTCGGCACCCGCCAAGCGCCTTCCCAGCCGCAAAGCCCAGGGGCGTTAAGTGAAGAAGAGCGAAGCCTCACCGTACTCAAGCAGCACCGGGTGGGGTAAAAACGCTCTTAACGCCTAGCCCCTTATACTCCATGACGGCGTAACCGTCGCACTGTTATAATGGATAAATGAACAGTGCTTTCGCTACGCCTACCGCCTCGCTCGATGACCCCTTCTATTACCTGACGAACTTTCGCTTCGTCTTGGCCTGGGTGGGGGAGCGCCACGCTGATCTGCTTGCAGCAGACGAGCTGGCCTTTCTTGAACAGTTCAAAAGCTTACCGCAGGCTTCTCAAGCGCTGCTAGTACGCATGGTAATGCGCAAAGGTGAGCTGTTTCGACTCAGCAAATTAAGCTATGCCGAGGTCGGTGACAGTCCCGCCGCAATAGCACCATTGATCGCGTTGGGCTGGGTCGAAAGTGATCCTGCGCTTAGCATTGATGAGTTGTTTAACCAGCTACGCCTTGCCGAGCTACGTCAGGTGTTTGCCGACGAGATACGCGCCGCTGGGCTTAGCGCCTCTAGCGCCAAAACCGTGCTCTACGACACGCTGGCAAGCCAGCTCACACACACCGCTACGCTACAGATCTGGTGGGCCAACGCGCCTGACCGTGTGGTGCGCCTCACCGTAATGAATATTTGCGACCGCCTGCGGCTGATGTTCTTCGGTAACCTGCGCCAGGACTGGGCCGAGTTCGTGTTGACCGAGCTTGGCCTTCAGCGTTTCGAGTCGGTGCCTTTTACCCTGCAGTCCCGCGCTTTCCAGTCGCGCCAGGAAGTGGACACTTATTTAGCGCTCCATCGTCTGCGCCAACGTCTGGACGTCGGCGAGCTGCCCGCCGATCTACATCTTGAGGTGCCGCCGCCCGCGGATAACCGCTGGCTGGCCACGCGGCGTGCACGGTTATTGCTGCAGTTGGGTAGAGAGGCGGAGCGTAGCGGAGACTCGGCGCTGGCGTTGAAACTATATAGCGAGTCAGGCAGTAGCGAGGCGCGCATTCGGAAATTGCGTGTATTGGAGCGCCAAGGCGAACATCTAGCGGCTTTTGAGCTGGCGACCCAAGCGCTTAATAGCAGCCCCAACGAAACCGAGCACCAGGCGCTGACGAGGATTCTGCCACGCTTGCAGCGGCGGCTTAAACTGCCTGCTGAGCCGAGCGACCCCGAACCCGCCCATGAGCGCTGGGACTTATCATTGCCTGGGCCGCAGTGGGTTGAACGCGCCGTGGTGGAGTCTCTTAGCGAACCCCAGGCGCCGGTCTGCTATGTGGAAAACAGTCTACTCACTGGGCTGTTTGGTCTGCTCTGCTGGCCCGCGATTTTCGACCCGCTGCCGGGTGCTTTCTTCCACCCCTTCCACAATGGCCCGGCGGACTTATACCGCGACGATTTTGTGGCACGGCGGCGAGGCGCCTTCGATGCCTGCCTGGCGCGCCTGGAAGACGGCAGCTACCAAGAGGTGATTCGATCGACCTGGCGGGAGAAACACGGCCTGGCGTCCCCCTTTGTGCACTGGACAATTGTTGATGAACCGCTGGTTGAGCTGGCGCTGGCGTGTATTCCCGCCGAACACCTGCGCCTGTGTTTCGAACGGCTACTGGGTGATCTAAAAGCCAACCGGGCCGGGCTGCCGGACTTGATTCAATTTATGCCCGATGCGCCCGTTGGTGAGCCACGCTATCGGATGATTGAGGTCAAAGGCCCCGGTGATCGGCTACAGGATAACCAGCGCCGCTGGCTGACGTTTTTTCACCGTCACGAGATACCCGTCGCGGTATGTTACGTGCGGTGGGCGGAAAGCGACGAGCGACCGGCATGAGCGCGACCTACCGCGTGGCGGTGCGGGCGCTGTGTGATTTCACTGCCCGAGAGGGTGATCTCGATCACCGCTTTACCCCGGCGCCCAGCGCGCGGGAAGGCATCGAAGGGCACACTCTCGTCGCCAGTCGGCGGGGGGAGGGCTATATCGCCGAACTGCCGCTCTCGGGTGCTTTTGAAGGGCTGCGAGTCACCGGTCGCGCCGATGGTTTTGACCCCGTGGCCAATCGCTTGGAAGAGATTAAAACCCACCGCGGCAGTTTAGAGCGCATGGCGGATAATCAGCGTGCCCTCCATTGGGCCCAGGTCAAGGTATACGGCGCGCTGCTCTGCAAAGCGCGCGGCTTGGAGCGCATTACGCTGGTGCTGGTGTACCTGGAGATCGCCAGCGGCAAGGAGACCCTAATCAGCCAGGACGCCACTGCCGACGAACTCCAGGCATTCTTTGTCGAGCAGTGCCAACGCTTCCTCGCCTGGGCAGAACAGGAGGCCGTTCATCGTCAGGATCGCGATAGTGGCCTGCAGGCCCTGCGCTTTCCCCATGCTGCGTTTCGCCCCGGTCAGCGTGAACTCGCCGAAGACGTTTATAAAGCTGCCAGCACCGGACGCTGCCTGCTCGCCCAGGCGCCCACCGGTATAGGTAAAACCATGGGCACGCTGTTTCCCATGCTTTCGGCCATGCCACGTCAGCAGCTTGATAGAATCGCCTTTCTCACCATGAAAACCCCCGGCCGCCGCTTGGCGTTGGATGCCCTGGCAACACTTCGAGAAGAAGACCTTCCTCTGCGTGTATTGGAACTGGTGGCGCGTGAGAAGGCCTGCGAATACCCCGATCGCGCCTGCCACGGCGAGTCGTGCCCATTGGCAGCCGGTTTTTACGACCGCCTGCCTGCCGCCCGCCAAGCGGCTGTGGATCAGGGTTGGTTAGATCGCGCCGCGCTGCGCGAGGTGGCGTTGGCCCACGATGTTTGCCCCTACTATCTAGGTCAGGAGCTGGCGCGCTGGGCGGATGTGATCGTCGGCGACGTTAACCACTGGTTCGATAGCCACGCGCTGCTGCATGGATTGGCCCAAGCCAACGACTGGCGGACTGGCGTGCTGGTCGACGAAGCGCATAATCTGGTGGAGCGCGCCCGCGGCATGTATAGCGCCGAACTCGATCAGCAGCGTTTTAACCGGGTGCGTCGCGCTGCCCCAAAGCCGCTCTCCCGGCCCTTAGGTCGTTTGGCTCGCCAGTGGCAGGCCGCGATTAAAGAGGCGGGGCTGGAAGAGGAGGGCGAGCCGGGGAAGCCGGCCTATCGACTGCAAACGGCGCTGCCCGAGAAGCTTGTAAACGCTGCCCAGCAGGTCGGTGCTGCGATTACCGATCACTTGGGTGAGCACCCCGAAGACGCCAGTCTAGAACTCCAAGAACTGCTATTTGAGGCATTGGCGTTTTGCCGCTTGGCAGAGCACTTTGGCGAGCATTCGCTGTGTGACCTTATCCGCCAGGGCCGCGGACGGGCGGTGCTGGGTCTCCGCAATCTGATACCCGCCGATTTTCTGGCCCCGCGGTTTAAAGCAGCCCATGCAAGCGTGCTATTTTCGGCAACACTAACCCCCGCTCACTACTATCGGGATCTCCTCGGCCTGCCGGAAAACACGGTATGGCGGGAAGTGTCGTCCCCCTTTGCTGCGCGTCAGCTTGAGGTGCGTATACGCAGCGATATCTCGACGCGCTTTCGTGATCGGGATGCCTCAATCGATCCCATAGTGGCGACCTTGGCGCAGGAGTATCAGCGCAAGCCCGGCCACTATTTAGCGTTTTTCAGCAGCTTTGCCTACCTGGACGCAACGCTGGCGCGGTTTCGCGAGGCGCACCCGGAAGTACCTGTTTTCAGCCAAACCCGCGGGATGCCGGAAACGCAGCGCGAGGCGTTTCTGGCGCGCTTTACGCCCGGGGGGAAAGGCATCGGCTTCGCGGTGTTGGGCGGTGCCTTTGCGGAAGGTATCGACCTACCCGGCGATCGGTTGATCGGTGCTTTTATCGCCACCCTGGGGCTGCCGCCGTTTAACGATTTTAACGAAGCGCTTAAAGCACGCCTAACCGCCCGCTTCGGGCAAGGCGACGACTACACCTACCGCATACCCGGCATGATTAAAGTGGTGCAGGCCGCGGGTCGCGTTATTCGCAGTCCAGAAGATCAAGGGGTTGTGGTATTAATGGATGATCGTTTTGCCCAGGCCAGCGTGCGTGCGCTATTGCCAAGCTGGTGGTCGCTGGGCAACCCCACCCCCCTAATTTAGGACCCTTACGCGAGCCAATGACAGATCTACTCTGGTACCAGTATGCGTTGATCGGGCTAATTTTTGCCTGGAGCGGTTTTGTGCGAACCAGCCTGGGCTTTGGTGGCGCCGTGCTGGCGCTGCCTTTCCTGCTTTTGGTCGTCAACGAGCCTCTGGTGTTCTTGCCGATTATCGCCATTCATCTGCTGATTTTCTCCAGCTGGATCGCCTGGAGCGGGCACCGGCAATTGCAGAAAGCGGGTGTTGGTACCACGTCGCCAGAGAGTAATATCGATTGGGGCTATCTAACTAAAGCCTTGAAAATCATGATCATCCCCAAGCTGGTCGGGGTGGTAGGGCTGTTGACGCTACCCGCACAGGTCATGACCAGCATCATTTTCGGCATTGTGATCATCTATGCCATTGGCTATGTGCTGAACAAGCCGTTCAAGAGCAAGAACAAGTACGTTGACTACGTTCTGCTGGCGCTCGGCGGCTATGTCAGCGGTACTTCGCTGATTGGCGCGCCGTTGATTGTGGCGGTGTTCGCCACCCACGTGGCCAAAGAGCAGCTACGGGATACCATGTTTGTGCTGTGGTTTATCCTAGTGGTGATCAAGATGGTCTCGTTTTTGATCGCGGGGGTGGATCTGCAGTTAATCCACCAGCTGTGGCTGCTGCCGTGTGCCTTTATTGGCCATTTGGTGGGCGAGAAAGCCCACCGCTATATGCTAAAAGCGGACACCGGGCTGTTCTTCCGTGTGCTGGGCGCGGTGCTGATTCTGGTTAGCGTGGTGGGGTTGATTCACCCGCCTGCATAATCAGAAGCACCACAGGTTAAAGCTTGCTGTCTGCCTTTAATGTCGTTTTACCCAGAATAATCAAAACGACGGCTAGCAGGCAGCAAACGAGTGCCATCGCGGTAAACACATTACGTAGCGACTCCAGCCAGACCACCGCCGGGGCGACCACCACCGGGGAGATAAACTGGCCAAAAAAGAAGGTTGAGGTAAAACCGCCAAATACCCGGCCCCGTACTCGCTGAGGAGTGATTCTCATAAGCCAGGTGGTGGTATTGGGCATAAAGGCACCCAGGCCCAAACCGGAAATCCCCGCGCCGACAATGGCCATGGCGTAACTCTGGGTGAACCCAACGATCAAAAAGCCAGTGGCCGCCAGCAAGAACCCTAAGACATAGATCGTCATCACCGAAATAAACGGTTTGTAGTAGCCGTAGCAAAACGCCACGATGCTGGCCGTTAGGGCCGCCATTGAAAGCGCGATGCCGATCGCCATGCCACTGATCTGGCCCTGCTGGGAGAGCAAGAAGGGGAGTTGGGCGGGAAACATATAAAACATCGCCATACTGATCATAGCGATAAGGTAGGCAAGACCGGTCCGCCCATAATCCACCTTCACCGGGGCATCGGTTACATCAGCGGTTACGCCACTGCTTGCTTTGGGCTCTTGAAGAATCGCCCAGGCATAGGGCAGTAAAAGCACGCCGGTTAGGTAGAGGAGAAACGGGCCGCGCCAACTCCAGTCGGAAAGTATTCCGCCAAGGTTAATAAAAACAACTCCGCCCAAGGCCATGCAGCTGCTTTGCAGCCCCAAAAAGCGGGCACGTTCGGTGCTATCGAAATAATCGCCTACCAGCGTGGTGCTGATACTGAGGATACCGGCCACCGCAATCCCCATCAGTGCGCGGGAGCTTAATAGCAGATCCACGCGGTCGATGAAAAAGCCCGCGACCCCGGCAAAACCGTAAATGCCCAGCATCATCAGCAGCAATTTCTTGCGCCCAAACCGGTCAGCTAGATAGCCCATCAGTGGGCTGAACAGTGTAATCATCAGCGCAGGTATGGTCAGGATCAGTTGAATCAACACCTGCGGCTGGTCAGGAAAATGGCGGCTGATACCCGGCAGCGCAGGCGCGATAATCGCCCCCGACATTACGGTCATGGTGCTGGCAAATAGCAGTACGGCCTTAATATGTGTTAACTGGCTAATGGTCTTTTCCATATAAAGAGAAGGGGGAAGGAGTGAAAAGCACAAACGCCAATCGTAGCATAGTTGTTAGCAGGCTAGTTTGTTTTTCGCAGTGCTTTTATTGGTGAGCAGCGGGGAGTGGAACCTATATGCCACCTAGCAGCCACCCAACAAAAAACGGCCACTTGCTATATTAGCTAAGTGGCCGTTTTTAATAGTGTTCTTGGTCGGAATAGCAGGATTCGAACCTACGACCTCTGCCTCCCGAAAAGCGCAACTGCAAGCGTGTTTGTTCCCGAAAGGGGCGTATTCTTCACAAAGAAGCGCCTAAAATCGGGGATTGAACAAAAAATTGAACGCCTAATTATCTTTGGCATAGGCTATTGGACATACCATCCGTCCAACGTCTCAGTATGCATTTAGAGCCTGCTGGGACAGTTAGTGGACGGCTAAATCGACTCGAAGCAATTGCATCGGGTCGTTTAGACGTCCCGCCTGCTGAGGGTTTATCGATGACTCGAAAAGTCATTTCTCGACGTATTACTGAATCTGCTATACAGGATGCGCGAAAGAATGAAGTGTCAGAAATTAGAGACACGCTGATCATGGGGTTCTCTTGTATGTTCAGTCGTGATCAGACAGTGATTTCCTTCTTCTATCGGTATCGTTCTAAGCTCGAACAAAAGCGTCCTGTAGTGAAGGTGGGTAGGTGGCCCAGTGTTTCAGCCGATATTGCTAGAGAAGTTGTAACGGGCTGGGTGGCTGATATTGCTAAAGGAAAAGAGCCGCATATTGAGCGTGAGAGGCAACGTCAGGAGATAAAAGAGCGTCAAAAGCATCAAGTAACTTTCATGACGTTAGCGGAATTTTGGGATGGCCACTATCGAGAGCACTTGCTACGTAATAAAAGCGGGAGCGGTGATTTGGATCGGCTTAAGCGAGACTTCAGCACTTGGCGTGATCGCTCTCTGAGAGAGCTGAAGAAACTCGATCTGGTTGCTTGGCAGATAGCTTGTGAGAAGAGGGGGCTGGCGCATTCATCAATCAAGCGCTCATGGAATGTGCTGCGAGCAATGCTTAACTACGCAGTGGAGATGGAGGTGATTGATCGCAATCCGCTACAAGGGGCAAGGTTGCAACGACCAGGAGCCGTAGAGAGTGAGGGGCTCCCTATTCCGGTTCGTCGAAGAGTGCTTCACCAGAAGGAAGTGGATGGTCTTTTCCGAGGCCTTCAGCTTTACACCGACGAGCGCAAGCAACAAAGACGCCATTCACGCAGAAAAGCCAGTAAGCAGTATTTGCCTGATCTTGATAAAAAGACATATGCCGATCATGTAGTTCCATTCATGCTTTGCATTTATTACGGCGGCTTTCGACCTGGAGATATATTTAGCTTGCGATGGGAGCATCTTGAAAACGACTTTACACTTATCACCAAGGTGCTTGATAAAACAGCGCATCACGGGAACAAGGTCCAGTATTTTCCCCTCTCGGAATCTTTAACCAGAGTGCTGAAACTGTGGTGGGAGGATCAAGGGCTGCCACGGAAAGGTTATGTATTTTCATCGCCGAGGTTTGCCCAGGGGGAGCGTATGCTTGCGAGCAGTGCGATGCGGAAGCCGTGGTTGAAGATTAAGAAATTTGGTGGGTTACCTACAGAGCTAGACATCTATTCGCTCCGCCATAATTTCGCATCTCAGTTGGTGATGGCCGGAGTTGATCTGCCGACGGTGAAGAGCCTGATGGGGCACGCCAGTATCGAGACGACAGTTAAGCACTATGCTCATTTGAGACAGGACCATCTCCAAGAAGCGCTGCGGAGATTGGAAACTGAGAGAAGCTAACGGTTAGTCTCTCCACTAACTGATATGAGCGGCGGTCTTTGATGGGCCGCCTGCGCCACGTTCTAAGCTCAGACATAGGCAATCTCCGGAGATTTAGCAAACGCCACTTCATGTCCCATAGTCGTAGGGTGAAACCACTCAACCGAGGTTGTCTTTATAAAATTCCATCAGCTCTTGGCCCTCAAGAGATTCATCCCAGCCTTCGGTGACTTGGATCTCGTCTTTCATTGCACCTAGTAGTTGTGTGAGTCGCGTCGGAGGCTTCTCGCACGGAACGAGCTGAGCAACCGGCTTACCATCCTCCATTATTATAATCTCTTCACCCTCCACTGCTTTTTGAGCGAGTAGGGAGAGCTTCTTTTGAGCCTCGTTGATATTAATGTGCATTGTTACTGACCTCTGTATGAACCAAACGACTATTTGTAGCTCTTCGGCTGCTGCCCAGCGTTAACTTGTCTACACCTTTATCATAGGGTATGCCGAAGGTCTCAGTTGTGGATACGCTATCTGGCATGGCTACATCTTTTTCTTTTAGGTGCTGAGATATCTGCAATATGTTCCTGTAAGAAAACCAGTCGCATAACCCCCATGAACTACCGTGAATCTGACACTGGAACGGAGACCAATATGGCTAAAATTAAAGCTGGGGATGATAAGGATAGGCGCTTGGTAGAGGTTATTTACCATGAGTTTATGCTTGCTGAGTTGGCCTTTCACCGCTTTCTTAAAGCCGCTGAGGATAAAAGACTTCAAGGAAGCACGTATGAGAGGAAACTAGCTGTTTACAATTCCTATGCTGAGATGGTTTGTCGGCTTTACGAATTCTATATGGCTGCTTTTAAAAGGGACCAGGGCTCCACTGAGTTAAGCTGGGAAATAGCTGATCTTATGCTCACCGAGGAGGCACAAAAATACTTTGACAACACGAAGGAGAGAATCCTGCGTGGCATTCACTTACCCGAAGACAATGACGTTTCCTATTATGATTACAAAGTGCCTATCGAATTTGGTAAGCATATGCGGGATATAAGAAACAACCACCACCACTCAGATTACCGACGTGTCAGCGGTAGCCGACCTTCATTGAAAGCTTTTTTTGACGGTTATCATATGAGCCTTGTCGGGTTGCTGAGACAAGGGGGTTATTGGTCGCGTGGAAATTTAGGTGACCGTAGACTCACTCATGTTGACGAGTTCGAGATATGAAAAGAGGATGAGCACGCCCTTTAGTAGCAGCTGCTAATGATGAGATTGCTGAAACATTCGCTGGCTGCCTTTGAACCTTGCTCAGAGCTTAGTGTGGCGTAGAAGGCCTTGCAGCAATTTTAACAAGCTCTAAAATTAAAAGCCTAGGGGTGCTGTTAGCCCCTAATGCGTGTCCAAAGGTTATGTCGAATATTCGGCTTCAATATTGATATGCGCAAAACGAGAATAAGCCGACCATGGAGGCCGGCTTATCGGGTAAGAGCTTAGATGATTTGGACAGATGCTGGACTGTTGATCCATGCTTTTGATTCAAAAATAAGCGGTTGCTTATCATCTAAGTCTTTGAATTATTGGTCGGAATAGCAGGATTCGAACCTACGACCTCTGCCTCCCGAAGGCAGCGCTCTACCAAGCTGAGCTATATTCCGAAAGTTGCCGAGCTGTGCTCATCTGTGCTCAACGACGGAGGAGGATCATACTTAGCCGGGCGTGTTTTTTCAAGTCCTCGGCAGTGCGATCCTCCAATATTTATGCTTGGCGATCAACCGCTAAACGGGCCAGCTGGGCCATGCTGTCGCGGTAGGCGCTGGGCGGTAGTGCATCTAACTGCTGCAGGGCTTTATCGGCCATCTCTTCGGCCCGCTGGCGGGTATAGTTAAGTGCGCCGGTAGCGTGAATAATTTCCAAAACGGCGTCTAGCTGCTCAAGCCCGCCATTGCGAATCACTTGGCGAATCAGCTTGGCCTGTTCCGGCGTGCCTTGCTCCATCGCGTGGATCAGCGGCAGTGTCGGTTTGCCTTCCGCCAAGTCATCGCCAACGTTTTTGCCCATGGCATCGGCGTCGCCCTGGTAATCCAACAGGTCATCAATTAACTGAAAGGCGAGACCCAGGTAGCGGCCGTAATACTGTAGCGCGCGCTCCTGTTCCGGCGTTGCTTCTGCCAGCACGGCACCGCTGTGGGAAGCCGCTTCAAACAACATGGCGGTTTTGCCCAAAATGGTCTCGAAGTAATCCTCTTCGGAGATGCTGGGGTTGCCGATGTTGGTCAACTGCAGCACTTCGCCTTCCGCGATGATGCAGGTAGCGCCAGAAAGGATCGCCATGATGCGCATCGAGCCTACATCGACCATCATCTGAAACGAGCGTGCGTAGAGGAAATCACCTACTAATACCGAGGGCGCATTGCCCCAGGCGTCATTGGCGGTTTTCTTACCCCGGCGCATATGCGATTCATCCACCACGTCATCGTGTAGCAGCGTGGAGGTGTGCATAAACTCTATTAAGGTGGCGAGCGGAATATGCTTGTCGCCGGTGTAATCGAGGGAGCGGGCGGCTAGAAGTGCCAATAAAGGGCGCAGGCGCTTGCCGCCGCTTTCAGTAATGTACTGACCAATCGTTTCGACCAGCGGCACTTTAGAGTTGAGCTGCTCGACAATCGTCCGGTTGACGGCTGCGAAGTCATCGGCCACCACGGCGTGCAGCGGTGAAGGCGTTGGGCTGACGGGCTGGGCTGAGGAGACGTTAGCAGTCATGGGATCCGTTCATCGCGGCAGCGGGAGGCGGTAAGTGCCGCCCGTATTTGTGGAGTAAATGTGATCATGTGTTGGGGTCATGCTATGGGGCTGCCTGTTGGGCGTCAAGACACCCGCTGTGGTCACGTTATGATACGCCGTTATAAGGAGAGGGTAGTGTCAATTGACAAGGGCCTGTGGTCTTGTGGTAAGAGAAGATAGTCGTTATAATCCGCGACCCACTCATCATGCTCCCTGTCAGATGGCTCCAAAAGGGGCGCCACTCGCAGCAGGTCGATAAGAGCGGAAGGCGATGAGCGTTGGTTACGCGGGGCGTAACCGGCATTAACGACAAGTCCGGAGAGCGACATGTACGCAATTATTAAAAGCGGTGGCAAGCAGTACCGTGTTCAAGAAGGTCAAACCCTCAAACTTGAAAAAATCGAAGTCGCTACCGGCGAAACGATTGAGTTTGAAGAAGTGCTGATGGTCGCTGACGGCGATGACTTCAATATCGGTGCGCCGATGATCAGTGGTGCTAAAGTCTCTGCCGAAGTGGTTTCCCACGGCCGTGGCGATAAAGTCACCATCATCAAGTTCCGTCGTCGTAAGCACAGCATGAAGCGTCAGGGCCACCGCCAGTGGTTCACTGAAGTCAAAATTACCGGAATTTCTGCGTAAGCGGTCAATTCCCTTAGGAGGATTTTGCAATGGCACATAAAAAGGCAGCCGGCTCCACGCGTAATGGTCGCGATTCCGAGTCCAAACGCTTAGGTGTGAAACTCTTCGGTGGCCAAGCGGCGACTGCGGGTAACATCATCGTTCGTCAGCGCGGCACGCGTTTCCACGCGGGCACAGGCGTAGGCCTTGGTCGTGACCACACACTGTTCGCTCTGAGCGACGGTTTTGTGAAGTTTGAGACCAAAGGCCCGAAAAACCGCAAGTTCGTTAGCATCGTTTCTGCCTAAACGGCTAGTGCTATGCTCGTAACTGTAAGAAAAAGTTGCGAGAAAAAAAGGCCCCGCTATGGCGGGGCTTTTTTGTCGGTTAAATCTCTTTTCCAATACGCTTTACCACGATGTTTTTACCACCATGTCTTTATCAGTATGCTGGTGGTAATAAAGGTTTGGGAAAAGATTTGGGAAAACAGCAGTGCATATTAGGGCGGCGGAAGCGGCCGGGAGAATCCAATGCAGTTCGTCGATGAAGCCTCGATTATTGTTGAGGCGGGCAAAGGCGGCAATGGCTGTCTGAGCTTTCGCCGCGAAAAATATGTGCCCAGGGGCGGCCCTGATGGGGGCGATGGCGGTCATGGTGGTAGCGTTTACCTGATTGGTGACGATGCGCTTAACACCTTGATCGACTTTAAATTCCAGCGCTTCTATAAAGCCCAGAACGGGCAGGGCGGCATGGGTCGTCAAATGAGCGGCAAGGCCGGTGAAGACCTGCACGTAAAAGTTCCGGTGGGCACCACGGTAATTGATGAAGACACCCTGGAAGTCATCGCCGATGTCACCGAAATTGGCCAGGTGGTGCTGGTAGGCGAAGGTGGACGGCGTGGTTTGGGTAACATCCACTTTAAGTCCTCGACCAACCGCGCGCCGCGCCGTACGACGCCAGGTACCGACGGTGATCGCCGCAACCTGCGCCTGGAAATGAAGGTGATGGCCGATGTTGGCCTGCTGGGCATGCCCAACGCGGGTAAATCGACGCTGATCCGCTCGGTGTCCGCCGCCAAGCCCAAGGTCGCCAACTACCCGTTCACTACCTTAGTGCCCAACTTGGGCGTGGTAAAACTGGGGATGCACGAGCACTTCGTGATGGCCGACGTACCGGGCTTGATCGAAGGAGCCTCTGAAGGCGCCGGTTTAGGGCTACGTTTTTTGAAGCACCTAACCCGTACGCGGTTGCTATTTCATGTGGTCGACGTGGCACCGTTTGACGAGTCTGATCCGGTGGAAGCGGCCAAGGCAATTGTCCATGAGTTGGGGCAGTTCTCTCCGGCGCTTTCTGAGCGGCCGCGCTGGTTGGTGCTGAATAAGTTTGACCTGCTGCCGGAAGATGAGCGTGAAGAGCGCGCCCAGAAGATTATCCAGGCGCTCAACTGGGAAGGCCCGGTGTTCCGCATTTCGGCGATCAGCAGTGACGGCACCGATAAGCTGGTTCAGGCTGCTTACCGCTGGTTGACCGAGCAGCGTCGCCTTGAGAACGAAGATGAAGAGGCGCTGGCCCGTGAAGAAGAGATGCGCCGCCGCATGGAAGAAGAGTCGGTTGCGCGTACCGAAGATCGTTTGGGTCGTCGGCGTAAGCGCGACGATGAAGATGACGAAGATTTCGACGACGATGATTACGACGTTGAAGTCGAGTACGCCCCTTAGTGGTATTGAGCGGGTGGGTTCGGTAGTAAGCTAAAATAGGTAGTAGGTAAAAAAGAGGGCTGCGTTCGCGCGGCCCCTTTTATGGGCGTCTGATTGAGGTGGGTCGCATGGAAAGTAACGAGCAAATCCTGGGCCGCAGCGCGCTAAGTCGTGCGCGGCGGGTAGTGGTGAAGATTGGCAGTGCGTTGCTGACTAACGATGGTCGCGGCCTGGACGAAGCTGCTATTGGCGGCTGGGTGGATCAAATCGCCGCCTTGCACCAGCAAGGCATTGAAGTGGTGCTGGTCTCTTCCGGCGCCGTGGCGGCGGGCATGGTGCGTCTTGGCTGGCAGGTGCGCCCCAGCGCCGTGCATGAACTGCAGGCGGCCGCCGCCGTTGGTCAAAATGGCCTGACCCAGTGCTACGAGCAGCACTTTGCCCGCCACGACATGCTCACCGCGCAGGTTCTGCTTACCCATGACGACCTTTCTAACCGCAAGCGCTACCTCAATGCTCTCTCTGCGCTGCGCACGCTAGTAGAGATGCGCGTGGTGCCGGTGATCAATGAAAACGACACCGTGGTCACCGATGAGATTCGCTTCGGCGATAACGACACCCTAGGGGCACTGGTCGCTAATCTTTTGGAAGCGGATGCGTTGCTGCTACTGACCGACCAGGAAGGCCTGTTTGACGCCGACCCGCGCCACAATCCAAACGCTCAGATGATTGGTGAGGGGCGCGCCGACGACCCGCGCTTAGCCGCCGTGGCAGGCAGCGGCGGGGCACTGGGACGTGGCGGTATGAGCACCAAAGTGCGCGCGGCGCAGTTGGCGGCGCGCTCTGGGGCGGTCACGGTGATTGCCAGCGGTCGCCAGCCTGACGTCATCAACCGGATAATGGCGGGCGAAGCGCTAGGCACGCTGCTGCGTCCTGATCAAGTGCCCATGGCGGCGCGCAAGCGATGGCTGGCGGGTCAACTGCAGGTGCGTGGCACGCTGGTGCTGGATGCCGGTGCGGTCAAAGTGCTGCGCGATAAAGGCTCTAGTCTATTAGCGGTGGGTGTGCGCAATGTGCAGGGCGGCTTTAAACGCGGCGATATGGTGGTGTGCGTGGATGAGCAGGGTGCGTCAGTGGCCAAAGGCTTGGTGAACTATGGCGCCGATGAAGCGCGCCAGCTGGCGGGCCAACCCAGCCATCAGATTGAAGCGATCCTTGGTTACGTGGAAGCTCATGAGCTGATTCACCGCGATAATCTTGTGGTCTTATAACCTTGTGGTCATATAACCTTAGTGCCGTATGCCGACTAGCGCGCCGCTGGCGGAAGAGGCACCTGATGCGGCCAGTCGTTGGGCACTAAAAACAGCCGTTCGTAGTGCTCTTCTTCTGGGCAATAAAGCATCACTTGCTGGGGGGAGCGCCACGCTTGCACCCTATCAATAATAGCGGGTAGTAGCTCCTCCGCAGGGCGGAAAGCGCTGAGTGGCGGTGTTGCCAGCCAGTGAGGCTTTTCCAGCCATACCATGCGCGGCATGCTGGGAAAGCGGGCGGCCAGCGCAGGCCAGTCACGTAAGTAGCACCAGGTACCTCGGCGGTGGTCTGCCGTCGCGCCCTCCGGCGCTGGCATGGCTGCGTGCCAGGGATAATAAAGCACGCCGGGCATGGCCAGCCGCTGGGTTAACTGCTCGACTAAACGCCTATCAGGAACACCCAGATCCCGTGGCGTTAGCCAATGCGATAGTGCTTGCAGCGCGGGCGCCGTGGTTGAAAGGGGCAGTTGATGTCGTCGTAGGTGAGTGCATTTAAGCGCTAGGCTGTCTAGTCCGCCAGGACCTATCCAACGACTTTGACTCTTCAAATCCCCAGGCCCTTCAGGTAGACCCAGATAGAACTTAATGGCGACTTCTAAATGCACCGGCGCAGGGTTGTCGCGGGTTCTGTAGAGCATATCCAGCTCGCCCAGGGTGTTGCGCTGACGCGTAATGCGCACGTTTCTAGCGAGCAGTCGCGTATTCGGTGCATGATCTAACAGCGTATGCCACAGGCGTTCGTGGTAGTGCCCCATGCGCGTTGCGCGGCTGCCGTTCAAGGCGATTAATGGTGGGCGGCCAAGCTGACGTAGCCAGGGCAGTAGCGCTTGCTCCAGCCCTAGCTCTTTAATGGTGGGCCGCCCGCCACAGGGAATCGGCGGTGGAAGCTCCACCAGATCAGGCGTGGCGACAAGCCAAGCTAAATCCCGCAGCACCGTTGAGCCGAGTTCTTCATTCCCTAGCGCGCCGTCAACGCCTTCGTTCAGCACGGGTTTCTCCTCAGCACCTTGGTAAGGTCGGCACTATACATTTAGCTGCATGACTTTTTAGCTGTATGACTTTTTAGTTGTATAGTTTGGCAGCCTACCATAAACGCAGCGGGCTCCCCGTAGGGAGCCCGCAAGATGGTTTAAAGCGCCGCCATTAGCGTTGGGGCGCGTTTAATCGCGGTCAATTTGGGTAACTTCGTAAGAGCCTTGGCGCACGCTGATTTCTAGTTCGCGGCCATTTTCATCGCGGCCTTCCACTTCTATCATGCCGCTTTCATCAATATCAATATCTTCAAATTCAACCATACCTTCCTGGTTGGCAACATCTAAGGCTTGGCGAATATCGTCTTCACTCATGCCCCAAGCGCCGGTAATCAGGCGTTCGCGTTTTTCTTCCAGCGTTTCACCGTCATCAAGGGAAAAATCTACGTCGGCGAACCATTCATCGTCTAACCAGCCTTCCACTTCTACGCGGCCACGGCTTTTAATGCTAACTTCTTCGTAGTGGCTGAAGCCGTAGGCATTGGCGTGGGTCAGTACGTCATCAATGCGATCCATCGGCAGCGAATCGGCCTGGGCACTACCGGCAGCAGCGGCAAGTAGCAGCGCAGAGGTCGGGATCAGCAGCATTTTTTTCATGGTGTTCATAGCAAATTCCTTCTTCACGTATCTGTACATGGATGTCTGTACGAAAATGAGTAAACGGCATTCAGCGAATGCGACAGTGAATTTATACCACCACGATACTTTCCTTAAGCTGACAAAGCTGTTCATCTAACGTTCATGTTGCCTTTGGCATGCTGACCCTATGAGTAAACGCCTACGTCACTTTATAAAGCTACTGCGCAGCGTCTCGCGACGCCCTCGCTGCAACGTCACTGGGTTAGCCTTGGTGCTGTTGCTGGCGGGTAGTGCAGTGGGTGACCAGCATTGGGAGTCGCTACATGGCGAAGTGCGCCGCGGCGAAGTCGTACCTCTCGAGACTATTTTGGATTGGCTGGAAGCGCACTATATAGGCGAAGTGCTGGAAGTTGAGGTGGAGCGTGAAGGGGGCTATGTCGAGTATGAAATTAAACTGCTCGGCCCCCAGGGCCAAGTTGTCGAGTTCGAATTTGACGGCCATAACGGCCAATTGATGGCTATTGAAGGAGTGCGTATCAATGATATGCGCCGCTAGCCTGTTGATGTAACTTGCCAAAGAAGGGTAGTTAGCCGATGAAGTGTTTGTTGGTAGAGGACGACCAGGCGCTGGCTCGCGAGTTGAGCCAAGCATTACGCGACGGAGACTGGCTTGTAGAGCATGCGGCTACCGGCCAGGATGCCGATTTTCTGGTGCGCACCGAAGCCTACGACACGCTGATTCTGGATGTCGGGCTACCCGATGGCGATGGCACTCGTTGGCTTTCGGCATGGCGGGAAGATGGCATCGACCTACCGGTGCTTATTCTTACTGCCCGAGAGCGCTGGGCAGATAAAGCCGCGGGATTTACCGCCGGGGCGGATGACTACGTCACCAAGCCATTCGAGTCTGCGGAAGTACTGTTTCGCCTGCGCGCTTTAGTGCGCCGCAGTCACGGCCATGCCCATCCAGTACTGAAAGTAGGCGAATTGAATTTAGACACCCACACCCAGCACGTCACCTTGGCAGGGCGGCCTGTGGGATTAACCGCCCAGGAAACCCGCCTGCTCGGCTATTTAATGCACGCCGCACCGCGGGTGGTGAGCCGCACCGAGCTTTCAGAGCACGTTTACGACCGCGACCATGAGCCGGACTCTAATGTGATTGACGTTCAAGTCAGCCGTCTGCGCCGTAAGTTGGGCAGTTGGCGAATTGCCACCCTACGTGGCCAGGGCTACCGACTACTGGCAGAAGAGCCCGCCATCGAATGAGTCAACCCAGCACGACGTGGCGTGACCAATGGTCAAGGCGTTGGGCTAAGCGCTCTATCAGCCTGCGGCTATTGCTGGCCGTGCTAGTGATGATAGGGCTGGCGCTGCCCATGGCTGGCACGCTGCTTTCCCACCACTACCGCGCCGCCGCAACTCAAGCCTTTGACGAGCGCCTGGGTGCCACCCTCAACGTTATTATGGCGGGCGTTACTTACGACCGCATAGAGCAGCAGCTTGTCCACGACCGGGCGCTGGGCGACCCGCGTTTTGACAATGTCTACTCTGGTTGGTACTGGCAAATCACCGATGGCGAGCAACAAACCCTCGCCTCGCGCTCGCTGTGGGATCAGCGCCTGCCGTTCATCGAAAACGACACCCTGAGCGCCCGCTCCATCACAGGGCCCCGAGGCCAGTCGCTGCGCGTGGTGGAGCGCGATATCTATCTGGCGCCATTAGAAGCGCCGCTACATATTAGCGTCGCCGCCCGGGACGATGTGTTGGCCCGGGATATTGGCGAATTTCAACGCCTATTGTGGGGCGGTTTAGTGGGCTTGGGCGTTCTGTTGCTTGGCGTATTGGCGCTTCAAGTACGCTGGGGGTTAGCGCCACTGCGCCGCATGCACGCCAATCTACATGAGGTGGAGCAGGGGAGCGCCGAACAGTTAGATACCCGCTTGCCTGACGAACTGGCGACGCTTGCCTCCTCAATGAACGCGGTGCTGGCCCGCGATCAGCGCTTGATCGAGCGTGGCCGACATACCGCTGGCAACCTGGCCCATGCGCTGAAAACCCCGCTGAGCGTGATGCGCTTGCAGTTACGCCAACTACCGGAAGCGAACCGTGCCGCCTGGGAGGTTGAGCTAGAACGCGTGGATAGCGCGGTTCGCCATCACCTGGCACGGGCATCAGCGGCGGGCGAGGGCGTTCGCTTTGCGCCCATCGATTTGCATGCCACCCTGGCACCGCTGCTCAATGGGTTGGCCAGGCTTGCCCAGCGGCGCGGTATTGAGTTGCGCCAAACCTGGGCAGGCGACGTTAAGGTACATATGGATGGGCAGGATATCCAAGAGCTGGTGGGCAACGTCATGGATAATGCGCTGCGCTGGGCACTTAGCGATGTGCAGTTACAGGTAGAGAGTGACGAGCAGCAGTTAACTTTGACCGTTAGCGACGATGGCCCTGGCATGTCAGAAGCAGAGTGCCAGCAGGCGGTGCAGCGCGGTAAACGGTTGGATGAACAGCGCTCGGGTAGTGGCCTGGGTCTGGCGATTGTGACTGACCTTGTCGCCCTGTACAGCGGCTATATGCACCTCAGTCGCGCCAGCACAGGCGGGTTAAAAGTGGTCGTGGAACTTCCCGTCGTCCCGCGTAATCGTCGTGCATAACTAATGGAGACCGCACCGAATGAGTCGCACAGATACGCTGCCCGATATAGTCGCCGGCCCCCTATTAAGACGCATAAGCACTACACGGCTGGTACTGTGGCTAGTCGCCACTCGGCCACTAAACATGACCTTGGTGCTGCGTCCTGGGAGCAGCGATAGCCAGTCGATTGGTTTGGCGCACCACCATCAGTGCATTCCCATTGGTCAGCGGGCCTTTATCTACTTAATCGATTGTGAGCTTGAATCGCCCCTGCCTTGCGATGAGCGCATCGAGTACGACCTGCAGGTAGAAACCCTGCAGGGTGAGTGGCGCTCTTTACCGGAGTGGGCGCCGTGGCTCTGTTATGACGGCGCCGCCTATCCTGCCTTTGTGGTTGCCTCGCGGCATCACCGCCTGATGCATGGTTCCTGTCGTAAGCCCCATCACGACAGTGCCGATGGCCTAGTGCGCGCCGATAGCTGGCTTGCTGAGCAGCAGGCAGCGCCCGCCGAGTGGCCCGCTTGGCTCCTGATGACCGGTGACCAGGTGTACGCCGACGACGTGGCCGGGCCAATGCTACGCGCCGTGCATGCGTTGATTGAGCGATTAGGGCTGGTGGATGAGTGGCTAGAGGGCGCTACTGTCGACGATAGTCAGGCGCTCTACCGCTCGCCGGATAGCTACTACCGACGCGCGGAACTGCTGCCCGATGTGACCAGCAATGCGGCGCTGCGCGAACGCTTTTTTGGCGGTGTCAAAAAGCCGGTGTTTACCTCGGCAAATGCCCATAACCACCTAATGACGCTGGCTGAAATGCTCGCCATGTACTGCCTGGTGTGGTCTCCGGTGCCCTGGCAGGTGATTGCCCCAGAGGCGCCTGCCCTAGATGAAAAAGACGCCGAGCTCTATCGCCAGGAGCAGGCGGTGATCGATACCTTTGTTGACGGCTTGCCCCAGTGCGCGCGACTGATGGCGCACCTGCCCAACCTGATGATTTTCGACGACCACGACGTTACCGACGACTGGAACCTAACCGCCGACTGGGAGCGCGCCGCCTACGGGCATCCTTTCTCTAAGCGTATTATCGGTAACGCTCTGGTGGCGTATCTGCTGTGCCAAGCCTGGGGTAACGATCCGGATAAATTGAATCCGTTAGTCCATCATGCCTCGACCCTACTGGGCGATGGCGACCAACCGCTAGCCTGTGCTGAACAGGATGGGCTGATTGAACGGCTGCTGCGTTTTCAGGGCTGGGAGTTTCAGGTGCCCGGCACCCCCACACTGATTGTGCTGGATACCCGCACCAGACGCTGGCGCAGCGAACGCAGCCCGCACCGGCCTTCGGGGTTGATGGACTGGGAGTCGCTAATGGAGATGCAGCAGGCGCTCATGGGGGCCAAAAGTGCGGTGATTGTCTCCCCTGCGCCGATGTTCGGCGTCAAGTTGATAGAGGGGATTCAAAAGCTGTTTACCCTCGCCGGTAAGCCGCTGGTGGTGGATGCCGAAAACTGGATGGCCCATAGGGGAGCGGCTAATACGCTGCTGCAGATTTGGCGGCACTCCAAAACCCCCGGCAACTACGTGATTCTATCTGGCGATGTGCACTACTCGTTTGTCTACGACATTGTGGTGCGCCATCAGCGGCGTTCCCCTTATCTGTGGCAGATCACCTCAAGCGGGATCAAAAACACCTTTCCCAAAAACCTGCTCAATACCTTTGACCGACTCAACCGCTGGCTCTACGCGCCGTGGTCGCCGCTTAATTGGTTCACCAAGCGCCGTAAGCTAAGCGTTAACCCCCGCGACCCTGATCGCGCCAGTGCTGGCGAACGGCTGTGGAACGCCAGCGGTATTGGTTTAGTAACGCTTGACGAGAAGGGCCACCCTATCAATATCCGCCAGCTTGACGCCGACGGCAGTGAGGTGGTTTTTCCTGCGCGGGAGAAGCCGCTCACTTGACGTCCATTTAGCGCCAACTGCCTGACGTCCTTAATGTTTGTCATGATAGCGTCACAAAAATGACGCACGCTTGCAGCTTATAAACAATCTCCAGGGAAGGTGACACTTCATAGGCACCACCGCTGGTTATTGGGGTGGCTGAATAGGGCAGCAGGTAAATGACCGCACAAGAAGCGCAGTGGCTGAAAAAGATTATTGCAAAAGAAGAGTTGCACGTACTCTTTCAGCCCATTGTTGATGCCAGTCAGCAGGCGATTTATGGCTACGAAGCGCTGATTCGTGGGCCTAAAACGTCGCCGCTTCACTCGCCGTTAAGACTGTTTGAAGTAGCCACCCAGGCCGGAAAGCTGGTGGAGTTAGACATACTCTGCCGACGCTTGGCCATCAACCGCTTTGCAGAGCTCGATCTGCCCGGCCTGCTATTTCTTAACGTGATGCCGCTGACCATCGTCGAGCGTGATTTTCGCGAAGGTTTAACGCTTGGCTTTATTCGTGACAGTGGCTTGCCCCCAGAGCGGGTGGTTATTGAGCTCACTGAACACGTGCCAATCCATGACTACGAGTTAATGCGTCAGGCGGTGGATCACTACCGCACTATGGGCTTTCAGGTGGCGCTGGATGACCTCGGTGCAGGGCACTCAAGCCTGCGCCACTGGTCAGAGCTGCGCCCCGATTTCGTTAAGCTTGACCGGCACTTTATCTCCGGCATCGACCAGGATCCTGCCAAGCGAGAGTTCCTGCGCTCGATTCTCGACGTGGCCCGTAGCCTGGACTGCCAAGTCATCGCCGAAGGGGTGGAGACCGCCGCTGAGCATCTCTGCTTGTGGGAACTCGACCGAGGGCTCGCGCTGCTGCAAGGCTTCTATTTCGCCCGGCCCAACCAGCAACCGCCTTTAGAACTCAATATGGTGCTACCGGCGACTACCCAATTAAAAACCCCCGCCGGTCGCACGGCACGCTCGATTTTGCGAGCAACCGACGCCATAACGATAGATTGCGCAGTACCGGATATCTCCCAGCGGTTTCGTCAACAGTCCAGCTTGCGCTGTGTCGCTGTGCTGGAGAATGATAAGCCCGTGGCAGTGGTGCGTCGCAATGCGTTTTTAACGCTGTTTACCAATCCCTATAGCCATTCTCTTTATGCCAAGCGCCGCGTGCTGGACGTTGCGGATGCACGCATGCTGGTAGCCGAAGCGGATACCCCACTCGAGGTTTTAAGCCAGCAATTGACCGACAGTCGGGATATTGAGCAGGAAGACTTCGTCATCGTTAACGCTAACGGTGACTACCTGGGGATGGGCAATATCGTTGACCTTTTGCGCGAGATTACCGCGATTCAGGTGCGCCAAGCGCGGCATGCCAACCCGCTCACTGGCCTGCCGGGCAATATTTTGATTAATGAAACCCTGGCCGCCTATTTAGCCGCCGAGCAGGGCTTTGCCGCCGCCTACGTTGACTTGGATAACTTTAAAGCCTTTAACGATGCCTACGGCTACGCCCGAGGCGACCACATCATTATTTCGCTATCGCGGCTGCTGCAAGCACAGGTAGAGAACGCCGGGGGCTTTATCGGCCATATTGGCGGTGATGATTTTATGATGCTGCTGCCGCTTGAGCACTGGGAAAGTGTTTGTCAGCAAATTCTGCACTCATTCGAGGTGATGGCGCCGGGCTTCTATGAAGAGGCTGAACGCCTTCAGGGCGGGATTCACATCGAAAACCGTCAAAATAAACTGACGTTTTTCCCTTTTGTTAGCGTCTCGATTGCGGTGAAACCCATCCCTGATACAACCCGCTGTCAGTCGCTGGATATTGCAGGCGAGCTTTCTGAACTGAAGCATCAGGCCAAAAAAATCCCTGGCAACAGTCTGTTTGTGGAACGCCGCGGTCATGAAGCTTCTTACGCCGTACATTAAGGTGCCTTCGTCAAAACGTCACGAAGTGGTCACATAAGTGCCCCATTTTTGTCACTTGAAGCCGTCAGGATATTGTCATCTTCTAATAACGCTACAGGTGACCCATGCAGACATTATCTTTTTCCCGCACGTTAATCAGTGCCGCTGTTGCTAGTGCCTTTGCCTTGGCCGCGGTGAGCGCCTCTGCGGATCTCTCATCGCGCTATGTGGATAACGATGGCGATATGGTCGCCGATGCTCCCAGCGATGAGACTCAGTGGGCCGACCCGGATACCTTGGTATTTGCCTACACGCCGGTTGAAGATCCTGCGGTTTACGCTGACGTCTGGTCTGACTTTTTGGATCACCTGAGCGAAGTCACGGGCAAAGAAGTGCAGTTCTTCCCGGTGCAGTCCAACGCTGCCCAGCAGGAGGCGCTGCGCGCTGGCCGTCTGCACGTAGCCGGTTTTAATACCGGCGGCGTACCGGTCGCGGTTAACTGCGGTGGTTTCCGCCCCTTCACCATGATGGCCGCGGAAGATGGCAGCTTTGGCTACGAGATGGAAATTATCACCTACCCAGGAAGCGGCATTGAGGCCGTTGAAGACTTGCAGGGTCGCCAGCTAGCGTTTACCTCCGAGACCTCAAACTCTGGCTTCCGCGCCCCCTCGGCGCTGCTGCGCTCTGAGTACGGCATGGAAGCGGGCGAAGATTTTGAGACCGCGTTCTCTGGCTCCCACGACAACTCCATTCTTGGCGTCGTCAACGAAGACTACGACGCGGCGGCGATTGCTAACTCAGTGCGCAAGCGAATGATTTCCCGCGATGTGGTTAGCGAAGGTGATTACAACATTATCTACACCTCAGAAACCTTCCCGACCACCGCTTATGGTTTGGCGAATAACCTGAACCCGGAACTTGCCGAGAAAATTCAGGATGCGTTCTTCAGCTACGACTGGGAAGGCACTGCCCTTGAATCGGAATTCGCCAACTCCGGTGAAGCGCAATTTATTCCGATTACCTATCAGGAAAACTGGGCGGTTATTCGCACAATCGCTGACGCCAACGGCGTAACCTACGACTGCGATTGATCTTGTAGGCAGCAGGCTTTGTACGGCCAGGAAGGCTACCCTTTCTGGCCGTTTAGTTATGTATACGAGGTAGGAAAATGTTGACACTAAGCGGTGTAGGTAAGCGCTACCCAACCGGGGATCGGGCGCTTACGGATATTGAACTCACGCTGCCCAAAGGCCAAGTGATGGCGCTGATTGGGCCTTCTGGCGCGGGTAAAAGCACGCTAATACGCTGTGTGAACCGACTGGTTGAGCCTACCCAGGGTAGTATTCGCCTGGACGGCACGGAGCTGACCAAGCTCTCGGGGCATAAGCTGCGTCACGCCCGCCGCTCCATGGGGATGATTTTCCAAGAGTATGCGTTGGTAGACCGCCTAACCGTGATGGAGAACGTGCTCTCTGGTCAGCTTGGTTACGTGGGCTTTTGGCGTAGCTTCCTGCGCCGCTACCCCCAGGAGGCAGTGGTCGAAGCTTTCCGTCTGTTGGAGCGGGTAGGGCTGACGCATGCCATTGATAAGCGCGCCGATGCTCTATCCGGTGGTCAGCGTCAACGAGTGGGTATCGCCAGGGCGCTCCTGCAAAGTCCTAAGCTGTTGCTGGTTGACGAGCCGACCGCCAGCCTTGACCCGAAAACCTCCCGCCAAATCATGCGTTTGATTCGTGAGCTGTGCGCAGAGCGCGAACTGGCGGCGATCATCAATATTCACGACGTGGCGCTGGCCCAGCAGTTTGCTGACCGTATTGTCGGCCTGCGGGCGGGTGAAATCGTCTTTGATGGCCTTCCCAGCGAACTTACCAGCGAGATCCTTACCACGATTTACGGTGAAGAGGATTGGGACACCACGCCTGAACCAATGGACGATGAAGTCGGCAGTGAAGAGGCTACTAACACTGCTTCGATTAATCCCCCTTACGCACGTGTGATGTCGTCAATTGAAGCGGGAGCGGCACGATGAGCGAGCAGGTACGCCAGCAGGCGGCGCAGCGCGGCGAGTGGCGGCGACTCCCATTGATCGAGAGTCCTCGCTTGCGCTGGGGACTCGCCATCGGCGCGGTGGTGTATCTCTTTTTAGCGCTTGCCTCGGTTGAGGCGAACTGGGCGCGGGTGGCGGAAGGCGCGGGCCGGGCGGTTAATTTTTTAGGCGCCTTTATGCAGCCTGACTTTGTCAGTCGCTATGACGATATCGTCGCGGGTCTGCTGGAAAGTTTGACCATGACGCTCACCTCCACGGTATTGGGTGTGCTGCTGGCGATACCCGTAGGCTTAGGGGCAGCGCGGAATATTTCACCGCTACCAATCTACTTTGTGTGTCGTGCGATCATTGCCGTTTCCCGCACGTTTCAAGAGATCATCATCGCCATTCTGTTTGTGGTGATGTTCGGCTTCGGGCCCTTTGCGGGCATGATCACCCTGGCGTTCGCGACGATTGGTTTTATGGCCAAGCTGCTGGCGGAAGATATCGAGGACTTGGATTGGCGTCAGGTAGAAGCGGTGCGCGCCACGGGCGCCAGTTGGTGGCAAACCATGAACCACGCCGTACAGCCCCAAGTCATGCCCCGCTTGATAGGGCTGTCTATGTACCGCCTGGATATCAACTTCCGCGAGTCCTCGGTGATTGGCATTGTCGGCGCAGGCGGTATCGGCGCCACGCTGAACACCTCGCTGAGCCGCTATGAGTACGACACCTCCGCAGCAATTCTGCTGATCATCATCGCTATCGTGCTGCTGTGTGAATATAGCTCTAGCCACGTTCGCCGCTGGACCCAGTAACGCCTGGCCCCGGAATTATGGAGAACCGTTATGCCCGTATCTACTACATCTGAGGGTCAGCCGGTTTGGCGGCGGCGCACTACCCGTGCTCAATGGCTGCAGTACCTGGCTTGGCTGGCGGGTGTCAGCCTATTTCTGCTCTGCTGGAAGGTGATTTCCGACAACACCATGTGGGTGTTTGTGGAAGATGCCGGTCGCCAGGGGGCGGATCTGATCAGCCGCATGACCCCTCCCGAGTGGAGCTACGCCAATGTGCTTTGGAAGCCCATGTGGGACACCCTCAATATTGCCACTTTAGGTACCGCGTTAGGGATTATGATGGCGTTTCCGGTGGCATTTTTAGCTGCCCGCAACACTACGCCGCATCCGCTGGTGCGCAGTCTGGCGCTGATGGTGATCGTCTCATCGCGCTCCATTAACTCGCTGATTTGGGCGATGCTGCTGGTGACCATTCTTGGCCCCGGCGTGTTGGCGGGGATTATCGCCATTGCCCTGCGCTCCATCGGTTTTGTGGGCAAGCTGCTTTACGAGGCGATTGAAGAGATCCATCCCACACCCGTTGAGGCGATTAGCGCTACCGGTGCGAGCCGGCTGCAGGTAATGAACTATGGCGTACTGCCCCAGGTGATGCCGGCGTTTGCGGGAATTAGCGTCTACCGCTGGGACATTAATATTCGCGAGTCGACGGTATTAGGCTTGGTCGGCGCGGGCGGTATTGGCCTGCAGTTGAATGCCTCGATTAACAGCCTCGCCTGGGATCAGGTTAGCGTCATTTTTATTATGATTTTCGCCACCGTGCTGGTGTCGGAGTGGATTTCCGCGCGTGTGCGTCACGCGATTATCTGATCGACAAACTGCCTAGATCGGCGAGGTTACCCCTATGCGCTTTCCCGAAGCCGAGCAAACAACGATTGATTTACTGCGCCACGGTGAGCCGGTGGGCGGGCGTATGCTCCGCGGTTCTACCGACCATCCACTGAGCGAAACCGGCTGGCAGCAGGTGACCGATGCAGTGATGCGGCATACGGTCGACGGGCATTTGCCCTACGATGCGATCGTTACCTCGCCGTTAACGCGCTGCCGCGAATTTGCCCTATGGCTGGGTGAGGAGTTTGATGTGCCCGTTCAGGTGGAGGACGATTTCGCCGAGCTGCACTTGGGGCAGTGGGAGGGCAAAACCCACGCCCAGGTGTTTGCCGAAGAGGGCACTGAGCGAATGAGTGCGTTTTGGTTCGATCCTGCCACGGGATCTCCGCCCGGTGGCGAAACCCTGCAAGCCTTTGACGCGCGCTTGTCCGGGGCCTGGCAGCAGCTGTTAAGCAATCCGCCTGGCAAGCATGTGCTGGTGGTGGCGCATCTGTTTGTCTGCAATGGCCTGCTGCGCCAGGTGATTGAGCAGCCGCTTTCGCGGGTATTGGCAATGGATTTACCCTACGCGGCAATGAGCCGGGTGCGTCATGAACGCCATGCGCTGGGTGAAACCAGCTTTATCGAGTGGATTGGCCGTTAACCGTTGGCGGCTAGGCATGCTTTGCGCCATCATGAAGGCACGTTGGTTTATCGGAGCAGTTGCCCATGATATTGGTTCGCCTGTGGTCTCTACCTTGCGGCTTGGCACCCTCTGGAAGGTGGCTGCTTACCTGCCTATTAATACTGGTGCTAACGGGCTGCGCCAGTCGCGATCTTACCCCCATTGAGGCACCTCCTAACCGCGCAGGACTCTCTATGGAGCGTGCGCTGATTCTCTCCCATGCCCAGCAGGCGATTGGCACGCCGTATCGCTTTGGGGGAAATACGCCCGATGGTCTGGACTGCTCTGGGTTAGTGGAAATGACCTACCGGGCGGCGGGTATTCGCGTGCCGCGTACCGCTGATGAGCAGTTTCGCGCCTTGCCACAGGTGGAAGCCCCACGCCCTGGTGATCTGCTTTTCTTTGGTGACCGCCGCAAAGCTACTCATGTAGGGATTTATCGTGGCGACGGCCAAATGATTCATGCGCCTGGTAATGGCCGTGCCGTAGTGAGTGCGCCGTTAGAGGTCGATTACTGGCAGGCGCGCTTTTTGGGTGCCGCCAGTCCAGCGCCTTAACTTATTACCTCGTCAGCCGATAAGGTACTTTGCAGTGCAAAGTACCTTCGCCGTCATAGGGTGTTATTATGCTTAGCAATACTACTACCTTCATAATAATGACTCTATTGACCTAATAACGGCCCTATATAACAGCGAACCTATATAGCGACGGCTCTATAACAACGACGAGGAGAGCAAAGACGTATGTATGAATCCTTGAATTTATCGAAGGAACAGTCTTTGTCTCAACAGCACTCCCAGCCAACACCTTCACTGCTTCGCTCGAACGCGATGTCAACGGCATCCGTTAGCAATGCGGCGTCACCCGCGGAATCGGTATTTAGTTACGCCAATGAAGCGATCATTATTACCGACGCGGAAAATCGAGTGGTGGAGGTGAACCCCGCTTTTTGTGAGTTAACGGGGATTACGCAGGACGATGTACAGGGCAAAACGCCAGAAGCGTTCAGTATTTTACCGCTGGACGATAGCCGCACCACGCGATTGATGCGGAAAGAGCTGCAGCTGCGTGACCGTAGCAAAAGCCAGGTGAGCTACCGAAGCCACGATGGCCAGTTTTATCCGGGCATGATGTCGATTAACCGCGTGCGCAATGAGCAAGGCGAGATCGATCACCATGTGATTGTCCTCGCGGATCTTTCGGCCATTCCTGCCCATGCCCGCCACCTTAATCGAGAAGTCTACTTTGATGCACTCACGGGGCTACCCAACCTGCAGCTGCTAACGCAATTGATTCAAGAGTCTATGCAGCATGCAGACGCTAAGCAGCTTCCCTTGGCGGTGTGCTCGCTGGATATCGATTTCTTCAAAAATATTAATGATCGGCTGGGCTCCACCATGGGAGATGCACTGCTGTCTTCTTTTTCACAGCGGATAAGCCATCTATTGTTTGGCGATGATGTGTTGGCGCGGGTGGGGGGCGACGAGTTTGTGCTGTTACTCCATCATGGCGTAGACGACGATTTTTTCGAGAAGCTGTTAGCCTCTATTCGCCAACCGCTAGTGGTTGACGGGCAGAGTATTCACCTGACCGCAAGCTTAGGGGTGACGCTCTACCCGAATGATCACGTTCAGGGCGATGTGCTGTTACGGCATGCCAATCAGGCGATGTATCGCGCTAAGCAGCGGGGTCGAGATACTTTTCATTTGTTTGACCCTAACCATGACCGCTTGCTGCAGGTGCGACATGAGCAGCGTCAGCGTTTTATCGATGCGCTCAATAACCATGAGTTATGCCTTTATTATCAGCCCCAGGTCGATATGCGTAGTGGCAATGTGGTGGGCCTAGAGGCGCTGATTCGCTGGCAGCACCCTGAAGAGGGCCTGCTGGCGCCTGGGCAGTTTTTACCCATTATCGATAACACGCCGTTAGAAGTGGATCTTGGCGAATGGGTCATTGAACAGGCGTTGCGTCAGTTGACTGAATGGCATGCTCAAGGCATCGCGTTGCCAATCAATGTGAATATAAGCCCTACGCATCTGTTAGTGAGTAACTTTAGTCAACGTTTAGGCGAGCTATTGGCACGCCATCCCAATGTGCCGCCAGCGATGCTCAAACTCGAAGTGCTGGAGAGTGCGGCGATGCACGATATCCAGGCCGCACTGCAAAATATGGCGCACTGCCAGTCGCTGGGAGTCAGTTTTGCGATTGATGATTTTGGTACTGGGTTTTCTTCGTTAACCCACCTGCGACAGCTACCGGTCAGCCTGATCAAGATTGATCAGAGCTTTGTTCGCGATATGCTCAGCGATCAGGACGATATGGCGATTGTGGAGAGCGTTATTTACATGGCTAATCGCTTTAAGCGACCCATGCTGGCGGAAGGGGTAGAAACCTTAGACCATGCCAAAGCACTGATGGCGCTGGGATGCGACTTAGCTCAAGGGTATGGCATTGCACGACCAATGCCCGCCGAGGCATTACCTGCCTGGTTGGCGAATTGGCCTAGGCGTGAAGATTGGAACTCCCTCGCAGCGTCAGACAATTAAGCGGCTTGTTCCTCTGAAGGTTGCTCGTTAGCGGCTGATTCATCAGCAGAAGAAGTTGCCGCGGCGCCGTTGCTGCGGGCTTGCTCCATTTCACTGCGCTGCATGGACGCTTCGAGCTTGGCTTCCAACAGGTACTGACGCGCTTGGGCGGCCACTTGGTAATCTTTTGGTGAGGGATCCGCAGGCGCCATGGCGGCGGCGATCACGGTCTGCATTTTTTCGATAGTTGCTTGGGGGTCATTGGGCACCGGGCCATAATCTATCGACACCTCGCCTGCTACCGCATAGCGCTTGCCGTCGGGGCCAACCTCATACTCGTAGCTGGCGCCGCCAGTGTAAGCGCCGCCGGCTATTTGGTGAGCCATCTCGTGCTGGCGTACTTCGCGGTCGGACTGTTTAAGTTGATCTAAGTACTGAATCTCTTCCGGCGCCATGGGCGTGCCATCAGCCCGTTTGGGGCCAGCAGCGTCGCTGTTGTGCTCTTCGCTTGTGCTCGTAGCGTTGGG
This sequence comes from Halomonas sp. QHL1, assembly GCF_001882345.1. Taxonomy (GTDB): domain Bacteria; phylum Pseudomonadota; class Gammaproteobacteria; order Pseudomonadales; family Halomonadaceae; genus Vreelandella. The sequence goes on from NZ_MINL01000001.1 coordinate 3,117,742, forward strand.
GTCATCACTAGACGCCGTATCTTCTTCAAATACACGGCTTTTTGCTGTTTGCTCAACCCGCGGTAACGTAACATTTGCGGCAGGGTACGCCCAGGCAGCGAGAGAAACGGTGCTAACGGAAGAAACGGCCATAGATAATTACCGACTAAGTACGAGTTGGGATACCATGAAGTATTAGCGAGCGATGCCGACAGTGCAAGTTTCCGCTGTGCGTTTCGCCGTTCTATGCCAACACTTTTCTAACACGATGCCAGCCCTACGCTAGTCCTATACCAGCCCTATGCAAACCATTGATGTGGTCATTAATCTTAACTACGACGAATGCCTAGCTCATTACGAGGGGCGCATTGCCAACGTGCGCACCCGAAGCGTGGATGGCCGTTGGGTGATATTTCCCGCCGAGGCAATTCGCCGAGTGGTGAATCGTGACGGCGTGCACGGTATCTATCGATTAAGTTTTTCTGAGCAGGGCCGATTTATTAGTATTAATCCTTTAACCGGACATTGAATTGCCTATGCACCACCATGGAACGCAAATCACTTTAAATGACCTCATTTATTCCATTATTCCCAATTTAAACAGTGCTGAAAAATTAATCTTCTCTACGCTGGACAGCTTGATTGAAGCCGCTACGAACCCCTTAGACATCCTTAAGCGCACCGATCAGCGGCAGGCATTTGGGCTGGAGGTGCATCGCATACGCCTTAACTTGGAGCACCTGCTGGGCCGTTACCGAACCGAGGTAGATGACGTGATACGCAGCGAGGGTGAGCATACCGGCCCGGTAGTAAAGCCCGACCCCCAAGAGGCTGATGCTATTCGCAGTGCTGTGGATATCTATCAACACATCTGCGCTTTTCAGCGCGGGGAGCGTCCTCACCCTGTGCCTGGGCGTTAATCCACGCTGCGTACACTGGCATTGCGTAACATTCACCCCATGGCATCAACATTGCTTGTATAATGTGGCAATTCGACTTTCAGGGTTACCCCCTTGAAAGCAAACAGCCTGCCTACCCGGCGCTGGCTGTGGACACATTAGGAGATATACCATGTCTGCCTCACCTGTCACATTGATGGTGGCTCGTCGCGTTGAGCACGGCCGCTACTCCGATTTTAATCGTTGGCTTAATGAAGGGCGTGAACTGGCGGCCGATTTTGCGGGCTACCTCGGCTCCGGCGTACTGGCGCCACCAGCTGACGACGATGAATACCAGATTATCTTCCGCTTTAGCAGCAGCGAAACCTTAGCCGCCTGGGAACACTCCGCCTCACGCCATGCGTGGTTGACGCGCGGTAAAGGTTTGTATGAGGCGCCTCATGAACACCGGGCTACCGGGCTGGATGCGTGGTTTCAAACAGGCACCAGTGCGCCGCCGCGCTGGAAGCAGGCCGTGGCCGTCTGGCTGGCTTTCTTTCCTATCTCGCTAATTTTTCAGTTTGTATTTGGCGGCGTACTGGCCGATTGGGCACTGCTGCCGCGAGTGGTGGTGAGCACCCTAATGCTGACACCAGTGATGGTGTTTGTGTTTATTCCGCTCTCCATGCGTTTACTAGCGCCCTGGCTGCAAGGCAAGTGGTCGCCGTTGGATTTACTGGCGCGTTGGCGCCACGCGCAGCGGTCATGATGCATCATTGTTAATAAGTGTTGTTTGCGCTTCCGTGGGGTTAAGCGCTGCGTTGATACTAACCTACGTTTATTGCGCCTATGATGATGGGCTTTATGGTACTAAGCTAAATGTGCCTATAGAAAAGGAAAATGTCGCCAGCGCAACGCTGGCGTACAATTCAGCCCCATGGAGTGTTTATGATCCACGTTCACCATCTGGAAAAGTCTCGTTCGCACCGCATACTGTGGCTACTTGAAGCCCTTGAACTGGACTACGAGTTGGTGGTTTACCAACGCGATGGCAAAACACAGCAAGCACCTGATTCGCTGAAAAAAATCCATCCGCTGGGTAAGTCTCCGGTGATTACCGATGGCGATCTAACAGTGGCTGAGTCAGGGGCGATTATTGATTACCTCGTACAGCGCTACGGGCAAGGACGCTGTCAGCCTTCGTCAGATGACATGCGTGCGTGGGTGGATTATCGCTACTGGTTGCACTATGCCGAAGGCTCATTAATGCCACTTCTGGTAATGCAGCTTGTGTTTAGCCAAATTCCCAAACAGTCACCTTGGGTGATTAAGCCGCTGGCTAAAGGGATTAGCGATACGGTAAGCAAGCGCTTCCTGGCGCCGCAGCTTAAACAGCACCTTAGCTTTATTAATCAACATCTGTCGGCACAGGGTAATTTTGCCGGGCCGTGGCCCAGTGGCGCTGATATTCAAATGAGTTTCCCGCTACAGGCGGTGGCCGCCGTACAGTCGTTGGAAAAATATCCTGCCATTGCCGCTTTTGTATCACGCATTGAGCAAGACGCCGCTTGGCAACGAGTGGTAGAGCGAGCGGGCCCGCTTACCATGCCTGGTCAGTGACCAGCCGCTATGGACTCTTTAGCCTCTGCTGCCGCTCTCCCGGCGGAGCTGCTGGGCAGCATTGACGACAACTTGGGGCGTTGGAGTATCGCCTTGCTGCTCGTTTTTCTCCTTTTGGCGCTGCTGGGCAACCTGTTGCTTAAGCGGCGTATGCAGCATGACCGGGCGCTACTACAGACCAATAAAGAGATGCTGGCGACTATCCTGGATAGCGTTGATGCGTTTATTTATATCAAATCCCCGACCTTAGAGTACCAATACGTTAATCGCCGTATTAGCGATCTATTTGGCCTATCCGCCGACAAAATTATCGGTAAGTGCGATGAGGCGTTTTTTGATGCCGGGAGCGCCGCTGAAATCAAGCAGGTTGATCGCAACGTATTGGCTTCGGGGAATAAAGTAACGGTGGAGGAGAGCAATGTCTTGCAAGGCGAAAGCCGGGTAAGAACGTTCTTATCGATTAAAATGCCGCTTGCCATGTCGCCCGGTGCGACCCCCTCCCTGTGCGGTATTTCGACCGAACTGACTGACTATCTCGAAATGCAGTCACGCACCCACTACCTGGCCTTCTATGACTCGCTAACAGGGCTGCCCAACCGGCGGCTGCTGATGGACTCACTAACTGCCGCTATTGAGCATGATGAGTGGGCCGCGTCCTACAGCGCGGTCTTGGTGATCGATCTGGATAATTTCCGCTTAGTGAATGATATTCAGGGCCATGAGAGTGGCGATCAGCTTTTGATTGGCGTTGCTGAACAACTACGCCAGCGGCTTGATTCAGAGGTAATGCTGGCGCGCTTTAGTAGTGATGAGTTTGTTGTGCTAATCAATAACCTGGGCGAGCAACAGACGAGCGCCGCGCTTAAAGCCGAGCGTGTGGGGCGCCAACTGCTGGACATCATTGCCCAAGTAAGAAACAGGTCCACGCTACCGATCAGTGCCAGCATTGGCATTTCGCTGTTTACAGGAGCGGGCGAACACAGCATGGATAGCGTGCTGCAACAGGCTGATATGGCGTTGCAGCAGGCGAAATACGCGGGCGGTAATACGCTGTGCTTTTTTAACAGCGAAATGCAGACCAGTGTATTGGAACGGGCGAGTTTAGAAGCCGATTTGCATCAGGCGCTCAAGCGCAACGAGCTGGCTCTGCATTACCAAGTGCAGGTCGACCATCAGGGCGTGACCACTGGCGTTGAGGCGTTGTTGCGCTGGTACCATCCCTTGCGTGGTTGGGTTTCCCCCGCGACGTTTATTCCGCTTGCGGAGGAGAATCGGTTGATTGTGCCTATCGGTCACTGGGTGCTGCGGTCAGCCTGCGAGCAGCTAGCGAAATGGTCGCGTCAACCGGCCTATGCGCCGTTAAGTATTTCCGTCAACGTGAGTTCAGTGCAGTTTCAGCAGCCGGAATTCGTGCGTGATGTCGAGGCACTGTTAGCAGAAACCCAGGCACCGCCGAGCCGCTTGGTGCTCGAAGTTACCGAGAGCCTGTTGATGCACGAGCCGGTTAGAGTGCGCAGTACAATGTTGAAATTGCGTGCTAAGGGGATTCGTTTTGCGCTGGATGACTTTGGTACTGGCTACTCATCACTTAGTTATCTGAAGCGCTTGCCGCTGGATGAGTTGAAAATCGATCAATCATTTATTCACGAACTGCTGACCGATAAGACAGACGCTGCGATTGTTGATACCACGATTCTTCTCGCGGTGAGTTTAGGCTTAACCGTGGTTGCGGAAGGGGTGGAGAGAAAAGAGCAGCTCGATTGGTTAAGAGGCCACGGCTGTTACCGTTACCAAGGCTATCTATTTGGTCGCCCGACGCCGATTGAGTATCTTTTTGAGAGCTATTAAGCGGTTATATAAAAAACCCCTCTTCAGCACGCTGAAAAGGGGTAAAGGTTAGCGTCTAGCTAGCTATCTATCTAGCTATCTGGCTTAGCTGAAAAGCGCAAAGCTATCGGCGTTAAGCCACATATGCACCAAAATACTGGCGATGTAGCCGAGCAGAATAACCGGCGACCAGCGTAGGTGGCCCATAAACGTATAGGAGCCCCTTGCCTGACCCATTACCGCCACGCCGGCCGCAGAGCCTATCGATAGCAAGCTGCCGCCAACGCCAGCGGTTAACGTAATCAGCAGCCATTGGCCATGGGACATATCCGGTTCCATGGTCAGCACTGCAAACATCACCGGAATGTTGTCCACCACGGCCGAAACAATGCCTAATACAATGTTAGCCGCGGTAGGGTTCCAGCCGGTATACAGTGCTTCTGACAGCAAGCCGAGATAGCCCATAAAACCAAGCCCGCCAACACACATAACGACCCCGTAGAAGAACAGCAAAGTGTCCCACTCGGCGCGCGCTACACGGTTGAAAACGTCGAACGGCACCACGCTACCCAATTGCTCAAGCTTCTTGTTGTCGCCGCGGCGGCTATAGCGCTCGCGCTTACGTTCCAACGAACGAGGCAGGCTGCGGCGCAGGTAGTAACCAAAGAACTGCAAGTAGCCCAGGCCGGTCATCATGCCTAATACCGGGGGTAGGTGGAGCACAACGTGGCACAATACGGCGGTAATGATCGTCAATAAAAACAGCAGCACAATACGCCGGGCGCCGCGCTTCATCCACACATCTTCATAAACGCTTTCGGGTTTTTCATCCTTGATAAACAGACTCATAATGGAGGCAGGAATCAGGAAGTTGACCAAGGCGGGGAAGAACAGAATGAAGAACTCCTGGAACTCGACCATGCCTGCTTGCCATACCATTAGGGTGGTAATGTCGCCAAACGGGCTAAACGCGCCCCCGGCGTTGGCGGCGACAACGATATTGATACAGGCCAGGTTAATATAGCGCTGGTTGCCTTCGGCCACCTTGGTCACCACCGCACACATCAGCAGCGCGGTAGTGAGGTTGTCGGCAATTGGCGACAGTACAAAAGCGAGACCGCCGGTCAGCCAAAATAGCGTCCGGTAGTTGAAGCCCTTGCGCAGCATCCAGGAACGCAACGCATCAAAGACCCGGCGCTCTTCCATGGCGTTGATGTAGGTCATGGCCACCAGCAAGAACAGCATCAGCTCGGTGAACTCCAAAAGCGTGACGCGGAAAGCGTACTCAGACGCTTCCGACATGCCGTTTTGGACATACACCCAGCCGATGAGGCTCCAGATAATGCCGGCCGCCACTAACACCGGTTTAGACTTACGCATGTGAATCTTTTCTTCCGCCATGACTAACGCATACGCCAGGACGAAAATCGCTACCGCGAAAAAGCCAACTGCAGAGGTGGTTAGATCTAATTCACCGGTCACTGCAAAAGCACTGGGACTTACGCCTAATAGTAAGGCCGCTAACAAAAAAAACCAGCGACGAGATAATCGTGGCTGGCAAGAGGGTTGGCACAACGTAGGCATGTGACGTTCTTCCTCAAGGTTAAGTTGTCAGGAGTAGTGTAAAAGCAGCCACATTTTATCAGCCTATATTGCGCCGCAATACCTTATTAAAACGAACGAAAGTAGTTCTTCTTAGGGTAATAGCATCTTTTTTTAGTAAATTAATCTTTTAGGTAATGGTAAATTTTTCAGTATTAGTTTTATAAAACGAATAATATTCGATTAAAAATTATACGATTGCCGAATAGCATTGTTAGAAAAGATTCATGTCTTATATCTGTTTTCGCTAATGTTTTGTTTTAAAAAACACCTCGTGAATATTGTCAGGGTGGTGTGCAGGTCGGTGGCAGAGAGTGCCCGGCTAAGTGCAGTCGTGATATGTTGAGGTGCGCCACGCTCTTAGCTTGGTCATGTAATGACTGGATAAGATAAAAACGAGGCCGATTAAAAACGGCCACTGGATACGTTAAGGAATATAACGATGCGCAACCCCTTTCGCTCCCTACGTCGCACGCTTGGCCTGTCGGTGGCTACGCTCGCCTTGGCAGGTACTGCTATCTCTGCCAGTGCTGAAACTCGTGTGACCTATAAATCGGCTTCCGCGGGCACCGCCTATTACCAGATGGGTGTAGAGCTCTCTGAAGCGATTCGCCAAGGTACCGATGACGCTATCATCCTTACCCTGGAAGAGAGCCAGGGCTCGGTACAGAACGTGATGGAAGTCATGGCTCGCCAAGGCAATTACGTATTTACCACGCCGCCTGCGTTAGTCGATCAGGCCATGGCCGGGGAGGGCGCCTTTGCCGAGCGTCAGAATCCGCGCTTTCAAGAAATTCGGGGGCTATTCCCGATTCCCTCAATCACCATGCACTTTGTGTTGGCGGGTGACGAAGGCGTGATCGATATTACCGCGCTGGAAGGCAAGCACCTATTGATTGGCCGCGGCACCTTTGGCGCCCGTGAAGCGGCTCGTTACCTGGAGCTGTTTGGCCTGGAAGAGAGTGTGAAAATTGCCGATGCGGCGATTGGCAGTGGCCCCGATGCGCTTAAAAACGGCCAGATTGATGGCTTTGTGACCGCCAGCTCCTTCCCCTCACCCAATGTGATTGAGACTGCGGCCAGCATGCCAGTGACCTTGGTTAGCCTGACTGACGAGCAAATCGAGCAGACCGGAGCGCCACGCCAAACGATCCCCGGCGGTACCTATCCCGGCGTGGATAAAGACGTTGAAACCACTTCGTTACCGGTGATCGCCTACACCACAACGTATATGGACGACGAGACCGCCTACACGCTGACCAAAACGTTTTGGGAGCGCCGCGACGCCATGGCCGAAGAGGCGGCGTGGTGGAGCAGCATTAGCCCTGATATGTTGGAAAACATGACCGGTACGCTTCACCCAGGCGCGCTGCGTTACTACGAGGAAGCGGGCATCGAGGTGCCTGACGCGCTGCGTTAGCCGTTTTCTTGCATCGACCAACTTACACTTCCCGCTGCCACGGTGCTTGCACTGTGGCAGTCCTGTATTGATGCTGTATTGATAGGCAACAAGGCATGCGTGTTCTTACCTCTTCTCAAGTGGCGACCCCTGTGGATGATCGCTCAGTAGCGCCTGGCTGGTTGGCGTTAGGCGCTGTCAGTGTAGTATTTCATCTTGGCTTGATTTTTTATGGTTTAACGCCTGCGCTGGTCAGCCGGCCGCTGCATATGGCGCTGCTGTTGCCATGGGTGCTGATTTATATGGCCAATACGCCCATGCAGCGAGTAAGCGGCTGGCTGCTAACGGTATTGGGTGTTGCAGCATGTGGCTATATCGCGTTTAACGAAGCTGCGCTAGCCAACCAGTACGGCTTTATTGATACCCATCTACAGATGGGCATTGGCCTGTTTTTGATGGCTTTAGCGCTTGAGGCGGCGCGCCGAGCCATTGGTTGGCCTCTGCCGTTGGTGGCCTTGCTGGCATTGATGTATGGCGCCTTTGGGCAGTATATTCCTGGCGCTTTTGGTCACCCTGGTCTGCCGCTGGCCAGCATGGTGGGCACGCTCACGATTGCCGAAGGTGGATTATGGGGGTCGCTAACGGGGGTAAGCGTTAGCGTGGTGGCTATTTTTGTGATTTTCGGCGCGGTGCTCAATGCGGGAGAGGCGGGCCAGGGCTTTATGAACTTGGCCAGTGCGGTGGCGGGGCGTCTCACCGGCGGGGCCGCTAAAGTGGCGGTGATTTCGTCGGCGCTGATGGGCTCTATCTCCGGCTCGGCGTCCGCTAACGTTGCCTCCACTGGGGCAATCACTATCCCCTCCATGGTGCGGCTGCGTTACCCCCGTTCGCTGGCTGGTGCGGTGGAAGCCGTTGCCTCCTCCGGCGGGCAAATTATGCCGCCGCTGATGGGCGCGGGGGCATTTGTGATGGTGGAACTGACCGGCACGCCCTATACACAAATCATGGCCGCGGCGATGCTTCCAGCGGTGCTGTACTTTTTAACTGTCTGGGTGGGTATTAATGCCTATGCGACCCGGCATGATCTAAAGCCCGTGGCCGAAAGCGAGCGCCCCGGCGTGAAAGAGGTAGTGATTACCTCGCTGTTTTTCGCCATCCCCTTCGTGCTGCTGTTAGAGCGTATTTTTAACGGCGGTTTTACGCCCCAGTACGCCGCCAGCATTGCGATTTTCGCGGGCATTGTGCTGCTGTTCTTTAACGTGACGCTGCGCTTTTCGCTTCCGGGTTTTGCCAGCCGCTTAGCCGACGCAGCGGTCACCGCTGGGCGTCAGATTGCCGTCATTGGCGCCATTATCCTGTGTGCCTCGCTGGTGGTCGGCGTGCTGTCGTTGACGGGGTTGGGCGTCAAGATTACCTCGGGCATTCTATCGCTCTCCAACGACATGCTCTGGCCAGCTTTGCTACTAACGGCGCTCGCCTGTTTGATTTTAGGTATGGAGGTGCCCACCACTGCCGCCTATGTGATTTGCGTCTCTGTTGCCGGGCCTGCCCTGACCTCGCTAGGTTTGGAACCGCTTTTGGCGCATCTGTTTGTATTCTGGTACGCGCTGCTCTCGACGATCACGCCGCCGGTGTGTGGCGGCGTGTTTATCGCTGCGGGCATGGTGGGGGAGAACTGGCTAAAAGTCGCATTCAAAGCCATGGCGTTAGGGATAGGGCTGTATATTATTCCCCTGGCCATGGTGGCCAACCCAGAGATGATCCAACTGGCCTTTAACCCTTCCGGCGCCTTGTTGGATGCGCTGAAAGTGGCGATTGGTTTAGGTGCGATCTCTTACGGGGTTATTGCGCGAAAAGCGCTGTGGCAGCGAGGCGCATTGATCGTGGGAGGCATTATTCTGATCTTTGTAGTTTAGCTCCTTGTTTAACCGTCAGCGTCCAGCCGTAGCGGCGAAGAGGCGGGTAGTGGGGTGGTGGCAAACATTACCCAGGTATCCAGCGCAGGCCCGAGGGACTGCACCAAGCGTAGTTGCTCGGGGGCTTGCCCTAGCACCTCTTCAGCGCATATGCCCGCCTCAAAACGGCCTGCGAGAAGTCCTTCTGCCACCGCCACTGTGGTGGGGGCGTCAATGATCTCTGCATAGGCCGTTAAGTCAGTGTAGTAGCGAGTTGCTGGTTGTAGCACTACCTGGGTGGGGCGAACAGAGGCGCGTTGGGCAATCAGCGCTAGTGGCTTGCTACCGGCAATAAACGTATCCACAGGGTAAGCGCAATGCATATAGCGGCCGACGCAGTCGCTATGGGCAAAGTGGGCGGTACACTGCAGCACATGGCTTACTTGGCCGTTGATCAGTGCTTGGAAGGCATCTTCAAAGCAGGTAAATAACGTAATGCTGCCTTCGCCTGAGCAGCGCATTTTGAGATAGCGCTTGGCAATCAGTTCATGGTTATTGCCACTAGGCCCCAAGGTTGCAATGTGCACGGTGATTTTCTCCACGCTAAATGATCAAGTCATCGAGCCAAAAGCGTTGGGGGCTTTTGGCTCATCGCAATCGACGATTAGATCATCTCAAAAGATCGTAAAGCTTAACGCTATATAAGCGGCATAGCCTGCGAGCAGTGCCGCGCCTTCCCAGCGCGACAGGCGCATACCGGTATACAAAAACAGCACCAGTACGCCCGCGGCTCCCAGCATTACCCACTGGTCAAACATGGCCACGCGTGGCGCAAGGGGCAACGGCTGTAAAAACGCGGAGATACCCAGAATGCCTAACAGGTTGAAAATATTGCTGCCCAGAATATTCCCGACGGCAACATCCGCATGACGGCGTAATGCGGCAATCACCGACACGGCCATCTCTGGCAGTGAGGTGCCTACGGCGACGATGGTTAAGCCAATCACCGCTTCGGAAATGCCCATAGCCTGGGCCAACCCAATGGCACCGTATAAGAGTAGCTGTGACCCGCCAATCAGCATGCCCAAACCAATCACTAGCGCTACGGCGATCATCCAGCCTGTGGTGGGGAGTTTGGTCATCTCCTCTGCTTCTGCAGCGTGCATTTCCGCTGCGGGAATGTGCTGACGGCTTTCACTTAAGTAGGCCCAAACAAGATAGCCGATGAGGCCCGCAATAAAAATTGCTGCATCGACGCGCCCCAGTGCTCCGCCGAATGAGAGCCCAATAAACAGCAGGCTGGCTAACACCACTACCAGGCCATCCCGGCGCAGTGCTAAAGGTTGAACCACCATCGGGCAAATAACCGCACACATGCCCAGGATTAATAAGATATTGCCGATATTGCTGCCCACAATGTTGCCAATCGCAATGTCAGGCTGCTGGTTAATCGCGGCATCAATCGAAACGACAAGCTCAGGAGCCGAGGTGCCAAAACCAACCACCACAAGCCCTGTTAGCAGTGGCGAAACCCCGACTCTTCGTGCGCCAGCCACCGCGCCGCGGATAAGCGACTCCCCGCCGAGGGTCAACAAGGCGATGCCCGCCAACAAACTAAGTCCATATAGCATGTTAAGTTCCCTTCTAAAGTGCTCGCCAGGCCGCGAATGAGGCGGTTTTTGCCGGGTAAGCCAAGCCTGCTAGGCGTTCGGATTAGTAGTGCCTAGCTCACTGGCAAGATTAAGACTATTTTGGGTAATTTGCGCGGTTTAAAAACCTCTATAAGAGGCAGAACAATAAATTAAAAAGCACAAAGGCTTTGACCTGCTGCTGCCTACGTGGCAGGATGTGCGCAGTTAGTAAGTTAGCAAGCAAGCATGGTTCCAGAAACATTCGAATTCTTTCGGTAGTCTGTAATTGTATTCCTTGTTCTACTCACTATTTATCTGGGTAATACCAGGATTTCTACAATTCGCGACTTGCGAAAAGGATTTAATATCATGGCAACTGGCACAGTTAAGTGGTTCAACGATTCTAAAGGCTTTGGCTTTATCGCTCCTTCTGACGGCAGTGATGACGTTTTTGCTCATTTTTCTGAAATTCAGTCTGATGGCTTCAAAACCCTTCCGGAAGGCGCTAACGTTTCTTTTGACGTTACCCAGGGTCAGAAAGGCCTTCAAGCTTCAAACATCAAGCTGCTTTCTTAATCCTAGCGATTATTTAAGTACTCGAACCGTTTAGGTTCGATGATGATCGGGCCCCGCTTAGGCGGGGCCCGATGCGTTCGTGCCTGCCAAAAAATACTTCCCTAAGCACAGCTGTATCCGCTATTAGATCAGCAAAAGCTCTACGATCAATTCCTTAGTTTTATAGGTGTTTATTCGCGTAATTCAAAAACGAGCTTGATTGATTGGTATGTTATATTGTATCTTTTTGGCGGCTTGTTGTACGAACAGCCAAAGGGAAACCGAATATGACAGCATTACCACTTAAGGCCGCCAGCGCGCTTGTATTGAGTGCACTGATATTGACGAGCGTTCAAGGCGTTAGCGCCAGTGATCATGACCATGAGCATGATCACGACCATACTCATAACGACCACGACCACGACCACGACCACGATAGCGATATCTATTCAGGCTATTTTGATGATGAGCAGGTTGAGGATCGTGCGCTTTCTGATTGGGAAGGCGATTGGCAGTCCGTTTATCCCTACCTAAAAGATGGCACGCTTGACGAAGTGTTTACGCAGAAGGCAGAAAGTGGCGATAAAACCGCCGAAGAGTACAAAGCCTATTATGATATCGGTTATCAAACGGGTGTCGAACGTATCGTTATCGATGGCAATAGCGTCACCTTCTATGAAAATGGTGAAGAGAAAGCAGGCGAATACCAATACGATGGCTATGAAATTCTAACTTACCAAGCAGGTAACCGAGGTGTACGGTTTATCTATGCGCTTGAAGAAGCCTCTGACGATTTGCCTCAGTATATCCAATTTAGCGACCACAGCATTTATCCCACTGATGCGCATCACTACCACCTCTACTGGGGTGATGATCGTGAAGCGCTGCTAGAAGAAGTGACGAACTGGCCTACCTATTATCCTTCTGAGCTAAGTGGCGATGAAATCGTCGATGAGATGCTGGCTCACTAATTAGTGGCGATAAATAATAGCTGCAACTTAATAGGTGGGTAAGAAACAAAGCGCTGGCAGAAATGCTGGCGCTTTGCTTTTTATGGGTTAAATGAAATGTTGTGTCTGAAAATTAGGCCTAAGCTTACATGTGTGTGGTGCTACCAAAAAACGTGAGAGGGACGCTGACTATGCGCTTGTTCAAATTCTTTCTGGTCGCCGGGCTTTTGGTTACAAGTGGCTATGCCATGGCTAGCGCGGCGTGTGATAACGCGAATACGCAAACAGAACTAAACCAGTGCACGGCAATGTCGTACCAAACGGCCGATGACAAGCTGAACGAGGCTTACCAAGCGCTGGTGGGCAAGCTGGCAAGTAATCCAGGCTCGCTTGAAAAACTTAGAGCGGCGCAGCGGGCCTGGATTGGCTTTCGTGATGGCGAGTGTGCGTATGAAAGTAGCGCGGTAGAGGGCGGAAGCGCACAGCCTATGGTGCGTAATGGGTGCCTTAAAGTACTCACAGAACAGCGCACGGAGAGATTGCGTGAGCATGCTAGCTGCGAAGAAGGGGATTTGAGCTGTCCGCGCTAAAAGGCGTTCTTTTGAGGACAGGTGGAGTGCGACAGACACAAAAAAAGCACCCGTAGGTGCTTGATTTGTATAGTAAAGTGGTGGAGGCGGCGGGAATTGAACCCGCGTCCGCCAGCACGCGCCTATTGGCTCTACATGCTTAGATTTCGTCATTTGATTTAACGCGACTGACTCCGACGATCAGGATTCAGCTACGCGAGCCTTCTAAAGTTTAACGATTGGCGAGAAGACACCACCAACCGCGGTCCTATCAGCTTTAGCTCGTATCCCCTCAGTGATGAATAGGCACATCACCTTGGGGCCAGACAAGAAGCTAACAGTGTTTAAGCTGCTAGCGCGCCTTGAGCGTAGTTTTCGTCATTTGCGACTATTTTTCGTGATGTGGGATTTACGAGATACATCACGCTCTCGGCATGCACCGCAAGGGTTGTCACCGGCGTCGAAACCATGTCGCCCCCTTATTACAAGTGAGCATTCTAACGTGCTCACTGCCAATTGACCAGTTAAGCCTTGGTATGTTCCCGCATGATTCTGCCTTTTTGACGGTTCCAGTCACGATCTTTTTCAGTGGCACGTTTATCATGCAACTGCTTGCCCGTTACCAGTGCCAGCTCGCATTTTACTTTATTGCGCTTCCAGTAAAGTTTAAGGGGCACGCAGGTGTGGCCTTTGTCCTGGGTGATCGAAAAGATTTTAGCGATCTCTTTGCGATGCAGCAGCAGTTTGCGGGTACGTGTAGGGTCAGCAATCTCATGGGTGCTCGCGGTATTCAGCGGCATGATATGACTACCCAGCAGAAACGCTTCGCCGTTGCGAACCAAAATATAGGTGTCGGTGAGCTGGGCTTTACCGGCGCGCAGGCTCTTAACTTCCCAGCCAGCGAGTGATAGCCCTGCCTCGAAGGTCTCATCGATATGGTACTCAAACCGTGCCTTCTTATTTTGGGCAATAACGCTGCTACCGGGGCCCTTACTGTTACCTTTCTTAGTGGCCATGGAACCTCATAATTAATCTGTCAGTGGCATCCCCTTCGTTATTTGGGGAGGCGTGATACCATTTAGGGTCTGAAAAATATTTCCCATGATACGCTTTGGGCACTGTGAAGTCAGCGGAGAGGTCAATGCCAACCGTCAATCGTTCCGCCTTAGTGCGGCACACCCCCCAGAAAATGTTCGATCTGGTTAACGACTTCGAGCGCTACCCGGAGTTTTTGCCAGGCTGCCGTCAGGCGCGTTTGCTTGAACACGATGATGTGCATCTGATCGGCGAAATGACCCTTGGGCGCGCCGGTGTCGAGCAAACGATCACCACGCGTAACGAACTTTTTGCGCCTGAGCGTATTGAGCTGTCGTTGGTAAAAGGGCCATTCAAACGGCTTAAAGGTCGCTGGCTATTTATCCCCATGGGAGATGGTGCCTGCAAAGTGAGCCTTGAGATGGAATTTGAGTTCGCCAATCGTCTGCTTGGCATGGCGTTCGGAAAACTCTTTCAGCAAATCGCCGGCCAGCTAGTCGATGCCTTCACCAAGCGCGCTAACGAGCTGTATGGGCGCTGAAACGCTGGCCGTTGAGGTCGCCTATGCGCTTCCATCTAAACAGCGCATAGTGGCTCTTCGAGTGCCTGACGGCACTACTGCGCGCCAAGCCGTTGCCTTGGCCGATTTACCCACGCTGTTTCCTGATGTGCCTGGAGATACGTTTGCTCAGGCACCGTTGGGTATCTTCGGTAAGGCGATACGCAACCCCGATACCCAGTTATTGCGCGATGGGGATCGGGTAGAAGTCTATCGGCCATTGGCGATTGACCCCAAGGCCGCTCGCCTGGAGCGCGCTAAGCGCCAAGCGAGCGACCAGGAGCGATAACGCGTTAAGGCTGTTGAACGGGCTGTACGTTCGATGGCGGCCGCGTTTGGGTGCTCTCTTCAGGTAGCGCATCCATTGGATCAACGCCTTCCGTTGCGGGGCCCATGCTGCTTTCGGCTTCGAGCGGCAGCGCCTTGGATAAATCGCCCTCTTGCTCAATGTTCGCTAAGCGCCCTTGAGGATCGAAGGTGAGCGTTACGCGGCGCTGTTCTACGTCGCCGTACGCCTTATCTAAACGAAACACATAATCCCACTGGCTGGCGTCAAAGGGTGCTTCGAGCAACGGCCTACCCATCACATAAGTAACCTGCTCTTGGGTCATTCCTGGTTGAAGCTGGCTAACCATCTCCTGAGTGACCAGGTTGCCTTGGGGAATATCGCGCTTATAAACGCCGACGTAACTACAGCCACTAACAACGGTCAGGGCGACGGAGAGTGTGATGATTCGAGTCAATTTTTGCATTTGGGCCTATTCTTCACTATCGTGGTTTCGGTTGATCATACCCGACCTAACCAGTTACTGCGAAGAGCGACCATGGCCGATCAGAACCATGAATTGCGCAAAGCCGGTCTGAAAGTGACCCTGCCGCGCGTCAAGATACTTCAAATTCTCGAAAATGTTTCGGGTCAGCACCACCTTAGCGCGGAAGAAGTGTACAAAACACTGATTGATGCGGGCGAAGATGTTGGCTTGGCAACCGTATACCGCGTATTGACTCAGTTTGAGTCAGCGGGCTTGGTAATTCGTCATAATTTCGACGGAGGCCATGCGGTATTCGAGATGACCCAAGAGGATCACCATGACCACATGGTGTGCCTTGAAAGCGGTGAAATCATTGAGTTCGTTGATGAAATCATTGAGCGTCGTCAGCAAGAAATCGCTGAGGAGCACGGCTACGAACTAGTAGATCATGCTCTGGTGCTATATGTGCGTCCGCGCGGTTCAGACGTGACGCGCCAAGACAGCGGGCCGACGAACAAGAAATAGCGTTCGTAGGTCGCCGTTAATCGCGGTCAGAAATGTGAGCGCCCCTGATCTACTGGATCGAATTCGAAATTTATTGAATTCACCAAGTAGATCAGGGGCGTTTGTTTTGCTACGTACAGATGTGCTGAATAGAGATGCAGCAAAATGGCGTAAGGCGCCCGTTCAATCAGTGTGGCGGGCGTTGGCTGGCGTGCAGCATCTCCCGTGCGTGGGCGAGCGTTTGGTCAGAAAGCGTCACACCGCCTAGCATGCGTGCTAGTTCGCTGATGCGCCCCTGCTCGTCGAGTAGTGCCATCTGGGTTAGCGTTGTATCGCGCTTCGCCTGTTTCTCGATATGTAGGTGCTGGTGCGCCTGTGCTGCCACCTGGGGTAGATGAGTCACAGTCATTACTTGGCCGTTTTCGCCCAGTTTGCGCAGTAGTTGGCCGACGATCTCAGCGGTGGCCCCCGAAATGCCCACATCCACTTCGTCAAACACTAGGCTAGGCACCGTTGAGTGCTTCGCCGCGACCACTTGAATCGCCAGACTAATCCGCGATAATTCGCCGCCGGAAGCGACTTTGGTCAATGGGCGAGCGGGCTGGCCGGGGTTGGCACTAATCAGAAACTGCACACGATCAAGGCCGTCAGGGGAGGGTGCGTCTTTGGCGGTGACCTCCACTTCAAAACGAGCTTTGCCCATGGCCAAAAAGCCTAACTGCTGCTGCACCTCTTTGCCCAAGCGAAGCGCGGCTTTTTGACGGCTCTCGCTGAGTTTTTTCGCCTCTTGGCGGTAGTCTTCGCGTAGCTCAACTACCCGTGCACTGAGTGCCTCCAAGTCATTGCCACCCTCTTCTAACTGTGCGACTTCCCGCTGTAGGTCCGCATGCAGGGCGCATAGCTCTTCAGGGGCAACGTGGTGCTTGCGGGCAATCCGATGCACGTCAGTCATTCGCTCTTCAACCCAGGCGAGCCGCTCAGGGTCTAATTCGGTGGTGCTGGCCAAGCGATTAAGTTCGCTGGAAGCCTCTTCCACTTGAATGCGCGCATCGCTCAACATGGCAAGCGTGTTTGCCAGGGTGCCTTTGTCACTACCCGGCAGCGCGCTTAAGTGAGCGAACGCTTGGTTGAGTAAAGAGAGCGCGCCGCCCTCGTCGCTGGCGCAGCAGTCGGCGGCAAACTGGGTTTCGCGCAGGGTCTCTTCCGCGTGAGCCAGGGTGTGCTGCTCCTCTTCTAGCGTGGCTAATTCACCTTCCGCTAAACCGAGCTGATCCAGCTCTTCAACCTGGTAATGCAGCAACTGCCGTTTGGCCTCTACCTCACTGCCTTCTTCGCTCAGCTTTTTTAACTGCCGACGCGCATTGCGCCACTCGCGGAAGGTTTCGGCTAATTGAGTGGTGGCATCGTTGAGGCCCGCGTAATCGTCCAGTAGAGCAAGGTGGGTCTCTTCACGCATCAGCGCATGGTGGGCGTGCTGACCATGAATCTGGATCAACTGTTCGCCCAGGGATTTTAGATCCGAGATCGTCGCGGGGTGGCCGTTAATCCACGCTTTGGAGCGACCGTTGGCAGTGACGACACGGCGCAGCAAGCACTCTTCGGCAGGCAGTTCACGAGCCGTTAGCCACTCGACGGCGGCGGGCAGGTGCTGAATATCGAAACGTGCGGAGAGATCCGTACGCTCGCGGCCATGACGCACGCTTCCGGCGTCGGCACGCTCGCCCAGGCAGAGCCCAAGGGCGCCTAACAGGATCGATTTGCCCGCCCCGGTTTCCCCGGTAATCGCGGTCATACCGCCGGTCAAGTCGAGTTCTAAGTGATCGACAATGGCGAAATCTTGAATAGCTAGCTGAGTAAGCATGGCGCCTCCTGGGGCGGTACAGCATAGAAGCTGGATACTTATCCAATAGTTGTTGATTTATACAGTAGTTAATAACTCACTTCAATGCACCTCTTGAGATGGAATTTATGGCCCCCATATAGCCTGCATGATCAGTTAAAGCTAGTGACTTAAAGCTTACTTCTTTGCGCGTTGCCCGCGTGGCCGCGCCCTATTTTTGAGGAGCACAACATGGCGAAAGAACCGCAAACACCAATGGATGATGAGCTGGCTCGCCACGAGCAAGAAGCCGATGGCGCCGAGCAAGCGGCTGAGAAAGTCGCTGAAGAGCGCTTGATGGAGGGCGAGCTGGAAGGGTTGATCAATGATGAAGAGGCGCTAGAAGACAGCGTCGACAACCCGGAAGCGGAAATGCTGGCAGCCCAAGTAGGCGAGTTAGAGCAGAATTTGGCCGAAGCCAAGGATCAAGCCCTGCGCGCCGCCGCTGAAGCGCAAAACGTGCGCCGTCGCGCTGAGCAGGAAGCGGAAAAAGCCCGCAAATTTGCGCTTGAGAAGTTTGTTAAAGAGCTGCTGCCGGTAGTGGATAGCCTGGAAAAAGCGCTTGAGACCATGGAAGAGGGTGCCTCGGAAGTTCACCGTGAAGGTGTCTCCATGACCTTGAAAATGCAGGTGGATGTGCTCAACAAGTTCGGCGTTGAAAGCATTGAGCCCCATGGTGAGCCCTTCGACCCGCAGGTGCACGAAGCCATGACCATGGTGCCTAACCCGGATCTCGATCCGAACACCGTGATGGACGTTATGCAGAAAGGCTATTTGCTCAATGGACGCCTAGTGCGCCCGGCGATGGTTGTGGTGAGTAAAAAAGCCGATTAAGCCACTGGCGGCACAGAGTGTGAAAAGAGAGTGTTAAAAAAGCCCTTGAAATGTCAGCGGCGGCCCCCAAATAAAGGGCAACCCCGCGGGGAAACCCGCAGACAAGCTTTTAAAACTAAATTTTCAGTTTTGTAACAACCGAATTCGAGGTATTGCTATGGGACGTATAATTGGTATCGACCTGGGCACCACTAACTCTTGTGTGGCCGTGCTCGATGGTGACAGCGCTAAAGTTATTGAAAATGCCGAAGGCGGCCGTACGACGCCTTCTATCATCGCTTATACCGATGATGGTGAAACGCTGGTAGGTCAGGCGGCTAAACGTCAGGCCGTTACTAACCCAGAAAACACATTGTACGCCATCAAACGTCTAATTGGCCGTCGCTTTAAAGACGACGTCGTCCAGAAAGACATCAAGATGGTGCCGTACAAAATCACCGAAGCTGACAACGGTGATGCTTGGGTTGAAGTAAAAGGCAAAAAAATGGCACCGCCGCAGGTGAGCGCGGAAGTGCTGAAGAAAATGAAGAAGACCGCCGAAGACTACCTGGGCGAAACGGTCACCGAAGCGGTGATTACCGTACCGGCCTACTTCAATGATAGCCAGCGTCAGGCGACCAAAGACGCTGGCCGCATCGCGGGTCTAGACGTTAAGCGCATCATCAACGAGCCGACCGCTGCCGCACTGGCCTACGGTATGGACAAATCGCGCGGCGACAAAACCATAGCGGTCTACGACCTGGGTGGCGGTACCTTCGATATCTCTATCATCGAAATTGCTGACGTTGACGGCGAAACTCAGTTTGAAGTGTTGGCCACCAACGGTGACACCTTCCTGGGCGGCGAAGACTTTGACCTTGCGCTGATCAACTACCTGGTAGACCAGTTCAAGTCTGACAGCGGCATTGACCTATCCGGCGACAACCTGGCCATGCAGCGTCTGAAAGAAGCTGCTGAAAAAGCCAAAATTGAGCTTTCCAGCGCCCAGCAGACCGACGTGAACCTGCCTTACATCACCGCCGACAACACTGGTCCGAAACACCTTAACGTTAAGGTGACACGCGCCAAGCTGGAGTCGCTGGTAGAAGAGCTGGTTCAGCGCTCGCTCGAGCCGTGCAAAATGGCCCTGAAAGATGCAGGCCTATCTGCCTCTGAAATCGACGAAGTGATCCTGGTCGGTGGCCAGACACGTATGCCGATGGTGCAGAAGAAAGCCGCTGACTTCTTTGGCAAAGAAGCACGTAAAGACGTTAACCCGGACGAAGCGGTTGCCGTTGGTGCAGCGATTCAGGGCGGCGTACTGGGTGGCGACGTTAAAGACGTTCTGCTGCTCGACGTTACTCCGCTAACCTTGGGTATCGAAACCCTGGGTGGCGTGATGACGCCGCTGATCGATAAGAACACCACCATCCCGACCAAGAAGACACAAACCTTCTCTACGGCGGATGACAACCAGACGGCGGTGACCATTCACGCCGTACAAGGTGAGCGTAAGCAAGTGTCGCAGAATAAGTCGCTGGGTCGTTTTGATCTTGCTGATATTCCGCCTGCACCGCGCGGCGTGCCGCAGATCGAAGTCGCCTTCGACCTGGATGCCAACGGTATTCTGAACGTATCGGCAAAAGACAAGGCTACTGGCAAAGAGCAGTCGATTGTCATCAAGGCGTCTAGCGGTCTGTCCGAGGAAGAAGTCGAGCAAATGGTACGCGATGCCGAAGCTCACGCCGAAGAGGACAAAAAGTTCGAAGAGCTGGTGCAGCTGCGTAACCAAGCTGACGGCATGATTCACGCTACGCGCAAAACGTTGGAAGAAGCTGGCGACAAAGCGACTGACGATGAGAAGCAGGCGATTGAAACGGCCATTAGCGAGCTGGAAGAAGCGGTTAAAGGTGACGACGTCGATAACATTCAGAAGAAACTGGATGCACTGACCGAAGCCTCTGGCCAGCTAGCCCAGAAGATGTACGCCGAGCAGGCCGAAGCGGCGCAGCAAGAGGGCGGTGAAGGTGCCGAGAACGCGGGCACCAAGCCGGACGAAGACGTGGTTGACGCCGAGTACGAAGAAGTCAACGACGATCAGAAAAAGCAGTAACATCCTCTTTCTGCCAAGGAAAGCGGTGACGCGGGAGCTTACTCCCGCGTTGCTGTTTCCGCGGCCAAGACGCACGTAGTTAAGTATAGAGTTGAATACATGGCTAAATGTGCAGTTGAGTGCGTAGCTAACCAGGAGGCGTAGGGCCTATGTCCAAACGCGATTATTACGAAGTCCTGGGTGTCGAAAAAGGGGCCGATCAGAAAGAGATCAAGAAGGCCTATCGCCGTCTGGCGCAAAAATTCCACCCTGATCGAAACCCGGACGATACCAACTCCGCGGAAAAATTCCGCGAAGTGTCCGAAGCGTATGAAGTGCTTAGCGACGGCGAAAAACGTGCTGCCTATGACCAGTTCGGCCATGCGGGCGTTGATGGTCAAGGTGGCGGCGGTGGTTTCGGCGGTGCTGGCGCTGGCGATTTCAGCGACATTTTCGGCGATGTGTTTGGCGATATTTTTGGTGGAGGTGGTGGACGCCGCCGTGGCCCCAATGCCCCGGCACGTGGTTCCGACCTGCGCTATAACCTAGAGCTGGATTTAGAGAACGCCGTTTCAGGCACCACGGTGGATATTCGCGTGCCGCGGCATATCGAGTGTGACCGTTGTGATGGCGGTGGCGCTGAGCCAGGCTCTTCTAAAGAGACGTGCCCTACTTGTCACGGCCACGGCCAAGTACGTATGCAGCAAGGCTTCTTTGCCGTGCAGCAAACGTGCCCCACCTGTCATGGCTCTGGCCAGCACATTAAAGTGCCGTGCCATAAGTGTAATGGCGAAGCTCGGGTACGTGAGACGCGCACGCTGTCCGTTAAGATTCCGCCCGGCGTGGATACCGGCGACCGTATTCGCTTGAATGGCGAAGGCGAAAGCGGCGTGAACGGTGGCCCGCCTGGGGATCTATACGTGCAGGTGGCCATCAAGCCGCACCACATCTTCCAGCGTGACGGTAAGCACCTGCAGTGCGATGTGCCGATCAACTTTGTCGATGCAGCGCTAGGTGGCGAGCTTGAAGTGCCGACGTTAGATGGCCGTGTGAAGCTGAAGATTCCGCCGGAAACCCAAACAGGCAAGCTGTTTCGCCTGCGCGGTAAAGGCGTGAAGCCCGTGCGCGGTGGTATGCCCGGCGACCTGCTGTGCAAGGTGGTAGTGGAAACACCGGTGAAGCTTAACGACGAGCAGCGCGACCTACTGCGCCAGCTGCAAAAGAGCTTCGACGACAGCAACAGCCACAACCACTCACCGAAGAAAACCGGCTTCTTCGACAGCGTGAAAAGCTTCTTTGAAGATATGAAGCCGTAAGTCTGAGATAATAGTAAGCAGGTAAGCGTTTAGTCCAAAAACCCTCGGTTCACCCGGGGGTTTTTGCTGTTTAGGGAATGCTGCGCGTAATGGATCATCTTGAAGAAAGGCCCACCATGGGCATTTTGCTGCGGGTACTTTCTGGCCTGCTTTTTACCGGGATGCTGGTGTGTATTAAGGCAGTCAGTGACGAAGTGCCTGTGGGCCAGTCGGTGTTTTTTCGCTCGCTGTTTGCGCTGTTGCCTATCGTCGTTTTCCTTCTGCTGCGGCGGGAATTCCCACGCGGGTTGGCGACGCGCCGCCCGTTGGGTCATGCGCTGCGCTCTGGCTTGGGGGCTGCGGCAATGTTTGCCTCTTTTGCGGCGGTGGCGCTGTTGCCAGTGGCGGAAGCAACCCTGCTCGCTCAGCTTACGCCGGTCTTTATGGCGGTAGGTGGGGTGTTGCTATTGGGAGAGCGCTTCTCGCTTAATCGCGCGGGTGGCGTTGTGCTGGCGCTTGCCGGGGTTGCCGTGCTGATTTTGCCTGGACTCAATGCCAGTTCCAGTAATGGCCAAGCGACCGGGTACGCGCTAGGGGCGTTGAGTGCGCTATTAACCGCTGGGGCGCTACTGACCGTCAGGCGAATTTCACGAACGGAGAGTGCCGCCTCAATCGCTTTTTACTTTATTTTGGTGGCCGCGCTAGCCGGGCTGGCGACGCTACCGCTGGGTTGGGCGGCGCTTACCAGGGTCGAATTCGCGCTTTTAGTACTATCAGGCCTGTTTGGCGGTGCTGCGCATATCGCGATGACATTAGCCCTGCGCTACGCCGAGGCATCGCGTTTGGCACCTTTCGAATATATTGCCCTGGTGTGGCCCGTGCTCGCCGATTGGGTGCTGTTTGGAATGCCGGTCTCCAGCGGCTTCCTGCTAGCGCTACCGCTCATGTTATCCGGGGTGGCGCTAGCGGCGATGGAAGGGCGGCGGCTTAGGTTAAAGGCTAAATGGCCGATTCGACGATAAGCTGCGGCTGACCTTTTGAGCAGGATTCGATACGCGCAGATACCCGATAAACCTGATGCAGCAGCGCAGGCGTAATCACATCGGCGGTGGGGCCGCAGGCAATCAAGCGGCCATTTTCGAGCATCATGGCCGCGTCAGCGAAGCGTAGCGCATGCCCCAGGTCGTGGAGTGCCACCAGAATCAACATCTGGCGCTCATCGGCCAGACGGCGCAGCACCGTCAAAAGGCTAATCTGGCGGTTAAGGTCGAGTGCCGAAGTGGGCTCGTCCAGCATCAAAATCTCGGGCTCTTGTACCAGAGCTTGAGCAGCGCTAACCAGCTGGCGCTGCCCGCCGCTAAGGTCGCCGGTATCACGCTCGCCAAGGGACGCAATAGAGAGCTCCTCCAGCGCGCGATCAACTTGGGCTAAATCCTCGGGCTGCACTTTTAATCCACGCCCCTGCATACGCGCCAAAAGCACCGATTCATATACCGTCAGCACGGCCTTGGCGCCGGTGTCCTGGGGCATATAGCCCACGGGGCGCTCGGCGCTGGTGCCGCTGATAACCACCTCACCTTCGCCTTTCAATAACCCTAATACTCGGCGAAAGAGCGTCGATTTACCCGCCGCATTGGGGCCCAGCAGGGCGACGACTTGCCCACCGTGAAAGCAGGGCGTGGTGATCTCTTCCAGAATAGGGCGACGACCGTAACGGGCGGATACACGGTTCAGTTGTAGGGTTACCATGAGGCCTTCTTGTGGTTAAGCACCAGAAATAGGAAGAAGGGAATGCCCACCAGCGAGGTAATAATACCAATGGGAATAATGGTGCCGGGGATAATGATCTTGGAGATGACCGAGCCAACAGAGAGGATCAGTGCCCCGCACAGGGCCGAGCCGGGTAAGAAGAAGCGCTGATCCTCGCCCAGTAAAATGCGCGCAATATGCGGGCCCACCAAGCCGATAAAACCAATAGTGCCCACGAACGCCACCGCGATGGCGGCGAGTAGTGACACCAGCACCAGCACTTCCAAGCGCAACGCGCGGGGGTTGACGCCCATGCTCTCGGCTTTGGCATCGCCCAGGCGCATGGCGGTCAGCGCCCAGCCATGCCGGGCAAGCAGCGGCATGGACAAGGCAAGAATGCTAAGGGCGATCCAGAACTTGGGCCAGGTGGCTTTGGTTAAACTGCCCATCGTCCAAAACACCACTGTGGAGACCGCCTCTTGGCTGGCAAAGAACTGAATCAGCGCCATTAGCGAGTTGAAGATAAACACCATGGCGATGCCCAGCAGCACAATGGTCTCTACCGTCACGCCGCGCTTAAGGCTTAAGGCATGAATCAAGAATGCGGTGAACATAGCCATCACGAAAGCGTTGATGGGCACCACAAACTCAATGGCGGCAGGTACCAGCGCCACACCGAAGGCGAGACCCAAAGCGGCACCAAAACTGGCCCCGGCGGAAATCCCTAAGGTAAACGGGCTGGCTAGCGGGTTGCTCAGAATGGTTTGCATCTGCGCCCCGGCCACCGACAGGCTGGCGCCCACCACTAGTGCCATCAGCGCCACCGGCATGCGGATTTCCCAGAGAATCACTCGCGCCTGCTGGCTAACGCTGTCTGGGGTAAACAGCGCCGCGATCACTTCACCCAGGCTATAGCGTGCGGGCCCCAGCGCCAGGTCGACGCAGAGGCTAAAAAACAGCGCTAAAACCAGAGCCGCCAGTATCATTTGGCGGCGGAAAACCTGGCTATGGTAGAAAGCACGCCCCTGGGAGACGTGCTCGTTTGTTCCTGTTTCAGTCCTCATGGAGCGTTAACCAATAGCCGGGTTCATAGTCGATGGGCAAGAAGCGCTCGTGCAGCACCTCCATCGTGGCGTTGGGGTCCAGTTCTTCAAACAGCTCGGGGTGTAGCCACTTGGCTAACTGCTGCACGGCCACGAAGTAGTAGGGGCTGTTGTAAAACTGGTGCCAAATAGCGTGGAAGTTGCCTGATTCCACCGCCTCGATGCCGGTCATCGCGGTACGCTCGGTCAGCGCTTCCAGCTTAGTGCGGGCGAGCTGCATATCAGACCCAGGGCCTACGCCGACCCAGTTGCCGCCAGGCACGTAGGCATCCCAGTTGCCGCCGGTGACAACGACATGCTCAGGATTGGCAGCAATAATCTGTTCAGGGTTCAGGTTGCCGAAACTGTTAGGAATGATGTCCTCGGCAATATTGCTACCGCCCGCCAGGGTGACATAGTCGCCAAAGTTGGCAGGGCCAAAGCTCATGCAGCACTCGTCGGAGTAGCCGCCGGCCCGGTCAATAAACACGCTGGGGCGCTCTGGGTTGGCCTCGGCGATGATATCGGTTACCCGTGCCAGCTGCGTTTCGGCAAACTTGATGAACGCTTCGGCCGCTTCTTCATCGTCCATGATTTGGCCGATGATGCGCATGGAAGGAATCGTGTGCTCAAGCGGATCTTCACGAAAATCTACATAGATGATGGGTATGCCGAGTTGTGCCAGCTTATCGTCGTAGGCGGCGTCCTCTGTGGCGGCTTTGGCCTCAATGTTCATCAGCACTACGTCAGGATTAAGCGCGGCGGCCTGCTCTACGTCAAAAGTGCCGTCTTTAAAGCCGCCAAAGGTGGGGATCGCTTCGATCTCGGGGAAACGCTCCAGGTAGCGGGCATAGTTATCGGGATCCGCCTGAGAAAAATCTTCGCGCCAACCAACCACGTGGGCAAAAGGTTCTTCAGGTTCGAGTAACCCAAGCAAATAAATTTGCCGACCTTCGCCTAAAATAACCCGTTCGGCAGGGGCGTCCAAAGTGATTTGGCGGCCAGCGACATCGGTGACGGTGATAGCGTCAGCCATAGCAGTGGCACCGCAAGCAAAAGTGATAAGGGTGCCAAGCAGAATTTTTAAGCGCGGAGAACTGAGCATTTTTTAACTCGTTGGTCGATATTGGTTAACAGGGCTGGCATCGCTGATGCGCTTTGACCGTTTGATAGCATAGAGATGCAATTGCTATTGTAACCTATTTGCGTTTGGGTGGCATTACTGGAGTGCAGCGCTTAATAGTCAGCATGCTACGCTTTGCTCTTAGCATTTATCCTGCAGCGATGGCTTCGCGTATTTGGCTAAAAGGCAAAGCGCTGTTGAAGCATTTTTTAGTTAGCAAGTACTTACATTTTTGGAGAGGCCACTATGCCTTTATCTCGTGTTGAAATTGCCACGCCGTCCGCCGAGCGTTTAATCAACCGGCTCTGCAAACACTGGGCACATAAGCTGGAGGTCGAGCAAAGCGATCAGCAAGCCACCATTACGTTTGCCACCGGTACCTGCTTAATGCTCGCAGAGCCCGATAAATTAGTGGTGGCCCTCGAAACCCTCGAAGAGGAGCATTTGGATGAACTGGAGGGGGTAGTCGAGCGCCACTTGGTGCGAATGGCGGGTGATGAAGAGCTGGCTATCGTTTGGGAGAACTAGACAACGGCTGGTCTGCTATAATCGCGCTGATTTTGAAAACATAAGTCTTACGCACCGAAACGCAGAGCGCAGGAGTTCGCATGACCCGAATTGCCATTGTAGGCGTGGCTGGCCGCATGGGCCGTACGTTGGTAAATGCTATAGAGCAGGATGCAGAGGCGACGCTAGCCGGTGGGATCGTGGAGCCCGGCAGCTCCTTGGCAGGCGCTGACATTGGCGAGCTTGCTGGTGTAGGTAAGCGCGGCGTCGTTGCGGTAGATTCGCTCGCGTCGATTGTCGATGAGTTCGATGTGTTGATCGACTTCACGGCCCCCCAGGTCACTCTTGGTAATCTGGCATTCTGTGCCAAGCACGGCAAACGTATCGTGATTGGCACCACCGGCATGAGCGATGATGAACTGGCCCAGCTCGATAGCTATCGTGACAAGGTGGCCATGGTGTTCGCGCCCAATATGAGCGTCGGTGTTAATTTAACCCTGAAGTTGCTCGAGACCGCTGCTAAGGCGCTGGGTGATGAAGGCTACGATATTGAAGTGATCGAGTCTCATCACCGCCATAAAGTTGATGCACCTTCCGGTACCGCGATCAAAATGGGCGAAGTAATCGCCGACAGTCTGGGGCGCAGCCTGAAAGAGCATGGCGTGTTCGAGCGGGTAGGTCAGTGCGGACCTCGTACCGATAAAGAGATCGGCTTTGCCACCGTGCGCGCGGGCGATATCGTGGGAGAGCACACGGTAATGTTTGCTACAGAGGGCGAGCGCATCGAAATCACTCACAAGGCCTCCAGCCGGATGACCTTTGCCAAAGGTGCGGTTCGCGCGGCGCGCTGGGTCGCTGGCAAAGAGAGTGGCCGTTACGATATGCAGGATGTGTTAGGTTTGGATTAAGGAGTTACTAATGCTAGGACAGCCCTGCCACTAAGGGGTAGTTTTAGGTCAAAAATTCCTGTAACATTTCAAAAATTTTGGCCGGGTGGCTTAGAAAACTCAAACGGCGCGCTTGTTGCGTTGGCCAGCCCAAAGCCTGCCCCCCGAGTTTGCGGCTATTACGATAAAGCTAAGCGGCTCTGAAGGGCATCGAACAACAAGCGGGATGAAACCGATTCTTTTTATCGGCTTCGTCCCGCTTTTTTACGGCCCTTGTTTTAATAGCAAGCGCTTTAATGACAAACGCTTTAACGACGATAGTTTTGATAACTAGCGTCGTGGATGAATGAAGAAATTGCTGAGCCTGCGCCCTCAGGCTCCCACCAGCATGGGAGGATCTTGTTTTGAATAACCCCGCATTGAGCAAACCCGCAATATTGGCCTTGGAAGATGGCAGCGTGTTCCACGGCATCGCCATTGGCGCGGACGGATTAACAAGCGGTGAGGTGGTATTCAATACGGCCATGACCGGTTATCAAGAAATCCTCACCGACCCCTCCTACACCCGCCAAATCGTTACTCTCACCTATCCCCACATCGGCAACACCGGCATTAACTCTGAAGACATCGAATCAGCTTCTATTGCCGCAGCGGGTTTGGTGATTCGCGATCTACCGCTGATGGCCAGCAGCTTCCGCTCAGAGCAGTCGCTGTCGGACTACCTGAAAAGCCAGAATGTGCTAGGCATTGCCGATATCGACACCCGCCGCTTAACGCGCATTTTGCGCGATAAAGGCGCGCAGAACGGGGCGATTTTAGCGGGTGCTGATGCCGAAGGTGATGATGCAGTGGCGCGGGCGCTGGAAGCCGCCAAGGCTTTCCCTGGCCTGAAGGGTATGGATCTGGCCAAAGAGGTGTCGTGTAAAGAGGCCTACGAGTGGTCAGAGGGTGAGTGGACGCTTGGTGAAGGCTACGCTGATGCTTCCAAAAGCGAGCGCCCCTACCATGTGGTGGCGTACGACTACGGCGTGAAATTCAACATCCTGCGCATGTTGGCCGCCCGCGGCTGTCGCCTGACGGTGGTGCCCGCGCAAACACCTGCCGCTGACGTGCTGGCAATGAAGCCGGATGGCGTGTTTTTAGCCAATGGCCCCGGCGACCCAGAGCCCTGTGACTACGCCATTAAAGCGATTCAAGACGTACTGGAAACCGAAATCCCGGTGTTTGGTATCTGCCTGGGCCACCAGCTGCTGGCGCTCGCCGCAGGTGCCAAAACGGTCAAAATGAGCCACGGCCACCACGGTGCCAACCACCCGGTGCAGGATTTGGATACCGGCACCGTGATGATCACCAGCCAGAACCACGGCTTTGCGGCGGATGAAGCAACACTACCTGCCAACGTTCGCGCAACGCATCGGTCGCTGTTCGATGGCACCTTGCAAGGGATTGAGCTCACCGACCGGCCCGCGTTCAGCTTTCAGGGCCACCCGGAAGCGAGCCCCGGCCCGCGTGACGTGGCGCCGCTGTTTGATCGCTTCGTGGCTATGATGCAGGCACGCCGTTAACGCGTCCTTCACATCACCGTATCGCCGTCTTTTGTCGCTCATCGTCACCATTTTTTGCGGGAACCGTTATGCCTAAGCGTACCGACATCAACACTATTTTGATCATTGGCGCTGGCCCGATTGTGATCGGCCAGGCCTGCGAATTCGACTACTCCGGCGCCCAGGCGTGTAAAGCACTGCGCGAAGAGGGTTACCGGGTTGTTTTGGTTAATTCCAACCCCGCCACCATCATGACCGATCCGGCCATGGCTGATGCTACTTACATCGAGCCGATTACCTGGCAGACGGTAGAGAAAATTATTGAGGCCGAACGCCCCGACGCAATTCTGCCCACCATGGGCGGCCAGACTGCGCTGAACTGCGCCCTTGAGCTTGAAAAGCATGGCGTACTGGAGAAGTTCGGCGTCGAGATGATCGGTGCCAACGCCGATGCGATTAACATGGCCGAAGACCGCGACCTGTTCGATCAGGCCATGAAGCGCATTGGTTTGGAGTGCCCGAAAGCGAAAGTCGCCCACACCATGGATGAAGCCTGGGAAATTCAGGCTGAGCTGGGTTTTCCGACCATTATTCGTCCTTCCTACACCATGGGCGGCTCCGGCGGCGGCGTGGCGTATAACAAGGAAGAGTTCGAAGAGATTTGTACGCGCGGTTTTGAGCTTTCCAACAACCACGAGCTGCTCATCGATGAGTCGTTGCTGGGTTGGAAAGAGTACGAGATGGAAGTTGTGCGCGATAAAAACGACAACTGCATCATCGTCTGCGCGATCGAGAACTTCGACCCCATGGGCGTACACACTGGTGATTCGATCACCGTGGCCCCGGCGCAAACGCTGACGGATAAAGAGTATCAGATCATGCGTGACGCCAGCCTCGCGGTGCTGCGCGAGATTGGCGTAGAGACCGGTGGCTCTAACGTCCAGTTTGGTATGGATCCCAAAACCGGGCGCTTAGTCGTTATCGAAATGAACCCGCGGGTGTCGCGCTCTTCGGCGCTGGCCTCTAAAGCGACCGGCTTCCCGATTGCTAAAATCGCCGCTAAATTGGCGATTGGCTATACCCTGGACGAGCTGCAGAACGACATTACCAGCGGGCGTACGCCGGCATCGTTTGAGCCGTCTATCGATTACGTGGTCACTAAGATTCCACGCTTCACCTTCGAGAAATTTCCCCAGGCCAACGATCGCCTAACGACGCAGATGAAGTCGGTGGGTGAAGTGATGGCGATTGGCCGCACGTTCCAGGAGTCGCTGCAGAAAGCGCTGCGCGGTCTGGAAACCGGTAACGATGGTCTCGATCCGATCATTACCGATTTCACGCCAGACAACATGGCGATTATCCAGGGCGAGCTCCAGGCTGCGGGCGCCGAGCGTATTTTCTACGTGGCGGATGCCATACGGTCGGGCATGAGCGTCGATGAGGTCTTTGCCCTGACCAATATCGACCCCTGGTTCTTGGTGCAGTTGGAAGACCTGGTGCTGACTGAGAACGCCGTCGCCAAACGCACGCTGGCCGACTTCTCTGCCCGTGAGCTCTATCAGCTCAAGCGCAAAGGCTTCGGCGATGCACGCCTGGCCAAACTGCTCAGCGTCAGCGAAAAAGAGTTCCGTCAAACCCGCCAGGCCGCCGGTATTCGCCCGGTTTATAAGCGCGTTGATACCTGTGCCGCCGAGTTTGCCTCTGATACCGCCTATATGTACTCCACCTATGAAGAGGAGTGCGAGGCGGATGTTTCTGACCGTCAGAAAATCATGGTGCTGGGCGGAGGCCCTAACCGTATCGGCCAGGGTATCGAGTTTGATTACTGCTGCGTTCACGCCGCCTTCGCCATGCGCGACGACGGCTATGAAACCATCATGGTCAACTGCAACCCGGAAACCGTATCGACCGATTACGACACCTCTGATCGTCTCTACTTCGAGCCGGTGACGCTGGAAGACGTGCTGGAAATTGCCGACAAAGAGAAGCCGGTGGGCGTGATCGTTCAGTTCGGCGGCCAGACGCCGCTGAAACTGGCCCGTGAGCTAGAGGCTGCTGGTGTGCCGATCATTGGTACCACGCCGGACGCTATCGACCGCGCCGAAGACCGTGAACGCTTCCAGGTGATGATCGACAAGCTGGGCCTGAAGCAGCCGCCCAATGCCACGGCGCGCAGCTTTGCGGAAGCCTTCGATAAAGCCGAAGCAATTGGCTACCCGCTGGTAGTGCGCCCAAGCTACGTATTGGGTGGTCGGGCGATGGAGATCGTCTACGACGCCTCCGAGCTTGAAAACTACATGACCCACGCGGTGAAAGTCTCCAACGACTCACCGGTGCTGCTGGATCACTTTTTGAGTGCCGCAATCGAGATCGATATCGATGCGGTGTCGGACGGTCAGCAGGTGGTGATCGGCGGCATCATGCAGCACGTAGAGCAGGCGGGCGTTCACTCCGGTGACTCCGCCTGCGCGCTGCCGCCTTACTCGCTACCTGCCGATGTGCAGGACGAAATGCGCCATCAGGTTAAGCAGATGGCGGTTGAGCTGGGCGTTAAAGGTCTAATGAACGTGCAGCTGGCTTGGCAGGATGGCGAGATTTACGTCATCGAGGTCAACCCTCGCGCTTCGCGTACGGTGCCCTTTGTGTCCAAGTGCATCGGCACCTCGCTGGCGCAGATTGCGGCGCGCTGTATGGCCGGTAAAACCCTGGCTGAACAGGGCTTTGAGAAGGAAATTGTGCCGCACTTCTATAGTGTTAAAGAGGCCGTTTTCCCGTTCAATAAATTCCCGGGCGTCGATCCGATTCTGTCGCCGGAAATGAAGTCCACCGGCGAAGTAATGGGCTCTGGCGACACCTTTGCAGAGGCGTTTTTCAAGGCACAGCTGGGAGCGGGCGAAGCGATTCCGGCGCTGACCGGCGAGCGTAAAGCGTTCCTTTCCGTGCGTGAACCGGACAAGGCAGGGATTATCGAAGTGGGTCGTTCTCTGTTAGCATTAGGCTTTACGCTATGTGCAACACGGGGAACAGCGGCTGCTTTGGAAGCTGCCGGGCTTGCCGTGGAACACGTCAATAAAGTCTACGAAGGTCGTCCCCATATCGTCGATCTGCTTAAGAACAACGAAATCGCCTACATTGTGAACACTACTGAAGGTCGTCAGGCTATTAACGACTCTTCGGTCATTCGCCGTACTGCTCTCTCGCGCAAGGTGCCCTATGCGACCACCTTGGCGGGCGCTAATGCTGTTTGTATGGCGCTTGAGTACGGTAGGGAGATTACGGTGCGGCGCCTTCAGGATCTGCATGCAGGAGCAAGTCAATGAACAAGGTCCCGATGACAGTGGCGGGAGAAAGAAGCCTTCGTGAAGAGCTCAACCACCTTAAAAGCGAAGCGCGTCCGCAGGTGATCGCGGCCATCGCTGAAGCGCGTGAACACGGTGATCTTAAGGAGAACGCCGAGTATCACGCCGCTCGCGAGCAGCAGGGGTTTATCGAAGGGCGTATTCAGGAGATCGAAAGCAAACTCTCTGTTGCGCAAGTGATTGATGTCACTAAGCTGCCGAAAACCGGCAAAGTGATTTTCGGTGTCACGGTGTCGCTAATGAATCTGGAGACCGACGCGGAAGTCTCGTATCGTATTGTCGGTGAAGATGAGGCGGATATTAAGTCTGGCCGCATTTCTGTCACCTCTCCGATTGCCCGTGCCCTGATCGGCAAGGAAGAGGGAGATGTCGTGGTGGTCAAAACCCCCGGCGGCGACGTGGAGTATGAGGTAGGTAGCGTCGAATACGTTTGATAAAAAAACGCCCCTTCAATTGACCTTGATTAGTTCGGTTGAAGGGGCGTTTTAGTGCCGCGGCGCTTAACGGTTAATGCCGTCCGTGATGGTTCTCGAAGCGGGTAACATTAGAAAGCTTCGGGTTCACCTGCGGGTTTCTGCGGTAGAGCAGTGCCATTTTGCCAATGGTTTGTACCAGGTCGGCTCGGCTGTTGGCGATTAGCTCGGCTATCATAGCAGCACGATCATCACGCTCAGGAATGGCAAGCTTCACTTTGATCAGCTCGTGATCAGTAAGTGCGCGGTTAAGTTCTGCGAGCAAATTTTCGGAGACGCCGTTCTCAGAAACGGTGACCACTGGGTTAAGATGGTGGCCAATGCTACGAAATGCTTTCTTTTGTGCCTGTGACAAGCTCATGGTATCTTGCGGTATCCCGGTTAGCGCTTAACGCTCCATCTTACGGTGAAACGTCACCGAGTGAAAGCGATCGCGTGAATGCGCCCATCTCTTATTCCAGTGTTAGATTCCCACATGCAGCAAAAGCCCCCAAACCGAAAACATTCCGTTAGCAAGACCAGCAATAACTGGAAGAAGGAGCACTTTGACGACCAGTACGTTAAGCAGAGCTGGCAAGATGGCTACCGCTCCCGTGCCAGCTATAAGCTGATCGAGTTGGATGAAAAGGATAAACTGCTGCGTTCCGGTATGACGGTGATTGATCTTGGAGCAGCCCCCGGTGGGTGGAGTCAAATCGCTGCGGAGAGAGTAGGGCCTGAAGGTGTGGTGATTGCCTCTGATATCCTGGAAATGGATGCACTGGCCGGGGTGGACTTTATCCAAGGTGATTTCACAGAAGAGGCGGTGCTAGAGGCGATACTAAAACGCCTGGATAATCGCCGTGTAGACCTTGTGATGTCGGATATGGCCCCCAATATGAGTGGTATGGCGGCGATTGATCAGCCTCAGGCGATGTATTTAGTGGAGCTAGCGTTAGAACTCGCGCGCGAAACGTTGTCACCCGGTGGTCGGTTTTTAGCTAAAGTATTCCAGGGGGAAGGGTTTGACGCCTATTTGAAAGAGTTGCGCGGCAGCTTTAGCAAGGTAGTAACCCGTAAGCCAGATGCCTCCCGGGCGCGTTCCCGGGAAGTTTATTTTCTGGCCGAAGGGTTTCGCGGGTGACTGTCCTTAACCAGGAGACACCGCCCGTGTGGTTCATAGCCAAGATTTATCAGCGCGATTGCCAGACAGGCAAGCGCAACGTGTGTCACATTAGGCGCCATAATTGCGCGTGACACAGATGGCCCGAGGCATAATATAAGACGCTTTGGCAATGGTTGAACGCTTGATGCTGATGTAATGTCCTAGTAGAAGGATTTATAAGCATCAGGGTTTAACTGACGGATTCTTGTAATGAGGGTAGCCCCTTGAATGATATGGCGAAGAACCTGATTCTGTGGTTGGTCATCGCGGCCGTCCTACTGACTGTGTTCAATAATTTCAGCACCGAAAGCGCACCGCAAAACACCAACTATTCTCAGTTTGTGCAACAGGTGCAAAATCAGCAGGTACGTAGCGTAACAATTGATGGTTACACCATCAGTGGTGAGCGTACGGATGGCTCTCAGTTTCAGACGATCCGCCCATCGGCAGAAGATCCGAAGCTGATGGACGATCTGTTGAGCAATAATGTGACGGTCGTGGGCAAAGAGCCAGAGCAGCAAAGTATCTGGACGCGGCTACTTATTGCCAGCTTCCCGATTTTGCTGATTTTGGGCATCTTTATGTTCTTCATGCGCCAAATGCAGGGTGGAGCCGGTGGTGGTAAAGGCGGCCCGATGAGCTTTGGTAAATCGAAGGCCAAGCTGCTCTCCCAGGATCAGATTAAAACGACCTTTGCCGACGTGGCTGGCTGTGATGAAGCCAAGG
Source organism: Halomonas sp. QHL1 (assembly GCF_001882345.1). Taxonomy (GTDB): domain Bacteria; phylum Pseudomonadota; class Gammaproteobacteria; order Pseudomonadales; family Halomonadaceae; genus Vreelandella. The sequence goes on from NZ_MINL01000001.1 coordinate 3,152,170, forward strand.
AAGAAGTCGAAGAGTTGGTCGACTTCCTGCGTGACCCGACTAAATTTCAGCGCTTGGGCGGTACGATTCCCCGCGGCGTATTAATGGTGGGGCCTCCAGGTACCGGTAAAACGCTGCTGGCAAAATCGATTGCTGGCGAAGCGAAAGTACCGTTCTTCTCAATTTCCGGTTCAGACTTCGTGGAAATGTTTGTCGGTGTCGGTGCATCGCGTGTGCGCGACATGTTCGAACAGGCTAAGAAGCAGGCGCCGTGCATCATCTTTATCGATGAGATCGACGCTGTTGGTCGCTCACGCGGTGCTGGCATGGGTGGCGGTAACGACGAGCGCGAACAGACGTTGAATCAGCTGCTGGTTGAAATGGACGGTTTTGAGGCCAACGAAGGCGTCATCGTTATCGCCGCGACTAACCGTCCTGACGTACTCGACCCTGCGCTTATGCGCCCAGGCCGCTTTGACCGTCAGGTAACGGTCGGCTTACCGGATATTCGTGGTCGTGAGCACATTTTGGGCGTTCACCTGCGTAAAGTGCCGCTGGGTGATGACGTAAAACCGCAGCTGATCGCTCGTGGTACGCCTGGTTTCTCGGGCGCGGATTTGGCCAACCTGGTCAACGAAGCCGCCCTGTTTGCCGCTCGCCGCAATAAGCGCTTGGTCAGCATGGAAGAGCTTGAGTTGGCGAAGGATAAGATCATGATGGGCGCTGAGCGCAAATCGATGGTCATGACTGACAAAGAGAAGCTCAATACGGCTTACCATGAGTCGGGTCACGCCATTATCGGTTTGGTTGTGCCTTCCCATGATCCGGTCTACAAGGTAACGATTATCCCGCGGGGCCGTGCGCTGGGTGTCACTATGTTCCTGCCGGAAGAGGATCGCTACAGCCTCTCTCGTCAGCAAATTTTAGGGCAAATCTGCTCACTGTTTGGTGGCCGTATTGCCGAAGAGATGACGTTAGGCCCGAATGGAGTGACCACGGGTGCCTCCAACGACATCAAGCGTGCTACTGAGCTGGCTCACAACATGGTTGCTAAGTGGGGCTTGTCGGACGAAATGGGCCCGATCATGTACGACGAGGATGAGTCCCATCAGTTCCTCGGCGGCCCGGGTCAGGGTGGCGGTAAGATGAAGTCGGGTGATACGACCACGCGCCTTGATAAGGAAGTCCGCAAAATCATCGACGATTGCTACGAGCAGGCACGCCAAATCCTGACCGATAATCGCGATAAGCTGGATGCCATGGCCGAGGCCTTGATGAAGTACGAGACCATTGATGCCACGCAGTTGAAGGACATCATGGAAGGTCGTGATCCGCGCCCGCCGGAAGGCTGGGACGACGGTGACTCATCCGGTGGCGGCACGCCTGTCAACGATGACAAGCCGCAAGCGAAGGCCGAAGACGACGCTTCTTCAAACGCTTCTGGAAGTGATTCTTCTGGCGGTGATAGCGAAGAGGGTGACGACAAGCCGCGTCGCCGTCCCTCAGACCCGCTAGGCGGCCCTGCAGGTCCCTAGTTATATTGCTGAAATAATGGCTTAGATAATTACGCCAGCGTTTGAGCCGAAGGCGCCCCGTCAGGGGCGCCTTTTTTGTTATGCTGTGTGCATACCACTGCAATGTTTATTTTCTTGATCAGGCTGCAGCATGAAATCAATTTTGGACATGTCCTCTACACGAACCGCAGAAAATGCTTTTCAACTGCGTTGCGGACGCCATCTGCTGGATCTCTCCTTTCCCCGGGTAATGGGCATTCTCAATGTCACCCCGGACTCTTTTTCCGATGGCGGTCAGCATGTGGCACTGGATGACGCTCTGCGCCACGCCGAGCGGATGCTGGCCGAAGGGGCGGCGATAATAGACGTGGGTGGCGAGTCGACTCGCCCTGGAGCTACCCCTGTCAGTCCCCAGGAAGAGCTGGATCGGGTGGCGCCGGTAGTGGAGGTCCTGGTGCGCGAGCTGGATGCGCTGGTATCGGTGGATACCAGCTGCCCGACGGTCATCCGCGAGGCGAGCGAGCTGGGCGCTGGAATGATTAACGATGTGCGCGCGTTAGAGCGGGAGGGGGCTCTGCTGGCCGCGGTGGGTAGTGGTCTGCCCGTCTGCTTGATGCATCGCCAGGGTGAGCCGCAAGATATGCAGCAGTCACCCGCTTATCAGCGCCCGATCGAGGAGGAAGTGGCTGACTATTTGTCACGCCGGATTGCCGAATGCGAAGCGGCCGGTCTGCGCCGTAATCGATTATTGATAGATCCAGGTTTTGGCTTCGGCAAAACCGTCGAGCACAATCTACGCTTACTCAAATACATGGAGGTTCTTCAGTCACTTGAGCTTCCATTGCTGGTGGGTGTGTCACGCAAGAGTATGATTGGTAAAGTGTTGGGCCGCCCGGTAGAGGAACGTCTGCCCGGTGGCTTGGCGCTCGCTGCCATGGCGGTTGAGCGTGGGGCAAATATTTTGCGCGTGCATGATGTGGCTGCAACAGTAGATGCAGTCAATATGGCATGGGCGGTACTACAAGAAGGCTGCGAGCCGCCGCTAAACAAGGAGTTTGACGCATGACAAGGCGCTATTTTGGGACGGATGGTATTCGCGGTACGGTGGGTAAGTCGCCGATTACCGCCGATTTTATGCTCAAATTGGGCTGGGCGGCGGGGCAGGTGCTGCGCCGCGATAAAGGCCGAACGCGTGTACTAATCGGCAAAGATACGCGGATCTCCGGCTATATGTTCGAATCCGCTCTAGAAGCAGGGCTTTCCGCGGCAGGTGTCGATGTATCGCTGCTAGGGCCAATGCCCACGCCGGGCATTGCCTACCTAACGCGCACATTTCGTGCCGATGCGGGCATTGTCATTTCGGCATCGCACAATCCGTTTGATGATAACGGCATCAAGTTCTTTTCCGCGGAGGGCAAGAAGCTCCCCGATGAGACAGAAGATCGTATTGAGGCGATGTTAGAGGCGCCGCTGACCACGGCTGAAGCGGCGCAGCTGGGTAAAGCGACGCGCATCGACGACGCTGCAGGCCGTTACATCGAGTTTTGCAAATCGACTCTGCCTGATCGGCTTAGCTTGCACGGTCTCAAAATCGTCTTAGATTGTGCTCACGGTGCCACTTACCATATCGCGCCTAATGTGTTCCGCGAGCTGGGGGCTGATGTCACCACTATTGGCTCTGCGCCCGATGGGTTAAACATTAACCAGCAGGTGGGCTCAACGCACCCCGCGGCTCTGCGTGCTGCCGTGATTCAGCAAAATGCTGATTTGGGGATCGCTTTTGATGGCGATGGCGATCGTCTGTTGATGGTGGACGGCGACGGTCGTGAAGTCGACGGCGACGACATTCTCTATCTGATTGCCCGAGATCGCCACGAGCGTGGTTTGCTTCAAGGCGGCGTAGTGGGCACGGTGATGTCAAATTTTGGCTTAGCGATGGCACTTGATAAGCTGGGGATCCCCTTTGAGCGAGCTAAAGTGGGTGATCGCTTTGTGATGGAGCGCATGGCAGTCAATGGGTGGGAGCTAGGCGGTGAGTCGTCGGGGCATATTGTCTGCGGTCACGTGCAGACCACCGGCGACGGAGTCGTTTCTGCGTTGCAGGTTTTGGCACTAATGATGCGTGAGCAGAAGAGCCTGCCGACACTCTTAAAAGAGCTGGAGAAAGTGCCCCAGGCGCTGGTTAACGTGCGTTTGCCCGCCCATGCCAGCGCAAAAGAGGTCATGGAGTCTACGGCACTTCAACAGGCGGTGGCTGCGTTAGAGCATGAGTTAGGCGATGAGGGTCGAGTGCTGCTACGCCCATCAGGTACTGAACCGCTAATTCGTGTGATGGTGGAGGGGCGCGCCCATTTGGATGTCGACCAATTGGCACGCACTTTGGCTGGTCAAGTTCAGGCACTGCTCGATTAAACATGCTTAACCAACCAGCACAGCAAAACGGTTCAGCAAACTTGTTTAGTAAACATGTTTCGCAAACCCAGCCTGTGGTTATAACAGCGGTTGTCTTGACAAGGCCGCTCCTATACCATTTCGCTCCACCTTGAGTGAGGAGAGTCGATGCGTACGCCTTTAATTGCCGGCAACTGGAAAATGAACGGTTCCGTGGCGTTGATCAATGAATTCGGCCAGGCCTTCTCCGCCGCCGTATCGCCAACGAGCGTGGATGTCGTTATTATTCCGCCGTTCCCCTATTTGGATGCAGCGCGCCATGCGTTTGAAGGTACGGTGCTATCATTAGGCGCGCAAACGCTGAACCCTATTCACTCTGGGGCGCATACCGGCGAAGTGAGTGGCCGCATGCTAAAAGAGTTTGCGGTCTCTTATGTATTGGTGGGGCACTCCGAGCGACGCCAGCTTTATAAAGAGAGCGATGAACAAATTTTCGCGCGTCTATTGGCAGCGTTAAGCTTCGATCTCAAGCCGATCCTTTGTGTGGGCGAGTCTCTAGAGGAGCGTGACGCAGGTCGCACGATGGATGTTGTGCTTCGTCAAGTGGGCTATGTAATGTCCCGCTTAGAGCCCGATCAGCGCAAGCAGGTCGTGATTGCCTATGAGCCCGTTTGGGCCATTGGCACTGGGCGCACGGCGACGCCCGAGCAAGCACAGGACGTTATGGCAGGCATTCGCGCCTACCAAGCGGGTTTTGATAAGGGGCTCGCTGAACAACTGCGTTTGCTTTACGGCGGCAGTATGAACGCAAGCAATGCGGCTGAGCTGCTCGCTCAGCCAGATATCGACGGCGGTCTAGTGGGCGGAGCCTCACTCAAGATCGATGATTTTTATGCCATTTGTCAGTCAGCAGGATAACGCCATGCAAGTTGCAATTCTTATGATTCATGTGGTGATTGCGGTCGCCCTGGTGGTACTCATTCTGCTTCAGCAGGGTAAAGGTGCCGAAGCCGGTGCGGCTTTCGGGGGCGGTGCATCACAAACCGTGTTTGGTTCGCGGGGCAGCGGTAATTTCTTGTCGCGCACCACGGCTTTGTTGGCGGCGGGTTTCTTCGCCACCTCAATGGCGCTAGCTTACTTTGCCACCCAGGCAGGCCAGGCACCCGAAGCGGGCATCCCCGATTCGCGTCTGATCGAACAGCAGCAAAGCGTCCCCACGCTTGACGACAGGCCTGCGGATGTGGATAATACCGCGCCAGTGCTAGAGGAAAGCGGCGAGTAAGTTGTACTCGTTGTTTAGATTGTTTAGGCAGAAAAATTGTTTAAACATAAAGAGTTTCTTTAGCCTCCCCTGATGCCGAAGTGGTGGAATTGGTAGACACGCTATCTTGAGGGGGTAGTGACCGTATGGTCGTGCGGGTTCAAGTCCCGCCTTCGGCACCATCTGTTTTGCTGGCTCGCCAGCTTCCCAGAACGTTTCTTTCGTTACCAGAATGCCAGTTTGGCACCTGCGATGAAAAAGACAGCTTTAAGTAAGTGGTTCTTGAAGCAAATAGTACTTGAAGCAAGTAGTTCTTGACGTAAGTAGCTTTAGTGTCTATTATCGTCGACCTAGATTGATGCGGGGTGGAGCAGTCTGGTAGCTCGTCGGGCTCATAACCCGAAGGTCATCGGTTCAAATCCGGTCCCCGCTACCATTTTCTAGTGGCATGTGATGAGTTGTTTTCTTTGAGAAAACAGTCATTGGTACCAGGTGTAGCCTGCTACATGTTGCTAATATGGTACTCAAGGTTTCTTTTAAAAAGCCCCTTCCAGTGAAGGGGCTTTTTGTTAGCAGCTTTTAGCTAGCAAAGGCGCTTGGTTGCTGTTGTATCGGCGCCCGCTTTGTTGGCAAAAATATCGTTAGCACGAATATCTTAATAGCGGATGTCGTCCGGAAAACCGGAGACACATTCCCGAGTAACGCCAATCAGCCACCTAGCTTTTCTAATAACTCCTGGCCAGGTGCCTGATGCAACGGCTATAGGAGCTTTGTCTGTGGCCACTAAACACGCTGCGCTTCACGCGCTGATCGAACCTGTTGTTGCTGCCATGGGCTTTGAGCTATGGGGCATCGACCATCTTTCCCAGGGCAAAAACTCGCGGCTGGTGATCTATATCGAGCGCGAGAGTGGTGTCAGCGTGGAAGACTGCGCAGATATTAGCCGCCAAGTCAGTGCTGTTATGGATGTAGAAGACCCCATTGCCGGTGAGTACCGGTTGGAAGTCTCCTCGCCAGGCATGGCACGTCCCTTGTATTCCCTGGATCAGTTTACCCGCTTTCAAGGTCATCACGTCGCGCTGAAACTGCGCACTGCCTTTGATGGGCGGCGCAAGTATCAAGGGCTTTTGGTCGGTGTTGAGGGGGATGAAGTACTGCTGCAACTGGATGGCGAAGAGTACTGCTTTCCAATTGAGAGTATTGATTCAGCTCACATTGTACCGCAGTTCGACGATTGACCGGGTGGCGGCGCTGCCGGCAGGCTGCCGGGGTGATGCACATAAGGATAGGTTTTCTGGCGAGGCATACGCATGAGTAAAGAAATTTTAATGGTCGTTGACGCGATCTCCAATGAGAAGGGCGTCCCGCGTGATGTCATTTTCGAAGCGGTAGAAGCCGCTCTTGCGAGCGCGTCACGCAAGCGTTTTGAAAGAGAAGAAGCCAATGTGCGCGTGCATATTGACCGTCGCACTGGCGAATACGAAACCTTCCGCACTTGGACTGTGGTGGAAGATGACGAATTCGAAACGCCAGATTACGAAATTAAAGAGAGCATCGCCGAGCAGCGTGATCCACCGCTGAAGCTAGGCGATGTGGTCGAAAAAAGCATCGAAAACGCTTCGTTTGGCCGTATTGCTGCACAAACCGCCAAGCAGGTGATCGTACAGAAAGTGCGTGAAGCAGAGCGGGCCGAAGTCGTGCGCCAATATGCCGATCGCGAAGGCGAACTGGTTGCGGGCATCGTCAAAAAGACCACACGTGATGGCCTTATCATTGATTTGGGCGAAAACGCTGAGGCGTTTTTACCGCGCAATGAAATGATTCACGGCGAGCGTTACCGCATGAACGAGCGGGTACGTGCCCTGTTGGTCAAAGTCGACCCAGACGCTCGTGGCGCCCAGCTCCAGCTATCGCGGACGTGTCCCGAACTGATTATTGAGCTGTTCAAAATCGAAGTACCTGAAATCGCTGAGCAGTTGATTGAGATCAAAGGTGCTGCTCGCGACCCCGGTTCACGCGCCAAAATTGCGGTAAAAACCAATGATCGCCGCATTGATCCTGTCGGTGCGTGTGTGGGTATGCGCGGTTCGCGCGTTCAGGCGGTCTCTTCGGAGCTGCAAAACGAACGCGTTGATATCGTACTGTGGGACGATAATCCTGCCCAATTGGTAATTAACGCCATGGCGCCCGCCGATGTTGGGTCTATCCTAGTGGACGAAGACGCTCACGCGATGGATGTGGCTGTGGCGCAGGACAACCTTGCTCAGGCCATTGGTCGGAGCGGTCAGAACGTGCGTTTGGCTTCTGAACTTACCGGCTGGCGGATTAATGTCATGACCGAAGAGGAAGCGGAGTCTAAGCGCGACCAAGAGATTGATAGCCTGGTTGACTCTTTTATTCAGCACCTTGAAGTGGATGAAGACGTCGCTCGCCTGTTAGTGGAAGAGGGGTTCACTACCCTGGAAGAAGTCGCCTACGTGCCGATGGAAGAAATGCTCGAAATCGAAGAGTTCGATGAAGATATAGTAGAGCAGCTACGCGCACGTGCGAAAGACGAGCTGCTGACGATGGCAATTGCCTCGGAAGAAGCGCTAGACGGTGCCCAGCCAGCAGCTGATCTGCTGGAGATGGATGGCATGGAGCGCCACCTGGCCTTCATTCTGGCCAGTCGCGGCATTGTCACCATGGAAGATCTCGCCGAGCAGTCTGTCGACGATCTGGTCGATATCGAGGAGTTGGACGAAGCGCGCGCAGCGGCACTGATCATGACTGCCCGTGCGCCCTGGTTTGAAGTCGATGACGCATCGGATTCGAACACACAGTAAACAGGTCACGGGCTGAGGAGGGTCAATATGTCAGATATGACAGTTAAAGATTTCGCAGGAAAGGTGGGCCGTGATGTGCCTCGCCTACTAGAGCAAATGAAAGAAGCGGGTTTAAAGCACGCTTCTGAAAGCGATGCTGTATCTGAAGAAGATAAGCAGAAGCTGCTGAGTTTCTTGAAGAAGAGCCACGGCGGTAGCGACACCGCTGAAGCAGGCAAAAACCGCATCACGCTGACGCGCAAAACCCGTAGCCGTATCAATACCGGCGAACGCGGTAAAACCATCGAAGTGCAGGTGCGTAAGAAAAAAACCTACGTCAAAAGCGCTGAAGATGAAAAGCCGAAAGCGCCGGAGCCTAGCTACACCGGCCCGCGCCAGCTAGTGGGCGATATGGCGGAAGCCGAAGCTGAGCGCAAAGTTACCGATGCGCGTGAAGCCGAAGAAAAAGCCGCAGCGAAGAAAGCCCGCGCTGCACAGGTAGCTGAGGCAACCGCGCGTAGCAATAAAGAAGCTGAAGCGACGGCGAGTAGTAACACGGCGCGAAGCGACAAAGAGGCTGGATCAACGCAAAAAGCGGCCAAAGCACCTGCTACGCCTGATGTTCAAGTGCCTAATCTTGAAATCGACGATACGCCGTCCGGTGACGATATGCCGCCAGCGCCGCCGAAAGAAGGCCGCTCTGACCGTCGTACCGCTCCGCCGAAGAAAACGGCAGCGAAGGCTAAAGGTCGTCGTGACGATGAAGATCGTGGTGATCGCGAAGAGCGCAAGCGCGGTGGTGGCGGTAAGAAGGTGAAACGTGCCGAGCAACGTCGTGGTGGTCGCCGTGGTGGCAACCAGACTGGCAATGGCAAGCACGCTTTCCAGAAGCCGACCCAGCCGATTGTGCGTGAAGTATCGATCCCTGAATCTATCAGCGTGGCGGAATTGGCCGACAAAATGTCGATCAAGGCCAATGAAGTGATCAAGGCCATGTTTAACATGGGCGCGGCGGTTACCATCAACCAAACCATTGATCAGGATACGGCTGCGATCGTGGTGGAAGAGATGGGCCATACGGCGAAGCTGGTTAAAGATGACGCGCTGGAAACGGAAATGCTCGAAGGCATCTCCTACGAAGGCGAAGAGATCACGCGTTCACCCGTTGTGACGGTGATGGGCCACGTTGACCACGGTAAAACCTCGCTGCTGGATTACATCCGTAAAGCGAAAGTGGCGACCGGTGAAGCCGGTGGTATTACCCAGCATATCGGTGCCTACCACGTTGAAGATAACCACGGTGGCGTGACCTTCCTGGATACCCCAGGCCACGCGGCGTTTACCGCCATGCGTGCCCGTGGTGCCAAGGCGACGGACGTGGTTATTCTGGTCGTTGCAGCGGATGACGGCGTTATGCCTCAGACGATTGAGGCGATTGAGCACTCCAAAGCCGCTGAAGTGCCCATGGTGGTAGCGGTCAACAAGATCGACAAAGATGGTATCGATCTTGATCGCATCAAGAATGAGCTTTCGCAGCACGGCGTGATTTCGGAAGAGTGGGGCGGTGATACACAGTTTGTACACGTGTCTGCTAAGACCGGTGAAGGTATGGAAGAGCTGCTGGAAGCGATCCAGTTGGCTTCTGAAGTGCTTGAGCTAAAAGCCGTGCCTTCCGCGCCGGGTAAAGGTGTGGTGGTTGAGTCACGCCTTGATAAAGGTCGTGGTCCGGTCGCTACCGTACTGGTTCAGAACGGCACGCTGAAAAAGGGCGATATCGTTCTGGCTGGCCTTCACTACGGTCGTGTACGTGCGCTGACTAACGAACTTGCCCAGCAGGTTGATTCGGTTGGCCCTGCGATGCCGGTCGAGATTCAAGGCTTGGGCGGTACGCCAGATGCCGGTGATGACTTTATGGTCGTCGCTGACGAGAAAAAAGCCCGCGAAGTGGCGAACTTCCGTCAAGGCAAATACCGCGAAGTGCGCCTGGCGCGTCAGCAGAAGGCCAAGCTGGAGAACATGTTCAGCCAGATGGGCCAAGACGAAGTGGCCAAGGTCAACATCGTTCTCAAAGCCGACGTTCAAGGCTCGCTGGAAGCGATCAAAGGCGCTCTGGAAGAGCTCTCCACTGATGAAGTGGAAGTGGCTGTGGTTTCCTCGGGTGTCGGTGGTATCACCGGTACCGATGCCAACCTGGCGCTTGCGTCGGAAGCCATCGTCGTCGGCTTTAACGTTCGTGCTGACGCCGCTGCCCGCGAGATCGTTGAGCGCGAAGGCCTGGATCTGCGTTACTACAGCGTTATTTACCAGCTGATCGACGAGGTCAAACAGGCGATGAGCGGTATGCTCGCACCTGAGTGGAAAGAAGAGATCGTCGGTATTGCTGAAGTACGCGATGTGTTCCGTGCGCCGAAGATTGGTGCCATCGCCGGTTGTATGGTGGTTGAAGGCAGCGTGCATCGTAATAAGAAGATCCGCGTGTTGCGTGATGACGTGGTGATCTACGAAGGCGAGCTCGAATCGCTGCGCCGCTTCAAAGACGATGTGCAGGAAGTGCGCAACGGCATGGAGTGTGGTATCGGTGTGAAGAACTACAACGATGTCCAAGTCGGCGATAAGATCGAAGTCTTCGACCAAGTGAAGGTCGAGCGTAGCCTGTAAGGCTGCGAGGAGCTAAACATGCGCGAATTTAAGCGTACCGACCGGGTAGCCGACCAGCTCCAAAAGGAGCTGGCGGTGCTGATCCAACGAGAAGTGAAAGACCCGCGTTTAGGCATGGTCACGGTCAGCGGTGTCACCGTTAGCCGTGACCTTGGCTACTCCGACGTCTACGTCACTCTGTTGGGTGAGCAAGAGCCCGAGCGTATTAAAGAGAATCTGCAGGTGCTTAAGCGCGCTGCCGGTTTTCTAAGAAGCCAGATTGCCAAGCGCATCAAGCTACGTCACGTACCGGAGCTGCGTTTTCATTTCGATGAGAGTGTGGTGCGCGGTCAGCAGCTTTCTTCATTGATTGATGAAGCGGTGACGACGGATCGTGCACGCTATCAAGACGATGATGATTATCAAGACAGTGACCCAGACACCGACGCCCAACAAAGTGAGAAAACTCGCTAGTGGCGCGTCAACGTCGCGGTTTGCCGGTCAATGGCGTACTGCTGCTGGATAAGCCCAAGGGCGTTTCCAGCAACCATGCGCTGCAGCGTGTGCGTCGGCTGTTCCAGGCTCAAAAAGCCGGGCACACCGGTACGCTAGACCCGATGGCCACCGGCTTATTGCCGATTTGCCTAGGCGAAGCGACCAAGTTTTCATCGCACTTGCTGGAAGCCGATAAGGTGTATCGCACCCGGGTAGAACTGGGGGTGATCACCGATACCGGCGATGTGGAAGGTAAGATTATTGAGCAGCATGAGGTTCCCAGCCTAAGCGTCGATGACGTGGAAGCTGTGCTCACCCGTTTTCGTGGTGAGATTGACCAAGTGCCGCCCATGTATTCGGCGCTAAAGCATCAGGGCAAAAAACTCTACGAGTTAGCCCGTGAAGGTAAACATGTAGAGCGTGCAGCACGGCGCGTAAGCGTGTATGATGCGCGCCTGCTATCGTTTGAAGGCACTGCTTTCGAGCTGGAAGTAAGCTGCAGTAAAGGCACTTACATCCGCACGTTAGCCGGAGATATTGGTCAAGCGCTTGGCTGTGGTGCGCACATCAGTCAACTAAGAAGGCTCAAAACCGGGCCCTTTTTAGCCGACGCGATGTGGACGCTAGAGGCCTTGGAAGCATTGGCCGATCAAGCGGCGCTTGAAGCTGAGCTAATGCCCGTGGATGTGCTGGTGGATCATTTACCGTTACTGACGGTAGACGACACCGCCCATTCTCGTTTGGCCCATGGCCAGCCAGCTGCTCTCGAAACCGGTGCATTAGCCCCGGACGAAGTAGCTAGACTTTATTACGCCGAGACGTTTATCGGCCTTGGCGTAGTGAAAGGTGCCCAGGAAGTGGCGCCTAAGCGACTGTTAAGTACTGTCGCTATTTCGTGAGATACGTTGCAAGGAAGCGACTATCTACGTGAAAATAGTAGCCTGAGACTGCAAATATGCGTGGTCTCAACCATTCATTTTTAGGCATATTGCTTACTGGAGAGACAGATGGCTTTAACCGCTGAGAAGAAGGCCGAGATCGTCACCGAATACGGCCGCGGCGACAACGATACCGGTTCCCCTGAAGTGCAAGTTGCACTGCTGAGCGCCAATATTAATGGCCTGCAGGATCACTTCAAGACCAACAAACAGGATCACCACTCTCGTCGTGGTCTGATCCGCATGGTTAACCAGCGTCGTAAGCTGCTGGACTACCTAAAGCGTAAAGATTTCGAACGCTATCAGTCCCTGATTCAGCGTTTAGGTCTGCGTCGTTAAGCATTAACGGCAACGATTAGAAACGGGCAGCTCCTTGGGAGCTGCCCGTTTTTTTATGTTTCGTGTTTACCCTAATAGTCCTAGAGGCGAGACGGAACTGGTAGCCCTATCGTGCTCTAGCGCCTAGAATGGTAACGAGTCAAAACGACCTAAACGAATAGACAAGTAGATATTGATAATGCTGAAGGAAGTCGCTGTGAATCCGGTAAAGAAAACGTTCCAGTACGGTCGTAGCACCGTCACGCTCGAAACCGGGCGTATTGCTCGCCAGGCTACCGGCGCTGTCATGGTAACAATGGATGACACCGTCGTACTGTGTACCGTGGTTGCTCGTAAAGAGGCAAACCCGAGCCAACCCTTTTTCCCCCTCTCGGTACACTACCAAGAGAAAACTTACGCAGTGGGTAAGATTCCTGGCGGCTTCTTCAAGCGCGAAGGACGCCCCACTGAGAAAGAGACGCTGACCTCGCGTCTGATTGATCGCCCGATCCGTCCGCTGTTCCCCAAAGGCTTTATGAACGAAGTGCAGGTCGTCTGTACCGTTCTCTCCACCGACCGTAACCACGATCCGGATATTGCCGCTCTGCTGGGTACCTCCGCGGCGTTGAGCATCTCTGGCGTGCCGTTTAGTGGCCCGATTGGCGCAGCCCGCGTTGGTTTTAACGAAGAGCAAGGCTACTTCCTCAACCCAACGGTTGAAGAGCTGGCCACCTCTGAGCTCGACATGGTCGTCGCCGGTACTGAAAAAGCTGTGCTGATGGTTGAGTCTGAAGCCAAAGAGCTGCTCGAAGACGAAATGCTGGGTGCCGTACTGTTTGGCCACCAGGAAATGCAGGTCGCTATCAGTGCCATTAACGAACTGGTTGCCGAAGCGGGCAAGCCGCGCTGGGAGTGGCAGGCCGCCGAAGAGAACCAAGCGCTTAAAGCCGCTATGGCCGATGCCTTTGAAGCTAAAGTGGGCGACGCTTACCGCATCACCGACAAAATGCAGCGCCAGGATGCACTGGCTGAGTTGAAAGACCAGGCGATTGAACAGCTGGCAGCTGATGAAGGCGAGCCGGTTAACGACAAGTTCAGTAAAGATGACGTCAAAGGTGCCTTTGCTGGCCTGGAAAAACGCGTTGTGCGTTCACGGGTGGTAAAAGGCGAGCCACGTATTGATGGTCGTGATAATCAAACCGTTCGTCCGCTGGCCATCGAAGTCGGTGTGCTGCCTAAAGCGCACGGTTCTGCCATCTTTACACGTGGTGAAACCCAAGCGATTGCGGTAGCTACGCTGGGCACGCTGCGTGATTCACAGCTAATTGAATCACTGGAGGGCGAGCGTAAAGACCGCTTTATGCTGCACTACAACTTCCCTCCCTACTCGGTGGGTGAAGCTGGCTTTATGGGTGGCCCGAAGCGTCGCGAAATCGGCCATGGCCGATTAGCACGTCGTGGCGTGCAGGCGATGCTGCCGTCGGAAGACGTCTTCCCCTATACCATCCGTGTCGTCTCTGAAATTACCGAGTCTAACGGCTCAAGCTCGATGGCCTCTGTATGTGGCTCTTCGCTGGCGTTGATGGATGCAGGCGTGCCGCTAAAAGCACCGGTCGCCGGTATTGCTATGGGCCTGGTGAAAGACGCCGACGGCTTTGCAGTATTGACCGATATCCTGGGTGACGAAGATCACCTTGGCGATATGGACTTTAAAGTTGCCGGTTCCGAAGAGGGTGTCACCGCCCTGCAGATGGACATCAAGATCGAAGGCATCAACGAAGAGATTATGGAGCTCGCGCTGCAGCAAGCACTGACCGCGCGGTTGAGTATTCTCGAGCAGATGAATGTCGTGATCAGCCAGAGCCGTAGCGATGTCTCCGACAACGCGCCGTCCATGGCAACGATCAAAATCGACCCAGACAAGATCCGCGACGTAATCGGTAAAGGCGGCGCAATGATTCGCAAAATCTGCGAAGACACCGGCGCCTCTATCGACCTTGACGACGATGGCACCGTACGCATCTATGCGGAAGATAAAGCCGCCGCCAAGCGTGCGATTGACACCGTACTGGCGATTACCGCAGAAGCGGAAATCGGCAAGCTGTATAACGGCAAGGTCGTGCGTATTGCCGACTTCGGTGCGTTTGTTAACATCATGCCGGGTACCGATGGCCTGGTGCATATCTCGCAAATCGTTGCCGAGCGCGTTAACAACGTGCGCGACTTCTTGAACGAAGGCGATGATGTGATCGTTAAGGTGCTTGATATCGACAACCGCAACCGCGTGAAGCTGTCGATGAAAGAGATCACCGAAGAAGAGAAAGCCGCTTTTGCAGCGGAAGCAGCGGAAACCGAAGCGACGATTTAATGAGTACGATATAAATCGCTAGTAAGGTTTCTGACACCGCCCTCGTAGCCTCTGGCTGCGGGGGCGTTGTTTTTGCTAGGTACTGTTTTTGCTAGGTACTGTTTTTGCTAAGTACTTTTTTGCTAGTTATAGTTTTGTTGTTAGGTATAGCTTTGTTCGCCGGGATTTAAAGAGTCAGGGAGCAGTAGATGGAGCAGGAGCAAGCGCCGCGTTGGTGGGCGGTGGTGGCCGTGATGATCGGCATTTTTTTATTGGTGACCGCGGAGCAATTGCCGATTGGGTTGCTTTCCCAGGTGGCGTTGAGCATGGGCGTTACCCCCGGCATGGCAGGTTTAATGGTCACCGTGCCAGGCGTGGTCGCTGCCTTTTCTGCGCCACTCTTGCCGGTCGCGGTAGGGCGCTTGGATAGGCGCATTATGCTCACGGTATTGATGGCCGTGATGGTGGTAGGGAGTGTGCTGTCGGCATTGGCCAGCAGCTTTATCCTGCTGCTCGCCGCCCGGGTATTAGTGGGGCTTAGTATTGGTGGATTTTGGGCGGTGGCGGGCAGTATTGCCCCACGGCTTGTACCTGAAGCCCAAGTGCCAAAAGCGATGACGATGATTTTTGGTGGTGTAGCGGCAGCCTCGGTGCTGGGTGTGCCGTTGGGCACGCTGCTGGGGGATCTAAGCAACTGGCGGGTCGCCTTTGGGGCGCTGGGAGGGCTAAGCCTGTTAACGGCAGTAGCGCTGTGGTGCTGGCTTCCGCCGCTACCACCGCGGGAACCTGTGCGTCTGCGCGTATTGGCGCAGCAGTTTAGCAATCGCGGTGTGCGAGTCGCGGTGTTAACCACTGCCTTTGTAGTGGTTGGCCACTTTGCCGCCTACACCTTTATTAGTCCCATCCTGCAAGAGATCAGCGGTATTTCCCAACGTCATGTGAGCAGCCTGCTGCTGCTCTACGGTGCGGCAGGCATTGTGGGCAATATTGCGGCAGGCATGTTCGCCGGGCGCCACCCTTATCGCGCGGTGCTGGTGATTCCCAGCCTGCTGCTTATTGTGGTGGCCGTGTTTCCGCTGCTGGGTGTTCAGCCGAGCAGCGGTGTGATGCTGCTGATGGTGTGGGGTGCGGTGTTTGGTAGTGTATCGGTGAGTATTCAAACCTGGATTCTACGCACAGCACCCAATACCGAAGCCGCCACGGCTTTGATGGCATTTACCTTCAATATGTCGATTGGACTGGGCGCCATGCTAGGTGGGCGTATCGTCGATGGCACTAGCCTACCCATTGCCATGTGGGCCGCAGCGGGATTATTCCTGCTGGGGGCGCTGTTGGTACTGAGCACGCCAGCCAAGGTAGTTGGCCAGAAAACACGTTGAGCCAGTCGGTGTAAAAAAATGCCCCCGTAAGCAGCGGGGCATTGGTTATGCGCTCACCTCAAACAATAATCAAGGACGCTCGATAGCCAGCGCTACGCCCTGACCGCCGCCGATACATAGCGTTGCGAGGCCTTTCTTGGCGTCGCGGGCGATCATTTCGTGGAGCAGCGTCACGAACACGCGACAGCCAGAGGCGCCGATCGGGTGGCCTAGGGCAATCGCGCCGCCGTTGACGTTCACTTTAGAGGTGTCCCAACCTAGTTCTTTGTTGACGGATAGCGCCTGGGCGGCAAACGCTTCGTTGGCCTCTACCAAGTCCAGGTCGTCCAGGCTCCAGCCGGCTTTTTCAAGGCAGCGGCGAGTGGCCGGTGCGGGGCCGATACCCATAATGGCAGGGTCAACGCCTGCGTTGGAGTAAGCCGCTATGCGTGCCAGTGGCTCTAGTCCCAACTGTTTAGCTTTTTCGGCGGAGCAGAGCATAACCACCGCCGCGCCGTCGTTGAGCGCCGAGGCGTTACCGGCGGTAACGGTGCCGTCTTTCTTAAACGCGGGGCGCATGCCGCCAAGCTTCTCAGCGGTAACTTCGCGTGGATTTTCGTCGGTATCAAACACCACCGGGTCGCCTTTGCGCTGGGGAATTTCCACCGGCACGATCTGGCTTTTGAATTTGCCCTCTTTGATGGCGGCAGCGGCTTTCTGCTGCGACGCCGCGGCGAACTCATCCATTGCTTCGCGAGTGATGCCGTACTTTTCGGCTAAGTTCTCGGCGGTAATGCCCATATGGTAGTTGTTGAAAGCGTCCCATAAGCCGTCGTGCACCATGGAATCAATCGCCTTCCAATCACCCATGCGCTGGCCGTTACGGGAATTGGGCAGGACGTGTGGCGAGGCGGACATATTCTCCTGGCCGCCGGCCAGAATAAGTTCGGCATCGCCGCAGCGAATTGCCTGGGTCGCGAGGTGCAGCGCTTTAAGGCCGGAGCCACACACTTTGTTGATGGTCATGGCGGGTACTGAGTCCGGTAGGCCGCCTTTAATCGCCGCTTGGCGCGCAGGGTTTTGGCCAACGCCCGCAGTGAGCACCTGGCCTAGCAGTACTTCGTCAACTTGATCGGGAGAAACGCCGGTGGAGGCGAGGATATCCTTGATCACCAGGGCGCCTAGGTCGCTCGCGGGAATACCTGCGAGGGAACCACCGAAAGCGCCCACGGCGGTGCGGCGTGCCGCAACAATGACTACTTCTTGCATAAAATGACTCCTGGAGTAATTAACAGACAGTCTGATGCCAGATGCCCGATAGGCGTGCTCTGTCAGCCGTATTTCTCAGCCGTCTCTTCAGCATAGGGGAAGGTGATGTGTTGCGGCAATAAACCTTTATGGGCAAATAAAAACGGGCCAACATGTGGCCCGTCAGAAGAAAGCATTAGAAGCGCTAAGATTACGCGAGCTGCACCGGAATAATATTACTGGTATGACTAACGTGGTTACCTTCTTGGAGATACACCAGCGCAGGCTGATGATTTTCCAGTTCGGCTTCAGAGTAGTGGGCGTAGCTGCAGATAATGATGCGATGGCCTG
This sequence comes from Halomonas sp. QHL1, assembly GCF_001882345.1. Taxonomy (GTDB): domain Bacteria; phylum Pseudomonadota; class Gammaproteobacteria; order Pseudomonadales; family Halomonadaceae; genus Vreelandella. The sequence goes on from NZ_MINL01000001.1 coordinate 3,169,811, forward strand.
GTGCGGCGAGGTGTGCCGCGGCGCCGTTGATCGAGATCAGCTTGGAGCCTTCCTCACCGCGAATGGCGTAAGTGGTGAAGCGTTCGCCATTCTCGACGTTGTAAATCTGGATCTGCTCATTTTCGCGAATGCCCGCCATATCCAGCAGGTCGCCGTCGATGGCGCAGGAGCCTTCGTAGTTGAGTACCGCGTGAGTGACGCGAGCCATGTGCAGCTTGGCTTTGAGCATAATGGTATGCATGTGAGTTCCTATATTACCCGTTGTTTGTTTATTCTCTGACCGTAGTGTCAGCGCTGGCCGGGAGTTGAACAGTGAGGTTATCGATTAATCGCGCCGGGCCCAGCTTGGCGGCGGCTAACAGTACCGCATGGCGGGTCGCTAGGTTAACGGGGCCTAGCGTGGCATCGCGCAGTTCCAGGTAGTCCAGCGTAAAGCCCGCATCATACAGCGCGGTGTTGCCCTGGTGTAGTACCTTTTCGATAGGTTCGCCGCGCTCTAGCGCATCGCGAAGCGTACACAGCGTGCGGTAAAGCGCAGGGGCGATTGCACGCTCCTCGCTAGTTAAATAGCCATTGCGCGATGACAGTGCCAGGCCATCTTCTGCGCGCACGATGGGCACGCCGATAATCTCGATGGGCATGTGCAGGTCGCGCACCAGTTTACGAATCACCGCCAGCTGCTGGTAATCCTTCTCCCCAAAGCAGGCAACGTTGGGCTGCACCAAATTAAACAGCATGCTGACCACGGTGGAGACACCGTCGAAATGGCCGGGGCGCGAGCCGCCACACAGCCCTTCACCCACCACGGGCACGTGCACGCGGGTCTGGGCGTCCAAGCCGTTGGGGTAGAGCGAGCTCACCGCCGGGGCGAACAGCACGTCGCAGCCAGCCTCAACGAGTTTCGCTTGATCGGCATCAAAGGTACGCGGGTAGCCGTCGAGATCTTCGCCTGGGCCAAACTGCATTGGATTGACAAACAGGCTTGAGACCACGATATCGGCGTGTTGGCGCGCGCAGGCAACCAGCGCTAAGTGCCCGGCATGTAGGTTGCCCATGGTGGGCACCAGGGCAATGCGCTGGCCGCGTTGGCGGTAATCACGCAGCGTGCTGCGTAGCTGATCAATGTCTCGCAAAGTGCGCATAGTCGTTTCTTGTCAATAACAAAAATGGGGTTTAAAAACAGTGCTCTTGAGCCGGGAAGGCGCGGGTTTTGACCGCTTCATGGTAGTCCTGGAAAGCTGCTTGAATGCTATCAGCCTCGGTCATGAAGTTTTTTACAAAGCGCGGTGTGCGTCCATGGGTGATACCGAGTACATCGTGCATCACCAGAATCTGGCCATCGGTATCCGGGCCTGCGCCAATGCCAATCACCGGCACATCCAGCGCTTCGGTGACCGCTTTGCCCAGGCTGGCGGGGACGCACTCGAGCAGAATCACTGAAGCGCCCGCCTCGACAAGCACTTTTGCGTCATTAATGATGCGTTCCGCTTGAGCGGCGTCGCGCCCTTGAACTTTATAGCCGCCTAACTGATGCACGGTTTGCGGGGTTAAGCCCAGGTGGGCACATACCGGTACGCCGCGGCGGGTGAGTTCACGAATACCATCGGCCATCCACGCTTCGCCTTCCAGTTTGACCAGCTCCGCCCCTGCGCGCATCACGGCACCGGCATCTTCCAACAGGCGCTCGGTGGTGGCGTTACTCATAAAGGGTAGATCGACCATCAGCAGGCTATGGCCTTTACCACGCGCCGCACAGCGGGTGTGGTATACGATGTCGTCAATGGTGACGGGTAGAGTGCTGTTATGGCCCTGTAGCACCATGCCCAGCGAATCACCGACGAGCAGGACATCAATGCCTGCTTGGCTTGCCGCATGGGCAAAGGAGGCGTCGTAAGCGGTTAGGCAACTGAACGTCTCGCCAGCCTGCTTATAGGCCTGCAGCGTGCTTAGGGTGACGGTTTTCATGGCGTGCTCTCATGTTTTACGTGAGGCCGATGCGACATAGGCAGCCGACCATTATTGATGCTGCATCCCTGCATGCGTGAAGTGGCGTAACCGGCAATTGTTACCTGAATGGGGTGTCGGTGTCGAGATTTGTGTCAAATGGTAGCGTTAGCAGCACACTAGGCGTTAGCTAAGCGTTCCAAGCCTTGGTTCTCAACACGTTCAAGCCAGTTGGATAGCGGCTGTTGGAGGAGGTCTAGAGAGGGGGCGATCTCTGCGAGGGGGAGCAGTACAAAGGCCCGGGCAGTCATTTGCGGGTGCGGTACGCGTAAACGCGGGGAGTTGATGTGGTCGCTAGCGTAAAGCAGCAGGTCAAGATCGAGCGTGCGGGGGCCCCAATGGCGCTGGCGGCGGCGGCGATGCTGCTGTTCTAACGCCTGAAGCTGGTCGAGTAGCGCTAGTGGCGAGAGCCGTGTCTTCAGCGCTGCCACCGCGTTGATAAAGTCCGGCTGATCCTGCGGCCCCACCGGGCGGCTGGCGTAAAGCGATGATGCTGCCACCAATCGACTTAGCGGCAGCATGGCCAGCTCGTTGAGGGCCTCGCGAACCTGCTCGATAGGCGACTCTAGATTGCTACCCAAGCCAATATAGGCGAGCTGGGGAGGTACGCCCACTACTCTGGCGCGCTCGGCTTACGGCGCCGTTTGCGACGACGGTCGCCCTGACTGGCGGGGTCGCCGCCAACTTTTTGCAGCAGGCGACGCTGTTCGTGCTCATCGCCGCGCTGAAACGCCGTCCACCACTCGCCTAAACCACTCGGTATCTCGCCCGCCTGTTCGCGCAGCAGCAGCAGGTCATAGCCAGCTCTGAAACGCGAATGTTCGCGGGTTTGAAAGGCTTTTTTACCGCGCCGTTGGGGTAGGCGCTGCTGTAATTCCCAAATTTCCCGCATGGGAATACCAAAGCGCTTGGGAATCGAGGTGAACTCTAGCTGACGAGATACCACCTGTTGAGCGGCTGCTTGAAGCGCCGGAATAGGCGGCATGCCTTCTTGCTCCAGCGCTTCCTGGCGATGCTTGACCGGGGCCCATAAAAACGCTGCCAGCAGGAAGGCCGGGGTGACGGGGCGCTCTTCGGCGATACGCTTATCGGTGTTGGTCAGCGCCTGCTCAATCAGCTCTTCGGCCCAGGCGGCGTCGGCCATGGCTTCTTCGGCCTCGGGGAACAGCATGCCGAACAGGCCGTAGTGGCTGAGTAGCCGGAAGGTAACCAAGCCGTGGCCCGACATAAACAGCTTGAGCACTTCATCGAATAGCCGCGCTGGGGGAATCTGCAGCAGTAGCGGCGCCTGATCGTACATCGGCGCTTCGGTGGCGGGGTCTAGCGTGAAGTCGAGCTTAGCCGCAAAGCGCACCGCCCGCAGCATGCGTACCGGGTCTTCGCGGTAGCGTGTCGCCGGGTCGCCAATCAGGCGTAGGGTGCGGGTCTTAATGTCCTCGGCACCATTGGCAAAATCAGTGATGCTGAAGTCGGCGATATTGTAGTAGAGCGCATTAACGGTAAAGTCGCGGCGCAGCGCGTCTTCTTCAATATTGCCCCATACATTGTCGCGCAGCAGTAACCCTTCATCGGACTGGTGGGCAATGTGGTCGCCATGCTCGTCTTGGGGTTTGCCACGGAAGGTGGTGACCTCAATGACCTCGCGGCCAAAGCGCACGTGGACAATCCGAAAACGGCGGCCGATCAGGCGCGAGTTACGAAATAGATCGCGAACCTGCTCTGGAGTGGCGTTGGTGGCGACATCAAAATCTTTGGGCATCTTGCCAAGCAGCGCATCACGAATGCAGCCACCCACCAAATAGGCGTCGAAACCCGCGCCGCTAAGGCGATAAAGCACTTTTAACGCGGCATCGCTAATATGCTGGCGAGAAACAGGGTGCTCGGATCGAGGGATGATGCGCGGAGTGAGGGCGGTGGTGTTGCTCTCTTGGGGATCAAGCAAGGTTTTCAATTGCTCCCCCGGGCTGTGTAGGAAACGGGTAAATCCTTTAAACATGCGACGATTTCAACTCGCAGGGTACGAAAAATGGCCGTAAAAGTAGTCGTTAGAAAACACTCAAACGAGTACTGAACATAAACCACGAATGGCTGAGTGTAGCCGACCCGCTATGGCTTGCAAAGAGCGGCTTGCAAAGCACTTGACGCTGGCGGAGGCTACTACAGGTTTTAAACCCAGGCTTCAAACACGGAAAGGGGAGGCTAAGAGAGCCTCCCCTATAAAGCAATTAATCAGCATCCGTGCTGCTATTTTTCTTCATGATGGCACATCGCCCTGAATACGCACCGCAGTCGGTAGGCGTAAGGATCACGATAGTTCCGACCGCCTCGTATTCAAAACAATAATCCAACCGCGAACTTTTCTCCCCCCGGGGAATTATTATTGGCGCCGGGGTGTACACACTGACAGCTATTGTTTTTGTTAGGATGCCAAGTCACGTTGTACGTCGCGTCCTTTCGGGCCACTTGCTGCTTTTATTATTGTTAGCTGCGCCTGTGTTGCCTGCGCAAGCAAGTAATGAGACTCAAGCCTGTTGTTCTTATTAGTACCTTTATCTCTACCTGGCCCTGTTGTTTTTGTTGTGGCTCAGGTTGGGGCGAGGTCATGTTGTTTTTGTTGGTGACCTACCGCTATGCCCAGTTTGTTTTTCTTACCCAGTAATACTGCAGACCCTGTGCCACCTATTGAATAAATTATAAATTTCAGCAGGTTGGCGTTTTCAAAGAGGATGAGGAACTTTGCGACGCAAAAAGTGTTACCCCTTTCGCCTCCGTTTGTGTGCGGCGTTGTGTGGGAAGGTAACAGTGACTGGGTAGCGAAAGGCAGAATATTTCTTATTTAAATCAGTGTATTAGACAATGGTCGTAGGGAGGGGGTGGTAGGGCGAGTAGATAGTAATGCCCAGGTGCTTAACCTGGGCGGCGGGCGGTTTTTTTGCGCGGTATGCCAAGCCGCTGGCGCCGCTCCCAGAGGTTTTTACGGCTAATACCCAGTTTTTGTGCCAGTTCGGTTTCACTCATTTGATCCTGGTGCTCGAGCACAAAGTGCTGAAAATAATCTTCTAAAGAGAGATCGTCTTCATTTTCTTCGGCGCTTTTATCACCGCTGCCACTGGCGGCCGGTGTGCTTGTCGAGCTAGAGGGCGGATGGGGGCGTGGGGTGGTCGGCGCTAGACCCAGATCATCCGGGTGAATCAGATGCCCCTCGGCAAGAATCACGCCGCGCTCAAGGGCATTCTCCAGCTCGCGAACATTGCCTGGCCAAGGGTAGTCGCGCAGATCCTGGCGGGCTGCGCGGGACAGACGCAGGCCCGTGCGTTCGTGGCGTTTACACGCCTTGTCGAGCAGAATGTCGGCGATCTCAAGCACGTCATCCTCGCGCTCGCGCAGCGGCGGCAGCTCGATCTGCATCACGTTCAGCCGGTAATAAAGATCAAGGCGGAACTCACCGGTTTTTGACAGTGCCCGCAGGTCGCGGTGGGTTGCCGCAATCAGGCGGACGTTGACATGGCGGGTTTCCACCGAACCGATTTTGCGGATTTCACCCTCTTGAAGAACGCGTAGCAGGCGCGCCTGGGCATCCAGCGGCAGCTCGCCAATCTCATCCAAAAATAGCGTACCGCCATCGGCGGCTTCGACTAACCCGGTGCGCGCAGCGCTGGCGCCGGTAAAGGCGCCTTTCTCATGGCCAAACAGCTCGGACTCGATCAGTGTTTCAGGAATCGCCGCGCAGTTGACGCATATCAGCGGTGCCTTGGCGCGCTTGCTCTGCTGGTGAATGGCGCGTGCCACCAGCTCCTTGCCGGTGCCCGACTCGCCAAGAATCAATACGGTGACATCGGCGGGGGCGGTTTTACTAATGCGGGTATAGACCTGCTGCATGGCAACGCAGTTACCGATCATGGTTTGTCGGCTGCCGCCTGCATCGGTGATATCCGGGGGCGGGCTCTGCTGCATTGACTGCTTGTGCAGGATCCGCTCAACGGTCTCCAATAGCTCCGCGTGGTCAAAGGGCTTGGCCACGTAGTCCACGGCACCCTGTTTGAGCGCTTCCACCGCGGAGCGCATGCTGGCGTAGCTGGTCATGATCAATACCGGCACGGGGGCCCCGGCAGTGATCAGCGTAGTGCCCGGCTCGCCCGGCAGGCGCAGGTCGCTGATGATGAGGTCGAATCCTGTGAGCTCAAGCTGACAGGCCTCCTCAGCGCTGCCTGCTTCGCTGACCTTATAGTCGTGGCGTTCCAGTAGGCGCTTTAACGCGCTGCGAATAATCGCTTCATCTTCAACAATCAGAATCCTGGGCATGGGCTGGCTGATCATCCTGTTGGTAAAGCGGCAGCCAGAGCGTAATGGCGGTGCCGCGAGGCTGTCCGGGCGGTGGCGAGGCCACATCTATCTTACCCTGGTGTTCGTTGATAATCTGATAAGCCAGTGAAAGTCCCAGGCCAGTGCCTTCGCCTGCTGGCTTGGTAGTGGTAAAGGGTTCGAATAGATGCTCGCGCACTCGTGGGTCGATGCCCTGGCCGTTATCGGTTATCCGCCACCAGGCAAGCTGCTCGTGGCGCCCTGCGGTGATGTTAACTTCTCCACCCTGGGTGCAGGCATCCCGGGCATTGCTCAGCAGGTTGACCATCACTTGCGTTAATCGCTGGGCATCGCCGCGAACCACCACGTCTTCAGGCGTCTCATTGGTTAAGGTGACATCCTCTCCCGAGCGGGCGAGGTGGATCAAGTGCAGTGCATCTTCGCTAATCGATGCGAGCGCCACGGGTGAGGCGGGGAGCGGTACCGATTGGCGCCCTCCATGGGCAAAGCCAACCAGTGAGTTAACGATTTTGGTGACCCGTTGGGTGAGCTGCTGGATTTGATCGGCAGTCTCCAGCAGGGCGGGATCGTTGGTGTCGTAGCGTAGATTTTGCGCCAGCGACGAGATGCCGGTAATCGGGTTGCCAATTTCGTGGGCGACGCCGGCGGCTAACTGGCCAATAGAGGCAAGGCGCGCCGCATGCACCAACTCATCTTCCAACCACTTCATTTCGGTATGGTCTTCAATCAGAATAACGCTGCCGCCACGGCTGTCATTGCCGCTGAGAATCGCTTTGTGCAGGGTCAGAAAGTAGTCCTTACCATGCAGCGACACCGCTTGCTTATATAGCGGGCCTGACGTCGCGTCTAGCACGCTGCCCAACAACCGGGGCCAGGGGGCAGGCAGGCTATCTCGGCGCGAGCCGATCACGCTTTCACCGCTAATGCCCGAGAGTTGTGAGAGCGCCTGATTCCACATTAGCAGCTCATCATCATCGCCCAGGACGCACAGCCCCACCGGTAAATAAGCCAGGGTTTGGCGATGGTGGCGGCGCAAACCGTCGAGTTCACGTGCTAGCCCTGTCAGTCGTGAGCGGTAGGCTTCCAAGCGGCTTTCAACGAAGTGAATATCGTCGGTTTCAGGGGCGTCGTCGTGGCGGTAGGGTAGGTAGCGGTCAACAATGTCCCGCGCCACCGATGGCCCCATTAGGCCCGAGAGATTGGCCTGAATACGGTCACGCAAGCGACGCAGCGCGTAGGGGCGGCGCTCCTGGGGTGTTAAGTTGAGCGCTTGTAGGGCCCGGTTTACTTCACGGCTGGCCGCCTCATCGCCAAGGGCATGGGCTAAGTGGGTAGAAAAATCACTCGCCGTAGCGGCTTCTAGTGGAAAACGCTTGGAGCGAATAACCGCATCGACTGAGCACGCTTCCGCGGCCGACTGCTCCCCTTCAGAAATACGCGTAAACAGCGATACCACAATCAGCAGCAGGATATTGACCGCTAACGACAGCAGCGTGACGTTGTACCAAACCGGCGCACCAGTGTCGGTAAGCGGTGTAAAAGGCAGCGTCGGTACGGGTAGCGAGAACATGAGTGGCAGCCATAGGCCCCACAGCCACACGGCGACGCCTGCGATCAGGCCAATAATCATACCTTTACGATTAGCACCCGGCCAGTAGAGCAGCCCCAGCATGCCGGGCAGGCACTGGGCCATGCCGACAAATGCGGCTAACCCCAAGCCGATGAGGCCATGATGGCGCCCTACCCACTGGTAAAACACCCAGCCGCCGATAATCACCGCAACCACTAAACCACGGCGTAGCCACAGCAGCCAGCCGTAGAGATCACTGCGCGCCTCGGGGGGCCTCGCTACCAGCACAATATGATTAAGCACCATGCCGGAAAGCGCCAGGGCAATCATAATCATGGTGCCGCTGGCGGCAGCTAGCCCGCCGATAAACGCCAGTGCCCCTACCCACCAGTGTTCACTCATTAGGTAGGCGGCATAGGCGGCGATGGGGATGTCGGGATTAACCGACTGCGCGGCCCACCAGATCAACGGCACGGGCAGCGCCATTAGCAGTAAAAACAGCGGCAGTGCCCAGCTCGCTTGTAGCAGGGTATGCCGCGACAGGCTTTCCGCGAAGCTAATGTGAAATAGGTGCGGCATCATAAACGCCGCCGCAAAAAACAGCAGCAGCAGGGTTCGCCACTGGGCAGGGTCAAGTTTGGGTGTCTGTTGCTGGAGGATAGCGCCTGGACCTTCCAGCCACAGCTGCAGATCGCCCGGGCCATCAAACACCATCCATAGCGCCACCGCACCCAGCCCCAGCATGGCCAGCAGCTTAACAATGGATTCAAACGCAATGGCGCTAAGCAAGGTGTCGTGACGGCCATGAGACTGACTGTGGCGGGCACCAAAAATGACCGCAAAGGCGGCAATCACGGCGCAAAAAAGCAGTGCAACACTTCCGCCCGCTTGGCTGGCGGTGATGATGTTGATGGCTTCGCTCAGGGTTTGGACTTGAATGCCGAGTAATGGCAGCACCGCCAGCAGACTGACCAGGGTGACCAGTGTACCCGCCCAGCGTGAGCGAAAACGAAAGGCAAACAGATCCGCCAGCGACGTTAGTTGATAGGTGCGGGTGATGCGCTGGATGGGCACCAGCAGCACAGGGGCGAGCAAGAACGCGCCCGCTGCGCCCAGGTAGTAGGCAAGGTAGCCAAACCCCGCATTGGCGGCCATTTCGACGCTGCCGTAGATTGCCCAGGCACTGGCATAAACACCCAGGGCAAGGGTGTAAACAATCGGGTGGCGGGTAATGCGCACCGGCACCCAGCCGCGCTCTACCGCAAAACCGCAGCCAAACAGCAGCGCCAGGTAGCCCAACCCAAGCAGTAGGACGCCGATTAACTCAACGTTCATCAAGTTTCCTTTTCTGCTCCAGCCAGAGGGTTAACGCAATCAAGCCGCCCCATATCGCAAATGGCCGGTACCAGGCAGACTCAGGGTCGCTCCAGCCATTCATCAGCAATGGAGAGAGCAGGTAGCCGCCAAACACCAAAAACAGCATGATGCGATAGACGTACATATCAATCTCCTGCTGGAGGTAAAGGGGGAGTTAAACGGTGTGCCGTTGGGCTTAGCCGTGCCAACGACCAGTTTGCTACTGCCCAGTGTAGCTGAGTCGCGGGGGGCTCTGAGGCAAGCTCTTGGGGAGGCGCTTGATCAAGCGCTTCCAGCGCCTGAAAGAGCTGCTGGCGCACCCCCTGTTCATCTTCCGCCAGGGCTGGGGCCAGGTTTTGCTTTGAGAGCTTTTGCCCTTCAGCGGTAACGATGAGCGGCAAGTGTAGGTAGCGCGGCTGCGGCAGCTGAAGCGCGTTCTGCAGTTGGCGCTGCCAAGGGGTGTTATCGAGCAAATCGAGCCCGCGTACCACATTGGTAATCTGCTGCTCGGCGTCATCCACTACGACGGCGAGCTGATACGCCCATAGGCCATCTTTGCGCTTTAATACCACATCACCCAGCTCAGCCGGATCAAACTGCTGTTCGCCGAACAGCCGGTCTTGCCAGCGGATAGGACGCTCGCAGCGGTCGCTGCGCAGCCGCCAGGCCACTGGTTTATTCGCATCACAAACGCCATCGCGGCACCAGCCGGGGTAGATATCAAACGCCTGCCACTGCTTACGCGAACAGCTGCAGGGATAGGCAAGGCCGAGTTGGATAAGCTGGTCAAGCGCCTGTTGGTAAGCATCGCCGCGGGTGTGCTGCCACATGATCGCTTCGTCCCACTCTAGGCCGAAGGTTTCCAGCTGGCGCAGGATAGTGCTCGCCGCGCTTTCAGGGCAGCGCGGTGGGTCGATATCTTCAATGCGTACCAGCCACTGCCCATCGGCGGCGCGTGCATCTAAATAGCTGCCTAAAGCGGCGACCAAAGAGCCAAGGTGCAGCGGGCCAGAGGGCGTAGGGGCAAAGCGACCACGGTAGCGAGCAGAATCATTCATAGTAGCGTCGTTGTTGAAAGGGCCTGGTTATTCAAATAAGCCATGCAAAAAAGTCGTTAACAAAAACGGGCACCCTAAGGTGCCCGCGTTCGAGTAGAACGTTGCTTTAGCGCTCAGCCGCCTAGCTGTTTCTCTTTGAGTTCCGCCAGGGTTTTGCAATCCACGCAAAGAGTGGCGGTGGGGCGAGCTTCTAAACGTCGAATGCCGATTTCAACGCCGCAGGCTTCGCAGAAGCCGTAATCGTCATCATCGATGTTATCTAGCGTCTCGTTAATTTTCTTGAGCAGCTTACGCTCGCGATCCCGGGTGCGCAGTTCCAGGCTAAAGCCCTCTTCCTGGGTAGCACGGTCGGCGGGGTCGGCGTAGTTGTTCGCATCTTCTTGAAGGTGGCGTACGGTACGATCCACCTCTTCCATGAGATCCTGTTTCCAATCCAGCAGCAGCTGACGGAAGTGCGCTAGCTGCTGCTCGTTCATATACTCTTCACCCGGCGCCGGCTCATACGGGGTGAAGGACTTGGACGCTTCCGTTTTCTTTTCTGCTACTGGCATGGGACTGCCCCTTACATATGTGACTACTGATCGACCATGAGCGATTGTCACGATCTCACGCCAAAGGGATGCTTGTTTAGCTGAAAAATGACTGGGTTGCAAGCATAATGGAGAGCTCTCTACGATAGTTTGGCCTTGAATATGACTAGCGCCATGTTTTAGTTAGTTTTTCAATATTTGTCCAGTTTCAAAAATGATTAGATGAAGGAGCCGTTATGGCCTGGAATTCGCGTGTCGATCACGTTGCCCCTTTTCGGGTCATGCATTTGCTGGAAATGGCCCAGGCGCGGGAAGCCGCAGGCCACGATGTGATTCATCTGGAAGTAGGCGAGCCGGATTTTGCTACCCCCGAGCCCATTATAGCTGCCGGGCAGCAGGCGTTGGCTAATGGCCATACCCGCTATACCCCAGCGGCGGGGCTGCCTGCGCTGCGCGAGGCGATCGCCGGGCACTACGCTGAGCACTTTAACGCTACGGTTGATCCAGCGCGGATTTTGGTAACCCCAGGAGCGTCAGGGGCACTGCTGCTGGCGAGCCAGTTATTAGTCGAAAGTGGCTCGCGGGTGCTGATGGCTGACCCTAACTACCCCTGCAACCGTCACTTTATGGCCCTCGCGGGCGCTGAGATCGATGCAATCTCCGTGGGGCGTGAGAGCGGCTGGCAGTTGGACGCTGCCCTGGTCGAGGAGCATTGGCGTGAGGATACGAGCCTTGCGATGTTGGCGTCGCCCTCCAACCCCACCGGCCACACATTGAGCGCTCAGCAGCTTTCCGCCGTGCTTGATGCAGTTGCTGAACGTGAAGGCGAAGTGGTCGTCGATGAGATCTATCAGGGCCTTAACTACGACGATGCGCCGCTGTCGGCAACGTCGCTCTCAGCCAACGCCTTTGTGGTCAACAGCTTCTCAAAATATTTTGGCATGACCGGCTGGCGCTTGGGCTGGCTGGTGGCGCCCGAGCATGCAGTGGAGCCATTAACGCGACTGGCGCAGAATATGTTCCTAGCCGCGCCGACGCCGTCGCAGCATGCTGCCTTGGCAGCATTTACGCCTGAATGCCGTGCCATTCTCGAGCAGCGCCGTGAGACCCTGAAAGAGCGTCGTCAGGTGCTGCTGGAGGGCCTTGCCGACTTGGGGCTGGCGCCGGATCTACCGCCCCAAGGGGCGTTTTATTTATGGCTGGATATCTCCCGCTACAGCCGTGATAGCCAATCCTTCTGTGAGCGCCTGCTGCTGGAAGAGAACGTAGCGATTACCCCGGGTATCGATTTTGCCGTGCGTGGCGGCGAACACCATGTGCGCATTGCGTTTACCAATGATGTGGCCCGCCTGGAAGAGGCAGTGGCGCGGATTACACGCTTTGTGGTCAAGCTGTGATGCTAGTCTATCCGGTGCTGGTACCGGGCACGCTGATCAAACGTTATAAGCGCTTTCTAGCCGATGTGCGTTTGGATGATGGTCGCGAAGTGGTGGCTCACTGCCCCAATACCGGCTCGATGAAGGCGGTGAACGTGCCAGGGTGCCGAGTGTGGCTGTCACCCAGCGATAACCCCAAGCGCAAGCTGGCCTGGACCTGGGAGTTTATCGAGCTTCCACAAGCTGATGGACAGGTAGCGCTCGCCTCGGTGCATACCGGTCGCGCTAACCGGATTGTTGAAGCGGCGCTGGAGGCGGGTACGTTGGCACCGTTGGCAGACTACGCCACTCTGCGCCGGGAGGTGAAAGTGGCCGATGCCCGCCTGGATTTTAGGCTAGATGACCCAGAGCGGGGGCGGGCGTATATCGAGGTGAAGCAGGTCACCCTGAAAGAGGAGGATGGTCATGGCTACTTTCCGGACTCGGTAAGCGTGCGCGGTACCAAGCATCTGCATTCGCTGCGTGTACTGGCAGAGCAGGGCGAACGGGCAGTGCTGCTGTTTTGTGTCGCCCATGAAGACATTGCTGACGTGGCCGCTGCTGCACATATCGACGCGACTTACGCAGCAGCCCTGGCGGAGGCCACGGCCAGCGGGGTGGAAGTGCTGGCCTATGGTATTGAGGTGGTGCGGGAGCAAGAGCGCCCCATTGGAGTGCAGTTAACCCGCAGCCTGCCTGTACGGTTGTAGATAGGGCTTAGAAACAGGGCTTAGCGATCAATATAAAAACGCTGAATAAAGTTCACCGGCTCGGGGGCGGCGTTGCGGTCGTAGCGCACGCTTAGCTCAAAGCGCATGCTTTCATCTTCGCGCATGGTAAAAGGTGCTAGGTGGTAGGTCGCATCGCCGTCATGCACGGTGCGAAAGCTGAGCGACTCCTGAACGCCCGTCAAGCCGCTAACGTGACCCTGCACGCTGGCGTTAACAGGACGAGTACTGCCATCGTCCTGGCGCTCGCGAACGCTAACATTGACCAGTCCGCGGTTTGCACTGCGCTGGAGGTTGTTCGCCTGGGCCACTTCCGGGGTCAAAAAGCTGCTGTTCACCGCGCTGTAGTGAATCTCGTAATCGTCCACGCTGACGAACTGCTCAGCGTTGGCCCCAGCGGCGGCGAAGAGCGTGCCGACAAGGGCGGCACCGATCATTAATCTGCGTAACATGGCGTGGCTCCTTGGATGATCGATAAGTTGAATGTTTAAGCCTAGCGTCGGCGAACGCGGAAAATGGCAATTTCACCAAAGAGATTGGGCCAAAGCCGCGATTTCCAGTGGCCTTGATGATCTCCCACGCCCACCGCGCGATCAACAATCATCAGACCCTTCTCGCGGCACAGGTGCTCAAAGTCGTTGAACGTTGAGAGGTGGATGTTGGGCGTGTCGTACCAAGCGTGGGGCAGCGATTTGGATACCGGCATATAGCCGCGGAGACCCAAATGAACACGGTGACGCCAATAGGCGAAGTTGGGGAAGGTAATGATGCCCTCTTCGGCGACGCGCAGCATTTCATCGAGCATCTTGTCTGGACGGCGTAGCGCCTGTAGCGCCTGGGTCATGATCACCTGATCATAACTGTTATCGCAGAAGCTGCTTAAACCGTCATCCAGATTGTGCTCAATCACGCTGACGCCCCGGGCGACGCAGGCATTAATGCCGTCATGGTCGATCTCTAAGCCGTAGCCGGTCACGCCCTTATTGTTTGCCAGCGTCTCAAGCAATTCGCCGTCGCCGCAGGCGAGGTCGAGCACGTGCGCCCCTTCGGGCACCCAGTCATAAATCAGTTCAAGATCGGCGCGCATCATGGCGTCTCCTCCAGGCTCGCTTTATCTTTACCCGCTTCATCTCCGCTCGTTTCGGCGAGATTAAGCTCGCGGGCAGCGCGGCTCATAAAGGCGCTGAAGATGGCGTCGTAGCGCGGCTCTGAGAGTAAGAAAGCATCGTGCCCATGGGGTGAGTCGATGTTGGCGTAGCTAACCGCTTTGCCTGCGCGGGTGAGCGCATCGACCAGCTCGCGGGAACGCGAGGGCGGAAAGCGCCAGTCGGTGGTAAAGCTAACAATCAAAAACGGGCACTGCGCTGGGGCCAGGGCTTTGGCTAAGTCGCCTCCTTGGGTAGCAGAAGGGTCAAAGTAGTCCAACGCCTTGGTCATCAGCAGGTAGGTATTGGCATCAAAGGCCGTGGAGAAGGTATCGCCCTGATAGCGCAAGTAGGACTCCACCTGGAACTCAACGTCAAAGCCGAAGTTGAGGTCGTCGCTGCGCAGATCGCGACCAAACTTGCTGCCCATGGCGTCTTCCGACAGGTAGGTGATATGGCCCACCATGCGCGCGAGCTTTAGCCCGCGCTTGGGTACGGTGTCGTGCTCAGCGTACCAGCCGTCAAAAAACTCCGGGTCAGAGCGAATTGCCTGACGGGCTACTTCGTTAAAAGCGATATTTTGCGCCGAGAGCCGAGGCGTGGCGGCAATCACCACCGCGTTGGCCACCCGCTCCGGGTAGGTCATTGTCCACTGCATCACCTGCATGCCGCCCAGACTGCCGCCCACCGCGGCGGCCCAGCGCTCAATCCCCAGGTGGTCGGCAAGCCGCGCCTGGCTGGCCACCCAATCGCTCACCGTGACCATGGGGAACTCAGGCCCCCACTGGCGGCCGGTGTCAGGGTTGTGGCTGACCGGCCCGGTGCTGCCGTGGCAGCCCCCCAGGTTATTGAGCGACACAACAAAAAAGCGGTTGGTGTCGATCGCTTTTCCGGGGCCAATATGGGCATCCCACCAGCCGGGCTTGCGGTCTTCTTCGCTGTGATAGCCCGCGGCGTGGTGGTGACCTGAGAGCGCGTGGCAAATCAGCACAGCATTGCTGCGCTCGGCATTG
Source organism: Halomonas sp. QHL1 (assembly GCF_001882345.1). Classification (GTDB taxonomy): domain Bacteria; phylum Pseudomonadota; class Gammaproteobacteria; order Pseudomonadales; family Halomonadaceae; genus Vreelandella. The sequence continues at coordinate 3,184,953 of NZ_MINL01000001.1, forward strand.
AGCGTGCCGTAGGTTTCGTAAATCAGCTCGTAGGCAGGCAGCATTTTGCCGCAGGCGAGGGCGAGCGGCGTGTCGAAGCGTGCCACGTGCGGGGTGACCAGGCCGGCGGAGCCCGCCGGACGGTCTGCAAACGCAAGCGTATCTGAATCAGGCATTGAAGGCGCTAGTCCTGCTGAAAGAGTGCGACTGAATTAGATCTTGGAGTACGGGGTTGGCAGTCGCCATCACAGCCCGACCAGCGCGCCGGAAATGCCCGCCGCACGAATCAGTGAGCCGACCACCAAGCCATCGATCAGATTAATGGCGATAAACACCACAATTGGCGAGAGGTCGATCATGCCCAGCGACGGGATTACTTTACGCACCGGGGCCATAATCGGCTCCACCAACTGCATAACGAGCAGTGCACCTGGGTGGCTGGCATTGGGCGCTACCCAGCTGAGGATGATCATGACAATCATGGCGAAGAAGTAGATTTTTAAAATCGCATTCGCCAAGGCGGCTACACCGGCAATCAGCAGCCCGGCAATGGGCGGCATGCCAACGCCAATCACCATAAAGATGGCGATGATGCTAACCACTTTCAATACAAAACCTGCCGCTAACGTGGCGAGGTCGAAGCGGCCAGCCACAGGGCCTAAAAAGCCTTGAAATAGACCCACTACAGGCTGGGTGATTTTGACCACCGACTGACTTAACGGGTTGTAGTAATCCGCCCGCGAGGCCTGCAGCAGGAAGCGCAGCATGAGTAAAAAGAGGTAAATATTGATTAGGGTATTTACCAGCATTAACCCTGCACTGCCCAATTCATTGCCCATTATGATGTCTCCTTGATGATTCGTAGCTTAACGGCTGCGCTAGCTGAATGGCTGTATTATTTGCCGCTCAATTCTTTGGCCATTGCCTGGGCGCGATCGGCGCAGGCCTGCATGGCGTCGGCAATTGTGGTGCGCAATTGTGCCTCTTCCATGTGGTGAATGGCACGTTCTGTGGTGCCACCCGGTGACATGACGTTCTGTTTTAGCGTGGCCGGGTCTTTATCACTTTGTTGTGCCATGGTGGCGGCACCCAGTGCGGTTTGAATAGCCAAACGGCGTGCGGTGGCGGCAGGTAGGCCGAGTTTAACTGCGGCTTCTTCCATGGCTTCGAACATCAGAAAGAAGTAGGCCGGTGCGCTGCCGGAAACAGCGGTGACGGCATCTAACAGGGCTTCTTCTTCCACCCACTCGACAATACCTACCGCCTCCATTAGCTGGGTGGCCACGTCACGCTGTGCGTCGCTGACCTTAGCATTGGCGTAGAGGCCGCTGGCGCCATAACCCACCAGCGAGGGCGTATTAGGCATGCAGCGAACCATGGCGTTTTGGCCGCCTAGCCACTGGTCGATAGTATCGGCATCTAGCCCTGCGGCAATCGAGATTACCAGCGGCTGCTGGCGCTGAACGCTGTCGCGCAGCGCTTCGCATACGCTGCGCATGATTTGCGGCTTCACCGCGAGTACCACCACATCGGCATCAGCCACCGCCGCATTGTTGTCAGTGTCGGTATTGATGCCTAAGCGCTGTTTAATTGCTGCCAGTTCGCTGTCATTCGGCGCGGTGGCGGTAATAGTAGAAGGCGCGACGCCGCTGTCGATTAGGCCGCCGATAATGGCGCTGGCCATATTGCCGGCCCCAATGAAGGTAATCTTATTCGCCATGGTAGGTGTCCCTTTAGTAAAAGTGTTCTACGTAAAAAAGTGGGCTACTTGTCGTTTAAGCCGATGGGCGAGCGCCGAAAATCGCGGTGCCCAAACGCACCAGCGTGGCGCCTTCCAGCACCGCCGCTTCTAAGTCGTCGCTCATGCCCATCGAAAGCGTATCAAGGGGCGCGTCTGGCAAACTGCTTTGTAACGCGGTGAACGCCTCGCGCAGCGCTGCCAAGGGCTGGCGCTGGGCGTCGATACCCTCTGCCGGAGCGGGGATCGCCATTAAGCCGCGCAGGCGTAGATTAGGCAGTGTGGCGACTTCTCTGGCTAATTCCTCTAATGCCTCGGGCAGCACACCGGCTTTGCTCTCTTCATGGCTGATATTAACCTGCAGGCAGATATTGAGTGGCGCAAGGTGCGTTGGGCGCTGTTCGCTAAGGCGTTTGGCTATTTTTAGCCGATCGACGCTGTGCACCCAGTCAAAGTGCTCGGCGACAGCGCGGGTCTTGTTCGACTGCAGGGGGCCAATGAAATGCCATACAATACCCTCAAGGTCAGTAAGCTCGGTCTGCTTTTCCAACGCTTCTTGCAAATAGTTTTCACCGAATTCACGCTGACCCAACTGCCAAACCTGACGAATCATCGCCGCGGGCTTGGTTTTGCTGACCGCCAGTAGCTGGGCTGCATCCTGGGTGCGCCCCGCGCTTTCTAATGCGTTACGCAGGCGTTCACGCGCCTGAGCGTATGAATGGCCGAGTGACTCGTTAAGCGCGATGTCTGTCATACTCAAGCACCTTACCGCAGCTGGGAAGAGAGATGGATATTACCGAACTGCTAGCATTCTCGGCAAAGCAGAATGCCTCTGACTTGCACCTTTCGGCCGGTTTGCCGCCCATGATACGTGTTGATGGCGACATTCGTCGGCTCAATGTGCCCGCTATCGATAATAACGATGTGCGCAAATTGATCTACGACATCATGAATGATCGCCAGCGGCGCGACTACGAAGAACACCTGGAAATTGATTTCTCCTTCGAGGTGCCGGGGGTCGCGCGCTTCCGCGTTAACGCCTTTACGCAAGCTCGCGGGGCGGGGGCGGTGTTTCGCACTATTCCTAATCAGGTGCTCTCCATGCAAACCCTGGGGCTTGGCGAGGTATTTGAGCGCCTAGCGATGTTACCGCGGGGCCTGGTGCTGGTGACTGGGCCAACGGGGTCGGGCAAGAGCACCACGTTGGCCGCGATGATCGATTACATTAACGATCATCGTTACGAGCACATTCTCACCATTGAAGATCCCGTTGAGTTTGTCCACGTCAGCAAACGCTGTTTGATTAATCAACGCGAAGTGCACCGCGACACCCATAGCTTTGCCGATGCGTTGCGAAGCGCGCTGCGTGAAGATCCTGATGTGATCCTTGTCGGGGAGCTGCGCGATCTGGAGACCATCCGTTTAGCACTGACCGCGGCTGAAACCGGTCACCTGGTGCTGGGAACGCTGCATACCACTTCTGCTGCCAAGACAATCGACCGGATCATTGATGTTTTCCCCGGCGAAGAGAAAGCTATGGTGCGTTCCATGCTATCGGAATCGCTCCAGGCAGTGGTGTCGCAATCGCTGCTTAAACGCCAGGGCGGTGGTCGCGTAGCGGCCCACGAAATCCTCATCGCCACTTCGGCGGTGCGCAATTTAATTCGCGAAGACAAAGTGGCGCAGATGTACTCGGCCATTCAGACCGGCGGCAGCCTGGGCATGCAAACCCTGGATGCCGCGCTGTCTCGGTTAGTGAAAGACGGTACCGTAAGCTTAGAAGAGGCGCAGCTGAGTGCGAAGGGAACGCTGGCGATAAAAGATGAATAAAGACAGTTCAATTCAGGCGCCGTCTGTCGAGCTTTCGCCTACTCAATGGCTGCATGAGCTGCTCGACATTATGGTTGAGCAGAACGCCTCCGATCTGCTTATCTCCGTGGGTGCGCCGCCAAGCCTAAAAATGCCCGATGGGCTGGTGCCGCTGGGGCAGCAGCGTTTAACCGCCCATCAGGTCAACGAGCTGGTCACCCACACGCTGCCGGAAGGATTGCGCGAGCGGTTTGCCAGCGAGCATGAAGCGAACTTCGCGCTGAGTCGCGAGGGAAAAGGGCGTTTTCGGGTCAGCGCGTTTCAGCAGCGCAACCAGATGGCCATGGTGGTGCGCAGCATCGCTATTGAGATTCCACGCCTAGAAGCGCTGGGCGTACCGGAACATTTGGCAGAATTAGCCCAGGCCAAGCTTGGGCTGGTACTGGTGGTGGGTGGCACGGGAACCGGGAAATCGACGACCCTGGCGGCGATGATTCAGCAGCGCAACGAGACCGTCGGCGGGCATATCATCAGTATCGAAGACCCTATTGAGTACCTGCACCCGCATAAGCGCGCCATTGTGAATCAGCGCGAAGTAGGGATTGATACCGAATCGTTTGAGGTGGCGCTAAAAAATACCCTGCGCCAGGCGCCGGATGTGATTCTGATTGGTGAAATCCGCACACGGGAAACCATGGAGCACGCGCTGACGTTTGCCGAAACCGGCCACCTGTGTCTGGCAACGCTGCACGCCAATAACGCCAATCAGGCGCTGGAGCGCATCATTCACTTCTTCCCCCATGAACGCCATGAGCAGATATGGATGGATCTTTCGTTGAATCTGCGTGCGGTCGTCGCTCAGCAACTGCTGCCCACGCTTGCGGGTGGGCGCCGTGCGGCCATTGAGATCATGCTGCAGTCGCCGCGCATTGCCGGCTTGATCCGTAATGGGGAGGTCGCCGAGATTAAAGCAGCGATGGCCAAGTCCCGCAACGCCGGGATGCAAACCTTTGATCAGGCGCTGCATGACCTGCATCAGGCCGGGCATATAAGCAGAGAGGTGGCCATGGCCCACGCCGACTCGGCTAACGACCTGCGCATGTTGCTCAACTATAGCGATGCCAAGAGACGTAACCTGTCACTAGATGAACAGGTGCCTAGTCATTTAGGTCTGCGCGATGGCGATGATTACTAAGCGTTAACTCAATATTAACTATGCAGCATAAATACCGCCTAACACCCGAAGGCCCTGCGCGCCGGTAACCGAGGGTAAGTTGCCCGGTAAATGGTGCAGGCGCTGATGAGCCAGCCAGGCAAAGGCGCCCGCTTCAATCCAGTCTTCAGGCCAGCCATACGCCGATGGCGAAGTGAGCGTGGCGCGAGGGATGTGATGGGCAAGGCGCTGCATTAAGTAGCCGTTGTGGGCACCGCCGCCAGCGGTGATCAGCGTGAGCGGGCCACTATCGATCCGGAGTTGTTCAATCCCCTGGGCGACACTGACGGCGGTGAGTTCAGCCAGCGTCGCCTGAACATCGGCGGCGGCTTCCTGACCGCTGAGATGTTTTTGAAGCCAATCCAGATGAAATAGCTCACGCCCTGTGCTTCTTGGCGGCGGCTGCTGGAAAAACGGTTCGGATAACAATCGAGCTAATAGTGCTTCATCTACCTTTCCGCTAGCGGCCCAATCGCCGTCCTGGTCAAAGCGGCCGCCCTGGTGCAAGGCAAACCAGCTATCCAATAAAACATTCGCGGGCCCGGTATCAAAACCGATCACTGGGTCGCTTGGCTGGCTAGAAAGCCAGGTGAGATTGGCAAAGCCGCCTAAATTAAGCACCAACTGATGCGCGTTTGCTCGCCCAAATAGCGCCTGATGAAACGCCGGTGCCAGCGGTGCCGCTTGACCGCCTGCGGCTAAGTCGCGGCGACGAAAATCGGCTACCACCGTGCAGTCGGTGAGTTCTGCCAGCAAGCTTGGATTATCCAACTGCAGTGTATACGCCGGGCCGTCGCCGTGGCCTGAGGGGGCATGCTCGATGGTTTGGCCGTGACTGCCGATAGCACTGATCTGTTCTATACCCACTGAAAGGGGCGCTAATAAGTGCTGCACGGCTTGGGCCTGGCATTGGCAGAACGCGTGTTCCGCTGCTGCGAGCTGGGCAAAACTGACCTGCTCTACATGACACAGCTTAAATAGTAGGCGGTGTAGCTCATCTGGCATTGGCTCGGCGTGGGTCGCTAACAGACGCGGCGGCGAATCCTTTTCGACGGCGATAAGTGCCGCATCAATACCGTCCAGACTAGTGCCGGACATTAGACCAATATAGTAAAGCGGCGGAGCGGTAGGCGTTTTCATAAGCGAACTCGTACAAAGCTGGGCTGAGACTAAACCAGGGTGAGAGCTAAACCAAGGCGAGCGAGCATGGTAACATCGTCGGCTATTTATCACCTGAGCCCGGTAAGGGCGGTTCTTTATAGTGGAGAGAGGCAATGAGTGAGGTGGATCAGGCTTTAGCGCTGCTGTCGCGGGGTACGCATGAAATCCTGGTAGAGGATGAGTTAAAAAAGAAGCTGGCTTCAGGCCGCAAACTGCGTATCAAAGCGGGTTTTGATCCCACGGCCCCTGACTTGCACCTTGGGCACAGCGTGTTGCTGACCAAAATGCGCCAGTTTCAGGATTTGGGGCATACGGTTATCTTTTTGATCGGTGACTTTACCGGGCGTATTGGAGACCCTACCGGTAAGAACGTGACGCGCAAGCCGCTCACCGAAGAGGACGTGAAAGCCAACGCCGAAACTTATAAAGAGCAGGTGTTTAAAATTCTCGACCCTGAAAAGACCGAGGTGCGCTTTAACGCCGAGTGGTTTAGCGAGCTCACCGCTGCCAAAATGATTGAGCTGGCTGCCCAAAGCACCGTCGCCCGTATGCTGGAACGGGATGACTTTGAAAAGCGCTATAAAGCCAATCAATCCATTGCTATCCACGAATTTCTCTACCCCCTGGTACAAGGCTATGACTCGGTAGCCCTTGAAGCGGATGTGGAGCTTGGCGGTACCGACCAGAAGTTCAACCTGCTGATGGGGCGTGAGATTCAAAAGCACTTCGGCCAAGAGCCCCAAGTGGTTATTACCATGCCGCTGTTGGAAGGGTTAGACGGCGTGCAGAAGATGTCTAAGTCCCTGGGCAACTACATTGGTGTCGATGAAGCGCCTGGATCCATGTTCAATAAACTGGTCTCCATGCCGGATAGCTTAATGTGGCGCTACTTTGAGCTGCTCTCTTTGAAATCGAACGAAGAGATTGATGCGCTCAAGCAGAGCGTTGAGCAGGGCGCTAATCCACGTGATGTGAAGATGGAGCTGGCGCGGGAGCTTATTGCCCGCTACCACGGTGATGAAGCCGCCGCCAATGCGCACAAGTCAGCGGGTAATCAGCTGGCCGATGGCGAACTGCCGGAAGACCTGCCGGAAGTCACGGTTGATTTTGAAGGCAACGAACATGCACCTATCGCCGCTGTTCTTAATAGAGCAGAGCTTGCAAACAACAGTGCCCAAGCCAAAGATATGCTGGGTAATGGCCGCGTTAAAGTCGATGGCGACGTCGTTGCTAAAGACACTATGCTGGCGACTGGTAAGAGCTATGTGATTCAGGCTGGCAAGAAGCGTTACGCCCGTGTGACACTTGTTTGAATTTTCTGTCAAAAAGCTCTTGCCAACTCGGCAGCGAATCCGTAAAGTACGCATCCGCTGCCGGGGACGCCTAGCGTTACCAGCGGTGTATAAGGTGTAAAAGCCTTGGTTTGTCAAACAGTTAGCGCTTTTGCAATAGCTCGCGGTTTTGGATGGTATGTGTACCACATCGAAAACAACGCCCTTGACAAACGTCAGGAAATGCGTAGAATACGCCTTCCTCGCTGCGGCAAGCCAGTTCAACGGTTAGCCAATTAAATACAGCGAAACAGCTCTTTAACAATTTGATCAGGTAATTCATGTGGGCGCTTGCTGATGTTGGTGACAAATCACCCAATATCAAGGCAAGCGACTCAAGCAATAGGGTTTTAAAGGATTCGTCCTTTGGGATCTGTTTTGAATGAATTCGTTTGAACCTTGAGCCAAGTTTGATCCGCTTTTGTTGCCTTCGGGTGACATGTAAGGATCACATAGATCTTAAACTGAAGAGTTTGATCATGGCTCAGATTGAACGCTGGCGGCAGGCCTAACACATGCAAGTCGAGCGGTAACAGATCTAGCTTGCTAGATGCTGACGAGCGGCGGACGGGTGAGTAATGCATAGGAATCTGCCCGGTAGTGGGGGATAACCTGGGGAAACCCAGGCTAATACCGCATACGTCCTACGGGAGAAAGGGGGCTTCGGCTCCCGCTTTTTGTTGCCTTCGGGTGACATGTAAGGATC
>NZ_MINL01000001.1:3192899-3198255 GCF_001882345.1 Halomonas sp. QHL1
GTAATTCATGTGGGCGCTTGCTGATGTTGGTGACAAATCACCCAATATCAAGGCAAGCGACTCAAGCAATAGGGTTTTAAAGGATTCGTCCTTTGGGATCTGTTTTGAATGAATTCGTTTGAACCTTGAGCCAAGTTTGATCCGCTTTTGTTGCCTTCGGGTGACATGTAAGGATCACATAGATCTTAAACTGAAGAGTTTGATCATGGCTCAGATTGAACGCTGGCGGCAGGCCTAACACATGCAAGTCGAGCGGTAACAGATCTAGCTTGCTAGATGCTGACGAGCGGCGGACGGGTGAGTAATGCATAGGAATCTGCCCGGTAGTGGGGGATAACCTGGGGAAACCCAGGCTAATACCGCATACGTCCTACGGGAGAAAGGGGGCTTCGGCTCCCGCTATTGGATGAGCCTATGTCGGATTAGCTAGTTGGTGAGGTAAAGGCTCACCAAGGCAACGATCCGTAGCTGGTCTGAGAGGATGATCAGCCACATCGGGACTGAGACACGGCCCGAACTCCTACGGGAGGCAGCAGTGGGGAATATTGGACAATGGGGGCAACCCTGATCCAGCCATGCCGCGTGTGTGAAGAAGGCCCTCGGGTTGTAAAGCACTTTCAGCGAGGAAGAACGCCTGTCGGTTAATACCCGGCAGGAAAGACATCACTCGCAGAAGAAGCACCGGCTAACTCCGTGCCAGCAGCCGCGGTAATACGGAGGGTGCAAGCGTTAATCGGAATTACTGGGCGTAAAGCGCGCGTAGGTGGCTTGATAAGCCGGTTGTGAAAGCCCCGGGCTCAACCTGGGAACGGCATCCGGAACTGTCAGGCTAGAGTGCAGGAGAGGAAGGTAGAATTCCCGGTGTAGCGGTGAAATGCGTAGAGATCGGGAGGAATACCAGTGGCGAAGGCGGCCTTCTGGACTGACACTGACACTGAGGTGCGAAAGCGTGGGTAGCAAACAGGATTAGATACCCTGGTAGTCCACGCCGTAAACGATGTCGACCAGCCGTTGGGTGCCTAGAGCACTTTGTGGCGAAGTTAACGCGATAAGTCGACCGCCTGGGGAGTACGGCCGCAAGGTTAAAACTCAAATGAATTGACGGGGGCCCGCACAAGCGGTGGAGCATGTGGTTTAATTCGATGCAACGCGAAGAACCTTACCTACCCTTGACATCTACAGAAGCCGGAAGAGATTCTGGTGTGCCTTCGGGAACTGTAAGACAGGTGCTGCATGGCTGTCGTCAGCTCGTGTTGTGAAATGTTGGGTTAAGTCCCGTAACGAGCGCAACCCTTGTCCTTATTTGCCAGCACGTAATGGTGGGAACTCTAAGGAGACTGCCGGTGACAAACCGGAGGAAGGTGGGGACGACGTCAAGTCATCATGGCCCTTACGGGTAGGGCTACACACGTGCTACAATGGCCGGTACAAAGGGCTGCGAGCTCGCGAGAGTCAGCGAATCCCTTAAAGCCGGTCTCAGTCCGGATCGGAGTCTGCAACTCGACTCCGTGAAGTCGGAATCGCTAGTAATCGTGAATCAGAATGTCACGGTGAATACGTTCCCGGGCCTTGTACACACCGCCCGTCACACCATGGGAGTGGACTGCACCAGAAGTGGTTAGCCTAACGCAAGAGGGCGATCACCACGGTGTGGTTCATGACTGGGGTGAAGTCGTAACAAGGTAGCCGTAGGGGAACCTGCGGCTGGATCACCTCCTTAAACGATGCGTCACAGTTGGCAAGCGTCCACAATGAATTACCTGATCAGATAGCTGTTGATGCGCAGTGATAAGCCAGACGCCCATGGCGTTGCCTTATCACTGCGTATAGCAGTCGCTCTTTAACAATGTATATCATGCTGACAAGAACACTTCGTAAGAAGTGCGTCTTAAATTGTGATACGCGTCAGCGTATCCGGCAAAATGAAACGTGATCATTGCGACATCCAGACTCCTTCGGGTTATAGGGTCAAGCAATGAAGCGCACACGGTGGATGCCTAGGCAGCCAGAGGCGATGAAAGACGTGGTAGCCTGCGATAAGGCTCGGTGAGGTGGCAACAACCTGTGACCCGGGCATTTCTGAATGGGGAAACCCACTCATCATAAGATGAGTATCGTGCACTGAATACATAGGTGTACGAGGCGAACCAGGGGAACTGAAACATCTAAGTACCCTGAGGAAAAGAAATCAACCGAGATTCCCCTAGTAGCGGCGAGCGAACGGGGACCAGCCCTTAAGCATGTGACTGATTAGGCGAACAGATTGGGAAGTCTGGCCGTAGCGGGTGATAGCCCCGTAGTCGAAAATCTGATCATGTGAAATCGAGTAGGTCGGGGCACGAGAAACCTTGACTGAAGACGGGGGGACCATCCTCCAAGGCTAAATACTCCTGGCTGACCGATAGTGAACCAGTACCGTGAGGGAAAGGCGAAAAGAACCCCGGAGAGGGGAGTGAAATAGATCCTGAAACCGTGTGCGTACAAGCAGTAGGAGCAGGCTTAGTCCTGTGACTGCGTACCTTTTGTATAATGGGTCAGCGACTTATATTCAGTGGCGAGGTTAACCGTATAGGGGAGCCGTAGGGAAACCGAGTCTTAACTGGGCGACACAGTCGCTGGATATAGACCCGAAACCGAGCGATCTATCCATGAGCAGGGTGAAGGTTGAGTAACATCAACTGGAGGCCCGAACCAGGATCTGTTGAAAAAGATTTGGATGACTTGTGGATCGGAGTGAAAGGCTAATCAAGCTCGGAGATAGCTGGTTCTCCTCGAAAGCTATTTAGGTAGCGCCTCACGTAGTACCGCCGGGGGTAGAGCACTGTTTCGGCTAGGGGGTCATCCCGACTTACCAACCCGAGGCAAACTCCGAATACCGGTGAGTAACGCGTGGGAGACACACGGCGGGTGCTAACGTCCGTCGTGAAAAGGGAAACAACCCAGACCGTCAGCTAAGGTCCCGAAATCCTGGTTAAGTGGGAAACGATGTGGGAAGGCTCAGACAGCTAGGAGGTTGGCTTAGAAGCAGCCATCCTTTAAAGAAAGCGTAATAGCTCACTAGTCGAGTCGGCCTGCGCGGAAGATGTAACGGGGCTAAACCAGGTACCGAAGCTACGGGTTCATTCTTAGGAATGAGCGGTAGAGGAGCGTCGTGTACGCCAATGAAGGTGGATTGAGAAGTCTGCTGGAGGTATCACGAGTGCGAATGCTGACATGAGTAACGATAAAGGGAGTGAAAAACTCCCTCGCCGGAAGACCAAGGGTTTCTGTTCGACGCTAATCGGAGCAGAGTGAGTCGGCCCCTAAGGCGAGGCCGAAAGGCGTAGTCGATGGGAAACGGGTCAATATTCCCGTACCGGACATGGTTGCGATGGGGGGACGAAGAAGGCTAGGTGAGCCAGGCGTTGGTTGTCCTGGTGAAAGTGAGTAGGCTGAGGGTTTAGGTAAATCCGGACCCTTTTAAGGCCGAGACACGAGATGAACTGACCACGGTCAGGAAGTCACTGATGCCACGCTTCCAGGAAAAGCCTCTAAGCTTCAGATCATGTGCGACCGTACCCCAAACCGACACAGGTGGTCAGGGTGAGAATCCCAAGGCGCTTGAGAGAACTCGGGTGAAGGAACTAGGCAAAATGGTGCCGTAACTTCGGGAGAAGGCACGCCGGCGTAGGGTGATGAGACTTGCTCTCTAAGCCCGAACCGGTCGAAGATACCAGGTGGCTGCAACTGTTTATTAAAAACACAGCACTCTGCTAACGCGCAAGCGGACGTATAGGGTGTGACGCCTGCCCGGTGCCGGAAGGTTAAATGATGGTGTTAGCCGCAAGGCGAAGCTCTTGATTGAAGCCCCGGTAAACGGCGGCCGTAACTATAACGGTCCTAAGGTAGCGAAATTCCTTGTCGGGTAAGTTCCGACCTGCACGAATGGCGTAATGATGGCCACGCTGTCTCCACCCGAGACTCAGTGAAATTGAAATCGCCGTGAAGATGCGGTGTACCCGCGGCTAGACGGAAAGACCCCGTGAACCTTTACTATAGCTTCACACTGGACGCTGATGTTGCCTGTGTAGGATAGCTGGGAGGCTTTGAACTCTGGACGCCAGTTCGGAGGGAGCCAACCTTGAAATACCAGCCTGGCATCATTGGCGTTCTCACTCAGGTCCGTTATCCGGATCGAGGACAGTGTGTGGTGGGTAGTTTGACTGGGGCGGTCTCCTCCTAAAGAGTAACGGAGGAGCACGAAGGTACCCTCAGCACGGTCGGACATCGTGCATTGAGTGCAAGAGCATAAGGGTGCTTGACTGCGAGACAGACACGTCGAGCAGGTGCGAAAGCAGGTTCTAGTGATCCGGTGGTTCTGTATGGAAGGGCCATCGCTCAACGGATAAAAGGTACTCCGGGGATAACAGGCTGATACCGCCCAAGAGTTCACATCGACGGCGGTGTTTGGCACCTCGATGTCGGCTCATCACATCCTGGGGCTGAAGTCGGTCCCAAGGGTATGGCTGTTCGCCATTTAAAGTGGTACGCGAGCTGGGTTTAGAACGTCGTGAGACAGTTCGGTCCCTATCTGCCGTGGGCGTTGGATGTTTGAGAAGGGCTGCTCCTAGTACGAGAGGACCGGAGTGGACGACCCTCTGGTGTTCCGGTTGTCACGCCAGTGGCATTGCCGGGTAGCTATGGTCGGACGGGATAACCGCTGAAAGCATCTAAGCGGGAAGCCCCCTTCAAGATGAGACATCCCTGAGGCCTAGAGCCTCCTGAAGGGCCCAGCGAGACCAGCTGGTTGATAGGCACGGTGTGGAAGCGCTGCAAGGCGTTGAGCTAACGTGTACTAATGGCCCGTGAGGCTTGACCCTATAACACCCAAGGGGTCTGGTCGTAATGATGACGCAACATTAAAAAGCCGGATACGCAGCGTGTGGCCCCAGCAACAGCGAGGGCGGCACCATGAGACGCACACACTTGAGCAAACGCTCGTCAGCATGATATGCATTAACAGTTACGCCTGACGACCATAGCACGCGTGAACCACCTGATCCCTTGCCGAACTCAGCAGTGAAACCGCTTAGCGCCGATGGTAGTGTGGGGTCTCCCCATGCGAGAGTAGGTCATCGTCAGGCACCTATTCAACGAAGAACCCAGCCACCCGGCTGGGTTTTTTGTGTGCGTGGAAGAAAAGTCATGTCATGGCGAGGAGCGCAGCGACGCGGCCATCTCGTCCTGCGGTGGCAAGCCACCTCGAGATCGCCACGCTTCGCTCGCGATGACATGAAGTACTCTCTGAAGCCCAACTAACGTGCGGTTTTTCGGTGTTTTATGTCAAAATGCACTCCTCAAGGAGGAATGCCCATGA
>NZ_MINL01000001.1:3198265-3230686 GCF_001882345.1 Halomonas sp. QHL1
GAACCACCTGATCCCTTGCCGAACTCAGCAGTGAAACCGCTTAGCGCCGATGGTAGTGTGGGGTCTCCCCATGCGAGAGTAGGTCATCGTCAGGCACCTATTCAACGAAGAACCCAGCCACCCGGCTGGGTTTTTTGTGTGCGTGGAAGAAAAGTCATGTCATGGCGAGGAGCGCAGCGACGCGGCCATCTCGTCCTGCGGTGGCAAGCCACCTCGAGATCGCCACGCTTCGCTCGCGATGACATGAAGTACTCTCTGAAGCCCAACTAACGTGCGGTTTTTCGGTGTTTTATGTCAAAATGCACTCCTCAAGGAGGAATGCCCATGACTCAGATGCGCTGGGAACAGTTACTCTCCCCACGTCGTCTTCACGATCAACGCTCAACAAGTACCCGTGAAATCGGTCGCAGCCCGTTTCATAAGGATCACGACCGAATTGTTTTTTCCGGTTCGTTTAGGCGCCTTGGGCGCAAGACCCAGGTGCACCCGCTGACCGAAAACGATCATATCCATACTCGCTTGACTCACTCGCTCGAAGTTGGCTGTGTAGGTCGTTCTTTGGGTATGATTGTGGGCGAGCTGTTACATGATCGCCTACCTGAATGGATAACGCCGGCTGATCTTGGCGTCATTGTGCAGACGGCATGCCTGGGGCATGACATTGGTAATCCCCCTTTTGGTCACGCCGGTGAGTATGCTATTCGCGACTGGTTCCAGCGTGCGCAGCGCAGTGGCCTGTTAGAAGGGCTTTCAGACGCTGAGCGAGAAGATCTGTTGACCTATGAGGGTAACGCTCAGGGCTTTCGGGTGATAACGCAGATCGAATATAACCAGTTTAATGGCGGTATGCGGCTATCGGCGGCCACCCTGGGTGCGCTGCTTAAATACCCCTGGACGGTACGCTACAGCGGCCGGGCGGGTAAGTTCGGCGCTTACCAGTCCGAGCAAGCGCTGCTCAAAGAGGTGGCTGAAGCGGTGGGGTTGTTGCCCCAAGGCGAGCAGCGCTGGTGCCGCCATCCTTTGGCGTGGCTGGTCGAGGCGGCAGATGATATTTGCTATGCCCTGCTGGATCTGGAGGATGGTTTGGAGATGGGCATCCTGCGCTATGAAGAGGTCGTCGAAATACTACGCCAAATTGCCGGAGAGTTCCCGCCTGAGTATGCCGATATGCAAGCCCGTAACGTGTCCCAGCGACGCCGTATTGCACTACTGCGAGGCGCTGCCATGGAGCGTGCGGTTAATGATGTCGGCGCGGTGTTTGTGCAGCATGAGCAGGCCCTGCTGAGTGGCACGCTCAGTGATGACCTCTTGGAACTATGTCACCCCGACTTGGGGTGGGGCGTTCAGGCGGCGAAGCAATTGGCTCGAGAGCGTATTTTCCAGAATGAACGTAAGGCAAAGCTGGAGATTGGTGCCTATACGACGCTGGGTATTCTGCTGGAAGCCTTTATTGGCGCTGCACATGAGCTTCATCACACAGGACGCTCATCGTTTAAACACCAGCGTGTACTGGCCTTGATCGGCGAAAACACCCCACTGCCATCTTGGTCACTCTACGATAGCTATCGGCGAATGCTGGACTTTATTGGTGGGATGACAGACCACTATGCGGTGGATTTGGCCCAGGAGATGGGCGGTCGACTGCGCGGCGATTGAGGGGAGGGCACTTAAACTGAAGGTTGGCTTAGGTGCTTCAACTCCATCAGCTTAGCGCGCTCAAGCAGAACATTAATGACCTTATCATGGATGGCATCATTGAGTGGACCTGGCGTTAGCTCTGTTAGCTGCTTTGCAAGGGTATCGCCGCTCACCACCAGGATATCCGGGGCGGCTTCGCTGTTATCTATTTTCCAGCCCGGCAGCACCAGTACGCCTTTTACGGGTACAGCCACGCCACAGCGACGCTCGAGCCAGTGAGTCAGCCAACTAACACCTTGGCGTGTTTTATGTAGCGGCCGTCGCTCTTGCCAATGTGGAAAACGCAACCGCTCGCGCTCCACCGCGACTGTATTGAGCTCATTGCCATCGGTGCCGATAGCGAGTGTCCTTGCTCGTGTCTCTACCACAAACACCCCATGGGGCGTTACTACGACGTGATCAATCGTGAAGCTATCGGTAGGTACATCATGGAACACATAGTAAGGGTGCGCATCAGGGCGGACTAAGCGCTTCAGTTCTTGACCGACAGCAAGTTCACAGGCTAAGCCTAATTTTAAGCGCCGGATACGCTGATAGTCGCGTACCAACAGCAATGAAAACGTCAGCACAAGTAAGGTGCTGAGCAGGCCATACAGTGCCCATTCGACCCAGTCTTGTTGCTCAACAAACAGCATGCGTCCCATCCCGTAAACAAGCGGGGCGAGACTGATAATCGGCCCTAACGCGCCGTTTAAAAATAGGCTGGAAAAAGCCTTGTCCAGGCGGTATCGAAGCGCTTGGCCCGGTTCATGAAGGGGGGCGTTGAACGGGGAGTGAACGCGAGCATCGTGAAGGCTGCGCAGCGCAAGGACAATACTGGCCATTGCCGCCATGGGGAATAAAAAAATCAGGGGTAGCACGTATTCCAGCCAAGCCATTGCAGTGCCTTGCTTTATAGAGACTTACCCAATGGTAAGTCGTAGTGGTCTAGAGGCTTAACCTCCAGCGAGTTTAACCTGGTAGCCGAGGTTGCTTAACTCTTGACGCAGGGTATCGCGGTGGTCGCCTTGAATTTCAATAACACCTTCTTTAACTGCGCCACCCGTTCCACAGCGCTTTTTAAGCGTTTTTGCCAAGGTTTTAAGCTCTTCGCTAGGCAGTGGAATGCCACTAACGGTCGTAACGCCTTTGCCTTTCCGGCCACTCGTTTCGCGGCGAATGCGTACCACGCCATCAAGCGCTGCCAGACGCTGCTGTTCACTCAAATCATCGCAGTGGCAGTCATCGAGTGGTTCCCGGCAGGTGGGACAGGTTTTGCCATGTTCGGTGGAGTAAACCAGCCCGCCGAGCTGATCACTTAAAGAGGCCATTATCCTCCTCCCATAGAGTGTTGAGGCACAGGTGTTTGCCAATACTCACGCGTGAGCCGCTCCACTACGGCGGGTAACTGATACATATTGCTGATCATGATAGCGTTTTCAGGCGTTGTTTCAGCATCAGGGAAACGGTTTAAGTGGATTACCGTCATTCCCGCTTGAAGCGCCGCGCGTACACCTACCAAGGCATCGTCTATGGCAATGCAGTCACGCGCTGAATAGCCCATGATACTCGCTGCGTGTAGATGTAAACAGGGTTCGGGCTTCCAGCAATTGGCGGTATAGCCACTGAAAAAACGTTTGCCAAAGTAGTGGCTGAGTCCGGTAGCCTCTAAAGCCGTGCGAATTTTGCTTTCAGGCCCGTTAGAGACCACGGCACTGGGATAACCCGCCAAAACATCCAGCGCTTCTTGGGCGCCTGGTATGGTCGTCAACTCCTGGGCAAGCCGAGTGGCTAGATTGGCCCGCATGGAGGCTTCCATACGGTCAAGCTGGTCAGGGTCAACGTCACCGTAGCGTTGTTGCAGTTCAG
This sequence comes from Halomonas sp. QHL1, assembly GCF_001882345.1. Lineage (GTDB taxonomy): Bacteria > Pseudomonadota > Gammaproteobacteria > Pseudomonadales > Halomonadaceae > Vreelandella. The sequence continues at coordinate 3,201,812 of NZ_MINL01000001.1, forward strand.
CAACGATGCGCCGGAAACGCGCTCCACGAAACTCGCCAAGATAATCAGTAGACGCGAAAGGCAGGCCTACTGAATTAAGCCCGACGGCCATCTCTTCGGCCAGTAGCGGCTCGCTATCGACGAGAGTGCCATCACAGTCAAACAGCAAAAGTGGGAGCGGCATTGCGGTTCCTTGCAGCGGTTTAAGCGCTGCCAGTGTTAGTTGAAGCTATTCGTACTGCTATTGAACGGGATTTTACGCCATTTGTGAACACTGTTTTGTTATTTTTTGCTTGCCTGAACGCGACTCTTGAGCCAGCTTAGATGGCTACGATCATTTTATTAGCTACTGTTGCAGGCCAGCTAGCTTCTGAACACGCTGTAGCGCTAGCGTTGGAAATGGTCAAGCTGCGCTGAAGAGATAGTAGGGATACACTATCCTGTCATAACCAAAACATGGAGAACGCCCAATGCGACTAACCCCTTGGATGCTACCCCTTGCACTCAGCGCTGCTTTGCTAACGACGACTGGCTATGTGTTTGCTGATAGCCATGAGTCAGAGGGCGAACAGCACGAGCCTATGGATGATGCAGCACTCGAAGAGGAGTACGGCATTAAAGCGGGATCAGTAAAGCGTGATGAAGATGAAAGCGCTTCCTCTAGCGATTCTGAAGGCACTGATGAGCAGACGCGCGTCCGTGAAGAAGAAGAAGAGGAAGAGAAAAACGAAGAAGTAGCCACCAGCGAGGGCGAGGCTGACGTAGAGTTAGAGCCTGGTGCGAGTGAAGAACGAAACCCGGAGGCTGGCACGGGCGGCACTGGTAGCCCGGAAGATGCCATTCACAGCAGCGAAGAAGAGAATAGCGAAGATGACGAAGAAGGCACCGACGATAATGAGTAACGTCAGTGCCTAAGCTCTACTTGGCGAGTCGACGCGAGTTAGCGCTACTACGCTGATGGTAAGGCTTCATTGTTCGCTGGCTGGTAACCCACCAGGGAGCCTGCGTGCCGCTCATTGAATTGAGCAGCGCTTTTTGCATGACGAGGCCAGCTTCCATGCTGGCCTCGAGTTTTTCGGTCACCATGCGTTGATTTTCTTGCATCATTTTAGGGCTGAAAAACGGCTGTGTTTGCCATAAATGATTTCGCATAGCTATGGTCGACAAAGACGTCGACCATAGCTCAAAGGCCATGAGGCCGACCTTCCATATATCGAACATCGCTACCGGAGTAGTGGGCATTAGGGGAAACGGAGTAGTCGATTTCATAAGCGTTGTGGCCTCCTTGCTGGAACACGAGACGTCGTGGCCTCATCACCAGTGTTAGCCTATCAATGCTGCGTTGCAACATCTATTTAATTAGCCATAACCTGGGTTATTTAAAAAAATTCACAAAAAAAGACGACCAGGTAGGTCGTCTTTTTTCGAAAGTGCGGCAATTACACGTTTACTTTACCTTGGGAGCCAGCTCGCCGCGCTCATAGCGCAGGAACATCTCTTCCAGGCTAATCGGCTTAATTTTGCTGGCGTTGCCAGCCGTGCCAAAAGCTTCGTAACGAGCGATACAAAGATCGCGCATCGCGGTAACGGTCTCTTTCAAGAACTTACGCGGGTCGAATTCAGACGGGTTCTCAGCCAGGAAGCGACGCACTGCACCGGTAGACGCCAAGCGCAGGTCGGTATCGATATTGACCTTGCGCACGCCGTGCTTAATGCCCTCAACGATCTCTTCGACGGGAACACCATACGTTTCGGGGATCTCGCCGCCGTGCTGGTTAATCACTTCCAGCCACTCCTGGGGAACAGAAGAGGAGCCGTGCATGACCAGATGAGTATCCGGAATGCGCGCGTGGATCTCTTTAATACGCTGGATGGAGAGCGTGTCACCGGTAGGCGGCTTAGTGAATTTGTAAGCACCGTGGCTGGTGCCAATGGCAATCGCCAGAGCGTCCACGTGTGTCGCTTTCACAAACTCGGCAGCTTCTTCCGGGTCGGTCAGCAGCTGCTCCATATCCAGCTTGCCTTCCGCGCCGATACCGTCTTCCTCTCCGGCCATGCCGGTTTCCAGGCTGCCCAGGCAGCCCAATTCGCCTTCGACGGAAACGCCACAGGCGTGTGCCATTTCCACCGCGCGCCTAGTAACGTTGACGTTATAGTCGTAGTCGGCGGGCGTTTTGCCATCCTCACCCAGCGAGCCATCCATCATCACCGAGGAGAAACCGAGCTGAATGGAACGCTGGCAGATCGCAGGGCTGGTGCCGTGATCCTGGTGCATGACCACAGGGATATGCGGAAACTCTTCGACGGCCGCCAAAATTAGATGACGCAGGAAAGGCGCACCCGCGTACTTACGTGCACCGGCAGATGCTTGCACGATGACCGGTGAATCAGTGGCATCCGCGGCTTCCATAATGGCGCGCATCTGCTCAAGGTTGTTGACGTTGAACGCCGGAATGCCGTAACCGTATTCGGCGGCGTGGTCGAGCATCTGGCGCATGCTGATCAAAGCCATGAAGTTACCTTATCTATGTTTTAGAGACTGGGTTGTAGAGACTGGGCTGTCAAAACAGGATTATCAAAAATGAGCTGTAAAGACTGAGCGTTCAGGTTCAAGTCTTGCAATGTTAACCGCGTTTGGCGGCGGCTTCGAGTGCAGCGACGGCAGGCAATTGCTTGCCTTCGACATATTCAAGAAAGGCGCCACCGCCGGTAGAAATGTACGAAACGCGATCCGCAATGGCATATTTATCAATGGCCGCTAACGTATCGCCGCCACCGGCAATAGAGAAGCCTGCGCTATCGGCGATAGCCTGGGCGATCACTTGAGTGCCTTTACCGAATTGATCGATTTCAAATACACCAACGGGGCCATTCCACAAAATAGTGCCAGCATCTTTGAGCATGCTGGCCAAGTGAGCGGCGGTATCTGGGCCGATATCCAGAATCATCTCGTCGTCAGCCACTTGATCGACCGGTTTGACAACGGCCTTGGCCGATTCAGAAAACTCGGTGGCGACGACGACATCGGTAGGAAGCGGAATCGAGACCTTCTCCATCAGCGCTTTCGCTTGGCCCACTAGATCGGCCTCATGGAGTGATTTGCCGACATTGTACCCCGCCGCGGCAATAAAGGTGTTGGCGATACCACCGCCGACAATCAGTTGATCGCATTTATCAGCCAGCGCGGTGAGGACATCCAGCTTGGTAGACACCTTCGAGCCGCCGACGATGGCTGCCATGGGCCGGGCAGGGTGGGCCAGCGCTTTTTCGAGTGCATCCAGCTCTTGGGCAAGCAGCGGGCCAGCGCAGGCGCTGGGGGCAAGCCGCGCCACGCCGTGGGTGGAGGCTTGGGCGCGGTGGGCGGTGCCAAAGGCATCCATCACAAAGATATCGCACAGCGCGGCGTACTGTTTCGCTAGCTGTTCATCGTCTTTTTTCTCGCCGCTGTTAAAGCGCACGTTCTCTAGCAGCACGATGTCGCCGTTGGCGAGATCCAGCGTTTCGCCGAGATAGGCTGTGATCAGCGGCACTGGGCGGCCTAATAGTTCACCCAAGTGTTCTGCCACCGGTGCGAGGGAGAATTCTTCGGCGGGTTCGCCTTCAGTGGGGCGCCCTAAATGGCTCATCAACATCACCTTCGCACCAGCCTTTACGGCGGCTTGAATTGTCGGCAGTGCGGCTCGCAGGCGGGCATCGCTGGAGACGCGGCCATGTTTGATGGGCACATTCAAATCTTCACGGATCAGCACGCGTTGTCCTTCCAGGGGAAGGTCAGTCATCTTTTTTACATTCATGGAAGCGGTTTCCTCGTGTTTAAGCCGTGGAGCTAAATATAAACAGCTAACGTAAACAACTAATGCCAACAGGTTACGTCTCTGCCGAAAGTCTGGCCAGCCGCTGGCTAATATCGAGCATACGGTTGGCGAATCCCCACTCGTTGTCGAACCAGCACAGCAGCTTAATAAGGCGTTTACCCGCTACCCGGGTTTGGGTAGCGTCCAGGATGCCCGAGCGAGGGTCGTGATTAAAATCAACCGACGCCATGGGTGCTTCAGTATAGCCAAGTACGCCTTTTAAGCGCTGCTGACTGGCGGTCAGCAGCAGCGTATTCACATCGTCGCGGTGGGTGTCGCGACTGACGGTGAGCGCCACGTCCATGGCAGAGACATTGATAGTGGGGACGCGTACGTGCAGGCATTCAAAGCGGCCCGCAAGATTGGGCATCAAGCGGCTAATGCCCAGCGCCAAGCCGGTGTCCACCGGCACAATAGAGTGCATTGCCGAGCGGGTAAGACGCAGATCGGTCTGGTGGTAGGCATCGATCACCGGCTGGTCATTCATCGCCGAGTGAATCGTCGTGGTGACACCGTGCTCAAGGCCGAGAGCTTCATCCAGAACGGTCAACAGCGGCACTAGGCAGTTAGTGGTGCACGAAGCGGCAGAGAGTACACGCTGGGAAAGAGCCAGCTCGCCTTCATTAATGCCCCATACAATGGTGGCATCGACATCATTTTCCGCTGGCTGGGAGAACAGCAGTCTCTTAGCGCCTGCCGCTAAGTGCAGCTCGGCGGTGGCACGATCTTTAAAGCTCCCGGAGCACTCCAGCACCAGATCCACATCAAGCGCCTTCCAGGGCAGCTTTTGTGGATCTGGTTCGCACAGCACCTGGATGCGCTGGCCGTTGACGATTAGGTACTGACCGTCGTTATCGACGTCACCGGGAAAGCGGCCATGGGTGGTGTCGTAACGGGTTAGATAGGTGATGGTCTCGAGATCAGAGAGTTCATTAATAGCGACCACTTCAAGTTCGGGGTGGTGCCGCTCGACGAGCGCCCGCAACACACATTGACCAATGCGTCCGTAACCGTTAATGGCGATGCGATACCTGGGAGCAGAATTAGCCATGCAGAAGGGTGGCTCTTAAAAGTGAAACAGTGATCGGAACGTGTGAGGCTGTCTAAGTTGGAACTCGTTGCGATGATAACGTATTTCAGCGGTCGATTCTTATCAACTGCCCGTGCCCATCAGCCGCCCATACCTACCAACCGCCAAGCGAGTGGCAGTAGCACCGCGGTAAAAATACCGGTAAGGCTCATGCCCAATGAGGCAAAAGCCCCGGCGGTGGGGCTGATCTCAAACGCTCTTACCGTACCAATGGCATGGCCGTTAAGCCCCAGGGCGAAACCGATCAAGCGCTCGTCGTCAATATGCAGCCAACGCGCAGCTAGACTGACACAGGGAATGGTGATCACACCGGTCACCAACAGCGCTCCCAGCAGCAGTGCGGTTGTGCCGCCAAGCTGTTCAGTAATGCCGATAGCGATGGGTGCAGTCACCGATTTAGCGGCAATGGATGCGAGTATGGTTTCCGAGCTGCCCAGCAACCAAGCAATTGCCAGCGAGTAGCAAGCCGCCAGCGTCGCGGCGATGGGCAAACAAATCGCCAGCGGTCGCCACAATTCAACGATACGTGGCAACTGCTGATAAAGCGGCATACCCAGCGCAACCGTGGCTGGCCCCAATAGCACCGTTAGCCATGTGGCTCCCTGCTGGTATGTAGCGTAAGGCAGTCCTATCAGCGCTAATGCCCCTGCCAGCAGCAGTGCCGCGATCAAAATAGCGGGCAGCCAAGAAGGGCGCTTTAAACGCTGGAACAGCGCGCTACCCAGCAAATATGCAGCGAGCGTTAACCCCACCGCAAACAGCGGGGTGGTGGTTAATAGAGTAAGCAGCGGTGTATCAGCGGACATTTGGTTGCCCGATTAGTCGCTTGAGCAGCCACAGCGTGGTCACCACACTGAGTAACGTGCCCAGCAATAGCGCGATAAGGATAGCCGTCCACTGCCCGGCCAGCTCGCCGATGATAAAAAACACCCCAACAACGCCGGGCATAATCAGCATGGCGAGTAGTGCAATCAGTGGCTGGGCGGCAGCGGCAATGTTGTTAGGTACACGGCCCCGAACGGCGAGCGTCGCGCAGAGCAGCAGCATGCCGATCACGCCTGACGAGATTGGCAAAGCGGTGAAGTGGATCACCACTTCACCAATAAGCCAGTAGCTAATCAGCCATAGAAAGCCACTGAGTGCTGGCATGGCTTAGCCGAGTAGTTCGTTGGCTTGTTTGACCACATTCTCGACGGTAAAGCCGAAGTGCTTAAACAGATCGCCCGCCGGCGCAGATTCGCCGTAAGTCGTCATGCCGATCACACGGCCTTCTAGGCCCACATACTTGTACCAATAGTCGGCGTGAGCGGCTTCGATAGCGATACGCTTGGTCACCGCTTTGGGCAGTACGCTCTCACGGTACTCGGCGTCCTGGCCGTTGAAGCGATAGGCTGAGGGCATGGAGACCACGCGTACCGCTTTACCTTGCTGCTCAAGCTCGGCGGCGGCGTCCATCGCCAGGCCGACTTCAGAACCGGTGGCAATCAGAATCAACTCCGGTGTTCCTTCGCTGTCCTTAAGAACGTACGCACCGTTTTGAATGGCTGCCAACTGCGCTTTAGTGCGCTGCTGGTGGGGCAGGTTCTGGCGTGACAGTACTAGCGCGGTGGGGCCGGAGTGACGCTTGATGGCGGCATCCCAAGAGGCGGCGGTTTCAACCGCATCGCAGGGGCGCCAGGTGTTTAGATTCGGCGTCGTACGCAGGCTGGTGAGCTGCTCAATCGGCTGGTGGGTCGGGCCATCTTCACCCAGGCCGATGGAGTCGTGGGTAAACACGTAGATCACCTGCTGGCCCATCAGCGACGCCATGCGGATCGAGTTACGCATGTACTCCATAAAGATCAGGAAGGTCGCGCCGTAGGGCACTAGTCCGCCGTGTAGGGCGATGCCGTTCATGACCGCCCCCATGCCGAACTCACGGACACCGTAGTGCAGGTAGTTACCGCTGGCATCTTCTGGGGTGATCGCTTTGGCGCCTTTCCAGAAAGTCAGGTTAGAGGGGGCCAAGTCGGCACTGCCGCCCAGCAGTTCCGGCATTTGCGGGCCAATTACATTCAGCGCTTCAAACGAGGCTTTGCGTGACGCAATGGTCTCGCCACGCTCTTGGGCCTGCTCAATCAAGGCTTCGGTAGGCAGTTCCGTCGGCAGCTGGCGCTTCATCCGGCGGGTGAATTCCCGCGCTTCGGTGGGGAAGGCTTCAGCATAGCGGGCAAAACGCGCGTCCCACGCCTGCTGGGTCGCTTTGCCTGCTTCACGGGCATCCCAGCCCGAGTAGATTGGCTCAGGAATATGGAACGGAGCGTGGGGCCAGTCGAGCTGCGTGCGCGCCAGGGCCACTTCGTCATCGCCTAGCGGGGCGCCGTGAGCGTCTTCCTTGCCCTGCTTGTTGGGGGCACCAAAGCCAATAATGGTTTTGCAGATAATCAGGCTCGGCTTATCGTCGTGGCTCTTGGCCAGCTCAATAGCGGCTTTGATCTCTTCAGGCTTATGACCATCAACGTTGGGTACTACGTGCCAGCCATAGGCTTCAAAACGCTTGGCGGTATCGTCGGTAAACCAGCCTTCCACTTCACCATCAATGGAGATGCCGTTATCGTCGTATACAGTGATTAGCTTACCCAACTGCTGGGTACCGGCCAGGGAGGCCGCTTCATGGGAGATCCCTTCCATTAAGCAGCCGTCACCTACAAAGCACCATGTGTGGTGGTCAACGATGGAGTGGCCGGGGCGGTTGAACTGCGCCGCCATGGTTTTTTCCGCGATGGCAAAGCCTACGGCGTTGGCAAAACCCTGACCTAGCGGGCCAGTGGTGGTTTCAATGCCGGGCGCGTAGCCGAATTCCGGGTGGCCCGCGGTGGGCGAGTGCAGCTGGCGGAAATTCTGCAGCTGTTCCAGGCTTAGCTCGTAACCACTGAGGTGGAGCAGCGAGTAAAGCAGCATGGAGCCATGGCCATTGGAAAGCACAAAGCGATCACGATCGGCCCACTTGGGGTCTTCGGGGTTGTGCTTGAGGTAGTCATTCCATAGCACCTCGGCGATATCAGCCATACCCATGGGGGCGCCAGGGTGGCCGGACTTGGCCTTCTGAACGGCATCCATGGACAGGGCGCGAATGGCATTGGCTAGCTCAAAACGGGACGGCATGGGGGTGCTCCTCGCCTGAAAACAGAAATTATAAAGGCGCTATTGTCGCTGACTTCCCATGTTGCGGCAAATGTAGCGGCAAATTCTCGGGATCACGTTCTGGGAAGCGTCGCCGACAGCGTGTAGACTCTGCCTCCCGAAGTGATGATGAACGTCATCATTTCGCTAATACGGGCAGGGGACACCTGCCATGATTTCCTGCTGATGCTGTGGAACCTACAGCCGTCATACAGAGGGTAGAGTGCGCGATGAGCGAATATTCCCTGTTTACCTCCGAGTCCGTCTCCGAAGGTCATCCCGATAAGATTGCCGATCAGATCTCTGACGCGGTGTTAGATGCCATTATCGCTCGTGATAAACAGGCCCGCGTTGCCTGTGAAACCATGGTGAAAACCGGAGTGGCGATCATTGCCGGCGAAATTACCACCTCAGCCTGGGTTGATTTAGAAACCCTCGTGCGCGATGTGATTATCAGCATTGGCTATAACTCGTCTGACGTAGGTTTTGACGGCGCGACCTGCGGCGTGGTTAACCTGATTGGCAAGCAGAGTGTCGACATCGCCCAGGGCGTTGATCGCAGCAAGCCGGAAGATCAGGGCGCTGGCGACCAGGGCCTGATGTTTGGCTACGCGACCAACGAAACCGATTCGTTTATGCCGGCGCCGATCCACTACTCGCACCGATTAGTCGAGCGTCAGGCTGAACTGCGTAAAAATGGCCTGCTGCCTTGGCTGCGCCCGGATGCCAAGAGTCAGGTAACCTTCCGTTATAACGCCGAAGGCCAGCCCTGCGGTGTCGATGCCATTGTGCTCTCTACCCAACACGACCCAGATATTAATCAGGAAGACCTGCGCAAAATGATCAAGCGCGAGGTCATTGAGCAAGTGATCCCCGCTGAATGGCTGGATGACAGCACCCAGTACCATATCAACCCGACCGGCAAATTCGTGATTGGCGGCCCGGTAGGCGATTGTGGTCTGACTGGCCGCAAGATCATCGTCGACACCTACGGCGGCATGGCACGTCACGGTGGTGGCGCGTTCTCCGGCAAAGACCCCTCTAAAGTGGATCGCAGCGCCGCCTATGCGGGCCGCTATGTGGCCAAAAACGTGGTGGCCTCGGGTCTGGCGGACAAGTGTGAAATTCAGGTCTCCTACGCGATTGGCGTTGCCGAGCCGACGTCGGTCTCCATCGACACCTTTGGCACCGGTAAAATTGACGATACCAAGATCGTTGCGCTGGTTCGCGAGCACTTTGACCTGCGCCCCTACGCGATCACCAAAATGCTTGATCTGCTGCACCCGATGTATCAGCTCACCGCCGCTTACGGTCACTTTGGCCGGGCGCCGTTCGAGCACAGCTACACCTGGAGCGACGATAAAGGTCAAGCGCATACCGAAACCTTTACCGCCTTCCCGTGGGAAAAGGTTGATAAGGCCGATGCGCTGCGTAAGGCCGCCGGTTTGTAAGAGATTCGCTACAACGGTTGTAAGAAATGTATTAAATCGCCCCTTTGGCTTCGGCCGGGGGCTTTTTTTATGCGCTATTTCAAAACCCTGCGCTAGGCTAAGCCTAAAGGCTGATGTGTTAACGCGGGGGTAAGTAATGTTGTTGGGTGTACGTACTTGGCTGTTGGGAGGCCTAATCTGGCTTGTCACTTTTTCCGCACAGGCTGCCCAATGCCCTGATTGGCCGGAGGAACGCTTAAGCCGCGAAAGCAAAGCGCTGGCCGAGCAGGTGCAGCGCTGGGACATTGCCTACCACGACGAAGGCGTCGCGCTGATCGATGACGCCCTCTACGACCAAGCGGTAGAGCGCCTAGCCACTTGGCAGCGTTGTCTGGGCAATGTACCTGACCATCGCCCGCTTACGCGCGTTACACGCAGCAGCGGCACCCTCGAACACCCGGCAGCGCAGCGTGGGCTTGATAAAGCCGATGACGATGGCGTCAGGCGTTTTACCAGTCGCCGCGAAAACCTGTGGATCCAGCCCAAAGTGGACGGTGTGGCAATTACGCTGCGCTATGCCGATGGCGAACTGGTCGAAGCCGTTAGCCGTGGCGACGGCCAGCGGGGCCAGGACTGGACAGCCCGTGCCCGACAGCTCCCGGCTATTCCCAATACGTTACCCGAGCCTATCTCTGCAGTCTTCCAAGGCGAGCTGTATTGGCGGCTCACCCAACACGTTCAGTCGCGCTCGCCCTCAACAGGAGCACGCGGTGCTGTAGCAGGAGCCATGGCGCAATCCTCTCCTGAAGCCGCCACCCTTGAACGTATTGGCCTGTTTGTTTGGGATTGGCCCGATGGGCCTACCGCAATGCAGGAACGTTTAGCTCGGCTAAGTGAGCTGGGCTTTGATAGCGCTGACTATACTCATCCGCTGGATGATCGCCGTGATGCCGCTTACTGGCGTGATAGCTGGTTTAACGGCCCTCTGCCGTTTGCCACCGACGGTGTAGTCATCAAACAGGCAGAGCGCCCCGGCGTGAGCCGCTGGTCATCTTCGCCCCCGGCGTGGGCTATTGCCTGGAAATACCCCGCCCAGCAGGCGCTAGCGGAAGTGCGTGGCATTGAGTTTCGTGTTGGGCGCACCGGGCGTGTGACGCCGCTGGTGTGGCTTAATCCGGTACAGCTGGAGGGACGACGCATTAGCCGCGTCTCTCTGGGCTCGCTGGAACGCTGGGAAACACTGGATGTTCGTCCCGGTGACCAAGTGGCGATTACGCTGGCGGGGTTAACGATTCCCCAGTTAAGCGAGGTGGTGTGGCACACCCAGGAGCGCTCGCCGCTGACGCCGCCATCACCCCAGCGCTTTAATCTGCTGAGCTGTTTTGAATTAACTCCCGGTTGCGATGGCCAATTGCTGGCTCGGCTTAGCTACCTTGGCGAGCAGCTTGGTATGCAAGGTATCGGTGAAGGTACCTGGCAAGCGCTGATGGACGCGGGCGTAGTCACTCATTTACTGGGCTGGCTGAACGTTGAGCCAGGCCAACTGCAACAGGCCTACGGCATTGGTGAAGCGACCGCCGTCGCGTTACTGGAACAGTTTCAAGCCGCCCAAGGCAAGCCATTTGCAGCCTGGTTAAGTGCGCTGGGCGCGCCACCGGGTAGCGAATCTGTGCGTGGGGATTGGTATGAGTTAGCGGGCTACCAGCGCGAACAGTGGCAAGCTGTTCCCGGCGTCGGCCCGGTGCGCGCTGAGGCGCTTGTGGCGTTTTTCAGCCACCCCGAGATACAGGACATAGCCCGACAGCTTAACGAGGCGGGTGTGGCTGGTTTTTAGCTCAGTCCTGTGAGACGCAGCATCAACCCCAGATAAAGCGGAATCAGCAGCGGCGCGAGTAGTGTCGTCACCAGTACGGCCAGCGCGCCTTTTTGCGGCTGAATGCCCAGTTCCATGGCGACCACCACCACGTTAGCCGCCATAGGCACTACGCCCAGCAGTAGCAGTGCCATGGCGAGCTCGGTGGAGAGTGGGGTGACCCACAGCAACGCCAAAACGGCCAATAGCATGGCTAACGGCCATAGCAAATAGCGCAGCCCTAGGCAGGCGGCCACGAAACGGGTATCCCAGGCGGAAAGCGTCACTTGGCTAAGCGTCATGCCAATAATCATCATGCCGAGCAGCGTGTAAGTGGCAGGGAATACTGCTAGCGAATTCATTGCTGCAGCGGGTAGGGTTATTTCAAGGGCGCTAAGCAGTAACGCGAATAGGAACGCATAGATAAGCGGTAAGCGAGAAATTTTGATCAGACTATCGCGTACTGAAAAGCGTCCGCGCGCGCTAAGGTAAAAGCCCACGGTAAATTCGTAAATATTAATCCCCAGTATACAGAATAGGTAAAGGGTAACGCCTTCAGGGGGTAGCAAAATCAGCGCAATCGGCAGGCCAAAATAGCCGGTATTACCCGTTCCAGAGGAGAACGCCAGCAGGGCCGCTTCCTGCTCACCAAATCGGTGGCGAGTGAGGCGCTGTACGACCAGGGCCATTAGGCTCGCCAGAATGAATAGCGCTAATGTGAGTAAAAGATAGTCAGGTGTTGGGCCGCCGTTCATCAGCGCGCGAAAAATCGTAAAAGGCGCTATCAGGTAAACCAGCAGCGTCGCAATCGGTCGAGGATCAAGCTTTAGCCGTTGGGCGGCGAGCCAGCCTAGCCCCACGTAGCTGAGTAGCATAAGTAACGGCCCAACGAGCGCCCCAGGTGCAAGATCCATTTATCCCCCCGTTGTATGTGTGGTGACTCGCTAACATGAGCCGAATTAAAGGCCAAGCGTGGAATCTTTCATTAGCCCCAACGCGCTGGAACAGGGAGAATACCCCAAAATATCATCACTATTGATCACTAATAAGGAAACCCCATGAGCAGCCATGAGCATCCGCTAGGTATCAGCTTTGAATTCTTTCCGCCCAATACTGATGCTGGGCGCGACAAGCTGATCCACGTTCGCGATGAACTGGCCGCCCGGAAGCCACGGTTTTTCTCGGTTACTTACGGTGCTGGCGGGTCTACCCAGGCACGTACCCGGGAGGTGGTGCGTGCAGTGAGTGAGAGTGGCATCACCACCGCCCCACACCTCTCCTGTATTGGCAGTGAGAAAGCCCAGCTGCGTGATCTGCTGGCGCAGTACCGAGAAGAGGGGGTCGATAGTCTAGTCGCGCTGCGTGGTGACATGCCCTCCGGTATGGGAAGCGTTGGCGAGCTACGGTATGCCAACGAACTGGTTGAGTTTATTCGTGCGGAAACGGGCGACCATTTCGACATCGCGGTAGCCGCTTACCCTGAGTCTCACCCACAGGCACCTAATCTTGATAAGGATGTGGAAAACTTCGCGCGTAAAATGAAGGCAGGGGCCAATATGGCCATCACCCAGTACTTCTTCACCGCCGACGCCTATTTCAACTTCGTCGATAAAGCCCGCGCGCTTGGCGTTGAGCAGCCGATTATTCCCGGGATTATGCCGATTACCAACTACACCAAGCTGGCGCGTTTCTCTGACGCCTGTGGTGCCGAGATCCCGCGTTGGATTCGCAAGCAGTTGGAATCCTATGGCGATGACAGCGAAGCGATTGCTGCCTTTGGCACCGATGTGGTGACCCGTCTTTGCCAGCGATTACTGGATGGCGGGGCGCCAGGCCTGCACTTCTACACGCTTAATCAAGCAGCGCCGGTGCTGAAGATCGTCGACAACCTGACTGACTAAGCCATTTATCGACCCGCTTTAGGCGCACTAAAAAACCCCGCTCAACGATTGTTGAGCGGGGTTTTTTACGCTTAGCGTTTAGTGGCTTAAATCAATCAGCCAGCTTGCGCCGTTTTGCTACCACCACCGTGCATCTTACGCTGCATCATGAATAGCACGATACCAATCGCAAGGCCGGCAATATCGGTATAGATACCGCCGTAGATTAAAAACAGCGCGCCCACCAGCATGACGACACGCTGCACTAGGTTAACGGGGCCAAAGAACCACGCTTGAACCATACCCGAAAGCAGCACAATACCTAGCGTCGCGGTTAACCCAACGCGCAGGATCTGCATCGGTGAGCCTTCCATCAGCATGGCGGGGCTGTAGAAGAACATAAATGGAACAATGAACGCGGCCAAGCCAATCTTGAACGATGCCACCGATGTGCCCATGGGGTTGTCGCCGGAGATACCCGCGGCGGCATAGGAGGCCAAGGCAACGGGCGGCGTAATCGCAGAGACGACCGCAAAGTAGAACACGAAGAAGTGAGCGATCAGCGGTTCAATGCCGATATTGATCAAACCCGGAGCCACGACCGAAGCGGCCACCGCATAGGCGGCGGTGGTAGGCATACCCATGCCGAGTAGAATACTGATCAGCATGGCGAACACTAGCGCCAGCAGTTGGCTCACGCCCGCTAAGCCCAGCAGCAGCGACGAGAAACGCGCGCCTACACCCGTCAGCGAGATAACCCCGACGATTAAGCCCGCACAGGCGCATACGGCGATAATCTGAATCGCCATGGTGCCCGCTATCTGCAGGGCTTTAAGAATCGAACGAAGGCCCATTTTATTGGGTGAGAGCCAGCTAACCACCGCGGCTGACGCGGTTGCCAAGGTGCCTGCGCGAATCACCGAGTAGCCCATGAACAGGGCGACAATCAGAATAATAATCGGCGCGAACAGATAGACCTGCTTGACCAGCTTCGAGAACAGCGGGATCTCATCTTTACGCATGCCACGCATGCCTTTACGGGCGGCTTCAAAGTCGACCATAAAGTAGATAGAGGCAAAATAAAGAATCGCCGGAATGACGGCGGCAAGCGCAATTTCGGTATACGGAATACCGGTCACTTCGGCCATGATGAACGCACCCGCGCCCATAATCGGTGGCATGATTTGCCCACCGGTTGAGGCGGCTGCTTCAATCGCGCCGGCGCTACGTGCGGGGTAGCCGACTTTCTTCATCAGAGGAATGGTCAATGAACCGGTGGAAACCACGTTACCTGCTGACGTGCCGTTGATCATACCCATCAAGCCAGAGGCAAAAATGGCCACCTTGGCAGGGCCGCCACGGGCACGGCCAGCTGCGGCAAAGGCAAAGTTGACGAAGTAGTCGCCAACTTTAGAGGCCTGTAGGAAAGCGGCAAAAATAATGAACAAAATAATATAGGTCGACGACACCGCGGTTGTGGGGCCAAGAATGCCTGCGTCGGTATACACCTGGCTAAAGAAACGCTGTAGTGACAGCCCTGGATAGCCTAAGAAGCCCGGCAGATAAGGGCCAGCGAATACATAGGTCAGGAAGACTGCGGAAATCACTACTAGGGCTAAACCCGCTACTCGGCGAGTCAGTTCCAGGATCAGTAACGAGCCTGCAATTGCCGCCCAGGAAATGCCTGCTGGCGCAAAAGAGGTACCCGTCGACATACGGATATTGGTGTTATAAGCCACCAGCAAATAACCAGCGCTGGCCAGCGCGCAGACCATTAGCACCAAATCGGCTGGGTTGAAGCGATGCCGTGCCTGACGATAAAACCATGACAGCACAATGGCACCCGCCGTTGTCGCCATGAGCGGATAGCCGTAATGCCAGTTTTCAACGTTCGGGTCGATGCGCATGGCACCACCGCTGAGCGTTTGATACATCAACAGAACTTGCGCCAGGGTATAGGCGGCGGGAATCAGTAGCGCGTAGCTTACCCACTTGATCCAGACACCTGACGCCTGATGATCGTCGTCGGCAAAACGGGCACCGGCAAAGAGCCCGTAACCGAGAATAAGCGCACCGGCAATATGCACGATACGAAACGACCAGGTTTCCATCGGATACACGTTCAGTGAAATCAGATGGAAACTTGAGTAAGCGATCGCTAATGCCGCAAATAGCAGGAACTGCCAGCCCGTAAACAGGCGGCGGTTGGGTTCAACAACGTCTTCATCGACACCGTCGGCAATGGACTCGGGTATCACTGATGCCGCGTGGGCATCATCCTTGAGGTCATTGGGTTCTTGGTCGGTTTTGTGACTCATTAGAGTTCACCCTCACAGCAAAAGCAGACAAAGGGGTAGCAGCAGCGAAAGCTGCCCCGCCCGGCGGGGCCGGAGACGGGGCAGTCAGAACGTTAAGCGTTGCTTAGTTGATCATGTCATCAGCAATTTCATAGCCGTTCTCTTCGTACCAGCGTGCAGCGCCGGGGTGAAACGGCAGCACGGTGTTGTGCTTAATGTTTTCTGGAATGCTGGTTTCAGCACTGCGGTGCACAGAGCGCATGCGGTCGTTGTTTTCCATGGTCGCCTTGGTGACTTCATAAACGAAATCTTCCGGCAGGTCACAGCCAGCGATAGCGAAGTTCCACATGGAGACAGCGCGGGCGTCTTCTTCCAGCGTAGTGTAGGTGTTGGCCGGAATCATAAACTCAGCAACGGGGAAGTTTTCCAGCACCGTGGCCAGCTCTTCTTCGTTAAATTCGATGATGTTGACGTCTGTTTGTACTTCCAACTGGCTAACGGCGGGAATCGGAATGCCAGCGGCAAAGGCAACAACGTCAAGCAAGCCATCCTGCAACTGACCGCCCAGGTCTGACCAGCCGCCGTTGCGGCGCTCAAAGTCAACGCCCAGGGTTTCAAGGATTGCTGGGAAGTAGGTATCCGAGGTTGAGGCAGCCGGGCCAAAGCCGATGCGCGCGCCATCAGGAATGTCGGAAATCGACTCGATGCCGCTGTCAGAAAGCGCGGTAATAGAGAACGGCGTTTCGTACATGGGGAACATGGCGCATACATTGTCCATTGCCATGCCAGGTGCCAGCGGGCTTTCACCTTTAACGGCATCAGAAGCAGGGCCCATGGTGGTTAAACCAAATGCCATGTCGCCCGTGTGCACCAGCGCCAGGTTTTGAGTGGGGCCGCCGGTGACTTCACCGCCGCCAGATACGCCTAACTCATCAGCGATAAAATTGGCCCAGCCTGAACCGTAGACGAAGTAAGTGCCGCCTTGGCTAGCGGTACCCACGGTAAAATTATCGGGCCAACCGGAGCGGTCTGCTTGCGCCTGGGCACTGCTGGCAGCGGCTACAAGCAGAGCGCTGCTGGCGAGAAGAGTGAACGTTTTAGGCATATGTTTGCGCATGGCGAAAATTCCTAGCTGTTATTGGGGTTATATACTGACAGCGACGATCAATGCCGCCAGTCGATACTGCGTTAAGCAGGGTATCCAGGATTTATAACAGCGATAGTTGTGCCATTAAAAGTTTATGGCTTTAAAATCAAATTCTTATAAAATATTTATTCAACTTTGGTGGAAAGCGCTTTTTAGCATAGTGTCCGATTGTTCGCACGGAAGTGGGTGGTTGGTGTGCGGATAACCGCACACGTGTTGTGTGGTCCGAACGCTAGCAGCTGTGGGGCTGTAAGGAAAGGATGAACATGCCACCACATTGGCGAGGTGGGAATTTAACGAGAGGGTTTACCGGGATCCAAAATACGCACGGGCTGTACATCCTGCTGCTTCTGATCGTCGCGTACCTGGTTGACCCGGGTGGTCATTTCGGTCAGCGCGTCCTCTTCAATGGGCAGTTGCTCGAAGAAATCGCAGCTGACGCATTCTCGGTAGCGAATACCGTTTTGCTCCCAGGCGCGGATACGATCCATCGCCGCGCAGCGCGGGCAGGTCACACCGGCAATAAAGCGTTTAACCGTCGACATTACAGACTCCTAGCGCGCAGCGCCAAAGGCGCCGCGCATGGGGAAAGTGTATTTAAAAATGCATTAAGCAGCGCGAATGCCGCTATGGCGCAGTAGCGGTTCGACACTTGGCTCTCGGCCCCTGAAGGCGACAAACAGGTCAGCGGCATCGCGTGCGCCGCCCTGCTCAAGAATTTCACGACGAAAGCGCTGTCCCGTTTCCGGGTCAAAGATACCGGCCTCTTCAAAGGCGCTCCAGGCATCCGCCGAGAGCACTTCCGCCCACTTGTAGCTGTAGTAACCGGCAGCGTAGCCACCAGCAAACACGTGACCAAAGCTATTTTGGAAGCGGTTGAACGGCACTTTTGGCAGCACAGACACCGCTTCGCGCACCTCATCTAACAAGGCTTGCACGTCGCTAGCGCTGGGAGCACTTACTTCATGGTGCAGACGCAGATCGAATAGCGAGAACTCGATTTGGCGCATCATGCCCATTGCCGACTGGAAATTCTTGGCCGTCTGCAGGCGCTCAAGCAGCTCTGCTGGCAGCGGTTCGCCGCTATCCACGTGTTTGGCGAGTAGATCTAAGCCTTCACGCTCCCAGCAGTAGTTTTCCATAAATTGGCTGGGCAGCTCGACGGCATCCCAAGCGACGCCATTAATGCCGGAAATATCGGCAATCTGCTGCTGTGTCAGCATATGATGCAGACCGTGACCAAATTCATGGAATAGCGTGGTGACTTCGTCGTGGGTGAGGAGTGCCGGGCGGCCGTTTACCGGAGCGGTAAAGTTACAGGTAAGGAAGGCGACGGGCAGTTGCAGACCCTGCTCGGTTTGACGACGCACCCGGCAGTCGGCCATCCACGCGCCGCCACGCTTGCCTTCTCTAGCGTAAAGATCCAGATAGAAACCGGCCATTGGCTGGCCATTTTCGGTGATGCGGAAATAGCGCACGTCATCATGATAGCGGGGCGCCTGGGTGTCTTCTTCAAAGCGCACGCCGTAAAGGCGTTCAACCACCTGAAACAAGCCATCCACCACCTGGGGTGCTGGAAAGTAGGGGCGTAACTGCTCCTGAGAGATAGAGTGGCGCGCTTCGCGCAGCTTTTCACTGGCATAGGCAACATCCCAGGGCTCCAGCGTCTCTAGGCCGAGTTCCTCAAGGGCATAGGCACTGAGTTCAGCAAACTCTTCCGTCGCCTGAGGCACCGCACGGCGGGCTAAGTCGTTGAGAAAGTCGAGCACCTGCTCGGGAGAGTCCGCCATTTTGGTGGTGAGGGAGTAATCAGCGTAGGTGGCAAAACCGAGCAGCTGGGCCATTTCACTGCGCAGTGCCAGGATCTCTTCCATGATCGCCGCGTTATCGAATTTGCCCGCATCCGGGCCTTCGTCAGACGCACGGGTTACAAACGCGGTATACACCTCACGGCGCAGTTCGCGGTTATCGGCATAGCTAACTACCGGGAAGAAACTGGGGAAATCCAGGGTAATACGGTAGCCCGCAACGCCTTTCGCCTCGGCGGTAGCTTTTAAGGTGTCGAGAGCACTTTCCGGCACCCCCGCTAATGTCTCTTGGCTATCGATGTCCTTGTGCCAAGCCTGGGTGGCATCCAGCACGTTATTCGAGAACTGGTTTGACAGCATTGAAAGGCGCGACTGGATCTCGCCGTAGCGGGCTTTCTGGTCAGCAGGCAGGGCAACACCGGCTAGGCGGAAATCGCGTAGGGCGTTCTCCACGGTACGCCGCTGGGCTGCATTCAGGTGTTCCCAGGCGGGGCCATCTTTTAACGCTTGCCAGCCATGAAACAAACCTTCGTGTTGGCCTACCCAGGTGCCGAAGTCAGAGAGCTTCTCAAGGCATGCCTGGTACGCTTCGCGCATCTCCGGGGAGTTCATGGTGCCGTTGAGGTGCGATACCGGTGACCACGCCTTGGTGAGTCGGTCATTAACCGCTTCAAGTGGCGCCGCAAAATTGTCCCATGTGGGCGGGGTGGCGGCTGCTTGATCAGCCAAGCGATCAATGGCCTCACGGCTTTCGCTTAGCAGTGTCTCCACGGCAGGCTCCACGTGCTCGGCGCGAATCTCTCCAAAGGGGGGGAGCTCGTGGGTTTCAAGCAGCGGATTGGTGGACAAAGGGGTGGAGGACATAGACACCTCGGGTGGCATGCTTTTACAAAGCACAGTTTAGGACGTCAGGAACGCGCAAAAGAGCGCAATAATAATGACACAGTGCGGGCGGTGGGGGCGGGTTTCAATGCTAGGTTCAATAACAGGGTTTGGCCTGCACGCAAGCGCCTGCTAGTCTTGCCGCCTTTTAATGCCACCAATGGCAGGAGCAAGTGATGAGCGAAACGCTGGAGCGCTGGGGGTCTAAGCGGGCCTTTATCTTGGCGGTAACAGGTGCTGCGGTGGGGTTAGGCAATATCTGGCGCTTCCCTTATGTGGCCGGAGAAAACGGCGGCGCGGCGTTTTTATTGATTTACGTGGCGTTTGTGCTGCTGCTAGGTATTCCGGTGATGATGGCGGAGATACTGATTGGTCGTGCCGGACGGCGGGGGCCGATGCAAGCCTTGAGTGCTTTGGCTGCCGAGGCGGGGGCTTCACCTCACTGGCGCTGGCTGGGGCTATTCGGGGCGTTCACCGTGTTCTGTATCTTGTCGTTCTACTCGGTGGTGTCCGGCTGGTCGATTGAGTTTTTGGTGGCCTCTGTTAACGGCAACTTTAATGGCGCGAGCGCCGCTGAGATTGGCGCCGGTTTTGAGGCTTTTTTGGCCAACCCGGGTCTGCTGATCTTCAATCACTCGCTGTTTCTGTTTATGACCATGACCGTTGTAGCGGCGGGTGTTGCCAAAGGGCTAGAGCGGCTCAATAACCTGCTGATGCCGCTGCTGTATCTATTGTTGCTGTTATTAGCGGGCTATGCCGCGACGACTGATGGTTTTGCCCCCGCCCTGGCGTGGCTGTTTTTACCCTCTTTCGAGGCGCTAACCCCGTCCGTAGTCGTCCATGCCATGGGGCACGCGTTCTTTACCTTGGCGGTAGGGGCCTGTGCCTTGATGGCGTATGGCGCTTATATGCCTGAAGAGCAAAGCCTGCCCAAAGCAGCCGTTGCGGTCGCTGTGCTGGATATTAGCGTGGCGTTACTGGCGGGGATCGCTATTTTCTCGGTGGTGTTCGCCCAGGGCATGGATCCCACTGACGGCCCAGGGTTAATGTTTGTCACCCTGCCCATTGCGTTCTCTGAGCTGCCCTGGGGCTCTGTATGGCTAAGCGTGTTCTTTTTACTGCTGCTGCTGGCGACCTGGACATCTGCTATTAACCTAGCGGAGCCGATGGTCGCTACGCTGCAGGGCTTGGGGTTGCGCCGCAGTATCTCGACTGCAATTGTGGCGCTCAGCGTTTGGCTGATTGGGCTGTTGTCGGCGCTCTCTTTTTCAACGCTGGCGGAGTTTCGGCCGCTATTGGGACGCAATGTATTCGAGCTTGTCAGCAGTATACCGCCGGATGTTTTCCTGCCCTTGGGCGGCCTATTGATAGCCGTTTTTGCGGCTTGGGTAATGCCTCGCAATAGAGTGGTGAGCGCGTTAGGCGTTGGTGAAAGTGGCTATCTGGTGTGGCGCAATATCATTCGCTGGGTGTCGATTCCGCTGACCTTTATTGTTCTGCTGGCCGGATTGCTATAGTCAGGTAAATAATCCTCTAACTGTCGATTAGAACCCTAGGAGCGAGTTATGAGCAGTGCCTTACGAGCGTATCAAGGTATGGAGCCCCAACTGGGCGAGCGCGTTTATATTGACCCGGCCAGTGTGGTCATCGGTGATGTGGTGATGGGTGACGACTGCTCCGTCTGGCCGATGACGGTTATCCGTGGCGATATGCACCGTATTCGTATTGGCGCGCGTACCAGCGTGCAGGACGGCAGCGTACTGCATATTACCCACGCCAGTGACTTCAGCCCGGAGGGGTTTCCGCTCACTATTGGCGATGATGTGACTATCGGGCATAAAGCGATCTTGCATGGCTGCACCTTGGGAAGCCGAATCCTAGTGGGTATGGGCGCGATTGTAATGGATGGCGCGGTCGTTGAGGACGAGGTCATTATTGCTGCGGGTGCCGTGGTAACGCCGGGGAAGCATTTGGAAAGCGGCTATGTGTATGCCGGTAACCCGGCTAAAGCGCTGCGGCCACTCAAAGAGAAAGAGCGTGCGTTCTTTCCGTACACCGCTGGTAACTACGTTAAATTGAAAGACCGCTTTTTGGCCGAAGCCACACGCTAGTATCTTGGCCTAGGTCTACCCTAAGCGATTGCTAAGCCAACCTTTTTTTCTTAATTAGCCATGTCGCGAACGCTGAAAGTCTGTTAATTTATACAGTTTTCTGTTTTGCAGACTCTGGGATGCCGCGTCATGGCTAATTTTCGCACGCATATTACGGTAGCAGCGGCGGGCGGCGTGCTAATAGCTTACGCAGGCTGGAAAGGTCAATGGTGGCCGCCCTCCCAAGCGCTGGTGATGATTGCATTAGTCACCTTTGGCGGCATTTTGCCCGACATTGATGCTGACCGTTCCCATTCTATCCGACTGATATTTAATCTACTTTCGGTGCCTGCTCTTGTCCTGGGAGCGCTGTTGTTACAGCCATGGCTGACGCCGGGGGCGCTGTTGATTGCCTGCGGTGGGATTTACTTCTGTGTGCGCTATCTGGCAGGCCTGCTATTTTCGCGTTTCACCGTGCACCGCGGTATTTGGCATTCACTGCTGGCGAGTGGGCTATGTGGTCTATTCACCGCCGCGTTAAGCTTTAATCTGCTGAACCAGCCTGCATGGCTGGCTTGGTCGCACGGTGCTGCCACCTTGGTAGGTTTTTTGATCCACTTGAGTTTGGATGAGATATACAGCGTCGACCTTGAAGGTGCGCGGCTAAAGCGCTCCTTTGGTACGGCGCTTAAGCTAGGCGACAGTCGTCGTCCGATGTCCAATCTGCTAATGCTGATCGCCACATTAACGCTGATACCTTGGGTGCCGCCCTGGTCTGTGTTGGGTGAGTTGCTGCATCAAGGCTCGCTGCTGTGGCGATAGTCATCGGCATGGAGGCCGTGCTTCTTAAGCTTGTCATAAAATGTTTTGCGCGGAATGCCCAAGTGGCGACAAACGTCGGTTACCCGGCCATGGTAGCGCGACAGGGATTGGCTGATCAGGCTCTTTTCAAACAGCTCTACCTGGCGTGGCAAAGTAGGCTCTTCTGTGTCGGCGTTGACTCCTTCCAGCAGCGCATCCAGCCGATAGTCAAAGGCGGCACCTAGCAGCACGTAGCGCTCGGCAAGGTTACGCAGCTCGCGCACGTTGCCGGGCCAGTCATGGGCCAGCAGGGCGGCAATGGCGGGGCTGTCGAGGGTCGGTGCTTCCAGCCCGCTGCGGTTGGCGGCGACCACGGCAAAGTGCTGGAACAATAAGGGGATATCCTCACGCCGCTCGCGCAGAGCAGGCAGCGGCAGAGTGACCACGTTTAGTCGGTAGTAAAGATCCTCGCGGAAACTCCCCTCTTCGGAGGCGGCTTTGAGGTCTACCTTGGTGGCCGCAATCACGCGAATATCGAGCGGGACGGTTTCATTGGCACCTAACCGCTCGACGCTGCGTTCCTGCAGTACCCGCAGCAGCTTGACCTGCAGCGCCATGGGCATTGATTCAATTTCATCTAAAAACACCGTGCCGCCATTGGCGTGTTCAAACTTGCCAATGCGCCGCTCGACGGCACCGGTAAAGGCGCCTTTTTCATGGCCAAACAGCTCGGACTCAATGGTGTTTTCGGGCACTGCGCCGCAGTTGATCGCCATAAAGGGGCTATTACGCCGAGCGCTGCGTTCGTGAATCGCACGGGCCACGAGGTCTTTGCCGGTGCCAGTCTCTCCAAATAGCAGTACATCGGCCTCTACCTGGCTGATACGCTGAATCATTGCGGCCAGCCGCGAAATGATGGGCGTGCGCCCAACGAGCCGCGGCCCCAGTGCGGCTTGTTGCACTTCCAATTCGGCTTTAAGACGGTGGTTTTCCAAGCTGAGCTGGCGCTTCTCTATGCCCCGGCGCACCACATCCAGCAGTTGATCACCGGCAAAGGGCTTCTCGAGAAAATCCCAGGCCCCTGCGCGCATGGCTTCTACAGCAGTGGAAATATCGCCGTGGCCAGTGATTAAAATAATCGGCAGAGTGGCGTCGCGGCTATGTAACTCATGGAGCAGTGACATGCCATCCATTCCCGGCATACGGATATCACTGACAATGACACCCGGGAAGTCCGGCGTTAATGCTGCCAGAGCTTGTTCCGCCGATTCAAAGCAGTAGGGCGTATAGCCCGCAAGTTCGAGGGTTTGGCTGGCGGTGATCCGCAGATGCGGTTCGTCGTCGATCACCATGACCGGCAGCGTCGACGGCTCATGCATAAGAGGAGTTCTCCTGAGTGTGGGTTAGCGGTGTGTGGGGCAGGGTAATGGTGAAGCAAGCGCCGCCTTCGGGTTGGTTCGCCGCCTGTAGCTTGCCGCCTAAATCGTCCATGATACGCGATGAGATCGAGAGACCCAGCCCTAAACCACTGCCCGGCGCTTTGGTGGTAAAAAAGGGTTCAAAAATATGCCCCAAGTGCTCCTCGGGAATGCCCGGGCCATTATCGCTAACGCTAATAATGACCTGCTGCTGGTGTATACGGGCGCCCAGGGTGAGTTGTGGCGCAGGCACGCCTTTCATGGCCTGCAGCGCATTGCCGATTAAATTCACCAACACCTGTTCCAGGCGCACCAGATCGCCTTTAACCCATAGGGTTTCAGCAGGCCAATCCTGAACAATGGTGATATTGCCTTCGCGTAAACGGCTTTGAAACAGGCGTAGAGCGTAGTCGATACAGGCTTGTACCGAAATCGCCTCCTGGCGTTCGCTGCTCTTACGTGAAAACTGGCGCAGCTGCGCGCTGATATCTGCCATACGCTCGGTTAGTTCAACAATTTGTTCCAGGTTGGCATCGGCTTTTTCGTGGCGTGCTAATGCCATAAAGCGGCGGGCGTTTTCTGCATAAGCGCGAATAGCCGCCAACGGTTGATTAAGCTCATGGTTGATGCCAGCGGCGAGCTGCCCCAATACAGCGAGTTTGGCGGCTTGAATCAGCTCGTCTTGGGTTTGTCGTAAGTTGGCTTCAGCGCGGCGGCGCTCTTCAATTTCATCCGAAAGGCGTTGGTTACTGGCGACTAGGTCGCGGGTGCGGCGTTCCACGCTAACTTCTAGTTCGTCACGCACGCGTGCCAAGGTGTTGCGCTCACGCTCGGCAAACGCTTCACGCTCACGGCGTAGTCTCAGGCGCTGCCAACCAATGCCCGCACCAAGAGTGACCACGCCGTAGAGGCCGCCTGCCATCAGAGCAGCTATCCACTGAGCGCTAATCACCGGTGTTAGCGGCTTTAAGATATGCATTTGCCAGCCAAACTCAGGGATATGTCGGGTCAGACTAAGGTAGTTGCTGCTGCTCAATGGGCCTTGGGAAAAACTGACCAACTGACTTCCCTGTCGGTAAGGTGCATTGACTTCAATACCCGCAGGGGTCAACGGTTCCATAGCGTAGCGGCGCGTTTCCCTCAGGGCTTGACGCTGTTCTTCGGTAAGCGAGTAGAGGGCGTTCATGCGCAGCTCAGGGTGGCTAGCCATGAAGATAATGTCGTCACTATCAGTGACAAACAGCTCGGCATCCTGCTCTGCCCAGCTCTCTTCAACGTCATCTAACAGTACTTTAACCACTAGCACACCGTCTGGCCGCGCATCCGGCGAGGTGTCGTCTAGCCATACGGGCGATGAGAAGTAGTAGCCTCGCTCAAGAGACTTGATGCCTAAGCCAAAAAAGCGCCCCTGCCCCCCAGCAATGGCATCGGTGTAGTAAGAGCGAAAAGCATAATTCTGGCCAATAAAGGTGTTAGGGCGGTGCCAATTACTGGCGGCGATTGTGTCGCCATCGCGATTGAGTAAATAGACGTCTGAAACTCCCGCTGTAAAGCGGAAACGATCCAGTAGCATATTGAGCGGCATCGGGTCTTGGCTATCGGGAGAGGCCAAGAAGCGCTGCACACCTTCCCGGGTGGCAAGCATTTGTGGCAGGTAGTCGTAGCGCAGTAAATAGCCGTTTAAGTTGGCGGCAGACAGCCGCAGCTCGTTTTCGGCATCATCCTGTAAGTTAGAAAGCGCTTGTTCACGTGCCAGCTGAGCGGCCTGCCACATACAAAACAGCAAGCCGAGTGAAATAACCAGCAGCCATAGGCGTCGCCAACGTAATGGCAAAGGGGTGGGCGCTGGGTTATTCATGCCAGCGCTGTTCATGCCGACGTCTTACTACTGCCTTGGGCGCGGCGAAGGGCGCGCTGAGCGCGGGTCTCAGCCTTGGCCATCTCAAGTAGACCTTCTTCAACAAACACTAAGTGCTCATGGGCGCGCGCACGGGCATCCTCAGCGCGACCTTCCAAAATGGCATTGAGCAGGGCGCGGTGCTGTTGCATTAACTGGGTGCGGGAACCTTCCTTGGCAAATAAATGGGCCAAGTTATTCACAATGCTCTTCTCTAGCAGATGAAAAATACCGCGAATAGTATGCAGCAGCAAAACATTGTGGGCGGCCTCGGCAATTGCTAGATGAAATGCCGCATCTAGCTTCGCTTCTTGAATGGGATCTGCGCCTGCAAAGCCGCCGTCGAGTTCTTCGAAGCGCTGAATTAAGACAGCTTTGTCGGCGGGGGTTGAGCGCAGCGCAGCGTAGTAAGCGGATATACCTTCCATGGCGTCACGGAATTCAAGTAAGTCCAGGTTAAATTCGCCGTGACGGGAGAGCATCTCCAGCAAGGGGTCGGTATAACCATTGCTAAGGTCATCGTTAACAAAAGTACCGCCGCCTTGGCGGCTGGTCAGCAAACCACGAGCAGCTAGTTTCTGGATAGCTTCCCGTAAAGAGGGGCGCGAAACGCCAAATCGTTCGGCTAACTCACGTTCGGGAGGTAACCGCTGGCCTGGCTTTAGGCTGCCTTCCAGCATCATTGCTTCAAGGCGCTCAGTAATTACATCGGCCAAGCGCTGCTGGCGGAGCGGAGGATAGCTCATAGTGAATAGCTCATGTCGTTTAGCGTCCGCAATTGGTAAGACCAATATTAAGATCTTTGGCGTTTGATCTCAAGCGCCTGCGAAGTGGGATTTAACGCTAACAAAGCTCATCTATAGCGTCTTTAAACTAAAGTATAGCGGTTTAAGGTGCTAAAGAGCGTTATCTCCGTTTGACACGCTTAGGGTGGCTCACTACTGTTGATGCTGGTTTTTTGTCAATTGGTAAAACCAATTTTCCACTTTGGGGCGCCGGTGTATAGCGCATCCATTGCATAGGGCTATTGCACAGGGCTATCCATGATCATTTCAGCTTCCACTGATTATCGCCAAGCGGCCAAGCGTCGTATCCCCCCGTTTCTTTTCCATTACGCCGACGGTGGGTCCTACGCGGAGCATACGCTGCGGCGTAATGTCGAGGATCTTGCTGGTGTCGCGCTGCGTCAGCGCGTGTTGAAAGATATGTCTTCGCTATCATTGGAGACTACGCTGTTCGGCGAAACGCTTGCCATGCCGGTCGCCTTGGCGCCGGTAGGATTGGCAGGAATGTACGCTAGGCGCGGTGAAGTGCAAGCTGCGCGGGCAGCTACTAATAAAGGGATACCGTTTACGCTATCGACAGTATCGGTCTGTCCGATCGATGAAGTGGCCTCTGCTGTTGATCGACCTATTTGGTTTCAGCTTTATGTGTTGAAAGATAGAGGGTTTATGAAGCATGTCTTGGAGCGAGCCAAAGCCGCTGGCGTCAAGACGCTGATCTTCACTGTCGATATGCCCGTGCCGGGGGCGCGCTATCGCGATGCGCATTCAGGTATGAGCGGTAAGCGCGGCCCAATGCGGCGAATGCTTCAAGCGGCAACACACCCTTTTTGGGCATGGGACGTGGGTGTCAATGGTCGTCCTCATGACCTCGGCAACGTGTCGGATTATCGCGGCAAACCAACAGAGCTTGAAGACTATATTGCTTGGCTTGGTGATAACTTTGATCCGTCCATCTCTTGGAAGGACCTGGAGTGGATTCGTGAGCAATGGGATGGCCCTATGATCATTAAGGGGATACTCGATCCTGAGGATGCTCGTGATGCGGTTCGCTTCGGTGCGGATGGTATCGTTGTTTCCAATCATGGTGGACGTCAGCTAGACGGTGTTCCCTCTACTGCGCGTGCGCTGCCTGCTATCGCTGATGCGGTTAAGGGTGATTTGGCTATTCTGGCCGACTCCGGGGTACGCAGTGGGCTTGATGTTGTGCGCATGATCGCCATGGGTGCCGATACCGTATTGATTGGGCGTGCTTTTATCTACGCACTTGCTACCGCCGGAGAGGCGGGGGTTTCCCATCTGCTTGAGCTATTTGATAAGGAGATGCGGGTTGCAATGACGCTCACCGGTGCGCGTAGCATTGCCGATCTCGGCTCGGGTTCGCTGGTGCCAGATTCAATCCGTAATGCCTAATAAGCACTTTTTTCGCCTCAGTTAATATCAACATTAAAAACCGCTTGCCAACCCGACAGCGAATCCGTAAAGTACGCATCCGCTGCCGGGGACGCCTAGCGTTACCAGTGGTGTATAAGGTGTAAAAGCCTTGGTTTGTCAAACAGTTACCGCTTTTGCGATAGCTCGCGGTTTTGGATGTTGTGTGTTTTACATCGAAAACAACGCCCTTGACAACCACCAGGAAATGCGTAGAATACGCCTTCCTCGCTGCGGCAAGCCAAGTCAACGGCCCGCCGGGTTGCTTTCACAGTAACCAGGACAGCGAAACAGCTCTTTAACAATTTGATCAGGTAATTCATGTGGGCGCTTGCTGATGTTGGTGACAAATCACCAAATATCAAGGCAAGCGGTCATGAAAACGTAAGTTTGAATGAATTCGTTTGAACCTTGAGCCAAGTTTGATCCGCTTCTGTCACTTTCGGGTGGCAGGTAAGGATCACATAGATCTTAAACTGAAGAGTTTGATCATGGCTCAGATTGAACGCTGGCGGCAGGCCTAACACATGCAAGTCGAGCGGTAACAGATCTAGCTTG
This sequence comes from Halomonas sp. QHL1, assembly GCF_001882345.1. Lineage (GTDB taxonomy): Bacteria > Pseudomonadota > Gammaproteobacteria > Pseudomonadales > Halomonadaceae > Vreelandella. The sequence continues at coordinate 3,230,170 of NZ_MINL01000001.1, forward strand.
CTAGATGCTGACGAGCGGCGTGCGGGTGAGTAATGCATAGGAATCTGCCCGGTAGTGGGGGATAACCTGGGGAAACCCAGGCTAATACCGCATACGTCCTACGGGAGAAAGGGGGCTTCGGCTCCCGCTATTGGATGAGCCTATGTCGGATTAGCTAGTTGGTGAGGTAAAGGCTCACCAAGGCAACGATCCGTAGCTGGTCTGAGAGGATGATCAGCCACATCGGGACTGAGACACGGCCCGAACTCCTACGGGAGGCAGCAGTGGGGAATATTGGACAATGGGGGCAACCCTGATCCAGCCATGCCGCGTGTGTGAAGAAGGCCCTCGGGTTGTAAAGCACTTTCAGCGAGGAAGAACGCCTGTCGGTTAATACCCGGCAGGAAAGACATCACTCGCAGAAGAAGCACCGGCTAACTCCGTGCCAGCAGCCGCGGTAATACGGAGGGTGCAAGCGTTAATCGGAATTACTGGGCGTAAAGCGCGCGTAGGTGGCTTGATAAGCCGGTTGTGAAAG
>NZ_MINL01000001.1:3230815-3233841 GCF_001882345.1 Halomonas sp. QHL1
AAGACGTGGTGCGATAAGGCTCGGTGAGGTGGCAACAACCTGTGACCCGGGCATTTCTGAATGGGGAAACCCACTCATCATAAGATGAGTATCGTGCACTGAATACATAGGTGTACGAGGCGAGGCAGGGGAACTGAAACATCTAAGTACCCTGAGGAAAAGAAATCAACCGAGATTCCCCTAGTAGCGGCGAGCGAACGGGGACCAGCCCTTAAGCATGTGACTGATTAGGCGAACAGATTGGGAAGTCTGGCCGTAGCGGGTGATAGCCCCGTAGTCGAAAATCTGATCATGTGAAATCGAGTAGGTCGGGGCACGAGAAACCTTGACTGAAGACGGGGGGACCATCCTCCAAGGCTAAATACTCCTGGCTGACCGATAGTGAACCAGTACCGTGAGGGAAAGGCGAAAAGAACCCCGGAGAGGGGAGTGAAATAGATCCTGAAACCGTGTGCGTACAAGCAGTAGGAGCAGGCTTAGTCCTGTGACTGCGTACCTTTTGTATAATGGGTCAGCGACTTATATTCAGTGGCGAGGTTAACCGTATAGGGGAGCCGTAGGGAAACCGAGTCTTAACTGGGCGACACAGTCGCTGGATATAGACCCGAAACCGAGCGATCTATCCATGAGCAGGGTGAAGGTTGAGTAACATCAACTGGAGGCCCGAACCAGGATCTGTTGAAAAAGATTTGGATGACTTGTGGATCGGAGTGAAAGGCTAATCAAGCTCGGAGATAGCTGGTTCTCCTCGAAAGCTATTTAGGTAGCGCCTCACGTAGTACCGCCGGGGGTAGAGCACTGTTTCGGCTAGGGGGTCATCCCGACTTACCAACCCGAGGCAAACTCCGAATACCGGTGAGTAACGCGTGGGAGACACACGGCGGGTGCTAACGTCCGTCGTGAAAAGGGAAACAACCCAGACCGTCAGCTAAGGTCCCGAAATCCTGGTTAAGTGGGAAACGATGTGGGAAGGCTCAGACAGCTAGGAGGTTGGCTTAGAAGCAGCCATCCTTTAAAGAAAGCGTAATAGCTCACTAGTCGAGTCGGCCTGCGCGGAAGATGTAACGGGGCTAAACCAGGTACCGAAGCTACGGGTTCATTCTTAGGAATGAGCGGTAGAGGAGCGTCGTGTACGCCAATGAAGGTGGATTGAGAAGTCTGCTGGAGGTATCACGAGTGCGAATGCTGACATGAGTAACGATAAAGGGAGTGAAAAACTCCCTCGCCGGAAGACCAAGGGTTTCTGTTCGACGCTAATCGGAGCAGAGTGAGTCGGCCCCTAAGGCGAGGCCGAAAGGCGTAGTCGATGGGAAACGGGTCAATATTCCCGTACCGGACATGGTTGCGATGGGGGGACGAAGAAGGCTAGGTGAGCCAGGCGTTGGTTGTCCTGGTGAAAGTGAGTAGGCTGAGGGTTTAGGTAAATCCGGACCCTTTTAAGGCCGAGACACGAGATGAACTGACCACGGTCAGGAAGTCACTGATGCCACGCTTCCAGGAAAAGCCTCTAAGCTTCAGATCATGTGCGACCGTACCCCAAACCGACACAGGTGGTCAGGGTGAGAATCCCAAGGCGCTTGAGAGAACTCGGGTGAAGGAACTAGGCAAAATGGTGCCGTAACTTCGGGAGAAGGCACGCCGGCGTAGGGTGATGAGACTTGCTCTCTAAGCCCGAACCGGTCGAAGATACCAGGTGGCTGCAACTGTTTATTAAAAACACAGCACTCTGCTAACGCGCAAGCGGACGTATAGGGTGTGACGCCTGCCCGGTGCCGGAAGGTTAAATGATGGTGTTAGCCGCAAGGCGAAGCTCTTGATTGAAGCCCCGGTAAACGGCGGCCGTAACTATAACGGTCCTAAGGTAGCGAAATTCCTTGTCGGGTAAGTTCCGACCTGCACGAATGGCGTAATGATGGCCACGCTGTCTCCACCCGAGACTCAGTGAAATTGAAATCGCCGTGAAGATGCGGTGTACCCGCGGCTAGACGGAAAGACCCCGTGAACCTTTACTATAGCTTCACACTGGACGCTGATGTTGCCTGTGTAGGATAGCTGGGAGGCTTTGAACTCTGGACGCCAGTTCGGAGGGAGCCAACCTTGAAATACCAGCCTGGCATCATTGGCGTTCTCACTCAGGTCCGTTATCCGGATCGAGGACAGTGTGTGGTGGGTAGTTTGACTGGGGCGGTCTCCTCCTAAAGAGTAACGGAGGAGCACGAAGGTACCCTCAGCACGGTCGGACATCGTGCATTGAGTGCAAGAGCATAAGGGTGCTTGACTGCGAGACAGACACGTCGAGCAGGTGCGAAAGCAGGTTCTAGTGATCCGGTGGTTCTGTATGGAAGGGCCATCGCTCAACGGATAAAAGGTACTCCGGGGATAACAGGCTGATACCGCCCAAGAGTTCACATCGACGGCGGTGTTTGGCACCTCGATGTCGGCTCATCACATCCTGGGGCTGAAGTCGGTCCCAAGGGTATGGCTGTTCGCCATTTAAAGTGGTACGCGAGCTGGGTTTAGAACGTCGTGAGACAGTTCGGTCCCTATCTGCCGTGGGCGTTGGATGTTTGAGAAGGGCTGCTCCTAGTACGAGAGGACCGGAGTGGACGACCCTCTGGTGTTCCGGTTGTCACGCCAGTGGCATTGCCGGGTAGCTATGGTCGGACGGGATAACCGCTGAAAGCATCTAAGCGGGAAGCCCCCTTCAAGATGAGACATCCCTGAGGCCTAGAGCCTCCTGAAGGGCCCAGCGAGACCAGCTGGTTGATAGGCACGGTGTGGAAGCGCTGCAAGGCGTTGAGCTAACGTGTACTAATGGCCCGTGAGGCTTGACCCTATAACACCCAAGGGGTCTGGTCGTGATGATGACGTCAATGAACACCGGATACGCAGCGTGTGGCCCAGGCAACAGCGAGGGCGGCACGATGAGACGCACACAATTGAGCAAGCAGCGATAGAAAGCTCGCTCGTCAGCATGATATACCACCCGTTACGCCTGACGACCCTAGAACGCGTGAACCACCTGA
>NZ_MINL01000001.1:3233851-4138886 GCF_001882345.1 Halomonas sp. QHL1
GAAGGGCTGCTCCTAGTACGAGAGGACCGGAGTGGACGACCCTCTGGTGTTCCGGTTGTCACGCCAGTGGCATTGCCGGGTAGCTATGGTCGGACGGGATAACCGCTGAAAGCATCTAAGCGGGAAGCCCCCTTCAAGATGAGACATCCCTGAGGCCTAGAGCCTCCTGAAGGGCCCAGCGAGACCAGCTGGTTGATAGGCACGGTGTGGAAGCGCTGCAAGGCGTTGAGCTAACGTGTACTAATGGCCCGTGAGGCTTGACCCTATAACACCCAAGGGGTCTGGTCGTGATGATGACGTCAATGAACACCGGATACGCAGCGTGTGGCCCAGGCAACAGCGAGGGCGGCACGATGAGACGCACACAATTGAGCAAGCAGCGATAGAAAGCTCGCTCGTCAGCATGATATACCACCCGTTACGCCTGACGACCATAGCACGCGTGAACCACCTGATCCCTTGCCGAACTCAGCAGTGAAACCGCTTAGCGCCGATGGTAGTGTGGGGTCTCCCCATGCGAGAGTAGGTCATCGTCAGGCACCTATAGCGCAGAAAACCCAGCCACCCGGCTGGGTTTTTTGTGTGCGTGGAAGAAAAGTCATGTCATGGCGAGGAGCGCAGCGACGCGGCCATCTCGTCCTGCGGTGGCAAGCCACCTCGAGATCGCCACGCTTCGCTCGCGATGACACGTGGAGAGCCAATGGCTATGGCCCGCGCATGGTCATTGCGAGGAGCTTGCGACGGAGCAATCTCAAGCTCGCGGCAGCCCACCTCAGAGATTGCGTCACTACGTTCGCAAGGACAAAGCTGTCGTTATTTGCAATATTAAAGCAGTTGTTTTAAATATATCTATAACAATAAGTTGCGTATTAGATATGGTATTGTTGCCAAGCAGCATCTAGTATTATGTTGCACGTACCCAGAAGTAAAATCTCAGGAGGAGAAACGGTATGACGACGCAATTAGCCAAGAAGCTAGCCATCGCCCTTTTTATGGCTTTAATGGCAGGTGGTCTTGTCGCTTGTGATGATCAAGGCCCTGCAGAAGAAGCGGGTGAAAATATTGATGACGCTACAGAAGATGCCGGGGAGAGCATGGAAGAGCTCGGCGAAGATATGGAAGAGGCGGCCGAAAACTAGGCCGAGCCTTTGTTTGTTGAGTTAGTCGAAGCAGTCGCTGAAAAGCGGCTGCTTTATTGTTTGTATCGCGTCTATTATGGTTAGCCTATATAACGATAAAACTGAGGTGGCAACGTGCTACTACAACGCGATAAAAGTTTGCTGTTAATGGTCGATTTCCAGGCGGGTCTACTGCCTGTGATCGATGGTGGTCAAGACGCCGTAAACGAAGCTGCTTGGCTAGGTGAGATGGCATGCTTACTTGAGGTACCGGTATGGTTAACAGAGCAAAACCCCGAAAAATTAGGCGGTAGCGCGCCATCGCTACTGGCCGCTCTAAACGACTATCGCCTTTGGCAAAAGCAGCATTTCGGCATCATGGCAGAAGCTGAATTTGGAACAGCATTAAAAGCATCAGGAAAAACACAGATTGTTCTGTGTGGAACAGAAGCGCATATCTGCGTGCTGCAAACAGGGTTAGGGCTATTAGAGGCAGGCTACGAGCTGTACTGGCTTAGCGAAGCCTCTGCCAGTCGCCGCCCGCAAGAGGCTGCGCTTGCCCGTGAGCGCGCCTGCGCAAGCGGTGCTGTGGCGGTGACGGCAGACATGGTGGCTTATGAGTGGCTACACCGCTGCGACACAGCGCAGTTTAAAGAGGCGCACCAGCGATTTCTAAAGCCGCGTTCTTCACGCCCCGTACGTTTTTTCTAGATTGTACCAGTCCGGCCATTCGCTTTAGCGATCGGCTTCGTTACGAGTGAAAACGAAGGTATCACTTTGGGATGCCGCTGCATCGAAGCGATAGCCAGCAACATCAAATGCCTTGAGTTCATCTGGATCGTTAACCTGCTGCTGAATCATCCAGGCGCTCATCAGCCCGCGTGCTTTTTTGGCATAGAAGCTGATGATTTTAAAGGTGTCGTTTTTCTCATCTTTAAACACCGGCGTAATGATCCGCGCATTGAGTTGCTTGGTATCTACCGCTTTGAAGTACTCATTCGAGGCGAGATTCACCAGCACGTTGGAGCCGCTTTCTGCAATGGCCTCGTTGAGTGCAGGCGTCAGAATGGGCTTCCAGTAGGCATACAGATCCTTACCGGCGCTGTTAGGCAGCTTGGTGCCCATCTCCAGGCGATAGGCCTGAATCAAATCCAGGGGCCGTAGCAGGCCATATAGGCCAGAAAGTATGCGCAGATGCGTCTGTGCGTAACGGTTCTCCGCTTCGCTGAAGTTTTCTGCTTGCAGGCCGGTATAAACGTCGCCCTGAAAAGCCTGTGCAGCGGGTTTGGCATTGCTCAGTGTGAAAGGAGGGCGCCACTCCTCAAACCGCGCCGCATTCAGGCCCGCCAATTTATCGCTGATCCCCATGAGTTCGCTGATTTGCTGCGGCGAGTAGTCCCGCAAAATAGTGATAAGCGCTTTGCTCTGTTTCAGAAAATCGGGCTGTGACACTTGCTCAGTGGTCGGTGGGGTTTCAAAATCCAGCGTTTTGGCGGGAGAGATAATGCTCAGCATCGCATGCTCCTGGTCGTACTCTGGTAAATGGAAGCTTGATATAAGTGGGCTCATTATACCAAGCCTCGGCGAAGGCCGAGGCTATAGTGGTGATAGCTTGGTGAGAGTCGACTGTTTTTAAGGGCTGTTTAATAGCTGTCTTTACGGACAGGGGTTCGGCATGCGGCGGTGAATATCTTCGATGGCCTCAAGCACTTCGTTGTCCAGCTTGAGGCTCTCGCTGGCAAGATTGCTTTCCAACTGCTCCATGGTGGTCGCACCAATGATATTGCTGGTCAAGAAGCTGCGCGAGTTAACAAACGCCAGCGCCATCTGGGCAGGATCCAGCTCGTGCTTTTCAGCAAGCGCAACGTAAGCCTGGGTGGCCGCTTCGGCTTCGGGCGAAGTGTAACGCTTGAAGCGCTCATACAGCGTCAAACGACCTTTGGGTGGCTGCGCGCCGTTCAGGTATTTACCTGAGAGGACCCCAAACCCTAGCGGTGAATAGGCAAGTAGGCCGACATCTTCACGGTGGGCAATTTCCGCCAAGCCAACTTCAAAGGAACGGTTAAGAAGGTTGTAGGGGTTTTGAATAGACGCCACGCGCGGTAAATCCAGCTTATCGGCAAGCTGCAGTGAGCGCATGGTGCCCCAGGGCGTTTCATTAGAAAGCCCAATGGCTCGTACCTTGCCTGCATCAACCAGCTCTTTAAGAGCCGAGAGCGTTTCTTCTAACGGCGTCGCATCTTCGTCTTCGCTATGTACGTAGCCTAGCTTGCCAAAGAAATTGGTTTGACGATCGGGCCAGTGCAGTTGGTAAAGGTCAACGTAATCGGTGTTCAAGCGCTCCAGGCTTGTGTCGATGGCCTGATGAATATGCTTACGAGTAAGACGCGGCCCACCCCGTATATGGTCAAGCCCTGGGCCAGCTGCTTTGGTGGCTATGATTAGATCATCACGAGCACCACGCTGTTTTAGCCAACTGCCGATATAACGTTCCGTTAAGCCCTGGGTTTCGGCCATGGGCGGAACGGGGTACATTTCTGCGGTATCAATAAAATTGATGCCAAACGCCACGGCTCGATCAAGCTGTTCGTGGGCTTCAGCTTCGCTGTTTTGCTCGCCAAACGTCATCGTGCCTAAACAGAGTCGACTTACCTCCATGCCGGTTCTGCCAAGTGGGCGCGTTTGCATTTTTATCTCCTTACTAAGGCGGAATTGCCACAAGATAAGCCGCCATTACCAGGCTGGTAAACGGCGTATGAATGGCATGTTAGCGAGGCTCATTGCAAGCAGCAAATTAATGGGGTTGAGTCGTCGCAAAGGCAGGCGTATGCTTGCCAGCCCATCGACCGGCTAAAGGCCGGTTTCTCGTGTGGTTGGCAGCTATTTTTGTGACTGCTAGCCCAAGGTTCCAACAGACAGGCAGGGTGGTTTGCCATGCTGCAGGCATCAACGTTGTTTACTCGGCTAGAATTTCGCCTAGCTGAACGGCTGTTTCATAATCACTGGTTGTTGCCGCGTTCACCGCGCACCCAGCGTTTAACGATGCGCTTGTTTAAGCGCTGTGCGGAAGCGGGTCACCCTGACGCGCTCTCCGTTTACGGCCATATGCTGTTTCATCGCAGTCAGACGCCCCAAGACAAGGCTCGCGGAGCGCGTTACGTTCTGGAAGCTGCGCATGCCGGGGATGTAAAGTCACAGTACCAGGTGGCACAAATCCACGAGCACGGCTGTGCTCAGTACCCGCGCCGTGAAGATTACGCGGTGACCTGGTACGCCCGCGCCGCCCAGTCTGGGCATTACCTAGCTGCGGAGCGGCTTGCCCGCGCTTATCGCCTGGGTGAATTAGGCTTGGCGGTAGATGGCGAGCGTGCGGCTTACTGGCAGCGACAGGCGGATCAGCCGACACTAAATAACGTGGCCGCTGCGTGAAGCGTTACCGCGTTTTGATTGAGTGAGGAAGGTTGTGTCCGAGACGCTACCCACAGTATTAGATATTGAAGCGTCCGGATTTGGGCGTGGCAGCTACCCCATCGAAGTAGGCATCGCCCGTGCCGATGGAAGCTGCTGTGCTTTTCTCATTCAACCGCTGGAAGAGTGGACGCACTGGGATCCCAAGGCTGAACTGCTGCATGGCATCTCCCGTGATCGCCTTATTCAGGAGGGCTATCCGGTACGCCAGGTCGCCCACTGGCTGAACGATGAACTGCGCGAGCTGGGTAAGGCGTACAGCGATAGTTGGGGATACGACAACACCTGGCTGTCGCTGCTCTTCCATCACGCGGGCATGCTGCCGCGTTTTCGCCTTGAGGCGCTAAGGATTCTGCTTAGCGAAGAGCAGCAGGCGCTGTGGAGCGATACCAAAGAAGCGTTGATCGCCGAACAGGGTATTCACCGCCACCGGGCAGGTGAAGATGCCCGCTTACTCCAGCTTACCTATCAGCATACCCGCAAGCTCACCGAGCACCCGGGACGCTAGTGACGCTTCCCTCTAAAGCGCTACAACAGCGCTTCTAGCGCATCAAGCAACTCATGAGGTGACGGTGCGTCAAGCAGCATTTCGCGGGTGGGAGACGCCAAAAAGCCATGGTTGACCGTGCTGTCTAAAAAAGTCAGCAGCGGCGAATAGAACTCGTCGATGTTAAGCAATCCCATCGGTTTTTCATGTAGTCCTAGATAGCCCCACGTCCATATTTCAAACAGCTCTTCTAAGGTGCCTATCCCGCCGGGTAAGGCAATAAAAGCGTCGGCGTTGGCCGCCATAGTGGCTTTGCGTTCGTGCATATTGCGCACCCGAATCAGTTCGCTTAAGCCAAAGTGGGCCTGTTCGCGCTCCACCAGGTGGTCGGGCATGACACCAATGACTTCACCACCGGCCTCAAGTGCTGCGTTAGCCAGCTCGCCCATCAGGCCAACGCGTGCCCCGCCATACACCAGCTTGTGGCCGCGTTCAGCGAGCGTGCGTCCCAGTTTATTGGTCGCCTGGCGGAAGGTAGGGCTGTTACCATCACGGGAGCCAAGATAAACGCAAATTCGAGCCATTCGTTTATTCCCTGTCGTTAAAAAATGAACGTAACTAAAACCGTAGCCAAAAAGAAAACGAGATTACTACGAGGCTTAGGGTAAAGGGGGCTTAGGGTAAGCAGCGGTCTACCTGATAGTGCTCATCCATCCACTGCCCAATCACATTGTCACCGCAAAGGTGATGGGCGTACTGGGTATGCAGGCAGCGTATCTGGTGCCAGTTGCTAATGCCGCCAATGCCGCGTTCGGTCATCACATTGGTGTAACCCAGCGTAGCGACTTCTTCACGCTGAGCATCGCTCATAGCGTCCCAGCGGGCGGTTACATAGTCGCGATGACTCTGTTGGTAAGCCTCAAGAAATTCTGGTTCTTCCTGCAAGCGTTGTTCGAGCGCTTTGATAACCCCAACGGCTTCGATGCGGGAAATCTCAACTTTTAGCACATCGGAACAGAGCCAATACAGGGTGGGGAAGGGTTTGCCGTCGACAATCGGCGCCATACGCAGTACTAGCGGTGTGCCTTCACCGTCGGTGGCGGCTACCGCTTCGATACCACGCGGCGCGCGGCCAAGCTGCTGGGCAATAATGGCGAGCTGACGTTCGTCAGGCGCTTGGTTGGTGCGTATCACCATTGGGTTGGTCTCTCACGAACGGTCGTCTTGAACAAATTTAGTAGAGCGGCCAACGGCACGGAAAAAGCAGCGATTGAGCTGTTCAGGCGACGCGACATAGCACCACGTCCGCTCACAGTATTCAGCGGCTCGTGCCATTAGCACGTCGTAAAGGCGATTGAAGGGGGCATCATAATCGTAGGGGTCGGCCCCAAACAAGCGGATATGCGGATAGTCGGCAAAGCGCTCGATGAAGTAGCGCTCAAGGTCTGCCTCCACGGCACGATGCTGGGCGACGTTATCAGGGTCTATCCAGAGATTGTAGCGGATTGCCATTATAAGGCTCCTGTTGCCCCGGCAGCGCGGGGCAGCGTCAATCAGGCGGGCTCAGGCGCGTCTTGAAGGTGCGACGTTAGCGCCTCGCGCAGGTCACCCTCTATGGGCATGGCGCACTTGGCCTGGTGGTCATACTGCACCATAACGGTATGCCCCAGGTTAGTGAGCTTGCCGTGCTGCCGCGCCTCTTGGGTCACTGTAAACGAGCTATTGCCTAACCGCGTTAAGTAAGTGCGTATTTCGATATCGTGACCGTAAAACAGTTCAGCCCGGTAGTCGACTTCCATGCGCGCCATAATCAAGCGCCACTGCTTGGGGTTTAAATCAGGGGTAAAGAGTTTGAACAAGTCATTACGGGCGAGCTCAAACCACGCCGGCAGGCGGGTGTTGTTAATGTGCCCTAAGGCGTCGGTATCGTAAAAGGCGGGCTCAATGGTACGGGTAAACATGGCTTGTCCTTGTTATTAAAAAACAGGTTATTAGTAGGGGTAATCGCAACGGCAACGTTTAGGATTAACCCAAGCAAGCGCTTGGTCAAGAGGTCTTGGTCAAGCGGTGCGGCGTTGATACCACGCAGTGAGTCGCATCCACCCCATCAGCCATAGCGTGGCAGCAGCAAAGCCAGCCAATGTTCCCCATAGCAACCCCAGCGTGCTGTAAGTATAGGAGACACATAGCGTATAACTCAGTAGCGAACCAAGTCCCATCGGGTAGTGCTTGATGACCGTGGCCACCGGCGCTGCCCCATGGTTCAGGTGTAGGATCAGCAAAAAAGGCAGCATCGTGACGGGAAAGGCGGCCAACGTTCCCGCCCAGGCGGGCGGCAGCCAGTGGGCTAGGCTAGTAATGGTAAATATGATGACGGTGGCGAGTGCGGCGCGGGCGGCAAGCGCCGGTAACGAAAACGTTCGGCTGGCGGGTATCCTGACATCAGCAATGTTGCGAAATAAGCTGCTGAACAGAGCAATGGCGCATAGCGTCACCAGCGTGCCGCTCAGGCGCGTGAAGTTAAACTGAGCGAGCAGCGTGCTAACGGCGAGCCAAGCGACTAAGCCGCCCGCCACGCCGCCAATGACACCTTTAACGCCCGGCTGGCGTCCTGCCACCCAATAACCGGCCCCTAGCGCCATTGTGGCCGTAAAGCCCGCCAGGGTATGCACCGCACTTTGGGTCGCAAACTGAGGGGAAATTTCCAAGCCGATAAAAAATAGCGCCAACGCCGTGCCTAAAGGGTAACCCGCCAGCAGGCCCGCCATGCGCGGGCTAGCACGCACCGCAACCGCGCCTAGCCCCAGCACCATGCTGATCGAGAGCCCTAATTTCGCTAGCTGCCAAGTGAGAGGGACTTCAATCATGCGGCGTTTTCCTTGCTGTTATTGTTTGGGTACTGTCAGCGTGCGAGCTCGTTAATTAAACCAAACGCAGGCCTTGTTGGTCGCGCCAGGCGGCTTCAAGGGCATCTTGCAGGGGCGCTTTCAAGTGCGCGGGGAGCGCCTCCTGCGCCGCTTGCAGTGAATCAAACGAGCGGTTGCGCAGCCAGCAGTACGCCCAGGCGCAGGCTTCGGCGTCGCTATCGGGGGTAGGGCGAGCGGGCATTTGATTGAGCAGAAAGACCGCAGTGCGCGGCGCCCATAGCGGCATTTCACCTAGCTCATCTTGGCTCCACTGCTCCAGGGTTTCGCCGCTGGGCGTAGCGTCGGGTGTGCCTAATTTAGCTACCCGTGCTGTTTCGGCCAAAATGAGCGCTAGCTGATCCGTATTCGCTTGCCCAAGCGAGCGCCATTGCCGCAACAGCGCCGATAGCCCCGCCCGCATCTTGGTATAAAAGTCATCTTGCGGCATGCTTGGCACAGCCCCTATTGAATGAGTGAGATTTTTCATGGCCTACGATTTTGCCACGCCTGTGGAGCGACGCCACCCAGAAGGTGGCTGGGCATCGCAAAAATGGCACCGCTACGGCGACGACATATTGCCTCTTTGGGTCGCCGATATGGATTTTCGCTCCCCGCCTGCGGTCATTGATGCGCTGCAGGCGCGCGTGGCCCACGGTGTATATGGCTATGGCGAAGTGCCCACTACGTTAACAGAAACCCTATGCCAGTGGAGCGTCCATCACTACGACTGGCCGATTCAGCCGGAGTGGCAGCAGTGGCTGCCGGGCGTAGTGCCAGCTTTGCATCTAGCTGCGTTAGCGCTGACCGAGCCAGGCGACGGTGTATTGACGGTAGCGCCGATCTACCCGCCATTTTTAGAGGTTGCAAAGCGCACCGGCCGACTACCCCAGCAGGCGATGCTGGCAGCGCCTTCAGCACCCAATGAGCCTTGGCAACTCGATATTGCCGCCTTGGAGGCCGCTATTACGCCACGTACGCGCTTGCTGCTGTGGTGCCAGCCCCACAACCCTACGGGGCGAGTGTGGCGCCATGAAGAGCTCGCGGCGCTGGCTGAGTTAGTGGAGCGTCACGACCTGTGGGTGGTCTCCGATGAGCTGCACTGTGACCTGTTATTAGACGAAGGCGCCCAGCACCGCCCGTTAGCCGCGGCATTTCCTCAATTAGCGAAGCGCACCGTTACGCTGTGGGCACCGTCGAAAACCTTTAACCTGGCGGGCTTAACCAGCGCCTGCGCGGTGATTCCCGACCCCGCACTGCGTGAGCGCTTTGCGGCGGCTACCAAAGGGTTACTGCCCGATGGCAACGTGCTCGGCTTGGTCGCGGCGGAAGCAGCGTATCGACATGGCGAGCCGTGGCGGCAGGAGTTGTTAAGCATATTGCGTGAGCATCGCTCGACGCTGCAAGCGCGCGTGGCGACTTGGCCGGGCGTTCACTTAAGCGCGCCGGAGTCGACCTATCTAGCCTGGCTGGATATGCGCGAGGCAGGGTTAGGTGATGCGCCCTGCAAGACGCTGCTGAAAAAGGCGGGGGTAGCGCTATCGGACGGAGCTGCCTTTGGCTGCCCCGGCTTTGTACGGCTTAACTTTGGTACCACCGCTTCACAACTGGAAGCGGGGCTGTCTCGTATGGATTCCCTGCTGAAGCGGGATTGAAAGCCTTCAGAAGACTCTAGTACAGCATCGCAAAGAGTTTACGGCGGTAAGCAACGGTCAGCGGGTGGTCGGCGCCCAGGGCGTCGAACACCTGCAGCAGCGTTTTACGCGCTGCGTCATCGTTATAGGCGCGATCCTGCTTCATCAGCGCCAGCAGCGCTTCTAGCCCTTCATCGTAATGACCGTCAGCCACTTGGCGCAGGGCGCGCTGGTACTGCGCTTCGCTATCGGTGCGATCGCCCAGTGCCGCAATCTCCTCGGCTGAGAGTGCCTGCTCGCTAAACTCAATGCTGGCGCGTACGCCACGAGCGGGAGCCGCATCGCGCTCTTCGGGGGGCAGGTTATCGAGTACTTCACGGGCTTCGCTGCCGCGCCCTTCAGCCACCAATACCCTAGCGAAGGCTATTTGGTAAGCGTAGTGTTCGGGGTACTGGCCCATCAGGGTTTGATATATCTCGCGGGCAGCGGCGGTGTCACCGGCTTTAAGCGCTTCTTCCGCCTGCTCTTCAGGTGTGGGTGGCGCTTCGCCGGGGGCTGGGAAGTAGCGATTGAGCCACTCGCGCACCTCTTTCTCCGGCAGCGCACCCTGGAATCCATCTACCAAGCCGCCCTGGCTAATCAGCTTCACATCGGGCACTGAACGCACGCCCAGTTGGCCGCCGATTTCGGGGTTTGCTTCAATATCGAGCTTGCCGAGCAGGAAAGCGCCCGCGTACTCAACCACCAGCTTATCCAGCACCGCGAGGAGAGTGCTGCTGCCTGCGTTGGAAGGCGAGTAGCAGCCCAATAGCACCGGCACCTGCATGGACGCTTCCAGCACCTGCTGAATATTGCCAGCATTGAGCTCGATAATGACATCTTCAGGGCGCACCGCCGCCTGTTCAGCGTTAGGCGCGGTAGCGTCAGCACTTCCGGTATCCGCCGTAAGCGGCTTACCTGAGCGGGGATCAATAATCTGCATGGGTAGACTCGGCATCAAAAAATGAACAATAGTTCCCCATGATATGCAGGCATGTGCCGGTGGATTCAAGGAAAAGGAGGGAAATAAAACTCACTGCTAGTGGGTTTCAAGCTACGTGAACCTGGTAAAGCAGCAACAGGGCGCGGTTAGGCGCCCTGTTGGAGCTACTGTTTCTGGCATCGTTTCTGAAATTGCTTAAGGAATGATGCGCTCCGCGCGTAGGCGGGCGAACAGATCGAAAAACGCTGCGCGTGTTTCGCGGAAGTGATCAAAGCCGAAGTCACGGGACTTGGTGACGTCGTTGACGCACTCAAGCTCGCGCCCCAGGTCGGCATCGGTGTGCCACCAGGAGGCTAGCTTGCTGACATCGGCTTCCACTAGCTCGTTCTGTTCGGCAATCTCGGCCCAGGTAGGCGCAATGTTGGCCATTTGCGTTTCTAGCGGCTGCGGCGTTTCCGGGCAGTCCGCTACTTCGAGCTCGAAGAATTCGCCAATTTCATGCCATAGTCGACGCCAGCGGAACACGTCGCCATTGACCGTGTTAAAGGCTTCATTGTGAGCACCTGGCGTTGTGGCTGCCCACTCCATCTGCCGCGCCAACACGAGAGAATCAGTTAGATCGGTCAAGGCGTTCCACTGCACCTGCGAGCCAGGGAACGTGAACGGCTTGCCCGTTGCTTTGCAGATAGAGGCGTAAACCGCCAACGTTACGCCCATGTTCATGGCGTTACCGCGGGCATAGCCGATGACCGTGTGCGGACGATGCACGTTCCAGCTGAAGTCGTCCCGCTCCGCCGTCGCGAACATGATGTCTTCGAGGGTGTAGTAAAAGTTCTCGCCAGGTACGCGGGGCGCTGATTCACGAAACGGCGTCTCGGTCTTGCCGCTACCGTAGTTTTCGAAGGCACCCAGGTACTGCTTGGTGCCGGTCACCAACGAGACATGCGCCAAGCTTGCGCTCTGCAGGGCGTCGAGGAGGTTGTGCATCATCGCGCCGTTGGCCTCGACGTTAGCCTTTTCATTTTCGCGCCGCACCCAAGTGCAATAAAACACGTGGGTGATGGGTAGCCCTGCCAATGCTTCAGCGGTGGCCTCGCGATCTAACAGATCGGCAGCGACGGGAATAACCCCTGCTTGATCAGAGGGGCGACGAGATAATCCATAGACACTCCACCCGCTAGCGGTGAGATAGCTTGCTAAGTTGCCGCCGGTAATACCGGTAGCGCCGACGACTAATGCGGTGCCTTTGCGCATGAATAACTCCTTTTTGCAGACAAGATTTTCGGAACGGGCAGTGGAAATGTGCTTTGTGCCCGATGAAAAGCAGTCTGGTCGCCAAAGATCATTGCTACAATTGGAAAAATCGCAAATCTTTATTGCGCTAGGAGCAACGTGATGGATCTCAATGCGCTACGCATCTTTGAACGCGTCGCCGCGACAGGAAGTTTTACCTCCACCGCACGCCATTTTCATCGCGCCGTGTCCTCTGTCTCGCGTCAGATTGCCTCTTTAGAAGAGTCGTTGGGCCAGCAGCTGTTCTATCGCCACACCCGCGCCGTGACGTTGACCGAAGCGGGCTGGCGCTACTATCAGGAAGTTCGCGAGATACTTGAACGGCTAGACCTGGCGACAGAAGCGCTAACGGCCCCCAATACAGCGCCTAGCGGCGTGCTGCGCCTCAACGCCCCCGTGGCTTTCGGCCAGCGCCAAATCGTGCCGATTCTGCATCACTTCCAGCGCCGCTACCCGGCGATCAAAGCCGAACTGAAGCTGACCGATCAACTGACCGACCCGGTGCGCGAGGGTATTGATATCACCTTTCGTGTTGGCGAGCTGGCCGATTCCACGCTGGTCGCGCGCCGCCTAGCGTCAATGAACTACGTGGTGGCCGCCGCCCCTGCTTATTTGCAGCGTTGCGGTAGGCCCAACACCCCGGATGATTTGGAGCGCCACGATTGCCTGCTCTACCAGGGCGAAATGGGCCGTCAGCGCTGGTACTTCCACCATGCTGAGCAGCCGCAAGCCTTTGCTTACAAAGTCGACGGCAGCCTGTATAGCAACGATGCCGAGAGTCTGGTGCGTGCCGCGCTATTGGGACAGGGACTGGTGATGTTTCCCACCTGGCTGATCGCTGATGAGCTGGCCTCGGGCACACTGCTGCCCCTGCTCGAAGCATGGCGTTGTGAAGTCGTGCCAGGCAGGCGCGATATCCACGTGCTCTACGCCCAGCGCCGTCTGCACACCCGCAAGGTAAGCGCTTTTCTGGATCACCTCTTTGAAATGGTTGGGCCTACACCAGATTGGGATCGCTGGCGGGAGCAGCTGGATTAAAGCCGATGACCTTCTGGGATGGTAAGGCGGTGAACCCGACAGCCGCTGCTGTGGTGCCATCCACTTTCGCCAGGATCACCAGAGCATAGATCGCTCTACCAACGTACCGACGGCAGAGCGGTTGCTGGCACCAAAGATGAAATCACCCTCCCAATTGTCAGGTATAAGGCGGTCTTCGATCTCTGGAGACTGCAGATGGATGCTGACCAAGTCTGGAATCTGTTTGAGAGGTTAGGTGCTGCATTTGGTTATTGAGACTACCAGTGATCGTTATGTTTATAACGGGCCTGCGTGATGTCCTCATCCAGTAACGCCAGTAAAACATTACCGGATTAACTTACCAGACGCTTTTGAAGCGACCTCCAGTGTTGCATTTGCGACGGAGCGCCAAGTTTGCGCAATAGTTTTGTCGCTATCCGCCCTATTCGTGCCAATATACGACCAAAGAGCAATACAACCCCTGCACTAGTGAGTATTCACGCCAGTAAAGGGAAACTAAAAGACGCCAGCGACACCTACATACTAATAAGAAAAAAAGTGATGATTAAAAGGTGACGGAGGGTAAAACCATGACATCAAATCAAGCAAAAGACCCGGCAGCAAATACCAACCGTGCGGGCGAACCGCAAACCCTTGGCTTTCTACTGTTAGATAATTTCACACTGATTTCTCTGGCATCGGCAATAGACCCTTTGCGGATGGCTAATCAGTTGGCCGGCCGCGAGCTGTATCGCTGGTATACCCTGACACAGGATGGCCTTCCCGTTCGCGCCAGTGATGGATTGCAGGTGACACCTGATGCCTCTATGCAGACCCCGCTATCGCTTGAGTGGGTGGTCGTTTGTGGTGGGGTAGGCCCGCAGCACAGCGTTACCCGTGAACACATTCGTTGGCTTCAGTCGCAGTCACGCCAGCTAAAACGATTAGGCTCGGTATGTACGGGCAGTTGGGCACTAGGGCAGGCGGGATTGCTGGATCACTATGAAACCAGTGTGCACTGGGAGTGTCTGGCATCCATGCAGGAAGCTTTCCCCAGCGTTATTCTGACGCCGCACCTTTTCTCTATTGATCGTGATCGATTCACCGCCTCTGGCGGCACTGCGCCGCTCGATATGATGCTTAATCTGATTGCGCATGACCATGGTCGAGAGCTTTCGGCAGGCATCTCTGAGATGTTTATCTACGAACGTGTACGTAACGAGCAGGATCAGCAGCGAGTTCCTCTTAAGCACGTGTTGGGTACTACCCAGCCCAAGCTATTGGAAATTGTCGCCTTGATGGAATCCAACCTTGAAGAACCGATTGAGCTTGATGAACTGGCAAGCTATGTGGATGTTTCACGACGCCAGTTAGAGCGATTGTTCCAGCGCTATCTGCTCTGCTCGCCGTCTCGTTACTACCTCAAGCTACGCTTAGTACGTGCTCGTCAATTGCTCAAACAAACGCCGCTGTCGATCATCGAAATCGCTTCCGTATGCGGCTTTGTCTCTACGCCCCATTTTTCTAAGTGCTACCGTGAATACTTTGGTGTGCCACCGAGAAGTGAGCGCCTGGGTGGCTTGGATCGTCAGGGAGGTAACAGTAAGTCACCACTGTTAACCAAGCGTTGGGGGGGCGAGCCTTACAAAAGCGAGCCTCTTTCAAGCGCCCAACAGGCGCTAGCCTGTGCTCAGGGTGAACCTACTTTTGCCAGCGTACAGCTATTGAACTGAAACCCCGCTGCGTCACCAAGATTTGAAACGTGCTGCCACTCTTCGGCAGCACGTTTTTTTAAGTGGTCGTGACTCTTTACGCTTATGCACATTTCTGTAAAAACTCCGCTATAAAAGTTAGATGGTGCGCGGGTAGTTGTCGTGTTCACGACACAATGACGCTTTTGGAATTTCCACCGTCGTTTCCAAGAGCAGCTAAACCCAACGTCAGCGCTATGCTCGCTACATTAATCAATGTTGGAGCTTAGCTATGACCCCCTCTGAACTGCACAATGACGCTATCGTCATTGATGGCCTGATCATCGCCAAATGGAATCGTGAGCTGCTTGAGGACATGCGTCGCGGCGGTCTTACCGCTGCCAACTGCACAGTCTCAGTGTGGGAAGGGTTCCAGGCCACGGTCGATAATATCGTCAAGTCCAACCGGTTGATGGCGGAGTGTAGTGACCTGGTGCGCCCTGTTCGCACCACCGCTGACATCACTCGCGCGAAAGAAGAGGGCAAAACCGGCATCATCTTCGGCTTCCAGAATGCCCATGCCTTTGAAGACCAAATTGGCTACGTTGAGATATTCAAGCAGCTGGGCGTGGGTATCGTACAGATGTGCTACAACACCCAGAATCTGGTGGGTACCGGCTGCTACGAGCGTGACGGCGGCCTGTCTGGCTTCGGCCGCGAAATCGTTGCCGAGATGAACCGGGTCGGCATCATGTGTGACCTTTCTCACGTCGGTGCCAAGACCTCCGAAGAGGTCATTCTTGAGTCTAAAAAGCCAGTCTGCTACTCACACTGCCTGCCCTCCGGCCTCAAAGAGCACCCGCGCAATAAATCTGATCAAGAGCTGAAGTTCATTGCCGACCACGGCGGTTTTGTTGGTGTCACCATGTTTGCGCCGTTCCTCAAAAAGGGCATCGACTCAACCATCGAAGACTACTGCGAGGCGATCGAATACGTCATGAATATCGTCGGAGAGGACGCTATCGGCATTGGTACCGATTTCACCCAAGGGCATGGTCAAGAGTTTTTCGAGTGGTTGACCCACGACAAAGGCTACGCCCGTCGCCTCACTGACTTTGGCAAGATCATCAATCCCAAAGGAATACGCACCATTGGCGAGTTCCCCAATCTCACCGAGGCACTTCTCAAGCGCGGTTTAAGTGAGGTCCAGGTGCGCAAGATCATGGGAGAGAACTGGGTGCGCGTGCTAAAGGACGTGTGGGGCGCCTAAGCGCCTGTTCCATAAGATTGATAGGGCGGGATACCCCCCGCTCCTTAGCCAAGAATAATGATGTAGAGGATAACAACCGTGACCAAACTGGCCCCCGCACTGCCCATCGACGTGGATAGCGAAACAGGCGTCTGGACGACTGATGCTCTGCCTATGCTCTATGTGCCGCGGCACTTCTTTATCAATAACCACGTAGCCGTAGAAGAGGCGCTAGGTGCGGAGAAGTATGCCGAAATTCTTTATCACGCAGGTTACAAGAGTGCCTGGCACTGGTGTGAGAAAGAGGCCGAACTACACGGCATTAGCGGAGAGGCGGTATTTGAACACTACATGACGCGCCTTTCCCAGCGCGGTTGGGGGCTATTCATTACTGAGCAGATCGATCTCGACTCGGGTACTGCTCAAGTACGTCTTGAACACAGCGCTTTTGTTTACCAGCTTGGCAAGACCGGGAACAAGGAAGAGTACATGTTCAACGGTTGGTTCGCCGGTGCCATGGATCAAATCCTCGCTGCCCGCGGAAGCTCACTGCGTACCGTTGCTGAGCAGACGCAGAGTGCAGCCGAACCTGGCTGTGATGTAGGCATCTTCGTCGTCCAGCCGCTGACCGACGCTGCCCGCTAACTGGGGTACGAGGAGAGATAACCATGGCATTCGACGCAATTTTCGAGCCGATCGACATCGGCAAGCTGACTATCCGCAACCGTGTGGTCAGTACCGCTCACGCTGAGGTGCATGCCACCGACGGCGGTATGACCACAGAGCGTTACGTCAGGTACTACGAGGAGAAGGCCAAAGGTGGTTGTGGTCTATGTATTTGCGGTGGCTCATCGGTGGTGTCCATCGATAGCCCTCAGGGTTGGTGGAGCTCGGTAAACCTTTCCACCGATCGCATTATTCCGTACTTCCAGAATTTGGCCGAGGCCGTGCATAAGCATGGCGGCAAGATCATGATCCAGATTACCCATATGGGGCGTCGCTCCCGCTGGGACGGTTTCGACTGGTCGACCCTGGTATCACCCTCCGGTATCCGTGAGCCGGTGCACCGCTCTACCTGTAAGACCATTGAGGAAGAGGAGATCTGGCGTATTGTCGGCGACTTTGCCCAGGCCGCGCGCCGGGCAAAGGAAGGTGGCCTCGACGGTGTTGAGCTTTCTGCCGTGCACCAGCATTTGATCGATCAGTTCTGGAGCCCACGGGTCAACAAGCGTGAGGACGAGTGGGGCGGTAGCTTCGAGAACCGTATGCGCTTCGGCATGGAAGTGCTGCAAGCGGTACGTGCTGAAGTGGGTGACGACTTCGTTGTGGGTATGCGTATCTGTGGCGACGAGTTCCACCCGGATGGTCTTTCTCACGACGATATGAAGCAGATCGCCGCCTACTACGATGCCACCGGTATGGTGGATTTCTTCGGCGTTATCGGTTCTGGCTGCGACACTCACAACACCCTCGCCAACGTTATCCCTAATATGTCCTATCCGCCGGAGCCTTTCCTACACCTGGCGGCGGGGATCAAGGAAGTGGTGAACGTGCCGGTGATCCACGCCCAGAACATTAAGGATCCCAATCAGGCCCAGCGTATCCTCGAAGGGGGCTACGTAGACCTGGTGGGTATGACACGGGCACATATTGCCGACCCTCACCTGATCGCCAAGATCAAGATGGGCCAGATCGATCAGATCAAACAGTGTGTGGGCGCTAACTACTGCATCGACCGCCAGTACCAGGGCCTGGACGTACTGTGCATTCAAAACGCCGCAACCTCGCGGGAATACATGGGCCTGCCCCACATCATTGAGAAAACTGAGGGCGCCAAACGCAAAGTTGTCGTGGTAGGCGGCGGCCCCGGCGGTATGGAGGCAGCGCGGGTAGCCGCTGAGCGCGGTCACGATGTCACTCTGTTTGAGGCCGCTGACGCCTTGGGCGGGCAGATCACAATTGCCGCCCAGGCACCCCAGCGCGATCAGATCGCCGGTATCACCCGCTGGTTTCAACTGGAGCTGGCGCGGCTAAAAATCGACCTGCGTCTGGGCACCCGCGCCGATGAGGCGACGCTGCTCGATCTGCGCCCGGATATCGTGGTGCTCGCCACCGGTGGCCAGCCCTTCCTTAGCCAGCACCCCGAGTGGGGTTACTCGGAGAATGCCGAGGAGAGCTTGGTAGTCAGCACCTGGGATATTCTCTCAGGCAAAGTGGCGCCAGGTAAAAACGTGCTGATTTATGACGCCATCTGCGAATTCTCCGGCGTCTCGGCGGCGGATTTTCTCGCCGACAAGGGCGCCAAGGTGGAGATCGTCACCGACGATATTAAACCCGGCGCGGCGGTGGGCGGTACCACCTTCCCCACCTACTACCGCAGCCTCTACGAGAAGGAGGTGATCATGTCCTCCGACCTGATGCTGCATAAGGTTTACCGCGAGGGCGACGGCCTGGTGGCGGTGCTCGAAAATGAGTACACCGGTGCTTTGGAAGAGCGCGTGGTGGATCAGGTAGTGGTCGAGAACGGCGTACGCCCTGACGAAGCGCTCTACTACGCCCTGAAGGAGCAGTCCCGCAACAAAGGGCAGGTCGACCTGGAGGCACTCTATGCCATCAAGCCGCAGCCTTGCCTGATTGAAGAGAGAGTGGATGAGAGAGGCGAGGAAGGAGATGGCTTCCTGCTGTTCCGCCTGGGCGACTGCACGGCACCGCGTAACGCCCATGCGGCCATTTACGACGCCCTGCGAATCTGCAAGGACTTCTGACGGCTTAGGAGGTGAGTACCATGCTCAATACGCTCTTGCCGATACTGATTTTTACTGCCCTGGCCCTGGCAGTAATCGGCGCTGTACGCCGTATACGCCTGTGGCGTCAGGGGCGCCCCTCGCGGGTGAACCTGCTCAAGGGATTGGTTGCCCTGCCGCGCCGCTATTTGGTGGATCTGCACCATGTAGTGGGGCGTGACAAAATGATCTCCAACACCCATGTGGCCACCGCCGGTGGCTTCGTGGCCGCTGCCGTGCTGATGATCCTGGTGCACGGTCTGGGTATCGCCAACCTATTGTTAGGCGGATTACTGCTACTGGCGAGCTCCTCCATGTTCGTCGGTAGCCTCTTCGTGGCGCGGCGGCGGCTTAACCCTCCAGCTCGGCTCTCCAAGGGCCCCTGGATGCGTCTGCCCAAGAGTCTGATGGCGTTCTCGATAGGCGTCTTCCTGATCACGCTGCCCACGGTAGGTCTGCTGCCTGAAGGTTTGCTTGAAGGGGGCAGTAGCTGGCTGCTGGCGCTGGTATTAGCGGGCGTCGTGGCCTGGGGCCTGGGGGAAATGTTTTTCGGCATGACCTGGGGCGGGCCCATGAAGCACGCCTTCGCCGGTGCCCTGCATCTGGCCTTCCACCGTCGCGCCGAGCGCTTCTCCACGAAAAAAGGCGGCGCTGGTCGTTCAACGGGTCTCAAGGCACTCAACCTTGAGGATGAAGCGACGCCTCTGGGGGTGGAAAAGCCGACCGACTTTACCTGGAACCAACTGCTGGGCTTCGACGCTTGCGTGCAGTGCGGTCGCTGCGAGGCGGTGTGCCCTGCCTTTGCCGCCGGTCAGCCGCTGAACCCCAAGAAGCTGATCCAGGACATGGTGGTGGGTATGGCGGGGGGCAGTGATGCCGCCTATGCCGGTTCCCCCTACCCTGGCAAGCCGGTAGGTGAACACGCAGGGTCTCCCCATGGGCCCATCGTGGCGCTGGAAGGAAAAGCGTTGGTCGACGCCGATACGCTCTGGTCGTGTACGACCTGCCGCGCCTGCGTGGAAGAGTGTCCGATGATGATCGAGCACGTGGATGCGATTGTCGATATGCGCCGCCACCTGACCCTGGAACGGGGCAAAACGCCCAACAAAGGCGCCGAGGTGCTCGACAATTTGATCGCCACCGACAATCCCGGCGGTTTCGATCCTGGCTCGCGGCTCAACTGGGCGGCGGATCTTAACCTACCGCTCATGGCAGATCTTAAGCAGGTCGATGTGCTGTTGTGGCTAGGGGATGGCGCCTTTGATATGCGCAACCAGCACACCTTGCGTGCACTGGTCAAAGTGCTGCGCGCTGCTGAAGTCGATTTCGCGGTGTTGGGTGCCGAAGAGCGCGATAGCGGCGACGTGGCCCGGCGTCTAGGCGATGAGGCGACGTTCCAATCCCTGGCGAAGCGCAATATTGCCACCCTGGCTCAGTATCGCTTCTTGCAGATTGTTTCCTGCGATCCCCACAGCTTTCATGTGCTGGGCAATGAGTACGGTGAGCTAGGGGGACATTATGAGGTACGTCACCACAGTACCTTCATTGCCGAGCTGTATGAGGCCGGTCGACTGGCGTTCGCACCCTGGAAAGGCGGCAGCGTCACCTATCACGACCCGTGTTACCTGGGGCGCTATAACGGTGAATACGAGGCACCACGTAACGTGCTTAAGGCGCTGGGCATCGAGGTCAAGGAGATGGAACGCTCCGGCTTCCGCTCGCGCTGCTGCGGCGGCGGTGGCGGGGCACCGATTACCGATATTCCCGGTGAACGGCGGATTCCCGATATGCGCATGAACGATGTCAAGGAGAGCGGTGCCGAGCTGGTGGCGGTGGGCTGCCCGCAGTGTACCGCCATGCTGGAAGGCGTGGTGGATGCCAGCGCCGAAGTGCGCGATATCGCCGAACTGGTGGCCGATGCGCTGGTTGAGCGTTCCGCTGACGATGTGTCCGGCGCATCCCGCCGAACCACTGCATCGACGACTGCTGAAGAGGTGATCGTATGAGTGAGATTATTCGCCGCGACCCACGTCGTGAGTGGATCGCACGAAACCGTCTGCACCCCGACAACGCCGCGGTGCTGGCTGCCCTGGGTGTAAACAGGCGCGGCGGAGCGGTCAGCGAATGGATGGGCCCCAACGGTGTGGTGCGCAAGAATCCTCGTGCCATCGGCTTTATCGGCCCTAATGGCGTCAAACGGATTGATCGTAGTGGCCTCCAGCAAGGGGGGCAGGCCTCCGCGACCACCACGGCGGCGCGCGATAGCCGCCGCACGGTGACCATTGATCAGCCCTCCTTCCTAGTGGCCGTGGTGCCCGACCTGACCGGCGGGCGCCTCTCCGGACATGACAAGGATCTGCTGGGCTTGGCCCGGCGTGTGGCGGATGCCGACGCCGAACAGCCCGGCGCCGTGGTGGCGATCCTGTTTGGTGAGCATAAGGGCGAGGGGGGCGGCGAGCTTAAGGAGCAGGCGCTGGGCGAAGCCGGGATCGATCGCGTCGTGCATCTTGATGATGAGCTTTACACAGGGTTTGCGCCTGAAGCGCGTCTGGCTGCTTTAAGCGCCGTCGAGCGGGAGATGACGCCGCGCTTCTGGCTGTTGCCAGACTCGCCCCTGGGCGGAGCCGATTTGGGGCGGCGGCTTGCATTACACCTGGGTGAACGCGCTGCCACTGGGGTGTGGCAGGTGGAAGCTGATAATGAGGCCTCTTTGGGTTGGCGCTGTACTGCCCGTGGCGCCGCTGGGAGCCTGGATATCCAGCGCCCTCTGCCGCGGGTTGCACTGGCGCTGGCCGAGTGCGCCGAACCGGTGGACGAGACCCGGCATGCGGCCGAGCACCTGACCCTGATAGCGTCAATTCCCACCACTCTATCGCGCATTGAAGACCTGGGGCAGGTGGCGGTTGATCCCGCCGGCGTGGCGCTGGCCGAGGCTGAGTTCATCCTCTCCGGTGGCAACGGCGTCAAGCAGTGGGACGCCTTCCACCATGCCGCGAAAGTCCTCGGCGCTACCGAAGGAGCCTCGCGTGTCGCGGTAGACGACGGCTTTATGGCACGCGATCGTCAGGTGGGCGCCACCGGCACCTGGGTAACCGCCCGAGTCTATATGGCGGTGGGTATTTCAGGCGCTATCCAGCACCTGCAGGGCATTCAGCGCTGCGACAAGGTAGTGGCAATCAATCTCGATCCGGGGTGCGACATCATCAAGCGCGCCGACCTGGCGGTGATTGGCGACAGCACACAAATTCTGGCCGCGCTAGTGGCCATGGTGGAAAAGCAGCGGGGAGGGCAGCGCGATGCAGCCTGATTTACACCAGAAGCAGCAACAAGAGGGAATCGACGTGGCGGTGCTGGTCTCCATCGGCCGTCACCCTGCCACCGGCCGCGCGAGGCGCGCAGAGCAGGATTCCCGGGGCCTGGAGCTTGCGCTGGCCATGGAAGCCGAACTGCCGGGCACTCGGATTAGCGTACTGCATGCTGGTTCACAGGATGTTGACAGCGAGGCAGCCCTGCGCGGCTACTTGGGTATGGCCACAGGCGGCGGCATGGGGCTTGAGTCCATGACTCTGCTAGAGCAGCCTGAAGGCAGTGATGCCATTCAGCCCCTGGTGGAACATTTAGCCGCTACCTCGCCCCAGCTAGTGATCACCGGCGCCCGGGCAGAGCGCGGTGAAGGCTCTGGGCTTTTGCCCTATGCGTTGGCAGAACATCTCGGCTGGCCATTGGTTAATAGCTTGGCGTCGGTAGAGAAGGTGGAAAATGGCGTGGTTACGCTGCTTCAGGCGTTGCCCCGGGGTCAGCGTCGTCGTCTCAAGGTGCGCCTACCCGCCATCATCAGCGTGGACGAAGCGGCGCCGGCGGCGCGTCAGAGCGCCTTCGGCCCGGCGCGTCGAGCCACCTTTGCGATTACGACCACTACCCCTGAAGCCGACAGCGAACTAGCCCAGTGGCATCTGGCCCCTGCACGTAAACGGCCTAAGCGTCTGAAAATCGTTAAAGCTGCGTCAGCCAGGGATCGCTTCAAGGCGGCAGCCTCCAAAGCCGAGGGCAAGGGCGGGCAGGTGCTCACCGACGTTACCCCCGAACAGGGCGCCGAGGCGATCTACAAGCTGCTGAAGGAAGAGGATGTGCTGCGCTGACCCAGCCTGTGCATCACGCCGCTAACCATCACTCAAGCCCGCCTTTTTCAGGCGGGCTTTTCTATTGGCCGATAAAACCCGGATAAAGCTGCAGACGCTGCCTTTCCAGACGCAAGCCTATCCAGGCATGCACTACCAGCACCAGGATCACCACACCACCGCCGAGTAGCGTCGAAGTCGTAGGTGTCTCAGCTAATAACCACCACACCCACAGTGTGCCCAATGCGGTTTCGACCAGATAAAACAGCGCCACCTCAGTAGACGACAGATAGCGGGTGGCGCTGTTGATCAGCACCGTGGCCAAGGGCATCTGCACCAGCCCCATCAGCGCCAGTACGCCATAGCGCTGGGCATCCAGCTCCAGCGGCGAGGCCATGGGCAGGGCAACCGCCGCCGAGAGCAACCCACCACCGGCAATCACCGTCATAGGATCAATCGCTGGATAGCGGCGCAGCAGGGTCAGGTTGCCGCCGATAGCTGCCGAGGCCGCCAAGGCATAAAGATTACCTACCAGCATCCCGATAGCCCCCTCGCCTATGAACACCAAACCCATGCCCAGCATGCAGACAGCAATGGCCACCAGCGTTCGCAGCGCGACTTTTTCACCCAGGAAAATCCGTGAAAACAGCGCGGCAAACAGCGGCGCTGTACTTAGGATTACCACCACATTGGCCACGTTGGCGTTCATGACTGCCAGAACAAACAGGCTGGATATCAGACCCAGCAGCAGCGCCGAGGCCAGTGAGGAGAACGGGTTGCTGCTCAGCGTCGCCAGCCGCTTGCCTGCCCAGCATAAAAGCCCCAGCACGCAGAACATCAATAAACCGCGCCAGAACACGATGGTCCAACCGTCGGTGCGCGCAAGGCGTATAAGCAAACCGTCGAAGCTGAGAAACACCACGCCCAAGACCACCATGAGTAGACCGCGCTGGTAAGGGCTTGACTGCATTGTCTTACTCCCGGTTGGCACAAAAGAAAACCACCCGCCGAATAGGCGGGCGGTTTAGAGTTGATTAGCTAGCGATTTTGGGCACCGCGTTGAGCTGTTGCCACTCCTTGTGAAGCCCCATATAAAGACTAAAACACATCAGCAAGAGAACCAACGTAAAGGGGAGTCCCGTGGCCACCGCGCCCGCCTGCAGTGCGCTGAGTGCCGTGCTTCCGCCGCCGTACAGCAACACACCCGCAATAATGCCTTCCAGCGCTGCCCAGAACACTCGCTGGCCCTTGGGTGCATCGGTTTTGCCGCCAGCGGTGATGCTATCTATCACCAGCGAGCCGGAGTCTGAAGAGGTAATGAAAAATACCAGTACCAGAATAATCCCCAGCGTCGACGTTATGCTGGTCATGGGCAGCTGCTCCAGCATATGGAACATAGCTAGCGAGACGTCACCAATGCCGTTGGCCAGCTCACCCACGCCGTTTGAGGCTTGAAAAAGTGCCGTGCCGCCAAAGGCGCTCATCCATACCAGCGTGACCAGCGTTGGCACCAGCAGTACCGCGATCAGAAATTCACGCACCGTGCGCCCCCGGGATACGCGAGCGATAAACATGCCGACAAACGGAGACCAAGAGATCCACCACGCCCAGTAAAAGATCGTCCAGCCGTGATACCAGGTGTCGTCCTCACGGCCAATCCAGTTCGACAGCGGCAAAAGGTGGCTCACGTAGTCCAGCGCCGTGGTGCCGATGCCTGTCAGAATCATCAGGGTCGGCCCGGCGATAAATACAAACAGCAGCAGCGCCGCCGCAATGACCATGTTGATGTTCGAGAATAGCTTGACGCCACCGTCGAGACCCCGCCATACCGAGATCAGCGCGATCACTGTAACCACCACAATAATTGCCAGTTGCGTTCCGATGGTATTGGGAGTGCCGAACACGTAGGCAAGCCCGCTGGCCGCTTGGGTAGCACCAAAACCGAGCGAGGTGGCCAGGCCAAAAATGGTTGAGAGTACGGCAAGAATATCCATGATATGGCCTGCCCAACCGCGGGTTCGCTCGCCAAGAATGGGGTAAAAGGCGGAGCGCAGTGTTAGTGGCAGGCCCTTGTTATAAGCGAAGAAAGCGAGTGAGAGTGCCACCACGCCATAAATGGCCCAGGGGTGCAGTCCCCAGTGGAACATCGTCGCCCCCATGGCGGCGCTGGCGCCTTCCGGCGTCCCCGCCGGCGCATTCAAGGGCGTTCCGTACCAATCGGTATAATAGGCCACCGGCTCAGCAACGCTCCAGAACATCAAACCAATGCCCATGCCTGCCGCAAACAGCATGGCGAACCAGGAGGTGCGCGAGTATTCCGGCTTGGCATCTTTGCCGCCAAGACGAATCCGACCTAGCGGCAAGCAGATCAGTACGAGGCAGAAAACCACAAAAACGTTACCCGCAATCATGAATAGCCAGTCGAAGTGTTCGATCGACCAGTTCTTGGCAAACCCAAGGTGAGTATTAGCGGCATCTGGGTAAACCAGTGCGTAAAGAATGAACAGCAGAATGGCGAGAGCGGAGAGTGGAAAGACGGGGTTATGAAAATCCAACCCCATTATCTGGGTATTGTCCTGTCCAGGCGACAGAACCGGGTCGTCATTGTTTTTCATTGGGTTTCCTTGGTGGCTCTTGTTAGACGTCGGGGTTGCGTCACATTGCCGACGCTATGAATTGTTGGGCCTGTTGCAAAGGAGGAGTGTCGTGAAAGCGACCTCTATCTATTCATCTTGGCTAGGATGTCTTGAATAGATATGTGAGTGCCTTTTTGGGGTAAGTCCCAATGCGCGGAGGGGATAGGGTGGGATAGCGCAATCAACCATCATGAACAGAACAATAAGCCACAGGAGCCAGCCATGAATGCAGCCAACCGCGGAGTGGTCTACAAGGGGCCGGGAGAGGTCGCCGTTGAGTCCATCGCCTATCCTGAACTCGCCCTCGGCAATCGCAAATGCGAGCACGGCGTGATTCTCAAGGTCGTGACCACCAATATTTGTGGCAGCGACCAGCACATGGTGCGCGGCCGCACTACTGCGCCGTCGGGCCTGGTACTTGGCCACGAGATCACCGGCCTGGTTGTGGAGTGCGGCCGCGACGTTGAGTACATACGTCCGGGCGATCTAGTCTCGGTGCCGTTCAACATTGCCTGTGGTCGCTGCCGCAACTGTAAAGAAGGCCGCACCGGTATCTGCCTCAACGTCAATCCATCTCGTCCTGGCGCCGCCTACGGCTATGTGGATATGGGCGGCTGGGTCGGCGGCCAGACCGAATATGTCATGGTTCCCTATGCTGACTTTAACCTGCTGAAGTTCCCAGATGCCGATCAGGCCATGGAGAAGATCAAGGATCTGACCCTGCTCTCCGATATCTTCCCCACTGGGTTCCACGGCTGCGTTACAGCTGGTGTCGGCCCCGGCAGTACTGTCTATATTGCTGGTGCTGGCCCGGTAGGTCTGGCGGCCGCGGTTTCCGCTCAGCTACTGGGTGCGGCCTGCGTGATCGTCGGCGACATGATCGAAGAGCGTCTGGCCCAGGCCCGCAGCTTTGGCTGCGAGACCATCGATCTGACCCAGGACGGCGATATGGCCGACAAGATTGAGGTGATCCTCGGCGAGCGTGAGGTCGATGCCTTTGTCGACTGCGTCGGCTTCGAAGCTCACGCCTGTGGCTGCAATCACGGCAAAGAAGCGCCCGCCACGGTGCTCAACTCGGCGATGTCGTTGACCCGGGCGGGTGGTCAGATCGGTATTCCGGGTCTATATGTGACTGAAGACCCGGGCGCGGCTGACGACGCTGCCAAGCAGGGCGCTCTGAGCATGCGCTTTGGTCTTGGTTGGGCCAAGTCCCACAGCTTCCATACGGGCCAGTGTCCGGTGATGAAGTACCATCGCCCGTTGATGCAGGCGATCTTGTTTGGCAAGGTCAATATCGCCGATGCGGTGAATGTCCAGATGATCACTTTGGATCAGGCACCCCAGGGCTATGCCGACTTCGATGGCGGCGCTGCTAAGAAATTCGTCATTGACCCCCATAGCAGCGTGGCTTAATAACTCATTTAATAAGTACTGAGTAACAAGCCCTGCCCTTGCCTGAGGGCAGGTTAGTGCGACCCTAGACGGCGCCCCGCGGGGTGCCGTCTTCGTTCATCCGGTATAAAACCGATCAAGATAATAATGGGTATTCAATGACCGTCCAGACCGTGTCCCCCAAGCGCCGCTTCCGCGGTAAACCCCGTGGCCGTGAACTTGATCCCCGCCTTCTTGAGGGGTTGTGTGAACTGCTGGGCGACGAACGACAGAACGCCACGCTGCGCCGCCGCGACCTACTTATTGAACACCTGCATACCATTCAGGACACCCAGGGCCATCTATTGCTGGCGGATTTGCGTGCCTTGGCGGCTTACATGAACCTGCCCATGGCGGCCGTCTACGAGACAGCCACTTTCTATGCGCACTTCGACGTCATCCACGACGATCAGCTGCCGCCGCCGGCAGTGACCATTCGCGTTTGCGATTCCCTAACCTGCCAGCTAGCCGGTGCCGAGGCGCTTAAAGCACAGCTTGAAGCGAACGTGGATATCGAACAGGTGCGGATACTGCGGGCCCCCTGCATGGGACGCTGCGACACGGCGCCAGTAGCCGAAGTAGGCCACCATCATGTGCTGTTCGCCACCCAGGCGCGTATTGCGTCGGTGATCGAAAAGGGCCACTTTCACCCCGCTCCCGTTGACTGGCAGCGACTGGGCGACTATCGCCGCGAGGGCGGTATGGCGTTGCTCCAGGCCTGTCATGACGGCAGCGTTACGGTAGAAGCGCTGATGGAGGCGATGCAGCAGGCCAATCTGCGTGGCTTGGGTGGCGCGGGTTTCCCTACCTTCAAAAAATGGACGTTCGTACGTCAGGAGGCTAGCCCCCGCTACTGCGCCATCAACGCCGACGAGGGCGAGCCCGGTACCTTCAAGGACCGCTATTACCTGGAGCGCTCACCTCATCAATTTCTTGAAGGGGCCTTGGTCAGCGCCTGGGCGGTAGACGCCGAGGCGCTGTATATCTACCTACGCGATGAGTACCCAGCGTTACATAGCGTGGTGCGCGAGGCGATTGGCGAGCTTGAGGCTGCAGGGTGGGTGGCGCCGGGTTACATCGTGCTGCGCCGCGGCGCGGGTGCTTACATCTGCGGCGAAGAGTCGGCGATGATTGAGTCCCTGGAAGGCAAACCGGGCAAGCCCCGCCATCGTCCTCCGTTTGTGGCCCAGAAGGGGCTCTTTGACCGCCCAACGCTGGTCAATAACGTCGAGACCGTCTACTGGATCCCGATGATCTGGCAGCGCGGCGCTGAGGCTTTCTCTAGCCAGGGTCGCCATGGCCGCGTGGGGCTGCGCAGTTTCTCGGTTTCGGGCCGGGTCAAACGCCCAGGCGTCTATTTAGCGCCTGCGGGGATCACCCTTAGCGAATTGGTTGACGAGTATTGTGGCGGCATGGCCGACGGCCACCGACTAACGGCGTACCTGCCCGGCGGTGCCTCGGGTGGCATTCTGCCGGCGTCCAAGGCCGATATCCCCCTCGACTTTGACACCCTTCAGGAGCACGGCTGTTTTATCGGTTCCGCTGCGGTGATCGTGCTTTCCGACCAGGACGATCTGCGCGGGGTGGCGACCAATCTATTGGCCTTCTTTGCCGACGAGTCCTGTGGTCAATGCACCCCCTGCCGGGTGGGTACGGAAAAAATGCTCACCCTGCTCGAACGCAACGAATGGGATGCCGGGCTGATGACGCAGCTTTCCCAGGTA
The DNA here is from genome assembly GCF_001882345.1 of Halomonas sp. QHL1. Taxonomy (GTDB): domain Bacteria; phylum Pseudomonadota; class Gammaproteobacteria; order Pseudomonadales; family Halomonadaceae; genus Vreelandella. The sequence continues at coordinate 3,262,386 of NZ_MINL01000001.1, forward strand.
ATGATCGATGCCTCCATTTGCGGGCTCGGCCAGGCGGCGCCTAACCCGGTGCTGGGGCTGCTCAAGGATTTTCGCGGTGAACTTGCCGCCCAGAACGTAATTGTCAAGGGGTAGGGGGATGAACATGAGGATGAGCGAACAGAGCCTAGGTACAAGCTTCACGCTGACGCTGGACGGCGTTGACGTCATCGCTTACCCCGGTGAAAGCCTCTGGCAGGTGGCCAAGCGCGCCGGCGAGACCATTCCTCACCTGTGTTTCAAGGACGCCAGCGGCTACCGCGCCGACGGCAACTGCCGCGCCTGTATGGTGGAAATCGAAGGCGAGCGGGCACTGGCCGCCAGCTGTCTGCGCGAAGCGGCCCCCGGTATGGTGGTCAAGAGCGCCAACTCCGAACGAGCCTACACGGCCCGCAAGATGGTCATGGAGATGCTGCTGGTCGACCAGCCTGAGCGGGAAGAGAGCCCCGACAGCTCAAGCCATTTTTGGGCCATGGCCGACCAACTGGCTATTGATGCCACGGCGGTGCGCCGCAAGCTGCCCAGGCGCAACGGGCGCGAGGCGCCCACCGTGCACCATGTGGCGTCCCGGGCGGATAGCCTGGCGCAGGACAGCAGTCACTCGGCCATGCGCGTCAATCTTGACGCCTGCATCGAGTGCAACCTGTGTGTGCGTGCCTGTCGCGAAGTACAGGTTAACGACGTGATCGGACTGGCTCACCGGGGGGCGGCGTCCAAGATCGTGTTTGATTTCGACGACCCTATGGGGGATAGCACCTGCGTGGCGTGTGGCGAGTGTGTTCAAGCCTGCCCCACCGGCGCCCTGATGCCCGCTACCCTGGTCAACGAAGAGGGCCGCGGCGATTCTGCCGTCGCCGACCGTAAGGTGGACTCGGTATGCCCCTACTGCGGGGTGGGTTGCCAGCTCACCTACCATATCAAGGACGATGAGATCCTTTATGTGGAGGGCCGCGACGGCCCCTCTAATGAGAACCGGCTATGTGTTAAAGGCCGCTTCGGCTATGACTATCCGCGCCATCCATCCCGGCTTGTCACCCCGCTGATTCGTCGCGAGGGTGTCGCAAAGGGAATCGACCCAGACTTCGATCCCGCCAAGCCCCTGACGAATTTCCGCGAGGCTAGCTGGGACGAAGCCCTTGAGGTTGCTGCCAGCGGGCTTGTGAACCTTAAAGTGAATCATGGCCCTGATGCCCTGGCGGGATTCGGTAGCGCCAAGTGCTCCAACGAAGAGGCGTGGCTGTTCCAGAAGCTGGTGCGTACCGGCTTTGGCTCCAACCATGTGGATCACTGTACCCGTTTGTGCCACGCCAGCTCCGTGGCGGCACTCATGGAGTGTATTGGTTCAGGCTCGGTAACCGCCTCCTTTATGCAGGCAAGCCAGGCCGACGTGGTGATTCTTACCGGCTGTAATCCTGCGGTGAACCATCCGGTGGCGGCCACCTTCTTTAAACAGGCCGCCAAACGCGGTACTAAGATAGTGATAATCGACCCCCGTGGTCAGTCGCTGGATGCCTACGCCCACCTGAGCGTGCGCTTTTCACCGGGCGCCGACGTGGCCCTGTTTAATGCCATTCTCAATGTGATTATCAGCGAAGAACTTTATGATACGGCTTATATCGCCGCGCATACTGAGGGCTTCGAGGCCCTGAAAATTCATACCGTCGACATGACCCCCGAGGCGATGAGCGGTCTGTGCGGCGTTGAGCCCGAGACCATTCGCGAGGTGGCCAGGCTCTATGCCAACGCCGAACGGGCGATGATTTTCTGGGGCATGGGCATTTCCCAGCACACCCACGGCACCGATAACGCCCGCTGTCTGATCTCGCTGGCGTTGGCCTGCGGCCAGACCGGCCGCCCTGGCACCGGCCTGCACCCTTTGCGGGGGCAGAACAACGTTCAGGGCGCGTCTGATGCCGGTCTGATTCCCATGGTGATGCCGGACTACCAGCCCGTTAGCGATGCCCAGGTACGCAGTGCCTTCGAAGAGCTGTGGAATACCAAGCTGGACCCTACACCCGGCCTCACCGTGGTGGAAATCATGGACGCCATCACCGCGGGCACTATTCGCGGCATGTATATCCAGGGTGAAAACCCGGCGATGTCCGACCCGGATCTGGCCCATGCCCGGGCCGCCCTGGCCAAGCTGGAACATCTGGTGGTGCAGGATCTGTTTGTCACTGAGACTGCCCAGTTTGCCGATGTCATTCTGCCTGCCTCCGCCTGGCCTGAGAAAAACGGCACCGTCACCAACACCAATCGGCAGGTTCAAATGGGGCGTGCGGCGTTGCCGCTACCGGGCCAAGCCAAGCCGGACTGGTGGATTATCCAGGAAATCGCCAAGCGCTTTGGCCTGGACTGGAACTATCAACATCCACGGGACGTTTTCGCCGAGATGAAGCAAGGCATGGCCTCTCTCAACCATATTTCCTGGGAGCGTCTCGAGCGCGAGCAGTCGGTGACCTACCCCTGTCCAGCAGAGGACGCACCGGGGCACGACGTGGTCTTTACTGAGGCCTTCCCAACCGCCAGCGGTCGGGCGAAGTTCGCGCCTACGTGCCCGCTGCCCCCGGGTGAGCCGGTAGATAACGACTACCCGACGGTACTGACCACCGGTCGCCAGTTGGAGCACTGGCATACCGGTTCTATGACCCGCCGGGCCAAAGTGCTCGATGACCTGGAACCGGAAGCTGTGGCGAGCCTGGCACCCGCTGAGTTTATCCGGCTGGGGATGGCGCCGGGCGATGAGCTGACCATCGCCACCCGGCGAGGGGCCATTACCCTCAAGGCGAGGACGGATCCGGGCATGCCAGAGGGTATGGTGTTCGTGCCTTTCTGTTACGGGGAAGCGGCGGCGAATCTATTGACCAATCCGGCGCTAGACCCCTTTGGCAAGATTCCGGAGTTCAAGTATGCGGCCTGCCGTTTGAGCCCTACGGGTGCGGCCTGATTGATGGCGAAGACCTACCGTCCATGGAGTAGCTTCCATGGGCGATGCCACTTTTCGACGTTAAAGGAACCCGTTCGTAGTTGACTTTGCTGTGTCTGTGGCATGTTGATATTCAACGCTAATTGTCCCGACGAAAATTGTCATGCGCTACGAGCAACCCTTATGGTCGTTAGCAAGCATTAAGAAAAAATATAAATCAATCAGGTTCTAGGGGATGCGTGTCGGGGTGTGAGTGCGTTTTAGATTGTGCACTCGCCTTGCCGCAACGGGACTTTTATCGGGGAATGTGCATGAACGAGACCCTTGCAGACGCTGGGGAGGCGAGGGAGGCAACGACGGAAATACCGTCGAATTTCGCCCGCTTCGTCAATGTCCAAAAGAGTTATGACGGTGTCGAACTGGTCGTCAAAGATTTCAACCTTGATATCCGCAAGGGCGAATTCGTCACCCTGCTAGGCCCTTCGGGCTCCGGTAAGACCACCTGCCTGATGATGATGGCAGGCTTCGAAACCCCCACCCATGGTGAGATTCTGCTGAAAGACGAGCCGATCAGTGGCTTGCCGCCGCACAAGCGCGGCATCGGCATGGTGTTCCAGAACTATGCGCTGTTCCCGCACATGACGGTGGCCGAGAATCTTGCTTTCCCGCTTGAGGTGCGCCATCTCAGCAAGGCGGAGATCAAGGAGAAAGTGGCCAAGGCACTGGCCATGGTGCGCCTGGAGGAGTTTGGCGATCGCCGCCCGGCGCAGCTCTCCGGTGGCCAGCAGCAGCGCGTGGCGTTGGCCCGCGCACTGGTATTCGAGCCTGAACTGGTGCTGATGGACGAACCGCTGGGCGCGCTGGATAAGAATCTTCGCGAGGAAATGCAGTACGAGATCAAACGCATTCATGCCAGCCTCGGCGTCACCATGATCTACGTCACCCACGACCAGACCGAAGCATTGACCATGTCTGACCGCATTGCGGTCTTTAATGACGGCATTGTGCAGCAGTTAGCCTCACCGGATGAACTTTACGAACGACCGGAAAATGCCTTTGTGGCGTATTTCATCGGCGAGAACAATCGGTTGGTCGGCGAGGTCAGCGAGCACCTCGGCGATGACTGCAAGGTGCGCCTGGATAGCGGCGACACCGTGATTGCCAAACCGGTGGCGGTGGGGGACGTGGGCTCGCGTACGACGCTGTCGCTGAGACCAGAGCGTGTCAGCATCCTGTCGGGCGACGCCAACGCGCAGTTCGACAACCAGTTCACCGCCACGGTGCAGGAGGTTATCTACCTGGGCGACCATCTGCGCACGCGGGTGTCGGTGTGCGGTAATGATGATTTTATTTTGAAAACGCCCAATGCCCAAGGGGGTGGGGTGATGCGCCCTGGCCAGCAAATTCAGGTCGGCTGGTCGAGCGCCGATTGCCGCGCGCTGGATGCATAAGCAGGACGGCAGTCAAGTGCGCCGTTTCTTGGCATCCCATGGTGCCGGCGGCGATTGCAACAATAAACGGAGAATCCCTATGAAAACCAGTATCAGCAATCGCGTTTTTAAAACAGGTATCGCTGCCGTGGGAGTGTCGGCACTGGCAGTGGCGGTTAGTGCCCATGCCCAGCAGACGTTGAACATTGTTTCCTGGGGCGGTGCTTACAGCATGAGCCAACATGAGGCTTACGATAAGCCTTGGATGGAGAAGACTGGAGACGAGATCGTCAATATCGACCGTAGCGGTAACGCCCTGGCGGGGCTGCGCGCCCAATCCCAGGCAGGCAACGTGACCTGGGACCTGGTCGACATGCTCCCCGCCGATGCCATGATCGCCTGTGATGAAGGGCTAATCGAGCCGCTCGATCACGATGAGCTGCTGGCCGACGCTCCGGATGGCACGCCGCCCAGCGAGGACTTCGTCGACGGTGCCTTGGGTGACTGCTTTGTGGCCTCCATCGTCTATTCTAATATCGTCGCCTACAACAGCGAGATGTTCCCCGAGGACGTCCAGCCCAGCACCATCGAGGATGTCTTCGACCTGGAAAACTATCCCGGCAAGCGGGCCCTGCTACGCAAGCCGATCAACAACATGGAATGGGCTTTGATCGCCGATGGCGTCGATCGTGATGAGGTCTACGCCATGCTCGAGACAGAAGAAGGCGTACAGCGTGCCTTCGACAAGCTGGATACCATCAAGGACGAGGTCATCTGGTGGGAGGAGGGCGCCCAACCGCCTCAGCTGCTGGCCGATCAGGAAGTCGCCTTTGCCTCCGCCTACAATGGCCGGATCTTCAATGCCATGGTCACTGAAGACCAGCCCTTCGAGATCATCTGGGATGCGCAGGTGTTCGAGCTGGACGGCTGGGTTGTGCCCACCGGCAAGCTCGACAAGGTGAAGGACTATCTCTACTTCGCCACCGACACCCAGCGACTCGCCGATCAGGCCCAGTACATTTCCTATGGCCCGGCTCGTCTCTCCTCGTCTGAATTAGTGTCCACCCATGCCGAAACCGGCATCGATATGACGCCGCACATGCCGACCCACGAGCCGAATTTCGAAACGGCGCTACAAAAGGACGACCTGTTCTGGGCCGACTACAACGATGAGCTGACCCAGCGCTTCAACGCCTGGCTGTCCCAGTAAGGCGCTGCTGCCGCCCGGTGACCATCGGGCGGCAGCATGCCGATAGCCGATCGTTGCTGATCGTTTCTTTCGCCTGACGGAGAGAACTACGTGTCCGAACCGCCTGCAGCTCCTCTGACAACGGCCGATGGTGTGCCGCTTAAGGTCAGCCTGCGTCGTACCGTGCGACGCTCGAAAATCAAGGCGCTGTTGCTGGTTGCGCCGCTACTGGCATTCCTGTTTATTGCCTTTTTGATGCCCTTGTTCGAAATGCTGTGGCGCAGTGTCGATAACCCGGAAGTGTCTACCCATTTATCCCGCACTGTTTCAGCGCTGGAAGGCTGGAACGGTGAGTCTTTACCCAATGAGGCCGCCTTTGCCGCCTTGGCCGAGGACCTCCGCGAAGGTCAGCAGGAACGCAATCTGGGGCTTTTATCCAGCCGGCTGAACTATGAGAAGTCGGGCATGCGTTCAACTATCAGCCGCACGGCGCGCCGCGTCGGCACTTTGGAGCCGCCCTATCGCGAGTCGCTTATCGAGGTTAACAATACCTGGGGAGAGCTCGATACCTGGAAGCTGATCCAGCGCGAGGCGTCTCCTTATACGGTGTCGTATTATCTGGCGGCGGTGGATCGCCAGTTGAGCCCCGATGGCGAAATCGTCAAGGTGCCGGAACATATGCAGATCCATGGAACCCTGTTTTGGCGAACGCTGTGGATGAGCGCCGTCATCACCGGTCTGACGCTGGTGCTCGGGTTTCCGGTGGCCTTTTTGCTGGCGAATCTGCCAATGCGCCATTCCAACCTGCTGATGATTCTGGTGCTGCTGCCTTTCTGGACCTCGCTGCTGGTGCGCACCACCACCTGGATCGCCATCCTGCAGTCACAGGGCGTGCTCAACGACGTCATGGTGGCCCTCGGCGTGATCGCCGATGAGGCGCGCTGGCAGATGATCCACAACAAGATGGGCACGATCATCGCCATGACGCATATCCTGCTGCCTTTCATGATCCTGCCGCTCTACTCGGTGATGAAGACCATTCCACCCAGCTACATGCGAGCCGCGCGCTCGTTGGGGGGCAAACCGTTTCTCAGTTTCCGTCGGGTCTACTTCCCTCTAACGATTCCAGGCATTGCCGCTGGCGGCATCCTGGTGTTCATACTGTCGATCGGTTACTACATCACGCCGGCGCTGGTGGGCGGGCAGTCGGGGCGCTTCATCACGAATTACATCGCCTACCATATGCAGACATCGCTCAACTGGGGGCTGGCGGCCGCGATTGCCTCCATCCTGCTGTTCGTGGTGATTATCTGTTATCTGGTGTTCAATCGTCTGATCGGCGTCGACAAGGTCAAACTGGGGTAAACCATGGCCATTCCTTCCTACGCCACCCGTGGCGAGCGTATCTGGCATTATGTCTTTCTGATCATCTGCGGCCTGGTCTTCCTATTCCTCATCGGACCGCTATTGGTGATCATACCGTTGTCATTCAATGCCGAGCCCTACTTCACCTTCAGCAAGGAAATGCTGACCTTCGACCCAGCCGGTTATTCGTTGCGCTGGTATGAGGATTTCTTTACCTCGAGCGCGTGGCTCAATGCCATCAAGAACAGCTTCATCATCGGTATAGCGTCCACGCTGCTGGCCACAGTATTGGGGACGGTAGCGGCACTGGGGTTGTCGAGTCGGCACATGCCAGCTCGCGGCGCGATCATGGCGCTTTTGATTTCGCCGATGATCGTGCCGTTGATCATTTCAGCGGCGGCGATGTTCTTCTTCTTTTCCAAGGTCAATCTCGCCCAAACCTACGTGGGTGTGATTCTGGCACATACGGCGCTCGGCATTCCCTTCGTGGTCATTACCGTGACGGCCACGCTATCCAGCTTCGACACCACGCTGATCCGTGCGGCGCATAGTCTTGGGGCCAATCCCACGCGCACCTTCTTCAAGGTGGTGCTGCCACTGGTCACGCCGGGGGTGGTGTCAGGGGCGCTGTTCGCCTTCATCACGTCCTTCGACGAGGTGGTGGTGGTGCTGTTCATTGCAGGTCCTGAACAGCGCACCATGCCGATCCAGATGTGGTCGGGCATTCGCGAGCAGATCAGCCCGACGATCCTCGCTGTAGCGACCATGCTGGTATTGCTATCGATGATGATGCTCACCACCCTTGAACTGCTACGCCGGCGTAGTGAGCGGCTACGGGGCCTCTCTCCCGATTGAGCCCAAACAGCGTTAATGCTGCACTGGTTTGCTGTGGAAACTAAATGTCCTTAACCAACCTGAGCGCATCGTAGATAGCCGCGTGAGTGTTCCGAGACTCGACGGCATCGCCGATCCGGAACAGCTGGAAGCGGCCATCCGGGTTGCTAGTCATGGTCTGGGGGGCGCCCACGATCAGGTTATCGTAATTCACCTCGCCGCGGTTGCTGGAGTGGGGTTTTAGCTCGAAATAGATATCGGCCATCGGTGTGATGCCGTAGTTGACCACCACTTGGTCGATACGCCGCTCTTGCCCCGTATCTTGCTGGCCGTGAATCACATAATCGCTGGTGATTTCGGCGAGCAGTTGGTTGCCGTCGCGCTGCACGGACTTCAGCCGGTAAGTCGGCGTGAAGGTGACGTTGGCACGCTGTAGGGAACGCATGTAGGGCACAAGGTTCATGGCCATGATCTCGGCGGAGAAGGTGCGGTCCGGCGTCATAATCTCAAGCTCGGCCCCCGCGGCGGCAATGATCTCCGCAGCCTGAAGGGCGGCATGGTCGCCTGCATCGTCAAACAGCAATACCCGTTTGCCCGGTGGCACGTGCCCGGAGAGTATGTCCCAGGTATTGACGACTAAGTCGCTGCCGACTGCGGGCTGGTCTTCCATCGGGTAGCCACCGGTAGCCACGATCACCACATCGGGTTTTTCGGCGAGCACCTCCTCGGCTTCGGCCCAGACGTTGTAGCGGATCTCGACGCCGAGTGCTTCACAGCGCGACAGGCGCCAATCGATGATGCCCAGCATCTCGCGACGTCGCTCACTCTGCGCCGTGAGACGTACCTGCCCCCCCGCATCGCTGGCGGCTTCTAATACCACCACCGAATGGCCACGCTCACCGGCGACACGAGCGGCTTCCAACCCTGCTGGCCCTGCGCCGATAATTACGACTCGCCGTTGTTGTGCCGCCTTGGGAATAGTGTGGGGCATGGTGGTTTCGCGCCCGGTGGCGGCGTTATGGATGCAGTAGGCGGCACCGCCTTGATAGATGCGATCAAGGCAGTAGTTGGCGCCGACGCAGGGGCGGATCTCTTCCTCTCGCCCTTCGGCGATCTTGCGCACGATGTGCGGGTCGGCCATGTGGGCACGGGTCATGCCGATCATGTCGACCTTTCCAGAGGCGATGGCATAACGGGCAGTGGCGACATCCTGGATTTTGGCGCCATGGAAGGTGGGGAAGTCGATCTCACGACGTATTTCGCCGGCAAAATCCAGGTGCGGGGCGCTGGGCATGCCCTGGATGGGAATCACGTCGGTGAGCCCTGCATCGGTGTCGATGTGGCCGCGAACCACGTTGAGGAAGTCGACCAGGCCGCTACTCTTCAAGCGTAGTGATATCTCCAGCCCATCGCCGGAGGTCAGCCCACCCGGCAGCATCTCGTCGCCGGTGTAGCGCACACCGACGATAAACGCCTCACCCACCCGCTGGCGAATGGCGCGCAGCACATCGAAGGTGAAACGCAGTCGGTTATCGAGATCGCCGCCATAAGGTTCCTCAAGAGTATTGGTCAGCGGTGACCAGAACTGATCCATCAGGTGGCCATAGGCCTGTAGCTCGATGCCATCGAGACCGGCGGCATGCATGCGCTCGGCGGCATCGGCGTAGTCGCGGATTAGGCGCTCGATATCCCAATCCTCGACCTGCTTGGGAAAGGCGCGGTGGGACGCCTCGCGACGGTGAGAAGGCGACAGCGCTGGCAGCCAGTCGCCCTTGTCCCAACGAGTGCGTCGGCCCAGGTGGGTGAGTTGGATCATCACTGCGGTGCCATGCTCGTGACAGGCGTCGGTCAGCTCACGCATCCAGGGCACCACTTCATCCTTATAGGCGAGTATGTTGTTGAACACGGGCGGGCTGTCCTTGGCTACTGCGGCGGATCCGGCAGTCATAGTCAGGCCAAGGCCTGCCTTGGCGCGCTCGACGTGGTAGGCCCGGTAGAGCGCCTTGGGCATCCCATCCTCAGGATAAGCGGGCTCATGAGCTGTCATCATAAGCCTGTTTTTCAGGGTTAGATGTTTGAGCTGGAAGGGCTGCAGCAGCGGATCGTTAAGCATGGGCAGGACGCCATTTTATTGTGTATTTAATAAATCTAGGTGCTAATGTTCATTGTTGTCAATTAAATGTTCAATGATGTACATTTCGAGGCGAGCATGTTTAACCGCTAGTACGGTTGGGAGGTAGGTGGTGTTAGCCGATCAGGCTTGCTGTGGGCTAGTAAGTGCCAGTTGGAGAATAATATCCATGGCGGGCATGGAAGCGTTGTAACTCCCTTGCGCCAGGGGGCTGGCCGGTGAAGATCTCGACATAGGCGGGGATGCGCTGCATGCGCACCTCAAGCGGTTCCTGGGTCTTCATCGAGATATAGCCGATCTGGGTTAGGTAGATGGTGCGACCACGAACGTTGGCCGCCAGCGGATCATAGCCGTAGCGCTGGAACATTCGCGCCAGTGCTTCGATACGGGTGGCATCAGCTGCATCGATTTCACTCACTACGGATGCTGACTGTAGCGCCCAGCTGCGCATGGCGAACTCTAGCGGGGAGTCGAACAGTTTAGGGTCCAGCCAGCAGTCGAAGACATTGAGCATCGCTTCGACGATATTCTCGGCATAGGCTTCGGTCTGATGCACTAGCCCTTGGGTATTCTTTTCACGCCAGCGTGCAATCAGTGCCTCCAGCAGTGCCTCGCGATCCTTGAAGAACCAGTAAAAACTGGTTCGAGAAAGCTTTAGTCGCTTGGCCAGGGAAAGAATACGTACGCTATCGACGCCCGATTCCAATAGCAGCTCAAACGCCGCCTCAAGCCAGACGTCTTGGGAGCCTTTAGCGGTGGGCGTATCGGTGGATGGCATTGAGCAGTTCTCTAAGAATAGTCTAGGAATAGTGTGGCAAAGTGTACACAGGTGTCTCTTATGTGTACACGTTGTCAACTACCCTGGCTAAGTCCTAGACGTCACTGCCTTGATCCTTCAAGTTTTACCCTTGGGCTAAGTGTAACGTCGGCGCCTCATATCCTAGGTTCTCGAGCATGCGGGCGGCGTACCAGTCGATAAAGTCGATAACACCGAACTCATAGGTTTCAGAGTAAGGGCCCGGTTGGTAAGCCTTGGAGTTAATGCCACGCTGGTTCTCTTCGGCGAGTTGGCGATCCTGGTCGTTGGTCGCATCCCATACTCGGCGGAGCTGCTCGGGATCGTAGTCAACGCCTTCCACGGCATCCTTGTGAACCAGCCACTTGGTGGTCACCACGGTTTGCTGCGGGCCAAGCGGTAGCACACGAAAGACCACCGCGTGATCACCCATAAAGTGATTCCACGAGTTGGGCAGATGCAGGATGCGTAGAGAGCCCATGTCGGGGCTTTTCAGGCGCCCCATCAGCTTTTTGCAGCCGGGCTGGCCGTCCATGGTCATCGACACGATACCATCTAGCAGCGGCGTACGGGTCAGGCGGTTACGCTGGCCAAGCCGCGTAAGCTGATAGGGAACCTGCTCCTGGTCCCAGTCTGCCTGTTTGCGGGCCACCAGCGCTTTGTAGGCGGGTGTGGCGCGCGGGTCGTCGGTGTCATCGAACTCCTGCAGCGAGTTCAGCAGCTCGGGGTGAGCGCCGTTGCAGTGATAGCACTCGCGGTTGTTTTCGATGACCAGCTTCCAGTTGGCTTGCTCGACGATGCTGGACTCGGTGGCGACCTTGACGTTGTCCATTTGGTACGGCTCAAGATAATGCTCAAGCGTTGTCAGAAATTCGTCAATCGCGGGCGGTTCATCGCTAAGATTGATAAAGATGAAGCCGCCGGCGGTGTGCACGCTGACCGGCTTGAGGCCAAACTGGTCGAGGTCGAAGTCAGTGCCCATGTCGCTGCCGGCAAACAGCAATCGACCATCAAGTTCGTAGGTCCACTGGTGGTAGGGGCAGACGAGTTTTGCCACCTTGCCTTTATCTTTTACGCAAAGGCGCGACCCGCGGTGCCGGCAGACATTGTGAAACGCATGAACAGCGCCTTCACTGCCGCGAACGATGACAATGGGATTATCACCGATATCCAATGTCATGAAGTTACCCTTGGCCGGGATTTCGCACGTCATGCCCGCAAACAGCCACTCTTTCTCGAAGACCTCCTGCATATCAAGCGCGAACAGGCGGGCATCGTTGTAAAACGGCTGCGCAAGCGAAAAGGTACGCTCTCTTTCCTGCAGCATATGGACCGTTGACTCACGAGCCGCAGCGAGTGGGTCATCCATCCGATTAGAAACACTTTTTTCCATTACCAGTATCCTCGTAAACCTCCGCTCCCCCCTCAAGGGCTGCGAATCGGCCGATAGTCAAGATTGCGTATCTTGTTGCTCTGTTGCGTAACCTGGCGTTTGATTCAAATGTGGCCTGACGTCAGGTATCGATTGTGTTGCAGGCGCTGGCCTACCAATTGTCTGCCCGCGACATTAGATGGCGTAGTGGCGACTAAAAAAGAGGTTTCTAAACGATAAAGAGTGGCACGAGGTAAGTGCGAGTCGCTGTCAGGTAAGTCGGTCGGCAGGCGCGTCCCCAAAATGCAGCTCAAAGGTGCTGACCGTATCGCAAATACGGTTCGGCGATGCATGGTGATGAAGGCTGGTCAGGCAGAGGCGACAATGACAACTAATTTCTTCAATCCGGTCACGACCCAAACCTGGACCAACGGCCGCCACCAGGTGCGTTGCGTCAAGGTGATCCAGGAAACCCAGGATGTGCGCACGTTCTGTTTCATGGCCGAGCAGCCTGTGCTGTTCTTCTTCAAGCCAGGTCAGTTCGTCACGCTGGAGCTTGAGATTGATCACCAGCCGATCATGCGCTCCTATACGATTTCCAGTTCTCCCTCTATTCCTTACAGCTTTTCCATCACCGTTAAGCAGGTGCCGGGAGGAAAGGTATCCAATTGGCTACATGCCAACTTGAAGGTGGGCGATGAGCTGGCCGTGCACGGGCCAGTTGGCAATTTTAATTCTATTGATTACCCCGCCGAGAAAGTGCTGTTTCTCTCTGGCGGTGTGGGCATTACGCCCTTGATGTCCATGACGCGCTGGTTTTTTGATACCAACGCCGCTGTCGACGTTGAGTTCATACACAGTGCCCGTGCCCCGCGTGATGTGATTTATCACCGTGAGCTGGTGCATATGTTTTCGCGCATCCCTGAATTCAAGCTGCATATTATTTGCGAGAACAAAGAGGATATCGGCGAGGCCTGGGCCGGCTACCGTGGTTACCTAACGCAGCCACTATTTGAGTTGATAGTGCCGGACTTTATGGAGAGAGAGATATTTTGTTGCGGCCCTACCCCCTATATGAATGCCGTCAAGAGTATTCTGCGACATCATAACTTTGACATGAATCACTACCACGAAGAGTCGTTTGGCGCCACGCCGGTTGAAGTGCGTGAAGATGTACTTGAGCTGGCCGAACAGGCAGAGGTCGAAGCCGAAAATGTCGACACCAGCGACTTGCACAGCATCGAATTCGCCTCTTCAGGGAAAAGTGTGCGTATCCAGGCTGGTGAGACGGTTCATGCGGCGGCGGCAAAGCTTGGTTTGCATATCCCCAAGGCTTGTGGAATGGGGATTTGCGGTACTTGCCGAGTAGAACTCAAATCAGGTGAGGTGGAAATGGAACATAACGGTGGTATTACCGATGAGGATGTCGAAGAAGGCTATATTCTGTCGTGCTGCAGCCGGCCGAAGGGGGATCTAGTCGTCGATTTTTAGCCCCGGCAAGCACCTTGCTACCTAGTTTTAAGCGCCCTAAACGGCTACTTCCCGTCTAGGGCGCTTTGCTTTTTTTGGCGGGGTCAGTCGTGTTATTGGCTAAATCTTGCCGATGTCGCAAATACATCGCGTGGTGACGTCGGCAAGCATCTTGGGCCCGCACACCAACGATAGTATCGCGGTAACAACGCGTTGATAGTGACTTTGGTTGAAAGCGACCTGGGTTTATCAGCATTAAAGAGTATGTTCAGCACTTAATAAAAAAGTGACTCATCAGGAGGCGGTAATGCTTCAGAATAATTTTTCCCCCAATGCACGTTTGGCCAGTTACGACACGTTGCTTGCTGAAGCAATTGCTGAAGAAACGGTTCGCCAAGAAGCGCATATTGAATTAATCGCCTCCGAAAATTACACCAGTAAACTTGTTATGGAAGCGCAAGGCACACAGCTGACCAACAAGTACGCAGAAGGTTATCCAGGTCGCCGTTACTACGGCGGGTGTGAGTTCGTTGACAAGGTTGAAGCTCTAGCAATTGAGCGAGCTTGTAACCTATTTAGTGCCAACTATGCCAATGTGCAACCACATTCCGGGGCCCAGGCTAATGCTGCCGTCTTCATGGCGCTAGTATCTCCAGGCGATACCGTGTTGGGCATGAGTCTGGCCCACGGCGGCCACTTAACCCATGGCGCTGCACCCAACTTTTCGGGTAAGCACTACAACGCCATACAGTATGGCCTCAAACCAGAAACTGGCGAGATCGACTATGAAGAAGTTGAACGCTTGGCTCGCGAGCACCAGCCGAAGATGATTATCGCTGGGTTTTCCGCCTACTCTCGCGTTGTGGACTGGCGGCGCTTTCGCACCATCGCCGACGAGGTAGGCGCTTGGCTGATGGTTGACATGGCTCATGTCGCAGGCCTGGTTGCCGCTGGCCTTTATCCAAGCCCGCTTCCCTTCGCCCATGTGGTGACCACCACAACTCATAAAACGCTGCGCGGCCCACGGGGTGGTTTAATTCTCTCCGCCCATGGCGATGATGCGCTCTACAAGAAGCTCAATGGGGCAGTGTTCCCGGGCCAGCAGGGTGGCCCGCTGATGCATGTGATCGCCGCTAAGGCGGTGGCTTTTAAAGAGGCCATGAACCAGGAGTTTGTGCGCTACCAACAGCAGGTGATTGATAACGCCCGAGCGATGGCCAATGTATTCGTTGAGCGCGGCTATGACGTGGTGTCTGGTGGTACCGACGATCACCTCTTTCTTGTCTCCCTTATCCGCCAGGGCATTACCGGTAAAGATGCGGATGCAGCACTTGGCCGCGCGCATATCACGGTCAATAAGAATACGGTTCCCAACGACCCTCAGAGTCCCTTCGTAACTTCCGGCCTGCGTATTGGTACCCCAGCGATCACCACTCGCGGTTTCGATGCCCAAGAGTGTAGTGAACTGGCTGGATGGATTTGCGACATCCTGGACGCGTTAGCCACTGGTGGCGACACCGCTTCCATTGAAGCCGAGCTGCTGGCCAAAGTGACCGACGTGTGTGCCCAGCACCCTGTCTACGTTGAATCCGCCGCTGAAGCCGTCGAAGCCATTGCTTGAGAGGAGACCACTATGCAACGCTATTCCGGCTTCGGCCTGGTCAAGCACGCGCTGAGCCACCATGAGAACTGGGAGCGCCAGTGGCGCAACCCTACGCCTAAGAAGCAGTACGATGTGATCATCGTCGGTGGTGGCGGCCACGGCTTGGCTACGGCTTATTACTTGGCTAAAGAGTTCGGCGTCAAGAACGTGGCGGTAATAGAAAAAGGTTGGCTGGGCGGTGGTAATACTGCCCGTAATACCACCATCGTGCGCTCCAACTACTTATGGGACGAAGCTGCAGCCCTTTACGAACATGCCATGAAGCTGTGGAAAGGCCTCTCCCAGGATCTTAATTACAATGTGATGTTCTCCCAACGTGGTGTGCTCAACCTGGGGCATACCCTCCAAGACATGCGCGATATACAGCGTCGGGTTAACGCCAACCGCTTGAACGGTATCTACGGCGAGGTGCTGGATGCCCGTGGTGTACAGGACCTGGTGCCGATTATGGACTGCTCAACCAGCGCCCGTTACCCAGTATTGGGCGCTTCTTGGCAGCCTCAGGCAGGTGTGGCGCGTCACGATGCCGTGGCCTGGGGCTATGCTCGGGGAGCTGACGCCCATGGCGTAGATATACTCCAGCAGACCGAAGTCACCGGCTTCAAGATTCGTGACGGCCAGATCTACGGCGTACACACCAACCGTGGCGACATCGAGGCCAAAACCGTGGGCTGCGTGACCGCCGGTAATTCCAGCGTGCTCGCCAAGATGGGCGGCTTTAACCTGCCGCTGGAATCCCACCCGCTGCAGGCGCTGGTTTCCGAACCTATCAAACCGGTTCTCGATACCGTGGTGATGTCTAATCATGTGCATGGCTATGTCAGCCAATCCGACAAGGGCGACCTGGTCATCGGTGCAGGCATCGACGGCTATAACGGCTATGGCCAGCGTGGTAGCTATCCCACCGTGGAGCACACGCTCCAGGCGATCGTCGAGATGTTCCCTATCTTCTCGCGGGTGCGCATGAACCGCCAATGGGGCGGCATCGTCGATACCTGCCCGGATGCCTGTCCGATTATCTCCAAGACACCGGTGAAAGGCCTGTACTTCAACTGCGGTTGGGGCACCGGCGGCTTCAAGGCGACGCCGGGATCGGGGCATGTGTTTGCCGCCAGCCTGGCTAGGGGGGAGATGCACCCCATCGCCGAGCCGTTCTCCATGTTCCGCTTCCATAGCGGTGCGCTGATCGACGAGCACGGCGCTGCTGGCGTGGCTCATTAGGGTTCATACGAGAGGAGTATCCGCATGTTCTATATCTACTGCCCCTACTGCGGCGAACACCGTGAGGAAGAGGAGTTTCACCCCAAGGGCCAGGCGCATATCGAGCGACCCAAGGAGCCCGAGGCGTGTAGTGATGAAGAATGGGGTGACTACCTGTTTTTCCGCGATAACCCCCGTGGCGTTCACCATGAGATGTGGGTGCACGCGGTGGGTTGCCGCAAGTTTTTCAACGTGACGCGCCATACCGTGAGCTACGAGATTCTCGAGACCTACAAAATGGGCGAGCAGCCGTCGATTACCGCCGGTAGCCAGAACCAGCCTCGCTTGGCCCACGCGGTAAGCCAAAAAGAAGGAGTGCGGGCATGAGCCAGTCAAAGCAACAAATGTACCGCCTTAACACGGGCGGCCGTATCGACCGCTCCCACACGTTGAGCTTCACCTTCAATGGCGAGCGTTACCAAGGGCATCCCGGGGATACCCTGGCCTCGGCGCTGCTGGCCAACGGCGTGGATATCGTCAACCGCAGCTTTAAATACTCGCGCCCCCGCGGCATCGTCGCCGCAGGCGCCGAAGAGCCCAATGCCATCGTGCAGCTGGGCAGCACCGAAGCGGCCCAGGTACCCAACGTACGCGCCACCCAGCAGGCGCTGTATGACGGCCTGACCGCCAGCAGCACCAACGGCTGGCCGAACGTACAACGCGACCTGATGGGCCTGATCGGCAAACTGAGCGGGCAGTTCATGCCGCCGGGGTTCTACTACAAGACCTTTATGGCGCCGGCCTCAATGTGGCTGACCTACGAGAAGTACATCCGTATGGCGGCTGGTCTGGGCTGCAGCCCCATGGAAGTTGATCCGGACAGCTATGATCACCTTCATCAACACTGCGATGTGCTGGTCGTTGGCGCTGGCGCCGCGGGTCTGGCGGCAGCGCTGGCCGCCGCGCGCAGCGGTGCACGGGTGATCGTTGCCGATGAGCAGGAGGAGATGGGGGGCTCACTACTGGATAGCCGCGAAACTCTGGATGGCAAGCCGGCAGACCAGTGGGTTGCTCGGGTGCTGGCAGAGTTAGCTGGCTGTGAGAACGTCACATTGCTGTCGCGCACTACGGCCAACGGCTATCACGATCACAATTTTGTGACGTTGCATGAGCGGCGTACCGAGCACTTGGGCGAAACAGCCCCAGTCGTCCATGGCCACCGCCAGGTGCGTTCCCGTATGCATCGAGTTCGCGTCGGTCAGGTAATCCTAACCACAGGCGCCCACGAGCGGCCGCTGGTTTACGCGGGGAACGACGTTCCGGGCAATCTGTTGGCGGGCGCTGTCTCGACCTACATCCGCCGCTATGGCGTGGCGCCGGGCCGCAAGCTGGTGCTCTCGACCAGCAACGACTACGGCTACCGCGCTGCCCTGGACTGGAACGAGGCCGGCTGCGAGGTCGTCGCTGTCGTGGACGCCCGAGAGGCGCCGGCGGGCGACTGGGTGGATGCCACCCGTGCCCAGGGCATCAAGATTATTACTGGCAGCGCCGTTATAGAGGCGAAGGGCAGCAACCGGGTCACCGCGGCACGGGTCGCCAAGATCGATATTGAGGCTTTCAAAGTCAGCGGCCCGGTTCAGGAGTTGGCCTGCGATACTATCGCCAGCTCCGGCGGTTACAGCCCGGTGATTCACTTGGCGTCCCACACTGGCGCGCGGCCTACCTGGCGCGACGATATTCTCGGCTTCGTACCGGGGCTGGTGAAGGGAGTTCAGGCCTGTGGCGGTGCCAATGGCTGCTACGCGCTGTGTGACGTGCTGGCGGAAGGTGTCGAGGCTGGTATCAAGGCGGCCGCCGCCATGGGTCATGCCGCCCAGACGGTCAGCCTGCCGAGCGCCGAGCAGCTTCAGCAAGGGCCTGCGGTGGCTCTCTTCCAGGTGCCTCACGAGAAGCCCACGCTGCGTGGTCCCAAACAGCTCGTCGACCTGCAGAACGACGTCACCGCGGCGGGCATTGAGCTGGCGACCCGGGAAGGCTTCGAGTCCATCGAGCACATCAAGCGCTATACCGCGATGGGCTTCGGTACGGACCAGGGCAAGCTTGGCAACATCAACGGCATGGCGATTGCGGCTCGTTGCCTGGGCCGCTCTATTCCAGAGGTGGGCACCACGGTATTCCGTCCCAACTACACCCCGGTCACCTTCGGCGCCATTGTTGGTCGCCACTGCCGTGACCTGTTCGATCCCGAACGCTACACCGCGCTTCACCAGTGGCACGTGGAGCGTGGCGCCGAGTTCGAGGACGTCGGTCAGTGGAAGCGCCCTTGGTACTACCCACAGAAGGTGAATGGCAAGGCCGAGACGATGCACGAGGCGGTGGCTCGCGAGTGTCTGGCCGTGCGCGAAAAGGTCGGTATCCTCGATGCCTCGACGCTTGGCAAAATCGATATTCAAGGGCCAGATGCGCGTGAATTCCTGGCGCGGATTTACACCAACAAGTGGGAGAAATTGGCAGTCGGCAAGTGCCGCTACGGCCTGATGTGCAAAGATGACGGTATGGTCACCGACGACGGCGTGACCAGCTGTCTTGCTGAAAACCACTTTTTGATGACTACCACTACCGGTGGCGCTGCCGCGATCCTGGAATGGTTGGAATTATGGCATCAGACCGAGTGGCCGGAACTGGATGTCTACTTCTCTTCAGTGACTGACCACTGGGCCACCATGACCATCACTGGCCCGGAAGCGCGCAAGCTGCTCGCCGAGATCAGTGACATTGATCTTGATCGAGATAGCTTTAAGTTTATGGATTGGCGGTCCGGGAAAGTGGGGGGGGTGCCTGCCCGAGTTTTTCGCATCTCCTTTACGGGCGAGCTGACCTTTGAGATCAACGTGCAAGCCAACTACGCCATGCACGTGTGGCAGACCCTGTTCAAGCATGGCGAGAAGTATGGTTTAACGCCCTATGGCACCGAAACCATGCACGTTCTGCGCGCTGAAAAAGGCTTTATTATCGTGGGCCAGGAAACCGACGGCTCCGTCACGCCGGAAGACCTGGGTATGCAGTGGGCGATCGGCTACGACAAGCCCTACTCATGGATTGGTAAGCGGGCCCTGATACGCAGTGACACCAAGCGTGAGAACCGCAAGCAGCTGGTGGGACTCAGGCCGAAAGACCCGAAGGTGGTTCTCGAAGAGGGAGCCCAGATCGTGCTTGATCCCAAGCATGCGATCCCTATGCCGATGGTGGGTCATGTCACCTCCAGCTACTACAGCCCGGTTCTGGATTCAGGCTTTGCGCTGGCGGTGGTGAAGGGCGGCCACCAGAAGCTGGGTGAGACGGTCTACCTGCCCATGGCGGATGGACAAACCCATGAGGCTGAAATCGTCAGCACCATTTTCTACGACCCCAAGGGAGAGCGCCAAAATGTCTAACGCAGCCACCTTCGACTCCCGTACTGATACCGCTATTCCGGTAGAGTCCCCGTTAGCCTATAGCTATCGTCGCAGCGGTGCGCCCCAGGCCGGCAGCCCAAGCTGGCTTCAGCTACGCGAGCGGGCAATGCTTGGGCATTTGATCCTACGGGGCGGCGCCATCGTGCTCGATGAGGCGGTGCGCGACGTACTGGGAATCAGCTTGCCTGGACAACCCCAGGCCTTGGTACAAGATGCCAGCGGCGAGCGTTCTATTCAGTGGCTTTCCCCGGACGAGTGGCTGGTGATCGTGCCCGGCGGCGAGGAATTCCCGCTGGAGACGAAGCTGCGTGAGCATCTGGGGGATGCCCATTTCGCTATTAGTGATGTCAGCGGTGGTCAGACGTTGCTAGAGCTTTCCGGCGAAGCAGCCCGAGAGCTGTTGATGAAAACGGTGATCTACGATGTTCATCCCAGCAATTTCCCGGTGGGAAAGGGTGTCACTACCGTCTTCGCCAAGGCGACCACTATCCTGCGTCGTCCCAGTGAAGAGCGCTGGGAGTTAGTGGTGCGACGCAGCTTTGCCGACTACTGCTACCGCTGGTTGCTGGATGCAGCGGCAGAGTATGGCGTCAATGTACAACAATAAGCGGGCAGGCCGGAACGCTGTTCCGGCCGCTATGATCTTCTGCAACGGTCTGCCGCTAACTGAGAAGCATGCACTATGAGCCGAATGAGCGATACCTGGATCCTGGCCGCCCAATGCCCTAGTCGCCTGGGGACGGTGGACGTCGTCACACGCTTTCTAAAAGAGCAGCAGTGCTACATCACTGAACTCAACTCTTTCGATGATCGGCTAGGCGGGCGCTTTTTCATTCGCGCCGAGTTTCGCCCAGAGCAAGATGAGTTTCATGAAGAGCGCTTTCACACCGATTTTTCAGCGCGGGCAAACGAATTCGATATGCAGTTCGAATTGACGGCCCCTGGCAAACGCACCGGCACCGTGATTATGGTCTCCAAGGCCGATCACTGCTTGAATGATCTGCTCTACCGTTATCGGACAGGACAGCTTCCTCTGGATATCAAAGCGGTGATTTCCAATCATCCTGATCTGGAGCCATTGGCAGCATGGCACGATTTGCCCTACCACTACCTGCCGATCACGCCCGAGACGAAACTGCAGCAGGAGGCCCAGGTACGCGAAATCATCGCGGAAACCAACGCTGAACTGGTGGTGCTAGCAAGGTATATGCAGGTGCTTTCACCTTCCATGTGCGAGCTATTAGCCGGACGGGCGATCAATATTCACCACTCGCTGCTGCCCGGTTTTAAAGGCGCTAAGCCTTATCATCAGGCGTATGAGAAAGGGGTTAAGTTGGTCGGGGCCACGGCCCACTACATTAATAATGACCTTGATGAAGGGCCAATTATTGCCCAAGGGGTCGAGCCCGTTGATCACACCCACTACCCAGAGGATCTGGTTGCCAAGGGGCGGGATATCGAGTGCCTGACTCTGGCTAGAGCGATTAGCTATCACTTGGAACGCCGCGTGTTCTTTTATTCAGGGCGCACAGTCGTTTTTGGCAACTAGTTTTTTGGTAACTAGACTTTTTGTAATTAATGCTTGTTACCTGGTGCTTTTGTTAATAAACGCAAACAGTTTGAGCGCGCTTTTATAACTGGGTTGCTGTCGTTGCTAAGCTTTTCCCAAAGCGATATGTAACCCCTTATTATATGTAAGAAGTTATGTGTGATAAGTCGTGCCTAAAAGTACTGTTTTATAAATATAAAAATATCATCGATAAAAGATAGATTAGTTTTATTTACCATCACATTAATAACTTATATGAAATTGTCAGGCATCGCCTGATTTTCCCCTGTTTATACGTCAAGAGGTGCTCCAATGCCTATCAGTGTTTTCGACCTTTTTAAGATTGGAGTAGGCCCCTCCAGTTCCCATACCGTCGGGCCCATGCAGGCGGCTTTTAAGTATGTCACAACCCTGCGCGAAAACAGCCTGCTCGATGAGGTAGGGCATCTTGAAGTCCATCTTTATGGCTCGTTATCCGCCACAGGTATCGGACATGCCACCGATCACGCGATTATTATGGGATTGATGGGTGAACGCCCTAGCACAATAGATCCCTCGATTATTGAGCCAGCCATTCAGGCGCTTAAAGAGAGCCAGTCATTACAGCTTGGCCGACAAAAAGAAGTGACGTTTGTTTGGGAGAGTGACCTTTATTTTCATGAAGAGAGCTTGCCGCATCACCCTAATGCCATGAAGCTGGCGGCTTTTACGCATCAGGGCGACTTGGTGTATGAAAATACCTATTACTCGGTGGGCGGCGGCTTCGTGGTTGAACAGGCCCAGGTGGATATGCCGCTGGACGATTTGGGTGGCGTTACCATTCCTTACAACTTCGATACGGCAGACGAGCTCTTGGCGCTATGTAAAAAAGAGCAGCTAAGTGTCAGCCGGCTGATGCTGGAAAATGAGAAAGTATGGCGGACGGAGGAGGAGGTCAGAAACGAACTGTGGCGTATCTGGCAAGTGATGTGTGAATGCATCGACAATGGATTAACCCACGAAGGGATACTGCCGGGGGGGTTAAAAGTTAAGCGTAGGGCTAAGTTACTTCACCAGCGTCTTCAAGCAGCAGAGCAGAACGATTGTCTGATAGCCTCAACCTTTTCAGCGATGGAGTGGGTGAACATTTTTGCCCTCGCCGTTAACGAAGAGAATGCCGCAGGGGGACGCATGGTAACGGCGCCCACCAACGGCGCTGCAGGCATTATCCCAGCCGTTTTACACTACTATATGAAGTTTCAGCCCAACGCCTGTGAGAAAAACGTGGTGGATTTTTTGCTGGCGGCAGGCGCCATTGGCATCCTCTGTAAGAAAAATGCCTCGATCTCCGGCGCCGAAGTAGGCTGTCAAGGGGAGGTCGGATCGGCTTGTGCCATGGCAGCAGCTGGCTTGGCCGATGTAATGGGGGGAACACCCGAACAAGTCGAGCATGCGGCTGAAATCGGCTTGGAGCACAATTTAGGATTAACCTGTGATCCCGTTGGAGGGTTGGTTCAAGTCCCTTGTATTGAGCGCAACGCTATCGCCACGGTAAAAGCGATCAATGCCGCTCAGATGGCATTACGCGGCGATGGGACTCACTTTATATCGTTAGATAAAGTGATTCGTACCATGCGCGATACAGGGAGAGACATGTTGGATAAGTATAAAGAAACATCCAAAGGCGGATTAGCCGTTAATGCTATTGAGTGTTAATTGTAAGTAACTAGGTTTCCTGGTGATCAAGTGAAAAAAACCGGCAAGCTAGTAGACAAACAAACACAAAAAAGGCAGATCAGTAAGTAACTGATCTGCCTTTCAAAATATTGGTAACGGGGACCGGATTTGAACCGATGACGGTTATGAGACTGATGATTTAAGGACATTTATTTTGTCCTAAAATGGTTAAAAATGGCTTTAAACCTTATGATAGAGCGGTTTTCGGCAAATGCCGCTTCTGGACGTAAGGGTTATTAATGACACGGGAAGACATTGGAGATTGTCACAGCCAGCAACTGGAAGCAGTGACCTTAAGTCTCGGGAAGCGGTATCGTAAGCTAGTCGCCTGGGCGCATGATGACGGTTTGCTCGATGTGCTACAGGTCATTTATCACGCCCTAGGACTAAGTCCCCGCAATGACGCGATTGCCAATCTTGTAAGGGAATGCTCTCACCCTGAGTCGGTCGAGATTCTCTCGCTTTGGGCGGACGACCCGATAGTCAATGAACTGCAGCGGTTTACTAATCATTTCAATGCATCGCCAGACATCTCTCGTGACTACTCACAAGTACCTCATGTCGGCACCGTAGAACAAAACAAGCGTCAGTTTCAGGAAGGGGGTGTAAAAAATAAAACGTTTTTGATTACGTTGCTCACTAATCCGCTGGCTGATGGTAAGGCAAAGTCGACCGAAGGCTACCTGCTGTTTTGGCGTCGTCTTTTGCGTTTATGGTTTGTGGTGCACGCAGCACAGCGCATTGCTCATCAAAGATGTATCGCGGACCGCAATATCAGTGAAGTAAGCCGCTTTATGACCTTAGGGCCCTACGATGAAAAATGGCGTGTGATAGACGCGCTTTTAAGGCGGTGTCGCAGTTTTGTAGGGCAGCATGAGCCGACACTTGAGCGGGTTAACGATGCGTTCATTTTTGCCGCTGATGAGGTGCGTCTTGATTATCCTGATGACAAGAGCTACAGCCGCTTTTTCAACGCCATTACTGCTATTGCGCGTCAAGATGTTAATCCCATTAATCATGAGGCAATAGCATCACTCTTACGTATTGATCGGTTCTTGCCGTCTGCCGTCCCGTTGGTGCATCAAACTGATGAGCATAGTGAAGATACCGAGTACGAATTTTACGCGTATCCAAAAGAAGAAGATGCCGATCAAGACCCAGAGGATGAGGGGGTCTATGTTGCAAGGGTAGATCCCTCTGATAGCGATGCGGAACAACAATTAGCTAGCCGAAGCTATTTTGTACAAACGGCAGAAGCATCGCATTTTTTGCCATGGAGCTGGGAAAAGCTACTACCGCCAGAGCGAGAAAAGCTGCTTAGCTGGGTGGATCAATGTTTATTTTCAACAGATGAGGTAGAGCAACTCGGCGCCGTGATGGTATGGCTATCAGTTCGCTTCTCACGCTCCCTCTATTTTGCTGCACAGTTTCAGATAGATGATGACTCGGGTGATGAATGGACAGTGACACGTGATTTTTCATCGATAGCGCGGAAATCACCTCGACGTGGGAATGCCTGGCAACCCAATAGCGAATCACTCGACTATGTCCACTCAATAAGAGAAGTGCTCTCCGTTGAACTGCCGGAACAGGTCACTGCGATCCTCCAGCGAGCCGCTAACGCGAAGCAAGCTTCGCTCGCCACGTTAGGGGATATGTGGGAGAACACTCTGCCTTTGGAACGTTGGTTTTATCAGCAGACCCAATTACATTTTCCCCGAGTAACAAGCGCTAAATTGGCGCAGGTCTGGGGACAAGCCGTCTTTGATAACACCCACGATCCCCATTTGGCGCGGCTTTTAACCGCTTACCCCAACGCAGGGTTGCCAGGCGCATGCAGCTATGCGACATGGGATATAACTGCGATTGAAAAAGGGCTGTCTCTATCGCTCTCCACCTCAACATCATTTCCCCCTTCCGTGAATCTGATTGGTAGCCGTCTCTCGCCAATCACGACGGTGTTGCGTCAAGAGATTGCTAACGCCAGGGCAATGGTTGAAGACAGCGCCGATGGTGACCTCATTCACTATCACAACGTCCTGGCTCAATACTGTGTCATGGGACTTTATGCAGCCTCGGGCGGCCGATATCTTAAAGACCCATTTGAGTCGCTGGGACACTTCAACCAAGCAGCACGTTGTTTATATCTTAACGATAAAATCGACCAAGGGCGCCGAAGTAGCCGGATGGTGCCGTTACCAGAAAGAGCGATTGAGCTGTTGCAGTGTTACGTGACGCATTTGCAATGGCTGGCTCAAACACTCAAAAGCGAAAACGCTGCGCTGGCAGGTGCGATACATCAAACGTTGGATAATAACGATGTACCAGCACTTCCGCTGTTCTTCTTGTTGGATGATTCGCTGGTATGGCACTCCATGACAAGCACCGACGTGCCCGGGGTGCCTCTCTTTCAGTGGCCCTTGCCCGGCAACGTGTTTCGACATCGCTATGCCCAACAGCTGCGTTATTTGAAGGTGCCGGCAGAAGTGGTCGATGGGTGGATGGGGCATGCGGAGCGTAGTGTGGCGACCTACGGCGATTTTTCGCCGCGTTGCTGGACAGACGATGCGCACAGTTATGCCGATGCTGTGAACACCGCCTTTGATGAGTTAGGTTTTTGTCCTCCCACGCTGCCTTCGGTGTTGCCTGCATTAACGCCTCCGCCGAGCAGTGCTACGGATGAGCACTATCAAAAGGCACTGGCGAACCGTCGGTTTGGTCAGTGCCAGCGAGAATACGAAAGACGCCAAACGATGGTGCGAGAACGTAAAGCGGCTGAAGCGGATATCGCAATATATATGAGTCGCAGAGCATGGGAGGAGCTGACACAGGACGATATGGATGTGTTAGTTCAGCGTATGCTGCATCGAAGTGGTTCGGTGATACATACCTATGCATCGCTACGGTTGTCAGTGCTGTTGCGGTGCTTGAAAGAGGAAGGTAACCGGCACCAGCACGGTATCAGTAAGCGCGTGGCAGAGGCGTCGGCTGAAAAATCGTTACTGTCCAGCAAGGCTTCAGAGGCCCTTTTATTGTGGCCAGAGCTAAAGCGGTGGGCGGATAACATTCGAGCGAAAGTACTGAAAGCGCATTTTTCTAAATTGAGCGCTTTGAGCGTTGGGGCGCTTTTGTTGTGCTTAGAAAAACGCATTAGTTATCAACGTATGCTGCTTGATGTAGCCCGAGGGCGTAATTATCGACTCATTCAGCACAAGCAAGAGTATTTGCTTGAGTATAGCGAAAGCCTGGAACTGGACAATTACTTCGCACCCGTTCAGCGCCACCGTATCAGCTATAAGACGGCATCTTTGCTAGCCGCCGGGCAGCAAATTCAAAAAGAAATCGATCTAAACAAAGTGCTGATGCCAGCCACTATCACTCCACCCCCTGATGCATTGAAAGGGCATTTGCCGAACATAGCGGAGACAAGCGTTCAAGCCTTGTTTGCAAGCTTGGGTGACCTGATGGATCAAGTAAATCTCTTATCACTGCCTGGCATGGTGGCAGGCATGCTAGGTGGACGTGTTCTTTCGACGAGCTTACCGCTTCACGATGAGCTACGGATTCGAGAGGGCGTTAGGTTAGCATTTCCTACCCAAGGCGATAGTGCAGACAGTGAACTCAATGTGTCGGCCACAAAAACGTCTCGTTGGCGCCATCTCAACAAAGTGGAGCAGCAGGCCAATGCGCAACGGCTTTATGAAGAAGTCCAAGAGGTTCTGAAAGGGTATACAAAGCGGCAATTTCGCCAGGGGGCTTCGCAAATTGATAAGCTAAGCAGCGCATACGACGGGCACGTCAGTACCTGCGTCCTGCTATTAGTGAGGTGGATGAGTTTTATTATGCGGCGAGGCAAAGTCGGCAAACGCAACGACTATGCGCAAAGCTCATTAACGCGGTATTTCTCAGCACTGAAATCAGCATTCGCTGAGATTGGCTACCAGGTGGATCTCCTCGATTTTGACGAAGAGGAGATCACGCACCTTTACGCTAAAATGCTGACGTTCGTCGAGCTGACGTCGCAAGATGCGCAGTACTTCAGTCATCGGTTGCGCGATTTTCATGCGTGGGTGGAAACGTTGGGGGTGGCAAGCCCTGATTGGCAAGAATTAGCTATCGAGAATGATCGCCGCAGCGTTCGCGCAGGGATGTTGATACAAAGTGAATACCTCCTGTGTCAGTCCGCTTTGCAATCAAAATGGCAAAGCCAACACGATGAGAAATTTCTGCTGTTAGGGTTTGTGCTGTTACTGACATTTCGATTTGGGCTGCGCGCGCAAGAAGCGATAGGGCTAGAGCGCAATGACTGGTGTGAGCATTACGATATCCGTTGGGTGCTGGTGCGTGATAACGCGCAGCGAAAACTCAAAAGCGACGCCAGTCGCCGCGCAGTGCCACTGCTTTTTGCACTAGATCCAGCCGAAGAGGATCTCATCAATCATGTGTTAAGTCGCTTTCACTCGCTGGCGGGTAACGATTCAAAACGCCCTTTATTGGGTGAACTTTACGAGAGCCAAGTCAAGCTTGTTCACTGGGCAGCGCAGGTGAGCCCGGTGTTGATTCAGTTACTGCGCAATGGGACGGCGAGTAGGGGAATGACGCTGCACCATTGCCGGCACGCGTTCTATAACACCTTAGCGCCATCGTTATTTGGGATACAGACACCGCTCACAGAATCGATAAGCGGTCACCTTGATCCACAGTTCATACGTCAGCAGGTGTTGGGCCACTACAGTCATGTATCGCGACGCAGCGGTATGGCCATGGCGAGATTGATGGGGCATCGTCATCCGCGTACTGGATCGTTAAATTACAGTCACGTGCTAACTGATTGGGCGGATCAACTAACCCCCGTACTTCATGTGCGTGCAAGAAATATTGATGGTGTTTTAAATACCAAGACATTGTCGCGTATTGAAATGCCGGCGCTTGAAACAACCGATATTTCCGTTCGTTACACTCGTTTAAATTTTATGGTTTTATGGAAAGTACTACGGTTTGTAGGGCTGGGCATGAGCTACGAGCGTGCAGGGTCGCACGTTAATCTTAATCCAGAGGATACAGAAGTCATTGCAAAAATCGTTCGCGAAGCCGAATCACATATGCGATTTAAATTAAAAGGGGAAAGCGATGCTTGGGTAAGTGGGGCGAACCATCCCAATATTTTATTACGTCAAGTAGGCGAAAAGGCGTGGCGCCGACTTATTGAGCATGTAACAGGGCTAGAAGAGAGCCGGTTGGTGAGCTTGGATGATAGCGTCATTTTGGGTGAGTTACCTTTTTTAATCAGTAAGAATCGGCAGCTACTAATGAGTCATCAGCATCACTGCTCCTTTCTTATACAGGTATTTTCTCTGTTTAATGTGCCAAAGCGATATATACAGATTGCCTTAAAAAATGCGCCTGAAGGGCTCGTCAAGATGCTAAAATCAAATGGCCTTTATCAGCAAAAAGACACTAACACATTCCAACTGGATCCGTTTCCGATTTTTGTTGATAATGTGCTTGATCGACGCCAAGAATATGTCGGTATTGGCCTTAAAAGATCCCCAGAGGGAACAATACGCAACAGTCATGAACTGTCTGTAGCGGTGCTGGCTTGCGGACTCTTTGCCACGCTAAAGAAAGCTTAGTTTTACGTATCTAACATTTCTTCAGTCTCGCTGATAAGTGTAAAATCATCTATTTCTATTAATGTGTTGTCCACTTTCAGTTCTGTTAATGTATAAGAGGGTTTTTGCTTCATTTTTTTCGTGATCTTTTTTGCTTTGAAGCGGACATAAGATTCTTGATAACTGGCTTCTAAAAATACCTTGAAGTCATCGGGGTGGGTGACGGTAAAATGCCTTACGTCACCTGCTTGTTGCAGACTACCTTCAATGACGCGAAGTTCTATCCAATTTTGAGTTCTTGAAAAACCATCAGGAAAGCCAATACCCTCGATATCAATGCTTGTTTTTTCCTCATCGTCGAGCGTAATAAAGTCAGAGTTAACGCAAAGAATCGACTCTTTTTCAATAGCGTCAATTAAGCTAAAACCATTCGCCGGAATTTTTGTATTTTTCCAACTTGATAGAAACATATTGCGGCGTTCGTCTAGAGTTTCGAGTTCTTCTTTACTTAACCAAGATAGATCAAGATTTTGACTGAAAAGGTCGTCATTAGGAAGAAGCTGTTGAATAATAAATAACGCCAGTGTGCGTGATTTTTCTATGATTTCTTGGGTGGTTTTTGGATCTTTGAGAGTGTCTAGAAAGAAAACAGCACCATTTTTATCGTATGCTTTTTCTGTGCTGAAAAATATGGTTTCATAGTTAATAGCGACACCATATTCTTCTTCGGTAATACAGTTAAGACTGGCAGCAAGATATTTGATGATTTTTTCAATAGCAGAGTTTGTGATTTTATTTATATCAAATGAAAAATAACTTTTATTTACACTTTTGATGGCGCCAACATTAGGTGCAAGAATGATTACCTGGTTTTCTTTTAATTTTGACATGGTAGCTCCACTGTTATTGACTATATATACATACAGATAAACTTAGCAGCTGTGCCATGTCGTCAATAGACAGAATTACCGCGTTTTTTGATGCTATATCACTAACTTAAGTTCATGGATATGATTTGGGACTATTGCATTTTTCTCATTAAGGAAGGGGAGTGGGTCAGAACCAGCAAAGACAGCTGGCCGTAAAGAATTGATGGCACGATGCTGAGCACTTCGCGTTTGCTCCCCGACATCCAGCGTGAAGCCGACACGGTGCCTCATATTTTTTAAGTATTTGCAGAGCATGTTGCTGAAAATTTGATGTGTAACGTTTTTGCCTACCGGGCGTTTGACTGACCGAGCCTAACGGGTGTCTAGAATATCCGGGGCGATTCAACAATGGCATATGCTCGTTTGACTTTATGAAAAGTTGAAGTGGAGACGACAATTTGCCTCTATAATTGTTGTCCTCACCTGAACTTGACATAATTCACAAAAAGCTTTGCAAAGACAGTTTTGTTAAGTTTTATCATGCCTTTCAAATGGAATTATTTTCATTTTCTCTGCTAAATAATCAATGAACATTCTTAGGCGTATAGGAATGTTCTGCTTATAAGGATAGACAGCATATATATCCGCGTTAGGGAGTTGATAGTCGCTAAGTATCTTCTTTAAAGACCCTTGCTTAATATGATGATAAACATCCCATTCCGCCCTTATTGCAATACCGTGCCCCTTTAAAGTCCAGCTTAGAACGCTTTCGCCGTCATTGGAACTTAAGTTTCCTCCGACCCGAACATGGTAAATTTGATCTTCTTTTGTGAAATGCCAGTTACCGTAAGTTTCGTCATTTTGTCTAAGTACTATACAATTGTGATGAGAGAGTTCATGAGGTGTTGTGGGTTCATTTTTAGTTGCAAAATAACTAGGTGAGGCACACAAAAAACGTCTATGTGAGGCAATTTTCCTAGCGTGTAAACCAGAGTCTGGTAGTGAACCGAACCGGATCCCGATATCAAAGGAGTTGGTGATTAAATTCAAAGGATGATCTGATAGATGCAGCTGGCATTCAATTTTAGGGTGCTCTTCTATAAAGTCTGAAACGAACTTTGAAATATACTTTCTCCCGAATCCGAATGGTGCATTAATTCTGATTGGGCCTTCGGCTTCGTCAGTCTTTTGACGTAATGCTAAGCTCATTTCTTCTAAAGTTGATGTAACTTTTCGGGCGTATTCCAAGTATATCTTTCCATTAGTAGTAAGGCCCATAGAGCGAGTTGATCTTGAAATAAGCTGGCAACCAATATTTTTTTCAATATTAGAAAGACGCTTGCTGGCAGCAGCGGGAGTTATATCAAAATCCTTAGCCGCTTTAGATAAACTTCCAGATTGACAAATTAAAATAAAAAATTCGAAATCATTGCTAACCATGATTGTTAACTCTAGGTTGTTTCTGTATTAACTGATAGTATATTGAAGTCATTTCCACTTGTCATCTAATGTCTGAAGGGCCAAGCAAACGTATTTTCTTATAAAAAAATATATAGGTAGGAGCATTATATATGCGTAGTCATCGTGTTGCAGTTATCCCTGGTGATGGAATCGGCCTCGAAGTGATTGAGGCAGGCAAGCAAGTGCTAGAAACGTTGGCGAAAAAAAGTGGAGATTTCCATTTTGAATTCGAAGATTTTGACTGGAGCTCTCAGCGCTACCTTAGCCAGGGTGAGTACATTCCGGAAGGAGGGCTAGAAAAGCTGTCAAAATTTGATGCTATCTACTTTGGTGCGGTGGGTAGCCAAGATGTTCCCGATCACGTTTCCCTTTGGGAGCTTAGACTTGCTATCTGCCAAGGCTTTGATCAGTACGCGAATGTACGTCCAGCTAGGGTACTGCCGGGTGTTAACAGCCGCTTAAAAGGCGCTGAAGAGATTGATTGGGTAATTGTTAGAGAAAATAGTGAAGGTGAATATTCCGGTAACGGTGGCCGAGTTCACCAAGGACACCCTGAGGAAGTCGGTACTGAGGTATCTGTTTTCACACGAAAAGGGATCGAGCGAATCCATCGTTTTGCGTTCAAACTTGCACAAAGCCGCCCCCGTAAAAAACTGACTTTAGTCACCAAATCTAATGCTCAGCGGCACGGTATGGTGCTATGGGATGAGGTGTTCTTTGAAGTCGCAAAAGACTTCAAAGATGTAAAAATTGATCGGGAGCTTGTGGATGCTGCGACTACTCGCATGGTTCTCAAGCCGGAGACGATGGATGTCATTGTTGCAACCAACCTTCACGCAGACATTTTATCCGATTTAGCGGCAGCTCTTTCAGGCAGTCTAGGTATAGCGCCCACCGCAAACCTGAATCCTGAAAGGACTTACCCTTCCATGTTTGAGCCAATACATGGGTCAGCTTTTGATATTGCCGGACAAGGTATTGCCAACCCAGTGGGGTCCTTTTGGACAGCTGCCATGATGCTGGAACACTTGGGGGAAGCTACTGCGGCTGAAAGACTGATGGCGGCCATTGAGCGGCTGACTGCCTCTGGCTTACAAACAAAAGATCTCGGTGGCTCTGCGAATACGCGCGATGTTACTCAGGCTATTTGTTCTGATATTGAACAACAATAAGGGCATGGCCGTGACTTCAAGAATTGTGTTCTTGAAGCGGCCGAGAGCATCAGTGGTGTTGTTTCGATGCTCAATGCCTACGGCTTTCCTCTGTAGAGGGGATAGTAAATGAAAATTGTCATTGCTCCTGATAGTTACAAAGGCGCGTTATCAGCTCAGGCTGCAGCGGTTGCGATGGAAAAAGGTATCGCCCGTGCTTTCCCTAGCGCAACCACTATTAAGTGCCCCATGGGCGATGGGGGAGAGGGTACGCTTGATGCACTAGTCTCCTCTACAGGAGCTGCCGTATTCCATAAAGAAGTTGCCGATGCTTATGGTGGATCGCGGCGAGCCGCGTGGGGATGGCATAGCGCCAGCTCTACAGCATATGTCGAGTTGGCGGAAGCTTGTGGCCTTGAGTATGTCGATGTCGTAAAAAACTCCATTTACAACAGCACTACTTACGGAGTTGGTCAACTAATTGAACAGGCTTTGAATAAGGGCGCTAAGTCCCTTGTCCTAACATTAGGAGGAAGTGCAACTAATGATGCTGGGGCTGGGATGCTAGTTGCCCTAGGTGGGAAGCTTCTTGATAAAGAGGGTGGTGAACTTCCTCCAGTGGCTGAGAGCTTACATAAGCTGGAGAAAGTTGATCTCTCGGGATTAGATCAACGTTTAAAATATTTACAAGTAGTAGCAGCCGTTGATGTTGATAATCCACTTTTGGGTGCTAATGGCGCCACTGCGATATATGGCCCCCAAAAAGGCGCCTCGCCGGCGGATGTTTCTGTCCTTGACGCATTGTTAGGCAATTTCTCCCAAAAAGTCAGCGAAGTGACTGGCGTCGATGTCAGTGACTTTCCAGGTGCTGGTGCCGCTGGGGGAATGGGATATGCAGCAATGGCTTTCTTAAAGGCAACGCTTAAGCCTGGTATCGACGTTGTAATGGAACAAGTCAATTTTAATAATCATCTTGATGATGCTGATTTGGTCATTACGGGAGAAGGTCGTTTAGATGGACAAAGCTTGGCAGGTAAAACGCCGATTGGCATTGCCAGAGTTGCCAGTGCAAGGGATATACCCGTTGTAATCATCGCTGGACAGTTAGGGGAGGGGTGGCGTGCATCATACTCACAAGGTGTTTCTGCTGTATTTTCGCTAGTAGATGGGCCAATGAGTTTAGCGGAGGCTATTGAGAGAACCGATGAGTTACTCAGTGATAGATGTGAATCAATCGTTAGGCTGTTTCATGCTAGTTCGCTAAGCCACTGTAAATTAACCAACTCAATAAAGGAGGGATTTATTATATATTCGTAATATTTTTTGATTATTGGTTTTAATTAATAACTACAAATTAATGGAGTACTTATTATGAAAATGACAAAAGTTGTAGCAGTCGTATTGCTTGGAGGCACCGTTGGAGGTGCTATCGCTGACGAAGGAAAAGAGAACTGGCCCGAGAGTCTTTCTATTGCGACGGGTAGTCAAGGCGCCACTTATTATATTTATGGTTCAGGCTGGGGGAACCTTGTCGGTGAAGCAACCGGGTCGACATTTGGTGCTGAAGTAACAGGCGGTCCGGTGCAGAACGTGACCCTTGTCCAAATGGGGGAAAGTGAGTTCGGCATGGTGACGACTGGCCCTGCCTTTCAAGCATGGAATGGGGAAAGTGAGCTTGCGCCTGGCGTAGAGCATAAGGACATTCGCGCTGTTTTCCCGATGTATCAAACAGCTCTCCAAGTTATTTCGCTTGAGGGGTCTGACATTGATTCAATTTCCGATCTGGATGGAAAGACAGTTGGTATTGGGCCTGCTGGTGGCACAGGCGATATGTATTTTCCCCAACTCTTCGAAAAGTTGGATGTTGAAGTCGAAACTCGAAATGGTGGTGCTGCCGATCAAGCGAGCCAGGTTCAAGACGGCTTAATTGATGCCTTTGCATTTGCTTCGGGTATTCCCGTGTCGGCTTTCAGCCAGCTTGAGGCTCAGGCAGACGTTAATATTTTCTCATTCTCCGAAGAGGAAATGAGTAAATTCCTTGATGACTACCCAGAGTTGAGCCAGGGAACGATTCCTGCATCCGCATACACCAGCCTTGATGAAGACGTGCCGGCTATCTCATTGTGGAATTTTGCCATTACTCATAAGGATATGTCTGAATCCTTCGTCTATGAGGTTACTAAGACGGTAATGGAAAGCCAGGAGAGGATGTTACAAGTACACGGCTCGGCACGTGAAACGATACCCGAAAACGCTGAGCACAATTCCTTCATTCCGTGGCACCCAGGTGCGGTTCGTTGGTTCGAAGAGAACGGCTACGAGATTCCTGATGACCTACGTGGCTGATTATTAATTATTCAATGCGCCGACTAACAGTTGGCGCATTGTCTCTTCGAACTAGCGGGTAACTGTAACCTCCAAGGTGACCAGGAATGACTCAAGATACTCTACTTCAAGGAGCAGAGGAGAAGATCGGTACTGATAGCGTCTCCGATGTTCCCCTCGCTCATAATGAGCGCGAGTTATCCGGATTGCTCGGTAAAACAGTATTCATTGCATGTGTACTATTTACCGCGATGCATCTTTATGCGCTCAATGTTTCACCCATCGAAACCTGGACGTTTCGCATTCTCCACGTAGCTGGAGGCTTAGCCGTTGGGTTTGCCATCACCGCAGCGATTAGCCTGGATCGCAGCGGCGGAGAAGTACGCGTTACCCAGCGAGAATGGTTTGCCCTAATACCTGCGATAGCCGCTGTTGGCTACGCTAGCTTCTGTTTGGTCTTTGCCTGGTTTCAGCGCGATATTCAGGGAACGATCCCTTCCAATTGGGTTCTGGCTCATTTGAGTTGGGCGCTGGTTGTGGCGAGTACCATTGCGATTATCGGCAGTTGGGTTGGGCGAAGCTCAAGTCATTCGATACATTGGGCTGATATCGTACTGATTATTGCGTCGGTTCTGGTCGCTGGGTACCTTGTGCTAGTGCTCAACCGTTGGCGTATGACGGCGGGTATGCCTATGGCCAACCAAAATGATTTTCTTGTGGCTGCGGTGGGCGTTGCGCTGATTATGGAGCTGACCAGACGTGTAGCAGGACTGGCTCTGATTGCTATTACCGCAGTGTTTCTAATCTATGCATTTGCGGGGCCTTACTTGCCAGGTCTTCTTGAGCATCGCGGTTATACGGCATCACGTTTTTTCACCTACCTCTACACTGACAATGGCGTTCTTGGACCCACTACCGCTGTCTCCTCCACCTACATTATTTTGTTCATTACCTTCGCGGCGTTTCTGCAAGCATCACGTGTGGGCGATTACTTCGTGAATTTCGCCTTTGCGGCGGCTGGGCGTACCCGCGGTGGACCGGCTAAGGTTGCTGTGTTTGCCTCTGGCTTGATGGGTATGATCAATGGAACTTCTGCTGGTAATGTGGTGGCTACCGGTTCGTTGACGATCCCTTTAATGAAGAAAGTAGGCTATCACCCGCGTAGTGCTGGTGGCATTGAGGCTGCTGCTTCAACCGGTGGGCAGATAGTACCTCCGATTATGGGTGCAGGTGCCTTTATTATGGCGGAGGTCACCGGTATTCCCTATACCGAGATCGCGGTGGCTGCACTGCTTCCCGCTGCACTTTACTTTCTTTCGATTTACTTCATGGTAGATCTAGAAGCGCGCCGCGATGGCATGCAGGGTCTGTCTCGGGATCAACTGCCAGTTTTTAGACAATTGGTTAAACAAGTCTATCTTTTCCTACCCATCGTTATTCTGGTGAGCACCTTATACATGGGTTATTCGGTAATTCGAGCCGGTACCCTTGCGATGATCAGTGCCGCGGTAGTTTCTTGGTTTACTCCATATTGGATGGGGCCTAAGGCGCTGCTAAACGCGCTATCTTTAGGTGCACGAATGGCGATTCCGTTGATAGCGGTATGCGCCTGTGCAGGGATCATTGTTGGTGTCATTTCGCTAACTGGCGTTGGTGCCCGGTTTGCTTCCATGCTGCTAGGCATTGCTGATGCCAGCCATCTGTTGGCGCTGTTTTTCGCCATGTGCATTTCGATACTTCTAGGTATGGGGATGCCAACTACAGCAGCCTATGCGGTTGCAGCGTCAGTGGTCGCCCCAGGACTGCAGCAGATCGGTATTCCACCACTGGTTGCGCACTTCTTTGTGTTCTATTACGCAGTGTTATCGGCAATTACTCCACCGGTGGCGCTTGCTGGATACGCCGCCGCGGCAATTGCAGGTACTGATCCTTTGAAGACAGCTGTTACATCTTTCAAATTTGGCCTGGCAGCCTTCATCGTCCCCTTCATGTTCTTCTATAACCCTGCATTGCTCATGGAGGGTAGCTGGTTTGAGATACTGCGCGTTGCCATTACTGCCGGCGTAGGTATCTATTTACTAGCAGCTGCCGTTCAAGCCTGGTTCCTCAACGGCCGAGTAAATTGGATACAGCGCGTATTATTGCTTGTGGCTGCGCTGGCCATGATCGCTGGTGGATTGATGACGGACTTCATTGGTTTAGGACTCGGGGCGTTGGTCTTCGTATGGCAAGCTTCCCTCGAAAGAAGCAAGCATAAGGCACCAATCTGATTACTTATTGCCTCGTTAAAGTGGGGACGTTGCGGGCAGGTGACATACCCGCAATCTACTCCCCGCTTACGCAACTGAAGAAGATACCTATGACAAAAATTGCCGATATCCGTGCCCTTGAAGTACTCGACTCACGCGGTAATCCCACCGTAAATGCTGAAGTTCGCCTAGAAAGTGGGGCCACAGGAAGTGCTTGTTCCCCTAGCGGTGCCTCCACTGGGTCTCGCGAGGCTTTAGAGCTACGTGATGGTGATGAAGGCCGTTACCTTGGTAAGGGCGTTCTAAAAGCCGTCAAAGCCATTAATGGTGTTATCCGTGAAAATCTAATCGGAATGGACGCCTGCGATCAGCGCCGTCTTGACGATACTATGCTGGAGCTCGACGGTACTGACAATAAAGCCACACTTGGCGCCAATGCCATCCTAGCCGTCTCACTTGCAGCTGCTAAAGCGGCGGCAGTCGCCAAGGACATGCCTCTGTATGCGCATATCGCCGTGCTCTATGGCCAGCCGGGCCAATATATGATGCCGATACCTATGATGAACATTCTCAACGGTGGTGAACATGCTGATAACAATATCGACATTCAAGAATTCATGGTAAGGCCAGTAGGTGCACCGAATTTCCGTGAAGGTCTTCGGATGGGCGCTGAGATATTCCACGCCTTGAAGAAAGTGCTTTCACAACGAGGCATGTCTACTTCGGTGGGTGATGAGGGTGGTTTTGCCCCTAGTTTGTCCTCCAACGCTGAAGCGCTTGCTGTGATCCAGCAGGCGGTAGAAGAGGCTGGCTATGTGCTAGGTAAGGATGTCGAGTTAGCGCTGGATTGTGCTGCCTCTGAGTTCTATCACGATGGTCAGTATCATCTTGCTGGTGAAGATAAGTACTTTGATGCAGCTGGCTTTATAGACTACTTGGCTGAACTCTGCGACCAGTATCCCATCACCTCTATCGAAGATGGCTTGGACGAGTCTGATTGGAAAGGATGGAAGAGGCTAACCGATAGGCTCGGTGAGACAATACAGCTGGTTGGAGACGACCTTTTTGTCACTAACACAAAGATCCTTAAGCGCGGTATTGACGAGAAGATTGGCAACTCCATTCTAATCAAGTTCAACCAAATCGGTTCGCTCACCGAGACCCTTGATGCGATCCGGATGGCCCAAAATGCGGGGTTTACGACGGTGATATCCCACCGTTCCGGCGAGACCGAAGACACTACCATCGCCGATTTAGCCGTTGGGGCCTGTGCCGGGCATATTAAGACCGGTTCGCTTTCCCGTAGTGACCGTGTAGCAAAGTATAACCGGTTGTTAGTGATCGAAAGCGAGCTAGAACGACATCGCTAGATGGCCTTGATTGAGCAATGCTCCCCAGTCAGCTCCACGTTAACTCTCTAGGCATATTATGAAACGGCTACAACGACATCCCATTCGACGTACTAAAATCGTTGCCACCCTGGGTCCGGCCAGTGACCGTGATGGGGTGCTCGAAGCAATGTTAAAAGCTGGCGTCGATGTTGTGCGCCTTAACTTCTCCCACGGCTCGGCGGAAGACCATCGCCTGCGATTGTTAAGGGTTAGAGAAATTGCAGATCGCCTTGGTCGGAGCGTCGCTGCCCTGGGCGATCTGCAGGGGCCGAAAATTCGAATTGCTCGTTTTGAAAAAGGGGCTGTGGAACTGACGGAAGGCCAAACTTTCGTGCTCGATATGGCAATGGAGGGCGACGCTGGCAATAACGAGCGAGTAGGTTGCGATTATGCGTCGCTAGTCGAGGATGTGGTCTCTGGCGACCGACTGCTGCTCGATGACGGGCGTTTAGTGCTTGATGTTACCCAGGTTGTAGAAAAGCAAATTCATACCACTGTAGTAGTGGGTGGAAAGCTTTCCAACAATAAGGGCATTAATAAACAGGGCGGTGGGCTTTCGGCACCGGCACTGACGGAAAAGGATAAGGCAGATCTCAAACTAGCAGTAGAGATCGGCGTCGACTATTTAGCGGTTTCCTTTCCACGTAGTGCTGCCGACATGCAGGAAGCTCGTCTCCTGCTTGGTGAGGCTGGAGAGGAGATCGGTTTGGTCGCCAAGCTTGAGCGCGCTGAAGCCGTTGCCGACAACGCTAACCTGGACGGTATTATTGAGGCTAGTGAAGCAGTTATGGTGGCGCGTGGCGATCTAGGTGTGGAGATCGGCGATGCTCAACTAGTAGGCATCCAGAAGCGTATTATCAAACAGGCTCGTACGTTGAATCGCGCGGTGATCACTGCTACGCAAATGATGGAATCGATGATTGAGTCGCCGCTACCCACACGCGCTGAAGTGTTCGATGTAGCCAACGCTGTACTCGATGGAACTGATGCCGTCATGCTCTCTGCTGAAACCGCCGCCGGCGATTTCCCAGTAGAGACCATTGAAGCTATGAACCGTATCTGCCTTGGTGCCGAGCGTGAGCGCATCATCCAAGAATCGGGTCATCGTATCCATGAGGGCTTTAGTCAAATCGATGAGACGATAGCGTTATCCGCCATGTACGCGGCCAACCACCTGTCGAGAGTTGGCGCCATCGCCTGCATGACGGCCTCGGGCTACACACCGCTGATCGCATCGCGCATCAGCTCAGGCTTACCGATTATTGGACTAGCTCATAGTCCCATTGCCCAGCGTCGTATGGCTCTTTATCGGGGCGTTGTCTCTATTCCTTTCAGCACTAGTGAAATGAGTGCCGAGGAACTCAACGATCAAGCCCTAGCGCTGCTGGTAGATAAGGGAGTCGCTGAGAAAGGCGATCGTGTGATCTTGACTCGTGGCGACGAGATGAATGCACACGGAGGCACGAATACCCTTAAAGTTTTGACTATCATATAGCTGGCTATGAAGAGCAGAGAATGAGTAAAAGGGATTACAACATAACTGTTATGAATTGTACGCTATCTGTATGGTCATGGTTTTCCAAACGATAAAATAATAATGGTCGGTTAACCATCGTCTGAAAGATAATTATAAGGCTGAGCACAGCGACGGTTTTGTCGTTAAGGCTTCACTCTATTACTAAATCGTGCATGTTATATGTTTGAAGTTCTTCAGCCCTATCTGAAATTGATTGGTATTAAAGCTTGCTAAACAGGCTTATGTTGGCCCTCCGAAGCCGAGGGGCGCAGGTTCAAATCCTGTCTTTCATACGGACTCAATCTGGCATTCTAAGGCTTCGGCTGAAACAACTTAACCGATCCAATATTATCAATTGATTACTTATTAGAACGGGAACCTAGTGAACATGCTATCCATCGAACTCTATTGGTCTTTTCGCAGCCCATACTCCTACCTCGTTCTGCCTCGTGTTCTATCGTTGACGAAACAGTTCTACGTCAATGTCGATCTGCGGATCGTGCATCCTGCTGCCGTGCGCAACCCTGACTATTTCAAGGGAATGAACCGGCTGGCACGTCCTTATTTCTTCAAGGACACGGCGCGGATGGCGGAATTCCTGGGAATACCGTTTCGTCGCCCGATTCCTGATCCAATCATTCAGGATCCAATTACATTAATGATCGCGGAGGAGCAACCGTATGTCTATCGGCTCGGCAGACTCGGAATCGCGGCAGTTCGCCGCGGTCGCGGCCTGGCATATTGCGACGAGGTTTCGCGCATGCTGTGGGACGGCACAGTCGATGGCTGGAGTACCGGTAACCATCTAGCTAAAGCAGCGCAACGTGCCGGGCTGTCGCACGATGAACTGGAGCGCAGCATTGCTGCCGATACGGCCTCGTTCGACGCTGAACTTGACGCGAACGACGACGCATTGCGTGCGGTCGGACACTGGGGCGTGCCGACGATTGTATTCAAAGGAGAACCGTTTTTCGGGCAGGACCGCTTCGACGTGCTGATGTGGCGCCTCCACCAGCATGGTTTATCGCCGCGATAATGAACTGCGTTGCGAAAGTGAAGCGGGCCTTCTCTGATGCTCTACCTGTACCGAGTCAACCGACCGCACAGCGCCCTCGTAGCACGGATTCCTGGAAGCGAGGATTGCTGAAACCTTTCCCTTCAATAGGTAAACGTGCCGCATCTCGCTATCCTTCGGATTGATGAGGGCCTCTACTTTGGTAATACCCGCTTACTAGAGGAAATGTTGTTTAGTTCGCTGCTGCTAATCCACCCTTACACCCTAAATTCAAAAATTAATCGCAGCACCTGCGGTTTTTAGCGCTACTCAAGAAGGGGGTAACGTCGGCGCGACCAATTGCCGGGACAATAATTGCCCTTGCAGAAAGCCTAGGGTTGGGCGTGATTGCTGAAGGAGTAGAAACAGAAGATCAGCGCTTGGTACTCGCCAATCTGGGGTGAGGTATTTATCAAGGCTTTCTATTTGGGCGCCCCTCGCCAGTGGATATTTTTACAGGCACTTTAAAAGGACAGTTAACCCACTCATTGGATTAGTGCCTTGCTTTCGCGTCTATGCGGGGAAACGGCATTAGGTAGATGGCGTTTACTACTCCATCTACCATTAAACCTTAGAACCAATAATTAGAAACACTCTGGATCAATCTGCAGCGTGAGTCGTCTTGGATCGCGGGGGGACAGGGCCATACGCCCGCCACGAGTATTGCGTAGCATTATGCTGGGTAGAACGCGCGTATGGCCGGTATAAACTTCTTCAATTTCTCTCAGATACTGCCTTAAGCGCGGCCAATGCCGGTTGGCACCAACATTCGGTCGACGTGTGCCCAATCCTTCAAAGGCGTCATCAAGGACATCTCTCAAGAAGTAGCGAAGCTCGATCTCAGAGATTTCATTGAGGCTTAGTTCAGAAAGCCTTTCAAGCATAATACCTATCAAAAAATTAGGACTTAAATCATCAACATCGGCCGCTTTAAGTAGAGCCTGAGCCAGACAGTTGGGATCTTCAGGGTGTTGAATATCCCCATATTCGCTGAAGTCTTTAGTATTTTTTGGGTTGGTAGCTAGCGCATTACTAACTTTAGCAACAGCCTCTTGGAAGGCATCTTTGGCTTTACTTTTCTCGACGCAGAGTTCTGTACCGAATACATCCATCCAGACTTCTTTCAACCGTGAAAGAGCATTCCAATAGGCTTGTGCTGCTCCTTTCCCTTTATCATCGAATGCAAAACTCATAAATAACCTCTATAAATTAATAGCGTGTCGGTACGTTAATGCGGCAATGAGCAACTTTTGTTGCGCACTTGAAATGAACCGATTATTCCGGGGTGCGGTTTATTTGAGGCCGTAAACGATGGCCTTGCATCGCATGCTGTTAGTGTGCCTCAAACTTCTGTTTATTCTGCCATTGCCATTGCCATTGCCATTGCCATTGCCAGCGCATTATCTACTTCAATCCCAAGATATCTTGCAGTGCTTTCCAGCTTCGTGTGGCTCAGGAGCCGTTTCACGGATTCCAAGTTGTTCGTGCAACGGCGTATCAATCTACACATGTGGTCATGTGCATGGTATTGCCTCCCGCCAAAACTGGATTGACGTGTCGGATACCACCCCCTGCTTGGTGCCGATCTCCATGACCGCTTGCTGAAAGGCGCGGGCAAGGTCTGGCTGATGGCACAAGACTAACGACCGAATGATACGTGAGATTCGTAAATGGTTATGGCCACCGGCTTTCAGCCAGATGTGTGTTGGCATCGCCAGGGTTGGTTGAGCGACGATGCCATTCTCTTCCCGAGTGAGGCCAAAAAAATCGAGCATAACCTCCAGCGAGCGCTGCTGGTGCTGGCGCATAACGTCGCTACCCTCAAAGGCTGTTTTGACAGTAGGCGTTAAAAGGGGCGCAAAGCCGTTAAACCGTCCTGCCTCAGGGATAGGGAACAGCCACTGAATGTAGTCGTGGGTATGCTCTAGCCAGAAAGGCGAGAGTGCCCAGATCTCTTCAAGTAGACGCCCTTTATGATCGTGGCCTTCCCCACGATAAAACACGATTAAGCGCGCATTATTGTCCATTATACCCCCCGCACTAATGGTTCAGCGTGTCCATGCAACGCCATTTCGAGCGCGTGGCGTTCGGCATCGTGATCGTGGTGGGCCTCAATGCGTTCCAGCGCACGAATATAGTAGGCGGGTAATCCATGTTCACGTGCACCGGCCAGCACATGGTGCTTGTACCATGTATATGGACGAAGCCCTAGGGCGGTGACGTTGCCCACATACGCCTGCACCTCAAACTGACGGTCACTGGCAAGGTCCGTGACCATCAGCCAGGTTTCGTTGTAGGCCACCCCAAGCCCCTCGTAACGATCGAGGGTGGGCTTATGATGAGAAGCAACCTCCCAAATAACCCCATATACCGCGGACTGCTCTGAGGCGGGCACAATATCGCACTTGCCCGAGCCGTCCCCACTACGCTGATGAAACGCTAACCGATACGCAGGTAGCAGGGCGGTAGTCACAAAGCGTGCCGGAATCCGTGCGGCTAAGCGCTGCGTTGACATATTGGATCCATAGGCAAAGCAGAGCATGGCGTTCTCCTTAACGTGACGTGGTTATTAACAGCCCGTGTTTAGTGCATATCGCAGGTGTCCGGGGTGTCCTGGTAATGTGCCAGTACCTGGGCCGCATTTGCCTTTAGGGTCTCTCGCCACGCACTTGGTGCAAGCACTTTGACATTGGTGCTCATGCCCATCAGCCACCAGAGGGTTTGCTGATCATCGGGCACCTGGGCGGTCAGGCGATACCACTGGCTGCCCGGCAGGGCTTCAATCGTTTGTTGCTCTGACAGCGGTGTTTCTTGCAATAACCAAGCGACCGGGCGTGCGATCTCTGCCTCTAACACCACATTGTCTGGACCTTGGCGATAGCCAAACGCACCGCTTTGGATATAGCGATCAATATCGAAATCGTCACGGGCTTGCCAAGCGCGCTGGCTGAACGCCGCGTGTTTTACCCGGTGCAGCGCGAACTGGCGTAGATCCTCAAACCCATCGACGTGCGCCAGTAAATAAGTAGCGCTATGGCGGCTTACAATCCCCTGGGGATGAAGCGTTAACGGCTTTTCTGTTTCAGAGGTGCGTGATAAATACATCACGTCGATTGCTTTTTGTTCCAGCAATGCCTCAGCGACCGTCTGCCAGATAGCTTCATCTAGCTCGGCGGGAATTAACGCTTTGCCATTAGGAATCGCGCGCACGCAGCGGGCCCATTTACTCAGGCCGTTAGACGCCATGCCGTCTAGTAACTGCCGTGCATCGTTAAAGTGGGGCGTTAACTGACCCACCACCACCGGGGGGAGCAGTCCTTTAAGGTACTCCTCGGCAAGCACCAGCGTTAACGCACTCGGCACGTCCAGTGCCGGTAAGTGGCACTGGAACGCACGATCAAAATACCAACGGTAAGGTTTTTGGCTATCGTCGCAGCCAATCGGAAATTGCGTTGAGAGTTTTTGACCTAAATCACGCTGTAACGACCGCGTATCAATATGAAAACCGCGTTCCGCGAGTTTCTCTTTTAGCACCGGGGTAGAAATGCGCCCTGGGGAGCGAGGAATGAGCTGCAGTAGCGTCAAATAGCGAAAAAGCGTATCGCGCGCATCGGACATAGTGACGCCACCCCGAGGATTAATGATGAAAACGAAAGAGTCTACCGTGACTCACAAAACTTAGCGACTCTCTCGGGCAGTGTATCCGTCTCCCGAGCGAGCAAATGAGCACGGTGACGCCATAGCGTCACGGTGCTCTGTTCAGGTGTCGTATTAGGCAGATGCGCCCAGAGCGCGGCAGGGTGTATGTCGGCCGTTTTCTCTAAAGATGTATTGGGGTGTCCTTCAAGCCATCGATATACCTTCCGCGCGCTTCGCCCAACGCAGACGGGAAACAGCAACGCATCAAACGGGAGCGTGATACCCAGCTCAAGCAACAGTGCGTTCACCTCATGATCACAGGCGAGGTGCCAGCGGTGGTGGTTAGCGACCAGCGGCGCCGTTAAGTGGCCCGCGACACAGTGCCAGAGTAAGTGCGCCTGTAA
Organism: Halomonas sp. QHL1; assembly: GCF_001882345.1. Lineage (GTDB taxonomy): Bacteria > Pseudomonadota > Gammaproteobacteria > Pseudomonadales > Halomonadaceae > Vreelandella. Next base: position 3,307,171 of record NZ_MINL01000001.1, read on the forward strand.
AAAACGGCGTGATTCATCGGAAAGGGAAGCGCTGTATCGCGGACAGAAATAGAGATGTCGCCCATCGGTACTCGCGGAATCAAATGACGGCGCCACGACCGGCGTTAGGGTCAAAAACTGGCTTAAAAAATTCATGACAGGGAGCGTGTTAGCCCAAGTGTCGCGATCCGCTTGCCACTTGGCAAGCTCCCTCTCTTGCTGGGAAGTCACCGAAGCGGTTAATGAGCACGTCTGTATATCCATATCCTATCTTCCCCAAATGAAGAAGGTAGTACGCTACGGTAGTGCTGCGACAATGTAAGCCGCATAAAGCGAGGATTACCTATGACTGTTCCGTTAACCGCGTATAAGGTGCTGTGCTTCTTTGGACTGTGGGGCGTAATCGCAAGGTTGACGCAAAAGCCGTACTTCCATTTGATAGCCAACGGCACAGGACACATTAAAAGCGATGCGGTTATCGCAGTGCGGGTTGTTTTTACACCAGAAGTGCTGGAAAAAGCCTGAAAGGTTTCCAAGGCGGTGGTGCAAGGTTGGTTGATCAGAGAGCGCGTCATGTCGGCGCTATCTGGAATAGCGCCGTCAATCGTGACCAAGTACGCAGCTCGTACCTCAGATGGTTAAGGCAAACCTTACTTCCTAGTAGGGCAATGCGTGTTATCCATTAATGGAGTGAGTCATGTCCCCCAGCGGCTGTGACAGTATAAAGGGGTCATTGCATCGGACTGCTTTATAAAAAATCATCTTGAGGGCCAACTTTAAAAGTACCCTTTTCTTTGTATAAGGCTATTCCATGCTCAATGTCGATATCTGCATCAAACAGGATCCCCCAGTCACCATTCTCCATGAATAATATATTACGTGGAGTGAGGGCATTGAAAACTTCTTCTTCACTAAAGAATTTATCGTAAGTATTTTTTAAGTACACAGAAATGCTAGGAATTGAAGTTTTAATAATATCTTCAATTCTTTCTTTATATTCCGAGAATGCTGTCCTTTGCTGGTCAGAAATTCCCTCTCCATTGTAGGCATGAGCTGTAATCTGAACATCCACTCCCGTTGTATTCCACCAATAAATGCTTTGCCTTCTATACCAAGAGTGCTTGTACGCCATCTTCCCAAAAATAGGATCGTCAAGCGTGGTAGTATTAGCGCTTTTAGTCATTTATGCGAACCCCTTCTTTGCTTCAGAAATACCGCCAGAGTGTGGAATGTTTCCGTGAACCAATGATGGTACAAGATCCATAGTTTTCTGATCGCTTCGCTCATGCCAGCTTAGGCCATTTTCTTTACGATAGGCTCTTACGTCCGAAGGAGACCAAGCTTTGCCATTTTCTTCTTTCTCTGTCCATTGCTTAGCGCAATTCTCATCGGCCTGAGTGAAGTTGGCATTTCGGTCGGCCGTAAAATCATCTATCTCCACGGTCGCTTCACTAACCGCCTCAAAATTTGGCTCCCCCTTTTCAAAAGGGATGGATTCAAAACTAAGCTCTTCTTTTATCTGTTGCCATGTCATTCCTTCGGGATTGTGTTTTTTGGGTGAAATGCCATCATCCGACACCCAGTCCGAGTCTCCCCTGTCGCCACTCCACTCACCACCGCTTTCAGGCAAGTATCTTCCTTCCGCCGCATAGGGATGAGCCTCGACTTCTATGTTATGAGAAAATCGGGGCACTATCTTTTCATCCAGCTCAGATGTATCTATCTGTCCCTCATAAGAGGAGAAAGTGATAGGCTTGTCCAAATCATCAATGCTGAGTACTTCCTCTGCCTCTAAGGATGTGGGGGTGAAAGATGATGTTTCTTGTAGTAAAAATGATTTACTGAACTCCATCAGAAGCCCCTTTGTTCGATATGGTTACGCCATGCGGAATAAATTTCTATATTTCTATGATTTTGTTGAGCAAAATTATTTAAAAGGCATTGTTGGGTCGAGAGACGTAGCTCTATTGAAATGTCTCCAGCAAGCGTGCTTACCATGTTGTCTAATTTTTCAGCAAGCTGGCCTATGGGGAGTGGGTGCTGGGCAATCTTGTTAACAAAGTTGTGACAACCCAGTAGACATACCACTTTCTGAGCGGTAAGAGAAAAGTCCTCTGTCTTTAGCGTTGTGCTTCTAACATCTTCTTTATATTCGTTCACTTCTTTACTTAGTTTTGCTGTTACATCATCTTTTAATGCTGGGTCGGACAAACCCTGCTCTATGAGCTGGAGGTTTATATCACTCATTACTCGGTTTCTGAGAATAAGCTTCAATGCTTCTTTGTTGAAATGCTTACGGTTGAATTGTGTAGTCTCTGCAGGCTTGCGATAAATCACTTCCTGTCCAGAAAATTTGTTGACTTGGCAGAGTACTGGTTCCAACCAGTCATTCTGATAGACGACCGCAACCCCCTTTGGCAGTTTGGCGATCTCATCGAGTTGTTCGTCCCTCAAGGCCGCGGATTTGCCTATCAATCGCCGATCAGCCTCCTCAGGCAGGCGCAGAATGATTTTTGTACTGGTATTACGAATGGCAGCGATATCAACGGCGTTGGGGGATTGGTCGACGATGATGAAACCCTCGCCATAAGTCCGCATCTCGGCAATGGCATTGGTTAGCATTTCAACCGCTTTGGCGGCAACACCATTCCCTTCACTACCACTGTCCGATGTACGGCGGAGTATGTTGTGAGCCTCCTCCAATACCGTGATATGACGCAACGGCTGGTTCATGCCTCCCTGAGTCATGCGATATTCACTTAAACGCATAACCAAAAGGCCCATAATGAGAGCCTTGGTTTCGGAAGAGCCGACACGGCTGAGGTCAATAATCACGCGACTATCGAACAACACTTCGTCACCAACTTCGTCGCTAGTGAAAATCTGCCCGTTCAGCCCGTTGGTGAGAGAATTAACACGTGTAGAAAGCGAGCCAATGTAGTTGCCTTTAAGTTCTTGTGAATAGGCTGAGTCCTCAATAACCCTCTCCAATGCTTGAAGAAGATCTACGAAGGTAGGAAAAAGGTCGTTACCATTACTATTAGTTGAATCATCAAGGTTCCAACCGCAATCCCGATAGGCATTCAGCACCGCATCTTTTAACACTGCAGGCATGGCCGCATACATTGGCCAGCAAATATTGAAGATTTCGACCAAGCGATCAATGTGCTCCAGCACATGAATTCCTGATGGGAATCGGAAAGGGTTAATCTTGAGCAGTTCGGTATAATTCGGGTTGGTACCGAACACGCGAACGCCGGGCAATTGACCGAAGACATTCTTGTATTCCCCCTTCGCGGGTTCGATGACAAGAAAAGGAATATCAGCTGCGCTGATCTGTTCAAGCATACCGTAAAGTGTATTGCTTTTGCCTGAGCCGGTAGAGCCGCTGACGAAAACATGGCTTGTCAGATGATTAAGGTTCAGCGAGATATTCTGGGGTAGGTTTTGCCACAGGTGGCGCAGTTTTCCCAGGATCAGACTTTTCACCGCGTCGGTATCACTTGTCGTATCGTCCAGGCGCTGAACCTTGCGGCCAAAGGTTTCAGTGGTGACGACAGAAACCGTTGAAGTCGAGCTGCGTGGTAAGCTCAGTTGGATCGCCAACTCTTTGCCTGAGACCAATGTCGCCGGCGTAAGATAAGTGATAGGGATCTGTTTCGAGAAGTTCGTTTGAAGCTGAGGGTGTCGGAATGTCGCTAACCAGTCGATGATGTTTTTCTTGTTTCTGGAGTTCCAGGTACTTAAGGCAAAATCTTCATGGCTGGATTTACTGCCCCGGATCAACCCGAGGAAAATACTGGCCAATGACTCGGAAGACGCTTGGCTATCTCCAATAAAATAAGCTGCAGAGTTCCATCCGCCGTAGGTTTTAGCTTCGTCGATACGCTCCAGGTGGTGATCGATTCTACGCAGTAACTGCTCAATGCTCTTGTCGGTGGCCTCAATCGAGACCTGTTTGCTCGACCCTAAAGTCTTGTTTAGCGAGCGACTATCAGTAACACCCGTTGTTTGTGTGGTCGAGGTTGTTTCGGAGGTAGCAGTGCTTTGGTTGGTGCTAGAGCTTTCGTTCGTGCTATGGGCAGTCGAATGGTTTGACCCCGTAGTTCTCTGGTCAGCAAAAGCGCCCGCGACTGTACCACCCAATTGGGCACCTAGCATGGCACCCATTGGGCTTAGGCTGACCACCCCACCAATAGCCATGCCTGCTGTAGTAGCGACGATAGAGGCGGTTTTTGCGGTTGCTGTCTGCTTGCTTTGAGACTCAGAACTGCCTGTCGTTTCTGTCGTGGATGTTCCCTTGGTCTCCGTCGTACCCTTGGTCTCGGTCAGCCCTAGACTTGTGCCCAGTGATTCGCTTAGGCTCTTGCTTATATTTAGGCCAACACTATCGCTCTCCTGTTCACCGAACGATAACTGCTGTTTGAGCAGCGGGGAAAGTTGTGTGGCGACTTGCTCATAACCTGCACGAATCAGATCGAGGTTCTGCGAGGAAACCGGCTCGGCCAGAATAATAGCCTGATAGGCACGGCCTTCGGCGGCATCAATGAAGCGCTCCAGACCCTGCATGAAGTGTTCGCGATTATCGGTGGAAAGAGCAGGCACCCCTGTCACGGATGTGACGCAGGCAGAAGGATTATTCCGCTGCTCCTGTACATTATTGAGCAGTTGATTGGTTTCTTTCAGCGCTAGAGGGTGCAATGCACTACCTGGAAAATGTCCTTTGAAAACTTCCTTTAACAAGTCGCCTGAATTCTTACCCAGCAATTTGCCGGGCTCGCCACGAGTGCCGAGATAAAGCTCGGTCTGTTGCCCATCGGAGTTCAACAGCATGAATACCGCATATCCGGCGGCACCTAGAGCGGTATAGGCAGCCGTTGTGCTTTCCAATACGGATTGCTTATTGGCCTGAACAATACGTTCAATATGGAACAGTCGCATATCGGCGGCACGGCTGAACTGTGCCTCGGACGTACTTGTCTCTTGAACCGGGTACTGATCAAGTTCCGCCAGATAGCTGCGGTTAATTAGAGTTTGCGAGGCTGCCAGTGAAAGGGCAGCATTTTCTTGGACTTCACGAATGGCCAGAGGCTTTGAGGATGTATTGCTCATTAGTTCTGTCCATTTATCAAAGTAATCAGGAGAATCGCGAGGGCGGCAACTGCACCGCCAATTATCAGCGCGGTCCTAAATACTCGCTTGTGTTCGGCATTGTGCTGCTGAGGTTGGCTGCTGGCAGCATGGGAAAGCGTCTGGCTGCTGCTGTCGTGAGATTGTGTGTTGCGTGCAGCAAAACCTTCGACACCCTGCTGGCGCAGTAAGCTTCGTACTTCGATCAGATGTAAAAAACGCTCTTCGGAGAAGTTGGTTTTCAGGTAGACAACTTGATTAGCATAGTACTCGCTGTCCCAGAGCTTGCTGTCGGTCACCATGCCACGTGCGAGCATCTTCTCCGAGTAAGCCTCGAACAAGCCCGGCACCCTAGCCTTGGTCCACTCGAGATCAGCCCGCAGTGCGTCGCTGGCTAGATTATTTCTGTTCAACTCCAAGCGTAGAGCAGTTCTTATAGTGGGCAGATCACCTGATGCAACGAATTTTTGGAGGTTATCAGAGGGTGTGTGGCTTGAAGCCATGCTGGGTGTACTCCCTTGGTTAGAATTGGAAAAGCGAGGTGGTGAAGGCACGAAGCCTTTCACGCCTTTATCACGCAAAAAATCACGTACCTCAATTAGATGCTCAATTCGCTCGCGGGAGAAATTGTACTTAGCGTGCTCAATATGATGGTCAAAGTATGTTGTGTTCCAGGCTTTGGCTTTCTTGCTTAGAATGTTGTCTTCATTTTGTTGGAATTCACTTAGCAGTTGGGGAGCGTGCCGCGTAGCCTCATTAATGAGACCACGCAAGTGAACCGAACTGACTTCAGGTTGATTGAGCGATGAGAAAAATTCTTTCCTAATCTTATCAAGCCACTCATTAGTCAAAGTCATGGTGCTCTCCCTATTAAATAGCCAGCGTACTATCGAGGTTGGTCTTAAAATTTTCGATCCACGTATGAAGCTCTTTGGCTTCGGCAATGGCTTGCTCGCGGGCTTCACGATCTGTGGCTTTTTCTTTCAGAGAGTCAAGCAGCTCCGCAAATTTAAGGTCGAACTCGTCAGTCATGAAAGCTACGAACTGGTCAATCTGTCGATTCTTCCCAACTTCAATTTCGTCTCGCGCATTTTGTACCAACTTGCTAAATTCCGTTTCGATATGTGTGAGCCTGTCTTCCCACAAGGCACCAAGATCAACGTAGCTTTCAGTACCGTATTCATTAACAGTTTTTTTGCGGCCCCAAGAGAAGGGGTTATACCATTTTGAGTCTTTAACTGGCCGTGAGCCGATGACAACTTTCTTTTCTTGAATATCGTTAGCTTTAACGTTCAGATTGAATGAAATATCGGCGACAGTTTTCTTAATCCCTTCTAGGATTGGCAAGTCTAAATGCTCAGACTCTAGGAAAATATTAGCAATGTAGCGCTGGTAGTCCGCTTCCAAGTCTTTTCGAACGATATCTTGAGTCGAATTGAAGAGGTTCTCGTAGGCATTTATCAGTTTTTTGTGGTGGAACTGGAGGGTTTCCTCGGCTTCCTGAACGCGCATTTCTGCGATGTTGACTTTGACGGGTTTCTGCTGCTTGTCGAAGCGCGCCTCTAGTTTTCGAAGGAATGGATCTGCTGTTGCCTCTAGCTCGAGCAACTGTTGTTCTGTTTCCGGTGGCAGCGTCTTACCTTCCCGTTCCAACTTACCTTTGTAGGCCGCAGTATCAAAGCCCATCTTCTGGCGCTGCTGCAGGGCCTCAATTTCTTCGTTGAGTTGCTCCAGTTGCCGTTCGTTCTGGCCGAGCTGCTCGATCAGTTCGGCTTCGTTCAGTCCAACCTCGATAGCACGCATTAAGGCGTCATAGGCGCGCTTGAGGCGATGTGGAACGTTGTACTTGTCGATGTATTCGTCAATCATTGCCTCGACAGCAGGTAAACCACTGCTCAACATCAAGGGGGAGAGATTTCTCTGTTGTAAGCTGCGTTTCACCTTTTCAGTGATCGGCATATATTGCAGTAGGTTCATGCTTTCCTCTTCGCTGAAGAGGTCAGCCATGGATCGGAAATCACCGCGTTCCTTGCGAGTGTGCTGGTCCTGGGGCTTGCGAATAAGGCGCGTCAGGTTGGCCGAGGCCGGGTAGATTAAAGGGCTATGGATGTCGTTATCGATCAGGTATTGTTTAACCCGTGACAGTACTTGTGAAGGATGTTCGCCGCTTTCTGGGTCGAACACGTCCATCTTGTTAACCACGAAAATAAAGCGATCCTTACTTTGCTTTCCACCCTTGTGCATGGTTTCGGCGACCAAGCTCAGTAGGTTGCGGTCGTCATTGGTGCCTAACTGGCTTGCATTGAGTACATAGAGAATCAGCGGATTACGTTTGGAATCTTGAACGAAGCCCATAGTCGTACGCTGATGTTCTTCATCTTGGCTGTTATTCGGACCGGGAGTGTCGGTCAGTACCAGGCGTACATCGGGGCGCTCCTGAATGGCTGCGATGTTACCCTCGATGTCGATCAGCTGGGTATCGGCTAACTGATTCCACTCCTTCAGCAGTTCCTGATCGGCTTTCTCTTCTTCACCTACCAATTGGCCGCTGCGGTCGAAGCGTTTGGCCGTAAAGTGATCGGGCTTCTGGTCATTATCGGTAATTCGGGCAAGGGTGGCGGTAGTGGCTTCATTGGCGGCGGGCAGCAGATCGCGACCCAGCATTGCGTTAATCAAAGTTGACTTGCCCGATGACATGGTTGCTACAACATACACGTCAAAGTCCCGATTGAAGGCTTCTTCAATTGACTGGCGCGCTTCATCGTTTTCTTCGATAAAGCGCTTGAATGTTGGATGTTCGTTCGCCTCACCTATTAGATCACGGATTTTTTTTAGGCGTTGATCGGCTGGCTCTGACTCTCTCCATACCAGTTCCACCTGCATGCCGTTGGCGATAGCATCATGAGCCGCTTCCTGAACATCTAGAAAGTCTGATTCCACGCCCTGGAAAACAATGTGGAAATTATTGTCTTGGTTAAACAGTTCACTCAATTCGCTGAATAGATCTTCGACCCAAAGTTGTAGACGTGACTCGGTATAGCTGGACAGTTTGCAGCTAGCCGCTGGCGCTTGGCCATTGATCCTAAATTGGGTATCCACCGTAAAGGGATTGTGGATGATTTCAATTTTATTCATGCTGATACCTTGTGTTTTGCTTTTTCTTTACGGGGTTGTGCCTGCAAGAGTGCTGCCCGCTGCCGATTGATAATTAGGACCACTGCCGCTAATCCGCTATACGCCATCAGAAGGTAGAGTTCACTTTTGTCAGCTGGGGTGTCAGTGGTTTTTCGGGACGTGATCTGCATGTACTTCTTAACGTTTTTGCTGATAACGTCAGGTACACGCGAAGCATTAAGAAGAGCGCTACTATCTTGTAAGTAGATGTCCCTGAAATTCGCGAATTCGAGACGTTGTTTTCTTGAAAGAGGCTTGCCTATCAATTTTTTCCTAGCATAAAGCGCCGCATTGGCGATCATGGGAACGATGGTAGGGTTGGTAAAGCCAATATCGACAAGATAAGCAAAGGCTTGCTCAACGTGTTTCGTGAGACTTTCCCCTTTTTCGCAATCCAGCTGGTCGACTTTATTCAGGATAAAAATGACCTCATGTGGCCGCTGGAGTTGGGCTAGTTCGTTTTTGACGGTTGTTAGTAGAGTTCTGTCATCGCGTGTTCCAAGCTGAGTAGCATTTAGAATGTAAAAAACCATATCGAATGGAATGTTCTGAATGGCGTCTATAGTCAGTTGGGCGTGACGGGGATCTTGACTGTTATTGGGGCCAGGCGTGTCATGCAGCGCCAGGCCTTGTGCAGGTCGGCAATAGGTACTGAGGTTCCCTTGCAAGGCAATATTTTTGACCCGGTCATCACTGTTCCATGTTTTTAGCTGCTCAGCCTGAACGTTTACTACCGAATCCAACAGGTCGCCATTGTAGGCATAGCAGCAAGCGCTGGTTGACTTGCTTTGGTCATCATGACTAAGAGTCGTGATACATGCAGTGGTGGCTTCATTGGCAGCATGCAGCAAGTCATCCCCAATAAGTGCATTGATGAAGGAGGATTTTCCTGCACTCATTGTCGCCAAAATGAGTATATCGAAAGGGGGATAAGTGACTGAAGATTGCTCTCTATACTTAGTCAATGTGATGTCAACTTTTGTGGTCGTGAATAGAAATTACCCACCTGGTTAATTTTCCGCTTGATATTCTTTACTCATGCTTTGGCTTATGTATCTGAATTTACAGCCTACACGCACCAAAGGAACTTACGGTCTTGGTGAACTCAGGCATAAAGTCATGCCAAGGATTTCTATAGGCTCAGTTAAAATTTTACTTTGTAGTCAGGCGACATTTAATTAGCTATCGGCTGTTAGCCTGATTACTTTAGAAGCCACTACATTGAAATATCCCAATGGATATCGTCCGCTTCAAATGCCTGTTGAGGTGGCCTGCAATACGTTCGAGATTAGCCCCGCTATTAGAGAATGCAGTCAACACTGGGGCCATTTGGATCGTTTGTTGCATCGGCTACGGATGCTGTATTCACGTCTAAATGTGTTCCCACTGCATGGCCGACCCCTTTGTTGGCTACTGGACTCATCATAACGCCCTAGTACGACGTATTGTGTCGCATTGGATGATGATAAAGAGGGTGTTAAAGGCTATGCGTCTGCTTGCTCAGCCAGCCACTGATGTATCACCTGCTGCGCTTCCGATGATGGCTGGGTATTTCGTACGCCGTGTGCTTGGCTGAGTCCCCACTGGTGGCCCTGAGGCGCAATGGCAATCGTGACCGATTCCGGTAGATGCAGGTGATAAATCGCGACATGGCCCAGCGCAACGGGGCGGTCATAGCTGCCCACACAGTGGTGCATCCGCCTCCCTTCTAGCAGCAATCCTTTCCACGATGTGATGGCCGTAATGGCACCACGGTTAGGTAGTGGTGGTGATGGGTAAGGCCCATGGCGCTTCTCAAGTAAAGCGGCATCACGGGCCATATCCCCCATACCCATGCGCGTATTAAAACTTGTTACTTGTCGGTCGTGCAGTGCTTGCAATCCTGTCACCGTCGTTACGCGATGTAGCGCCTCCAGGTTAGCCTCGGCCAAGCGCTGAGTATCGCTCAGCATCTCTTTCAGCCATGCACTCCCACGGCCAGCACGGCTGGACGTTAGCGCGTCATCCATTAGCAACAGTAAGCCCGGCCAGCGCTCACCGTCGTAATTCGCTAAGAACATAAGTTGCTTCACGTAAGGAGCGGGGTAATGCCGTAACAGCCGGGTCGTCGACGGGTCGTGAAGTGCGCGTTTAAGCACGATAAATTCCCGCTGAATCATAGGGCAGAGCTGACACCGACGGAGCAGCTTGGCGCTGGCCCGTGTGTCTGGCAAGCCGATTATGCCGCATAGCGTGGCTTGTTTTTCGCTAAGCGCAGCAGAAAGTGTCTGTTCAGACCACTGTGCCTGCAGACCTTTATCGACGAGCAGGATAAGCAGAAGTGGCGACGATGTTGCCAGTTCTAACGCTGCACTCAAACGCCCAGCCACTTGCGCCAGCGCGACGCCCAGGAAGGGCACCGAATTAATGGCAACTCGGAGTGCCTCTGGCATGCATTGGGTTAAGGCACCGCCGTGGGTATCCATCAGCGTGTTCCAGCTAATACCGGGCGGTTCTAAAAAAGCGCCTGACGCCAGCGGCTCACCTTCCGCCTCGCTTAGCCACGCAAAGGGTGTTGCAGATTGCCAAGGAGAAAGCCGCACCACCATCGGATAACCCACCGCAGAAGACATATCAAGTGCGATGCGGTGATCAAATGGTGGCTTCTTATTAGGCCAGAAGCGCCGCAAAAAGCCAGAAAGCCCGCTAAGGCAGGTGGATGTAAAGGGCTGGCTGATCAGGGAACGCATCGATTGTTTAACCTAAAGGCAGGGTGGTCGACTGATGGTGATAGATGCATGCGACGTTAGGTGTCGCTTGATTGGGTTAAGCTAGTACTAATGGTTTAGTAAGGTATTTGTAGGATCGACTATTTCTTCTTATAGCATAGTGATAACCTCATTATTATTAATGATTACTCACTATTTAGCATGATAAAAATAGTGCGACGGGGGGGCGGAGCTTTTGCTCACCCTCCTGGCATCCCTTTGTCGCCTCTGGTTGAAACTAGGAAACAGGCATGTCAGCTCTTTACACCCTCGGTGAGCGAGTGGTTATCCGTGATTGCGAATGGATCGTCCGTCGGGCAGATCCCAGTGACGACGGCGGCTATGTGCTCACCGTGGAGGGCCTTTCGGAACTGGTGAGCGGCAAAAGCGCACGTTTTCTTATCAAACTGGAAGAGTAGACCGGTGCCATTCGCACGCTCGACCCCGCTGAATCTCGGTTACGGCGTGAGCAGTCTTAAGTTAAGATAGGTTCGGGTTGGGATGCAATCGCCAAGTTTGCTGACCAAGCTGTTGAGGGCCTTATAGCACAGTATCGTGCAGCGGGTATGCCAGCGATCTCGTAAATGATAAAGGCGAAGTAGTGGCGAATCTGGAGCTTGCTTGGTGGGGCTCAAACATTGGTGTTGCTATAAATGAGCAAGATAATCAGGCGTCACGGAAGTTAGGTTGGCGCGTCGATAAGGTCAACTTCACCATAGAAAACGTCCATCAGCTACAAGATGTGTTGCTGTCAGGATGAAACGTTGAGGTGTCCATTGTTACTGGTCAGGATCAAATCCACTCTGACCCACAGAGTTGTGACAGGAAAGATCAAAATCACCCCCGAGATGCTGGAGGACTGACCAAAGATGACGGTTCAGGTTGCAACATGCAGTGCTGCCCAGTTGTTTTCCGGTTACTTGCTGGGAGATCAGGTTACGGGTGATGCTCGCATTCTCAGTAGTGATGGCACGGCCATTGTTGGGGAGTTGACGATTCCCGAGTATCAACGCCCTTACTGTTGGCAGGATACCCAGTTGAGCGTCTTACTGCAGGATATTACTGAACACAGCAGACACCACCCGGCGCTGTCTTACTACCTTGGCAGCCTGATTCTGCATCAGGCCCATGGTCAGTTGAATATTATTGATGGCCAGCAGCGCATCACCACCTTAGCGTTGATGGGTTGTTTACTACAATCGCACAGCGAAATTCAGGCTTCTTTGCTACAAGGGTTGGAGTACGAGCATCCCATCAGTCAGCAGCAGATCAAGCACAACCTGAAATGGCTGAAAGAGAAATTCAGCAGCCAGCCGGAGTATTGGCAAGGTTTGGTGGATTTTAACAAGCTGCAGTTCACACTGGTGGTCACCCAGTCGGAAGACGACGCTTACCGCTTTTTTGAAACCCAGAATACCGGGGGTGTGCGTTTGGGTGGGCCGGATATTATTAAGGCGCACCACCTGCGTGCGGTAGATAAGCTGCATCAGAAGCCGTTTGCCAAACAGTGGGAATCCTTGGGCAAGCTGGATGACACCGTCAGCGCGCTGTTAAAGGGCCGCTATTGGCAGCGGATCGGTATGCGTGAGCTGCCTTCGCATCAGCAAAAAAAGCAGCTGCGGGACTGCATCGTGTCGGAATTCGCACAACAAACCGGCAAGGGTGAAGATATCGCTTTTGGCCGTACCTATCGCTACACCGGACTGTCAGGTGATGTCAGCCACCATCAGGCGCAACAGGGCTACGATGTGCGCCAGCCGCTGAATGCCGGGGTCAATACCATTCGTTATCTGAGCTATTTCCAGGGCTTGTATAACGGCTACTGGGAAAAACCCGACTTGCCCCATCTGCCCGGCTATCATTCACTCATCGTCTGGCTCAAAGGCATGGAGGGCTGCGGCTATCTGGAAGGTTTGTACAAAGCTTGCCTGCTGCTCTATATCAGCCAGTTCGGCGAGAACCAGCTGGAACAAGCAGCCAAAAAACTCTTCCTTGTGGTGTATTCACGTCGGGTCAGCAATCAGAAAGCCGTGCGTGAAAAATCAATTTATGCCTTTACCAGAGAGTATCCGGTACTGGATTGGATCGGGCTCAGTTACACGCCGGAGCAGTGTTTCGCCTATCTGGATAGCTTTGTGTTAACGGTGGAGGGCAGCAATCTGGATAAAAACAGTGTGAAAAAACGTTATATGGACAAAGTCTGCGAGTTCTTTGCTTTGGAATTGAAGCCTGGGCAATACAAAGAAAGCTTTGCTCAGGCGCTCACTCTTAAAGTGGCAGGAGATCCACTATGAGTTCAGTGGCGACCTGCCATCAGGTGAACACAGAACTACTGACCTTGCAGAAGGTGAACGACCGCGGCCTGGGTTTTCTGATTCCCAGTTATCAGCGGCCCTATGTCTGGTCAGACGACGATGTGGTCAAGTTGTTTGAGGACATTAAAGAGGCTTTCTCAACCGGCGAGACGCAATACTTTATTGGTAGTTCGCTTTCTGCTCGGCGAGCTTTTGACGATCGAGAAGTGTATGAACTGATCGACGGGCAGCAGCGCACAACGACCCTGATGCTCATTTCTATCGCCTTCAAGGCAAAGGCAGAGGGCGTGTATTCGAAACTGGCCGAAGTATCGCTGTTGGCTGAGCATTCACGCCTGAGCTTCGAGATCCGCGATTCTGTCAGCAATCTGCTAGGCAGTTATGCGGGGTTGGAAAAACTTCCCCGGCCAGGGGATGAAGAAATCAAACACGATGAATACCTGAAATCGCTGGCAGCCAACCTGACAGTGCTCCAGCAGCAGGTCGAAAGACTGAAAAAGGACCCTGACTTTGATCTCGGTGCTTTTGCCGATTACCTGTACAGCAAGGTTATTTGGGTCAATAACATCGTGCCAGTCACCATGGACCTGAACCGCCTCTTTGCAAGCATGAATACTGCCGGCATTCAGTTGGAGCCGGTGGATCTGTTGAAAGCTCGCCTCCTGAAGAAGATCAACACCGATAAAGCGTTGTATAGCAAGATCTGGCAGGCTTGCGAGCATCTTGAAAACTATTTCGAGCGCAACCTGCGTCAACTGTTTCCCCAAACCGGTTGGAATGATCTGGAATACAAGGCTCTGAAACGGTTCAGTGGTGCCTTTTCACAACCGGAAAGCGCATCGGGCATAGAAGATAGCAGGGGTAAATCAGTGGTTCTGTTATTGGCAGAGGTGAATGCCGGCGATGCCCCGGAAAATGCCAAAGAGATAGAATTGAACGACACTACGGAAAATATCGACGCAGAAACGGTGTACTGTCGTTCCATCATCGGCTTTGAGCTGCTGCTGATTCATACCCTGCGAATTTTTCATGCGCAAAAGGGTTGGCCTGATCTGGGGCCACGCATCAAAGCCGGTAACTTACTAGCCTGCTTTGAGGGGTTGCTAAAGCAGGATGAGGCCGTCATTAAGGCCTTTATCGAGCTACTGTGGCAAGTGCGCTATCAGTTTGATACCTGGGTGGTGAAGTGGGTTGAACATGATGACAGGGAAGACCCTCAGTTACGTTTAACCACCATCAGCCGATCCTTGTCTGGAAATCATTACTACATCAACCGTACGGCAAAAGATCTGGGCGAATTGGTGCAGTTGCAATCTGTGCGTAATTTTACCGGCGATCGCTCAGCCCAGTATTGGCTAACAGCACTGCTTGGTCGCTTGATTGACCAGCCTGATATGACGGACTCACAGGTGCTGGCAACACTGGAACAGCTGGATAACGAACTGTCGTTAACCACTGAAACCCAGAAAGAAGCCAGCTTTAAAATAGCCAGCGGGCGGCACCCAGTGTTGGCTGCCTGGTTCACGAAGGAGCGGTATTTGGATACGCCCCTTGGTACCAGTTTTGAGCACTACTGGTTTCAGAAGCTGGAGTATCTGCTGTGGAAGAATGGCGATAAGCGCAATGACAAGCTGAAACGCTATCGCATCACCTCGAAGAATTCTATTGAGCATGTGCATCCTCAGAATGAGGAGCATAAAACTGTCCTAGCAAAGAGTTCATTGAATGCGTTCGGTAACCTGGTGCTATTGAGCCCGGGTGAGAACTCATCCTACAGTAATCAGACTGTGCTCAAGAAAAAGGCAGATTTTCAAAGTAAACCCCGGTATGACTCATTAAAGCTCAGAGAGATTTTTGAGCTGCACACCGATGTCGGAAATCAGTGGGCCGAGGCAGAACTTGCCACACACCAAAAACGGATGCTTGAGGTGCTGCGCACACACCAAAAACGGATGCTTGAGGTGCTGCGGATGCATTACCAACAGGGAGAAGGCAGTGATGGTTAGCCAAACCAATGAGCAGACACTGGAGACTACTATCGAGCAGGCCTTCACTGGTATGACAACCGAAGAGCTGAAAGCTGCCGGCGATGTGAGGAAAACACCGGCCGACGATCTGGTGGCCAACAGCGGTTTTCGTCTTGGCTTGCCTATGGTTTTTAAAGCCCAGTACGTCATTGATGAAAAGCTGTTCTGGCGATTTTTTGGAGCAAATTCAGAGCATTCAGCTGGCTAAGCTAAAAAGCATAATCCTGCTGACTGGCAGTGCAAGCTACTGGAACGCTATGACCGGCTGATGAAAAAGCACATCCTACATCTACTGAAAAAGGGCCTGTCAGTCGATCAACGGCTCATGGATCCTCCTAACTTTTAGCATAATACCCGCAGGTGTCTACGAAACCTGGGGCGATTCAGTCCGAATCTCTTCCTGCCAATAGAAAACCATGAGCTTATGCATGCGCAAGCAGGTTATCTTGTCAATGCAGACGAACATGCCCTTGCCGGTCTCCCAGCCGTTAGCGTAGTGGGCCACAAAATCCCTGGCAATTTGATCGAGCCGGCTGCTGGAGGTGATGATGTGGTAATCCCGTTTAAGCTCCCGTTCTAGACGCTGCTGGACATCCAGGTCGTCAATTTCGAGCTCATCCAGCTTTTCCGCAATCTTCTCGTTCAGGCCTTTCGGATCTGCAACGCTATGCCGATTGCCATCTTCGTCTGTGAACAAGAGCTCCTCACCACGGGCATCGTAATACAGCGGCACTGTGGCCTTGTCTTCCACTGCTCTTTGAAAATCATAGGTGGATATATAGTCACCAAAGACTTTTTTGGTGATTTCATCATCCTTGAACAATGGAGTGCCGGTAAAACCAATGAAGCTGGCGTTGGGAAGAGCGTTTCGCATATTTAGAGACAGGGTGCCGTACTGTGTCCGGTGGGCTTCATCGGTCACCACGATAATGTCATCGCGGCTAGAGTATGGATTCTCAGGTTCAACCTTCTCGTTGAACTTCTGAATCAGCGTGAATACGAAGGCTTTTTGCTGGCCAATCAGGGCCTTTAGGTCTCTTCCGTTTCCAGCGCGGCATGGGTCTCTGTCGTTATCCACCAGCCCACAACCGGCAAAGGTTTTGTAGATTTGCGTATCTAGATCTTCCCGGTCAGTCAGCAACACAAAGGTGTAGTTACCACCGAGTTTTCGATGAACCATCTGAGCGAAAAACACGATTGAGTAGGACTTACCGGACCCTTGCGTGTGCCAGAAAACTCCAAGCTTTCCCTCGCGTTCCTGCCGGTGTTTTACCGCTTCGATAGCTCGGGTTACCCCAAGGTACTGATGGTTCCGGGCGACAATTTTTACCAGTCGGCCAGAGCTCTGGTCGAATAGGGTAAAGTTCTCGAAGATGTCCATTAGATTGTGTCGGCTGCATGTGCCCTTCAGCAGAGTTTCCATGTCAACGACACCGGTATCTTCTTCGTGCAGGCGCTTCCAGTCGTTAAAGTGCTCGAACTTACTAGAAACCGAACCAATTCGGGCATCAATGCCGTTACCCAGAATGATAAAGGCGTTGTGGTAAAGTAGATGGGGCACGGTGTCTTTGTAATCGGCAAGGTTTTGCTCATAAGCCGCCCGTATGTCTTTGTGGACGTTTTTTACTTCCATGAACAATAGGGGAATGCCGTTCACAAATCCCGCCAAATCTGCCCTGCGGCGATAAATATCGCCTTTCACCCAGAACTCCCGCACCAGCAGAAAGTGGTTGTTCGTGTAGTCGTGGAAGTCGAACAGCCGCAGTCGTTTCTTGACCCGCTCTCCTTTGTCGTTCAGAAAGCTGACCTCAACGCCGTTCTTGTGCAGTGCGTACTTTTCCCGGTTTACCGCCAGAATGTTGGCTGTTGCCGGAATCTCGGTCACGATTCGAAGAGCTTCCTGATAGGCTACCTGAGGCAGTCCCGGGTTCAGCTCTACGAGCTTTTCCCCCAGATAGCGGGTTAACACCACTTCCCGCTCCGAGGTGCGACCAAGGTCACCCTCTTTGCCAAGGCGCTCATGCATGCCCATGACGGATTGGTTCCACATGAGTTCATTCAGCAAATAGTCTGCGGTAACTTCCTGAACCAGGGTTTCTTCGGTCATGGCCATAACAACGGGATCCTTTTACTGCTCGGCCTTAATGAATTGATAGCGTACTGGACGGCTCAGCTTCTTGATCTGTTCCTCGTTTACAGCACGCTTTAGCCATTCGTTAACCTGGGTTTTATGCAGTCCCAGTTTTTCCGCAATGTCTTCTGCTGCAAGCGGTTCTTCGGCCAACCGGGCCAGCTCCTGCAAGAATAGCTGGTAGAAGTCCGCGGGTTCCGCACCTGCTGAACTGTGCTCGTTGTCGGTCGCAAAATCTGCCGTCTCTTCTTTGGCAGAAAACAAGGTCGGCTGTGACTGCTCAGCAAACCGATCATTGCTTTCAGTAACTTGATGTCCATTGAGGTTAGGGCTCTCAAGCAACTCTCTGACAGAAATCTTGTCGGGGCTGCTTTTACACCAATAGCCACCCTGATTCACCAGATCCGTATTGGCGGCGGCAGGGTCATCGGTCGGTTTTACCCAGAGAGGCACCCAGCCGTGTTTCAGGTTCTCCTTAGCGCCGTTAAAAGTGCCGCCTTTCTTGCCGGAGTGGATCACCAGCGAACTGTCTGCCAGGCAATAGATGTATTTGTTTCTTGCCATGGCATTGCCAGCGCTGAAGCCCGCCTCGGGGTAAAATGGGGACACCAGAACAAGGTTGCCGTCCATCAGGCCTTTACGCCACTTTGCGCTGGTGGCGGCTTTCAGAAGACTGTCTGCCATAACACCGATCGTAGGGCCGCCCTCTTCAATAGCCCCAAGCATGGCGGTTTCATCCACGCCACGAGCTCCACCAGACACAATGGCGATACCCGCAGAGGCAGCCTTGGTGCCAACCTGCTGAGTGAACTGCAGGTCTCCTTCATTAGCGCTGCGGGAGCCAATGATCGCAAGGCCGCCGGTATTGAGAAGCGCTTTATTGCCGCAGCCAAATAGCACCGGAGGTGAGTCGGTTTTGAGCCTGCGTTTCAGGCGCGCGGGGTATTCTTTGTCTGAGCGGGTGATTACCCAGAGGCCAGCCCGTTGCCACTTCTCGACCGCCAACGCCAGGCTGTGGCCACGGTTCAGCAAGTTGACAATACGATCGTGGGTGATCTTGGCATCGTGCCAGCTCTTCAACAGGGCCTGCGGGTCAGTCTTCAGCAAATCAGCCGGGGTGCTGTTCTGGTCCCTCAGCCAGAGCGCAAACCGGCCCCACTCTTTGTTGGTCAACGGCCGCACCTGTTCCGACGAAGCTTTGGAGAAATAGCTGGTCAGCAATAAGGTGGCTTGTGCGGTATGGGATAGATTCATGAGTCTTTTACCGAAGAAGAAGCCAAAGCAACCGGGTAAACAAAACCGCTGCCGGATTGTTGTAGCAAGGCGGCAATAACGGTCAACGTCCACCCTGAATCAACAATATCATCTACAAGCAAAACCGGCTTTTCTGGTATGCCTTCGGTGATCGAAAAGGCACCATCCAAATTCCGGCACTGATGAAAACGATTTTGCTGCCCCTTCTGGGGTTGGTTTTCCTTGATCTTGGCCACTGCATCAATAAACGGCAAGTTCATTTTTGTGGCTAGGCGGCGGGCGAAATCCGGCACCAGCTCCGGATGATTACTCGAGGGTACACAGCAAACCCATTCCGGAGCAGGATTGGGCTGCCAGCGCTGGAGGATCATCTCTGCAAGAGCATCTGCCAGGTCATCGCTGAAGCGCCCGGCGTGTTTTTGATCTGCAACCATACGGCCCCATCCGGCATCACCCCAGCGGGACAGGACGCGGCCTTCCTGCGTCCGCAATTCCTGCGGAAGGTTACCTTTGAACCCATACTCCAAAAAGGCATTCGCCGCGACCTGGGCTTTGGGTGAAATCACCATTTCAGCGTTTTTCAGGAATGTTGCTGCCTGATGGGTCAGTGCAGGGTCAATCGTCTGGTTGATCACTGGTTGTTCAAGGCAGGATTCGCACTTTCCGCAAGGTGTTGTGTCGTTGTCATCCAGTGCTCGACGAAGAAAGGCCATCTTGCAGCCGGTTTCGTTCAGGTAAGCTTGTACCTCAGCCCATTCCTGTTCCCGCTGATGGGTCAGATGGTCAACTCGGGCCTGATCCATGGCAAATGGGACCGCAGTTCTGCGCCATTGGTTGCCCATTTTGACCACCGGTGCCGGGTTCTCGACGCTCAGCAACTTGAGGACTTTCTCGATTTGTCCATGGCGAAGGTTAGTTTGTTCTTCGATCGTGCGAATTGATAAACCGTCACTTCCTGCGAGCACCTGCAGTATTTCATGCACGTGAGCTTGGGAAGGGAAAGCTGAATCTCGGAAGAACTCGTGAATATCGCCATCTTCGGTTCCCGACATCAGCACGCCAACGGCACGGTCTATGCCTCGGCCACCGCGGCCTACCTGCTGGTAGTAAGCCACGATGGAGCCCGGAGCTTGATAGTGAATCACAAAACTGAGGTCCGGCTTGTCGTAACCCATCCCCAGCGCAGTGGTGGCAACCAGTACCTTGAGGTTGTTATTTAGCAGCAGTGTTTCCAGGTGTTGGCGATACAGGTTGCTGTTCTCGAAACCATCCGCCTCAATACTGCCGTGATAAGCCTTTGCGTCGATACCCTGTGCATTTAACCATTGGGCTACTTGTTCTGCATCCCGTACCGTGAGCGTATAAACGATGCCGGTTCCCTCTAACGTCGGGATTACCTGGGCCAGCCACGCCAGACGCGAAGCCTGGTCGGGCAGAACCAAGGTCTGCAATGCGAGGCTTTCCCGGGTCAGCGGCCCCCGCTGAATCCTGATATCGCCGAGCTGGGTTTGAATGTCTGCAACAACCCGGTTGTTGGCGGTTGCGGTAGTGCCCAACACGGGAGTGTTAGGGGGCAGCTGTTGGAGGATGCTCACAATGCGTCTGTAGTCGGGCCGGAAGTCGTGGCCCCAGTCAGAAATACAATGGGCTTCGTCAACCACCATCAGTCCAATCCGGTCGGCTATAGGCTGGAGCACGGTTTCAATAAAGCGATCGTTGGCCAGGCGTTCCGGAGAGATCAACAGGCAGTCGATTTCGTTATCTAGCATACGCTGGGTAACGGTCTGCCAATATTCGCTGTTCGTGGAGTTCATGGTCTCGGCCACAATGCCGAGATTGCGAGCCGATTCGATCTGGTTACGCATCAGGGCCAGCAGGGGCGAGACGATAATAGTTGGTCCCAGCCCCCGGTCCCTGAATATTTTGGTACTGATAAAGTACACCGAACTTTTGCCCCAGCCGGTGCGCTGCACAACAAGCAATTTCTGCCGTTGATTGACGATGGCATTGATGGCTTCCCACTGGCCCTCCCGGAAAGCCGCGTTAGGGTTGGCGAGGGCGGTTTGAAGAAGTTGTTCGGCGTTGGTTTTATCAGTCTGGGTGTTCATCGTCGGTCCTTGATGGGGTTATACGGTGAGCTCTCCACTCATGAGTTTGGGGAGGAGAAGGTCTCGGGCTTGGGCGAGCTTTTCGTTGTATTCCTGAAGTTTGATTATCTGGGCCTGGATGGGATTGGCCTCTTCGAGGAATTGCCCGAGGATGGTGTTGTCGGGAATCAGGATTTCTCTGCTGTAAGCCATGTCGCGGTTTAATCCTGGCACAGCAACATCTGTATTGATGAACTGCACGCTCTGAAGAGCATGAAAAAGAAAAAGATTGCTCTCTTCGCAGTTGATAAAATACACGGTATCGATCGGGTAGAAGTCACGATTTATCCAGAAAACACTCCCCACATTGCCTTTTCGCCCGATAACGATGCCGGGGCCTTTGCACAAAGCTTTTTCATGAGTGCCGACTTCACCGCTAGAACCATATACAGGGTAGGAGCCTGGCACCCTGAGTTCCGCCTTGAGTGCTTTTCCATAATTGAGTGTTGCAATCTGTTTGAGCGGTTTTTTTGCCCACCCCTCAGGAACACCGTCCGTAATACGGACTTGCTCGTGGCCGGGGAATCGCAGGTGAACGAACCACTCTTGATACAGCAGGTGGGCGAATTCATCCAGTAGTTGAATGCGGCGGCGGTTGTTCTCGACCAGGTCGTCGTATGGCTGAATTGCGTGCTCGATGTCTTTTTGTATGGATGAATCTGCGGCAAACCGAATTTTCCTCGCATGCAGATCATTGCGATTAACTCCCGGCACTGCCGCTTTATCGCTTTGCATCCCCCGCAATACAAATTGGAGGAAATAGTAGATGAATCTCGACCGGTTTCCTTTGAAATCTTGCACGTAGAGCGCTGTGTTAAGCGGCCAGCATTGTTCATCCAAATAATAGACTTCTCCCAATGTTCCATATCGCCCGGTCACGACGGCTGGCCCATCTATTTTTGCTTCGTTGTGAAAGCCTGTAATTCCAGAGGAAGAAACTACGGGAACCTCGCCATCTTTTCGCTTTGCGTGAGGTAGGTCATACCCCCTTTTCAAAGTGAGAACGTCTCCGAGGTGGCAGGTAATCCAACTCATACCCCCAACTCCTCAAAGTTCCGGGCAATCTTTTCGGCCAATTCTACCGCTTCAGCATTCAGCCCTGTCAGCTCGATGTGAATATCCTTCAGGGCTTCTTCGAAGTCGAAGTCCTCGTCCACATCTTCCGGTGCCACGCCCACATAGCGCCCAGGAGTCAAGCTCCAGCCGGCGGCTTCAATCTCGCTGATGTCCACCAGTTTGACCAGGCCTTCCACATTTCGCAGCTGGCCTTCAGGAAAGCGGCTGAGTAGCCAGTGGGCCTGCTTGTAGAAGTAACGAACCTGTTTTAACTGCTCCACGGCCACTTTGCGGGCTTCATCGGCGGCCCTTCTCAGGTTCTTGCGGCCACGGCCACTGAACAGAGTGCTGTCCCAGAGTTCGCTGTCTTTGGCTCCGTTGGCTTCGGCCTGCTCGATCACACGGGTGGCCAGCTTGTAAGCCAGGTCCACCTCTTTGATCATGTCACGGCTCTGATTGGCCAGGTCTTTCAGGCAGGCGTCCTTTTCGGTGAATTCCAGCAGGTTTTGGGCATCCTCGTAATCGTACAGGTTCCAACACTTCTGCAGGACGTTGGTAGAAATCTCGAGCACGGACCAGCAACCTTCTACAGCCCCTTTGGCATTTAGGAAGTCGACGTAATGCTCAACGTCTGTGCCATTCTTTTCCAGCTTATCCATAAATGGCTGAAAGGCTTCGGTCAGTTGATGGAGTTGGCTGAGGAAATCCGGCAACGGCTGGCAGGATGGCTCTTCGAGAAACTCGCAGGCGCGGGCCTCCAGAAGTGAGCGATCGATGTAATGTTTGACCAGATCGACAAACCGGCCATTTTGCCCTCGGTAGAGCCAAACAACCGCTGTCAGGTTCTGTTGTTGTTCGGGGCTGAAGTCGTAGATTTTTCGGGTGACCTTGCGGTAAACGTTGCGGGCATCCAGCATCAGCACCTTGTCTTTCAGGTGTTCCGGTTTGTTTTTGTTCAGAAACCAGAGCTGGCATGGCACAGAGCGGGTATAGAAAAAGTTGCCCCGGATATCCACCATGATGTCGACGTGGCCAGTGCGTACCAGTTGTTCCCGCACTTTGGCTTCATCCCGCCCAGCGCTGGAGGCCTGGCTGGACATCACAAATCCAGCTCTCCCTGTCTCGTTCAGGTAGCTATAAAAATACTGAATCCACAGGTAGTTGGCATTGCTCACTCTATTGTTTTTGTTAACACCTGGCAGCCCGAAGGGCAGCCGGCGTCGGTCGCCTTTAATCTTGTCGGCGTCAACTTCGTCCACGTTAAATGGTGGGTTAGCCATCAGATAGTCTACGGTGCCAAACAGGCCATCGTGTGGGTCGTTGTAATAGGTGATGGCCGTTTCGCCCCCTTCTACGTTGCCTTCCAGCCCGTGTACTGCCATGTTCATTTTGGCTAGGCGGGTGGTTACCCGGTTCTTTTCGTGGCCGTAAAAGGTGAGTTCGTGAGGATCCTGGGCATGGCGCTCCATAAAGTGGGCGCTTTGTACGAACATGCCGCCGGAGCCGCAGGCCGGATCAAATACCTTCCCATGGTCTGGTTCCAGTATGTTTACGATCAGCTGGACCAGCGATACCGGAGTGAAGAACTCACCTCCGTCATGGGCTCCTTGGTCGGCAAACTGGGTCAGGAAGTATTCGTAAATTCGTCCGAAGATATCTCCAGTGGCCCGTTGAAGCTCTTCCGGGTTCAGGTGCCGTAACAGCGTCCCGAGCACTTCGTTTGGGATGGTGTTGTATTCCTGCTTGGGCAGCTGGTTACGAAGGTTACTGTAATCCGCTTCGATAGATTCCATGGCCTGGATAATGGCCTCGGCCCGGTTGTCGGCATCGGTCAACGCTACGAGGTAATCAAACTGTGCCTCGGGTTTCAGGTAGATGGCACTTTTTTGGGAAAAGTCTTCTTTGGTTAATGCCCGGGTTTTTCCGCTCCGGCTGGGTAGTGTTTCTGAGATATTGTCCTTTACGGCGAGGTAACGGCTGAAGGCATGCCGCAGGAAAATGAGCCCCATAACGGGAAGGAAGTACTCGTTGCTGGCCAGTTCGGAGTTACCCCGCAGGGTGTCGGCTGCTTTCCACAGCCGTTTTTCGATTGCTTCAATGTTTTCCAGTTGTGCCATGGGGCCAAAATTCCTAGATATCTTTTGATTCATTCGTTTCGCTGACACCGGCACGGTCGTGCTAAATATTGTCAACGCACATAGCCCAGAAAGAAGAGCAAGGGTAAAAGTGATTCACTCTATTTTTGATCGCCAAACAAGCGCTCGAAATCAACCTTAAAGTTGGCAGGCATGTCTGAAAAATATCTCCAGAACTCAACCAGACCATGGATGGTTTTCATATCGGTATGGCCGCAGTCCAGCATGATTTTGAGCAGCTCCAGTGTCGGCATCACCTGTGCGTCGAAAGTTTTGGCTAACTCAGTCATGTCCTGATCATCGGTAACCATTGGAACACCTAGCTCCAACGCATAGGCGATATACCATGCGTCCACTCTGGACGGGCCTGGCAACTCAGTCTGTACATGATCCCAAACGTATTCGAAGGTCTGTTGGATGGACTTTTTCTGTTTTCTGCCGACCTGTGGAAAGTATTCGCGGTTCTCAGCGAATTCTTCTTCACCCACCCAGGGGAACTTGCTTTGCAACTTTGTGGCTGCCAGCTCTTTATTGAGTTCAGGCAGGATGTACAGGCAGTACTCGTCATCACCAAAGGGCACGAACAATAAAGGGCGTATGGTTTTGGCCAACCTCAGGTATGCGTTGGTATCAACGAGGATCTTCGATTGGGGCATCAGGTCAACTCTGCGTGGATACTCCGTGCATCCAGTAGCGGCATATCCAGCACAGTATGGACATACCCCGGTCCTTTATCGTGCTCTTTTAGGTATTTTCGGAGCAGGTTAAAGAACGGAGTTTCAAAAGCACTCTCTGCTTTTTCGATGTAGTCATGCGCGCTCGGTTTGCCATGTTCGTCGAGCTCGCTTCCCCCGAAAAGGGCTTCACTAAGACTGAGAAACTGCTGGTTAAATTTCGTTACAGCCCCGAAAAAGGATCTACCCATTTCAATTTCAGGCTTACTCAGATGGTTTGCGTACTTGTTAACCTGCTGAAAAATTGTGTTTGGTGAAATTACCTGCTGCTCGGCCATCTGCTTTAACGTGTTGATCTTTGCAGCCGTCGATGGCTTCCTGGCCAGAATCTCATAAGCTTGGGCGGCAAGCTCATGCGGGTAGAGTAAGCTTGCGGCGAAGGCATCTGCAAAATCTTCAGCTTCGTCGCCTTCAAGGCTTGGCGATAAGCAGTGCCCCAGCTCATGGGCCATCCAGAACTTGAAATCGTGGATGTTAGTATCCAAGTTCAGATAAACCCATGTGCTTCCTGAATCAGGAAGGTGTATGTGCACGGCGTTTTCATGGCGCTGTTTAGCCCCCCACATTACTGGCACCACAACAGCTTGAAGCTCACTAAAACGGCGAATCAGGTGAGT
This sequence comes from Halomonas sp. QHL1, assembly GCF_001882345.1. Classification (GTDB taxonomy): domain Bacteria; phylum Pseudomonadota; class Gammaproteobacteria; order Pseudomonadales; family Halomonadaceae; genus Vreelandella. Next base: position 3,332,617 of record NZ_MINL01000001.1, read on the forward strand.
GAAATCGACGCACTCTACCGGCCCGAGATTAATATCTTCTCTGACTTTTTTTGTCACCGCGCGCAGGTAGTCATAATCGCAGCTTGGTGACTTGAGCACCGGTGGCATTTCAAAAGTATCAAACGGCAAGTAAGGTACAAGATGGCGCAAAAAGCGTCCGATCTCCTGCGCCTTTTCGATGTGATGATCCTTGGTTTTGGTGCCGCGCATTTTGCGGAACGCCACTTTCGGAGCATAAGGATCTTCTTTGATGACCAAATCATCGAAAGGAAGATTCAGCAACTTGCCGAACTGAAGTAGCTTGTTGGGGCGAGGAAAAGACTTGCTTGAGAGCCACTGGGAAACGGCTTCTTTCGTAACGCCGAGGGCATCGGCCACCGCAGTCTGCGTAAGGCCGGCTTCTTGCATTGCTCGCTGGGCTTTGGTTGTGTCTAGTCTTTTTTGCATGGCAGGCAGTTTAGATTCGTGTCAAGTTTTGTCAAGTTTTATTGGGCTTGAAGTTGGTTGGATTTGCTGGAATCCGGATTCTTTCCATTTGATTTTCAGCTGTTGTGCAGTGAGCGAGCTTCTTTAATTTCAAGGTGGCTTTGACAGGGCTTTGCCATTGGTTGCTCTGTGCCACCAGCTTGGTCCACCTCACATGTATTGAATGCGTATGATCGATGGTCTCCAGAGGCTTATTTGTCGGTCTGGGGGGCTTGGGTCGATGGGCGCCCGAAACAGCATGTCGGCGAGAATTCTGGGTCAGGAGTCGACCGGGTATTTAGTGTGCAGGATGTTTGTCGCAAGGGCGTCAGCCTGGGCGCTTCGCGCCACCCGTATCTACTCCGGGTATCCCGAGAGGACGGCTCTCAGCTTGGCGGTTGCAGTGGCGGTAAAGAGCAGGTGAGCCAGCACGTAAGTGGCGAGAGACCAGGAACAGCATCAGGCAGATCGCCTCGTAGTGCTTGCACGCTGCTGCGAGGGCTGCACGATCTAACACCAGGGCGGCCGTATCTTCAGACCAGCGCAGATATGTTATATGGATAAGCAGTGCTTCGGTGAAGGGATAGTGTTCCACTTTTGGCCCTCCTTTGGTCGCATGACGATACTGCTCCCAGGGATTGGATATATATCAGTAAGTTCTAAAGTTCCGCTTTTAACCGAAATCTGGCGCATAAAAAAAAACCGCCAAGCGAATTCGCTGGCGGCATTAAAATAGGGTTCTTCGTCACTTCATTGCATTTGCAACGCAGATTCTCCCGGTCGCCAAAAGAGATTTTGACCCAGTCGGCTGAAGCCCCAACCACCGGTACGGCTAAACGCTCGCTGCTGGTTATCTGTCATGGCGCTTTGCCCATCCGCATCACGGATATAACGGGCCAGTGTCATGGCCGCTGGCTGGCCGTAACGCGCACCCGGTGAAGCGCATGTCCAAATATGACGCAAGGTCATCGCAATATCAGGCTCATGTTGGTCCAAGTAGGCAAGGCCATAGGCACACGCTTCTAACGTAAACGCATCGTGGCTACAGAGCTTCCAGGCGGCATTTGGCTTGCCCTTGGAGTCATAAGTATATGTCTTACCAATATCGTGCAATAGTCCTCCCACGAAACAGGCTTCCTGCATGAGTCGAGGCATGGTTGGCTCGTTAAGGCGCAGCATAGCGACTGAGTGATTACCAACTTCCAGCGAGTGCTTTAGCAAACCACCTGGATACGCATGGTGATAATTGGCGCTGGCCGGCGCATTCAATAAAGCTTCAAGACGATCCTTACGTTCCAGTACCCGTGTCAAAAACGCTCGAAGGCATTCTGATTGTAGCGACTGTACGGTCGCGACTAACTTATCGAATACCTCTGGCATCGGGGAGTACACACGTGGCAACGATTGCAGGGTATCCATAGAGGTCACTTCAACCCGGGACGCCCTGCGGAACTCATCAAGAATGAATTGGCCTGACAAACACTTCACCCCAGAGGCGGTGACAAAATCCAAATGGCCGATGCGCTCAGGTACCGTTGTTTTGCTCAAGTTGAGCATCGCGATGTGATCCCCCACGCAATCGCTTAGCCGCAGCTTTAAGAAGGGCGTTTTCTCGTCATCAAACTCAACCACGCGTCCGGTAAGGCGGTAAGTGCCTGTGAAGGTGCGAGACAGGTGAGTCGGGACTTTATCAAGCCGTTTCATGGCGATGCTCCTTCTGGGGCTTGGTAGGCGTGGAATTGCCGAGCAAACGCTCAAAGGCTGAGCCATCCATACGGGTGGCATTGGGGACGTAACGGGAATAGACCTTGAACAGCATCTCGGTTGAACTGTGGCCTAGCATCCGGGCCACCCATTCTGGATTTTCGCCAGAAGCTAAAAAGAGTGTCGCGGCGGTATGGCGTGTTTGATAAGGACGCCGCTTGGTCAGCCCAAGAGACTTCAGCAAGGGATACCACACGCGCTTCGTTACGTTATTGTGATCAAGCGGCTGCCCCAACTGATTGCAGAACACATATTGGCTCATATGCCCAGTGGCGGCGTACTGCGTTTTGAGGGCGTCGTACACTTGACCAAACATGGGGATTTCACGCTGCGAGCCATCGGTCTTGGTGTATTCTGTTTCGCCGTTGATCAATGTTTCGCGTACCAAAATTTCCCGCTTAGCAAAATCAACGTTTTTCCACTTCAACCCATCGACTTCACCGGTGCGCATGCCGGTAAAGAACCGCACTGTGTAATAGTTGCAATAGTCTGCGCGGACGTTATCGATGATGCGTTGCACCTCATGTAGCGAAAACGGCTCGATATGCGTCTTCTGTAGCTTTAACGGCTTAATATTTTTGTACGGCGTCTCGAAATCGAAACGCTCGGCCGCCTCATCGAGCACCATACGCAAAATGGACATATGGCTGTTGATCGTTTTAGGCGATACCAGCCCCGTGGCCCCACGGCCCTTGCGCTTGGCTAGTTTGGTGCGGAACGCCAGGATGTCCGCCTTGGTGATATCTCCGATGTGTTTTTTCCCAAACGCTGGCTTCAACGAGCTATCCAAGATCGAACTCACATTGCGGACGTGGGAAGCACGCCACTGGATTTTGCTCTCGTCGAACCACTGATCAGAAAAATCATTGAAGAGTGGTGTCTCCACAGCCGGTAGAGTGTTCTTGATCTGGGCAGATTGAAGAGTTTGGTTTTTAGCGGTGTTATTTAACCCCAACTTCTGCAAATTTTTACTGCCAGGGAAAAACTCGGCATAGTCGAGATCATCTAGCAAAATCTTTGCTTCTACCTTTGCCAGTAATTGCTCCACCTTTTTTCTGTTAGTAGGCGTGTCTTTCAGTGCGGTTTGTTCACGCAACCGTAGGCCTTGGTAGAAAAAATCCAGATAGAGCTTACCCGTCTCTTTTCGTTGGCGAACCTTACCCATGGCTATAGCCTCCATTTGCCATCGGAATGGAAATAGTGCCATGAGCGGCTTTCAGCATTTCTTTTTCAACGGCTTCCCACAAGAACAAAATTTTCCGTCGGCCAAATGGCTTGATGTAGTGGGTGCCCTCGATAAGGACGCTGTCTTTTAGCTGCTGTCGGATAGTACGGCAGTCGTACTTGATGCGCTGGGCAAGCTCTTCGGTCGTGAGATAGGTATAAGATGATTCCATCGAAAGCCTCCAAAAGGAGTGGTATTCTGCGTGACTAAAAGGCATTCCAAATATCAGAATGTCACCCTGAATGACATTTTAGACAGCAAAAAACCATTTGCAAGCGTTTTTTGCCATTTAGGATGACAAAAAGCATTTGCAGGAGGTTTTGATGGTTCGTTGTCATCTCGCGCGCTTGATGGGTGAGCACAAAATGAAGATCGTGGATGTTGCGCGTGAAACAGGTCTTAACCGCAATACTGTTACGCTTCTTTATAAAGAAACCGCTCAGCGAATCGAGCTGGATGCATTAGATAGGCTATGCAAACTTTTCAATTGTAAGGTGGGTGATTTGCTTGAAATTCAAGAAGATTATGAGAAAAATGAGGAATGATTAATGCTGCCAATCGTTGACTGAAGGTCGTAAGTATAAATTTAAGAGGCAAGCAACGGAGCGAATGTGTCACATATACGTCACAGATGTGTCACAAGAAGTTAGCAGACGAACAGAAACAAAAAAGGCAGACCAGTAAGTAACTGATCTGCCTCTCAAAATATTGGTAGCGGGGACCGGATTTGAACCGATGACCTTCGGGTTATGAGCCCGACGAGCTACCAGACTGCTCCACCCCGCATCAACGTGTGGCGTATTCTACAGAAGTTTTAGGTGAAGTCAATAGAGGGATTAACACGTTCGGCTTATAGCGGTTGCGCGCCTGCTGCTGCAACATGGAGAAAGTGCAGCTATGCTTTACGTAGCTATAACAACAAGCTTACGTTGGTGCATTGCTCAAGCAAATAGTGCACCAGGGTAATACAGGCGCAGTCGCGCTTATTCACAATGGCTTGCGGCGCAAGGTGCGTGCTTAGAGATCCAAGCCATTTGTAATTTCAGGGAGGTAGTCAATGGCCAATCAAGCCCCCGTCGCCTGGGTAACTGGTGGAACTGGTGGTATCGGTACGGCAATTTGTCGTTCGTTGGCAGATGCGGGATATCTTGTCGTGGCGGGTTACCGCAACCCCGACAAGGCCAAAACCTGGCTAGAAACGCAGCACGCCGACGGCTATAACAATATCGAATTGTCGGGAGTCGATCTTTCTGACCACAACGCCTGCCTGGAAGGAGCCCGCGAAATCCATGACAAGCATGGCCCCATTAGTGTGCTGGTGAACTGTGCGGGGATTACCCGTGATGGCACCTTGAAGAAAATGTCCTATGAGCAGTGGTACGAAGTGCTCGACACCAACCTCAACAGCGTGTTTAACACCTGTCGTAGCGTCATTGAGATGATGCTCGATAGTGGCTATGGCCGGATTATCAATATTTCATCCATCAATGGTCGTAAAGGCCAGTTTGGTCAGGTCAACTACGCGGCGGCGAAAGCCGGTATGCACGGCTTGACCATGTCGCTGGCACAGGAAACGGCGACCAAAGGGATTACCGTCAATACCGTATCGCCTGGCTATATCGCCACCGATATGATCATGAATATTCCAGAAAAAGTGCGCGAAGCAATCCGGGAAACAATCCCGGTGAAGCGCTATGGCACGCCAGAGGAGATTGGCCGACTGGTCACCTTCTTAGCCGATAAGGAGTCAGGATTTATCACCGGCGCGAACATTGATATCAACGGTGGTCAGTTCATGGGTTAGCAGTTAGCCCAAGAGGAGAACGCAAACGGGAGGCTATAAGCCTCCCGTTTTCTTGCTAACGTTATGGCAGCGGGACTCGCGCCAGTCGGCTCAGCAGGTTATCCAACTCTTCTACTTCAGCCTCCCATAGCGTGGCTGGCATTGGCCCTAGCGCCAATAGCGCGACCAAAATATCAATCACTTCTTGATCACGGCTGCGCTCTTGATTGAAGCCTTCATTCAAACGCTCTACCTGAATCGCCAGGCGCAGCGGCTCATCGCTCTGCCGCACGCTACCCACGGCTAGCATCGAGAGGTGCACTCTTAGTCTGGCGAGGGAGTCGGCGAGGCGAGCGTGATCAGCGTCTGATAGCGGTACCGCGACGCTATGGCGATGTTGGTTGCGTGTGTTATGCGCCTCATTAAAGGTGGTAGACAGTGAAGTGCCGAGAACCGCTTGTGCGTCCACATCGCTTGGGGTTCCCTCGCAGAGGTAGCGCTGGTCGGCAGCCAAGTGAGCGCTCACTAATGGCATGATCGCGTGCCACTGTTGAACCGTATCGGCAACCGCCAGACGGTTTAAGCGTTCTCGGCGCGCACGCACGATGCCACTCATCCGCCGCTGCATGCCTTCGCTGCGCCGATTGCGTGGCAGCGGCTCAAGCTGATTGGCCTGTTCAATAAAGCGCTCTAGCGTGGCCGACTCACTCGCCTCAATCGGCTGCCAACTATCCATTGCGTCGATCAGCGTTTGCATCTCATCAAGTTGCTGTTGCTGGCGCGCCGCCTGCTCATTTTTATGCGCATCGCGCTGGGCAAAGAGTTGATCACACTCATGGCGAAAGGTTTTCCACAGCGTTTGCTCTTCGCCTTTGGGCGCCCGGCCTAAGGCTCGCCACTGCTGCTGCAGCTGTTTGGTCAAGTGAATGCGTTGTGCTAGGGGCTGGTTGTCGTCGCTGCGTAGCGCGCTTACCTGACTGATCAGTTCGCGTTTTTGCGCGGCGATCGTTTCAGCGCGCTGATCAATGAGTGTCTGCAACTGGTGACGAATAGTGCCAAAGCGTCGCCCAACGGCCTCGGAGCGTTCACGGGGAACGGGGCTGTAGTGCCGCCATTGGTGGCGCGCTTTGTCGCGGATTTGTCGCAGTACATCCGGGTCGGCGTCTTCGGCAGGCTGAGCCAGCAGGCTTTCAAGCTGATCACACAGTGCTTCGCGGGCTTGAAGGTTGGTCTCACGCTCTTCGCTGAGCTGATCCCGCCAAGGGGCGAGTCGCTCGTGGATGCGGTCCGAGGCGCTGCGGAAACGAGCAGACTGCTCGCGGTTGGCCGCCGCATCTCCCAGTGATTTCCACTCTTTGACCAGTTGGCGATGGTGGCGGTCAAGCGCTTCTTCCGCCATGTGGAGATCGTTAGCCAGTGCTTCGATACTGGCACATAGCTGCTCGCGCTTGGGCCCGGCGACAAACCCCCGCCAGTCGCGTAATTCCGCAAGCCGGGCGGCAAGGTGCTTTAAGCGCGCTTTGAGCGGTTGAGCGGCTGGGCTTTCCAGCGCTTCAATGCGCGGTTTTAGCCGCTGATGCAGGCGGCTGGCGCTTTTAAAGGCGCCGCGCTCTAACAAGTGCTCAAAGGTATCGAGTTCCGCGCCATGTGCCTCAAGTGTGGCGTTGTCTTCGGTAGGCTGCGAAGCCGCGTTGGTTTCAGTGTTAAGCTCCGCTTGGGCGCGGCCGAGCAGCGCGGGAGGCGTTAAAGCATCCGGCCATTGGCATTCGTTAATCAGGGTGGTCAGGTTGGCGTGGTCGCCGCTGGTCAGTGCAGTTTCGATGGAAGCGCTTACCGCACACCATCGCTGCCATGCCTCTAAGCACTGGTCGTAGTGTTGAATCGCCAGCGTATAGCGCTGGCGCATGGTCTCGCTGGGCGGGTGGATATCGGAAAGCGCTTGCCAGCGTTGGCTGAGCAGTTGGCGTTGGGCGCGCAGGCTGTCGATATCCTGTACGGTCATGGCTGAAGCGTGGCACAAACCGTCGAAAGTCTCTTCGATCCCTTCAAGCAACTGCTCGCGGGTGCTTTCGGCTTCCTCTCGGCGCTCGTCGCTCTGCTGGCGAGCCTGCTCCTGGGTTTCGTGGTCGTGTAGCGTTTTCCGGCAATCGATTACGGCTTGATGAAAGCGCTGCTCCTGCTCAACGCTTGGTGGCTGAGTTAGTTGTTCCCACTGCCGCTCAAGGTGGCGAAAGCGGCCACCGTAGAGCGGTTCCCAAGGCGCACGGGCGTGCTGCTCCAGTTGTTTCAGGAGCGTTTCGCGTTGCTGCTCTTCTGCTTCCAGCCATTGGGCGTCGCTACGCAAGCGGTTGAGGCGTTCCCTCGCTAGGCGCACCACTTGGCGGTCGCGGCGCGCCTCTTTCAATAACCGCTTAAGCCCCTCTTCGTCCTCAATGCGCTCGGCAGCCTGGTGGCGAACGGCGGCCACACCGTTGTGGCAGGCTTGATGAATCAGATCATTCTCATCGCTCAGTTTGCTCAGTGCGACCAAGCGTAGATTAAGGTTGTCGCCCTGTAGGGCCACTGCGCTCAGCGCCCGCGGCTCTTCGATCTGCTCGACTAATGATTGGCGCTGATGCAGGTCGGTATGGCCTTCACGTCCGCTGAGGCGTTGGCAAACGGCATTGAACCAGGCTTCATCCTGCTGATGGTGTGGGTAAGCGTCGACAAGACCTGCGCAGTCATCCAGAGCCAGCAGCGCGGCAAGGCGAATCTGGCTATCGCTATCTTGAGTGAGCGACTGCAGCGCTTGACGCTGCTCTGCTTGCTCGGGGTTCAGTCGTTGGAGGGCCTGACGGCGCACCTCGGGGTCAGGGTGCTGCCACCGAGGGGCGAACAGGCGTCTTAACAGTCCGTGCATGGATCATCCTGCTAGTATGAGATGCGTAGCATAAAAAAACGGCTCGGTGGTTGCAGTCACCGACGCTGTCGCTTAGCTTGGCCTTACTATGGTGTGATAAGCGTCTATTTTCTAGGTCACACTGCTTCTAAATCACACTGTTTTTAGACTACAGTGTTTCTAGACGACGAAATGCGTGATAGTACGCTACCTTTATCATCTTATATGAACATGACGGGGAGTTCGGCCATGAGCCTTAACGTGGATACTGCCGCAGTGGCCTTTACCTTTAAAGGCGGCATGCTGCCGATGACCGTCATGGAGCTAAGTAGTGCTGATCCGGAGCAAATCCGGCAGCAGCTGGCTGGCAAATTCTCCCAGTCTCCCGCTTTCTTTCAGCATACACCGGTTGTGCTCAGCGTGGAAAAACTCGATGAACCCCACTTAGCTCTTGAGCGCATTTGTGCCGTTTGCCGTGACCATAAACTGCTACCGGTGGCCGTGCGCGGAGGTACCGAGCCGGTACGTCAATCAGCCTGGGCGTTGGGGCTGGGCTGGTTTCCACCGGTGGCAGAGGGTCGTGCCCGGGTGCTTGAGAGTGTGAGTAACTCGCCGGTGCAAGAAGTCTCCCGCGATGAGGCGGTAAGCCAGGTGGAGGCGCCTTCGCTTGCCACGCGGCTTTATCGCGGTACCGTTCGTTCGGGGCAGCAAGTGAGCGCCTCCGATGGAGATTTGGTAGTAATCGGGGCGGTGAATGCCGGGGCAGAAGTGCTGGCAGCTGGCAGTATTCATGTTTATGGCGCGCTGCGTGGCCGTGCGCTGGCGGGCATTCATGGTAATACTCAAGCGGGTATTTATTGCCGTGAATTGGAGGCTGAATTGCTTTCAGTGGCAGGTAATTATAAACGTTCGGAAGATATCGATGCGCAGCTGCTGGGGCGACCCGCAGAGGTTCACTTTAAAAAAGAACAGCTTGAAATTAAGCCACTGGGGTAAGGTTTTTGTATGAGGCTGCGTTGGTGCTTCATGCCTAGCGACGCCGAAGACGCTATCCGTTACAGTATGGCATGTTGATGACATTGACGTTCCCGTTATGCGCAGAGCGCCTACTGACTCGCGCTCGCGACGAACGACTTCAAGAAGGAAGTGACTTTTGGCCAAGATAATTGTAGTGACCTCTGGTAAAGGAGGGGTCGGTAAAACCACCAGTGCTGCAGCAATCTCCACAGGGCTTGCGCTGCGGGGTAAAAAAACAGTCGTAATCGATTTTGATGTGGGCCTGCGTAATCTCGATCTCATCATGGGCTGCGAACGACGTGTAGTGTATGACTTAGTCAATGTGATTCAAGGCGAGGCGGGGCTTAATCAAGCGCTGATTCGCGATAAGCGCGTCGAAAATTTATTTATTTTGCCAGCTTCCCAAACCCGCGATAAAGATGCCCTGACCCAAGAGGGTGTCGCGGAGATTTTGGAGAAGTTGAAAGAAGATTTCGATTTCATTCTTTGCGATTCACCTGCAGGTATTGAGCGCGGTGCGCAGTTGGCCATGTACTTTGCCGATGAGGCGATTGTGGTCACCAATCCTGAAGTATCGTCAGTGCGCGACTCCGACCGTATTTTGGGGCTGCTGGCTTCCAAAACCCGGCGTGCAGAGCAGGGCGATGATCCCATCAAAGAGCACCTGTTGGTGACTCGCTATAACCCCGAGCGCGTTACTTCCGGTGATATGCTGACGCTCGACGATATACGCGAAATTTTGGCGATTAACTTGCTGGGCTTAATTCCTGAGTCGGAAGCCGTGCTACGTGCATCGAACCAGGGTGTGCCGGTAACCCACGACATCTCCAGCGATGCGGGCCAAGCCTACAGCGATACGGTATCGCGCTTGCTCGGTGAGGACATGCCGTTGCGTTTTCACGAGCTGCAGCGTAAAGGCCTGCTTAGCCGTATGTTTGGGGGGGCGCGCCGATGAAATTACTGGAGTTCTTGAAGCGTGAGCGCAGGAAATCTGCCTCGGTAGCCAAAGAACGTTTGCAAATCATTGTGGCACATCAGCGTAGTCAGCGCGGCCAGCCCGACTATATGCCGATGCTTGAGCGCGAACTGCTTGAGGTGATTCGTCGTTACGTACACGTGGACGATGACGCCATTCAAATTTCCTTGGACAGCGAAGACAACTGCTCTGTGCTGGAGCTTAACGTTACGCTTCCCAAGAGCTGAGCTCCTTGCCTAAGTTCAACAACTGAAGACGGGGCGAAAGAGGCGGTGGGTGTGCTAGGCTTGGGCTTTTCATTGCCGAGCGGAGTGTTTATTCATGGCGCCACCCAATGCTGCCCCTGTCAGTTTCCTCTGGCATGACTATGAAACCTTTGGGGCGGATCCGCGCCGCGATCGGCCCGCTCAGTTCGCAGCCCTGCGCACCGATGCTGATCTGAACGAGATCGGCGAGCCGATCGAACTCTACTGCAAACCCGCCGATGATTACCTGCCTCATCCTGCCGCCTGTTTGATTACCGGCATTACCCCTCAAAAAGCTCAACGCCATGGTCTTCCCGAAGCAGAGTTCGCGGGCGAGATTCAGCGCCACATGAGTGAGCCGGGCACCTGCGTGGTGGGTTACAACAGCCTGCGCTTTGATGACGAAGTCTCCCGCCATCTGTTTTACCGCAATTTGCTCGACCCTTATTCCCGCGAGTGGCAAAACGGCAATTCGCGCTGGGATTTGATCGATATTGTGCGCGCCTTTTATGCACTGCGTCCTGATGGCATTGAGTGGCCGCTGCGCGAAGACGGCGCGCCCAGCTTCAAGCTCGAGCACTTAACCGCGGCGAACGGGATTGCCCATGAGGGTGCCCACGATGCGGTAGCCGATGTACGGGCTACGATCGCGCTGGCCCGCTTGCTCAAGGCGCGCAATGCGAAGCTGTTCGACTATCTACTCGGTCTGCGCGGTAAGCGCGCGGTGGCTAAGCAGCTCGACTTGCCCAACGCCAAACCGCTGCTACATATTTCTCGCCGTTATCCCGCCAGCCGGGGCTGTAGTGCGTTAGTGATGCCGCTGGCCGAGCATCCGACAAACCCCAACGGGGTGATCGTTTACGATTTAAGCGTTGATCCCAGCGATATGCTCAGCATGTCGGCGGAGCAAATTCGTGAGCGCGTGTTTGTCAGCCAGCAGGATTTAACCGAAGGTGAGGCGCGTATTCCGCTTAAGGTGATCCATATCAACCGTTGCCCGGTGGTGTTTCCCGCCAGTGCTTTAAAAGACGTTGAGGGCCCCCAGCAGGGCGAGTACGGCGCCATCGTCGCGCGCTTAGGCTTGGACGTGATGGCCTGTCGGCAGCACTGGAAAACCCTGCGCGATGCCAGCGGTGTCGCCGCTAAGGTCGCAGAGGTGTTTAGTGCAGGTTACGACGATGCGCCGCAAGACCCTGACCTAATGCTCTACTCGGGCAGTTTCTTCTCCGCCGCCGACCGTCAGCAGATGGAACGGGTGCGGGAGATGGGGCCGTGGGATTTGGTAGGCCAGCGCTTTGCGTTTCAGGATCCGCGCTTGGAAGAGATGCTGTTTCGCTTTCGGGCGCGCAGTTACCCCGACACGTTGGAAGGCGAAGAGCGCGAGCAGTGGGAAGCGTTTCGTTGGATGCGGATCAATGATCCGGCCTTGGCGGGCTTTACGCTTAAGGCGTTTGCGCGGGAAATTGCTCAGTACAATCAGCAAACGCTCACTGATCGTGAGCGCCAGATTCTGGAAGAGCTGGTGATGTTTGTGGAAGCCATGATGCCGGCTCAAGCGTTTGACGCCTGAGGTGCTGAGTAAAAAAACCGGAACAGCTCTCTGCGGGGGCGCTATGAACCCCTCCCTGGGCGCTAAATTCGCCATCCATGGCGAATAACCCCCGCTTCAAGCTGATTCCGTTTGCTAGCTTCACGAGCTCTTATTTAGTTTTGGGCAGCGGCGAGCGCGCTTCACGATAAACGCTTACATCGCTGGGTTCGTCGCCGGGGTTGAAGCGTATGTCCAGGCTGTGTTCGCGCAGCGATGGCCATAGCGCCTGTATATTCTCAAGGCTCACGTTTAACACCAGCTCGGCCAGTTGGTCGCGGCGATCAAAGCGCACGTCTTCCATCGCAGTGGCTTGCCAGTAGCGGTTGGCCATGCCTGCAAGGCTGGTGTCGCGCTGGCGCAACTGGTCGTGAACTGCTTGGCGATAAGGCGCTAAGTCATCGTCGCTGAGTTGTTCAAGACGCTGGTTAGCCTCGTCGAGAAACACATCCATGCGTTCGGCAATGGTGCCGCTGTCTACGTCAGGTGATTGCACCATAAGGGCAATTCCTGGCGCTTCGAGCAGCGGCGAATAGCCGGCGTTAACGATGTAGCCGAGCTGCTGCTCGGTGCGCAGCTGCTGATAGAACGGCGTTTCCAGCCACTGGGCGATTACCGCGGTGGTGGCTTGCTCCTCTGGCGTCTGGTCGCGGCCTTGCAGATAGCGCAGAACCAAAGACTCATCCCGAGAGCTGTGGGGGTGCAGCACGCTGTGCTCTTCACTCACTGCAAGTGGGGTGAGGTTGGCAATATCGTTGCGGGTTAACCGCGGCTGGAGCTTGGCACGCATCATCTGTGTCTGTTCACGCGCCAGGTCAGCGTCCAGGTTGCCCACCGCCATGGCATCGACGTACAGGTCATCTAGAAAGCGTTGGCGAAAATCTTCCAAGTGACCACGGTCAAAGCGCTCGCTGGCGGCAAGCAGCTCAGCGGTAGACCACTGTGGTGTGAGGAGGGCTTCGCCTAAGGTGCGGCTGGCTTGACCGGTAAGCGACGCCTGGGGCGCGTTGCGCCACTCGCGCTGCAGCTGGTAACGCACCCGCTCGAAAGCACTGCCGGAGATCTCTGCGTGCGCTAATTGCTCAAGGGCTTGCTCAATCAGCGGGGTTTGGCCATCACGCCAGCCTGAGAAAGAGAGCGTCATGCCCCTGGCATGGGGGTAGGCGCTAAATGATTGCCCTGCCAGCCACGCTGGGTAGAGAGACTCATTCAAACTGTCGTTGAGCCAACTGGCGAGCAGCCGAGTGAGCACTGCTTCGTGGGCGGAGTAGCTGGCGGTGGGGCTTTGCAGGCTGACCCGCCACTCAACTTTGGGAGTGTTAAAGCGCTCATCCTGCATATGCCAAGCGGTAAACGATGGCGTATTGACCAGCAGGCTGGGATGCTCATCCTGGCCTTCCAACAGCGTCAGGTCGCTGGCAATAAAGGGGTTGGGCCCCGGGAGTACCAAACCGCTCAGGGTCTGGCCCGGCTGGTTGGGCACTTGCTCTTCCCACTGGGTATTGAACCACGGCGAGACAGTGTCGCTTTCGATATCCGGTGCTGAATAGAAGCGCAGCATGTTATCCGGCGTTAAAGCGTCAAGATAAACCTGCTGGCGCTCTGCATCGGGGCCATCCATGCGGTAGGCCGCGTACTGCACGTCCTCTACCGGGTAGCGAGATAGGCTCATAGAAAGGCGAGTGGCTTCCTGCTGTGGAGCGCCATGCTGCTGGAAGCGGAAGGCCTGCTCATTGAGTTTTGCCTGCTCTTCGTAGCGCCATTCGGCGAGACCGTCGTTGCGCAGTTGCTCAATGGCGGCAAACAAGGAGGCTTCAATATCATCCAAGCGCTCGGCGCCTGCAGGCGTCAGGCTGATGGAGATAGTGAATAGCGCTTCGTTGCCATCGCCGCGGCCTACTCCGGCGGAAAGCCCATCCGCCAGTCCAGCATCGCGCAGTACCGCTAACAGGCTGCCATCACCCTCGTCACCGAGTAGGTGGGCGATAAGCTGCGTCGGTTTCGTGCGATAGTCATCCGTAGGGTCGGGTACCGGGAAGTAGAAGCGTAATTGACGACGATCCTGCAGCGACTGGCGCTCGATATAGCGGGGCAGAGTGTCGTCGTCCACCAACGGCGCATCGATGGTGGGCGCGCTTAAGTCGTTGTCGGGAATATCGGCAAAGCGCTCGGCTACCCACTCCTCAAGCGTATCGAGCGGCTGTGGCGCCACAATCGCCAGGTTCATCACATTGGCGTCGTAATGCTGGTGATAAAAATCGATGACCCGCTCGCGTAGCGTTGCCTCGCTTTCAGGCGGGCTAGCTAAGGTTTCCCGGCTACCCACGGCAAACCCGGTGGTGGGGTTGTGGGGGTTGAGCAGTTGGTTGAGCACATCGTTTTCGCGCCGGGACTCATCACGAATACGCGCCATATACTCCGAGTGAACGATATTGCGTTCGCTCTCCAAGCGGTCGGCGTTAAACAGCGGTGAGAGGAAAAATTCGCTGAAACGATCCAGTGCACCCGGCAGTGCCGACGGCTCAATATCAAAAAAGTAATTGGTATCCTGCTGTGCGGTAAAAGCGTTGTGAGAGCCCGCGTTGTTGGATATATAGCGCTGGTAGGCATCGGACTCGGGGTAGGGTTCGGTGCCTAAAAACAGCATGTGCTCTAGAAAGTGCGCTAACCCCTGAAGGTCATCGGGATCGTGGGCGCTACCTACTCGCACATTCATCGACGCCGCCGCCTTGTCCGCTTCCGGGTCGCTGACCAGCAGCACATTGAGGCCGTTCTCTAGCGTCAAAACCCGGTAGTCGCGGCTGTCATAGGGGCTAATGATCGGGGTGACTGTCTCAGCAATGGCATCGGCAACGGCGTCATCGGTGGCGGCGAAGGCCAGCGGCGTTAACGCGATGCTGGCGATAACGCCAATCAGTGCGCACTGCGGGAAAACACGCCAGCGGGTTAAGCAAGAGGATCGCAACATTACAGCTCCTGTGGCACGGCCCAACGCAGCATCGACCCGGTAGGATGGGCGCAAGCCGGTGACTGGTAGGCGGGATTATTGACATGTTTAGATACCGGAAAAGCGCCCAACAGTTCCAGCGGAGCGGGCGTTAAAAGCGAATTAAGCGTTTCGGCATCGGTATTTGGATTGAGCCAAGCGGATAATGCATGGCTGGGTATAGTGACCGGCAAGCGGTCGGTTAACGGCGATAGCAGCAGATTGGCGGGCACGGTGATCAGGGCAGCAGAATCGGTGAACGCCGTTAACGTGGTGTGGTAGCGACACCACAGTGCGCCCAACAGCAGCGGCGCTCGGGATACTTGTGTAACTAAATAAGGCTGCTTGCTGCGCGCCTGGGTTTTCCATACATAGAAACCGCTCACCGGAATAACGCAGCGGCGCGCGCTAAAGGCATCGCGAAACATCGCACGTGATTCAAGGGTTTCGGCCCGGGCGCAGTGGGGGGCGTGATCCAGCACCTCCAGCCAGGGCGGTGTCAGGCCCCAGAAAAGCGATGAGAGCCGGTACTGCCCTTGCTCTAAGCGAATCGCTGAGATTGGCCGACGAGGCGCTAGGTTAGGCGACTCAATCAACGGTTCAGGAGTGGCTAGCGTCGGCAATAAACGGGTTAGCGGTAAGTTTTGAACATGCAGTCGCCCCGTCATAGCTATCTCCTTAAGCAGAATCGTCGTGGAAGTGTACCTGGATGGCGGGGGACTTCGCGCAATAAAGCACGAAATGTAGCGTTTTAGTGTCGAAAACAGTGTTCGATGTAAGGTATCCTATCGTATCCCTTGCTCCCGCTAAAGCGCAGTGAGGCTTCCTCCTTGTTTGCCGTTGACCTTAAGAGATCGCCATGGCCCGTCCTAGACAGCATGCGCCCGATGCCCTCCACTCGCAGGTCATGCACGCTTGTGATGAGTGGTTGGCTGAGCAGCCAGTCCATGGTCTCTCACTGCGTGCCCTGGCCAGAGAGGTCGGTTGCGCTCCCAGCACCCTACTGAAGCTATATGGCAGCTTCAATAACTTATTGCAGCACGTCAATGTGGAAACCTTGGCGCGTTTACAGCACACCATTACCAGTCTGAGCGACGATGACCCCGAGCCCTGGCTGCGCGCTCTGGCGCTAGCCTACTGGCGGTTCGCCGAGCAGGACTGCTATCGCTGGCATCTGCTGTTTGATTACCCGCTGGCCCAAGAGGGTGAACTTGATCAGCGCCAGAGCGATTTGATCGAAGCGCTGTTTACCCAAGTGGAAGCGTCGCTTAAATCCTACCAGCCGGCGCTGGGTGATCTTGAGGCACGCCGTTTGGGGCGCACGCTGTGGGGTAGCGTTCACGGGCTAGTCCAGCTTGGGCTGAATGAACGGTTGGGCTATTGGCAGGGTCAGCAGTTGAAAGTGGATGAGCTGTTGGATCAACTGATGAGCACCATTCTGGCCGGCTTGCGCCATCGCGAGGCGGCGACGTGACTGGGGTCACTGCGGCGCGCCAGGTGCTGCGCTGGATAATTTTGGTTTCGATGCGCCTCTGCTACCGGCTTCAGGTGCATGGGCGTGAGCATATCCCCCAGCAGGGGGCTGCGCTGGTGGTGTGTAACCACGTCAGTTTTATGGACGCTTTGGTGCTCGGTGGTGCTAGCCCCAGGCCTTTGCGTTTTGTCATGGACCAGCCGATTTTTGACTCGCCCTGGCTTAAGTGGTGGTTTCAGCTGGTTGGCGCAATCCCTATTGAATCTGAGCGGCGAAGCCCTGGCGCCCTTCGGCGCGCCCTGGATGACGTAAGCGCAGCGCTGCGCCAAGGGCAGGTTGTGATGGTCTTTCCTGAGGGGCGATTAACTCCAGATGGCGAGATTCACGCCTTCCGACGCGGCTTAGAGGCCATTCTCGCTCGCGACGATGTGCCGGTGATTCCGGCAGGGTTAGCAGGCTTGTGGGGATCGTGGACCTCTCACCATGATGGCAAGGCGCTAAAGAAGTGCCCTAAGCGCTTTCGGGCACCGGTGAGCCTGCATTTTGGGCCCCCACTCAACCGCCTGGACGCCGATGATATAGCGCTGCGGCGGTTTCTCGAAGCGCGGGTTAGGGCGCTAAAAGCGGCGGCTGATCAGGATCTGTCCAACCGCCGTTAACTCGCTTGTCACTGACTAGCGGCGTGGCGCCCGCAGCTTTTGCCAGCAGCGCGCTGAGGTAATGAGATTATCGCGAATCTCCAGAATCTCCATGCGCATATTGCCAATCTGTAGGCACGCCGGGCCTTCTGGAAAGGCTTCGAGGTGCTCAAGAATGAGTCCATTGAGCGTTTTGGGGCCATCGGTAGGCAGCTGCCAGCCGAGCATCTTGTTAATCTCACGAATATTGGCGGTGCCTTCAATCACATGGCTGCCGTCATCCTGCTGGTGAATCTCTTCATCTTCAGAGACATCGGTGGTGAACTCGCCGACGATCTCTTCCAGAATATCTTCCAGGGTGACCAAGCCCTCTACGTCGCCGTACTCATCCACCACAATGCCGATGCGCCGTTTCTGCTTCTGAAAATTGAGCAGTTGGGTATGTAGCGGTGTGGACTCAGGAATGAAGTAGGGCTCCCGTGCCTCTTGAACAATTGAGGCCTTGGTAACTTCGTCCCGAGATAGAAAGCGCGCCGCGTTGCGCAGATGCAGCATGCCGATAATATTATTGATATCGCCTTTATAAACCGGCAGCCGGGTGTGCTGGCTGGTGCGAATTTGGGTCAAAATATCTTCCAGCGAATCATCCAGGTCGATACCCAGCACTTCGTGGCGCGGCACCATGATGTCGTTCACGGTGACGTTTTCAAGGTCGAGAATCGACAGCAACATCGCCCGGTGGCGGTAGGGGATCAGCGTGCCTGCCTCGTGAACCACCGTGCGCAGCTCATCACGTGTCAGGCTGTCGCCCCCGTTATCAACGCTTTTAACGCCTACCAGCCGGAGCAGACCGTTAGACATCACGTTAACCAACCATACCAGCGGGTAAAGCAGCTTTAGCAATGGCTCAAGGGCGTAAGACGTAGGATAGGCAATCCGCTCGGGCTTGATAGCCGCGTAGGTCTTGGGCGTGACTTCCGCAAAGATCAAAATGGTAATGGTCAGCAGGGCGGTAGATATTGCAGGCCCAGATACGTCGCCGAAGAAGTGAATGGCGATAATGGTGGCAATTGAGGCAGCCAGGTTGTTAACGAAGTTGTTGCCGATCAGGATAACGCCGATAAGGCGGTCTGGGCGGGTGAGCAGGCGCATGACCCGTTTGGCTCTGCGGTCACCGCTATTGGCCTGATGGCTCAAGCGGTAGCGGTTAATCGACATCATGCCGGTTTCAGAGCTGGAGAAAAACGCAGAAAGCAGTATCAGTAAGGCTAGCAGGCCGAACAGTAACCCCAGGGGGAAGTCGTCGCTCAAGTCGAAAAGTCCTTTGTGGCGGATTAGGCTCGATTTGTAGAAGGTAGCGAGTGGTGTGTCAAGACAACCAAAGGCGTGGTCACGCCCGGTTAGCGGTTGAGCCGTTATCGGTTGAGCAGTATCTCAAGTACAAACTTACTGCCAAAGTAGGCCAGCACCAGCAGGCCGCAGCCGCCCAGTGTCCAGCGCACGGCACGCATGCCGCGCCAACCAAAGCGGTAACGGCCAATCAGAAGCGTTGTGAAGATTATCCAAGCGAGCAGTGACAGCACGGTTTTATGCGCCAAATGCTGGGCGAAAAAGTTGTCCAGAAAAATAAGCCCGCTCGCGATGGAGAGCGTCAATAAAATAATGCCCGCCCACACCAGCTCAAACAGTACCCGTTCCATCGTGGTCAGCGGCGGTAACGACTGCACAATGCCGCGAATGTGATGATGGCGCAGCGCCTGGTTCTGCAGGCCGACTAGCACAGCTTGGGCGGCGGCAATCGCCAGTACGGCAAACGCCAGGGCAGAACTTACCGCATGTAATAAAATGCCCGGAGTCAGGCCAGTATGGCCGCCTTGGTTTGGCAGCCACGTGGCGGCGATTAACGCAATGCCCGCCAGCGGGAAGAGTGCAATTCCGGCGTTCAGCACCGGTTTAAACAGGCTGGCTACCAGCACGACGTTGACCGCGACCGCCATCAGCAGCGTGGCGCTGGTGGTGAAGCCGGGCAGCAGGCCAGGGGATTGGCTGACTAATTTAACCACCACAGGAATGTGCATCAGTAAGCCCAACACGGCGAGCAAACGGACCATGCCCTGGCGTGGGGGCACACGCCGGAACAGCGTCATGCCCTGCCAAATGGCAGCGGCGACATAAAGAATAAAAGCAATCGTGGCGAAAGGGAGCGCCTGCATGATGCTATCCGTGCGCCTTGCAGCGCGTTGCTGTGAATAAATAAACGAATTAAGTGTGATTACGACGAGAATCTATCCAACTACTATAACTAATCCAAGCGGCGTCGCCCAGCAGGGTGGGCGTACGAAAATAGCCATGGGTGCTGAATGCACCCCATGGAGACTCGAGGCGTGAGCGCGTATAATCGCTCCACTATCAGTCCAGGGCGTGCGCGCCAACGGCAGTGACGGAGGCAGAGAGGCCCCATGTTCCAGAATCTAAGCGAGCGTCTTTCCCAGACGTTAAAGTCGATTAAGGGTCAGGCTCGCCTGACCGACGACAATATTAAAGATACCCTGCGCGAAGTACGCCGCGCACTGCTTGAGGCCGACGTAGCACTGCCGGTCATCAAGGAGTTTATCGAACGCGTGCGCGAGCGGGCGGTCGGGCAGGAAGTGTCTAAAAGCCTGTCGCCAGGCCAGCAGTTCGTCAAAATCGTCCAGCAAGAGCTGGAAGCGATTATGGGTGAAGCCAACGACGGCTTTGTGCTCAAGGGCTCTCCCGCCGTTGTGTTGATGGCCGGTCTACAGGGCGCGGGTAAAACCACCTCTGTGGCCAAACTGGCCCGCTACTTACGCGAACGCGAGAAGAAGAAAGTATTAGTAGTGTCTGCCGACGTCTATCGCCCGGCGGCCATCGACCAGCTTGAAACCCTCGCCAAAGAGGTTGAGGTAGATTTCTTCCCCTCACGCTCTGACCAGCAGCCGGTCGCCATTGCCGAAGCGGCTATTAAGCACGCCAAGATCCAGTTCCACGATGTGGTTCTGATCGATACCGCCGGTCGTCTGGCGATTGATGAAGCCATGATGGCGGAGATCCAAGCGCTGCATAAAGCGGTCTCGCCTCAAGAAACGTTGTTTGTCGTCGACGCGATGACCGGCCAGGATGCTGCCAACACCGCTAAGGCGTTCAGTGAAGCGCTGCCGCTAACCGGTGTGATCCTGACCAAAGCCGACGGTGATGCCCGCGGCGGTGCGGCGCTTTCAGTGCGTCACATTACCGGTAAGCCAATCAAGTTCATGGGTGTCGGCGAGAAAGTCGACGCCCTGGAGCCCTTCCACCCAGACCGGGTCGCCTCGCGCATCTTGGGCATGGGCGACATGCTGTCGCTGATCGAGGAAGCCGAGCGCACCGTCGATAAGTCCAAAGCCGAGAAGTTGGCCAAAAAGGTCAAGAAGGGTGACGGATTTGACCTGGAAGATTTTCGCGACCAGCTCCAGCAGCTCAAGAAAATGGGCGGTATGGGCGGCCTGATGGGCAAGTTGCCGGGTATGGGGCAGATGGCCGAGATGGCCCAAGGCCCCGGCCCCGAGAAAGAACTGGGCAAGCTGGAAGCGTTGATCAACTCCATGACGCCCAAAGAGCGCCGCAAGCCCGATATTATCAACGGCTCGCGCAAACGCCGCATTGCCTCGGGTGCTGGTCTGCAAGTGCCTGACCTTAATCGTCTGCTCAAGCAGCATAAACAGATGCAGAAAATGATGAAGAAGGCGGGCCAGAAGGGCGGTATGCAGAAAATGATGCGCGGCATGTCAGGCATGATGGGCGGCGGTGGCCCGGGTGGGCCCGGCGGAATGGGTGGCCCTGGTGGCATGGGTGGTATGGGTGGCCCAGGCGGATTGCCCCGGCGCTAAGGCACCCATAGTAAAGTGCTGATGCGCTTGGTGAGGTTGACGGCCTATCAGTTTTCTGGCTGTCAGGCTTTCCAAGCCGAGCGCATTTGCGTAGAATGCGGCCTCTTCATGCGTGGGTGTTGCGTAAAAGCGCGTTAATCGCGGTGGCAGCGCCTATTCAATGAAGGCCTTTATAAGCATGTAGCACGACGAGTGTTCCGATAGCGGTAAGCGCTATAAACACACTCTCGTAACCTCAACCGAAGGATAGTTATCGTATGGTTACCATTCGTTTGGCCCGTGGTGGCGCCAAGAAGCGTCCCTTTTACCACCTGACCGTTACCGACTCGCGTAACGCTCGCGACGGTCGTTTCATCGAGCGTATCGGCTTCTTCAACCCGGTTGCCCGTGGTCAGGAAGAGCGTCTGCGCGTTGACCTAGACCGCGTTGTTCACTGGCAGAGCCAAGGCGCCCAGCTGTCTGGTCGTGTTGCTGAGCTGGTAAAAGAAGCACGCAAACAGGCCTAAGCCTGCTTTTGAGTCTTGTTGTCTGAGACTTGTTGCGTGAGAAAGAAAGTGAGTGCTGGGTAGCCGAGGTCGTCGATGACGCGTTTTGAAATAAGCCAAACTGACGACACGCATGTGGTGCTAGGCAAGCTGACTAGCCCTTATGGGGTGAAAGGTTGGCTCAAGGTGTACTCCTACACTAGCCCAATGGACAGCATTCTTGAGTACCCGGAATGGTGGGTGCGCCAAGGTGAAACCCTGAAGCGCATTAGCATTGTTCAGGGTCGTCGGCAGGGCAAAGGATTAGTGGTGCAGCTTGAAGGGGTCGATGACCGTAGTGCGGCGGAAGCATTAGCCCAAACGGACATTTTGATGCCCAAAGAGGCGCTACCTGAGCTTTCTGACGATGAGTATTATTGGCATGAGCTTGAAGGCATGGCGGTCTTCACTCAGGCCGGCGAACGGCTAGGACGGGTAAGCTACCTGTTTGAAACCGGCGCCAACGATGTCATGGTAGTTCGCGGCGATTCTGAGTCAATCGACAAGCGCGAGCGACTGCTGCCATTTTTGCCAGACGACGTCATTATCGAAATCAGTTCCCAAGAGGGCCGCATGGTCGTCGACTGGGATCCTGAGTTTTGACCAAACTTATGAACAGTTTGAGTAATGATGCATCTACCGACTCACCAGAGCCGGATAGTGGCAATGCACCGGAAACGGAGAGCGAAGCAGCAGCGCCTGCCATGTGGATTGGAGTAGTCTCGTTGTTTCCCGAGATGTTCGACGCGCTAACGCAACAAGGCGTGATCGGCAGAGCGGTAGAGAAACAGCGTATCGCGTTGGAGTTTTGGAATCCGCGGGATTACGCCACTGACCGCCACCGTAGCGTCGATGACCGCCCCTATGGCGGTGGTCCAGGCATGTTGATGAAAGTCGACACCCTACGCGCAGCGATCTTTGCAGCCCGGGAACGGGCGCAGAAAGCCACCGGCTTAGTGCCGACGGTGATCTACCTCTCGCCCCAGGGGCGTAAGCTGGATCAGCAGGGCGTTCAAGCACTGGCTTCCGCCGGGCCTTTAGTGGTCGTGGCAGGGCGCTATGAAGGCATTGATGAACGCGTGGTGGAGAGTGACATCGATGAAGAGTGGTCGATTGGCGACTATGTGTTGAGCGGCGGTGAGCTGCCAGCAATGGTGCTGATTGATGCAGCGGCAAGGCTGATTCCCGGCGTGCTGGGCCATCAGGACTCCGCTGTCGAAGACTCGTTTAATGACGGTCTGTTAGACTGCCCGCACTATACCCGTCCCGAAGTCATTGACGGGCGCCAAGTGCCAGATGTGCTGTTAAGCGGTAATCATGCAGCCATCAAGCGCTGGCGGTTAAAGCAGTCGCTAGGCCGTACATGGCAGCGTCGTCCGGATCTGTTGGAAGGGCGGCCGTTAGATGCCGAACAGCGCAAGCTGTTGAACGAGTTTATCGAGGAACACGCTCTGTCCACTAATTAGGCCAGAGCGGCGGTGCAGGGCGAAAAAGCGCACCTGTGTCACCCATAACGACTCCCGCGTAGCTCGTTTCGAGCGCCGGGATCACGGCTTCCGCCACCCATGATTGAGCGGTCAAGCCAACACGTTATTCAGGAGTATGATGATGAGCAGCAAAAGCAAAGTGATCCAGGCGATCGAATCTGAGCAAATGGGCAAGGAAATTCCTGCCTTTGCCCCCGGCGATACCATTGTCGTTCAGGTAAAAGTAAAAGAAGGTACTCGTGAGCGTCTGCAGGCGTTTGAAGGTGTGGTCATCGGTAAGCGTAACCGTGGCCTGAACTCCGCTTTCACCGTGCGTAAAATTTCTCACGGCGTTGGTGTAGAGCGTACTTTCCAGACCTACAGCCCGCTGGTTGACTCAATCGAAGTCAAGCGTCGCGGTGACGTGCGTCAAGCCAAGCTTTACTACCTGCGCGAGCGCAGCGGTCGTTCTGCACGTATCAAGGAAAAGTTGGCTTAAACCGCCACTGTTCCCAAGGCGAGCGCGGTACTTTGATCTGCGTCTCGCCTGGATACCAAGACCCCGTCACCGCTTTGCGGGGCGGGGTTTTGTTTATGCCGCTCAATAAAAGCGACTGGAGGTGCCTAACGTATGAGCGTTATTGATGCTTTTTTGGATGCTCTCTGGCTTGAGCAGGGCGCCAGTGATCATACGTTATCCGCCTATCGGCGTGACTTAACCGCCTGGCAAAGTCACCTGGAGAGCCACGGTGAAGCCCTCTTGGCACCGCCGCCCGAGCGCCTTAGTGAGTGGTTGGCCAGCCGCCGAGAGGAAGGCTATCAACTGCGCAGCAATGCCCGGCTGCTGTCGACGCTGCGAAGCTTTTACCGCTGGGGGCGTCTTAATAACCAAGTGACGAGCGACCCGCTCACCGACATCAAGCTGCCGCGTGTCATCCCCGGCTTGCCTAATACGTTGGAAGAGGACGAAGTAGAGCGCCTGCTGTTAGCGCCAGATACCGATACGCCGCTGGGTGTTCGTGACCGCGCCATGCTGGAGCTGCTTTACGCCTGCGGTTTGCGGGTGTCTGAGCTGGTAGGGCTCACCGGCGATGCGGTCAACCTGCGCCAAAACGTGGTGCGGGTGCGCGGTAAAGGCGATAAAGACCGCTTGGTGCCCATGGGTGAAGAGGCGGCAGATTGGCTGGCGCACTATATGCAGACCGCTCGGCTGGCGCTGATGAGCGACCCCACACGCCCGGCGCTGTTTCCAGGCCGGGGCGACAAAGCCATGACTCGGCAAACGTTTTGGCACCGGATTAAGGTGCATGCAATAACGGCAGGGATTACCCGCCCACTGTCGCCACATACGCTTCGCCATGCATTTGCCACCCATTTATTGAATCATGGGGCCAATTTGCGGGTCGTACAGCTGCTGCTAGGTCATAGTGATCTGTCGACGACCCAAATTTATACCCATGTAGCCCAGGCCCGCTTGGAAAGCCTACATGCAGAACATCACCCACGAGGTTAAATTGAAGATGCGTCAACGCCGTTTTGTAACTCTACCTTTACTAACACCTTTCTCAATGCTGGCGTGTTTGCTAACCGCCAGCCTGTTACCTTCTGCTGCCCAGGCTGACGACGTGGCAGATCGACTGGCTGACTCACTTAGCGTCAATGGCCAGTCGATGCCCGTGGAAGCGGTCACCGAAACACCGATGGATGGCGTTTATCACGTACGGTTGGAGAGCGGCGAATCGTTTTATACCAATGCAGACGGCAGTCACTTCCTGGTCGGCGACCTATATGAAAATGCGCCCGATGGGTTGGTCAATTTAACCGAGCAAGAGCAGAACCAAGAGCGTGCCGATGCGCTGGCGGCAGTACCTGAAAGTGAGCGAGTGATCTTCCGCGGAGCTGATGAGCCGAAGGCTACCATCACGGTGTTTACCGATCCTAGCTGCCCTTACTGCGCACGTTTGCACGACACTATTCCGGAATTGAATGAACGCGGCATTGCCGTTCACTACTTGGCGTTTCCTCGCGCGGGTATGGGAAGCCAAGCCGCTACAACACTGCAGCAGGTATGGTGCTCGGATAACCGTAGCGAAGCGATGACCCAAGCCAAGGAAGGAGAAGCTATTTCCAGCGCAGCAAGCTGCGACAATCCTGTGGCGGGGCAGTATGATCTGGGTAAGGCGCTGGGCGTACAGGGTACGCCAGCGATTATTTTGCCCAATGGGCAGCTAGTGCCGGGTTTTGTGCCCCCTGAGCGACTCTCCGCCATGTTAGGCTTGGATGACGAATAACGTCACATTAAAAGATAATGCAAAACGCTGAGACACGGTCTTTAAGATCGTATTCAAAACCGTAATTAAGGCCAGCACCGCCAGGTGCACAACACGAAAGGGGAAGTATTTTGAAACCGGTAAGAGTAGGTATTTGTGGTCTAGGCACTGTCGGTGGCGGCACCTTTAACGTATTGACCCGCAACGCTGACGATATTTCGCGTCGTGCTGGCCGCCCTATTGTGATTGAGCAGGTTGCTCACCGCAGTATTCATCCTGACTGCGATATTACCGGCATCAATGCCACCTCCGATGTGTTTGAAGTCGCCACCAATCCCAATGTGGATGTCCTGGTGGAGCTAATTGGCGGTTACGATATCGCTCGCGAACTGGTGCTGACGGCGATCGCCAACGGCAAGCACGTGGTCACCGCCAACAAGGCGCTAATTGCGGTGCACGGTAACGAAATCTTCAAGGCCGCTCACGAAAAGGGCGTTATCGTGGCGTTTGAAGCCGCAGTCGCAGGCGGCATTCCGGTGATTAAGTCGCTACGCGAAGGCTTGGGTGCCAACCGTATCGAATGGGTGGCGGGGATTATCAACGGCACCGGCAACTATATTCTTACTCATATGCGCGATGAAGGCCGCGCCTTTGAAGACGTGCTCGCGGAAGCTCAGGCGTTGGGCTACGCCGAATCTGATCCCACCTTTGACGTGGAAGGCATCGACGCCGCGCACAAGCTGACGATTTTGGCCTCGATTGCTTACGGCGTGCCGCTCCAGTTTGAGAAAGCTTTTACTGAAGGCATTTCACGGATTACGTCTGAAGATATCGAGCAGGCCGATAATCTGGGCTACGTGATCAAGCACCTGGGTATCTCCAAACGCACCGATCAAGGCCTGGAGCTGCGCGTTCACCCCACGCTGATTCCCAAAGAGCGTCTACTGGCCAATGTACATGGCGTGAAAAATGCCATTGCGATCATGGGCGATGCCGTTGGGCCGACGCTTTACTACGGTGCTGGTGCGGGCGCAGAGCCGACTGCCTCAGCGGTCGTGGCCGATTTGCTCGACGTAGCGCGTGATATCTCCACCGATCACCACTACCGAGTGCCTTACCTGGCATTCAGCGGCATCGACGAAGATGTCACTCAACTGCCCATCATGCCGATGGAAGATATCATCACGGCGTACTACCTGCGTCTGCTGGCGGTAGACCGTCCCGGCGTGCTGGCACGAGTGGCAACGATTCTGGCTGAGCAGGGCATCTCTATCGAAGCGCTGATTCAGAAAGAGGCCACTGAGGGCGAACTGGTGCCGATCATTCTGCTGACGCATCGCACCAAAGAGAAACAGATGAACGAAGCGATCCGTGAAATTGAGTCGATGGCCGATATCGCCGGGCCGGTAACACGCATTCGCGTGGAAAGCCTGGACGAAGGGGAGTAAGACAAGATGCGCTATATCAGCACGCGTGGGCAGGCGCCCGCGCTCTCCTTTGAAGAGGTAGTACTCACCGGCATGGCCAGCGACGGCGGATTGTATGTGCCAGAGACGCTGCCGGAGTTTTCCCGTGAGGAGCTTGCCGATATGGCCGGGCTCTCCTACGCGGAAATAGCCTTTCGGGTGATGAAGCCGTTTGTGAACGGTGAGATCGACGATGCCACCTTCCGCAGCATCGTCACCGAGGCCTACGCGACCTTTAATCACGATGCGGTGCTGCCGCTCAAGCAGCTGGATGCTAACCACTTCCTGCTTGAGCAGTTCCATGGCCCGACCTTGGCGTTTAAAGATGTAGCGCTACAGCTGCTAGGCCGCCTGCTTGATCACTTCCTGAAAAAGCGCGGCGAGCGTGCGGTGATCATGGGTGCAACCTCCGGTGACACCGGCTCGGCGGCGATTGAGGGTTGTCGCCACTGCGACAACCTGGATATCTTTATCCTGCATCCGCATAACCGGGTCTCCGAAGTGCAGCGCCGTCAAATGACCTCGGTGCTGGCTAACAACGTTTTCAATATTGCTATCGAAGGTAACTTCGACGACGCCCAGGCGATGGTCAAGGCGAGCTTCGCCGACCAGACGTTCCTCAACGGTACCCGCTTGGTCGCGGTTAACTCGATCAACTGGGCGCGCATTATGGCGCAGATCGTTTACTACATCGCCTCCGGTGTTGCCCTGGGTGCGCCACACCGTGAGGTGAGCTTCTGCGTACCGTCGGCCAACTTCGGCAATGTGTTTGCGGGCTACATGGCCTATAAAATGGGGCTGCCGGTGAAGCAGTTCATCATCGCCACCAACGCCAACGACATTCTGCACCGCACGCTGGCCGCCAACGATTTCTCTAAAAAAGAGCTAGCGGCTACTTTAGCGCCCTCCATGGATATCGTAGTGTCGTCTAACTTTGAGCGCCTGCTGTTTGACGCCTACGACCGCGATGGCTTGGCCGTGGCGGCGCTGCTTGAGCGCTTCCAGCAGGAGCCCACGGCCTTGGCTGATGCACCGCTGGCCAAGCTGCGCGAGAAGTTCTCCAGCTACAGCGTGGACGATGCGACGATTCTGGAAGTGATCCGCGACGCCCATAAGCGCACCGGTGAAATGCTCGACCCGCACACCGCTACCGGCTATCGCGCTGCCGAGCGTGCCCGCGCTGATCAATCAACGCCGATGATAACCCTCGCCACTGCACATCCGGCTAAATTTGCCGAAGCCGTGGTGAAAGCGGGCTTCCTCGGTGTGCCGCTGCCGCCGCATATGGAAGACCTGATTGAGCGCGAAGAGCGTTACACGGTGCTCCCTGCGGAACTTGCCGCTGTGCAGCAGTACGTTGCGGAAAACCGGCGTTAACGTATCAATGGCCTCAGTGACCGATTTGCCCCATAGCACGCTGTCTGCTAGCACCACCAGACCGCGTTTAGAGCCTCGTCCGGTGGATGAGGCGCTGTATGCCCGTGCTCAAGCCGAAGGCTTAAGCGAACTGCAGGCACGGCTGCTGGCGTCCCGGTTACCCGGCTACAGCGGTGATCTGTTGCCGTTAATCTCACCTAGCCTGCGCTATCTGGCGCATCCCGAGAAGCTTGCGGACGGTAAGCGCGCCGCTGAACGTATCGCCCAGGCGGTGGCAGAAGGCGAAGCCATCGGTATTCTCACCGACTACGACGTGGATGGCATTACCTCCCACGTGGTGATCCGGCGCACGCTGGTGGAGCTGTTTGGGGTGCCGGAGGGCAAGCTGCACAGTTTGATTGGCCATCGTATTCACGACGGCTACGGCATCAGTCTGCCGCTGGTAGAGCGCACGCTGGCGCAAAAGCCTTTTCCCACCCTGGTCATCACCGCCGACTGCGGCAGCTCCGATGAGCCGCGTATCGCGCGATTAAAAGCGGCGGGTATCGATGTGGTGGTTAGCGACCACCACGCCCTGCCCATTGAGGGGCCGCCAAGCTCGGCATTCGCCTGCGTTAATCCCACCCGTGATGACTGTGAGTATCCCGACAAGACCATCGCCGGCTGTATGGTGGCGTGGCTGTTGATGTCACTGGCTCGCGGTGTGCTGATTGAGTGGGGGGCGCTATCAGAGTCGACGCCCAAGCTGTCGCCCTGGCTCTCCTACGTCGCCTTGGGCACCGTGGCTGACTGTGTATCATTGGGCGGCAGCCCCGCCAACCGCGCGGTGGTCAATCAAGGGTTAAAGCTGATCAACCGTATGGATGCGGCGTGCTGGCGCGCCATGGCCACGCGCTTAGGCGCTGACAGCGTGCCGTTTAATGCCGAGACGTTAGCGTTTCAGATGGGGCCGCGTATCAATGCCCGCTCTCGGCTGGACGACCCCTACGCAGCGCTGCACTTTATGCTGGCCGAGAACGATGGGGTCGCTAATCGCCAGCTCGACGTGCTGGATCAGGATAATCAGTCCCGCAAAGCGATTGAAGCCGATATGGCCGCCGAGGCGCGCACTCTGGCGGTAAGTGCGTTAACCGCCGATGAGCCCGCCGTGGTGGTGCTGCTGGAAGATGGCCACCCTGGCGTACAAGGCATCGTCGCCTCGCGGTTGGTGCAGGCCTACGGGCGTCCAGCGCTGGTGCTAACACAAGCTTCAGCACCGGGCATGCTAACCGGCTCCGGCCGTTCGATTGACGGGCTGCACCTGCGCGATGCCCTACAGCGCACCTTTGAGCTTGCTCCCCAGGCGTTACCGCGCTTTGGCGGCCATAGTGGCGCGGCAGGCGTGGGCGTGCCACGGGATCAGCTTGACGCCTTTAAAGCGGCTTTCTTGAGGGCAGTAGGCGAGCAGTTGGAGGGGCGAACACTCTATCCGCGCCTATGGACGGATGGCGAGCTCTCAACTGCGCAGCTTTCTCTGACCACCTTGCAAGAGATTGAAACCCTTGGCCCCTACGGTCGTGAATTCGACCCGCCGCTGTTTGAAGGCCGCTTTATTGTCGAGGCGCTGCGCCCGGTGGGTGCCGACGGCGCGCACCTGATGTTGGAGCTTTCCACTGGCCCGGTGACCTGTAAAGCGATCTGGTTTCGCGCTCTAACGCCGGGTGAACTGCCCGGTTTTAGCGTCGGCGATACGCTGCACTGTGCCTATAAGCTTAACCGCAACCGCTGGCGTGGCCGCGAGACGCTGCAGTTGATGGTCGAGCACGCCAGCCCAATTTAAGCGGTACATCGCATCATCTACTAACAATTTAAGTAAGGACGCCCTATGCGCGTGGAAGATTTACCCAAGGATCAGCATCGCCCCTATGAAGATGTGATGGCGATGCTGCTGGGCACGTTCTTTGTCGCGCTGGGAGTGACCTTTTACACCCATGCAGTGCTGCTAACCGGCAGTACGGCAGGCTTAGCGCTGCTGCTTAGCTATATGACCAGCAGCGTTACCGGTTGGGGCTTTGGGGTGTACTTTTTTGCCATTAACCTGCCGTTTTACTACTTGGCGGTGAAGCGGATGGGGTGGAGTTTTACCCTGCGCACCTTCGCCGCCATCGGCTTGGTATCGCTGTTTTCGGAGCTAACCCAAGGCTGGGTGCAGTTTGCCAGCGTGCCCTCCATCTACGCTGCCTTAATGGGCGGCGCGCTGATGGGAATCGGTATGCTGATGCTATTTCGCCACCGCACCAGCCTGGGCGGTATCAATATCCTCGCGCTCTACTTGCAGGATAAACACGGCCTGCGCGCAGGCTACGTGCAGCTCGCCATCGATGGCGTTATTCTGTTGATTGCGTTAACGCAGCTACCGCTGGATCGCGTGGGCTACTCAGTGCTGGGGGCACTGACACTCAACCTGATTATCGCCTTGAACCATAAGCCAGGGCGCTATATTGGAGTGAGCTAAAAACGTTTAGCCAAGCCAGAACCACCACACTATCAGCGCGATTAGGCCCAGGCCTGCCAAGTTGATCAATAAACTCATGAGGCGTCCTCCTGGCTGGCTTTCCATAGCCGCAAGCGGTTGGCATTACTCACCACGGTGATGGAAGAGAGTGACATGGCAGCGCCCGCTATCATCGGTGAAAGCAGCATGCCGGTGAGCGGGTAGAGCACCCCCGCCGCGATGGGAATACACAGTAGGTTGTAGCCAAAGGCGCCCACCAGGTTCTGTTTGATATTGCGCAGCGTGGCGCGGCTAATCTCGATCGCAGACGCCACCCCGTGCAGCGAGCCGCGCATTAGCGTGATGCCTGCGCTCTCAATGGCCACATCGGTGCCTTGGCCAATCGCAAAGCCCACATTCGCCCGGGCCAGCGCCGGGGCATCATTAATGCCATCGCCCACCATACCAACGATTTCTCCCGCCTTCTGGCGGCGCTCGATCTCGGCGTGCTTGTCCTCGGGTAACAGCCCTGCCCGAAACTCATCAATGCCCACTTCCTGGGCAATGGCTTTGGCGGTGTGCTCGTTATCGCCGGTTAACATAACGATGGTTAAGCCGTCTTTTTGCAGGCGCTTGATCGCGGCCACGGTGTCGTGGCGAAGCGGGTCGCTGATGCCAAACAGGGCGGCCAGTTTGCCATCCACCGCCAAGTACACCAGCGTGCGGGCCTGCTCCTCCAGGGCGCGGGCTTGCTCTTCACCTGCCTTGAGATCCACCCCTGCCTCGCTTAACAGACGCGCATTGCCCAGCAACAGCGCCTTGCCGTCGGCGGTTTGGGCTTTTACCCCGCCACCGGTCACGCTGTCGAAATCCTTAATCTCGGCAGGGTTGGCGTTGTGTTCCTCCGCGTAGGTCATTAGCGCCGCCGCCAGTGGGTGTTCGGAGCCGCGCTCCAGCGCGTTCACCAGCGCGAGTGCTGTGGATTGTTCCACGCCAAACATCTGCGCATCGGTAACGCTGGGCTTGCCCTGGGTGAGCGTGCCGGTCTTATCGACTACTAGCGTGGTCAGCTTGCTGGCGGTTTGCAGCGCCTCGCCGCTGCGTACCAGTACCCCATGCTCTGCCGCTTTACCGACGCCGATCATGGTCGAGATTGGCGTCGCCAGACCCAGCGCACAGGGGCAGGCAATAATCAGTACGGTGGTCGCCGTCACCAGCATATGGATCACCTGGGGAGCGGGCCCCAGGTTGAACCACACCAGGGCCGTCAATATGGCAATGATCATTACCGAAGGGACAAACACACTGGAGACCTGGTCGGCGAGCTCGCCAATCGGTGGGCGCGAGTTTTGGGCGCTCGCTACCTGTTCGGTAATCTGCCCCAGGCGAGTGTCGGCGCCCACCCGCGTGGCGCGATAGATCAAGCTGCCCTTGCCATTCACCGTGCCAGCGCTGACTTCATCCCCCGCGCTTTTGGCGATGGGAAGCGGCTCGCCGGTCAGCATCGATTCATCGATATGGCTTTGACCCTCAACGACCTCACCATCCACCGGTAAGCGCTCGCCAGGGCGCACTCGTACATGGTCGCCAGCACGCACCGCGTCAATATCCACTTCTTGCTCGTGACTGTCGCGAATCACCCGCGCGGTGCGGCTCTGCAGGTCAAGCAGACGCTTTAGCGCATTGCTGGTGCGGCCCCGGGCGCGTAGCTCCATGGCATTGCCGAGTAGGATCAGTCCGATCACCATGGCAGAGGCTTCAAAATAGATACCCTGAGCGACTTCGGGCAGCCATGGCGCAAACAGCACTACGGCCATGGAGTAGAGCCAGGCGGTGCCGGTACCCATGGCAACCAATGTATCCATATTGGCTTGGCGATGCCTAAACTGCTTCCAGGCGTTGACGAAAAAGTGCCGCCCTGGGAAGGCCATAATGCCCAGGGTTAATAGACCAATTACCAGCCAGTAGAGACGCCCTAACCCCATCGGGTGAGGGTGGAAAAAGAGCATGCTCACCATGAGCGGAATCGCCAGTGCCAACGAGATGGCGCTGCCGCGCAGCCGTTTTTGGTATGTCTTGGCATCCTGCTTTGCACGAGTGCGTTCGGCTTCCCGCATATCCACAATCGGTTCGGCGCCATAGCCAGCTGACTCAACGGCGGCGATTAACGCTTGGGTCTCGGCAATGCCAAACACCTGGGCGGAGTGGGTGCCAAAATTGACGCTGGCGGTGTCGACTCCCTCTGTGCGCTCTAGCGCTTTCTGAACGCTTTTGACGCAGCTGGCGCAGGTCATCCCGCTAATCACCAAGCGCTGCTTTTTGCCTTGCCCGTGAGAGTGGGGGCTTGAGCCTTTTTCAGCATCAGCGGGTGTTGCGATTTCTGGCTGTTGATCCGCTACATTCAGAGCAGCTTCGCCTGGCGGGTAGCCCGCCTCGGTCAAGCGTTGATCCAGCTCGGCGTCGGTTAGAGACGAAACAACCTCAAGGCGTTTTTCATTAGGCGTGCCGATCACATCGGCACTAGGGTCAACGCTTTGCACTGCCTCGCGCATACGCTTGACGCAGCCCTGGCAATTCATGCCAGGAATGGTTCGTGTGGTGGCTCCCTTGGCAGGGCTTTCGCTGGAGGCGGCTTCGGTAGAGGCGTCGCTCATGGGGTCTCCTTGGTAGACGTTGCGTCAGGAAAACTCTCGATCAGGCGGCACACGCTGTGGCCGTCTGGGGAGCCATCGGGCATATGCTGCCAACTGGTCAAAGCATGCTCCATACGCTCAGCCAGTGCTTCGAGCTCAGCAATACGCGCCCGTATCTGAGGCAAACGGCTAGCGAGTAGATCGCGGACTAACGGACACGGTGAGTCGCCTTGGTCTGCATGGGTCAGGATGTCGCGAATTTCCGCCACGCTAAAGCCTAGCTTTCGCGCCCGCTGGATAAACCGCAGCCGCTCTAAGTCGTTATCTGAAAATAGCTGATAGCCATTATCAGGGTGACGTTGCGGGGCAAGCAGCCGCTCACGAGCGTAGTGGCGAACGGTCTCCGCGGTAACCCCGCCACGTTTGGCAAGCTCGTTAACTTTCATAGCCTGTTCTCCCGACCGGTTAAATAGTCACTATTTAGTGTAGAACCTATGGGTTACCCATAGGTCAAGGGTGCCTTTGTTCAATAAGCCGAAATGACTAAAACACTGATTTAAAACGGGCGTGCGACTAATGTATAAGCCAGAAACGAAATAAAACGAACGTTTGCCCTTGATCCTTTGGCCCAGTTGCGAGAAAACTGTCATGTGAAAAATAACGAAGGTGGATCTTCGGTATCCACTGGATCATCCGGGAATAGAGACCAACTATGAATAATAAATTTAATAAGCTTACCCTGGCCGCTGCAATTACGGCCGCCTTCGCCAGCCAAGCCCATGCGGGCGGGTATCAAATCAATGAGCAGAGCGTGAGTGGGCAGGGCTACGGCCACGCCGGGCGTAGCTCCAATATTAATGACGCTTCGATTGTCTATGGCAACCCTGCGGGTATGTCGTTTTTAGACCGTGCACAGATTACGGCGGGTGGGACTTACTTAAATGTTAATTCTGATATAGATAATGTCTCTTCAAGCCGCTCTTTGGAAACACAAGCAGGCTCACTGCCACTCGGCTCGGTGGAGGGAAGCAATGAAGGTGACATGGTGCCGGGAACATTAATTCCGTTTGCCTTTTATGCTCAGCCCGTCAACGAACAGTTGGCCTTTGGTTTCGGTGTCTATGCACCTTTTGGCTCCAATACCGACTACGAGGACAGCTTCGAGGGGCGTAATCAGGGTAATTACACCGAGGTGAAGGTGATGACGGCTCAGCCAACGGTCTCTTACCGTTTTAATGAGCAGTGGTCCGTTGGTGCCGGCGTTACTTACAACCGCGTTGAGGGGGAGCTTCATCGGCAGGTACCTACTGTTCTTGGACAGGCGGCTGATGGCTCTCTAATTAGTACTGAAGTAGATTCCCGTGTTGAGGGTGATGACGAAGCTTGGGGCTATAACTTGGGGGTAATCTACCAGCCAGTGCCCGAAACAACGTTAGGTTTAACTTATCGATCAAAAGTTGATTTCAACCTCGAAGGTGGCTTTACTGCGAGCTCGCCAGTTTTAGATCAACTGGGGATCGGTACGCAAACGGATACTGCCGCTCTAGATTTAACAACGCCTGAAACGGTGAATTTCTCTTTAACACAGCAAATGACTGACCGCCTTAAACTGATGTTTGGTGCATCCTGGGCACGTTGGAGCCGTTTCGACCAAATCTTGGTGACTGGCAGTGAGCGCCCTGAAATTACCAATGAGCAGCAGAACTATTCTAATGCTTGGGCGTTTTCAACCGGCGGAGAGTATCAGTTGACACCTCAATTAGCTCTGCGAGCAGGGGTGACTCTTGATTTTACGCCTACCCAAGATGCTACTCGTAGCGTGCGAATCCCTTCCGATGATCGGCGTATTTTCTCCATTGGCGCCGGTTGGAGCCCCACACCAGATCTAACACTGGATTTGGCTTACTCCTACTTGACTGAGCGTGGTACATCTGTTGATCAAACTAAGACAGATCCGCGTATGGGCGCCCCTAGTATTACGTCATCCTACTCTGCCGACTACAAAAACGAAGCTCACGGTTTCGGCGCGCAGCTAACCTACCGCTTCTAAGCTCTAGAAAGCCAGAACCCAATGAAACCCGGCCATTGCCGGGTTTTTTATTACCTAGTGGCAGGCCATTGGATGCGGGGCGTGTCGGCTTTCGTTACACTATGCGCTTTTCTGATCGATACACCTCTGTACGATCCGAGTAGACCAAGCTAGGGCGATCCCATGTTGGAAACCAATCCGATTCACAACCAGCTCAAGGACCTGTCTGAGCGGACAGACGTTCTTAGGGGGTATCTTTGACTATGCCGAGAAGAAAGATCGGCTAGAAGAGGTCACCCGCGAACTGGAAGACCCCAATGTCTGGAACGATCCAGACTACGCGCAGAAGTTAGGCAAAGAGCGCGCCTCCCTCGAAGCCATAGTGGCGACCATTGATGAACTTGAGCAGGGCCTTGGCGATAGCCGGGATCTGCTAGAGCTTGCAGAAATGGAAGAGGATGAAGGCACCGTCGAAGAAGTGTGCAAAGAGCTGGACAGCATGCAGGCGGCGTTAGAAAAGCTTGAGTTTCGGCGCATGTTCTCCGGTGAAATGGATCAGAACAACGCCTATCTGGAAATTCAGTCCGGCTCTGGTGGCACCGAAGCCCAGGATTGGGCCAATATTTTACTGCGCATGTACCTGCGCTGGGCGGAGAGTCACGGCTTCAAAGCCGATATCACCGAAATCTCTGCTGGCGAAGTGGCGGGCATTAAGTCGGCCACCGTGCATATCCAGGGCGATTACGCTTTCGGCTGGCTGCGTACTGAAACCGGCGTGCACCGCTTAGTGCGTAAAAGCCCGTTTGATTCCGGTGGCCGTCGGCATACCTCTTTCGCATCGGTATTCCTGTCACCGGAAATTGACGACAGCTTCGAGGTGGAGATTAATCCCTCGGATCTGCGCGTTGATACCTACCGCTCCAGCGGCGCGGGCGGTCAGCACGTTAACACCACCGATTCGGCCGTGCGGATTACCCACGAGCCGACCGGTATCGTCGTGGCCTGTCAAGGCCAGCGCAGCCAGCATGCCAACCGCGACTTTGCCATGAAGCAGTTGAAAGCGCGGTTGTGGGAACACGAGATGCAAAAGCGTAATGCCGCCAAGCAGGAGGCCGAGGACTCCAAGGCGGATATCGGTTGGGGCAGCCAGATTCGCTCTTACGTGCTGGATGATCAGCGCATCAAGGATTTGCGCACCAGCGTGCAGTCCAGTAACTGCGATAAAGTGCTCGACGGGGATATTGATCAATTTATCGTCGCCAGCTTGAAGCAAGGTTTGTAATCTTTTTAGCGTTTGAACATCAACAGGGTGCCCCATGGCTAACCAAGACGCGTCTCCTGCAGACAACGAAAACCACCTGATCGCCGAGCGCCGTGCCAAGTTGACTGCTCGCCGCGAGCGCGCCGCTGAGCAGGGAAAGAGTGCGTTTCCCAATGATTTTCGCCGTGACAGCTTAACCGTCGAGCTGCAAAGCGCCTTTGGCGATAAAGACAAGGCCGAGCTTGAAGCGCTGGATCACCACGCCGCTGTGGCAGGTCGTGTGATGCGTCAACGTGGCCCCTTCATCGTCATTCAGGATGTGGCCGGGCAAATCCAGCTCTACGTGGATAAAAAAGGCCTGCCCGCCGACGTGCTTGAAGACGTTAAAAGCTGGGATATTGGTGACATCGTTGCTGCCCAGGGGCCAGTGCATAAATCTGGCAAGGGCGATTTGTACGTGATGATGAAAGAGGCTCAGCTGCTCACCAAGAGCCTGCGCCCGCTGCCGGATAAGTTTCACGGCCTCACCGATATGGAAGCCCGCTATCGCCAGCGCTATGTGGATCTGATCATGAATCCGCAGTCGCGCAAGGTGTTTGAAACCCGCGCAGCGGTCATCAGCTCCATGCGCCGCTTCTTTGAAGCCCGTGGCTTTATGGAAGTAGAAACGCCCATGCTGCAGCCGATCCCCGGCGGCGCGGCGGCCCGGCCGTTCATTACCCACCACAATGCGCTGGATATCGACATGTATCTGCGTATTGCGCCAGAGCTTTACCTCAAGCGTTTGGTGGTGGGCGGCTTTGAAAAAGTCTTTGAGATTAACCGCAACTTCCGCAACGAAGGGTTATCAACGCGCCATAACCCAGAATTCACCATGGTGGAGTTCTACTGGGCGTACGCGGATTACCGCGACCTGCTGGATATGACCGAAGCCATGCTGCGTACCGCCGCTGAAGAAGTGCTCGGTAGCGCCATCATCGAGTATCAGGGCGCCAGCTACGATTTCGGTAAGCCGTTTACCCGTTTGACGCTGCGTCAGGCGATTCTTGATCACGGTGACGGCATTACCGACAGCGATTTGGATTCGTTGGAGGCGGCGCGGGCAACCGCAGAGAAACTGGGCATTAAGGTCAAAGAGAGCTGGGGTCTGGGTAAGGTGCAAACGGAGATAT
Organism: Halomonas sp. QHL1; assembly: GCF_001882345.1. Classification (GTDB taxonomy): domain Bacteria; phylum Pseudomonadota; class Gammaproteobacteria; order Pseudomonadales; family Halomonadaceae; genus Vreelandella. The sequence goes on from NZ_MINL01000001.1 coordinate 3,370,214, forward strand.
TTGAAGAGGTTGCCGAGCACAAGCTCGACCAGCCGACCTTTATCACCGAGTACCCGGCTGAAGTGAGCCCGCTGGCGCGGCGTAATGACGCTAATCCGTTCGTCACCGACCGCTTTGAGTTCTTTGTGGGTGGTCGCGAAATCGCCAACGGTTTCTCGGAGCTCAACGACGCTGAAGACCAGGCTGAGCGCTTCCGTGCCCAGTCAGCGGAAAAAGACGCCGGCGACCTGGAAGCGATGTATTACGACGCGGATTACGTGCGTGCATTGGAGTATGGCATGCCGCCCACCGCTGGCGAAGGCATCGGTATCGACCGCCTGGTCATGCTGTTCACCGATAGCGCCTCGATTCGGGATGTCCTGCTGTTCCCGGCGATGCGCCCTGAAGTGGACTAACACGCTAAGATAGCGGATGAAAAGTTGGTAAGGGCGCGTTATAGCGCCCATAATGGTCAACGTTTCGACGGCGAGGAGAATCCCATGAAACTGCTTAACCGCTCCGCACTGAGCGTCAGGCCGACCCAGCCCTTTGTGGACTGGATCAACGCGCTGGAACCCACCATGGGAGACGACGACCTGACCCTGGACGACGTCGAACGTGAAAGTACCATTTACCTGATTCCAGAGATGGATACTCCAGAAGCGCTGGAAACCTTTGTGCGCGACCGCTACGTGGAAATTCTCGAGACTGAGCTGCGCGCTTGGGAAGAGGACGAACGTCAGTGGCCAGACAAGTTGGACTGGGAATTGTTTCAGGAATTTGTGCGCGTCGAGCACAGCTACCTGGCGATCGACCTGGATGACGAAACGGCGTTAGAGATTTCAGAAGTCGATGATGCACTGCTGCTCGACAGTGAGCAGGACTAGCCGTTAGCGTGCTAGTATTTAAGCAAGCCTAGTATTTAGGTAAGCTTGGTGCTTGCCTGAAAGGCTGGTTGCTAACAGCCAGCTAGCGCTCTTCGAAATAGCGCAATTCGGAACCGGCTTAGGCCGGTTTCTGTGTTTTTAAGACAATGTTTTAAGACAGTAGTTTTTAATACCACTATTTGAGTCGTTTCGCTTTCACTGTGTTGTTTAAGATATCTCCTGCCTAGGAACGCTTGCATGCGACTGTTTGAAACTCGCCCCGGCGACGATGGCCTGCCTGGGCCTGAACGCGCCCTTGCCGTGCTGGCGCTAGTGACCGGCACCTTGATGGCGGTGGTGGATACCACCGTGATCAACCTGGCACTGCCCACCATTGCGGCTGATTTGAATGTCTCGGCTTCCCGGGCGGTATGGATTACCAACCTGTTTCAGGTCGTTTGTGCGGCTTTTTTACTCGTGTTTGCGGGCATTAGTGAGTTAATCACACGACGCAGGCTCTACCTGTTTGGGCTGGCCACCTTTGTTGCTGCCGCACTGGGCGCTGCGCTATCGCGTAATTTAGAAACGTTGCTGGTGTTTCGTGCTTTTCAGGGGCTAGGCGCTGCGGCCACGCTATCGATTGGCCCATCACTCTATCGCGCCATTTTCCCCTCGCGCCTATTGGGCAGCGCCCTGGGCTTAAGTGCCTTGGTGGTGGCCGGTGGCTACGCGGCAGGGCCAACGCTAAGCGGTGTGATCCTGTCCTTTGCCGACTGGCCCTGGCTGTTTGCGCTAAATGTGCCGCTGGGTCTCTGTTCGCTATGGCTCGCCAAGCGTGCGTTGCCACGAGAAGAGCCGCGCAAAGGTAGTTTTGATGTAGCTGGTGCACTGCTCTCAATCGTTATGCTGGCCAGTTTCTTTATTGCCATGGACGCCGTGAGCCACGCCGCGCCGATTTGGCAAAGCGGTGGCTGGGCGCTGCTAGCGGTACTGGCCTGTGCCGGTTTTATTGCTCGCCAGCGTCGCGCACCTTATCCGCTGCTGCCGCTTAGCGTATTTGCTGAGAAGCGCTTTACGCTAGCGGTATCTGCCTCTGGGCTTGCCTTTATTGGCCAAGGGCTTACCTTTGTAGCGCTGTCGTTTTTCTACCAGGAGCAGATGGGCTTTTCGCCGCTAGAAACCGCTTGGCTGTTCACCCCCTGGCCGCTGGCCATTATGTTGGTTGGCCCCATCGCTGGACGCTTGGCTGACCGTATTAACCCCAGTATTCTCTCTAGCAGTGGGCTCGGCCTACTTATCATTGGCCTGATTGCGCTGGCGCTAGTCGATGAATCAACCGGAGTCGCGGGAAGCCTATGGCGTACCGCGCTATGCGGCATTGGTTTTGGCTTGTTCCAGCCACCCAACAACCGCGAAATGATGGGCAGTCTGCCGCCGGAGCGCAGTTCCAACGTTTCTGGCGTCATGAGCACCACGCGTACCGTGGGACAGTCGTTTGGCGTGGCCCTAGTCGGTGCTGCGCTGGCGCTAGGCTGGCCAGTTCAAGTAACGCTCTGGCTGGGGGCGGCGACCACGCTGCTGGCACTCTTGGCAAGTATGGCGCGTATGCCGCTGGCAAGGCGCGCGTTACACGCCCGCCGGGCATCGTCGGCGGGCCAGTAAGCGCGTACAATAAAACGGTTTGTGATCTCTCAAGGAGAACCTTATGACGCTGCAGACACAGATTGAGCAGAAGTTAGCGGCACTTGCGCCGGACGTGCTGCAGGTTGAAAACGAAAGCCACATGCACAACGTGCCCGCTAACTCTGAAACCCACTTCAAAGTGACGCTAGTCAGTGAGACCTTTGACGGTCTGATGCCGGTCAAACGCCATCAAAAGATTTATGCGCTGTTGGCCGATGAGCTATCTGGCCCGGTGCATGCCTTGGCGCTGCATCTCTATACGCCCAGCGAATGGCAGGCGCGGGGCGGTGAACGCCCGAATTCGCCCAACTGTCGCGGCGGCGGGAAGTGAATCAAGAAGTTACTCGGCGCCACTACCTGGACGCCATGGGGATTACCGCCTGGGCCGCTAAATACCAGCTGCCTAATGCGCTGCCAACCGAGGCCTGCGAGTGGGAGGATTCGACGCCTGCCCCTACGCCACCTCGCGAGCGGTTGCAGGCGCTACTGGACGACGCCCCTGCGCCCAGGCGTCAAACGTCCAAACCTCAAACGCCCGAACTTCAATCTTCCGACCCACAGGCTTCTGGCGAAACCATTGCCTCACCTTCGGCGGTGCGGGCCCTGTTGGGTCAAGACAAGCAAAGTCAGGATCAGAAAAAGCCAGCGATTGCCAACCCGGATGCGTCAACGCCTAGCGTGGAAGCTGCGCCTGCCACGCCAGCCAAACCCCTTAAGTTCGAACTCTCATGTGTCTGTCTTGAGGGCCGCTGGATGATACTGCATGCGGGGGAAATGAGTCCGCTTGAGCAGCAGCTGCTGGCTAACCTGTTACAGGCCGCTGGCATTCAGCGTGGAGCGTTGCCGGAAGTGAGCCATTTCACCTGGCCGCAAATGGCCAACGCCTTTGCGGTAGAGGACCCGCTGGATGAAGCCCGCGAGGGCTTGGCGGCGTTTATCGCCGGCAGCGCGAGCCGACAGGGATGGCGTTTAGAGCGATTACTTTGGTGGGGTGAGTTAGCAGCCGAGCTCGATACCAACTCAGGGGCTGAGCAAGCGCCGCTGGATCGCATACTCAACGTGACTGATGGCCACAGCCAAACGCTTTCGCTGCCCTTATGGCAGGGGCCTCCACTTGGGTCGCTGCTCGACGGCAGCCATAGTAAGCGCGACCTCTGGCCTGCGTTGCAGGCGCTAGGCCAGCTGTGGGTGGCTGATGCTAAGCAGACAACTGATGATCACTGAACTCAACGTTGAACACCTGGCCCTGCTGATTGCGCTTGAGCGTCAGGCGCAAAGCGGCACTTCTGATACGCAAATGCTTGCAGCGTTGGGCAGCCAAGACACCTGTGTGTTGGGCTGGTGGCAGGATGAGCAACTGTTGGGGTACGCCATTGTAGCGCGACTGCCGTTTGAGGCGGAGCTGCAAGCCATTGGGGTTTTACCCGAGCGTCGTCAAAGTGGCGCGGGTTTGGCGTTGATGGAAGCGGTGTTTACCACTGCGCAAGGATGGTCCAGCGAGCGGCTGTTGTTAGAGGTGCGGGTGGGTAATCTTAGCGCTATCCGGCTCTACCAGCGCTGTGGATTTAGCGAGGACGGACGCCGCAAAGGCTACTACCCAGCGGCCAAAGGGGTCGCTGGGCGAGAAGACGCGCTACTCATGTCGCAGATACTCTAAGTAGCGCAAAGTCCGTTACGAAACGCTGGTTGTTTCGAGACTGTCGAATTTGCTGAGTAGGCTATTGAGGCGACGCTCCCACTCTTCACGCTCCTCTTTAAGCTTGGCGTTTTCGCCGCGCAGCTCTTCATTTTCCAGTTTCATCATTTCCAGCGCGTCAACGGTATCGGTAACTTTCTGTTCAAGCTGATTAAATAATTCCAGACTCATGTATCTCTCCCTAGCGTAAGAACGAAAACCCATAATAGGTCATAAAAAAGCACCCAAAAAAGCAAGCGCAAAGCTTGTCAGTAGGGATGAATGAGGCGAGCGTAACGCCACCTTCGCTTGGCGGCAAGCGCTGTTTACGGTGCTTGACGTTGATAAAGCCGTGCAGTGCTTTCGCCCGCCTGGGTTTCGCGGTGCAATTGCCAGTTGGCGGGCACATTGGGAGCCAGCGACGTCTCGGTTTCGAGGTAAATCATTGCCTCTTCGCTTAGCAAGCCGCTATTTTCCAGCGCCGAGCAGCAAGGTGCAGCTAATTGCTGATGGAAAGGCGGGTCGAGAAAGACCAGCGCATAGGGTTTGGCTGGGCGAGCCAGGTAGGCCTGAACATCGTTAACATGCACCGCGCTTGCGGTAATATTGAGCGATGCCAGATTGGTCGACAGCTGTGCCGCTACCCGTGGGTCGCGTTCGACAAAATCGACCCACGCCGCGCCGCGGGACAGGGCTTCTATGCCCAGCGCGCCGGTACCTGCGAATAGGTCGAGTACCTGCTGGCCGTAAAGCTGCTGCCCGAGCCAGTTGAACAGCGTTTCACGTACGCGGTCTGGGGTTGGGCGCAAGCCGGGGCTATCCAGCACCGGCAACTGACGGCGGCGGAACTCGCCGCCGATAATGCGCAGTTTGCCAGGTTGTTTACCACCCCGCTGAGCAGGTGTGCGGCGGGACGTAGGGGATCGAGGGGGGCGTTGTCGTGTCATGAAGCGGATTGTAGCGGGCTGTTTATCCAAAGTCTTGGGTTACGGTGTTAGCATAACCCTAATGTTCACTATTTATGTCGGGTAACACTCATGTTTGGTTTTTTTAAACGTAAGAATAAGCAAGATCCGCAACAGGCTCATAATGATCCGCAGCAGGCGCCAGATGAAGAGCAGCTTTTAAAAGATCAGCCTCAAGAACAAGCCGATGAGCTGAACACTGCGACGCCCGACACTTCCACTGAAGCTGTTGAAGAGACCTCAAAGGCGCCGGAAACTTTGCCAGAGCCAGAGCCAGAGCCAGAGCCAGAGCCAGAGCCAGAGCCAGAGCCAGAGCCAGAGCCAGAGCCAGAGCCAGCGCCCGCCCGCGAGACATCCCCGCCGCCCGCCTTGCAAGAGAAACCGGTGGCCACCAAAAGTGACCAGAAAGGCTGGTTTGCGCGTATCAAGTCAGGCTTGGGAAAAACCCGTGCCAACTTAACCGATGGCATCGCTGATCTGTTTCTAGGTAAAAAACAGATCGATGACGAGCTGCTGGAAGATCTGGAAACGCAGCTGTTAATGGCCGACGTGGGCATTGAAGCGACGACCGAGATTATTGGTCGCCTGGAAGCGCGCGTTTCGCGCAAAGAGTTGAACAACCCCGAAGCGCTTTACCGTGGCCTGCAAGAAGAGTTGTCCACTATGCTGGCGCCGGTCGCCAAACCGCTTGTGCTTGAGAAGGCGGGCAAGGGGCCGTTTGTTATTTTAGTGGTGGGCGTTAACGGCGTGGGTAAAACCACCACCATTGGTAAGCTCACCCAGCGTTTTCAGCGCGAAGGCAAAAGCGTTATGTTGGCGGCCGGTGACACCTTCCGTGCTGCCGCTGTCGAACAGCTCAAAGTGTGGGGCGAGCGCAACAAGGTGCCGGTGATCGCCCAGCACACCGGCGCGGATAGCGCCTCGGTGATTTACGATGCGGTAGCGGCCGCTACTGCGCGAGGGGTTGATGTACTGATCGCCGATACCGCCGGACGGCTACCTAACAAAAGCCATCTGATGGAAGAGTTGAAAAAAGTCCACCGTGTGATGCAGAAGCTCGATGATACGGCGCCTCACGAAGTAATGCTGGTGCTGGATGCGGGAACTGGCCAAAACGCAATTTCCCAGGCCAGCACCTTTAACGACGCCGTGCCGGTCAGCGGGATCACGCTAACCAAACTGGACGGCACCGCCAAAGGCGGGATTATTTTCGCGCTGGCCAAACAGCTGGAAACGCCGATTCGCTTTATTGGCGTAGGGGAGGGCATCGACGATCTGCGCCCCTTCGAGGCCAATGATTTTGTCCAAGCGCTGTTTGACCGCCAAGGGGATGATGCCAGCGCATGATCGCCTTTGAGCATGTGGGAAAACGCTACGGCGGACGCTTTGAAGCGCTGGCGCACCTTAACTTTCGGGTTGCCCGGGGCGAAATGGTGTTTCTTACCGGCCACTCCGGGGCAGGGAAAAGCTCGCTACTACGCTTAGTGATGCGTCTAGAGAAACCTAGCCGTGGGCGCGTCGTCGTAGCAGGGCACGATATCGCCCAGCTGCATGCCAGCCAAGTGCCGTTCTATCGGCGCCAAATTGGCGTGGTCTTCCAGGATCATCAGTTGCTCTTTGATCGCAGCATTTTTCACAATGTCTCTCTACCTCTGGAGATTCAAGGGGTTGAACCTCGGGAAGCCGCCCGCCGAGTACGTGCCGCGTTAGATAAAGTGGGGCTGCTGCATCGTGAAAAGGCATTACCCATAGAACTCTCCGGCGGCGAGCAGCAGCGGGTAGGCATCGCCCGGGCGGTGGTTAATAAGCCCGCGCTACTGCTTGCCGATGAACCGACGGGTAACCTGGATCCCCAGCTCTCGGCGGATATCATGGCGCTGTTTGAGGATTTTAATCGGATTGGCACCACGGTGATGATCGCCAGCCACGATTTGGCCCTGATTGCCCGATTGCGCCACCGCATCCTGCGCTTAAGTGACGGCAGGCTGGTCGCCGATGAGGGGGCGGTATGAAGTCATCCGCGACGCCCAAGCGCCGTCAGGGGGCGGCATTAAGGACTCCGCGCAAAGCCGCTGTTAAACCAGCAGTTGAGAAAACCCAAGCGCCACAGCGGGGCGCCAGATCGCAGCAGACGCGTTTTTCCAGTCGCCTACGGGCATGGGGGCGCCATCACCGCAGCATGGCGTGGGATAGCTTTCAGCGCTTAGTGCGCTACCCGCTGGGTAATCTCCTGACCATGCTGGCGATCGCTATTGCGCTGGTACTGCCTGCGGCGCTATGGCTAACCCTGGACAGTGCTCGGTTGCTGGATGCAGAGCTTGATGAGAGCGCCACCCTAACGGTTTACCTGGAGTTGAGTGCCGATGATGCCCAGTCGCTGCGTATCGAAGAGGCAGTCAACGCGGAGCCGGACGTTCTCGAAACACAGTTGATCAGCGCCGAGCAGGGGATGGCGGAGTTCCAGCAGTCGCTGGGGCTTGATGATGCCTTGGCAGGGCTGGAGAGTAACCCGCTGCCTATCAGCATGGTGGTACGCCCAGAAAGTGTTGATCCGGTTGCCATGCAGCAATTGGCCGCCCGCCTGGAAGCGCTCTCTGGGGTTGATGAGGTGCGCCTTGATCTAGCCTGGGTGGAGCGGCTGCGAAACTTGGCGGAACTAGGCCGACGTGTGGCGCTGGCGCTGGGTGCGCTGTTTGGTTTAGGCGTGCTGCTGGTGGTCGGTAATACCATTCGCCTCTCGGTGGAGAGTCGCCGCAGGGAAATTGAAGTTGTGATGCTCATTGGTGCTACGCATGCCTTTGTTAGGCGGCCTTTTCTGTATAGCGGCGCTTGGTACGGTTTTGGCGGTGGGCTGTTGGCGCTGGCTTTGTTAGGTCTGGGCAATCACTGGCTTTCTCTGCCGGTAGCCGCTCTGGCGGCCAGTTACGGGGCGAGTTTCTCTTTACCCCAACTCGACGTGACAGGCTCTACAATTCTGCTATCTTGCAGTACACTACTAGGCTGGTTGGGTGCCTGGCTGGCGGTTACACGTCATCTCTCAAGCATTCGGCCAAGATGATTGATAGATTCTAGGCAGCTAATGCGATACTGCTGAAATGCTTAACGTGCGAACTTTATTTTTGCGTTAAGGTCTTAGTATGCAGACTTTGTATGACTGAATTATTAGTATCACGGTTTGGTAATAGGTTATTGATAACGTGCTACGTCAACCACGATGGGTTACAGGGGAGACCACCTGCACATGAGCACTAGTCTTCTACCGGTGGGGCAGCTTTCGCCCGGCGGCGATCTGGGCGGTTACATCCGCGCGGTCAATGGAATTTCGGTATTAACTGCCGATGAAGAACGCGAACTCGCTTATCGCCTTTATGATGAAGGCGATTTGGAAGCCGCTCGCCGTTTGGTACTGTCGCATTTGCGCTTTGTGGTGCATATCGCGCGTAGCTATTCGGGCTATGGGTTGCCTCAAGCGGATTTAATTCAAGAAGGTAACGTTGGCTTGATGAAAGCCGTCAAGCGCTTCGACCCGAACCAGGGCGTTCGTCTGGTCTCTTTTGCCGTGCACTGGATAAAAGCGGAAATTCACGAATTTGTACTGCGCAACTGGCGGATCGTTAAAATCGCCACGACCAAAGCCCAGCGTAAGCTTTTCTTTAACCTGCGCAGTGCGAAGAAGCGCTTGGCGTGGTTGAACAACGACGAAGTGGCCGCCATTGCCAAGGATCTCGACGTAAAGCCTGAGATCGTTCGCGATATGGAAGGGCGCTTGTCGTCTTACGATGCAGGCTATGATGCCCCGGCAGGCGATGATGAAGAGAGCACCTATCAAGCGCCGATTCACTTCTTAGACGATGCCGCTTCCGACCCTGCAACGCAGTTGGAAGATAGCAACTTCGAGGAAGACTCGACCCGCCGTTTACAGCTTGCACTCGAAGGGCTTGATGAGCGCTCGCGAGATATTCTCCAGCGCCGCTGGTTGGCCGATAGCAAAGAGACGCTGCATGATCTGGCCGATGTGTATGGCGTCAGTGCAGAGCGAATCCGCCAGCTTGAAAAGAATGCCATGAAAAAGCTACGTCAGAAAATGGGCGAGGCGATGGTGGCTTAAACAGCATTGCCAAATCGGTTGTCGCTTTTTTAGCACCAAAAAACCGGCCCCTTTAAAAGGGAGCCGGTTTTTTGTGCCACCTACACGCTAGGCTAAGCGGGCTGCACCGCAGCGCGCAGTAATTGCGCAGAAAGTAATGACCACTGATCTTCCCAGTGTTCGGTGGGCAGGCGCTTAAAGTCGCTACGCACATACTGTGAAATTCGCCCCTCCGCCTGGGCCGCCAGTAAATTGGCAGCAGCAGAGGCGGGAATCGTGGGGCGCAGGCCTTCGCGCAGCTCGGCTTCACGCAGGATCTGCTTAAGCTGCATTTCCAGGCGTTCAAACAGCTGATTAACCCGCTGACGTAGCCGGGCGGTTTCGCCAGTAAGCACGTCGCCGCCCATTACCCGCGCCAGTCCAGGATTTTTTTCAGCGAAGCCCAGCAGCAGTGCGAGGATTGTGCCGCAGCGGGTGGTGGCATCAGGAACGTCTTCTAAAATACGCGTGATGCGGGCAAAAATACTCTCTTCAATAAAGTCGATCAGCCCCTCAAACATACGCGCTTTGCTGGGGAAGTGGCGGTAGAGCGCCGCTTCTGAAACGCCGACCTGACGGGCGAGGGCGGCTGTGGTAATGCGCTTGCCGCTATCTTCCTCGAGCATCAATGCCAGGGCTTGGAGAATCTGCTCGCGGCGGCGAGGTTTTTGATCTTCGCTCATAATGTGGCCTCCGTCGCGGTTAGCTCGCGTCCTTGATTTGAGTACCTACCCCAGCGTTGGTGAAAATTTCCAGCAACACCGCGTGGGGGACACGGCCATCAATAATGTGTGAGCTGTTCACGCCGCCCTTTACTGCCTCCAGCGCGCAGCGGATTTTGGGCAGCATACCTCCATAAATCGTGCCATCGGCGATCAAATCATCCACTTGAGCGGTACTTAAACCGGTGAGTACTTCGCCTTCGGTGTTCATTAAGCCGGCGACATTGGTGAGCAGCATCAGCTTTTCTGCATTGAGCGCTTCGGCGATCTTGCCCGCGACCAGGTCAGCATTGATATTGTAGCTGTGGCCTGCGTCGTCGACGCCAATCGGCGCAATCACCGGAATAAAATCACGCGCCGCCAACATCTCGATAAGCTCGGTTGAGATTGACTCCACTTCGCCTACATGGCCAATATCGATGATTTCAGGGGCGGTCATTTCGGGGCTTTGGTGCTCAACCTTGAGCTGGCGGGCGCGTATTTGTGAGCCATCTTTACCGGTCAAGCCGATCGCTTTGCCGCCGCTTTGATTGATCAGGTTGACGATGCTTTTGTTGACCAAGCCACCCAGCACCATCTCAACGACGTCCATGGTTTGCGAGTCGGTAACGCGCATGCCGTTGACGAAGCGCGACTCAATGTTGAGCTTTTTGAGCAGGTCTCCGATCTGCGGCCCGCCGCCGTGTACCACTACCGGGTTGATACCGACTTCCTTCATTAACACGATATCGCGGGCAAAGGAGTCAATCAGGGTGCTCTCGGTCATGGCGTTACCGCCGTATTTGACCACCACGGTTTTGCCGGAGAACTGCTGAATATACGGGAGGGCTTCGGAAAGCACCTCCACAACGACCTGGGGGTCGCGACTGGCTGAACTCATGAGGTTGTCCCTTGCGAACGTTTATTATGCTGCTAACGTTTATGCTGATTGAGTGGTGAGGGTCGCGCTTTCTAGGTGGTCGCGATCCCTTCAGCGCCTAACTAATTAAGAGCTATTTGAAAAGCTATCTGTCTAGTCGGGTAGCTCAATGTCTGGCGCGACGCGCAATAGCGCGTCGTTAAAAACTGCTTTGATGCGTGCTAGCGCGGCCTCGTCTTTGCCTTCAAAGCGCATGACCAGTGCAGGCGTGGTGTTGGAAGCGCGACACAGCCCCCAGCCATCCTGGTAGTCAACGCGGATACCGTCCAAAGTTGTTTTGATACCTTCGCCGAAGTCGCCCTCGCGAGCAAGCTTATCCACCAGAGAAAATTTGTTATCGTCGGTAACCGCAATATTAATTTCCGGCGTAGCCACGTCTTGGGGGAAGTGGGCAAAAAACGTATCGGCGTCGTCGGCTTGGTTGGCGAAAATCTCCACCAGCCGAGCGGCGGCATAGAGGCCGTCGTCAAAGCCATACCAACGCTCTTTGAAAAAAATGTGCCCGCTCATCTCTCCGCCAAGCTGAGCGCCGGTTTCCTGCATGCGCGCCTTGATCATCGAGTGTCCGGTACGCCACATTTCCGGTTCGCCGCCGGCCTCGCTGATGACTCTGACCAGGTTGCCGGTGCACTTAATATCGAAAATAACCTTGGCCCCAGGTTGGCGCGCGAGCATATCGGTGGCAAACACCATGAGCAGGTGGTCGGGATAAATCAGCTTGCCTGAAGGTGTGACAACGCCCAGGCGGTCGCCATCACCATCGAAGGCAAGGCCAATGTCGGCCCCGGTTTCGCGTACTTTGCGGATCAGATCCTGGACATTTTCCGGCTTGCCCGGATCAGGGTGGTGATTGGGAAAATTGCCGTCAATCTCCGCAAACAGCGGGATAGTCTCGATACCTAATCGTGCCAGCAGCTGTGGGCCGAGTTCCCCGGCAACGCCGTTGCCGCAGTCGACCACGGCTTTTATCGGTCGATTGATCTTAACGTCGCCTAAGATGCGCGTTAAATAGCGTTCACGAACATCCTGTTGGGTGATACTGCCATGACCACTGTCTAAGTTACCGGACTGGATACGTTCGAAAAGGCCGGTAATCGCGTCGCCGGAGAGCGTTTCGCCGTTAAGCACAATTTTAAAGCCGTTATAGTCAGGCGGGTTATGGCTACCGGTAACCATCACACCCGATTGGGTGCCATCCAGTACATGGGTGGCGAAGTAGAGCGCCGGGGTGGGCACCATGCCGATGTCTATCACGTCGCGCCCTGCGGCGTTCAGGCCCCGCATCAACGCTGCTTGAAGCCGAGCGCCTGAAAGGCGACCGTCGCGAGCAACGACCACGCTGGATTCGCCCCGCGCGGCCGCTTCGGAGCCGACAGCACGCCCGATCATTTCGACCGTCTCTTCAGTGAGCGTGTCGTCAACGATACCGCGAATATCGTAGGCGCGAAAAATCGAAGCGGGTACAGAGTGTGCGTTCATAGGGCTTCCCAGCTAAACAGACGTTTCCTTAAAAAGGCTTCCTAAGCAGGCGTGACTATTCGCTACTGACTGCCCGTACTACCAAATCCGCCGCTGCCCCGGGACGAGTCTTCAAAAGCGTCCACCAAGGAGAGTTCGGCTTGCACGACAGGCACAAGCACGTACTGGGCCAGTCGATCGAAAGGGTTTAGCGTAAACGTACTTTGACCACGGTTCCAGACCGAAATCATTAGTTCGCCCTGGTAATCTGAGTCGATTAAACCCACTAAATTGCCCAGTACGATGCCATGTTTATGCCCCAAACCTGAGCGTGGCAGGATCATGCCCGCCAAACCCGGATCTTCAATATAGATGGCAATGCCGGTGCGTACGAGCTGACAATCGCCGGGTGCTAATATTAACGGCTCATCCAACAGGGCGCGCAGATCCATTCCCGCCGAGCCCGCTGTCGCGTAGGCAGGGAGGTAGTCGTGCAAACGCTCATCTAATACTTTGCACTGTAGGCGGGGGCGGGCACTCATTGAGACTCTCCAGATGTTTTCGTAGGGGCTGTTGTGGGTAGCAGGGCGAGCGCTTGACGGATAATGGTGGTGGCCAGCTGGGTCTTAGGCTGCGCTGCTTCTGAACGGCTCTCGACGCCTTTAGGGGTGCGCCAGAGTAACCAGGCGGCGTTCTGGTCGCTGCCAAAGCCCAAACCCGCCTGGGAGACGTCGTTGGCGACGATCATATCCAGTCCTTTGCGCTGTAATTTATCCCGTGCGTAGCGCTCAACCTCCTGGGTTTCGGCGGCAAAGCCGATCACCAGCGGGCGCTGTTTGGCGGGTAGTGCCGCGACGCTGGCGATAATATCGGGATTTTTAACCAGCGTCAGGGTGAGTGTGTCGCTATCGTCCTGCTTTTTGAGCTTATGCTCGGCAGGGGACGCCGCGCGATAGTCCGCGACGGCCGCGCAGCCGATAAACAGCGCCGCCTGGGGCGCTAGCCGCTGAGCTTCAGTGTGCATCTGCTCGGCTGACTCAACGTCAATCCTCGTCACGCCCTGGGGGGTGGGTAGGTTAATCGGCCCGCTGATCAGCGTCACCCTGGCGCCTTCAGCTACCGCGGCTGTGGCCAGGGCAAAGCCCATTTTTCCCGAGCTGTGATTGGAGAGGTAGCGTACGGGATCCAGCGGCTCCCGGGTGGGGCCAGCGGTAATCACAATATGCGGTGCATGTGAGTAAGGTGCTGTGGTGAGAGGCGCTGCAAACAGCGCCGTTACCGCGCCAAAAATCTCTTCAGGCTCGCTCATGCGGCCTGGCCCCACATCGCCACAGGCTTGATCACCGGCGGCGGGGCCTATGGGCTGCCAGCCGTCATGCTCCAGCTGCACTACGTTGCGCTGGGTGGCAGGGTGGCGCCACATCGCCTGGTTCATCGCCGGGGCAATTAGTTTGGGCGCTTCAGAGGCCAGGCAGAGCGTGGTGAGCAGGTCGTCGGCCATACCGTGCACCAAGCGAGCGATAAGGTCCGCAGTCGCCGGAGCGATCAGTACGACATCCGCCCAGCGGGCCAGCTCAATATGACCCATGCCCGCCTCGGCCTCGGGATCGAGTAACGAGGTGCGCACAGGCTCACCGGAGAGCGCTTGTAGCGTGAGTGGGGTAATAAAGGCTTGGGCTCCGTCGGTCATCACCACGCGCACCTCGCAGCCGACCTGCTTGAGCAGGCGCACAATCAGCGCGCTTTTGTAAGCTGCGATACCCGCACTGACGCCGAGCAGTATGCGTTTGCCTGCGAGCGTCGAAGCGCTTGTCGAGTTAACAGCAGAGGCCATGGTCAGTGATCCATATCCGCGTTCGTAAGGAGGCTTACCATACCATTGGCACCAACAATTTGGCATATTGAGCACAAACAAGGTTAAGCTAGGTTTAATGAGCTTATTGCTGTAAAGCTAAGTGCGTTGAGGCTGGCTTTAAGCGACAAAGATGGGCAGCGCGGGTGAGGTGCGATGGGAATCAATCACTGGCCGGAAGGTGAGCGGCCCCGGGAAAAGCTATTAAATACTGGAGCACAGGCGCTTTCAGACGCTGAGTTGCTGGCAATTTTTTTGCGTGTTGGCGTGCAGGGGCGCTCGGCGGTCGATTTAGCGCGTGATTTACTCACTAGTTTCGGTGGTTTGCGTCAACTGCTTGAGGCCGATCAAGAAAGCTTCTGCACTGCTCGTGGGTTAGGTAGCGCCAAGTACGCACAGCTCCAGGCGACGCTTGAGCTATCGCGCCGCCATTTAGCCAGCCAGTTGGCGCGAGGCAATGCGCTGACATCGCCTGCATTGGTACGCCACTATCTGAGTTCGCAGCTGCGTCATTTAGGGCATGAAGAGTTTGCGGTACTTTTTTTGGATACCCAGCACCGAATTATTCGCTATGAATCGCTGTTTCGCGGTACCCTAGACAGCGCATCTGTTTACCCCCGCGAAGTTGCCAAGCGCGCGTTAGAGCTTAGCGCTGGCGCTGTTATCCTGGCGCATAACCACCCTTCTGGTGTGGCAGAGCCAAGCGATGCTGATCGACGTATCACGGAACGCCTAAAAGACGCGCTGGCACTTTTTGACTTGCGCGTGCTGGATCATTTCGTGGTGGGGGACGGAGAAGTGATCTCTTTTGCCGAGCGCGGCTGGCTATAAGCAGCGTCAGTATGCAGTGCTCCATGCAATGTTGACTAAGTAGAATGAGCAAAAAAGTGCTTTTTCAGCCTTTTTTGTGGGTTTTGCTTGCTGTAAGTCGGGTGCTCTGGTATAAAGTGCCACCTTTAAACTTGGGTTGAATAACGGATTTGGATAAAGCTTGGCGGTTAACGGCGTCGACACCTTCCCTGCTCCGGTTTGCCCGACAGTTTTGAACACTCAGGTTATTATATCCTGGCCAAGCAGTTGGAGGCTCTAATGTCCAAAGTATGTCAGGTTACCGGCAAGCGTCCGGTAACTGGAAATAACGTTTCACACTCAATGCGTAAGACACGTCGTCGTTTCTTGCCGAACCTGCATACCCATCGTTTTTGGGTTGAGTCTGAAAACCGCTTCGTCAAGCTGCGCGTTTCTACTAAAGGAATGCGCATTATTGATAAAAACGGTATCGACGCAGTGTTGGTTGATATTCGTAAGCGCGGCGACGCTATCTAAGCCAGCGTTTCGGACCAAGCATTTTGGAAGGATTAAACCATGCGCGATAAAATCAAGCTGGTGTCTAGTGCCGGTACAGGTCACTTCTACACCACTGATAAGAACAAGCGGAACACTCCGGATAAATTCGAATTCAAAAAATTCGACCCGGTCATCCGTAAGCACGTGATCTACAAGGAAGCCAAGATCAAGTAATCGCTTTTGCGATGTTGATCGGCTTCCACTGCAGGCGAGCGCCTGTTCAAAAACCCGGCCTCAAGCCGGGTTTTTGCATGCATGTCTTTCGTGTATCGCATGCTTTGCTAAACCACCTTCACTAGGCTGTCACTACAGGCCGGTACGATGTCTCAATATGCCCGAACTTCCTGAAGTTGAAACCACCCGACGCGGGATTGCTCCCTATATTGAAGGTCAGGAAGTCACCGAAGTGCTGGTGCGTCAGCCGCGGCTGCGTGTGCCCGTGCCCGATGACCTGGCTGAGCGGTTGGTGGGCGCGCGCATTGGGGTGTTGATGCGGCGGGCAAAATACCTGCAGATTCCTATTCAGGCGGGTGGCGCGCTTGAGGGTGACGCTAGCGCGACGCTGCTATGGCACTTGGGTATGTCGGGCAGTCTACGGATTGCCCGGGTGGGGGATTTGCCCAAAAAGCATGACCACGTGGACGTAGTGACTGCCAGCGGCTATGTGCTGCGCTATCACGATCCCCGACGGTTTGGCTTTGTGGATTGGCAGGCCGCAGACGCAGCGCAGGATAAACGGCTTGCTCACCTGGGCCCAGAGCCGCTGTCTGATGCATTTAACGGCAAATGGCTCTATGCGCTCTCGCGTAACAAGCGCGTGGCGGTAAAGCCGTTTCTGATGGATAACCAGGTGGTTGTCGGTGCCGGGAATATCTACGCGGCAGAAGCGCTATTTATGGCCGGTATTGATCCGCGCCGTGCGGCGGGGAGAGTTTCCCGTGCTCGCTACGACGCTTTGGCTCTGGCCGTGAAAGAGGTGCTGGCGGCGGCGATTACCCAGGGCGGCACCACGCTGCGGGATTTTGTCAGTGGCCAGGGCGAGCCCGGTTACTTCGCCCAGCGCCTGAATGTTTATGGCCGCCACGGCCAGCCCTGCTTGCGCTGTGGCACGGAGCTTCGCCGCATTACGCTAGGTCAGCGAGCCAGCGTTTTTTGCCCCGGTTGCCAGCGCTAATGCCTACTTATAAGTGCTACTGTCTTATTTAAGTATCGCTTTGCCTCATCTTTTTGCCTTGTCTGAGTTTTTAAGACACAGGTTCTTAAGACAAAATTTTTGGAGATTGCTGTGACCCAACGCCTGCGCCTGAATAAAAATGCTGACCGCCGCCTGAAAGCGGGCCACCTCTGGATTTACTCCAATGAGGTGGATATCAAAGAGACGCCGCTGAAAAACTTTGCGGCAGGCGAAACCGCACTGGTAGAAGCCTCCAATGGTAAAGTGATGGCTGTCGCCTATGTAAACCCGCATTCGTTAATTGCTGCCAGAGTGATGTCGCGTGACCCTGAAATGCGCTTGGATCGCTCGCTGTTTGTGCACCGCTTTAATCAAGCGCTGTCGCTGCGTCAGCGCCTTTATGCGCAGCCGTTCTACCGCTTGATTCACGGCGAAGGCGACCTGTTGCCAGGCTTGGTGATCGATCGTTTTGGTGATGTCCTCGTCGTGCAGCTCAATACCGCGGGTATGCAGGCGCTGGCGGATGAAATTGTCGATGCGCTGGAAAAAGTCATCAAACCGGAAGTGATCGTTTTCCGTAACGACACCGGTGGCCGTCGTCAGGAAGGTCTTGAGGCCCACGTTGAAGTCATTAAAGGCACGCTGCCTGACGAAGTGGTGTTGGAAGAGAACGGCACTCGTTTTGTCGTGCCTGTTCTGAACGGTCAGAAAACCGGCTGGTTCTTTGATCACCGCGTTAATCGCGAATGGGTCAATCGCCAGGTGGAAGGTAAGCGCATGCTGGACGTATTCAGCTACGTAGGTGGTTGGGGCGTTCAGGCGGCTGTTCACGGCGCGAAAGAGGTGATGTGCCTGGACTCTTCAGGCCCAGCGCTAGACCAAGTTGCGCGAAATGCCGAGCTCAATGGGGTACAGGATAAGGTAGCGGTTAGTGAGGGAGACGCGTTTGAAGCGCTAGCAGCGTTGAAGGCAGAGGGCGAGGAGTTTGACGTGGTCATTATTGACCCGCCGGCGTTTATCAAAAAGCGCAAGGATATCCCTAACGGCGAGCGCGCCTATGCCCGCTTGAACCGCGAAGCCATGCGACTGTTGGGTCGTGATGGTCTGCTGCTGTCAGCCTCTTGCTCAATGCATCTGGCACCTGAGCGTTTAATGGACGTAGTGCGTGGTGCGGTTCGCCATCAGGATCGTCACGGGCAGGTGATTTTCCAAGGCCATCAAGGGCCTGATCATCCGGTGCATCCAGCTATCCCTGAAACGTCTTACCTGAAGGCGCTAGGTGTGCGAGTGTTCCGCGACTAGTTCATGTGGACAGGATCCAGAGAAGCCAGCGTACAGGGGAGTCAAGGTGCACAGGAGTTAGCCGATGGAGTGGGCGCTACCCGATCCTTTTGTGATCGATATCCGCGTGGCTGATGAGGCGATCGATGCTTATCAACACGTCAACAACAGCGAATACCTGCGCTGGGTTGAGCAGATTAGCTGGGCGCACTCGGTCGCGCTCGGCCTCTCTCTCGAGCGCTACCGAGAGCTTGACCGGGCAATGGTGGTTCACCGCCACGAGCTGGATTACCTCGCGCCTGGCTTTGCAGGCGACGAGCTACAGCTTGCTACCTGGATTGTCGATTGCGATGAGCGCTTCAGTCTAACGAGACGTTTTCAGCTAGTACGCGTCAGCGATGCGAAAACACTGCTTTATGCCCGCACGCGCTTTGCCTGTGTGGCGCTTACTTCGGGTCGGCCCAAACGCCTGCCCGAGGAGTATCGACGCATTTACGGCGGCGCGGTTGTTGTGGAGTGACGGCGAACAAAGTGGATTTTTTCGTGCAGAATCGGTAATCGCTAGATTTTTCTCCTAAAAAACGCCTTAACCGGCGTTTTTTTTGTTTTGCGTTCCTGGGGTGGTGGTCAACGTTAGCTGTGCTGTAATTTGCTTAACAACACGACTGACCTTTAAAAGCACAGGAAAAATCCAATGAAAATCGCCGTCCCCAAAGAGATCAAAAATCACGAATATCGCGTGGCTTTAACACCTACCGGCGCACGGGAATTAACCGGACGCGGCCATCAGGTGAGCGTTCAGGCCGGAGCTGGTGAAGGTGCAGGCTTTAGCGATGCTGATTTCCAAGCCGCCGGCGCACAAATAGAAGCGGTTGTGGATACTTTGTGGCGTAACGCCGAGCTGATCCTCAAGGTGAAAGAACCGCAGCCGGACGAGGTGACGCGACTCACCCCGCAGCATACGCTGTTCACCTATCTACATCTTGCCGCCGAAGAGCCCCTTACCCGCGGTCTGATGGAGAGCGGTGCCACCTGTATCGCCTACGAAACCATTACCGATGCCCGCGGTGGCCTGCCGCTGCTGGCGCCTATGAGCACCGTGGCGGGACGAATGGCGGTACAAGCGGGTGCTCATAGCCTTGAGAAGGCCCAGGGCGGTGCAGGCGTGCTGCTGCCCGGTGTACCCGGTGTAGCGCCGGGTAAGGTAACCGTGATTGGCGGTGGCGTAGTGGGCGAAAACGCTGCACGCATGGCGCTGGGGTTAGGCGCGGAGGTGACCATTCTGGATAAGTCGTTAGCACGGCTTGAAGTACTGGATGACCGTTATCAGGGCCGCATCAAAACGGTTTATTCCACCGCAGACGCGCTGGAAACGGCTACCCGTGAGTCGGATATGATCATTGGCGCGGTGCTGGTACCCGGTGCCGCTGCGCCAAAATTGATAACGCGCAGCATGCTGGCTGATATGAAGCCTGGCAGCGTACTGGTCGATGTTGCGATCGATCAGGGCGGCTGTTTTGAAACCAGTAGGCCCACCACCCATGCCGAGCCGACCTACATAGTCGATGGGGTGGTGCACTACTGTGTGGCCAATATGCCCGGCGCGGTAGCACGTACGTCTACCCAGGGGTTGACCAACGCCACGCTGCCCTTTGTGCTCGCCCTGGCTGATAAGGGCTGGCAGCAGGCGCTGCGTGACGACCCGCACTTCCTGCCGGGACTGAACGTGCACGCGGGCCAGGTCACCTACCAGGCCGTAGCGGATGCCTTTGGGCTGGAAAGTAGGGACCCTGCGAGCGTTGTTGGCAGCTAAGCTTTTGAAAGCTAGCTGCCGGCGGCTAATTAATAAGCCGCATCGGGAGCTGTCGCTAGTTCAGTAGTGCGGCGGAAGTTCATCCTCGGGGCGCTGGCCGCCCTGAGGGTCGCTTGCCTGAAGTGCCTGGTGCTGCTCGCGCAGACGTTCACGCATTAGCCCGCTGAGCTGCTCCAGTTTCTCCAGGCGCCGCTCCTGTTGTACCACTGCTTGATCCAGGGTATCCAGCCAGTGCTCTTGATGGGCTAAGCGGCTCTCTAAAGATTCAAGACGTTGAACTAGGTCAACAGGCGATAATTCGTGGGTCATGATAACATTGCAGCCTTATGTAGTAGTATGCCGGTGCTATTGGGAATGGGCCTGATAGTACGGGTATTGTCCTTCGTCTGTTACCCATACAACAAGAGAGCTTTTTTTTTCTATGAACCCAAAAGTTGTGTTTCGCTGTTTCTTAATCAGTGTATTACTTGCCGCCCCCACGCCACTTTTGTTGGCGGGGATTGTTCATTTAACCAATAGTGCCCTCGCTGAACAGTTAATGGAGGTGTTGGCAGACAGTGGCGGGGTCTATATTGCCGTTGCTATAGGTAGTTTTATTGTTCTGTGTATTGGCACATTAGCGTCTGCCGCTTTTGCGCCCTCGATTGTGGTGGCTCACTCCAAGCCAGCACCGCGCCAGCCCCAAGCAGCCGCTCCGTTGGACGATGATGAGGATGAAGATATCATCGACCCTAACGATGGCCGTGAAGAGGGTGAAGTGAAGTGGTTTAATACCAACAAAGGCTACGGTTTTATTACCCGCGATAATGGCGAAGATGTGTTTGTTCACTTCCGTGCCATTCGTGGCCGTGGTCCGCGTATGTTGGCAGAAGGCCAAATTGTGCGTTATCACGTGATTAAAAATGAGCGTGGTTTGCAGGCCGACGATGTGAGTATTATTGAGTGAGCCCAACGTCTAGCTAAATTGATCGTTGGATAGCAAACGACCCCGCTTCGGCGGGGTCGTTTACGTTTAAGCACTCGCTTAACGCCCTGAATCGGGCCACTCTATTGCGCCTTCTTTCCCGCCGGGCAACACTTGCCAAAAGCGGTCGGGATCATCCCCGGGGTGCCAGCCGCCTAGTGAGCAGCGTACCTCGGTTTGCAAGGCCTCCGCGGCCTGCTGGGCACACTCCTGGTCGGTCATCCACGGCGTGTGGTTGCTATCAAACCATAGGCTGGCAAACCCATCAGCGGCTTTGTCTACCAGCAATACCGGCACGCAGTCGCCCTGGTATTGGCCGCGGGTTTTCCATTGGCCTTTGCCTGCGGGGCTCAGCGGCGGTGCGATTAGCGCGCTTTTCAACCACTCATTGAGCGCATCAAGCGACACGCTGGCTAGGTAAATCTCTATATCGGGGTAACGCTCAATCATAGGTTTACCTCGCCGGAGGAGAGCAGCGCTTGCAGCGTCGCTTCGTAAATCCGGCTTAAGTCGTCCAGATCGCTGGCGCGAACACGCTCATTGACCTTATGGATAGTATCGTTGAGCGGGCCTAGCTCGACCACTTGAGCGCCAAGGGTGGCGATAAAGCGGCCATCCGAGGTGCCGCCGCTGGTAGAGAGCGCCGGGCGCTCGCCGGTCACCGCTTCAACGCCTTTAATGGCGGCGTCAACCAGCGCGCCTTCCGCGGTTAAAAACGGCTCACCGTTGAGCGTCCAATCTACCTGATACTCCAATCCGTGCTGGTCGAGAATGGCCTCTGTGCGCGCTTTAAGCTCTTCATGGGTCACCTCGGTGGAGAAGCGAAAGTTAAACACCACTTCCACATCGCCAGGGATCACGTTGGTGGCCCCGGTGCCTGCGCGCAGATTGGAAATCTGAAAGCTGGTGGCGGGAAAAAAGTCGTTGCCCGTGTCCCAGTGCTCGTTGACCAGCGCATCCAGCGCTGGCATCGCCTGGTGGATCGGATTACGCGCTAAATGCGGATAGGCCACATGACCCTGCACGCCTTTAATGTGCAGGGTGGCCCCCAGTGAGCCGCGGCGCCCGTTTTTTATCACATCGCCCAGGCGCGTGGTCGAGGATGGCTCGCCGACAATGCAGTAGTCGAGGCGCTCATTGCGCTCGCGCAGGTGTTCGACCACCGCGCGGGTGCCGTCGACTGCCGGGCCCTCTTCGTCGGAGGTGATCAGAAAAGCAATACGGCCATCGTGATCCGGGTGATTGGTCACAAAGCGCTCAACGGCGGTCAGCATTGAGGCTAAGCTGCCTTTCATATCCGCCGCACCGCGTCCGCACAGCATGCCCTCGTCGTCAATGCAGGGCTCAAACGGTGGGTACTGCCAGTTGGTATAGGGGCCGCTGGGTACCACGTCGGTGTGACCGGCAAAGGCCACCACCGGGCCGTGATGACCGCGAACCGCCCAGAAATTCTTTACGTCGCCAAACGGCAGCCGCTCAATATGAAAACCGAGCGCTGCTAAGCGCTCGATCATGAGTTCCTGGCAGCCTTCATCGTCCGGCGTTACCGAGGCCCGGCTGAGCAGCTCAAAGGCGAGTGTGAGCGTCGGGGACAATCCTTCAGGCTCAGTTGTGGGCATGCAGCGCCTCGTTCAAGGCGATAGCGCTTTTATTGGTCAAGCACTCAATGCGGCCATTCTGGGAGTTGCGGCGCCATAGCTGGTCGTCTTGTCCGGCCAGCTCGCGGGCGGCAACGGTGTTCACTTCCTGGCCTTGGTCATCCAGTAAGGTTACTTTGGAGCCAGCGGTGATATACAGACCTGCTTCTACCGTGCAGCGGTCACCCAGCGGAATGCCGATGCCGGCGTTGGCGCCGATCAAGCAGCCTTCCCCGACCTTAATGACGATATTGCCGCCACCTGAGAGGGTGCCCATAGTTGAGCAGCCGCCGCCCAAGTCGGAGCCTTTGCCGATCATCACCCCGGCTGAGATACGGCCTTCGATCATACCGGGGCCTTCCGTGCCCGCATTGAAGTTGACGAAGCCTTCGTGCATGACGGTAGTGCCTTCGCCGAGGTAAGCGCCCAGGCGCACCCGCGCTGTATCACCAATGCGGATGCCGGTGGGAACCACGTAGTCGGTCATTTTGGGGAATTTATCGACACAGTCGACGGACAGCGCGCGGCCCGCCATGCGCGCCTTCAAGCGGCGTGTAGGCAACTCTTCAATGTCGATGGCGCCTTCGTTGGTCCAGGCAATATTGCGCAGCAGGCCAAACATGCCGGTGAGATCGAGACCGTGAGGTTTGACCAAGCGGTGCGACAGCAGGTGCAGTTTTAAATACACCTCTGGCGCGGTTTGTGGCGCTTCGTCGCTCTCTAGAAACATCGCAACCAGCGGGCGCTGGCTGGCAGAGAGCGCTTCGGCAAGCTCTGCCTGGTCAGAGTGCCCGGCGGCTTCTAACGCTTTAGCCAAGCGTGTGCAGTCTTCGGGCAAAAAGCTGATGGCGGCGTTGCCTTGGGGGGCGTCAAGAGCCTGTTTAGCGGCTTCCACTAGGCTGGCTGGCGGGTTGAGCAGCGGCGCCGGGTAGTAGATTTCCAGCCAGTCGCCCTGGGTGTTTTGGGTGCCGATTCCAAGCGCAAAGCTCAGCATAAGAAGGTGTCCTGTAGTGATAAATAGTGAAGAAAAATAGGCAAAGCCAAGGTGCCTGGTTGTTTAATTACTTTGCTGCTGAAGCACTTGGCCACTTGAGTACTTAGCCGAGCTTGTCGTAATCGCCCTCGCGGTAGCCGACTAAGATAGTGGAGTCGTCTACTTCGAGCAGCGGCCGCTTCAGCAGCGTGGGATGTTTCATCAGTAGTTGGCGGGCCGAGTTGGCGTCGTAATCTTTTTCCTCATCGGAAAGTTCGCGCCAGGTTTTGCTGCGTTTGTTAATGACTTCCACAAGCGGCACGCGATGTAAAATATGTTCTAGCAGCGCAGCGGAGAGACCATCTTTGCGCAGATCGTGGGTTTTATACAGCAGCGCTTTCTCATCCAACGCTTTACGCGCTTTGCGGCAGGTATCGCAGTTATCGATGATATACAGCGTCAGCATACGACCTCCTGAAAATGTTGAGCCAGAGAATGTTGAACCAGAAAATGTTGAATGCGTTAACCGCGCTCTAAGAGTTGACGAATTCGTTGGGCGGCTTCAAGAGTGGGCGCTAGTTCTGCCACCAGCGCGAGGCGCAAACGCCCTGCGCCGGGGTTAACACCATTTTCACCCGTACGCCCCATTAGGCTGCCCGGCAGTACGCTAACGTGCTGCTCGGCAAATAGCCTCTGCGTGAAGGCAATATCGTCGCCACTGGGCACCGCAGGCCATAGGTAAAAGCTAGCTTGTGGTGCGGGAAAATCCATGATCGGGGCAAGCACCTCGGTGACCGCGCTAAATTTTTCGCGGTAGGCGTCGCGGTTGGCGCGCACGTGCTGCTCATCCTGCCAGGCGGCGATGGAGGCGTGCTGAAGCGGCAGCGACATGGCACAGCCATGGTAAGTGCGGTAGCGCTTAAACGGTGTGAGCAGTGCCGCATCCCCCGCTACAAAGCCCGAGCGCAGGCCCGGCAAGTTGGAGCGCTTGGAGAGCGAGTGAAACACCACGCAGCGCCGGTAATCATCACGACCCAGCTCGGCGCAGGCTTGCAGCAGTCCCGGTGGTGGGGCGGCTTCATTGAGGTAGAGCTCCGAGTAGCACTCGTCCGAGGCGATAATAAAGTCGTGTTCGTCGGCGAGAGCAATCAGCTGCTTAAATTCATTAAGGGGCGTGACCGCGCCGGTAGGGTTACCCGGCGAGCAGATAAAAACGATTTGCACGTCGCGCCACGTAGCGGCGGGCATAGTGCTAAAGTCGGGCCGAAAGTTGTTCTCAGCGGTGCAGTCTAAATAGAGCGGCTCGCCGCCTGCCAGCAGCGTCGCACCTTCGTAGATTTGATAAAACGGATTGGGTACCGCGACTTTCGCCGGGCGGCTGCGATCCAGTGCCGCCTGCACAAAGGCAAAAATGGCTTCCCGAGTGCCGTTAACGGGCACCACGTGCCGTTCGCTGTCGAGTTCGCGCAGTTGAAAGCGTTGTCTTGCCCAGTTGGCGATGGCTTGGCGGAGCGCTGGCAGGCCGTTGGACGCAGGATAACGGGCCATTTCCAGCTGGTGCGTCACCAGCGCTTCAAGCGCTGCGGGGTAGGGCGCGTGCTGGGGCTCGCCAATGGTCAGCGGGATATGCGCCAAGTCAGTTGGGGGCGTTAGTTCGGCTTTCAGTGCGGCCAGCTTTTCAAACGGGTAGGGATGCAGGGCGTCGAGGTCGGCGTTCATGATATGTCCGTTGATGGCTGGCTGGCGTAAACCGTCGATTATAGGCAAGCCCCGGTGCAGGCTCAAACCTAATGGTCGGCTCTAGTTAGGCTGCCGGTCGACAGGGTCACGAGGAGGCGCTGTAAATCCCTCCCTGGAAGCTACATTTGCCATCCATGGCAAATGACCTCCTCTTTGACCTGTCCCCGGCGCCTTAGGCTAATGCTGATTAAGCGTTTAAACCCCCAACACTTCAATTAAGCGTTCGCGCAGCTGCTGCTGGCGCTCGGGGTCGGTAAGCGGTTCGCCTGCTTTGGTGGTGATGAAAAAGACGTCCTCTACCCGCTCGCCGAGGGTGGCGATTTTTGCCGCGGAAAGCGAGATATCCTGCTCCATAAAGATACGCCCCACCCGGGCAAGCAGGCCAGGGCGGTCGGGGGCCGTTAGCTCCAGCAACGTACGTTCATTGGCCGGATCCTGCTCAATTAGCACCTCTGTGGGTACCTTGAAGTGCTTGAGCTGGCGCGGCGTGTGGCGGGTGACGATATCCGGGTAGTCGTCGGGGTCATCGAGCTCTTCCACCAGGTGTTGGCGCATCTCTTCGATGTGGCCTGGGTCACGTATGGGCTGCCCATGGCTGTCGAGCACGATAAAGGTGTTTAGCGTCCAATCGTTGTGGGAGGTCGCAATGCGCGCATCGTGAATTGAGAGCCCCAGTTGCTCCATGGCAGCGGCGGTAGCCGCGAAAAGGTCGTCCACCGAGCGGGTGTGGATAAACACTTTGGTGCCGCCTTCGGACATGTCAGCAGTCGGCGCGCTGATCAACACCAGCGGCAGCGGCGACTGGTTGTGATTCAGAATGCCCTGGGTCTGCCAAACGATTTCGCTGGGCGCGTACTGCAGGAAGTAGTCTTCCCCTAGCGATTCCCAAAGATGATCGATTTGCTCACGATTAACGCCAATTGTTTGCAGTAGCGAGCGAGCTTCGGTGCGCGTTTCCCGCACCCAGTCATCGCGGTCGGGCGGGTTGTTCAGGCCGCGGCGCAGGGCGCGTTTGGTTTCCGCATGCAGCTGGCGCAGCAGCGACGCCCGCCAGCCGTTCCATAGCGTGGGGTTAGTGGCATTGATGTCGGCCACGGTGAGCACGTAAAGGTAGTCCAGACGCGTTTCGTTACGCACCACCAAGGCAAAATCGCGAATCACATCGGGGTCGCTAATATCGCGCTTTTGCGCCGTCATCGACATCAATAGATGGTGCTCAACCAGCCAGCTCACCAGATTGGTATCGTGGGGCGAAACGTGGTGGCGCTGGCAGAACTGTTCAACGTCTCGGGCGCCGATTTCCGAGTGGTCGCCGCCGCGCCCTTTGCCTATGTCGTGAAACAGCCCCGCGATCCACAGCAGATCCAGTTTGGGCAGTTGCTGCATTAGTACGGCTGCCACCGGGAAGTCGCCTTTCGCTTCTGGTTTGCGGAAATTGTGCAGAAATTTGAGTAGCAGCAGGGTGTGGGCATCGACCGTGTAAATATGGAACAGGTCATGCTGCATCAGCCCTATGGCACGGCCAAATTCGGGCAGGTATTTGCCCAGAATGCCGTAGCGGTTCATGCGCCGTAGCTGGCGGGGCACGTTGCCGGGGGCGCGCATAATGGCCATAAATAGCCGCTGGTGGCGCGGGTCTTCCCGGTAGTGGTCGTCGATCTGGTGGCGATGGTCGCGAATTAGCCGGATGGTATCAGCACGTACCCCTTCGATTTCGGGGTGCTTGGCCATCAGCAGAAATAGCTCCAGCATCGCCGCAGGCCGCTCGCGGAATAGATTGCGCGAACGGACTTGAATATAGCCGCCCTTGGTCTCAAATCGCTCGTTGAGTTTGACCGTAGTGAGCGTCTCCTTGCCGCGCAGAATGACCTCGTCAAAGTGCTGCAGTAGCATATCGTTGAGACCTGCCAGCGCAGTGACGTGCCGGTAGTAGCGCTTCATAAACTGCTCGACCGCGAGACGCTCTGGCGTATCGCGGAAGCCAAACATTTCGGCGATGGTGCGCTGGTGGTCAAACAGCAGGCGGTCTTCGGCGCGGTCGGTAATCATATGCAGGGCATAACGCACCTGCCACAAGAACGCCTGCCCCTGGCTTAAAATGCGCAGCTCGGCATCGTTCATAAAGCCGTTGGCGACAATGTCGGTGTACTGCTCGGTACCGAAGTGGCGCTTGGCCACCCAGCCGATCATCTGGATATCGCGTAGCCCGCCGGGGGAGCTTTTGAGGTTCGGTTCTAGGTGGTACTCGGAGTTGTTGTAGCGGTAGTGGCGGGAAATCTGCTCCTGCCACTTGGCTTCAAAAAAACGGTCGGCGGGCCAAATGTGCTCGGCGCTGAGGCGCTCGCGCATCGCTTCGCGCAGGCTTTCTGGCCCGGCGATCAGGCGAGATTCGAGCAGGTTGGTAATCACCGTGACATCCGCTTCGGCTTCCCGTTCGCAGTCGCTAAGCGAGCGAACGCTATGACCAATTTCCAGGCCAATATCCCACAAGAAGGTGATAAAGGCGGTCAGCGGTTCTCGATAGGCGGTGTCGTCGTCCTGCTCCAGTAGTAGCAGTAGATCGATATCCGAGTGGGGGTGTAGCTCACCACGGCCATAGCCGCCTACCGCCACCAGCGCAATACCATCATCGGGCCACTCATGCTGCGCCCAGGCAATCGCCAGCAGCTGATCCAGGTACCAGGCGCGGCCGCGCACCAGGTCGCGGATGTCTGCACCGGCGCGAAACTGGTCGTCCAGGCGCGCCTGTAGCTCGCGCAGTGCGGCCTTGAAGGGAGCAACTGGCGAGCGAGATCCGGCAAGTTCAGTGCGGAAAAGATCCAGGTCGTAAAGCGTGGTGTCCGGCTCAAACCGGTGGTGGTGTAGGAGCATCAGTTGGTCAAAAAACTGAAGTCTTCATCGCCACGCGCGGTCAGCACTTCGACGCCGCCCTCGGTCACCAGCAGCGTGTGCTCCCACTGCGCCGAAAGACTGCGGTCTTTGGTGACGGCGGTCCAGCCATCGCGCAGCACCTTGGTTTTATAGCCGCCAACGTTAATCATTGGCTCGATGGTAAAGCACATGCCGGCGGCGAGCTTAATGTCGGCATTCGGGGCGTAGCCGTCGTAGTGCAAAAACTGCGGCTCTTCGTGAAACTCGGCGCCAATACCGTGGCCGCAGAAGTCGCGAACGACGGAGTAGCCGTTGCTTTCGGCATGTTTTTGAATCACGCGGGCAAGCTCAGACAGGTGCACGCCGGGCTTGACCAGCTCGATGCTTTTATACAGGCACTCCTGAGTGATGCGGCACAGCCGTTCACCCTGGATGGTCTCTCCCACCACGAACATCACGCTGGAGTCGCCGTGGTAGCCGTCGGTGGTCTTAACGGTGATATCTAAATTCATGATATCGCCTTTTTTGAGCTTCTTGGCGTCATCGGGGATGCCGTGGCACACCACATGGTTCAGCGAGGTGCAGGTCGCTTTGGGAAAACCATGGTAGTTCAGCGGTGCAGGGGTCGAGCCCAGCTCGTTAACAATATACTCATGACAAAGACGGTCGATTTCCCCCGTGCTAATTCCCGCCTGGACGTGGGGGGTGATCATTTCAATTACGCTAGCCGCTTGGCGCCCGGCTTCGCGCATGTGTTCGATTTCAGAAGGCGTCTTGATAGGAACGTTCATGAATGCTCGATATGAATGCAGAATGGATAATTGAATGGCGCAATTTAAGACCGTCAAACGGGGTGCGACTTCATCTTGGCAATGATCTATGGTATAAAGCCGCGCGCTTTCCTGCAATCGTGATTCCTAGCTTCTTATTAGCTGGGAAGGACGCAGTAGGGCAGGGCGATGAATCCGCAGGGTGCTCGTTAACGGGCGCGTTGCTTACTATCAAGCCTTAAAAACACACATGCACCGGCACATGGTCCCGGGTGCCGCTGGCAGCGTTTAACGCGGTCAACGGTCGGATCCATGGGGTGCGTGGAGGCCTAACCCGAGTTTTAGGAGTTCTACCATGTCTCACGTTAATATGCGTGACCTGCTGAAAGCAGGCGCTCACTTTGGTCACCAGACCAAGTACTGGAACCCGAAGATGAGCAAATTTATCTTCGGCGCGCGCAACAAGATTCACATCATCAACCTTGAACACACCCTTCCGGCGCTGAACGAAGCGATCGATGTGGTCGAGAAGATGGCGGCATCCAACAACAAAATTTTGTTTGTTGGCACCAAGCGCAGCGCTAGCAAGGTAATTAAAGAAGAAGCCAATCGTGCTGGTCAGCACTTCGTCAACCATCGCTGGTTGGGCGGCATGCTGACAAACTTCAAGACCATCCGTCAGTCGATTAAGCGTCTGCGTGATCTTGAAGCTATGCGCGAAGATGGCACCTTTGAGAAGCTGACCAAGAAAGAAGTTTTGGTAGCGACTCGCGAGCAGGAAAAGCTTGAGCGCTCTATCGGCGGTATCAAGAACATGGGCGGCCTACCGGACGCACTGTTCGTGATCGACGTTGACCACGAGCGCATCGCGATCAACGAAGCCAACAAGCTGGGTATCCCGGTTATCGGCGTGGTGGATACTAACTCCAACCCCGATGGCGTTGATTACGTAATCCCCGGCAACGATGACTCTATCCGCGCTATCCAGATCTACGTAAAAGCGATTGCGGATGCCTGTGGTCGTGCCAAAGAAGGCAACGCTCAAGAGTTCGTTGAAGTGACCGAAGAGGCCGCTGCAGCTGAAGACAACACTGCCGCCGAGTAATCGCAGCAGTGGGTGCGGTGAGCAGGTGTGCCGCATCAAGATAAAGGGGGCTGTGCCCCCTTTTTCCCGCTACAGATGAGCTGTCTGAGCGGACGAATTTGCCGGCACTCAGTACCGGCCCCGTAATACAGAGAGACATAGGGCAGCGTGATACATGATGGTCATTTATCATGCCTATACTCTGTGTTGCGTCTAACTCTCATAGAACCATTTTAGAGGTGAATTCTCATGGCAGCTATCAGCGCCTCTCAGGTCAAGGAACTTCGCGAACGTACCGGTCTCGGCATGATGGAGTGTAAAAAAGCACTCACCGAAACCGACGGTGATATCGAAGTTGCGATTGAAAACCTGCGTAAAAGCTCCGGCCTAAAAGCGGCGAAGAAAGCCGATCGTATCGCCGCAGAAGGTGTAGTGGTAACGCGTGTAGCGGAAGACGGTAGCTACGGCGTAATGGTTGAAATCAACTCCGAGACCGATTTTGTTGCTCGTGATGACAACTTCATCGCGTTTGCCGACAAAATCGCCGCAGCCTTCTTTGCAGCGAAAAGTGAAGATGTTGCCGCCGTTATGGCTGGCGAACTGGAAACTGCCCGCGAGCAGTTGGTTCAGAAAATCGGTGAGAACATCGGTGTGCGTCGCGCCATCGTAGTTAACGCTGCTGACGGTGGCCTAGTAGGCGAATACGTCCACGGTGGCCGCATTGGCGTTCTAACCGTGTTGACAGGCGGTACTGCGCAAGTCGCTAAAGACGTTGCTATGCACGTAGCGGCGATCAACCCTGCGGTTGCACATCCTGCCGATATGCCCCAAGAGCAGCTGGATCAAGAAAAAGCGATTATTCTGGCGCAGCCGGATATGGCCGGTAAGCCGGAGCAAATCGCTGAGAAAATGGTTCAGGGCCGCTTGAAAAAGTACCTGGCAGAAAACAGCCTGACCGAGCAGCCGTTTGTTAAAGATCCCAACCAAACGGTCGCTGAGTTCGTCAAAGCTGCGGGCGGCGAAGTGGTAGGCTTTACGCGCTTTGAAGTTGGCGAAGGTATCGAGAAAGAAGAAGTCGACTTTGCTAAAGAAGTTATGGAACAGGCTGGCCGTCGCTGAGGTCAGAAGTTTCAGAAAAAAGATGGCGTGCGCGTGAGCGCACGCCTTCGCGTATCCGGCCCCTGTATAATCAATGCTAGAATAATCGGCCCTTTTAAAGCTGGTTTTATACACTGGTTTTTATACCAAGGGGGCTGCCCCGCCTGCCTGTTTACAGGTCTGCCTCAGGAGAGATGCCATGTCGCGTGATGTTCAAGAGCCTACCCCCCATGTAGCACCCAGCAAAGCTGAGGGCTCGAAGTCAAAATACAAACGTATTTTGCTCAAGCTTTCTGGCGAAGCGTTGATGGGTGAGCACGATTTTGGTATTGACCCTAAAGTACTTGACCGCATGGCGCTGGAAATTGGCCAGCTAGTCGGCATTGGTGTGCAGGTGGGTATCGTGATTGGCGGTGGTAACTTGTTCCGCGGCGCGGCGCTCAATGAAGCCGGCATGGATCGCGTCACCGGTGACCATATGGGTATGCTGGCTACCGTTATGAATGCGTTGGCGATGCGCGATGCTCTAGAGCGTTCCAATATCCGCTCGCGAGTGATGTCGGCTATCCCGATGAGTGGCGTGGTAGAGCATTATGACAGGCGTACCGCCATTCGCTATTTAACTTCAGGGGACGTGGTGCTGTTCTCTGCAGGTACTGGTAATCCCTTCTTCACCACCGACTCTGCTGCTTGTTTGCGCGGTATTGAGGTGGACGCCGACGTCGTGATCAAAGCGACCAAAGTCGATGGCGTCTACAATAAAGACCCGGTAAAACATCCGGATGCGGTGAAGTACGACCAGCTCTCTTACGACGACGCCCTGGATCAAAAATTGGGCGTTATGGATTTGACCGCTATCTGCCTGGTACGTGACCATAATATGCCGGTGCGGGTATTTGACATGAATAAGCCTGGCGCCCTACTGAATATGGTCGTAGGGGGCAAGGAAGGCACGCTGATATACAGAGGGTAATGACGTGATCAACGATATTAAGAAAGACGCCGATTCGCGCATGCACAAAAGCGTTGAGGCGCTGCATAGCAACTTCAATAAAATTCGTACCGGTCGTGCTCACCCGAGCATTTTAGACGCCGTTACCGTGGACTATTACGGCAGCCAAGTACCGCTTAGCCAAGTGGCATCGGTCAACGTTGAGGACGCCCGCACGCTGACGATTGCGCCGTGGGAGCAGGGCATGGTGCAGAAGATCGAAAAAGCCATCATGACCTCTGATCTTGGTTTGAACCCGGCCAGCGCTGGTAACGTGATCCGTGTGCCGATGCCGATGCTCACCGAAGAGACCCGCAAAGGTTACATCAAGCAGGCGCGCAGCGAAGCTGAAAACGCCCGCGTTGCCGTACGTAACGTACGTCGTGATGCGAACGGTGACTTCAAGTCGTTGTTAAAAGATAAAGACATTACCGAAGACGATCAGCGTGAAGGCGAAGACGCGATTCAAAAGCTGACCGACAAGTATATTGCTGAGATCGATAAAGCGCTGACTGCAAAAGAGCAGGATCTCATGCAGGTATAAACCTGTGCTTTATTCAGCCGCGGGCAGCTTAGGCTGCCCGTTTTGCCACACTCTGGCTGGTTTTTTTATGACTGAACTTTGGTGCGAGAATCCATGACGTCTCCGCAGCTTCCTGATAAACAGCCGGACGACGCCTGTGCTTCTTCTCTGGCCGGGGAGGCCCCGCCGTCTCACGTTGCCATCATTATGGATGGCAATAACCGCTGGGCGCGCGCGCGCGGGCTTTCGGGGGTGCGCGGGCACCGCGCAGGTGTAGAAACCGTCCGTGCGGTGATTCAGCGAGCCGCCGAGCGCGAGGTGCAAACGCTCAGCCTGTTTGCCTTCTCCAGTGAAAATTGGAAGCGCCCAGCCGCAGAAGTCAATGCGTTGATGGAGCTGTTTTTGATGGCGCTTAAGCGCGAAGTCAAAAAGCTCAATGAACGTAATGTTCGCCTTTCAATTATTGGCGAACAGCGCGGTTTTTCCCACGCTATCCAAAAGCATATTCAGCGTGCTGAAGCGTTAACGGCAGACAACACGGGTATGCATCTGGTGATTGCCGCTAACTATGGCGGTCAGTGGGATATCGCACGCGCCGCGCGCACTTTAGCCGAGCAAGTGGCGGCTGGTGACTTGGCACCTGCAGATATTGATGAGGCGTGCTTTGATACCGCGATGGGGGTTGATGACGTGCCGCCGGTGGATCTATGCATACGCACCAGTGGTGAGCAGCGGCTATCCAACTTTATGCTTTGGCAGTTAGCTTATGCCGAGCTGCACTTTTCCCCACTGCTATGGCCCGATTTCGGTGCGGATGCGTTTGATGCGGCATTAAACGACTTCTGTCAGCGCCGTCGTCGCTTTGGCATGACGGACGAACAAATAGAGGCGCAGGGTGCTTAAACAGCGGATTATCACCGCAGCCTGGCTAGCACCTCTGGTGCTGGCTGGCCTGTTTGGTTTAGACGGCGGCGCTTTTGCGCTTTTTACGGCGCTGATAGTGCTACTCGCCACCTGGGAGTGGGCCAATCTGGCGGGCGTTACCCGTTCGGCGCAACGTGCCCAGCTCGTGGCCGTGATGGCGGTGTTGATGTTGGTCATGTGGCTGATCGGGGCTGCCACATCGATATGGCCGCTTTGGCTCTCCGCCGCTGGCTGGCTGGTGAATCTCTACTGGGTAACCCACTACCCTGCGGCGGGTGAGCAGTGGCAAGCCACCACGCGGCGCTTGGCGATGGGCCTGTGGGTGCTATTGCCCTGCTGGGTGGGCTTTAACGTTCTGCGTGACATTGGCATGGCCTGGCTGCTGTTTGTGTTGCTGCTGGTCTGGTGCGCGGATATCGGCGCCTACTTTGTGGGGCGTAATTGGGGAAAGCGCAAATTAGCTCCCCATGTGAGTCCTGGCAAATCATGGGAGGGTGTTTACGGCGGCTTAGCGGCGACCGCTATTTTGGCCATCCTCTTTGCGCTGTGGTTGCCGCTGGGTCTAGTGGGTGGCATTACTCTGATACTCATCACCGCCGTGGTCACCTTGGCCTCTGTGCTCGGGGATCTGCTGGAAAGCATGCTCAAGCGCCATCGTAATATCAAAGATTCAAGCCAGTTGCTTCCTGGTCACGGCGGAGTGCTGGATCGTATTGATAGTCTTACCGCAGCGATTCCGCTGTTTGCGCTGTTCTATGTGGAAGTACTGGTTGAGGTGTTTGCTCAGGTGCCGCCGCTATGAGCCAACTCGCTAATAAGCAACGCGTGACCGTGCTTGGCTCGACAGGCTCTGTGGGCACTAGCACGTTGGATGTGATTAGCCGCCACCCCAACCGCTATAGCGTCCATGCCCTGACCGCGCACACCTCAAAAGAGGCTCTGCTAGCGCAGTGCTTGGCACACCATCCCGCGGTCGCCGTGCTGGATGATGAAGCCGATGCGGCTTGGCTGCGCCAAGAGCTCAAGCGGGCAGGCCAGCTAACCGAGGTGAACTCAGGTCCCGAGGCGCTGTGCGAAGTCTCCCGAGAGGCCAGCGTCGACTGCGTAATGGCGGCCATCGTAGGGTCGGCGGGCTTGCTGCCTGCGCTAGCCGCCGCGGAAGCAGGCAAGCGCGTGTTATTGGCCAATAAAGAGGCGCTGGTGATGAGCGGCGCGCTATTTATGGAGGCCGTGGCACGCTCTGGCGCAACATTACTGCCGATTGATTCCGAACATAATGCCATTTACCAGTGTCTACCTGCGGAGCATCGTGGCGGGCTTGCCAAGCACGGCGTTCGTCAGCTGCTGCTAACGGCCTCAGGCGGGCCGTTTCGTACCTGGAGTCAGGACGATATCAATAATGTCACTCCCGAGCAGGCCTGCGCTCACCCGAACTGGTCAATGGGGCGTAAAATATCGGTGGATAGCGCCACACTGATGAATAAAGGGCTAGAGCTTATTGAAGCCTGCTGGTTGTTTGATGCCACGCCCGAACAGATCCAGGTGGTGATACACCCGCAAAGCGTGATTCACTCCATGGCGGCCTATCAGGATGGCTCAGTGATTGCCCAGTTAGGTAATCCTGATATGCGCATCCCCATCGCATACGGGCTAGCGTGGCCAGAGAGAATTGACGCTGGGGTCGAAACACTGGATCTTTTTCAGGTGGCGCGGCTTGATTTCGAAGCCCCCGATGAAACCCGTTTTCCCTGTTTAGGGCTTGCCCGTGAAGCGATGCGGCATGGCGGCATGGCACCCGTTGTGCTCAACGCTGCCAATGAGGTTGCGGTTGAGGCATTCCTACAGCGTCGGCTCGGCTTTACAGCCATTGGGCAGTTAGTAGCCGACGTCTTGTCGCGCCCCTGTCAAGGCCGTGTTGATAGCCTTGATAGCGTATTAGCAACAGATCAATGGGCGCGACAGCAGGCGCTGGAACTGGTAACAAGGTGGTCCGCTTAAGCATTCGCTGAGCTGGTCGTTAGAGCGGGGCATTAAGGAGTTCAGTGTGGGCCTTATTCAGAATATTTTAGCGGTCATTGTGGTCTTGGGCCTGTTAGTGACCTTTCACGAGTTTGGCCATTTTTGGGTGGCCAGGCGATGTGGGGTCAAAGTGCTACGTTTCTCTGTAGGCTTTGGTAAGCCGCTATGGTCACGAGTTGACCGTCACGGCACCGAGTTCGCGATAGCCGCCATTCCGCTGGGCGGCTATGTCAAAATGCTCGATGAGCGTGAGGCGCCGGTTCCGGAAGAGCAGCTTGACCAAGCGTTTAACCGCAAAACCGTGTGGCAGCGTATTGCGATTGTGGCAGCGGGGCCTATCGCCAACTTTTTACTGGCGATCGTCGCTTACTGGGCGCTGTTTGTGGCGGGCACCACGGTGGTGTCGCCGATGGTAGGCAGCGTTGCCCCTGACTCGCCCGCCGCCGAAGCCGGTCTTGCCAATGGCGACGAAATTGTCGCTATCCAGGGCGATGAGATGCGCTCCTGGGAAGATGTTAACCTCAAGCTGGTGTCGATTATTGGTTTCAGCGGTGAGCTGGATATCGACGCCCGCCCTGAAGGCGCCAGCGACCCACAGCGTTTTGGTTTATCGGTGAACGATTATTTGGTTCGCCAAGATCCGCCACAGCCGCTGCAATCGCTGGGCATTACCCCTTGGCAGCCGGAATTTCCAGCGGTCTTAGGTCAAGTGATCAGCGGTGAGGCCGCCGAGCAAGCAGGCCTCGAGGCGGGCGATAGGATAGTAGCGATTAATGGCGAACCAGTGGATGATTGGATGCACTTCGTTAATATGGTGCGAGGTAGTCCTGGTGAAACGCTGCAGCTTACCTATGAGCGTGACGGTGAGCAGTCGAACGTCGACTTAACCCCTGGGCGTAACCGCTTGGAAACGGGGGTTGAAATTGGTTATATCGGTGCAGGCGCCGAGCAGGTTGAGTGGCCAGCAGCGTTTCAGCGTGAAATCCGTTACGGGCCTATTGAAGCGGTAGGTCAGGCACTTTCACGCACCGGCGAGATGACGCTGCTCACCATCGACGCCATTCGAAAAATGCTGGTGGGGCTGATTTCGCCCTCCAATCTATCGGGGCCGATCACCATTGCGCAGATCTCGGGTGATTCAGCCCGTGCTGGAATGGAAGCGTTTATTGGCTTTCTAGCGTATCTTTCTATCAGTCTTGGGGTGCTTAACTTACTGCCTATCCCGGTGCTCGATGGCGGCCACTTGCTTTATTATTTTATGGAGGTTGTGCGTGGACGGCCAGTATCTGAAAAAACTCAAGCTGTAGGATTGCGCATTGGGCTTGCCATGGTCGGCACCCTGATGTTGATGGCACTCTATTTTGATCTGATGCGCCTGTGGTAATGACGCGTGTAGCGCGCAGGATGCCTTGTCATCTGCCTGCACAAATGTATATGGTGCCTTTCTGGAATGAACGGCAGACCAACGCGAGCGAATTGACTGCATGAAAATCAAGACCCTTGGAATGGCGGTACTCTTGCTGGCAGGCGCCAGCGGCGCCCAAGCACAATCCTTTGATGTTTCAGACATTCGAGTGGAAGGACTGCAGCGGGTATCCGCCGCCTCGGTCTTCAATGCCTTCCCGGTAAGCGCCAATGAGCGTGTCAGCGAAGCGCAGTTGGCTGCCGCTGCCCGTGACTTGTTTGCCACCGGGCTATTTGACGATGTCTCCCTGGCCCGCGAGGGAGACGTGCTGGTTATTCAGGTTGTCGAGCGCCCGACCATTGCGCGGCTAGATATTAGCGGCAACGATCAAATATCTGAAGAAGACCTGCGCGATGGTTTGCGTCAATCCGGGCTCTCGGAAGGCCAGGTGCTGGAGCTCTCCACGCTTGAAGAGATTCAGCGTGAGCTCGAAGGTGTCTACCAGTCTCAAGGTCGCTATAGCGCCAGCATCGATACCGAAGTTGAAGAGGTCGATGAGGGCCGTGTTCAAGTCAATATCAATATCAACGAAGGCGAAGTTGCTAAGATTCGTCAAATTAACATCGTTGGTAACGAAGCCTTTGACGATGAAACGCTGCGCGGCGTGTTTGAGTTAAATGATCGGCCAGGACGCTTTTTCGGCTGGTTCTCTAGCGACGAGTACTCCCGTGAAGCGCTATCCGGTGATATTGAGCGACTGCGTTCGTTCTATTTGGACCGCGGCTACGTCAACTTTGATGTGACATCGACTCAGGTGTCGATTGGTCCTGAAAAGTCCGAAATCTTTATTACCCTCAACGTCGATGAAGGTGCCCAGTATCGGGTTGGCAACATCCGTTTTGTGGGTGATCTACAGATCAGTGAAAATGAAGCCCGTCAACTGTTGACCGTCGAAGAGGGTGAGATTTTCTCCCGTGGCGATGTCAATACGTCGACTGAAGCCTTACGCCAACGTCTAGGTGCCGAGGGCTTCGCCTTTGCTGATATTCAGGGCGTACCTGAAATGTCAGACGATGGTGAAACGGTCGATCTTGTTATCTCTGTTGAACCCGGTGAGCGCGCCTATGTACGCCGTATCGAGTTCTTCGGTAATACCACTACCCAGGATGAAGTGCTGCGGCGTGAAATGACCCAGTTAGAGGGCGCACCCGCTTCCACCGAAGCCATTACACAGTCCCGCCAGCGCCTTGAACGGCTGGGCTTCTTTAGCCAAGTCGAAGTTGACACCCAGCCTGTTCCGGGTGAACCCGATTTACTCGACGTTACTTATACCGTCGAAGAGCAGCCCTCTGGCTCGGTTTCCGCAAGTGTCGGTTTCTCCCAGAGTGCCGGTGTTATTTACGGCGTCGGTCTGTCGCAAAACAACTTCCTGGGCACAGGTAACCGGGTCAACGTAGGCGCACAGCGCAGCGACACTTTTACCAGCGTGAACTTTGGTTTCACCGACCCCTACTGGACACTGGATGGCATCTCTCGCGGCTATAATCTGTTCTACCGTGAAACCGACTACGCCGATTCGGATATCTCGACGTACTCAACGGATGCCTACGGTGGCGGTATCAACTTCGGTTACCCCGTCAGCGAGCTATCAAGGCTTAACTTTGGTGCCAGTATTGAAGAGTTGTCGGTTAAAACCTACAACGATACGGCCTCGGAAATTCTTCGCTATGTGGAAGATGAGGGCGAAGATGCGCAAAGCCTGAAGCTGACCGCTAGCTGGACACGCAACAATCTCAACCGCGGTATTATGCCGACCGATGGCAACTATCAGCGCCTATCGCTGGAAACCGGCGTGCCCGGCAGCGATTCGGAGTACTATAAGCTGCGTGCGCGGGCTCAACAGCTTTTCCCGATTAACGACGATGAGTCATGGGCGTTCAAATTTACCGGCAACGTCGGCTATGCCGATACCCTGGGCGGCAACGATCCCTTCCCCTTCTATGAAAACTTCTACGCCGGCGGCCTCGGCTCGGTGCGCGGCTATACCTCCAATACGCTGGGCCAACGCACCACGCCAGCAATGGAAGGCGGCCGTGACCGCACCCTAGGCGGTAACGTTTCTATTGAAGGCAGTGCCGAGATTATCTTCCCGCTGC
The DNA here is from genome assembly GCF_001882345.1 of Halomonas sp. QHL1. Taxonomy (GTDB): domain Bacteria; phylum Pseudomonadota; class Gammaproteobacteria; order Pseudomonadales; family Halomonadaceae; genus Vreelandella. Next base: position 3,409,229 of record NZ_MINL01000001.1, read on the forward strand.
CCTTTGTTGAAGATCAACGTTCCCTGCAAACATCGCTGTTCCTGGATGGGGGTAATACTTTCCTGAGCTCTTGCTACGATGTGCTTGAGGAAGATGCAGGGCGCCAGCAGTGCAACTCCGGCGTTGATCTGGGTGATTTGCGCTATAGCGCCGGTATCGGCCTTTCTTGGCTGACGCCGGTAGGCCCGCTGACCTTTAGCGTTGCCGAACCATTGAACGATGAGAGCGGAGACGATACCCAGTTCTTCCAGTTCTCACTCGGCCAATCGTTCTGATTTTGCTAGTCCGCGTGCCATGGTGGCGCGCGCTAGTTTAATTTAAGGAGATAACAAGATGCGTAGACTAACAGCGGTGGTATGTCTGTTGGGCGCGATGATTTTGCCTGCTCACGCCGCAGAAGTAGCGGTGTTGGACTGGCGAGCGGCACTGATGAATACCCAGTCTGCACAGGCGTCAATGAGCAGCCTGGAAGGTGAGATTGGCAATCAGCAGCGTGAAGCGCAGAGCCTGGGTAATGAGTTGCAACAGCTTCAGCAGCGTTTGCAGAACGAAGGCGAAACGATGCCTCAGTCCCAGCGGGAGTCGCTGATTAGCGAGCTTCAGCAGAAAGGCAGTCGTTTTGAGCAGCTTCGCCAGGAAGTGTTGCAGGCCCAGCAGCGCTCTGAGCAGCAGTTTTTAGAAGGCGCCGAGCCGAAGCTTGAGCAAGCTGTTGCGGAGGTGCTGGAACGCCACGGTATTGATGTACTGGTCGAACCTCAGGGCGTACTGCACTCTGGGGTTGATCTACCCAATGTGACCAATGAAGTCACCCAGATTTTTGATTCCTTGAACTAAATTTAAACGATGATTGGTGTGGCTTGGCCACACCAAAGCTTCCCTGGGCTCCTATGACGCACGCTTCTCATCAGCTTACTCTCGCAGACATTGCGCGCCAATTGGGCATTACCGTTAGCGGCAATGCCCAGCAGCCGATACGTGGTTTGGCGACGTTAAAAGAAGCGCAGCCGGATCAAGTCGCTTTCCTGGCGAATCGTGCCTATCTGAAAGATTTGGCGACGACTAAGGCGGCAGCGGTATTGCTGCACCCTGAACACGGCAAGCATTGCCCGGTACCTCGTCTGGAAATCGATAACCCTTACCTGGGCTATGCCAAGCTATCGCAGTTGTTTGACCCGCTGCCCGCCCGCGACGTCGTCGGTATTCACCCCACGGCGGTAGTGGCGGAAGACGTTAAGCTAGGCGCCGATGTCTGCATTCAAGCTCACGCCGTGATTGAGTCTGGCGTAGTGCTGGGTGACCGCGCAGTGATTGGCGCGGGCAGTATGGTTGGGGCCGACAGCATTATTGGTGAAGCAACGCGGCTGCATGCCAATGTCACTGTGTGTCATGGAGTGGTGGTAGGTAAGCGAGTCATCCTGCAGAGCGGCTGTGTTATCGGCGGTGACGGTTTTGGCTTCGCCCACGACGGTGCTGGCTGGCATAAAATTGCCCAGCTAGGGGGCGTTGTGCTGGGCGATGACGTTGAGGTAGGCAGCTGCTCCAGCATTGATCGTGGCGCCCTGGGTGATACGGTGATTGGTGATGACGTCAAAATTGATAGTCAGGTACAAATTGCCCATAACGTCATCATTGGCGACCACAGCGCCTTAGCGGGCTGTGTGGGGATTGCTGGCTCTACCAAGGTGGGTAAGCACTGCATGCTGGGTGGCGGCGTTGGTTTATCCGGCCATCTAACCATCTGCGATGGCGTCCAGGTAACGGGAATGAGTTTAGTGACTAACTCAATTCATGAGCCAGGGGTCTACTCCTCCGGTACCGGCGCCATGGCTAATGCCCAGTGGCGTAAAAACGCAGTGCGTTTTAAACAGCTTGATGACATCGCTAAGCGTCTGGCGAGATTGGAAAAAAAACAGCGTGAGTAGTAATAGCTGATTGAATTTTACCTGCTGCGGTTTTGTGGCTAGATAGCAGCGGGGTATAATCTACGTCTTTTAATCAGCGGACGTGCTGGTATTTGCCTGACTCTCTTCAGGAGTACATCAGGTTTTTTGTTATTTTAGAGGTCGCTACGATGGTTATGGATATCAATGAAATTCGCGAGTACTTGCCCCACCGTTACCCTTTTTTGCTGGTGGATCGAGTAACGCAACTAGCCATCGGTGAATCCATCGTTGCGTACAAGAATGTCAGCATTAATGAGCCGTTTTTCAACGGCCATTTTCCCCATCACCCGATTATGCCCGGCGTGCTGGTGATCGAAGCACTGGCCCAAGTCTGCGGCATTCTGGGCTTTAAAACGGTTAATAAATTGCCTGCCGATGGCTATGTCTACTATTTGGTTGGCAGTGACAAAGTGCGCTTTAAGCGCCCGGTAATGCCGGGTGACAAGCTCACCTTAGAGGCCGACGTGATTAAAGGTAAACGTGGTATTTGGAAATTTGCATGCCGTGCCACGGTTGACGGTGAGCTGGCCTGCGAAGCGGAAATTATTTGTGCCGAGAGGAAGGTGGCTTGATACATCCTACTGCACTGGTCGACCCCACGGCGCGCCTTGCCGACGACGTTGAGGTAGGCCCTTTTAGTATCATCGGCCCCGACGTCACGATCGGCGCGGGCTCGGTGATTGGCCCCCATGTGGTGGTTAAAGGCCCTACTACGCTGGGTGAGCGCACGCGTATCTTTCAGTTTGCCTCGGTAGGTGAAGACTGTCAGGACAAAAAATACGCCGGCGAGCCCACGCGGTTAGTCATGGGTGACGATAACGTGATCCGCGAAGGCGCCACGATTCACCGTGGCACCGTTCAGGATCGTAGTGAAACCACCATTGGTTCGCGCAACTTGTTGATGGCCTACGTTCATGTCGGCCATGACTGCGTGATTGGTAATGACTGCATTTTGGCCAATCAGGTAACCCTGGCGGGGCATGTCACCGTCGGCAATCATGTCATTTTGGGTGGTTTGGCGGCAGTGCACCAGTTCTGCCATTTTGGCGATCACGCCATGGCAGGTGGTGGCTCGATTATCACCAAAGACACGCCCGCCTACATCATGATTAATGGCAACCCTGCCGAAGCGCGTGGCCTAAACCTGGTGGGCTTAAAGCGCCGTGGCTTTAGCCGCGAAGCGATTAATGCCTTAACCGCCGCCTATAAAATGGTTTATCGCCAAGGGCTGACCACTGAGCAGGCGCTTGCCGAAATGCGTAGCCGCTTTGAGCTACCCGAAGTCGAGCATTTTGCTGCCTCCATTGAGCGTTCGACTCGCGGCATCACCCGTTAACCGATGCTAATCATTTTATGACCCTGCAACGCGTCTACCTCGTGGCCGGAGAACTCTCCGGCGATATTCTTGGCGCTGGGCTGATGCGTGAACTTAAAGCACGCCATCCCGACATCGAGTTCCGTGGTATTGGCGGGCCGCGCATGCAGGCGGAAGGCATGGAGAGCCGCTTCCCTTTAGAGACCCTCGCGGTGATGGGGCTGGTTGAAGTGCTTAAGCACCTCCCCGAGCTAATCCGGGTGCGGCGCACCCTAAAAGCCGAAGCGTTGGCCTGGCAGCCGGATATTATGCTCGGCATCGATGCGCCCGACTTCAATCTAGGCCTTGAGCGCCAGCTTCGTGAAGAGGGGGTTACCACTGCCCACTACGTGAGTCCTTCCGTATGGGCGTGGCGCCAGGGGCGGGTAAAAGGCATCGCTAAGTCGGTAGATGGTATGCTGACACTGCTCCCTTTTGAAGCCGCCTTTTATCGCGAACACCGTGTCCCCGTCGCCTTTGTGGGACATCCGCTGGCAGATGAAATGCCACTGGAAAATGACCGCGCTGCCACCCGTCTGGCTCTGGAACTGTCGCCTGATAGCCAGGTGTTGGCGCTGCTGCCAGGCTCCCGAGCCAATGAAATTCGTTTTTTGGGCGACACCTTTCTTGCCGCCGCCGAACAGCTTTGCCAGCGCCACCCCGCGCTACAGGTAGTGATTCCTGCGGCCACACTTGATCGGCGCCGGGAAATCAGCGCAGTGATGGCCAAATACCCGCTGCTTGCCGAGCGAACTACGCTGCTGGATGGCCAGGCCCGCGAAGCGATGGTGGCTAGCGATGTCGTACTGCTGGCCTCGGGTACCGCCGCGCTGGAAGCCATGCTGTGTCACCGCACCATGCTGGTGGCCTATAAGATGGCACCGGTCACCCACTGGTTGGCTAAGCGGTTGGTAAAAACCCAATGGGTCTCACTACCCAACCTGATTGCACAGGAAACGCTGGTGCCTGAGCTAATTCAAGACGCCGCCTCGCCGGAGGCGATTGCCGGTCAGCTCAGCACCATGCTGGCGGACGAAGATAGCCGCCATGCCCTGGAAGCGCGCTTTGCCGAGATGCACGCCACCCTCCAGCGCAACGCCAGCCGCCGCGCCGCCGAGGCAATTAGCCTGTTGGCCGCGCGTCAGCCGCTGGAGACTGTTGATGGCCATTGAGTCCTGGTTGATTGACCACAAGGATTTTCCACCACTAGAAATTGCCTACCGTGGTGAGCGGCTGGCAGGGGTTGATGAAGTGGGCCGCGGGCCGCTGATCGGCAGCGTGGTGGCCGCTGCGGTGATTCTCGACCCCGCGCAGCCGATTGACGGTCTTACCGACTCTAAAAAGCTGTCTCCCCGCAGGCGTGAAACGCTGGATACACAAATTCGCGAGCGGGCGTTAGCCTTTGCCGTAGCAGAAGCCAGCGCTGCCGAGGTGGATACGTTGAATATTTACCATGCCACCCACTTAGCCATGCGTCGAGCCATTGATGCGCTGGCACCGGCGGCGGAATATCTACTCGTGGATGGCAATAAATTACCTGAGCATCTGTTGCCCGGCCAGGCCGTGGTGAAGGGCGATTCACGCCACTGTGCCATTGCCGCGGCGTCGATTTTGGCCAAGGTCGCTCGCGACGCCCAGATGGTCGCCTTGGATGAGTGCTATCCTGAGTATGGTTTTGCGCGCCATAAAGGTTACCCGACCAAAGAGCATCTGACGGCGCTGGCAGCCCACGGGCCACTTACCGAACATCGTCGTAGCTTCGCGCCGGTGCAGCGCCAGTTGGCGTTGCTTTAACGTATTTTTTCTTCATCTAGCGTTTTGCTGAGAGTCCCATGACGGTTCCGTTCGTTCATTTACGTTTGCACAGTGAATATTCCCTGGTCGATGGCTTAGTGAAGCTCAAGTCGCTGGTCAGCACCACGGCTGAACGGGCGATGCCAGCGCTGGCCTTGACCGATGAAACCAACCTATTTGGCTTGGTGAAGTTCTACAAAGCCGCCCAAGGCGCGGGATTGAAGCCAATTATTGGCAGCGACTTATGGCTGCAGAATCCCCATGACGAGTCGCACCCTTACCGGTTAACGCTGCTGGCGATGAACGATGTTGGCTATCGCAACCTGACCGAGTTGATCTCGAAAGGCTGGACGCACGGCCAGTGCCAGGGGAGGGCCATTCTCGATAAACAGTGGGTGCTGGAACAGAGCGAAGGCTTGATTGCGCTCTCCGGTGCACGGGAGGGTGAGATTGGCCGTCACCTGCTATCTGATAACGAACAAGACGCACGGGTGCTGCTCGAAGAGTGGCAGGCGGCATTTCCCGAGCGCTTTTATCTAGAGTTGGTTCGAACCGGGCGCCCGCTGGAAGAGGCTTGCGTTCACGCCAGCGTCAAGCTGGCCATTGAAACAGGCACTCCAGTGGTGGCGACCAATGACGTGCGCTTTCTGGAGCGCGAAGATGATTGGGCTCACGAGACCCGCGTCGCCATCGGTGAAGGTAAAGCGCTGGACGACCCGCGCCGCGAACGCCGCTATACCGAAGAGCAGTACTTAAAAAGCCCCGACGAGATGGCGGCGCTGTTTGCCGATATCCCCGAAGCGCTGGAAAACAGCGTGATGATCGCCGAGCGCTGCAGCGTGGACGTGCGCTTGGGCGAGATTTTCCTGCCCGAGTTCGGCATTCCTGAAGGCATGACCCAGGATGAGTTCTTCCGCAAGGTCTCCCATGACGGTTTAACCGAGCGGTTGGATTTTCTGTTTCCCGCTGAACGCTATCCTCGCGACAGCGAAGAGTACCAGGTGATCGACCAGCGCTACCGCGACCGGCTGGAGTTCGAGCTCAACGTTATTATCCAGATGGGCTTCCCCGGCTACTTCCTGATCGTGATGGACTTTATCCAGTGGGCCAAGGACAACAGCGTGCCGGTAGGCCCGGGGCGTGGTTCCGGTGCTGGTTCGCTGGTGGCCTACGCGCAAAAGATCACCGATCTGGATCCGATTGGCTACGACCTGCTGTTCGAGCGCTTTCTTAACCCTGAGCGTGTCTCCATGCCCGACTTTGACGTCGACTTCTGCATGGAGAAGCGCGACAAGGTGATCGAGTACGTGGCCGAGCGCTACGGGCGCAATGCGGTATCCCAGATTGTCACCTTTGGCACCATGGCTGCCAAGGCCGTAGTACGTGACGTCGCCCGTGCCCAAGGCCGCCCTTACTCGCTGGGGGACAAGCTCTCCAAGCTGATTCCCTTTGAAGTGGGGATGACCCTGGCCAAGGCGATTGAGCAGGAACCCGCGCTCAAAGAGTTTATCGGCAACGATGAAGAGGCCGAAGAGATCTGGGAGATGGCGCTCAAGCTTGAGGGCACCACCCGGGGTACTGGTAAGCACGCAGGCGGCGTGGTCATCGCGCCGACCAAACTGACTGACTTCTCGCCGCTGTTATGCGATGAAGATGGCTCAGGTCTGGTGGTCCAATTTGATAAAAACGATATCGAAGAGGCGGGGCTGGTCAAGTTTGACTTCCTGGGTCTACGCACGCTGACGATTATCGACTGGGCGCTGGAGATGGTCGATAAGGTGCGCAGCGTTAATGGCCAGGGGCCGCTCAAGATCGAGAGCATTCCGCTGGACGACGCGCCGACCTTTGAGATGCTAAAACGCGCCGAAACCACGGCGGTCTTCCAGCTTGAATCCCGCGGCATGAAGGAGCTGATCAAGCGTCTGCTGCCCGACTCACTGGACGACATGATCGCCCTGGTGGCGCTGTTCCGCCCTGGCCCGCTGCAGTCGGGCATGGTTGACGATTTTATCAACCGTAAACACGGCCGAGCCGAAGTCTCTTATCCACACCCGGATTACCAGCACGAGCTGTTGAAACCAGTGCTGGCGCCTACCTACGGCATTATCCTCTACCAAGAGCAGGTCATGCAGATTGCTCAGGTAATGGCAGGCTACAGTCTCGGTCAGGCCGATATGCTGCGCCGGGCCATGGGTAAGAAAAAGCCCGAAGAGATGGCCAAGCAGCGTGACGGCTTTATGGAGGGTTGTGCCGCCAACGGTATCGATAAAGACTTGGCCGGTAACATCTTTGATCTGGTAGAAAAATTCGCCGGTTACGGTTTTAACAAATCGCACTCGGCCGCCTATGCGCTAGTTTCTTACCAAACCGCGTGGCTGAAAGCCCACTATCCGGGGCCCTTTATGGCCGCGGTTATGTCCACGGAAATGGACAACCTGGATAAAGTGGTACCGCTGATTGAGGAGTGTCGCAACCTCAAGCTCACAGTGACCCCGCCGAACGTTAACGTCGGTGGCTATAAATTCACCGTCGATACCGATGCTCGTGTGGTTTACGGCCTGGGCGCGATTCGTGGCGTGGGCGAAGGACCGATTGGCGCCATTGTCGAAGCCCGTGAGGCAGACGGCCCGTTTAAGGAGATCTTCGACTTCTGCCGTCGCATGGACCCCAAGCGGATGAATAAGCGCACCCTGGAAGCACTGATTCGTTCCGGCGCGCTGGATACCATCGGTCCCAACCGCGCAGTGCTATTCGCTGCCATGGAAGACGCACTGAAAGCCGCCGCCCAGAACCATACCAATCAAAACCTGGGTATGCTGGACATGTTCGGTGATGCTTTCGTCGAGAGCGACGACAGCGAGAATGATGTTTACGCGGAGTACATCAACGCCCGTGAGTGGACTGATCGCGAGCGCCTCTCCGGGGAGAAAGACACCCTAGGGCTTTACCTGACGGGTCACCCGATCGACGAGTACGAGCGCGAATTAAAGCGCTTTGTGTCGACGCGGATCAGCGATTTAAAACCCTCACGCGACCCCCAGCGCGTTGCTGGCCTAGTGGTCGGCGTGCGCACCATGAAGTCCAAGCGTGGTGATACCATGGCGTTTATTACCCTGGACGACCGCACTGGGCGTATTGAAGCCTCGCTGTTTGGGGAGTTATTCGAGCAGCTACGCGGTCAGATTGAGGCCGATCAAGTGCTCATCGTAGAGGGCGAAGTCTCCAGCGATGAATTCTCTGGTGGCCTGCGCCTGCGCGGTAAAGACGTTACGCCGATGGTGACGGCACGTATTCGCTACGGCCAAGCGGTGGAGCTGGCGCTGGACGCGGGGCAGATCAATGGTCGCTTAATTGAAACCCTGCGCGACAGCCTGACGCCGTATCGCGATCAAGAGGGCTTACCGGTGCGCCTGCAGTATCGACACCCGGCAGCCGTCGCGTGGTTGGAACTCGCCGATGAGTGGAAAGTCGCACCGAGCGACGATTTGCTGCTGGCGTTGAGGGATGTCCAGGGCCAGACAGGCGTTCAGCTACGTTATCGTTAAAAGTATCGTCAACGGGTAAACGGGCGAGCACCCACCTTGCGCAGCAGGGTCAGGGTGCGATAATGCTCTTTATACTCTTTAAACACATATGCATGCTTATTTTGACCAGGCAGAGCCGATGAATCCTAATTATCTCGATTTTGAACAGCCCATTGCCGAACTCCAGGCAAAAATTGAAGAGCTGCGTTTGGTCAGCTCTGATAGCCAAGTGAACCTTTCCGACGAGATCTCTCGACTGGAAGAGAAAAGCCGTAAGCTGACGGAATCGATCTTCAAGGATTTGACTCCCTGGCAGGTTTCTCAGATATCTCGACACCCCCAGCGGCCCTATACGCTGGACTACCTCGAACACATCTTCACCGACTTTGACGAATTACACGGCGATCGAAATTTCGCCGATGATGCCGCGCTAGTCGGTGGCATTGCACGACTGAACGATGCGCCGGTGATGGTGATTGGTCATCAAAAAGGCCGCGATGTAAAAGAGAAAGTACGTCGTAACTTCGGTATGCCGCGCCCAGAAGGCTACCGCAAAGCGTGCCGTCTAATGGAAATGGCCGAGCGCTTTAAGATGCCGATCCTGACCTTTATCGATACGCCTGGGGCTTATCCTGGTATCGACGCGGAAGAGCGCGGCCAGTCTGAAGCGATTGCCTATAATTTGGCCGTTATGTCGCGACTGAAAACGCCAATTATCTCCACTGTGGTAGGTGAAGGCGGCTCCGGTGGCGCACTCGCCATTGGCGTATGCGATGAACTGCAAATGCTGCAGTACTCCACTTACTCGGTGATCTCGCCTGAAGGCTGCGCCTCGATTCTGTGGAAGAGCGCCACCAAAGCCTCGGACGCCGCTCAGGCCATGGGGATTACCGCTGAACGCCTAAAAGAGCTGGGTTTTGTCGATTCACTGATCAAGGAGCCGCTTGGTGGTTCTCACCGCCACCCGCTCACCACCGCTGAACGGGTCAAAGAGGCGCTTACCGGCAGCCTGGAGCGTTTGCAGGCGATGGACACCGACGCGCTGCTAGAGCGTCGCTATAAGCGTTTAATGAGCTATGGCGCCCCAGCCGCTTAATTTGCTGCAAGCCTTACTCAACGACGCCCTGGCGGAAACCCCGCCGGGGCGCTCTATTTGGGTGGCACTCTCGGGCGGTTTAGACTCCTGCCTGCTGCTCGCGTTAGCCGCACAGGTCTGCGAACAAGCAGACCGTCGCTTGCAGGTAATCCACATTAACCACGGTCTGCAGTCGGCAGCGCAGGCATTCGAAGCGAACTGCCGAGATATGTGCGTGCGTTTAAACTTAACGCTGACAGTGGTCAATGTGACGGTAGATGCCCAGGGCGAAGGTATCGAAGGCGCCGCCCGCAACGCCCGCTACGAGGCCTTCTTCGCGACCGTTCCTGCGGGTGACACCCTTTGGCTGGCCCAGCATCAGGACGATCAGGCGGAAACCTTTCTGCTCGCCGCTCTGCGCGGCAGCGGACTACGTGGCCTGGCCGGTATGCCCTATCGCCGGGACGCTCAGAGTATCTCTCTGGTGCGCCCCTGGCTCACCGTGCGCCGAGCGGAACTTGAAGCTGCGGCTAGGCTGCTTGAGTTGCGCTGGTGTGAAGACCCTACCAATCAAGATATTCGCTTTGATCGCAACCGCTTGCGGCACCGGCTACTACCCGCTATTCGCGAGCGCTGGCCGACGGCAGAGACGGCGCTGGCGAATAGCGCTGTCCATGCCAGTGAAGCAGATGCAGTGCTTAGTGAGTATTTAGCTGCGGAGCTAACGGAGCTCTTTACCGGAGAAGGGCAGGTAGATGCAAGCGCGCTTAGTCAGCGCTCCCGCCCCCGTCAGCGGCTGCTGGTGCGCACTCTTTGCCAGCAGCAAGGATTGCCAACGCCGCCGCAGAAGCGTTTAGAGAGCCTTCTAGATCAACTGACAGCCAAAGCCGATGCCGAGGTGTGCGTTGAGTGGCCGGGTGCGCAGGCGCGCCTATGGCGCCAGCGGCTCTATCTGCTTAAGCCCCTTGAACCGCTACCGACTTGGGAAGTTAGCTGGGATGGTCAAACGCCGCTGGAGACGCCCATTGGGCCGTTAGGCTGGCAAGTGGCATTATCTCAACCGCACTCTCAACTATTGAGGGCGAGCTGGCGACAAGGTGGGGAGGTTATTCAATTGCCCAAACGAGGGCGGCGCGATCTCAAAAGGTTGCTACAAGAGGCAGATATGCCGCCCTGGGAACGCGAGCGGCTGGTGGTCATCTTGCTGGATGAGGCGTGCATTGGGGTGATTTGCCCCCCTGCTCAGCTGCTATGGCAGGCAGAGGGCGTTCGCTTTACCCGTCTAACTTCGCCTGCTTAATGACCAGCTTAAAACCGGCGGCTTCCATAAACGCCTGCTCCTGCTCCAAGTCAGTACTCAGTAGGGTAGGTTCATCATTGGCAGGCAGAGTGATCGTCAGGCTATCGCTGTCGGCGCTTATTTCCGGTAGCGGTGGGGCGGTTTCTGGGCGCGAATGGTTGAGCAGTACGGCTAAACGCAACAACCGTGCGAGCTTCTGGGTGATCGACTGCTGCGCGTTGGGCAGGCTCTGCCACTCTTTGAGCGGAAATTTGCGCCGATGGGCGCGCACTAAAAACGCCAATTGACGCTGTTCAGGGCGTGAAAAGCCAGCAAGGTCGGAGTGCTCAAGCAAGTAGGCACCGTGGCGATGAAACTGGCTGTGGGAGATCGCCAGGCCGATTTCGTGCACGTGGCTGGCCCATTGCAAATAGCGTCCTTGATCAAGGTTTAGCGACCAGTCATGGCGCACCTGATTAAACAAGCGCTCGGCAGTGTCGGCAACGTTAACCCCTTGGCGGGTATCGACATCGTACGTGCGCTGCAGCGACTCCAGGCTTTTCGAGCGTGAGTCTTCCGCGGTATTGCGCCCGGCCATGTCGTAGAGAACGCCTTCGCGCAGAGCACCATCGGCAAAGCGCATCTGGGTTAAATCAAAGGCTTCAAAGATCGCGCCAAGGATGGCAATACCCGCCGGGAAGACTTTAGCGCGGTCGGCTTTTAGGCCATCAAGCACGACTTTATCCAGCTGCTTGCACTTTAGCAGCCGTTCGCGCAGTTTCTTCAAACCGCCACGGGTGATCACACCTTCGTGGGGCGTATCGCCGTGAGCATACAGCACGCTGGCGGCGGCCTTGATCGTACCGCTTGAACCGACGGGGTCATCCCAGCCCAGGCGCTGGTAAGGACGCTGAATATTGGCAAGCTCCGAAAGGGCGGCTAGCTCGGCGCGGCGCATACGTTTTTCGTTTAACTCGCCGTCGGGGAAGAAGCGTCGGGAAAAGGTCACGCAGCCCATACGCAGGCTTTCCAGCGCTTTGGGCTCAAAGGCTTCGCCAATGATAAATTCGGTTGAACCGCCGCCAATATCGACGATTAAGCGGCGGCCATTTTCGGCCAGCGCGTGGGCGGCGCCTAAATAAATCAGCCGGGCCTCTTCGCGTCCAGCAATAATTTCGATGGCGTGACCTAATTGAGCCTCGGCGCGTTCGATAAAAGCTTGGCTATTATCGGCATCGCGCAGCGCGTTAGTGCCGACAATGCGCAAATTGGCATCGGTAATGTCGTTTAAAAACGGCGCAAAGCGGCCCAGGCAGTCCAATGCGCGCTGCATTGCCTCTTCGCTGAGCTGGCCGTCATCGTCTAATCCCGCGGCTAGCTGCACCTTTTCACCTAAGCGAGCAACTACCTGGAGGCGTTCATGCTGGTAGTTGGCCACCAGTAGGTGAAAGCTGTTAGAACCCAGGTCTATGGCGGCGAAGCGCTGCGGTGCACCGCTGTCTGCCTCCGCGGCAGAGGTGGCAATGGGGAGCGAAATATCCGTGGGCATGAGCATTCCTTCGTATTGGCTGTGCCAAGGTTGCGGTGGCCTTTATCTATTGTCAATTGCCAAAGGCTTGCGTTTGTCGCGGCGCTTGACTACCATCGAGCTACTGGCCTGATCTGACCTGATTAGTTAGTGTGTCCACAAGTACTTCGTTGTTAAGATGGTTTAGATAGACGAGTTAAATAGACAGTTTAGATAAATCATATTGCATGCGTCGTTCAAGTACGGCACCTTGGTCGCCCCAGACGTTATTCATGTTTATCCCGTTAGCGTCAGCCAGAATTCCAAGTCGTCAGATAGCCCACTGGTCTCACTACTCTCCTGTGTAACCAGATTAAACAAGTGTTAGCACCCTCGAGTTGAGTCTTAAAAACAACAAGCAGTAGCGTTGTTAATTAAGTCCAACGCCGTTCCTTTCATCTTCGAGCGCGTGCCTTTACCGGGGTCTGAACGCATCACACGGCGTCACTTTCACGCCTCCTGTCTTACTCCCGGCGCCTGGCGCCCAGCTTCCATGAGCAACTTTCTAACACACCGATGAATCTCACTGAACTCAAGCAAAAAACCGTTCCCGAGCTCCTCGATATCGCCCGTGAAATGGGTATTGATAACTTGGCCCGTTCGCGCAAGCAGGACATCATTTTCGCCATCCTCAAGAAACACGCCAAAAGTGGCGAGGATATCTATGGCGACGGTGTGCTGGAAATTCTGCAGGATGGCTTCGGCTTCTTGCGTAGCGCTGACAGCTCCTATCTCGCCGGTCCCGACGATATTTATATATCGCCTTCGCAGATTCGCCGTTTCAATCTGCGCAAGGGTGACTCCATTTCCGGCAAAATCCGACCGCCGAAGGAGGGTGAGCGTTACTTCGCCCTGCTGAAGGTCAGTCAAATCAACTTTGACCGTCCGGAAAATGCCAAGCACAAGATCCTGTTTGAGAACTTAACGCCCCTGTTCCCAGACGATCGTATGCGTATGGAGATCGGTAACGGCTCCACGGAAGACCTTACCGCTCGGATCATCGATCTAACCGCGCCGATCGGTAAAGGCCAACGTGGTTTGCTGGTATCGCCGCCCAAGGCGGGTAAAACGCTGATGTTGCAGAACATCGCGACCTCGATCACGCGCAACAACCCAGAGTGTCATCTGATCGTACTGCTGATCGATGAGCGCCCTGAGGAAGTGACCGAAATGTCGCGCACCGTGCGTGGCGAAGTAGTGGCGTCGACCTTCGATGAGCCGCCGGCGCGTCACGTGCAAGTTGCTGAAATGGTTATCGAGAAAGCCAAGCGTTTGGTTGAGCACAAGAAAGACGTGGTCATCCTGCTCGACTCGATTACCCGCTTAGCGCGTGCTTACAACACCGTGGTGCCGAGCTCTGGCAAAGTGCTCACCGGTGGTGTCGATGCCCATGCCCTCGAGAAGCCGAAACGCTTCTTTGGTGCGGCGCGTAACATCGAAGAGGGCGGCAGCCTGACGATTATCGCCACGGCGCTGGTCGATACCGGCTCCAAGATGGACGAAGTCATCTTCGAAGAGTTCAAGGGTACCGGCAACATGGAAGCCCACCTGGACCGTAAGCTGGCTGAGCGTCGCGTATTCCCGGCGATCAATATCCGCCGCAGTGGCACCCGTCGTGAAGACCTGCTGGCCTCTGAAGATGAAATGCAGCGCATGTGGATTCTGCGTAAGCTGCTCAATCCGATGGAAGACACCGCCGCCACTGAATTCCTGATTGACCGTCTGAAAGATACCAAGACCAATCTTGAGTTCTTTGAAGCGATGAAGCGCCGCTAAGGCGGCGCACTTGCCAGCCAGGGAGCGTGCCTTGAAGTATAAAGACTTGCGCGAGTTCATCGCAGCGCTTGAAGCGCAGGGTGAACTCAAGCGTATCTCCGTCGAAGTCGATCCTTACCTGGAAATCACCGAAATTTGCGACCGCACGCTGCGTGCCGGTGGCCCGGCGTTGCTGTTTGAAAACGTCAAAGGCCACGACATGCCGTTGCTGGGTAACCTGTTTGGCACGCCCAAGCGGGTGGCGCTAGGCATGGGCCAGGACTCGGTAGAAGCGCTCAGAGAAGTGGGTAAGCTGTTGGCGTTTTTAAAAGAGCCTGACCCGCCCAAAGGCTTGAAAGACGCCTGGGACAAGCTGCCGATCTTCAAGCAAGTGCTCAGCATGGGGCCGAAAAACGTCAAGCATGCACCGGTGCAAGAGGTGGTGTATGAAGGTGACGAGGTCGATCTTGGCCTGCTGCCGATTCAGCACTGCTGGCCGGGCGATGCGGGGCCACTGGTTACTTGGCCGCTGGTGATCACCAAGGGGCCGCTCAAGAAGCGTCAGAACCTAGGGATTTACCGTCAGCAGAAGATTGGTAAGAACCGCCTAATCATGCGCTGGCTCTCCCACCGCGGCGGCGCGCTGGATTTTCTGGAGTTTCAAAAGGCCCATCCTGGCGATCCCTTTCCAGTCGCAGTGGCGCTTGGCGCCGACCCGGCGACGATTTTGGGTGCCGTGACCCCGGTTCCGGATTCGCTCTCAGAATATGCCTTTGCGGGCCTGCTGCGCGGTTCGCGTACCGAGCTGGTCAAGTGCGGCCACGCAGACCTTGATGTGCCTGCGTCCAGCGAAATTATCCTCGAAGGCTTTATCTACCCGGATGATATGGCGGCGGAAGGCCCCTTTGGTGACCACACCGGTTACTACAATGAGGTCGACCACTTCCCGGTGTTTACCATCACGCGGATGACCATGCGGCGTGATGCGATTTACCACTCGACCTATACGGGGCGCCCACCGGATGAACCGGCGATTCTCGGCGTAGCGCTCAACGAAGTCTTCGTGCCGATCCTGTGTAAGCAGTTTCCCGAAATTGTAGACTTCTACCTGCCGCCGGAAGGCTGTTCTTACCGCATGGCGGTGGTCACCATGAAAAAGCAGTACCCCGGCCACGCCAAGCGCGTGATGATGGGGGTATGGAGCTTTTTGCGTCAGTTTATGTACACCAAGTTTGTGATTGTGCTGGATGACGACGTGGACGCACGCAATTGGGAAGATGTTATCTGGGCGATCACTACCCGAATGGATCCCGCACGCGACACCGTGATGGTCGAGAATACGCCGATTGATTATCTCGATTTTGCTTCGCCGGTCTCGGGCCTGGGCTCGAAAATGGGGCTAGATGCCACCAATAAGTGGCCGGGCGAAACTGACCGTGAATGGGGCACCCCGATTGTGATGGACGATGCTGTTAAAGCACGCGTGGATGAACGCTGGGAAGCGCTGGGGATTGACCTTGAGTTACCGCCCGCTCGCCACTGAATGCGATGTATCGCTGACCAAATTTGTAAAAAGAGGCTTTCATGAGTGCAAGGACGTTGACTTGCCAAGTCACCGAGGTTGAGAACTTAAGCCCCGATGTGTTTGGTGTGACGCTAACCGGGCGCGCCGAAGCCATGCAGCATGCGCCGGGGCAATATTTAGAGCTTAAATTGGACGACACCACCTGGGTGCCGTTTTCAATCGCCAGTGCCGATCGCAGAGATGGGATTATCGAGCTGCATATTCAACACTGGCCGGAGCGGGATAACTCAGCACGGCTGCGTGAACTGCTGCAGGTAGCCAACCAGCTCACACTGCGTTTGCCCGGCGGTGAGTGCGTGCTTGATCGTGAGAGTGAAAGGCCGCTGCTGCTGATTGCAGCAGGAACCGGTTTTTCCCAGATGAAAGCCATTGTCGAAGCAGTACTGCATGAACAGCCCGAACGAGAAGTTTCGCTGTGGTGGGCCGCCCGTGAACACCGCGACCTCTATTTGGAGCAACTGCCCAGTCAGTGGGCGCAAACCCACGCCAATGTCTGCTTTCATGCGGTAACCGAATCAGCCTTGGAAGAGCCGTTAGCTGCGGGCGAGCGGATCACCCATCACCTGGGGCGTATTGATCAGGTGTTGAAAACCGCAGATATCACGCCAGACACCCACGATGTGTATATCTCGGGTTCGCCCAACATGGTCTACGCCTGCCTGGATGTGCTCGATACAAAAGGCATAAAGCTTGAGCGGGTGTTTTCGGATGTGTTTGCCTACGCCCCCCGTTCTACTTAATATGACCGCAGCGTTGTAACGCTCCCCCTGATATAGCGTTGATAAAAAAGGAGGCTAACATGGCCCATCACGACGAAAACTTTAAAGACGATTCTGGTTTCCTGTCCATCTTTCTAGGATTGGTGGTGCTGGTTAGTATGAGCGCGCTGCCCGCTACCATTGGTTGGGTACAAGCTTTTAGCGGTTGAGTGTTGCCATTTGCAGCGCTTGCAGGCAGGATAAAACCACAGCGCTATAGCGCGGCCCTGTCAGACGGTTTACTTGGGCTAGCTATTCGGTACTAACAGAATCTAACGGAATATGGGCATGCAGCGACTAACCAACCCTCATACAGTGAACCCGCAGCCAGAATTGGCTGGCGGCTTTGCGTTTTATGGGTATTGGTTTAGCCACGGTGTGCCCCTGGCCGACGCCTAACGTCGCGCCACCAGGCACACCACTCGGTTGCCTGCCGCAAGCACAGAAGCCCCGGTCGGTAACCCCGCCGGGGCTTCTGGCGTTTTAGGGCCCTAGCGATTTATAGACTGAGCGATTTTCGGCAATAGTTATTCATCATTATTTCATCAAGGAGCAGCATCATGATTTCTCGCGCACTGACTAACGCTTACGCTACCGGTTTTGTGGGTTACGGCTATAGCTGGCGATTTAGCGACGCGCGGTTGGTGCTAGCTACCACCTCCGACCGTGTTCACTTGGGTGGTCACACAGCCATACGATGTCACACGATTGCGGAGAATTAATCATGAATGCGCCTATCAGCCCTGTTATTAATAAAACCACGGTAACCCCTGCCCACGCTACTTCCCGGCTAACGCCTTCAGCGCCTGAGCCCAATGCAAAGCGGCTGCCTACCCCCGCCGAACTCCGCCAACGTATCTCGTTAAGCGACCCGCTAATTGAGCAAATTGCCTGCCAGCGCCACTCCGTACAGCAAATTTTGAGCGGTCAAGATGAGCGCCTACTGGTGGTGGTCGGCCCCTGCTCCATTGACGACCCCGATGCAGCACTAGAATACGCGGATCGCCTGGCTGCGCTAAGTGAAGAGATAGGCGAACGTATTTTGCCGGTCATGCGCGTCTACGTTGAAAAGCCGCGCACCACCGTGGGCTGGAAAGGGCTTGCCTACGATCCAGACTTGGATGGTAGCGGCGATATGCCCCGTGGTTTGGCGCTCTCTCGTGAACTGATGCATGCCGTAGCCGCACGCGGCCTGCCGGTGGCCACCGAGCTCCTACAGCCGATGCTGGCACCTTATTTGGACGATTTGTTGAGCTGGGTCGCAATTGGTGCGCGCACCACCGAGTCGCAGCTGCACCGTGAGCTGGCCAGCGATTTGTCAGCGGCGGTAGGGTTCAAAAATGCCACCAGTGGCGATGTACAAGTGGCTATCGATGCCATGAGTGCGGCGGCCCACCCGCACCAGCGTTTCGCGGTAGATCCTCAAGGCTACCCGATCGTCCAGCAAACTGCAGGCAACCCGCACACCCACGTGGTGCTGCGTGGCGGGCACGGCGAACCGAACTATCAGGCACAACACGTTCGCGCGGCAACCACCGCGCTGCGCAATGCAGGGCAAAACCCACGGCTAATGGTGGATTGCAGCCATGCCAATGCGCGCAAAGATCATCGCCGCCAGAGTGAAGTAATGCTGGATGTATTGGCGCAGCGTCAGGCGGGCGAAGCCAACCTGGTGGCGCTGATGCTGGAAAGCCACCTGTTCGAAGGTAAGCAGCCGCTCAAGCCTGGGGCCATGCGCTACGGCGTATCGGTCACCGACGCCTGCGTGGGCTGGGAAACGACCGAGCAATTACTCAAAACGGCTGCAGAACGTTTGGCGTAATTGCATTTGTAAACGCTATTACTTGTTTGCCCTGGCCAGCCCCGTATCATAAGTAACTTATTTTGATGATGAGACTGGCCATGGTATTTACCCTAGAGCACCACGACCCCGAGACCTACCGCCGTAAAGCCCGCATGATCAGCTTTGCCATGGCGGGGCAACTGATTATTTTTGGCCTCCTATTCTCAATGCTCCTTACCTCCACCTTTGGCAGCAGCCTATGGCTCAATGCCCTAGGCGTGCTACTGGGACTATTGGCCACCAGCGCGCTATTTGCCGTGCTGCGTGAGCGCCCATGGATGACGGAGGTGCGCTACGTCTGGCAGCTCAAACATCACCTCTCGCAAGTCAGTGGCTATCTTTCGCAACTGCGCAAAGCGGTGGAAGAGAACAATCGCACGGCGCTGGATCTGCTCACTTTCTATCACCAGGGCATGGCACAGTTGGCGGAGCTTAATGGGCGCACCACCGACGACGATGCCGAACGGCTAGCGGAAAAAATGCAGGTTAAAATCAAGCGTGAAGAGTTGGAGCTGCCTCCGCAGGTGGAAAGTATCGATACGCACGATCTTCAGGCGTTCAAACGTGGGTAAGTAGCTAAAAAAATAGAATTAGTCATACAGGGAGCATGATGCATGAATTCATTAAAAGCGTGGGGTGGGGCCATCGCCGCTGCCGGTGTGATGGTGGTGCTCGCGGGGTGTGCAGCCACCCCCTCCACAGAAACTACGGCCGCTAACCAAGCAACGCTGGATAACCGGGCTCCCTTTCTGCCCTCGGCGCTGTTTCCTGGCTCCGCTGAGCAATTTGCCGCATGGCACTGCGAGCCTGCGAAACAACACTTGGTCACCGCCACCAATGCCAACGATTTGCGCCTATGGTCGCTGCACGGCGCATGGCGGCTGCCCCAAGCCGTCGTAGCCAGCGGCGCCCGCTATCAAGATGGTGAGATCAGCTTCTGGAACCGGGGTGACAAGGCGCTAGTGGAAACGCCTCGAGGGCAACTGCAGTGCTCGCTGGCCGAGCAGCGTGACGCCTTAACCCGAACTGCGAAGCCCGGCGTGATGTTCTTTGGCCAGGGTAACGAACCGGGCTGGACGGTTGCGTTAGCGAATGACACGCCGACGCTAACGATGGAGACAAACTACGGGGAAGAGCGCCTTCAACTACCGTATATGGTTAGCGTGATGGACAACGAAGCGGGACGGGTCGTGATTGAAAACGCCGACGTGGAGCCCTTTTTCCGCGTGCGTATCGACGCTGGGGCCTGTTTCGATAACATGAGCGGTAAGCCTTTCCCCGCTCGCGTTACGCTGACCTACGGTGGTGAGCAGTATAGCGGCTGTGGCCAAGGTATTGCTCCCTAATAAAGCGTTAACTCAGCAGCGATAAACAACACGCTCGGCCCGCCACTCTTGCGCTACAAAGTCGCTGGCGCACAGGGCCGAGGTGTTACCTGTGGCTCGAGCGGCGAGACGCGATAGCGTTTCCATCTGAATACCACGGGTACTCTCCAGCTGTTCGCTGACCGCAAGTGGCACCCAGCGTTCGTCCTCTAACGTTGCCAGAGTAAAGCTAAACGGGTGAAAGCCTGGGAAGCCGAGTCGAATATCGGTGGCGATCAGCGTCTCTTTTCCCTCTAGCTGCCGCGTTTCATAGCGTAGGAAAGGTCCCGTAAACCAGGTTAAGCGCAGCCCTTGCTGGCTGGCCAAGGCGAACGTTTCTAGTTCAGCGTTACGAACCAGCGGCTCAAGACGCGGTTGACGGTCACCGTCAAATACGCTGATAAGGCTTTCATAATAGCGCTCCCCGTCAATCACCGTGGCGCGCCATAGCACAATGTTAAACGGCGTTGGCTGTATCAGCAGCGGCGCCTCTTCCAGACCCCTCTCCGCTAGGGCTGGGGCAAGACGTTGCTCTACCGTCAACTTCGCACCCGCTGCTACCACTAGGTAAATACTCGTGATGGCCAATCCCCATGTGCAGGCTTTACGTACCCGTTGAGAGATCAAGGCAATCCCCAGGGTGAGTAACAGCGGCAGCGTATAGAACGGATCAATAATAAAAATAATCGGCCACGCGGCGGGAGCGAGGTCAAGGGGCCAAAGTAACTGGGTACCGTAAGTGGTCAGCGCATCAAGCAGAGGATGGGTAAGCAAAATAAGCGCAAAGAAGCACCACCAGTGAGGCAGACTAATATCTTTTGCGGGAGCAAATCGCGCGCTCAGCAGCGCCAACAGGGTGGCCAACCCTGTTAGTACAAAAAGCGAATGGCTAAAACCGCGATGCTCGGTGACATTGGCCACGGCATCGCCATAATCCAACGCTACATCAAGATCGGGCAGGGTGCCCAGTACGGCGCCGATGAGAATAGCCTTCCGGCCAAGGCGTCGGCCCAGTACCACCCCACCAATGGTTGCGCCAAGTGCGGCTTGAGTGACTGAATCCACAGGTTTCTCCGACAGGTAAACCCAGCTAAGATAAACGTTATGATTTAATTATACAGCGTTGTAGCGATTTATTTTCGCTGTCACGTTTCTGTAAAGTATGACCAAGCCCCTTTTTAACAGGAGTCGATATGCAATATCTACATACCATGGTGCGTGTTAGTGACCTAGATGCTTCGCTGCGTTTTTATTGCGATCTGCTGGGTCTTAAAGAAGTACGCCGTAAAGAGAATGAGAAAGGGCGCTTCACGCTGGTGTTTCTGGCCGCACCAGAAGATGAGCCACGCTCCGAGCGGCTGACGGCTCCGGAGCTTGAACTGACGTATAACTGGGATCCCGAAGAGTACACAGGCGGGCGTAACTTTGGCCACCTAGCCTATCGGGTGGATGATATCTATGCGCTCTGCCAACACCTTAAGGACAATGGCGTGACAATTAATCGCCCGCCCCGTGATGGCCATATGGCGTTTGTTAAATCACCGGATGGTATCTCTGTGGAACTGCTGCAGAAAGGCGATGCCTTGGCGCCACAAGAGCCATGGGCCTCCATGGATAACACCGGTAGCTGGTAGCTGTTACATAAATAGCTATTACACAAAGAGCTATGCCACACAGACTATTCCACAAAGGCTATGACACAAGGAAAGTTCACCATGACCATGAAAGGTTGGCGCTTACTGCCACTGCTCGCTTCCGCTGCGCTGCTGTTAAGTGCTTGTAGCAGTTCGCCAGAATCAGGCTCTGCGCCGCAACCAGGGCCGAGTGACGCCTCGCTTTCGGGCGCTATCGTCGACCAGCGTTGGAATTTATTGCTGGTGGGAACCGATGAGCGGCTCTCCATGCCGGAAACGCCTTTTTTCCAGATTTCAAAAGAGGGCAAAGTTAGCGGCTACGACGGCTGTAACCGCTTTACTGGCGAAGTAACACTCGGTGAGAACCAGCGCATTGAGTTTAGCCAACTGGCCACCACCCGAATGGCGTGTCCACAAATGGCCGATGCCAAACGGGTCACCGATATGATGGAGACCGCCTATCGATATTTAATTGACCACGATCGGTTGGTCTTCTTTGGTCCGGATAGTCGGGTGCTAGGCGGTTGGCGCGAAGGTAACTGATAGCCGGTTAGTCTTCAAAAGGCGGATTGAAGCGGGCGATAAAGCGCGCATCAATCCGCTTTTTCCATTTCCATACCCATTTTCCTGATAGGCCAAAGGTACCGCGGCTGGCAATTGCCCGGCCATCGCCTGTACCAATCAGAGCCAGTACGCGCTTGGGTGGCTGCCAATCGTTGAGGGTCTCGCCGTGGCAGGCATGGCGCAGGTTATCCGCTAAGGGTGGCCCCATGCGCACCGCATAAACGCCGGCGTTTGGCAGTGTGGGAGTGAGCGCGGCGCAATCACCCGACGCAAAAATGCCCGGCTGATCGATGACCTCAAGGGTTTTCGCTACTCGAATAAAGCCATTTTTATCTAATGGCAGCGCGCTGTCAGCGAGCCAACCATGACCCACCGCCCCAGTGGCCCAGAGTACTATATCCGCAGGAATGAGTACGTTACAGTGAGTTAATACCCCGCCGTCTACCAATGCTTCCCCACGTACTTGATGATGCACGCTAATGTCTGCGCGTAATAACGCTCGCTGAATAAGCCAGCGCGGTAAGTCACCAGCACCGGGCAGCAGCTCGTTTGATGCGCTTAGTAAATGGCCCTGCCAACGAATATCCGGGCGCTGTTTACGTAGCTGAGCCAGAACACTCATCAGCGTTTCGCAGCCCGCCGCACCGCCACCAACGCCCACCACGCGTTGGTGGCCGCCACTGGGTAAGTGGTTAACGTCATTTTGCAGTGCCTGCCAGCGTCGATGCAGCGTACTTAACGGGCGCATAGCGATTAACTGGGGTAGCCGATTCCCGTGCTGTTGGGGAGGTTTTAACGTGGAGCCGATATTGAAAGAAGCGACGTCAAAATCAATCCGGTCACCATTTGCCAGGATTACGTAGCGCGCCTGGGTATTCACCGTTTTAGCCGGGGAGAGAATCAGCCGGGCATTGGCCCGCTGGCACAGCGCGGCTATATCAATCTGCGTCTCTTCCAGCGTGCTTTCACCTGCAAGCCAGGCTGGCACGCTGCCTGAGTAAGCGGCGGTAGCTGCGTCGCTCACCACGGTCAGTGCGATATGGTGATCTGTCTGGTTGGCAAAGGCCTCCAGTACAAAGGCGTGAGCATGGCCCGCGCCAATGAGTAACAGCTGCTTCATTGACTGTCACCGCGCCGCCAATTGAAGTAGCGCTTCAATAGTGCCAGCACCCGTTCGGGTTTATGAGCATTCTTCCATACACCCGCAGTGGCTTTGGCCGCCTCGCCGAGTGTGGGGTAGGGGTGGATAGTGCCCAGCAGCTTATTGAGACCCAGGCCGTGCTTCATGGCGAGGGTGAATTCGCCCAGCCATTCGCCGGCATTTTCCGCCACGATGGTTGCGCCTAAAATCTTGTCTTTGCCGGGCACGGTAAGCACTTTGATAAAGCCTTGGGTCGCGCCTTCGGCAATGGCACGGTCGCTTTCGCTCATGGCGTAGCGGGTGATTTCAAAGGCAATGCCCTGTGCATTAGCCTCTTTTTCGTTTAACCCCACCCTGGCTACTTCCGGCTGCACATAGGTGACGGCGGGCATATAGCGGTAATCCACCGCAAAGCTTTTCAGCTCACCAAACAGCGCATTGACTGCTGCGTGCCACGCCTGGTGAGCGGCGGCATGGGTGAGCTGATAGGGGCCCGCTAAATCGCCGCAGGCCCAGATATTGGGTAGATGGGTTTGCAGACGCTCGTTCAGCTCTAACGTTCCCGCTTGGGTGGTCGTGATGTCTAATGCTTCCAGCCCTAAGCCTTCCACATTGGCTTGACGACCGGCACTCACCAGCAGGTAGTCAAAGGCAAGCATCTTGCGCTCGCCGTGATGCTCCACCGCTAGCCGATAGCCAGTTTCGTCGCTGATAACTTCCAGCGCCTTGGCGTCGGTCATTACCCTGACACCTTCGTTAACCAAAGTGCCTTCGATCAACTCACCTACCTCTGGGTCTTCGCGACCCAGAAGTTGGGAAATGCCTTCGACCAGGGTGACTTGGCTACCCAGGCGGGCAAAGCTCTGGCTTAGCTCGCAGCCAATGGCACCACCGCCCAACACCACTAAACGCTCGGGCAGTTCAGTAAGCGACCAAAGATTTTCTGAGGTTAGAACGGGCGCATCCATAATGCCGGGTAACGGGGGTACTTTGGGCCTAGCGCCGGTGGCCAGCACGATATGTCGGGCGGTGAGAGTTTTATCCCCCACCTGCACTTCCCAGGGTGAGATCAACTTGGCGTGGTCCTGGTACACCTCAACGCCTAGGCCGCTGTAGCGCTCCACGCTGTCGTGGGGTTCGATATCGCTAATTGCCTGTTTCACATGCCCCATCACCTTGGCAAAATCGACCTGCGGCTCGCTGGCAGTCACTCCGAACCGGTGTGCGGTGCGAATCTCATGGGCGGAGCGAGCAGCGCGAATGAGCGCTTTGGAGGGCACGCAGCCGGTATTCAGGCAATCGCCGCCCATTTTGTGTTTTTCCACCAGCGCCACTTTGGCGTTCACGGCGCTGGCGATATAGCTGGTGACCAGCCCGGCTGAGCCGCCGCCGATGACCACAATGTCGTAGTCAAAACGCGCTGGCTGGGTAAAACCTTTATAAGCTTTGCGCTTCTGCAACAGCTGTACAATGCGCCGAGCTATCCAGGGGAAGATAGCCAGCAGTAAAAACGAGGCGATAAGCGTCGGCGAGAGAATACCCCCCAGACTCTCTAAATCACCTAGCTGCCCACCCGCATTCACATAGATGGCGGTGCCGGGTAGCATCGCGAGCTGGCTTACCCAGTAAAAAGTGATGGTTTTGATGCGTGTCAGGCCCATGACCAGGTTGATCATAAAAAACGGAAACACCGGCACTAAACGCATTGTGAAGAGGTAGAGAGCTCCATCGCGCTCGACACCGCGATTCACTGAGGCAAACTGGCGCGGAAAACGCTTTTCAATGGGGCTACGAAAGAGAAACCGCGAGAGTAAAAAGGCCAGCGTGGCGCCCATTGTGCTGGCGAAGGAGATAATCAGCAGCCCCCAACCTAAACCAAATAGCGTACCGCCAAGCAGGGTCATCAGCGTGGCGCCCGGCAGTGAGAGCGCCGTTATCACCACATAAACGACAAAAAACATCCCGGCTACCTGCCAAGGGTTTTGATTAAATGCCGTTTGGAAGTCGCTTTGGTACGCTTTGATGGTTTCCAGGGTGAACCATTGATGGGCACCGCTGATGAAAAACACGCCAATGGCGGTGATCAGTAGCGCTGCAATAATCAAACGTTGTCGGGTCACAATAAAAGCTCCAGCGCTAATAAGGTAAGTATCGGGTGGTCACTGAGTGAGGAGAGAGCCCGTTTCCTTACATCGACACGGGCAAACCTTTCCAGCGCTGCCAGTCTTCGGGGCGATCCACATCCCAAATAGTCGCGGGGTAGGCGGCGCGCAGGCCTAATGCTTCAATGCGCTGCTGCGTGGTGGTCAGCACGCTTTGGGTACCCCAGGGGATATCTTCAAACAACGCGGGGTAGTCTTGCCTAGTGCCCACAAAACCGTAGCCGCCATCTTCAGCGGGTAAAATCACCACCTCAAAGTTAGCCAACTGGTGCGCGCAGGTAGTTATCAGCGCGCTGGTAATGCTTGGGCAATCGCTGCCCATCAGCATGGCTGGCCCTGGGGTACTGTTCAGGGCATGGCGAACCCGTGCGCCTAAATCGCCGTCTGGCTGGGCGCTTAACGTTACACCAAACGTCTCGCTAAGCTCGGTAAACAGCGGGTGGGCGTGATCAAGCGCCGTCCATAGCGTGATATTTTCGGCTGACAGCGCTTTGCAAGCATTAGCGACGCAGTGGCGTACCAGCTCCGCGTGGGCGTTGGCAGCACCTTCCAAACCGAGTAGGGGCGAGAGGCGCGTTTTAGCTTGCCCCGCTAGCGGGGCTTTGGCTAGTAGGTGTAGATGAGGCGTTTCAGCGGGCATCGCGATACTCCTTGGCGAGTTGGGTTGCGCTAACGCCGCGCCAGTAGCGGTAGCGCAGCCGCCACATCAGGCGGATGGTTTTCCAGGCGCCGAACGCATCCCAGCGCCTGCCCGAGCTTACCACTTTCGCCTTCAAACAGGCGGGCCGAGACACCCGTTTGAGCCGTTTAGACAGCTCAATATCTTCCATCAGTGGCTGTTCGGGAAAACCACCGCCTGCTTTGAAAGTGCTTGCGCGCAGAAACAGGCCCTGGTCGCCGGTGGCGATGCCGGTAAGCCGTGAGCGTTGGTTCATCATCCAGCTCACCACGGGCAGCCAGCCGCTGCGCCCTGCAAGCTCAATATCAAAACGCCCCCAGGCGTGGCGGGAAAGCGCTTGGGTTATCTGCTCAACGGCATTCTTGGGCAGTCGGGTATCCGCGTGCAGGAACAGCAGTGCGGGCGCACTGGCATGCTGGGCGCCCAGGTTCATTTGCAGTGCCCGTCCGGCAGGGCTGCTGAGCAGGCAATCCACCAGCGGTTTGGCAATGCGAGCGCTGTCATCGCAACTCCCGCCATCCACCACAATGATTTCTATGGGTATAGCAATGCGCAGCGGTTGCAGCGGCGTCAGGGCCGACTCAATTCCCGCGGCCTCGTTAAGCACCGGTATCACGATGCTGAGGAGGGGAGGTTTTTCAGCCGAGCTCAATGACTGGTCCTCCTGCCGCGCCTGCATCAGCGTGGTCGTGGGTGACCAGTAGCGCGGGCAGACCTGCCTCACGCAGTTGGCTAAACACCAGTGCGCGCATCTCCTGGCGCAGCGCTGTATCCAGCTTTGAAAACGGCTCGTCCAGCAGCACTGCGTGAGGCTTGGAAAGCAGCAGACGCATCAACGCTACGCGCGATTGCTGGCCGCCGGAAAGGGTGGTCGGGTCGCGGGCCTCAAAGCCCGCTAGCCCAACCTGTTCAAGCGCTTGAGTAACCTGCTGGCGCTTCTCTTTGCTGTGGCGAGGTAGCCCGAAACGCAAGTTGCCGCCCACGCTTAAGTGCGGAAACAGCAGCGGATCCTGAAACAGCAGACCAATGCCGCGCTTTTCAGCGGGAAGGCTGAGTAAATCGTGCTCGCCTAGCCATACGCCGCCGCTGGCGTTGAACTCACGGTCAAGAAAACCTGCAATATACGCCAATAAGGTGGATTTCCCCGACCCAGAAGGCCCCATTACCGTGAGTACCTCACCGGGGGCAATAGTGGCATTCACTGTCAGTAACTCGCGGCCTGACAGGGCGATGCTGATTTGCTCAAGACGTAGCGGCGCGCAAAAAGAAGCTGTCACAATGTTCCTCTTAGGTAGCTAGACCACGGCGGTGGGTGCCCAATAAACGGGGCAGCCCTAGCGCAAGCATAAAGCCAATCAGTGGCAGGCCCGCCTGCACTAATGCCCAGACACCGATTAAACGTCGATTACTGCCAGAGGCAAGCGAGACTGCCTCGGTTGTCACGGTAGTTACGCGGCCCGCCCCGAGTAACTGGGTGGGTAAGTATTGGCCAATGCTCACAGCCAAGCCAACGGCAAACGCCGTTAATAGCGGCGCGAGCAACAGCGGCAGGCGAACCCGCCAAAACGCGGCGCTACGTGACACCCGCAATGAACGCGCCACCTTTAGCCAGCGCGGATCCAGGCGGCGATAGGTTTCCGCCAAGGAGAGGTACACATAAGGCAGCACAAACAGCAGGTGGCCCGCGATAACCAGAACCAGTTGAGGGCGAACGCCCAAACTTTCAGCGGCCACTATTAGCCCAAAGAGAAACGCAATTTGCGGCACTAATAGGGGTAAATAGAGTAACCATAACGCGCGCTTGGGTTGGATGTGCTGACGGTGTTCATTTTCCAGCGTTGCTACCACCAGCGCTGCGGCAATCGCGGTGGAAATCAGGCCAATCAGTGCGGTATTGATGAGCGGTGTGACCAACGAGGGGCCGCTGCGTTGCCAGTGATCTAGCGTTAGCGTCTGCGGCAGCAGCTCTGGAAAGCGCCAAAAACCGGCCAGGGAAAATAGCCCCAACCCGACCAAGGCTGCCAGCGCCGTGATACTCGAAAACAGTAACGCCGAGCGGCCAACTATGCGTAGGACAATTTCACCGCGCTGGCGGCTGCCGTCGGTCAGCCAGCGACGCGTCAGCATACTGATCAGTTGCTCCAGCAGCCACCAGCACAGCAGCGCAGCGATGGTGACCCCTAACTGCAGTATCGCTGCCGCCGAGGCCATAAAGCGGTGGCTAATATCGGGGTCGTTGAACCAACTTAAGATAGACACGCTCAGCGTGGGCGGGAGCGTCGGCCCCAGAATCAGCGCCATATCGACGACCGAAGAAGCGTAGGCGATCACCGCATATACTGGCAGGCGAATCAGCGGGTAGAGCGAAGGCAGCACCGTTTTTAACCAGGCAATGGTGGGTGAATAGCCTAGCGAGCGTGCCAGTATCAAGCGTTTTTCAGGTGCTAACTGCGGCAGCGCCGCTAAACTCATCAGCAGCAGGAAAGGCACCTCTTTCAACACTAGCCCTGCTATCAGAGAAAGCCCCCAAGGGTCGTTGATGATCAGCGCATCTGGCGGGCGCTCCCAGCCGGTTAGCGACGGAGAAATCAAACGTGCCATCAGGCCTGATGGGGCAATCAAAAAGGCAAACCCAAAGGCGATAGCCGCATGGGGAATGGCGAGCAGCGGCGATACCAAACGTCGTATGCCGCGATCTAACCAGGTGCCCCGACTGGCGGCCAAAAACAGCACCACAATAACCAGCGCTACGGCGGTGCTCACCAACCCGCTGGCAAAGCTAACCGCCACTGAACGTTCAAGCCCCGGCTGGGCAAACAGCATCTGCCAGGGGGCTAAGCTGAAGGTATTGCCGCCTAGCGCTGGCAGGTAGCCAAATGCTGGCAGCAGAACCATGAGTAGCCCCGACCCCACGGGCAGCACTAGCAAGGCAATGATCAGTATCGGGGGCAGTCGCAGCATGGCCTAGTTAACGCCGTAACGCTCAAGCCAGGCGTCTTGCAAGGCGGTCATCCAGCTGGGGTGCGGTTCGGGTAGGGTGTTAGACAGCGCGTCCGCTGGTAGCTCTGAAGGATGGCGATCTCCCCGCTCAAACAGCGCTTGAGACTCACCGTCTAGCTGATCGATATCCAGCACGCTGCGGTCGCCCCACATCGCTAGCGACTGCTTTTGTGCCTGAGCTTGCGGTGAAAGCAGGAAATTGGCGAGCGCCATAGCGCCGACTTTATGCGGCGAATTATAGGGAATCGCTACAAAGTGAACGTTACCCAGCGTGCCGCCTTCCAGCACGTAGCTGCGTACGCTTTCGGGCAGCTCATACTCCATGACCGCCACGGCGGCATCGGTGGGGTAGAACGAAAAGGCTAGGCTCAGCTCGCCGTCGCTCATTAACGTACGCAAATGGGGACCCGAGTCGGGAAAGGTGCGCCCGCTGCGCCACAGGTGCGGGTGCAGCGTATCCAAATAGGTCCACAGTGGCGCTGTCACGGCCTCGAAATCGCTCTCTGAAACCGGTCGGTAAAGCGCCTCATCCTGCTCGGTAAGCTCGATCAGTGCCTGCTTCAAAAAGGTACTGCCGGTGAAGTCAGGAATACGCGGGTAGCTGAACTGGCCGGGGTTGGCTTCGGCCCAGGCGAGCAGTGCCTGCATATCCTGGGGCGGAGTCTCGGTTTGGGCACTGTCGTAATAGAAGGTGATCTGCGCTTTACCCCAGGGCGATTCATAGCCATCGGTGGGTAGCGTAAAGTCGGTCACCACTTCAGGATTTT
This sequence comes from Halomonas sp. QHL1, assembly GCF_001882345.1. GTDB lineage: Bacteria > Pseudomonadota > Gammaproteobacteria > Pseudomonadales > Halomonadaceae > Vreelandella. The sequence continues at coordinate 3,439,017 of NZ_MINL01000001.1, forward strand.
CGGTCGCGTTGGTGAGCGCGAAATTGGGCAGCGACTCGGCAAAGGGGCCGAATAGCAGATCGTTTTCGCGCATGGCAGCGAAGTTCTCGCCGTTGATCCAAATCAGGTCGATACTGCCCTCGTCTTGGTTACCCGCCTGTTTCTCCGCCAGCACCCGCGCCACGGCACTGCCGGTATCGTCCAGTTTTACGTGCTCAACCTCGACGCCGTACTGCGCCTGCATCTGCTTTGCCACCCAGTCGATGTAGCGATTGGTGCGCGTATCACCGCCCCAGGCATTCCAGTAAACGGTTTGGCCTTCGGCTTCTGCTACCACACTTTGCCAATCACTAGGGTCAGGGTTGGCCATTGCCGGAAGCGTAAAGGCTAGCATCGCTGTGGAAATAGTTGTGGCTAGCGCTGTTGAAAAAATCGCATGCAGCGGGTGACGGGTAATGGACATCGCACACCTCAGTATTAGGGAAATAAAAACGTTATAGGGAGGCTTGTAAGCACTGAAGCTCGCTATGAACGTGATCAATAATCGGCAGCGAGAGGTAGTGCTCAACGCGGTCGCGCACGTGGTCAATCACCGCGGGGTCGGTGAGCTCTGCCGACCAGTCTTCACCGCGCTGTTGGGCATCTTTGGCGTTTAAGTGCTGGGCGCGCCATTTAGCGCACCAAGTTAGGGACCAGAGCCAGGTTGCGCGGCGGCAAGCGACCAGCGTGTCCGTGTCGGGCGAGTCGCCCATGGCTGACTGCCAGCGGCGGTAAAAGTTAATCACCTCACGCAGTGAAAGCACGGCTTGGCTGTTGATATCCCAAGTGGTCGAGGTGTAAAGCGAGGTATGGGCAAGATCGATACCCGGCAGGCCATAACGACACTTCTCTAAATCCACGAGCACTGCACAGCCATCGTCACGGATTAAAAAGTTGCCTGGGTGGGTGTCGAAGCTAATCAGCGTAGGGGCAGCATCGCTTAAGCGGGGCGGGAGCAGATCCAATTCCTGTTTAATGCGCTGCGTGACTTTGCTCGAAAGCTGGGCGTCGCCCAACCAATTCGCCTGCTGGCGCACCTCATCGACCATCGCCTGCCATGGGTCTTCAGGCGCAAGCAGTGGTGCCTGCTTAGCGACACTGGGCAGCGGTTGGCGATGCAGGCTCGCCAAGGCATCGGCGATGGCGGGTAAGTCTTCCGGCAACTTGGCCAAACGACCCCGGATAGCTTCGACCAGCAGCCCGCCCCGGGGCAATGCCTCGCTTGGCGGCAGGGTGTCGTGAAGTGTTGGCGTGTGCCCGCCAGGGCTAGAGCGCTGGTAACAGGCGGTCTGATAGGCGAGGTTCTCTGCAGGCGGCAGGTTCATCTGACTCTGCTTCGGTAGCCGCGCCACCCAGTCATCGCCTTCGCGATGAATCCAGACGTGATCGTGAGCCAGACCGGTATCCGCCATCGGCGTAAGCTCACGGTAGGTGATTCCGGCCCGCTTTAATTCGGTTGCCAGCGCCTGTAAACGCGCTTCAGTTGGTGTCGGCATAGAGCAGTCCGTGTTGTTGCTGAATCAGCGATGCCACTTAGTGGCCGTTCTTGTACCAACCTTACACCGTTTATAAGAAAAAGTGGTCAAGGCGTGGCGTAAGAGCGCAGAAAGGCGTCGATTCCCGCGGAGTAAGCCGGTTCGCTGTCTAAGAAGCCGATATTATGACCGCCTTGGATCTCTAGTAGTTGCTTGGGCTCCCGGGCTGCCTGGTAGACCGCCTCACCTTGGGCGAAGGGAATGATCTCGTCGTCGCGGCTGTGGATCACCAGTAGCGGGGCGGATATTCGCGTTACGTAGGTCTCCACTGGGTACTCAATGCGCGCAAACCAACGGGCGGGTAGGAAGGGGTAGAGCTGCTGGGCGAGCTCTGGCACCGAACGAAACGGTGACTCGAGAATCACCGCTGCGGGAGTTGATTGTTGCTCGTCAAGGCTCGCGGCGAGCTCTGCGGCCACTGCCGCACCCAGCGAGCGACCAAATAAGACGATCTCGCCTGCCTCTTGCTCGGCTTCATCACGCAGCCATTGCCAGGCGGCGCGAGCATCCAGCGCCGTGCCTGCCTCAGACGGACTCCCCTCGCTGCGACCATAGCCGCGATAATCAATGATTAATACCGACAGCCCAAGGCGCTGAAACTGAGCGATACTCTCCAGCCGGTGTGAAATATTGCCTGCATTGCCATGAAGGAACAGCAGGCTGGCGCGGGGCACTGGGGCGGGTATCCACCAGGCATCAAGGGCCACGTCATCTTCAGTGGTTAGCGTCACTTCTTCCCACGCCAAGCCTAGGTCGGCGGGGGTGGCAGCATGCTCGCGACCCGCATTAGGCAGGTACAGTAGACGATCCTGGAAAGCCCACATCAATGCCACTACCAGACCATAGATTATCGCTAGAGACAGCAGTATTTTCGCCATCATGTTCGCCATAGATTCGACTCGTGGCTAGTATGAGCAAAATGCAGACGGCACCCTTGGGTGCCGTCTTTAGTTTAGCTAAGAGTGAGCTTTATAACGCTTCAATCTTAGCCCGCTGCTCTTCCAGCAACTGCTTGGTGGCCTGAAACTCGGCCAGCTTGCCGCGCTCTTTATCCACCACGGCGACCGGGGCTTTGGCGATAAAGCCGTCGTTGCCGAGTTTCTTCTCGATGCCGCCGATCAGCTTGTCTTGCTTCTCGATCTCTTTGCAGAGGCGGGCGATTTCGGCATCTTTGTCGATCAGATCCGCCATCGGCACCAGCATTTCCATATCACCTACCAACTGGGTGGCTGAGAGCGGGGCGTCATCTGGGTTTTCAAGCCAGGTAACGCTTTCCAGCTTGGCGAGTTTGGACAGGAAGCGACGGTTGCTCTCCAGGCGCTCGGCGTCTTCGGGCTTGCCTTTGGTGAGCAGCACGTCAAGCGGTTTGCCGGGGGCGATGTTCATCTCGGCGCGGATATTACGCACGGCGATGATGACGCCTTTCAGCCACTCGATATCCAGGCTGGCCTGGTCGTCGATTTTGCTTTCGTCGGCTTCGGGCCATGCTTGCAGCATGATCGACGCATTTTCACCCATATACACGCCCGCCAGCGGCGAGACGCGCTGCCAGATCTCTTCGGTGATATAGGGCATCATTGGGTGAGCAAGGCGCTGAATCGCTTCGAGTACGCGTACCAGCGTGCGGCGGGTACCGCGCTTCGCCTCTACCGTGGCATTTTCGTCCCACAACACTGGCTTGGAAAGCTCAAGGTACCAGTCGCAGTACTCGTTCCAAACGAATTCATACAGCGCCTGGGAGGCGTGGTCGAAACGGTACTCGTCCATCGCCTTGGTGACCTGAGCTTCGGTTTTTTGCAGTTGTGAGATAATCCAGCGGTCGGCCAGGGAAAGCTCAACCTCTTCACCACCAGTGCCGCAATCTTCGCCTTCGGCGTTCATCAGTACGTAGCGCGAGGCGTTCCACAGCTTGTTGCAGAAGTTGCGGTAGCCATCCAGGCGGCTCATATCGAACTTGATATCACGCCCGGTGGTGGCTTGGGAGAGGAACGTAAAGCGCAGCGCATCGGTGCCGTGGGCTTCAATGCCGTCCTTGAACTCGTCCTTGGTCGCTTTGGCAATCGCTTTGGCCTGTTTCGGTTGCATCATATTGCCGGTGCGCTTTTCGAGCAGCTCATCCAGCGTAATGCCGTCGATCAGGTCGATGGGGTCGAGCACGTTGCCTTTGGACTTGGACATCTTCTGACCCTGACCGTCGCGCACCAAGCCGTGCACGTAAACCGTCTTGAACGGTACCTGCTTGGTGAACTTCAGGGTCATCATGATCATCCGGGCAACCCAGAAGAAGATGATGTCAAAACCGGTCACCAGCACGCTGCTGGGGTGGAAGGTCTCCAGCTCCGGCGTCTCTTCTGGCCAGCCGAGGGTGCCGAACGTCCACAGGCCCGAGCTGAACCAGGTATCGAGTACGTCTTCATCTTGCGTCAAGGTTATATCGGGGCCTAGCTCATGCTTCTCGCGCGCTTCAATCTCCGTACGGGCAACGTAGACATTACCTTCGGCGTCGTACCAGGCCGGAATGCGGTGGCCCCACCATAGCTGACGGGAGATACACCAATCCTGCAGGTCGCGCATCCAGGCGAAGTACATGTTCTCGTAGTTCTTGGGCACGAACTGGATATCGCCATTTTCCACCGCTTCGATAGCGGGCTTGGCGAGGGACTCCACGGCCACAAACCACTGGTCGGTGAGCAGCGGCTCGATGACATCACCGGAACGGTCACCATAAGGCAGGGTGTTGTTAACGGCTTCGACTTGCTCCAGCAGGCCCAGGGCGCCCATGTCGGCCACGATCTGCTTGCGTGCTTCAAAGCGGTCGAGGCCTGCGTACTTGGCGGGCAGGCTGGCATCTTCGTCCGGCTGGGGCTGGCCTTTAAGATCGAAAATCTCAGCGCTTTCAAGGATCGCCGCGTTTTTGGAGAAGACATTGATCAGCAGGTGATTCTGGCGCTTGCCGACTTCGTAGTCGTTGAAGTCGTGAGCGGGGGTGATCTTGACACAGCCCGAGCCTTTCTCCATATCGGCGTGCTCGTCGGCGACTACTGGAATGCGGCGTCCGACCAGAGGCAGCTCGATAAACTTGCCGACCAGTGAGGCGTAGCGTTCATCTTCCGGGTTAACTGCCACGCCGGTATCGCCCAGCAAAGTTTCCGGGCGGGTGGTGGCGACCACCAGGTAGTCTTTGCCATCGTCGGTTTTGACGCCGTCCGCCAGCGGGTAGCGGAAGTGCCAGAAACTGCCCTGCTGCTCTTTGTTCTCCACTTCCAGGTCAGAAATGGCGGTGTGTAACGTCGGATCCCAGTTGACCAAGCGCTTGCCACGATAAATCAACTTCTCTTCATGCAGGCGCACAAACACTTCCTGCACCGCTTTGTAGAAGCCGTCGTCCATGGTGAAGCGTTCGCGAGACCAGTCGACGCTGGCGCCCATGCGGCGCAGCTGGCGGGTAATATGGCCGCCGGACTCGTGTTTCCACTCCCACACCTTGTCGATAAACGCATCGCGGCCCAGGTCGTGGCGGGTCTTGCCCTCTTCAGCCGCAATCTTGCGCTCCACCAGCATCTGCGTGGCGATACCGGCGTGGTCGGTGCCTACCTGCCACAGGGTGTTATTGCCCTGCATCCGTTTCCAGCGCGTCAAGGTATCCATGATGGTGTCCTGGAACGCATGGCCCATGTGCAGGCTGCCGGTCACATTGGGCGGTGGAATCATGATCGAAAAAGGCGTGCCCTGGCCGGAGGGAGCGAAACGGTTGTCAGCTTCCCAGCGCTCGTACCAGCGGGTTTCGATCTGTTCGGGTTGGTAGGTCTTTTCCATGGAGAGTTGGCTCACGGCTGGCGAGAAATGTGAATAAGTGCATAAGTTAATGGGCGTGAGTATACCGCGTAAGGGCCGTGGTCGTCAGGGGCTACTCACGCTCTATTGTGGGTGCAAAGTACTTATGCGATGTGTTTATGAGAACTGTTTATGGGCAGAAAACCCGCGCATGGCGATAAGCCCGAGGATGGGCCCTGGCAATAGCCACCAAATGACCGCCAGCGACTGGCTCGACCATAGCGAGGTGACCAGTGCGATGGAAGGAATGGTCAACCCAAAACCAATAGCATTCATCATCGCCAGCGCCGCCCCTAGCCGCTCGGGTGGAGCCGTGGCGCTGGCCAGCGCAGAGAACTGCGCGGAGTCGGCAATAACGCTAACGCCCCATAATCCGAGAAGTGTCAGCAGCAGCCAGGGCGAGGCGCCGCCCAACAGGGGATAAACCAAACAGAGCGCACCTGAGGTTGCCAATGCTATGCAGGCCACTCGGTCGCTGCCGATGTGGCGGCTCCATTTGCCTGCGAGCACGCAGCCCGGTAAGCCCAACGCGATCACCGCAAAACTTAGCCAGGGCTGAGCGCTGTTTGAAGCGCCCAAACGCTCCAGTTCCCGGGCGACCAGAAACGGCACCAGCGCCCACAGCGCATACAGTTCCCAGCAGTGGCCGAAATAACCCAGCGCAGCGGCACGAAAACGGGGCTGCCTGAACGCCGCTAAACCCGCCCAAGGCCGTCCGCTTTTGGCGGTCGCCGGGAGGTGGGGGCCAACGCCCAGTTTGAAAATCATCAGCGCGGCGACCAACGCCAGCAGTGAGGCCAGCAGCAGTGGCCACTGCCAGGGTAAATTCAGTGTTAAACCGCGTAGCAGGTGCGGGGAGGCGATACCCAGGGTGAGCATACCCACCAGCCAGCCCAACGCCGCCCCGGCGTGGCTGGGTGTCCAGCTCACCACCAGCTTCATACCCAGCGGGTAGATACCCGCCAGGCAGAGCCCTGTCGCAAAGCGCGCAACAGCAGCTAACGTCACGCTCTCGGCGACGCCGATAAAGGCGGCGTTGATCAGCGCGCCGAGAACAGCGGAGATCGCAAACAGGTGGCTGGCACGAATGCGGTCGGCAATGCCGGTGGTTGCGATCAGCAGCGTGCCGCTAATAAACCCGGCCTGAACGGCGATGGTGAGCAGACCTAAATCGCTTTCGCTTAGGCCTAGTGCCTCCTGAAGCGCCAAGCCAACGCCATTAACGCTAAACCACAGTGAGGTGCCAAACAGTTGGGCGATAACAATAACGGCTAAAGGGTAGCGCGTGAGCACGTTGACGTCTCCATGGATGCGAATAGCGCGGCAAGGACCCGCTTATGGTAATCAACAATTTACCGTTACGACGAATTTTTTGAAAACAGCAGTGTCGGACCACAAGACCCGTCAGGATTTTGTCGGGCAGGAAATACAAATTTGTAAGTAATTGGAGTTTTTATGCACGTAGCTAAGCTTTTCGTTCCGGCAGTCGCAGCACTGGCATTCAGTGTTCCCGCCATGGCCCAACAAATGGGTGGTGGCACCCCCAGTGTCGATGACCAAGTTAATCAACTCGACGAAATGGTGGATCTGGATGAAGGCCAGAAAGAAGAGATGAGCAACCTCTTGACCCAGATGCAAGATGAAATCAGTGGCAAGGAGCAGGAAGCCCAGCAGTTGCAACAGCAACTCGGCGAGCAGGTTCAGCCCGATTACGATGAAGCTTCCATTCGTGCGGACGCGGAGCGTCTTGGTGACCTAACGGCCGAGATGACCGCTGAAAGCGTCATTATACAGTCTCAGATCGAAGGCGTATTCACTCAGGAACAGCGCGAACAACTGGATGAGGCCATGGCTCAGCAGCAAGAGCAAATGCAACAACAGATGCAGGAGCAGATGCAGGAGCAGATGCAGCAACAGGGTGGCTAACTCTGTTAACGGCCCCGCCAAGTGCGGGGTCACGTCTTTATGGTATATGGTCTCCCCGGCCATTTACCCCAACTTATGCGGCACGACCTCATGACCCATTTCTTTATAGCGCTGCCAGCAGGCGCGTTTGGCGACCAGCACTTGTTGATGCTGATTGATGATCTCGGCAATTCGCGCGTAGCGCTCTACGCCTTCGGGGATATCGGGGTGCAGGTTGAGTAGCGCGGTCTCTTCCTTGGGCACCGGCAACTGCTGCCAGCCTAGCGTGATCGGTACGCTGTTGGCCATTTCACTATCTTCTAATGCGTGGGGCAGGTAGGCGTCCGGGCGGAAATTCCACAGCGCGTTATCGGCCTGCTCGGCGAGGGCTTTATCTTCGCAATGCAAATGCAGGCGGTAGCCTTTGCGCCAGATGGTTTCGGCGAGCTTGCAGGCAAACTGCAAACGCGCTTCTAAGGTTGTATCGGGCAAAATGTAGAAATCAATGCGCGCCATGGCGGTTCCACCAGGTAAGTCGGTTCCAGAAACAACACCGCCGCATAAAATGCGGCGGTATGTGGGGTAAGCCCTAGCGTTACACCAGCTTGGTTAGCCAGCCGTACTTATCTTCGCTGCGGCCGTACTGCAGATCGAGTAGCTTGGTCCGGATGCGCATGGCGACCTCATTGCTGTTGTTATCTGCTGTGAGACGAATACGCTCGTTCCCGCTGACCAGTTCGCCCACCGGGGTGATGACCGCAGCGGTGCCGCAGGCAAATACTTCGGTGATCTCGCCAGACGCCGCGCCTTCACGCCACTCGTCGATGCTGATAGCGCGCTCTTCCGGCGTCAGACCTTCATCTTTGGCCAGCGTGAGGACAGAATTGCGCGTCACGCCTTCTAAAATGGTGTCGGTCAGGCGCGGGGTGACCAAGCGACCGTCTTTGAAGACGAAGAACAGGTTCATACCGCCGAGCTCTTCCACCCACTTGTTTTCAGCGGCATCAAGAAACGCAACCTGACCACACTGATGGGCTTCGGCCTCTTTCTGCGCGGCTAATGAAGCGGCGTAGTTACCGCCACATTTAGCAAAGCCGGTCCCACCGGGGGCAGCGCGCTTATAGTTCGAGGAGAGCCAGATCGAAACCGGGGCAACGCCGCCTTTAAAGTACGCCGCCGCCGGAGAGGCGATCACGTAGTAATCGACTTCCTGCGATGGACGTACGCCCAGAAACGCTTCCGAGGCGATCATAAACGGACGTAGATAGAGGCTGCACTCGTCAGAAGCGCTGGCAGGCGTTGGCACCCAGGCGTGGTCTTGCGCCAATAGCGCTTTCAGTGAGCCAATAAAGTCTTCATCGGAAAGCTCTGGCAGTGCCAAGCGGCGGGCACTGCGGCGAAAACGCTCGGCGTTTTTCTCTGGGCGGAATGTCCAGATAGAGCCGTCGGCATGGCGATAGGCTTTGATGCCCTCAAAAATCTCCTGGCCGTAGTGCAGTACAGAGGCAGCAGGGTCGAGGGTTAGCGGGCCGTAGGGGCGCACCTGATGTCCGTGCCAATCAGCATCGCCAGTCCAACGGATGTGCGCCATATGATCGGTAAAGTAGCGACCAAAGCCGGGATTTTTAAGAATATTGTCACGTATTTCATCGGCCATCGGTTGATTGGATGGCAGGGTTTCAAAACTCGTTTCAAAGCTGGCAGTGGGCACGGCTGTTACTCTCCGCTTGAACCGACTCTGTTAGCAGGACGGTTGGGTGTTATTGACGATAAGTTGATAGCGATAGAGGCCCAGCGAGTGTTAGCCCGCTGCACCTTGATATGTTCAGGTTTAACGGTTGCCGCGCTGAAAGGCAACCGTTGATGACGCGTTGTGATATTAGGTGTCGCTCTTTTCTACTTGCGCGTCTGTTTCACGATCAAGCAGGTACTGGGTTAGCAGCCCCACAGGACGGCCGGTGGCGCCTTTCTGCTTGCCGGAGTGCCAGGCGGTACCGGCAATATCCAGGTGCGCCCAGGGGAAGTGATCGGCAAAGCGCGACAAAAAGCATGCGGCGGTAATCGTGCCCGCCGGGCGGCCGCCAATATTGGCCAGATCGGCAAAGTTGGATTCAAGCTGCTCTTGATACTCGTCCCATAGCGGTAGGTGCCAAGCGCGATCCCAGGCGGCTTCGCCCGCATCCAGCAGATCCAGCGCCAGGTCGTCGTCGTTGGAGAGCAGCCCGGTAGCGTGGTGGCCCAGGCCCACAATCACGGCGCCGGTGAGAGTGGCGATATCCACCACGCTGGCCGGGGTAAAGCGCTCGGCATAAGTGAGTGCATCGCACAGCACCAGGCGGCCTTCCGCGTCGGTATTGAGCACTTCGACGGTCAGGCCTTTAAGGGTTTTGATGATATCGCCAGGCTTGGTGGCATTGCCGTCGGGCATGTTTTCCGCAGCGGCAACGATAAATACCAGATTGAGCTTGGGTTTAATCGCCAACACCGCTTTGACGGTGCCGAATACGCTGGCGGCGCCGCACATGTCGAACTTCATTTCGTCCATGCCTTCGCCGGGCTTGAGCGAAATGCCGCCGGTATCAAAGGTAATGCCTTTGCCTACCAATACATGGGGCGCTTCTTCGCTTTCTTCGGCGCCCTGGTACTTCATAACGATCAGGCGTGTTGGCTCTTTGCTGCCACGACCTACAGAGAGCAGCGAACCTGCGCCCAAGGCTTCCAGCGCTTCTTCATCGAGAATTTCGACCTCAAGCGCGCCTTTTGAGTCGCGGCCCAGTTGCTGCGCCTGCTCTGCTAAATAGCGGGGCGTGCAGATGTTAGCGGGCAGGTTGCCCAGGGTGCGGGTATAGTTGATGCCTTGGCCAATAGCATTGCCCACTAACGCACCTTGCTTAACCTGGGGCACAGCATCAGCATCGCTGATCATTAATGTCAGCTTGGCAAGGCTGGGGGCCGGTGCAGGCGATGATTTGAACTGGTCGAAGCGATAAATAGCCCGCTCGGCCGCTTCCATTACCTTGCGTGCTTTCCAGGCCGCATCGCGGTCAGTCAGCGGAACATCGCCAAATACGACGCTGGCTTCATCGATGGGCAGCTTTACCAGCGCGGTCATGGCCGCATCCAGCGCCTTGATAAAGGCCGCTTCCTGGCATTTTTCGCGCTCACCCAAGCCCACCAGTAAGATGCGTTCGGTGCCCAGGCCCGGTGCAAAGGGTACCATTTGCACGTTGCCCAGCGCTGAGTCAAAGTCGCCGCGCTCCAGTAACTGGCCGATCAGGCGCTCGCTGGCGTCGTCCAGTTTGGCGACGGTGGGTAATAGATCGCCCCCTTTAAAAACCGGTACCAAGAGGCAGGGTGTTTCAGCTTTGGCTGGGTTCGCGGTCTGAACGGAAAATTCCATGACGTCTCCAACAAGACAAGCATCGAGGGATTCGGGATAATGCCCCGTTGCTTTTGATTTTGAAAAGGGACTGTGAATAGTTTGATTAGTGTACCCAAGCCATGCGCTTATTGCATGGCATCCTGCACGACTAGCCGGAGAGCGCGTTGATTTTATTTCGGTATCTAACTCGCGAAGTGTTACTCACCATGTCAGCGGTCGCTGGCATTCTACTGCTGGTGATCATGGGCAGCCGCTTTATCCGTTATTTTTCGGACGCGGCGGAAGGCGATATCCCTGTCTCCATGTTAGGTAGTCTGATGATGTTTCACCTGCCTGGCTTTATGGAATTGATCCTACCGCTGTCGTTTTTTCTAGGCATCCTGCTCGCCTACGGGCAGCTCTATATGAACAGCGAAATCACCGTGATGGTCGCCTGCGGGATGAGCCCCACGCGGCTGTTGAAAGTGACCCTGCTGCCCGCCAGCGTCGTCGCGGTGCTGGTCGGTATCTGTAGTCTATGGCTGACGCCTTTTGGGGCGCTGCAAACCGAGACTGCGCTGGAAGAGCAGCGTAGCCGCCTGGATGTTTCCGTCCTGGCCCCAGGGCGCTTTCAAGAGTTCGGCGGTGGCCGTACCGCGTATATAGGCGGCTTCTCTAGCGACGGCACAGAAATGCGAGACGTGCTGGTGCACGAACAGAACCAGCCGGGCGACGAAGGCACCCACGACTTCGTTACCCGCGCGGTATCGGGTTATCAGGAAACCCGCCTCGAAACCGGTAGCCGTTTTCTGGTGTTGGATGACGGTGAGCGCTACGGGGTGACGCCTGGCGAGAAGAGCGCCGAGCGGCTCACGTTTGAGCGCTACACGCTGCGCCTGGGTTTGAGTCGCGACCGACAGGAGCTTGATTCACTGGAGTACGCCACCACGGCCGCGCTATGGAATAATCCCAACCCCCGTGCCCAAGCCCAGTGGCAGTGGCGGGCCGGGCTGCCACTGATGGTGTTTGTATTGGCCTTATTGGCGCAGCCACTTTCACGGGTTAATCCCCGTCAGGGGCGTTTTGGCAAGCTACTACCTGCCGTATTTTTATACGTCGCCTATCTCAGCCTGCTGCTTGCGGTAGTTGATGCGATTGGCAGCGGTACTTGGCCCACCATGCTGGGCGTTTGGCCAGTGCATGGGCTGTTTTTAGGGCTGGGCCTATTATTGCTATGGCGCTCGCAACACAAGGGGATGCGCTAATGGTGCTTGACCGTCTCGACCGTTATATTGCCCGCAACGTGCTGGCGGCCATTATCGTCGTTCAGTTCGTGCTATTGGGCTTGGATATTACCATCGCCTATATCGATGATTTAGGTGATGTACAGGAAGGCTATACGGCCTTAGATGCACTCCTTTACTTGCTAATGCGTACACCTTGGCGCTTCTATCAGTACGCCCCGGTGGCGGTATTGATCGGGGCGCTGATTGGTTTGGGCAGCATGGCTTCCAGCAACGAGCTTACCGTCATGCGCGCCGCTGGCCGCTCCCTGGCGCGGATTTTGTGGGGAGTGATGAAGCCAGTTCTAGTCGTAGTGGTTGTAGTGCTGTTAGTCGCCGAGTATGTCAGCCCGCGCACCGAGCAGTATGCCGAGGCGTGGCGACTGGAAAAAGTCCAGGGCGAAGGGACCATGCTAACCAGCCGCAGTGGCTGGCAGATTGAGGGCGACAGCGTCTACCGTTTCGGGGCGATTCGTGCGGATGATATCGTGCTTGAATTATCCCGCTACCGTTTTGATGAGCAGCAGCTAGTCGAAGCCACCTACGCCCAGCGTGCTCGCTGGGAGGGCGATGCTTGGCGTTTGGAAAACGTCACTACCACGCGCATTTTTGATGATCATACCGAGTCTGACCAAGCCGCAAGCTTGGACTGGGAAACCTCCTTTACGCCCACCCAACTAGAGCGGCTGCTGCGCGATATTGAGAGTCAGGCACCCAGCGAACTTTGGGCTTATGCACAGTTCCTTGAAGGTCAGGGCCTGCAGAATGACCAAGCGCTGCTCTATTTTTGGCAGAAGATGCTGATGCCACTCACCATGGGGTCGCTGGTGCTAATTGCTGCCTCCTTTGTGTTTGGTCCCCTGCGCACCGTGGCTGCAGGCACCCGGGTGTTTTACGGCGTTATCACCGGGCTTACCTTTAAGTACGTTCAGGATCTGCTGGCGCCCGCCTCGACGATTTTTGGCTTTTCACCCGTCTGGGCTGTGCTGGTGCCGACTCTGGCGTGTGCAGGGGTCGGGATCTTCTTCCTACGTCGCAACGGTTAATGCCGCAACGGCGAGCTACTACGGCCGATGATTATCCAAAACAGCCAACCAGGAGCCGAGAAAAACGATGGGAACACGACGCTTTACTCAGTTGGATAGCGTATGGCCAGCGGGCCTTGGCCGACGACTGGGCGCCATGCTGTACGACGGCTTCTTAGTCACCGCGATTTGGATCGCGGTCACGGTCGCGCATATGGTTTTTTTCCGCTATGTGCTTGGCCAACAGCCCGAAGAGGTTGGCACTACGCCCGGTGATATTTGGAGTCTGCGTCTTATGCTGGTGTTTTTTGTCACACTTTTTTTCGTTTTTTCCTGGTCGCGTGGGGGTATGACCTTGGGCATGCAGGCTTGGCGATTAAGGGTGCAAACGGAAGAGGGGCGTTCATTGAACTTAAAGCAGTGCCTTATCCGCTGCGCGGTAGCATGGCTCTCGCTATTGGCGTTTGGTTTGGGCTACTTATGGGTGTTGTTCGATAAACAGCGTCGTAGCTGGCCGGATATTGTTTCCAAGACGCACACGGTGGTTTTGCCGAAAAAATAATTCTTACTGACGTGAGCCGAAAAGTAGCGCTGAGACAACATCTTATGGTGGTGCTTTTGTTGGTTAAGACGAATAGATAACAAAAAGCAGTCATTTCTACTTGATAAGATGTATGCGAATCATTTACATTCATCTCATGACTTTTATGAGGTGTCGCCATGTACGTTTGCGTGTGCAAGGGAGTAACCGACCATCAGATTCGCCAGCACGTTAGCGACGGAGCGCGCAGCTGGCGAGAAGTACGCGAAGCAACCGGCTGCGCAACGCAGTGCGGTAAGTGCGCGTGCTACGCTAAATCTATTACCCGCGATGCCGTTCATGAAGCACGCCAAGAAGCCGATATGGGCCTTGCTTACGCCGTGTGACGCGAATCACTATTGTTAGGGTTATCTTTAGCAAATATATGATTTGCTTGAACTTTTGAATACCTTATCTATACTCTCTGGAAAGCTGGGAGTATAGCTATACACGTCTATACTTCTCTCCAAACGTAACTGCTTGATCGCGTTATTTAAAGGCCAGCTTAACCATTGGCATATACATCAGCATTACAGTAGATAAGGTGACGTTATGAAAGGTGATACTAAAGTTCTCGAGCATCTCAATAAGGCGCTCGGTAACGAACTGGTCGCGATTAATCAGTACTTTTTGCACGCCAAAATGTACAAAGATTGGGGCCTGAAAGCGCTAGCCAAATGGGAATACGATGAATCCATCGAAGAGATGCAGCACGCTGACAAGATCATTGAGCGCATTCTGTTCCTTGAAGGCATTCCCAACCTGCAAGACCTGGGCAAGCTGCACATCGGTGAAAACGTCAAAGAGATGCTCGAAAGCGATCTTAAAATCGAGCACGATGGCCGCAACGACTATATCGAAGCCATCACTTACTGCGAAAGCGTTAAAGATTACGTTACCCGCGATATGCTCCGCGATCTGCTCGCCGACGAAGAAGGTCACATCGACCATATCGAGACTGAGCTCAAACTGATTGAGCAGGTCGGTATTCAGAACTACCTGCAGCGCCAGATGCAAATGGCAGGCGAAGAGTAAAACGCTTTAGCCAATTTGTTAGCTGACTTTTAGCTCAGCTATTAGCGCAACGCAAAACGGGCAGCCCATAGGCTGCCCGTTTTTTATTGCTGGTACTCAACCTTCATCGCACTACGAACTAGTGGCCAGCCTATCACCTGTTTTGCCAGCGGCGAGCGCTGATGTTACAGGCTCATCAACGGCAAAGGTTGTGCGGCTCAAGCGGCGTACACGCTTCATAAACAGCGCAATGCAAAGGAGCGTGCCTAGCGCAGCCACCACATAGCTTAGCTGCAGCGGCAGACCAAAACCGATCGGCGCATAGGCTAAGTAGGTAAACGTGGCCATGGTCATAAAGGTGGCGGGGATTGAGGTAATCCAGTGAGGCTTACGCGACAGCACCAGGTACATGGTACCTACCCATAGGGCGATGACGGCGGTGGTCTGGTTCGCCCAGGAGAAGTAGCGCCACAGCAGGGTGAAGTCCATGTGCGTTAGCGCGTAAGACACCACAAACAGCGGGAGAGCGACCATGACGCGCTTCATAATCGGCTTTTGATCGATCTTGATGTAGTCGGCGATGATCATCCGTGCACTGCGGAAAGCGGTATCGCCCGAGGTGATCGGCAGCACAATAACGCCGAGTACCGCCAGGGTGCCGCCTACAGCGCCGAGCATGGTGGTAGAAACTTCACTTACTACCGCGGCAGGGCCACCGGCAGCCAGTACATCGGAAAGCGACTGGTCGCCGTAGAACAGGCTCATGGCGGCGGCCGCCCAGATCATCGCAATGATGCCTTCGGTGATCATCATGCCGTAGAAAATTTTGCGGCCATTGGTTTCGTTTTGCGTGGTGCGCGAAATGATCGGCGTTTGGGTGGCGTGAAAACCGGAAAGCGCGCCGCAGGAAATGGTTAAAAACAGCAGCGGGAAAATCGGTGCAGCGTCGGGGTGCATATTCTGGAACGAGAGCTCGGGAATCGGAGCGCCAGTAACGATCAAGCCGATACCGATACCCGCCGCGCTGAACAGCAGCAGGGCACCAAAGTAAGGGTAGATACGACCGATGACCTTATCAATCGGCAGTAGGGTGGCAATCAGATAGTAAATAAAGATAGCGACGATGATCAGCGTTAGCGACAGTGAGGTCATATTGGCCAGCAGCGCCGCAGGCGAGGTGACAAAAACCGTGCCGACTAACAGTAGCAGCAGAATGGCGAAGCCATTGACCACGTGCTTCATTGCTTTACCCAGGAACTTGCCTGCCAGCTGTGGCAAGTGAGCGCCGTGGTTGCGGATCGAGATCATGCCGGTCAGGTAATCGTGCACGGCGCCGGCAAAAATGCAGCCGACCACAATCCAAATAAACGCCACCGGTCCATACAGCGCGCCGAGAATTGGGCCAAAAATAGGGCCGACACCGGCAATGTTTAATAACTGAATGAGCGAGTTACGCGTGGTGTTCATCGGCACGTAGTCGATGTTGTCGCGCATGCTGAAAGCGGGCGTCTGACGTTTGCGGTCAGTCACGAAGACGCGCTCAACGAATTTCCCATAGGTAAAGTAGCCCGCTATCAGCAGCAGGATCGATACGATAAAGGTGATCATCTAAGGTACCTAGAGCAGTGAGGGGAATGGGCGAGCATGCCGATGAGCATGCAAGCAGGCACTTCTTTAGCCGGGCTGAATGTACAGATAAGCACTATAAAATCACAGTTAGACTTTAGTGGGTTGTAAGCAAAAAAATGGACAGCCGAATGGCTGCCCATTTTATCGTTTAGCAACGGCAAATTTTAAGACTCAACGATGCCGCAGGCCATCCGGGTGCCGCCGCCGCCCAGGTGGGGCTCATCTTTGTAGGTATCGCCACCTTCATGAATCATCAGGCTGCGACCCGGCATATCTTCCATGCTGAGGCGCGGGGCAAGAACGGGCAGATTGGCTTCGCCCTCTTCATTAACGGTTAGCACCGGCAGATCGCCTAAATGACCTTCACCGTAAGGACCTTGGTGCGTGCCGGTCTCTTCGGGGTCATAGTGGCCACCTGCAGATAGCGCAGCGGTCATTTCACCGCTGTCATTCTCTTCAGGTTCACAGCTGGCGTTCTGGTGGACGTGAAAACCGTAAACACCGGGTTCAAGATCCGTAAGCGAGGGTGTCAGCAATAAGCCATGATCCGTATGCTCCAGGGATACGGTACCAATCGACTCTTCAACTCCTTCGGCGCTGACTTTATGCATCTCCACATCAAGCGTTTCATTCGCATGCGCCGCCGACGTGGCGAGCAGTAACGAGGCAGCAATAGCGGTAAGTGGTGTTGAATAGCGCATAGAGTATTCTCCTTCCGAATCCATGGAAACGCTGTAGCAGCGTTGCCCATTCAAGGTAGCCGTCTAGGGTGGACTTCGCCACCTTATCCAGTTGATGACATCTCATGGCCAAGCCGCGACAATGGCGCCCTATTTAGATTGTTAGCTTTAACCGGGGATCGTTATGACGCCACTCAACATCCTCTACCAGGATGAGCACCTCGTTGCAGTGCATAAGCCGGCAGGGCTTTTGGTGCATCGCTCGGCGTTGGCGCGTGGTGAAACCGAATTTCTACTTCAGCGCCTACGCGACCAGCTTGGCAAGCGGGTCTATCCCGTTCACCGGCTGGATCGACCGACTTCGGGGGTGATCGTGTTTGCGCTATCTTCAACAGTGGCTGGCCTGCTCAGCGAAGCGTTTAGTGAGCGGCAGGTGGAGAAGCGCTACCTGGCGGTGGTGCGCGGTAAAGCGCCGGAAAGCGAACGTTTGGACTACCCGCTGCGGGAGGAGGACGGCACACGCCCCA
This sequence comes from Halomonas sp. QHL1, assembly GCF_001882345.1. Taxonomy (GTDB): domain Bacteria; phylum Pseudomonadota; class Gammaproteobacteria; order Pseudomonadales; family Halomonadaceae; genus Vreelandella. The sequence goes on from NZ_MINL01000001.1 coordinate 3,456,408, forward strand.
AGGCGGAAATGCCAGCCATGCCGGCGATGACCGATATTCGCCGCCTAGATAGCGTTGAGCTGCCAGTGCAAGTCGACCGCTATCCGGTGGCGCGCTATTCGCTGGTCGAAGCGCGGCCGATGACCGGGCGCCGCCATCAAATTCGCCGTCACCTCTCGCGGCGGGGCTATCCGATTATTGGAGATGCCAAGCACGGTAAAAGTGTCCACAACCGCTTTTTTGCCGACCAGATGGGCGCGCCACGCTTACTGCTCGCCGCAACCTATTTGGCCTTTGACCATCCCCTGTTAGACAAGCGTGTGCAATTGAGCTGCGCCTTGGATGACACCATGATCGCGCTGTTTAATCAGCTTGGCTGGGCGGGTCATTTGCCGCTGGATAGCGTGCGCACACCGCCTCACACCACGCCTTCAGCCCTTCAAGCGCTATGAGTGAATCTGCTATGCCCTCAACCTCTCCAATGTCCACGGCTAACGTGAAACCTCCTTCTGCAGACTCAGTTGCTAGCGACTCAGTTTCTAATGACTTAGTTTCTAACAACAATGTTTCTAGTGATTATGACTTTCGCTTTGGTGGGATTCGTCGCCTCTACGGTCAGCGTGCATTTGATGCGTTTCGCCATGCCCACGTGGTGGTGGTCGGTGTCGGTGGGGTTGGGAGCTGGACGGTAGAGGCGCTGGCACGCTCGGGCATTGGCAAGCTGACGCTGATAGACCTGGATGACGTCTGCGTTTCCAACGTTAACCGCCAGCTCCACGCGCTGGATGGTACTATCGGTCAGCCCAAGGTTGATGTGCTGGCCGAGCGCTGCCGCTTGATTGCCCCGGAAATCGAGATTGTGGCGGACACTGCCTTCGTGACCCCCACCAACCTGGCCGAGCGTATCCCCGATGATGCTGATCACGTGGTGGATGCCATAGACAGCGTGATTGCCAAAGCCGCGCTGATCGCCTGGTGCAAGCGACGCAAAATGCCCATCACCGTGACCGGTGCGGCCGGTGGACAAACCGACCCAACGCGCATTCAAGTAGCGGATCTCACCCGCACAGAGCACGACCCGCTGCTATCCAAAGTACGCTCGCGGCTGCGTCGGGATTACGGCTTTTCCCGCAACCCCAAACGGCGCTTCTCGGTGGAGTGCGTTTACTCCGATGAGCAGTTGATCTATCCCGGCGCCGACGGTGAAGTCTGCCTGCAAAAGCCCGGCAGTGGTGATGCCACGCGGTTGGACTGCGCTTCGGGCTTTGGTGCGGCAACCTTTTTAACCGGCACGTTTGGTTTTGTCGCCGCTTCAAAGGTGCTCGAACGCCTCGCCAAAAAAGCCAACCAGCCAGCCGCCGCAAACGCCACTCAAGAGGAGAGCCAATGAGCGCCCCCGTTCCCGGTATTTATCGCCACTACAAAGGCAGCCTTTACGAAGTGCTCGGCACTGCCCAGCACAGCGAAAGCGAAGAGCCTCTGGTAGTCTACCGCGCCCTTTACGGTGAATACGGCCTCTGGGTGCGCCCGCTCGACATGTTTGTTGAAACGGTGACTAAAGAAGGTCACACCCAGTCGCGCTTTGCGCTGGAGAAAGCGTTTTAAGCCGGAATTTCGCTATCAAGGAGTATTCATGCCCCCTATATCACCGCAGCAAACGCTGAAAGACGTATTTGGTTTTGACGACTTTCGTGGCGGGCAGCAGGCGGTGGTCTCCAGGGTGTTGGCGGGGCACTCCACGGCGGCTATTTTCGCCACAGGCGCGGGAAAGTCACTTTGCTATCAACTCCCGGCACTGCATTTGCCGCACTTAACCCTGGTGGTATCGCCGCTGCTGGCGCTTATGCAGGATCAGCTCGCTTTTCTGGCCCGCCACGGCGTGGCAGCGGCTAGTATTGACTCTACCCAAGACCGCGACACCACCCGGGATGTCATGGAGCGCGCCAAAAGCGGCGAGCTTAAAATATTGATGGTCTCGGTGGAGCGGCTCAAGAACGAGCGCTTTCGGCACTTTCTACGCCAGGTTCAGATATCGCTGCTGGTGGTCGACGAAGCCCACTGCCTCTCTGAATGGGGGCATAACTTCCGCCCCGACTATTTGAAGCTACCGGACTACCAGCGCGACTTTGCTATTCCCCAAGTCCTGCTGCTCACCGCCACGGCAACGCCCACCGTTATTGCCGATATGGGCGAGAAGTTTGCCATCGCAGCGGATAACGTCATCACCACCGGTTTTTACCGTTCAAATTTGGAGCTACTGGTGGCGCCTGCCATGGAGGATCGCCAACAGCAGCTGATTGACTGGCTAAAGCCGCAGATGCAGCCGGGTAGCGAAGCGCCGACGATTATTTACGTTACCCTCCAGCAAACTGCCGAACGCGTAGCAAAGGCGCTAGTGGCCCAGGGTATTGCCGCCCAGGCGTACCACGCGGGGCTAAATTCCCAGCGGCGGGACGAGATTCAGCGTCAATTTATGGGCGGGGAATCGCCCTGTATTGTGGCCACCATTGCTTTTGGCATGGGCATCGACAAGGGCGATATTCGTAACGTGGTGCACTATGACTTGCCTAAATCGATCGAGAACTACAGCCAGGAGATTGGCCGGGCGGGGCGCGACGGCCTGCCTTCCACCTGCCTGACCATGGCCGGGCGGGATGGTCTGCGGGTACTGGAAAACTTTGTTTATGGCGATACTCCCGAATACGGCGGCATTTACCGGCTACTGGAAGAGATCGCTACGGCAAGCCAAGCGCCGGATCGTCAGTGGGAGGTGCTGCTCAATACGCTTTCCCGGGATACCAATATCCGCCCGCTGCCGCTTAAAACGCTGTTGGTGCGGCTGGAGATGCACGGCATTATCGCGCCGCGCTTCGCATTTCTAGCTGAGTATCGGCTGCGCTACCATCTCGAGCCTAGTGAATTGGTAAACCGTTTTGAAGGTGAACGGGCGACCTTTGTGCGGCTTTTAGTCGATAATATTCCCATCGCACGCACCTGGGGCACGGTGGATTTTGACCGCCTACACCAGGCGGGGCAGGCGCAGCAGATTGATGGCTCCCGCGCTCGCGTCATTACCGCCCTTGAGTACTTTCAAGATAAGGGCTGGCTGACCCTGGAAGGCAAACGGATGACCGATGTCTACGAAGTGTCCAAGCCGAATTTTGCCATTGAGACGCTGGCGAGCCAGTTGTACGACGACTGCCTGAATCGGGAACGGATAGAGATTGAGCGACTGCAGGCCATGCTGGCGCTGTTTGAGTCGGAGAGCTGCCTGACGCGGCGGCTAGCCGAGCACTTTGGCGATAGTACTTTTGATACACCATCCAATGCCGAGCAGGGCCGCTGTGGTCACTGCTCGGTGTGCTATGGAAACAGCGTGCGGCTTCCAGATGCGCCGCTTCCTCCCTCACTCTCTGACGCTGATTTTCAGCGTTACGCCACACCATTGATTGAGCGCCACACCGAACAGCTCGGCCAGCCGCCCAATGCCCAGCGGGTGGCGCACTTTTTGTGCGGCTTAACCATGCCGGTGTTTACCCCGCTCAAAGCGCGAAGCCTTAACGGCTTCGCGGTCTTTGAACAGCGCGGCTATCCACAGGTGCGTGAGTGGGCGGCGGGATATGTGGAACGCTAAAAGGTACTGTGTTTACACATAAGGCCGATCATTGTCTACGCTGAAGCACTTTCTTGGAAATTAATGCAGGGAGCAGCAATGTTAAGCGGAAGTGGGGCGGCCATTCTTATTACGGCGATAGCGGTACTGGCCAGTGTGGTTGTGCATTTTGAAGTGGCCATTCGGGTGAGCCGTAAACTTGAGTATTGGCCGCTAACGTTAAGGCGGCGTTTTTTAGTACTCATGTTTTCGCTGTTTGGAGCGCATGTTGCCGAAATTTGTCTGTTTGCCCTCGCGTTGGCAGCTCTTCAATACCTGCCTGAAACGGGTCAACTTTCGGGCAGCGAAGCGGTGACGATTTGGGATTATCTCTATGTGTCGGCAACAAGCTATACCACCCTCGGCTTTGGTGACCTAACCCCCGAGGGTGGTATCCGATTGCTTCTCAGCGCCGAAGGTCTGATCGGGTTTATGCTGATTACTTGGTCGGCTTCGCTCACCTTCCTGCAAATGCAGCAGCACTGGGCCGTGGGGGCAGAGTAGCCGGTTAGGTTATTCCCAGGCAGGGAAGGGGTCGGGTAGTTGCTTCCACGCGGTCATACCAAGCAACAGCTCACCTTCGCTTAGTAGGCAGGCGTCCAGCGCTTCACGCATCCGGGGTTGATCCAGATTCTGGCCGATAAATACCAACTCCTGGCGCATATCGCCAAACGGCTCCTGCCACTTCTCCATAATAAACTGACGCGTTTCTGGGTCTGTTGGCCAACGCTCTTCGGGAATGGCTTTCCAGAATACCCCGGCCGGGCCGTGGTGGGCGATGCCGCCTGCCTGGCTCCACTGACCAGCAGATTGAGGGCGAGTGGCCAGCCAGAAAAAGCCTTTCGAGCGCAACAGACCTTTACCAAACCACTCCTGGTTCAGCAGATCGTGGAATTTCTGCGGATGGAAGGGGCGACGGGCGTGATAGGCAAAGCTGCCAATCCCGTACTCTTCGGTCTCTGGCACATGCGCGCCGCGCATCTCCTTTAGCCAGCCTGGTGCTAGCTGGGCACGCTCGAAATTGAACTTGCCGGTATCCAGCACTTTATCCAGCGGCACGCCGCCTTGGGTGATTGGCACCAGCTCCGCGTTGGGGTTCAGCGAGTGTAGGATAGCCTTTAGCGCCTCTAGCTCTTTTGCATCAATCAGGTCCGTTTTGCTGATTAGTAGCACATCGCAAAACTCGATTTGATCGACCAGCAGGTCGGCGACGTTGCGCTCGTCGTCTTCACCTAAACTCTCACCCGCTTCGGCGAGACTTTGCGCTTCACGGTACTGGTCCAGAAAGTTGGCACCATCGACCACGGTCACTAGCGTATCTAACCGTGCTACATGGGAAAGGCTCTGACCACTTTCATCTTCAAAGGTGAAGGTTTCCGCCACGGGCAGCGGCTCGGAGATGCCGGTGGACTCAATGACCAGGTAATCGAATTTGCCTTCTCGGGACAGCTGGCTTACTTCTTCCAGCAGGTCTTCGCGCAGGGTGCAGCAGATGCAGCCATTGCTCATCTCCACCAAGCGTTCCTCTGAACGATTAAGGGCTACTTCGCCATCCAAAGTCGACTCGCCAGGGCCGCCGCGCACCAGCGCACCGTCGATATTCACCTCGCTCATATCGTTGACGATGACCGCCACCCGACGGCCTTCACGATTGGCGAGAATATGATTGAGCACGGTGGTTTTGCCAGCGCCTAAAAAACCCGACAGAACGGTGACGGGTAGGGGAGAAAACGCAGTCATTGCTAATACACCTCTAGAAGTTTTATGTTATGTGATAATATAACAATAAAGGTGTTTAGAGAAAGGTCTGTTTTGGAGGAGGTCGGATCAGTTTCGTATCTGCTAGTGAGTCTCAGCGCTTATATTGTGTCGGGCAGTATCCACGGAGAACGTCTGGCGAGCGCAGGGCTTGGTGTTTGGTGGCGCGGCCGGTGACACGTTTGCGCCATAAACGAAACGAGGCGGGTTTAAGCTGGTGGCGCATCACCTCAATCACATCGGGCTCGGCAAGCCCAAACAGCGTTTCGATCGCTTCAAACGGCGTGCGGTCCTCCCAAGCCATTTCAATCATGCGCGACTGCTCATCATCGGGTAAGCGGCGAAAGCGCTTAACGGGGGCTTTTGGCATCGATCACCTCAACGTATCTGAGTGGCGGGTATTCAGGTTGCGGACAGTGTAGCGCTTTTTAACATACCAGCGCAGCGCATCAATCAAGACGAAAATCAGCAAGCTGACACCCCATACTGGCAGCGCCAGGCCCAGCGCGATAGCGATAAACAGCACGCTTAGTTTGGCCGTGAGTGGGAGCAATAACCAGGGCTCTGTTAGCGTTGGAAAGCGCTGACCACTCGCCGTGCGCAGTCGCCGCCACGCCATGACATAACCCCACGCGATAAGTGTCACCAGCCCGACGGCGATTAACGCCAGCACTATTTGATTAGCAATACCAAATAGCACTCCCATATGCAGATCAATTCCCCAGCGGGTCAGCTTGGCGGCTAGTGGAAAGGTGGCGAAGTCGGTTTGATCGGTCACCGCCATGCTGCGCGGATGCAGCGCCACTTGGTCTACCTGCGTAGGCCACTGGCGGTCAATTTCTGCTACCCGCCACGCCTGCTGGGGGCCGCTCGGGGGCGTTAGTTGGAGTCGTCCAGCGCTGAGTCCCGCCTCACGAGCTGCACTCAGTGCTCGGTCAAAGTCTGCTAAGACGATGGCCGTGGAAACCATCGCCATGTGTCCGCGATGCTCGGCATGTTCATTGGCTACTGGGCTATCGGTATCGCTTAGCGTCGTTGAAGCACTAGGCGTGTTCCAGCCCCAGGCATGGCGAAACTCTGCAATATTACCCCCTGCCCACTGTGACCAAGTAAGCCCCGTTGCTGAAAAGAACAGTAGCCCGAAGGAGAGTATTACCCCTAGCGTTGCGTGTCGACGGCGGGTCGTATGGGCCCCCGGGAGAGCTTTTAGCGCCCAGCGTTGCTGAATCCACAGCGTTACGCCACCCAGCGCGGCAAGCCAAAGCCAAGAGGCGGCCAACTCACTATAGAGACGTCCCACCTCGCCCATTAACAGCTGGCGGTGAAAATGATCGATCGCTGTGCGTAACGGTAAAATACCGCTGGTACCGTAAACCGTCGTATCACCGGTCACTTCCAGAGAAATAGGGTCGACAAACAGCGCATGATGTTCAGAAGGCCCCAGTCCTGACTCGCTAAACATTAGCCGGGTGGTGTCGCCTAGTGTCGGTGCAGGGCGCACTGCGCTGGGTATGGTTGGGGCGCCCAGGTGCCGCTGGGCAGCAGCGATCTGTTCAGCAAGTGGTTGAGGCTCACCCTGCGTAACGCCATACAGGGTGTCATGGTATAGCCACTCTTCAAGGGGTGGGCTCAGTAAGTAAGCAATACCGGATAGTGCCGCGATGAGAATAAAAGGGCCGATGAAAAGGCCCGTATATAAGTGCAGTCGGCTAAGCAGGGCAAAAAGCAGTTTGCTAGAGCGAGTAGGGGAGCGGGCTGTCATTCGCTGAATCCGAGTGGTATCGGTAAAGTAGTGAGACAGCTTAGATAGTTTACTTAACGATCGCTAGCCTTCACGCAGCGGTAAAAAGTCACACGATTAACGTTTAGAAGGCACAGGTTTGTAGGCTAGCAGTGCACGGAATAAGCCATCCATCAGCACCGGTTCGTCATGACGAATCTGGAAGCCAGCCTCGGTGAGCAGTGGCTGCGCTTGACGAGTAATATCGGTCGCAAGCGCTGATGTTAGCTGGTTCAGGAGGCGCCGACCCGGGCCTGCCGGCTGTTCATCCGACTGAAACTTATCCATCACACACAGCTGTCCGCCGGGTTTTAGCACACGGTGCGCTTCGGCAAGCCCTTGTTGCGGGTCAGGCATTACCGCAATAATCAAATGCATGATGACGGCATCAAAGTGCTCGTCGGGGTAGCTGAGCGCCTCGGCATCCATTACACAACACTCAACATCGCGGCGAAGGGCTTCGGCCCTTTTAGCCGCGCGCTTCACCATGGCTGGAGCGATATCGGTGGCGTGCAATTCGATATCATGAGGCAGAAAAGGCAGATCTAACCCTGTTCCGGCACCTACCAACAGCACCCGCATACCGGGCTCCCAATCCACTTGGCCAAGCGCAATACGCCGCGGTCTGCGAAACGCACGAGCGGCTACCGCATCGTAGAAAGGTGCGTACACGTTGTAGCGTAGGCGATTCCAAGCGGTGGTGTTGAACATAACGCCTCTTTGCAGCGCAACGCTGCGATTGCTGAAGAGCGGATGTCGACCATCTACATCAAACTACCTATAGCATGAAAGTAATCATTTAACCAATAAAGTATGTCCTTGTTGTATGGCTAATTTTATAAAAAAATGTTGTAAAAATAATGCTATCCACCCTATTTAATTCATTGCGTGAGATTTATAAAGTAGTAAAAAATACATGAGCTTTTAATTAATTTTTTTGTTGCAGTTGTTGATTGTTTTTAAGGTTGTGCAAGAGAGCTCTTATCGCTATAAATTATTAATCTTTTTGTAGGCGTGTGGTTAAATTTTCAACAATGTCGATAACCAGCATGCGATCATCTTGATTTAAAGGCTCTAAAAGCTGTTCCAATCTGCTTGTTTGATCATCGATATGAAAACTTGCTTGCCCAAACAACTCCGCTGCTTCGCAGTTGAAAATTTCAGCAAGCTCTATTAGACGCACAATGTTGGGGATCACCCGCCCGCGCTCAATGCGCGAAACGGCTTCATTACCAACACCTAAGCGCTCAGCAACTTCTTCTTGGGTCAATTGACTGCGCACCCTCTGCTTGGCAATGGCCCGGCCAATACTGCCCGCCAGCCGTTCCTGTTCTGTTTTATTCACAATGCCCTCCATTAGACCTAGATGGTTGAGGAACGACCTATTGACATGAAGGACTGTTTAGGTTGAATATCATCTTCTAAGGTTGATTTGGATGCTGCTGGTTACTTTTTGTATCATTTGTCTACTAGCTGAAACATATAATAGAGCGTTAGTGATTAAATTTTGCATCGATAAAAATTCTGTAGCTATGAGGTAAATAACTGAACGCAGATTGAGAAATGCACGAGATAATTATGTTTTTAATAGTAATGTTTGAGATTTTTAATGATTTTTTGAAGTTATTTAAAGGGTATTTAAGTAACGGTTGTTGAGGATTGAATGATTTTCTTTTATGAGCTTTTAATGTTTTGTCGACAGCCGAAAAACGTTTATGCGGTAAGCGGGTGTGTTTTTTTGCAAAAATACTTTTCAAATAAAGCGGGTGAGAAGCTTGATGTGTAAATTCGAAGGCGCTTGATAACATGCTCCCTACTTCTGCTCCAGAGATTTTTCGACAGTTGGCGGATAAGTTATCTAACGTCAGTGAAGAAGGTTTTTTTCAACACCTTGTGAAGTCCTTGGCGGACATCCTTGGAGTTAATCATGCCGTTGTTGAACATGTCGATAGCCGTCAGGGCATTTCGACAACGCTGGCGGTGTGGTCTCAGGGCGAGTTCATTGAGACGGCCCCATATTCGCTACAAGGTACACCATGCCAACAGGTCGCCGAACACTCACGACTGTATGTACCCTCTCAGGTTCGTCAGCAGTTCCCAGATGATCAACGCTTGGCCGCTTTGAGAGCTGAGGGGTATTTGGGTATCGCCATCGCAGCGCCTGGAGGGGGATTCTTGGGCGTCATTGCGCTAATGCACTCCTCTGCTTTGAGACTTCCACCGTATACCGATGAAGTGTTACGTATCGCTGCGGCGTTGGCTGGTGCCGAGTTGGCGCGTCAGTTAGCGGAAGGCCAAACGCGCGAACGTATGCTGCATAATCAACGGGCGCTGAAGCGCATTGGCCGACACAACACCGCCTTAATCAATACCATTAATGAGCAACAGCGCTTCCAACACGCCGTTGTCAGCGTGGCGACCGCTGTTTCGGCTGAAAATGGCGAAGCGTTTCTGCACCAACTGACCGCCCATATGGCTGAGGCGTTATCCGCCGAAGTGGGGTTTATTGCACTGCTGGATGAGCAAGATTCTGATATCGCTCATACCTTAACACTGTATGTAAATGGTCAAGTTCAAAGCAATTTTGCCTACTACCTTCCCGGTGTTCCCTGCCACAAGGTGATGGTGGAACAGGAGTGTATCGTTCATGAGGGCGCCGCCATTATGCTACCTGCTGAAAGCAACGGGGCGCTTTCCTGGGTAAATGGTTATGTTGGGCGGCGGCTAGATAATAGCCATGGTCAGCCGTTGGGACTTATTGGCGTAATGTTTAAAAAGCCGCTGGCCGATGTCGATGTTGTGCGTAATGTATTGCAGATATTTGCAGCACGGGCAGCTTCAGAGCTTGAACGTCAACAAGACGAAGTACGCATACGCCAACTCGCTTTTTGTGATCCCGGTACTCGATTGCCCAATCGTGCTGCCTTTATGCGCCACTTAGAGCGAGTGGTCGCCGATACGCAGACTACTGAATTGGCGCTATTGCTACTGGATCTTAATCATTTCAAAGAGATCAACGACACTGCTGGCCACGATCTGGGGGATTTAGTGCTTAAGGACGTTGCCAAACGCTTTGCAGCGTCGCTAACTAAGGGACAGTATTTAGCACGCTTAGGCGGTGATGAGTTTGTGGTGGTGTGCCCTGGGATCGAGGAAGACAGCGCAATAGCCATCGCTCAGCGGCTCTATGACAGCATCGCGCTACCGTTTATTGTTGAGCAACACTCTTTCGAACTCACGGTGGGAATCGGACTAGCGCTTTATCCTCAGCATGCGGCAACACCCTTAGAGCTGTTGAAACACGCTGACATCGCTATGTATCAAGCCAAACGGCAAAAGCTTTCCGTATGTGTATTCGAGTCCTGGATGGGGCGCGTTGTGGCCGAACAGCTGCATATTGCCAAACGTCTGGCGTCTGCCATTGCAGAAAAACAGCTTAGCCTGCACTTTCAGCCCCAAGTGGATTTGCACAGCGGTTTATTGATTGGCGCTGAGGCGCTGTGTCGGTGGCACGATGATGAGCTTGGCGACGTATCGCCGGGTAAATTTATTCCTATTGCTGAAGAGCGCGGTATGATTGTCGCGCTCGGTAACTGGGTGATTGAAGAAGCCTGCAGTCAGTTGGCCGCGTGGCGAGAGCAGGGACACCCTATGGTTGGCCAGTTGGCGATTAATATTGCCGCACAGCAGTTTGAAGAGGACGACCTGGCCGCCAACGTGCTCCATTGTTGTGCCCATTACGGCGTTGAGGCGTCACAACTGAGTCTGGAAATTACCGAAAGCGGCATCATGGAAAATCCTGAAAAGGCGATCGCCATGACTGAGGTTTTAAAGAGCAAAGGGTTAGGGCTTTCCATTGATGATTTTGGCACTGGCTATTCCTCGCTTGCCTACCTAAAGCGCTTTGCCGCCGATAAAATAAAAATCGATATTTCTTTTATCCGCGATATGCTTACCAGTGACAATGACCGTGTCATTGTGGCGACGATTATTGCTATGGCGAATACGCTGGGACTTGAGACCATTGCGGAGGGTATTGAGAACCAAAACCAAATCAAAGCATTGCTTGCAATGGGCTGTGCTCAGGGGCAAGGCTACTACTTTGATCGGCCATTGGCAGCCGCACAGTTTGCCCAACGCTGGCTCATTTAGCCTAGGTAGATAGACCATGAAAATTTCTGCATGCCTACACGGTGACTGAGCTTATAGTAACTGTCAGCAGAAATACTTACGCCTGTAGCCCACCAGCTTAATAGATCGCCCATCCTCACTGCTCAACATATTGAGTAAGTTCTAATTTTTCGCCTCAGTCCTTTCAAAAAGCTCGGTCAGTCAGGGTGCCAAGTAGTCTAGACTCATGCTATACCTAAAATGTAATCTAATCTTTACATGCGCGCATGGTGTGTATTTTGGCGATGGCGAGCAGTAGCAGAAGGACGCAATTAGCTGATCGAATGGTCTCTCAGGTATGTCGATTCGGCAAATAAGCGTATTTGAATTCAGTCAAAGGATTGTACAGGAGGATTACGCTAAATGAGTGGATCGACCCCGCTAAGTAAATTTTCACGCCGCAACGATTTTTTTTCTCTAGCCGTTCTAGGCGGGCTGCTGGTTGGAAGCTTTCCTCTTGAGGCTTTTGCATTTGGCTTTGATGATGTCGCTAGAAAAGCAGAAGAGCTGGCCCAGCAGGGCTATCGTGCTCCAGAAACATCGTTGCCCAATGAACTGCGCGAACTCAGCTTTTCGGAATATGCGCAAATACAGTTCAAGCGAGATCGCGACGTGTGGAGCGGTAGAGGCGCACCTTTCACCCTGAGCTTTATCCATGAAGGGATGCATTATGACAGTGCCATCCAGCTAAACAGCATTGATCAGGATGGCGAAGTTCATGGCTTTGCTTACAACCCAGATGACTTCACGTACGGTGATTTAGGTATCTCCGATGAAGTGAAGAATAGCGATGGCATTGGTATTGCTGGTGTCAGGATCAACCATGCGCTCAATGAAGGTGATCGCAATGAGGAGATGATGGTCTTTTTGGGGGCAAGCTATTTTCGCGCTATTGGCAGAGGGCAGGTTTATGGTCTTTCAGGGCGCGGCTTGGCTGTTGACACAGGGTTGCCTTCAGGCGAGGAGTTCCCTCGTTTTACAGAAATGTGGATCATCGAGCCTAGCCAAGAAAGCCAGTACTTGACGATTTTCGCCCTGCTTGACTCGCCTAGCGTTACCGGTGCCTATCGCTTCGTGTTACGCCCCGGAGAAGACACCTTAGTAGATGTACAGTCGCGGCTATATTTGCGCCGGGCGGTCGAGAAATTGGGGATAGCACCGCTCACCAGTATGTACCTTTACGGCCCGGAGCAGCCCTCTTCGACACAACACTATATCCCTGCAATCCATGACTCTAATGGCCTATTAATCAATGATGCCCAGAATGGTTGGACATGGCGCCCGCTAGCCAATCCGGCCAGGTTGATGATGAATCGACAGGCAACGCCTCAGTTACGCGGCTATGGCCTGATGCAACGGGGTCACAATTTTAGCGATTATCAGGATATTGCCGCACGTTATGATCTGCGCCCAAGCGCCTGGGTTGAGCCACAAAACGAGTGGGGGGCCGGTAGCGTTGAGCTGATCCAGATTCCCACAGACAACGAGACCAACGACAACATCGTATCGATGTGGCTGGCTGATGAAACGCATGATCCTGGAACACCGCTGGCGTTCGATTACCGTATTACGTTCACAACCGATGAAAGCCGCCACCTTGATCCTCAGCTTGCGTGGGTTGAAGAGACACGTCGCTCACGGGGAGAAGTGATTCGCGATAACTTGGTGCGTGAGCCCGACGGTACGCTCGCTTTCGTCCTCGATTTTATCGGGCCCTCGCTCTCCGGTATCCCCAGCGATGCAAATATGGGCGTAGAGGCCAGCGTTGGCGATAATGGCGAATTAGCCAATAGTCGCGTTGTTCATAATCCGGCGACCAACGGTTGGCGGGTGTTTGTCAACGTGAAGCGCAATAATGGCAACCAGCCTTTAGATATCAGGGCCAAGCTAGTACTCGATGGCAAGCAAATGTCCGAGACTTGGTACTATAGGCTACCCGCTAATGGCTGAAACAATATCTCCCTCCCAGGCAACGCCAACGGATCTTTATTTAGAGCGATTGGCGTTGGAAACCCAGGATCGTAAGGAGCGCTACACGTTATTAGTGGGTGATCTAGATCAACACGATATGGCGGCGCTACATGCTGCGTTAGGTGGGGACAGTGACGTCGAGAAAGATTGGTCGAGTAAGAGTAGTGATGATCCAGCAGCATTATCAGTAGGTCGACGCTTGGCGCTTGCCTATGCAGAGCCGCCGTTAGCGCCGCCAGAGGTATTGTCAACGGATGCGTCTGGCATTACGCGCCTGCGCACTGCGCCACCGATGAAACGAACACCGTTGGGCCCCCAGAAGTGGTCGACTAACCCCTTTGTGAATATTGGTCGACGTTTCAAGCGCTGGGCTAACGGGGATTTTGGTCAGCGCAAAAGAGCGTCGCCCTCCGCGTCCTGGAAGTGGGTTGCCAGAAGGCGCCGTTGGATTTTGCTGGTGCTGATTTTTGGTCAAAGCATCATCGCTGCCAATCAGATGCGTACTGTACTCCCTGGCCAGGGTCTGCAGTGGCTTGAGATAGCGATCCTATCGCTGTTTGTGCTGCTATTCGCCTGGGTGTCCGCCGGGTTTTGGACCGCGTTGATGGGGTTCTTCCAGCTATTACGACGCCATGACCGCTACGCCATTGACAGCGAAGTGGGTGACGAGCCGATTGATGATGAGGCGCGCACAGCACTGCTGGTGCCGATCTGTAATGAGGATGTTGCACGAGTCTTCGCCGGGGTGCGCGCCACCCTGGAGTCACTGCGCAGCACAGGCAATGACCGGCATTTCGATATCTTCATCCTAAGCGATACGTCTGACCCCGATATTGCCATTCAAGAAACCTATGCCTGGTTGGTGTTGTGCCGTGACCTGGATGCTTTCGGCCAAGTTTACTATCGCCGTCGACAGCGCCGGGTCAAGCGCAAGAGCGGTAACCTTGACGATTTTTGCCGACGCTGGGGGGCGCTCTACCGCTATATGTTGGTACTGGACGCCGATAGCGTTATGAGTGGCAAATGCCTTACCCGGCTAGTGCAAATGATGGAGGCGCGTTCCGAGGTTGGTATTATCCAAACGGCGCCACGGGCTTCCGGGCGCCTCAATTTGTACGCTCGCATGCAGCAGTTTGCGACGCGGGTTTACGGGCCGCTGTTTACCGCAGGGCTGCATTTTTGGCAGTTAGGCGAGTCGCACTACTGGGGGCATAACGCGATCATTCGCCTGGCCCCGTTTATGCAGCACTGCATATTAGCGCCGCTACCCGGTAAAGGCTCAATGTCCGGCGAGATTTTGTCCCATGATTTTGTCGAGGCGGCGCTGATGCGGCGCGCCGGTTGGGGGGTATGGATTGCCTACAAACTGGAAGGGAGCTATGAAGAAATGCCTCCTAACCTTCTCGATGAGCTCAATCGCGACAGGCGTTGGTGCCACGGCAATTTGATGAACTTCCGGCTGTTTTTCTCCCAAGGCATTCATCCTGTTCACCGTGCCGTCTTCCTGACCGGTTTAATGTCTTATCTTTCAGCGCCGCTATGGTTCCTTTTCTTAGTTCTTTCTACCGCACTGTTAGCCGTGCATAGCTTTAGCACCCCCAACTACTTTCCTGAACCGGGAATGTTGTTTCCTGTTTGGCCGCAATGGAATCCCACCTTAGCGGTGGGGCTGTTCGGTGTGACGGCGTTACTGCTGTTCTTGCCGAAACTGCTAAGCGTACTGCTGGTGTGGATAAAGGGCAGCCGTCAATTTGGTGGGCCGCTCAAGGTGTTGGCGAGCATGGTGCTCGAGTCGCTATTCTCGATGCTATTAGCGCCGGTAAGAATGCTGTTTCACACCCGCTTTGTACTTACATCAGTGATAGGGTGGGCGGTTCAGTGGCGCTCACCGTCCCGAGAAAATAGTGACACGACGTGGCGTGATGCCATCCGCGCGCATTGGTCCCAAACGCTAATAGGGGCTGTGTGGGCAGCGGGTGTTTACGTGATGGAACCGACATTTCTTTGGTGGCTCTCGCCCATCGTCGTTGCTTTGATGCTATCCATCCCGGTGTCGGCACTCTCAAGCCGTGTTTCGCTAGGGCAGCTCAGCTTTCAAAAGCGGCTGTTCCGGATTCCTGAAGAAACGCAGCCACCACGGGTGCTGCGGCGCATGGTTAGCTTACTTACCCGCATGAACACAGGGTTGTCGGCACCCTCTTTTGTCCGTGTGGTGGTTGAGCCCGTGCCTAATGCGTTGGCAACTGCCTTAGGAGCATCACGACACACCGATGTCGAACCCATACGCCAGCGCCGAGCCGAGCGGGTTTCTCGCGCCGTATTGATGGGGCCAGCGGGGATGAGTCGATTGGAACGGCTGGATTTTCTAGATGATCCAGTGATGATGTCGCAACTGCACTATCACCTGTGGGTCGACAGCAAGGCACATCGCACTTGGTTTGAGTTGGGTCTGCCAGGGCGTGAATCGACGCATCTACCGACCTTTAACTAAGCTTAATTTTGCGTTAAGCGTATGTGACGGACACTCACCAAACTGCTGCTTATAGTCGTGGGCGAACTGACCCAGATGCCAGAACCCCCAGTAGGTGGCTATTTCCGTTACCGACTGCTCGGGTGATGCGGCGCGCAGCGCTCGACGCACACGATTGAGCCGCGTTAAACGTAAATACTGCAGTGGGCTAATACCCAAAATGGCCGTAAAGCTGTACTGCAGCGTGCGCCGACTAACATGGGTCAGCTTGCAAAGTTCATTCATCGTTACCGGGCCATCCATATGCTCGTCCACGTAGCGCTTTACCCGGTCAACCACTTCCTTACGGTGGGCATAGCTGGGTGGCAGCTCTGCTCCAGGCTGTTCGACTTGCAGGAGTTCCAGCAACGCCATTAGTAGAATGTCTTGATGGATATGACTGGCAATGGCCAGCGTTTGGCTAGAAAGCAGGCGCTCGATAAGAAACGCGACGGCATTGAGCGTTTCGTTAGCCGCTTGTCGGCGGGGCATGACATGCCAGCCTGTATCCAAGCTCACACCTTGTCGCTTAGCCGCCTCTGCTAACGCTGGCAATTGAATCACCAGCCCGTAGATATCGAAAGCCTCTGGGGTAACCAGTTCAAAATCCTGCCCACCGGGGCGGCACATTACTTCGCCCTCGCTAAGCGCTTGGCCATTGATCCGCGTGCCATGGCGAGTAGTGGGGATACCGATCCATAGCGAGTTTGGCCATACCCGACACTGCTGGCGTAGCGCTTGCCCGGTGTGCTCCTTAAACACCTGCATCGTCTCTAATGCCACTTCATCCAGGCGACCATAGAAGCTACCAGGGCTGATTTGATCGTACTCCTGCTGCCAGCGCGTCAGGTTTTGCGCGTGCTCATCGGCATCGAACGCTTCCTGAACGCATCTTTTTGGTGCAAATGCGCTGTCGAGCGTGGTCATGGGGGCTCCTCGGGGCGTTATACGCGCTCACTATTGCTTGGTTAACGCCTTATGTTTCTGTATTTATTTGAATTTATGAAATGTTGACGGGTTTGCCGAAACTCGATACTCCCTCTCTAGTGATAGCGCTATGGTAGAAACAAGCAAGTTTTATACCTTAATAAGCAGTCGGCGAAATTAAAAAGCAGGCGTAAATAAAAAAGGAAAGCTCCATGGCGCAGACCTATCACACCACGGTGGGGAGTCGCAGCTACCGCTTCGCAAGCCTAGCCGAGCTGATGGCCAAAGCCACACCGCCCCGTTCTGGTGACCGCTTAGCTGGAGTAATGGCGGAGAGTGCCGAAGAGCGCGTGGTCGCCCAGATGGTACTCGCCGAGCTCCCGCTCACCACTTTTTTGAATGAGGCCCTGATTCCATACGAAGAGGATGAGATCACCCGGCTGATTATGGATGATCATGACGCTAACGCCTTCGCCCCCATTCGCCATCTTACCGTGGGCGATTTTCGTAACTGGCTACTCTCCGATCACGCGACTAGTGATGTATTAACGGAAGTGAAAGCGGGGATTACCCCCGAAATGGCCGTCGCCGTCAGCAAGCTGATGCGTAATCAGGATCTGATTCTAGTCGCCAAGAAGTGTCGGGTGACTACCGCCTTTCGCAACACGATTGGTCTGCCGGGGCGACTCTCGACACGCCTTCAGCCCAATCACCCCACCGATGATGTGACCGGTATTGCCGCCAGTATCTTGGATGGCCTGCTCTACGGCAGCGGCGATGCGGTGATTGGCATTAATCCCGCGACAGATAACGTCGCCCAGAGCGTCAAACTGATGCGCCTGATGGATGAAGTGATCCAGAAGTATCAAATCCCCACCCAATCCTGCGTGCTTACCCACGTAACGAACACCCTGGAGGCGATCGAGCAAGGCGCCCCGGTCGATCTGGTCTTCCAATCGATTGGCGGCACTGAGGCCACTAACCGCAGCTTTGGTTTTGACTTGAGCACTCTCGCCGAAGCCGAAGCGGCGGCGCAGTCGCTCAGTCGCGGTTCGGTGGGGCGCAACGTGATGTATTTCGAAACCGGCCAGGGCAGCTCGCTCTCTGCCGATGCTCACCACGGGCTCGACCAACAAACCTGCGAGGCCCGCGCCTACGCGGTGGCGCGTAAGTTTAATCCACTGCTAGTGAATACCGTGGTGGGCTTTATCGGCCCCGAGTACCTGTTCGACGGCAAAGAGATCACTCGCGCAGGGCTTGAGGATCACTTCTGCGGCAAGCTGTTGGGCGTGCCTATGGGCTGCGACGTTTGCTACACCAACCACGCCGAAGCCGATCAAAACGATATGGATAACCTGCTGACTCTTCTGGGCGTGGCGGGCTGCAATTTCATTATGGGCATCCCCGGCTCAGACGACATTATGCTCAATTACCAGACGACTTCGTTTCACGACGCGCTCTATGCGCGGCGAGTGCTGGGGCTAAAGGCGGCGCCGGAGTTTGAGCGCTGGCTCGAAGAGATGCAGATTTTCCAGGATGTCAGCACCCACCGGTTAAATGACCAGCTTCCGGCCGCCTTTGCCAACAGCCTGCGCCACCTGCCCAAGGAGCCACGTCATGGCACATGATCCCTCATCACCCATCGTGGTGGAGAACCCTTGGGAGCGGCTAAATGCCTTTACCGACGCGCGGATTGGCCTGGGGCGCGCAGGGGTCAGCCTGCCCACCAGTAAACTGCTGGCGTTTCAGCTAGCTCACGCCCAAGCCCAGGATGCCGTTCACTATCCGCTGGATGTGGAAGTGCTCTCCACCGAGTTAACCCAAGCCCTAGATTTGTCTGAGGCACCGCTTCGCCTGCACAGCCATGCCCAGGATCGTGCCATGTACCTGCAACGGCCCGACTATGGGCGGCGCCTTAATGACGAGAGCCGTGAATACCTGCGTGAACACCTGCAACAAGCCGCCGTGTCTCAGCAGCGCTTTGACCTTGCGGTGGTCGTGGTCGATGGGCTTTCCGCGTTGGCCGTGCAGCAGAATAGCTCGCCGTTTCTTAGCGCGCTTTATCAGATGTTGAGCAGTGATAGCGCCGATTGGCAGCTGGCGCCGTTAACGATTGTCGAGCAGGGGCGGGTAGCGATTGGCGATGAGATTGGAGGGCTGCTCAATGCTGACGCCGTGCTGGTGATGATCGGCGAGCGACCAGGGCTAAGCTCGCCGGATAGCTTAGGGCTGTATATGACCTGGGCGCCGGAACCGGGGCTTAAAGATGACCGGCGCAACTGCATTTCCAACGTGCGTCCGGCGGGTTTGCAAATAGAGGAGGCCGCCCGGCGTTTCTTTCTACTCTTAAAAGAGGCCCGCCAGCTCAAATTGTCTGGCGTTAAGTTGAAAGACCGCAGCGAAGACGATGTGTTGGAAGGGGATTCAGCATCAGGCTCGACGCGTAACTTCCTGGTGGCGGAGTAGCTTCCCAAAAAGCGACTCCTATAACAACGATCAAACAACAACAGTCACATAACAAAATGGAACAACGTTGGTAAACAACAGCACGCCGCTGACGACGATTTCGTTCCACACTGAAAGGGCATAACGATGACACAACCATCGATAGATCAGGCGTATCTGGCAAAACGCCAACTGCGCAAAGGCACCGCTGGCTGGATACTGCTGGCGGGGCTTGGGGTTTCCTACGTCATTTCCGGTGACTTCGCCGGGTGGAACTTTGGCATCGCTGAAGCGGGTTGGGGTGGCTTTGCGATTGCCGCCTGTTTGATGGCGCTGATGTACTTAGCCTTGGTGCTGTCGCTCGCGGAAATGTCAGCGGCACTTCCCGCTGCGGGCGGTGGCTACAGCTTTGCCCGCCAAGCAATGGGGCCTGCCGGCGGTTACTTAACCGGGTTGGCGGTATTGATCGAGTACGCCTTGGCCCCAGCGGCGATTGTGATTTTTATCGGTGCCGCCGTAGAGGCGTTACTAGGCATTAACGGCCCGCTGGTGTACCTGATTTTCTACGCCGTGTTTATTGGAATCCATCTGGCGGGGGTGGGGGAAGCGCTCAAGGTCATGATGGTGATTAGCGGCATGGCGGTGTTCGCCATTCTGGCCACCGCTGTCGCACTGATAGGCAGTTTCGACGCTGCCAACCTGTTTGATATTGCCCCCACCGATGCGGCGGGCGCCAGCACCTTCATGCCGTTTGGCTGGTACGGTGTTTGGGCGGCGCTGCCGTTTGGTATGTGGCTGTTCCTGGCAGTGGAAGGCGTACCACTGGCGGCGGAAGAGGCCAAAGACCCCGCCCGGGATATGCCCAAAGGCATTATCGCGGCGATGCTGTTTCTGCTCTTCACTGCGCTGTTAGTCGTGGTGCTACTGGCCGGTGCGGCGGGTGCCGAAATGATTGGCCAAAGCGGCGTACCCTTAGTAGATGCGCTGAACGCGGCGGGCAATCCAACCCTGGCCACGATAGTAAACGTGCTGGGCTTAGCAGGGCTCATTGCCTCGTTCTTTTCGATTATTTATGGCTATAGCCGGTTGGTGTTCGCGCTCTCACGGGCGGGCTATTTGCCTAAGCGCTTATCGCTGACTAGCGGGCGTAAAGTGCCTTATCTAGCGCTGATCGTGCCCGGTGTGTTTGGCTTTATAGTCTCACTCAGCGGTGAAGGTGACCTAATGCTGGGCATGGCCGTGGTCGGTGCCACCATTTCCTACGCACTGATGGCACTTAGCCACATTATGCTGCGCGTACAGCAGCCCGATCTGCCTCGCCCCTATAAAACCCCTGGCGGTGTTGTGACATCAGGCATTGCGCTAGTGCTCTCTCTGGTCGCGCTAACCGGGGTCTACGCTTTTGACCCGCGCGCTTTTAACTACACTATTGTGCTGTTTATTGCCGGTGCGGCCTACTTCTTCCTCTACAGTAAAAATCATCTGGTGGCGAAAACCGCAGAGGAGGAGTTTGCGCTAGTGGTGGCATCACCTGAAGACCTAGGCGGAGACGAGCCTGCTCACGCAGCGCCCTCTACCAAGCTGTAGCGTTCACTCTTTCGCTCACAGGGCAAAGAAGCCTCTGCATCTATGGATGTAGAGGCTTTTGTGTTTCTATCGACTAACACTTAATCGCTTACCTATGGGGAGCACCGATGACGTTGATATTTGATAATCCTAATGAGCAGCAGCGCTGGTACGCAGTAGATGATGACGTAATGGGCGGTGCTTCCCAGAGCGCGTTCAGTGTCATCGACGGTGAAGGGCGTTTTCATGGGGAGGTATCACTGGAAAACGGCGGGGGTTTTGCGTCCGTTCGCCGCGACCCCAACGGTTTTGAACCCACGCTAGCAGATGCCCAGGGCATAGCGCTGACAGTACGGGGTGATGGTCGTACCTATCAACTGCGCCTAAAAAGTACCTCTCTGGGCAATGCCTCAGCGTATCGGGTGAAATTTACGCCTGCTCAGGATAGCTGGGAAACGCTGCACTTCCCCTGGAGCGTCTTTGAGGCGGTGCGGCGTGGCACGTTGCTCAACGATGCCCCCGCAGTAACGCCCAGCGAGATTCACCAGCTCGGCTTTTTAATTGCAGACCGCACCGCAGGGCCTTTCTGTTTGCAGGTAAGTGCGATAAACGCAGTGCTTGATTAACGATAAAAATAGCAGCAGTACCATCCAATAGTATTAGTTGGTTGTCTTAGGTACATGATGCTGCTAATTTTAATACGGCTTACAGTTTGTGCATAATTTTTGTGGCAGGTCTGTAGAGCTTTTTGGTGGGTCGAAATGCCTGCCATTCGTTCAATCAGGAGGTGTGGTAATGGCGATGGAAACGGTTCGCTTTGGTGGCGACGATATTGAAAATTCACTGGCGAAAATGGATGACAAAAAACTCGACGAGTTAGCCTTTGGGGCGATCCAGTTGGATGCCAACGGTAAAATTATTCAATACAACGCCGCGGAAGGCGGTATTACCGGTCGAGACCCCAAAAGCGTGATCGGTAAAAACTTCTTTACCGACGTAGCCCCCTGCACACAAAGCAAAGAGTTTCAGGGCCGTTTTAAAGACGGGGTTAAAAGTGGCGACCTCAACACGATGTTTGAATACATTTTTGACTACCAGATGACGCCTACCAAAGTGAAAGTGCATATGAAGAAAGCCATTTCAGGTGACACTTACTGGATTTTTGTTAAGCGTTTATAACGCGCCAAAAGCCGCTTGCTCAACGGTCAACAGGGGTAGGCGGCTTGGTGCTTGAACCGGACAATGTTTCTGACGTCGTTAAGGATAACAAGATGCCTCAGTGGCTAAGCGAAGCCGATTGCAAAGCGGTTCTGCAATCACTGCTGAGCGCAGAACTGTCTGTTTACCGGGGTACCTCAGTGCCGAACTGGCAGGATACACCGGCTATCGATTCCCTCGAACGACTTCACCTCGCCGCTTGTGTTAACGAGTTCTTCTGTTTGCACGAGACCGGCGCCGAAGACCGCCTGTTAATGACCCAACGCTTTGATGATTGGGCGGCCCTAGTGGCGCGAGCCATCACTGAAACCTCAGGGCTGACGTTTAGAACTTCGGGCAGTACTGGGTCTCCCTCCGCTCATTTACACCGCTGGGAAGATATTGCAGCCGAGGCGAATGCCTTAGCGCAGCGTTTTGCGTCGCTAGCGACGTTACACCGCGTGATTAGCTGGTTACCGCTACATCACCTATACGGTTTTATGCTGGGGGTGGCGTTGCCAGGGGTGATGGGTATTCCGCGCATTAGCGTCGACAACGCAACGCTACCTACTTTAACTGCTGGTGATTTAGTGGTCACGGTTCCTCCCCGCTGGGACTATTTGGCCTTATCGCGCGGCAGCTGGCCCGCCAATGTCGTCGGGGTGTCTTCGACTGCACCGCTCTCTGCCGAGACCTCAGATACGTTGAACGCACGCGGACTAACCGGACTGCTGGAGATTTACGGCAGCACCGAAACCGGCGGTGTCGCCACCCGCTGGCAGCAGGATGAGCCTTATCGGCTGTTAGCCCATTGGCAACGCGTCGATACGCGGCATATTCAACGCGTTAATAGCCGCATCGCCACACCGCTGCTGGATAATACCCACTGGCACGACGAACACACCTTCACGCTGCAGGGGCGTCACGATGATGTAGTGATGATCGGCGGCGTTAACGTCAGTCCCCGCTTTGTGGCCGAGCGCTTACGTACTTTGGAGAGCGTGGCTGAGTGTGCGATACGTACCACGGGGCCCACCACAAAACGGCGGTTGAAAGCCTTTGTGGTACCTGTGAAAAACGAGCAGGAAACCGCTAACGCGATAGCGCAAACCATTGCCCAGTGGCCTGCCGCCGAGCGCCCCGTGGGGGTTACTTATGGCGCTGCCTTGCCCACCAATACGATGGGCAAGCTAACCGACTGGTAGTTATATAAAACAAGCTTCTAGACAGGATATGCCGCTATGGACGATGGGCGTCGCACGCTTGAAGAGATTGAACGGATTGCGTTGGGGCGACAGTCGATAACACTATCCTCAACCGAAAAAAACGCGGTGGCAAAAGCCCATGCGTTTTTATGCACGGCCATTGAACAGCGTCGGCGAATCTATGGCGTGACAACCGGATACGGACCGCTGGCGACCACTGATGTGGATCCCAAGCAGTCGGCGTTGCTGCAGCAAAATTTGGTTTATCACTTGTGCAGCGGTGTTGGCGAGCCGCTATCGCATCGCCATGCGCGCGCGATGATGGTAGCGCGCCTGGCCAGCTTAGTGCGCGGTCACTCGGGCGCCAACCCTGTGCTAATTGAACGGCTGCAGGCTTGGTTAGAGGCCGATTTGGTGCCTGAAGTACCGTCGCGTGGCACCGTGGGCGCTAGCGGCGATTTAACCCCGCTGGCGCATTTAGCGCGGGCACTTAGCGGTGAAGGAAAGGTTAGCCTGCGCGGGGGAAGTTGGATAGACAGCGGTGAGGCACATCAACAGTTGGGCTGGAAGCCGCTGGTATTACAGGGTAAAGACGCTATCGCGTTGGTCAATGGAACGTCGACCACGGCCGGCATTGCTGCCTTGAACGCCACCGCAGCGCAAAGGGCACTAAAACTCAGCACGTTGCTGGTATTGCTTTACGCCGAACTGTTGGAAGGGCATCGCGAAGCCTTTCATCCCGCTATCGGCGAGCTGCGTCCGCACCCTGGTCAGCAGCAGCTGCACCGCTGGCTTTGGTCACTTTCTGAAGATAGCGATGCGTTAACTCCCTGGCAGCGGACCCCTTCATCGCTGCCTGATATGCACAACGATATCGAACAACACCGGCCGCTACCCCAAGATGCCTATACCTTGCGTTGCGCGCCGCAAGCTTTGGGGGCTGTTTGGGACGTAGTCGAGCAGCACGCACAAACCGTGCGTATCGAGCTGGAGGCCGTTACCGACAACCCGCTACTGTTGGCTGATGACGATCTTATCCTCCACGGAGGCAACTTTTTTGGCCAGCAGCTCGCCTTTGCCAGTGACAGTCTCAACAGTGCGCTTATCCAGATGGCGCTGTACAGCGAACGGCGTATTGCCAGGATTACGGATCCATTGAAAAACAGAGGTTTGCCTGCCTTTATGCAGCCGCTCGACACCGGTTTGCATAGCGGTTTTATGGGCGCCCAGGTCAGCGCAACAGCGCTTGTTGCAGAGCTGCGCAGCCATGCCATGCCCGCCTCTATTCAATCGATCCCCACCAACGCCGATAACCAAGATATCGTCCCCCTGGGCACCATCGCCGCAAGGCGGGCCAGCACAAGCTTAGAGCAACTTTACCAAGTGTTAGCGATTGAAGCTTTGGTACTGGCACAGGGGGCTGAGTTAAAAAATGCACACCTACTTAGCCACGCCTCCCAAACGCTGTGTGCCTGGGTGCGCGAGCATGCGCCGCCGCTTAAGCAGGATCGGCCACTGTCAGAAGAGATTGCCAAAGTGGCAGCGGCACTCGCTGACCCGGACGAGGTAGCGCCGTTAATAGCGTTACTGAGCTCAAAGCCTTAACCCCACCAAGGTCGTCTCGCATGTAGTTTCCGGTTACGCGAAGCTGGTAAAAATAATCAGGAGCCCGGCCCGTGAAACACTCACCTGCGTACCGCTTAGCGACGACGATTTTGCATGGCTTCGATGAGTACCGTGCGCGTTTTAAAGAGATCACGGCGGATGCAAGCCGCCGCTTTCGTGACGCGGCGTGGCGTGATACCCAACTGGCTTCGGCGGAGCGCATCAATCTCTATCAGGAAAAAATCGACGTCACTCTGGGGCGTTTAAAGCGTACCTTTGACCCCGAGGTGGTTTCTCACTGCGAGTGCTGGCGAGAGGCGCGCAACCACTACGCCGAACTGATCAGCCATCGGCTCGATTTTGAACTGGCGGAAACCTTTTTTAACTCGCTGTTCTGCGCCATTTTCCATCACCGCCATATCCGCAACGAGTGGATGTTTGTGTATAGTTCACGGGAAGATGCCGCTCACCGCTCGGGGATTGATCTCTGCCGTCGCAAACAGGTTAATGGCGACTGGCAAGCCGCGCTCAAATGGGCGCTTATCGATGCCCCCTTCGAAAATCGCTTTGCGGAAATAGACCAGGATACCCAGTTAGGCGCAACGTTTTTACAGCAGCACTTACCGGCGGCAATTTTGCACGCCGATGATGCTGAAATCGAGCTGTTGAATAGCGTCTTTTATCGCAATAAAGGTGCTTATCTGGTGGGGCGGGTTATCGGCGGCGGTCAGCAGGTGCCGCTGGTGCTGCCGGTACTCCACGGCGAGGGCTTTGGTGAGCAGGCAGGCGGCGATCCCAGCCTGCACCTGGATACGGTATTGATCGAAACTGACGAGGTGTCGATTATCTTTTCCTTCACCCGCGCTTACTTTCAGGTCGAGGTAGCGGTGCCCAGGGAGTTTGTCGATTACCTTCAGCAGTTGATGCCGCATAAGCCAGAAGGTGAACTCTATGCTGCCATCGGCTTTTTCAAACATGGTAAAACCGAGTTTTTCAGGGCCCTGAATCGTCAGGTGGCGAAGCGCGAAGATCAGTTTATTATCGCCCCAGGCGTGCGTGGCATGGTGATGGCGGTGTTTGTGCTGCCCAGTTTTCGCACCGTATTTAAGATCATTAAAGATAAATTCGACCCGGCCAAAGACGTGACCCACGCCGTAGTACGCGAGAAGTATCGGCTAGTGAAGCGCCACGACAGGGTAGGGCGCATGGCGGACACCCAGGAGTTCTCTAATTTTATCGTCCGCCAGGATCACTTCTCTGCCGAGTGTTTAACCCATCTGCTAGAGGTAGCACCCTCGACGGTGGTGCTTAGAGACGACAAAGTTATCATCAAACACTGCTACACCGAGCGCATGATGACGCCGCTGAATATCTACCTGGAGAAGTGCAGCGACGAAGAGACGCTCATGGTGCTGAAAGATTATGGCAATGCCATTAAACAGATGGCCGCGGCAAATATTTTTCCTGGCGATATGCTACTGAAAAACTTTGGCGTGACGCGCCATGGCCGGGTGGTCTTCTATGACTACGATGAAGTCTGTTACCTCACCGAATGCCGTTTCCGGCATATTCCTAAATCCTATGGCAACGACTTCCAGGGGGGCGATACGTTATCCATTGGCCCTAACGATATTTTTCCGGAGGAGTTCGGGCCCTTTATGTTCGCTAACCCTGCGCTACGTCGCATCTTTGTGGAGCAGCACCCAGAGCTATTTGACCCGGATTACTGGTTGGAACTGCAGCAGGCAATCATCGATGGCCGCGTCATTGATGTTTATCCTTACCGTAACAAACAGCGTTTTGCGGGCAGTATCGGCCAACTAGTATATTAGGCCTCTATTTAAGGTGCGGTGGAACATAAACGACGAGGTGAATATGGCAGCAAGCCCGCATTTGGTGGTATTTACCGGCTCGGGAATTAGCGCCGAGAGCGGGATCAAAACCTTTCGCGCCAGCGACGGCCTGTGGGAGAACCACCCGGTTGAAGATGTCGCCACCCCTCAGGCCTGGCGGCGCAACCCGCAGCAGGTATTGGATTTTTATAATCAGCGCCGTGAACAGATCCGTCGTGCCAAGCCCAATGCTGCCCATAAAGCGCTGGCTGCTCTTGAACAAGGTGGGTTTAACGTCAGCATCATTACTCAGAATATCGATGACCTCCACGAGCGTGCAGGCTCCCGCCAGGTGCTGCACCTGCACGGTGAGATTTTAAAAGCGCGCTCCTCCATCGATGAGCGTATGCGCTACCCGCTGCCCAAGGGCGGAATTGAACTGGGGCATGTCTGCGATAAAGGCAGCCAGCTGCGTCCCGATGTGGTCTGGTTTGGCGAGTCGGTACCGCTGTTTGCCGAGGCCTGTGAACTCGTCAGTCAGGCGGACTTTCTGCTGGTCGTCGGCACATCGCTGGCAGTCATGCCCGCCGCTTCGCTACTCTCGCACATTGACTACGACACGCCCTGCGCATTGGTCGACCCAGAGGCGGATATGCTTAGCCCGCCGGGTGTGCTGGCAATTAACACCACCGCCGGTGAAGGCGTTCCGGCACTGGTCAATCGCTGGAAGCAGCAGGGTAATCTTTTGCTGTCATAGCCCTGGCTTTAGCTGCGGTTAAACCACGCCTTCATTACGTCGGTTATCTGGGTGATTCCCGCTTTAGAGGTGATATAGGCGGGCATGGTGTAGAGCCAACGGCCAATGGGGCGCAGCCATACGCCTCGCTCGCGGGCGAAGTCACCTACGCCTTTTAACGCTTCAGTGGAGTGCGCTTCGATCACGGCGGTGGCGCCAAGGACTCGAACGTCGGCCACGGCCGGATGTGCATTCAGCGCTTGGTCTTCAAGTAGCTCACGCTGCAGCTGCTGGCTGAGCTTGGCAATTTTGCCGAGGTAATTCTCTTCCTCGAAGACGCGCAGGCTTTCCAGCGCCACGCGGCAGGCCAACGGGTTGCCCATAAAGGTAGGCCCGTGCATAAAGGCGTGCTGGGGAGTGTCGCCGATAAAGGCGCCGTGGACACGATCTGTGGCGAGCGTTGCGGCGTGGCCCAAATAGCCGCCGGTCAAGCCTTTGGAGAGCACCATAATATCTGGAGTAACGCCCGCGTGGTCAGCGGCAAACAGCTTGCCGGTGCGGCCAAAGCCGGTAGCGACTTCGTCAAAAATTAGCAGCACCCCAAACTCATCGCACAGTTCGCGGGCGCCAGTAACATAGTCCGGTGAGGTCATATTAAGCCCGCCAGCAGCTTGTAAAAGCGGCTCCATTAGCAGGGCGGCGATCTCCTCATGGTGGCTCTCAAATACGCTACGCAGGGCGCTAAGGTCGTGTTCGACCTGACCAGTGGTGGCATCAAAAGGGGCCGTGGGCGCCGGGGCGAAATGGTGCTGGGGGAGTAGGCTGGCAAACAGACTGTGCATGCCCTCTTCCGGGTCGCACACTGCCATGCAGCCGGTGGTGTCACCGTGGTACGCCTTCATCAACGAGAGCATCTTTCGCTTGCCGGGGTTGCCGGTGAGCACCTGGTACTGGAGGGCCATTTTCATCGCCACTTCCATGCCTACCGAGCCGCTGTCCGAATAGAAAACGTGGTTCAGGCCGGCGGGGGTAATGCGCACCAGCTCACGCGCTAATTGATCGGCCGGGTCGTGGGTTAAGCCGCCAAGCATCACATGGCACAGCTCGCCTGCCTGCTCGCGAATGGCCGCGACAAGGCGCGGGTGGCCATAGCCGTGGATCATGCACCACCAGGAGCAGGTGGCATCCAGCAGGCGCTCGCCGTTCTCAAGCACAAAGTGAGTACCGTCACCGCCAACCACCTTGGGCGCGGGCGTCTGGGTTTTTAAGTGGGCATAAGGATGCCAAACCGGCGTGTTCATAACGGCTCCAGGGAGAGATAGGGGGCGGCAGTCGCGGCGTCGGGGGCATCAAGATGGGGAATAATACCTAAACAGGGGGCCGCGAGTTGGGCGTTCAAATGGGCAATATTGGCCTCAAAGCGGGCTGTGTCAGCCGCAAAAGCGGGATCAACTACGCTACCCGCCCATCCTGCTACTACCAAGCCGTCGGCGCGAATGGCTTCTGCCGTTAAGCGGGCATGATTCAAGCAGCCCAGCTTTAGGCCAACCACCAGAATCACTGGCAGCTCAAGCGCTATCGCCAGGTCGGCGAAATCTTCCTGCTCGTTTAACGGTACCCGCCAGCCACCGGCGCCTTCAATAAGGGTGATGTCTCTAGATGTTTGGGCAAGTGTTTCGCGCAGCAAGCTAACGATGGCGCTAATCTCAAGCGGCTTGCCCGCCTCTAACGCTGCAAGATGAGGCGCGATGGCGGGGGCAAAGGCGATGGGATTAACCGTGGCGTAGTCGACCGGGGGCACGCTTTGATGCTGAAGGGCGAGGGCATCGCTATTTTGCAGGCCTTCAGACGTCGCTTGGCTACCCGAAGCGATAGGTTTTAAGCCTAGAGTGCTCAACTGCTGTTGGCGGGCGGCAAAGAGCAATCCGCTTGTCACCAGGGTTTTACCCGCATCGGTATCGGTGCCAGTCACAAACCAGACGTTCATAGCGATTTTTCCAAGTGCAGCGTTAAGCAGTGGTAGCTCACGGGTAGGCCTTCCGGCTGGCGCAGCTGTTCGAAACGCGCTTGTGCGGCGGCGATGTCATTTCGGCTAAGGCTGGCTTGTGGCCGAGCAATCTGGGCGCCGACACCTTTGATAGATGCCATCACCGCCTTCAAATCAGGGTAATAGAAGCGCTCAACGGTGGCCGCCTGGCGGGCAATGGTTAAGCTGCTTTCACCGATGGCCCTCTCGACGCTGGCGCGATCAGGTGTTTGCAGCAGCGCCTCCGGGCGCTGCCAGGCAAAGGCGATCTCCTCTAGAGTGCCGGGCAGTAGCGTGGTGATATGTGCCTGCCCACCGGGCGTGAGTACCCGGTAAAGCTCATCCATCACCGCGCCAATATCGCGACACCACTGAACCGCCAAATTGGAAAACACTAGATCAAAGGCATGCTTACCAAACGGCAGTGCCGCAGCGTCACCCGGTTGCCAGTGGATACTTTCACCATAGCGTTGGCGAGCCTGTTCCAGCATGCCGGGGGCTAAATCTAACCCCGTTATACGAGCATTCGGGTAACGTTCAGCCAACCGTTGTGTCCAGTAACCAGTGCCGCACCCCATATCCAACACGTTAAAAGCGCGTGGAGGTAACGAATCCCAAAGCATCTCGCCTATGTGGCGCTGGGCAGTAGCGAGCACATCATAGCGGGGCGCAGCCCGGGAAAAGGCGT
Source organism: Halomonas sp. QHL1 (assembly GCF_001882345.1). GTDB lineage: Bacteria > Pseudomonadota > Gammaproteobacteria > Pseudomonadales > Halomonadaceae > Vreelandella. The sequence continues at coordinate 3,486,454 of NZ_MINL01000001.1, forward strand.
GGGCGACCCGTGCTTGCCAGTTAACCTCGCTGTTCAGCATTAGGTCGCTCATAAAACCGCCGTGCTGACGTTAGTCATCTGGGTGGCATGACTGACAATCGCGGCGGCGAGCACCTGGGGCTGCGAGAGCATCGGGCAGTGGCCGACACCACTTAGGGTCTCACTAATGCGGCGCTGGGCAGGGCTGATGAATGGATCATGGTCGCCTATGAGGCGCACCAACGGGCAAGGGGGCGCTGCTAGCCTTGGGCGATTATCAATCGACGCCAGCCACTGCAGGCCGGCAGCTAAGGTGGTGATATCGGCGGGCGGTGTATCGCCCAGCAAGTCCTGTAGCTGCCGGTAAGCGCGTCTGGGACTGGGCTCCCCTTGGGTCTGCCAGCGCAAAAAGTGTTGCCAGGTTGCGGTGGGGTCGCGCTTAAAGGCGCGCTGAAAAGCCTTTAGCTCGGCGGTGGTAACGCCATCATCGGCGCAGAAAGTTGCGCCCGCGCCTAATAATATAAGCCCCTTCGGGGCTGGGAGGTGGTCGAGCAGGGCGGTCGCCAGTAGGCCGCCCAGGGACCAGCCTACCCACACTGTATCGTGGGGTAATGACGTGGCCATCGACTCCGCTAACTGCGCAATGGTCGCATTAGCGGGTAGCGCGGGGGTATCGCCATCACCTTCACTATACCCCGGCCAATCGTGAGACTGAGCTTCAGTCTCACGCGGCCAGTAGGCTTCAAGTGACTGCCAAATACGACGGTCAATGCCCCAGCCAGAGAGCAGCATTAGGCGTGGGTAAGACACATGGCCTCCTCACGCTGACACGTTGTTAGCGCTGCTAATAACTGATCGATATGGTCACGGGTATGAACTGCGCTTAGCGTAATACGCAAGCGTGCTTCACCGCTGGGTACCGTAGGTGGGCGAATCGCTCCTACGTGTATGCCCCGCTGTTGTAGTTGCGCTGCCCAGCTTAGGGTGCGCGCTTCATCACCCAAAATCAGTGGCTGAATAGGGGTGGCCGAATCGCTGAGCGGGAGCCCCAAGAGAAGCGCTTCGCGGCGAAAATAAGCGATAGTGGCGTTTAGCTGGGCGCGGCGTTCCGGTTCACTCTGAACGATCTCCAGCGCTTTTAAAGTCGCGGCGGCAATCGCCGGGGGCTGGGCGGTGGTATAGATATAGCTGCGTGAAAACTGAATCAGGTGGTCGATTAGCTCGGCATCTCCGGCTACAAAAGCCCCGGCGGTACCTAATGCTTTACCCAGGGTTCCGACCAAAATCGGCACCTCGGCACTGTTCCAAGTGCTGCCCACGCAGCCGCTGCCATTGTCGCCTAACACGCCCACGCCGTGGGCGTCGTCGATCATCAGCCAAGCGCTATGGCGTTGGCAGGTGGCGACTAAGCTGGCGATGTCAGCCACATCGCCATCCATACTGAAAACACCATCGCTGACCACGAGTTTGTGCACGCACTCACTGCGCGCCAGCAGGCTTGCCAGGTCAATGGCATCGCGGTGATGAAAGCGCCGAGAGCGGGCACCGCTTAATGCGGCGCCATCGATTAGCGATGCATGGTTGAGTCGGTCTTGGAAAAGTGCGGTATGGCGCTCTGCCAGCGCTTGCAGCACGCCGACATTGGCCATATAGCCGGTAGAAAACAGCAGCGTACGTTCGCGGCCTGTCCAGCGTGCTAACGCTTCTTCCAGGGCGTCGTGAATCTCCAGATGACCGCTGACCAAATGCGAAGCGCCTGCACCTGCACCGTAACGGCGGGCGCCCGCTGCCTGGGCTTCACAAACGCGCGGGTCTTGGGCAAGACCCAGGTAGTCGTTACCGGCAAAGTCCAAAGTGCTATTTTCCACTACCTGTCGAGTTCGCCAACGATTTGCCTGCTGGCGATCAGCGCGGGCGTCGGCCAGGCGCTGTTGCCACGCTTTAGACACTGGCGTCTACCGCCAGCTCGGCAACGCGTTCGGCGTGCATCTGCTGCTGTGCCTGTTGGGCAAGGCGTGCCGCTTGGGTAGCTTCGCTTTCGCAGGTTTCGCGCTTTTCAGGGTGCAGGCCCAGCTTGGCAAACAGCGCACGGTCGCGATCCACTTGGGGGTTTCCGGTGGTCAGTAGCTTGTCGCCGTAGAAGATCGAGTTGGCGCCTGCCAAAAACGCCAGCGCCTGGGTCGATTCGTTCATCTGCTCACGGCCAGCGGAGAGCCGCACATGGCTTTGCGGCATCATGATGCGGGCGACCGCAATAGCGCGGATAAACTCGATGGGGTCTAAATCTTCGACATTTTCCAGCGGTGTGCCGGGCACTTTTACCAGCATATTAATCGGCACGGATTCAGGGTGCGGGGAGAGCTTGGCCAGCTGTTGCAGCAGGGCGCTACGATCTTTGGCATCTTCGCCCATGCCGAGAATGCCACCGGAGCACACTTTCATGCCTGCATCGCGCACGTTGGAGAGTGTTTCCAGCCGGTCGGAATAGGTGCGGGTGGTGATGATTTCGCCGTAGAACTCCGGCGAGGTATCCAAGTTGTGGTTGTAGTAATCGAGCCCCGCCGTGGCCAGTCGGCTAGCTTGCTCGCCGTCGACCATCCCCAGGGTCATACAGGTTTCAAGGTCCACGGCTTTCACCTGACGAACCATCTCTTCGACCAGCAGTAGATCTTTATCGCGAGGGCTGCGCCACGCCGCGCCCATGCAAAACCGGCTGGCGCCTGCCTCTTTCGCGGCCTTGGCTTGTTCGACGACCTTTTCGATTTCCAGCAGCTTCTCTTTCTCCAGCTGGGTGTTGTAGTGGCCGGACTGGGGGCAGTATTTGCAGTCTTCCGGGCAGGCGCCGGTTTTAATCGACAGCAGGGTAGAGACCTGCACCGCGTTAGCATCGAAGTGAGCACGGTGAACCTGCTGGGCTTGAAACAGCAGATCATTGAACGGCAGCGCAAAAAGCGCGTTGATCTCATCCAGCGTCCAGTCGTGACGTTGTTCATGAAAGAAATGTTCATGAAGAAGCTGTTCGTGATGCACGGTCATGGTGTAAACCTTTTTACCTTTAATAGTTGACGAGACTTTAGCGGCGTTGCGCTTTGGGTGTCAACGTTGGTGGTTTTTTAGGTTTACGGTGGTGGTGGAAACATTCGTCAAAAGACGGCGTGCTCATTTATACTCGGCGCCCTTTTTCCACATTCTGGAGCGCGGATGTCTGATTTTGATAGCTCTGTTGTAGATGGCTTAGTTAATCATGATTCAGCCACCGAGCATCCGCGTCCGCCGCGGCGTGAGTTTAAAGCGCGGGGCAGTTTTGTAACGCGCTGCGATAACTGTCAGCTACCCGTGCTGAACTGCCTGTGCCCCTATCAGGTGAAGGCAGAGAGTCATGCTCAGGTCTGGCTATTAACGCATCCGATAGAGCACTTTAAGCCGACCAATACCGGGCGCTTGATTCGCGATGTGATCACGACGACCCAGGTGTTTACCTGGTATCGCACGGCGCCGGATGCTCAGTTAGCTGGGTTGCTAAAAGACCCGCGTTACGCGCCTTTTGTGATCTTTCCGGATGATCAGCCCGATTACGCGGATCGCGTGGTGGGTATACAGGCTGTTCACGCAGCGAAAGAGCAGGCGCGCATACCGGTGTTTATCATTCTGGATGGCACTTGGCGGCAGGCGCGCCGCATGTTCCGTAAAAGCGCCTATCTGGAGGCTTTGCCCGTGCTGCCATTGAGAACCGAGCGCGAGACGCGCTACCGGCTGCGCAAGCCAGCGTCGAAAGCGCACCTTTGCACTGCGGAAGTGGCTATCGAGCTGCTGCGTCAGGGTGGGGATACGGTTGCTGCGGACGTGCTGGATGACTACTTTGAGGTGTTTAACGATAGCTACGCGGCGAGCCGATTGCATCACAAAATCGACCCGCCGACTGCAGCGATGCGGCGCCTAGCCGCCAAACAGAGCACCAGCGATTCGGAATCCGGCCACCCAGGTGCCCACCGCGGAGCCTAGCGTGGCGAGAATAAACACCAGCAGGGTGCGCGATACGCGGTTTTTCCACCAGCCTTTCAACTGCGTGACATCGTGGCGCAGCGATGAAAAATCGCGCACTTTGGGTTTGCGCATAAAAAGCTCAACCCCAGCGGCCACAAAGCCAGCGCCAATGGTGGGGTTGAGCGAGGTGAGCGGCGCGGCAAAGAAGGTAGCAATCACGGTCACCGGGTGGGCCATGGCGATAATTGTTGCACCGCCAGAGAGAATGCCGTTAATCAAGAACCACTCAAGCACCAGTTGCCAGCCAAGGTCGGTGTTGCGCGAAAAACCAATGGCAAAGCCGGTAAGTACCAAGGCGGTAATCAGCCACGGCAGCGCTTTCCAAAGCTTGGACGGCGGCGGGGTGGCTTCCAGTGATTCACGCTCCACTTTGGGGGCGGCGGGCAGCGGTGCTTCCAAGTGTTCGCCTGTGCCTTTTAAGTGGCCTGCGCCGATGACTACTAGCACGTGCTTGTAGCGCCCCGGCGGTGCCTCTTCTGCCAAGCGAAGCGCCATATAGCGGTCGCGCTCGCGAATCAGCGGCGTATACAGCGCTTCGGATTCGGCCGCAAACTCGCTGAAGGTGGCTTCCAGCATATCGCCCTCTTTGAGCTTTTCGATATCCTCTTTAGAGACATCCTGCCGAGAGAGCACGCTGCCGATAAGACCTGAAAACAGCGAAAAGCGCTGCCACCAGGGCACGTTGCGGTAGATGCGCTTTAGCGTTACGCCCACATCGCGGTCGACCAGCAACAGCGGTAGTTCTAATCGGCTGGCTTCTTCAACGGCAGCGCGCATTTCGGCGCCCGGCTGGATGCCAGACTGGTCGGCAATCCGCTGCTGAAAGGCACCCAGCGCCAGGCTTGCGGCAACCATGCCCGCTTTGCCTTCTTTAAATACTTGAAACAGATCCTGCTCGCCCATGGCATCCGGGTTGGACATGCTGTGGTGGCGAGCGTCGCAGAGCTCAATCGCCACCGCATCAAAGGCGTCGCTGCCCATCAGCCTGCGCACGTCGTCGGCACTTTCCGCCGACACATGGGCTGTGCCCAGCAGCGTGTAGCGGGTTTCACCGATAGTGAACGTTTTTAACGGCCCGCTGGTGGTCGGCAGGGAAGTCGGTGTTTCGGCCAGCGACCCCGCTTCTGCGTTGGGCGTTTCTTCGTGAGATGTATCTTCGTGGTTCATTAACAGCTCTCAAATCGGTCAATAAAGGGGCAGGCGTGAAGTGCTTAACGTCGCCAGAACGCGGGGGTAAACAGCACCAGTACCGTAAAAATTTCCAGGCGACCAAGCAGCATGGCTATCACCAGTATCCATTTCGCCAAGCTGGGCATGTCGCCATAGTTAGTGCTGGCATCGCCTAGCGCAGGGCCAAGGTTGTTGAGCGCAGATCCCACTGTCGACCAAGCGGTTACCTGATCAACCCCGGTGGCCATGACGCCCACCAGCATTAAAAAGAACAGCATCACATAGACCGAAAAGAACCCCCATACCGCCTGGGCAATGCTGTCGGGAACGCTGACTTTGCCCACTTTGACCGCAATCACCGCATTGGGGTGGATCAGCCGCATGATTTCGCGCATGCCCTGTTTGATGATCAAAATAATCCGTATCACCTTCATACCGCCAGCGGTAGAGCCGGAGCAGCCGCCAACGAAGGCCGCTACAAACAGCAGAAAGGGCAGCGCGCCGGGCCACATGGAGAAGTCGGCGACACTAAAGCCCGCGGTGGTGGCCACCGAAACGACTTGGAAGACCCCGTGGCGCAGGCCGCGTAGCGTGTCGTAGGTGTCTGTTAACCACAGGGAGAGCACGGTGACCACGGCCAGGGCGAGCAGAAATAGCATTAAAAAGCGCGCTTCGGGGTCGTGAAAGTAGTGCATCAGGCTTTTTTCGCGCCAGGCGATAAAGTGCAGGCTAAAGCTGAACGCCGAAATCAGCATAAAGCCTACGCATATCATCTCGATGGTGGCGCTATCGAAATAGCCGATACTGGCGTCGTAAGTGGAGAAACCACCAATAGCGACGGTTGAAAAGCTATGGCTCAAAGCATCGAACCAGCTCATGCCCGCTAACATATAGGCGATCATGCAGGCGAGGGTGAGCGTAGCGTAGATGTACCACAGCGCCTTGGCGGTTTCGGTAATGCGAGGGGTGAGCTTGGAGTCTTTCAGCGGCCCCGGAATCTCGGTGCGATAGAGCGCCATACCGCCGACGCCTAGGGTGGGCAAAATGGCGACGGCCAAAACGACGATCCCCATGCCGCCCAGCCACTGGAGCTGCTGACGATAGTAGAGAATCGACTCAGGTAAAAAATCGATGCCGGTAATCACCGTGGCGCCGGTGGTGGTCAAACCGGAGAACGACTCGAATACCGCATCGGTGATGCCCAGCGAGCCTTCGCCGAATAGCATCAGCGGCAGCGAGCCGAACAGCGCCAGCACCGTCCAGAACATCGCAGCAATAATAAAGCCGTCACGAATACGCAGCTCTTTTTGCGAGCGCCTATTGGGAAGATAAAGCAGTAACCCCGTCGCCACCGAAATCGCAATGCCGCTAATAAAGGCACTCCACACGCCGTCGCGAAACCAGAGTGAGATTAGCGTTGGGGGGAGCATGGTCAGGCTGAAGAGCATCAGCAGCAGCCCCAAAATGCGCAAAATAACCCGCAGACTCATGGTTGTTGCATGCTCCTGTTATTAGCAGCCAGTGGCCGTGGTTCGAGGGTTATCAAAAGAACGTTAAACCGACTTGGAACAGGCGCTCCACATCGCGAATGCGGCGCTTATCGATGACAAACAGAATCACGTGGTCGCCGCTCTCCACCATCACATCGCCGTGGGCGATGATGACTTCCTTGCCGCGCACAATCGCACCGATGGTGGTGCCGTCGGGCAGGTCGATCTCGCGGATCGTGCGGCCGACCACCTTAGATGACTGCTTATCACCGTGGGCGATGGCTTCAATGGCTTCGGCAGCACCCCGACGCAGCGAGTGAACGTTGACGATGTCGCCGCGGCGCACGTGGGTCAGCAGGCTGCCGATGGTCGCCTGCTGGGGTGAAATAGCGATATCGATCTCGCCCCCCTGCACCAAATCCACGTAAGCGGCGTTGTTAATCAGCGTCAGCACCTTCTTCGCCCCTAAGCGCTTAGCGAGCAGCGACGACATGATATTGACCTCGTCGTCGTTGGTCAGCGCGCAGAAGATATCGCACTCTTCGATATTCTCCTCTTCCAGCAAGCGCTTGCTGGTGGCACTGCCGTGGAGCACCACGGTGCGATCCAGCCGCTCTGAGAGGGTGGTGCAGCGTTCCAGGCTGTGCTCAATGATCTTTACCTGGTGGCTATGCTCCAAATGCTCCGCCAGCCGCTCGCCGATATTGCCACCCCCGGCGATCACCACCCGCCGGAAATCCCGCTCGACCCGGCGCAGCTCACTCATTACCGCGCGAATATCGCGACGAGCGGCGAGGAAGAAGACCTCGTCATCAGCCTCGATGACCGTATCGCCGCGGGGAATAATCGGCCGGTTGCGCCGGTAGATCGCCGCCACGCGGGTATCCACATTGGGCATATGGCGGCGCAGAAAAGCCAAATCCTGACCCACCAGCGGGCCGCCGTAGAAGGCTTTCACCGCCACCAGTTGCACCAAGCCACCGGCAAACTCCAGCACCTGTAAGGCACCGGGGTGCTCGATCAGGCGGCGCACGTGGTCGGTGACCACCTGCTCGGGGCTGATCAGTACGTCGATGGGGATCGCTTCGTGGGCGAACAGCCCTTTACGGGTTAAGTACGCCGTGGCGCGCACTCGGGCGATTTTGGTTGGGGTGCGAAACAGCGTATGGGCGACCTGGCAGGCGATCATATTGATCTCGTCGCTGTTGGTGACGGCGATCAACATATCGGCGTCTTCGCAGCCTGCCTGGCGCAACACAATGGGGTAGGAGCCCGCCCCGGTGACGGTGCGGATATCGAGTTTGGTGTGCAGGTCGCGCAGTTTTTTGGCGTCGGTGTCAACGACAGTGATGTCGTTCTCCTCGCGGGCGAGGTGTTCTGCCAGTGTGCCGCCGACCTGGCCGGCGCCGAGAATGATGATTTTCATTGCTGAGCATCGGTTCCATTAAAAGCGCCAGCGCGCGATGTCGTTAAGACCATTCCGTTAAGGCATGCCGTTAAAACCAGGCAACGGTCTATCATGCGCTGCAATAAAGACGGCGGCCAGTGTAAACCAGCCGCCGTCGAAAAGCAGGTGAGGATTACTCTAGCGTAAAGCCGACTTTAACCGTGACCTGCCAGTGGGCCACCTGGCCGTCTTCAATATGGCCACGGGTATCGACTACTTCCAGCCAGCGCATGTGCTTAATAGTCTCTGACGCCTTGGCCAGAGCGTTCTGTACCGCTTCCTCAATACCCTTTTCGGAAGAGCCGGTCAGTTCCACGTGCTTATAAGTATGATGACTCATAATATCTCCTTCCTTGTCATGAAATCACTGCCTCCCGCATCAGCGAGCGCTTAGACAGTGCGCTTCTCTAGTCTGGCATAAAAAAAGCCATCGTGACTGCTCTGGGCCGGAAACAGCTGGCGACCCGCGCCACTGGAAATACCCCAGGCAACGTCGTTAGGCGTGGTGACATGAGCGTCGGGCGTGCGGGCGAGAAACGCCTCAATCTGCTCACTGTTCTCTTCCGGCAGTACGGAGCAAGTTGCGTAAAGCAGTGTGCCGCCTTCGCGTAGCATTGGCCAAAGGTTATCTAACAGCTGGCGTTGAAGCTTGGCCAGCGGCCGGATATCGTCTTTGCGGCGCAGCTTTTTAATATCCGGGTGGCGACGGATAACGCCGGTGCCCGAGCAAGGGGCATCGAGCAGAATGGCATCAAAAGGCGTGCCGCTCCACCAGTCGCGCTCGGTGGCATCGGCGTGTTCGAGCACTGCCTCAACACCGAGACGGCTGAGGGTGTCCTCCACCCGCGCCAGGCGCTGGTTGTCGCTATCGATAGCCGTTAGAGCAATATCAAACTGTTCGAGCAAGTGAGCCGTTTTGCCGCCTGGGGCGCAGCAGGCATCGAGTACACGGGCACCGGGACGCGGTGCCAGCGCGGGGCCTAGTAGTGCGGCAGAAAGCTGGGCGGCCTCATCCTGAACGCTAACGTGGCCCTCTTCAAAGCCGGGCAGCGCGGTCACATCGCAGGGCGTTTCCAGAGTAATGGCGTCAGGAGCATGGGGGCATAAATGGCCATTCAACCCCTGCTCGGTGAGCATACCCAAATAGGCTTCACGGTCGTTGTAGCGCTGATTCACCCTTAACGTCATCGGGCCCGAGTGGTTATTGGCTTCAACAATATCGCGCCACTGCTCTGGCCATGCTTGACGCAAGGCATTAAGTAGCCAGGGCGGATGTTCTAGCGCGACACTCTCATCCTGGTCTACCTGGGCCTGGAGCGCTTCGGATTCGCGCTGTAGCCGCCGCAAGCAACCATTTAAAACGCGGGTGGCCCACTCCTTATTCAGTAAGCGCGCAGCGCCCGCGGTTTCACCTACTGCCGCGTGGGCAGGAATGCGCATGTACAGCAGCTGGTAAATGCCCAGCAGCAGCAGCGCCTGAACATCGCTGTCGCGCTTTTTGAACGGTTGCTTAAGTAATGCGCCTGCCAAGGCTTCTAGGCGCGGTAAGCGCCGGCAGGTGCCGAAGCAGAGCTCTTTTAGCAACCCGCGGTCGCGGGCCACTACGCTGTGCTCATCGAGCCCCGCCAGTGAGCCTTGGTCGCTGAGCACCGGGGCCAGCGCGCGGGCCGCAGCAGCGCGGACTTCCTGGCCACTGCCGCCTTGGGGGGAGCGCTTTTGGCTCATGGTGTTTCTCCTTCGCTGGCTTGTGCCGCAGAATTTCCAAGACGTCTGCCGAGGCGGGTGCCGGTAGCAAGGCGCGCGTGGCGCGCATTCAGTAAGTCACGCACGGCCATGGCTTTGCCGCCGGGCAGCTGTGCGCTGCTCACGCACAGTACCTCGCGGCCATCGATACCGCAGGCAATGCGCAGATGATCGTCGCCATGCTCAAGCAGGGCGCCGGGGGGGCAAGGGGGATGCTGGCCTTCTTCTACTCTCGCCATTAGCAACCGTAGGCGATCGTCGCCGAGCGCGCACCAGGCCACCGGCCAGGGGTTAAAGGCGCGAATCTTGCTGGCTAGCTGATGCGCTGGCTGGCCAAAGTCGAGCTCAGCTTCCGCTTTGCTCAGTTTGGCGGCATAGGTAACACCCTCTTCGGGCTGAGGCGTCGCATGCGCGGTGCCGGTGGCCAGGGCATCCAACGTGTTGATCAGCGCATTGGCACCTTGAATGGCTAGGCGGTCGTGCAAATCGCCGCCGGTGGTGCGTGGGGTAATCGGCGTGCGCACTTCCGTAAGCATTGCGCCGGTGTCCAGGCCAGCGTCCATCTGCATAATGGTTACACCCGATACGCTATCGCCCGCTTCAATCGCCCGTTGGATGGGGGCAGCGCCGCGCCAACGGGGCAGCAGCGAGGCGTGAACGTTAACGCAGCCTAGACGCGGTATGTCCAACACGGCCTGGGGAAGCAGTAGCCCATAGGCCACAACGACCATAATGTCGGCATTGAGCGCGGCTAGCTCGGCTTGAGCCTCGGGTTGCTTCAACGTCTGAGGCTGATAGACAGGTAGGCTGTGTTCCAGAGCCAGCTGTTTGACCGGGCTGGGCGTTAGCTTACGGCCGCGACCAGCGGGGCGGTCGGGTTGGGTATACACCGCTACCACCTCGTGCTGGCTTTCCAGCAGCGCGGCAAGGCTAGAGGCGGCGAATTCAGGCGTGCCAGCAAAAACAACGCGCAATCTTGACATAGAGAGAGGGCTACCTAGCGTATCTGATGTGTAAGTAGGAAAAAGGATTAGGCGTCCTGCATCTGCTTATGGCGTTTCTGCATTTTCTTGCGGATACGGTCACGCTTTAGCGGCGACAGGTAGTCAACAAACAGTACGCCCTCAAGGTGGTCGTACTCATGCTGAATACAGTGTGCCAGCAGACCCTCTGCCTCTAACTCATAGGCCTCGCCATTACGATCCAGTGCGTTGAGCTGCACCTTAAGGTAGCGCGGCACTTCGGCGTAGTGCTCAGGAATCGATAGGCAGCCTTCCGAAAGCAGATCTTTCTCGTCGTCAATCGGGGTATAGCGCGGGTTGATAAGTACCAGCGGCTGGGAGTTATCGTCGCTGACATCCATGACGACAACACGGCGATGGACATCGATCTGGGTCGCGGCTAGACCGATACCACGGGCGTCATACATGGTCTCCAGCATATCGTCGACGAGCTGGCGTACCTCATCGTCGACGGTTTCCACCGCAGCGGCCTTGGTGCGTAGGCGCTCATCGGGGAATTCAAGAATAGGAAGTTTGGCCATGGCGTTACAATCACCGTTATGCTGAGTCTAAATTAAGTCAAGCTAGGCAGTGACGAGCGTCTTCTAACCTAGGTACTTTATGATGGGTCACTATATCATGCTGTCAACGTTTCTGGGCATGGGCGCCTGATACGCTCTGGGTTTCAGCAGCAACATAATGACTGCGCTTATGCAGCGTTTCGACATGTAATTAAGAGTGACGCATTTTATTGGGGAGAGCAGGATGGCGGCAAAACAACACGCCTATCGGGGGGCATTAAGTGGTTTGCTGCTGAGTGCAGTGATGCTGTTGAGTATCGATGCCGCCGCTTGGGAGCGTGATCAGGAAGTGATTAAACTCTCGCCGCAGGTGCGTACCTTACCCCACCGTGAAGCGATCGAGCCCATCGCCTTGGAGGAAGCGCGGGCCTTTCTGCGCGAACACCGTGTGGTCGATGATGCCGAGGCGTTGCAGGAGCTGGCTTACGTAGTGGCGGGAGATGATCGCCGCTTGATCAGCGGCGCGGGAGACCGGTTATACGTGCGTGGAGATGTGCCACGCCATGGTCAACTGGGTATCTATCGGCAGTCGGAGCCCTACCTGGCGATGGATGGCACGCTACTTGGTTTAGAGTTGATCAGCGTCGGTGTCGCTCGGCCTATCAGCAGTGAAGGTGAGATTGCGCAGCTCGAAGTCGTTAGCTCCCATCAGGAAGTGCGGGTTAACGATATTGTGTTGCCCTTGGAGGAGCGCGAGCTGAACCATGAGTTTATGCCCCGCGCGCCGCTCAATGACGTCGCAGGTCATGTTATTGCCGTGCCAGGTGGCGTGCGCTTTATTGGCCGTTTTCAGATCGTTGCGCTGGATCTTGGCACCCTGGATGGTTTGCAGGCGGGTCATATGCTGCGAGTCAATCAGCAGGGTGAGCTGATCAACGACCCACGTACCCAGGAGCTAGTGCAACTGCCCAGTACAGAGGCGGGCAGTGTGATGGTATTCAAGCCCTATGATCGCGTCAGCTACGCCCTGGTGATGCAGGCATCGCGGGTGCTGGAAGTGGGCGATGAGGTTGGGTCAGCGACGAACTAACGGGCGGCACACAAAGACGTTTAAAAGGAGGAAGTATGGACGCCCAGGCGTGGCTGGTGGTCAATGCGTTGCCGAGTATGGGCGCTCTGCGAATCGCGCAATTAATAGCCCGTCAGCCGCAGTGGCCGGAGGGGTGGTTGGCAGCACTTCCGAGCCGTGCCTCCAGCGAGCTGCGCCTGTGGCTTGAACATCCTGATCGCAGCCCGTTGCAAAAAGTAATTGATGAAACCGAGGCGTGGCAGCAAAGCGGCCCAAGTCGTCACGTGCTGCATCGCGACCACCCCGCCTGGCCTGCACTGTTAAATGAGTTGCCCGACCCGCCCGTTGTGCTCTGGGCCCAGGGTGACCTTAGCGCCCTGGAGGGCCCCAAGCTTGCCATGGTAGGCACTCGTCGCCCCACCGGCGAAGGCACCCATAACGCCCAAACCTTCGCTCGCGATCTAGCCCGCCGCGGCTGGTGCGTGGTCAGCGGTATGGCCTTGGGAGTTGACGGCGTGGCCCAGCGGGCAGCGCTAAATGCCGGTGGACGCACGATCGCTGTACTCGGCTGCGGTGTGGATGTGATCTATCCTGCCTCCCACCGTGACCTTCACGAGCAGCTTAGTTCTCTACCCGGTGGCCTGCTGCTATCAGAACATCCACCTGGTACACTGGCCCGCCCGGCATTTTTCCCGCGGCGCAACCGCATCGTTACCGGCCTCTCTCTCGGCACCCTGGTGGTCGAAGCCACCGAAAAAAGCGGTTCGCTGGTCAGTGCCCGGCTCACCTTAGAGCAAAATCGCGAGCTGTTTGTGCTGCCCGGTTCGCTGCATAACTTTCAGGCCCGCGGCTGCTTGGCATTACTGCGTCAGGGCAGCGCCCACCTGGCCTGTAGCGTCGACGATATCATCGCCGATCTTGGCCACTGGGCGGAGGCGTTTATCCCGCCCGAAGACACCATGCAGCAACCCTTACCGACGACGGCAGACAAACCACCCGCGCAAGAGCCGCTGCCTGATAGCTTGCCCGATTCATTATTAGCGTCTTTATCCGCTACGCCAACGCCAATTGATCTCTTGGTACACGACACCGGTGTAACGGTCAGCGACTGCCAGCAGCGCCTGCTGATGCTGGAGTTAGAAGGCTGGGTCGCCCAGCAGGCGGGAGGCTGGGTGCGGCTGCCGCGGCCATGATAGGATAAAACCCTTAAAGGCCTGTTAGCCGTGAGGAGAGAGCATGAGTTTGGCGACCGATCTAGCCCCTGCGATTAGCGCGCTGCGTAGTGGAGGAGTAATTGCCTGCCCCACAGAAGCGGTTTGGGGGCTTAGCTGTGACCCCGAAAACGACGAAGCTTTAGCCCATCTAATGCGCATGAAAGAGCGCGATCCTGCCAAGGGCGTCATCCTGGTTGCTGCCAATATTGGCCAGTTCCAGCCCTGGCTGAGCCAGCTTCCGCTCGCGATGCACGCTCCCCTGGCGGCAAGCTGGCCGGGGCCCAATACCTGGCTAGTGCCTGACTATGGCCGCAGTCATGGTCTGGTGCGTGGCGCCCATGAGCGTGTGGCGCTGCGGGTGACCGACCACCCGGTGATGAAAGCCCTATGCGAAGCCTTTGGTGGCCCGTTGGTATCCACCTCGGCCAACCGTTCGGGGGAGCCGCCGGCGATGAGCGCTGCAGAGATCACTGAAATCTTTGCTGATGAAGTGGCCCATTTGGTGCAAGGGGAGCTAGGTGGCAATGCAAAACCCAGCACCATTAGAGATTTGGCCACTGGCAAAGTCATGCGTTCTTAACCGGCTCTCCAACTACTTACTATTCTCCACTTACTATTCACCACCCAGGAGTCACCGTGGCCCACGAGCACCTTGATGACGTTAAACGCTACCTTCTTGATCTGCAGGATCGGCTCTGCACCGGATTGGCGAAAGCCGATGGAGCTGCACAGTTCCAAGAAGATAGCTGGGAGCGTGAAGAGGGCGGCGGCGGCCGATCACGGGTGATGACCCATGGCGGCGTGTTTGAAAAGGGTGGCGTCAACTTCTCCCATGTCTATGGCACCCAGCTGCCGCCTTCGGCCACCGCCGCGCGTCCTGAACTGACCGGACGCAGCTTCCACGCGGTGGGCGTTTCCTGGGTGCTGCACCCGGAAAACCCCCATGTGCCTACCAGCCATGGCAACGTGCGCTTCTTTATTGCCGAGAAAGTCGGCGAGCCGCCGGTGTGGTGGTTTGGCGGCGGCTTTGACTTAACGCCGTTTTATCCCGTGATGGAGGACGTCGTCCACTGGCACCGGGTGGCGAAAGCCGCCTGCGATCCCTTTGGTGAGGACGTATATGCTCGATACAAATCCTGGTGCGACGAGTACTTTTATCTCAAGCACCGTGATGAGACCCGCGGCGTGGGCGGGCTATTTTTCGATGACTTGAATGAAGGCGAATTTGCCGACTGTTTTGCCATGCAACGGGCAGTGGGCGACAGCTTCTTAGAGGCTTATTTGCCCATCGTGGAGCGCCGCAAGAAGGACACCTGGACCCAGCACGAGCGCGAGTTCCAGCTTTATCGTCGTGGCCGCTATGTGGAGTTCAACCTGGTGTGGGACCGCGGTACGCTGTTTGGCCTACAGAGTGGTGGGCGCACAGAGTCGATTTTAATGTCGATGCCGCCAATGGCGCGCTGGGAGTACGCCTTTGAGCCAGAGCCCGGCAGCGCCGAAGCGCGTTTGAATGACTTTTTACATGCTCGCGACTGGCTCGGTGAATCCGCTGCGGATGCAGGTCAAAGAAAAAGCGGAGAGCTCTCATGACCGATCGCTACTGCGTGTTTGGCAACCCGGTCAAACACTCCAAATCCCCGCAGATCCACGCTGAGTTTGCCCATCAAACCCAACAAGCGCTTGAGTACACCGCTGAAGAAGCGCCGCTGGATGGCTTTGCCGCTGCCTGGCGGGCGTTTAACGACGCGGGCGGGCGTGGCGCCAATGTTACCGTACCGTTCAAGGGCGATGCCTTTGCGTTGTGCGATACCTTGAGCCACCGCGCCCGTCGTGCAGGGGCGGTGAATACACTGATCCTGGGGGGCAATGGCCGTACCTACGGCGATACTACCGATGGCATTGGCCTAGTGCGCGATTTGGCCTATCACCGCGTGGCGTTGGCGGGAAAGCGTATTTTGGTGGTAGGCGCCGGCGGTGCCGTGCGCGGCATTCTGGAGCCCCTGCTTGCCGAGCAACCCAGCGAACTCGTCGTGGTCAATCGCACCGCCACCAAAGCCGAGCAGTTGGCCAGCGATTTTGCTGATCTGGGGCCTATCACTGGCGGCGGCTTTGACACTCTTGACGGTACGTTTGATGTGGTGATTAACGGCACCAGCTCTAGCCTTTCAGGCGACTTACCGCCGCTACCTGATACGTTGTTTAATACCAACGCCTGGGCCTACGACATGATGTACGGGGCCGAGCCGACGGTATTTTTACAATGGGCAGGCCCGCGTGGCGCGAAGTTGCTTGATGGATTAGGCATGCTGGTCGAGCAGGCCGCCGAGTCGTTCTTTCTGTGGCGCAATGTGCGCCCCGAAACCGCGCCCGTGCGCGAAATGCTGCGCCAATCGCTTAACTATTCATAGCCGCAACCAGCCAACGCTGCTAAAAAAGCGGGGGCGGATACATTATCCGCCCCCGCTTTTTAGTTGTGCCGCTAATAACGCTTTACCTAGCGCGCTTGACGTACAAACCCACCATGCAGATCACCAGCCCCACCACCGAGAGTAGCATGCCGCCATTGACTAACAGCGGCGAGCGCTCCAGCCAGGAGACAAATGGCTGGGGGACGTCTCTACAGGCACTCTCGATATAGTCCCAATGGCCGCCATCAAGCTGACACGCGCGTACATCATTGAGCTCCCAGAAATACACGCCCATCAGCACAAACAGCGGCAGCACTAGCAACAGTAATCCCAGCTTGATCATTTAAACCTCAATAGCCGTTAAGGACGCGGGCAGTTGGGTGTACGACCATTGCTGCGAGCCTGCTCATAGACAGCCAGGGCTTGATCCATATTACCTTTCAAGCCTTGAATTCGCTGGCCTTGGCCAGGGTGAGTGGACATCCACTCCGGGGGCGAGCCACCACCGGACACCGCCTGCATGTTTTCCCACAGAGTAACGCTCTCACGTGGGTCGAAACCTGCTTGCGCCATTAGCTCCAGGCCAATCACATCAGCCTCACTCTCATGAGCCCGGGAGAACGGCAGGACGATGCCGTACTGCGCGCCCATGCCGAGTACGCCCATCAACTGCTGGCCACCAGCGGACTGCATGCCGGAAGTGCTGGAAATAACCGACAGGCCTAACGAGGTAGCGCTCTCGGTTGAGGCGCGCTCATTGGCATGGTTGGCCAACACGTGACCAATTTCGTGACCAATCACGGAGGCAAGTTGGTCTTGGCTAGTGGCAATATCCAGCATGCCGGTATTCACCCCCATATAGCCGCCGGGCAGCGCGAAGGCGTTGGGCTGCTCGGATTCAAACACGCGGATTTGCCAGTCTAACTGTTGCTGCTGTGCGGGGAGTTCCGCCACGATGGCATCGGCAATACACTGCACATAGCGCTGACTGGCTTGACCAGCGCTGGGTAGCTCCTGCTGATATTGAGAAAATGCCTGACGGCCCATCTCATTGAGTTCACCATCAGAGAGCAGCAGGAGCTGCGAGCGCCCGGTCGGCGAGGTGGTACAAGCGGTGATAGACGCACATAAAGCGGTTATAGCGAGAGGGCGAAGCCAGCGCATGAGTCGGTTTCCTTATAGACGAAAGAATTTCTTGCACACAAGATAACCGCTGATAGCAGTAAATCAATCCCCCATCATAACCCACCTTGAGGATGAGTATGGATGCTGAATTGACCACCCCTCTGAACCAAGGCTAGGCCGCAGAGGATTGGCTGTAAGCTTCCAGACACAAACCCTCAGCGCTGGGGTACTAACTGCCCATCGGCACCTACATTTAGGCGAATGGTGGGCGTCAACAAACCTGCAGGTAACCGCATGCCTAAACCGCGTAGATCGCCAGGCGTGATGGCCAGCTGACTGCCGGGCGGTAGCTCGCCTTGAGTCGCCAACTGGCTGGCAAGCTCCAGCATGGGGGCCATGCGCTGGGTGTCGGTGGCGAGGACATCAAAGGCAACCGGTAGGCGTAAATTTGCATCGTCGCCAGAAGTAAGCGTGACGTCCTGCTCATAGTTGCCCTGTACAGGATCAACGCCAGGCATATCCAGCGCCCAGCGAAAGCCCGACATCTCCACCGGTGGCATGCCCGCGGGCAAGCCCAGCCCCATGGCAATGGTGGCTTGTATAGGCAGGCTACCGGCGCCAAGGCTGGAAGCAATCAGGCTGGTTAAATCGCTGGTGTCTAGCCCTGCATTAATGCTGTAAGGACCGATACGAACATCCTCGACCCCCAGGGAGGTCACCGCCAAACGAAACGCAAACAGGCCGGTTTGGGGTAGGGCGAGACAGCCCGTGAGCAGGCTGGCAACGCCAAATAGGGTAAGCCATCGCCAGTAGCGAGCAATATGAAGCATAGGACTCCCCTTAAGTAGGGCGTAAGTAGTGGGGTAATAGCGCCAATAGTAAGGTGCTGATGCGAACTTACTAGGTTTGGGCTAATAAGCGCGGCTATTTGAGGGCTGAAGCCATTTTCTGTCAAGACAATTTGCGTGTTCAGGCGCCTATTTAAGGCTAGAGGCAAAAACGCCCGCTTGTCGGTGCAAACGGGCGAAATCAAATAGCAGTTACTAAAGCGATTAGCGACGGCTTTTGCGCGCCTCTTTGGTGCGGTTAAGCTCGCGCTTTTTAGCTTTTTCTTTATCGCTGGCGCCTGCCATGTCATCAAACGGGTTACTGCCCGAGCGGAACTCAAAGCGAATCGGCGTGCCGCGCACCTTGAGCACCTTGCGGAAGGTGTTGGTCAAATAGCGACGGTAGGCTTCGGGTAGCGACTCGGTTTGGTTGCCGTGGACGACGATAATCGGCGGGTTGCTGCCGCCCTGATGAGCCATCCGCAGTTTAATGCGACGACCGTGCACCATCGGCGGCGGGTTTTGGCTTACCGCGTCCTGGAGCAGGGTGGTGAGACGGTTAGTCGACCAGTGGGCGTTAGCGGCGTCAAAGGCGCGATCAATCGAGGGGTAGAGATCCCCCACCGCCGTACCGTGTAGAGCAGAGATAAAGTGCAGCTCGGCGTAATCCGCAAAGCCCAGGCGGCGCTTCACTTCAGTGCGCATTTTATCCTTGGCTTCGGTCTCCAGGCCGTCCCACTTGTTGACTGCCAGCACCAGGGCGCGCCCGGTGGTCAACACATAGTCAAGCAGGTGCAAATCCTGCTCCACCAATCCGCTGGAGCCATCCAGTACCATGATCACTACATGGGACTCTTTGATCGCATCCAGGGTCTTGATGATGGAGAATTTCTCGGCGATTTCGCGCACGTTCTTGCGCCGCCGAATACCCGCGGTATCAATCAGTACATAGGGCTTGCCGCGGCGCTCGAAGGGGATCTCGATGGCATCGCGGGTGGTGCCCGCCTCATCAAACACGACGACTCGATCTTCACCCAGTAGACGATTGACCAGGGTCGATTTGCCCACGTTGGGGCGGCCAATCACGCCGATGCGAACGCCTTTGCTGCCGGTGTCCGCGGGAATGCTGGCATCGCGCTCGGGAAACGGCTCAAGTACCACGTCAATCAGGGTAGAAACGTTGCGCCCGTGGGCGGCAGCAATCGGCCAGGGGTCGCCTAGGCCGAGCGACCAAAAGTCGCCCATTGCCGAATGCTCTTCCAGCCCATCGGTTTTATTCACCACCAGCCAGGTTTTTTTCTGGTTGACCCGCAGGTGGTTGGCAATCGCCTGGTCAGCGGCGATAAGGCCGGCGCGAGCGTCGACCATAAACAGCACAATATCGGCTTCATCAATTGCGGCGAGTGACTGCTCCGCCATTGCGGCGTCAATACCCTCTTCGTCACCGCTGATACCGCCAGTGTCGATAACCGTATAGACCTTATCGCCCAGCATGCCATTGCCGTACTTGCGGTCGCGGGTGAGGCCAGGAAAGTCGGCCACCAGTGCATCACGCGAACGCGTTAGGCGGTTAAACAACGTCGATTTGCCCACATTGGGGCGACCGACTAAAGCAATGACGGGTGTCATGGAGTTACTTCCAGGGTTTCCAGGCGACCATTGTTGGCCTGGACATGAATTGTGCTGCCTTCAGTGACCGGGCGTACGCTGATGCCCGAGCTGTGCACGCGAGTGCGACCCACGATATCGCCTTCGCGAGCGTCGATCAGGTGAACATAACCTTCAAAATCGCCGAACACTAAACGGCCATCGGCGAAGGCCGGGGCGGTCAACCAACGATCTTCTAAATCGTCGTTGCGCCAAACTTCGCGACCGCTGTTAGCGTCGAGGGCGACCACCTGGCTGTCATCGGTGACCACAAACAGGAAGTCGCCGACCAGAATAGGCGTATGACGGCTGGAGAGATCCGCTTCCCAAAGCACGTTGCCTTGGGTCGCTTCCAGCGCTACTACACGGCCGTTATAGCTGGTCACAAACAGGCGGCCATCGGGGCTGATGATCGGCTGGCCGGAAAGGTCGACCAAGCGATCCACTTCGCTACGCCCTTGGGGGGCGGCAATCTGCATATCCCATAGCGGCTGGCCGCTACGGTTATCCAGCGTTGCCAGACGGCCGTTGGCTAAGCCCACAAAGCTGACCGGATCAATCACCATCGGCGTGCCGGTGCCGCGCAGGGTGAGCGATGGCTGCGAGCTGGTGTATACCCAGCGCTCTTCGCCGCTGGCGCGATCCAAGGCCGTCACGCGGCCATCGACACTTTGCACGACCAGCAGCTGTTGGTTGGCCTGGGGCGCGGCCAGCACTTCGCTGGATACCCGCGAGCGCCAGTTTTCGCTGCCATCGCGCTGATCCAGAGAGATGACTTCGCCGTTACCGGTGGCCAGATAAACCTGACCTGCAATCGCCGTTAATGCGCTGGAAACAGTGGTATCAAGGTCGATTTCCCACTCGATGTTGCCGTTATTGGCATTCATCGCCATGACCACACCTTCGACATCTGCCGCGAACACGGTGTCGCCTTCACGGGAAGGTGCGATGGGGTAACGAGCATGGCCCAGGCCGTCGCCCACTTTGCGATCCCATTGGGTCTCTAGCGAGGAGGTTTCGTCGAAACTGCGCAGCTCTTTGGGGGTATAGGCAGGTTCACCCTTACTCGCGCAACCGACCAGTAGTGCCAGCGACAGCGCGCCCAAGCTTGCGCGTACTAGCTGTTTCGTTGGGATACCAAAAGTCATTGTGTCGCCTCCTCAGCGCCGAGATCGTCAAGCTTGAACTGCACGCCGTAAAGCGGCTGGTCTTGAGTTTGTGCCAGTTCCAGAGCGGTTTCCCATGCATCGCGGGCCGCCGGAGTGTCGCCTTGGGCAGCGAATGCATCGCCGCGTACGTTGGCGCGCTGTGCCGCTAGCGCATCGCTAATCGGCTCGTCGAGCAGGGCCAGTGCCTGTTCAGGATTGCCGTCGGCAAGCTCGACACGGGCCAGGCGCAGCCACGCAAGGCTCTGCACATAGCGGCGCGAGGAGTCGGCTGCGCTTTCCAGTGCGGTTCGCGCGCCCTCCAAATTGCCTTGCTGAACCGCCAAGCGTGCGTCGAGCAGCAGGGCGAGTTCGGCGTAGAGCGTATCGCCATGCTCGTCGGTCAGTTCGCTGACCATTTCCCGCGCACTTGCCAACTGCTCTTCGTCAAGCTCGTTGCCAGCGGTCATGTTAACCAGCTGTTGATAGCGCATGGAGGCCGCTTCGGCTTGGCCTTGCTGATAGTTCTGCCAGGCATTCCAGCCGAATACCCCAGCCGCCGCCAGGACAGCGCCTGCGATCAACGACATGCCGTTCTCTTTCCACCAGCGCTTAACGGCGTCTAGCTGTTCTTCTTCGCTTCTCAGCTCCACCACGGGCGGGCTCCTTTCTTCTAAAGTCGTATGTTTAGACCGTCGCATGCAAGCAGGCAGCCTGCAGGGCTTATGCGTTAGCCGTTAATAGCTCGCCCAGCGTGCGGCCTAATGCGGCTTGAGGAACGCTTTGCTGTTCGCGGCCATCGCGCAAAAATTTGACCGTCGCCGACTGCGTCGCGATTTCATCTTCACCGATCAGTATGGCGATCGAAGCAGCACTCTTGTCAGCTTTTTTGATTCGGCTTTTAAAGCTGCCGCCGCCGCAATGAAGCTGAAGACGCAGTTCCGGCAGTTCGCCACGCAGCTGCTCGGCCAGGGTGATCGCTGCCGTGGTGGCGCTATCATCCATGGGCAGCAAATAGACATCGCAGCCGCCAAGGGCATCTTCAGGAATCAGCTCAAGAGTTTCGAGAAGCAGAATCAGCCGCTCAATACCCATGGCAAAGCCCACTGCTGGGGTAGGCTTGCCACCCAGCTGTTCGACCAAGCCGTCGTAGCGCCCGCCAGCACACACGGTGCCCTGGCTGCCCAGCGCAGTCGTCGTCCACTCGAACACGGTGCGGCAGTAGTAGTCGAGCCCGCGCACTAAGCGCGGGTTGATGACATAGGCAATGCCTGCCGCTTCAAGCATCTTAGTGAGCTGCTCAAAATGCTCCTGGGACTCGGCATCCAGGTGATCCATCAACTGCGGTGCGCCGTCGAGCATCTCCGCCATGGCCGGATTTTTGGAGTCGAGAATACGCAGCGGGTTACTGGTCAAGCGGCGCTTGGAGTCTTCATCGAGAGCGTCTAGGTGCTGCTCAAAGTAGGCCACCAGCGTATCGCGGTAAGCCGCCCGCGCCTCAGACGAACCCAGCGAGTTTAGCTCCAGGGTGACGTGTTCCATCAAGCCGAGTTCTTGCCACAGGCGCGCCGAAAGCAGGATCACCTCGGCGTCGATATCCGGGCCATCAAAGCCAAAGGTCTCAACGCCAATCTGGTGAAACTGGCGGTAGCGGCCTTTTTGTGGGCGCTCATAGCGAAACATCGGCCCCTGGTACCACAGCCGCTGGGTTTGGTTATACAGCAAGCCGTGTTCCATGGCCGCGCGCACGCAGCTGGCGGTGCCTTCGGGGCGTAGGGTCAAACTCTCGCTGTTGCGATCATCGAAGGTATACATCTCTTTTTCGACGATATCGGTGACTTCACCGATAGAGCGCGCAAACAGCGCGGTTTGCTCAACGATCGGCGTGCGAATTTCATTAAAGCCGTAACGCAGCATTAGCTGACGTACTTTTGCTTCAAAAAACTGCCAGCGCGGGCTATCGCTGGGCAGTAGGTCGTTCATACCACGAATGGCTTGAATCTTTTTAACGGCGGACTTGCTCAAAGAAAACTCCTTATTCTGCCATCAGGCGTGGCTCACCCAGGCTGGCAGCCAGCCCCAGCGGTTAAACGCTGCGGGCAATCATATCGTCTTGCTGCTGCTGTTTTTCACGCACTTTATCGCGAATCAACTTTTCAAGATCGTCGACCAAGTGGTCATTGCGCAGCTTGCTGGCGGGCTTGCCGTCGATATACACCAGGTTGGCGGGACTACCGCCGGTCAGGCCGATATCGGTCTCTTTGGCTTCGCCGGGGCCATTGACCACGCAGCCGATCACCGAGACGTTGAGCGGCGTCATTACGTCTTCCAGCCGCTCTTCGAGCTGGTTCATGGTGTCAATAACGTCGAAGTTCTGGCGCGAGCAGCTGGGGCAGGCAATAAAGTTGATGCCTTTAGAGCGCAGCTTGAGGCTGCGCAGCATGTCAAAGCCGACCTTGATCTCTTCCACCGGGTCTGCCGCCAACGAGACGCGGATCGTGTCGCCGATGCCATCCATCAGTAGCATACCCAGACCAATCGATGACTTGACCGTACCCGAGCGCAGGCCGCCTGCTTCGGTAATCCCTAAGTGCAGCGGCTGTTCGATGCGCGCGGCAAGGTCGCGATAGGCGGCCACGGCCATAAACACATCCGAGGCTTTGACGCTGACTTTGAATTCTTGAAAGTCGAGGCGATCCAGGTAGTCGATATGGCGCATAGCAGATTCCACCAGCGCCGCAGGCGTGGGTTCGCCATACTTTTTCTGCAGGTCTTTTTCCAACGAACCCGCGTTAACGCCAATGCGAATCGGAATGCCATGGTCACGGGCTGCACTGACAACGGCGCGCACGCGGTCTTCACGGCCGATATTGCCGGGGTTGATGCGCAGGCAGTCAACGCCGAGTTCGGCAACGCGCAGGGCAATTTTGTAATCAAAATGAATGTCGGCAACGAGCGGTACATTGACGAGCTTTTTGATTTGACCAAAGGTTTCGGCGGCGTCCATATCGGGTACTGAAACGCGTACGATATCCGCACCGGCTTTTTCCAATTGCTGGATCTGGGCCACGGTCGCGGCGACATCCAGCGTGTTGGTGTTGGTCATGCTTTGAACGGAAATGGGCGCATCACCGCCCACGGCAACATTTCCGACCTGAATTTGGCGGGAAACACGGCGTTTTATCGGAGAAGGGGCGTGCATAGGACGGGTCACTCTCCCAGGGTAAATCGGGCAACATTATTGGCGCCTGCGCGAGCGGGAAGATCAACTTCCTCGCCTTGGTAGCGCAGCTCAACGCCGGTGGCATTGCCTACGGTTAAGCGAAATGGTGGCTCGCCTTCGACGGTCGTCGAGGTGCCGGGCGTTTGCAGACCAACGAAGACGCGCTGGTTGGTGGCATCAAAAATTTCAGTCCAAGACTGCTCGTTAAACGTCAGCTCAAGCAGATTGGCATTGGCGTTTTGGGCGGCGGCAGCGGTTTGCTCGCTATCAGCGCCGTTCTGCTCATTAGCACTTTCTTCACTAGCGCTTTCTTCACTACTCGTCTCTTCGCTATCAGTTTCTGCAGTAGTGCTGAGCTCATCATTTTCATTGGCTGCGCTATTGTCGCTATCCTGTAGTGGCTCATCTAGCCCAGCAATGGCGTCAGCGTCATCTTGCGCGCTGGGAGCCTGGTCTTGTGAAACTGTAGGTGTAACGCGAGCAGCATCACTTTGCAGCGACGCGCTTTCATCGCCACTGGTAAAGCTTGAGTCAGGGCTCTCTTCTGCGTCAGCTGGTTCACCTGCTGGCTCTGCAGAGGCGGGAGCGGTCTCTTCTGTGGAAGTGGAGCCAAAGCCCGGCGGCTCATTGCCGCCCCGGCTCTGCCACCACATAACGGTCACGGCGATAAGCGCCACAATCACCAGCAGGGTAACCAGCTTAAACAGCCAGGCGCCAATCCGGGAGGGCGGCCTGGCGGTGGAGACCGGGGTGACTTTGCGTTCGGTGTCGGTACCACCGCTGCGGGCTTGATAAGCCTCCAGCACCAGCCGGTCATCCATGCCCAGGTATTTTGCGTAAGAGCGCAGATAGCCGCGGCGATAAGCGGCGACGGGAATCTCTTGATAGTTATCCTGCTCAAGCCCGCCCACCACGGCGGGGCGCAGGTTTAACGCCCGGGCTGCATCGGCGAGCGGAATACCAAGCTGCTCGCGCTGGCGAGCAAGAAGTTCGCCAGGAGAGGCGCTAGTGTTCGAGCTATCAATGACGTTTTCTTGTGACTGTGTATCGCTCATGGCTGAGCATCCTTGATTAAATAAGCGGTGATCAGGGCGTCTGTCTATTAGTCAGTCGTTGCCAAGCAGGCGCTGATATTCGGCGGCGGCGCTATGCTCGCCGCGTGAATGAGCGATATCAACCGCCATTCTTAGCGCTGCTTGGTCGGGGTCGGCGAGCTGTAAATAAGTTTGCAGCGGTGCCCAGGCCTGAGAGTAATTGCCCTGCGAATATTCGAGTTCAGCTAACATTAAATAGCCGCGTGAATTACGCGGATCAATACTTTGCGCGCGCTCCAACCGAGCGCGCGCTTTATCAAAATCTTCCAGCGCCAGGTAACACTGCCCTAAATTGGTAAATAGCTGGGCTCGGTTGGCGTACTGGGCATCTTCTGATGCGGTTTCTAACTGCTCACAGGCAGCGTCAAACTGGCCCTGACCATACAAGAACGCCGCATAGTTGTTGCGGGCGCGGGTGTAGTCAGGTTCGGCGTTGACCGACTGTTGAAAATAGTCGTCGGCAAGCGCGTTTTCGCCCTGGCGTTGGTAGACCAGTGCCAGTGCTTGCAGCGCTTCTGCATGGCGTGGGGCAATTTCCAGCGCCCGATCCAGTGCGTTGAGTGCGCGGGGAAGGTTGTTGCGTTCCAGATAGGCGACGCCAAGCTGGGTATAAGCGTCTGCCGCCGCGGGGTTGGCTTGCGGTGTAAGGTTGTTGGACGAGGCACAGCCGGCTAGCCACAAGCTACCGATAAGCACGGTGAGCATGGGCACCCGCGATGGGTGTTGGCGCCTGCGGTGAGCGATCATGTAAATCCTCGTGTGGTGAACGTCCAACTGCTAGTAAGGCAATACAGACAAACAGTAGTGCTAATCTAAATAAAAACCGTGACCATCAAAGCGCCGTGCCAAGCGGAAGTCAAGATAAGCCCGGTTTTCTACACTCCACCTTAGTCCGCATCGAGCTGTACTGACTGGATATAGCGCGCGCTGCGTTTGGTGCGGTCTTTCACGCGACCAACGAGCTGGCCGCAGGCGGCATCAATATCTTCACCTCGGGTTGTTCTCACCGTGGCGTTATAGCCTAAATCATACAGCCACTGCTGGAAGCGCATCACCTGGTTACGCGACGGTTTTTCGTAACCCGAGTTGGGGAACGGGTTAAACGGTATCAGGTTGATCTTACACGGCAGCTCTTTCAGCAGCGCGGCAAGCTGCTCGGCGTGCTCCTGCTGATCGTTGATGTCCTTGATCAGCGTGTACTCAATAGTGACCTGACGATTATCCGGGCACTTGGAAAGGTAGCGGTGGCAAGCATCCAGTAGCGCGCGAATATTGTACTTACGGTTGATGGGCACCAGCTCATTGCGCAATTCGTCCGTAGACGCATGCAGCGAAATCGCCAAGCTAACGTCCATTTCATCGCCAAGCTTGTCGATCATCGGCACCACGCCAGAGGTCGACAGCGTCACGCGGCGCTTGGAGAGGCCATAGCCGTTGTCATCAAGCATCAGCTTCATGGCGGGCACAACGTTGTCGAAGTTGAGCAACGGTTCGCCCATGCCCATCATCACCACGTTGGTCACCGGACGGTTCGCCGTATCACGGCGCGGGCCAACGCTGCGCTGGGCGACCCATACCTGGCCGATAATTTCAGCAGCGGTTAAGTTGCGCTGAAACCCCTGCTTGCCGGTGGAGCAGAAGCTGCAGTCCAGCGAGCAGCCGACCTGGGAGGAGACGCATAGCGTGCGGCGTTTACCGTTCTCCGCCGGGATCAGCACCGTTTCTACATAGCTGCCGTCCTCCACTTCCAGCACCCACTTACGGGTGCCGTCGCTGGAAGTACCCTCATAAATCACCCCTGGGCCACGAATTTCTGCCAGCCGGGCCAGTTTTTCACGCAGCGGTTTGGAGAGATTCGTCATGGCAGCAAAGTCATCGCTACCTTCCTGGTGAATCCACTTCATCAGCTGCGTAGCACGGAACTTCTTTTCGCCGATCGACAAAAAGAAGGCTTCCATCTGCTCGCGGGACATGCCAAGCAGGTTTTGACGCTCAGGCGTCGCTTTTGCAGCAGGCGTGCGGGCGGCGTCTGAGCTCTCGGCGTCAGTGCGTGGGGCGGGCGTATGTTGGGCTACATTGGTGGTCATGGCGGTCAGCGTTATAGAAAGGGGCGGGGGACTAGCCCCCGCAAAATGGCCGGCAACGAAAGTTGAGACGGCAGCGCTACCTGACTGGCTTAGCGCGGGCAGATTTCGTCGTTGCCAAAGAAGTAGCTAATTTCGCGCTCAGCGCTTTCCGGAGAATCAGAACCATGGACAGCGTTAGCGTCGATTGTTTCCGCAAAGTCGGCGCGAATAGTGCCGGGTGCCGCTTCTTTCGGGTTAGTCGCACCCATCAGATCACGGTTTTTAGCGATAGCGCCTTCACCTTCCAGCACTTGAACAACGACCGGGCCAGAGGTCATGAAACCGACCAGATCTTTAAAGAAGGGACGCTCTTTGTGCTCTGCGTAGAAACCGCCAGCCTTCTCTTCAGAGAGCTGAACCATCTTCGCGGCAACGACTTTTAGGCCAGCTTTTTCGAAGCGGGCGATGATGTCACCGATCGCATTTTTAGCAACGGCATCAGGCTTGATAATAGAAAGAGTGCGTTCAGTAGCCATGTTAATGGTCTCCATAAATGGGGGCTAAGCAAAATTGCCGCCCCAGAAAGCCGGGGCGGCCCAGAAAATAATTCGGCTAATAGCGTTTAAGCAGCTAGCGTTTTAACAAGCGTCGAGAGTTACCCGGCGCTTGTTGTTGGGTATCTAGGGGCGCGATTATAACCCTTAAGCCAGGGGATGAATACCGGTGATGAAACCTGACCGAAAAGGCTAAACGGTAAAGCTTTCGCCGCAGCCGCACTCATCTTTGACGTTGGGGTTGTTGAAGCGGAAAAAGCGGTTCAGCCCTTCGCTGACGTAATCCACTTCGCTGCCGTTAAGCATCTCCACTGCATCGGGGGCGACATAGACGCTGGCACCGTGGGCTTCAAAATGGACTTCTTCGTCGCTAACCGAGTCGGCAAAATCGAGCACGTAGCTATAGCCAGAGCAGCCGCTTGGCTTGACCGAAACGCGCAGGCCGAGGCCTTGACCACGCTCATCAAGCACGTGGCGAATCTGTTGTGCGGCAGCCGGGGTAATATTGAGTGTTGCCATGAGGCGTCCTCCTTGAAAATAGTCAGCTAGTCAGCCGCTTGACGGGGCGGTGTACGTAAACCGCTCACCGCATGGCGTATGAGCGTTAGCGCATGATCAATGTCGGCTTCGGTGGTAAAGCGCCCGAAGCTAAAACGCAGCGATGAGAGGGCCAGTGAGCGCGGCGTGCCGATGCCGAGCAGCACGTAGGACGGGTCGACGCTGGCCGAATTGCACGCCGAACCTGTAGAAACCGCCACATCGCGGAGCGCCATCAGCAGCGATTCACCGTCGACGCCTTCAAACGCCAAGTTGAGAATGTTGGGTACGGAGCGCGGCTCTTTGTGACCCAATGGCGTATTGGAAAACACACCCTCGACGCCTTCAAGGCCGCGCAGAAAGCGCTGCTGCAAGCGCGTAATATGTGCATTGTCTTCGTTGTACTGCTGCTGCATCAGCGCAAAGGCTTCACCCATGCCCGCAATTTGGTGTGTTGGCAGGGTGCCGGAACGCATGCCGCGTTCATGGCCACCGCCATGGATCAGCGCCTCAACGCGAATATCCGGGTGGCGCTTTACATACAGCGCCCCGACGCCTTTAGGGCCGTAGGTTTTATGGCCAGACAGCGACATTAGATCAATTTGCTGGGCCACTACGTCTAAGGGAATACGCCCCACCGCCTGGGCGGCATCGGTATGAAAAGCTGCGCCAAACTCATGAGCAACCGCCGCCAGAGCAGCGATATCGTTGACGCTGCCAAGCTCGTTGTTAACCGCCATCAGTGAGACCAGCGCTGTGTCGTCGCGCATGGCGTCGCGCAGTTGTTCAGGCTGGATACAGCCATCCCGTCCCGGCGTTAGCCAGGTGACCTCAAAGCCCTCTTTCTCTAGCGCATGGGCAGTGTCAACGATGGCTTTGTGCTCAATCGTCGAGGTCACCAAGTGTAGGCCGCGTTCGCGGTTAGCGCGCATAAAACCAATCAGCGCTAGGTTGTCTGCTTCGGTGGCGCCGCTGGTCCAGACGATCTCTCTGGGATCGGCGCCAATCGCGTCGGCTACCTGACGCCGCGCCTGCTCAATCACCTGCTCTGCCTGCCAGCCCAGCATATGGCTGCGCGAAGCTGGGTTGGCAAATAGCTGGTCAACCGTCAGGTAGCGTTGCATAACCTCAACCACGCGGGCATCCGCCGGCGCGGTGGCGGCGTAATCCAGGTAAATGGGTAGCGTGGGTGTGGTCATCGTTACGTTCCAGCGGTTAAGCGGTCAGGGTAATCGGGTTTATGTCGTAGGGTCAGGGTGAAGAGGCGAGAATGCCTGCCTCGACACGCTGCTTCTGTCGCGACGCAATACGTATGACATCAGGACGCAGCATCAGTTGTGCCAGAGTCATATCGTCAAGGAAGTGGCGGATCTGCACTGAGAGCTCGCACCACAAATGGTGGGTCAAGCAGGTGTCTCCCTGCTGGCAATCGGAAAGCCCCTGGCAGCGGGTGGCATCAACGCTTTCGTCCACCGCGTCAATCACCTTTGAAACGCTAATCTCGTCTGCAGGCTGCGAAAGCAGGTAGCCGCCGCCTGGGCCGCGCACGCTGTTGACCAAGCCTGCACGGCGCAGGCGAGCAAAAAGCTGCTCTAAATAAGACAGCGATATCTCTTGGCGCTGGGAGATATCGCTTAGGCTGGTCGGGCCGTTGTGGGCATGCAAAGCTAAATCGAGCATGGCGGTAACGGCGTAACGGCCTTTGGTGGTCAAGCGCATGGCAAGCCTCTCGACGCTGAACGCTCAGCGCACTAACGGCAAATGTGCTGCCATTATGGGAAAGCCTGAGTGCTTTGGTCAACCATTACGCGGCGGCAGTGTTTCTTGCTCGGTCTCATGCCCCGCCTCTTGCTTAGCTGATGGCGGTGTGGCCGAGCGTTTGCCAACGCCGGGGCAGCCGGTATCGTGCTCATCCAGTATGTCGGCAAAGTCTTCATCGCGCAGCGCCGGTAATTGGCCGTCGCGGTAGTTATCATCTAGCTTGCGCAGGGTCGAGCACATGCGCTCGATACGCTCATCCACGGCGTGCATATGGTCGAGCATGGCCTGCATCGAGCGGGCTACCGGGTCGGGCATGTCCTGGCTGACGCCGTAGGCATCAAAGCCAAATTTTTGGCAGATGGCTTCGCGGCGGGCGGGGTCGACGTCCAGTGCCTCTTCCACATCCGGGTCGGCGCGTTTGACTATTTTGCCGGGAATGCCCACTACCGTGGCGCCCGGCGGTACCTCTTTGGTGACCACGGCATTAGAGCCAATTTTCGCTCCGGCACCAACGGTGAACGGGCCTAATATCTTAGCACCTGCACCGACAATGACCCCATCGCCCAAAGTAGGGTGGCGCTTGCCTTTGCTCCAGCTGGTGCCGCCCAGGGTGACACCTTGATAGAGCGTCACGTTATCGCCGACCAGCGCCGTTTCGCCAATGACCACACCCATGCCGTGGTCAATAAAAAACCGCCGACCAATCGTGGCGCCCGGATGAATTTCAATGCCGGTGAGCCAGCGTGAAAACGTCGAGAGCGTGCGCGCCAGCCACTTGAGGTTTTTTTTCCACAGCCAGTGGCCGCAGCGGTGTAGCAGTAGGGCGTGCAGGCCGGGGTAGTTGGTCAGCACCTCAAGAAAGTTACGTGCGGCCGGGTCGCGGTCAAATACGCTGTTGATATCTTCACGTAGACGTTGAAACATGAGGTGTTCCTTGGCGTTAAAGGGCGGCGTCTAGCTATCGAAATACCCATAGTCGGTCAAATATCGATAGTGGAATCACGTTAGCAGAATAGCGAAGTTGGGGCGCGCAGCATCAACTTCAAGTTTAGCGTTTCCAGCCTAATAAGTTACGGCTTGGGTGGCTTGGTGTTCGCAGCCTTTTCAGTGGCCGACAGAATCCCGCGCAAAATATTCATTTCCATACGCTCAGGGCGGGCGCGCAGGTACAAGCGGCGCAGTCTCGCCATTAGCTGCCGCGGCTGATCAGGGTCGTGGAAATCTATACCAATCAGCGTGCGCTCTAAATGCTCGAAGTAGCGCTCAAGTTCGGCATGCGTTGCCAGCTCATCGTCATCACTCGCTACGACTGCGGGCGCATCAGCTTGGCTTAGCCATGCCATGCGACACTCATAGGCAAGCACCTGAACTGCTGCGGCCAAATTGAGCGAGCTAAAATCAGCATTGGTGGGGATATGCACGTGGGCGTGGCAGCGCTGCAGCTCGGCATTCGTCAAGCCGCTGTCTTCGCGGCCAAACACCAGCGCCACGCGGGCGCCTTCGGGTTGGCACTCGGTGGGTAGGCGATCAGCTAATTCCCTGGGCGAAAGCATCGGCCATGGCAGAGTACGCGAGCGCGCACTGGCGCCCACGGCCAGGGTGCAATCAGCCACCGCCTCTTCCAGTGTGGCATGCACACTGGCTTGATGAAGGAGGTGGTCAGCGCCGGACGCGCGGGAAATGCTGTCCTGGGCAATCACTTCACAGCGGGGGGCAACGAGGGCTAAATCTGCCAGGCCCATATTGTGCATGGCGCGTGCCACGCCGCCGATATTGCCGGGATGGCTGGTGCCGATAAGAACAATGCGAATGCGCTCAAGCATGATAAGGCTCGGTGAATAATGAAGGTGATTATTATCGCGTAAAGCGCGCAGTCTAGCATGAGTCGATGGCATGCCCGAGAGCGGTCTGCTAGAATTACGCGCCACTGGCGGCTAATTGCGCCCATTTATTATTACCCGTTCTTTAACATCACTGTGACAAGGCCCAACCATGAATCCGATGGTCCAATTTACGCTGCGCGCTGCGCGTGGCGCCGTTGAACACTTCCTGCGCGTACGCGAACGTATTGAAAACGCACACGATGAATTTAACCTTGACCGCCTGCTCGATGAGACAGCGCGCAAGGCAGAAGCGACGATTGTTCAGCAGTTGGAACGCGGTTACCCCCAGCATGGAGTTACCGGCCGCTTTACCCCGCACCGTGCGGGTGAAGGCGAAGGCGCGGATATCGTCTGGAAAATTGAACCGATGCATGGCTACTCCAATTTAGCCGTTGCCGGTAAGGGCTTTGCACTCTCAGTGGTGTGTCTCATCAAAGGTCGTCCCGAACACGCAGTGATTATCTGTCCGTTCGCCGACGATGAATATATCGCCAGCCGCGGCCGCGGCGCCCAGCACAACGACAAGCGCATGCGCGTTAGCAAGCCTACCGCCATCAGCGGCACGCGTATGGCCATGAGCCTGCCGGAAGTTTGGCTGCGCCCGCGCAATTTACCTGCCTATTTGACCGTTTCACAGCAGCTTGCCCCGCAGGTCGAAAACCTGCTGGCCACGGGCTGTGGGCTGCTGGATTTGTGTGAGTTGGCCACTGGGCGCGTGGATAGCGCTTTTGTACTCGGCCTGGAAGAGCAGGATATGCAGGTAGGCACGCTGTTCCTGAAAGAGGCGGGCGCCTTGATGGGAACGCCGGACGGCCAGCCCACGGTGAAAGTAGAAGGGCAGTTAATGGCAGCCGGGCCGCGTCTCTATAAAGCGCTGATCAAGCAGCTAACGCCGCACTTCTAAGCAGCGCTGCTGAATCTTTCAAGACATAAGTTTTAAAGACGAAAAAAGGCCCCTGCTGGGTTCCCAGCAGGGGCCTTTTTGTAGGCTAAATAAGAGGAGTAAAGAGATGCGCCGTTAAGGCAGCTCTTCCTCTTCTTCGTCGAGCTCTTTCTTGGTGGGAATCAAATCTTCTCGCGACAGCTTCAGCGGTAGCAGCAGCGCCGCGGCAATATAGATAGACGAGAATGTGCCCACAACGATACCGACCAGCAGCGCAATGGCGAAGTTCTCAATCATATCGCCGCCAAGCAGTAGCAGCGCGAGCAGTACCAGTATAGTTGTGCCCGAGGTTGCCAGGGTGCGCGAGAGCGTGGCGTTAATCGCTTCGTTGAATATCTGCGGCATATCGTCGATACGCGAGGTGCGGATGGCTTCGCGGACGCGATCATAAACCACAATGGTATCGTTCAACGAGTAGCCGATAACTGCTAGGATCGCCGCCAATACGGTAAGGTCGAAATCGAGCTGAAACAGCGCAAAAACGCCCACCACAATCAGTACATCGTGCATCAGTGCCAGCAGTGCGCCAATCGCAAACTTGTACTGGAAGCGAAAGGCAACGTAGATCATGACTACGCCGAGTGCTACCAGCAGGCCTAGGCCGCTTTGATCACGCAGTTGGTCACCAACTTGGGAGCCCACAAACTCAGAGCGAACAAGGTCAACGCTATCGCCACTCGCGCGCAGCAGGTTAACGACCTCAGCGCCCACATCGGCATCAAACGCCTGCTGAAGGCGGATCAATACTTCGGTTGATGCCCCAAATGTCTGTACGGAGACATCCTGAAAGCCGCTCTCTTCAAGCAGCACACGGATAGCGTCCAGAGAGGGCGCAGCGCCATAGCGCACCTCTACGAGTGTGCCGCCAGTAAAGTCCAACCCTAGGTTGAGCTGCTGGAGCAGGATGGCACCAATCGACACGATAAGTAGCACGGCGGAGACGACAAACGCGATGTTGCGTCGTCCCATAAAGTCGATTTGCAGGTGTGATATGGGTTTCATTACCACCTCTTAAGTTCTGGGCTAAGCACGTGGATTAAATCCACAGCTTTTTGACGGGTTTGCTGCCATAGGCCAAGTTGACCATGGCGCGAGTCACCATCAGAGCGGTGAACAGCGACGTCAAAATGCCGATAGAGAGTGTGACGGCGAAACCTTTCACCGGGCCGGAGCCAATCGAGAACAGGATAACGGCCACCAGTAGCGTGGTGATGTTGGCGTCGACGATGGAGGTGAAGGCGCGCTCATAACCGGCTTGGATCGCCTGCTGAACCGACATTCCATTGCGCAGCTCTTCGCGTATTCGCTCGAAAATAAGCACGTTGGCGTCCACCGCCATACCCAGCGTCAGTACGATGCCAGCAATACCCGGCAGCGTCAGCGTGGCGCCCAACATCGACATCACCGCGACCAGCAGCGTTAAGTTAAGCGCCAGGGCGATATTGGCAAACACGCCAAACACCTTGTAGCGCACCAGCATAAACAGCACGACCAGCAGCAGGCCGATCTGTACCGAAAGCAGGCCCCGCTCGATGTTTTCAGCGCCCAAGCTTGGCCCGATCGTGCGCTCTTGCACAAAGTAGATGGGCGCGGCAAGGGAGCCAGAACGCAGCAGCAGCGCCAGTTCAGCGGCTTCCGTTGGCGAGTCTAGGCCGGTGATCCGAAAGCTGTTGCCCAGAGCGCTTTGAATCGTTGCCAGACTGATCAGGCCGCGCTCAACGTAAGGCTCGCGTTCAATGGTCTCTTCACCCGTTTCCGGGTCGGTCACCACGGTATCTTCGCTCTTATGCTCAATGAACAGCACCGCCATGTTGCGGCCGATATTGGTGCGCGTGGCGCGGTTCATCAACGTACCGCCGGTGCCGTCCAAATCAATGTTGACCTGCGGGCGGCCATTCTCATCAAAACTGTTGCTGGCGCTGGAAACGCTATCGCCGGTAATGATCACATCGCGCATTAGCTCGGCAGAGCGCGAAGGTTCATTTCGGAAGGTAAGGGTTTCCGTTTCGTTATCCGGGGTGTCGTTGCGCGCTTCCAGGCGAAATTCCAGGTTAGCCGTTGCGCCAACAATGCGCTTAGCTGCCACGGTGTCCTGGATGCCGGGCAGTTCCACGACGATCTGGTTGGGGCCTTGGCGCTGCACCATAGGCTCAGCCACACCCAGTTCGTTGACCCGGTTGCGTAAGGTGGTCAAGTTCTGGTTGATCGCGTAATCCTGAATTTCGCTGACCGACTGGTCGCTAAGCGTCATTACTAGCGAGGAAGCACGGCCATCACCTTCGCTACTATATTCAAACTCAGGGAAGTCGCGGCTGATCAGGCTACGTGCCGTATCGCGATCTTCGGCGCTGGCGAAATCGATCGACAGCGTGCGCTCTTCGACTTCAGTGTTGCGGTAGCGGAGACGCTCACTGCGCAGCAGTTCACGCATAGCGCTGGCGTTGACTTCCAGACGCTGGGTTAGCGCAGCGTCCATATCCACTTCGAGCAGGAAGTGAACGCCACCGCGCAGATCAAGGCCCAGCGTCATGGGCGAGGCGGAAAACGCCTGCAGCCACTCGGGCGTTGCTTCGGCGAGGTTCAGCGCTACCGTTGCCTCATCGCCTAAAAGGTCGGTGGCAATGTCGCGTGCGGGGAGTTGATCGTCGTCATGGCGTAAACGAATGAGCCACTGCCCGTTCTCTTCTTCGAGCGCTTTGACCTCAATATCGTTTTCGCTGAGAGCGGTTTCGACGCGGTCTATTTGACGCTCATCCAACGAATCGCCTTGGGCGCTGCTGATTTGGATGGCGGGGTCTTCGGGGAATAGATTGGGAAGCGAGTAGATAAGGCCAACCACCAGGACGACCAGTATCAGTAGATACTTCCACAGGGGGTAACGGTTGAGCATGCAAGCCCTGCCTTCAATTACAAACGGAATGCTGTGCAAGGACATGCCGTGCACAGCAAAGTTCACCATCATTCATACCATGTCACCCCTGCCGGGGTGGCTGGCACTGGCTCGGCAGGGGGATTACAGGGTTTAGATGGACTTGATGGTGCCTTTAGGCAGTACGGCGGCAACGGCGTTCTTCTGCACGTTAACTTCGGTGCCTTCAGAGATCTCGATGGTCAGGAATTCGTCGCTCACCTTCGTGATACGACCCACCAAACCACCGCCAATGACGATCTCATCACCTTTGTCCAGGTTGCTGACCAGTTGCTTGTGCTGCTTAGCGCGCTTGGCCTGCGGGCGCCACAACAGGAAGTAGAAAATCAGCACGAAGCCGACCAGCATGACGATTTGCGCAATACCACCGCCAGCGGCGGCTTCTTGGGCATGGGCTGGTGAGATGAAGAAATCCAGCATTACAGAGAACTCCTGAGTTAGAAAACGTCTGGGTTAGAAAAGCTTAGGTTTAATAAAGCTTAAAAAGCATGGTTTTTAAAAGCATAGCCAAGCAGTTTAAACCACGCGCCAAGGCGCGTGGCGATTAATTCGCTAGGGGAGGCACTGGCAGGCCACGCCGTGCATAGAAGCCTTCCACAAAGGTCGTCAATGTACCCGCTTCAATTGCCGCGCGCAAATCAGCCATTACACGCTGGTAATAACGTAAGTTGTGGATGGTGTTGAGCATTGAGCCGAGCATTTCATTGCAACGGTCTAAGTGGTGCAGATAGCCCCGCGAAAAGCTCTTGCAGGTATGGCAATCGCACTCTTCATCAAGCGGGCGGGTGTCAAAACGGTGCTTGGCGTTACGAATTTTGACCGTGCCTTCCGAGGTGAATAGGTGGCCGTTACGCGCGTTGCGGGTGGGCATCACGCAATCGAACATATCCACCCCCCGGCGCACGCCTTCCACCAGGTCTTCGGGTTTGCCGACGCCCATTAAATAGCGCGGCTTGTCATCGGGCATCCAGGTGGGCAAGTAGTCGAGAACCTTGATCATTTCTTCCTTAGGTTCGCCCACCGAGAGACCGCCAATCGCCAAACCATCAAAACCAATCTCTAACAGCCCTTTGAGCGAGCGTTCGCGTAGCTCAGGATGCATGCCGCCCTGGATAATACCGAACAGCGCAGAAGGGGAGTCGCCGTGGGCTTCCCGCGAGCGCTTGGCCCAGCGCAGCGACAGCTCCATAGACTTCTCGGCTTCGTCAAAGGTAGCCGGGTAGGGCGTACACTCGTCAAAAATCATCACCACATCGGAGCCTAGCGAACGCTGAACCGCCATGGACTCTTCCGGGCCCATAAAGACTTTGCTGCCATCAACCGGCGAGCGGAAGTGCACTCCCTGCTCGGTGATCTTGCGCGTCTCGCCCAGGGAAAATACCTGGAAGCCACCGGAGTCGGTCAGAATCGGTTTATCCCACTGGGCGAAGTCGTGCAGGTCGCCGTGGGCTTCAATCACTTCGGTGCCAGGGCGCAGCCACAGGTGAAAGGTATTGCCCAGGATGATTTCGGCACCGATCTCTTTGACGGAATCCGGCGTCATGCCTTTCACCGTGCCGTAGGTGCCTACTGGCATAAATGCCGGGGTCTCCACCGTGCCACGGGGGAAGTGAAGGCGGCCACGGCGGGCACGACCATCGTCGGCCAAGCGCTCAAAGCGCATAAAGCATTCGTTTCGCATATGAAGTAACTCGTAATCTCGTTCGTTTGGCGCGACAGTACAGGGGTAAACAATACCTAGCGGGTCAACAGCATGGCGTCGCCGTAGCTAAAAAAAGCATAGCGCTCGGCCACTGCCCGTTGGTAGGCATGCATGATGGTGTCATAGCCCACAAAGGAGGACACCAGCATCAGCAGAGTTGATTCAGGCAAATGGAAGTTGGTAATTAAAGCATCCACGCAGCGCCACTGGTAACCGGGGTAGATGAAAATGTCGGTATCGCCACTATAAGGTGCGATCTTCCCGTCGCTACTTTTCATGCAGGCGCTTTCCAGGCAGCGCACGCTGGTAGTGCCCACGGCGACCACCCGCTTGCCGGCTGCCAGGGTCTCGCGCACCTGCTGGCAGGTGGCTTCCGTAACCTCAATCCACTCGCTGTGCATATGGTGTTCAAGGATGTTGTCGACGCGCACCGGCTGAAAGGTGCCCGCGCCTACGTGCAGGGTGACAAAAGCGCGGTTAATGCCTTTGTCGGCAAGGGCATCCAGCAGCGGCTGATCAAAATGAAGCCCGGCGGTAGGCGCCGCCACTGCGCCGTCACGCCGGGCATAGACGGTTTGGTAGCGCTCACGGTCACTGAGTTCGTCTTCGCGGGTAATATACGGCGGCAGCGGCATATGGCCGTGCTTTTCGAGCAGTGCAATCATCGGCGTATCGCCTAAAAAGCGCAGCTCAAACAGCGCATCACGGCGACCTTCTACAATGGCGTGAACATCGCCCTCGAAAATTAGCTCGGTGCCGGGCTTTGGCGATTTACTAGAGCGGATATGTGCCAAGCCACGGTGAGCATCCAACGGGCGCTCCAGCAGCATCTCCACCTTGCCGCCGCTGGCTTTGTGACCGTGCAGGCGCGCCGGAATCACACGGGTGTCGTTAAACACCAGCAGGTCGCCCGGTTCCAAAAGCTCAAGCAAGTCAGGAAAGCGGCGGTGCTCCAACGCGCCGCTCTGCCCATCCACGCACAGCAAACGGCAGTCGCTACGCTGCTCAGAAGGGTAGCGAGCAATTAACTCGTCGGGTAGTTCGTAATGAAAATCCGCGCGCTGCATGGCGTATAACTCTTAGCGTTGTTCAAACAGGCGGCATAGGATAGCGCTTTGGCTGGATAAAGTCAGTTAATGTGATTGACCTAACTAGAAATTTACGTATACTACGCACGCATTGCCGGTATGGCGGAATTGGTAGACGCAGCGGATTCAAAATCCGCCGCCTTTACGGGTGTGCCAGTTCGAGTCTGGCTACCGGCACCAAACATTAAAAATCAGGCGCTTAGGCGCCTTTTTTGTGCCTGCGATTTGTGTTTTCCCTTCCTAAATGTGTCCACAAAGTACCAGCGGAGATTTTGAGGCTTACTTCACTGTCTTCTCAAAACCCTTGGCCGTGAGGGTTCTAAAGAAACTAACCAGTTCTGCGCTCTTAGCATCTTCGTGCCAACTGGCGGCGTAGGTTTGGGCGCGCTCGGCGAGCTGTTGGCGCAGGGTGTTATCGCTTAGCAGGCGATTGACCTTGGTGGCAAAGTCGTCATGATTATCTTCGGCGATCAGGCAGCCTTCGCCCTCTTTTAACACATCAAGTGTGCCCATCGCGGCGGTGGAAACTACCGGCGTGCCGAGTGCCATTGCCTCCAGCAGTACCAGCCCTTGGGTTTCTGTACGTGATGCAAACACAAAAACGTCGGCGGCGCGGTAGGCCGCCTGCAGCGGGCCGCTGCGATCAAGGTAACCGAGAAAGAGCACCGACTCTGCCACGCCAACTTCCTGGGCGCGACGTACAAGCGAGTCATGAGCCGGGCCTTCGCCGGTAATAATGAGCCGGGTGGTGGGGTATTCGGCTAACACCTTGGGCAGCGTATCGATCAGAAAATCGATGTTCTTCTCAAAGGCGGCGCGACCTACATAGAGCAGCAGTCGCGCTTCTTGAGGCAGGTCGTAGTGGGATCGGAAGTCGCTATCATCCTGGGCTCCTTGAGGGTGGCAGAACGACTCAAGCGACAAGCCGGTGGGAATGACCGTGGTGGGCGTGGTCACGCCGTAGCGGATAAGTGCTTTCTGCATTGCTTGAGAGGGTGCCACCAAGGCGTCGAGTTGCTGGCACTGGTGCACTGAAACTCGGCGAGCGGCAAGTTGCAGCCAGCGTCGTGGAAGCCAGCGGATATAGTGATGAACATACTCCTCAAACAAGGTGTGATAGGTGGCCACCACTGGCAGTCCGAGCCGACGTCCCAGCGCCACGCCGGCATAGTGGGCGGTAAACGGCGTATGGACATGAATGAGATCGAAGTCCTGGTCGGCAAGCTGTGGTGCCAGGGCGATCAAGTCCCGGTAGCGCATCATGCGATCCTCCGGGTCGCCGGGTACCTGGCGCGAACGGATGCGCAGTACGCCCGGCTCGTCCACCTGACCGACTGGATAATCGGGGCAGATCAGCGTAACCGAGTGGCCCAGGCGTTCAAGGGCCCCTCGAAAACTGGCGATGGAGGTGGAAACGCCATTAACGCGTGGGAAGTAGACATCCGAAATCATCAGTATCTTCATACCGCTCAGCGGCGTCTTGGCCGTAGACGCCGTTGAGTGGAACAGCGTCAAAGCTGACGCCAGCCGCGCTTTGCGGTCAGCTTCACGTTGCTGGTGTAGGGCATTGCCGTTGGCTAAGTGAGTTAAGGCCGCGACTTCCTGGTCGCTGAGAGGAGAGCTAAGAGAGGGGCGTCGGCGCTGTGGCATTTTGTTTGGACTCTTTTGGCAGCTTATTGCCACGCTAACCCGAGTCCATGACTGACGGATGACAGCCAGCACCCAGCTTGCGCCCATCGAGCTGAGCGTTTGCGAACAGTTGGCGGTTCCCTCGCTTTTTATTGTCTAGCCGTTTTATAGTGCTTCAATAGCACTCGACGAAAGACGGTAATCCACCATGGCCCTTTTTGAGCTGCATAGCCGCAACTTAGCCCAAGAACAGGTGGCCCATACCCACGACTTCCATCAGCTTATTCTGGCCACTTGTGGTGTTACGGAGCTTTCGATGGAGGGGCAAGGGGAAAGGGTGACCGCACGCCGTGGCTGTCTGATTCCTTCCTCGCGCCATCACGAATACCAGGGCGATGGCAACAACCGTACCCTAGTGTTGGATATTCCCGTTGCCCAGTTGGCGTCGCTTGAGAAAGGCAGCGAGATTGAGCGCCTGTTCGATAAGCCGCGCTTTTTCAGCGTGCCTCCCGCGTTAAACCAGCTCACCCATGCCCTGGCGAATCAGCTTGAACAATGTCCCGCGCTGCAGAATGAAATCGCGATTCTACTGCTGCGCGCGCTGACCATGTATCTGCATGACGCCACTCCCACAGCGGTCGGGCAGTTGGGCCAGCACTGTATTAGCGAACGCCTCGACCTTGCTCGTTTGGATGTCTGGCTGGATCAGCACCTAGCTGATGAGATCCGCGTTGATCAGTTAGCTTCCCTATGTGCCTTGAGCCCAGGACACTTCCACAGCTGTTTTCGTGAGCTGACTGGCGTAACGCCGTTGGCCTATGTCCAGCGCAGGCGTTTAGAGCACGCGCGCACGCTAGTTCGCCATAGCACGCTTAGCCTGGGATATATCGCTATGCTGGTCGGCTTTTGCGATCAAGGGAGTTTTTCCCGCGCCTATAGGCGCTATTTTGAAGTCTCTCCTTCGTCCGATAGATAGACCCTCTCTTAGATAGCCACACCTCTCTAGATAGCCGCTTTCTGTAAATGGCTCCTTCCTGAAAACTGCCTGCATGACTTCCGGGCAAATCTACCGCAGTGTCGGGCAAGTAATTTGTCGGCGAGCGCACTAGTCTCTGATGATCCCTTTTAAATCAACACAACCTCTTTCAAGGAAAAACACCATGGGCGTTACCTATCAAGACAGCAATGCACGTATGAGCCAAGTGGCGATTCACAACGGCACCGTTTACCTCGCAGGCCAGGTTCCCCCTGATGCCACGGCGGATATGCGTGGCCAAACCGAGCAGGTGCTGGCGCGCATTGATCAACTGCTGGCCCAGGCGGGTACCTCGAAAGAGCACCTGATCTCGGCGCAAATTTGGGTCACCAGCATGGCGGAGTTCGACCAAATGAACGCTGCTTGGGATGCCTGGGTCGTGCCCGGTCGCCCGCCAGTGCGTGCGGCGCTGGAAGCCCAGCTCGCCAAGCCCGAGTGGAAAGTTGAGATTATGGTGGTAGCCGCGCTGCCAGAGGCCTGATATGCGGGTTGTTTCTGCCGAAGAGGTTTCTCGCCACCTGACGTGGGGTGGCTTGATCAAGCGGCTACACACGACGTTCGTGAACGGCGTGGAGTCGCCTCCCCGCCACCACCATGCGATGCACCGGCCAGATGGTGAAGCCACCATGCTGCTAATGCCCGCTTGGGAAGCGGCGGGCTATATCGGCGTCAAAATGGTCAACGTGTTTCCACAAAACGCCGACCACGGCATCCCAGCGATCTCTGGGCTTTACTTGCTCAGCGAGGGCAAACATGGCCAGCCGCTGGCCTGTATCGATGGCAGCGAGCTAACCCGACGTCGCACGGCGGCGGCTTCCTCGCTGGCCGCCCAAGCCTTGGCGATTGATAACGCAGAAACGCTACTGGTGGTGGGCACAGGCAAGTTGGCGCCCATGGTGATCGAGGCCCACGCCAGCGTCCGTCCCATCAAGCGGGTGCTGATCTGGGGCCGCAACCCCAGCAAATCGGCTGCGATTGCCGATGAGTACGCTGAGCGCTTTGAAACCCACGTGGTGGAAGAGCTGGCGGATGCCGCGGCAGAGGCGGACATTATTAGCTGCGTAACGCTCTCCAACCAGCCGCTGATTAAAGGTGAGTGGCTAACACCTGGCACC
Source organism: Halomonas sp. QHL1 (assembly GCF_001882345.1). Lineage (GTDB taxonomy): Bacteria > Pseudomonadota > Gammaproteobacteria > Pseudomonadales > Halomonadaceae > Vreelandella. The sequence goes on from NZ_MINL01000001.1 coordinate 3,528,844, forward strand.
CACTTGGATTTGATCGGCGCGTTTCGACCGCAGATGCGCGAAACCGATGCGCTGTGTCTGCGTCGCTCAGAGGTATTTGTGGATACCTACGCCGGAGCCAAGGGCGAGGCAGGCGACATCCTGCAAGCCATTGAAGAGGGCGAGTTCCAGTTCGACCAGATTCAGGCCGAGCTTGCTGAAGTGCTGGCTGGGACTAAGTCGGGGCGCTCTGCACCGGAAGCCATCACGCTCTTCAAATCGGTAGGCGCTTCCCTGGAAGATTTAGCGGCTGCGATAGAAGTATGGGAGTCGCTACCCGAACAGCCATGATTTTTTCAACAGATATGGTTTTTATAATAACAATAGCAACAACGACATCGTCGCCGATCATGTGGCATCGCCAGTCATAACGAAGACCCACTAATAACCAAAACGAGGTATGTTATGAACGCTAAAAAATCAGTATTTTTCGCCGCCATGGCGGCACTGCCTTTGGCTATCGCCAGCGCCAATGCCCAGGCGCAATCCTATGAAATGGTGATCGCTACGCAGTTGCCCGAGGATATGAGTAATAACGAAATCTATCCGGCGCTGGTGCACTTTAAGAACCTGGTGGAGGCTCGAACCGACGGGGACCTTGAGGTCACTATCTTCGGCGGCGGTCAGCTGGGCTCCGAGGTAGAAAACGGCTCGGAAGTGCAGGGTGGGCGCACGCTGCAATCAACGATTATGTCAGCCGGGGCGATGTCATCGTTTTACCAGGATTATCAGGTCGTCACGGCGCCGTTCCTGTTTACCAATTGGCGTCAGGCGTGGAGTTTCTTTGATAGTGAATGGTTCGCCGACTTTATGTCCGGCACCGTCGAAGCCGCTGATATGCGTTATTTGGGCACCTTCGACGATGGCGGTGGCTTCGTCGCCTTCACTAACAACGTGCGCTTGATCGAGACCGTCGAAGATTTAGAAGGCCTCAATATCCGTACCGAAGAAAACCCCGCCCACGTGGCGATAATGCAATCGTTAGGCGCCTCTGCCACACCGCTGCCCTGGGGCGAGCTCATCACCGCGCTGGAAACCGGCCTTGCCGATGGCCAGTTCAATGCGCCGGTGCTCAACACCACCTTCAATTTTGATGCAGTGACCGACTACACCACGCTCACCGGGCATGTGTATAACAGCGCCCCCTGGGTGGTCAGCGAGTCGTGGTACCAATCGTTACCCGAAGAGCATCAGCAGGCGCTGGTAAGCTCCGCGCGGGAAGCGATTCAACTGAGCCACGGTATGTCGGGCGCTTTGGCTACCGCAAGTTGGGTGGAGTCCTGTGAACGCTTTGAAGAGTGCTACCTGATGCCCGACGCCGAGCGTGAGCGGATGGCGGAAATTGCCCGTCCCGCTTGGCAGGAGTGGATCGTCGATGACTTCGGCATGGACGAAGCCCGCGTACAGGGGCTGCTTGACGAAGTTGAACGTGTCGGCCAGCAGTTGGCAGAAGACGATTACCGCACTTATGGTCAATAAAAGCAGGGCCAATAAATGCAGGGCCAATAAAGCCAGGGTCAGTAAAACCGGGGCCAATAACGGTTAGCGAACGATAAACGCTGGGGCGATGTGAGGCCCCAGCGTGAGGAAAAACCATGGGCGTTTTAACTCCTTTGCGCCGCGTGAGCGACCTCGTCAATCAGGTGGCCATCGTGGTGTGTGTGGGCTGTATTCTGGCGATGCTGGGCATCTCGTTCACTGCGTTTCTCTACAAGCTGATCACCGGTAGCACGCTTAGCTGGACCTACTCACTGGCGCGGCTGTTTCTGCCTTGGATCGGCTTTCTCTCCATGACGATTTCGCTGCGCTATGGCGAACATGTCGCCATGACACTGTTGGTTCGCAGCTTGCCCCGCGTGATGGTGCAAGTCGCTGCCGGGCTCTGCCTGGCGGTGATTGGTCTGTTTGCACTGATGCTGACGTGGTACGGCTGGGATTACTTCGCCAGTGCCACCCAGGTCTACATGGTCTCCGATCAAATCCGCATTCCCAGCAAGGTGACCGCTATCGTTGTGCCTCTCAGTGGCGTCCTCATGCTGCTGCACCTGGTGCATGGCTTTGCCCTGCTGGAGCATTTCATCGCTGATCAGGACGTGATTGGCGAACTCATCGACACCAGTGACGGGGAGCACCGCTCATGACCCCTGCAATTATTGCGTTTGTCGTGCTGCTGTTTATCGGTGCACCGGTGGCGGTGGTGATGGCCATGTCCGGGTTGGCGGGTGGCTTTGCCATCGGCGGCGAGCGCATGCTCGGCATCATTGCCGATCGCATGTTCTCCGGCGTCTCCGGCTTTCTACTGATTGCCGTGCCCTACTTTATTTTCACCGCAGAGCTGATGAACCAGGGCGGGCTGACCCATAAATTGATCGCGTTCAACAATGCACTGTTCGGTCGGGTGCGCGGGTCACTCTCCCATGTGAATATCTCGGTCTCGGTGTTCTTTGCGGGTCTCACCGGCGCGGCGGTCACCGATACCGTCGCCATCGGCAAAATCATGATTCCCGAGATGAAAAAGCAGGGCTACGATGCCGAATACGCCGCTGCGGTTACCGCCTGTTCTTCCATTATCGGGCCGATTATTCCCCCAAGCGTGGTGATGGTGGTGTATGCCACGCTGCTGCGGGATATTTCGGTGATTGACCTGTTTGCCGGTGGCATTATTCCCGGCCTGTTGATGGCGCTGGCGCTACTGGGCGTCAGCTTCTTCCTGGCCTGGAAGCGCAACTACCCTAAACAGGCACCTACACCCTTTAAGGCGGCCATCATCGCACTGTTAGTCGCGCTGCCTGCGATGGTGGTGCCGCTGATTATCCTCGGGGGGATTCTCTCGGGGCTCACCACGATTACCGAAGCCTCGGGCTTTGCGGCGGTTTACGCCATTGTGATTGGTGTGGTCTTCTACCGTAATCTTACCTGGCGCAAAATCTGGGATTCACTGGTGACCACGGTGCGCTTCTCCGGGGTAGTATTTTTTCTGCTGGCGACATCGGCGGTACTGGGCTGGTTCGTCACTCGCTCGGGCATCGCCAGGGATGCGGCCAGTATGATCACCACCTTTAGCGATGTGGCCTTTGTGCAATTGATGCTGGTGTGTCTGCTACTCTTGGTGATTGGCACGGTGATGGACGTGCTGCCTGCACTGGTGGTCATTGCGCCGGTTCTGGTGCCAGCGATGATCCAGCTGGGCTTTGATCCGCTGCACTTCGCCATTTTGATGATCGTGGTGCTCAATATCTCCAACGTGACACCGCCAGTGGGTATGACGCTGATGACCGCCGCGCGAATAGCCGAGGTGCCCTACGAACGAGCGATCGTGGCCTCGCTGCCGTTTTACGTGTCGTTTTTAGTAGTGATTGTGCTCCTGGCTGCGTTCCCAGCACTCTCCACCTGGATTCCGTCACTGCTGTAATTTAGCTAAGGACTGCGACCCATGAAGTGTTTTTATCACCCTGACCAGACGTTGCATGCGCCGCCGACCTTCCTGCTGCGCGGCCAGCCTGTGCCTTCGCCAGAAGGTCCGGTACGCGCCGAGCTGCTTACCCAGGGGCTGGCAACGGCGGGGCTGACCCTGACCGCGCCTACTGAGGCGGATTCGCCAACGCTGCGCAAGCGCTTAGAGCAGATTCATACGCCGCGCTACCTAACGTTCCTGGACACCATTTACGCCCGCTGGCAGGCGCTGCCCAATGCGGCGGAATTTGTTGCACCCAATATTCACCCTTGCGGTGGTGGTTACCACTACCCGCGCCACCCGATTGGGCAAGCGGGCTGGCATTTGCACGATATGGCCTGCCCGCTAAGTGCTACCAGCTTTCAAGGCGCGCTGGCCTCAGCCGCTAGCGCTGAAGCGGCGGCAGAAGAGGTGCTTAATGGCGCGCCAACGGCCTACGCGCTGTGCCGCCCGCCGGGTCACCATGCCGGGCCGGAGCGTGCCGGGGGCTTTTGCCTGCTGAACAATTCCGCGCTGGCCGCCACGGTGCTGCGCGAACGCTTTGCTAAGGTGGCGATCATCGATGTGGATCTGCACCACGGCAACGGCACCCAGGATATTTTCTATCACCGCAGCGATGTCTGGACGGGCTCGCTGCACGCCGACCCTAGTGATTTCTATCCGTTTTTTTGGGGCGGCGCTGATGAAGAGGGCGACGAAGAGGGCGTAGGTGCTAACGTTAATCTGCCCTTGCCGGTAGGCAGCGACGGGGAGGTCTATCTGGACGCCCTGGCAGTGTTAATTGATCACCTGCAGCGCTACGAGCCCGATGCCGTGGTGGTGGCGCTAGGCTTAGACGCCCACAAAGATGACCCGCTCGCGGGGCTTACGGTGGAAACCGAGGCGTTTATCGAGGTGGGTAAACGCCTGGCGGCGCTTGCGCTACCTATGGTGATTGTTCAAGAGGGCGGCTACCCCACAGAGCACCTAAGCGCCAACCTGACCGCGTTTATGCACGGTTTTACGGCATGAGCAGAACCGGTTTTTACTGGCACGAGCGCTGCTTTTGGCATGATTTAGGCACGATTGGGGTATTTTCCGCGCCGGGTGAGTTTTTACAGCCCCAGGCCGCCTCGGAAAGCCCGGAGAGCAAGCGACGCCTGAAAAACATTCTTGAAGTCAGTGGGCTGGTTGACGAGCTGAACGTGGTGAAGCCACCTGCCGCGTCGCTAGATGACCTGCTGCGTTTTCACACCCCTCGTTACCTGGACGAACTGCAGGCAGGGGATAAAACGCGGGGCGGCAACGGTGGCGACTGCGCACCTTACATGCCTGGCAGTTGGGCGGCAGCCACGCAGTCCGCAGGGCTGGCCATTGCCGCCGTTGAAGCCGTGGCGCTGGGCGAGGTGAGCAATGCCTACGCCCTATGCCGCCCGCCGGGCCACCATGCTGAAACCGATCAAGGCCGTGGGTTCTGCCTGCTGGGCAATATCCCCGTGGCGGTGATGCGCGCCCGGGCCTTGGGGCAGGTGAACCGGGTGGCGATACTCGATTGGGATGTCCACCACGGCAACGGTCAGCAGGCGGCGTTTTATGACGAGCCCAATGTATTGACCGTCTCACTCCATCAGGCGGCTAACTACCCGCTGGAAACCGGCAGTTTTGACGAACAGGGCGAAGGCGTAGGGCTGGGTGCCAATCTCAACCTACCGCTGCCCCCTGGCTGTGGCCTTGGTGCCTACGCGTACGCCATGGAAAAACTGGTGCTGCCCGCGCTGGAGGCCTTTAACCCCGAGCTAATCGTGGTGGCCTGTGGTTACGACGCCTGCGCTAAGGATCCCTTAGGAAAAATGCTGCTCAATAGCCAAGCCTTCGCCACCATGACCGCCCAGCTTAAAGCACTGGCCGAGCGCTGCTGCGATGGCAAACTGGTGTTCATTCACGAAGGCGGCTATTCGGAAGGTTATGTGCCGTTATGCGGCCACGCGGTGATCCAAACCCTGGCGGGCAGTGCCATTGCCGTGCCCGACCCGCAAAACGATGAAATTGCCGCTTGGGGCTATCAGGCCCTGCAACCGCACCAGGAGCTGTTAATCGACGACTGGTGCCAACAGTGGGAGCAACGCAAACAATGACACCGCTTTATGACCGCGATGGCTGGATTTGGCACGACGGTGAATGGCTGGAGTGGCGCGAGGCCAAGGTGCATGTCTTCACCCATACGCTGCATTACGGCATGGGCTGTTTTGAGGGAGTGCGCGCCTACGCTGGCCCCAGCGGCACGCATCTGTTTCGTGCTGCTGAACATACCCGCCGCTTGGCAGAAAGCGCCCATTCGCTGGATATGCCGCTGCCGTTTAGTGAAGCGGAGTTGATCAATGCCCAGCGCGAGTGTCTGACCAAAAACGGCCTGAGCAATGCCTATCTGAAACCTACCGTGTTTTTTGGTGCAGAAGGCTTAGGGCTACGCGCCCAGGGGCTAACGACCCATGTGATGGTCGCCGCCTGGGATTTAGGCCCCTACATTTCACCCCAGGCCGCGACCCACGGCTTGCGCGCGCTGACGTCGTCTTGGGCGCGCCACCACGTTAATATCAGCCTGTGTCGGGCGAAAACTAACGGCCACTACGTCAACTCGATACTGGCGCTGAATACGGCGATCAAAGCCGGGTTCGATGAAACTATCATGCTCGACCCGGAAGGCTATGTAGCCGAGGCCTCGGCGGCCAACGTCTTTTTGCTCCGTGATGGCGTGCTGCACACCCCGGAAGTAACCTCGTGTTTGCAAGGCATCACCCGGGATAGCGTGATTCAGCTGGCGCAAAAAGTGCTGGGCATAGAAGTGCGCGAGCGGCGTATAACCCGCGACGAGTTATACACCGCCGATGAGGCTTTCTTAACCGGCACCGCCGCCGAAATACTCCCGCTTCGCGAGCTGGATGGTCGCCGCATTGGTGGGCGTGCTGGCGCACCTCCGGTCAACGAGGCGATCAAAGCTGATAGCGTCACGGCTCAACTGCAGAGACTATATCGTCAGGCGGCGCGGGGAGAGTTGGATGATTTTCACCACTGGTTAACCCCGGCTTAAGCGCTAATCGCCTTCTCTAACGCGGCCAATCTTCCCGGCTCCAGCGCTGCTTGCACAGCCGTAATACGGATCACATTGGCAAGCTCTGGGTGTGTCAGGCGAGTGACTAATACGCCTTCGGCGAGCAGTTGCTTGTGTACCTCGGCGGCGAGTTCCTCGCTGGGCAGGCGAATGCCGATAAAGTTAGTAGCGCTGGGAAGCACGTCGGCACCGAGTGAGCGAAAGTGCTCAGCCAACTGCTCACGGCGTGCTTTTACATCGGTGACGTGTTGATGAACCTCGTCAGGATGGTCGAGCACGACTTCTGCAGCGGCCAGGGTCAGTGACGACACCGCGTAGTGGATACGCACCTTCATCATTATCGCCAGCACTTCAGGGTCGGCGATGGCGTAGCCAATGCGCAGGCCCGCCAGGCCGTGAGCCTTGGAAAGCGTGCGCAGGCGAATTACCCCCGGTATTGCTTTGGCAGCGAACTCGCTACCCGCGTCATCGCGGAAGTCCCCATAGGCCTCATCCAGCAACAGCCAGCAGGTGTCGGGCAGCGCTTCGCGCAGCTCGAGAATCGCCCTGTCGCTATGTAAGTGGCCGCTGGGGTTGTCGGGGTTGGCCAGATATACCAGCCGTGCGTTTTCCTGATGCGCCGCTGCTACAAGAGCTTCCAGATCGGGGGCCAGCACGCCCGGTGCTTCAAGGTAACTGGGTTCAATCAGGCGGCAGCCTTGGCCTTTGGCAAAATAGCCCAAGGTGGGGTAGGTGCCTGCAGTGCTCACCACGGTTTCCCCCGGCTCGCAGGTGGTGCGTAGGGCCAGGGCAATCAAGCTGTCAGCACCGGCATCTACCAGCATGGTTTCCAGAGCAATACCTTGCTGAGCACTCAAGCGTTGACGCACACCCAGAGCCTCGGCATCGCCGTAGCAGTAAACGTGTTCGGCCAGGGCATTGCCAAAGTGCTCGCGCAGGGCGCGGTGGGGCATATCCAGGCCTTCGTTAGAGCCCAGCCGGTGGGGGATCTCCTTTCCAATGCGGCGCTCTAATACTTTGATACCTGGGAAGGGGTTATGCGGGCCTTCGCCAGTTAAGTGCTCGGGATAACGGGGCGTACTTTGGCTAGGCATGGTAAGTCCTAAAACAGTGTTAATGAGTAACTTAAAACGCTTCTTGAAGCACTTTACCGCGGTTCAATAGATTGAGTGGGTCTAGCGCTTGCTTGAGCGTATGCATCAGTTCGACTTCAGCGCTGGAGCGGCAGGTATAGAGCCAGGGCCGCTTCTCCAGGCCAATGCCGTGTTCGGCGGAAACCGAGCCGCCAAGTGCCGCCAGCGGCTGATAGACCATGGCTTCCACTTCACGGCGCACCTCGACATCGGCGCTCCCCGCGTTGACGGAAATATGCAGGTTGCCATCGCCCAGGTGACCAAAGACCACCAGGCGAGCCTCGGGCCAGCGCTGCTTCAGTTGTGCTTCCAGGGCATCGGTGTAGCGCTGCATATCGGCAATCGGCAGGCTGACATCAAAAGTGAACAGCGGTGCCAAGCCTTTGATTAACCCTTCGATATCTTCACGTATCGCCCACAGTCCATCGCGCTGGGTAGTCGACTGCGCAATCACCGCATCCACAATCAGCTCGCTCTCTAACGCGCTTTCTAACGCCTCGCTGAACTGAGTGGCATTGCGCTCGGCGTCGCTGCCCAGGGAGTCAATGATCACATAAAACGGATGCTCGGTGGCAATCGGCGGGGTGTGGCGGCCCAGGGCTTCAGTGAGCAACCGGTAGTGGTTTTGCCACATCACCTCAAAAGCACCCAGGCCTCCCCCGAGCGCTTTGCCCATATGACTGAGCAGCCCGGTTAACGCCTCAAACGAAGGGCAGGCCACCATCGCGGTTTGCTCGCTGGGGGTAGGTGGCTGCAGGCGCAGCACTGCGCGGGTCACAATCCCCAGGGTGCCTTCGCTGCCGATAAACAGCTGCTTTAAATCGAAACCGGCGTTGTTTTTCAACATGCGGTTCATGGAGCTGACTACCCGGCCATCGGCCATTACCGCTTCCAGGCCAAGCACCTGCTGGCGCATCATGCCGTAGCGGATGACTCGAACACCGCCGGCGTTGGTGGCGATATTGCCGCCAATGGTGCAACTGCCTCGCGCGCCCAGATCTAGCGGAAACTGCAGCCCAACCTCTTTAGCCGCCTCCTGAACCTGCTGCAGTGGTGTCCCGGCCTGCACGGAGAGTGTGCCGCCCACTTGATCAATCTCTTCGATCGCGCTCATGCGTTCCAGGGAAATCACCAACTCATCCGGGCTAGCTTCTGCACCGTGCACCAACCCGGTTAGCCCACCGTGGGTGACCACCGGCTGCTGCACCTGATGACAAGCCTGCATGACCGCAGCGACTTGCTCGGTATCCGCCGGGCGCACAATTGCCCCGGCTTGGCAGGGGGCGCCGGTCATCCAATCCACGCGTCGGCTGTGCACATCGTCGCCGGTCAATACATGGGCCGGGCCCACAATAGCGCGCAGCGCCTCCAGGGTTATCTGCATTGGGTATCCTTTTTTTACCATTAAATAATTTACGCAGTGGCCGCTACGGGCGCCTCGCGGCCCGGAATCGCCTTAAGCAGCGCTTGGGTGTACGCCTCTTTTGGGGCGAGGAAAATCTGCTCGGCGCTGCCTTGCTCGACGATGCGGCCATACTGCATCACCACGATGCGGTCGCAAATCTGCGCAGCGACGCGTAAGTCGTGGGTGATAAACAGCAGTGAAAGCGAGAGGCGCTGCTTTAACTCCTCGAGCAGTTCCAGTACCTGGGCTTGAATCGAAACATCCAGGGCCGACACGGCTTCGTCCGCCACGATAAGCTCGGGGTTAAGCGCTAGCGCTCGGGCAATGCCTATGCGCTGACGCTGGCCGCCGGAAAATTCGTGGGGGAAGCGCTCCACGGCGCTGGCGCCCAAGCCCACCATGTCTAATAGCTCCCCCGCCTGTTTAAGCGCCGCGGCTTTGGGTGTACCGTTGGCAATCGGCCCTTGAGCAATCGCCATGCCCACTTTGGTACGTGGGTTGAGCGATGCGTAGGGGTCTTGGAATATCATCTGCACTCGGTGGCGTTCACGGCGTAGCGCATCGCCTTTGAGCTGGGAAAGGTTGACGCCATCAAGCAGCAACTCGCCGCTATCGGGGTGCTCTAAACGCACCACACAGCGACCGAGGGTGGATTTGCCCGAACCGGACTCACCTACGATCCCCACCGTTTCACCCCGCGCCAAGGTGAGCGATACATCCTCTAGGGCACGCACTTCGCGGGAAGGTTTAAGGAACCCGCCCCGGGAGCGAAAGACTTTATTGAGCTGCTTGATTTCCAGCAGCGGGGCGACTTGGCTGGTCTCCCGGTGGGGCGGCACCGCATTGCTGGGAATTGCTGCAATCAACGCTTGGGTATAGGCGTCTTGAGGGTTCTCAAGCACCGGTTTGGCGTCTCCCAGCTCGACGATTTTGCCGTGTCGCATGACGCAAACGCGGTTGGCAATTTCGGCCACCACGCCAAAGTCGTGGGTGATAAACATCACCGACATGCCGCGCCGCTGCTGAAGGTCGCGAATCAGCTCAAGTATCTGCGCCTGGGTGGTCACATCCAGCGCGGTGGTGGGCTCATCGGCAATCAGCAAAATGGGCTCCAACGCCAGCGCCATAGCAATCATTACCCGCTGGCGCTGGCCGCCGGAAAGCTCGAACGGGTAGGCGCGAATGGCCTTCTCCGGCTGTGGAATTCCCACTTCGATCAGCAGTTCCAGCGCACGGGCCTGGCGCTCCTTGGGAGTGAGCTGGCCGTGGGCCTCGAACACTTCGGCAATTTGCGCGCCTACCCGCATCAGCGGATTCAGTGCAGTCATTGGCTCCTGAAATATCATGCCAATTTTTAGCCCACGCAGGGCGCGGTGCTGCTTTTCCGTCAGGCCGAGCAGGTCTTGCCCTTCAAAGAGTATCTCGCCATGGGTGGCGTTCACGCCCTTGGGCAGTAGCCCCATCACGGCGTTGGCGGCCATCGATTTACCGGAGCCTGACTCGCCCACCACGCACATGATTTCGCCGCGCTTCACCTCGTAGCTAACGTCCTCCACCGCCAAGGCGCGATCCGCCCCTTTAGGGAGCGCAATGTTGAGGTCGCGAATGCTGAGGACGGTGTCAGCCGATTGATTCTCTGTAATAGGCATATAAAGTCCTTAGCGCTCGCGTGATAGTTTGGGGTTCAAAGCGTCGTCTAAACCTTCACCTACCAGGTTTAACGCCAGTACGGTGAGCAGAATCGCCACCCCTGGGAAGAAACTCAGCCACCACGCCTGACGAATCACCGTGCGCGCTGCGCCGATCATATAGCCCCAGGACATCACATTAGGGTCGCCCAGGCCGAGAAACGACAGCGCCGACTCCAGCAAAATCGCGGTGGCCACCATTAGCGATGCCAGCACGATAATCGGCGACAGCGTATTGGGCAGAATCTGACGCAGAATGATCGTGCTGTTGGACTGACCAACCAAGCGCGCGGCTTCGACATACTCGCGGTTGCGCAGCGACATAAATTCAGCGCGCACTAAGCGGGCCACCGGCGGCCAGCTGACGATCGCAATCGCCAGCACAATCGAGGTGATGCTGGGCTGCATGATGGCCACCAGTACAATCGCCAGCGCGAAGTTGGGGATGGTCTGGAAGAACTCGGTAAAGCGCATCAATACATCGTCTATGATTCCGCCGTAGTAGCCAGCAATGGCCCCCAAGGGAACGCCGATCAGCAGCGCCACGCTGGTGGATACCAGCCCGATCAACAGCGATACCCAGGCGCCGTGCATTAAGCCTGAGGCCACATTGCGGCCCATGGTGTCGGTGCCCAGGGGAAAGCCATCCTGCGAGAGCGGCGGCAAAAAGGGTCGCTGCACCATGCGCCAGGGCGATTCAGGAAACAGCAGTGGAGCGAGTATCGCCATGGCGATAATCAGCAGCAGGATAATCAGCCCGACGAGGGCGCCACGGTTTTGCGCGAAGCGTGCGAAAAAGCTCATGAGGCCCCCTTCTTGATGCGTGGATCAGCCAGGCTGTAAACCAAATCGGTGATGATATTGAAGACGATGACCAAGGCCGCCGAGAAGAAGAAAATGCCCAGCAGCAGGTTGTAGTCGCGCTGCTGCAGCGCTTCGAACATCAGCCGCCCGATGCCGGGCCAGGCAAACACGGTTTCGGTCAGGATCGCGCCGCCGACCATTTGCCCTGCCTGCAGGCCGGCCAAAGTGATAATCGGCAGCAGGGCGTTACGCAACACATGCCGGCGCTGGATAATGCTGGGCTTCAAGCCTTTGGCGCGGGCGGTTTTGACGTAATCCTGCTGAGCGGCATCTAGCATTGAAGTGCGCGTCATGCGGGTATAAATCGCCATAAAGAACAGCGCTAAGGTGGTCGCCGGTAGCACTAAGTGTTTGGCAACGTCGAGCACCAGCGCAAACCCCGTATGGCCTGCCCCCACGGTGTAAAGCCCGTAGGCAGGCAGCCAGCCCAGGTAGACGGAAAACACCACCACCGACATCAGCGCGACCCAGAACAGCGGGGTAGCGTAGAACACCAGCGCCAGCGCCATGATGATCGAGCCGGAAGGCTTTTTAACCCGTGCTGCAGCCATGGAGCCTGCCACGATGCCCAGCACCAGTGAGAGCACAAAGGCGGTGCCGGTGAGCAGTAGGGTGGCGGGCAGGCGCGCCATAATCAGATCAAAGACTGGGACGCCCAAACGGTAGGAGTAGCCGAAATCGAGCATGGCGATACCCGTCACGTAGCGCCACAGCTGCACATACATCGGCTGGTCGAGCCCAAAGCGCTCGCGCAGTTGGTCGAGAAACTCCTGATCCGCGGCACCCGCTTCGCCAGCCAGAATCGCGGCCGGGTCACCGGGGGCCAGCTGAATCAGCAAGAAGTTAAAAATAACGATTAAAAACAGCACAATCACGGCCTTGAACAGCCGCATTAGGATTAGGCGCGCGTAAACCATAAGTAGTTTCCTGACTAATACCTTCAAGACATAGCTGGAAAACCCAGGTAGCTCGCGCTACCTGGGTGGCTTGGGTTTAGCGGTCTAGCCAAGCATCTTTAAAGCCATCGTTAACACCCACGCCGGAAGTAACCAGGTTCTGCACATCGCAGCGATACAGCGTCGGGAAGCCCAGCTCCATCAGCCAGCCAACGGGCACATCTTCGTGCAGGATTTCCTGTACTTCACGGTAAAGCGCTTCACGCTCTTCGTCGGGGAAAGCCGTGGCGGCTTCGTTAAACAGCTCGTCGACACGCTCGTTTTCGTAGCCTTCGACGTTATTCCAGGGCGAGCCTTTGGCGATGTTGTCGGAAAGGTAGGTACGTGAAATACCCAGCGCCGGGTCGCCGTACTGGTATAGGTAGGTAAAGGCAAGGTCGTAATCCCAATCGCCCAGGCGCTGGTTCCAGCCGCCCACGTCGGTGGCCTGGGTTTCAACGTTAATACCCACTTCGCGCAGGTTCTGCTGCACGGCTTCGGCCCAGCGCGTCCAGGTTTCGCCGTAGGGCAGCGGCAGAATGGTGATCTCTTCGCCGTCGTAGCCCATTTCATCGAGCAGCTCACGGGCGCGTTCGGGGTTGTGATCGTAGGGTTCCAGGTCGTCGTTCTGGAAACGCGCATTGGAGCCAAAGGCGGAGAGCGGCACATTGCCCAGGCCGTTCCACAGGACATCTTTGGCGAACTCGCGATCCATGGCGTACATCACCGCCTGACGGAAGCGCTTATCCGCCGTAGGGCCTTCACGGTTGTTCATCCACAGCATGGCAAAGGGGCTGAAGTACTCGTGGCCCTCTTCGGTCATGCAGACGTTATCCATCTCGGCTAAGCGGGGAATATCGAAGTTCTCGACGGTACCGCTGGGCAGAACGTCAATGGTTTCATTTTCGAACGCCACCGCACGGGAGGCGCCGTCAGGAATAATGTGCCAATTAACGCCATCCAGGTAGGGCAGGCCCTCTTCGTAATACTCTTCGTTCTTGACCAGCTCAATCACCGTGCCGCGCTCCCAGTTGGAGAACTTGAACGGGCCGGTACCGATGGGGTGGTCATTGTGCTCGTTATCGCGGAAATCAGTATCTGCGTAGAGGTGCTCGGGCACCATGGTGAAGGTGCCTGCTTCAAAGGAGATCAGGAATGGGCCGAAGGGTTGAGTCAGCGTAAACACGACGGTGTGGTCGTCGGTGGCTTCGATGCTCTCCACGTGCTGCAGGACAGCGCGGGCGCTGGGGTTCAGCTCGCGGTGGAAAACATCGGCGGAGAACACCACATCGTCAGCGGTAAATGCTTCGCCGTCGTGCCAGGTAACGCCTTCACGCAGATGGAAAGTATAGGTGCGGCCATCCTCGCTGACCTCCCAGGACTCCGCCAGTTGCGGCATGGGTTCAAGGTCGGTGGAGTAGCGCAGTAGGCCTTCGTAGATATTGCCCGATACGGTGCGTGTGGGGGCGTTTTGAATCATGCCCAGCACCAGTCCTGGCGGTTCGGGCTGGATAATGGTGTTAACGACACCCCCTTCTTTAGGGTCATCGGCCAGAGCGGCGGTGGTGAAAGCGAGTGCTGCAGCGGAAATAGCCAAAGCTAAAGGTTTTTTCATGTTTCCTGCTCCTCGGTTATTAGCACGTAATCGGTTTACGTAGTCGTTAGGCGAGCGAGGCGTGTCAGACCCTGTTGTGATGTTTGTTGGGGGTCTGTTTTAAAACTAGCATTTTCAAAAGCTGGCACTTTGAAACCAGTCTCTTTGAAAGTAGCAGCACGCGGTAAAACTGTCGACAGTCGGCAATCGTTCGTCGACAAGGAGGTATTTTTCGTCATACTGGGAAGAACATGTTATACCCACGAGTGAATGCGATGGCCTTACCAACGGCGGCTCCCAGGCCCTTTATTCAGCAGCAAAATCTCGTTGAACAAGTGGCCGACTACTTAACCCAAGCGATTATTCAGCAACACTTTTTACCCGGCGAGCGGCTTTCTGAAGTGCAGCTCTCACGCGACTTGGGCGTTAGCCGCGCGCCGGTGCGTGAGGCCGCTCGTTTACTGGAAAGCCGCGGTTTATTAATCTCAAAACCCCGTCGGGGCTTCTTTGTAAGAGCGTTGAATGCCGTTGAACTCGAGGACGTATTTGATCTAAGGCTGTGCCTCGAGCGCCATGCTATCCACCGCCTTGTCGAGCGCTATACCCCCGATGCCCAGCGCGCGCTCAAGCAGCAGGTAGAGGTGCTATGTGAGGCGGCAGCCAGTAACGATGGCACCCGCCGCATTGAAGAGGATTTGCAGTTTCACCGGTTAATGCTGCACTACGCGGGTAACGAGCGGCTGTTGCGTGCCTTTGACGACCTGACCCATGAGCTGCGCCTCTGCATCACCCTCATTACCAAAACCCATGAAGCCCCCGACACGATCGCCACCAGCCACTTTAAGCTGCTTGACGCGCTGGATAGCGGCAGCCCTGATGCCTGCCGTGAGGCGATTGACTACCACATAGGCGTTGCACGCGATTTCGTGGTGAAGGGTGTGGGCGAAACCGGAGATAGTTCTGATGAAGATAGTGCCGATGAAGACGTTCTTCCACGCTGACCAACTGCTTCATCAGCCGCAAACCTACTTCTCCCGGGGTAAAATGCGCACACCCCAGGAAGTGCCGGAGCGCGCGACTCAACTGCTGGCGGCGGCCAATCAGCTAGGGTTTGATACCCAAGCACCTGCGGATTATGGGGTAGCGCCGCTAAGAGCGGTGCATTCGCTGGCTTATCTGCGCTTTCTGGAAAGTGCCCATCGGCGCTGGCATGCCCTTGGGGAAGATTGGGGTGAAGAGGTTATCTCCAATATTTTCGTACGTTCGCCCAACGCCCTGCGCGGCATCTTGGCAGAAGCAGGGCGCTACCTGGCTGATGGTAGCGCGCCTGTGGGCCAGCACACATGGCAGGCCGCCTATTGGGCTGCGCAGAGTGCGGTCGCCGGAGCCGAGGCCTTATTAGCCGGTGATCGGTTCGCCTATGCACTATCGCGCCCGCCGGGCCACCACGCAGGTATCGATTCCGCTGGTGGCTTCTGCTTTCTGAATAATGCCGCCATTGCCGCGCAGCATCTCACTTCGCGCTATCCGCGTATCGTGGTGCTCGACCCCGATATGCATCACGGGCAGGGCATTCAGGAAATTTTCTACCAGCGCGACGATGTCATGTATATCTCGATCCATGGCGATACCACCAACTTCTACCCCGCAGTAACCGGCTTTGAAGACGAGCGCGGGCAGGGCGCTGGGCTGGGCTATAACCTCAACCTGCCGATGCCCCATGGATCAGAGGAGTCGGTGTTCTTTGACCGCCTGGAGCAAGCCTGCCAGACCATTCGCCTGTTCGAGCCTGACGCCATCGTGCTGGCGCTGGGGTTTGATATCTATGAGCGCGACCCCCAGGCCAAGGTGGCTGTTTCCACGACGGGGTTTGGTGAACTGGGCCGCCGGGTCGCGGGCCTGAACGTACCCACGCTGGTGGTGCAGGAAGGCGGCTACTACTTGGAAGGGTTGGAGGCCAACGCGGTGAGTTTCTTTGAGGGACTGCTGGGTAAGACGTAATCAGTAAGACAAGCCATCAATGTGTCTGGCAAACTAGCCACTTTCAGCGATCAGCAAGACGATTCGGATAGTCATTGAAATAGTCATTGAAAGGACACGGCATGGCCCACCTGCTACGCATCGTGATGATTCACGGCCACCTGGAAGGGGTGGTTGAACTGAGTGTGGACGGTCACACCAATATTTGCGGCACCAACGCCTCCGGTAAAACCACGCTACAGCGCCTGGTGCCGGTTTTTTACGGCGAATTACCCAACAAGGTCGTGCCCAAAACGCGCATGAAGTTCGATGCGTTCTACCTGCCCCACCGCAATAGCTACCTGGTGTACGAATACCGCCGCGAAGCGGGCAATATCTGCCAGGCGGTGCTCACGCGTAAACAAGAAGGCGGGGTGGAGTATCGCTTTGTCGGCGCGCCCTACCAGCCGGAAGACTATCTGGTGGAGAGCGATGCAGGCGTGGCGGCGCTGGACTACACCCAGTGGGCCAGCGGCCTGCGGCGCAACGGCACGCCGGTGTCACCCAAGCTGGGTGCTACCTCTGAATTTCGCTCGGTGATCCAGAACGATTTTACCCAGCTGCACGGCAACAGCCGCGACGGTCTCAAACTGCGCCAGATCGCGGCGCAGTTTAGCCTGGTCAAACCCGAGCGGCGCATCCGACATATCGAAAAGCTGGTCTCGGCGGTGCATGCCAAAGAGGGCAAGATGGACACCCTCAAAACCATGCTGGCGGCGATTTTCGAAGAGGATGGCGTTGAACTGCCGGTGACCCGGATTCGCAACACCAAGGCGCGGGAGTGGATTGCCCAGATGCGCCAATCCATGCGCCTGGAACCGCTGCAGGTCTCTCTCGCCCGGCTCGCTGGTATCGACCGTGAACTCGCCGACCTGGATGCCACGCTGTGGCAACTGAAGCCCCAGCTGGAAGACGACCGCCAGCGGGCCGAACGCCAAATGGCCGATCTGGATGCCGAGCTGGCCCGCCACCAGCGCGAGTTCCAACAGCGGGAGAGCGACTATAGTGAGGCGCGGGATAAACTTAACGACCGCCACAGCGAAGTGGTCAGCGATTTACAGCAGACCCAGCGCCGCCTCAACGACCTGCAAACCCAGTACGAGCATTACGCTGATGCGGATATGCCCGCCCTGGAGCGCGACATCAACGCGCTACCCCAGTGGCGGGAGCAGCGCGACCAGCTGCGCACCCACCTGAACGTAATGCAGGACGCGGTAAAAGAGAGCCAGGCGCGCCTGGACGGGCGGCTGCGCGAACTCTCCGAGGCGCTGGCCCGCCAGACCCGTGAATCCCAGGAACTGATCGACGCCCTGGTCGAAGAGAAAGCCCTGCGTCGTGAGCAGCAGTGGGAGTCCGAACAGCAGCTCAACGAACGCTACCAACAGGAGCGCCAACGCCTGGAGGGCGAGTATCAGGCGCAGCTGGAACTCGGCGTCGAGCAGCTAGCCGAACTAAAAGCGCAGCTCTCGCTCTCGACCCAGACCGCCGAAGAAGCTTCCGAGGCGGAGCTTGCCCAGGCGCGACTGGATCAGGCCCAGCAGGAGCGCAACGCATCGGCCGCCACCCTGGATGGCCTGCGCCGGGAGTTTGAAAGCCGCAAACGCGAGCGCGACAGTGCCGAACAGCAGCTGGTGCAACTTCGCCAACAGTTGGAGCGCGCCGAGCAGCGCTGCTTTGCGCTCTATCAGCAGCGCGACCCGGAGCAGAGCAGCCTGCGCCACTTCCTGCGCTACCATCGCCCCGGCTGGGAGCAGCAGCTAGGCAAGGTGATTGCGCCAGAGCTGCTAGAGCGGCGTGACCTCGCCCCGCAGTTGGCGGAAGGCGCGAGCGATGACTTGTTCGGGCTGGCGCTGGATCTTTCCGCCATTGCTTTGCCGGATTACGCCCAGGATGAAGCCAGCCTGCTGGCCGCCATCGAAGAAGCGGACACCGCCAAGCGCCGGGTGCAAACGGAGAGCCAGGCCGCCGAGAAATCGCTCAAGCAGCATAACGAGCGGGTGCAGCAGGCCGATGAAGCCCAGGATCAGGGCCGCATGGCCCACAAGCGCGCCGAGCAGGAAGTCGAGTTTGCGATAGAGGCCCGCCGCCAGCAGCAGGAGCGCCACACCAAGCGCCAGCAGGAGCGACGTGCGGCGCATCAAACCGCATTAGCCCGCCAGGAGCAAACGCAAAAGGAGCTGCGTGAAGAGAAGCAGCAGGCGCTCGCCGCCCTTAGCGAGACCCACCAAAGCCAGTTGCTGGAGCTAAAAGCCGACGGCCAGAGCCAGGTGGATAGCCTGGAGGCCCAACTGCGCCAGTATAAGCAGCAGTTGAGCGACGCCAATGCCGAACACCAGCGCCAGCGCGAGGAACTGGAAGAGGCCTTTAGCCAGGAACTGGCCGAGCAGGGCGTCGACCCCGCCAAGCTCAAAGATACCAAGGCGCGGCTGGCAAGCCAGGATGAACGCATCCGCATCACCGCCGCCCGCCAGGATGAACTCACCGAATACACCCGCTTTATGCGCGTGGAGTGGGGGCAGCACAAGCCGCAGCTGGTCGCTCAAGAAGCCGAGCTGGAACAGGCCGAACAAAAGCTGCAGCGTGATAAAGAGCATCTGAAAAACGATTTTCAGGCCGCGCGCAAAACCCACCAAAGCACGGTCAGCACGCTGAAAACCCAGCGGGAGAGCGAATACGCCTGCCTGGAAGCCTTGAAGCCGCTACTCACGCAGCTGGAAAGCTTGGCCATCGAGCCCGACGGCCAAGCGCCCGGCACGCCCCTGGGCGATGTGGACGAGCGTATCGAGCGTGCCCGCCAGGCACTGGGCAATCGCCACCAGCTCATCGAGCAGCTGCGCCGTGGCTGCCTGGAGGTCGAGAGCCAACTGATCAAGGACGCCAGCAGCGGCTTTGCCGAAGCGCTGGAGAGCGAGCGCAGCAAGCTGCAAAGCGACAACCCGCGCCTACAGCTGCCGCTACTGCGCGACATGCTCAAACTGCTTGAAGATCAACAGCAGCAGCTGATTCAGGAAGGCCGCAACCTAAGCGACGACCTGGATAAGTTCTTCACCGTATTTCGCGATTTGAACCGCCGCATCAGCGCCCAAAGCCGCCGGCTCTCTGAAGAGGTTGCTGATGACCTGCGTTTAGAAGGCATCACCAAGGCCGAAGTGCGCATTCAGTCCACCATTGATGAGCTGGGCTTCTGGGAGCCGCTGAAGCTGTTTGCCCAGCGCTATAAAGAGTGGCGGGAATCCGGCCAGACGCTACCCAGCGACGACTACCTCAACGCCCTGGCGGACGTGGTCGATTTACTGCGCAGCGACCAGCAGTACAGCTTCGAAAGCCTGCTGCGGCTGGAGCTGCACCTGAACGAAGGCGGCACCGATCTGGTGATCAAGAACGACCGCCAGCTTCTGGAGTCCTCCAGCCACGGCATGGCGTATTTGATTCTGTGCAAGTTCCTGCTCGCCTTTACCCGCCTGCTGCGCGGCGATGCGGAAATCGCCATCCACTGGCCCATTGATGAGATCGGCACCCTGGCGTACCACAACGTCGAAAAACTGTTCGACGCCTGCGACAGCAACCGCATTCATATCGTCGGCGCCTTCCCCAACCCCGAGTCCGATGTGCTGCTGCTGTTCGCCAACCGCTACTTGATCGATCGCGATGAGGCCAGCCCCAACAAGCGAGTGTTAAAACGCATCGAGCCACGGCTAAGCCGCCTGGCCGAACGGCTCCAGGAACGTCAGCAGGAGGTGACGGTATGATCGAACATGGCCCACTGCTTGAGCGCCTGCTGGCGGGTGAGTTTGTCTGCCCGATCAGCGATGAGAGCGGCTATCGTCATCTCACCAATGAAGAGACCCGGGAGGAGATCGATACCTACCTGCGGCCGCTTAACCGCCGCCTGGCAAGCAATGAGGATGGTAGCGTCTATTTTCTCGCCTGGCGCCAGCTCAATGACAACGCCCGGGATCAGCTCTCCCGCCAGCTCGGCGATACGCTCAACAGCCTGCTGCCGCTGCTGGAGTGGTTGCAGCTGGTTCAAGAGGCGCTGGGCCGCGACACCCTGGCCGCCCCCGGTGATGTGCTCAAACCCGCCGAGTTCAGCGCCAAGTGCGAAGACAACCAAAGCCTGCGCGAACGCTTGGAGCGCTTGGCCACCGACAGCTTCTTTGGCTCGCAAAGTGATCAGCTTGATGCCCAGGTAAAGCAGGTCTTCAAACGCCTGAAAGAGCACGGCTACCTGCTCCAGCCCCATTCAGAGCGGCAGGTATTCGTGGTCACCGGCAAGATCGACTACCTGGTGGATCTGGTGCGCTTTATTCGCGATGAGGAGAACCTGCCCATCGAAGAGGGCAGCGAAGAAGGCTCCGGCTCCCAGGAGGCCCTGTTGTGAGTTCTAGCGGAGAACACGCCTTGGAAAGCCGCCTGCTCAAAACCGGCAGTGAACGGCTGGCGCTGCTCGGCAAACACGCCGATGTACTGATGCAGGCCTACACCCGCGATGAAGTGCCGCTGGAATCGCTCAGCGATAGTGCGCTGCGCAAGCTGCTGGCGGCACGCATCCTATGGCGCCCGGATGAGCAGAGCGGCGTGAAGCTGGCGCCCAAGGTGCGTGAACTGATCGCCGAGATGCTTGCCGACGAGACCCGCCGCCATGTGAATGCCGATGTGGCGGAAACCCTGGAGCTGATTCGCGCCCTGGTACACAGCTACCGGGAGGCGCGCAGCCGCGGCGAACACTGGCGGCTGGAGCAGCAGTTGATGCGCCTGCGCCAGGAAGTCGATGACCTGAACGGGCGCTTCGCCGATGCCATCGACAGCTTATGGCAGCGGCTGAATAGCGATTTTGGTTTCGTTAGCCAGCTCAACGACAAAATCCGCGAAAACGATCGCGCCCAGAAGCAGATCGCGAGGCTGCTGGATGGCCTGGCGCTGATCGACTTCGACGAGTTGATCGAGCTGGTAGGCAGCGACGGCGGCCTGCGCAAGCTATTGATCAGCCAGCTACAGCAGCAGCTAAGCCACCACTACACCAGCCTGCGCGAAGTGCAGCGGCGCTTGATCGAACTGATGGCGCGCTTTCGCAAGCAGCAGGCGCGCAGCCGCCTGATCAGCGGCATGGCCGCCTTTATGCGCGAACACCCTGGTTTTGTGCCGGGCAACTACGCCCGGCGCAGCGAGGTACCAGGGCTGGTCAATCAGGCCGCTCCGCTAAGTGCCGCGGCCGCCCCTGCGCTGGATCGCAACCTGGATAGCCGGTTGCTCGCCGACCTGCTGCACCAGCTACCCCAGCCGCGCCACATCACGCAAACCGTTGAAGCAGCCGCTCCGGCCCAAGCCCAAGAAAGCAGCTTAGCCGCCGCCCGTCAGCAGGCGCTCAAGCAGGATGTGGAACACTTCTATTTAAGCGTGATCGACCAGCCCCAGGTGGAGCCGGTCAGCGCCCTTGAGTACCTGCACGCAAGCCCGCTGGAATGGCCGGATGAGATCTGGCTGTTCCAGGTGATTTCCGAATACCAGGGCCTGCCGCGCAGCGATCAGAAAGCGTTTCGGCTCAAGCAGCAGGAGAGCCAGGCCAGCCAGTTCAATCACCTGCGCCTGATCCACGATGTAGAACTGCAGCTGGCCGTATGAACCTACCCGGTCGCGCCCGCAATGGGCTAAACGGCGTCGCCCGTGAACTTCTCCGCCAGCCCGCGGTGGAGAAGCCGCGCCGCCAGTGGGTAGACGACGTAGTGGCTTGGTGCCATCAGCACGACATTGACCTAGCCACGCGAATCAACAGTAAAGCGCTGCGCTTTGACGCCGCCTTGCTGGCGCAGATTAATGACGTATTAGAAAGCGCCCGCATAGCACCGCTAGGCCGATCACTCAGCGGCCTTACCAGCAGCGCCCAGGCGAAAGAGGGTGTAGAAGAAGACAAAGCAACCCGCGAAAGCCCCCGTGCACGACGGGTACTCGTCAGCTTTCCGCCTCAACCAACAACCGGGGTTGCCAACGAACCACGCGCTATTCGCGATGTAGATGTACTGGGGCTAAAACTAAGCGCGTTTAGCGCTCTAATCCAGGTCGAAAACCTCGACAGCTTCTATGAGTTCTCGCCGGATATTTCAGCGCTAAGCGGCTATGTAAACCCGCTGGTCGTTTACCGCGGCGACAGCCACTACGGCGGCGGCTTTGCCTTACTGGCCGAGGCTTGGCACAAAACCCGCCGAACACACATCTATGCCGGTGACTTCGATGTAAAGGGCGTCACGCTAGCGCTGGATAGCAACGCCACTCACTTGCTTCTGCCCGACATCAAATGGCTCACCCAAAACGCCACGCCGCTGCATGTGCCTGCGGAGCAGTTTCCCTACCAGCGCAGGCTACGTAAGCATCTCGCCGCGCTACCATCTGCCCATTCATTGCGTGACTACCTTACGTTGTTGTTGGAAAAGCAGCGGGGGCTTAAGCAACAGTGGTTTGGTGGGGAGATGATGAGTGTGGCGCTTGGCTAACAGCAGTCTTGGTAGGGTTGCCACTCAAACCCGCTATTTCATGCTTTGCCATGGTTCGTCTTTAACGGACTCATAGGCGTTAAATGTTTGATTTCCCTAGCTGAGTATTGCTTTTTGGGTGGTGTGTTTAGACAACCCAAAGCGTGTAGGAGAGACTTTTGAATAGATTGCCAATATTTGCTTTGCCCCGGAGCGAAACAATGGGATAGAGTCAAATCAGGTGGGTACATAACCTCAGCGAATGCGTTGGCACGTTTAATGCTGTTATATAGCCTTCCTTATATCACTGTTATGGCTCAAGGGGTAAGTTAAAATAATGAGCGTTGATCAAGAAAGTGTATCAAAAATACTTAAAGAGCCGATCATGATTGAGTTTTCAGACACTGTTAGGAAAATGAAGACGAATGTTATTTTGGTTAGTTTTATTTCGTTATTTATGACTTTGGGGGGTGTTGAGATAGACCCAGAATCTACATTTTTTGGTCTGAAATTCACTGGCTTGAGTAGTGACCTTATATACAGTGGGTTAGTGGTGGTTCTCTTTTATTTAATGGCACATTTTGTTTGGTGTGCGTATGAGACTCTACAGGAGTGGGAAGTTCGGGTAACTGGGACAAAGGGAGCCTTTAAGCGAGCTGATCAAGAAGACATAGATGAAGCTATTCACCCGAGTTACCCATCAGACCCAAGAAACTCGACATTATACTATTCGTGGTCAACCCAGGCGCATAAGATATCTTGTGTAAGAAGTGATATTGAGTCTGCAAATAAAAAAATCCTTGAGCTGGAAGCGGTTGTTCATGGGTTACGTGAGCAAGGAACAAAATTATCACGTGACACTGTTAATATAAGCACCAGTGTTGATCCTCTAAAAGATGAGTGGCAATCAATTAAAAGATCTATACAAGCAATTGAGAAAACTATTTCGGCAGATCAAGTAATTGATTCAATGAGAGTGTTTGATCGAAGATATAAGTATTTTATGAAAACACAGAATATTCGTTGGTTTGTCATAGACTTCATTTTTCCAATCGTATTGTCATCAGTGGCAATTTATAAAATGATAGACGCTTTAAGTTTGTAAAAGCCATAACTAGTTTAGGCACAGAGACAAAATTTCCTCTGTGCTTCAATTTTTCCCGTGCTGCGGTTGGTATACTTAATTATGGAGATTTTTTTGAGCAAAGAGATAGATTCATTTACCTTCGTGCTAATGCCCTTTAGTTCAGGCTTTGATGATGTTTATAAGTTGGGCATTAAGGCCGCCGCTAAAGTACATGAGGTGCGAGCAGAAAGACTTGACGAGCAACTTTTTGGTGAAGGGATGCTGGATAGAATCTATCGTCAAATAGACGTTGCTGATTTTATCATTGCTGACTTATCAGATAGAAATGCAAACGTGTTTTACGAACTCGGCTATGCTCATGCAAAAGATAAGATCTGTATTCTTTTAACAAAAGATGCGTCGGATATACCCTTCGATTTGAAGCATAAAAGACATATTGTGTATGGTGACTCCATTACATATTTAAGAGATGAATTATCGAAAAATATCGCATGGGCAAAATCCGAAGCAAAAGCTCGAAAAGAACATAAAATATCAGTAACAACAAAGGCTCCCACTGGCGATCTAACTACATCAAAACATACGGCTGAAGCGATAATAACTTTTACATTTGATTTGCATAACAAGACGGATCGGGTTTCGCCTGAGATTTCTGCTATGTACCTCTACACAGGGAATGTGTGGAAAGTGATACATGATTCTAAAGAGTGTCCTCACTCCGGTGCAGATATAGAACCATTTAAGTATCGTTACTTTATCTTGCCGCCAGTGCCAAAGATCGGTCGCAATGGTTGGGCTCAAGTAAAGATTAAAGCGAGTCGGACTATAGCCAAAGCATGGGAAGGTGACGAAATTAAAGATGAATATAACATTGGTGGCAGGGGGGTACTTCGGCTTGAGACTGCTGATGGGAACTATGATCATGAGTTTGACTTCAATCTTGAACTCCAAGAAATTCCCTTCTGAAGGTTCAACTATCGGGTGTACGTCGCCCGATTTCCGCCGATTTGCGGTTACATACCGGCGAGAGATACGGGCGTTATGCGCTAATGCTTTAACCGCAAGTGGCGTCAGCCAAGCTGGATGGATGTAAGTAGGCTTCAATTGCACTAATGTACATCTAATCAATACCGTAAAAGCACTACTGCTTATATTGCGCTGACTAGCAGCCCAGCGTCTTGGTCTTAAAGCGAGCGCACGAAAAAAGTATGAATATACTGTTCTTTGGCACTTCCGCCGGTGTGCCCACCAAGCAAAGAAACGTCTCCGGAGTCGCTTTGCGAGAGAGCAAAGGGAAGGGCTGGTACCTGATCGATTGCGGTGAGGGCACCCAGCATCAGGTCTTGCATACCAAGCTGTCGTTCCATTCCTTGAAAGCCATCTTGATTACCCACGTGCACGGCGACCACTGCTATGGGCTGCCGGGCATACTGGCTAGTGCGGGAATGGGTGGCCGGAAAGCGCCGCTTACCATAGTGGCACCTGCAGGCATCAAGGCATGGTTGGAGGCCACCTGTGAAACCACGCAGCTATGCTTGCCCTTCGCTTTGGAGTTTATCGACTCGGACGAGCTGCCCAGCGTTGAGTTTGAAAGCATGGCGATTACCACTCACAGGCTTTCACACCGGGCGCCTTCCTATGCTTATGGGTTTACGGAGACAAAGGTCGACGCTGCCTTGGACGTGGATAAGCTAGCTCAAAAGGGAATTCCGAGAGGGCCGTTGTGGGGGCAGTTGAAGCAAGGGTTTGATGTAGAGTTTGAGGGTGAGCGGTTAAAAAGCCATGACTACCTGATCTTCAAGCACAAGCCGAGAAAAGTGGTGATTGCGGGGGACAATGACCAGCCTGATTTGTTGATGGATGCCTGCGAAGGGGCACAGGTGCTGGTGCATGAAGCCACCTACACCGAAGAGATGGCCCAGAAGGCCGGTGATGTGGGGCATAGCTACGCCAAGCTTGTCGCCGCGTTTGCCGAATCGGTACAGCTTCCCAACCTAGTGCTGACGCACTTCAGCCCCCGTTACCAGTTCAACCCCCATGCGTCGCCTTCCATTGAAGACATCCGAAAGGAGGCCCAGCGCGTCTATTCGGGTTCGCTTTACCTAGCGCAGGATTTTGGCGAATACACCCTGGATAAAGCGGGTTACTTTTCTGAACTGGCGGGCGAATAACCGATTTCATCCCGGCACTCTTTGAGTACTTGCCGCACAGGTCAGTCGCGGCAATAGCCTTCACCTGTTGCGACTACCAGGCAGTCTTCCTTTTCCAATAGCCACTTCATGCCGGTGGCCTCGCCGTCGCCCGCGCGAAGCAGCTGTGGGCCGCCCTCGCGGTTGAAGCTAATGCCTTCGGCGGTGGCCTGCCCTTCGAAGGTGTCGATTTGATCGGAATCCAGGCCGTAGCGCATGTGAAGGCGATAATGGCCCGGGCCTGCAGGCTCGTCCTTGCTGATTTCCAGGAATAACCCTTCAACGCCAACCCATCGGCCGACCCATTGGTCAGTCATCTGGTGGTGGGGCTCGCTTTGCTCGGTTGATGTACCTGAGCCCGGCGCGCCTGATGCGGCGGTATTGCTGTTTTGGGCGCACCCGCTGATAAGTAATAGGGTGCTTAATGCTAACGCTGTTTTGATCATCGGTAGTGATACCCGTTGGGGGTGAATGGCCGTCTTAACTCCAATCCTCTACTCGAAGCCCAGGTACGCGACCAATTAAGCGCGCGACCCAAGGCAATAACATCAACACGTGTAACGTTCTCAGGCAGCGCGAGGGATTTCGGCATGCGGTTACTTTTAAACACTGCGGCTTTTTCCATGGCTGTCTTCTTATCAGTACTGCCGTTACTCACTATATACACGTAACATACTTTTTTTAGTTTGATAGAATTTTGGGATATGTCGAAGGGGTAAACAAAATGCAAAAGGTAAGAATTGACCTAGTGTCCGATGTAGCCTGTCCGTGGTGCGCGATCGGCTACCGGCGATTGGAACAAGCGCTAGAAACCCTTGATGGCGAGATCGACGTTGAGCTCTTCTGGCAGCCCTTCGAGCTCAACCGGGATATGCCGCCTGAGGGCGAGCCGATCCTGGAACACTTGTGCCGCAAGTACGGTAAGGACGCGGCCAGCATGGAGCAGTCCCAGCGCGAGATTATGGCCGCCGCCGAAGAGCTTGGGCTGAATTTCCGTGGTGCCCTGGAGCGTCGGGCGAACAATACCTTCGCTGCCCACCGCGTGCTGGCGTGGGCCGGAACGCAAGACCAAGAGACAGCCCTACAGTTGGCACTATTCGAGGCCTACTTCGGTGAGGCGAAAAACCCCGCCGACCCAGAGGTGCTTCGCGAGAAGGCCATTGAGGTTGGGCTGGACGGCGACACTGCCGAAGCCATCGCCCGCTCCGATCAGTACGCGGACGAAGTGCGAGCGGCAGAACAGAGTTTCATGGAGGCAGGGGTAAACGCCGTACCAGCATTCATTCTAGATGGACGTTACCTGATCTCGGGTGCCCAGCCAGCTGAAGTGCTTGTCGATGCGCTTCGTCAGGTGGCCGAAGAAAACGCCAACCGCTAACGCCCTATAGGTGTCGACCTGAAATGAGGGCAGCACTAGCGGCTCATCACCCAACAATAAGTGCAAAATCTGCGTTTATCTGCGGTCACAGGTGATGGCGGGCACTAAACAATAAGACATAAGAGAAAAGCCTGCGAATGTTTATTAATCGCAGGCCTTGGTGTAAATCTTTAAAGAACATAGGTGTTAGCGACGTTCTAGCGCAAACCAAGAAAGGAAAGAATCGCTACAACGATAACGATTGCACCGACGATATAGATGATATTGTTCATTAGTAAATACTCCTTTTTATAAATTTGAAGTCGCTTGTGCGCCACCTTCCATGTGGCGCACAACATAACTTCCTATGGAGGCTACTCCTTTGCCTTACCTCAATTCAGAATAGGTTAACGGCTTCGTATGGTCTGTTCGCTAGGACACTGTGTTGCGAAAATAAAAAACAAGGAAATATGCCTAACCAATCGCTATTATCGGGCAATATTCGCAACGCCGAGCGCTACCGCCCCGCACCCAACAATCTGTTGCTACCGATGCAATTGAGCAAAGCAAATAAGCTTCTACGCTATGGGCCATCAGATATATTGCGAGTGGCAATGTATAGGAGGCCGATATGGTGGATTTCACATTCCTGTTGGTAGTGGCGGGTACGTTCTTGATCGCGGGCAGCGTCAAAGGCGTGATTGGCCTCGGCCTCCCGTCGGTTAGCCTGGCGCTGCTTAGCGTTGCGCTGGATCTGCCTACAGCCATGGCGCTGCTGCTAATTCCCTCATTCGTCACAAACATTTGGCAGTCGATGGTTGGCGGAAACGCAAGGGCAATCTTGGTTCGACTTTGGCCATTTCTCGCGATGGCCAC
This sequence comes from Halomonas sp. QHL1, assembly GCF_001882345.1. GTDB lineage: Bacteria > Pseudomonadota > Gammaproteobacteria > Pseudomonadales > Halomonadaceae > Vreelandella. Next base: position 3,557,018 of record NZ_MINL01000001.1, read on the forward strand.
CTTCACTGTCTGGATTGGTGCGGCAGCACTGACGCGCGTCAATCTCTCGCTACTGACGGCGCTCCTGGGTAGTTTGCTGATTATTTACGCTGTCGTGAACCTGACCGGTATCCGAATTGTTGTACCAAGCCACCATGAGTTTTGGGCAGGGCCGCTAATCGGTTCTGTGAATGGGGTGCTTACCGGAATGACGGGGTCATTTGCTGTGCCGGGCGTGATGTTCCTCCAGGCCATTGGCCTTCCGCGGAACATGCTGATTCAAGCGATGGGCATGCTGTTTACGGTCTCCACTGTGGCTCTCGCGGCGGCGTTGCAACAGGCCAATTTTTTGACACTCCAATATGGAGCAATTTCAGCAGCGGCGGTGGTTCCTGCGATCACTGGGATGGTTCTTGGGCAGCGAATTAGAGAACGCTTATCGGAGCAGGTGTTCCGAAACGTATTCTTTGTTTCACTTCTCATTCTGGGCACTTACATTATTGTTAATGCCCTTCAAAAGCTTTAAATCCCCTTAAAAAGCTATAGTCGGCTCACTACATGGTCAAGGCGGCGTCAGAATCGTACGCTGGCTTAACCTCAAGCCAGCGCTCAATCCCTTACTTCAAAAACTCACGCAACGTATCACTCGCCTGGTCAATGGATAGCACGCCATCCAAGTGGCCTCGATTACCTTCCAGGGTTTCAAGCGTCACGTCGGTGCCATCAGCTTCAATCAACTCGGCGGTACGGCGCACGCCCTGGGGCGCGAAGACAAGATCATTTTCGCTATACAGCATCAGTGTTGGTGCTTCGATAGCGGCAAGTCCTTCCTCTAGTGAATCGCCGTGGCCTGCCATAAAGGTTTGGTTGGCGCGCACCAAGTAGAGCAGATGATTGGCATCGGAGGTGGCAGCACGCGCGGCAGCAACGTCATCCAGCGTTTGCTCGATGGCGTAGCGGGCGTTGATATCCTCAGCCGGGTCGCGCGCTTCGTCGGCCCAATCGCGATTAAAAGTCTCGTTGGCCCACTGCCAGTGGTTGGCGTTGAGCGTGACAAGCTTCAGCGCTTCTTTTAGCCCCTCGGTGGGTGGTTCGCCGTCGTAGTAATTACCCTCGTTCCAGTTGGCATCCAGCCGAATCGGCGCTGCCCAAGCGCTGAGAGTTGCCAGCAGCCAGGGGTCGGCAACACCGCCGCCGATCACGGAGATAAGACGCTCGACTCGTTCAGGGTAGGCGCTGGCCCACTCAATCGCCTGAAGCGCGCCCATTGAAGCACCCATCACTGCATGCAGCGATTCAATGCCTTGGCTTTCCAGTAGCTCGCGCTGCACCTCGACAAAGTCGCGAATAGTCACCACAGGAAAGTCCATCCCCCAGGGTTCGTCGGTGTCTGGATTAATGGAAGCGGGCCCGGTGGTGGTGACGTTGGGGTCATTAGCACCGAGGTTCACCAGTGTGTCCGAAGAGATAATGTAGTACTCATCGGTATCCAGTGGCTTGCCGGGGCCAATGATCGCATTCCAGTAGCCGGTCGGCTCGCCGTCAGGATCATAGCGGCCTGCCGCATGGCTGGTGCCGGAGAAAAAGTGGGTAATCAGAATGACGTTATCGCGAGCGTCGTTGAGCTCGCCGTAGGCTTCCCAGCCAACCGTGACATTGGGAATCGTCTCGCCGCTCTGGGTGGTGAAACTGTCTATTTCAAAGGTCTGTTTCTCGACGACGCCATCCCAAGCCCAGAGAGGGGAAGCCAGAAGAAGACCGAGGCCGGAACATAGCGTTGCCGTGAACAGCGTTTGTCGTGTAGATGCCATAGGGACGCCTTAAGAGAGGGATTATTGTGATTGTTTTTGGCCGCTACCGCAGCCACCCTCTTAGCGTAGTAGACCCTAGCGCATTTTAAACGGATTCAACCCGTTGGCTTGCTGCATCATCATGCGCTTGGCGAACGGAAAGCGCTCGGCGAGCTGCAGGCTTAAGTCGCCTAGTTGGCGCAGCGGCTTGGCACCGGTAAACAGGTGATGAAAAGTGTCGGTGGCGGCGATCATCGCTTGGTTAGCCGCGCGGCGCTGGCACTCAAAGCGGAGTAGGTTGACATAGTCGCCCGGGTCGCGGCCTTGAATAATGATCTCGGCTAGGGTGTCGGCGTCGTGAAGGCCGATATTTAACCCCTGACCTGCCAGCGGGTGCACCACATGGGCGGCATCGCCAATCAGCGCTAAGCGCTTGCCGATATAGCGGTGGGCGTGTTGGCGTTTGATGGGGAAGCTAGCCCGGGCGACGATGCGGATGAGGTTGCCCAGGCGTTTAGGGAAAGCCATTTCGATGGCTGTTTTTAGCGCGTCATCGTCAAGCTGTTCGCGGGCTTGGGTGGTTTTATCTGTGTCGTACCATACCAAGGAAGCGCGATGGCCGGGTAACGGCAGCATGGCGATGGGGCCGGTGGGGGTGAAGACCTGCCAACTGACATCCTGCTGGGGCAGTTCGGTTTCCACGTTAATGATCATCGCCCGCTGGTGGTAGTCATAGCTGCTAACGCTGATCCCCGCTAGCTCGCGCAGGGTCGATTGCGCGCCGTCGGCACCGACGATCAATCGGGCGCTTAGGGTTTTGCCATTATCCAGCTCCAGCAGGCGGCCAGTGCTTGAAGTGATCGTACTTAACGGCGCGCACTGGGTGTAGCAGGTAACGCTGGGCAGCTGTTCCAGGCGCTGCCATAGGGCGTACTGCAGCGTGCGGTTTTCGATAAAAATGCCGAAGTCATCCATGCCGCTATCTGTGGCGGAAAACAGCGAGTGGCCGGTGCCGTCCTGGTTGGAGACATCGATATGCCGAAACGGGCAGCTACGCTCCTCAGGCAAAGTCGTGCCGCTGGCCTTAACGAACGCTAACGAGCGCGCATTCAGCGATGAAATACGCAGGTCATAGTCACCGCTAGGGGGGGTAGGGGCGTCGCCGTGTTCCACCAGCCCGACGGAGAAGCCCGCATGACCCACGCGAGCCGCCAGGGCGGCGCCCACCATGCCGCCACCGACAATAATAATGTCATGATCGTGCTGCATAAGAGTATCTCCTGGGTGCACAATAACCGTTAAAGGGCGCGTGACATGGCCCGCTGTCGCTATACAGTATCATTGAGTTTAAGCCACATTGCCTAGAGGTGAACTATTGACGCAGGCCGTGGAAATTGCAAAAAGCGTTGCCCAGGCGGGCGAGGAGCTGGCAGCCTTTATTCAGCAGCACCCCAAACTGTGGGTGATTACCGGTGCGGGCGTCAGTACCGATAGCGGTATTCCTGACTATCGTGATGCGGACGGCCAGTGGAAGCGGCCACCCCCGGTGCAGCATGGCGATTTCATGAGTTCCCATCACGTTCGCCAGCGCTACTGGGCGCGGGCGCTGATCGGCTTCAGCGCCATGCGCGAAGCCCAGGCCAGCGGCGCGCACCGTGCGTTAGCCACGCTTGAATCCCAGGGCTATATCCAGCAGTTGGTGACCCAAAACGTTGACCGCTTACATCAGCGCGCCGGTTCACGCCGGGTGATCGACCTGCATGGTCGTGCGGATATGGTCAAGTGCATGGTGTGCGACTATCAAATGATGCGCCACGCCATGCATGAAGAGATGGCCCAAATGAATCCCACCTTTGCTGGTTTGCAGGCAGGCCACGCCCCGGATGGCGACGCCGACCTGGAAACCGACTTCAGCTCCTTTCGTATTTTCGACTGCCCGCGCTGTAGCGGCACCCTAAAGCCTGACGTGGTGTTCTACGGCGATGTAGTGCCCGCCGAGCGAAGGTTGGCAGCGCAGGTAGCGCTGGCCGAGGCGGATGCGGTGTTGGCAGTGGGCACCTCCTTGATGGTGTTTTCCGGCTACCGTTTCTGCCGCTCCGCCCATGAGCGGGGCATGCCGCTGGCATCGCTCTCACTAGGCGTCACCCGCGCGGATGCGCTATTAACCCACCAGTGGCGAGCGCCATTAACGCCGGTGCTTGAAGAGGCGGTGAACTGTTTGCAGCGGCGTTTACTTGACTAAAGTGCTAGGGTATTAGGTAGATATCGCCATCAACAGCGGAGCCTATCGTGCTGTCATTTGAACATCTCTATTCCACTTTACCCGAACCCCTTTGGGTCGCCACCCAAGCAACGCCCGTGGCCCAGCCAGAGCTGATCGCGTTTAATGCCCCGCTGGCCCATGAGCTAGGCGCCAAAGAAATACCTGACTCAACAACGCTCGCCGAGTGGTTTAGCGGCAATCAGCCCATACCGGATGCCAAGCCGGGCGCATTGGGTTACGCAGGCCACCAGTTCGGCAATTTTGTTCCCCAGTTGGGCGATGGCCGCGCGCTGCTGCTGGGTGAAGTGATCGACCAGCAGGGCATACGCCGCGATGTGCAGCTAAAAGGCAGCGGCCGTACACCGTTTTCCCGCGGCGGCGATGGCCGTTCGCCGCTCGGCCCCGTGCTGCGTGAATATCTGGTCAGCGAATTTATGGCCGCGATGGGCATTCCCACCACCCGCGCCTTAGCGGCTGTGACCAGCGGCGAGCGGGTGGTGCGGCAGATGGCAGAGCCCGGCGCGGTGTTTACCCGCGTGGCCAGCAGCCATATTCGTGTGGGCACTTTTCAGTTTGCCGCTGCGCAACGGGATGAAACACTGCTCAAAGCACTGGCGGATCATGTTATTGAGCGCCACTACCCGGATGCCGCCAACGCGGAAGACCCGTATTTGGCACTGCTGGAGGCGGTGGTGGCCCGCCAAGCGGTGCTGATTGCTCGGTGGATGAGCGTCGGCTTTATCCACGGCGTGATGAATACCGATAACTGCAGCATCGCCGGGGAGACCATTGATTACGGCCCCTGCGCCTTTATGGAGCAGTTTGATCCGCAGAAGGTGTTTAGCTCCATCGATGAAGGCCGCCGCTATGCGTTTGCCAATCAACCGGCGATTGCCCAATGGAACCTAGCCCGATTTGCCGAAACGCTGCTGCCGCTGATGCGTGAAGAGGGCGACGCCTTGGTGGAGCAGGCCACCGAGATCATTCGCCGCTTTAAGCCGTTGTTTGATGCCGAGCAGCGCCGTTTGCACGCTGATAAGCTTGGCCTCTCGCCAGAAAGCGATCAGGCAGTCCCGCTTATGGAAGGTCTCGAAAGCCAGATGCACCAGGGCCGGATGGATATGACCGCTACCTTTGATGCACTCACCCAATACGCTGCCTCAATGAGTGATGAGCACCGCGAGGGGCTGCTGGCGCTAACGACCCAACCCAACGAGCTAGCGGCGTGGCTGGATACCTGGCAGGCCGCGCAGGTTGCCAGTCAAGATAGCCAACGCTTTGCCGCCATGCGAAGCGCCAACCCGGTGATTATTCCCCGCAACCACCGGGTTCAAGAAGTTATTGATGCCGCTTACGACGGTGACTTTGCGCCTTTTCATACGCTGCTAGCGGTCGTCACCCAGCCATTCGATGATTCCGTAGAAGCGCGCCGTTTAGCGGCACCCGCCACAGATAGCGAACAGGTATTAAGAACGTTCTGCGGAACATAACGAGCTAATGCCATTGCGCTGAGGACGGAATCAACCCGTAGCGGGGGTCTTTCGCCATGGATGGCGAAAGTAGCGCCCAGGGAGGGGTTCACAGCGCCCCCGCGTAGGGTTGTTCCGGCCGATTTAAAGTGTGATAGAGGTTATGATCCATCTCACATCCCCTGTGATAAACTGTGATTTTTTACAGGTAGAAGGGTAGCCGGTGCGCAAGATTATTCACTGCGACTGTGACTGTTTTTTTGCGGCGGTGGAGATGCGCGATAACCCCGCGCTGCGGGATATCCCGATTGCCATTGGTGGCAGTGTCGAGCAGCGCGGGGTGGTTGCTACCTGCAACTATCCCGCCCGCGAGTTTGGCATTCACTCGGCGATGCCCATGGGCCAGGCGCTCAAGCGCTGCCCGCATCTGACCGTGATTCGTGGCGATATGGCCAAATACAAAGTGGTCGCCCGGCAGGTGTTTGCGATTTATCGCGAGGTCACCGAGCTTATCGAGCCGCTTTCTTTAGATGAGGCTTTTTTGGACGTCTCGGAGGTCACGCTGCACCACGGTAGCGCCACGCTAATGGCGGAAGCGATCCGCGAACGGGTGAGTCGCGAAGTGGGGATCACCGTTTCAGCGGGCGTAGCGCCCAACAAGTTTCTGGCCAAAATCGCCAGCGACTGGAATAAGCCCGACGGCCTGTGCGTGATTACGCCGGATAAGGTCGATAGCTTCGTGCAGCAGCTGCCGGTGAAGAAAATTCACGGCGTTGGCCCCCGCACAGCAGAGAAGTTAGCGGGGCTGGATATCCATACCTGCGCCGATCTGCGTACCCGCACGCTGACAGAGCTGGTCGAACACTTTGGCCGTTTTGGGCGACGGCTGCATGAGCTGAGCTGGGGGCGGGACGAGCGCCCGGTGAAAACCCACCGGGAGCGCAAATCGGTCAGCACCGAACAGACCTACGCTCAGGATTTACCCAACCTCGACGCCTGCCGCCGTGAACTGCCCGCGCTGATCGAAGATTTAGAGCGCCGCTACGCACGACTTGATCCGCCACTGGCGGTGCGCGGGCTGATAGTCAAAGTGAAGTTTAGCGACTTTACCCAAACCACCGTCGAACACGCCGACCCAGCGCCCAACCTTGCCCAGTTCGAAACCCTACTTAACGTTGGCTGGGCCAGAGGAGAACGCCCCGTGCGCCTGCTGGGCGTGGGGTATCGCCTAGCGGACAACAGCCAGGAGCATCAGCTGTCGCTGTTTTAATTAGCCTGTTAATCCTTATGCTGATTGACGCTCATTCAGTAGCGCGTTAAAACAGACGTATGATAGATGGTTGGAACAATATCCATCTGACCGTTGCCACTGATCAATCCTAACTACGCTACTTCTCCAACGAGCCCCGCCATGCCTGCTAATGCTGCCCAACGCCCCCGTTTAGTGTTTGCCCATGCCAATGGTTTTCCAGGGTTAAGCTATCGCAGCCTGCTCAATCCGCTGGCAGAGACCTTTGATCTGCATCCTCTGGATCGCCTGGGCCATCATCCTGACTACCCCGTTAATCACAACTGGGGCAACTTGGTGGATGAGCTGCTGGGCTACCTGCCAGAGAGCGATACGCCACTGCTGGGCGTGGGGCATTCGCTGGGTGGCACCTTGATGGCCATGGCCGCCGATAAGCAGCCGGAGCGCTTCTGCGGGGTGATTATGCTCGACCCACCGCTGATGCTGGGGTCGGATGCCTGGGCAATGAAAGCCGCCAAGCGGTTTGGCTTTATTGATCGCATCACTCCCGCCGGTAAAACCTTGGGGCGGCGCACTGTGTGGCCGAGCCGTGAGGCAATGGCTAACTCGCTGGGTCGCCGGGGGCTGTTTCGCCGCTTTACCCCAGAGGCGCTCAACGACTACATTGAAGCAGGGACGCGCTTGTTAGACGACGGCAGTGCCGAACTGACCTTTGATCCGCGGATTGAGGTGGAAATTTTCCGCCATCTGCCGGATCACCTCTCGCGCCTGCCGCAACGGTTGGGCGTACCCATAGAGCTGGTGGCAGGCAAAGAGTCACACCTATTGACCGCTTCACGTATAAAACGCTTGAAGCGTAAAGGGTTAACGGTAAGCGAAGTCCCCGGTACGCATATGTTCCCGATGGAGCATCCGGACGAGACCCGTGCCGCTATTGTGGCTGCTTGGCAGCGACTATCCGCAGCCAACAGACCCTCAAACACAGCGTAAGGAGGCGTTATGTATCTTTCCGTACAGCTTAGCTACTACCCGCTAGCCGATGACTTTAAGCCGGTGGTCAAAGAGGTGGTGAAACACCTGGAAGCGACAGGATTGGAAGTGCACCCGAATCGCATGAGCACCCAGGTATTTGGCGAGTTCGATGAGGTAATGGCAGCGTTAAGCGAGGTGATGAAGTGGTCGTTTGAGACCCATGGCAAAGCGGTCTTTACGGCTAACTTTTTGGAAGGCGATCGTCGGCCTCGGTAATGGGACGGTCGAAACAGCCCTAGGCGGGGGCGCTGTAAACCCCTCCCTGGGCGCTACTTTTGCCATCCATGGCAAAAGACCCCCGCTACGGGCCGTGTCGACCTTTTAAGTTATCTGCCCGTTTAAACCAAGGAATCCAGGCAGGACTCAATAATATCCAGCCCTTCATTGAGCACGTCATCTTGAATGGTGACGGGCATCAAGAAGCGAATGGTGTTGCCGTACATGCCGCAGGAAAGCAGGATCAAGCCCTCTTCGCGAGCTTTCTTGCACAGCGCGGCAGCTAGTTCTGGATTAGGTGTGTGGTCGGCTTTGTTCGACACCAGCTCAAATGCAGCCATCGCGCCCATGTTGCGCACGTGGTCGATGCAATCAAACTTGTCTGCCCACACATTGAAGCGCTTGGCCAGTTTGTCGCCCAGGGCCTGGCTCTTCTCCAGAATGTTCTCTTCTTCAAACACTTCCATGACCGCCAGCGCTGCTGCACAGGCGGTGGGGCTGCCGGTGTAGGTGCCGCCCAACGAGTTAGGGCCTGAAGCGTCCATCACTTTATCGGTACCGACGATAGCGGAGATCGGCATGCCGTCGGCCATACTCTTGGCCATGGTCATAATGTCCGGCTCAACGCCGCTATGCTCGATGGCAAACATTTTGCCGGTACGGCCAAAGCCCGACTGCACTTCATCGACGATCATCAGCATGCCGTGCTCATCGCAGATTTCGCGAACTTTGGTCAGGAAGCTGGTAGAGGCCGGGTAGAAACCGCCTTCACCAAGCACCGGTTCGAGCACGATGGCCGCGGTATCTTTAGGGTTGGCATCGGTTTTCAGCGTCATCTTCAGGCCGCGAATGGCTTCGTCTTCGCTCACGCCGTGGTAAGGCACCGGGTAGGGCGCACGGAAGACGGTGCCCGGCATCGGGCCGAAGTCGCTCTGGTAAGGCGCCACCTTGCCGTTCATGGCCATGGTGAAGAAGGTACGGCCGTGGTAACCGCCATCGAAACAGATAACGTTTGAACGGCCAGTAGCGGCGCGGGCGATCTTGACCGCGTTTTCCAGCGCTTCCGCACCGGAGTTGGCCAGCATGACTTTGGCATGGCCACGAACCGGAACGATGTGGCTGAGCTTTTCCGCGACCTTAACGTAGCCTTCATAAGGCATGACCGTTTGGCAGGTATGCATCAGCTTGTCGAGCTGGGCTTTTACCGCCGCGACCACTTTGGGGTGACGGTGTCCTACGTTGAGTACGCCAATGCCGCCCGCGAAGTCGATAAAGCGGTTGCCGTCCGCGTCCCAGATTTCAGAGTTTTCCGCGTGATCGGCGAATGCCGTTGCAGGGCTTGCGGCGCCAGCAGCGACGTATTTATGTTTCAGCTCGTTCAGTTCGGCATTGCTGCTCATGGCTTACTTCCTAATTGATGAGGGAGGATCTTTCAGCATAGTGCTTAATAGCTTTGATTACATTGATGACGAGGCAATGACAACACGATTGCGCCCCGTTTGTTTAGCTTGGTACATAGCTTTATCGGCACGATCAAGCATACGCGTACTGGATGCCTCAACGTAACTAGCGATGCCCGCCGATAGCGTGATGGTGAGCTGGTGCTTGGAGTAGGGTACTTCGGCAACGCGCTGGCGGATACGATCCACTGCAATGTAGGCTGCCTCCGCCTCGATTTCAGGCATGAGAATCAGAAACTCCTCCCCTCCCAGGCGAATCTGTACGTCAGTCGAGCGTAGGTGCTGATTAACGGCCTCAGTGACTTCCTGAAGCACGTCATCGCCAATGCTGTGGCCGTATGTGTCGTTGATTGTTTTGAAATCATCTAAGTCAAACATCGCAATACTTAACGTACTGCCATATCGTTTGCAGCGTTCAAGCTCTTCTTCCAGGCGCGTAAGCCCTTGCCGACGATTTAAAATCCCTGTGAGTTCATCATGGTGAGCCATGTATTCCAAGCGTTCATTGACTTGTTTAAGGCGTTCTTCCAACCGTTTGCGCTGGGTGATATCAACGATATAAGTGACTTTATGCGGTATACCGTCATCGCCCTCAATGCGAGAAGCTTCGGCAATGATGGTACGTGCTTCACCGTTTTTACAGCGCACCTCCCACTCTTGACGAAGATCTTGATGCTCGTTTCTCACGATAAACTCGTCATGGAGTTTCGACAGGCGCTCCCGGTAAGCCTCGGGCACAACCAGTGTAAAGTGTTGGCCGATAAGCTCATCCTCGCGGTAGCCGTAAAACTCGCAGTAGGCCGGGTTGACCATTTCAAAAATGCCATTGGAATCGGTAATGCAGATCCCTATCGGGGCGGTCTTAATAACGTTTAATGTATTGCGCTTTGATCGGTTAAAAAGCTGATAGAGCTGATCGGGGCTAATCTCTTTCATTCACTGCTCCTGCTCCAAATAGACTTCACTTTTTAACCCTGCTAACAGAGCAGTTATGTCGTCACCGAGTGAGTTAATAGCCGGTTTTGCAAAGTAAAAGCCTTGCTGGCGCACGATGCCTGCACGGGCCAGCCATAGTGCTTCGGCGCGAGTTTCAACGCCTTCAGCAATCAACGTCATATCGAGTTCTTGGGCGAGTAAGATGATCGCGTTTAACAGCGCTTGGCGACGAGTATCACTATCGCAATTCATGACCAGCTCACGATCAATTTTGAGCTTGTCAGGCGTTAATTCGGTCAGTAAGTCCAAATTGGCGTACCCATTGCCAAAGTCGTCGAGCGCCGTTTTAAAACCCATAGAGCGGTAGGCATCAATGATATTGCATAGGTGCTGCCGGTCGCGGACGCGTTCGGTTTCGGTAATTTCGAAAATAAGCCGATTGGTGGGCCAGCCCACTCGCTTGGAAACTTCTAACGTCGCCTGGATACACGCTTCCGGTTCATAAACGGCGTTAGGTAAGAAGTTGATCGAAAGGTCGGTTTGCATATCCAGTGCGCTGGCCATCTCGATTGCTTTTACCCGGCAGGCCTGATCAAACCGGTAGAGCAGTTCGTCGGTGACTTGGGCAATCACACATCCGGCGGATTCGCCGCGCGAACCACGAACCAGTGCTTCATAGGTGACGATTTGGGCCAGCGATAGATCCACGATTGGTTGAAAGGCCATGGTGAATTCAAAGGGCAAATCGCCTTCACAGCGTTTGCAACTGCCATTAACGCGTGCGCACTGGCTCATAGCTGCTCCTGTGGGGTGAGTATCGGATAACGCTCTTAATGCCATCATTAGATAGCTTAATGCCCGCAGCCTACACTGAGGCATTCAACGCTATTTAGTCTAAATCTTAATATATTCTTTGTATAGGTATTGTACAGCTTGGCATTGCTAAGCACTAGTCGGCAGCTTCCCACCTCCTAGCTAGCAATGTCTGACGGTTCTGTTGGCCAAAAAAAAGCGCCGGGTAGGCGCTTAAGAAGAGAAATAACAAAACACAACGGCTAGATAATCCCTGCTTCGCGGAGTGCAGTTCGCTGTTCCAAGCTAATGCCGAGTTCATCCAGCACGCTTTCAGTATGCTGACCTAGGTGGGGCGGTGCCGTAGTGGCGCTCATTTGGGCGCCGTTAAAACGGATAGGGTTGGCCACTAGATCCACCTGGCCCGCTTGGTCATGGGGTAAGGTCTGCTTAAGCCCGCGGGCTTTTACATGGGGGTCGTCGAAAACCCGATCCAGCGTATTAATTGGCCCACAGGGCACGCCCACGGCTTCAAAGGCGGCAAGCCAATGATCAGTACTGCGCTGCGCCAATGCTGCTTCCAACTGCGGCACGAGTAGCGCACGGTTATTTACCCTAGCCCCATTGGTGGCAAAGCGTGGATCTTCCGCCAGAGCCGGTAGCGAAAGCACCGCGCAAAAACGCTTGAACTGCTCGTCGTTGCCGACGGCCATGATCATATGGCCATCTTGGGTGGCGAACGCTTGGTAAGGCACGATATTAGGGTGAGCGTTACCCAACCGTTGGGGAACATTGCCCGAGGTTAGGTAGTTGAGCGCCTGATTAGCGAGTACGCCGACCTGGACATCCATTAATGCCATATCGATATGGCAACCTTCGCCGCTGTCGCGGCGCTGATAAAGCGCCGCCAGCACTGCGTTGGCGGCATATAGCCCGGTGAAAATATCGGTAAACGCAACGCCACTTTTTACCGGACCACCACCGGGCTCACTGTCGGGCTTGCCGGTTAGGCTCATGATCCCGCCCATGGCTTGAATCATAAAGTCGTAACCGGCGCGGTGAGCGTAAGGGCTCTCCTGGCCAAAACCGGTAATCGAGCAGTAAATCAGCCTGGGGTTGAGCTCCTTTAGACTGGCGTAATCCAGGCCGTAGCGTTTTAGGCCCCCGACCTTGAAGTTCTCTATCAGTACGTCGGATTGAGCGACTAGCTGCTTAATCACCGCCTGGCCTTCGGGCTTGGCCATATCGACAGTCACCGAGCGTTTACCCCGGTTAGCGCACAGGTAGTACGCCGACTCTTCGCTGCCCGCCAGCCAAGGAGGGCCCCAGTGGCGAGTATCATCGCCGCTGCCGGGGCGCTCTACCTTAATCACATCTGCCCCCATATCCGCGAGCATCTGACCGCACCACGGCCCGGCCAATACCCGCGAAATATCGAGTACTTTAATACCGGCCAGTGGTTTGGTTAGCTCGCTCATAGAGGCTCCGTTAATAAGTGACAAGTGATCAAGATGTGGTGATTAGAAGAACGACTGAATGCCCGTCTGTGCGCGACCAAGAATCAACGCGTGCACATCATGAGTACCTTCGTAGGTATTCACCGACTCCAGATTGACCATATGGCGAATCACGCCGTACTCGTCAGAAACGCCGTTGCCACCATGCATGTCGCGGGACACGCGGGCGATATCCAGGGCTTTGCCGCAGTTGTTGCGTTTGATCAAGGAGACCATTTCCGGTGCCCAGTTGCCGCTATCCATCAGGCGACCCACCTGCAGAGCTGCCTGCAAGCCCAGGGTGATCTCGGTCTGCATATCGGCGAGCTTTTTCTGGATCAACTGATTGGCAGCCAGCGGGCGACCAAACTGCTTGCGGTCGAGGGTGTATTGACGCGCTGCGTGCCAGCAGAACTCGGCCGTGCCCATAACGCCCCAGGCGATGCCGTAACGCGCTTTGTTCAAGCAGCCAAACGGGCCTTTCAAGCCGCTGACGTTAGGCAGCAGGTTCTCTTCAGGAACGAAGGCGTTGTCCAGCACGATTTCACCGGTAATGGAGGCTCGCAGCGAGACCTTGCCTTCGATTTTCGGCGTGGTGAAGCCTTCGGTGCCGCGCTCAACAATAAAGCCTTTGATCTGGTTGTCGTGGGCAGCTGACTTGGCCCAAACCACCGCGATATCGGCAATCGGGCTGTTGGTGATCCACATTTTCGCGCCGGTTAGGCGGTAGCCGCCGTCGACTTTTTCCGCGCGGGTAATCATGTTGCCTGGATCAGAGCCATGATCAGGCTCGGTCAAACCAAAGCAGCCGACCATTTCACCGCTGGCAAGCTTGGGCAGGAATTTTTGCTTTTGCTCTTCAGAACCGTAGGTCTCGATGGGGTACATCACCAGCGAGGACTGTACGCTCATGGCTGAACGGTAGCCGGAGTCTACGCGCTCTACCTCGCGGGCAATCAATCCGTATGCCACGTGGTTAACGCCTGCGCCGCCGTACTCGGGGGAAACGGTGGCGCCCAGCAGACCAAGTTCGCCCATTTCGGTCATGATCTCGCGGTCGAAACGCTCTTCACGGAAGGCGGTCAGTACGCGGGGCTGGAGGTTTTCCTGGCAGTAATCGTAGGCCGCATCGCGAATCTGGCGCTCTTCATCGGTGAGCTGTTGTTCCAGAAGTAGCGGGTCGTCCCAGTTGAAATGCGTCATGGCGTGGTTTCCTCGGTTCGTTCGTTAGGCGTTATAAAAGCCTAGCGCGCTGGATTGTTTGCAAAGTAGCTTGCAGTCAATGTATCGCCGTTTTTTTAAAATATCTACATTTTTTTAAAACGTAGAACTTTGGTCTTGAGGCGAAGCGCTAAAACTAACAGCTGAAACGAAGCGCTTAACCCATGCCGCGCTCCTGAAGGACGCGGGTAATAATCGGCACCGGGGTCATCAGATGGTCGCGCATTAGGCTGTCGGCTTCGGCGGTATCGCGAGCCAGAATGACATCGACCAGTGCGGCGTGCTCCTGACGCTTAAGCTCCAGCGCCTGGGACGACATCACGATTTCCTGCAGCCACAGGTGGCGGTAGCGTTCTACCTGATCAAACAGAGTATTGCGCATTTGCAGCAGGTGAGGGGAGTTGCAGCCGCTGGCAATGGCGGTATGGAAGGCTTTGTGGCGCTGATCCCAGATATCCAGCAGGTCGTCGGGGGTGTTGATGTCGGTGACCTTGGCCAGCCGATGCGCGGTGGCCAGTACGGTGGCTTCCCAGTCGTCGTCGCCGCGCTCAATAGCCAATCGCAGAATCAGCCCTTCAAGCTGCGCCCGTGCGTCGTAAATATCGTTGAGTTCGGCCAGTGACATGGGGGCTACCCGGTAGCCGCGCTGGCTGATCGCGACTACTAGGCGGTCAGAGACTAATTGCGATAGGGCTTCCCGTAGCGGCCCGGTGCTGGCGCCGTACTGCTCTTTGAGGCGGCTCATCAGCAGCTTCTGCTCAGGCGCATAGTGACCACGAATAATGTCTTGCTTGAGTTGACGGTAAGCACTAATGGCCAGGTTTTGCCGCGGCGTGTCTTTTTCCCGACTATCTTCTTCTTTAAAACCGGGCTCCATAGCAGTGTGGCTCCTATCCTGAATCAATCATAAAGGTGAGATGGGGAAAATGACGGCCATTATCGCTAAATATTAACAATTTGGTACAGGGTAAGACATTTGCGCAGGATTTCGTTATTTTAAATGAGCTAGGAAGCTAGCTTGGCCTTACCTGTTAAGTAGCCATTGTTGAACACGGAAAGCGGCTACTGCGCTGATAACGCCCTATTAGCATCTAACGCATTAGCCGTGCTAACTTCTCTTTCACCGCTTCTGGTTGCCTGTTGATGGCAAGCTGAAGTTGGGAATTCAACACTTCCTTTATCGTCAACCATACCTATAAGTCCAAGCAGGACGGAGGAAACGCTCATGCGAACTCTAAAATATGCCGCTGCCGCATCAATGCTCGCGGTCGCACTTCCAGCAAGCGCCCAGCAACTCTCAATCGCAACCGGTGGTACGGGCGGCGTTTACTACCCTATCGGCGGTGGTTTTGCCGAAATGATCAACAACCATATTGAAGGCGCCCAGGCGACCGCTGAAGTTACCGGTGCCTCGGTTGAAAATATGGGCCTGATCATGCGTGGCGACGCGGATCTTGCCCTGGCACTGGCCGATACGGTTTATCAGGCGTATACCGGCACGGATGATTTTGAAGGCCGTCAGGTTGAAAACATCCGCGCGCTAGCCTCGGTTTATCCCAACGCAGTACAGCTGGTAACGCTGGCCGAGTCGGATATCGAATCGATCGCTGATCTCGAAGGCAAGCGTGTTTCCGTTGGTGCACCGGGTAGCGGTACCGAGTTGAATGCTCGTGCCTTGCTCGAAGCCAATGGCATTAGCTATGACGACTTCACTCCACAACGTCTTAACTTCAACGAAACCGCTGACGCGATTCGTGATGGTGATATCGACGCCGGTTTCTGGAGCGTTGGCCCGCCGACTAGCTCTATTCTTAACCTTGCCGCAACACGCGATATTCGCCTGATTGGCCTGTCCGATGAAGAAGTGGCCAATGCTCGGGAGGAAGAAGAAGTCTTCGCACCTTACAAGCTTGCCGCCGGTATGTATGACGGTATGGACGAAGACGTGCAGACCCTGGGTATTCCCAACGTCCTCGTCGTTAACTCTGATATGGACGAAGAGCTGGCTTACCAGTTGACCCAGCTACTGTTCGAAAACACCGACGAGCTGATTGCCGTTCACCCGGCGGCTAACGACACCACCGTTGAGTTCACTATGGAGTCGACTCCTGTGCCGCTGCACCCCGGTGCGCTGCGCTATTTCGAAGAAGTCGGTGCTGAGATCCCGGATCGTCTGCGTCCTTAATCGTTCGGTGACACTGTCATAACAAGGTTGTAATGAGGACATTGCCATGCAGTGGCAGCAACGACTGGTGGCGCTACTCATTGCATGTTGTCCGCTCGCCGGAGTGGGGGCTTCCCCCGCTTCGGCGTCGGCGTTTATGCACTTAGCCGTAGTGACCGAACAAGGCAACATCTTAGTGGACGAGGCAGTGCCTGATGGCGGTCGCTGGTGTATTCAGTGGGAGCACTCCGTTGAGCACTTCACGGTGTTGGACTGCTATCTTAATGCAGAGAGTGTCATGCAATTGGAGCGTAGCCATCAACCCGATTTCGCCGCAGGGCTTGGGCATATCTTTGGGCGCGGCGAGCAGGTATCAGACGGTGAAGGCGGTTACTGGATTAATGCCATTAACGAGCCTGTAGCAAATAACCGTTATGTGTTGAGGGTAGGTTCACCGGCTGTTAATCATCGCGTGGTGTGGCCAGGCGGTGAGCATGAGCCAGTGAGCCTAAGTGCTCATGCCGCTGGACAACGCGTGACCATTCAGTTGATAGATCCTCACGCACCCCCGCGTGAATAAAAACGACATTAGTTAACGCTTCCGAGGACTTCATGAGCGAATCCAATCAACCGTCGAGCGTGGTACCGGGCGGTAATGTGATTCAACCCCGCATGGTGCTGTGGTCGATCACCATTGTGGCGGTGGGTCTTTCCCTGTTTCAGCTCTATTCTGCCGGTATTCAGCCCTTAGGGCTTTTCTATCAGCGCAGTATTCACCTGGCACTGATTATGGTGCTGGCATTTTTAATGTTTCCAGCCTTCGGCCCCACCCGCAAGCGTGGTGTATTGGGCTGGGGGCTTGATCTACTGTTTTTTGCCGGGGCTATCCTCACCGGTGGTTACTTAGTACTCAACCTGGATGAGATTTTTAGCCGTGCGGGTTTTTGGAACAGTACCGATATTCTGGTCGCCTGTATTGCCACGGTGACGGTGCTGGAAGCCAGCCGCCGCGCGGTAGGTTTTGGTATGACCGTGATTGGCCTATTGGCGATTGTCTACGCCTTCGCCGGGCCGCGGGGCGAGCTGCCTTGGCTGGGCGAGTGGATGCCGGGGATTCTGGAACACCGTGGGTACACCATTGACCGAGTCGCAGGCCAACTCTACCTGGGGCAAGAGGGTATCTTCGGTCTGCCGCTAGGCGTCGCGGCGACCTATATCTTTATTTTTGTTCTGTTTGGCGCCTTTTTGGAGTGCACCGGGGCAGGCAAATTCTTTATTGATATGGCCTATGCGGCCACCGGTCGCCAGCGTGGCGGGCCAGCCAAGGCGGCGGTATTAGCGTCGGCGGGCATGGGCTCGATTTCTGGCAGTGCGATTGCCAACGTAGTCACCACCGGTGCTTTTACCATTCCGCTGATGAAGCGGCTGGGCTACAAGGCCAAGCAGGCGGGCGGTATCGAAGCGGCGGCCTCAACCGGGGGGCAGATCATGCCGCCGCTGATGGGTGCTGGGGCATTCTTGATCGCTGAGTACACCAATACGCCGTACCTGGAAATTGTCAAAATCAGTATTCTACCGGCGATTATGTATTTCGCCACGGTCTATCTGTTTGTGCATATCATTGCCCTTAAGCAAGGCATGCAGGGGCTGCCCAAGGAAGAGCTGCCGCAGATGCGTCAGGTCATGAAGGATGGCTGGCACTTCCTGTTGCCGCTGGCCGTACTGGTCTGGCTGCTGGCGATGAGCATGTCGCCCATGCGAGTAGGCTACTACGCGGTAGTCACCATCCTGGCGGTGGCAGTATTACGCTATACGCTGTGGTTCTTGTTTGTGGCGCCCAGGCAGGGGCAGCCGGTAACTGCGACGGCCATTAAAGACGTGGTCAGCGCTGGCTTTGCCAAGCTGATCGAGGGTTTGGAGCTAGGTGCTCGCAATGCGGTAGCGGTTTCCATGGCCTGTGCGGTCGCCGGGATTATCGTTGGGGTAGTGGGTTTAACCGGCTTGGGGCTGAAATTCTCCTCCATGATGCTGGCATTCTCCGGCGGCAACCTGGTGTTGGCGCTGGTGATGGTGCTGTTGGCCAGCTTGGTATTGGGGATGGGGCTGCCCGTTACCGCCAGCTATATCGTGCTCATCGTGCTCGTCGGGCCTGCATTGACCGCCGAGTTTGGTGTGCCGCTACTGGTCGCTCACTTGGTTGTGTTCTGGTACTCCCAGGACTCTAACGTGACGCCTCCCATCGCCTTGGCAGGCTTTGCCGGGGCGGCGATAGCAGGCAGTAAGCCGATGGAAACCAGCTTCCAGGCGTGGAAGTTTGCCAAAGGGCTCTACTTGATACCGCTGTTTATGGTCTTCAATCCCGAGATCATTATTGGCGGCCCGGTGCCGGTGGTCATCTGGAACGGGGTGATTGCTATTCTGGCATTAGGTGCCTTTGCCGCGGCGTTGGAGGGCTATCTGTTTACCAAAATGTCGTGGCTACCGCGCATCGCGATTACCGCCGCAATTTTCGGGGTGTTCTATCCCAATCTGATGACCGAGATTGCCGGTGTGGTGGTCATGATCGTCGCTATCGGTGCTAACTGGCTGGCCAGCAAGCGTGAAGCGCGTGCGACACCCATTAGCGGATAGGCGTTAGGCAACCGACAGCCAGAATGAAAAGCCAGCACTAACAAAAAGGCCCGGAGATATAATCTCCGGGCCTTTTGCTTGGTGGGACTTTCGTTTGGTGTGCTACGGGATTGGCTGGTGTAGAAGATCGAGTTAGAAGATCGACTCAGCGGTGCCTGAACCCTCAGAGCCACTGGCTTCTTCCAGCTCACGACTGATACGGCGCTGCTGGTAATCCGGCAGGTGATCCTGATGGAACAACTCGGTAAGGCCGCCAGATTGGCCGTCTGCTAAGCGTTGACCTGAGTCTGGGTCCACTTGGGCAGTGACAATCGTCGCAGGGCGTTCGGGCACGGCGTTCGGCGTGCCTTCCAGCGCATCGCCCATAAACTCGATCCAAATGGGTAGCGCAGCGTTAGCGCCATACTCGGCAATGGTCTCGTTGCTGTCCTTACCGACCCATACCGTAGTGACCAGATCGCTGTTAAAGCCCGCAAACCAAGCGTCCCGCTGGCTATTCGTGGTGCCGGTCTTGCCGACAATGTCTTCACGGTTAAGGCTTAGCGCGCCGCGGCCAGTGCCTGAGGTGATTACGTCACGCAGCATATCGCGCAGGATATAGACAGCCGCCGGGTCGGCCACCCGTTTGGCGATTGGATATTCGTGACCATCGATTTCCACCGTCTCCTGGTCTTCTGCACAGCTAGGGCAGGCAACCTGTGGCGTGGCTTCATCGATCAGCTCGTTGTCGTCGTCACGGGTTACCCGCTCAATAAACCAAGGTGACACCTGAAAGCCGCCATTGGCGATGACCGCGTAGGCATTGGTCATCTCCATGGGCGTTAAGCTTGCGCTACCCAGCGCGAGTGCCAGACCGTGCGGTAAGCGACCAGGAGCAAAGCCGAAGCCTTCCAGGTAATCGATGGTGTGATCCAGCCCCATGGTCTGCAGTACGCGGATCGTCACCAGGTTGCGCGAGCGGGCGAGGGCCGGGCGTAAGCGCATAGGGCCTTGGAAATCGCGGCTAGAGTTGACCGGCCGCCACAAGGCGTTGCTGCCATCGTCGAGTACCACGGGGGAGTCGTTAACCACGCTGGCGGCGTTCATCTCTCCATCTTCAAGGGCCGCTAAGTAAATAAACGGTTTGAAGATAGAGCCTGACTGACGCTGTGCCTGAACTGCGCGGTTGAACTTGCTGGCGTTAAAGTCGAAACCGCCCTGGAGTGCCAGGATAGCGCCGGTTTGCGGGTCTTGGGCGACCAGCGAACCTTCGGCGTCCGGGCGCTGGGAGAGGCGCAGCGAGCCATCTTCATTCTCCACCACGCGAATCATATCGCCACGTACGGCAATCTCTTCTGCTGAACTGGGCTCGGCTCCGCGGCTACGCGGGCTTAGATAAGGGCGCGCCCAGCTCAAGCCTTCCCAGGCGATAGTCTGTAGGCCACCGCTACGGGTGAGCACCTGCATTTCGCGGCCACTGCTCTCTACCACAATGGCGGGCTGGAGCAGACCATAGTTGGGTGTACGCTCAAGCACCTGTATCCAGTTGCTGACGTCGCCATCAATCCCTTCAACTTCTGTCTGGCTGCGCTGGGCGGCTTGGCGCGCGGTCTCACGAATCTCGGGAGATTCGGCAAGCTCCTCTTCGAGGCCTTGGGTTGCCGTTTGCTCCTGTGCTTCGACAAGGCTCGCGGCAATCTCACGCTGCTCTGGCCCGCGCCAGCCATGGCGAAGGTCGTAGGCAGTCAGTCCATTGGCCAGCGCTTGGCGAGCAAAGGGCTGCAGCTCGCTATCGATGGTGGTGTAAATCCGATAGCCGCCGGTGTAAGCCTCATCGCCAAAGCGCTCTATCGCATACTGGCGCGCCATCTCGGAGACGTAGGCGGCATCGACTTCAGCTTGGATATAGTGACGACGGGCCGTGACAGGGGACTGAACCGCTGATTGATAGGTGTCATCGTCGATATAGCCCAGTTCGCGCATGCGGAACAGAATCCAGTTGCGTCGAATCAGCGAACGCTCGGAGTTAGCTAGCGGATTAAAGGCTGAAGGTGCCTTGGGCAGCCCCGCAATCATGGCTGTTTGTGCCAGATTAAGCTCAGCGAGCGGCTTGTCGTAATAGGTTTCAGCAGCAGCAGCGATGCCGTAGGCGCGATTACCCAGGAAAATCTTATTCACGTAAAGCTCGAAGATCTCCTCTTTATTGAGCACCTGCTCCATTTGCAGCGCTAGCAGGATCTCGCGAATTTTACGCGTAAAGGTTTGGTCTAGCGTCAACATATAGTTACGCGCGACCTGCATGGTGATCGTCGAACCACCGGATTGGATAGTGCCGCCACTCTGTACAAGCTCCACCGCGGCCCGGGCTAAGCCACGCGGGTCGACACCTGCGTGGTCGAAATAGCTGGCATCCTCGGCGGCGATCAAGGCGTTGATCATATCCTGCGGTATTTCATCAAAATTGATCGCCATACGGCGCTCTTCGCCGAATTCGCCAATCAATTTACCGTCTTGGGTAAAAATACGCAGCGGCGTGTGCAGCTCAAAGTCCTGTAGCTGGCGAACGTCGGGCAGCCCCGGTGCGAAGTAAATGGCAGCCCCCACTACGGCTAAGGCGGTGGCACCAACCAACGACACGATGAGGAAAAACAGCGACACAATAAGGGTTCGAAGAAACGTCATGTACGGAGAGCACCCTGGGAAGAATGAAAAGATCGGCATCTATATGGCCGTATCATGCAATTGGCAGCCATTATAGGAACCTGAAGCGGCGGCCACCAGTGTTGATATGCTGTAAGTGGGTTCGCGTGTGACAGAACTAAAAATCATGTAACCTCAAACCACGCGATAAGCAGGTGGAGCCAAACCCCAATATGCGCTTTCTAAAATCTGGTAAAGGGTTGATCGGCGTCGATATTACCTCGGCGACCGTCAAACTGCTTGAGCTAAAACAGTGCCACGATAATTACCAAGTAGAAAGCTATGCCGTGCGGCCTCTGCGTGAAGGGGCGGTCGTTGAGCGGCGTATCCGTGATATTGATGATGTCGCCAGTGTGCTTAGTCGTGCCGTGGAACATGCCAAACCCTCTACCCGCAAAGCGGCGGTGGCTGTTCCCGCCAGCGCCGCGATCACCAAAACGCTGAGCTTCCCTGTCGGGCTAAGTGAAGAGGAGATCGAGGAGCGGATCGTGGCTGAATCCGACCGCCATATTCCGTTTCCGTTCAACGAAGTGGCGTTTGATTTTGAGTGCCTTGGTCCCGCGCCCTTTGACGATGATCAGCAGCAGGTGGTGCTGGTCGCCTGTCGGCAGCAGGATGTAACGCAGCTCACCGACACACTAGAGCGGGCAGGCTTAGAGCCCGCGGCAGTAGACGTGGAAACCTTTGCGATGGAGCGTTCGCTTGCCGAATTGCGCCGCCAGCTAAAGGTGGAGAATGATCCCACCGCCTGCGTTGGGCTGGTGGATATTGGCGCCAATATGAATGCCTTCCACGTCGTCCGTGGTGGGCATATTGTCTATACCCGCGATACGGTGTTTGGTGGCCGCCAGCTCACCGATGCGATTCGCGACCGCTACGACCTGAGCATGGAGGAGGCCGGTTTCGCTAAAAAGCGTGGCGGACTTCCCGATGATTACCATGAGCGTGTGCTCAACCCTTTTCTGGAAACCGTGGTGCAGCAGGTGGGGCGCTCTCTGCAGCTCTACTACACCGCCGGACGCCAGCAAGAAGTGCAACACATCGTATTAGCGGGCGGTTCGAGCGTGATTCCAGGGCTTGCTGAACGCATTGCTGAAGATAGCGGCATGTCGGTGACCATTGCCAACCCCTTTCAGCGCATGCGGGTCAACAAGCGCTTGAACCTTCAGGCGTTGACCAACGATGCCCCGGCGATGCTCACTGCGGGTGGCTTGGCGATGAGAGTTAGCCAATGAGAGTTAGCCAATGAGCATGACGATTAATCTTCTGCCCTGGCGGGAAGCGCAGCGTGAACGGCAAACCCGCAAATTCTATGCCGTAGTGGCGGGCATGCTGGTGCTTGGCGTCGTGCTTGGCCTGCTGATTTCACAATTTTACCAGCTCAAGCTGGCGGCCCAGCAGCAGCGTAATGCCTACATTAGTGACCACATTGAGCGTCTTGAGGCCGATATCGACGGCGTCTCACGCTACGCCAGCGACGCCGAACGCTTAGGCGAGCAGATCGCGGTGTTCCAGGCGCTGCAGGCCGAACGAACGGATGCTGTGCAGCTGTTTAATGACGTAGCGGAGAGCGTGGCCAATGGCGTCATTTATCAACGCTTGGCGAAAAACGGCAACAGCATCAGTGTCACTGCGGTGGCTGGCAGCGAGCGCCAGGTTTCCGAGCAGCTGCGCCGTATTGCCGCGCTGCCGGGGTTAGCTGTGCCCTCGCTCTCGGCGGTTGAGAGTGAGCAAAACGGCTCAGGCCGCGTATTTCGTTTTGATGTGGAGCAAACCACCGCAGCGCTGCCGCAAGAGATCGAGGAGGCGCTTCCATGACGCTTAATCGCGAGCAGTGGGCTATCGAGTGGCAGCGCCTGCGCGATGTTGACTGGCGAGACCTAGACGTTAAAGAGGCCGGCGGCTGGCCGTGGCTATTAAAAGTGTTGAGCTGCTGCTTGGCACTGATGGCGGCATTGTGTTTGATGATGTGGTTCGTGATTAGTGATCAACGCGGGGCCTTAATGGCCGCCCAGCGCCAAGAAGTCAGGCTGCTGAGTGAATACCGCAGTAAAGCCTCGGAAGCGGCTTTTTTGCCGGAAATGCGCGAGCAGTTAGCGACTCTGGAAGGGCAGTTGGGGCGTATGCGCACCATGCTCCCCACCGATGCGGAAATTCCCTCGCTGCTGGATAGCATTAGCGATGCCGCCGTCGATAACCGCCTGACCATTGAAACGATTCGGCTGCGTCCAACGCAAACCCAGGCCCACTATGTCGAGCAACCGCTGGATATCCAGGTGCGGGGCGGCTATCACCAATTGGCGCGCTTTAGTGCCGACATCGCCTCGCTGCCCCGCATGGTGACCCAGCATGACTTTAGCCTGGAGCCCGTTGACAGCCGCGGCGACACGCTGCGCCTTTCGCTGTTGGCCCGCACCTATCGCTATTTAGAGGCGAGCGACCAACCCTCCTCAGAGGGGGCAGATTCGCCATGAGCGCTAAACAAGCAACGCCTCTAGCGGTAAGGGTAACTTCGGCCATCACTCTGGCGCTCTCTGTGGCGGTGCTTGGGGGCTGTGCGGACGCCGATTTAGCGCAGCTTGAGGGCGCGCTGGCTAATATTCGTCAGTCCCCAGGCGGGCAGCCGCCGGTTATGGCTGTCGCGCTGCCCGAAAGCCAAGATTTGGCCTACTTGTATAGCGACGGACGTAGCCCCTTTTTACCTCCCGACGAGATTGCCCAGGGTGGCGCTGATCGAAGCGAAGGTGCGCTCGCCCCTGACCAGCAGCGCGAGCCAGAGCCGCTGGAGCGCTTCTCACTGCAAGAGCTGCGATTGGTCGGTACCATGCGTATGGCGGGGCGGCAGGTAGCGTTGATTGCATCACCAGATGGCAATGTGACCAGCGTGAAAGAGGGCAACTATATGGGCACCGATTATGGGCGTGTTGCCCAGATCAACGCGCAAGAAATAAGCGTTACCGAGCGGGTGTTCACCCAGCGTGAAGGGTGGCAGGAGCGGCAAGTGTCGCTAGTCATCAACGAAAACAACGAGTAAGCGGATAATAGCTCATGGCAGTTACAGCTTGGCGAATCACTCTCTACATGGCCATGGCCGCACTATTGTTACTATTGCCCTCATTGGCCGCCGCTTCGGTGTTGACCGATATTGAAGTCCAGCCTGCCGAAAACGGTGGCGCCCACCTTGATCTGCGCTTCACCGGCGGCGTGCCTGAGCTACGCAGCTATCGCCTGGACTCCCCGCCCCGAGTGACGCTGGATTTGGCAGCAACCCAGAGCGGTCTCGCTGATCGGCGCATCAACGTTAATCGCCACGGTATCGAGCAGATTACCGCTCTGGAGGGCAATGGTCGCACGCGCTTGGTGGTCAATCTCAGCGAGTTGCAGGCGTTTACGTCTAGCGTGCTGGATGATCGTCTGCGTATTAGCTTTGATGCCGACGCTAGCCGCTCTTCTACGCCATCGCCCGGCATCGCTTCAGCGGGGCTTGAAACCGACGAAGGGCCGCAGATTGAAAATATTGACTTCCGACGCGGCCCAGATGGTGCCGGACGGCTGATGGTCACCTTTGATCGCGATGGAGTCGAGGCAAACGTACGGGAAGGCGGCCCCGATCAAGTGATGGTGGATCTGCGCGATGTGGTGATCTCTGATTCGCTTAATCAAGTCTACGATGTCACCGACTTTGCAACTCCCATCACCCGGATTACGCCCCGCGCTAGCCAGGGCGACACCCAGCTAGCCATCGCCACGCAGGGCCCCTATGCGATGATCTCCTCGCAAAGTGGCCGCACGCTGACGGTGGAAGTTCAGCCCGCCAGTCAGGAGGCCCAGCCCTCTCAGGCGACCGGTGAACGCTTCACCGGCGAGCGCTTGAGCCTTGAATTTCAGGATATCGAAGTGCGCTCGGTGCTAGCAACGCTGGCCGAATTTACCGGACTAAATTTAGTCGCCAGCGATAGTGTGACGGGGCGCGTGACGCTCAACTTAAACGATGTGCCCTGGGATCAGGCGCTTGAGCTGATTCTGCAAAGCCAAGGGCTATCGAGTCGCGAGCAAGGCAATGTAATTGTGGTAGCGCCCGCCAGTGAACTGGCTGATTTAGAGCGCCAGGAGCTAGAGGCGCGCAACCAGCGTGAGACGCTATCGCCGTTGGTCACCGAGTTTATCGAGATCAAGTATGCCCGAGCCGAGGATTTGGCCCAGCTACTGCGCGGAGGCGACGGTGACGGTTTTGGGCTGCTCACCGAGCGGGGGCGCGTCAGTATTGATAACCGCACCAATACGCTGCTGGTGCAGGATACCGCCGATCAGGTGAGCGATATCGTACGTACCATAGACCGTTTGGATGTCGCCGTCCGCCAGGTGCAAATAGAGGCGCGTATTGTTATCGCCCGGGACACCGCTTCCCGTGAGCTAGGCATTAACTGGGGTATGTCGAGTACCCGCGGCTTTCAAGAAGGTGATAACGGCGCCTTCAGCCGACGCGATATCAACCCCGATGGCATCAATCGGGCCCAGGGTGGCTTGGCTGTGGATCTAGGCGCTGCCACAGGGCCGGGCACCGGCTTCAGTTTCGGCTACTTATCCGGCGATATTTTATTGGATTTGGAGCTGCGCGCGCTGGAGAGCGAAGGTAAAAGCCAAACCATTTCTCAGCCTAGAATTATTACCGCCAACCAGCGCACTGCCCGCATCAGCCAGGGTGAAGAGCGCGCCTTCCAAAGCGTGGATGGCAACGACAATCCGGATACCGAGTTCAAAGAAGCCGAGCTGTCGTTGGAAGTCACCCCGCAGATTACTCCGGATAACCGTATTATTATGGATCTGGTAATCAAGAATGACAGCTTCCGTGAATCGGAGTTTGGCGGTGAGCCGCCGATTGATACCAACCAGATCGAGACCCAAGTGCTGGTGGATAACGGCCAAACGGTGGTGTTAGGCGGTATTTTAACCACTGAAGAGCTGCGCCAAATCGCCAAAACACCGCTTTTGGGTGATATTCCTTTGCTTGGTAGACTGTTTCGCTATACCGAAGAGAGCAATGAAAAGGTAGAGTTGTTAGTCTTTATTACTCCACGACTTCTAGACGACGGCTTAACGGTTCGCTGATGCAGGATTTACCCAATTTATTTCTCATAGGTCCCATGGGGGCTGGCAAAAGCACCATCGGTCGCCTGTTGGCGGCAGAGCTCGCGCGTCCGTTTTATGACAGTGACCACGCCATTCAAGACCGCTGCGGGGCCGATATTCCGTGGATTTTTGATGTCGAGGGTGAGCAGGGCTTTCGCCTGCGGGAAATTCATATGATTGATGAGTTAACCCAGCTCTCTCCGGTGGTGGTCGCCACCGGTGGCGGTGCGGTGCTACGCGAAGAGAATCGACGCGCACTGCGCGAGCGCGGCACGGTGGTGTATCTGTTGACCACCGTCGACCAGCAGCTCAAACGGACAGCGAAAGATCGCAACCGGCCGCTTTTGCAGTGCGCCAACCGCGAACAGGTGCTCAACGATATGTTTGCCCAGCGCGACCCGCTTTATCGCGCCACCTCTGATATTGCCGTGCGCACCGACCGGCGCAGCCCGCGGGCGGTGGTCAATGAGATTCTACGCCGGGTGCACCGGCTGGTGGACCCCCTCGAGCCCTCATCACCGACGGCTGGAACGCTTAACCATAAGGTATCGCAATGATCTCGACAGCCAGCGCGCAACGCACGCTTCATGTTGCTTTAGGCGAGCGCAGCTACCCGATTCATATTGGCACCGGGCTGATTGAGAATGCCGATATGCTAACGCCTTACCTGGCCGGCCAGCAGGTGATGGTGGTGACCAACGAGACCATCGCGCCGCTCTACCTGGAAAAGCTCTGCGCTAACTTGCCGGATCATCTGGAGGTGCGCACGGTCGTGCTCCCCGATGGCGAGCAGTATAAAACCATCGAGCAGGTCAGCCGTATTTGGGACGCGCTGCTAGAGGCGGGTTTTAACCGCCGCTGCACCCTGATCGCCTTAGGCGGTGGGGTAATTGGCGATATGGTCGGCTACGCCGCCGCTTCCTATCAGCGCGGCGTGGCGTTTATCCAAGTGCCCACCACGCTGCTTTCCCAGGTGGATTCGTCGGTAGGCGGTAAAACCGGCGTTAACCATCCGCTGGGTAAAAACATGATTGGCGCTTTCTGGCAGCCCAAAGCCGTGCTGGTGGATATTGATACGCTTAAGAGCCTGCCGCGTCGCGAGCTCTCCGCTGGCCTCGCCGAGGTCATCAAGTACGGACTAATCCGCGACGAAGCGTTTTTAAGCTGGCTGGAAGCCAATATGCCCGCACTACTCAACGTGGACCCTGAGGTCGTCGCCGAAGCGATTGCGCAAAGCTGCCAAATCAAAGCGGATATTGTTGCCGAAGATGAAACCGAGCAGGGCGTGCGTGCGCTGCTCAACCTGGGCCACACCTTTGGCCACGCCATTGAGGCGCACCAGGGCTACGGCAACTGGCTACACGGGGAGGCAGTGGGTGCTGGTATGGCCATGGCGGCAACGCTTTCCCAGCGCTTGGGCTGGATCGACGACGCAGAGCTAGCACGTAGCCTAGCGGTGATTGAGAGCGCAGAACTGCCGTTGTCGGCACCGGCGAATATGTCCAGCGATGACTTTTTAACCCGTATGCGGCTGGACAAGAAAAACATCGATTCGCGGCTGCGGTTAGTGCTGCTTAACGCCCTGGGCGATGCCTGCGTTAGCGATGCAACGCCCGTTGATGTCCTCCGCACCCTGCTGGACGATTACCCGCGCTGCTGAGTGGCAACGTAATCCTTTCAAAAACCCAGTCATTTCATAACCTAGCCAGCTATAGCCGCCCAATGGATCGCTCCTTACATAGAGTGGTTTCACTGGGCGGTTTTGTATTCGCTTGGCTACGCCATAAGCCGATTAGTCGAACGCTGTTTTGTATAATCCGTATGCCTTATGCGCTATCGGCATGGGTATTTGGTCGCTATTTAGACTAAAGTTTAATGGAAAATAATAAGCGTTAAAATAGCGTTTTAACTGACTACAAGTGTTTGAAGTATATGTATTTTTTCCTTGGATGAGAATGCAAATACAGGATTTGAAAAGAGTTTCCCTAACGATGTGGGCGCCAAGAGATTGCGCACAACGTGTGCCAATCGCTATGCTGACCGGCCATTTTGTTGCGGCAGCGAATGTGGGAAATACACCATTCTGGCCAGGTTATAAGCACCATAAAAAAAGCAAAACCTGCCTTTATACCATAAGCACGCTGCTAAAAAAATACGCTGACTAGTAGAGGCACGCCCATGAATAGAGGTCTTCACCAGCCTGGCGAGTTCCGCGATAACTGTGGTTTTGGCCTGATTGCCCATATGGAAGGCCAGGCTAGCCACGATTTGCTGAAAACTGCCATTGAATCCCTGACCTGCATGACTCACCGGGGTGGTATCGCTGCCGACGGCAAAACCGGCGACGGCTGTGGTCTGCTGCTTAAAATGCCGACCCCCTTTATGCAGGCGCTGGCCAAAGAGGCGTTTGATGCTGAGCTGGGCGAACGCTTTGCCGTGGGCGTGGTATTTCTACCCGACGATGACGCTCGTGAAACGCATGCCCGTGACACCCTGACCTTTGAACTTGAAGCACGCGGGCTCAATGTAGTGGGTTGGCGCGATGTGCCGACTGACTCCAGCGTTTGCGGCCCCATGGCGCTAGACTGCCTGCCACGTATTCGTCAGCTGTTTGTGCAGCCAGGCCAGGGCGAGCACTTCGATGTCGATCTGTTTATGGCGCGCCGCCGCGCTGAACAAGTGCTGCGTGACGAAGAGGACTTCTACGTCGCATCGCTGTCGTCAGAAGTCATCTCCTATAAAGGCTTGATGATGCCGGAGGATCTACCGGCGTTTTATAAAGACTTGAATGACCCGCGCCTGGAAACCGCCATTTGCGTTTTCCACCAGCGCTTCTCGACTAACACCGCGCCGCGCTGGCCGCTGGCGCAGCCGTTCCGTCTATTGGCCCACAACGGTGAAATCAACACCATTGAGGCCAACCGCGGCTGGGCGAACTCGCGTAAAGCCAACTTCGTTAACGAGCGTCTGCCGGATATCGCCGAGCTGGACGAAATCGTCAATACTACCGGCTCCGACTCCTCCAGTATGGATAACATGCTGGAAGTGCTCCTGACCGGCGGGATGGAGCTGCATCGTGCGGTACGCATGATGGTGCCGCCCGCCTGGCAGAACGTCGAAACCATGGACGCCGAGCTGCGTGCCTTCTACGAATACAACTCCATGCACATGGAGCCGTGGGATGGCCCAGCAGGCGTGGTGATGACCGACGGCCGTCAAGCGGTGTGTATGCTTGACCGTAACGGCCTGCGCCCGGCGCGCTGGGTGATTACCAAGAATGGCTATATCACCCTGGCGTCGGAAATCGGCACCTACGGCTATAAGCCGGAAGACGTGGTCGCCAAGGGTCGCGTTGGTCCTGGGCAAATGCTCGCCGTGGATACCGAAACCGGCGAAGTACTGCACACCTCCGATATCGATGAGCGGTTGAAATCTGCCTACCCTTATAAGCGTTGGTTAAAGCAGGAAGCCAGCTATTTAGAGTCGGCGTTGACCGAGCTGGCGCGTTTCCAATCCATGGATACCGACGCGCTCAACGTTCAACAGAAGATGTTCCAGGTAAGTTTCGAAGAGCGCGACCAGGTGCTGCGCCCGCTAGCGGAGAGCGGCCAGGAAGCCGTTGGCTCAATGGGCGACGACACCCCCATGGCGGTGCTGTCGAGCCGTCCGCGTCTGCTGACCGACTACTTCCGCCAGAAGTTCGCCCAGGTCACTAACCCGGCGATTGACCCGCTGCGCGAAGCGATCGTGATGTCACTGGAAACCTGCTGTGGTGCGGAGCTGAACGTCTTTAAAGCGACGCCTGAGCACGCTCACCGCTTGATCTTGACTACCCCAGTGTTGTCGCCGCGCAAGTTTACCGCGCTGGTTAGCCAGGACGATCCGGCGTTTGCCAGCCACACCATGTCACTGGGTTACGACCCCGAACAGCAAAGCTTGCACCAAGCGCTTAAGGCCCTGTGTGAAGATGCCGAAGCGAAAGTGCGCGCCGGTAAAGTTATTCTGGTGCTCACCGATGCGGAGCTGTCGAAAGGGCTGATTCCCATTCAGGCCGCCCTGGCCGTGGGGGCCGTGCACTCTCACTTAGGTCGTTTAGCGCTACGCCCCAACGCCAACATCGTGGTGGAAACCGGCTATGCCCGGGATGCACACCAAATGGCGGTGCTGTTTGGTGTGGGTGCTACGGCGGTTTATCCGTGGCTCGCCTATCAGGTCATGGCGGATATGCACCGCACGGGCGAGCTGACTGGTAACCCGGCTGACGGCCGCGAAAACTACCGTAAAGGGCTGCAGAAAGGCCTGTTCAAGATACTGTCTAAAATGGGTATCTCGACGCTGGCTTCCTACCGTGGCTCGATGCTGTTCGAAGCCGTGGGTCTGGCGGACGAAGTGATGGATATGTGCTTTGTCGGCATGGCGTCGCGCATCCAAGGCACTGGCTTCGCCGAGCTGCAGATGCAGCAGGCGCTGCTGGCCAAAGATGCCTGGATTCCCCGCAAAGGCATCTCCCAGGGCGGCATGTTCAAGTATGTCCACGGCCACGAGTACCACGCCTATAACCCCGATGTAGTGATGTCGCTGCAGGCGGCGGTTCAGGAGGGCAGCTACACCAAGTGGAAGAAGTTCGCCCAGCTGGTGAACGAGCGCCCGGTAGCTACCATCCGTGATTTGCTCAAACTCAAGACTGTTGAAACGCCGATTGCGCTGGATGAAGTGGAGCCGGTTGAAGAACTGTTGCCGCGTTTTGATAGCGCCGGTATGTCGCTGGGCGCGCTCTCGCCGGAAGCCCACGAAGCGCTGGCACAGGCCATGAACGAAGCGGGCGGTCGTTCCAACTCTGGCGAAGGCGGCGAAGACCCGTCACGCTATGGCACTATCCGTAGCTCGAAAATCAAGCAGATCGCCTCTGGGCGTTTTGGTGTTACCCCGGCGTACCTGGTCAATGCGGAAGTGCTGCAGATTAAGGTTGCCCAGGGTGCTAAGCCCGGCGAAGGTGGTCAGCTGCCCGGCGGTAAGGTAAACCAGCTGATTGCTCGGCTGCGCTACGCGGTGCCTGGTGTGACGCTGATTTCACCCCCGCCGCACCACGATATTTACTCCATCGAGGATTTGGCCCAGCTGATTTTTGACCTTAAGCAGGTCAATCCAGATGCCCAGGTGTCGGTGAAACTGGTTTCCGAGCCGGGGATTGGCACGATCGCCACCGGTGTGGCCAAGGCCTACGCGGATCTGATTACCGTGTCTGGCTACGACGGCGGCACGGCGGCAAGCCCGCTGACCTCGATCAAGCATGCCGGTTCACCCTGGGAATTGGGGCTGCCGGAAGTGCATCAGGCACTGCGTATCAACGGCCTGCGCGACAAGATTCGCCTGCAGACCGACGGCGGTCTGAAAACCGGCCTGGATGTAGTGAAAGCGGCGATTCTCGGCGCCGAGAGCTTCGGCTTCGGTACCGCGCCCATGGTAGCGTTGGGCTGTAAATACCTGCGTATCTGTCACCTCAATAACTGTGCCACCGGTGTCGCCACCCAGGACGACTTCCTGCGCGGCGAGCATTTCCGCGGCACCGTGGACATGGTCAAAAACTACTTCCGCTTTATTGCCGAAGAAGTGCGTGAGCTGATGGCGGCGCTGGGCGTGCGCAAGCTCACTGACCTGATCGGGCGTACCGATCTGCTGGAAGTGCTGGAAGGCAATACGGCCTCCCAGCGTAAGCTCGATCTAACGCCGCTGCTGGCCAATGATTTTGTACCCAAAGACGCGCCGCAGTTCTGCACCGTTAGCCGTAACGTGCCTCACGATCCGGGTGCTAAAAACCAGGAAGTGCTGGCGGCGCTGAAAGACGCTATCGAAAGCCAGTCGGGCGGTGAGTTTGATTTCACCATCACCAACTGTGACCGCAGCGTGGGCGCGCTTAGTTCCGGTGCGATTGCCAAGCGCTACGGCGAAGAAGGGTTGGAAGCGGCACCGGTTACGGCTAATTTCGTCGGCGTGGCAGGGCAGAGCTTCGGGGTGTGGAACGCTCGTGGTCTGAACCTCTTCCTGGAAGGCGACGCCAACGACTACGTCGGCAAGGGCATGAACGGCGGCAGTATCGTGATTGTGCCGCCCAAAGTCAGCCAGTTTGAGAGCCATAAAACGGCCATTATCGGCAACACCTGCCTGTACGGCGCCACCGGCGGCACGCTGTTCGCGGCCGGTACTGCGGGAGAGCGCTTTGCCGTGCGTAACTCAGGCGCTTCCGCGGTGATTGAAGGCGCAGGGGATCATTGCTGCGAATACATGACCGGCGGTTTGGTCTGCGTACTCGGTGAGACCGGCGTGAACTTCGGTGCGGGCATGACCGGTGGGTTTGCCTATGTGCTGGATGAAGAGCGCACTTTCGTGGATAAGTACAACCACGAGCTGGTCGAAATTCACCGCGTTAACACAGAGGCGATGGAGGCGTATCGTCGTCACCTGCGTGAAATGATTGAAGCCTACGTGGCCGCGACGGGTTCCGCGCGTGGGGCGGCTATTTTGGAAGACTTCAGCGACTATGCGCGCCACTTCTGGCTGGTTAAGCCAAAAGCGGCAAGCCTTGGTAGTTTGCTGGATCAGTCTCGGCGTCAGCCGCAATAACTCGCTTATGCCCCTCACGCTGACAGGAGAGAGATCATGGCTAACCGTTTAAATAACGATTTTCAGTTTGTCGATGTGGGTCGTAAGGACCCACAAAAGAAAGATGCCCGCGCCCGTGCCAAAGAGTTCGCGGAAATTTACGAACCGTTCAAGCCCACCGATGCGGCGAGCCAAGCGCATCGCTGCCTGCACTGCGGTAACCCGTACTGCGAGTGGAAGTGCCCGGTGCACAACTACATTCCCAACTGGCTACAGCTGGTGGTGGAAGGCAACATCATTGAAGCTGCTGAGCTTTCGCACAAAACCAACTCGCTGCCCGAAGTATGTGGCCGCGTGTGCCCACAGGATCGCTTGTGCGAAGGCGACTGCACGCTGAACGACGGCTTTGGTGCGGTCACCATCGGCTCGGTGGAGAAGTACATCACCGATACGGCGTTTGCCATGGGCTGGCGTCCGGATATGTCCCACGTTACCTGG
Source organism: Halomonas sp. QHL1 (assembly GCF_001882345.1). Taxonomy (GTDB): domain Bacteria; phylum Pseudomonadota; class Gammaproteobacteria; order Pseudomonadales; family Halomonadaceae; genus Vreelandella. The sequence continues at coordinate 3,590,623 of NZ_MINL01000001.1, forward strand.
ACCGACAAGAAAGTCGCCATTATTGGTGCGGGCCCTGCGGGCTTGGGCTGTGCCGATATTCTGGCGCGCAACGGCGTCAAGCCGGTGGTGTTCGACAAGTACCCGGAAATTGGTGGCCTGCTGACCTTTGGTATTCCTGAGTTCAAGTTGGAAAAAAGCGTGATGGAGCGCCGCCGCGCGGTCTTTGAGGAGATGGGCGTCGAGTTCCGTCTGAATACCGAAATCGGTACCGATATCGAGTTTGAAACCCTGATGCAGGAGTACGACGCGGTCTTCCTGGGCATGGGGACTTATAAGTACATGGAAGGCGGCTTCCCTGGCGAAGATCTGCCGGGCGTTTACAAAGCTCTCGACTTCCTGATTGCCAACGTCAATCGCTGCTTGGGTTTTGAAAAAGACCCCGACGACTATATCTCCATGGAAGGCAAGCGCGTGGTCGTGCTGGGCGGCGGTGATACGGCGATGGACTGTAACCGTACCTCGATTCGTCAAAATGCCACCAGCGTGACCTGTGCGTACCGTCGTGACGAAGGCAACATGCCAGGGTCGCGCCGTGAGGTCTCCAATGCCCGTGAAGAGGGCGTTGAGTTTCTGTTCAATCGTCAGCCGGTCGCGGTCGTCGGTGAAGAGAAGGTCGAAGGGGTGAAGGTTGTACGCACGCGTTTGGGCGAACCGGACGAAAACGGCCGTCAGCGCCCTGAAGTGGTGCCCGGCTCTGAAGAGATCATTGCGGCGGATGCCGTGGTTATCGCCTTCGGTTTCCAGGCAAGCCCGGCGCCCTGGTTCGATAGCTCTAATATCCAAGTTGACGAGCGCGACCGCGTCACCGCCCCGGAGCATGGTCAGTACGCTTTCCAAACCAGCAACGAAAAAATCTTTGCCGGTGGCGACATGGTGCGCGGCTCTGATTTGGTGGTCACGGCGATTTACGAAGGCCGTCAGGCAGCCGAAGGCATTCTGGACTACCTGGGCGTGTAAAAGCGCTGCCTTTATAGGCTTCATGTCATCGCGAGCGAAGCGTGGCGATCTGGGGTTAGATTGCCGCGTCGCTGCGCTCCTCGCAATGACAGGACGCGATGCTTCCGAATGTCAGCGCGTACTAAAGCAGTGCAGTTCAAATTGAGCCTTAGGTCGTAATCTGCTAGTCTGTCGACCCATCCTGGCGTGGCTTTCTGCCGTGCCTTCTGATCACGTTTCGACAGGTTATCCATGACACGATATATCTTCGTGACCGGCGGCGTTGTGTCCTCTCTTGGCAAGGGCATCGCCTCCGCCTCGCTTGCGGCGATTTTAGAGGCCCGCGGCCTTAAGGTCACCATGCTCAAGCTCGACCCGTACATCAACGTGGATCCGGGCACCATGAGCCCCTTCCAGCACGGTGAGGTGTTCGTCACAGAAGATGGCGCCGAAACCGATCTTGATCTCGGGCATTACGAGCGCTTTATTCGCACCAAGATGACCCAGCGCAACAACTTTACGACCGGGCGTGTTTATGAACACGTACTGCGTAAAGAGCGCCGTGGCGACTATCTAGGTGGCACCGTTCAGGTCATTCCGCATATCACCGACGAGATTAAAGAGCGTGTTTACGCGGGCGGTGAAGGGTTTGATGTGGCGCTGGTAGAGATCGGCGGCACGGTCGGTGATATCGAATCACTGCCGTTCCTGGAATCGATCCGCCAAATCCGTAGTGAGCAGGGCGCCAATCGCGCGCTGTTTATGCACCTGACTCTGGTGCCCTACATTAAAACGGCGGGTGAGACCAAAACCAAACCGACCCAGCACAGCGTTAAAGAGCTGCGCTCCATCGGTATCCAGCCGGATATTCTGATTTGCCGCAGCGAAGTTGAGCTGGAAGAGAGCGAGCGCCGCAAAATCGCCCTGTTCACCAACGTCGAAGAGCGTGCCGTGGTGCCGCTTCAGGATGCCGATACGATTTATCGCATTCCGCTAATGCTCCACGAACACGGCCTGGACGAGATCGTTTGCGATAAGCTGCGCCTGGAAGCGCCGGAAGCGGATTTGTCTGAATGGGTGAAGGTGCTCGACGCCAAGCTCAACCCGCTCAAATCCGTCAGCATCGCCATGGTTGGTAAATACATGGAGCTGCTGGATGCCTACAAGTCGCTCAACGAAGCGCTGATTCACGCCGGTATCCAGGGTCGCATTAAGGTCAACGTCGACTATATTGATTCCGAAGATATCGAGCGTCACGGCACCGAGCGCTTGGCGGGTAAAGACGCCATTCTGGTGCCCGGTGGCTTTGGCGAACGCGGCGTAGAAGGCAAGATTATGGCCGCTCAATTCGCCCGCGAAAACAGCGTACCGTATCTGGGTATTTGCCTGGGTATGCAGGTCGCGGTGATTGAGTTTGCCCGTAACGTGGCAGGCTGGAACGACGCCAACTCTACCGAGTTTACCCACGATACCCAGCACCCGGTAGTCGGTTTGATCACCGAGTGGCTAAGCCCAGAAGGCAAAGTCGAGCTGCGCGATGCGGCCTCTGATTTAGGCGGCACCATGCGTTTAGGTGGCCAGGTGTGTCATTTGACATCAGGCACCAAAGCGCGCGACGCCTACGGCTCGGATGAAATTGTCGAGCGCCACCGTCACCGCTTCGAGGTCAATAACCAGTTTATTGATGAACTTGAGAAGGCGGGGCTGGTTATTTCGGGTAAGAGCGTCGACCAATCACTGGTTGAAGTGATTGAGCTGGCTGACCACCCTTGGTATGTGGCCTGTCAGTTCCACCCGGAGTTCACCTCCACGCCGCGTGATGGCCATCCGCTCTTCTCAGGCTTTGTGAATGCCGCATTGGAGCACAAGACAGCGCGCAGCCGCGCCCATGCGAATGCGCAGGAATAAGAGGGCAAAAGCATGGCTTCTCAAGAACGATCTCAAGAGCGTCACATTAATGTTGTCGGCTTAACCGCCGGCAATTCATTGCCGCTAATGCTGCTGGGCGGCATGAACGTGCTGGAGTCTGCCGAGCTTGCCGACGAAGTCGCCCAAGCCTACGTCACGGTAACTCAAAAGCTGGGCATGCCTTACGTTTTCAAGGCCAGCTTTGATAAAGCCAACCGCAGTTCGATTCACTCCTACCGCGGCCCGGGACTTGAGAAAGGCCTGCAGATCCTGGCCGATATCAAAGCTCGCCACAACGTGCCGATCATCACCGACGTGCATGAGCCCTGGCAGGCGGAAGCGGCCGCTGAAGTCGCCGACATTATCCAGCTGCCGGCCTTTTTGGCTCGCCAAACCGATTTGGTGGTCGCCATGGCCAAAACCGGCGCGGTCATCAATATCAAGAAGCCGCAGTTTTTGGCGCCCCATGAAATGCGTCATATCCTCAGCAAATTCCAGGAAGCGGGTAACGATCAGCTGATGCTCTGCGAGCGCGGCTCAAGCTTTGGTTACAACAATCTGATTGTTGATATGCTGGGCTTTGGTGATATGAAGCAAACCGGCTACCCGGTGTTTTTCGATGTGACCCATGCGCTGCAGCGCCCCGGCGGGCGTGCCGACAGCGCGGACGGTCGTCGTGCCCAGGTGGCCGAATTGGCCCGAGCGGGGGTGGCTGTGGGCCTTGCAGGGCTGTTTTTAGAAGCCCACCCTGACCCTGATAACGCCAAGTGCGATGGGCCCTGTGCATTACCGCTGGATCAGCTAGAGCCGTTCTTAACTCAGCTTGCGCAGCTGGATGCGCTGGTTAAGGGGTTTGAGCCGCTAACGATTCGCTGATCAGGGCGTTATATTAATAATTTTATCTGACTAACAGGAAAGGATACTGCCATGACCAAAATTGTTGCTATCAGTGCGTTGGAAGTGCTCGATTCCCGTGGTAACCCGACCGTACAGGCGCACGTACGTCTTGCTAGTGGTGCTGTTGGTGAAGCTTGTGCTCCTAGCGGTGCTTCCACCGGTTCCCGGGAAGCGTTAGAGCTGCGCGATGGCGATAAGTCGCGCTACCTGGGTAAGGGCGTGCTGAAAGCAGTCGATGCGGTTAATGGCAAAATTCGTGATGCACTGCTGGGTATCGATGCACGTGATCAGCGCGGCCTGGACGATGCCATGCTGGCGCTGGACGGCACCGAGAACAAAGCCAACCTGGGCGCTAATGCCATTCTAGCGGTATCCCTGGCAGCCGCTAAAGCTGCTGCTAACGCCAAAGGTGTACCGCTGTACGCCCACATTGCCGAACTCTACGGTCAACCTGGCCAGTACAGCATGCCGGTACCCATGATGAACATCATCAACGGCGGCGAGCACGCGGATAACAACGTCGATATCCAAGAATTTATGGTGCAACCAGTGGGTGCGCCTAACTTCCGTGAAGGGCTGCGCATGGGCGCGGAAATTTTCCACGCGCTGAAGAAAGTGCTCTCAGCGAAAGGCCTTTCGACGTCAGTTGGCGACGAAGGCGGTTTTGCGCCTAACCTAGCGTCTAACGCTGATGCCTTGGCGGTGATCAAACAAGCCGTGGCTGATGCAGGTTACGCTCTGGGTAAAGACGTTACCCTGGCACTGGACTGTGCTTCTTCTGAATTCTATAAAGACGGTCAGTACAACCTTTCCGGTGAAGGCAAAAGCTACGACGCCCAAGGCTTTACTGATTACTTAGCAGGCCTATGCGCCGATTACCCGATCGTGTCTATCGAAGACGGCATGGACGAATCGGATTGGGCGGGCTGGAAAGCGCTAACCGACAAGCTGGGCGATAAAGTGCAGCTGGTGGGCGATGACCTGTTCGTGACCAATACCAAAATTCTCAAGCGCGGTATCGATGAGCAAATTGGTAACTCTATCCTGATCAAGTTCAACCAGATCGGCTCGCTCTCCGAGACTTTGGACGCGATTAAGATGGCGCAGGATGCAGGCTTTACGGCGGTGATTTCGCACCGTTCCGGTGAAACCGAAGACACCACCATTGCCGATTTGGCGGTGGGCACCTGTGCAGGTCAAATTAAAACAGGCTCACTGTGCCGCTCTGATCGGGTTGCCAAGTACAACCGTTTGCTGGTGATTGAAGCAGAACTAGGTGATGTGACCTACCCAGGCTTGAAAGCCATTAAAGGGCAGTAAAACGCCAATACCGAGCGAGCTTTTAGTCTGGCTTGTAAGAGATATCTCAAGATTTTGTAAGAGATGTCTTACAAATGCCGACGAGAATCGCTCGGGTTAAAGTAAAAATAGCGATTTCCATCACTAATTTAAATTTAAATAATTGTTTTTTAAGTGGTTTTTGTTAAAAGGCGAGTCATAGTGACTCGCCTTTTTGCATTTTGACCTTGTTGAGAAGCCGCCGTGATCTGACACAATGGACACAGGACAAGGGGAGGCAGGGACGCTTTAGTCAGGATGCAGCGGGATGTAAGGTCAGATGCGCCGGGTGATACAGTGAGGTGAGCCCCGGCAAGGAAGTCATCTGAGGAGGTTGATCCAGGGAGTGGTCAGAGGAAGTGCTTGGAGCGGGCGGCCTACGGGCCGCCTTTTTTTTTTGCCCGCGATTTGAGAACGCATTTTTGACGACGCACTTTCGACGACACAATAAAAAACCAGCGCTAATTTAAAAATAAGCGCTGGTTTTAAAGAGAGGCACTGATTAGCGCGATGTCTAGCGCTCTAGTTTCTCCAGCTTACCTGGCTTACCGTCCCACTCTTCGGCATCCGGCAGCGGCTCTTTTCGCTCGGCAATGTTAGGCCATACTTCGGCCATTTCAGCGTTAATCTCAATAAAGGCCTCCTGCCCATCCGGCAGCTCATCCTCGGAGAATATCGCCTCGGCGGGGCACTCGGGTTCACACAGCGCGCAGTCGATACACTCGTCAGGATGAATGACCAGGAAGTTTGGGCCCTCGTAAAAACAGTCGACCGGGCAGACTTCCACACAGTCGGTGTATTTGCACTGGATGCAGTTCTCGGTAACGACAAACGTCATCTTGCTATCCCTCTTGCAGGGCTGGGACACTCCCAGCCATGGTCAATCGTGAATGGTTATAAATCAGCCGTTTTTTATAAGCTAAAAGTTTGAGCGACATTCTAGAGGTGCGCCTACCTGGCGGCAAGCGCCATATGATTCCAGTTGGTAGCAATGCCAGTACAGGTTTCCGCGAGGGCGCTGTGAACCCGTCCGTGGGCGCTACTTTCGACATCCCTGTCGAAAGACCCTCGCTTCAACCTGTCCTGACACCTGAATCTCACTTATAGACTTTCATTCTATAAGCACCATTAGATCAGGTCTCGCCACTGATACAACAGCGATAGTGCTTCCCGCGGCGTTAAGTCATCCATATCGACGTTTTCCAATGCCTCGACCACTGGATGCGGTGCAGCGGCGAACAGGTCGTTTTGCTGGGGCGTGGTCCGCGGCGCCTGCGTCGTGTTATCCACATCGCGCTGCTCCAGGCTCATCAGCTTTTCACGAGCCCGCTTAATTACATGACTTGGGACACCCGCCAACTGCGCCACCTGTAAGCCGTAGCTTTGACTGGCCGGGCCCGCCTCAATGCGGTGCATAAACACAATGCTATCGCCATGTTCGGTCGCCGTGAGGTGGATATTGGCCACCCCTTCCATATGCTCAGGCAGCGCCGTCATTTCAAAGTAGTGGGTTGCAAACAGCGTTAGCGCGCGCCCTTTCGCCAAATACTCTGCGCTTGCCCAGGCGAGTGACAGACCGTCAAAGGTGCTGGTGCCGCGGCCAATTTCATCCATCAGGATCAAGCTTTGCTGGGTGGCATTGTGGAGAATGTTCGCGGTTTCAGTCATCTCGACCATAAAAGTAGAGCGCCCGCCAGCCAAATCATCCGATGAGCCAATGCGGGTAAAGATCCGATCCAGCGGGCCGATCTCGGCGGCATCGGCGGGCACAAAGCTGCCGCAGTGGGCGAGAAGGGCGATTAGCGCCGTCTGACGCATATAGGTCGATTTACCGCCCATATTAGGGCCGGTGATAATCAACATGTGCTGGTCAGGATTGAGCGTTACGTCGTTGGGTACAAAAGGTGTTTCGCTCACCTGCTCAACCACCGGATGCCGTCCAGCGTCAATTTGAATACCGGTGGTTTCGCTAAGCGTTGGGCGTACCCAGTTCAGCGCCTCGGCGCGCTCGGCAAAGGCGCAAAGCACATCCAGTTCCGCCAGCGCTTGCGAGGTGCTCTGCAGCGCGTGAAGACTTTCGTTGAGATCGCCTAGCAAGCGGTCGTAAAGCCATTTTTCACGAGTCAGCGCGCGAGATTTAGCAGAGAGCGCCTTATCTTCAAACTCTTTGAGCTCGGGAATAATAAACCGCTCGGCGTTTTTAAGCGTCTGGCGGCGGATATAGTCGGCGGGCGCCTGCTGGGCCTGGGAACGGGGCAGTTCGATAAAGTAGCCGTGCACCCGGTTGTAACCCACTTTGAGATTGGCAAGCCCCGTGCGCTCGCGCTCGCGAATCTCTAGCTGAATAAGATAGTCACCCGCATTTTCGGCCATGCCGCGGTGCTCATCGAGCTCTGAGTCAAAGCCGTCGGCAATTACGCCGCCGTCGCGGATAACCACCGGTGGGTTCTCGACCAGCGCGCGGCTGAGCATATCGGCCATTTCTGGGTAAGGTCGAATATGCGGGCGCAGGTTGTCCAAGGCGCTGCCGCTTTCTACTTCACTGAGTTGCTGCTCCAGTTCAGGGAGCGTTACCAGTGCATCGCGCAGGCGCGCCAAATCGCGCGGGCGTGCGCTATACAGCGCCACCCGGGCTAGAATGCGCTCCACGTCGCCCACTGCGCTCAACGTTTCGCGCAGTGGCATATAGGCAGCATCCAGGCTTAATAGCGCTACTCCCGCATGGCGGGCCTGGACAATCTCGCGTTGACGTAGCGGACGATTGAGCCAGCGCTTGAGCAGCCTTGAACCCATGGCGGTGGTACAGGTATCCAGCACGCTGGCCAGGGTGTTGTCGCTGCTGCCGCCAAGGTTGATATCAATTTCCAGATTACGGCGGCTGGCGGCATCGATGACCACCGCGTCGTCGCGGTTCTCAACGCTGATCGCGGTCACGTGGGGCAGGCGCGAGCGCTGGGTGTCCCGGGCGTAATCGATCAATACCCCCGCGGCAATTAGCGCGGTGGTTAAATGCGCGCAGCCAAAACCGCGTAAATCCTGCACTTCAAACTGGTCGCACAGGCTGCGGGTGGCGCTCTCCAGGTCAAACAGCCACTCGCCCTGGCGGCGCAGGCTACGTTTTTGCGACCAGGCATCGGGTAGCGTTAGGCTTTCAGGCACTAGTAATTCGGCCGGGGAGAGGCGCGTCAGCTCGGCGAGCATTTCGGCCTCGCTTTCTACTTCCAGTACGTTGAAGCGGCCGCTTGAGAGCTCTAGCCAGGCAAGGCCCCAGCTCTCTTTTCCGGGTGAAACGGATACCAGTACGTTGTCGCGGCGCGCATCGAGCAGCGCTTCATCGTGGAGCGTGCCGGGGGTGACGATGCGCACCACCTGGCGGTCAACGGGCCCTTTGCTGGTCGCGGGGTCGCCAATTTGTTCACAAATAGCCACCGACTCCCCACCGGCGACGAGGCGGGCCAGATAGCCTTCAGCACTATGATAAGGTACGCCCGCCATCGGGATCGGCTTGCCGCCTGACTGGCCGCGCTGGGTGAGGGTAATATCTAGCAGCGCGGCGGCGCGCTTGGCGTCGTCGAAGAACAGTTCGTAAAAATCCCCCATGCGGTAGAACAACAGTACCTCGGGGTGCTCACGTTTGATCTTTAGATACTGCGTGATCATTGGCGTGTTAGGGGGAATGGCCTGTGACATGGGCGTCCTGATTGAGCAATTTCTTTGAGAAAGCTAAACGCAGTATTCTACGCTGAACAGACGACTTACTTGAAGGAGCGACGATAGTGCCCAGCGAAACTAGTCTAAAGAATCTTGATTTAACCTTGTTGGCTCAGCGGCTGGGGCGACTGTGTAAGCAGTTGGATGTAGAGGTGACCGCCGCTGAATCATGTACGGGGGGCGGCATTGCCAGCGCAATTACCGGGGTGGCGGGGAGCTCTGACTACTTTACGACTGGCTATGTGACCTATGCGAATGCCGCTAAAACGCGCTTACTGGGGGTGCCGGAGGCCACGCTGGCCGAACACGGTGCAGTAAGCAAAGAGGTGGTTAATGCCATGGTGGTAGGCGCCTGCCGAGAAAGTGGTGCGGGTTTAGCCGTTGCCGTTAGCGGTGTGGCCGGGCCTGATGGTGGCAGTGATACGAAACCGGTGGGTACCGTTTGGTTGGCCTGGGGCGATACCGCTGACCAGGAGGCCGAATGCTTCCACTTTCCTGGTGACCGCCAAGCAGTGCGAGAGCAGGCCGTGCGTCAGGCCTTGGTGGGGCTGGTGGCGCGCCTGAATGAGCGCGAGAAGTTGAGCAAGACAAAACAGCCGTAAGAAAATAGTTGTGAGAAAGCGCGATCAATGATTTGTTTACGGCACAATCTTTGGCATACTACTGGCTAATTATACAGCTTGTTATGAGGAATCTCTGAATGGCTCAGGATGACAACCGCACTAAAGCGCTAAACGCAGCACTCACCCAAATCGACCGTCAGTTCGGCAAGGGCACCGTTATGCGTCTAGGCGACGCGCCGCGTGTAGTCATGCCGTCGGTTTCCACCGGTTCATTGGGTCTGGATATCGCTCTCGGCATCGGCGGCCTGCCGTTTGGTCGTGTGTGCGAAATCTTTGGCCCAGAATCGTCGGGTAAAACGACCCTGACCCTTTCGGTGATTGCTCAGGCGCAAAAGCAGGGCAAAGTGTGTGCCTTCGTAGATGCCGAGCACGCCCTTGACCCCAGCTACGCAGAAAAGCTGGGCGTTAACCTGGATGACCTGCTGGTTTCCCAGCCAGACACCGGCGAGCAGGCACTGGAAATTACCGACATGCTGGTACGCTCCGGCGGTGTTGATGTGATTGTTATTGACTCGGTCGCAGCTCTAACGCCCCGCGCTGAAATCGAAGGCGAAATGGGCGACTCTCACGTCGGCCTACAGGCGCGTTTGATGTCCCAGGCGCTGCGTAAAATCACCGGTAATATCAAAAACGCCAACTGTCTGGTGATCTTTATCAACCAGATCCGCATGAAGATCGGCGTCATGTTTGGTTCGCCAGAAACCACTACGGGCGGTAACGCGCTTAAGTTTTACGCGAGTGTGCGCCTGGATATTCGACGTACCGGCTCGGTTAAAGTCGGCGACGAAGTGACCGGTAACGAAACCCGCGTGAAAGTGGTCAAAAATAAGGTGGCACCGCCATTCCGTCAGGCTGAATTCCAGATTCTTTACGGCAAGGGTATCTACCACGCCGGTGAGGTCATCGACCTGGGCGTGCAGTGCAACCTGGTCGACAAAGCCGGTGCCTGGTACAGCTATAAAGGTAAGAAAATCGGCCAGGGTAAAGCCAATTCAGCGCTGTATCTGGAAGAGCACCCGGACATTATGCTCGAAATCGAAACGCAGATTCGTGAGCAGCTCCTGGCCAAGCCCGATCCTAAGAAGGAGAAGGATGACGCGCCTGCCGAGGCAGCAGCAGAGTTGGATGCGGGTGATGACGATCTGCTTTAAGACGATTTTAGCTAAGCCGATTCTGTCTAAGCTGATTTTGTCTAAAGCAAGCTGATGGCATTCACCTCCCAGCGTGATGCCACGCCCCGTGATATCGCCATTGGCTTGCTGGCTCGGCGCGAATACTCCCGCGCCGAGCTTGCCCAGCGACTGAAGAAAAAAGCCTTCGACGATGCCGCTATTGATGAGTGCTTGGACGCCTTGGTTGAACAAGGGCTGCAGTCCGACGCTCGCTTTGCGGCCAGTTTCGTGCGCTCGCGCATTCTGCGTGGCCAAGGCGTGATTCGTATTAAAGGCGAGTTGCGCCAACGCGGCGTTGACCAGGAAACCCTTAATACCGCTTTTGAAGAGGTGGAGGAGGGCGAGCAGGTCGACTGGTTTGAGCTAGCCCGGGAAACCCTGGCGCGGCGTTTTGATAGCCCCGGTGAGACACCCAAGGAGCGCGCTCGTCGCGAACGCTTTCTCGCCAGTCGCGGCTTCGATTTTGAACAAATTCGCTACGCGCTCTCTTGTCTTTGATGCTTTTTTTCCAACCTGTAAAACTCCCCCTCTTACATTTCTAATTGCGCTCTAATACGCTTGTTTATCTGGTTGTTCACATAGCGGTTTGCCTCTCTGCCACTAAGTGCGGCTTTAGTCGTTTGACAACTGCGCTATAATGGCTGCTTTGCGACCCCTGAGGGTAGCGGTGACAGCGCCCTGGGACATCACGCTTTCTTGTTACGGATACCCTATGAAAAGCGCAGAGATTAGACAGGCCTTTCTCTCTTTCTTCGAAGAGCAGGGGCATACCATTGTACCCACTAGCTCCTTAGTGCCGGGCAACGACCCGACGCTACTGTTTACCAATGCCGGCATGGTGCCGTTTAAAGATGTGTTTCTGGGCCGCGACCCGCGCCCTTACGTGCGCGCCACCTCTGCGCAGCGCTGCGTTCGTGCGGGCGGAAAGCATAACGACTTAGACAACGTCGGCTATACCGCACGTCACCACACTTTCTTTGAAATGCTGGGTAACTTCAGCTTTGGTGACTACTTCAAGCGCGACGCCATTCGCTTTGCCTGGGTGTTTTTAACTGAAACGCTGGGACTCCCCAAAGACAAGCTGTGGGTAACGGTTCATATCAGCGATGATGAAGCTGAGCGCATCTGGAAAGATGAAATCGGCATCGACCCTGAACGCTTCTCCAAGCTGGATGAAGATAACTTCTGGCAGATGGGCGACACAGGACCCTGTGGTCCCAGCTCGGAAATCTTCTTCGACCACGGTCCCGAGGTATGGGGTGGCCCGCCGGGCAGCCCGGAAGAGGATGGCGATCGCTATATCGAAATCTGGAATTTGGTGTTCATGCAGTTTGATCGCGATGCCCAGGGCACGCTCAATCCGCTGCCCAAGCCCTCCATCGATACCGGTATGGGGCTGGAGCGTGTCGCTGCCGTCATGCAGGGCGTGCACTCCAACTACGAAATCGACCTGTTCCAGAACCTGTTGCAAGCCGCTGCTAAAGCCACTGGTCACCCTGATACCGCCACGCCTTCGCTGCGCGTAATTGCCGACCATATCCGTTCCTGCGCCTTCCTGATTGCCGATGGCGTGCTGCCTTCCAACGAAGGGCGCGGCTATGTACTGCGTCGGATCATTCGCCGCGCGATTCGGCACGGCCATAAGCTGGGCGCAGTAGAGCCGTTCTTCCACAAGCTGGTTGAGGCGCTGGATGCAGAGATGGGCGATGCCTATGCGGAATTGCGTGAAGCGAGCGATCAAATCGCCCGTGTACTGCTGAAAGAAGAAGAGCAGTTCGCGCGCACCTTAGACCACGGTATGGGGCTCTTGAATGCGGCCCTGGCCGAACTCGATGGCAAGGTGCTGCCGGGTGAGACGGTGTTTAAGCTTTACGACACCTACGGCTTTCCCTTCGATCTCACCGCCGACGTCTGTCGTGAACGCGGCGTTACCCTGGACGAAGATGGCTTTCAGCAGGCGTTAGAGGCCCAGCGTGAACGCGCACGGGCGGCCAGCCAGTTCGGCGCCGACTACAGCGCCTCCATTGAATTGGAGGGTGAGACGGCCTTCACTGGCTACGACCGCTTGGAAGATCAGGCCAAGGTAACGGCGCTGGTCGACAGTGAAGGCAATGCACTGGCCGCGCTGGAAGCGGGGCAGAAGGGCGTCGTGGTACTAGACCGCACGCCGTTTTACGGCGAGTCGGGCGGCCAGGTGGGCGATACCGGTTACCTGTATGTCGACGGCGGCCGTTTCCAGGTCACCGATACCCAAAAGCAGAGCGGGCATCACCTTCACCAGGGCATGATGGTCGAAGGCTCGCTAAGCGTCGGTGCCAGCGTGCGCGGCGAAGTGGATGCCAGTCTACGCACAGCCACTATCCGCAATCACTCGGCCACCCACCTGCTGCATAAAGCGCTACGCATGGTGTTGGGTGATCACGTGCAGCAGAAAGGCTCGTTGGTTAACGCCGAGCGCCTGCGCTTCGACTTTAGCCACTTTGAGCCGATGACCGCCGAACAGCTGGCGGAAGTCGAGCGGCTGGTCAACGAACAGATTCTGGCTAATGCGCCGACCAAGATCGAGCAGATGAGCCTGGATCAAGCCAAGGCCAAGGGCGCAGCGGCGCTGTTTGAGGCCAAGTACGCCGAGAACGTGCGCGTGCTGACCATTGGTGCTGACGACTTCTCCATCGAGTTGTGTGGTGGTACCCACGTGGCACGCAGTGGCGATATTGGTTGCTGTCATGTGATGAGCGAAGTGGGCATTGCTTCCGGCGTGCGCCGTATCGAAGCGATCACCGGCGAAAATGCGCTGGCCTACTTCCGCGAGCAGGAAGCCCGCCTTGAGCGCTTGGGCGAGCGTTTGAAGACCAAGCCCGAGCAGGTCGAAGCACGGGTAGAATCACTGGTTGAGCGTAACCGTAGCCTGGAAAAAGAGCTTGAGCAGATGAAGGCTAAGCTGGCCAGCGCGGCGGGTAGCGATATGCTCAGTCAGGTGCAGGAGATTAACGGCGTTAAGCTGCTGGCGACGCAGCTGGATGGCGTGTCTGGCAAAGATCTGCGCGGCGTGCTTGATCAGCTTAAGAACAAGCTAAACTCTGGGGTGATTATCCTCGGCGTTGCCGACCAGGCGGCGGGCAAAGTGAGTCTGATCGCCGGGGTAACCCAAGATCTGACCGGCCGAGTGAAAGCCGGTGAACTGGTTAACCATGTTGCCTCCCAGGTGGGAGGGAAGGGCGGCGGCCGCCCCGATATGGCCCAGGCGGGAGGTAGTCAACCCGACGCCCTGCCGGATGCGTTGAACAGCGTCCCAGCATGGTTGGAAAACGCGCTTAGCTAAACCATAAGGCCGGTGGCATTATTGTCACCGGCCTTATTTGTGACAATTTCACCCTCCATTCCCGAACGCATAGGAAAAACGGCATATGGCACTATACGTACAGAAGTTCGGCGGCACTTCGGTGGGCTCTGTCGAGCGTATCAAGGCCGTAGCGGAAAAGGTTAAGGGCTTCCGCGATCAAGGCCACCAGGTAGTGGTCGTGGTCTCCGCCATGAGCGGCGAAACTAATCGACTTACCGATATGGCGCAGGCGCTTAACGAAGACCCCGCGCCGCGCGAGATGGATATGCTGCTGTCGACCGGTGAGCAGGTGACTATTTCACTGCTTGCTATGGCGCTTCAGCAAATCGGTGTGCCAGCCACTTCGCACACTGGCGCCCAGGTAGGCATCCACACCGATAGCGCCTATACCAAGGCGCGTATCCAGCGCATTGAAACCGAAGACCTGAAGGCCGACCTGGAAGCTGGGCAGGTAGTGGTCGTGGCCGGGTTCCAAGGGGTTGATGATGACGGCAATATCACTACCCTGGGCCGCGGCGGTTCCGACACCACGGGTGTGGCGCTAGCCGCCGCGCTGGGTGCCGATGAGTGCCAGATTTATACCGATGTTGACGGGGTATACACCACCGACCCCCGCGTATGCTCCAAAGCTCAGCGCTTAACGAGCATCACCGTCGAAGAGATGCTGGAACTGGCCAGTCTCGGCTCTAAAGTGCTGCAGATCCGCGCGGTAGAGTTTGCCGGTAAGTACAACGTACCCCTGCGGGTGCTGTCGAGCTTTGAAGATGGCCCCGGTACCCTAATTGTTGCAGAAGCCGACCAAGACGAGGACGCTATGGAAGAACCACTGATCTCCGGTATCGCCTTTACCAAGAATGAAGCAAAATTAACCCTGCTTAATACGCCGGATGTGCCGGGCGTGGCATCGCGTATTCTGGGCCCGATTGCCGATGCCAATATCGAAGTCGATATGATCGTGCAGAACGTGGCGCCAGCCGGTGACTATACCGACTTTACCTTTACGGTTGCCAAGGGCGATTACAAAGCTACTAAGAAACTGCTTGAAGAGACGGTGATCCCTGATCTGGGCGGCGGTGAGCTGCGTGGCGATGACAATATCGCTAAGGTTTCTTTAGTGGGTGTTGGCATGCGTTCTCACGCGGGTGTAGCGTCAAAAATGTTCCGCGTACTAGCCGATGAAAACGTCAATATCCGTATGGTTTCCACCTCTGAGATCAAAATTTCGGTCGTTATTGATGAGAAACATATGGAACTTGCCGTTAACGCATTACACAAAGCTTTTGGTTTAGATAAGGCAGATATCGAATCTGAATAACATTTATGCCTTAAACCTTCTACGCTGAGGGGGTACTTGCTGCCGTGTGGTGGTGAGCTTTCTTTCAACGGGAGGTATAAGGTGTCATGGAGCCGGAGTGATTGGTGACAGGCAGCACTATGCCGCATAATGGCTTGGTGTTGCCTCCGGCTGACATATCCCGTTGCATAAAACGACTGAAAAGGAGATCAGCCATGCTCATCCTAACTCGCCGTGTTGGCGAAACCCTGATGATCGGTGATGAAATCACCGTCACCGTGCTAGGTGTGAAAGGCAATCAAGTACGTATTGGCGTAAATGCGCCTAAAGACGTAGCAGTTCATCGTGAAGAGATTTACCAGCGTATTCAGCGTGAACGAAACAGTGAAAACGAAGTGGAATAAGACTTGCGGGCTCGCACGATGAAACGATGCTTAAAGCGTAAGCTTAGTTGTAAGATATGGCCGGTGCGAAAAAAAATCCGTAGAAGACTAGACACAAGAAGGCTAAATCGGTAATATTCGCGCCGTGCCGTTGAGGAGAGGTGGCCGAGTGGCTGAAGGCGCTCCCCTGCTAAGGGAGTATAGGGTTTATAGCCCTATCGAGGGTTCGAATCCCTCTCTCTCCGCCAATCGCATGGCCAGTACTTAGTTAGTAAGTATGCGGTCACAAGGTATGCGCCCGTAGCTCAGCTGGATAGAGTACCTGACTACGAATCAGGGGGTCGGAGGTTCGAATCCTCCCGGGCGCGCCACCTTCTTGATACTTGTTAGTAATCTAGTAGCAGCCGATGTGGTTGCAAAGTGTCAGGATCAGTAAAAGTTAGCCGCAACATCACGCGCCCGTAGCTCAGCTGGATAGAGTACCTGACTACGAATCAGGGGGTCGGAGGTTCGAATCCTCCCGGGCGCGCCAGATTCCAAAACCCGCTCTCTTATTTAGAGCGGGTTTTCTGTTTCCAGCCTGACCACCAGTTTCCAGCCTGACCGGAAGTAGCTCGCGCCCCGGTCTTGCGATCGTGTGTAGCGCCCCCGCTTTGCGGTAGGGCGCTTTTTTTTGCCTGTTAAATGGGTGGCTGCGACAGAGGGGTTAAACCAGTACGGCGTGCTGTTCGTCGACGACGAGGCTGTCGAGCAGTTGATCTAGCTCGGTGAGGCGCTTTACGCGCTGAAAATTCTGCTCAGCTTCACTGCTGCCTTGGCGCATTTGCGCGAGCCACTGCTTTACCAGCGAGACCACGACGCGGTCTGGTAGTTTTTGGCGCTGTAGAGCGGCGTACTCTTTGAGCACATTGGCGCGCATCGCCCAGTTGCTTTCAGGCAGCCGCTCGCCGGTTCGCAGCCAATGGCGAATGCGTGGTGCCAACCAAGGGTCGGCCAGTGCGCTGCGCCCCAGCATTACGTCGCGACATCCTGACAGGGTGCGGGCCTTCCAGTAATCTTCCAGCGTCCAGATATCGCCATTGGCGACAACCGGAATGCTCACCTGGCGGCGAATTTTGCCGATCCACTCCCAGTGCGCTGGAGGGCGGTAGCCCTCGTCTCGGGTGCGCGCATGCACCACCAGCTGTGCGGCACCACCTGCTTCGGTGGCTTGGGCGCAGGCCACCGCTAAGCGGCGGTTAGCGAAGCCCAGGCGAATCTTGGCGGTCACGGGGATTTCCCCGTCTAAAGCGTCGTGAACGGCTTTAACCGCGTTATAGACGCGATCAGGCTGGCGTAGCAAAGAAGCTCCGCCATCGTGCCGGTTAACAAGTTTGGCAGGGCAGCCGAAATTAAGGTCGACGCTTACCGCGCCTAAACTAAGCGCCTGGCGCGCGTTGGCCGCCAGGGCGGCTGGGTCAGAGCCCAGCAGCTGTAAATGCACCGGAATACCGCTCGGCGTGGCCACAGGCGGTTGCGTCAGTTCGGGGCAGTGCTTATAAAACACTCTGGGTGGCAGGCGGGCATCAACCACGCGGACAAACTCGGTGACCGTCCAGTCGAACCCGGCATGACGGGTTAACAGATCACGAGTCAGAGCGTCGATTACACCTTCCATCGGGGCTAGGCCGATTCTGCCGTTATGTAGTAAATTAACAACCATGACTTCCACTATCGCGCCATTGCATTCTATTCTAGGTGTGGCAGGTTAGTGTATTCCCCTTACTGCGCCAAGCGCCTTTCACCGTATTGGCCTAATCATGTGCGTATAAAAGTACTTGAACTGTAATTGAAAAGCAGGAGAGCGCCTTATGCAGGATCTAGGACTATTGCAAGATGGGTTGGCATTGATGGCGCTCGGCATGGGCGTAGTGTTTGTTTTTCTTACTATTTTGGTTATTAGCGTTACGCTGATGTCGAAGCTTATAGGGCGTTTTCAACCCGTTCCCGTCGCGGTTGATACGGGTAAGAAATCGTCGCAAGCTTCGGCCCCTTCTGCTCAAAGTGACGAGGTCATGGCAGTGATCAGTGCTGCAGTGCACCGTTACCGCTCAACGCGGCGTCGCTAACTTTCTCAATTTTTTTCATTTCAGCCCTCTTTTGGCTATTTTTTTGTTATTTTTACTACAAACTTACAACTCTACTACTGTGAGCCAAGACCATGAACGAAATAAAACGCCCTCTAGGCATTACTGATGTCGTGCTGCGCGATGCCCATCAATCGCTATTTGCCACGCGTATGCGCCTGGACGATATGCTGCCGATCGCAGAAAAGCTTGATCGCGTTGGCTACTGGTCACTGGAAACCTGGGGTGGGGCCACTTATGACGCCTGCATTCGTTATTTGGGCGAAGATCCGTGGGAGCGCATTCGTGCTTTAAAAGAGGCCATGCCCAATACGCCTCAAGCCATGCTGCTACGCGGCCAGAACCTGCTGGGTTACCGTCACTACGCCGATGACGTTGTCGATAAGTTCGTTGAGCGGGCGAAAACTAATGGCGTTGACGTCTTCCGTGTCTTTGATGCCATGAATGATCCACGCAATCTCGAACGCGCCATTCAGGCAGTGCGTAACGTGGAAGGCCATGCCCAGGGCACTATTTCTTACACTGTAAGCCCGGTACATACCCTGGATAGCTGGGTCGATCTCGCTAAAACCATTGCCGGTTTAGGCGCGGATTCATTGGCTATCAAGGATATGGCGGGGCTATTAACGCCCTATACGGCGTTCGACTTGGTCACGCGGCTCAAGAAAGAACTATCGATACCGGTGCACCTGCACTGCCACGCCACTACCGGCCTCTCTACATCGACTATTTTGAAAGCGGTAGAGGCGGGTATCGATAACGTCGATACCTCGATCTCATCCATGTCGATGACCTATGGCCACAGCCCCACCGAATCAGTGGTGGCGATGCTCAAAGACACCGGTCGCGATACAGGGTTGGATCTTGAGCTGCTGGAAGATATTGCCGGATACTTCCGCGAAGTACGTAAGAAGTACGCCGCCTTTGAAGGCTCGCTGCGTGGTATTGATTCGCGCATCCTGATTGCTCAGGTGCCTGGCGGCATGCTGACCAATATGGAAGGCCAGCTGAAAGAGCAGGGCGCGGGCGATAAGCTGGATGACGTACTAAGCGAAATTCCCCGCGTGCGCGAAGATCTTGGCTTTATTCCGCTGGTGACGCCGACCTCGCAAATCGTTGGCACCCAGGCGGTGATGAACGTGATGATGGGCGAGCGCTACAAGTCGATCTCTAAGGAAGTCCAGGCGCTACTCAAAGGCGAATATGGCGCTGCTCCTGCGCCCTTTAACGCCGAGCTCCAAAAGCGCGTGTTGGAAGGCGGTGAGCCAATTACCTGCCGCCCGGCGGATAACCTCTCACCGGAAATGGATAGACTGGCCACCGAGCTGAAAGAGAAAGCCAGCGATGAAGGCATCCGTTTGGCCGAAGGCAAGCGCGAAGTCGATGATGTGCTGACCTATGCGCTGTTTCCCCAGATTGGTTTGAAGTTTCTTAAGAACCGCGATAATCCCGACGCCTTTGAGCCCGTACCCCAGGCAGCAGAAGCCAACGCTGAAAAGGCGCCCGCCAAGGAGGAAAGCAAAGCACCGGTGGCTAGTAGTGGCCCGGAAACCTACACGGTTAAACTCAACGGCAAAGCTTTCGTGGTGGAAGTTTCTGAAGGCGGTGAGCTAGGGGAGGTGCAAGAGCAAACTGCTGCAGCCAGTGCTAACGCACCCGCAGAAGAAGCGCCTGCTCCCAGTGGAGAAAGCATTGATGCACCGCTGGCGGGCAATATTTTCAAGGTCAATGTGCGCCCCGGCGATAAAGTCGCTGAAGGTGATGTCGTCATCATCCTCGAAGCAATGAAAATGGAAACCGAAGTGCGTGCTAGCAGCGCAGGCACTGTGTCTAAGGTTAACGTCAGCGAGGGCGACAGCGTAGCCGTAGGCGACACGTTGATCGAGCTCTAAGGGCCCAGTAATGGATAAATTAGTAACGTTATGGGAAGGCTCTGGGCTGTATAACCTCGAACTGGGTCAAGCCGTTATGATCCTGGTCGGGCTTGGACTGCTCTACCTGGCCATTTATAAGAAGTTTGAGCCACTGCTGCTGGTGCCGATTGGCTTTGGCGGCATTCTGGCTAACATCCCTGAAGCGGGGCTAGCGATTTCAGCGCTAGACCAAGCGATTGAGGTGGCAAAGCCGGCGGTGCTGCAGCAGATGGCGGTAGCGTTGGGCGCTACCCTTGATCCATTGGCAAACGCAGAGGCATGGAGGGAATCGCTAAAAGTGATTGCCCAAGATCCCGCTGCGCCGGATCAGGTGCGAGCCGCGAAAGATATCGCCATGAATGTGGGTTACGGCGACGGCATGCTCTACAGCTTCTATAGCGTAGCGATTGCCTCGGGTATTGCCCCGCTGATTATCTTTATGGGCGTGGGCGCCATGACCGATTTCGGCCCCTTGCTGGCCAACCCACGCACGCTATTTTTAGGCGCGGCCGCTCAGTTTGGTATTTTTGCCACCCTGTTTGGCGCTGTAGTGCTCAGCTCGATGGGGATTATGGACTTCTCACTTAATCAGGCCGCCGCCATTGGTATTATTGGCGGTGCTGATGGCCCGACCTCCATCTATGTCGCCAGCGTGTTGGCGCCGGAGCTGCTGGGGGCTATCGCCGTGGCCGCCTACGCCTATATGGCGCTGGTACCGCTGATTCAGCCGCCGATTATGCGTCTTTTGACCACCCAAAAAGAGCGTCAAATCAAGATGACGCAGCTGCGGCCGGTCTCCAAGCTGGAAAAAGTGGTCTTCCCGCTGGTGCTGTTGATATTGGTCGCGCTGTTTCTACCCGATGCAGCACCGCTACTAGGCATGTTCTGTTTCGGTAATTTGATGCGCGAATGTGGCGTGGTCGAGCGCCTGTCGGATACTGCGCAGAATGCCCTGATCAATATCGTCACCATCATCCTCGGTCTGTCGGTGGGTTCCAAGCTGATGGCCGAGAGCTTCCTGTCGTTTGAGACGCTGGGGATCATAGGCTTGGGTATTGTCGCCTTCGGAATCGGCACGGCCGCGGGGGTGTTGATGGCCAAGCTGATGAACCTGATGAGCAAAATGCCCATCAACCCATTGATCGGTGCCGCAGGGGTTTCCGCAGTACCTATGGCAGCACGGGTGGCTAACAAGGTGGGGCTTGAATCCAACCCGCATAACTTCTTGCTGATGCACGCCATGGGCCCCAATGTGGCCGGGGTCATTGGTTCGGCAGTAGCCGCTGGGGTAATGATTAAATACTTGGGTTAACTAGTCCTCTGCCGTCAACGACATAGGGATGTCATTGCGAACGTAGTGAAGCAATCTGGGGTTGGTTCTCAGTGTAGGCTTGAGATTGCTTCGTCGCAGGCTCCTCGCAATGACCGGTGAGTGTCATCGCGAGCGAAGTGCGGCGATCTCGGTTTTGTTTGCCACCGCAGGACGAGATTGCCGCGTCGCAAGCTCCTCGCAATGACATATGGGGTCCTTTCGCTCTGCTGCGTCATGCCTTTGGTGCAGCGAGAACCTCAATAGCATTTTTTAAGCGGTTTTCTAGTGGGGCAAGGTCGAGCGGGCAGTCCCGTGGCCAGCCAATGGTCAGGCGCACGCCATCGCCATCGTAGTCGGCTTGCTCAATCGGAATGTCGCGTTCTTCGCACCAGGCGCGGGCAATCGCTTCGTTGGCAAAGGTGAGTCGCAGAGTATAGATATCGCGCTCAATCACTTCCCTGGTAGGCAGCGTCTCAAGGGAATGGCTAACTGCCTGGGCATAGGCGCGGGCTAATCCGCCGGTGCCAAGCTTGGTGCCGCCAAAATAACGAATGACCACACAGCCGATCTGGCCCAGTTGGCTACCCTGGAGAACCTGATACATGGGACGGCCAGCGGTGCCGCCAGGCTCGCCATCATCGGAAAAGCCAATCAAGTTTTGCTCGCCGGGTGGCCCGGCAATATAGGCAGTGCAGTGGTGGCTGGCATTAGGGTGCGCGGTTCTCGCCGCATTCAGCAGGTTAGTGAATGCGTTGATATCGGGGGCGTGGCAGACCCAGGTGATAAATTGGCTCTTTTCTACTTCAATGTCAGCCGTATGCCATGACGCAGGGGATAGCTCGGGAACCCAATAGCGCATTAATGCTCCGTGAAGGTATGCTTACTTTTCTGACAAGCTCTTGGATGTGGTTCGACACCCATTACCATACCGAGCACCTGAATATCCCGGTTGTGCAAAAATAGCGCTGGCTGCAATGCATCCTCTGGCCATAGCTCCACGCCGAAGCGGCTGATAGAGAGCTGTCTCAAGGCGACTGTTTGTTGGTTAATTTCGGCAACGGCAGTTTCTGTCTGGGTATCGTGTTGATAGCGACGGATAATAATGACATCGCCATCGAACAAGTTGCAATCACACAGTGCGTTGCCGCGCACTTTGAGCGCATAGGTGTTGTGTCGGGTTACGCTAGGCGCCATCGCGTATGGACGCGGTGCAGGTTGTCTACGGCCGAACGTAGCGCTAGGTGCTGCCATCGATAGGGTCATTAGGGAATCTCCATTGCATGTTCTTTCATACAGTGGTTTTCATTGTAGACCTGTTTTTGCATACAGTGCTAGAGATAATTAGTCTTACGCCATATTGATGGAGATCATGCTGCGACCCAGCGCCGCATTGTGTGAGTGGCGAGAAAGGGGCTTTACGTGTAGAGTTCGACGCGAAATCAATATGCCTGGAGAGACGCTTGAGCCTGTGTCTACAAGCCCGACAGCTTGCCTGTGAACGCGACGATCGTTGGCTGTTTCAAGGCTTGGATCTTGATATTCGCAGCGGCGAAATTGTGCGTATTGAAGGGCCCAATGGCAGTGGTAAAACCAGCCTGCTGAAGATTCTCTCCGGGCAGCTCAGCGACTATCAGGGCGAGCTGTTCTGGAATGGCGCTGCGATGAACGAGGCGCGTGAACATTTTCTGGCAAATTTGCTCTATTTAGGACACGCCCCAGGCATTAAATCAGGGCTTTCCCCGTTAGAAAATTTAGCCTGGTATCAGGCGTTAAGCGGTGAGAGCGGTAATGAAGAGCAGCGCCTGGATGCCCTTGAAGGGGTTGGTTTGGCAGGCTTTGAAGACGTACCCGCCGGGCAACTCTCGGCAGGTCAGCAGCGCCGTGTAGCGCTGGCGCGCTTAACGCTAACACCGCGCGCGCTCTGGGTGCTGGATGAACCTTTCACTGCGATTGATCGCTACGGCGTCGCCGATCTAGAAAAACAGCTTGTTGCCCACGCTCAGGCGGGCGGCTGCGTGCTAGTAACGACACATCACGAGTTAACCGCTTCACCGTTGTTGAGACGGATATCCCTAGGGTAGAAGGAGAAAGGGTTGCACAGCTCTTTACACGACGCTTCACAAAGCTCTTTACACGGTTCAGACACCACCCAACAGGTTTCAGCAGTGCTACTGCGTGAGCATAAGGGTGGGTTAATGACCGCTGTGAAAGCCACGCTAGAGCGTGACTTAACGCTGTTGCTGAGACGCCGTGGCGAAGTGCTCAACCCGCTGGTGTTTTTTGCCCTGGTGATCACTCTGTTTCCGATCGCTATTTCGCCTGACCCAGAGCTGTTAGCGGTGATTGCGCCAGGTTTGCTGTGGGTGGCAGCCTTGTTAGCTGCGCTGCTTTCACTGGATAGCCTGTTTCGTAGCGATTATGACGACGGCAGTCTGGAGCAACTGCTGTTGGCGCCGCAGCCGTTAGTCGCGCTTAGTTTGGCCAAAGTGGCCGTGCACTGGCTGCTGACGGGCTTACCGTTGGCGCTGATGGCGCCGATGTTGGGTATTATGCTGGCGCTGCCTGCGGGTAGCTACGCCATATTGGCGCTGTCGCTTGCCCTGGGTACGGCAAGCTTGAGTTTGATTGGCGCGATTGGCGCGGCGCTAACCGTCGGCTTGGCGCGGGGCGGGGTGCTGCTCTCGCTGCTGGTGCTGCCTCTGTATATTCCGGTACTTATTTTTGGCGCAGGTGCGGTGCAGGCGGCCATTTTCGGAGACGGTGTCTCCGCACATTTGGCTATCCTGGGCGCGCTGCTCGCCGCCTCACTTATGTTAGCGCCGTGGGCGATTGCCGCATCGCTGCGTATCAGTATTAACGGTTAAGGACAGGACACGCTATGTGGGCCTTTATACACAAACTGGGATCACCCAAGTGGTTCTACGCCATTAGTGCCAAATTACAGCCCTGGTTTTGGGCCGCGGCGGTGCTATTGCTGGTCACTGGCTCGCTATGGGGGCTGGCGTTTGCCCCGGCGGATTATCAGCAGGGCAACAGCTTCCGGATCATTTATGTTCACGTGCCGGCGGCATTTTTAGCCCAGTCCATTTTTATCGCCATGGCGGTGTCTGGGCTGGTGTTTATGGTCTGGAAAATTAAAGTCGCCGATATGGCGGCGGCGGTGATGGCACCTCTTGGTGCGGCCATGACCTTTGTCGCGCTGTTTTCCGGCGCAGTATGGGGCGTGCCCACCTGGGGAACCTGGTGGATGTGGGATGCACGGCTAACTTCCATGCTGATCCTGCTGTTTTTGTACTTGGGTGTCATTGCCTTGCGCGGCGCTTTTACCAGCCGTGATAGCGCCTCACGGGCAGCCTCGGTGTTGGCTATGGTGGGAGTGATCAATATTCCCATCATCAAATACTCGGTGGACTGGTGGTACACCCTTCACCAGCCGGCTTCATTTACGCTGACCTCGCGCCCGACCATGCCTACCGAAATGTGGCTGCCTCTGGTGATTATGGTGCTGGGTTTCTACAGCTTTTTTATTGCCTTGACGCTGATGCGCACACGCAGCGAAATTTTGCGCCGCGAAGCTAACAAACGCTGGGTACAGGATCTGGTTAAAGGCCAGGTAGTGAACGCACAGGCGGAGGAGGCCCGCTAATGGCATTTGACTCATTTTCCGAATTTCTCGCCATGGGTGGTCACGCGCCTTATGTATGGTCTGCCTGGGGTGTGACAGCGCTACTGCTGCTCGCCACCGTATGGCATGCGCGTGCTGAACAGCGACAACTGCTCAAAGGCTTGAAACGCCGCGCAAGACGCGCAAACAGCGCAAGGGGGAACGTCCAATGACGCCTAAACGTAAACAGAAGCTCTTTATTATTCTGGGCCTTGTGTCGCTGGCAGCGATTGCCGTGGGGCTAACCCTGTACGCGCTGCGCGCTAACATTAATCTGTTTTTTAGCCCGGTGCAGATCGCCCAGGGCGATGCACCCATGGAGCGGCAAATTCGCGCCGGTGGCATGGTTAAAGAGGGCTCTGTCTCCCGAGACCCCGAAAGCCTGGACGTCGAATTTACCGTCACCGATTACGTAGATGACCTGGAGGTCTACTACAGCGGCATCCTGCCCGACCTGTTCCGCGAAGGCCAAGGCGTGGTGGTAGTCGGTGAGCTTCAGGCCGATGGACGCTTGTATGCCGACAAGGTGCTTGCACGCCACGACGAGAACTATATGCCCCCCGAAGTCGCTCAGGCGCTCGAAGAAGCGGGCTACTCGCCCGCCGACTACCAGGCCAAAGCCGCCGAAGTGGGTAAACGCCTGGACGAAGAAGGCGTTCCCCAGGCAAGCGAATACTAGGGTAGAAAGCCCAATTTGGAGTACGCATGCTTATCAAACTGATTCCTGAAATTGGCCACTTTGCTCTTATTATCGCGCTGCTGATGGCGACGGTGCAGGCCGTAATGCCCCTGGCTGGTGCTGCCACCAGGCGCCCTCTGTGGATGGCCTACGGTCAGCCTATGGCGGTGGGGCAGTTTGTGTTTATTGCCATTGCCTACGCCTGTTTGACCGCCAGCTATATGCTGGACGACTTTAGTGTGGCGAACGTGGCCAACAACTCCAACTCGCTGCTGCCCTGGTATTACAAGTTCAGCGCGGTGTGGGGTAACCACGAAGGGTCGGTGCTGCTGTGGAGCTTTATGCTCGCGGGCTGGGGGTTTGCGGCCAGCCTATTCACCGGCAACCTACCGCGGGATATGGTCGCCCGGGTAATGGGCGTGATGGGCATGGTCTGCGTCGGCTTCTTACTGTTTATCTTGATGACATCGAACCCCTTCGAACGACTGCTGCCCGATATGCCCCAGGACGGCGCCGACCTTAACCCACTGCTGCAAGACTTCGGGTTGATCGTGCATCCGCCGATGCTCTACATGGGCTATGTGGGTTTTTCCGTGGTTTTTGCGTTTGCCATTGCGGCGCTGATGGGCGGGCGTTTAGACGCGGCCTGGACGCGCTGGGCAAGGCCTTGGACGAATCTGGCCTGGGCGTTTCTGACCGTAGGGATTGCGTTAGGTAGCTGGTGGGCTTATTACGAGCTTGGCTGGGGCGGCTGGTGGTTCTGGGATCCGGTCGAAAATGCTTCACTGCTGCCCTGGCTGACGGGAACCGCGCTGGTGCACTCGCTGGCGGTCACCGAGAAACGCGGCTCGTTTAAAAGCTGGACCGTGCTGCTGGCGATCTCGACCTTCTCGCTGTCGCTGATGGGCACTTTCCTGGTGCGCTCTGGGGTGCTGACCTCGGTGCATGCGTTTGCCAACGACCCGGCCCGCGGCTTCTTTATCCTGATGCTGCTGGCCATTACGGTAACGCTGTCGTTGCTGGTGTTTGCCCTACGCGCTCCGCGGGTGAGTCATAAAGTTGGTTTTAACTGGCTCTCCCGGGATGCGCTGCTGTTGGTCAATAATATCTTTCTGGTGATTATGACCGTCACCGTACTGCTGGGTACCGTCTATCCGCTGATTCTGGATTCTCTGGGGCTGGGGAAAATCAGCGTGGGCCCGCCTTACTTTAATGCCCTGTTTGTGCCGCTTACCGTGATGATGTGCATCTTTATGGGGTTAGGCTCGGTAACGCGCTGGAAAAGCATGGCGGCAAGGGATCTGACCCGTAAACTGTGGTTGGCAGGCGTTGCCGCGCTGGTGCTAGGCATATTAATGCCGCTGCTGTATCGCGGCGAGTGGAACCTGTTTGTCTCCCTGGGTATCGTCTCCGCACTCTGGATTGTGCTGCCGATGGTGCGCGATGTATTCGATAAAACCCGCCATGCCAGTTCGTTTGTAGCCGGTGTCCGCAAACTCTCCCTGGCTTACTGGGGCATGGTGCTGGGGCACGTAGGCGTTGCCGTTACCATTGTTGGTGTTGCGGTAGTCTCCAACTACAACATTGAGCGCAATGTACGCATGTCCCCGGGCACCACGGTCGAAGTAGCGGGCTATCAGTTCACCATGACCGAGCTAACCGAGCGTCGCGGGGCCAACTTCCTGGCGGACACTGCCATTCTGCAAGTGCAGCGCGGCGAATCGGGGAGCAGCTTTACCATGCGGCCCGAAAAGCGTCTCTATCTGGCCACCGGTATGCCGATGACCCAGGTGGCCCTACGCCCAGGGCTGTTCCGCGATCTCTATGTGGCCATGGGTGAAAACCTTGACGATGGCAGTTGGGCGATGAGGGTACAGTATAAGCCGTTCGTCCGCTGGCTCTGGCTAGGCGCACTGCTAATGGCGTTCGGCGGTTTATTGGCGGTGCTCGACAAGCGCTACCGCCGCACCGCAGCCACCCGTGAAGCGCCCAAAGTGGCCAGCCAAGGCGATGGTACTCAAAATAGCGCGCGGGAGGCCACGGCATGAAGCGACGGCTACTGCTCTTACTGCTGCCAGTGTGCTTTTTAGGTCTGGCGCTGTTCTTTTACCAAGGCCTCTCGTTGGATCCCTCCCAGCGCGATTCAGCGCTGATGGCGCGGGAGTTCCCGTCCTTTGAAGCCACCACGCTGCGTGATGTGAATCGGCAGGTCGACCAAACGCTGTTAGAGGGTGAAGTGACCCTGGTTAACGTTTGGGGCGAGTGGTGCCCCGCGTGTAAGCAGGAGATGCCGCAACTGCTGGAGCTGGCTGATAACGGCATTCGCATGGTCGGCGTCAACTACCGCGATACCCGCGAAAAAGGCATGCAGTTTCTCAGCGAATTTGGCGATCCGTTTGAAGTTAATATTTTTGATCCAGAAGGCGAGCTAGGTTTTGATCTCGGCGTTTACGGTGCTCCAGAAACCTTTCTAGTCGATGCTGACGGCGTCATTCGCTATCACCATAAAGGCTACGTATCACCGCAAGACGTGCGCGAGCGAATTCTGCCGGAGGTGGAAAAATGGCGCTAATGCGAACTATGGCAACGCTACTACTGCTGGTACTAGCGTTTGGCGCAGGGGCGGGTGGTATCGAACTGCGCGAATTTGACGACCCAGTCGTGGAGAAGCGCTATAACGATTTGACCGCCTCCATGCGCTGCCCGCTGTGTGAAAATCAGGCCATTGACGATTCCGATGCTCCCATTTCAGGAGACATGCGTGAGCGGGTTTATCAGCTGCTGCAAGATGGGCAGTCGGATATCGAAATTATCAACCATATGGTGCAGCGGTTTGGCGAATATATTCTCTACAACCCGCGTTTAGAGAGCCGTACTTACCTGCTTTGGGGCTTGCCCATCGCCCTGGTGTTGCTAGGCGTTATTGTGGTCGTACTTATGGTGCGCGCCCGCCGCAACGCCTCTGCTAAAGCGTTGAGCGCCGAAGAGCGCCAGCGTATAGACGCGCTGACTAACCGTAAGAGGTCTTCATGACGCTGCTCTGGATTGCAATTGCCGTTCTACTGCTCCCCGCGCTGTGGCTGCTGGTTTCGCCGCTAAGAAAGGCGCGTGCACTGCATGACCAGCAGCGTGATTTTGAAGCCAACGACACCTCCGCCGAGCAGAACGTGGCGATTTTCAAGCGCCGCTTGGCATCACTGGAAGCGGCGCGGGAGCGCGGCGATATTGATACCGCCCGCTTTGAGGAAGACCGCCTGGAGCTTGAGCGCAGCCTGCTGGAAGATACCGCTTTTCGCGAGCGTCGGCCGCTAAAGAGAGCCAATGCTGGTCGTATTGTTGTTCCAGTGATAATGCTGGCTGTGGTTGCTGTTAGCGTTATTTGGTACCAGCAAAAGGGCGCTGAGGGCGATCTGGTGCTGCTGGCCGTGCAGCAGGAAGTACAGAACGACCCTGAGGGATCGCTCACCATGTATATAGAACGCATGGAGGAGCAGGCCGAACGCCAGCCGGATAATCCCAATGTGTGGAGCGAGCTGTTTCCGCTCTACCGTGAAACCGGACAAATGTCCAAGGCCGTAGACGCCCTGGAGCGTCTGATCGAGATTGAAGGCCGCATTCCACCTCTGCTTGCTCAACTAGCGCAAATTCGTTTCTTTATGGCCGAGCGCGAGCTTACCGACGAAGTCCAGGCGTTGGTCGATGAGACGTTGGAGCAGGATCCCCGCCAGCCCACCGTGCTGGGCTTACTGGGCATTAATGCCTTTGACAGCGGCAATTACGAGCAGGCCATTGATCACTGGCGTCGGGCGATTGCTAATATCGAAGATCCCAATACCGTGTCTTCGCTGCGCGACGGTATCCGCGTGGCTCAGGAGCGCTTGGGCGTTGAACCTGAAGAAGTCGTCGCCGAGGGCACAGGCATTCGTGTAAGTGTCTCGCTGGATGAAGAGCTCGTCGGACGCGTAGATGGCGATGCCAGCGTCTTTATCACCGCCCGCGATATTGAGGGCGAGTTACCACCCCTGGCTGTGGTGCGTGCGCAGGTATCCGAGCTGCCCATGACCGTGACGCTAGATAACACTGCCGCGATGTCGCCCCAGGCGCAAATCTCCCAGGTACAGGAAGCCCGTTTAGTCGTGCGTGTTTCGCCCTCCGGCCAAGCAACGCCCCAGCCGGGGGATCTGTTCGGTGACCTTGAGAGCGTCAGCGTCGGGTCTATTGATGATGCGGAGGCGGTCGAAGTGGTGATTAACCGTGTCTTTGAATAATCGCAACGGGAACGCCGTCTAGGTATGCGCTTAACGTCGATTCGCTTAGTCGGGTTTAAGTCCTTTGTGGATCCCGTCACGGTGCCTTTCGATGGCAATATGACCGCCATCGTAGGCCCCAACGGCTGCGGTAAATCCAACATTATTGACGCCGTGCGCTGGGTGATGGGGGAGTCATCCGCCAAAACCCTGCGCGGCGAATCCATGGCCGACGTTATCTTTAACGGCTCCACCGGCCGTAAACCGATCAGCCAAGCGTCCATAGAACTCAAATTCGACAACCGCGACGGCGGCATGGGCGGCGTTTACGCCCAGTACGCGGAAATTGCCGTTAAGCGCTTAGTTACCCGCGATGGACAATCCAACTACTTCTTTAACGGCCAGAAGTGCCGTCGCCGCGATATCGCCGACCTGTTTATGGGTACCGGCCTGGGGCCGCGCTCCTACGCGATTATCGGCCAGGGCATGATTTCGCGGCTGATCGAAGCCCGCCCCGACGACCTGCGCTCGACGCTTGAAGAGGCCGCGGGTATCTCCAAGTACAAGGAGCGCCGCCGGGAAACCGAAAACCGCATGCGGCGAACCCAGGAGAACCTGGAGCGTCTGGACGATATTCGCGAAGAGCTGGATAAACAGCTCGAGCGTCTCAAGCGTCAGGCCGAAGCCGCCAAGCGCTACCAAGATCTGAAAGAGCAAGAGTACCGGCTCAAGGGCGAGCTGGCGCTGCTGCGGGGGCGCACCTTGCGTGCCGAGCAGTCGCATCAAGAGAGCCGTGTCCGCGAGTTGGAAATTGCGGTAGAAAAAGATGTCTTCGGCGTCCGCCAGTGTGAAACCCGCCTGGAACAGGCCCGGGAGCAGCACGACGAACTCTCTGAGGTGCTCGACCGCCACCAGCAGCAGTTCTTCGAAACCACCACGCGCATCGCACGTTTAGAGCAGGATCAGGCTCACCGACGCAGCCGTGAAACCCAGCTGGCCAGCGATATCGCCACGGCTCGGCGCGAGCTGGACGAACAGCGCCGCGTTAGCGAAGGCGATCATGAACGTTTAGCCGCGATTGACGAGCGCTTTGACGACCTGCTCCCCGAACACGAAGCGCTGGAGGAGCAGCTCGAAAGCCTGGAGCAGGCGTTAACCGACGCTTCGCCCGCGCTGGAAACCGCCGAGCAGCAGTGGGCCGATGCTGAAACCCGCTGGCGCGATGCCAGCCGCGATGCGGATCGCAGCCAAGATCAGTTGCGCGACCTTGAACAGCGTATCCAGCGCCTCCAGGCGGAAAATCAGCGCCGCCGTCAGCAGCGCAGAGAGGTGGCCGATCTCACTGTACTGCGCGAAGAGCACGCCGTGTGCCAGGCGCAGTTGACGGAAGCAGAGGAGCAGGCAGAAGGCTTTCAAACCCAGCGCGATCAATGGCAGCAGCGCTACGGCGATGCCAAAGCGGCCTACCAGCAGACCACGCAGGCGCGGGACAATCAGCGCGCTGAACTCAGTCAGTGCCAGGGTGAGTTGGCCTCACTTCAAGCATTGATTGACGCTGCCCTGGTGGATCACGATCCTGCTATTGGCACGACCTTAGAAAGGCATGGCTTGGCGGATGCCCCTCAACTGGGTGAAGTGCTGCAGGTCGAGCCCGGCTGGGAAACGCTGGTTTCCTGGCTGCTTGCACCCTGGCTCAATGCCCGCCTGGTGGATCGCCACCAGTTGGCCGCTCTACCTGAGGCCTTAGCCACGGAGTGGCGGTTGATTGATAAGACACCGCCAGCCGCTTCAATCTCTGGCCAACGATTAGACAGTTTGGTCAAAGGCGCCGGGGCGTTGGGCGAATGGTTAGCAAGCATTCACTATACGCAAACGGCAGAAGATGCGGAGGCGCAGGTCGCACACCTGGCGCCCGGTGAAAGCGTGGTAAGCCAGGATGGCGTTTGGCTGGGCCGCGGCTGGCTGAACCAGCAGGCCAACGGCGAAGGTATCGACGGGCTGCTATTAACGCGCCGCCGCTACGCCGAACTGACCGCCCAGCGCGAAAGTGAAGAAGAAGCGCTGGCGCTGGCCGAAGAGCAGTGTGAAGCAGCCAGTGAGAGTATTGAAACGCTGGAGCAGGCCCGTGAGCAGCAGGCCGAGCAGGAGCGTGCTCACGCCGCCACCCTGCAGCAGCTGGCGGTGAAAGAGCGCAGCCTGGCCCAGCGCTTGGAACATCTGGAGAGTCGCGCCACTGAACTCGACGAAGAGCTTGCCCAGTTGCAAGAGGATGAAGCGGAGTTAGCGCTCACCATCGACGAGCAGCGCGCCCGCTGGCATGTGGCGATGGAACAGCTTGAAAGTGCGGCGCAAACGCGGGAAGCCAGCGCCGAGCAGCGCAGTCGTCAGCGTGAAGCACGTGACCAGTTGACCCAGCAGCACGCCCCTCTCAAAGCGCAGCAACAGGCGTTGGCGCTGGAGCGCGAGCGCTTAAGTGCCGAGCGCGATAGCCTGCGCTCCCAGCAGGCGCGTTCAAGTGATTCTGAAGAGCGTCTCTCGCTGCGCATTGCCGAGCTGGAAGAGTCACGAGAAATGCTGATCGAGCCCGACGAGCTGGCCGGTGAAGAGCTTGAAGAACTGCTGCATCAGCGCGAGCAGCAGGAAGGGCGCTTAAACGCCACTCGTCAGCAGGCCCAGGCACTGGCAGAACAGCTGCGCAATGACGAACTTGCCCGCCAGCAGCACGAACGCAACCTGGAGCAGAGTCGCGAGCAGCTCCAACAGCGGCGTATGGACGTACAGGCGCTGGCGCTCAAAGCCGCTACTCAAGATGAGCAGCTAGCGGAGCTTGGCCATAACGTCGAAACCCTCGCCGAACAGTTGCCCGAGGAAGCGACCGAAACCCGTTGGCAGGAGCGCCTTGAAAGCACCACGGATAAAATTCGCCGCTTGGGGGCGATCAACCTCGCCGCCATTGAGGAGTACGACCAGCAGGCCGAGCGGCGAAATTATCTGGAGGCGCAGCACGCTGAACTGACCGAAGCGCTGGAAACCCTCGAAAGGGCGATTAAGCGTATTGACCAGGAAACCCGCGTGCGCTTCCGCGAGACCTTTGATCAAGTCAATGCCGGGTTACAGGCGCTATTCCCCCGTGTATTCGGCGGCGGTGCGGCATGGTTAACGCTAACCGGCGATGACCTGTTGGAAACCGGCGTGGCGATTATGGCCCGCCCGCCAGGTAAGAAGAACAGCACCATTCATCTGCTATCGGGCGGCGAGAAGGCGCTGACCGCGCTGTCGCTGGTATTTGCGATCTTTCAGCTCAATCCCGCGCCGTTTTGTATGCTGGATGAAGTGGATGCGCCGCTGGATGACGCCAACGTGGGCCGTTACGCCAGGTTAGTGAAAGAGATGTCTGAAAACGTTCAGTTTATCTATATCACTCACAACAAGATTGCCATGGAAGCCGCCGAGCGCTTGATGGGGGTTACCATGCAAGAGCCCGGCGTATCGCGGTTAGTCTCGGTGGGAATTGAAGAAGCGGCGGCGCTGGTTGATTAAGCGCCTTCGCCCTTAACCTTCACCCTTAACTTTCACCAAGTTCACGCATGACGGCATGAAGCTTCGATTTCGCCTCAAAGCCCACGCCGGGAATGTCCGGCAGCGCCACATAGCCATTTTCAACCTGGATACCGTCCGCAAAACCGCCAAATGGCTGGAAAACGTCTGGGTAGGATTCGTTGCCGCCTAGCTGTAACCCTGCGGCGATATTCAGCGACATCTGGTGGCCGCCATGGGGAACTACACGGCGCGATGACCAGCCCAGATCGTCCATTACTTTTAACGTGCGCATATACTCGACCAAACCATAGGAGAGCGCACAGTCAAACTGCAGATAGTCACGGTCGGCGCGCATTCCGCCATGGCGAAGCAAGTTTCTTGCATCCTGATGGGAGAACAGATTTTCGCCCGTGGCCATGGGTAGCTCATAGTGGTTGGCAAGTTCTGCTTGCAAAGCGTAGTCGAGCGGGTCGCCGGCCTCTTCATACCAGAATAAATTGTAAGGCTTCAGCGCTTCGGCATAGGCGATAGCCGTTTCCTGGTCAAAGCGACCATTGGCATCCACGGCTAAACGGCTGCCGTCACCAACGACTTTAATCACAGCTTCTATCCGGTGCAGGTCTTCATCTAACGGGGCCGCACCAATTTTCATTTTGACCACGTTATAGCCGCGGTCCAAATAGCTACGCATTTCATCTTGAAGCTTGCTGTGATCTTTACCGGGATAGTAGTAGCCACCCGCCGCATAGACCCAGACTTTATCGTCCGCCTGCCCGTTACGGTATCGATCGGCCAGCAGCCGGTAGAGTGGCTTGCCTTCGATTTTTGCCACAGCATCCCAAACGGCCATGTCGATTGTGCCTACCGCCACGGAGCGTTCGCCGTGGCCGCCGGGTTTTTCGTTGGTCATTAAGGTTTTCCAGATCGCAAAGGGATCAAGGTTGTTATGTTCTTGATCAATAAGGCTTTCGGGATCAGCTTCGTTAATACGGTCAAAAAAACGGTCGCGCATCAGCGCTCCCTGACCATAGCGGCCGTTAGAGTTAAACCCGTAACCGATCACAGGCTTACCGTCACGAACAACATCGGTGACCACAGCGACCACCGAACAAGTCATCTTGGAAAAGTCGATATAGGCATTGGCGATGGGGGACGCAATAGAAACGGTTTTCTCGCGAATTTCAACGATACGCATGGCGTGCTCCTTAGCAGTAGGTACCACTACATTAAGCGTGGTAATCCAGCGTCACCAATGCTATTACTTTGCCACCCCATGCTTAAACGGCATTGCTCATGGAACTTGTTTGGCTCGAAGACTTTATCGCTCTGGCAGAACACGGCAGTTTTGTGCGTGCAGCAGAAGCGCGTCACATCACCCAGCCGGCGTTTAGCCGCCGCATTCGCTCGCTCGAGCAGTGGATGGGCGTAACGCTGTTTGTACGCACGCCGCAAGGTACCAAGCTGACCGAAGCTGGCCGTCATATTCAAGCCAGGGCGTTTGAAGCGATTGGCCGACTTTATCGGCTGCGCGCGGAAGCGCGAGAGGTGGCAGGTAAAGCGGAAAAAACTCTCCAGTTTGCCGCTACTCATTCGCTCTCGTTTAACTTTTTTCCGCGTTGGATTCGCCACGTCGAGAACGGCGCGCCGATTGAAGCTATTCAGCTCCACTCAGACAGCATGCTCGGCTGCGAGAAGCTGTTAGTAAATGGTGAGGTGCCGTTCTTGCTCTGTCACCGTCACCCTGAGGTGCCTTCGCCGCTGACCCAGGAGCAGTTTATTAGTCAAAAAGTAGGGGGCGATACCCTTATAGTACTAGTGGCCAGCTCTCTACTGAATAGTAACTCGCCCAATCAGTTACCTTATTTGGCCTATACAGAAGCGTCGGGTCTTGGGCGTATTGTGGCGCACCGCTTATATGGCAGTAGAGAAGTTTTAGCGCTTAACGCTCAGTTTAGTAGCCACTTGGCAGCGGTGTTAATGTCGATGGCATTAGAGGGGAAAGGCGTAGCTTGGTTGCCAAAAAGCCTTGCAGAGCAAGAGATTAGCAATGGCCGTTTAGTGCGTGTGCTTGATTCCTGTTGGGATATTGACGTGCAAATACATCTTGTGCGGCCAATAGTTTCTTTAAGCGCAGCTGCCGAAAGCTTTTGGGCTCGCGTCTCGGATCAGAGTGCAGACGTTTAACAAGGAGCGATTAATGATAGGCTGAAGGCATAAAAAAATGTCCTATTGCGTACATCTTAACTATATTACCCCCTACTTATAGCGCGCTTGAGATGGTTAAACTGCTTATAGAGGGATGACGCTATGACGTGTCTCGGTTGTCAATATGGCTTTTCTTGCTTCTAGGAATCCTTTATAAAGCTATTTATAGTTGTTATATCTCATGATCGTGGCACTTTTGTTCCAAGTTAGGGTCAGACTTTTTCGGTTTAAAGAGTGGTGAAATTTTTGCCAAGGTGTGAAAAATGCGTTAAATGCAGCAAAAATTGGCCATTTTCATAGTAATCGCGCTATGCTTGGTCTCATTGAAAGCAGTTAATTATTCAATAGCCGTTACCCATATTCAGGCATGACTTTTAGACACCGTGCCTTAGCAACCGGCAAGACGACCATGGAACGTTCGACATGGAACTAAGAGAGTGGCTAATTATTTTAGGACTGGCGTTGGTATCGCTCATCGTTATTGACGGTGCGCGGAGGCTTCAACGTCAGCGTCGTGTACCCCGCCTGGATCAGGCGGAGAAAGATCTTTCTGGCAGTTCGCTAGATGATCCCGATGAGGCTGCTAAAGCCGCGGAGATCAATTGGGAACTTCCTAATGGCGGTGCTCGAGTTGTTAAGCCCGCTGACTATAGCGGCTTAGGCAATAAACCAAAATTAGAACGTCAAGAGCATCCTGGGCCCTCCAGGGTGCTTTCTGAGTTTAGGCGTTCAGTCTCTGCTAAAGCGGCCAAGCGCAAATCAGATAAGGCAAATAAAGAAGATAAAGCGGCATCAATTGCCAAACCATCGCCAAGCGTAGCGGTTAAGCCCGACTTAGAGGTCAAGAGTGCGCAGCCAGTTACTTCTGCCGCGGCTACTTCTACAAGCTATTTTACCAACAATGCGAATGCGCCGACTGAACATGAGCGCCGTGAGCCAAGTATCTCAATCGCCGACTCTCCGCAAACTGAGACCTCGCAGGTCACAGCAGCGCCTCAGCAGCCTGAAACATATACCGAGCAGCCAGCGTATTCTTCTGAGTTGCCCCGAGCATCGGTAGCTGAAACTGATGTTGAAACCACTCAGCCTGCTGCTTCTGATGCCATATCGCTTACTGCCAATGAAACAGTTGCCAGTGAAGCCGCTGCCAGTGAAAAAGATGGCGAAATGGCGGCACAGCCACGCACTCAGCAAGAACATACGCCAGAACGTGAGCCAGAACCGGTACTGCGGGCAGAGCCAGAAGACGCCGTATTTGCCAAACATGCCAATGAACACTCGCCGAAACGGCGTCAGTTACG
Source organism: Halomonas sp. QHL1 (assembly GCF_001882345.1). GTDB lineage: Bacteria > Pseudomonadota > Gammaproteobacteria > Pseudomonadales > Halomonadaceae > Vreelandella. Next base: position 3,627,236 of record NZ_MINL01000001.1, read on the forward strand.
TTCTGATACTGCGGGCGAATACGACGAGTTGGATGATGACGAAGTTGATGAGTATCGCTTAGTCGACTTTGAAGGCATGGGGCGCTCGCTGAAGCGTCGTTTGATCGCACGGCGTAAAGAGAAGCAGCGTAAAAAAGCTGAGAAGGCGGTGCGTGATAAAGCCTTGGCCAAGCAGAAGGCTGAGCGCAAAGCGCTAGAAGCAGAGCAACGGCGAGAAGCCAAAGAAGCCGCGGATGCTGAGCGTGCACGCATTGCTCAAGAGCAGGCCCAAGCTCGTGAAGAAGAAGCAGCGGCCCATGCGGCAGCCGCAGAAAGGCTTGCTGCTCAGCAGCGTGCTGCTGACGAAGAGTCGCGACGCTACGAAAGCACAGAGTATGCAGCTCACGAAGAGGGTTTTGAAGAAAGTTTCGAGGCTGACGCTTATGAAAGCGCAGCTGTCGACGAGCGTGGGGTGGATGAGCGAGTCCGTGTGCACCCAACGTTAGAAAAAGCCCTGCGCCACGATGTGAGCGGTGAACATGCCAAAGAAACGCTGACTAATGCCGAAGAAGTCGTGGTGATTAGCGTTCTCTCCAGGGACCCCGAAGGTTTCGATGGCACTAAGCTGCTTGATCTGATGATGGTATGCGGTTTGCGCTATAGCAGCGCGATGGGCGTTTTCCACCGCTTTGAAACCGAAAGTGACGATAGCGAGCTGCAGTTTTCGATGTTGAATGTGGTTAAGCCGGGTACTTTCCCCATCGAAGAGATGGGTGAGTTTATGACCCCCGGTATCACGCTGCTGATGCCGCTGCCTGGCGCCATCGATAGCGCCGCTGCCTTTGAGGCGATGGTAGAAACCGCTATGGTAGTGGTACGCCATATGGGCGGTGAGCTAAAAGATGAAAACCGCAGCGTGATGACCGCACAAACGATCGAATTTGCCCGTCAGCGGGTACGTGAGTTTGAGCGTCGCCACCGTTTGCATCGCCAACTGCAAGCACGCTAATCGTCGCCCACTAACCGTCGAAGCGGCACTTGCTGAAACACCCGCCTTCTTGCCAGAAGGCGGGTGTTTCTGTTCAATACGCTCTACTTTTAGACACGTTCACTTTTATTTTTTAGGCTCTGCATTTTCGCTGCCGCTTTTAGCTAGTACTGGAACCCACTCTAATGAGTCAACCTCTGGAAGAGATTACCCAACTGCGGGCCGCCCTGGACGAGGCCAACTACCGTTACTACGTGCTGGATGAACCGACGCTGACGGATGCCGACTACGATCGTAAATTTCAGCGCTTGCAGCAGTTGGAGAGCGAGCATCCGGAATTGATTACCCCCGATTCACCATCCCAACGCGTTGGTGCTGCCCCTGCGGATGGCTTTCCGTCGGTTGCTCACGCTATTCCCATGCTGTCGCTGGATAACGCCTTTAGCCGTGAAGATATCCACGCCTTCGCTGAACGGGTGGCCGAGCGCCTTGAATGCACAGCAGACGATATTGAGTTTACCTGCGAGCCAAAATTGGATGGCGCGGCCGTCTCGTTAGTCTATGAGCAGGGCATGCTGGTGAGCGGTGCGACTCGAGGCGATGGCCGCACCGGTGAAGGCATTACCTCTAACCTGCGCACGCTGCGCTCGGTGCCGCTCAAGCTGATGGGCAAAAACATGCCTGCGCTGTTGGAAGTGCGGGGCGAGGTAATAATGCGCCATGCAGGTTTTGAGGCGCTGAACGAGCGCGCACGTGAAGAGGGGAGCAAGGTATTTGCCAACCCGCGCAACGCGGCGGCAGGCAGCCTTCGCCAGTTGGATCCACGCATTACTGCAAAACGCCCGCTAGAGTTTCACGCCTATCAGGCTGCGCGCTTGGAGCCGGACCTAGGTGACACTGCTCACAGCGAATTAATGCAGCGTTTGTCCACGTTAGGTTTTCGCGCCAGTTCAGAGCTGAAAGTGGTCAAAGGCCCCCAGGCCGTTGCTGATTACTGTGAGCAGTTGGGCGAGAGGCGCGACGGCTTAGGTTTCGATATCGACGGCGTGGTCATCAAGGTAAACGATCTACGCCACCAGCGTGAACTTGGCTTTGTTGCCCGCGCGCCGCGCTGGGCGGTGGCGTTTAAGTATCCGGCTCAGGAAGAGGTCACCACCCTTAACGATGTGGAGTTCCAGGTTGGCCGTACCGGCGCCATTACCCCCGTGGCGCGTCTTGAACCAGTCACCGTGGCCGGAGTGACGGTTTCCAACGCGACGCTGCACAACGCCGATGAAATTACCCGTTTAGACGTAATGATCGGCGACACGGTGTCGATTCGTCGGGCCGGTGATGTGATCCCCCAAGTGGTGAGTGTGCATACCGAGCTGCGGCCAGTTGATGCAAGGGCGATCGTTTTCCCCGAACACTGCCCGGTGTGTGGTTCGGATATTGAGCGCCTTGAAGGCGAAGCGGTGGCGCGCTGTTCGGGTGGTCTTTACTGCGCGGCGCAGCGCAAAGAAGCGCTGAAGCACTTCGCCAGCCGCAAAGCGCTGGATATTGACGGCCTGGGCGAAAAGTTGATTGTGCAGTTAGTTGATTTGGACTGGGTGGAATCCCCTGCGGCGCTGTTTCATTTGACCGTCGAGCAGCTTAAAAGCCTGCCGCGTATGGGCGAGAAGTCAGCCACCAACTTGGTCAATGCGCTGGAAATCGCTAAGTCGACCACCCTGGCACGGTTTATTTACGCCTTAGGTATTCGCGAAGTTGGTGAAGCTACCGCCGCCAACCTTGCCAATCACTTTGGTACCCTCGAAGCTATTCAAGCCGCTGAGTTGGAGGCGCTGGAAGCCGTCAACGATGTCGGCCCGATTGTGGCGGCCCATGTGCATACCTTCTTCCGCCAACCGCACAACCAAGAAACCATTGCCGCACTCATTGAAGCCGGCCTTACCTGGCAAGAGGCGGAGGTTACTCAAGGCCCCACGCCGTTAGAAGGTCAGACCTGGGTACTCACCGGTTCGCTGGAGAGCATGACCCGCGATGAGGGCAAGGCGCGCTTGCAGGCGCTGGGCGCGAAAGTCGCGGGTAGCGTATCGAAGAAGACTACCTGCCTGGTCGCTGGCGAAGCGGCGGGCAGCAAACTTACCAAAGCCGAACAGATGGGCGTGGAAGTCGTGGACGAAGCCACCTTTATTGAACGTTTGGCAGAGTGGGAGCAGAGTTAATGAGCCGTTTTATTGAAGTGCCTGCCAGAATGCTGCCAGCGGAGACCCTCAATGCACTACTGGAGGCGTTTGTGACCCGCCAGGGCTACGACACCACCGATACCACCGGCGAGGGCATGCATGGCTGGGTAGCCGAGCTGAAAAAGCAGCTTGAGCGCAATGAGCTGATCATCGCCCACGACCTTGAGCTAGAAATGACCGAAGTGATGACCCTAGCCCAGTGGCGCTCGTTTGGTCGCGATGTCGCTGACGACGAAGAAGAGGGTGATATTTAGTTTCTTCGCGTTGTTATGTTTATGACTATTTTTGTCATTGCGAGGAGCCTGCGACGAAGCAATCTCTGTCTAGCGTGGCAGCCAAACCCAGATTGCTTCACTCCGTTCGCAATGGCACCTCATATGTCATTGCGAGGAGCCTGCGACGAAGCAATCTCTATCTAGCGTGGCAGCCAAACCCAGATTGCTTCACTCCGTTCGCAATGGCACCTCATATGTCATTGCGAGGAGCCTGCGACGAAGCAATCTCTATCTAGCGTGGCAGCCAAACCCAGATTGCTTCACTCCGTTCGCAATGACACCTCATATCTCATTGCAAGGAGCCTGCGACGAAGCAATCTCTGTCTAGCGTGGCAACCAAACCCAGATTGCTTCACTCCGTTCACAATGACACCTCATATCTCATTGCGAGGAGCCTGCGATGAAGCAATCTCTGTCTAGCGTGGCAGCCAAACCCAGATTGCTTCACTCCGTTCGCAATGACACCTCTGTCATTGCGAGGAGCCTGCGACGAAGCAATCTCTGTCTCGCGTGGCACCCACCCCAGATTGCTTCACTTCGTTCGCAATGACTCCCCATATAATGAGGCGGAGTACTTCGCAGTGACAAGAGAGAACCGTTGCCATTTTTTCTATTAAGCATTCTCGCCCCGAATAATCCCACTAATAATCCGTCGCCCTGGGTGTAAGTGGTCGACCAGCGGCGCTTCCAGCGGCATTGGTTCATCGCAGATCCGCGAGGCGATTACCTCGGCACAGAGCGGGGCGCTGGCGAATCCTCGCGAGCCGTGGGCGGTGGATATCCACAGACCGGGATAGTGCCTGCCAGGTATCTCCGCCACGCGGGTGGCATCCTTGCTCAGCAGCGAGTAGTCCGCCCGCCACGCTTCTGCTACCGGCACCGGCCCTGCGTAAGGGGTTTTGTCGGGGCTTGCAGCACGCACGGCGGCACGGCCCTGAAGGTTCTCAGGGCTCAGCTCAATCCCTGCCTGTTCTAATTCGGCTACCAACGCGGGCAGCGTCTGGCGCAGCTCATCGATATTGCGCTGGTGGTCGTCAGCCGTGACATCGGTCGTCGCGTTATTGGGTACAAAGCTAGCGCCGAAGGTCAGAACAGCATCTAAAGCAGGTGCCACATAGCCGCCAGCACATATAACGCGTTTAGGTCCTTCCACCTCATCGGGTAGCGTTAGCTCGCTAATCTGGCCACGCACCGACTGCAACGGTAATTCCGCCGTTTGCGCAAAGCGGTTAGCCAGATGCGCGCTGGCAATCACCACTTGATCCGCTTCCAGTGTGCTGCCATCGGCCAAATTGAGCTGCCAGCCGTTCTCTCGCTGGGTAAGGGAGCTAACCTCGCCTTGCTGCATGCTAACGCCTGGTTGGCTGAGCAAGTGCTCACACAACGCCTTAGGCCTTACCCAGCCCGCCTGTGGATAATAAAGCCCGTGGGAAGCGTTAATGGTGATTGCCGCCGTCTCGGTTAACGCCGGGTTCTCCATTGCCGTGACGACCTCGCCGGGCAGCGGGTGCTGCTCGATAAAGCGTTGCTGGCGGCGCGCCTCTTTATCGCTGCTCGCCAACTGCACAACGCCGCAGGGCTGCCATAAGCTTTGGTTAGCGTGTTGTTGCGCCAGCCAGCGCTGGCTATACAGCAGCCCAGCGAGATAAACCCGGCTTTGGTGGTTGGTCTCAGCGGCCAACTTTACATACAGAGCGCCCTGGCGGTTACCCGAACCGCCCGCGCCGGGCGCTTCTCGCTCAACGACTGTCACCTTGATGCCACGCCGCGAAAGCGCTGCCGCCACGCTACTGCCAGCCAACCCGGCGCCGACTATCACAACGTGCTTGGCCGGTGCCGCAGGCGGTGGGGTAAACCAGGGTGTGGCCTGACGACGCTGATCCGCTGGCGGGGTTTCGATACTGCCCGCGAGCATTTCCCGCTTGCGGCCATAGCCCGGCACTTTCTTCCAGTTAAAACCCGCGGCTTTCAAGCCGCGCTTAACGATACCTGCGCAGGTAAATGTGGCGAAAGTCGCGCCGGGGCGTGAACGGGCGGCCATGGCGTTAAACAGCTCGGGCTGCCACATATCGGGGTTTTTAGACGGCGCAAAACCGTCTAAAAACCAGGCATCGACCTGGCCATCCAACTGCTCCAGGCGCTCAGTGGTATCGCCAAAATGCAGATCAAGAGTGACCCGCTCGGTTAAGTGCAGGCGGTGAATGCCGCTAACGGCAGCGGGCCACTGGGCACACAGCGCCTGTGCATAAGTGGCCAGCGAGGGCCAGCTCGCTAATGCTTGTTCAAGGGCTCCTAGCGCAAGGGGAAACTTCTCTGTGGATAACAGATGCAGTCGCGCAGAAGAAGGGGCATGTTGTTCAAAACAGGCCCAGGCGCAGAGCATATTGAGTCCGGTGCCAAAGCCGGTTTCACCAATCAAAAAGGGCCGCGTGGCTTCCCAGGCGGCAAAGCGTTCGGGTAGGTGGTTGGCACCCAGAAAGACATGCTCGGTCTCTGCGCGCCCATCGCCACGGGTGAAATAGATGTCATCAAACGCTGTTGCGTGGGGGGCTCCATCGTTCCAGGTAAGGGTTGGCGTCGTTAGTGCCGCAAGCGGTGGCAAAGCGTTTGAACGTTGGGTCACGCAGGTATCCGTATTGATGAACAGGTGGTTAAAAAATGATCAATTTGTCGGCGCGGGCGTTATCTCTGGCTTAGCGCAAAGCGTCCGCCGGGTTTGCACAGAGTTTTCCACAGGCTCTGTGAAAAAGCCGACGGACCCTCCACACTCGCCTATTGGCGTCAAGGCATAACTTTCTTGAACGGCTTAACAATTACCTTGGCATAGACCCCGGCAATCATGTAGGGGTCGGCGTCCGCCCACGCCTTGGCGTCTTCCAAACTCTCGAATTCCGCCACTACCAAGCTGCCGGAAAAACCTGCATCGCCAGGATTTTCAGCGTCGATGGCAGGGTGCGGGCCCGCCAGTACCATGCGGCCTTCATCGCGCAGCGCTTCCAGGCGCGCCAAATGGTCGGGCCGAGCCGCTAAGCGACGCTCTAAGCTATTGGGTACGTCTTCACTCATAATGGCATACAGCATTTGGGTATAACTCCTTGATAAGACGAGGATGCAAAGTGACCGTTAATTGACCGCACTGGCATAAGCGCGCACCATATCTTACCCATTGCGAAGGGTTCATTCACAGCTGAAAAGCGCATTCTGACAAACTGGCCACACGGCGTCATGCTTATGCCTCGACTTCCTTATACCTTTGATGCCGATCAGCGCTACCCAGTTGATTTGCACATGCACTCAACCGCTTCCGATGGTGCGTTAACGCCCACCGAGCTGGTAACACTGTGTGCCGAACGCGGGCTGACGCACATGTCGCTCACTGATCACGATACCATGGACGGCATTGAAGAAGCGGGCCGCGCGGCGGAGCAAGCCGGGCTGTGTTTTATCCCCGGCTGTGAGTTATCCACACGCTGGCAGGGCGTCAATATCCATGTGGTGGCGCTAATGCCCGGCGGCTTACAAGGGCCAATGGTGGAAGGCCTGATTGAGCAGCGTGAAGCGCGGATTCAGCGTGCTGAAGTGATCGCCGAAAGGCTGGAAAAAGTCGGTTTATCCAACGCGCTGGAAAAAGCCCGCCTGCACGCAGGCAGCGACCGCCCGCTAGGCCGCCCGGATTTTGCCCGCGCGTTAGTGGCGGAAGGCGTGGTGCCTGACTGGGCCAGCGCCTTTAAGCGCTATTTAGGCAGCGGCAAAAAGGGCGATGTTAAAGCCCACTGGCCGGAAATCAGCGAAGCGGTGGGCTGGATTGTCGATTCCGGCGGGGTGGCCGTGATTGCCCATCCGCTGCGCCACGGCTTAACCCGGCGCAAGCGAGGCCTGTTGATGGATACCTTCCAGGCCGCGGGCGGCCAAGCGGTTGAACTGGTCAGCGGCCAGCAGAATCCGGATAGCACCCGCGACCTGGCGCGTCAGCTAGTGGAGCGTGAGTTGTACGCCTCCATGGGCAGCGATTTTCACTTCCCCGGCAGCCATGCGGCCCCCGGTAGCATGAGTTTAGTGCCGCGAACGGCAGCGCCGCCCATATGGCAGCACCCGCGATTGGTACACCTGCGCGATGCACCTGCAGGAAAGCTAGCTGCAGAGTAGCTCGCTAAGCGCTTACACTGTGTTTGTTATGTGAGTTATACGAGTGCTGTATGAGAAGAGTCTATGGATAGGAGTCACGTATGAGCCAATATTTTCAGATTCACCCGGAAAACCCCCAAAAGCGCCTCATCGATCAGGCGATTGCGATCATTCGGAAAGGTGGTGTGGTCGCGTACCCCACTGATTCGGGCTACGCCCTTGGCTGCCACTTGGGCGAGAAGAAAGCCATCGAGAAGATCAAATGGCTGCGTTCACTGGACGATAAACACAACTTCACCTTGGTGTGCTCCGATCTCTCGGAAATTGGCACCTACGCCAAGGTGGATAACGACGTATTTCGGCTGCTGAAAGCTCACACCCCAGGGCCTTACACCTATATTCTGGATGCCACCTCCGAGGTGCCGCGCCTGCTGCTGCACCCCAAACGTCGCTCCATTGGCGTGCGGGTGCCGGATCACCGCATTACCCACGCGTTACTGGCTGCACTAGGCGAACCGTTGATGAGCGTGACGCTAATCCCGGTAGGCGATGACCTGCCCATGAACGACCCGGAAGAGATTCGCGAGCGTTTTGGCGCCCACCTGGATGCGATTATCGACGGCGGTGCCTGCCATTTAGACCCCACCAGCGTCATCGACCTGCGCGAACTACCGCCCAAAATCATCCGCGAAGGGCGCGGCGATATTTCACCTTTCGTAGCCTAACAGCACTCTTCAAGGCAAATACAGCGCGCTAAATTAACGCTGCGCGCCCCTGGCTTAGCCTTCCTGGGGCGCGTTTGGGTCTTCTTCTTTCTTGCGCGGATCCTCGCTGTTTTCATCTAACCAGGTGCCGCAGCGCAGGCAGTAATTGGCACGCTTCTCATGGCGATCGTGTCCGCAGCCAGGGCAGGCTTCCTCTGAGTAGCGGTCCTCGCGTATCGAGCGAATTACCTGTGCAGAGAATACCCCGGTAGGCACAGCGATAATGGAGTAACCCAGCAGCATCAGGATCATGGTGATCGCTTTACCCAACGCAGTAGCGGGGACGATGTCGCCGTAGCCTACGGTGGTCATACTAACGATGGCCCAGTACATCGACATGGGAATACTGGTAAAGCCCGCTTCCGGTGACTCAATGGTATACATCAACGCCGCGAACAGCGTGACCACCATGAAAATGGCAGAGAAAAATAGCAGTATTTGACGCAGGCTGCGTTTTAACGCGTCGAGTAGCAGACTGGCTTCGCCGACAAACTCCATCAGGCGCAAAATACGGAAAATACGCAGCACTCGCAGCAAGCGAACAATCACCAGCCCATGAGCGCCAGGGACCAGTAGCACTAGCCAAGTGGGCAACACGGCAATCAAGTCGACGATCCCGTAAAAGCTTCTTAAATAGAGAGTCGGCTTCTCCAGGCAGTAAATGCGCACTAGCAACTCTAAGCTGAACAGTATCGTTAATGCCCACTCGATGTAGAAGAAAATGGGGCCGTAGCGTTCGGCGTAAATCTCGATACTACCCAACAGGATGACCGCGACGCTGATCAAAATAGCCACGATCAAGGCAATATCAAAGGCTTTAGCGCCCGGTGTGTCGGATTCGAAAATGATATGAAACAGTTGCGCGCGTAGGCCTTCCGCGCCAGGGGTTAAGTTTAAATTCATTGCATCATCCTGAAGTGGGCCTCAATACTGTCCTGGAATAGCGTTAAGACGCTAGCGTAGCGCGGTTTGGTACGCCAAGCGATGCGCGAGTGCCAACGCAGCTTGACCATAGGCCGTATTGGGCTGGCCGTTCTTATCGATTGCGCCGGGAAGCACCTGGGCATAGCGGCGAGCGGTGGTATCCAGTTCGGGGTGACCGGCGAGGGTGGCCAACGCCTGCTGGGCATCGCTTAGAAAGCTGGCTTGTTGGCTGTCGTGGTAGGCATCCAGCGCCAGTGTGGCACGGTGCAGCCACTCCGCCGGGGAGTGCGCTTCGGTTAGCGGCCAGTGTTGGGTGCTAAGCGCGTTGCCCCGGGACGCCTTGCTACTGTCCGAGGGCCGCAGCGGTACCAGCTCGGCAAGAGTTAATGCTAGCGCCCACAGTGCTTCCGGCTCGCCGCCTTTTAATTCCAGCTCGGCTTCACGAATTGGCGTGCGGTAGCCACCGCTAATAATTTCGCCCTCATCCAAAACCAGCTCGATATGACTCTCCTGGCCTTGTACGCCCTCCTTTAGCTGCCAGCTACGCCGCGTGAAATCGGTGCTAAGCTGCGGGGCGAGGGCGTCTAGTACACCGCTTAGCTCACCTTGAAAAGGGGGGAGCTTGGCGATGGAGGCGAGGTCCAACTCCGGACCGGAAACCTGCCATTCCCACTCTTCTCGTTGCGAGAGCCCGCCACCGCCCTGACCTGCGGTTTTCACCGTTTGCAGCACTTGGCCGTCTACCTGGCGTAGGCGCAGCGCAATGCGTGCCTTGGCCAGATCACCCTGGGGGGTATCAAAATAGGTGTTGGTCAGCGTTTGCTTACGCGGGGGGTGTGAAGCGAGATGCGGGTGTTGAGTAAGCGCCGCAGGCCCTGAAGGAGCAAGGGCCAGTTTAAGTTCCACTTCCATGGGGATTAGACTTTTCATGACGCTAGCCACCTCGTTATCATGACATTTAGATGAATATTTGATTACATTTGTGAACTTTTCATGACGGCGGCGGGCGCACTCTTTATACTGGCGCCGCCATTTCCCGGCTCCCCGAAAATAGGCTAAAAGGCATTATGGTTACCTCCAACCCTTTTTCTTCGATGTTTGGCCGCTCGCCATTCCAGCCGCTATTGGCCCATATCGTCAAGGCGAATGAGTGCGCCGATCAGCTGCTGCCGTTCTTTGAAGCAACCCTTGCCAATGACTGGGACAAAGCGGCTGAACTGCGCGAAAACGTCACCCGTTTAGAGCATGACGCCGATACGCTGAAAACAGAGCTGCGGCTGAACCTGCCCAACACCATGTTCCTACCGGTATCGCGTTCTGATCTGCTCGACCTGATCAGTGTGCAGGACAAAATCGCCAATAAGGTGCGCGACATTACCGGCATTATGCTGGGGCGTAAAATGCGCGTGCCGGACGAGTTGGCGGAGCCAATGCGTGATTACATCCTCACCAGCGTTGCTTGTGTTGCCCAGGCGCGTCAGGCACTGGAAGAGCTCAAGGATCTGCTCGAATCCGGCTTTGGAAAAAACGTCTCCGATGTCATGCAGAAGATGATCCGTGAACTGCACACCCTCGAGCACCAAGCTGACGATCAGCAGGTGACGATCCGTCGCCAGCTATTCGCGCTTGAGAGCCAACTGCCCCCGGTGGATGTGATCTTTCTCTACAAGATCATTGACTGGGTTGGTGAGCTATCTGACCGCGCCGAGCGTGTGGGTAGCCGCTTACAGATCCTGACAGCCCGCTAAGGGGAACTTCATGCAGATTATTGCCCAGCACGGTGAAATCTTCATTATTCTGGCCTGCTTATTCGGCTTTTTTATGGCCTGGGGCGTTGGTGCTAATGATGTAGCCAATGCTATGGGGACCTCGGTGGGGTCAAAAGCGATCACCATCAAACAAGCGATCATAATCGCCGTTGTTTTTGAATTTCTCGGCGCTTGGCTTGCCGGTGGCGAAGTTACCAACACGATCCGTAAAGGGATTATCGACCCTGAGTTGTTGCAGGACGACCCGCAACTGCTGGTATATGGCATGTTGGCAGCGCTGCTGGCTGCTGGTACATGGCTGCTGGTAGCGTCTATGAAAGGCTGGCCAGTTTCCACTACTCACTCGATTGTCGGCGCGATTGTCGGCTTCGCGGTCGCTGGACTAGGCCCCGCAATGGTCGACTGGGGTGCGGTGGGCACGATTGCCGCTAGCTGGGTAGTTTCTCCCTTATTGGCGGGTACGATCGGTTTTGTGCTGTTTAAATCGGTGCATCATTTGATTTTTGAAGATGCTAACCCATTTTCTGCCGCTAAACGCTACGTACCGGGCTATGTGTTTCTGGTGGGCTTTATCGTTTCGATGGTGACGCTGACCAAAGGGTTGACCCATGTGGGTCTTGAGTTGACCTTTAATCAAAGCCTGCTGCTATCGATTTTGCTGGGGCTGGTGATTATGGGAATCGGCTTGATTATGCAGCGTCGTATCAAGTTCGAGCACAACGTGAACGATCACTTTGGCTATGCCAATGTTGAGCGGGTGTTTGGCGTGCTGATGATCTTTACCGCCTGTGCCATGGCGTTTGCCCACGGCTCTAACGATGTAGCGAATGCGGTTGGCCCTCTGGCGGCAGTGATTAGCGTGGTACAAACCGGCGGTGAAATTGGCGGCTCTGCGCTGGTACCCTGGTGGGTGCTGGTACTCGGCGGCGGCGGCATTGTGGTAGGCCTTGTTACCTACGGCCATAAAGTAATCGCCACGGTAGGTACGGGCATTACCGAGCTTACGCCCAGTCGCGGCTTTGCAGCTACGCTAGCGGCGGCCACTACGGTAGTGCTGGCTTCGGGAACCGGCCTGCCTATTTCCACGACCCATACGCTGGTGGGGGCTATTTTAGGCGTTGGTCTCGCGCGCGGGATGGCTGCACTCAACCTGCGGGTTATCGGCACTATCGCGATGTCGTGGCTAATCACCTTGCCAGCAGGCGCAGGCCTTGCGATCCTGTTCTTCTTTATGTTCAAAGGCATGTTCGGCTCATAAATAAGCTAGCAACCAAGCAGTACGCCAACGCTCGAACGCATTAAGAACGACCCAAGCGATAAAATAACAGCGGCATCTTCATGTTTATCTGCATTAGATTGAGCAGATTTGCATTAGAAGGTGCCGCTGTTTTTGGTGCTCTGGTAAAGTAACCGGATTGGATACGATAAACGTCTGATGTTTCTTTCACCTGCTGCCGGAGAGCGGCCCTTGGATACGCGCTTCCCCTTTGTTGATTGGTTTCGTAATGCCTCCCCCTACATTAATGCTCACCGGGGGCGAACCTTTGTCATCTTAATTGAAGGCGAAGCCATGGCGTCTGGCCGCGGGGAACAGTTGATTCAGGATTTAGCCCTGCTGCATACGTTGGGTGTTCGCCTGGTGGTGGTCTTTGGCATTCGCCCCCAGGTGCATGAAGCGCTGACTTCTGCTGGCGTTGAACCTAAACGAGTCGATGGCCGTTGGGTGGCCGACCGCGCCGTGATGGCCCATGTAGAGCAGGTGGCCGCCCACCAGCGGCTGTGGCTGGAAGCGCGGCTCTCCCTTGGCCTGCCCAGCACGCCGTTGCATGGTGTAGAGCTAAGCGTGATCTCTGGCAATCTCGTCACCGCCAAGCCGCTGGGCGTGCGCGAAGGAGTTGATTTCGACCATAGCGGTGAAGTGCGCCGGGTACGCGCCAGCGCCATTGAAGGCCTGTTGGAGAAAGGCTCGCTAGTGTTGCTGCCACCGCTGGGCTTCTCCAGTACCGGCGAAGTGTTCGATCTGGATGCCTCTGAAGTCGCCCAGCACGCTGCCGTGGCGCTGAAAGCCGACAAGCTGATTCTGCTGGGTGAGTCGGAAGGGTTGGAAGATGAGCACGGTGCGCTGCTGCGCCAGCTCTCGCCAGCAGAAGCTGAGCCGCGTTTAAGCGCCGCAGTGCCAGGCAGTGAGTTAGCCCGCCACTTGCAGGCCGCCTGCACCGCGGCACGGGAAGGTGTAGCACGCACGCACCTGCTCTCCTGGCGCAACCATGATGCCCTGCTGGGTGAGCTGTTCACCCGGGACGGCGTTGGCACCATGATTACCCAGCACCGCTACGAACAGCTGCGCCCAGCCACGCTCAACGATGTAGCGGGCCTGCTGGAGCTGCTGGAACCGTTAGAGCGCCGGGGTATGCTGGTCGCGCGCTCCCGGGAGCGCCTGGAACACGAAATAGATGACTATATGGTGATCGAGCGCGACGGCATGGTGATAGGCTGCGCCGCGCTGCACGTATTCACCGATACTCGCATTGCCGAACTCGCCTGTGTGGCAGTTCACGACAGCTACCGTGGCGGCGAGCGCGGTGAGCGCTTGGTAGAAGCCATGGAACGCCGTGCCCGCCAGCGCGGTTTAAATGAAATGTTCGTGTTGACGACCCACACCGCACACTGGTTTGTCGAGCACGGCTTTCACACCGCCAGCTTGGAAGACCTACCTCCGCTGAAACGCGAAACCTACAACCACGCCCGTAAATCGAAGGTATTGGTCAAGCAATTGGGGTAATTCGCTTAGCTGGTTGAGCTAGGCACTAGCGAAAACAGCGACGGCTTTTTTTGCGCTTCTTGTTGAATAGCGTCGTCAATCGGTGTGTCATAGGTTTTGAGCAGATAGCCCAGCACCGAATAAAAACCCACCATGGCGATCAGGTCGATCACTGCCTTACGCCCGATCGCATCGGCAAGTTCTGCTTCCTGCTCCTTGCCCAGCATGCGCTCGTCGAATAACGCATCCACGGCGTTGACGATAAGACCGTCAATGCCTTCGGGAGTACCGCGAATAGCAGTGATCCGGTGTTCGGAGAATCCCAGCGCGAGTGCACGACTAACATGATGGGCCCACTCGTAGGCTGAGCCCATACGAAGACCCGCGCGTAAAATCACCACTTCGGTCAGCTCCGGGCCTAACGCATTCTCCTTAACAACGTGTTGGCGCAAGGGCGCCCACGCTCTAAGCAAGGCCGGGTGATGGGCCATGGTGCGATAAACGTTGAGTGCGCCAGCAAAGCTCTCGCGTAAATCAGTGATCTCCTCAGGCCAATCGGCGTCGGAAATAGGCGGGCAGGGAGAAGAGGGCATAGGTGGTCTCCTTTCAAATCATTGTTGAGTGTGTCATCACTCTGCGATGGCAGCGTCTACGGCTTCGGCAATACGCTCAATGATCAAATCGACTTCGCCAGGCTCAATGATATAGGGCGGTGCCAGCAAGATATGGTCACCGTTAATACCATCAATAGTGCCGCCCATCGGGTAGCTGATCAGGCCACGCGCCATGGCCTGCCGCTTGATCTTGGCGTAAATCTTTCTAGTCGGATCGAAAGGTGTTTTGCTTTCCCTGTCCGCGACAATCTCGATACCGCGAAACAACCCCCTGCCACGAATATCGCCCACATGGGGCGATGCGCCGAGCGCCGCTTCAAGGCCGCTTTGCAGTCTTTTCCCCATGGCATTAACGTTCGCCAGTGTCTCCGGCCGTGCAATGATCTCAACCACTTTGTTAGCGGCCGCGGCGGCCACAGGGTGGCCCAAATAGGTATGTCCATGCTGAAACAGCCCAGACCCATTGGCAAAACTGGCGTAGATGTTGGCCGACAGCATCACCGCGCCAATAGGCTGATAGCCGCCACCCAAACCCTTGGCGATCGTAACGATATCCGGCGTTACCCCATCTTGTTCGCAGGCGAAGACGGTGCCGGTTCTTCCCATGCCGCACATCACTTCGTCCAGAATCAGCAGTACGCCGTACTTATCGCAAATAGCCCGAACGCGTTTGAAGTAATCCGCCTCAGAGGCAACTGCCCCTAAGGTGGCGCCGACGACGGGCTCGGCAACGAAGGCCATGACTTCTTCAGGGCCAAGTTCCAGAATCTTTGCCTCAAGCTCCTCGGCAAGCCGTGCAGCATAGGCCTCAGGCGTCTCATCGGTGGCCTTGTCGCGATACGCATAGCAGGGCGATACGTGGTGGGTTTCGGGCAGGATGGGCTGAAACTGCTGGCGCCGCATGGCATTGCCACCGGTTGCCAACGCGCCAATGGTATTGCCGTGGTAGCTCTGGCGTCTGGCGATGATATGTCGCCGCTGGGGCTGATTAATCTCGACAAAGTACTGCCGGGCCATTTTCAGCGCCGCTTCAACGGCTTCTGAACCACCCGACACCAAGTAGACGTAATCCAGCCCCGCAGGGGCTAAATCCACGAGCTTTTCGGCAAGCGCTTCGGCGGCATCGGTAGTGAAAAATGAGGTGTGGGCGTAACAGAGGCTATCGATCTGCGAGCGCATGGCGGCCAGCACTTCCGGGTGGGCGTGCCCTACGCTGGTGACCGCAGCGCCACCCGACCCATCCAGATAGCGACGCCCGGTGGTATCCGTGATATAGACGCCCTGTGCCGACGCCGCATGAGGTAACTGCGCGCCGATACCGCGGTGAAGAATACGCGTCATAGCCTCTTATCCTCATTATTAAACGGTGAGCCATTCATATGACAATGAGATTGGCACACTCATAAAGATGTTTGCAACAAATAAATCATTTAAATATAGTGTGAAACATATAGATCATTTCTTCACCGAGCCAACCACTATGCAGCCAAGCGATTCGCTAAGAGAGCAGATTATTGCCCAGTACGATGCCATGTCTGCGCAGCTGCAACAGGCCGCTCGCTACGTGCTTGAGCATCCGGAGGAAGTGGCGCTGGTGTCCATGCGCGAGGTGGCGCGCCTAGCGGGTGTGCAACCCGCCACCATGACACGGCTTGCCAAGTTCTTGGGATTGCCAGGCTACGACGAACTTCGGGCGCAGCATGCGGCGGCGTTACGTCAGGGGAGCGATGGCTTTGCCGCCAAGGTTCGCCAGCGGGTAGATGAAGGTAGTGAAAGGGGAGTAAGCGATACCGCCTCGCACATGCTTCAAGGGCTGAGTGCCCAGCTTGCGAAGCTCTGTGAGCCCGATTCGCTGCGGCGACTGGAAGCCACCGCCACCAGGCTAAGGTCAGCGAGAAAGGTGTACGTGCTGGGGTTACGTTCCAGCCATGCCGTTGCCTGGCACTTCCATTATGTGATGACCCTACTGGGCGAGCGTTCGGTTCACCTGGATGGGCCTGGAGGAACCGGCGGAGACGCGTTAATTCGCGCTACCCCTGAGGATGTCATGCTCGTTATCTCCATCAAGCCTTATGCAACAGGAACGCTGGAACTTGCCCAGCTGGCAAAAGATAAGGGGGTAGGCATTGTTTCTATTACTGATAGTGAAGTGTCGCCACTGGTAGCGCTGTCAGAGCAGACTTTTTTTTGCCCCACGGAAAGCGATAGCTTTTTCCATACGCTAACCCCGGCATTAGCCGTCTCCGAAGTGTTGTGCAGCTTATTGGCGGAATTCGACCGGTCCAAGACGTTAGAAGCCTTACAGCAAGCGGATGAACACCTCTCACATCTCAATACCTATTCGACGGCTATCCCTCGGCGGGATTGAGAAGCGAGGCCAGTCAGTCATATTGATCTGAGTAGATCATTACTTAAGCCGACCAGCGTTTTGTCATTTTTTGGCAGTTTTGTTTAATGCGCCGAGACAGGCGCTCTAACAATAGATGCTCTGTACCTGGCGTTGCGACCTTCTGTAGGGCCTCTATCACAGCGGGTAAAACGCTGAGTATCTCATCGGCGAGACGTGCGCCTAAACTCATGAAGTAAGCAGGTTTAAATCCCAACGCCTGGGCGAGAGAAGCAAGGTGTGAGCGTTCGATACTGCCGGGTTGATCAATGCCTGACACTCGAAATGCAAAGCGGTTCGAGAGACCGCTATAGAGCGTCGTGCACATGAGATCGTAAAACGGGGCTAGTTGAATGCCCTGCGGCGTTTGCAATATAGAGAGGTTTTTGGCGTGGCTGTCATTGTTACCAATAAACAGGTTGAAAAAAAACCACTGCGAAAAACGCAACAGGTCTTTTGCGGGAACCCCCGCCGCCTGAAGTAACTGCCGACACTCAATGAGACCAGGCCCTCCGTCGCTTTCGTATTTGAGGGTGGAAGGTGTCCCTGCTAACTGGCAAATATCTAGCTGGTGATAACGCTGTAAGTTGCCGTGCTCATCATAAAAACGGTCATAGCGCTTAACTAAACAGGCGCGTGTTTGAGGCTGGAAGGTAGTTTCAGCTACCCCTAGCGCTAATGCGGCGGCTAGTTGCATACAGAGCGTTTCATTAAGCGCAGAACTCCAAACGCCTTTCAAACCACGGATATCCGGTTTCAAAATATGGCTTGAAGGAGCGGCCCCTTCAGGCAGCGCCGGGCTGCCATCAGCGAGTACCATTAGCAGCAGTTTATTTTGAGCGCCCGCTAATGAAATTCGCGCTTGGGGAGCAAGCTGCCCAGTTAATTCACCCTGGGTTTCATTATGCAGAAAGTCGTTTATAGCTTCCCAGTCCGTCTTGCGATAGCTGGCTGGTTGAGGCGTTTCACCTTGCGGGAGTAGGGTGTAGCCACTCGCCGTATCACCGCCAATCGACCTTAAAAGACCAAAAACAGTGGTTGTGTGGTGGCGTAGCTCAATATAGCGACGTAGTTCGCCCTCAGGCAGTAGGTTTTCGAAGTATGCCAGCACACTATCGCCGCAATGCCGTTGTTGAGTCAGCGGTAGCTGGGGCGAAAGACTATTCTCTTGGTTATTGGCTAGCCATTCCTGGGTATAGTCAAACCGCAACGGCTGAGTGTTATGCAAACGCCCGACATGCCGTTCCCCCCAGAACAGATCAAGCGCTTCGCTAAGGGCGACCATGGTGATTCCCTTTGCGCTGTATAATCACTTCCAATCCCATTAGATCCAAAACATCGAGTACTTTTTGTAGCTGCAGGGTTGGCTTGCCGCGCTCAAGATCGACGATAAAGCGGTTGCCTGTACCCGCAAGCCCGGCAATATCACTTTGCAGCAGTGATTGATCACGCCGGGTTTGTTGAACTAGTTTGCCCAGCTCTTCACTGCTGCGAATACGTTTTGCACTCTCTATTTGGGAGGTCATAGCGACTGTCCGATAAAATTACCGTACGGTAATGATAGACCATATTAGTGATCAAAGCGCTATGATTATTCCCGATCGGTAATTTACAGTGATTAGAGACGCTTTCTGGAAGGGGATATTCCCGAGCGGGAATATTTTAGTGGTGCAGTGCTTTTATGCACTGTGTTCTAACAAAAGGGTGGCTCAAAGCCACCCCGGGAATGCGCGCTATATCTTATATAAGAAGCGTTTAAGTATTTAAGATAACGCCGCCATTCAAGTGCAGCGTTTGGCCGCTCATGTAGGACGACTCCTCGCAGGCCAGGTAAACATAAGCAGGCCCCATCTCGCTTGGCTGCCCGGCGCGCTTCATAGGCACCTGGCCGCCAAATGATGCCACCTTCTCATCATCAAAACTGGCCGGAATCAGCGGCGTCCACACCGGCCCCGGTGCTACGGCGTTAACACGTATACCGCGATCCATCAGCGACATTGCCAGCGAACGCACCAAGCCCTGAATGGCGCCCTTGGTGGCGGTGTAATCGATCAGTGTGTCGTTGCCCTTAAAGGCATTGATCGATGAGGTGGCAATAATGGTGTCACCTGCACTGAGGTGCGGCAGGGCTGATTTGGTGAGATAGAAGTGGCTGAAGATATTGGTTTGGAAGGTGCGTAGCAGTTGATCATCGGGGATCTCGGTAATGTCGTCCCAATCATACTGTTCAGCGGCGTTATTAATCACAATATTGATTTTGCCTAAGTGATCCAGGGTGTGCTTAACAATATCGCGGCAAAACTCTGGTTCAGCCACATCGCCTTTTAACACTAAGCAGCGGCGGCCTTCTGCTTCTACTAATCGTTTGGTCTCTTCGGCATCTTTATCTTCTTCTAAATAGGCAATCGTGCAGTCCGCGCCCTCGCGGGCGTAATGAACTGCCACGGAACGGCCAATGCCGCTGTCGCCGCCGGTAATAATTGCGACTTTATCCAGCAACTTGTCAGTACCACGGTAGCTTTCGCGAATGTACTCAGGCTCCGGGCGCATCGCGTGTTCATCGCCTGGCTGCTTATCTTGATGCTGGGGAGGTTGCTTTTGATCACTCATGTGCGGTCACTCCTTTGTTTGCACAGAAATCGTTAGCACGTAAATATCGCCACACGCTGTGGCATTAAAACCGGGGATGCTGATTGAGGGCATCCGACGTGACCCCACTCCTCGGGCCAGCGTCACCCTTCAACGTAGACCAAAGGCGTATGAATAAGCAAACCCCATGCCGAGAGATATTTTTTCCGATAACTTTTCAGGTGTTTCGTTTTATTTCCATAACCAAGGCTATTTAATTAATTTAAAAATTTATTTTTTAACATATGTTAATAAAATAAATAACTGCTGAAAAATAAATAGCCATAAATTGACAATAAAGTAATGCCCGCTATGTTTTATGTGTGGCATATCTATTAAATAAAATAGCGCAATTAGCTAAGTATTAGTGCTTGTTTTCTTTAAGTTTATAATTGTACTAACTAATTGTCCCTAATAGATTTCCGCTGACGTTGATTTTGTTTCACCACGGATGCTGACAAGTGAGACGACAAGGAGGAAGTGACAGATGATCGATCAAGGAAAGCAGCCTAACTCAGGTGCTCCCAGCCAGAAGAATCCCTCAACGGAGTCGCTCAAGAAGCAAGGACGCGACACTGCCCATGAGGTAGGAGAAGCGGCCCAACATCAAGCTGAAGGCTATTTTAACCAACAGCGCGATAATGCTGCGGAACAGTCGCATAAACTAACCGGCGTTCTGCAAAAAATGGCCGACGAGTTTGATAACCAGCAGCAGCCCTTTTTCTCAAAACAAGCGAGAAAGTTTGCTGATACTACCGAGCGGTTTTCGCATAACTTGCGTGATAAAGATTTACGCAGCGTTTGCGATGAAGCGCAAAGTTTTAGTCGCCGCGAACCTGCCCTGTTTGTTGGTGGCGTGATTGCCGCTGGCTTCCTGGTCTCTCGTTTTCTGCGTAGCTCTGCACAGCACAGTCCTGCACAACATAGCTCTGCACAAAACAGTCCTGCACAACACAGCTCTGCACCGCACAGCTCAAACCAGCAACCCCCAGGCGCTGGTAACCACACCAGTCCTTTAACCAGTTCCGCAGCGGGAAGCATGGATAGACGTTCAACACCAGGTAGTGAACCGCTCTAACTTGAGAGCAGGGAGGCAAATAATGGATTCGGAAAACAAACCTACGTCGCAAAGCTCATCGGTCGGGTCGCTACTTTCAACAGTGATGCAAGAAATTAGCTCACTGGTGCGTAACGAAGCTGAGCTCGCCAAGACAGAGATGTCAGAAAAAACCCACGAGGCCATGGCGGGCATCGCTTCGATCGCCATTGCCGGTGCGGTGCTGTTAGGCGGGTTTTTAACTCTGCTCGCCGCGATGGTTTTTCTGCTTAATGAAGTGCTTCCGCCCGAGACCACGCCTTGGCTGTCGGCATTGATTGTCGGTGGTGTGGTGACGGTTATCGGCATCGTTATGCTCAAAGCGGGCCAAAAGAAACTGCAGGCACGCAACCTGATGCCTAATCGCACGATGAATAGTCTGCAAAGTGACAAGGCGGTTGCGCAGAAGCATCAGCACAACATCAAGGAGGAGTTGAAATGACGGACCATGATAAGACTGACCATGATAAACAGCGCAATTCCGAAGAGATTGAGAAGGATATCCATCAGTCGCGCGAGCGCCTCGATTCCACGCTGAACGAGATCGAAGAGCGCTTCTCCCCCCAGCAGCTGCTGAATACATCCTACGAGTATCTGCGCCATGGCGGTGCCAACGAGTTTATGGCTAATTTGGGCACCACTATTAAGCAAAACCCACTGCCGTTTCTGGTTACCACGGCGGGATTGGGCTGGATGATGCTGTCACAGCGTCAGCCTAATCGAGGCCAGCATCAGTACGCTTCTGATACTGACCAGCGTTTTTACACCGGTGGGCAGTATTCATCGAACACCAGTAATACCCACGGTTCGACGGGTATTCCTGTTCATGAGGGCACCCACCCCAATGCCGCTATGCATGCACAGCCAGCTGGCATGGCCGGTGGAAATGAGCACTCAAGCGATGGCCAAGGCCGTATGAGCGAGATGTCCCATAAAGCCAAAGACTCAGCTCAACACCTGGGCCAGAAAGCCAAGCAAACGGCGCAGCAGTGGGGCGATAAGGCTCACCACCTGGGGGATAATATGCGAGATTCCACATCTCACCTGCAGCATGGCGCTCACGACAGCCTGCACAATATGGGACATCGCGCTCGCCAGGCAGAGAGCCAGGCCTCCGATTTTATTCAGGAGCACCCGCTGGTAGTCGGCGCGCTGGGGTTTGCGCTTGGCGCCGCTTTAGGCGGTATTTTCCCCGCCACCAAGAAAGAAGACGAGTATATGGGCGAGTATCGTGACCGCGTTCTCCATAAAGCCGCTGAAACAGGGCAAGAGCAAATGGATAAAGCTCAGCACTCTATTCACGAAAAAGCCGAGTCGTACAAGGACGAATCGCAGAAGGGTAAAGACACGCAGACAGCCGACAGTAGTGTCAGCGGCACTAATGTAAACACGCCGCAGGATAGGGAGACGGGGCTTAAGGGCTCACCCACTCCTTTTGCTGAAGGTACAGGGGCGAAGCAGCCCGATTCTGAGAAAAATAGCCCTGAAAGGCATAGCCCAGGGTTAACGGGTTCGAGTACCCCCTCTGGCAACACACAAGGGTCGGGCACTAACCGCACGCCTTAGCAATGCACAGTGGCCGCCCAAGTGCGGCCACTGTTTTATTGGCCTATTAAACTGAGAAATACCAAGCTCATAGCGGCAGACCATTGGCGGTATTGTTATTGCTAATATACCTCTTCACACCTAATGTTTGCCCTTCAACTAAATGTTTTTATTGGCTTTTATTGAAATTCTACTGTTTTTGTAAGCGACTGTGGTGGATTGAAAATAGCAAGAGAAGGGCTACAGTAAAGGCAGCTTAAAGAACGAGTGGTGTGCATTCACTCGCTCTCACGCTCACTGCGCTATTCAGGGAATCCAAGTGGCCGTTGCGCCACGGGATTGAAGAAATCAAGACCACCTACTGAAAGGAAGAAGCGATGACTCAAGTTCCTGATAAAGACAAGAAAGCCCCTAAAGATCGTGACGATCACCACGACGATGCCAACCCGATGCCGGATACCCATCATGTGAACCCAGAGTCCGATGACGATAAAAAGTCAGGCAAAGATTCCAAGAAATAATGGTTATGCAACATTGCTTAGACTTGGTCTAAACAGATAAGGCGCTACTACTTGTAGCGCCTTTTCACTTCCACACTCAGCCTACCTTCGCCTAATTGCAGCTTGAGCTTCTGACCTGGCTGGGTATCTTCCGCGCGGCGAATCACCTGACCCTGCTCATCCTGAGCAATCGCATAGCCCCGCCCTAAAACCGCCAGCGGGCTGACCGCATTGAGCTCCCGCGCTGCGGCTTTCAAGCGTGCCTGTCGGCTCTCTAGCTGGCGTTGCATGGCAGAAGCCAAGCGACGCTGTAACTGGCTCACGCGTTCACTTTCCGTACGATGCAACCGCCCCATATCCTGGCTGGCTAAACGCCTGTTCAGCTGCGCCACCTGGGCTTTTTGCTGGGTGAGGGTGTGCTGCATGGCGCGATTCAAGCGTTGGTCGAGAGCGGTTAAGTGCTGGCGCTGGCGGTTGAGCTGTTCGCCGGGGTGGCGCAGCTTGGCACGCAGGGTATCCAGCCGCTGGCTGTCGCGCTCAAGGCGCGCCTGCATGGACCGCTGCATGCGGCTGTGTTGATGCTCAAGCTGGCGCTTGAGCGTGTTTTGGTCGGGTACCAAGCGCTCGGCGGCAGCAGAAGGCGTAGGCGCGCGCATATCCGCGGCAAAATCCGCCAGGGTAAAATCCACCTCATGACCCACTGCCGACATCACCGGTAGCCGGGAGTGAAAAATCGCCCGAGCCAAGTGTTCATTATTAAACGCCCAGAGGTCTTCCAGGCTACCGCCGCCGCGGGTGATCAAAATCACATCGCGCTCCGGGTCTAGTCGTGCCTGACGGTTGAGCAACGCCAGCGCCGATATCATCGCAGATGCCGCCTCGGCGCCTTGAACGGGCACGGGAATCAGCGTCACATCCGCCAGTGGCCAGCGGGCTTCCAACACCGCCAGCACATCGCGAATCGCTGCCCCGGTGGCGGAGCTCAAAATCAACAGCTTGCGGGGCGGGAAGGGTAGCGGCCGGGCGTTGGCAAACACGCCTTCGCCCTCTAACTGCGCTTTTAAGCGCTCAAACGCTGCCAACAGTTCACCCAGGCCCGCCGCTTGAACGGCGTCGGCAATTAGCTGGTAATCGCCGCGGGGTTCGAACAGCGACACCCGCCCGCGCAGCTTGACCTGATCGCCATCGCGCATAGGGGCGGAGACAAACCGCGCCCGCTGACGAAACAGCGCACAGCGAATCTGCGCACGGTCATCCTTCAACGTGAAATAAACATGCCCAGAGGCCGGGCGGGAAACGTTAGAGAGTTCGCCCTCCACCCACACTTCGCCCATATCGCGCTCAAGGGTTTGCTTGGCGCGCTGGTTAAGTTGGCTGACAGAAAGCGTTTGAGGAGTGGGGGAGGCCATAAGGTTAAGCCCGCTCGATTAGAAAACGTTTGAGGGCTGCAGGGTCGGGTACGCCCTGAATCACTTCGCCATCGATGACCAAGGTAGGCACCGACTGAATCATCGCCTCTTCTACCGCATGCCGCTGGGCTGCCTGATGCTGCTCGCGGTAGCTGCCCTGGGCCAGCGCATCGAGTACCGCCTGGCGCTCCAGACCCACCGACTCGCCAATATCCGCCAACACCTCTGGGTCGCCAATATCGCGCTCCTGCTGGAAAAACGCTTTTAAAGCTGCCATGGAGTAGGCGTGGCCCAAGCCCTGCTCTTCGGCCATGGCGAATACTTCAAAGGCTTTATCGGTACGCGGCTGGGGAGAAACATTGGGCAGCTTAATCGGCACACCGAGCTTTTCCGCCATGGGATAAACCGCTTCACGCCATATTTTAGGCAAATAAGGGTCTTCCACTTTCAGAGTGGGCACCGGGGCTGGGCGCAGCTCAAAGGGTCGCCAGCGGATTTCGACGTCTAGGCCCTTGGTCGCCTGGGCAATGGCCTCTTCAGCCAGCAGGCAGAAGGGGCAAACGTAATCGGTATATACAATGATTTGCTGAGGCAAGCGAACGCCCTCCACGCCGTAAAATGTCTAATCCTCAGCCTATCATTAAACGTCATTAGCATTTGGTATAAGCACAACAGCGTGACTGCATTGCTGGGATGGCCCTCAAAACGCTATAATAGGCGATTAACCTTTCACGCCCCACTTCCTCTCAATCAGGGTGTTGCCGCTATGCTACGTATGGCCCAAGAAGCACTAACGTTCGATGACGTACTCCTCGTTCCCGGCTTCTCCGATGTCCTTCCCAAGGATGTCAGCCTCAAAACCCGCCTGACTCGCACTCTTTCGCTCAACATTCCGCTACTTTCTGCTGCGATGGACACCGTTACCGAAGCGCGTCTAGCGATTGCGATGGCCCAGGAAGGCGGCATCGGCATCATCCATAAGAGCATGGCCATGACCCAGCAAGCCGCTGAGGTGCGCAAGGTCAAAAAACACGAGAGCGTGATCGTCAAAGACCCGGTCACCGTTAGCCCTAAAGCCAAGCTCGAAGACCTGCTCGCCATGGCCCGTGAATACGGCTTCTCCGGTTTCCCCGTGGTAGAAGGCGAGACCCTGGTGGGTATCGTGACTGAACGCGACATGCGCTTCCAGCCTAACCACGGTGACAGCGTTGAAGCGATCATGACTCCCCGCGAGCGGCTGATTACCGTTAAAGAAGGCACCGATTTAGAAACCAGCAAAGCCAAGATGCGCGAACACCGCATCGAGAAAATGCTGATTGTGGATGACGAGTTCCATCTGCGCGGTCTGGTCACCTTCCAGGATATCGAAAAAGCCCGCACCTACCCGATGGCCGCCAAAGACAGCGACGGCCGTTTGTTAGTCGGCGCGGCGGTAGGTACCGGCCCGGAAACCCCGGACCGCGTCGCGGCGCTAGCTGAAGCAGGCGTGGACGTGATCATTGTCGATACCGCTCACGGTCACTCTCAGGGCGTTCTCGACCGCGTTCGCTGGATCAAAGAAAACTTCCCCAACATTCAGGTGATTGGCGGCAACATCGCCACCGCCGGTGCTGCCCGGGCGCTGGCCGAAGCGGGTGCGGATGCCGTTAAAGTCGGTATCGGCCCTGGCTCGATCTGTACCACGCGTATTGTAGCCGGCGTTGGCGTACCGCAAATTACTGCGGTTTCCAACGTGGCCGAAGCGCTCAAAGAGTACGACATTCCGCTGATTGCCGACGGTGGCATTCGCTACTCTGGTGATTTGGCCAAGGCGATTGCCGCTGGCGCCAGTGCCGTGATGGTCGGTGGCCTGCTGGCAGGTACCGAAGAAGCGCCGGGCGAAGTCGAGCTTTACCAGGGCCGTACCTACAAAGCCTACCGGGGCATGGGCTCCATGGGCGCCATGTCGCAAAACCAGGGCAGCGCCGACCGCTACTTCCAGGATAAGAGCGAAGGCGCTGAGAAGCTGGTGCCGGAAGGCATTGAAGGCCGCGTTCCCTATAAAGGCATGATGGGCGCTATCGTCCACCAGCTGATGGGCGGGCTGCGCGCTTCCATGGGCTACACCGGCTGCCGCGATATTCAGGAAATGCGCACCAAGCCGGAGTTTGTACAAATTACCGGCGCTGGCTTTAACGAATCCCACGTCCACAACGTGCAGATCACTAAAGAAGCTCCCAACTATCGGGTGAGCTAACCAGCGTATTTAGTTAAAACGGCGGCGGGCACAACAGCTCGCCGCTTGCTTTTTGGCCTTACCAGCGGCACCCACACCGCTTAACCGAGACCCCGCCATGAGTGACATTCACGCCCATAAGATTTTGATTCTCGACTTCGGCTCGCAGTACACCCAACTGATCGCCCGCCGCGTACGCGAGATCGGCGTTTATTCCGAAGTCCGCGCGTTTGATATCACCGAAGAAGAGATCCGCGAGTACAACCCCAACGGCATTATCATGGCCGGTGGCCCGGAATCCGTGACGGAACTGGACTCCCCGCGTGCGCCCCAGTGTGTGTTTGAAATGGGCCTGCCGGTGTTTGGTATCTGCTACGGCATGCAAACCATGGCCGAGCAGTTGGGCGGTAAGGTAGAGGGCTCCAACCAGCGTGAATTCGGCTACGCGCAGATTCAGATCGACGAAGATAACGCGCTGTTCAAAGACATCAAAGACCATGTGGATGCTAAAAGCGGCAAGGCCCTGCTGGACGTATGGATGAGCCACGGCGACAAGGTGGCCGAAGCGCCCGCCGAATTCACCGTGACCGCTTCCACACCGAGCTGCCCGATTGCCGCCATGGCCTGGGAAGAGAAGCAGTTTTACGGCGTTCAGTTCCACCCGGAAGTCACCCACACCCTGCAGGGCCAGCGCATTCTCGAGCACTTCGTGCTGGATATCTGTAAAGCCGAAAAACTCTGGACGCCCGCACAAATCATCGAAGACCAGGTTCAGCGCGTACGCGAGCAAGTGGGCGACCGTCACGTCCTGCTCGGCCTTTCCGGCGGTGTGGATTCCTCTGTGGTTGCTGCGTTGCTGCACAAAGCGATTGGCACCCAGCTGACTTGCGTCTTCGTTGACAACGGCCTGCTGCGTAAAGCGGAAGGCGACCAGGTAATGGAAACCTTCGCCAAGCACATGGGTGTGAAGGTGATCCGCGTAGATGCCGAAGACCTGTTCCTCGGCAAGCTGAAGGGAGAGAAAGACCCGGAAGCCAAACGCAAAATCATCGGTAACACCTTCATCGACGTATTCGATGACGAAGCCAGCAAAATCGACGGCGTCGAGTTCCTGGCCCAGGGCACCATCTACCCGGACGTGATCGAATCCGCCGCCTCCAAGACCGGCAAAGCGCACGTGATCAAATCCCACCACAACGTAGGTGGCCTGCCGGAAACCATGAAGCTCAAGCTGGTCGAGCCGCTGCGCGAACTGTTCAAGGACGAAGTGCGCAAACTCGGCCTGGAACTCGGCTTGCCCTACGATATGGTCTACCGCCACCCGTTCCCCGGCCCCGGCCTGGGCGTGCGTATTCTGGGCGAAGTGAAGAAGGACTACGCCGACATCCTCCGCGATGCCGACGCCATCTTCATTGAAGAGCTACGCGCCTCTGGCTGGTACGAAAAAACCAGCCAGGCATTCGCCGTGTTCCTGCCGGTGAAATCCGTAGGCGTAGTAGGCGACGGCCGCCGCTATGAATGGGTCATCGCGCTACGCGCGGTAGAAACCATCGACTTCATGACCGCCCGCTGGGCGCACCTTCCCTATGAGCTGCTGGAGAAGGTTTCCAACCGGATTATCAATGAGTTGGAAGGGGTTTCGCGGGTTACTTATGATGTCTCCAGCAAGCCGCCTGCTACTATTGAGTGGGAGTAGTTATTATATAGTAAGCCATTGATTTAATTGAATTTAAAAGTTGCACAAAAGTGGCGCGCAAGGAATTCACTCATTGATTTCCTTGCGTTTTTTTTATAGCGTTGCACAAAATGTCGCACAGAACTGTGACTACTGCGGACAGTAGTACTTCGAGACTTGGCAATGACTATAAAGAAGAAGAACTTTTCAGAAGACGAAATAAAGATTTTTGACGAAGCCATAATATATAAGCGAGGCGAATACTGGCATTTTCGCATGTGGCTGGAGAATGAGAAAAAGTATGCTAGGAAAAGCTTGCGTACTCGCAGCCAATCGACTGCTATGGAGAAGGGGAAAGAGCTCTACTTAGAGTTGTATGCTAATCAAAGAATGGGCAAGACATACTTTTCCCTAACCACTAAAGGTGGCGTAAGCAAGTATCTTGCCCAGCGCCAGAAAGACGTAGAGAGCAAGTTGATAGTAAGTGGCAGGTTCGTGACTATTAAAACGCATCTCCAGCACTGGCTAGACTTCATAGGTAAAGAAACTAGGCTTAAAGAACTATCGCGGACTGATTGTGAAGGATACTTCCATCATAGAATGAAAGCGTCTAAGGGTAATGTAAAGCAGGTTACGCTTAAAAACGAGCAAAGCACTATCAATGGCTGCATGCGCTATCTATTCAAGCAGCATGATACACACATAGACTCGTTTGATTTTCCAAAGCTCCCCAAAGTAGACGGGAATAACGAGGCTGTGAGAAGGGCGACTTTTACAAGCGAAGAATACGATAAGCTTGTTAAGGTGATGAGAGCATACTGCGCCAAGTCCAATAAGAAAATCGATGCTGATGAACTGATTATGCGACAGCTTGTAAGGCACTATATTTTGATTGCCGCAAATAGCGGATTGAGGGTTGGTGAGCAACGTCAGCTTAGATGGAATGATGTTGAAATCGATATTGTAAAAAGCCAAGGCATAGAAAAAAAGCTGGCGAAAATCAGAGTTCGTGCAGAGACTAGTAAAGTTAGAACCAGCAGAATTATATATTGCCGAGGTGGGCAGTACTTTGAAAGGTTGAAGAAGATTGCAAAGCCATTGTCAACTAATTCCCTAGTGTTTAGTGTTGATGGAGAAAACGAGATAAGTAAGCGTGCACTGCTCTACCACTTTCATAAGATTGTAGAATTGGCAGAGATTGAAGACAAAGAGAACAGAAACCTGGTTCCCTACAGTCTTCGTCATTTTATGATAACGCAGCGAATTATGAGTGGGTTGAGCTTCAGGCAGATTGCCGACATGTGTGGTACTAGTGTTGCTCAAATAGAGAAAACATACTATCATCTGAACGATGAAATTCGCTTGACAAACGCGTTAGCAGACTATCGCCGAAATGAAGATGGCACTATTGTAACGATTTAAGAGATAATAAAAATGCAAAAGTATTTGATTCGTGAGTCCTGTACTGGTGGACTAATATTCTATGACTCATATGAAAGAATTGTGGGCGGGGAAAAAGTTGTTGCCAGGAGGGAAGAAAATACTGGCGGTGCTGAAATCACTATTGTCTTTCCGAGCTCGAACGCCCTTCCGGACGATGACGAAGAACTAAACCTCAATGACTACAAGTATGATATTGTCAGCATAACCGGCGATATACAAGTTTGGTGGTATATTGAAGGTGATTTAAGCGAGCGAAAAGAAGACGAACTACTAGAAGAGCTTTATGAAGGTGGCAATGAAGAAGAGAAGTGGAGTAATATTGAAGGCTGCCATGTAGCATTTCTCCAAGGTGGCTATGATATAATTAAAAAGCTCTGATATTATATTGACTCAATAGCCTTCCTCAGCATGTTATCGTTAACATCAATATAGCGTTGAGTGGTTTGTATGCTCTGGTGTCCTGCCAGCTCAGCAAGTACCCTAACGCTTACACCCTTGCCAGCTAGCTCCGTAATGAACGTGCGCCGTCCGCTGTGACTAGTAGCGCCCTCGATGCCCGCGCGTGCGTACAAGCGCTGTAGGAGCTGCGTAGCAGTATTCGCAGTGAACCGCTGGCTCTTTTGCGTGTTGAATAGGTAAACGCTGCTACAGCGCGTCGTTGAGCGCTGTAGATACCGCAGTAGCTCCTTGCGCATGCGGGATGGAACGTATACGACGCGCGTGCGCTTGCCTTTCGTCTGGGACGCTGTCAGGCGTATCTCTGAACGTATGTCGCCGTCCTCGCTGACGACATCGCTCACGCGTAAGCTCGCAACCTCTCCAATGCGCATACCGCACCAGTGCGTAAGCAGCAGCATTGCTCTGTTTCGCTCGCTGTAGCGTTCGCAAGCATCCACGTGCTGGAGTACGCGCTTGAGTTCTGCTTTGCTGAGTGTCTTTGCCTGCGCCATTGCTTTGTCCCCAAAATCTAATGTTTTCGTGCAAGTAGTGTATTTTCTGATGTTTTAATTGGACAAGTCCTTTTGGCTGAGTTGAAGACGTAATCATTTCAACAGTTTAAGTGGTAATGTAAGATATTATGTATTTTCTTACATTTTATATGTGATGTGTTTTAGCTGTACTGTTGTGCCGTTTAGTCAATACGATAACAAGCCACTCTATGAGAATGAGTAGCTAGGTGTCTCGCTGGCAGTCGTAAGTCAACTATAGGCATCGCCTTTCTTAGACTAAATTAACTGTCAGTGTTTTTTTAAATAGCAACACTCTATTAAAAGAACATCGCCCTCACGCTCTGTAAGCTCTTTCCAGCAGTATTCACTACGTGTATCGTCGGCGCTTATGTTGTTTTTCATAAGCATACTATGCCCTTTTTGTATTCGTGATTCCCAAATATCGATGCTGTTGTGATAAATTTGCCTGTAGTGCTTCAGATGATTGCCTTTTATAAAGAAGTGGATGTGTGTGTTTGCACGTAATTTACCATGCTCCAAAAAAACTAGCCTTTCTAATCTTATGCCTTCACTAAGTTCTCTTCTTGTGAGTAGCTTTCTGTCCAGTATATTGAAAAAATGTGTTGCATCAGCTATTGCTTGCTCATCGCTTGTCTGACTACCATCTTTGAATGTTGCAGTGCCAAATAGCCAAAAATTTTGCTGTCGTACCCACGTTGCTCCATCAATTTTAGTTTTTTCCAAATAATGCACGTTTTTTATACTCCTAATACGCTGAGCTAAATACACAGAGAGCAAGCTTTGCGTAATGTTATTTATCAACAAGGAGGCAGTGCTTTAATAATATGGTAATCAATGAGGTTTATGAGCTTTTACGCCAGCTTGGTGCTGTGAGGAGTGAGAGTGAGTTCAGTAGGGATTGGCTATGTAGAAGCGAGTGTTACATGCGGACTCTGCGTTTTAAGCGTGTGAAACCCAGCCTGGACGTATTAGCCATATGTGCTAGTAAGCTCCAGCACTATGCAAACGTGATGTCACAAATAGATGAGCACAAGGAAATTTCAAATAAATTTTATGAGTTGAGTGAACGTTGCCATAAAGAGATTAATGTGCAGAGCAAGTCAATATGGGCTAGCTCTTGAAATTGGTTCTGTAAGATAGAATAAAACTGGATACCAAATCTCATAGGGAAGTACTTACAGATTCGAGGTGGTGATTTTGACTCACTCCATTCTTAAAAGGACTATTAATGAGTAAAGAAACAATAGATGCTATACAGAAATCATTACTGGTGATTAGAAATCAGCTTGATAAAGAAGACGCAGAGACAAAATTAGCTGCGCTTCAGCTTCTCATGGGTACAAGTCAAAGTGTCGTGGCAATGGCGAAGAAGCTAACAAAGCCGAAGGTGGTGACAAAAAAACAAAAAATAGCAATTCCACAAAGAAAAATCGTTAAGCAACCGCCAATAAAGCAGCCACCAAATTCAATATCAAACGATAAGGAGAGAAGAAGCACGCAACCAATTCGTCCTCAGCCACCGTTATCAAACCAACGCAATTAATAAAGTCCCGCCTAAAAACCATTAAAAAGTGAACGGTTTTATGCGCTATGTCTTTACAGTTGGCAGAACGGCTGACTGGTATAGTTATACGTATTAAAAATACTCATGGCACTATCCTTGAACTATCAGACGTAAAAAAACGTGCTTTCCAAGGCTCGGTAAAATCTGTATAATAATAACTATAACCCAGAAAACTATCTGCTAAGTTCTTATAATTAAGCGTAGCGTAAGAGGTAGAAGCTTAATGAAGTTATGGTGTATTTAATTATTATAGTCGTGAAGGTGTCTTTCATTAAAGTGGAAGAGTTTAATATTAGGTTTTCTTTTCCGCAAAATAAATTATAGTTTTTGGCTAAAGGATGAAGAAGCAATGATAGATGTAAAGAACTTTAAGATGACGCACGAGATTTTCCGTAAAGCAAACAATCCTCTTACGAATAAAGATGAATTACTGGAGATTGCGAAATTAAATGATAATATATTGAGCGCAGCTATAGCTTTTAATGTAAATGCTGATAGAGAGATTTTGTCAACTCTAGAGAAAATTAATTCTCCGGAAGTCCGGCGAAATCTAGCCACCCGTTATGGCAACTACCCTAATCTTTACACAATCGAAGTGCGAGAGGTTACAGAAGGCGACTCATCATACGTATATTCATTGAGAACTGATATTTCGTATAGTAAATACATCTCAAAAGTCAGTAGCGAGCCAGAGCAGCAGCGTTCGTATATCAATAACTATATAAAAGAAAATCAGCTTGTGCGTTCATCTTTTTATTTTATCATTAAAAATATCGAAAATAATAAGCGATGCGGTACAGTTAGGCTGTATAACTTCAGAGATGACAGCTTTGAATGGGGAAGTTGGATATTAGATTCGAATAAAACAAGATTCGCAGCAATGGAAACTGCTATCTTTGTATACGAGTTTGCCTTTAATAACCTTGGGTTTTCGAAAAGCGAGTTTGAAGTTAATAAAGAAAATGAGAAAGTTGTAAGTTATCACCTTAAGAGCGGGGCAAAAGTGATTTCTGAAGATAGCGAAAATCTTTATTTTAGAATAACTAAAGATGAAGCACTTTCTTTTACTGCAACGCTTAGAAATAGACTTGAGTCCAAGATGCACTGAAGCACTTTTTGATTTTGGTGTTGTTATGAGTGAATGGTACGACAATCAGAAAAAACCGTCGTCTACTTGGCGAGAAAGGCTCAATGCTTCATCAGAAATAAGCGGAGCTAAGCGGGATAATCTTAGTGCGAACGAGCAACGAAAGCTCGCCAAGCTCGAGAGTATGGCAGAGCAGCTTAGGCGTGGAAAAAACGTGCAAAACCGTCAACTGCAAACTTGGCTTAGTGAAGACGAGTTCGAACAGATAGAAGCAGAGTGGCAAGAGCAACTTGAGCTGCGTAAAGAACTCAAAGAAATACCTGATGAACTTAGATGCTACGAAGAAAAGCTAAAGCAAGCCACGTTTCAATTCAACCGTGCTGAAGGCTACAGTAACAAAGGCAAGCACTCGATAGCGAAGAAGTTCTACGACAAGAGTGAAAGCTTGTGTGAGGATGCGCTGGAGATACTGCAAGAAATTTTGCACTATGACGCACATCTTCGAATTTGGTTTGATAGAGACATAAGCTTTGAAGCAGGCAGTGACTTGGGTGCAGATTTGGTTTCTTTGCCGCGTTTAGTTACGTCACGTAGTATTGAGAAAAAGGGTTCTGACTGCCGCTTACAGACAAAGCTTCAAGTTAAATTGGGTGTGGTTGGGCGGGCTATCAATACTTTAAAATGCAGTGGTAATAAAGATAATGCCAAAGAGTTTGATGAAGTGAAATCCAATGAGCTTGCGGCGTTTCTGAAAATTGAATAGTTGGATTCTATTTTTCGGATGACAGCCTTCTGAGTCTGAAGCTACATTGTAGTTATAAAGAACAGGAGGCTATTTTTATGTCTATTTTTGATTCGCTCAAGCTTGTCCAGCACACTCCGCAGTCCGCAAATAATCCGGTTGTTAATCGTAGGAACAAGCTAGTTGACAAAATTGACGAGCAAATTTCTCTCGCAACTGACGCTGGGTTTGCACCTACTAAAACGAAGTGGGTGACAGACGAGGATGGCACGCAAAGGAAAGTTGAGTATGCTAAGCGTGTTAAGCGTTGGTGGACTCATGGGGCAGGCGGCAGTGTTCTACTAACGGTTCGTTATGGAAGCAAGCCGTTAGAGTTTGCCAAAGGAAAGCAGGCTATTGAACTTGCTAACGTCGAGGAAGTGGAACCGACTTTGCAAAAAATAAAAGAGGCTGTACTTGCAGGCGAACTCGATGAGATTGTGGAAAAACAGGCTACATACGCGAGGAGCGTGCCTAAAGCTAAGCGCTAGTTGTTCGTGTTAACACGACTTGTCGATGTCTTGCTGCTGCTTAACGCTTAGGGTTCGCTTTGAGCAGTTGCAAAGCGTGTAACGATTTTGCGTAACTGATTGATTTTACAGCGTCCGTTGGCATTGTATAGATTTCGCCTAGATGCACAAAAGTTACACGCTATTATTGAGAAGTTTTTAACCCACTGAAATAAAACGCTATTATTTTAGAGTTGCTATGGAGTGGGAGTGAGTTTTACTTGCTAGCTCTGTCCGCAAAAACCCGCCGAAAGGTGGGTTTTTGGCGAATTAGAAGGGTCGAGTTACACAGTTCTCCTGGCTAATCGGTTCGCAACTATTTACATAGTTGCGTTTTCGTCAATCTGTTAGCTCCGCAGTGGCCAGTCAGAAGGAATAAGCTTCACCCCCGATGCCTTCGTCCACCGTCCCTTAACCGCCGCAACATACTCCGGGTCATTCTCGATGTAGGCATGCTCAATAAGGATAACTTGTAACCCAGCTTGGCGGGCAGTTTCTTCAAATAAAAACCGAACAATCTGTTGCATAGCCAACTGATCGTCATCTTTCTCCATTTCTTGTAGCCTTTTTTCGTCGCCACCTTTGGGATAATAAGGACGGCTGATTTGATCAATGACTAGAAGACCAGGGACGGGGGCTTTGACTGTTTCAAAAAGTTTCTGAAGTGAAAAGGCAAGTGCTAGATGGATTGCTAGGTAGTTTTGGTCGGAACCGATCTCAGCCATCGTGAGAACTGCTCGTCGAGAAGGTTCGACAATAGAAAGGCCCGGCGTAGAGGAGAACACGACTCGTGAGTCTGTTGCAGGTAGCTCAGTAGGAAGGTCGGCGAGCATCTCAGTTGCGAAAGAACTCACCATGTTTTCCGCATCACGGAGGCGCTCTCTGCGCGCTTGAGGATCAACCTGGTCTCTGAGTTCCTCAATCCTAGATACAAGTGATGTAGAGTCTGCCAGATTGGTCTGGAAGTCTTTTGCTGTTGTCTCAAGGAACTGATCAATTCGCCCAATAACCCTCGCCCTATCATGAAAAAGTGGTCTGTTATCATCTGCTGCTTCCTCAAGCCGAACAAGTCCACTAAGCTGGGATTCAAGTTCGTTTAGACGCTCATATTTGCAACTAATTAAACTTTCTATGTGTTCACAGTGACTATCGAGGCGATGGCCTACTCCGTCGAACGCAAGAACTTCGCTTGAGACTAGATTTAGAGAGTTTTGAATTTGTTCGGCCATACTCTGACCCACTGAATCGCCCCAGGTTTCGTAGACACCTCTAGGCCTTATACTAAAGGTATCTAGGAGGATCCATGAGCCGTCCCCGTTACACTGAAGAATTCAAAATCGAAGCCGTTAAACAGGTGGTAGAGCGTGGCCATCGAGTTGCCGAGGTCGCTGAGCGTTTAGGCGTGTCAGGCCACAGCTTGTACCACTGGATCAAACGCTACGATAAGCCGGTAGAACAACGGCAAGAAGATGATGATCTCCAAGCTGAAAACCGTCGTTTGAAGGCTGAACTAAAACGTGTGTCAGAAGAGCGAGATATATTAAAAAAGGCCACCGCGTACTTCGCCAGGGAGTCCGACTGAGGTACGCGTTTATTCAAAAGCATGCGGGCCAATATCCGGTACGTCGCTTGTGCCGCATGATGGCCGTGCACCCTAGCGGCTACTACGCATGGTGCAAAAAAGCACTGTCTAATCGAGACCGGGTTGATCAGCGCCTCTTGGGATTGATCAAGCATGCGTGGCTTGAAAGCGGCGGTGTTTATGGATATCGCAAGGTCTACCAGGATTTGCGTGAGGCTGGCGAAGCCTGCGGTAAGCACCGAGTGGCCCGCCTGATGCGTAGAGAAGGTTTACGCTCTCAGACCGGCTATCGACGACGCCCTGGCTGCTATGGCGGTGGAAAGCCGGCCATCGTATCACCCAACCATTTAGACCGTCAGTTTGAAGTAACAGCGCCAAATATGGCTTGGGTGACGGATATTACGTACATCCGAACGTACGAAGGCTGGCTTTACTTAGCGGTGGTTATCGACCTGTTTTCTCGTCAAGTGGTTGGCTGGTCGATGAAGTCACGTATGACCACGGAGTTAGTGCTGGATGCTTTATTGTCGGCAGTTTGGCGACGCAAGCCACAAGGAACTGTGATGGTGCATTCGGATCAAGGAAGCCAGTTTAGCAGTGGAGACTGGCAAAGCTTTTTGAAAGCTAATCACCTGGTGGGCAGCATGAGCCGACGTGGTAACTGTCATGACAACGCCGTTGCTGAAAGCTTCTTTCAACTCCTCAAGCGAGAGCGGATCAAGCGACAGATTTATTCGACACGGGAAGCGGCTAGACGCGACGTGTTCAATTACATTGAAATGTTCTACAACCCAAAGCGCCGACACGGCACAAGTGATAACTTGTCACCGGTTGAGTATGAAAGGCGTTACTTTAAGAGCCTAACGGGTGTCTAGAATATCCGGGGCGATTCAGTATTAGTTTATAAAAAGTGTATTTTAATCACTATGAGTGATCAAAATGAGAGTAAATTAAACCGCCTGCTGACTGGGCTAAGCGATACCGGCGTCGTTTCCAGCCGGTGGTTAAGAGCGCATGGCTATTACAGTAGCTTGTTGGCCCGCTATGTCGCTAGTGGTTGGCTGGTCTCCCCGGCGCGTGGCGTATACATGCGAAAAGGAGGCTCCCTTGAGTGGGAAGGAGTGGTGAGCACGCTGCAACGGACGGAGGGATTGTCCCTGCATGTAGGCGGGCGCTTTGCTTTGGCTTGGCTGGGATATGAGCACTACCTTCGGCTGGGCGAAGCCGCAGTGGTCACACTCTATGGGCCGGATCGTATGCCGGGGTGGGTGTACAAGTTGCCGTTGGTGGAGCGTATCGAACACTGCGGCAAAGGGCCCTTTGATCTGCCAGTTATTCCATTTACTGATGAGACAACGGATCAGGCGTTGTTGGACCAAGCTCTGGAACGGCGTGAAGCTGTGCAGAGCGGGGTGCTGGTGTGTTCGACCCCGGAGCGGGCCATGCTGGAGTTGTGTGATCAGGCGTCGGATGCTGGTGGGGTCTACGAGGTAGATGCATTGATGCAGGGCATGGCCACCCTGCGTCCACAGCGGCTTGAAATGTTGTTGCGCCATTGCCACAGCATCAAGGCTAAGCGCCTGTTTCTGGCGCTGGCCGAACGTCATGGGCACGCTTGGTTTTCGCACCTATCGGTCAAGGGTGTGAATCTCGGTCGTGGCAAGCGATCGCTGGTTCCTGGGGGCCGTTTGCATTCCAAGTATCAAATTGTCCTACCGGGAGATCTTGATGAGCAGTTGGGATAAACGCTACAGCGACCGGGTGCAGTTGCTGGTAGATATTCTGCCGGTGCTGGCAAAAGAAACCCGGTTTGCACTGAAGGGTGGAACCGCCATCAACTTGTTTGAGCATGATCTCCCCAGGCTATCAGTGGATATCGACCTGACCTGGCTGCCTGTGCAGGACTTTGAGACAGGTGTAGCGGCAATTTCAGCGGCATTGGAGCAGTTGGCGGAGACACTACGTGCCCGCCCTTTGCAATTACAGGTGCAGACATCGGGTGGCGCGAACACTGGGGGCATCACGCGATTGATTTGCAGCCGCGGCCGTGCACGTGTGCAGATCGAAACAACCCCGGTGATGCGAGGCACAGTACACCCGGTTCGAACGATGGTGGTCCAACCGGAAGTCGAACAGGCCTTCGGCTTTGCTTCAACACAGGTGCTCGATTTTGCCGATCTCTACGCTGGGAAATTGGCGGCGGCCTTGTCTCGTCAACATCCCAGGGATCTGTTCGACATAGGCTTGCTGCTGGAAGATGAACGCGCCGATGCGACATTGTGGCGAACCTTTCTGGTGTATCTGACGTGTAGCCCCAAACCGGCCTGGGAACTTCTGGCTCCCCGTGAACCGATGGATTTTGAGGCGATCTTCGATGCTCATTTCAAGGGAATGACCGCCAAGCCAGTGACGGCGGCGCAACTGCTGGAGAACAGAGCACGGTTACTGCTATGGATATCCGGAAAGCTGGATAAGCCGTCATGTGACTTTCTATGGTCCGTCGAAGATGAGCAGCCTGATTTTGAATTGATCAATCTTGAGGGGGCAGCAGCATTGCCGGGGGTAGGACGAAAGTTGCAAAATCTTGCTCGTCGCTCAAAGGCCAAGCGCCAGGCGGATCGCCATCAACTTGAACAGGTCCTGGCACGGATAGCATCTGATACGTGAACAATGGCACCCCTGCTGAACTCATGAATGATCAGCAAATAGAGATATTCACCAGCGAAGATGGGAAGCGTTTGGCCCCATTCTAAGTGCCTTGCCCCCACAGCGTTTCTAGTGAACCACCTACCGGTGCGTTCTTGGGTAAAACCACGGAAGCCACCCGCGCTTGTGCTTCCGCAAGCTGTGTTGGGTCGCCGCGTTCTATTTCAGGGTCTTGCCCTGGTGGGTAAGCGCCTACCATGCAGAAGTCATCGTCCGCCTCCAGGCTGGCATGCCCAACGCCCGCTGGCAGCACCAGCACATCGCCTGCGTAAAGCATCAACTCCTGGCCGTTAGGGCCACCCAGCCGTGCCCGGGCCTGCCCGCGGAAGATGCCCAGTGATTCATGGGCAGTGGAGTGAAAGTGGTCAAAGTCATATAGGTGGTAGCGCCATGCAGGGGGCCAGCCGTGGCGTTTGAACATGGCTTCAAAAGTATCGGCCCGCTTCTCTGCATCGCTGATGTCGAGAACCTGGCGGTAAATCAGCACCGGCAGTGGGGAGTTGGGAAAGCCGTTCGTTTCATCGCTGTCGAAATAGAGCGTTTCGGGCTGTGGGAGCTGCACAATGATCTCCTACTTCTGAGCTGCGGATTTTGCGAATACCAGATTGAGCCTAGCAGCGCTTTTTTCATATTGCCGCTATTTCCGTGTCACAGGGCTACCAGGTTGCATCCCGCGATACGGTGCCATTTGAGGCAGCCCACTTGAAGGTAATTAACCCTTGGAAACCGCATCGTTCCCTAGGAGAATAACAACGATATGGTCACGCTTTTTAGAAGTGCCGTGCTGACCGAAGGCAGGGATAGTTTTCAGCCGATATAAACGTTTAAGGCGCCAATTACGTAGCTGGAAGATTTTTTTGAGTTGAGTTTTTATCAAGCGAGTAACTTTTAAAAGTAAGAACATAATAGAGATAGAAGGACGTATGGAAAAAATAGCAGCAGCCGATTCGGAAGCCCAGTCAGCCGACCTAGTCGCTCAAAACATAGAGCAATTGAAAGCATTATTTCCTGAATTGGTCACTGAAGGCGCCAATGGCGTGTCCGTCAACGTCGACGTACTTAAGTCACTGGTGGGCGATGTCGCTATCACTGATGCCGATGAAAAATACGGACTCAACTGGCACGGTAAGCGTAGTGCGCGTCAATTAGCCTTAACGCCTAGCATGGGAACGCTGCGGCCCTTCAAGGAAAAAAGTCTCGATTGGGAAACTACCCGGAATTTGATGATCGAGGGTGACAATCTCGAAGTGCTCAAACAGCTGCAGAAGAGTTACGCCGGAAAAGTAAAGCTTATCTATATCGATCCTCCTTATAACACGGGAAAGGACTTCGTTTATCCGGATAACTTTCAGGATAATATTAAAAACTATCTTAAAATGACC
Organism: Halomonas sp. QHL1; assembly: GCF_001882345.1. Classification (GTDB taxonomy): domain Bacteria; phylum Pseudomonadota; class Gammaproteobacteria; order Pseudomonadales; family Halomonadaceae; genus Vreelandella. The sequence continues at coordinate 3,667,142 of NZ_MINL01000001.1, forward strand.
GGCCAGATAGACGGCGGGGAGAGGATAAGCAGCAATTTTGAAACTAGCGGTCGGTTTCATACAGACTGGCTAAATATGATCTATCCAAGGCTGAAGTTAGCCCGTAACTTACTTTGCGAAGATGGCGTGATTTTTATGTCCATTGATGATGGTGAGGTAGCCAATCTTCGTAAAGTGAGTGACGAGATATTCGGTGAGGAAAATTTCATTGCCAACGTTGTATGGCAAAAAAAATACACACGTTCCAACGATGCCAAGTGGTTTTCAGACAATCATGACCATATTCTGGTCTACGGTAAAAATAAAAGCCTAGTAACGTTTAATGGGCAAGAGCGGAATGCCGATCAGATTCGCGCCTATAAAAATCCCGATGACCACTTTAAGGGACCTTGGAAGGCCACGCCGCTCCATGCGAAAAGCGGCACGAATACCAAACCTTACACCTTTAATAATGGGATCGTATGGGCGCCCCCTAAAGGCACCTATCGCCGGTTCAATGATGCCTCAATGCGGCAGATGGATGAATCCAATGAAATCTGGTTTGGCGAGAAGGGTGACCAGACGCCTCAAAAAAAATCATTCTTAAGTGAAGTGAAACAAGGGGTTACTCCCGTTACGTTGTGGCCATACCAAGAAGTTGGCCACAATCATGAGGCCAATAGTGATCTTAAAGCTTTAGGGCTTGGCGGTATTTTTGATAACCCCAAGCCGGTTAGGCTTGTGCAACGAATGATTAATCTGGCAACGAGCACTGATAAAGAGCACATTGTGCTAGATTTTTTCGCTGGTTCAGGCACAACGGCACATGCTGTTCTTGATGCAAATGCTCAAGATCAAGGGAACAGGCGTTTCATTTGTGTTCAGCTCCCAGAGCCTTTAGGCAATATTAATCATGATGAAGCGCTAAAGCTGGATAATATCGCTGAAATAACCGCTGAGCGGATTCGTCGGTCAATTAATCGGATCAGTGAAAATCAGCCGGAATATGCCGGCGATCTTGGCTTTCGTGTTCTCGGCTTGAGCACTTCTAATGTACGTGCTTGGAATCCCCAGCCTGCCAATCTAGAGCAATCTCTTCTAGAGAACGTCAATCATCTGGTCGATGAGCGTAGTGAAGAAGATATCCTTTGTGAATTGTTATTAAAATTAGGACACGATATTTGTGTACCTATCGAGTCTCGCACTATTGCTGACCATCATGTTTATTCTATTAGTGGTGGCACATTAATAGCTTGCTTCGCACGTTCAATTCCAACTTCCGATGTAGAAGCGTTGGCTTCGGGAATCGTTCAGTGGTACCAAGAGCACGCATCAGCCGCCGAGGTCACCTGTGTCTTTCTTGATGAGGCTTTTGCCGATGATGTTGCCAAGTTGAATATGTCAGCCATTCTGCAGCAGTCTGGCATTAAAAATTTGCGCAGCTTATAGACGTTAATATGTTCATTACTCCTCTTCAGCAAGCATCATGCGCAGACAGGAATTCTGTGAGCTGTGGCCCTGACCCGAGTGATTGGATTGCACCCTCGCTACCCGTCGGTTGGCGCTTGTTGAGCTTTCACTTTTTCGTCGACTGGATGCAGTCGCCGCCTCACTTAGCCAATAGAGTGTGGCTGGCTCGTCAGGTGCGATTTGAACACGAGAGTGAAATGGCGAAAGAGCTAGAAAGCAATCTTTTGAATATGTTTAATCAAAGTGATGATCGAAATTGCTTTGATGGGCTTGAGGATGTGTGCCGGAAATATAGCCATGATTTGTCAGCCATGATTCTTCCCGATATTCCTGTGTCTGTTATTACTGAGCAAACGCCCATATGGGTAATAAGAAGAACAGAAAATGCCGATTTAGGGATAGGAAAGTATTCGGTTAACAGCCTCAAAAAGGCGATACAGTTCCATTCTGGCGGCCCTGTAAAAGTAGGAACGAAGGGCCTGACATATGGGACAAGCGCCGTTGAATGCTTTCTTTCTGGCTCCGACGCAGCCTTTCCCGGCGATGCTGATGGGGTCGTGGTGGATGATCAGAATCAGGTTCGGTGTGTTATAGAGTATAAAAAACACACGATTGGGGATGCGTTAGATAACCATCTTATAAACAGGTACTACCCTAGTCCCGATGGTCGAAAATATAAGCGCCTTGAGGCGCTAAGGTTACATTATGAACGTGTGAACCAATCCCCTACGCCGTTGGTTATTGTGTATTTTTCGACGAGAGAGCCAGTGATACGGCTGCAAGAAATAGATCGGCTGAATGATGATTCCGTTGATATTCGTCGTGACTCGGGAAATATAAATATTGATGGAAAGCATTCCAACGATATTTCTAAACAAGTCATTCAATGGCTGGGCATACAGATATGAAACTGAATTTTGATCCGAATCTCGACTATCAGATGCAGGCCATTGAAGCCGTTTGTGATTTATTCCGTGGACAAGAAGTGTGCCGCACCGAATTCACGGTTTCGATGAAGCAGCCGGAACGCCAGTTGGCACTGGGTATGGCAGAGACCGATTTAGGCCTTGGCAATCAACTAACGTTATTGGACGACCAGCTGTTAGAAAATCTGCGCGAGGTACAATTGCGCAACGGTCTAGCGCCTTCCAACATGCTGACCTCGGGCGACTTTACCGTCGAGATGGAGACGGGCACGGGTAAAACCTACGTCTACCTGCGCACAATTTTCGAGCTGAATAAGCGCTACGGATTCACCAAATTTGTCATCGTCGTCCCTTCAATCGCCATTAAAGAAGGTGTTTATAAATCGCTGGAAATCACTAAAGAGCACTTTAATGGGATTTATGCCGGGACACCGGTGGATTTCTTCTTATATGACGCTAAGAAATTGGGCCAGGTGCGCAATTTCGCCACCAGCGCCACCATACAGATAATGGTGGCCACGGTGGGGGCCATCAATAAGAAGGACATCAACAACCTCTATAAGCAAAGCGAGAAAACGGGTGGCGAGAAGCCCATTGATCTCATAAAAGCTGCCCAGCCCATCGTCATTGTGGACGAGCCTCAGAGCGTGGATGGTGGCCTAAAAGGCGCTGGCAGAACCGCATTGGATGCGATGAATCCACTATGCACGCTGCGCTACTCGGCGACCCATGTAGACAAGCATCATATGGTGTATCGCCTGGATGCGCTTGATGCTTATGAGCGCAAGCTGGTTAAGCAAATCGAGGTTGCGGCCGCCACGGTCGAAGATGCTCATAACAGAGCCTTTGTGCGACTGGTATCGGTGAGTAATAAGCGCGGCAACATCACTGCCAAGGTCGAGCTGAGCGTAAAAACCGCTACAGGGGTTAAGCGCCAAGAGGTGACGGTTAGTGACGGAGACGAACTGCAGCCTCTTGCGAAGCGTGATATCTATGCTGACTTCCGCGTGGGTGAGATCAATACATCCAAGGGTGAGGAGTTTCTGGAGCTGCGCTACCCCGGCGGTGAAGAGTTCCTTCAATTGGGGCAGGCCCATGGTGACGTGGACCGGCTTGCCGTCCAGCGTGAGATGATACGTCGCACCATTCGCGAACATCTTGATAAGGAAAAGGTGCTGCGGCCGCAGGGCATTAAAGTCTTGTCCCTTTTCTTCATCGATTCGGTAGAGCTTTACCGCCAATATGATGGCGAGGGTAATCCTGTTAAAGGCGCCTATGCGCGTATTTTCGAGGAAGAGTATCGGCGAGCGGCTAAGCTACCCGCCTACCAAAGCCTGTTTAACGACGTGGATTGGGGTTACGCCGCTGAAGAGGCGCACGACGGCTACTTCTCCGTTGATAGAAAAGGGGGGTGGTTAGATACCGCGGAAAACAATGCCAGCGGCCGTGAGAATGCGGAGCGGGCATACAACTTAATTATGAAGGATAAAGAGAAGCTGCTCTCCTTCGCGACTCCCCTCAAGTTTATTTTTTCGCACTCAGCGCTTAAGGAAGGTTGGGACAGCCCCAACGTTTTCCAGATTTGTACCTTGCGGGAAATGGGCTCAGAGCGTGAGCGGCGGCAGTCCATCGGCAGGGGCTTAAGGCTGTGTGTGAACCAGGAGGGTGAGCGTGTTCATGGCTTCGACATTAATCGCCTCACCGTCATTGCCACGGAGTCTTACGAACAGTTTGCCGAAAATCTGCAAAGTGAAATTGAGGCCGAAACGGGCATCCGCTTCGGTGTGCTGGAGCAACACCAGTTCGCCGGCATTACCGTTACGTCTGCCGATGAAACTCTCTCTGCCTTAGGGTTAGATGAGTCTAAAAAGCTGTGGGATTACCTTAAGACGGCGGGTTACATTGACGCCAACGGCGTTGTACAGGATTCACTCAAGCAGGTCTTGAAAAGTGGCACCTTGGAATTGCCAGAAACCTTTAACACGGCGCATCGCGACCAGATTATCGAGGTGCTACGTAAGGTCTCTGGGCGGCTGGAAGTAAAAAATGCCGACGAGCGCAAGCCCGTGCCGCTGCGCAAAGACAAGGCGGGCAAAGCCGTTTATCTATCAGATGAGTTCAAGGCGCTGTGGGATCGTATCAAGTATAAAACGACCTATCGTGTGCAGTTCGACAATGACCAATTGCTGGATGACTGCATCGACGCCTTAAAGGCAGCCCCGGCCATTTCGAAAGCACGGCTACAGTGGCGCAAGGTTGATATTGCGATTGGAAAAGGCGGCGTTCAGGCGACGGAAAAGGACGGCGCCAGTACAGTTGTGCTTAATGAAGCTGACCTTGAGCTGCCGGACTTATTGACCGAGCTGCAGGACCGTACACACCTAACGCGGCGGAGTATCGTCACTATTCTGACTAAAAGCGGCCGTCTGGATGACTTCAAGTGCAACCCCCAGCAATTTATTGAACAGGCTGGCGAAATTATCAATCGCTGCAAGCGCTTAGCGTTAGACGATGGCATTAAATACCATAAAATAGGTGAGGATCACTTCTACGCCCAGGAGCTGTTCGCTAAGGATGAGCTGACCGGCTATCTACGCAACATGCTACTGGATACTCAACGCTCTATTTACGAACACGTCATATTTGATTCGAACACCGAAAGAGACTTCGCCGACGCATTAGAGAAAAATGACGGCGTGGAGCTTTATACTAAGTTGCCCAGCTGGTTTAAAGTGCCAACCCCATTGGGGTCGTACAATCCTGATTGGGCGATTGTCTTCGACAAAGAAGGCGAGCAACGGCTCTATTTTGTTGTGGAGACCAAGAACAGTCTTTTCGGGGATGATCGCCGAAGTAACGAAAACGCCAAAATAAAGTGCGGTATGGCGCACTTTTCAGCGCTAGAGGAAAGTGAAAACCCAGCCCGTTATCTCGTGGCTACATCGTTAGAGGATGTGCTGAAGACGACGCAGTAGTAGCGACTTCATAGCGGGGAAGTCGCTAGCTTTTGTGTTGTCAGTGCTGGTTTTGCTCAACAAGCGCTGGGCTGGATATTAACCATCTATGGTGTTGGACGAGCCCCATATCGCCCGAGCGGTATCATCATCGGTTTGCCGGTGACGGGGTCTTCAATGACGCGGCTTTCCAGTCCAAACACTTCTCGTACCATCTGCTCGGTCAGAATCTTTTCGGGTGGGCCTGCTGCGTAGACTTTCCCGTTGGCCATGGCCAACAGTTTGTCGGCGTAGCGGGCGGCCAGATTGAGTTCGTGGAGCACCATGACAATAGTGGTGCCACGCTGCTGGTTGAGGTCGGTTAAAAGGTCGAGTACCTCGATTTGGTGGTTGATATCCAGAAAGGTGGTGGGCTCATCAAGCAGCAGCACGTCGGTTTGCTGGGCAAGTGCCATGGCGATCCAGGCGCGTTGCCGCTGTCCACCGGAAAGCTCCTCCACGTTGTATTCGGCCAATTCCACCATGTGTGTGGCTGCCAACGCTTCAGCCACGGCGGTTTCGTCAGCGCTGCTCCAGCGATTGAAAAGACCTTGATGCGGGTGGCGGCCACGGCTAACCAGCTCAAGCACGGTAATACCTTCCGGCGCGATGGGGGATTGCGGCAGAAAACCTAACTGCTGAGCCAGGCGGCGGGTGGGCAATTGATGAATGGCGTTGCCATTCAGTAATACGCTGCCTTGCTCGGGGGTTAATAGCCGCGAAAGTACACGCAAAAGCGTCGATTTTCCGCAGGCGTTGGCGCCTACAATGGCGGTGGTATGGCCAGCGGGCACCGTTAGGCTAACGTTATCGAGTATGCTGCGTTCCGCATAGCCTGCCACCAGGCCGTGGGCGAGAAGTGAGGAAGCGTTCATAGGGTGCCTCTGGTTTTTTTGTCGCGGATAAGCAGATAAACAAGATAGGGCGCGCCTAATACACCGGTCACGATACCCACCGGATGGCGGGCGGGTAGCAGAAACTGCCCCGCATAATCGCCTAACAGCACCAGCAGGGCGCCCACCAGTGCAGAAGGCATTAGCAGTGAGCCGCTTCGGCCCATCAGACGCGCCGCAATGGGGCCGGAAAGAAATGCCACAAACGCTACGGGTCCGGAAACGGCGGCCGCGAAGGCGACCAGCGCGACGGCTGACACCACCACGATAATGCGCGTAGCAGCCAATCCAACGCCTAGCCCTGCGGCAACATCATCGCCCATGCGCAGGGTTTCGAGGTCGCGACGGCGGCTTAACAGCAGCCCGCCGAACAGCAGCAAAGCAATCAACAGCGGCAGCGCCTGGCCAAGCTGAACACCATTCACGCTGCCGGTGATCCAGCGCAGGGCTTCTTGCAGCGTCCAGCTTGGCGCGCGCATCAGCAGGTAGGCAGTAACGCTTTGCAGCATTGCGGCCAAGCCAATGCCGATCAGGATAAGCCGCCCGCCGGTAACGCCCTGCCGCCAGGAGAGCGTATAGATCAGCAGCGCGACGCCCAATCCCGATGCAATTGCTACCACTGAAACCGCCGGGCCACTTAGCGAGAGCACCACAATGGCAAACACTGCCCCCGTGCTCGCGCCGGTGCTGATGCCAATAATATCCGGGCTTGCCAGCGGGTTGCGCAGCATGGTTTGAAAGGCGATACCCCCCAAGCCAAAGCAAGCGCCCACGAGCACTGAAACCACTGCTCTTGGCAGGCGTAGTTCGCGCACGGTGAAGCCAATCCCCGGCACCTCGGCCCCGCCAAGTACCCGTAGCACTGTGGTAAGCGGGGTGAATGACTGCCCCAACATCAGGGTTAACGCCACGCCCGAGAGCAGGCAGGCGGTGAGTATTGTGAGCATACGAAAGCGACGCTTTGCGTTCGCCCTGCGTATTTGGCTAAAGTGGCTGATCGCGATGAGGGGCGGCGGGTTCATAGCGAACCTACTTTGCGGTTGCGGACAATCCAGATAAATACCGGCGCGCCGATAAAGGCGGTCACTATGCCTACGTCCAGCTCCGAAGGGTGAGCCACCAGCCGCCCGAATACGTCTGAAAAGGTCAGCAATACGGCACCACCCAGGGCGGAGAAGGGCAACAGCCAGCGGTAATCGCCACCCACTAGCAGGCGGCAGGCGTGGGGCACCACCAGTCCGACAAAACCAATCGGGCCACACACCGCGGTAATCGGACCGCATAGCAGTACCGCACCCACCGCCGACATGGCCCTGGCAACGGCCACCTTCTCACCCAGCCCAGCGGCGGTATCGTCGCCCAGCGCCAGCATATTGAGCTTTCGGGCGGCGAGCAGGGTGATTACAAACCCCGTGAACAGAAAGGGCAGCACCGGCAGGAGCTGGCTATAAGTGGCGCCGCCGACCCCGCCCACTAACCAGGATTGCACCAGCCCCCCAATATCGCCTCGCGGTAGTACCACTGCGGTGGCAAGCGAGCTAAGCGCGGCGGTAATGGCAGCGCCTGCCAGTGCCAGCCGGAGCGGCGTGGCACCGCCTTGGCCTAGGCTGGCTATTGCATAAACCGCGACGGCGGTTAACCCAGCCCCCAAAATTGCTGTCCAGATATAGTGGGAGGTTTCTTCAATACCAAACCAAGCGATGCCAATCACTACCGCCAGCGCTGCCCCGGCGTTTACGCCCAGCAAGCCGGGGTCGGCGAGGGGATTGCGGGTCAGGCCCTGCATGACGCCACCGGATACGCCCAGCGCGGCTCCGGAAAGCATGGCCAATAGGGTGCGCGGTAGTCTGCTTGCCACGGCGGCATCGCCAATGGTCTCGACCTGCCCACTCAGCGCGGCGGTTATTTCCTGCCAACCAACCTCGCGGGCGCCGAAGGCGACGGAGAGCATGACAGCGAGGATCAGCAAAACAAGTAATACCACGCCACCCGCAAAACGCAGGGCGGCTTTTTTGTTGATGCTGACAGCGGCTAAACCCGTAAAACCTGAGCCAGGCAGCGTGCCGCTACGGTCGTTACTTACGTGCGGCTTCTGAGAGTAGGTCTGCATAATCGTCCAGCAACCATGAAATCGACATTGGGGTGGGGTTAGCCGCCGTGCCCAGTGGGGTATTGCCGAGCAATACAATGGCGCCGCGCTCCACCACCGGCAGTCGGGATGTCAGTGGGTGAGCCACAAGTTGATCAATCAGCGGTTGGCCGCCGTAGGTAACGAGAATATCCACATCATTAAGCTCGTCGATCAGTTCAGAGCTGATTTCACCAGCGAATTTGCCGGGCGTAGAGTTCTGCTTTACTACCTCGGGCGAGGCCAGCCCAAGGTCGTGGAAAAACTGCACCCGCGCGTCGTTGTCGGTGTAGAACGAGATGCTCCCTAGATTAGTGGGGTCAAGGTGGGTCACGAACATGGCCGTTTTGCCCGCAAGGTCAGGGTGGCTAGCGGCGGTAGCGGTAATCTGCGCCTCAATTTGCTCAACAAGAGCTTGGCCTTCCTCCACCATTCCCATGCCCGCGCTGTTGAGCCTCACCATCTCGCGGCAGTCGGTCGCCCAGGGACCATGGGAGTAGGCCACCACGGGGGCAATCTGGCTCAAGGTGTCATAGTCCACTTTGCTAAGCCCTGAGTAGGCGGCAAGAATCACATCGGGCTGGCTGGCAGCGACGGCTTCAAAATCAATCCCGTCACCTTCATCGAACAGGGCAGGGGGCTTGGCATCAAGCGCTTCAAGCCGGGCTTCCACCCAGGGCAGCAGCCCATTGCCGTTGTCATCGCCAAAGTTGGCGGCGGCAAATCCAACTGGCAAAACGCCCAGAGCAAGCGGTACTTCGTGATTAGCCCAGGCAACGGTCGCCACCCGCTCGGGTTTTTCCGCCAGCACCGTGGTGCCCAGGGCGTGCTCGATCTCAAGGGGGTATTGTTGGGCGCCAACCGGTGCAGCGCTGAGGCTGCACGCAGCGAGAAGCGTCACGCAAACGGCCAGACTTCTATGGAACAGTGCCATAGCCTTCTCCAAAAGCTTAAGACTTTGATAATGGATAGCCCTAACGGAGTGGTCAGGGCGCAGTGTTTGGGTTTATGCCAGATAGGCCGGGTAGTGCTTGGCGTCAACGTGTATTGCGATCATGGTCAATAGTTCAATATAAATGATTATGATTGACATTATCACTCTTGACTACGCGATGCTAGGTTTGGATACTCTCACGGCCTTTCAAAAGAAAATCACAAGGCGCGCAGGGTAGGTTTAATCATTTCAAGGGATCTTCAACATGACTGATAGCAAAGGCACCGTCCGGCGTAACGCAAGCCGCTTGCGGTGGCAGAAGGCCACTAACGCCATTCTGTGCGGCACGACGCTGGTGACTATTCCCATGATCGGGAACGCGCAGGAGACAGGCGACGGCAGTGACAATAATGAGGGGTATCGCCTCACCCCCATTATCGTCAACGCCCAGGCCTACGCTGATGATGATGCCAACTCGATAGTTGCCCAAGAGCTGTGGGTGGGCGGCAAGGTCGCAACCAGTCTTCTTGATACTCCCGCCTCCGTATCGGTCATCACAGAGAAGGAGATAGAGCAGCGAAATGCCTCTACCACCGAGGAAGTCCTGCAATATACGCCAGGGGTCCTTACCGATTTCTACGGCTCAGATGACCGTAACGACTATTTCAACATCCGGGGATTCCAGGCCACCACCTACCGTGACGGGCTGACATTAGGCTCAATGCGCGGTGTTCGCGAGGAACCCTACGCCTATGAACGCGTCGAGGTGTTGCGGGGGGCCAACTCCACCCTGTTTGGCCCGGCCGATCCGGGTGGTTCGGTCAACTTCGTAAGCAAACGGCCACGGTTTGAGCGTTTTGGCGAAGGCTATCTCTCCTACGGTTCATTTGACGAAAAAGAGGCTGGTATTGATGTTGGTGACACGCTAAACGCTGACGAGACAGTGGCCTACCGTTTCACCGGCACCATCAGGGATAGCGATCGCGAATACGATCACTCCAAAGACAACAATGGCTTCTTGATGGGCGGCCTGACCTGGGAGCCAACGGATTACACCTCAGCGAGCGTCATCTTCGACTACTTGAAGCGTGACGACACTCCTAATAGCGGTGGTTATCCACTTGATCGGGAATATGATCGCAGTGACTTCTTTGGTGAGGCTGATTTCAACTTTCACGATGTCGAGCGTACCAGCCTCACCGGACAGCTCACTCATGATTTCAACAACGGGCTGACCCTGCGGGGTAACCTGCGTTACAGCGACCTGACGGATGACTTCGGTTACGTTTACATCTCTGACTCTGCGGCGCGAGTAGGCAGCGTGGTGAATCGCGACTATTTTGGCACCGACAGCGAAGCCCAGGAGTTGATTGGCAACGCTATCCTGCAATACGACGCCCGTTTTGACCGGGTTGATAGCAGCACGCTCGTGGGGGTCGAATATCGCGATGCCTCAACCGAAGACAGCTCTGTATACGGAAATACGCAGCCAATCGACCTGGCGAACCCCGTCTTTAGCGGCGCCCCGAGTAGCCTTAACGTTTTCAGCAGCAACGAGCAGGACTTCACCACCGAGTCGGTGTTCCTGACACAGAATTTGTCCTTCTATGATCGATTCATTGTGACAGCGGGTGTACGCAACGACGCTCTGGATATCTCCAGCACCAACATCGCCGGTGTCACCGATTCCGATGACTTCTCAGAAACCTCCGTTCGCGGGGCGCTGACCTATAGAATCACCGACGAAATTTCCACCTATGTCAGCATGGTGGAATCGGTTGCACCACCCACGATCGGCGTTAAGCCCGAACGAGGCGAACAGTATGAGATTGGCGCGAAATACGCCCCTTTTGGCATGAATGCGCTGTTCTCGGCGGCAATCTATGACCTAACCAAGAATGACGTCACTATCTCGGTCGTGCAGGACAATGGCGTCATCGAGCAGGAAACCGTTGGCGAGTCTCGCGTGCGGGGCCTTGATCTGGAAGCCAAGACAGAGTTGACCGAAAATCTTAGCCTTATCGGTGGTTACTCCTATATGGAGTCGGAAGTGGTTCGCGATGACAATGCCTCCAGGGAAGGCAATGAATTTACCACTGCACCAAACCATACGGCTTCGCTCTGGGGTTACTATACCGTGCCAGGCAGGGAAATGAGCTTTGGCCTCGGCGCCCGCTACATCAGCTCCTACTACTTTGATGTCGCCAATACGTCCAAGAGCGATGCGGCAACGCTCTTTGATGCGGCCTTCAGCTATCAGTTCGTCAAAGACACCGACTTTACCGTTAACGTCAGCAACGTGTTCGACGAGCAGCACGTGGTCGGGTCAGCCACGGCAGACTACTATAATCCGGGTCGCGAAATTACCGCAAAAGTAAGATATCGCTGGTGATGTCCTAGCTATGGCTGGGCTGGGTGACTAGCCGATGCATTTGGCTATCAAGGCAGCCAACGCAAACCCCCGCGGAAGGCGGGGGTTTTGTGCTTTACGCTTCTTCAACGCCATCAACGATAAAGACGCGGTAGTCGGCACCTTGGAAGCGGTGCTTGCGAGCTTCCTGGTAGGCGGGGCTTTGGTACCAGGCGCGGGCGGCGGCCATGTCGGGAAAGCGCAGAATCACGGCCCCTTCCATGGCGCTGCCTTCCAGCACTTCAAAATCCCCGTAGAAGGCGAGCGGTTGTGGGTCGTGGCCTTCGCGAGCGGCTTTCGCCTTCTCGCCGTAGCGCTCCATCTCCTGGGAATCGTGGGTGTGTTCTCGAGTCAGCACGACATAAGCGGGCATTCAATTCTCCTGATGTAACCGTTAAAAAAACAGCTAGAGCATATCACCGCCCACCAGCGGAGCCACATTAGAAAGAGTGTTATTTAGCTTTACCGCGAATATCTTGAGTAGGCACTTCGTACTCTGGTTCTAGCTCTGGCTCAATCAAGATGGCTTTTTCAAACTTCTCATTTTCCAGAGCCGCCAAGGCGATCTCATAACAATCGTCGATATGGCTGTTACCCATATATTTCATGGCGGTAAAGCTAATGCTGCCTGCCACGGCGCTGCCGACGAAGGGCACGAACTTGGCAACACCTTTTGCAGCTACTTTGCCTGCCATCTTATTTAGCAGCATCACGATAAGCTTTCTGGTGATGTATTTACCGGCCATTTTACTGCCCGTATTTGAAATGGCGGTCATCACGAATAGCTTGGATTGGGTATCCAGGCTGTCGATTTGATCAGGCGATAAACCAAACTTTTCATTAATTTTGGGAATTAACCGCATCAATATGGCGACATCAGAACCAATATCCACACCGGGTAGTGGAATAATAGCCGCGCCAGCAGAAAGGCTTGAACTCTTTGTTACCATTGAGCGGCATGATTTTTTAATGGCTTCGAGCTCTTCGAGTGACTCGATCATATAAGGGCCTTTTTAGTTCAAACGTAAAAGGCAGCAGTCCAAGCGGCTGCCGCCTTCTTCACGCTATAGGTTAAGCGTCTTATTCATCACCTTCATAGGTGACACGCCAAACGGCGTTCGTCAGGTCATCGGCGATGATAAGGGCGCCTTCGGGGTCGATGGTGACGCCGACCGGTCGACCGCGGGTTTGACCATCTTCAGTGAGAAACCCGGAAACGAAGTCGATAGGATCGCCGGAAGGGCTGCCGTCGCTGAAGGGCACAAACACGACCTTATAGCCAACGGGGTCGGCGCGGTTCCAACTGCCGTGCTCGCCGATAAATACACCTTCCGCGAACTCATCGCCCATTTCGGGAATAGAGAAGGCGAGGCCAAGCGGCGCCACATGCGAACCCAGGCTGTAATCGGGCGCAATCGCCGACTCCACCTTTTCGGGGTTCTGCGGGCGAACGCGTGGGTCGACATTCTGACCCCAGTAGCTATACGGCCAGCCGTAGAAACCGCCTTCCTGAACAGTCGTGAGGTAATCGGGAACCAGGTCGGGGCCTAACTCATCACGCTCGTTGACCACTGCCCATAGCTGGTCGGTCTCGGGCTGAATAGTCAGCGCTGTGGGGTTACGCAGGCCGGTGGCGTAGGGTCTATGCATGCCGGTTTCGGCGTCAATCTCCCATACCTCCGCGCGGTTGACTTCCGCTTCCATGCCGCGCTCGGTGATGTTGCTGTTAGAGCCGATACCGACGTAGAGAAATTGTCCATCCGCACTGGCGGTCATTGCTTTGGTCCAGTGGTGATTGATCGCTGAGGGTAGCTCGGCAATCACTTCCGGAGGCCCATCAGCCTCGGTTTGACCTTCCTCGTAATCAAAGCGTACTAACGCGTCCTGGTTAGCCACGTATAGGTTGTTATCAACCAGTGCCAGCCCGTAAGGGGCATTAAGGTCTTCGGCAAATACTGATTGCTCGTAATTGCCATCGCCATTTTCATCGCGCAAAAGAGTTAAGCGGTTGCCGCTCTCTACAGTGGTATTACCCTGATCTTTGATATAGCCAGCGATAAAGTCTTTTGGCTTCAGTTGCGGTGCGTTGCCGCCACTACCCGCAGCAACCAGGATATCGCCATTAGGTAGCACCAGCGTTTGCCGCGGTATCTGAAGGTCGGTGGCGATAGCGGTAATGGTGTAGCCATTTGGCACGGTGGGTAGCTGGTCACCCCATTCGACTGGCTCTGGCACCTTCATGTCAGGCAAGAGCCCGCGTTCTGGTTCTGGCACAGTGGGGTTGGCCCCATACTGTTGTGCCTCTTGAGCGCTGGCAACGCCTGCGATTAGAAGTAGCGAGAGTGGCGCGGCGTAGATACTTAAACACTTCATGGCTTAACTCCAGCGCTAATACGGGAAAAACCAATCCACGTGGCCGCGCAAGCCAGCACGGTAACGACAATCGAAAGAACAAATCCGGTGGGCATCATCGCCCATGCATCCCGGGCATGGACCAGGGCATTGATAAAGCCAACGATCCAGGTGACAAGCAGAAGGCATAAATAAACCAGGGCGATCCCGCGACGCCGATCTGCCCGAAACAGCCCGATAATGGAGGCTAATAGCGCGAAACCAGTAAAAACAAGACCGCCAACAATAAGCCAGGAAGAGAAGGTGCTCCACTGGATATGGTAGCTCGTCGAGTAGGCGTAATCGCTTAATGCGGCGCCAAGAAAGAGAGGAATAGTCCCTGCAAGCAGTACTGCATGAAGCGGATGTAGCCCGCTTCGAACAGTGCGTTCGACAGTGGCTGTCACGGCAAACTCCTTATGCTGATCAAGCTAATTGATTTACCTAAACTGGGTGACGTATGCGCCCAACCAGCCCAGGTAACGACATCATGTTCGTTAGGACGGAGTATAGTTGACCCGTGAAATGTTGCCCAAAGCGAGGAGGATTAGATGAGGGAGTGCTGCCATCAGCATCGAGTCATGGGCACTCCTTTTCACCCCAGTTGTCACTGTAGATCGCTCGTTTGTGCCGAGAACGACCATTATCACCACTGGCTGATGACTTTCCCCGAAGCTTACTCGTCATCCCAGGGGTGTAAAGCTACGGGGATAAGGATGCTCATCGGTTCAACAACTAATTGAACAGCCGCCGAGCCAGTTCGCACGAACGGCATTAGCGATTCCCTCGAACATCATGGTAGCCAGGCGGTAGGTGCTGAGCGCCGGTACGGCCTGCGTGTGTGACGCTAGAATCAGGCAAATATGAATCCAATTGGCCTGTCGAATATCAATGGCTGAAAGGGCGCCATTACCGATGGCGGATGTACTTGAGAAAGGCCCGCATCGCCGCACTGGTGTGCCGTCTGCTCGGATAGTACAGATACCAACTCGGCAGCTTCTTCTTCCAGTCGCTGAGCAATTCAATAACTCTGCCCTGTTCGAGATCGGCGTGAACATATTCCTCAAACAGATGAGCGATTCCCGCTCCCGCAATCGCAGCCTGGAGTTCATGGTGCGCCGAACTCAGCGTCAACCGGCCTTGCGGCGTGATCTCAACTTCGTCTCCCGCCTTCTCGAATGTCCACGTTTCCATGGTGCCGCCGGGGAAGCGGCGGCGAATACAGTCATGCTGCAAGAGATCGCTCGGTGAGTCGGGCCGTCCGCGCTCGCGAAGATAGTCGGGCGAGGCCACGATGGCATATCGCAAGGTGGGGCCTAGGGGCATGGCGATCATGTCTTGAGCGAGTTGATTCCCGAAGCGCACGCCAGCGTCGAAGCCCTGTTCCACAATATCGATGATCGCCGCATCACTGACGATCTCAACGTCTACATCGGGATATATTTTCATAAACTCAAAGGCCAGCGGGCACAGCACGTGGTCGGCGGCCGGCCCTGGTGCATTGATCCGCACGCTGCCTGATGGGCGCTCTCGAAGCTGATTTAGATCGTCAATCGCGATTCGGATATCGTGAAGGGCGGGCCCGAGACGCTCGAGAAGACGCTTGCCTGCTTCAGTAGGCGCAACGCTACGTGTCGTTCGGTTCAAAAGCCGAATACCTAGGGCTTCCTCGAGCACGCTGATCGACTGGCTGATGGCCGAGGATGACACGCCCCTATCAAGCGCGGCAGCCCTAAAGCCTCCGCAGCGCACGACGTCATCAAATATTTCCAAGCTGTCAAGGCGTAGTGATCGCATTGCAAAGTCCTGCTTAATAAGCTGATCTGCTTTCGTTAGCTTATCCGCACGCCCGTTCTGCGTCATCCTTTGAAAGCACGTCATAAAGACTCGGGAGTGGCCACCCCCCCTAACTTGGATGGCGCTCGCTGAGAACAGGTACGGCTCCTGCAATCAAAGACTCGGACGGGATGGACAATATGAGCGGAATAACAATGAATCGTAGGAAGGTGATACTGACAGCAGCCTCGGTAGCGGCGGGAGTGATCTTGCCGACCGGCGGCACGGCTTTTGGGCAGGCAGTTTCCGCTGCAACCTCAATGAGCCAGGGTGGCAATGTAGGGGGAAATGTCGGCTATTACCGCTTAAACGTCGGCGACATCTCTGCAACTGTGTTGAGCGACGGACTGATAGGCGGCTCTCCGCGGATCTACGCCAGCAATGCACCAGAGGTGGAACTGGAGGAAGTTTTGAGGCAAGCCTTCCTGCCGAGCGACCACCTGACGCTAAATCTCAACACACTTCTCATCGAGACGAATGGCAGGCGAATTCTTCTCGAAGCAGGGGCAGGGCAGACGATGGGGCCGCAAGGTGGGCGCCTCTTCGATAATTTGGCCGCTATCGGTTTAAGGCCCGAGGACATTGATGTGGTGGTTGTTTCGCACACGCACCCGGACCATGTCGGCAATCTTCGAACAGTCGACGGTGGTAAGGCATTTCCGCGGGCGACTGTTTTTGTGCCTCGTGACGATTGGAACTTCTTCATTCTTAGCGAACCTGACCTTTCCTACATGCCTGTACCAGAGGATTTCCGTCGCAATTTCGCTGCAGCCATCCGGCGAAGTGTCGAGCCGGTCATGAACGAGATCGAGTTTTACGAAGCGGGTGCAGAGATCGTCCCTGGACTGACAACGCTTCCGGCGTTGGGTCACACTCCGGGCATGGTGAACTTCCTTGTTCATTCTGGGAACGATCAGCTTTTGTTGACGGCCGATCTTGCCTATCATCCCATCGTCAATATTGATCACTCATGGCTACCAGGTCCGGATCGTGACAAGGACAAGGCGCTTGCTTCCCGTCGCCGAATTTTCGATATGGCGGCGGCAGACCGAATCCCTGTTCTCGGCTTCCACTTTCCATTCCCGGGCCTTGGCCGAATGCTCAAGACGGACACCGGCTATGCCTGGGTCCCGGCCAATTGGCAGTTTTAATCCTGTGCAACACAGAGGGTCCGTGTGAAGGCATCATGGCGTGCACTATCATCGGGGTTCCAATGCTGCTAGTGCCGCTGGCTGGACCCTCAGCAGGCTACGTTCAAGTAGAATGCGGGAGGAAAATACATGCCGTCGCTAACGCCGGGTCAATACCAGCAGCGGCTTCGCTTGTTCGAAGCGCGCCGCTTAATGCTCGACGAAGGTTATTCCGCGAGCAATGCCGCCTTCGAGGTAGGTCACGAAAGTGTCTCGCAGTTTACTCGCAAATATGGTCGCCTTTTCCAGGCGCCACCAGAAGCGCTGCTAGGTAGCAGCGCTTAGGATTTTGAGAAGTGTCCGTGCTTACTCGGGTAGTTTGGCAATGACCTTGATTTCAAAGTCGAAGCCTGCCAGCCAAGTCACTCCGACCGCTGTCCAGTTCGGGTAGGGTTTTTCTGGAAACGCGCGCGCCTTAGCTTCCAACCAGATGGGGAATTGGGCTTCGGGGTCGGTATGGAAGCTCGTCACATCGACGATATCGTCGAAGCTTGCGCCTGCGGCTTCCAGGACTCGCTGCAGGTTGTCGAAAGCAAGCTGCACCTGGGCGGCAAAATCCGGCTCGGGTGAGCCATCTTCACGGCTACCGACCTGGCCCGACACAAACAGAAAGTCGCCCGAGCGGACGGCAGCGGAATAGGTGTTTTGTTCATAAAGCGCCTGGCGGCCTTGGGGGAAAACAACGTCACGCTTAGCCATGGGTATCTCCATCAGTAGGTCGAAACTGACCTTTTGTTTACGATGAAGTTACTTTAAGCCTGCATTCGCGGTGGATAAACGGCGAATTCTGTTCAACATTGTTTGTATATTTCAAACAATCACAAGGTGTTTGGCACAGCCATGGATCGTTTTAACGCAATGCAGGCATTTGCTCGAGTGGTGGAGACGGGCAGCTTTACCAAGGCAGCTGAAACACTTCACATGAGCAAGACCAGCGTGACGCAACTCGTGCAACAGCTAGAGGCACGGCTGCGTGTCAAGCTGCTCAACCGCACCACCCGCAAGGTTAACGTCACGGCGGACGGCGCCGCCTATTACGAGCGCGTTATAAAGCTTTTGGCCGATATGGATGATGCCGAAACCAGCCTCTCCAACGCCTCAGTGTTGCCTCGCGGCCGACTAAGAGTGGACGTACCCAGTCCTTTTGCTCGCATGATCCTGATTCCTGCCTTGCCTGCATTTCACGCTCACTATCCCGATATTCAAATCGATATGGGCGTGAGTGATCGCATGGTGGACCTGATCGGTGAAAGCGTGGACTGTGTGGTGCGCGGCGGAGAGCCCACAGATTTATCGTTGGTGGCGCGCCATGTGGGCGACCTAAGAAGCGGTATTTACGCCGCACCGAGCTACCTGGAAAGGGCGGGTTTGCCTTCGCACCCGCAAGAACTCTCAGCGCCCCCTCATTACATTGTAGCCTTCCGATGGGCACGGGCTGGCGCGGCCTTTCCCTACGCCATGCACCGCAGCGGAGAGCGCGTCAGCGTACAGGGCCGCTACGTGATCTCGGTTGACGACGGCAATGCTGGCCTTGCGGCGGGCCTCGCGGGGCTCGGCGTAGTATGGCTTCCTGACTACATGACCTGTGAGCACGTTTCGCGCGGCGAGCTGGTTCGCTTATTTGATGATTGGCACCTCGACCCAATGCCGATGTATGTCGCATTTCCACCGAACCGGCATGTCAGCGCTAAGCTGCGCGTATTCATTGATTGGGTCGTGGAATTGATGGCTCAGCATGCGCCTGTCGTTGATCGGCAGATGCATAAACGCTAACGGTGAAGCCCACCAGTGATAGCGGTTTCTCTGTTTTGGTTGTGCTGTCACTTGAGAGAATGTCGCCAGCCCCTCACCCTTGCAAATACCTCCCCGGCAGCTGTTCGGCCAGAAAGTCCATGAACAGCCGGGTGCGTTGGGAAAGCGTGGTTTGGCGGTAGTACACGGCATTGACGGCTTGGGTTTGCAGTTCAATGTGATCCGGCAGTACATCAACCAGTGCACCTTTCTGGCGGGGAAGAATGGTCATAAAGTCGGCCAGGCAAACAATGCCTTGTCCTGCGATGGCCAGTTCTATCAGCGTGCTACCGCTTGAAGCGGCGAGTGCTGGCGTAATATGTAGGCGCTTGCCGTCGGTGCAGGTAAGCGGCCACTGGTTAAGGTGGTCGAGTTGGCTGAAGCCTAGCAGGCTGTGCTTTTGAAGGTCGTGGACGCTTTGTGGTGTGCAGTGGCGTTCAAGGTAGGCGGGGCTGGCCAGAAGGCGCAGCGGGCTGTAGCCGAGGAGGCGGGCGTGAAGCGATGAGTCTTCCAGCTTGCCGATGCGGATGGCCAGATCAACTCGCTGTTCGAGCAGGTCGACAAAACGGTCATGGGTATCGAGTTCCAGCGTAATACCCGGGTAGCGGGCGCGGAACTCGCCAATTATCGGCACAATAACGAACTGCATAAAACTGGGGGCGGCGTTGACTCGCAACCGACCTTGGGGTTGGTTGTGGCGATCCAGCATTGCCTCTTCGGCCTCATCCACGGCGGCCAGGATACGGCGGCAATGGTTTAGGAATGTTTCGCCCTCTTCGGTCAGCTCTAAGCGGCGCGTCGTTCGACGTAGCAGGGTGGCGCCGAGCTTTTGCTCCAGGCGATTGAGCGCGCGGCTAACCCCTGAAACGGTAATGCCAAGCCGTTCGGCAGCGCCGGTGATTGAGCCGCTATCGACCACCGTCACAAATGCTTGCTGTTCTTCAAGGGTGCTTTTCATGGCGTGCTTTCCATAACGTTATCGCCTGCCTTAATGGTAAATACCGCAACTGTTGATTTTAAATCAAAAGTGTCTTGATTAAATGTCGCTATTTTTTCGTATGCATTGAATCCACAATACCGCTCATTAAACGCCATGCAAGCGCTTTAAAGCATGGGTGTACTGACTATCGTGAGAGGTTTTTGATGAAAGTTCTTTTGATTAACGGCGGTAAAGCGTTTGCCCACTCTGGCGGAAAACTCAATAATACGCTACACGGCGTGGCAGTGAGCACTCTGCAGGAAATGGGTTACGAGGTGCGCGAGACGGTGATTGACCAGGGATATGACCTGGAAGCTGAAGTGCAGAACTACCTGTGGGCAGACGCCATTGTTTATCAGATGCCTGGCTGGTGGATGGGCGCACCGTGGATCGTTAAGCGTTACATCGATGAGGTGTTTACAGAAGGCCACGGTTCGCTATACGCCAGCGATGGCCGCAGTCGCCAAGACCCGACGAGGCAGTACGGCAGCGGTGGCCTGTTGCAGGGCCGCCGCTACATGCTGTCGTTAACCTGGAATGCGCCCCTGGAGGCGTTCGATGAACCGGACAACTTCTTCGAAGGACGCGGTGTGGATGGTGTCTACTTCCCGTTCCATAAGTCACAAGAGTTTATCGGCCTAGAGGCACTACCCACCTTTATCGCCAATGATGTGATGAAGGCGCCAGATGTAGAGCGCGACAAAGCCGCTTATCGTACCCATCTGCGCCGTGCACTCGGCTAGGTTTCGTACGTTGAAGCGCTAAGTACGACTCAGTCGATGGCGTAGTTTAGGCAGTGTCCGCGCAATTGGCGGTAGGCGAGTGGCCATGATTAGCGCCGCAATAGCGGCATACATCGCCCACTCTTGCATGTCGGCGCGGACTACCCAAAAGAAGTGCAGCAGCACCAAACCTAAAATGGCGTAGGATAATTTGTGTAGCGGCTTCCAGCGTTTGCCTAGCCGCTTCATCGCCCAACGGTTGGAGGTGGCGCCCAGCACCGCAAGGCCAATTAGCGCGAGTATGCCCACAATGATGTAAGGCCGTTTGACCAGTTCGCTACCCAGCAGTGCCCAGTTAAGGCCCAGGATAAACAGCGCGTAGCTGAGCATATGCAGGGTGGCGTAGGCGAGAGCCCAGAGACCCAGCTGGCGCCGAATCAGGGCAAAGCCTTTCCAGCGGGTTAGCTTGGTCAGCGGGGTAAGGCTCAAGGTCAGTAACAGCATCCATAGCGCGCCGATGCCGATATTCAGCAATAAGTAGCGCCCCGGCTCCGGGCCAGCGGCGTTATTCGCCACCTGCCACCCCCAGAATACCAACGGCACTAGCGCTGCGAGGAACACCCCCACGCGCCAGAGTAGCCATACGCGCTGTGCTGCCATTAGTAGTTAGTCCTTAAATCTAACCCCGCATACATCTCGGCGACTTCGTCGGCGTAGCCGTTAAACATCAGAGTATCGATGGCATTGGGGCTGAACAGGCTGTTGGGCAGCCGCCGCTCGGTGGCCTGACTCCAGCGGGGGTGGTCGACCTCTGGATTAACGTTGGCATAGAAGCCGTACTCATCAGCGGCGATTTGCTGCCAGGAGTTAACCGGCTGCTCTTCCACCAGCGAGATACGCACAATCGACTTGATGCTCTTAAAGCCATACTTCCAGGGCACGACTAGCCGTAAGGGCGCGCCGTTTTGGTTGGGCAGTTCGCGGCCGTACATCCCCATGGCAAGCAGCGTTAGCGGATGCATGGCTTCGTCTAAGCGCAGACCTTCCACGTAGGGCCAATCGATTATCGAGAACGAGGAGCGCTGCCCGCGCATTTGTTCCGGATCCACCAGGGTTTCAAAACGCACGTACTTGGCTTTACTGGTGGGATCGGCGCGTTTGATCACCTCGGCCAACGGGATGCCTAGCCAGGGAATCACCATCGACCACGCCTCTACGCAGCGCAGGCGGTAAATGCGCTCTTCAAACTGCGAGGGCTTTGCAAAGTCTTCTAGGGCAAAACGCCCACCGTTATTGACTTCGCCATCCACCACCACGCTCCATGGTTCGGTCTGCAGACTGCCTGCATGGCGGGCAGGGTCGCCCTTGTCGGTGCCGAACTCGAAAAAGTTGTTGTAGCCACTGGCGTCATCAAAGGGGGCTATTTTATCTTTGTCAGGGTCGCTTGGGGTGATAGCTCGCCACTGGGTGTCGCTGATTTTCTCTTTTAACCACGTGGGTGCATCGCCTTCAGGAACATCCGAATAATCGGCATTTGCGCGTGCTTGGCCGGAAAGGGCGAGCCCCGCGCCTAGACCTGCCATACCGCCCATAAAGCGCCGCCGAGAGAGGTAGATGGACTCAGGCGTTACATCGGATTCGTGTAAGTCACTCGGTTTGGCAATCTTTATCAACATGGAATATCTCCTGCTAGGTTAAGCCGACGTCAGCGTTAATGTGAGCCACCGTTTATTCAAAGTGTAGGTTCGACGCATTAAGGAGTAATAAAGTTCTACATAACTTGTAGGTATTGGGTCTTAAAAACAAGTAATGGATGAGTTGATTTGCTTGGTGCAGAAGCCTACCGCTTGAATGACATGAATGGCAGGCTTAATAAGCCTACTATAGACCGTCGGCTAAGCCTTATGTCCCTCACCTAATTTGCAAGGAATCCCATGGCTTCTACACGCCGTGAAGTGGTGGCACTGATTGAGCAGGGCGCGATACCGCCTGAGCAGGTGGCGCGGGCTATCCAGGTTTCCGGGGTTCGCCCTTCGCCCCGTGCCTGGGCCGTGTTTATTGATCGAATGCTGCTGTGGCTAGGTGGTCTGGCGCTGGCCTTCGCGGTACTGTTTTTTATTACCTACAACTGGGCGGAGATGAGCCATTGGGCACGTTTTGGCGTGGTGCAAGCCGCGACGGTGCTGGCGGTAGGTATCGCCATTTGGCCCAAGGTCAGCTCGATAGTTCAGCGTGTGGCGCTAACGTCGGCCACATTGTTGGTGGGCGTTCTGTTGGCGCTGTTCGGGCAGGTGTACCAAACCGGCGCCGACCCCTGGCAGCTGTTTTTTAGCTGGGCGGTAATGACGCTGCCCTGGGTCTGGGTGGCGCGTTTTGAGCTGCTCTGGGTGCTGTGGCTGGGGTTAATAAATCTGGCCATCGGACTCTATTTTCATACCTGGGGCGTGCCGTTTGGCATTTTGACCAGTAGCGACACTGTGCTGTGGGGGCTGTTTTTACTCAACACCCTGGCATTGGCAACCTGGGAATGGTGTGCCCGTTACCGGGGCTGGCCACGGCAGTGGGCGGTGCGTTTGCTGGCGGTGGGCAGCGGGGTGCCGGTGACGCTGTTAATGATGACGTTGATAGTCGATGTAGGCCTCGTCGGGTCGCCAGTGCTGGCGATTTATCCATTCTGGTTGGCGGCGCTGTATGGCGTTTATCGCTACTGGTGGCCTGACCTGTTTATGATCGCGGGCGGCTGTGTCTCATTGATAACGGTGACCACGCTGCTACTTGCCAGAGTTTTGCTGTGGGAGGGCGATTGGCAGGAGGGAAGCCTGATGCTGATCTCCATCGCGGTGCTGGCGATGGGCACCGGGGCAGTGGTATGGCTAAAGCGGCTACATCGGGACCTTGCCCAGTGACGAACAACGTTAATGACTTTAAAGCCAGGCTTGCCCAAGCGGGCATTACGTTAAACGAGCCTATCACCCCTGCGCAGTTGCAAACGCCCTGGTTTGTGCGCGCGCTGCAGGCATTTTCCGGCTGGTTGGCGGCGCTATTCTTGCTCGGCTTTATCGCCATGGGCGTGGTGTTTGTGGCGGAGAGTCCCGCGGCGTCGTTGGGCTTGGGGCTGGTGATGATCGGCGCGGCTTATGGGCTATTTCGCAAAGCTCGCAGTGATGTGCTCGAACACTTGGCGCTGGCGGTTAGCTTAGCCGGGCAGCTGCTAATTGCTTGGGCAGCGGTAGCGTTTTGGAATGAATCTGCCTATCCATTTTGGTCACTGCTGGGGTGGTCGCTGCTGGGCTTGCAGAGCGTACTGGCGCTGGTAATGCCGAGCCAGGTTCACCGTACGTTTTCAGCGTTTGCCGCCAGCTTGGCGCTCTATATGGCTTTGACAGCGAATGCTATGGCACCGGTGGCAAGTGGGATAGTGCTGCTGGCGCTAACAATGCTCTGGTTAAACGAATTTCGCTGGCCCAGCCGTATTCGGGACGTACACGCTTGGGGCTATGGCTTGCTGATAGGCCTACTGGTGATGCAGGGATTAGCGCATAGTGGCCAGTCGTTCGCCTTCTGGTTTGACGCACAGAGCACTACCGCTTTTGCATGGTCGGTGCCTGGGTTAAACGCCGTATTAGTGGCGTTCTCTTTGGTGCTACTGCTCTATACAATCCCTCATTTCAAAACCCATTGGGGATTATATCTAAGCCCTATCGCGATGCTGCTGATCTCATTTTATGCACCGGGAGTAGGCCAAGGCTGGGTGGTCTTACTGTTAGGTTTCGCGATAGGGCACCGCCTAGTGATGGGGCTCGGGGTGCTTTTGCTGTTAATGGGCATTGGCAGTTTTTACTACTGGCTGGACGTGCCACTGTTAACCAAGGCGCTAACACTGCTGATTATTGGCGGGCTTATCCTGGCAATGCGCTTCGCGCTAAAGCACTGGTGGTGGAACATAAAGAGGCAAGACGATGAATAAAATCATCGTGGCGGTAACCCTACTGGTGATCCTGGCCGCGGTTAATTGGGCCATCTGGGACAAGGAGGGACACTTAGCCGAAGGCGAGGTTATGTACTTTGAGCTGGCACCGGTAGATCCGCGATCGCTGATGCAGGGCGATTATATGGCACTGAATTTCGCACTCAGCAACCGAATTCAAAGTACGCTTCATCAGTCTAGGGCGGGTGGGGATATCCTGAAAGCACGCAATGGCTATGTCGTTGTGCGACTCGATGAAAAGCGTATTGCTCACTTTCAGCGTCTGGACAATGGCGATCCACTAAGCGAAAACGAAAGACGTTTGGGCTATCGGCTTCGCAATGGTCAAGTACGCTTTGCTACCAACGCTTTCTTCTTTCAGGAAGAAGAGGCCGAACGCTATGAGTCCGCGCGCTATGGTCAATTTCGCGTCAACACTGACGGTGAGCCGCTGTTGGTTTCGTTACACAATGAAGCGCTAAAGAGCCTAAGCCCCTAGCGGTGAGAGCTACGAGCCGATAAATAAATAACGGAGGCTCCCACCTGAAGGGGACGGGAGCCTCCGCTTTCGCGTCTTAGGCAAACTGACGTTCACCGACCTCCTGGCCGATGATGGGCAGCCACCATAGCAGCATTGAGGCGTCGATCATTTCCAGTACCACGGCGCTGCGCTCCTGGCGGATTGGCCCGTTATAAAGGACCAATACTTCTCATGTATGTCCGAGGTCGAGGTGGCAGAGAGCGAGGTGCCTCCAGTTGTGCACCTCGACAGGCAACCTGACGTTCGGCTACGGCCGGGGCGGTGGCCCGGCGCAGGAAGTCGCGGTTGATGGGGCTATGAGGCTTGAGCACCAAGCGTTCGTTGGCCATTCCCTCAGCAAGCTCGCGATTGCCTCCACGTATGGCGGCCTCAGTCAGCGTCCAGTCGATGATGTCGCGCTGGGCATGACTACCGCCGAAGGCGTTGGCAATAAAACGTACCGAGTGTAGACGCTCGGCCGCGGTGGCGTAATGGCCGCGCCAAAAGGCTACAAATCCTTCCGCCAGGGGCAGACCGATGCGTCGAGCCCAGTCCGCTGTCTCGGAGTTGCGGCGGGTATTGCGTAGCGTCTTTAGCAGTGCTTCCACTCGGTCGTCGCGACCAGCACCCAGGTAGGCCATCACCGCATGCCAATCGTTGAAGGGGTAGAGCTGACCGTCCGCGTGCTGATCCCAGGCGATTGCCAGTTCCTGCCAACGCTCTCCGACGTCCTGTCCGGTGAGAGTCAGCCGCCATAGCAGCGCCGAGGCATCGATCATATCCAGCACCACGGTGCTGCGCTCTTGACGGATTGGGCCGTCGTAGAGGGCCAACACTTCTTTGGTCTGCCCGAGATCGAGATGGCAGAGGGCGAGGTGCCACCAATTATGCACCTTGAACAGATTGTCGTCGCCCGACCAGTAAGGCTCGCGTTCGGTCATCCAGCCAATGCCGTCCTGGGCACGGCCCTGCATCTCCATGACATGGGCTACGGCGTGGTGCGCCCAGCAGTCGAGCGGTTGCAGGTCCAGCGCTTGTCGGCCGACTTGCTCGGCGCGGGCGTAGTCGCCAGTCTCCTCCAGCCCGAAGGAGTACATGCCCATGGCGATTGAATGGCCTGGGATTTCGGATGACCATCGGGGCAGGACGCGAGCGAGTCGATCACGTAGGTTGCGGGCGTTAGCGCGGTAGAAGTCGACTAGGTGACCGGCCTGCAGGGCCAACAGGTCGTGTGGGTAGTGCAGGTTGTGGTAATCCAGGGCGAGCCCTGCTGCGCTCCACTCGCCGGCAAGCAGCTGCGCGAGGATGGCGACATGGGAGGCTTCCCGGTCATTCAAGCGTAAGCCCTTAACGGCTGCCAGTTCGGCCCTGGCAGCGGCTACCGCGGCGGGCTCTGTGGCCAGAGCAAACAGGTAGATCTTGGCGATGCGTGCCATAATGAAGCTTGGGGCGGCTTCAATAGCCTGCTCCAACGGGGTGACGGGGTCGCCGCGGTAGAGATTGAAGGCGTCGATGGCGCGGTGGTAAAGCACCAAAGTTTCGGAAGTGGCGCCGGAAAGGGCGTTGCCTTGGCGGTCGTTCAGCATAGCAGGGCTCCAGTTATTCGTTGTAATTGTTGGCGGTGACAATATTTTGCCACCTGGCGGCGGCCAGTCCGCTCACCAGGCTGCTAGACTACGATGAGGTACGGTAGACTATAATGGTCGAGGCGCCGGTATTGTTGTCCGATCCGCCGCGATAGAGACACAGACCCATGGATGCTGCACTCGATGTGCTGCGCATGATTCGTTTTACCGGTGGCATCTTTCTTGATGCTGAGTTCTCCGCGCCCTGGTGTGTGGTGGCACAAGTCACTCCGGAGGATTGTCGGCCTTTCACCCCAGTGTCTCAGAGCATTCTTGCTTACCACTATGTCAGCGCCGGGCAGCTGTTATTGCAGGTAGATCACGGATTGCCGGTGGCCGTATCGGCAGGGCATATCGTATTGCTGCCGCGCAACGACCCGCACCTGCTTGGCAGTGAACTGAGTACCCGGCCCATCAGCGTGGATCATCTACTGCAGCCTACAAAGGAAGGGGGGCTGGCACAGATTGTCTATGGAGGTGGCGGC
This sequence comes from Halomonas sp. QHL1, assembly GCF_001882345.1. Classification (GTDB taxonomy): domain Bacteria; phylum Pseudomonadota; class Gammaproteobacteria; order Pseudomonadales; family Halomonadaceae; genus Vreelandella. The sequence goes on from NZ_MINL01000001.1 coordinate 3,694,381, forward strand.
GAAACCACCCGCCTGTTGTGTGGCTTTCTGCACAGCGAGACGCCCTGTGATGCGCTGATTGGCGTGCTGCCTAAGGTGATGACGCTGGACGTGGTGGAGGGCGCGGCCAGGGCCTGGATCGAGAGCTCCTTCCGCTTTGCCGCCTCGGAACTAGCTGCCGGGTCAGTGCGCTCACCGGCGCTGCTCGCCAGGCTCGCTGAATTGCTGTTTATCGAGGCTGCGCAACTCTATCTCACCCACCTGCCGCCCGAGCAACGTGCTTGGGCTGGAGGGCTGGGCGACCCCTTCGTTAGTCGGGCGCTGGCTCAATTGCATGACTTTCCCGAACGTCAATGGACAACGCAAATGCTGGCGCGCCAAGTGGGACTCTCGCGTTCTGCCTTTGCCGGGCGTTTCACCGATTTGGTAGGTATGCCGCCGATGCGCTATCTGGCCAGGCTGCGTATGCAGGTCGCCGCCCGTCGCCTGGGCGAGTCGCTTACCCCCATCGCGCGTATCGCGTTGGAAGCGGGCTACGAGTCGGAGGCTTCTTTTAGCAAAGCGTTCAAGCGCACATTTGGAGTGCCACCCGCGGCTTGGCGACGGGAACAGCGCGCACTGGAAGAACCCGAGAACTGAACTGTATGCTCCGGCCTCCAGTCCGATTCTAGTAACCAAGTCCCAACGAGCTACGTGATGAGCGAATGGCTTGTCAGTAACGTGGCCATCGCTTCGCATCGCCTTGTCTCATTAAGCAAGGTAGTCTGTACCTATCAAACTGCTGACATGGATGATCCAGTGTTCAATGCTGGCCGTCAGGGGTAGTCAAATAGGCCCACTTAAATGAATAAGGCATATATGAAAGCAAACGGCTCGTGGCTCGCATGGGGTGTGTTGGTAATGTTACTGACCTTTTCCAGCCTATGCGTGGCACAAACTCAAGGAGGAGAGAGCGAAAACGAACGATGGTTTACCGTCGATTCGTTAAATACTGGGCTTGGTGAACCCCCTGAAGAAGCGAGCCGGGTAACACCACGGGAGTCGATCAGGAGTTTTCTGCAACTGACAGATCAGGGCGAGTATGAGGCCGCTGCCCATATGCTCAACCTTACCGAGTTCTCAGAAGATGAGCAACGCGAGCAAGGTGGTGAGATAGCCCGGCAACTGGCGGAAATTTTCCAGCGCGGTGAGTGGCTTAGCGTTTCTGATCTGCCAGGTCGAGAAGACGCGGTGATTGAAGATCCCACAGGCCAGAACCCTCGCGTCGGCGAGACGCGTCGAAATGTTGAGGTCTCTTCTTTGCAAGCCGATGGGGAAACCTACGATATTCGCCTGGGCCGGTATCGGGTGGGTGATCAGGAGCCGGTTTGGCTGATTATGCCGATTAGCGTGTCTTATATTCCGGCGCTCTATGAGCAATACGGCCCCTCTACGTTGGAAAGTCATATCCCCGAACGTTTTCAGGCATCGTTTGGCATTCTAAGAATATGGGAGTGGATCGCCATTCCAGTTTTCTTAGTGTTCGTTGGAATGGTCGGGTGGGGTGTTCACCGCTTGGTTGGGTTGATGTCGAAATGGCTCCCTTCCGGGGTTTCGAGCATTTTTGCCAGTCAAATTGGCATGCCAGCAGCGCTGATTGCGATGTCGCTGGTCACTCAAATGGTGTTGGATTATGTGGTGTCGTTTTCGGCGGTCGCCACCACGACCTTCCGGGTTTTGCTCATCAGTATTTTGGCATGGGGTGTCGGCACCATTGCGTTGCGCTTAGTGGATACCATTATGCTGCGTTTAACGCGGCGTATTGTGGGCGAAATCGATGATACCAAGCCCAGGGACGAGCGCAGGCTGCTGACCTCGCTCTACGCGTTGCGCCGGATCATTATACTGATCACCGTGACCGGTGTATCGGTTTACATATTGGGTCAGGTTCAGCTCTTCGAGACCCTCGGCTTGTCCATTCTGGCTTCTGCCAGCGTACTGGCCGTATTAGTGGGTGTGGCGGGCCAAACGGTACTTGGCAATATCCTCTCCTCATTTCAGCTGTCGTTTGCTAAACCTATTCGCATTGGCGATTTGGTAATCTTTGAAGGCGAGTGGTGCTATGTCGAAGGCATCTTTTATACCTTTATTCGGCTGAGGTCTTGGGACGAGCGACGTTTGATTGTGCCCGTCACCTATTTTACGTCTAAGCCTTTCGATAATTTGTCGGTAAAAAGTACCAAGATGTATCGGTCTTTGACGCTGACGCTTCACCTAAGTGCCGATATAAAACTGTTAAGAGATAAGTTCCTCGAAATCGCCAAAGAGGAAGAGAGCATTATCGAACACCACAAGCTGCTGTGTTACGTGACGGCACAAACAGGAACGGCGCAAACCATTACCTGTTATCTCATGACGTCAGACCCTTTGGCGGGATGGACGGCGGAGATGAATGTACGCGAGCAGCTGTTGGCGTTTATCCGCGATAACCATCCAGAGTGGTGGCCACGTGAAATTGTGGTTATCAGTCACAACGATATCGCCCGCGGGGCGCAAGGCAAAAGCTCGGGGGAAGAGGATAGTGTTGAGGTCAAGCCATCGGAGTAGAGGGTGAGGATCATTCTCCCATCCCAAAAGCCCATCTCGGTAGCAAAAGGTGGGCTGATTTCTTAACTGGTTTATTAAGACCTCATTGAAACATCGCCTTTTAATGCTTCAGTTCCTCCTCTATCGTTCCTTGAGCCAAACGTTTCGCCTCTGCAAAATCTGCTTTTCCAGAGCCAAGATGCGGAATAGTTTCCACACTAAACCTGTGGCTGGAGATCATCATGAGTGGCGTACCGTTGGCGAGCATAGCGGTCGATCAGGGTTAAGAAGCCGTCTTCGTCGATAAAGCCTTTATCCCCGGTTATGTACCAGCGGTGGCCATCGAGCACGTGGAGCGCCTTGGCTGTGCGGTCGGGGTCATTGAGATAGCCCTGCATAATTTGTGGGCCGCTAATCAATATCATGCCCGCCTCGCCGGTAGGTAGCTCTTCAAAGCTATCAGGGTCGACAATCTTGAAGCTGGTGCCGGGCAGCGGCATACCGACGGTGCCTACTTTGCTGCCTCGCTGTACCTGCTGATAGTGAACGCCCATGGCGTCGGGCAGATTCACCGACGCGACTGGAGCGATTTCAGTGGCGCCGTAGCCTTCGTACACAGGCTTGTGGAATTTCAACGCAAAGCTTTCGCGCACGTTTTCGTCGAGTTTCTCTGCCCCGGCAACCACCACCCTCAAGCTTTCCAGCATCAGCGGGTGTACCTTTGAGCTGCGTACGAACAGCCTTAAAAAGCTGGAGGTGCCAAACATGATAGTGGCTTTGTGCTTGGCAATAGCGCCCGCAATGCCTGGGGCATCGGTGGGGTCGGCGTGGCACACCAGCGGCAGCCCTTCAATCAGCGGTAACAGCTGGGTAACCGTGAGGCCAAAGGCGTGGAACAGCGGCAGTGAACCCATTACAACGTCGTTGCTCTGAGTGTTGAGTACATCGGAGGTCTGCTTGATATTGGCCATCAGGTTGCGGTGGCTCAGCATCACACCCTTGGGTTCGCCTTCGCTTCCGCTTGAGAACAGGATGGCGGCAGTGGCGTCGGCATCGTGGCCGTGGCAGAAGCAACGTTGTATTAGCCACGTCGGCAATATCCTCACCGCAAGCCAAGTGCTCAAACGTTCAGCACGGCCAATCGTGGCCTGCAGGTCTTCTAAAAAGACCATCTGCTTCCCGCCAAGTAATTGGCGAACGTCGAGCTCGCGCTGTTCAAGCTTCTCCACAAAGCGCTGCGAGGTGAAGACGGTGGTAATTTCTGCCTGGGAAAGGGCAGAGGTCAGCGCTTCGTGGTCGGCGGTGTAATTAAGATTCACCACCGTTTTACCCGCTAGCAGCGTCGCCATATTGGCGATAACACCGGCGCTGCTGGTAGGTAGCAGCAGGCCAACATTCTGCCCGGGGTTGAGTTTGCGAATACGTTTTGCCATCAGCAGGCTGGCGGTGAGCGCTTGGCTTGCGTTGAGTGGGCGGCCCAGCGTATCGGCCAGGGCCAGATCGCTAGGGCGGCGCTTAACGCTCTGAATCCAGGCTTTAGGCAGGGTGGGTAGCTCGCCCATGGCCCGTTGCCAAGAGCGGGTAGCCTGCTCAAAAATGCGCCGTTTAAGCACATCGGCAGAAGTGTCCTTGGGCAGCGGCTTGCCAAAAGCGACCACTACCGAGCGGTGGAATGGCGAATTGCGCAACTCTTTAAGCTTGCTGGATGAGCGAGAGAACTGGCTGCCCCATAGGCCACGCAGGTAGAAAGGGACAATTTTGACATCAGGGTTTGCCATGTCACAGGCGCGCTCGTAACCACGACGGAATTCGCCTAGTTGACCAGTGCGGCTGATCGCCCCTTCAGGAAAGATGCACACCACCTCGCCTGCATTGAGCTGTTCAGCGACATCGGCCAAGGCCTTTTCGGCACCGCTGCCGCGCTCAATGGGAATACACCCCAGGGCTTTGAAGAACCAGCGTAGATACCAGCGCTGATAAACCGATCTGAGCATTACAAAGCGCACTGGTCGAGGGCTGGCGATCTGGACCATGGCCCAATCCACCCAGCTGATATGGTTGCCCAATAGCAGCACACCGCCCTGAGCGGGCAGGTTCTGCAAGCCATGGACGTCTACACGATAGCGGCGTGTCAGCAGGAAACTCAACAGAAAGCGCACCAAGCTTTGGGGTAGCTTAACAATGGTGTAACCGCCGCCCACCATGGCCACGGTAGCGATCAGTAGCAGCAGATAGTGGCTATTAACGCCCGCCAACGCGAATAGCGCCGTGAGCACCAAAAAGCCCAGCATGGCGATGTTTTGAATCCAGTTATTGGCGGCCAGCACGGTGCCTAGCTCGTTGTCGGCGGCGTGAAACTGAATCAGCGCGTTAAGCGGCACGATGAAAAGCCCACCCATGATGCCGATAAACACAAAGTTCAGCGCTTGGCTAACGGGCGTGGTTAACAGCGGCAAGCACCATAAACCAATCGCCACACCAACAGCGCCGACGGGGATTAAGCCGGTTTCAATACGGTTGTGGGAAAGCCTACTGGCCAATAGGGAGCCAAGCGCAATCCCGATGCCACTCGCGGCGAGAATACTCTGGAGCACTAAGGTGTTATCGATACTTAGTGCATCTTTGGCATAAGCGGGAAAGGCGGCCAGCAGCACTTGGCCCACTGACCAAAAGGTGGCAAGGCCGATAATGGAGAGCCTGATGACAGGCTGACGAGCGATAATCCGCAGGTTATCTTTCAGGGCGGCGCCCTTAATGTAGCGCTGCCAGGTCAGCGGCGACGCTGATCGAGTGGATGCATCAAGCGGAAGGCGGTAAAGCGTCACCACCTGGAGAACGCTATTGAGTACCAACAGCCAGCCCAGAGGGGCTATTTGGCGCAACAGCTGCGCTGGGGTTTGATCTTCCGGTGAGACCCAGGTCTCAAATAGCGCGGTAAACGCCACGGTGCCCGCTAGAATGGCGCCAATCGTAACGGCCTGGATCAGCCCGTTGGCTTCCGCCAAACGCGGCTTGCCGAACAACCCTTTTACCAAGCCGTATTTGGCAGGGGAGTAAAAGGCCGATTGAATCGCCAGCAGTAGCGTCATGGCGAACGCCAGCCAAAACCACCCTTGGTAGTAGGCGGCGGTGATGCCCAGTGAAACCGCCACGGCGGCCCAGGCCGATATACGCAGAACGCGTACCTTGGGGTGGCTGTCAGCCACATGTCCCGCCGGGCTAAACAGTAAAATAAACGGCAGCAGGATAAGCCCGTTGACCAGTGCGGTGAGTACGACCTGTGCTTCGCCATCGTAACTTTTGAAGATCGTGTTCTGAATGACGATCTTGTGGCCTAGATCCACAAAGGCATTGAGAAAAATAGCGATCAAGTAGGGCCAAGCGCCCTTCAAGTGCAGCAGTCGATGCATGGTGTGTTAGCCTCTAGCGTGTTTGAGCGTCATCGCATTCTCTAAGCAGTACTTTCTTGGCCACTTTTTATCCACTATCTCTTAATTAATGATAAAACGCCTATGAGCATAAGCCCTTTTCAATCACTGGCCTGCCCGCTGGACGGCGAGCCGCTTTACTTGGAAGGCAGTACCTGGCGCTGTACCGCTGGGCATAATCCATCAAAACACAGCTTTGATATCGCTAAGCAGGGCTACGTTAACCTGTTGCCTGTGCAGCAAAAGCGCTCCCACGACCCAGGTGATAGCAAGGCGATGGTCGCTGCCCGGCAGCGCTTTCTTAACGCTGGGCATTACCAACCCATTGCGGAGGCGGTTAGTAATGCGGTGTTGAGCCATGCCGTAGTTCAATCGGCAGGCCACCCGCCGTTTAGCTGCCTGGATGCGGGCTGCGGTGAAGGTTACTACCTTCGCCAATTAGCTCACGCGGCGTCTTCCTCACCGTCACTTTCGCTGATGGGGCTAGATATTTCTAAATGGGCGGTATTGGCCGCAGCAAAGCAAGATGCTAAACAGACACCGCTAAGCAGCTGGGTCGTAGGCAGTAATGCGCACTTGCCGGTGCAGTCAGGAACGCTGGATAGCGTGCTGTGTATGTTTGGCTTTCCGGTGGTTAGCGAGTTTGCCCGTGTACTGAAAGCCCATGGCGTCTTGCTGCAAGTTGAGGCTGGGCCTAATCACTTGCGGGAACTGCGGGAGATTATCTATCCCACGTTAAAAGCCGAGCGTTCGAGTGAGACGGAAGTACCCGAAGGCTTTACTCACCATAGCAGCGAGAGAGTAAGCTACTCACTTGCACTCAATGGAAGTGACGAAATTGCCGATCTATTGGCGATGACCCCGCATCTATACCGGGCTAGCGCCGAAGGGCGTGCTCGCGCAGCGGCGCTTGAGACGCTGGTAGTGACGGTGGATGCACGAATAGTCATGTATACGCGAATATAACAGGATGGCGCAAACGCAACTTTAGCAAGTTCCAGACACAACAAAGCCCGCATAAGCGGGCCTTGTTATTCGAACCTCGAAAGGTTCGAGCAAATTCTAAAGTGCTATGTCTTAAAAGACTTAGGCTTAGGAGATTTGCTTGATGTTTGAAGCCTGAAGGCCTTTCTTACCCTGGGTAACGTCAAAAGAAACGTTAGCGCCTTCTTGCAGGGTTTTGAAGCCGTCTGCTTGAATTTCAGAGAAATGGGCAAATAGGTCATCGCCGCCGTCAGAAGGAGCAATGAAACCGAAGCCTTTAGTATCGTTGAACCACTTAACTGTGCCAGTAGACATAATAAAATCCTTTCGCGCAAAGCGCTTAGTAAAGTTCCTGGTATCACCCAGATTAATAGCGGATAAAACAAGGAATACAATTACAGGCTTGCCGAAAGATCTCGTACACGTCTATCTCGTACATTTCTAAATCTTTTTCGTACACTTCTGAAACCATGCTTGCTTGCTAACCAACTGGCGCCACAGTGTCATGAAATGTAGCGCGTGTCAAAACCTTTCATGTTTATTTGCCTCTATCCCTTTTGCCTCTGACCTCTTGAGCATGCATTTAGTGTGTGGTGTACGCTTACCAAATTAGACCTACCAACTTCTTTAAACCTGTAGGGGTTCAAATGACTCGTATATGGAAGGCCTATGCTCAGGCATCGTTGATTTTACGCGTCACTGTTGCGCTGGTGCTGGGTGTTGTCGTCGGGCTTATGGGCGGTGAAACAGTGGCTGCTTGGCTGGCACCGCTGGGTGACCTGCTGCTACGGCTGCTTACTTTTCTGATTGTACCCATTGTGCTGTTTACGCTAATGGTGGGGGTGAATCAGTCCCGCGAGGGCAGTGCTGGTCGCGTGGGCGGTAAGGTGTTCGGCTATTATCTCGTCTCTTCAGCGCTGGCGATTATGGTGGGCTTAGCTGTTGCCACGCTGTTTAGCCCCGGTAGCGGTATGACGTTGGATGAGAGCGCCAGTTTCTCAGTGCCTGAGAATCCAGGTGTTGTCGATACGCTGCTGAATATAGTGCCGGATAATATTATCGGTGCGTTTGCCGAACTCAATATGCTTGGCATTATTTTTACGGCGCTGGTGTTTGGCATCGCGCTGCTAAAAATGCGCCAATCGGAGCGACAGCATGCCATGGGTGAACGCCTTTATGGAGTGATTGAATCGCTAAATGAGGTCACTCTAAAAGTGATGTCGGGGGTATTGCACTACGTGCCCATCGGCGTGTTTGCGATTGTTGCCGAAACGGTGAACCAACAGGGTTTGGAAACGCTGCTCTCACTGGGCGATATGGTGGTTGTACTGTATATCGCTCTGGCAACCCAGCTGCTGATTTATTGCGGCATCATGCGGCTGTTTAGCGTTAAGCTGCGCACCTTTTTCCGCGAGGCCCGTACACCGATGGCGACGGCGTTTGCCACCCAAAGCAGCTCGGGTACGTTACCGCTGACGGTTAATGCTGCCCACCGCTTAGGAATTCCCAAAAGCATCTATGGTTTTAGTCTGCCGTTAGGGGCTACTTTAAATATGGATGGGGCGGCGATTCGTATCGCCATCTCGGCGGTATTTGCCGCCAACGTGATTGGTGCACCGCTGGACTTTATCAGCATGGTGCAAATAGTGCTGATCGGCACGTTAGTGTCAGTGGGCACGGCGGGGGTGCCGGGGGCCGGTATCATAATGATTGCCACTGTATTTGCTCAAGTGGGTCTGCCAATTGAAACCGTCGCGCTACTCACCGCGATTGATGCACTGGTGGGGATGGGGTGCACGGCGCTGAACGTGACAGGCGACTTGGTAGGCACCTCCGTGATAGCCCGTAGTGAAGGAGAGGAGTTGCAAGAAGAGTTTGTCGAAGAAGCCGCAGTGGTAAAGGGGTAAATGCAGTAGGCGAATCACGACTATAAGGAGCGCCCATGTTAGATGATCGAGAGCTCGCTTACTTAACGCGAGCCGTTGAGCTAGCCGAAGAGGCCCTTAACGCGGGTGATGAGCCCTTTGGCAGCGTGCTGGTAAGTGCAGAAGGTGGCGTGTTGGCAGAAGACCGTAACCGAATAGCCGATGGGGATGCGACTCAGCACCCGGAGTTCTTCCTGGCGCGCTGGGCTGCTCAAAATATGACACCAGAGGCGCGATCAAAGGCGACCGTTTATACTTCAGGTGAGCACTGCCCCATGTGCGCCGCTGCCCACGGTTGGGTAGGGCTTGGGCGAATTGTCTACGCCAGTTCGTCTGAACAGTTGGGCCGCTGGCTAGCGGATTTAGGCGTGGCCCCGTCGCCAGTGGCAACCCTGCCTATTCAACAGGTTGTGCCAGGGCTCAAGGTAGAAGGCCCAATAGTTGAGCTGGATGAACGCGTTCACACTTTGCATAAACGGCGCCATGCCAGCCCTACTTTTAAGACATAAAAAACCGCCTAAGCGTTAGTTTAGGCGGCGTTGTATTCACTAGAACTAGCTATTAAACCTAGTTATTAAAACCTGGCTATTAAAACCTAGTGTTTCAAGATCACATAAAACGCATGAATAATGCCTGGTATGAAGCCAAATAGCGTTAAAATAATGTTCAGCCAGAAATGTCCTTTAAAACCGACCTCAAAGAACACCCCGAGTGGGGGAAGTATGACGGCAAAAATCATCTTGATTGGATCAGTCGCGGTAAACGCCATGAAGCCTCCTTTGCTTTCATTGGTGTAACTTGCACAAGTGTAGGCACGATCAACCTATTTATCCATGCCTTGGCGAATCCTCTAAGACTAGTCGAGTAGACAATCGTTCAATTCCGCCATTTATTTCCGCTCTACGCTATTTGGGAGTGTCCCCGTGTTCAAAGTGCCGCTGAAAATAACCGCCACGTCTTTTTGTTTATTAAGCTGTCTTGGCGCCGGCCAGAGCTGGGCGCAAGAAAGTCCGACAGCCGACAACACACTGGCCACGCTGGAAGTGACAGCGCCACGTCTGTCGCGAGAGCTTTATGCCACTCCTGCTGCGGTAACAACACTTGACCGCGAAGCCATTGCCCAGGGGCAGCAGCGTACGCGGCTGGATGAAGCGCTGGTTCGCGTGCCGGGGATGTTCCTGCAGAACCGCGACAATTTTGCCCAAGGCCAGCGCATCTCTATTCGTGGTTTTGGCGCTCGGGCGCCGTTTGGGGTGCGCGGTATTACCGTGATGGTGGATGGCATTCCTTATACGCTTCCCGACGGCCAAGCGCAGCTGGATGCCATTGACCTGGACAGCGCTGAGCGCATCGAAGTTATCCGCGGGCCCTCTTCTGTGTTGTACGGCAACGCGGCGGGTGGGGTGATTGATATCACCACCGCCGATGGACGCGATAATCCTGGCTCAAGCGTACGCACCGAGGTGGGAAGCGATGGCTACCGTAAGGCAGTCGTGCAAACAGGCGGTGCTCAAGAGGATTGGTCGCACCATGTGAGCTTCTCGGCGCTCAATGTGGATGGTTACCGGGGGCAGAGCTCTACAGAGAAGTACCTGTTGAACGCCAAACTGCGCCGCGAATTGGGCAGTAACCGCGCGTTAACTGCGATTATCAACCTGCTAGACAATCCCCGTTCTGAAGACCCTGGCGCGCTGAACGCGGGCGAGGTGGCTAGTGGCCGTGATCAAGCGGCGCCGAACTCATTGGCATTGGACGCAGGGCAGAACGTAGACCAACAGCTTCTGGGCTTACAGTACGAAGATTTGTCCGCAGGCCCTGGCGAGTTCTACCTAAAAGGCTTCGTTGCACAACGCGATTTTGAGCAGCAGTTGCCCTATGTGGGCGATAGCCGCATCGGTTATCAGCGTGATTACCTGGGCGCGAGTGCCGAGTATCACCATGAAATCAGCCTGGGTAGCCTGCCGCTAAGCTACATCACCGGTGTTGATGTGGCTCGCCAGGACGACGAGCGCTTTCGAAACGATGTAAATGGCCAAGGCGTTGTTGGCGAGCAGTTGGCGGAAGAAACCCAGACGGCAACTTCCACTGGGGTGTTTGCCCAGGGCGATTTAGCACTGACCGAGCAGGTAACGCTCTCGTTGGGTGCACGCTTTGACCGAGTAGAGCTAGAAGTAGACGATCGCTATCAGGACGATGGCGACCAGAGCGGTGAGCAAACCTTCAATGAGTGGAGCGGTTCGGCAGGCTTAAGCTATCGTTATCGCCCCCAGCACCAGGCCTATATCAACACCGGCACGGCGTTTGAAACCCCGACGTTCTCCGAATTTGCCAATCCGGCTGGCGGCGGTTTTAACCCCTCGGTGTCGCCGCAAAAAGCCTGGAACCGTGAAGTGGGGCTGCGGGGCTACGTTGAACCGTTGGCCATGGATTACGATCTGGCGCTGTTTTCGGTGCGCGTGCGCGATGAGCTGGTGCCTTATGATGATGGCGGCCGTACCTTCTACGAGAACGCAGGCGACACCGACCGGGACGGCATCGAGCTGGCGCTGGGTTGGCAGTTAGCCGATCAGTGGCGGCTGGATAGCGCCCTGACGCTGGCTAGCTATGAGTTTGATCAATTTGCTACGCCAACTGAAAACTTTGGTGGGAATCGTATTCCTGGCCTGCCGGAGCAAACCTGGGTCAACCAGCTAACTTGGCAGGGGTTGGATGAACGCTTTGCCACGCTGGAAACCCAGTACGTAGGCGATATGGTGGCGGACAACGCCAATGAGACAGAGGTCGATAGCTACTGGCTGGTGAACCTGCGGGTAGGCGACGGTTGGCAGTTGGGAAGCGATACCCGGCTGAACGCATATGTCGGTGTACGCAATCTCTTAGATGAAGAGCATTACGCCAACGTGCGCTTGAACGGCACCTTTGGCCGCTTCTATGAACCTGCGCCAGGGCGCAGTGTTTATGGCGGTTTAGAAGTACGCTTCTAAGTCGAAATGCTTTAAGTAAATAAAAAACGGGCGGTGCTCATTTATTATCACTGAGGCCGCCCGTTTGTTTGCTAGCTTCGCTAACCGGTTACTCCGGTAGCGCGTAGCCAATCACGTAATCGCCCATCTTGGTGCCGAAGGTGCCGTGGCCCCCCGCCGTGACGACCACATACTGACGGCCGTCTTCGCCGGTGTAGGTCATCGGCGTGGCTTGGCCTCCTGCAGGCAGACGCGCTTTATACAGCTCCTCGCCAGTGGTGATGTCGTAACCACGCAGATACTGATCCAGCGTGCCGCTCAAGAACGATACACCGCCCGCGGTAGTCAACGGGCCGCCCAGCGCCGGAACGCCGACGTTCAAACCAATCGGCAGGCCGAAGGGCATGCTGTCTCGTGTGGTGCCATTGCGGTGCTTCCACACCACCTCGTTACTTTGCAGGTCGATACCGGCCACATCGCCCCAGGAGGGGGCTTGGCAGGGCAGGCCGAGCACCGAAAGTAGCGGTCCCAGCTCGACGGCATAAGGTGCGCCTTCATTGGCTTGCAGCCCCTGTTCGCTGGCAGAGCCTTGGCCCTCTTCTACCTCATCACGCGGAATTAACGTAGACACAAACGCCAAGTATTTAGCGCCGGTAAACAGCGCTTGGCGTTCGGGATCAACGGCAACACCGCCCCAGTTCATTACGCCGACATTGCCCGGATAAACAATGCTGCCTTCCAGCGAAGGCGGCGTGTACTGGCCCTCGTAGCGTAAAGAGTTGAATTGAATGCGGCACATCATTTGATCAAACGGTGAGGCGCCCCACATGTCGCGCTCGGTGAGCGGCGGTGGCAGCAGGTTAAGCGCTGAACGCGGCTGCGTCTCCGCTGTCCAGTCGCCTTCCACGGCGCCTTGCGGTGCAGGCACCTCTTCGATGGGCACAATCGGCTCGCCGGTTTCCCTGTTTAGTACGTACAGGCTGCCCTGCTTGGTCGGCTGAATAACCGCGGGCTGGGTGCCATCACTTGTAGCCAGATCGATCAGCACCGGCTGTGCGGGTGTATCCATATCCCACAGGTCGTGGTGAACGAACTGGTAAACCCACTCAACTTGGCCATCGTCCAGGTTAAGGGCCACTAGGCCTGCGCTGTAGGTTTCATCATTCTCAGTGCGGTCAGCGCCATACTGGTCAGGCGTGGCGTTACCCATGGGCAGGTAAACTATGCCCAGCTCTTCATCGACGCTGATCGGTGCCCACACGTTAGGGGAGCCGCGAGTGTAGGTTTCGCCTTCGGGTAACGGGTCGGTGTCGTCAGGGTTGCCGCTATCCCAGTTCCACACCAGCTCGCCGGTATGTACATCAAAGGCGCGAATCACGCCGGAGGGTTCGTCAATGGAGCTGTTGTCAGTAACATGCCCGCCCAGAATGACCAAATTTTCGGTCACCGTAGCAGGTGAGGTGGAGTAGTAACCGCCCGGTGAGAAATCGCCAATATTATTAGTGAGGTCAATTTCACCGTTATCGCCAAAGCTGGCGCACCGTTCACCCGTGTCGGCATTCAGCGCAATCAGTCGTGCATCCGCGGTGGGCAGGTAGAGCCTGCGTGGGCACATAACGTCGGTTTCGCTTAGCATGGGTTGGGGGCTGCTCTCTTCTTCCTCGCCAAACAGCAGTGAGAGGAAAGAGAGATCCAGGCTGAAAATATCGTTGCTATCGAAGATGTCAAAAGAGAGCGCTGTAGCACTACTCGGCGCAGCATTGTTGCTCGCCGCTTCGTCACTAGGTGTGCTTTCAGCACCTGAGTAGCTGGCCGCATCGTAATAGGCGAGGCCACGACAGGTCATGTGCGCCCAGCCGGAGAAGTCATCTGCACCCATCGTGCTGATTTCAGGGTCAAACGCCCACCGGGTTTCGCCGGTTTCAGGGGAGAGCGCCATTGCCCGGCTATGCGACGTACAGATATATAGGCTGTCGTTCACTTTTAGCGGCGTATTCTGATTGGTGATCTCCGGGGGCGCATTGGGGCCCGCCTCATCACCGGTTTGAATGCGCCAAACCTCTTCAAGCTCGCCGATGTTGTCCGGCGTGATCTGATCGAGTGAGGAGTAGTGGGTGCCCGCATTGGTGCCGCCATAGGCAGGCCAGTCATCGCCTGCCACTTGGGCAGGGTTAACGCTATCGGTCGTTGATTGGCTGCTGTTTGCCAGCGAGCCTTCAATAGTGCCGGGGTCGTTAAACTGGCTGGCAATGGCCACGATAACAGCGGCAGCAATGCTGCCAATAAGCGCCAGGCTGCCGCCTTTAGAGTGCAGCGGCTTACGCCACCAGGGCAAGAGTAGCAAAATACCGATTAAGCAGAGGATGGCGACGCGCGGGACTAGCTGCCACCAATCAAGGCCTACTTCCCATAGCGCCCACACTAAGGTGGCAAAAAGAATCAGCGCGTAGAGCCACAGAGCGGCACCTTTGCGCAGGGCAAATAAAATGCCGCAAGCAATAATGCTAAGCCCGGCAATTAAGTAGTAGGCGCTGCCGCCCAAGCTGAGCAGTTTGCCGCCGCCAACGGCCAGCGCCAAGCCGATAATAGCTAGTAGCAGGCCAACGGTTATCGCTGGCCATTTACCATGATCGCGCGTGCTTTCTTCCATGAGATGTCCCCTAGTGAAGCGTACTTAATACGTTAATGCATGCCGCTTAAGCCCTAAATTCAAGCAATAAGTGCCAAGTGACGAAGCAGCAACGCGCTCTAACCCATCGGCGGCGCCGATGGGTTAGAGCACATCGCTATAATGAATGATTTTAATAATCAATTCGCTATTGGTCTAACGATTTGATGATTTTTCTGCGTTGGGCACCCTACCGCTGGACATCTTTATGGCGGTAGGAGGGGGCGGTAGGGTGGATTAGTCAGTAAGCGTTATAGTTTGACCAGCATTTTACCGGTGTTACCGCCGTCAAACAGGGCAAGAAACGCGTCGGGTGTGCTTTCCAGGCCCTCTTTCACGGTTTCTTTATATACCAGCTTACCTTCCGCTACTTGGGGAGCTACTTCGTTCAGGAAATAGGGGTAGCTAGCCCAATGGTCAGCCACAATAAAACCCTGCATCTTGGCTTTGCGCACTACCAGCTGAGCGAGATTGCTCGGCCCGGGGGTAGGCTCTTTGGCATTGTAGCTGTCGATCATGCCGCATACCGCGATCCGCGCGCCTTCATTTAGCTGGCTCAATGCCGCTTCTAGGCAGATGCCGCCGACGTTTTCGTAATACACATCGATGCCGTTGGGGCTGGCGAGCTTAATGGCGTCGCTTAACTCCTGTGCAGAGCGGTCGCGATAGCTAACCGGTTCGACGCCCAATGACTCAAGCCAGGCCAGCTTATGCGCAGCACCGGCAATACCGACCACATGGCAGCCCTTGGCTTTGGCCAGCTGTACTGCCAGGGAGCCAACCGCACCGCTGGCTGCGCTAACCAACACATTGTCACCCGGCTTGCACTCGGCAATCAGGTTGAGGCCAGTCCAGGCGGTCATGCCAGGCATGCCCAGCACACCCAGATAGGCCTGCTCAGGAACATCAATATCGGGTAGCGGCGTGACGCCTTGTGCAGGCAGTTGGGCAATATCCCGCCAGCCGCCCATATGGCTGACTTTGGCACCCACTTTTAAGCTTGAATCATTGGACTCAATCACCTCGCCAATGGCGCCACCTTCCATCGGCTTGCCGAGTTCAAACGGCTCCACATAAGTACGAATACCGCTCATGCGGCCACGCATGTAGGGGTCGACGGAAAGCCAGTGATTACGAATGCGTACTTCACCCTCGGCTAAGTCAGGTAGGGTTTGTGTTTCCAGCTTGAACAGCGCGCGGTCGGGCAGGCCGTTGGGGTAATCGGCAAGCGTGTAAAATTGTGATTGCATAAATACCTCCTACAAATACTTAGCGTTTTGAGCTATCTGCTTCAGCTACGTGTGTCGAACTCCTTGCAGCATAGAGACCATTAGCTTGCTTGCAAGTTCGTTAATATATTGGGCGCTAGGGCACAAAAAGAAACAGGGCGATCCGTAATGGATCGCCCTGTCTGTTGACTGTCTTGTGTTAATGATGTGCTTTGTGTGCTGTCGCATTGATTAGGCTAAGGGGTATCACACAACTATCAAGGATGTGTTATCCGTTAATCCAACAGCGTTACCATCACTGGAGCTGTACCGCGGCGGATCATGCCAAGCTTCGCTGCCGCGCTTTTAGATAAATCAATAATGCGTCCTTGAATGAAAGGGCCGCGGTCATTGATCAGTACTTCTACTGCTTGTCCCGTGTCAGGGCGTGTCACCAACACCTTAGTGCCAAACGGCAAACTTTTGTGGGCGGCGGTCAATTCCTGTTGGTCAAAGGGCTCTCCGCTGGCAGTGGTCGCTCCTTGGAAGCGGTCACTGTAAAAGGAGGCGACGCCTTGCTGTGTTTCTGTTTCGTGTGCAAAAGCACTATTGGCAGCGCTACTGACTACTATCGCTGCCAAACAAATCGTTCGGATCAATCGTTTTTGGGCTCCCATAGGAGTACCTCGGCTTTGCGTGTTGCGAATATCGCACTCTTGTTGAGGTGCCTGATAGGCTTCTCGATACTACCCTTGTCGCATCGAGTCAGCAAGCTTTAAGAAGATCGATGCAAATAGGTTCAATTTCAAGAATTTTTAATCTCTACTGATGTGGCCTTGGGTTTCAGTGACTTATCAGCCCAGGTATGAAATGAATAAAAAAAGAATTTTGTGCAATGCAGCGTTTTTCATGAAACGCTCACTTTAATTGAGTAAGCTTCTTATAATCATGAATGCTTATCTAATTAATAATTGTCGTTGTGACTCAATAAGGAACCGCTCATGGCTAAATCTTCTTCGTTTGCGTTTGTATTGGTGGCGGTCGGTGGTGCAGCCGTAGGCTTCCTCGCCGCTCAAATTATTCCTTTGCCGGGGCAAACCGTCGATGAAGTGCCTGCTGAAAGCGCTGAGACAACTGATCAATCGTCTGTTGCCGAGGCTATTGTTGGTCTTGAAAAGCTCACACTTGATGAGCGCCTGCGTGGCGAAATAACCTCGGCCAGCGAACTGAACGGTAACGACGGTAGCCGTTTCATGCGCTATGCAATCGCACTGGAAGAGAATGAGATTGTTGAGATTTCTCTCAACGGAGCCTTGCAAGGTGTTGTGGCGCTTTATGATGATGAACTACAGCTGATCAATAATGCGCCCATCGTTCGTCACCGTATTGAGGAGAGCGGTGACTATGTAGTGGTGGTTAGCGGTGCCGACGCCCATAGCTATGGCCCGTTTACTGTTGAAAGCCGCACCGTGGAATTGACGGATGCCGACACTGTGGCAGTGGGTGAGCCAATCGATAGCTGGCTGCAAGGGGATGCCCGTGAAATCACCTTGAACATAGAAGAGGCGGGCCTCTACCAGCTGGAAATGCGTTCTGACGACTTTGATGCTTACTTAGAGATTGAAGGGCCGAATGGCTACGCTCGTGAAGACGACGACAGTGCCGGTGATTTAAACGCGCGTATCGCCGACTTCCTTGAACCCGGTGAGTACACCCTTACTGCACGCAGCGCCTACGATGATGGCAATGGCGTTTATACGCTTTCAGTAGAGCCTCACGATTTACCGGGTGATGGCGAGCTGCGTAATGATGGGGCGCTCACTCCCGATGACTCCCTCAACGGCTGGTACAGCGGTCAGGAGCTTATTTACCAAGTAGAGGTAGAAGAAGCCGACATGTACCAAATTGAGATGCGCTCCAGCGACATCGATTCCTACCTGGTGCTTGAGGGGCCTAACGGTTACTACCGCGAAGATGATGATAGTGCCGGCAACCTGGACGCTAGCATCGCTGATTTTCTTGCTCCCGGTGAGTATCAGTTAACGGCACGCACTGCCTATGGCGATAGCAGCGGCATGTTTACGCTCTCTATGGAACCGCGTGATATGCCAGACGCTGATCTGCGTAATGAAGGCACGCTTACCACGGGTGAAGCGCTTAACGGTTGGTATAGCGGTGAACCGCTGACGTATCAGTTGGAAGTAGAAGAGAGCTCATTAGTGACATTGGAAATGCGCTCCGACGATTTTGATACCTTTATCGAGATCAGTGGCCAAGGCTTTGTCGCCAGCGATGACGACGGCGCAGGCGGTACCGACGCACGGCTTCAAGAGCCGTTGCTGCCCGGCACTTACACGGTGAGCGCACGCGGCTTTAGCGCTACCGGTAGCGGTATGTTCGAACTAAGCTTGAACATGGAGCCGGCGGATATTTCTCCAGAACTTTAATTGTTAGCGCCAATCAATAATAACGCCCTTGTAGCTATCAGCGGCAAGGGCGTTTATGTTTGGTTTGTGTTTAGAGACGCTTTGTGACGGATATTAACGGCCAGCTTTGAGGCAACCTACCACCACCAGCACTGCCGCGGCGGGTAAACGCCAGTCGAGTACGCTCATGCCTGCCAACACCAGCAGCAGGGCGGCCAGAATCGGCACGCCATACGCCAAACTGCCCACAAGGCTTGCGTGCCCCCAGCGCAACGCTTTATCCCACGCCACCATAGCCACTCCGTAAGGCCCTAAGCCCAGCGCGATTCCGGCGAGTAACGCTTCCCCGTTGGGGAGGGCGAGGTTGCCTTCCAGTATTAAGCTGGCGGCCACGGCAATAGCGCAGGCAATGAGCAATAGCCGTGGCAGTAGCGGCGTTAAGGCCACCGGCGCTGCTTGGCTTAACCATGAATAGATTGCCCAGCAGCATGCGGCTAGCAGTGCTAGCGCGTAGCCCGTGGTGGCGACACCCAGGCCGCCGCTGATAGCTTGAGGTACCAGCAGCAGTGCCGCACCTGAAAACGCAATCAGGGCGCCAACCACCCCCGCGATGCGCAGGCGGCCAAAACGGCTCCATTGGCTGAGTAGCACGAATAGCACGGGCCATGTGTAGGTAATGAGCGCCGCTTCTGCGGCGGGCGCTAACCGCATACCAATAAAGTAGGTACTTACGGCGCCAAAGATGAGAAGCGGGATACCCACCCAAACGCTGAGCTGCCAACCCTTACCGCAGGCGGCGACGTTTACGCGGCGGCTTAACGGTAGCGTCGCCAATGATCCCGCTAGCAGAGTAACGGCGGTAAGCTGCAAGGGCGGTGACGCTTTGGCAAATTCAGCCAGCAGCGGTGCCGCACTCCAAAGCATCACGGCCACCAGCGCCGCACCAACACTGTACCAACGTGGGAATAACGCGGGGGAGTGAACGGGATGCATAAGAGATCTCCTTGATTTGAGCATATGCCGAGCAGCATACTCATCATCAATGCATCACAATATCGATCTTTTATGATCAGTTTCATCAAGTTTGGTGATATATGCGTGCACCCACCTTAGACCTAACCCTGCTGCGCACCCTGGTGGCAATTGCGGACACCGGCAGTGTGACCGCAGCCGCTAAACGGTTGGCGTACACCCAGTCCACCGTGAGCATGCAGCTGCAGCGATTAGAAGCACAGCTATCGCTTACGCTGCATGAGCGGGAAGGGCGACGAATACGCTTTACCTCAGAAGGGGAGCGCTTACTTAATCATGCCCGGCGGCTATTAGCGCTTAACGATGAAGCGTGGAGCGATATGCAGGCGCGACAGGTAACAGGGGATCTGACCCTCGGCATTCCTGAAGATTACGCCTCGCTACTACCCTCGGTATTCGCATACTTTCATCAGCTCTACCCCGCCGTGGGGCTTAAGGTTATCTGTGGCACCAGCACCCATCTCGTTGAGCAGGTTAAGGCCAAAGAGTTGGACCTCGCCCTGGTGACCCGGCAGCGTAACTCGCCGGGCGGCGATGTGATTCGTCGGGAACCGCTGCTGTGGGCAGTCGGTATGAACCAGCAACCGCTGCTTAGTGACCCGCTCCCACTGGCACTCTATTCACCGGGGGCAGATGTATTTCGTGAAGTAGCCGAGCAGGCGTTGCAATCAGCCGGGCGTAGCTGGCGTGTGGCCTATACCAGCCAATCCATGGCCGGACTGGCGCCGATTGTTACCGCTGGTTTGGCCATCGTGGTGGTGACTCGCAGCATGCTAACCCCTGCGCTGAGGCCGCTGGATGAGAGCAGCGGGCTGCCTGCACTGCCGATGATTGAATTGGCGCTTCACCGAGCGCCTCACCGACCTTCGGAACCTGCGCGCCGTTTAGGCGAGTTAATACGCGAGCAATTAGCAGCACCCGAACAAGCGCTATAACATGGCTTTTTAATCCAGTAGAGTCTAAGTAATGCTTACCGTTGATGGTCATGTAGTGCTTTAATCAGCGTAATGGCGCGTTACTGACTAGAATGAAAAGCAAATGAATTAGTTGTTAGGAGCACTACATGCACGAACTGGATCGCTATATCTACCCGCATCGGGTGCTGCACTGGCTGGTGGCTGGGGCGGTGTTGCTCTCCTTGGCCCGCGGTTTAACGTTAGGTTTTTTGGGCTATGAGCGCACTGTCGCTTTAGTCGGCAATATGCTTACGAACTTGCTGTATACCAGCCATAAGACGCTGGGTGTGCTGATCCTGTTGTTAATGACGCTACGTATTATTACCCGCTTGGCCTTTTTGGTGCCTGACCATGAACCGCCCTTAAATGCCTTCGAGCGGATTGTTAGCACCAGTGTCCACCATTTGCTCTACATAGCGCTGGTGGTTATGCCCTTACTGGGTTGGGCCGCCACAGCAAGCGGCGGCTTTCCTGTGGAGTTTTTCCATTGGCATTTGCCAGGCTTGATTGGCGAGCGTGAGCAGCTGTCTGAACAACTCTTTATGTGGCATGGGCGCCTGGGGTGGGTCATTTTAGGCTTGGTGGTGCTGCACGTCGCTGGCGCTATATTCCATTGGAAAATCAAGCGCGATAACGTTATGAGAAGGATGAGCCTGTTTGATTAACGGCCAATGAATTGGTTAAAGACTAACTCGCCGAGCCGTAGCGATAGCACTCTGCTGCTTGGCGAGATTTGACAGCGTACATATGGCTATCGGCTTCACGCAGTAAGCTCTCGAGAGTGGCGTCATCTGCACCCTGGGCAGTGCTTACCCCGATGCTCACGCTAACACTGACCCGCTCGCCGCAGGGGAGTTTGATCGGTGAGCGAATAGCTTCGTTGATACGGGCCTGTATATTCTCAAGGGTATCTTCGGGTTCAATATTTTCCATGATGATAATGAATTCATCGCCTCCAAAGCGTGCGCAGTGGTCACACGTCCGCGCCAGGTGGGCGATGCGTTTAGCTATTTGTTGTAATACAAAATCTCCTGCCTCATGGCCGTAGCAGTCGTTAATAGGTTTGAAGCGGTCAAGATCGAGCATTAGTAACGCTAGGCGCTGGCCATGTTGACGATTACGCTCCAAAGCCTCTGCGGCGCAGCACGCTAAGCCGTGGCGATTTAATAAACCTGTCAGCATATCGCAGTTGGCTAAATGCTCCAGCGCTTTAGTGCGGGCGGCAACTTTTTGTTCCAGCGCGGCTTCCTGCTTTTTAAGCGCAGTTAATATATCGGCTTGAGCCCGTTCTTTTTGCCGTTTGAGTTTGTTAAAGCGTGATGCCAGCGCAAACGAGAGCAGTAACATTTCTAGCGCAGAGCCAATTTGAATACCATGTAGGGTAATAAAATTAGCCGGCAGTATGCCCAGGTTGCGTAGCGCAAAGACACCTGCACCTAACAGGAATATCGACCACGCAAACACGAATATTCGAGCGCTGGGTATGCGTCGAAAACTGCAGTAGCTGCCGCATATCAGGAGCAGCAAAGCCGCCATAAAACCCGTCACATCCATTAGGTGAAGGGCCGCAGGAATGGGTAGCAGCAGCGAGGCAATGACGGCCAGCCAACAGTAGTTGCGGAAGGTGTTTAATACTTGATGCCAGCGTGGACAGTAGGTCTCTGTGTTAAGAAAACTCTGCGCAAACAGCGTGGCCATGGTAGAGGCAAAGGTGAAACCAAGCGCTACTAAGCGGGACGTGTTTTCACCCAAAAAACTCCAAAACATGAGTGTGCCAATGCCGTTGAATGCCAGAATGGCAAGCCCAAAGCCAGCGACAAATAGCGAGTAGTGAAGAAATACACGCTCTTTTAAGCCAAAAAATAGCAGTAAATTATATAAACCCATCGCCAGCAGCATGCCAAAGTAAGTGGCCAGCCAAAAATTATGACGATCGTTCTGGGAATAAAATGCCTCTGGCGATAATAAGTTATAGCTCAGCATTTTGCTGCCTGAGGCAGCCACATGGGTATATAGCGTGACGGTTTCGTGGGCGGCCAGCTCAAGCGGAAAAACCGCCTGACGGTGAGGGAGCGCGCGCTGTTCAACGGGAACCGCACTGCCGCTTTGCTGCTCATCAAGAAGCTGTTGGCGAAGCGTGTAAAGAGTAACGTAATCCAGAAACGGATATTCAAATGTCACCATCCACCGCTGGGGATCCGGCGAATCATTGCGCACCTGGGTTCGCAGCCATACGTCACCTCGGGTGTAGCCGAAATTTAAATCTTCGGCTTGGTGCGTTCGCTGAAATGTAAGCTGTTGGTTGAGCAAATCGTTAATCGTTATAGACTGTTCATCGTCGTGCCAGAACTCGCTATAAGGGGCAAATGAGTAACTCGCCTGGCTTGGCGATGCAGATAAAAGAGTGTTTGCCTGGGCCCACGGCGTACAATAAACCGCAAGCAGCAACATGATGCCGGTGTAAACACCCGCTGTTAAACGTCGTGCATGCATAGGGTATCGCTTTTTTTTTGGTTTTTTTACCCCGATCACTGTTCCCTGGGTTCCCTTACCCGCCGGGGGCCGCTAGTTCGTAGACATAGCGCTCATACTGGCTTGCATGCCACTTCGCACGAAAGCAACTCAAATTTCCCTGTGCCTACGATAAGCCTCTTGAGTGTAGTCGGCTTTGGAAAAATATTGTGTTTAAAACCCTCATGCTTAAGTCATCACTTTGCTTAAGTGTTTTGTAAGTTGTTGAATTAGTTGGCCGCTGTGGCGCCAAAAATGCCAATAGAGAGGCACTGTCAAAAAGTGACCGGGAGCAACGCTGGCCAGTTGGCCACTCGCTAGTAATTCTTCAACCTGTAGTTGCGGCATCATGCCGTACCCGATCCCCGCTGCTGCTAAGCGCACAAAGCCTTCTGAAGATGGGCAGAGGTGGTAAGGAAAGTGGCCGTGGTAATCGCACTGAGCAAGAAAGCGATGCTGTAATTGATCGTGAGGGCCGAACACGATGGCTGGCGCACGCTGAAAGCTCTCCTCCGAAGGACCTTCTGGAAAGTAGCGCTCGATATACGCCGGTGTCGCCAACGGGTGGTAGCGCATTTCTCCCAGCGCAACGCAACGTGCCCCGGCAATCGGCTGCGGTGTAGCGCACAGGCAGGCCGCTACATCACCATCACGCAGGCGCTTGAGCCCGACATCCTGGTCTTCAATCACCAAATCTAGCAGTACGCCCTCCTGTTGGCAGATAGTTGCGATGGCCTCAGCCCACCAAGTGACCAAACTATCCGCATTGATAGCGATACGCAGGCGCGCTGCCTGGTCATCCAGGGTGGGTAGGGAGCCGCGCAAGTCTCGCTCTAGTAGCTGTACTTGCTGGTAGTGGGTCAATAGTCGTTGGCCCGCAGGAGTGGGGGCTAGATGAGGGTGGCGTATAAGCACCGGCTGGCCAAGGCGAACTTCCAGCGCTTTGATGCGTTGTGAGACAGCCGACTGCGAAAGCCCCAGTACATCGCCTGCGCGCTCAAAGCCGTCGCATTCCACTACGGTCGCTAAGGCGTGAAGCAGTTTGTAATCCAACATGGCGGTGTTCCAAGCCCATAAGAGTAGTGACGTTAATTAAAAAGTGATGATTTAACAAATGCACACTAAAGCAAATGAAAATCAATTCATTATTGACTTGGCCCAGCAGTGCGGCACAATTCGGCGCTTATACAACCATGGTGGAAGGTAATAATGGAACTGCTGCGCTTAGTATTTCATCACTACCGCTGGCCCTTTTTAGGCGCCATTGCTCTGAGTCTATTGAGCGCTGGCTTAGGGGGTGGGGTGATTGCCTTTATCAACCAGCGGCTTATTGAGGTAGGCAGTATGGCAGCGCTGCCGCAATTTCTTGGTCTGCTGGCAGTGCTGCTGGCAGTCACACTCAGTACCCAGTTGGCGCTGACCGTGCTGGGTCACCACTTTGTGTTTGACCTACGCTCGCGGCTGGTGAAGCGGATTCTCGACACCGATATTGAGCGCTTGGAGCAACTGGGCAACGCCACCTTGCTTGCCAGTCTGTCCAGCGATGTGCGTAACATCACCATTGGTTTTGTGCGCCTACCGGAGCTGATTCAGGGCGTGGTGCTTACGCTGGCTTCGGTGGCCTATTTGGCATGGCTCTCGCCGCAAATGGTGGTCATCACCGTGCTATGGATCGCCTTCACCATGGGCGTGGGCTGGTGGTTGGTCTCTAAGGTATATCGCCATTTTCACCTCGTACGTGAAAGCGAAGACAGTCTGTATAAAGATTTCCAGGCGGCCATTGAAGGGCGCAAAGAGCTGGCGCTCAACCGCGACCGCGCCCGGCGCTTTTATGATGAGCGCTATACCGCCAATGCACGCGACTACCGTCACCACATTATCCGTGCCGATACCTACCATTTAAGTGCCAATAACTGGTCTAACATTATGATGTTAGGCGCCATCGGGGTGGTGTTTTTCCTCTCTAATGGGTTGGGTTGGGCAAATACCACCGTGGCTTCCACCTTTGCGCTGACGCTGCTATTCCTGCGTACACCGCTGATTCAGGCGGTGGGCGCTTGGCCGACCTTGATTAGCGCTCAGGTCGCATTTGATAAACTGAGCAGCCTGGAATTGGCCGAGTACCAGTCAAGCTTTGCCGTCGACGATACGCTGGCCGACTGGCAGCGCCTTGAGCTGGAGGAAGTCACTTACCACTACCCGGACACTGCACAAAGCGAGGGCTTCCAGGTGGGGCCTCTCAATATGACCCTTGAGCGCGGTGAACAGGTGTTTCTGATCGGCGGCAACGGCAGCGGTAAGTCGACCCTGGCAAGGCTGCTCTCTGGGTTATACCGTCCCCAAAGCGGCACTATTAAGATTGATGGACAGGTGGTTAATGCTGCTCAATGGCAAGCGTTCCGCGCTCGCTTTGCCAGCGTGTTTACCGATTTCCACCAGTTTGATCAGGCCATGGGCCCTGAAGGATTACCTGCTGACCAGAAGGTCGTTGATACCTGGCTTGAGCGACTACAGATGCAGCACAAATTGCAGTGGGAGGGCGATCGCGTCATTAACACCCAGCTCTCACAAGGGCAGCGCAAGCGCCTGGCGCTGTTGCTGGCGATTGCCGAAAAACGCGATATCTTGCTGCTCGACGAGTGGGCGGCGGATCAAGACCCGCAGTTCCGGCGGCTGTTCTACCGCGAGCTGTTACCGCACTTAAAAGCGATGGGTAAAACCGTGTTTGCCATCAGCCATGACGACAGCTACTTCGTCCACGCTGATCGATTGCTGGAGATGTCGAAGGGGCAGCTTAGCGAGCTGAAAGGCGAGCAGCGTACGCGAGCAAGCGAAGATGCAGTTGCTCAAATAAACATTTAAATCGCTAGAATTTTAACCGGCGGCCTGTTTAGCGCGCTTACGCGCTTCCAGGTCGCAGCCCTCTAGCGGGCAGGTGCCGCAGGTATCAAACTCATCCAGTAAATAGCGCAGGCAGCAGAGCTTGCGCACCCGCTTAACCTCCTCACCACCCTTGGGCGTAAAGTAACGCACCGGCTGAAATAGCGGGTTGCGCTTGCCGTTGGGCAGGTTGCGCGCTTCCAGCAACGCTTTGGCGGCCTCAAGCGCCCCGCCATTAACAAGTGGATGCTCGGCTAACGCGCTTACGTAGTAATCCACGTAGCCACCGGCATTGCTCCAGAATACTCGCTGCGCAGCACCGGAGATGGCCGCAAGCTGCTCAATCAACGGTGCCCAGTGCTGCTCAATCAGGGTGGCAAAACGCTCAAAGGGATCTTGAGTGGTTAACGGCGTGCCTTCGTGGGACAACCACAGCCGCGAGGTGGCGCCCTTGTCGTTAAAGATAACTTGCATGTCGTCCAGACCCACCGGGAGGTCACGGTTAAGCAGCAGGTTGGCTGTCAACGTAGGAACGGTTAGCGCACTGAAGTGCCATTTCGACCACAGCGATACCACTGCCCGCTGGTCACCGCCTGGGTACTGTGCAGCGAAATGGGCGAGATCCGCTTTGAGCCAATCGGTATTCCGCCAGCGGGCTGTTTTGAAGGCTTCCAGCGGTGGCGCTCCACCTATTAACGGCGGCGTAAAGTTCGCCAACGGCCCGGTGTAGCAAGCAGCCAACGAGGGCTCGAACAGTTGTGGCTGACGCAGAGCGGAGGGCATCGCGGGGCTCCATCACAGGGCTTTCATACGGGGCGCTGGGAAATAATATATTCAGCTTAATCGATAATGCGTATCAGTTGAAGCATTTAGTTGCGAATGAGTGCTTTTAAAAGTCTCCGGCCACTAAGAATAACGTTATTGAGCAACGGCGATATTGTGCTCTCCGTTAGGGTGCTTCATGACCTGCATCGGCAATCCATAAATTGCTTCTAAGGTATTACCACACATCATATCGCCTGGCGTGCCGTGGGCCAGTAAGCGGCCGCTGTGCAACGCCATCAGCTCGTCGCAGTAGCGCGAGGCCATATTGATATCGTGCAGCACAATAATGACCCCCAAGTTCAGCTCGTCGCATAGCTTACGGATCAGCGCCAGCACTTCTATTTGGTGGGCGATATCCAGCGCCGCTAGCGGTTCATCCAACAGCAGGAATCGGCTGCCCTGGGCGAGTAGCATCGCTAGCCACACCCGCTGGCGCTCGCCGCCGGAAAGCGTATCGACCAAGCGGTCGGCAAAGGCTTCGGTGTGGGTTAACTCAATGGCTCGCTCTACAGCGTCTTTATCTGTTTGGGTGTGGCGGCCCAGCAACCCATGCCATGGGTAGCGGCCAAAGGCGACGAGCTCACGCCCGGTAAGACTCTCAGCACTGGGCAAATGCTGGGGTAGGTAAGCCACCTGGCGGGCGAACTCGCGATTTCCCCAATCACGGAGCGGGCGCTGATCAAAGTGAATCTCGCCTTGGCTTACCGGCTGCTGCTGGGCCATCAGCTTGATCAGCGTCGACTTGCCCGAGCCGTTATGGCCAATCAAACCGTAAACCTTGCCCTCATGAAAGCTGTGGTCAATGGAATTTAAAATCGGCTTGCCATTGATTTCAAAGGTGGCACCTTTGACCTCGAACATGAATGACTCCTGGGGATAGGGGTGATGATAATGCCCCCATTCTAGTGCTAATGGTTCTCATTTTTAACAAAAAAATGAAAAGATTTACGTTATAGATGGCAAACGTCGCTTGGGGAAAGCAGGCAACGAGAAGCTATCTATCAGCTAGCCTCCGCTTGATTGGCTAGCTGATGAGAGTAGAGATGAATGGGATCATTTGTCAGGCAGAAGTTAAACACACTAGCAGTTGGCTAGGCCGCTCATGGGGCGCCCCGCTGGGCACAGTTGTCATAGAAAGCAACCGTGGCGGGCCAATCGCTGAACACGCCGATAACGCCAACGTCATTGACAAGGGCATCTAAGGTAATCAGTTTGTCGCCATCACGCTGGATAACATCGTCAGTGGTACTGTGGTACCACTGGCCGCCTTCCTCCAGCGGCCCCGAGCGCTCCAGTGTCCAGGTAATCATGGCCAGGCCTGCTTCCCGGGCCCGGCGGGCATAAAGCGAAGGTTGCAGGCGCCTTTCCTGATCGTCACTGCCGAACTCTGGATTCGTTTCTACCAGCATCCAGGTGGGGGGAGCGATAATCTGAACACCGCTGTCTACCAGCGACTGCATACTTGGCTGCCACGTATCGGGGTTAGTATGATCAAAGGAGTCATCGCTGTAGCGGCCATCCAGGTAAACTGCCTGATTTCCATATTCAGGCTCATGTTCAATCCAGTAAAGCACATCATCCAGATTGAAAGACTGTGGGAATACATCGCTGGGGGATATGCCTGCCGCTTTATACTCATCTATCATTTTTTGTGCGTACGCCTGCTGCGTAAAGCCTTCTGAATGACCCGTAAACGGCATCTCTACCTCTGGCTCTTTCAGCTCGGGGGTCATCTGTACGCCAAGCTGTTGAAACAGCGTAATACTGTCAGCATGGCTCATCAGTGTGCCGCGGGTAGCATAAAGCTCGGTGCGCCATTCGGGTGTGCCTGCCAGGTACTCTTCCAGGGTGGCGGCCTCGGTGTTGACTCCCTCCATGGTGCCTTGCAGGCTACGAAATTCGGCTAACGTAATATCGCTGGTACAGCAGCGAATGTCTGCCGCATTGTTCAGCTCGCCGCTGGCTTCATCAAATGCGGGAGGCACGCTGCATTTTTCAGCTAAGTCTGTCTCGACGATATTGGTGGTGTAGTGTAAATCGCACTGGGAGTGACGACAGACGAGCTCTTCATCGGCGGTAAAGGCGACGTCGCACTCAAGAATGCCTGCACCGCCTTGAGCGCCGGCAATATAAGATTCAAGGGTATGTTCAGGAAACTGTAACGGTGCGCCACGATGTCCAATCGTCAATGGAGAACGGTGCCACTGGGTTTGTTCAGCCGCGCAGCTCAATAAAGAGGCTTTCAGTTCGCGCTCGTGATCGTTATCCGCGCTCATGTCGTTTACTAAGAACAGCGGACGCGGCCCCAGCGTTACCTGCTGTGCCGCGTTAACCAAGGCATCTTCCCACAGCTTTGTGTCAGTCTCTTCTTGAGCATGAGCGGTGTTAGCGGCCAGCAGGCCACCCAATATAAGCGTGGTGGTTAGAAAATCGGAATATGTCATCAACGAAATTCTCTGTGCCGCGGAGGAAGAGGGTGTCTTGAGTGTAGACAGGTTTCACGCCAGCTTCTAACTTAGCTTTACCTAACCATTGGCCTTGCCCTGGCGCCAGTAGCCCATACTGGTAATGTACTGCTTGGGTAGCCCACATTCGTTGACCAAGTAGCGGCGCAGCTGCATGGCGACCTTGGTTTCAGCGGCGATCCAGGCGTAAAAGGGCGCGCTGTCGTCCAGGGTGGCGGGGTCCCAGAGCGGGGCGTTTTCATCCTGGCCTGGTTCATCATGGCTAGGCTCATCCTCTCTACCATGGGCCACGGCCGAAGGGTTACCCCTTAGCGCGACAATCTCTTGTTGCAAATCGATATCGCGCAGCGCTCTCAGCAGCAGCTCACCGTGTTGGCAGCCGGGCTCAGCGTCGCGCGCCAGCCAACTCAGATTGGCGGCCTGGGGCAGCGGCTGAACATCGTCGCTGCGAGGCACTTCAAGCAGCGCTTCGACCTTGGGTTTGAGAGGTAGGCCATCAAGGGTTTCCATAATCCTTGCGGCGGCGGGGAGGGCGGTTTCATCGGCGATGATCAGAATACGGCGCACGCCTTGGGGCGGCTTCCACTCATAGCCCAACTTTGGGCCTTCCGCGTTAGCGGTTGGGGCCGTCATGGCTAGCCGGTCACCTGGGCGGGCATGCATTGCCCAGCGCGACGCGGGGCCATTGTCACCATGAAGCACGAATTCTACGTCTACCTCAGCATGTTCCGGGCGCAGGGCGCGAATGGTGTAGGTGCGCGCAGAGGGGCGCTGGGCATCCGGCAATGCACGGTAGGCGCTGTACCAGTCGTGCTCTTCTAGCTTGGCAATCTCAAACAGTGTGTCGAGAGTGCCTCCACCTTCGGGGAAGAATAGCTTGACGCGCTGATCCGGTGCGTAGGTCGCCATTTGGCTGACTTCTGGGCCAGTAAAGGTGAACCTGACTAATGAGGCGCTGACTTGGGTGCACCGAGCGAGGGTGATATCGAAAAGTCGGTAGCTCTGCTTGGCCGCCATAGTAATTAACCCCATTAACAAAGGGGTCAATTGTAGTGCTAATCGTTATCATTTAGAATCGTTGTTAATAATTCAATCACTAACTCCCAGAAAAGATTAAGGCTAAGACAATGACGCTGCTGCCTATCACGCCCCGCGTGGCGAAATGCTCGGCTACTAAAAAAGAGTGTTCGCTATGCTAGGCGCCGCGCAATTTGCCCAACGAATGGGGGGGATGTCGCCCGCGAAAGTCTGCCTGTTGCTTAGCCTGCCGTTGGTGGTGTTGTTTTGGGTGGGCCTACAGGGCCAAGGCGGCTTTGCGCTGGGCCTGCAGGCGTTAGTGGCTCCCTCTTTTGAGAACGTTGACGAGCTGCTGCTTCACTACGCTTGGTGGCCGCGTCTCTCGGTCGCGCTACTAGCCGGGGGCGGCTTGGGGTTGGCAGGCGTGCTCATGCAGCAGGTGCTGCGCAACCCATTGGCCTCGCCCACCACCTTGGGGGTGGCATCGGGCGCTAACTTGGCGCTGATGGCCGCCACCTTGCTGGCACCCGGACTGCTTGTCGCCGGGCGCGAGTGGGTCGCCTTGGCCGGTGGTGCGCTGGCCGTTGGGCTAGTTTTCCTGCTCTCGTGGCGGCGCGGGCTGGCACCGATCGTAGTGGTGCTTGCGGGCCTGGTGGTCAATCTGTACTTGGGTGCACTCTCCACGGCGCTGCTGTTGTTCAACCACGAGGCGCTCTCAGGGCTGCTGATCTGGGGGGCGGGCTCGCTGGCGCAAAACGGCTGGGACGGGGTTGCAATCCTCTGGCCACGGCTGGCGATTAGCTGTGTGGCCGCGTGGTTTTTGCTGCGCCCCCTGGCGGTGCTGGAGTTGGACGACGCCAGCGCCAAGAGTCTGGGGGTCTCGCTGACCTATTTGCGCTTTGCGGGGATGGGGCTGGCGGTGTTTATTACTGGCAGCATTGTTAGCGTGGTGGGCATCATCGGTTTTATCGGCTTGGCAGCGCCCAATATTGTGCGCATGGCCGGTGCGCGTCGCCTAGGACCTAGGCTAATCTGGTCGACGCTATTGGGGGCGGTGCTGTTGGCCACCACTGATCTGTTGTTACAGCAGTTTTCAGGTATGGCGGCGGCCTTTATTCCTACCGGGGCGATTACCGGTGCCCTGGGAGCACCGCTATTAATGTGGCTGATCCCACGCCTGAAGCTGCAGGGCGATCAGCCGCCGAAAGGGGCGGGTGTTTTCGCCCGTCGTCACCCAGCGCCTTCACGTTTAGCCGCCGGGTTACTGCTTGCGTTACTGGGGGCGACGGTTCTCGGCTTGCTATTTGGCCAGGGGGTAGATGGCTGGTATTGGCTGGCACCCAATAACTGGAATGTCATGCAGTGGCGCATGCCCAGGGTGATGGCGGCCGCCGCCAGCGGGTTGATGTTGGCGATTGCCGGGACGATACTCCAGCGCCTTTCCGCCAACCCCATGGCCAGCCCCGAAGTACTGGGAATCAGCGGTGGCTGTGCCATTGCGCTGATTCTGGGGATTTTCCTACTGCCTGCGCCCACCAATATGATGCTGATTGGTGTGGGGACGTTAGGGGCTTTCGCGACGCTGCTGGTGCTGGTGGGTATCAACCGCAAGAGCGGTTATCTCCCCGAGCGTTTGCTGCTCACTGGCGTGGCAATCAGTGCTCTATTTGACGCGGTGCGTAGCGTGATGCTGGCTGGCGGCGACCCGCGTGGCCAGCAGGTGATTGCCTGGCTGGCGGGCTCTACCTATTACGTGGATGTCACCAATGCGGTGGTGGTCGGGGGGATTGCCGCCGTGCTGGCGCTGGTTACGCTGCCCTTCACTCGCTGGCTGGATATCTTGCCTTTAGGCGCACCGACTGCCAAAGCCCTTGGGGTAACTCTCAACCGTGCCCGTTTGGCGTTGCTGCTACTGGTGGCGCTGTTAACCGCCTGCGCCACCCTGGTGGTGGGGCCGCTTTCGTTTATTGGCCTGCTGGCGCCGCATATGGCGCGCCTGGTGGGCTTCTCGCGGGCGGGTCAGCATCTGCTGGGTGCTGCGTTGATCGGTGTGCTATTGATGGTGCTGGCGGATTGGGTAGGCCGTCAGATTATTTTCCCCTACGAGATACCTGCGGGCTTGGTTGCCTCCTTGATTGGCGGTGCCTACTTTATGTGGGGGCTACGGCGGTTATGAGTGAGTATAAGCAAAACTAATACCCCATTAGCAGGATGATTTTTAGTTATCCAGCTTGCCCGTTATCTTAGTGCCACGATTGTTTAACACGATACTTATTCTGGCACTGGGAGCTAGGCGATGTGGGAAAGCTACTTAACGGGCTTAGTGGTGTGCGGCGGTATTATTATGGCGATTGGAGCGCAGAACGCCTACATTCTGGGGCTGGCTATTCGTCGTGAGTACCACTGGTGGTCGGCAGGGTTATGCATGAGTGCGGATATTATCCTGCTCACGGCGGGTATGTTTGGGGTGAGTGCTTTTCTGCTGACGATGCCCAGCGCGTTGGAGGCAATGCGCTGGGTGGGCGTGGTATTTTTAAGCTGGCTAGCGGCTCAGGCGTTATTTAGAGCCCTTAACGGGCGGCAAGGGTTAAGCGCCGAAGCGGGCAAAGCGCGCAGCTTAAGCAAAGTTATTTTCGCCACCCTTGCCGTCACCGTGCTCAATCCCCAGGTGTATCTGGATACGCTGCTACTGATACCCACCATTGGCGCCCAGCAAGAGAGTGCCGGTGTTTTTGTGGCGGGAGCATCTACTGCTTCCATACTCTGGTTTAGCCTATTGGCCTGGGGTGGTGCCGCGCTGTCACCTTGGCTTTCAAAACCCATCGCATGGCGCATTATCGATGGTCTGATTGGCTTGATGATGGCCGGGATTGCCGTGCATCTTGCCTTGGGGGCATCATCGTTTAGCTAAACCGCTCACCGGCTAATGCCTACCCGTTTTTAATGGCGACTTGTTTTTAATGTCGACTAAAGTAAGCCTCCATCACCGCAATTACTTTGTCGATATCTGCGTCATCAACATCGCGGTGGGTAACGAAGCGCGTGGCGTAAAGCAGCTCAATCAAAATGCCGTGCTCTTTTAGCCAGGTGGCTAGTGGTTTTACATGTTCGTCGGGGAAGTGGGCGAACACCATATTGGTTGCCTGGGCGGTGATCGCGACCCCTGGCAGCTTTGCCAAGCCTTCTGCCAAGCGTGCTGCACGGCGGTGGTCATCGGCTAAGCCCGCCACGTGATTATCTAGAGCATACTGGCAGGCGGCGGCGATAATCCCTGATTGTCGCATGCCACCACCCACCACTTTACGCCAGCGCCGTGCACGCTCGATCAATGCTTGCGATCCCACCAGTGCCGAGCCGATGGGGGTGCCCAGGCCTTTTGAGAAGCATAGTGATACGCTATCAAACGGCAGGCACAGTTGTTTGATCGAGGTATCCGTGGCGACCGCTGCATTAAACAGTCGCGCGCCGTCTAAGTGTGTTGCCAACCCACGTTCGCGAGCCAGTTCGGTAGCTTTTAATACGTAGTCTGTGGGCAGCACTTTGCCGCCAATGGTATTTTCCAATGCCAACAACTTAGTACGCGCAAAGTGAAAATCATCGGCTTTTATCGAGGCGATGATTTTTTCCAGCGGCAGCGTGCCATCAGCGGCGTTCTCAATGGGCTGGGGCTGGATACTACCTAACACCGCTGCACCACCGCCTTCATAACGATAAGTGTGGGCTGACTGCCCAACAATGTATTCATCGCCCCGTTCGCAGTGGGCCATGAGCGCTACTAGGTTGCTTTGTGTACCGCTAGGAAACAGTAGCGCCGCCTCTTTGCCTGTCTGCTCCGCCAGGTTTGCTTGGAATGCATTCACTGTTGGATCATCGCCCCACACATCATCGCCAACCGGCGCGGCCATCATGGCATCTTTCATGGCGGGGGAGGGGCGGGTCACCGTGTCACTGCGTAAATCAATCATGGAAACTCCTTTTTGAGGCTGAATTCAACTAACAAGGGCAGCCACTTAGGGACGCTTTATCGAGCAAGTTGTCTGGAACCATCTATGGTTAACAGCATACTGCAAGTCTCTCAAACAAAGGAAAACAGATGGATCTGAAAAGTGGTTATCCCTTTTGGGCGGTCAAAAATGGCCTGTTGAAAACCTTTCCTCAACTGACTCGTGATCACCAATGCGAGGTGGTGGTGATTGGCGGCGGGATTACAGGTGCGTTAATTGCTGATGAGTTAAGCCGCAATGGCCACCATGTGGTGGTGCTTGAACGGCGGGATGTAGGCTGGGGAAGCTCAGCCGCCAGCACGGCTTTGTTGCAATACGAAATTGATACCCATATGACAGAGTTAGCCGAGCGCTACGGTGAGGCTGATGCAGTTCTCGCTTACCGCGCTTGTGCAGATGCCATTGGTGAGCTTGAAACCTTAGCAGCAGGCATGGGTGATGTGGATTTTGAACGTCAGCAAAGCCTTTACTACGCCAGTAACGAAGAGGATGTGGCGCCTCTCAAAGAGGAGCTAGCATTGCGCCAAAAACACGGTTTTGAAGCCAAATGGCTTGAGCGCGAGGTCATTTTGGCGGAGTACGGTTTTGAGGCACCTGGCGCTATTCTTACCCAGCTTGCTGCCAGTATTGACCCCTATCGTATGGCGTATCAGCTGTTCTCTCAGGTGGTCGAGCGTGGGGGAGAAGTATATGACCGCACGCAAATGGAGACGATGGCGCCGGATGATCAAGGCGTCACGCTCACACTAGTCAATGGTGCCAAGTTGCGTTGCCAGAATGTAGTGATGGCGGCGGGGTATGAGTCGCAGTCTTGGTTGCCAGAAAAGGTGGCTATCAATCGCAGTAGCTACGCGCTGATCACCGACCCCCTGCCGCCAGAGGCTTTGGGTAAACTACGCCACACCATGATGTGGGAATCGGCGCGCCCCTACCTCTATATGCGCACTACCTGTGATGGTCGCCTGCTCGTGGGTGGCGACGATGATGACGAAGATATTCCCAAGCGCCGTGATGCGCGGGTAGAGGAGAAGGCAGAAGGGCTGGCAGCTAAAATAGAAGCGCTATGGCCTAAGCTCGATATCAACCCTACATTTTCTTGGGGCGGCACCTTTGCTGAAACCGACGACGGCCTACCTTTTTTCGGCCCCCATGACGCTCTGGGCCCACGCGTTCATTTTGCCATGGCCTACGGCGGCAACGGGATCAGCTATAGCATGATAGGTGCCAAACTGCTTCGAGCGCTTATTGAGGGTAGAGAACACCCCTTGGCGGAGCTATTTTCATTTAGACGCTTGGCCAAAATGTCCTAACCTAAATGCAAAAACCGAGTAACGAGCAAGTTTAAAACGGGTATTCTTCACGGATATTCATAAGGATAGCGGGCGATGGGCCACACACTTTATTTGCGTGCACTGGAGCGTAACGACCTGCGCTTTGTTCATGAGCTAAATAATAACCAGAGCATTATGTCGTACTGGTTTGAAGAGCCTTACGAGTCATTTGATGAGCTGGAGGAGCTGTATAACAAGCACATCCATGACAACGCCGAACGGCGCTTTGTCGCCGAAGATAGCCATGGTAATGCGATTGGTCTGGTAGAGCTGATTGAGATCGACTACATCCACCGCAGCGGCGAGTTTCAAATCATTATTACCCCGGAGCATCAGGGCAAAGGATTTGCCCGCTCCTTAATCCGCCAAGCGCTGCACTACTCGTTCACCATTCTAAACCTGCACAAGGTATATCTCATTGTGGCGGTAGAAAATGTCAAAGCGATTCATCTTTATGAGGAGAGTGGTTTTATTGAAGAGGGGCACTTGGTGCAGGAGTTCTTTATCAATGGCAAGTACCGCGATGTAAAGCGGATGTATATCTTGCAGGATACCTATCTTGGCCAGCTAAACACTGCCGAAGACCCCGAAACCAACTGGTTGTAAAACTCCCTAAAAAACGCCTCGGTGAGATGAGGCGTTGGATAGGCAGAAACCAAGTCGGCTCGATACTTAACCCAGGTAAGCCTTGATAGCGTCAAGTGCCGCACGCTGCTGGCGGGCACGCTGCGCCCATACTTCCATAACATCTACTTCCAACGCTTGGGTTGGGGTGACTAAGTGTTGCATGGCATCTACTCCTCTTTCAGGGGGTCAGGGTATTCGTTGAGGCCTGGTCGGAAATACTAATGTTTTAAAAGCTTATATTGTAAAAGCTGATGTTGTACACAGCCTGTGTTGTGCTAAGCAGCAATTTAGCTGTTGTGAGATATTAAGAGCTTTCGACGGCCAGGGCTAGTACTAACGATGTAGGTGATTCGCTACGTTGTGTAAGCATAAGATTACATATTGAGAGCTGCTGCTATTACGCCTTTGAATGGAAAAGGGTTTTATAAAATAAAAAAAGCCGGAAATTATTCCGGCTTTGGTGATTCGCTTTTGGTCTTGAGGGTACAAAAGCACCTGAATTAGCCTAAATAGGCTTTCAGTGCTTCGACTGCGGCACGATGCCATTGAGCATTTAAGCTCCAGAATTCTAGAACTTCATTATCGCGTGCAGGGGGAGTTGTTAAAAAAGTCATTATGCGGTCCTCCTATTGGGACTACAAAGTCATTATAGTCTATTTTTGTTGCAGTGCAGCATGATTGTATTGAACAGCCTCGAATTGGGGGCGGGGTCAGCGCACACTTGGCATTAACCAGCTAGGCTACAGGGTGACTAATCACTTTTTACGCAGTTGCGAAAGGAGTCGCTAATGAGCACCAATGTTGCTGAAATTATGGTAGAAACCCTACAGAACGCTGGCGCAAAGCGTTGTTACGGCGTGGTGGGAGATACGCTGAACCACTTTACCGATGCCCTGCGACAAAGTGACCTAGAGTGGATAGGCGTTCGACATGAGGAAGTCGGTGGGTTTGCGGCCGGAGGAGAGGCCTATATTACCCAGGAGTTAGCGTTGTGTGCTGGTTCCTGTGGGCCTGGCAGCCTGCACTTTGTGAATGGACTGTTCGATGCCCATCGCAACGGCTCGCCGGTGGTCTTCATTGCGACGCAAGTACCCCTTGGCGAAACGGGGAGCAGTTTCCCCCAAGAAGTGGATCAATCCCGCGTATTCGAGCAGTACAGTGTGTTCTGCGAAACCCTCAACTCTCCCGAACAGGCGCGCCGCATGACTGCGCTTGCGGCGCAAACCGCGCTAGCCAAGCGTGGCGTTGCGGTTTTGATTGTACCCGGTGATATTTTTACTCAAACACCGCGTAGTCAGCTTGCCTATCGTGCCCACCGCTTTAACTACTCGCTGCGCCCCTCGGCTGAAGCGTTGGTGCCCGCCGTGCATCAGCTCAATAAGGGCGGCCATATCACCATTTTTGCTGGCGCTGGGTGCGAAGATGCCCGCGAACAGGTCATTGCATTGGCAGAAAAACTCCAGGCGCCCATCGCCTGGACATCACGCGCCAAAGACTTTATTGAGCATGACAACCCGCATCAAGTAGGCATGACCGGCGTTTACGGCCTTGAGGGCGGATACCATGCGGTAGCCGAATGTGACACGCTGTTATTACTTGGCTGTAATTTCGCGTTTAGCCAGTTTTATCCTGAGAGCGCCGCGATTATTCAGGTAGATCACGACCCAGCGCAGATAGGTAAGCGTTACCCTGTCGATGTGGGGATTGTTGGCAGCGTGCGTGATACCTGTGAGGCGTTGTCCCAAGTTGTCGAAGCAAATTCGAGTAAGCGCTGGCTGGAGAAGTGTCGCAAGCGCTACCTGAAATCACTGGAAAAATCGGCTCACAAAAGTAACGACGATGGGCTTATTCACCCGCAGGAGCTAACGCTGGCAATTGACCGCTTGGCCAATGATGATGCGTTTTTTACTGCGGATACCGGCAGTGTGAACGTATGGATGTTGCGGCACATTCGCTCTCTGGGTCAGCGCCGTACCCTAGCAAGTTTGCAGCATGGCACCATGGCGAACGCCTACCCCCAGGCAATGGGGATTCAACTGGCTTATCCCGAACGCCAGGTCATTGCTATGTGCGGTGACGGTGGCCTCACCATGTTAATGGGCGACTTGCTAACCCTGGTGCAGCGGCGTATTCCGCTTAAAATTGTGGTGTATAACAATAGCTCATTGAGCTTTGTAGAGCTGGAACAGAAAGTAGAAGGGCTACTGGATGCCTACACAGAGTTGGAAAATCCTGATTTTGGCCGTGTGGCTCAAGCCATGGGGCTATGGGGAAAGCGAGTAGAACGCGAAGATCAGCTTGAAGATGCTATTGACGACTGGCTGGCCTACCCCGGCCCAGCGCTTTTGGATGTTGTGGTCAACCCAATGGAATTAGTGATGCCGCCTAAAGTGGCGGCGGGGCAAGTATCTTCTACTGCGCTCTACTCAGCGAAAGCGGTGTTGAGCGGCCGTATGGATGAGGTAGTGCATCTAGTCAAAAGTAATTTTCTGAAGCGTTGACCGCCCCTTGCTTGGGTTTGACGTTGCGCCGGGGTTTGATTTGATCGCATTTTAGTAATGTCTCTGATTAGGAGCTCTATGCGTCTGCGTATTTTGTCTGATCTACATCTGGAGTTTTTTGACGGGCACCGTGAGCTGCCTGAGAAAGATGCCGATGTAGTAGTTCTGGCGGGTGATATACACCGTAAGTGTGAAGGCCTTGCCTGGGCGCGTCGCCGCTTCCCGGACACGCCGATTATCTATGTGCCTGGCAACCATGAATTCTACGGTACCTGCATGCCGCTGCTACGTGATGAGCTGGCGCTCGAAGCCGAGCGGCTCGACATTGAGCTTTTGGATAATCGTGCCGTGACCCTCAATGGCGTACGTTTTTACGGCACTACGCTTTGGACTGACTTTGCGCTGTACGCCGGTGACCCGACCCAAAACCCCGCCGATACTGAGTCTAAGGCGCTGCGTTACATGCCCGATTTTCAAATCGTCCAAACCTCGCCTGGGATAACGTTCACACCACAGGCGAGTCAGCAGGTGCACGCTGAAGCGCTTGCTTGGCTTGAAAACGAGCTGTCCCAGCCGTTTGATGGCCCTAAGGTGGTGGTTAGCCACCATGCTCCGCTACACGACTGTATTCCTGGCCAATACCTGGGCGACGCGTTATCTCCCGCATTTGCCTCACACTTGCCTCATTTAATGGGCAAGATGAATGTATGGGTGCATGGGCATGTCCATGAACCCGTGGATATTCTGCGCGACGGCACCCGTATCATCGCCAACCCCGGTGGTTACCCCTATGAATTCAGTCTGCCGCTGTTTAAGCCAGATTGGGTGGTTGAGGTGTAACAAAAGCTAGTTTGTTCAAAAACATGGGGTTATTTCCATTCCATTAAAATGCTATTAATAATAATTTTTGGCCTGCTACTTTGGTTTAAATTTTAATAGCTATGCTTGTGCCATACGGGCACGATACGTATTTTTTGTATGATGTATTACCTATGCGGATCCCCCCCAATTACTCGATTGGGGTCGACAATAAAAAGGTATGCCTCATATGTTTCCGAAGATTAAAACAATGAAAGTGGTTCCTGTTGCTGGCTATGACGGCTTTTTGCTTAACCTTAGTGGCGGTCATGCACCCTGGTTTATCCGCTGTGTGGTCATCCTTGAAGATGACGCCGGCAACCAGGGAGTTGGTGAGATTCCTTCCAGTGGAGGCATCCTTAAGGGGCTGGAGCAGTGCCGCGCGCTGGTAGAAGGCACGCAGATCAATAATATTAAGCACACCCTTAATCAGGTTCGGCTGCAATTGGCGCAGAACGGACGCGAAGAGCGGGGCCGTCAGACGTTTGATTTGCGCGTAGCGGTGCATGTAATCACGGGGATTGAATCGGCCTTATTAGACCTCTATGGGCAGGCACTGCAGCTGCCCGTCGCCGATCTGCTGGGTCAGTATGGTCGTCAGCGTGATGAAGTAGAGGTATTGGGCTACCTGTTTTTATTGGGTGACCCTGGCAAGACAGACCTACCGTATCCTCAAGCGCAGAACCCTCAGGACGCCTGGGACGAAATACGCTACCAAGAGGCACTGACACCCGACGCCGTGGCTAATTTAGCCAAGGCCGCCTATGAGCGTTATGGGTTTAAAGACTTCAAGCTAAAGGGCGGTGTCTTGCGTGGGGAAGAGGAGGCTGATTGTATACGAGCGCTCCATGAAGCGTTCCCAGAGGCGCGACTAACGCTTGACCCCAACGGGGCCTGGACGCTTGATGAAGCGGTGCGAGTACTTGAGCCGATCAAGCACCTGCTTAGCTACGCCGAAGATCCCTGTGGCCAGGAAGAGAGTTACTCAGGGCGCGAGACCATGGCCGAGTTTAAGAAGCGCACCGGCTTACCTACGGCTACCAATATGATCGCGACAGATTTTAAACAGCTGCAGTACGCCGTTCAGCTCAATTCGGTGGATATACCTTTGGCAGACTGTCATTTCTGGACCATGCAAGGTGCGGTAAAAGTGGGTGAACTTTGTAACGAGTGGGGCATGACCTGGGGTTCCCACAGCAATAACCACTTCGATATTTCGCTTGCCATGATGACCCATGTTGCCGCTGCGTGCCCGGGCGACATCACTGCAATCGATACTCACTGGATCTGGCAAGATGGACAGCGAATCACTAAAAATCCTTTGCTTATCCGCGATGGCAAACTCAAAGTGCCCACTACGCCTGGGTTAGGTGTTGAGTTGGATGAAGAGAAACTTATGGAGGCTTACAATCTCTATAAGTCGCTTGATACCACGCAGCGAAATGACGCCATGGCCATGCAGTTCCTGATTCCTGGTTGGGAGTTTGATCCGAAGCGACCTGCACTTGCTCGCTAATCATTTATTAATTCATCTATATAATGAAGTTGGCAGCAGAGTGTTTGAACAAATACTGTTGAAAACCTGCCTGCTACTATCATGTATTTTACTGATAGCAGGCAGGACGATTAACAATAGGCTTCGATTCAATACCTATAAACTTTAGTCTTAAGCTGATTGTTGCTTATTAGCTCGATAATGCTACTTTGGTTTAAATTTTGATAGTTCTGCTTGCGCCAT
Organism: Halomonas sp. QHL1; assembly: GCF_001882345.1. Taxonomy (GTDB): domain Bacteria; phylum Pseudomonadota; class Gammaproteobacteria; order Pseudomonadales; family Halomonadaceae; genus Vreelandella. The sequence continues at coordinate 3,735,272 of NZ_MINL01000001.1, forward strand.
GCTTCGTAGATACTTATCTTTCTTGTTGTATGATGTATTACATAAGATGTTGGTCGACTGATGATGCCTGCTCAATCAATGGTCAACGCATTCACAAAGAGGGCGCAACGTGACGTTTTCAAAAGAAGCAGTAACCAATGCCATCGGCGATGGCTTGCTATCGTTCCCCATTACGGACTTTGATAGCCAGGGCCGTTTTGATGAAGCGAGCTATCGCAAGCGGCTCGAGTGGTTTATTAGCCACGAGATTTCCGCGGTCTTTGTAGCGGGTGGTACGGGGGAGTTTTTCAGTCTTTCGCTAGAAGAGTATCGAGAGATTGTTCGCGTGGCAGTCGAGGTGATTGACGGACGTTTGCCGGTTATTGCCAGTGCTGGCTTAAGCGTTGAGACAGGCAAAGCCTTTGCAAAAGCGGCTGAAGAGGCGGGCGCCGATGGCATTCTGTTGATGCCGCCTTACCTTACCGAGTGCCCGCAGGATGGCTTAGTTGAGTATGCCCGCCAAATTTGTGATGCCACCTCAATCAACGTGATTTATTACAACCGCGGCAATGGCATTTTGAATGCCTCGTCGGTTCAGAAACTCGCCGACCACTGCCCTAACTTGGTGGGGCTAAAAGATGGCAAAGGCGACATCCAGGCGCTCAACAAGATCGTCAAAACTGTTGGCGACCGATTGGTGTATATCGGGGGCGTGCCCACGGCGGAAATTTTTGCTGAAGCCTACGTATCTATTGGGGTGAATACTTACTCTTCTGCCGTTTTCAACTTCGTACCGGAAATGGCCGTAACGTTTTACAAGGAGTTACGCAAAGGCAATAAAGAGGTCGTGAAGCAGATCACCAATGACTTCTTTATTCCTTTCGTGGATCTCAGGGATCGAAAAGCAGGCTATGCCGTAAGCCTCATCAAAGCAGGTGCTGAAATAGTAGGTAGGCCTGCAGGCAGTGTCCGCGCCCCGCTGGCAATGCCTAACAGTGAAGAGTGCAAGCAGCTTGAAGCGCTTATCGATGTAGCAAAGAAGTATTAACTCACTACTGACTATTACTAGAAGTTAGTAAGCAATTACCAATAATAAGAGGACGTTAGACATGCGCACACACAATAACTGCACGAGCGCCAAGCCTATGAAAAAAAGCTCTGTAAAAGCATTGCTGCCAACCGCTGGCGTAATGGCGCTTATTGCCTTTGCACTGCCTGCTCAAGCAGATAACTGGCGAGGTTGGAACATTCATCCCGACGGCTATCCTAATACAGTGGCGTTAGAAGAGTTTGCTGAAGCTGTGGCCGAGCAAACGGAAGGCCGCGTTACTCCACGTGTTTATAACAACGCCGTGCTGGGTGATCAGTCAGACGCCATTGAGCAGACCCGTAACGGGGCGCTGGACTTTGCCAATTTTAACATGGGACCGATGGGCCCCATCGTGCCAGAAACCAACGTGTTTTCGTTACCCTTCCTGTTCAATGACGTTGAACATATGCATACGGTAATGGACGGTGAAATTGGCGAGCGCTTTGCCGATGCCTTAGAAGATAAAGGCTTGGTGGTGCTTTCGTGGTTCGATTCAGGCGCACGCAGCATTTATAACACCCAACGCCCCATTAGAACCCCTGAAGATGTTGAAGGCTTAAAGATTCGGGTAATGAATAACGATCTTTACGTCGACATGATTGCTGCTATGGGCGGTAACGCCACACCGATGTCTTACGGTGAGGTGTATCAAAGTTTAACCACCGGCGTGCTTGATGGCGCTGAAAACAACTACCCCTCTTTTGAGTCCAGCAACCACTATGAAGCAACGGGTTACTACTCGTTAACTGAGCACTTGATTATCCCAGAGTGCTTATGTGTGGCTAAATCCAGCTGGGAAGAACTCTCGCAAGAAGATCAGGAAATTGTACGCGAAGTAGCCGAAGAGGCTTCCAAACGTCAGCGTGAACTATGGGTGGAAAGCTCTGAAGAGAGCCGTCAGATCGTTCTGGACCACGGCGTAGAGATTAACGAAGTAGACGATAAAGCCGCCTTTCAGGCGCTTATGGAACCCATGTATGAAGAGTTCATCGCTAGTAATCCTGGCACAGGTGAGCTGATCGAGGAAATTCGCGCCACCGAGTAATATTTGTCATCCACACGCTTCCGGCAGCTAATCGCTGCCGGAAGTTGAAAAGGAAATGTGCCGTGAGTATCGAACTTGAATCGCAGGTCGATAAGGAAGACGCGGAAGAAAGCGGCTCGCTGAATCGAATCTTAGATGGTATTGCCAGCTTATGTATTCTTGTTGCGGGGATCTTATTAGTCACCCTTATTCTAATATTTGGGTGGTTAGTTTTCGGCCGGTACGTGCTTAACAATACCCCTACTTGGGTTGAGCAAGCCTCGTTAGTACTGGTTGTGTATATCACCTGCTTAGGCGCAGCGGCAGGGGTCAGGCACCATAGCCATCTAAATATTGATTTTATTCGTGAAAGCTTCGCTGGCCCATTGCGCAGTTTAATGCATCACCTTTCTGATCTTTTTATCTTATCTTTTGGCGGTTTTATGGCTTTCCAAGGCTGGACATTAGTGATTTCAAACTTGGAAAGAGCTATACCCATGATAGGTCTATCGGAGAGTTGGCGGGCGGCTCCCCTGGTGATTTGTGGTGTGTTAATCATGCTTTTTGCAGCCGCTGATATAGCGCAGCGCTTAATGTCTCGAAAAGTTAAGAGGGTATAAACGATGGGTCTGATTATTCTTTTCGGGATCTTTTTCTTAGGCCTTATAGTCGGCGCGCCGGTTGCTTTTGCTGTCGGATTGGCCGCCGTTGTGACCTTCCTTTATGAAGGCTTGCCGCTATTTGTAGCCTTTCAACGTATCCTATCCGGTATTTCCGTTTTTTCACTGCTTGCGATTCCCTTCTTTATCTTTGCTGGTGAGTTAATGATGCACGGCGGTATCTCCACTCGCCTTGTGCGCTTGGCTTCAGCGATGGTGGGTAAGGTGCGCGGCGGTTTGGGAATGGTGAACATTAGCTCTTCAATGCTGTTCGGGGGGATCTCCGGTTCTGCAGTGGCGGACACCTCGGCGTTAGGTTCTATCCTAATCCCGGTGATGAAAGAGAAGGGGTATGACGCTGACTATGCCGTCAACGTGACCGTGACCTCATCAATCGCGGGCGTAGTGATTCCCCCTAGCCATAATATGATTCTTTATGCAGTTGCGGCGGGTGGTGGTATCTCCGTTACCCAACTGTTTATCGCCGGTATTGTCCCAGGCATTTTGATGTGTATCAGCTTAGCCGTTGCAGCCTATATCGTGGCGGTGAAGCGTGGCTATAAAGGCGAAACCTTTCCTGGTTGGAATGCGCTAATTATCAGCTTTTTTGCCTCTCTGCCTGGCCTGATGACCGCAGTGATTATCGTCGGCGGGGTGCTCTCGGGCATTCTAACCGTGACTGAGTCAGGTGCCTTCGGGGCTATCTACGCGATTGTGGTGACCGGTCTGGTTTACCGTGAATTGACCTGGGCCTCTTTCAAAGCCGCTGTTGTTCAGTCGGTAAAAACCACCTCGCTGGTGATGATTTTAGTTGGGTGTGCATCGGCATTCTCTTACCTGTTGGCGCTCTACAATGTTCCGGAAATGCTGACGACAGGGCTGATGGCTATTTCCGATAAGCCGCTGGTTATTTTCCTTATGCTTAATATCATCCTATTGATTTTAGGCATGATCATGGACATGGCGGCGTTAATCCTTATTTGCACGCCTATTTTTCTGCCGGTAGCTATGCAGTTCGGCATGGATCCGATCCAGTTCGGCATTATTTTGATGATGAACCTGGGGCTAGGGCTGTGTACGCCACCCGTAGGTGCTTGTCTGTTTGTCGGCTGTGTAATTGGCAAAATTAAAATCGAGGAGGCGGTTCGCACGATCTGGCCGTTCTTCTTAGCGCTGTTTGTGGCCCTGATGCTGGTGACTTATGTACCCGCTATCTCTTTGACGCTGCCCAGCTTTTTCCAATAAGGGCGCTTTGAATAAAGCCGCGAAAAGGATATATCAATTATGAAAGTCGTCGCCGTAAACACCCATATACTCGATTACCAACTTGAGACAGCGTTTGAGAGTGCTTCCATGCACTTTTCGCGGCGCCAGCACTGCCTAGTCGAAATCGTCTGCGATGATGGCACTATCGGCTGGGGTGAGTGCTTAGGGCCGGCTAAGCCTAACGCAGCGATTGTGGAGGTCTACGCGCAATCGCTAGTCGGTGAAGACCCGCTGCAAACTGAAAAAACTTGGCTAACCCTTTATAACCGTTTGCGCGACCAAGGCCAGCGCGGCTTAACTGTGACGGCCTTGAGCGGTATTGATATTGCGCTGTGGGATATCAAAGGAAAGCACTTTGGCGTGCCGATCTCAACGCTGCTAGGCGGGCGCTTTCGCAAGAGCGTGCGCGCTTACGCAACCGGTTCGTTCGCTCGGGCAGGGGTTGATCGGGTAACCGATATCGCCGCGGAAGTGGCAGGCTACCGCCGCGAAGGCTTTCACGCCGTCAAGATTAAAATCGGCTTCGACGTCGAAGAGGATCTGGAAGTGATTGCCGCCGTGCGCGATGCCATTGGGCCGGATATGCGCATGATGATCGATGCCAATCATGGTTACGATTACCTGGAGGCGATCGAACTGGGGCAGCGCGCAGCACCGTTTGGCATTGATTGGTTTGAAGAGCCTGTGTTGCCAGAGCAAATTTCTACCTACGAAGCCGTTCGCGCTGGTCAGCCGATCCCCGTTGCCAGTGGTGAAAACTGGCACGGTCGCTATGCCATGCAGGAGCCGTTGTCCCGTCGTGCGGTAGATATTGTGCAACCGGATATTTGTGGCGTAGGTGGTTTTAGCGAAATGCGTCGGGTCGCTGATATGGCGGCCATGCACGGCGTGCGTTTGGTGCCCCACGTATGGGGGACCGCGGTATGTTTGGCAGCCAGCTTGCAGTTTATGGCAGCGCTGCCGCCCAACCCGCCGCGCCGCAGGCCTATCGAGCCCATTATGGAATTCGACCGCACCGAGAACCCCTTCCGACAGGCTATTGTTCAAACGCCCCTCGAACATAACCAGGGCGTGATGACGATCCCTGATGGCCCAGGGTTGGGTATTGAAATTAACCGTGATGCGCTATCCACCTACGCTCTTAGGGAGAAATAACCTTGTCTATCCCCGCCAATACACGTCCATTAACAGGTTCGCCGCCACGCTTGAAGGCGCCCGCGGGGGCAACCGATTGCCACGTTCACTTGTACATACCCGGCTATGAAGCGCAGCCAGGCGGCCCCAAGATTCCTGAACTGGCAACGGTTGCCGATTACCAAGCCCTTCAAAAGTGGCTCTCGCTAGAGCGTGTTGTGGTGACCCAACCCAATGCCTACCAGTTTGATAACCGCGCGATTTTACAAGGCGTGTCGGAAATCGGACAGGATCGCGCACGGGCGATTGTGGCGGTAGCGCCGGATGCCTCTGAATCAGAGATTGAAGCAATGCACAGCCAAGGCGCTCGTGGCGCCAGGATCATGCAACTACCCGGCGGCGCCGTGGGAATAGACGGGCTGTCTGCGGTTGAGGAGCGTATACGTGCGTTTGGCTGGCACTTAATGGTGCAGTTCAATGGCCGTGAGATAGACGATTACATGGCCACGCTGAAATCAATCAAAACCGATTACATCATCGACCACATTGGCAAGTTTATGCCGCCTGTGGCTGCCGATGATCCCCGCGTTGATCAAATACTCAGCCTGCTGGATAACGGTAATGCATGGATAAAAATTTGCGCTGGTTATGAAAGCAGCCTAAGCGGCGGGCCTGAATATGGCGATGTCGGCCCCATCGCTAAGCGGTTAATCCAGCACGCTCCTGAGCGTGTGATCTGGGGCTCAAACTGGCCGCATGTCGGCGTACCCAGAGAGCAGTATCCTGACGATGCCGAACAGCTCGATGTATTGCTGCATTGGGCAGACGAGAGCACCCGTCAAAAGATTCTGGTGGATAACCCTGCCGCGCTATACGGCTTCTAAGTCAGTTCGTCATTTTATAAAATAGTAAGGAGTTTATATGTTAAATCGAATTTTAGTTACCGGCGCGGCCGGGGGGCTGGGGAAAAGCCTGCGGCCTCATCTATCTAAACTCGCCAAGCATGTTCGGCTCTCCGATATTGCTGATTTAGGCACCGCAGGTGAAGGCGAGGAGTTAGTTCAAGCCGATCTTAGCGATGTGCAAGCCGTGGCGGATCTAGTGCGCGATTGCGACGGTATCGTTCACCTAGGCGGGATGTCGGTAGAGAGCCCCTGGGAATCGATTTTGCAGGCCAATATCATGGGGACTTACCACCTCTATGAGGCGGCCCGGAAACAGGGTAAGCCGCGAATAGTGTTTGCCAGCTCCAACCACACCATCGGTTTTTATGAGCGTAATCAACTGATAGACAATCAGGTAGTGCAAAAACCCGACTCATTGTATGGCGTGTCAAAATGCTTTGGTGAAAACCTCGCTAGCCTGTATCACGACAAATTTGGAGTAGAGACCCTGAGCGTTAGAATTGGCTCCTGCTTCGATAAGCCAGCCGATACCCGTATGATGGCCACGTGGCTGAGTCTGGCGGATTTCGTCAGTCTATTGCAGCGTGCTTTTGTAACACCGCGTTTAGGGTATACGGTGATCTACGGTGCGTCGGATAATGCTGAAAAGTGGTGGGACAATTCCCATGCCAGCTTCTTAGGCTGGGTACCTAAAGACAGCTCTGAGCCTTGGCGGGAAGAGACCGAACAGCATGATCGCGATATTGATGGCAATGATTTAGCAGTGCGTTATCAGGGCGGTAAATTCACCAAATCAGGCCACCCTGACGACGCGTGATGGTACTTAAAAGAGCTAGGTTGTACGATATAATACAACCTGGACTTTAACGAAGGATAGCTTTCATGGCCAAACCTAGCGCAACGGCATCTGCCCTAAAACCGCTTCAAGTAAGTAAAGTGACGCAGCAGGGAAGCTTGTCCGTGCACGTGGCTGACCAATTGGAAGCGTTGATTACTCAAGGAAAAGTCGCGGTGGGGGAGAAACTGCCCACTGAGAACAGCCTGTGTGACTCCTTTGGCGTTAGCCGCACGGTGATCCGTGAGGCGATTACCCACCTTAAATCCCTAGGGCTGGTGGAGACCCGGCGTGGCGTAGGCACCTCAGTGCTGCGCTCTTCTACGGTAGAGGCGCGGCCTGCAGAGCGCATAAATCCCACTACCGTAGAAGATATCTTGCACCTGCTGGAACTGCGGCTAACCTTAGAACCAGCGGCGGCTGAACTGGCTGCCTTACGCTATGACGATGAAGATCGTCAGCGGCTCGAGGCGCAGCACCTTGCCTTTAGCAATGCATATACTGCGAAAACTCAAGCTCGTGAAGAGGATTATCTGTTTCACTTTGCCATTGCCACGGCGACCAAAAATCCCTTCTTCCAATCTTTTTACAAGCAGTGGAGCCAGAGCGTGATTCCCCGTGCAAAGCTGCTGAGTATTGATATTAATCCGATCTCTTCTGAACGCTATTTAGAGCGAGTTCAGGAAGAGCACAGCTATATTCTCGAAGCTATTCTTTCCCGCGATGCGCAAGCTGCCCGCGAAACGATGTTTCAGCACCTTAACCGGGCGCGCAACACGTATGCCCAGTATCTGGAAAAGTAGTATCGCGGACAGTAGCAACGTGACAAGTGATATTGCGACCAGTGATATCACTGACCATATGAGGAGCGACGTATGACAATGCGAGGCGAAATGCTGATTGGTCAACAATCAGTGACCGGCACTCAAGCCAACATTCAAGCGGTTAACCCTGCCACCGGCGAAAAGCTAGAACCTAGCTATATTGGCGGCAGCCGGGCACACGTTGAGCAAGCCTGCGAACTGGCTGAAACGGCCTATGCCACCTACCGCGAAACGTCGCCCGAAGAGCGCGCTACGTTTCTTGAAACCATCGCCAGCGAAATAGAAGCCATCGGCAGCGAGCTGGTTGAGCGCGCCATGGCTGAAACGGGTCTGCCTCAAGCACGCATTGAGGGCGAGCGGGGCAGAACCTGCGGGCAGCTGCGGTTGTTCGCTTCAGTCGTACGTGCCGGTGAATGGCTTGATGTACGTATTGATCCGGCGATGCCTGATCGTCAGCCGCTGCCGCGTGCTGATTTGCGTCAGCGCCATATCGCCCTGGGGCCTGTCGCTGTATTCGGGGCCAGCAACTTTCCGCTGGCGTTCTCAGTCGCGGGGGGCGATACCGCTTCGGCCCTAGCAGCTGGCTGCCCGGTAGTGGTTAAAGGCCACTCAGCGCACCCTGGTACTTCTGAGCTGGTAGGACAGGCGATCCAAAAAGCCGTGAAAGCCTGCAACTTACATGAAGGCGTGTTCTCGCTGCTGTTTGGTGCCGGTAACGAAATCGGCCAGGCGCTGGTCGATGATCCGCGCATCCAAGCCGTTGGTTTCACCGGCTCGCGCAGTGGTGGTATGGCGCTAATGAAAACGGCGCAAGCACGGCCCCAGCCGATCCCGGTTTACGCTGAGATGAGCAGCATTAACCCGGTTTTCTTGCTACCGGCAGCGCTAAAAGCGCGCGGTAAAGACTTGGGCGAGGCTTTTGTCGGTTCGCTCAATATGGGCGCGGGCCAGTTCTGCACCAACCCCGGTTTGGTTATCGCGGTAAAAGGCCCGGAGCTGGACGCCTTCATCGAGGCGGCACGTAGTGCAGTGGAAGCAAGCGGCGCGCAGACCATGCTAACGCCGGGTATCCACCGGGCCTATCAAGAGGGCGTATCCAGCTTAAGCGGCGAAGCCAAAGTGCGTGAAATTGCCCGTGGCCAAACCGGTAGCGACTATCAGTGCCAGACAGGTCTGTTTGCTGCCTCCGCAAGCGATTTCCTCGCATCAGAAGCGCTGCAGGCGGAAGTGTTCGGCGCCACCTCGCTGGTTGTTGAGTGCGACGATGCGGCGGATGTAAAACGTGTTGCTGAACAGCTAGAAGGCCAGCTCACCGCCACGCTGCATATGGACGACGCCGACCTGGATGCCGCTAAAGCGCTGCTGCCCACCCTTGAGCGTAAAGCAGGACGTATCCTCGCCAATGGTTGGCCCACCGGTGTCGAGGTGTGTCATGCCATGGTACACGGCGGACCGTTCCCGGCTACGTCTGATTCGCGCACGACCTCTGTCGGTTCGGCGGCTATTCACCGCTTCTTACGTCCGGTCTGTTACCAGTCCCTGCCCGAAGGCTTGTTGCCCGAGGCGCTTAAAGAGGGCAACCCGCTGAAGGTATCGCGGTTAGTTGACGGTAAACGCGAACTTTAAAAGATAACTGCCACTATTGCGGTTCAAAAGCAGGCATTGATTGCCTGCTTTTTTAGTTCGTTTTTAAATACGTTTGTTAAATATAAGTAATAACGAGAGTTGGGAAGGTAATTTAATGAGTGATGATATTACTATTTCTCTACAAGAAGCCGAGGCGCTGAGTAACCAAGTGCTCACCCATAATGGCTTTAGTCAGCCCCACGCCGACGCGATTACGCGCAGCGTCATGGCGGCTCAGCGTGATGAGTGCCATTCCCACGGTTTATACCGGCTCATTGGGTGTGTCCAAACCGCTTTGAACGGCGGTGTTGATACCCAAGCCGAGCCAACTATCACTGACCAGGCAGCAAGTGTCGTTAAAGTTAATGCTAATAAGGGCTGCTCGTTGTTGTCGTTTGAAATGGGTAAGCCGCATTTGATCGAGAAAGCCAAACGCAGCGGGATTGCTGCGCTTGCCATTAATAACAGCTTCCACTTTTCTGCGCTGTGGCCCGAGGTTGAAGCGCTTTCAGCCGAAGGACTGGTAGCGTTAGCGATGACCCCTAGCCACGCCTTTGTTGCGCCAGCGGGCGGTACTTCGCCCCTTTTCGGCACCAACCCCATCGCTTTCTCTTGGCCACGCCCTGGGAATACGCCCTATACGTTTGATTTTGCCACCAGCGTGGTCGCCCGTGGCGAGATAGAGCTGCATCGGCGAGCGGGTAAAACGATCCCCGAAGGGTGGGCGATTGATAATAAAGGGAACTCGACGACTGACCCTGTGGCAGCACTCGCTGGCGCTATGTTGCCCTTTGGCAGCTATAAAGGCTCTGCGCTTTCCACCATGGTAGAGCTGCTGGCGGGCCCGCTGATTGGCGACCTGCTGGGCCATGAAACCCAAGCAGCGAATGCTGAGAAAACCGGCAAGCCGTTTCATGGCGAGCTAATTATTGCGATGTCGCCCGAGGCTTTTCTAGGTAACGACGCAGAAAGCCATCTCAAGCACGCTGAAGTCCTTTTCGAAGGCATTCTGGGCCAAGGTGCGCGCTTGCCTTCCCAGCGCCGCTTTGAGGCAAGGGAAAGAAGCCAAGTAAACGGCATTACTTTCCCTAAAGCGCTTTATGACGAGCTCGACGCACTTACTGTCCAATAACCGCGTTACCCATAATGCGATCCAGGCATTGTTGGTGAAATTGTTGATGAGATTGTTGGTGAGAGTAGGGGTAAGAGGGAACAATCATGCTTGAAATATTAGCCATCACCACACCGATATTTTTAATTATCGGTATGGGTTATGTGGCTATGCTCTTGAAGATCGTTAGCCGGGAGCAGATGCAGGGTGTCGGAAGCTTCGTGATGTACTTTGCGCTACCTGCCTTAGTGATTCGTGCCCTGACGCAAAATCCGCTCGAGGAAGTGTTTAACGTAGACTATTTGTTGGCCTATGGATTAGGGTCGGTGATCATCTTCTCACTGGCCTTATGGCTAGCCGTTTCTATAAAGAAAAAATCCCTGCAAAACGGGGCTATGTTTGCCCTGGGGATGTCTGCCTCCAATAGCGCTTTCACCGGCTATCCCGTCGCTGCAATGGTGTTAGGGCCGCCAGCGGTCACCTTTCTGACATTAAGTATGATTGTTGAGAACCTGCTGATCATACCCGCCGCGTTGATACTGGCGGAGATGGGGCGACAGTCGGGTGGCGGACTGTCTCGCACTCTTAAACAAACGGCTAGCCGGCTGATAAAAAATCCTGTCTTAATGGCCATTTTCATCGGCGTAGTGATCGCTATGTCGGGGGTTAGCTTGCCGGGCCCAGTGTCCAAGGCGATTGATATGGTGGCTAACGCGGCAGGGCCTGCGGCACTCTTTGTTATAGGGGGGGCGATCTACGGCCTTCATGTACGCGGCGTGGTTATGGATGTCAGCCAAATTGTGGTGGGTAAACTCATTCTTCATCCGTTGGCTATCGTGTTGGCTTTTTTAATCATGCCCACGTCAGACCCGCTGCTTCTTGCGGGAGCGATACTCTTCGCTGCTGCACCCATGGCGAGTATCTATCCGCTGTTAGGCCAGCGTTACGGCATGGCAGACGTTGCCGCAGGCGCTTTAATGGCCGCCACCCTGGCGTCTTTTGTGACGTTCAGTGTGGTGATTGGGCTGATGAGCTATTTCGGGGTGCTCGCTTAGTAGTCGCTTTTTACCCCTTTGTTTGGGGGCTGGTTAAAAAACTGTCTAGACTCGTTAAGTGAGCTTCGCAATTGCAAGCCAACGCAGTACATCGGGCTAGAGTACTTTCTGGCTTTTTCTAGCAGCCCGGGTGTGGACAAAAAACAAACTGGAGAGCATTTCCATGGAGACCCTTGAAGTACTCATTGCCCCGCTGCGCGATGGTCTCTATACCATCATGATGCCGGTCAGTAACTTTATCTGGAGCTACATTCTTGTCTATCTGCTGCTAGGCGCAGGCCTGCTGTTTACCATTATGACTCGAGGTATGCAGTTTCGTCTGTTCAGGCATATGGCCTATGTGACGTTCACCGCACGCGGTGCCGGGGATGGCATTAGCGGCTTTCAGGCATTTGCCACCTCTATGGCGGCACGGGTCGGCACCGGTAATCTAGCCGGAGTGGCTCTGGCGCTATGGATTGGCGGACCGGGGGCTATTTTCTGGATGTGGGTCACTGCGCTACTGGGTTTCGCCACGGCGTTTATCGAATCGACCCTGGCCCAGGTATATAAGCATCGCAATGAGGATGGCGTATTTCGCGGCGGACCTGCCTACTACATCGAACGCTGCCTGGGATGGCGCTGGCTCGGTGCGCTGTTCGCGGTGTTTCTGATCATTGCTTACGGCTTAGCCTTTAACGCCGCCCAATCCAATACCATTGCGCAAGGTATGAACGGCGCCTTTGGCATACCCAATTGGCTCACCGGCGTGGTGATTGCCATCTTGGCAGGCTTGGTTATTTATGGCGGCCTCAAATCGGTGGCGCGCACCGCCGAGAAGATTGTCCCGGCAATGGCGATTGCGTACCTGCTAGTGGCGCTATGGATTTTGTTGACTAATCTGCCAGCAGTCCCCGATATGCTTTCGCTGATAGTGATGAGTGCCTTTGGCCTTGGCCCTGCGGTGGGTGGTGCTGCGGGCTACGCGATTAAAGCGGCGATGGAAAATGGCGTCAAGCGCGGCCTGTTTTCCAATGAAGCGGGCATGGGTTCCACCCCTAATGCGGCGGCCCAAGCGACGGTCAAGCACCCTGCGGCCCAGGGCTTAGTGCAATCCTTTGGGGTGTTCGTCGATACTATCGTTATCTGTAGCTGCACGGCGGTGGTGATCCTGCTCTCCGGCGTTTATGAGCGACTGATGTCGGAGTCTCCTGGAGACAGCATCGAAGGCATTCAGCTTACTCAGGATGCCATGGTCGACCACTTAGGCGGCTTTGGGGAAATATTTATCGCTTTGGCGATTCTGTTTTTTGCTTTCACTTCCATTTTGGCCAACTTCTCGTTCTCATCGGTGAATATCGAATTTCTATTCCGCCGTCACGCCGCAAAGGCAGTGAGCGTATTCAAGGTGATTATTATCGCTATGGTGCTGCTGGGTTCCGTCGCTGAGCTGAGCGTGGTCTGGGACTTTGCCGACCTAGCCATGGGGCTAATGGCAACCACCAACCTGTTTGCCATTCTGATAATGGGGCCGATTGCCGTAGCGGTGTTGAAAGATTACGAGCGCCAGCGCCGCGACGGTATTAAAGAGCCAATATTTGACCCGGCCATTCTTAAACGCCCAGAACTGGTGGATGCGGATGTATGGCCAGTGAAAGAGGCAAAAGAAGTAAAAGAAGGGTAGGTATTTAACGCACTACTTCAATAAACGCCTTCGCCCTAGGATCCTGCATATAGGCAACGTTGAGCCGCAGCCAGGGCGTCGGTTGATGATCAGCGAAGCATAAATGCCCCGGCGATAGCGTGATTTCCCACCGTTTAGCCAGTTCAATGTTTCAGGTATGGGACTTTTCTACCAGGAGCCCACAGGAGGGCGCTGCCCAGCGTGTGTCGGCAGTAAACACCACGTCACATACTACGGGAGAGTAGTAGCGGCGCACCTCATCATCGACCCGTGCCCTGAGTAAATCCTGGGTGGAGACCGAAACATCGGATGTGTCGGGCAGTACCACATGCACCATCACATACAGCAGGCGCCCGGGGCGAACCATGCGCACCCGAACCTCTTGGGTGTTGGTAGCCGCCAGGGCACTCGCCACGGCTTGGCGAACGGGCACCGCGATAGCTTCTTCCGGCGTTTTGTTGAGCAGCTCATTCAGTGCTTGGGAGGCCATCCGCACCGGTACACCCAGGCAGAGCACCACCACCGCAATGACTAACACCGAATCCACATAGGGCAGAATAGTCTGCCAGCCTAGGCGCTCAAACAGCATCACCAGGCAGAAAGCGGCGAGTACAGCGGCAGAGATAACACTGTTAACTAACCAGTTGAGTTTATCCGCCGCCACCAGTGGGCTGTTTATATGGCGCTGGCTGCGATGCATCACCCAGGCGGTGAGCGAACAGGCTGCGGTGGCGAATAGCGCATATAGCACCGCCAAGCCCGCCGCGATTTCACGACCGCCGGTGAGCAGAGCGGCAATGGCATCGACCAAGGCAAAAATAGACACGCCTAAAATAAGCAGCCCTTTGCACAGATTCACCAGCGACTCAAAGTAGCTATAGCCGAACGGGTAGGATTCGCTATCGGGGCGGCTGGCTAACTTGCTCACCTTGATGGTCACCAGAGCAACGCTGAAATAGATCAGATTGAACAGCCCATCCAGCAGGATCGCTTGGGAGTTGGAGGCGAGTGTGGCCACGATGCCTGCACAACCAATCAGCAGCGCCATAAAGGCTGAAAACGCTAAAGTGCTCGATTCTGTCTTCACGAAGATTTCTTCCGGTGTACATAGTCAAAATAGCCAATAAGCATAGCAACTTTGTTCGCGAATTATCGAATGCCGACGTATTACGCACTTTGGAAAGCATCCTAAGTTCTACTAACCTAATGGAGCGTTTGTTTGATTCACGTTAAGCCAAATAGGAGGGTGAGACGATGCCAATGCTGAGCGTAGGAACGGAACAGGGCACGCCGGTTGAGCTTTATTACGAAGTGCGCGGGGCGGGCAAGCCCGTGGTGCTGATTCACGGCTGGCCGCTAAGTGGCCGCTCGTGGGAACAGCAGGTGCCTGCGTTAGTCGAGGCGGGATATAAGGTGATTACCTATGACCGCCGGGGCTTTGGCGGGTCAACCCAGGCCGATGGCGGCTACGACTACGACACCCTAGCGTCAGACCTCAAGAAACTGATTGAGGCGCTGGATTTGCACGATGCCACCCTGGTGGGCTTTTCCATGGGCGGCGGTGAAGTGGCGCGCTACCTCTCCAGCTACGGCACCAGTCGTGTTCATAAAGCCGTTTTTGCCGCGGCGGTGCCGCCTTACCTGTATAAAGCCGATGACAACCCTGAAGGTGGTCTTGATGATGCCACCATCAATCAGTTTCTTGAGGGCGTAAAAGACGATCGCCTTGCCTTCCTGGAAGAGTTTACCAAGAGCTTCTTTACGGCGGGTGAACGCAGCGACTTGGTTAGCGAGCCGAACCGCCAGTATCATCGCGATATTGCCGCCTTTGCGTCACCCCAAGCGACCTACGACTGCATCAAGGCGTTTAGCTATACCGATTTCCGCAAAGATCTACCCAGCATCGATATCCCTACGCTAGTCCTCCACGGTGATGCAGATGGTATTGTGCCCTTCGAAGTCAGTGGGAAGCGGGCCCAGGAGTTACTACCCAATGCGCAAACACAAGTGATCAAGGGCGGGCCCCATGGACTCAATGCTACCCATCCTGATGAGTTTAATCAGGCGCTGATTAGCTTTCTGGATGAATAACGTTTGAGAGTGACTGCCTGCTAACAACAACGCCGCCCTAATGGCGGCGTTGTCGATTTATCAAAGCTAATTAACGTCTTTATCCCTCAACCCACACCTCATCACCTTTAAATTCAACCTTCCAGGTACGTAGCTTAACGTCCTCATCCTCTAAACACTGGCCGTCTTCAAGGCGGAAGTGCTGCTTGTAGATAGGCGAGGCGACTACCGCCGCACCTTTAAGGTCACCGACGATGCCTCGAGCGATCACGTTAGCATTTGAAAAGGGGTCATGATGATCGAGAGCATAGAGCTCATCGCCCTTTCCTCGCAGCCCGGGCAAGTAGAAAATAGCGACCTGGGCGGGACCGTCGGCGGTTTCCAGCCAGGCGGCGATGCCAGAGAACGCGACTAAATCAGCTTTGGTACAGACTTTTTGCCACGCTTGACTGTCTTGAATATCTGCCATATCCATCTCTTTTTTCAGTGCCGTTGCGGTCATTGGGTGCCTCTTTTATAGCTATTCAAAAGCGTTAGTGAGAAGTCGTCTGGGCAGGCCGGGGTTGGCCGCGTTCGGAGGTCATAATGATCGAGGGATCCGGGCGGTCGTCGTTAACGAAGCTGCGGAAGCGCTTGAGTTTCTCCGGGTCGCTGATGGCATCGGCCCATTCGCACTGGTAGGTATCCACCACGGTCTGCATCTGACGCTCTAACTCGTCGTTGATGCCTAGGCTGTCTTCCAGAATCACCTCTTTGAGGTACTCCAGGCCGCCGTCTAGGTTTTCACGCCATACCGAGGTGCGCTGCAAGCGATCGGCAGTGCGCACGTAAAACATCAAGAAGCGGTCAATGGTGCGGTAGAGCTGCTCGTCGTCCAGGTCAGTGGCGAACAGTTCGGCGTGGCGGGGGCGCATGCCGCCGTTACCGCAAACGTAGAGGTTCCAGCCGTTTTCGGTAGCGATAATGCCGATGTCTTTGCTCTGGGCTTCGGCGCACTCGCGGGTGCAGCCGGAAACGCCAAACTTGATCTTGTGGGGTGAGCGCAGGCCCTTGTAGCGGTTCTCTAACTGAATCGCCATGCCGACGCTGTCCTGCACCCCGTAGCGGCACCAGGTGCTGCCCACGCAGGATTTCACCGTGCGCAGCGATTTACCGTAAGCGTGGCCGGTCTCGAAGCCCGCCGCAATCAACTCGCCCCAGATATCCGGCAGGTCTTCCAGGCGGGCGCCGAACAGATCGATACGCTGGCCGCCGGTGACCTTGGAGTAGAGGCTGTATTTTTTGGCCACTTCACCCAGTACGATCAGTTTGTCTGGGGTGATTTCGCCACCGGCAACACGCGGCACTACCGAGTAGGTGCCGTTTTTCTGCATGTTGGCCATAAAGGTGTCGTTGGTGTCCTGCAATGGAATATGCGCCGCGTCGGTGATCGGCTCATTGAAGCAGGAGGCCAGAATGGACGCCACGGCGGGTTTGCAGATATCGCAACCCAGGCGGTGGGTGTCGGCGTTGCCATGTTTTTCAATCAAGTCAGTGAAGGTTTTAATACCTTCCACGCGCACAATGTCGTAAAGCTCCTGGCGGGTATGAGCGAAGTGCTCACAGATCGATTTATCGACTTCGACGCCGCGGGCTTCCAGTTCATGGTCAACTACGCTTTTGAGCAGCGCGGTACAGCCGCCGCAGCCGGTGCTGGCTTTGGTGGCCGCTTTGACACCACCTAGATCTACCGCGCCAGCGTCAATAGTGGCGCAAATGTCGCCTTTGGAGACGTTATGGCAAGAGCAGATAGTGGCGGTTTCCGGCAGCGCACCGGGGCCGAGAGTGGGGGCAGCCCCGCTGCTTTGGGGCAGAATCAATGAGGCGGGCTCGTCGGGCAACTCAATACCGTTGGAGTAGTACTGCAGCAGCGTGTCGTAGACGCCATTATTGCCCACCAGCATGGCACCGAGTAGCTTTTTACCATCACTGGAGACCACTAGCTTGCGATACTCCTGCTTGATGGGATCAAGGTAACGGAACATGCGTGCGCTGGGGTTTTGATTGCCATGGGCGTCACCAATCGAGCCCACATCCACGCCCAGCAGCTTGAGCTTGGTGCTCATATCCGCGCCGCCAAACTGGGTATCGCCTTCAGTTAGCGTCGAAAATGCTGCTTTGGCCATTTGATAACCGGGAGCGACCAGACCAAAAATGCTCTGGTTCCACAGCGCCACTTCACCAATCGCCAGAATGGCCGGGTCGCTGGTGAGGCACTGGTTATCCACTACCACGCCGCCGCGCTCACCAATCTCCAGGCCGCAGTCCCTGGCCAACTGGTCGCGGGGGCGGATGCCTGCTGAGAACACAATCAGGTCGGTTTCCAACACTTTGTCGTCTTGGAAGACCATGCGGTGGCGGCTCGCCTCGCCATCTTCAATGCGCTGAGTCGCTCGCTCGGTGAGCACTTGTACGCCCAGCGCTTCAATTTTTTCGCGCAGCAACTCGCCGCCTTCGTTATCCACCTGCATGGGCATTAATCGTGCGGCGAATTCCACCACAGCGGTATCCAGGTTCAGGCCACGCAGGGCATTAGCGGCTTCTAAACCTAGTAAACCACCACCTACCACCACGCCGGTGGTGGCGTTTTCGGCAGCGGCCCGTATGGCGTCTAGGTCGTCCAGAGTGCGGTACACCAAGCAGCCATCGCGGTCGTTACCAGGAATCGGCGGCACAAAGGGAAAGGAGCCGGTGGACAGTACTACGCGGTCGTACGGGTAGCGGCCTTGATCGGTGATCACTTCTTGCGCGCTACGGTCGATCTCAATCACGGCCTCGCCAGTGCGCAGTTCCACGCCGCTGGTGGCGTAGTAATCTGCCTCGCAAAGCGCCAACGAATTGGCATCGCGGCCGCTGAAGTATTCAGACAGATGCACCCGGTCGTAGGCGCGGTGGCGCTCTTCGCCAAACACGGTGACTTGGTAGCGCCCAAGGGCGCCGTTATCGACTAGCTGCTCGACCAGATGGTGGCCGACCATGCCGTTACCAATAATAATAAGCTGTGCGGGAGTTGCCGATTGTTTGGTAGACATCATGCCACCTCTGCGGTCGATAAATGGGGAGTATCGTTCTGTTGGTCAGCCATGCCCGCCTGGAGCACTTCGACATCAGCCGCGCCAAACAGTAGGGCTTGGCGGCAGTCGTGAAGGTTATTGCCAGCAAGCGCTTGCTCGAAGTACCAGGGGCCTTGGCTGGTGTCGCCGTAAAGCACCGCGCCTTCAATCTGGCCGTCGCGCAGCAGCAGGCGGCGGTAGTCACCGCGCTCAAGGTCGTGGTAATTCAGCACTTCATGCTCGGCGCTGGCCTCGGTGGGGCCAAAAGCGTAGAGCGCTACACCACTGATTTTGAGTTTGGTGGCGCTGGGGGCATCGGCGTAGCCTTGGGTAGGCGCGCCGCACAGCGTCGCGGCGATCACCTCTACCTGTCGCCAGATCGGTTCCACCAGGCCGTAGGTGGTGCCATCGAACTGGCAGCACTCGCCCAGCGCTGAGACCGCCGGGTCGCTGGTGGTGAGCCATTCGTCCACCACAATAGCTCGATCCGTGTGCAGGTCTGCCTGGTTGCCAAGTTCCGCATTAGGCGTAATACCCGCGGCAACGATCACGCTGGAGGCGTTTATCTGGCGGCCATCGGCAAGATGCACCTTGGCGACCCGGCCCTGGGCGTCACTCTCTAGCCGCGCTAACTGCGCGCCAGTGATGATCTGTAAACCGCGCTGAGTGAGGGTGTCTTTAAGTAGGTGTGCGGCGGTAGCATCCAACTGGCGGTTCATCAGCCGCTCGCTGCGCTGGAGCACGCTCACCTTGATATCACTGCCACGTTTACGCAGTCCTTCAGCCGCTTCAAGACCCAGCAGGCCGCCGCCAATCACGACAGCGTCACCGCCCTTTTGAGCAATGGCTTCTAGTGATTCGGCGTCCTGCAGATCGCGAAAGCCATGTACGCCCTCAAGCTCAATACCGGGAACGTCGGGCAGCGCTGGTCGCGAGCCAGTGGCGATTACCAAATGATCGTAATCAAGCGGTCGGCCGCTATCGGTGGTCAACGTTTGGCGTAAGCGATCAAGCGTCTCGACCTTTTCACCCAGTATCAGCGTGACGCCCTGTTCGGCGTACCACTCGGTGTCGCGCAGCGTAAGCGCGTCCTGTTGCATTTCACCGGCCAGCAGTGGCGAGAGCAGAATACGGTTGTAGGCAGGGGTTGGCTCTGCGCCAATTACCGTGATGCGCTGGGGGCGTGTGGGCTGTTTTACCAACGCCTCAATTAGGCGGTGGCTTGCCATACCATTGCCAATGATTACCAGATGGTAGTTTTGATAATCGTTGGGCGAGCACCGGGAAGTGGTTTCCATGGGTGGCTCCTCTATGTCTCTGCGGCTGCTTGAGCACCAAACAAAAAACGCCCCTGTCTCGCACCTCTTTGCAAAGAATCGCAAAAGCGTGCGTAACAGGGGCGTCGTTGCCCGATAGCGTTTTTTTAAACGCGCGACAACCGCCATTGGCTGCCAGCTGATTAAAAACCTTACTCTGTGACAAGCAAGGAACTAGCCAACTTGCCGCTTAGCATATTTTTTTAAATAACTTCAGATGCTTAGATATGAATGATAGATAAGGGCAGGTACGGCACTTCGGATAGGCTGCACAGAGGTGGTGCAAAAAGGATGGTGGTGTGCACTCTCACACACCATTTAGCGAGTGCCAGGTGCTAAAACAAGTCTAAAAAGAGCGCTGCGTCGCTATCTCTTTGTTTCTAAGTTTATGTTCATAAAGAGTAAGTTTTCAAAAAATCGGTTTTAGGCTTGGCTTTTGCAAATATCTAGGCAACAAGTTAGTTAATAAGGGATAAGCGCTCATTGCTTGGCGATGGCAGCGAACAACTCCAAAGCCGTTAGAAAAATAAGTAGCCGAATGTGTAGCTGTAGAAGGTGTAAATTTTTTTGATATGTAAAAGCTAGTTTGCACCGATGAAGGTGCGCTGTGGCAACGACGTCCAGCCCTCTTCTCTCAATGCGTTTATATAGCGCATTAGAGAAAGGGACTGGGCGTTTTTTTATGCCCGGCATTTATATACGTATATACGGCGTTCAGGTAAGACCCGAGGAGTAGTTATGCGAGGGGCAAAAGCAGGGCAGCAGACCAAAACGACGCAGCAAGCCAAAACCACATGCCCGTACTGTGGCGTTGGCTGTGGCGTAACGGCAACCGTTGAAGCGGGCACGCTGAGCGCTGTCGAGGGCGACCGCGAGCATCCGGCGAACTACGGGCGGCTGTGTGTTAAAGGTTCTGCGCTACATGAAACCTTGGGTGAGCAGGGCCGTCTCACGCACCCGCGGGTGGATGGCATTGACGTTTCATGGGATGCCGCGCTAAGCGCCACCGCTGATCGTTTAAACACCCTACGGGCCGAGTATGGCAACCACAGCGTGGCTGCGTACCTCTCCGGTCAGCTGCTGACTGAAGACTATTATGTCGCCAATAAGCTGTTTAAAGGCTTTTTGGGCACACCCCATTTAGATACCAATTCGCGGCTCTGCATGGCCTCGGCGGTGGTTGGCTACAAGCGCGCCTTCGGAGCCGATGCGGTGCCGTGTAACTATGAGGATTTGGAAGAGGCGGAACTGATTGTACTGGTGGGTTCCAACCTGGCCTGGAATCACCCGGTGCTCTATCAGCGCATTAAAGTGGCTAAAGAGCGCAATCCGCTGATGCGTTTGGTGGTGATCGACCCGCGCGTCACCGACAGCTGCGAAATCGCCGACCTCTATCTAGGGATTAAGCCAGGCAGCGATGCTTACCTGTTTAACGGCCTGCTGGCATGGATGGCGAAGCGACGCAGGCTCGATACCCTCTACCTTGAGCGCCACACCGAAGGGTTTGACGATGCCCTAGCGGCGGCCCAGCAAACAGCGGGCTCGGTGGCGGAGGTAGCGGCGGCTTGCGATGTCGACCCCGAGCGCCTGGAAACCTTCTACTACTGGTTCGCCAGTCAACTGCATGTGGTCACGCTCTATTCCCAGGGCGTTAATCAATCCGCCAGCGGTACCGATAAGTGTAACGCGATTATTAACTGCCACTTGGCTGGGGGCAAAATTGGTTTGCCGGGGGCAGGGCCGTTCTCGATTACTGGCCAGCCCAACGCCATGGGTGGGCGCGAAGTGGGCGGGCTGGCTAACCAGTTAGCCGCGCATATGGATTACCATACCCCCGGAGCCCTTGATCTGGTCAGCCGCTTCTGGGCTACCGATAGCCTGACGCCAACCCTGCCGGAAGGGCCGGGTTACAAAGCGGTGGAGCTGTTTGAGGCCATCGAGCGTGGCGAGATAAAAGCACTGTGGGTGATGGCCACCAATCCTGCGATTAGCCTGCCCGATGCTGCGCGGGTGCGTGCTGCGTTGGAAAAGTGTCCACTGGTGATTGTTTCCGAGTGCGCTGCCCATACCGACCTGCTGCCTTATGCCGACATTGTGCTGCCTGCCTCGGGGTGGTCGGAAAAAGATGGCACCGTGACTAACTCCGAGCGGCGTATTTCTCGCCAGCGGGGCATGCTGCCGCCCCCAGGTGAAGCCCGCCACGACTGGTGGATAATGTGTGAGGTGGCGAAACGCCTGGGATTTGCCGAAGCGTTTAACTACGCGCATCCCTGGGAGATTTTCGATGAGCACGCTCGATTTTCAGGGTTCGAAAACGGTTTTGATAACAGCTCTCTGCCCGGCAGCCCGCAGCGGTTGTTTGATATATCTGGATTGGTGGGCCTGGGCCGGGATGGCTACGACGCCTTAGCACCTATTCAATGGCCGGTCACAAAGGTGGCCCCCCATGGAACTGCTCGGTTGTTTGAAGATGGCAAATTTGCCACCGCCAACGGCCGCGCCAAGCTGTTGGCGATTCACCCTCAAGGGCCTGAACAGACACTGACTAAAGCCTACCCGCTGCGTCTGAACACCGGTCGAATTCGTGATCAGTGGCACACCATGACCCGCACCGCTCGCTCACCGCGGTTAATGAATCACCGCGCCGAACCCTTTATGGATGTGCACCCAGAGGATGCCCACACCGCCGGTGTTATGGATCAAGGGCTGGCAGTGTTAACCGCCGAGAAAGGTGAATTTCGCGCCCGGGTGCGGGTCTCCAATGCCCAACGCCGTGGTGAGGTCTTCGTACCCATCCACTGGACTGACTGCTTCACCCAGCAGGCCAGAAGCAGCGCGCTGATCGACAGCATTACCGATCCGCTCTCTGGGCAGCCGGAATCGAAGCACGGCGCCGTGGCGCTGGCACCTCTGGCTACTGATTGGCAGGCCACCCTATTAGTCGCCGATGGGGCAACGCAATTAACCCCTTGGTGCACCAGTGCCTACTGGACACGTATTCCCATGCGTGGCTGCCAGCGCTGGCAGCTTGCTGATACGCAGCCGATCAATGACTGGTTGGCGCAGTTGAAAACGTGGCTGCCTGGAGAAGTATCGGTCGTCAGCCAAGACCCCACTAACGAACGTCTGCGTGCCGCCTGCGTGGAAAACGGTCAGTTGCGCTGGTGGCTGATGGTCGGCCCGCCCAAAGAGTTGCCAGGGTTAGCGTGGCTGGAAGCGCGTTTTAACGAGGCGGCGCTGAGCGATACCCACCGCCGCCGACTATTGGCAGGCTGTGACGACGGTGCTGCGGATACCGGCCCGGTGGTATGCAGTTGCCACCAAGTAGGCCAAACCATCATCGTCAATGCTATCCGCGAGGGCGACACCAGCGTAGAAGCGTTGGGCGCCAGACTCGCCTGCGGCACCCAGTGCGGTAGCTGTATCCCCGAATTGAAATCACTCATTGAAGAGGAGCGGCCCAATGCCCGCACTAAGCAACCCCTTACTACAGAAGTGGTTTAACGCCTTTATGCGGTTGTCGCACCGCGCGCTAACGCCGTGGGTTCAGCATGCGTCTGACATACGTTTGCCACTACGTGGCGAGTGCCGCGCCGGGCAGGTTTACTTGGTCGGCGCAGGCAGCGGCGATGCAGAGCTGTTAACCCTCAAGGCTGCACGCTTACTTATGCAGGCGGACGCCGTGGTGTATGACCGTTTGGTGGGCGATGACGTGCTGGCGCTGATACCTAGCGGCAGCGAGCGCTACTACGTGGGCAAAGCCCGCGGCCATCACAGCGTACCCCAAGCTGAGATCGGCGAGCTGATGGTAAAACTTGCCCGGGAAGGTAAATCGGTGGTGCGTCTGAAGGGCGGCGACCCAGCGGTGTTTGCGCGGATGGGCGAAGAGCTGGATGTCCTGGCTGCGGCCGAGATCCCCGCTGCCATTGTGCCGGGAATTACCGCGGCCTCTGCCGCCGCGGCCTGCATGGGTATTCCGCTCACTGATCGCGGCCATGCGCAGCAGCTGCGCTTTGTGACTGCCCAGCTATGCCGCGAAGACGGCACCCCAGATTGGTCATCGCTAGCGCGTAAGGATGAAACCCTGGTGTTTTATATGGGGCTTTCAAAAGTGAGCGCAATTTGCCATGGCTTGCGCCAGGCAGGCCTGCCGGATGAGTGGCCGATCATGCTGGTGGCTAATGCCAGTCAGCGTGAGCAGCAGTCGTTGGTGGGCTCGCTGGCGGATATGCCCGAGAGGCTCGCCGCAACCCCTTTGCCGTCTCCCTGCTTGATTGTGGTGGGCAGCGTCGTGCAAAGAGTCGCCACGACGCCCGCTTCCCTAGCCACCAATTTCAGCTCTGCACAGCAAACCACGCCTTAACGGCAGGGTTTGGGGTGCTCGTTTGACTCTTCTGACCCTTCTGTCCCTTAAAACCCACAACAAAGGAAAAGCTCTCTATGTCCTACTTATTGCCTGCCGAATTTGCCACCAAGATGGTCGATGCTGGCGAAGCCAAGCTGCATATGTCCACTCGCGATGCGCTGATTCGCGCCTTTATGGCGGGGGCTATATTGTCGATCGCCGCAGTGTTTGCAGTGACCGTAGGGGTGCAAACTGGCTACCCGATTATTGGTGCCATTCTGTTCCCGGTGGGTTTTTCGATT
This sequence comes from Halomonas sp. QHL1, assembly GCF_001882345.1. Classification (GTDB taxonomy): domain Bacteria; phylum Pseudomonadota; class Gammaproteobacteria; order Pseudomonadales; family Halomonadaceae; genus Vreelandella. The sequence continues at coordinate 3,759,568 of NZ_MINL01000001.1, forward strand.
CTCTACCTGATGGGCTTTGATCTACTCACTGGGGTGTTTGTTTTAACACCGCTGGCGTGGCTGGATAAACGGCCCGGCGTCACCATCAATCGTATCCTTAAGCATTGGGGCATTGTGTTTGTGGGTAATTTCGCTGGGGCGTTGACGGTCGCCTTTATGATGGCGGTCGTGTTCACTTACGGTTTCACTACCGAACCTAGCGAAGTGGGAAGGGTGATCGGCGAAGTGGGGGAGGGACGTACAGTCGGTTATAAAGAGTATGGCGCTGGCGGCATGGCGACGATTTTTATCCGTGGCGTGCTGTGTAACTGGATGGTCTCGCTAGGGGTAGTGGGCGCGATGATTTCAACCACGGTCAGCGGCAAGGTGATTGCCATGTGGATGCCGATTATGCTGTTCTTCGGCATGGGTTTTGAGCACTCGGTGGTGAATATGTTTCTGTTCCCTTCGGGCCTGATCATGGGCGGTAACTTCTCACTCATGGACTACCTGATCTGGAATGAAATTCCGGTGGTCATTGGGAATTTAATCGGTGGTCTGGCATTAACGGGGCTCACGCTCTACACCACTCACGTGCGTACCGCGCCCCAAAAAGCTTTATAAGATGAATAGTAGTGACAGGAATTAAATGCCAAGCTTTCGCTACTGTGAAGCCCTAGGTTGATGATAAACATCGGAGCTATTTTAAACGAGGTCGGAATCAATCCGTAGCGGGGGTCTTTCGCCATGGATGGCGAAAGTAGCGCCCATGGATGGGTCTACAGCGCCCCCGCGTAGGGTTGTTCCGACCGTTTGCAATGTTCGCTCCGGCGGAGGCTTTTTTTAGGGGAAGCATAATGGCAGCGCTGACCATTTCGCTCGGCCAGCACTCTGATAAAGGGCGCAAGCCAAGTAATCAGGATTTTTACGGCGCTTATCTACCCAGCGAACCCTTGCGCGCCACCAAAGGCATTGCGATCGCGTTGGCAGATGGGATTAGTAGCAGCGAGGTAAGCCGCGAGGCGAGCGAAGCAGCGGTGGGTGGTTTTTTGACAGACTACTTCGCCACCCCGGCCACCTGGGCGGTTAAAACCTCGGCCCAGCGGGTGCTGCAGGCTACCAATGCATGGCTTTACGCCCAAACCCGGCAAAGCCAGTACCGCTACAACCTGGATCGCGGCTATGTGTGTACCTTGAGCGCGATGGTATTTAAATCCACCACTGCGCACCTGTTTCACGTTGGCGATAGCCGTATCTATCAGCTCTCTGGCAACACGCTGGAGCCACTGACCGAGGATCATCGCTTCTGGGCCTCCCGGGAAGTCAGTCATTTAAGCCGCGCCATGGGGGCCAGCCAGCACCTGGAGCTGGATTACTGCGCCGTATCGCTTAGTGTGGGCGATGTGTTTGTACTTACTACCGACGGTGTTTATGAGTGGCTAACCGGCGCTGAAATGGCCGCGCTGATTCACGCCCATTGGGGCGATCTCGATGCGGCGGCTGAGGCGCTAATCGCTGCTGCCCTCGATAACGGCAGCGATGACAACCTCACCGTACAGATTGTGCGCATTGATAGCCTGCCTGAACATCACTCCAATGAGCTTTACGCAGCGCTAAGCGCGTTACCGCAGCCGCCTGAGTTGCGTGAGGGAAGCGAGCTAGATGGCTACCGCATTGCGCGCCAGCTGCATGCCAGCAGCCGCAGCCATGTGTTTCTGGCAGAAGAGGTAGAGAGTGGTGAAAAAGTCGCGCTAAAAACGCTTTCGACTGAGCTAAGCCAAGATCCGGCAAGCATTGAGCGGTTTGTGCGCGAGGAGTGGATTGCCCGGCGTATCAATAATGTGCACGTGCTTAAAGCGCCTGTCCAACAGCGGCCACGCCACTACCTGTATACCGTGCTGGCGTATATCGAAGGGCAAACCCTGACCCAGTGGATGCGCGACCATCCGGATGCCGATTTGGCCAGTGTGCGCCCCCTCGTCGAGCAGATCGCCAAGGGGTTGCGCGCCTTTCATCGCCTGGAAATGCTGCATCAGGATTTACGCCCTGACAACGTTATGATCGACAGCCAAGGTACGGTAAAGCTGATCGATTTTGGCGCTGCCAAGGTGGCGGGGATCGCTGAAGAGGGCAGTGCGGCTAGCGACGATATCCTTGGCACCGCCCAGTACACCGCGCCAGAGTACTTTCTGGGCGAAGGTGGCTCGACCCTTTCGGATCAATACTCCCTGGCGGTGATCACCTATCAAATGCTAACCGGCACGCTGCCCTATGGCACCGAGGTGGCTAAAACCCGCACCCGGGCGGCGCAGCATAAGCTTGCCTACCAATCGGCGCTTAGCGAAAACCGTGAACTGCCCGCCTGGGTGGATGAGGTGCTCAAAAAGGCATTACATCCCACTCCCCACAAACGCTTTCCGGCGCTTTCGGAGTTTATCTTCGAGCTACGCTCGCCAAGCCCAGACATGCTTAAGCGCGCCCAGTTACCGCTGCTGGAACGTGATCCGGTGCTGTTCTGGAAGGGCGTTTCACTAGTATTGGCGCTAGTGGTAATAGCCCTGTTGGTGCGTTGACACACTTCCGTTGATCAGGGAGCTGGGGTTGAAGTGGGGTGGCTTCCGCCCCATGTTAGTTAACACGCTATCAATAGAAAAGGATGTTAATGATGCAAAATGTGATGCCTAACCCCGGTTTTGGTACCTTTCGCCTGGAGGGCGATACGCTCAAGCAGAGCATTCATGCGGCGCTTGAAGCGGGGTATCGGCACATCGATACGGCGCAGTTTTATGGCAATGAAAAAGAGGTAGGGGAGGCGATACGCGACAGCAGCGTGCCACGCAGCGATATTTTTCTAACCACTAAGGTGTGGTTCGATAATCTTGAGCCTGCAACGCTTAAAGTCAGCGTGGACGAAAGTCTGCAAAAACTAGGCACCGATTATGTCGACTTGCTTTTAATCCACTGGCCGTCGCCAGACAATGAAGTGCCGATGGTCGATTATTTAACGGCGTTAAAAGAGGTCAAAGCCGAAGGTAAAGCGCGCAATATTGGTATTTCCAACTTTACTTGTGAGCAGGTGGATGAAGCGGTAAGCATTTTGGGCAAAGGTGAAATTCTCACTAATCAGATAGAGGTTCATCCTTTCTTACAGAACCGCAAGCTAGTCGATCACTGTGAGCAACATGGGATTCAAGTGACTGCCTTTATGCCCCTGGCCGTGGGCAAGGTAATGGAAGACCCGACCCTTAAGCAGATTGCCGACGCGCATAGTGTAACGCCCGCGCAAATTGCCCTTGCTTGGGTAAAACAGCGCAATATGATTACGATTCCTTCATCGACCAAGGCGCGTAATATTCAAAGCAACATTGCCGCCTTTGATTTGATGTTAAGCGACAGCGAAATGGCGGAAATCGCCAAGTTGGATCGTAAAGAGCGTATTGCCAACCCTGACTTTGCGCCTGCCTGGGATGAGTAAGGGTACTCACAAGCAGGGCTTGAAACGCTAAGCGGTGAACGCTAATTGATGAACCTCAATAATTAGTTAGTGTCGTAGTGGATGCCTGCCCCGGCAGGCATCTTTAAAAGAACGGAGAAAACGATGAAACAACGCAAGATTAAAGACAACGCGTTAAAAGCGCAGCTGCGAACACCAATGTTTAAAATGCAGCAGCAAACGCCGAAAAAAGGCAAAGGCAGCTATTCCCGTAAAGGGCGTATCACTAAGCAAGAAGCTAACCTTGGAAATAAGCAGGGATATAGCCAAGCCGCTTGAAACACGTTTTGTGCTCGACTGCTTGGCTATATCTCTGTTGCGCGACAATAATAGGCCTACTCCGTATTATTAATAATGCCTATAGAAAAGTTAACCTATTTAACCGCTTCCTCTGGCGTGGTGATTTGGCAGGTCTCCATTCGATATCCAGACTGGTACACGCTACGCAAGCGCAGGCCATGCCGCCCATCCAGTTCCAACTTACGGCGTAGGCGGCTTACGTGGGTATCCACGGTACGTGTCGAAACATCCCCTTTAATGCCCCATACCAGTTCGAGTAGATGCGCGCGGGTTATTACCTCGCCAATTTTTGAGAAAAACAGCGCGGCTAACCGATACTCACGTTCGGTTAAATCAACGGCGTTACCCGCCACGCTGATGTAGTGCTCCTCAGTATGCATAGTAAAGGTGTTGGGGCAGGCTGGCGCAGCGCGCGGCGTGGCATAGCCAGAGCGCCTACCTAACGCGCTCACTCTGGCAATAAGTTCACTGGGGCGAAGGGGTTTGGCGAGAAAATCGTCGGCGCCCTGCTCCAGGGCTTTAACGACGTCGTCTTCGCCCTGGCTGGCGGTAATAAACAGGATTGGGCCGCGCCAATTGTCGTGCTGGCGTAGATGAGCAACCACATCCATGCCATCGCTGTCGGGCAGACGCCAATCGATAATAAGCAGGTCAAAGGTGTGCTGCTGTGTTGCGCGGCGAAGCTCGCTGGAGCGACTAAACAGTGAAACTTGATGTTCTGCCGTTAGTAGACACTGCTCAATAAAAGCTTGCTGGTCGAGGTCATCTTCAAGTACGCCAATATGCATGATGAACTTCCTTATTGTCGTCTTATGAACGTCACCCGCGTAGACGCGGCAAACTCATGCATAAAGCTTAGTTGATGTTGATACGTTGACACAAAGGTTCACAGTTAACCCGCCGATGGCCGATATACAATGCCTGCATTCTCAACGATGAGCACCGAGGTGCAGCATGGTACGTCGTCCTATGATGGTTAACTTTGTGGTTTGCATCGTCGCGGCGGGACTAGCCTTGCTTTCGACCCATGCTATCGCTCTGGAGCCGCCTAAAGGCACGGTGATATTGGTGGTAAGTGGCAAGGTGGGGCAGACAAATGTGGGTGATGAGGCGCATTTCGACAAAGCGATGTTGGAGGCCTTGGAGCAGCACGAAACCATTACGCACACGCCCTGGTACGACGGCGAAGTAAGCTTCTCCGGCCCATTGGGACGGGCCATATTGGAGGCCGCTGGTGCTGAAGGTGAAAGTATGCGCGTAGTGGCACTCAATGAGTACGCGTCAACGATACCCGTCAGTGATTTTGAGAATTACGATATGATTTTTGCTATGCAGGCGAACGGCCAAGCATTGCGTGTTCGGGATCAGGGGCCGCTATTTGTTATTTACCCTTTTGACCAGCACCCTGAACTTTTGAACGAAGAGATTCTTATGCGCTCGGTGTGGCAGGTGGCGCGCATCGACGTTGAATAAAATAACCGGATAATTGCCATGCTGGCCTTATTGAAGTTTTATTTTTCCCGCAGCACCAGGGTCGCTACATTTTCAGCGATCCTTTTTTTTCTTTCAGCGCTCACCACCGGTGGGGTTATTTATAACCGTCAACATGCGCTGGAGAATCGACTGCTCGAAAACCTGCTTTGGGCCGGTTATCAGTTTGATCGTGAGGTACGCGAGTTTCGGTTAACGCTGCTTGAAGCAAAATCTGATAACGCCACAGTTGACGACGTACTACTGCGTTATGAAATTCTATTCAGTCGGCAATCACTTTTTTTTCAAGGTGAAATCGGCAAAGTCGTGGCTAATCTCGAAGGCGTTGAGGAAGTCACTCGACAGAGCGAAGTATTGATTTTAGAAATGGAAGAGCTGCTTGAACCGCTCTGGGACGACCCGACTGAATTAAATAGTGCCTTAATTGCCACCCTCTTGGAGAGGGCGACAAGCCTCCAGCAGTTCACCGGTACCATCCTGATTGAAACCAACGCTCACGTATCCCGCATGCGTAGCTCAGAGCGCCGAATACTGACGAACTTATACGGTCTGGTACTGCTACTGATTACGCTGCTCATGTTGTCAGGTGGTATGTTGGTTCGCGCGTTGATTCTGGAAGGCCGCTCGAGCGATCGTAAAGCCCTGGCGTTAGAAGCCAAGGGCCAAGAGCTGAACGAGGCTGCCAAGCAAGCAGAGAAAGCCAGCCTGGCAAAATCTGAGTTTATGGCGGTGATGAGCCATGAAATCCGTACGCCGCTCAATGGGGTTGTAGGTATGACAGACTTATTAAGTGAAGAGGTGAAAACCTCAAATGCGCAGACCTATTTAGCGGCGCTTAAGCGCAGTGCGGAGAGCCTACGCGCGGTAATTAACGATATTCTCGACTATACCAAAATTGAGTCGGGACGCCTCGACCTGGATATTCAACCGTTTGATCTTCACCAATGCATCGACCAGCTCTGTGAAAGCTATAGCCTCCGCGAACCCAAGGCGAAGGTCACCTTTAGTTACGCTATCGACCCGGCGCTACCCCGTTATGTGATAGGCGATATCGCACGGCTACGCCAAGTCATGATGAACTTAATCAATAATGCCTTGAAGTTCACGGAAGAGGGTTTCGTCAAATGCCAGGTAAAACCTCTTGGGGATGATAATGTTCTCGTGGAGGTACACGATACTGGCTGTGGTATCGCAGTAGCGGATCAAGCGCAGCTCTTCTCGGCGTTCTCGCAAGTGGACACCTCTATGGCACGCCGCCATGAAGGTACAGGGCTTGGGCTCGCAATCTGTAAGCGGTTGGTCGAGGCCATGCAGGGCGAGATAGGCGTTAACAGCCAGCAGGGGCTCGGCAGTCGATTTTGGTTCACTGTCAGTCTGCCGGAAGCCGAACCTTTGGCCATTTATCAAAGCGGTGAACATCAACGAGCAATGACCTCCCACCATCATATCTTGGTGGTAGAGGATAACCCGCTAAATCAAACGGTGGCACGCGTCATGCTTGAGCGTCTTGGCCAGCAGGTAACCGTCGCTGAGAACGGCCAGGAAGCGCTCGATCAATTAAAAGCAGACCATGGCCGGTTTGATTTGGTGTTAATGGATATGCAGATGCCTAAGTTGGATGGCACAGAAACTACCCAACGTTGGCGCGATTATGAAGCTGTGCATCTACTGCCTAAGCTACCGATCGTGGCGATTACCGCCAATGTGATGCCAGAGCACCGCGAGCGCTGCATGCAAAGCGGCATGGACGATATGATCCATAAACCTTTTACGCGCGATGAGTTGCATCAGGTGATTTGCCGCTATCTCTCAAACGACGTAGGCGTTGAGTCTGTCAGCATTCACGCTACCGCTCCTAATAAAAGCCTCGAATCGCTGGGCGATAGTACTGGGGCGGTGCAAGTGCTCGATAAGCGTCTTTGCGAAGAGCTGCTAAGCACCTTTGAGCCCAAGGCTCTGGATGCGCTGCTGTCCACGTTTTTAACGCGGCTTGATGAGCGTATCGCTCGCCTTAACGCCTACTGGCAGTCAGAGAACCGCCAAGCCATGGGCCAGGAGGCGCATTCACTGAAGGGGGCTGCGGCTTCTCTAGGCTGCGCTGCGATTGCAGAGCAAGCCAGCCATTTGGAGCAAGCAGCGTTAGAAGCGCCGCTGAATGAGCTGGCCATTTATGTGGAGCGGTTAGTGGCGCTGCAAACCTCTACACAGCATGCGTTACAGCGAGCAAGCATGCTCTCGTCATGAGCAGCCATTACCTGGGCCTGTGATTGCTCACACATCCAAGCGTTAAAGGCAGCTGCGGTGAGTGGCCGAGAAATAAAGTAACCCTGACCCACCGCACAACCTGCTTCGACCAACATAGGGCTGGCTTTCGCGCGAGCTCCGCTAGGCTGCTCGTTCATATCCCTGCTGACGCAGTAACATCTTCCCCAGCAATTGCACATCAAGATCATCATCAATAATTAAAGCATTAGACAGCATAGTGATTCCTTTGATGACCCCATACTCTTAGCTATTCGTTATCGGGTGGCGCGGTAGTTCGAAAGGAAAATGCTTAAAGCTAATTGGTTAAATTCCTTGGGCCTATGAAAGCCCAAGGAAGGAAAAGGTACAGACTGCTTAGAACGATTCCCACTCGGGTTGCGGGGGGCTCACCACACGTCGTTGAGCCACAGGCGTCGTCGCAGGCCTGCGTGCTGTCGAGGTGAGTGCTGCTTTGCCAAGGGCTTGTTGCTCGTTAGCATTGCTGAGTTTGAAGGCTCCCACTAGCACGCCCAATCGCTCGGCTTGTTCTCTTAGCTCCGCCGCAGCAGCGCTGGACTCTTCCACCATGGAGGCGTTGTGTTGGGTCATGCTATCCAGCTCGTTGACCGCATCGTTGACTTGCCCGATACCCACACTCTGTTCTTTCGCACCGGCGCTAATTTCGGCAATCACGTCGGCCACACGCTCGATGCTTTTTACCATCTCCTGCATGGTTACGCCGGTTTGTTTGACTTGGTTAACGCCTGATTTTGTGCGGCTTAACGACGTATTGATCAAATCGGCAATATTTTTGGATGCATCACTGGAACGGCTGGCCAATATACGCACCTCTTGGGCAACTACCGCAAAGCCCCGCCCATGCTCTCCTGCGCGGGCGGCCTCTACCGACGCATTCAGCGCCAGGATATTGGTTTGAAAAGCGATGCTATCAATCAGATTGACGATGTTACTGATTTCAGATGAAGAGTCGTTAATCGTATCCATGGTTTGCTCAACGCTGTGCATGGAGTTTAAGCCTTGTTGAGCGAGGTCTCGGGTTGAAAGCGCCAGTTGATCAGCCTGCTGGGCTGAGTCAGAGGCGTTGTTGACCACCGCCGCGATTTGCTCCATAGAAGCTGAGGTTTGCTGCAAGTTCGCCGCGGCTTGTTCTGTACGTGCTGCAAGTTCTTGACTGCCTTTAGCAATTTCACTTGAGGCATGTTGAAGACTAACCGTACTACTACTAACTGACTGAAGCGTATCGTCAATGCGTTTAATAAAGGCATTAAACTGTTGTGCCAATTCACCAATTTCATCACGGCGTTGGCTCTCAATGCGCGCGGTTAAATCGCCATCGCCTTCTGTGATCTCTTTAATACGCCCACTAATTTGACGAATGGCGCGGGACATCATTAGCGGACCCAATAGAGCGACAAGCACTGCCGCAATAAAAACGATGAGGGCAAAAATAATAGTTGAAGTTTGTTGTAGCTTGATTCTTGACAAAGCTTCTGATTGTGCTTGCTGGGTTGCGGTGTCAATACTTTGTCCGGATATATCATATACCTCACGTAATGCTTCAAAATTATCTTTCGATGAAATAGATAGAACTTCTAGCGCCTCTTCAGTTTCTCCAGATCTGTGTAAATAAATTACATGCTCAGCTCCTTGCCGCCAATTACTATATAGAAATTCGAAGTTTTCTAAATGAGTAGTTAGCTCTGGGTGTTTCTGCATCAGTTCGGCATATTGTTCCAGTTTATCGTAGGCCTGCTGGGCATTCTCTTCAAAATCGGTTGCTAATATTGTTGCTTGTTCTGTATTAGGGTCTGACATTACATATCTAATCTCAGCAACACGAGCTTGATAAAGATCCCGGTCGCCGTTAAGTGTGGCTGAAGTAGCCGGAATATAGTTAGTGATAAACGTATCTAAGCGACTTTTTACCGTGTTAACCAGTAGTGCATCGGCTACCACAATTAACAATAGCGCTAAAGCGACGCTAATAAAGGCAAGTGCATACTTAACTTTTATCTGATGGAGGCGGTTCATATGTGCCACTCCGGTAGTGGAAAAAGATGAGAGCACATTACCTTTAAAGCATTACTTTGGTCGATAGCTTTATGATGCTTGTCACTTTTGTTCACGTTCTATGCTTAAGTAACTTTATAACAAGAAAGTTAGTTTTATAATAAGAACGATTTATATTTGAGAGGTTATTTGTACCCAGCCGCTTGCAGTTGAAAAAGCTTCGCATAGCGGCCATTTTCAGCAAGCAACTCTTCATGGGTGCCACGCTCGATAATATGTCCCTGATTGATAACAAGAATGAGATCAGCACTGCGTACTGTGGAAAAACGGTGGGAGATCAGAATGGCCATCTTGTCGCGGCTGTGTTCGCGAAAGCGGGTGAATATCTCGGCTTCTGCGGCGGCATCCATGGCGGCAGTGGGCTCATCCAGGACCAAAATATCTGCGTTCTCTCGCATATAGGCCCTTGAGAGGGCAATTTTCTGCCACTGGCCGCCGGAGAGCTCTTGGCCATTTTTAAACCAGCGGCCCAACTGGGTTTGATAGCCGCTGGCCATGCGTGAAATAAACTCATCCGCCATCCCGTGCCGTGCGGCTTGCTGCCAGCGCTGTTCATCGTCAAAGGCATGGGTATCGCCAACGCCAAGGTTCTCACCCACCTGTAGCTGATAGCGCACGAAGTCCTGAAAGATGACGCCGGTGCGCTCACGCAGTGCTTGGGTGCTCCAATCCCGCAGGTCGCTGCCATCTAGCAGAATACGCCCCTGGGTCGGGTGGTAGAGCCGCGTGAGCAGTTTGATAAGGGTAGTCTTTCCCGAGCCGTTTTCGCCCACCAAGGCAAGGCTTTGCCCAGGGGCGAGGTGCAACGAGATATCGTGGAGAACCGGATTTTGGAGAGAATCGCCGCCGCCAGGGTAGGAGAAGCTAACGTGCTCAAAGCGTAGCCCGTCCCCGGGCACAACACCCTGGGTTAGCGTCCCGTTTTCACCCTCTACCGGCTGCTCCAGATACTCGTAAAGATTGGATAGGTAAAGGTTATCTTCGTACATGCCGCTGATCGCGGTAAGGCTGGCGGAGAGCGCCGCCTGGCCCTGCTTGAAAACCATTAAATACATGGTCATTTGACCCAGGGTCAGTGCCCCGGCAATTGTTTCAATCACCACCCAGCCGTAGGCAGCGTAAAACGTTAAGGTGCCGAGCAGGCCGAGCAGAAATCCCCAACTTTCCCGGCGAAGGGTTAAACGACGATCTTCTGCAAACAACTGGGTAAAAATATCGCGGTAGCGTTTAAGAAACAGCCCTTCAAGCCCGAATAGCTTGACCTCTTTAATGCTGTCTTCCCGTGCAAGCACCGTCTCTAAATAGATTTGCATACGGGTTTGCGGCGAGCGCCAGCGAAACAACCGAAAAGCATCGCCCGAGAATTTGGCTTCCGAGATAAATACCGGCAGGGCGCCCGCCACCAAGATCAACAGTGCCCAGGGGGAAAACTGCACTAGCAGTACCCCAAAGCTACCTAGCGAGATCGCATTTTGCAGCAGTCCAAAGGTTTTGTTCACCAGCGCAAGTGGGCGTGTAGACGCTTCACGCCGCGCCCGGGTGAGCTGGTCGTAAAGTTCTGAGTCCTCAAACTGGCTAAGTGATAGCTGGCCGGCTTTCTCCAGAATCATCACATTGACCTTCTGCCCCAATAGCGCTCTTAACAACGACTGCTGGGCAGAAAGGCCGCGCTGAGCTAGGGCAATCAGCGCAATAATGACGGCTTCAATCCCCACCAGCTTTAGTACCGGTGCAATGGACACTAGCAGGTTGGGATCAGTGGTTGCTTGATGATCGTCCATGGCACTTACCACGCCATCCACAATCAATTGGCCGACCCAGGCAGCCACGGCGGGAAGCACACCCGCGACCAAGGTACACAGCGCTAAGCCCAGCATCATCCAGCGGGAGGTGTCCCACACCAAGCCAAGGGCGCGGCGGCTATAACGGAACACGCCAAAAAAGCCGCTTAGCGGTGAGGAGGAAGTAGATCCAGAAGGTGGTGGTGACATAGTTGGACAGACAGGTATCTAACAAAAAAGGAGTGCCATGATGCGGTGGTTAAGCGTGGATAGCCAGCTCAACCGCCGGTTGCCTTCAACGGCAACGCGGCGGAGAGAGAATTACCTGTATAGGTATTTACCAGGGTAGCACTGCCCCGTCGGTGCGCGGCTCGGTGCCGCCTTGCAATACGCCCGTTTTAGTGTTGCGCAGAATGATTTGCCCACGGCCAAAGCTGATGGAATCGGCAACTTTGACGATGTCGTGGCCACGGCGGGCCAGCGCAAGCGCTAAGTGATTAGGGAAGTCGGCTTCCACTTCGATGGTCTTGCCTTTGGTCCACTTCCAACGTGGCATATCGAGGGCCGCTTGGGGGTTAAGCTGATCTTCTAGCATCGCCGTTACCACCTGCACATGACCTTGGGGCTGCATATAGCCACCCATCACGCCAAACGGTCCAACGGCTTGGTTATCTTTGGTGATAAAGCCGGGGATGATGGTGTGATAGGTGCGTTTGCCTGGCGCCAAAGCATTGGGATGCTGGGGGTCGAGTGAGAACGACCAGCCGCGGTTCTGCAGGCTGATGCCAGTGCCGGGAACGACCATGCCCGAGCCAAAGCCTTTAAAGTTACTTTGAATCAGTGACACCATATTGCCATCGCTGTCAGCTGTTGCCAGATACACCGTGCCGCCCTGAATCGGGTTGCCGTGTACTGGGTCAACCGCCTGTTCGCCAATCAGTGCAGCACGCGACTTCAAATAGTCGTCGGCAAGCATCTGATCAACAGTGGGGCGCATAGCATCCAGATCGGTAACGTGCGCAAAGCCATCGACGTAAGCCAGTTTGGTGGCTTCAATGCGACGGTGGAGCGTTTCGACCGGGTCTCGCCCTTCGTCGCCTAAGTGCTCCAGCATACCCAGCGCTTGCAGCACAATCATGCCGCTGCCATTGGGCGGTATCTCCCAAATATCATGGCCTTTGTAGCGAACGCTAATCGGGTCGACCCACTCCGGCTGGTAAGCCGCCAGGTCTTCTTTGCGCAACAGGCCGCCGTGTTCGCGGGAAAAGGCGTCGATAGCCTCGGCCAGTTCGCCCTCATAAAATGCCTTGCCGTGGGTATCGGCAATCGCTTTTAGGCTTTTAGCATGGCCTTCCGAGCGCCACAGTTCACCCGCTTCCGGTGCTCGACCTTCGGGGGCAAACGTATCAAACCAAGGTTTGAAAGAAGCCTCGCTATAGGCCGAATAGTTGGTGAAGGCGTCCTTCCACATTTGATGAATGACGGGAGAGACAGGGAAACCTTCTTCTGCCAGCGCAATGGCAGGGGCTAGCAACTCTGCAAACGGCAGCTTGCCAAAGCGCTCAGACAGTGCCGCCCATGCAGCAGGAGCGCCGGGTACCGTAACAGGCAGCATGCCGTGGTTTGGCACGGTGTCGTGGCCGAGTGCTTTCAGCGCTTCAATGGTAGCCGCTTGCGGTGCAGGGCCGCTGGCATTAAGGCCATGCAGTTTGCCGTCGACCCAGACAATAGCAAAGGCATCGCTTCCTATCCCATTCGACGTGGGTTCCACTACCGTTAATGCAGCGGCGGCGGCAATCGCGGCATCAATCGCATTGCCCCCTTGCTGCAGTATGTTAATACCCACCTGCGCCGCTAATGGTTGAGAAGTAGCGACCATGCCACGTTTACCGAATGTGGCCATTCGGCGTGAGGCACTGGGGTAGTAGAGTGCATCGTGTTGCATGTGAATCCTTACATTTTGGTCAGCGGTTTAAGTCTTGGCCTATATTGACGTTCAACTAATAAAAAGTGCGCCATAAACCAGGGCGCCCATGACCACAAAAGCCGGGTGCGTTTTGAAGCGCATCAGTGCAATAGCCGCGACTACCCCGATGATAAGCGTGTGAATTGTGCCGCTAGAGTTGAGGCTTTCGAGCAGGAACCCCAGCGTTAGCCAAGCCATCATCATGGCAATGACCGGACGAACCCATTGGCTCATGCGCTTAACCCGGGGAGAGTCGCGGTGACGATACAGCAGCCCTAGTGCGCCAAGCATCAAAAGCAACGTTGGTATAACCGTGGCGGCTACTGCGATGAACGCACCGCCAATGCCCGCGACTTCATAACCCACATAGCCAGCCATTTTGGTGGCGATAGGGCTAGGCAGCGCGTTGCCCAAGGCGAGGGTTTCAGCGAAGGTTTGCGCGGTCATCCAGCCATAACGGCCAACTACTTCGGCCTCAATCAGTGGAATAATGGCGGGGCCACCGCCGTAGCCGATAATGTTGGGGATGAAAAAGGCTAAGAAGAGGTCCCAATAAATCATGCTGCCCCCTCCGCTTTTTGCTTACCGACAGGTCGTAGGAGAGCGGCAACGAGAATGGCGCCAATCACCCAACCAGGGTGAATGCCAAGCCAGTAGATCAACCCTGCGGCAATAATGGCCATGGCAATACTGATCAGCCAGCCAAGGGCGGCCTGTGATTTATCAAAAAAATCCCAGGTGAGTTGTGCCATCATCACCATTACCACAGGCATGACCGCTTGGCCCATACCGCGAATCCATGCCACATCGCGGTATCGGCTGAAAATGCCTAACATGACAATCATTGTCACAATCATCGGGACGATAATGGCAATGACGGCGGCGATACAGCCGGTTATGCCGGCCACACGGTAGCCAATATAGCCGGGCATTTTGGTGGCAATTGGACCGGGTAAGGTATTGCCAATCGCCAAGACGTCAGCAAACTCTTCGTCGGTTAGCCAGTGGTGGCGGGTGACGACCTCGGCGCGCACTAAGGGAATCATCGCGGGGCCTCCACCGAAACCAAAGATGCCGACGCGGAAAAAGGCCCAGAAGAGTTGCCAGGAGGCGGCGGGAGGATTCATGGACGCGCATCCCGCAGAGCCAACGAGGAGATCAGAAGCATATCCAGACCTTATTTATCGTTTGTAGGTTAAAAAATCGATTATCTTGTCTAAAATAGAATATAGGTAGTGCTCGATCCGGCGTCAACCGTGAAAAATAGAATGGGCATCGGGAGCTGAGATGAATAAAGGACATCGTCATGAATAATTCTTTACCTACGTCGGCAACGCCAGCAGGAACTGCATCAAGTCGTGTGTTTGATCATTTACGTAAAGATTTGGTGGGTGGGCGTTTTGTTGCCGGTGAAAAGCTTGCTATCAATGCGCTAAAGGATCGCTACCAAGTCGGATTGAGCCCGCTACGGGAAGCGCTCAATAGGTTGGCTGCTTATGGGTTGCTAGTGCAGGAAAATCAGCGCGGTTTTCGCGTGCCGAAGCTGTCACGGGATGAGCTGGATGATATTTCCCAGATGCGCTTGGAGATGGAAGGGATGGCCTTAGAGCGGGCTATTGCTAACGGTGACTCGCTTTGGGAAGCCGATTTGTTGGCCGCCGCGCACCGCCTGAAACGAGCTGATATTAGCTTGGATAAAGGCGAGGAGTGGGAGCATCTGCATACTCAGTTTCACCGTACATTGGTGGCACCGTGTGGGTCAGTCTGGCTCCTACGTTTCATTGAGCAGTTGCATGACCATTTTGATCGCTACCGTCGCCTGGGGCCAAAAATGCCGACGATTCGCCAAGAGCTGGATGAACAGCATCATCAACTCGTGGAGCTGGCACTGCAGCGGGATGCCAAAGCAGCGCGCGAATTAATGGACGACCATATTCACAAATCTTATGAAGTCGCCCTGAAGCGCTATCAAGACCACGTGTAGTTTGTAACAAACATTAGCAACCAACAGTTGGTAAACTGCCGCGCATAGGGTGTCGGTCATCGCCGACCAGATAAGTAAAGAGGGTGCTATGCACACAGATAACCAAATAGTTGCGCAAACGCTGAAATGGGTGCGTACCTTCATTGTGGCGCACGATATTTGCCCATTCGCTCAACGGGAGCTAGCGCGTGAAACCATCCGTGTTGAGGTAGTGCGCTCCAAGAAAATCGAAGTGGCGCTTGAGGAGTTGATGGTCGAAGTACAGTGGCTGGATGAGCATCCGGAAACAGAAACGACGCTGCTGGTATTCCCAACGCTTTTCAAAAGCTTTGATCACTACCTGGATTTTGTTGAGCTTGCTGAAAGCATTCTTGTGGATCAGGGTTATGAAGGGATCTATCAGCTCGCCACCTTTCATCCCGATTACTGCTTCGACGGTACTGAGCCCGATGATGCCTCTAACTATACCAATCGCTCACCCTACGCCATGGTGCATCTGCTGCGCGAAGAGAGCGTCGAAAAGGCGATTGAGTTTTACGGCGATACTGACGCTATCCCAGAGCGCAATATCGCTAAGTTAACGGCAATGGGCAGTGCCGTCGCTGAGCAACAGCTGCAAGACTGTTTTGACGTGAATGATTAGGGTTTGAGCTGAATGGCTGGGATTTGAAATTAACAGCTAAGGTCTGTGAATCACTAGCTGGTGTTTACCTTTGCTTTTAGCCGCATACAGGGCGCTATCTGCCAGCTGTAGCACGGTATCAATATGCAGGCCGTGGTGCGGCCACCAAGCGGAGCCCAAACTACAGCCCACGTGGGCGCGCTTATTTTCGGGTAATAAAATAGGTTGGGCGATAGCGGTAAGTAAACGCCTGCTAACCTCATGGGTAAGCATTTCCAGGTGCTCTTGTTTGGTTTTAAGCACCATTACGAACTCGTCGCCACCCAGGCGCGCCACTACATCGCCACTGCGCAGGGCGTTTTTCAGGCGCTGGGTGATCTCAATGAGCAGCAGATCCCCCGCATGGTGGCCCAGTTCATCATTGACCTGTTTAAAGCCATCCAGATCGATGTACATCACTGCCATGCTCTGTTTGTTCCTTTCAGCTTCTGGAATGGCGAGCTGCAGGTATTGGTTTAGAAACGCGCGATTGGGTAGGCCCGTGAGCGGGTCGGTATTGGCTAAACCCTCCAAGCGGTTGATCGTTTGGCGTTGATCCCATAGCCGACTGACCATGTTACGCATAGAGGTAGATAGGCGCTTCATTTCTGGAGAGCCACTTTCCTCAGGAATACGGTCGGCGTGTTCGCCATCCTGTATCTGATCGGCAGCACGGGCTAAGCGGGTGAGAGGAGCCACCATGCGTGATGCAATCATCCAACCAATCATTGCAAAGATCAGCGCCAGTAGAATGCCTATGCCCATAATGGCTGCCTGAAGCTGCTCCACGGGGGCAAAGGCAGACGCGATGGGGTTACGGGTAATCGCTATCCACCCCAACCCAGGGAAGTCTTCAAAGCCGCTGCTCCGGGCGTAGCCGGTGACATATTGTTCGCCATTGGGCCAGGTTTCAATGGCCCATTGTGGCGATGTATTGGTGGGGGTAGGTAGGTGTTCAAGGCTGTCTAACGATTTCCCCATTAGCGCCTCTGGCCCTAACAGCACGGTGCCATTGGCTGAAAGCAGAAGTATCTCGTTATCTTGTCGTTGCTTGGCGGGTGAAAACATGGATTGCTGAATATATTCGGCCCACTCCCAGCTCAGGTGTACCGCCAGAACGCCCTGTAATTCCTCATTGCGGTCATACACCGGGGTCGCTATATCGACAAACTTAAGCTCTTCGCCGCTGGGGTTAGGCAATAGCTGTGCGAGTAGCACTGCCTCGTGGACATCGCCTACCCAGAGCGCCTCGCGTCCTTCAATAAATACCGGGCGTTGTGCTATTGAAACGCCTTCTAAAATTCCTCCAGTAGCGGCTTGAACAGTTCCTTCTGGGTCGGTAAAGCCAATCCACGACACAACGTTGTAGTTGTCTTGCAAGTGCTCTAACTGTTCCCGTAGAACACTAGTGCTCGTGTCATTAGTAAGCGCCTGCATACCTAGCAGCAGCTTTACCTCTTTAATGCGTGCGTCCATGCTCCGATCCAGCTTATCTACCATTTGGTAGGCTGCTTCTGAGGCGGTATTTCCGATGCTGGCTTCCATTTGCTGCGCTGATTCTCGCGACGCCACCCAGCCAAGTAGCAGGGTCGTGGCAAACACCAGCGCGGCAATCAAAGCGATAAAGCGCGAGCGTAGCGAGAAGCGAGAGAACATCCAGGCTTGAACAGACATAATTAGCCATCACCGAGCAGGG
This sequence comes from Halomonas sp. QHL1, assembly GCF_001882345.1. Classification (GTDB taxonomy): domain Bacteria; phylum Pseudomonadota; class Gammaproteobacteria; order Pseudomonadales; family Halomonadaceae; genus Vreelandella. The sequence goes on from NZ_MINL01000001.1 coordinate 3,777,254, forward strand.
GAGTTACTTAATTGTCATTAGGTGGGAAAAGTACCTTATTCTGAAGGCTTTTGCATTTAACTAGTTGTTAATTTTGATTAACTGTAGCGGAAATTCAATAGAAAAAGGCCAGCTTAGCTGGCCCGAAAGTATGCGTTAAAATTCTTCCCAATCTGGTGTGGCGCTGGGCAGTTTTTTAGATGGATAAGAGTGAATCGCTGTTAAAGCGCTTTATACATGACATAAGTATCGACAAAACCCAGGCGCGCGTGGCGGTAAGCGTTAGGAACGGTACCCACAATACTAAACCCCAGCTTCTGCCATAACGCGACGGCCACTTCATTGGTGGACACCACGGCGTTGTACTGCATGGCTAGGAACCCAAGTTCCCGTGCTCGCTGTTGGGAATGCTCGCACATGGCACGCGCTACGCCTTTACCCCGTGCGGCAGGGCTCACCATATAACCACAGTTACATATATGGTCTCCGGGGCCTGCCGCATTGGTTTTTAGGTAGTAAGCGCCCAGCACTTGGCCATTTTCATCTTTGGCAACCACACTGGCGTTGGGCGCTTTACACCATAGCTGACGGGCAGCTTCAAAACGGATATCTGGATCAAACGCATAGGTCTCTTGCGCTGCGACAATGGCTTGGAAAGTGGGCCAGAAAGCAGCAAAGTCGTCATCCATCATCAAAGAGAAAGCGAGTGTGGTCATAAGTATCCTGTAATGAGATGCGCTTACCGAGCAACCTCTGCCACAATCTCGTAGCTGCGCAGACGGTCAGCATGATTATAAAAATCGCTATTAATCATAAGCTCATCGGCACCAGTGCGGGCTTGGAACTCTTCAAGCTCCGCTTTCACCGTCTCTGGCCCGCCAATAATCGCCGCGCCTAAAAACTGGCTGACTTGGGCCTGTTCAACCGGCGACCAATCGAGCTGCTCAACCGGTGGCTGTGACTGAGTCGGTTTACCTCGAATCAGATTTAAAAATTTCTGCTGCGCGGTCGTGGCCAGGTAGTGGGCCATCGCATCGCTCTCTGCGGCCATCACGGGTAATCCAACCATGGCATGGGGCTTATCAAGGTGTTCCGAGGGGCGGAAATTGTCACGATATAAGCGCAGGGCCTCGAATAAATAGCCCGGTGCAAACTGCGCGGCAAACGCAAACGGCAAGCCCAGTTTGGCCGCCAGCTGAGCGCTGTAGCCGCTGGAACCCAGCAACCAGATAGGTACATGGGTGCCTTGGCCAGGAACCGCTTTGACACGCTGCTGGGGCTCTGCATCGGCTAAGTAGCTGCGCAGCTCGTTAAGTAGTTGCGGAAAATCATCGACCCCTGCATGGGCGTTGCGACGCATTGCCTGCATGGTGGCGCCATCCGAGCCTGGTGCGCGACCTAGGCCTAGGTCAATGCGGCCAGGGTAAAGCGTTTCCAGGGTGCCGAACTGTTCGGCAATCACCAGCGGTGGATGGTTAGGTAGCATAATCCCACCGCTGCCCACGCGGATGGTGGACGTTTGCCCGGCTATGTGGCCAATCAGAACAGCGGTTGCCGCGCTGGCAATGCCAGCAATATTGTGGTGCTCGGCTAGCCAGTAACGGGTATAGCCGAGACGTTCGGTTAATTGCGCCAGCGCGACGCTATCGTTAAAGGTCTCTGCGGCACTGCCGCCCTGGCGAATAGGCGCCAAGTCGAGAACGGAAAGTGCCGTGGAAGCGAGTTGGCTCATGGGTCACCTGCAAAAAAAGCGTGGGCGCGTAGAGTGAAAAATTACTTAGCGCGCTTGGTAATTACACGTTATGCGGCCAGTGCAGATGAATTGCAAGGTGTTACCTGCTTAGGTTTTTATCGAGGTAATGCTAAGCCTCACTCAAGCGGCGGTGTGGGGCGAATAAGAATTTCATTCACATCTACATGGGCAGGCTGCGCAAGGGCATAAATCACCGCATTGGCGATATCGCGATCTTCTAAGGCATGCGTTGGCGGTTCATCAAAAAAGGGTGTGTCGACCATTCCAGGTTCAATTAGGGTCACACGCATGCCGGTGCCGCGTAACTCTTCACGTAAGTTGTAGCCAATGCCGGTGACCGCCCACTTGGTCGCGCTATACATTGACCCAGGGATAGTCGTACGGCCTGCCGCAGAGCCGGTTAACAGTACGTGGCCTTTGCTTCGTTTAAGGGCGGGCAAGCAGGCTTGAATGGTGAGGCCCACGCCATAGACATTGGTCAGAATCATTTCACGCCATGCGTCGTGGTCAGCCTCGCTAAAGCCACCGGGGGAACCACCACGACCAGCGTTGGCAAAGACGCCATCCAAACGGCCAAAGGTTTCCAGCGCCTGCTCAACCATAGCCTGCTGCTGCTCCATGTTGGTCACGTCCAGCTCGCAGGTCAGCACATTTTCCGGCCCTAACTCTTGCGCCAGTGCGGTGAGCTTGTCACTAGAACGGGCGGCCAGTACCAGTTTATAACCTTCACGTGAGGCTGCTCGGGCGGTGGCTGCACCGATGCCGCTAGATGCGCCGGTAATTAATAGCACGCCAGTTTGCATGTGTTGCGCTCCTTGCTTGGTTAGTCAAGTAAGCTTTTAGCATGGCTAAGGTGACGGCATCCTGCAAATAATTGTCTAACCAGCCCGCTATGGCTTTGCTAATTTACCAATAGGGGATAGCCCACCTGCTTTACGTTTTAGCATCATCTTTACGCTTTAGCATCGCGGAGAGATCAAGAATAGCTTGGGCCATATCTGCCATACTCTTGCTTTGATCCATCGAGGTTTTACGCAGAAAGCGGTAGGCCTCTTCTTCACTCATCTCCTGGTGCGCCATGATCAGTCCCTTGGCGCGTTCGATCAGTTTTCGTTCACGTAGTGCTTTGCGGGTATTTTCAAGCTCATCGCTAAGCCCCTGTAAGCGGCTGGCCTGGGCTTGAGTGAGTTCAATCAGCGAGCGACCTAATGGGGAGGTGAGGGCGTTGGCCGTCAGGTCGCCTAATGGTTGCGAACCATTCAGCGCCAAAAGCTGTTCGCAAGGGGCGGGCGCAGGGCGACAGGGCTCCGCCTTGGTTTTTTCTAAAGCGTCCTCTGCCTGGGCGATTTTGCGGTGGCAAAGCACGCTCAGCTGTGAGATCAGCGCATCTTCCACCATTTTCATGGAGTCGATACGCAGAGTGGTCAATTCGTACCAGGTTTCACCCAGCGTATCCGGTGTATCTTTTTGCGGTGACTGCGTTGCCGACGAGCGCTGGCAGGCGATATCGCGCAGGTGGCAAATACCCGACAGCGTGCGTGGTGAAAGCTCCTTTTGCCATGCCTGCTGCGCTTCGGGTGTCGCAAACTCTACAAAGGTGTCGAAGCAGCGCTGTTGATCCGTCATTAGCTGGTTGAGCAGGGCGCGGTGGGGCTCATCGAAGTGGCCATGGGTAAAGCCAAAGGCGCCACAGGCGCGTTCCTGGCCAGCCAGCTCTTTGCCCTGCATCAAGTGGAAAATCGCCACTAACGTGCGGGTAATATCGGGGTCAATAGAGGTGTCGGCGGCCTCAAACACAATGGCCAGAAGCCCACTGGTCAACTGGTTAAACGCCTGGGTCGCTGCATCGGGCGTGATGGCAAAGGTATCAATGGCTTCGCGAAGTGCGCCAAGTTCGTCCAGCGCGTACCAAACGGCGGCAATCCGGCGCAGTAAACGCGCAGCAGCTTGAGGGCGGGCCTCCTCGCTGAGTGCCTCCAGCCGATGGCGCATTAGTATTTCGGCCTGTTGGCTGTGCTGCCGGTAGGTGTCGCGGCGTGTTTTGAAGCGCTGTCCCTGGGAAACCAGGTAAATCGTCGATGCGCCTCGTTCACGCTGGAGCATATGAATAAAGCGGCTAATGTCGCCAACAATATCGGCGGTGGTCGCAAGGTGGGAAAGATTGTCGATATCGCAACGGATGGCGGTTAAGAGCAGTTGCTGCGCTGAAGACATAGAAATTTCCTTGGTGACTCGCCGCCTAAATGTAAACACTCCCATACCGTTTTCTCCCATACCCAGATGAGGCGTATGGGAGTGAAAAGGAAAGTATGGGAGTTTGAGTTTACGTATGAATGTAAAAGTGTACTGGAAAGCGCTTAGCGTAACGACAGAGCGCCTGCGCCTACGTCATCACCTACTGCATCGCTATACGCTTTGGCCTCTTCAGCTTCAGTAGCATCGCTAAAGCGTACCAGCAACACACAGGAGGCCAGAACCAGTACAGTGAGGCCTAAATAGAATAGGCCTTGCTGATAGGTCAGGCTTTCGCTACGGAACAAAAACGCTGCGCCTACCGCGCCCACGTTACCGCCAGCGCCGACAATGCCCGCGACGGCTCCCAAGGCTTTTTTGTTGATGAACGGAACAACACCGTAGGTAGCACCTTCCGCCATTTGCACAAACAGGCTGAACACGAGCATGATGCCAATCGCGAGGCTTAATACGTGCATCTGCGAGAACGCTACTAGTGCAATACCTTCGCAAACCAAGGCAATAAACAGCCAGCGAACGCGGCCTTTCAAACCCCCTTGCTTGGCGAAAAGGTCTGAGAAAACGCCCCCCAGGGTACGCGCAAAAATATTCATCAAACCAAACAGACCGGCAATCAGACCCGCGGTAGCCAGGGTAAGATCAAACTTATCGAAGAAGTAGATAGCGGCGATATTGTTGATCGTCAGTTCCACACCAAAACAGAGACCGTAAACAACGAATAGCGCCCAAACACGAATATCCTTGGCGGCGGCTAGAAAGCTTTGTGCGGCACCATTTTCGCCTGAAGCTTCAGGCAATTCACCGCGTGCTCGCAGATCGCTGAAATTGCCGTTGGGTGCATCCTGGGTGAAGAACCAGTAGCCAATACCGGTAAAGAACATTACTACGCCAGGCACCATCATCGCCAAACGCCAGCCAAAGGCTTCGTTAACGCCCAGCATCAGCATGCCCGAAAAGATCAGCGGCATTAGAATTTGCGTCGTACCGCCGCCCAAGTTGCCCCAGCCTGCGCTGGTAGCATTGGCGGTGCCGACCACATTGGGGGCAAACATCATAGAGGTGTGGTACTGGGTAATAACGAAGGAGGCGCCAATCGCCCCAATGGCTAAGCGCGCCAATAGAAAGGTTTCAAAGCTATCGGCTAAGCCAATGCCCATTACCGGAATAGCACCTAACAAGAGCAGCCCGGTATAGGTTTTACGCGGGCCGATACGATCGCACAGTACGCCAATCGCAAGACGCACAATCACGGTGATCGCTACTGACGCAATAATCGTATTGCCGATTTGTGTTTGCGTCAGGGAAAGGTCTTCACGAACAATCGCCATAAGAGGGGCGATGCCGAACCAGCCGAAAAAGCAGATATGAAACGCGAACCATGAAAAGTGGAAAGCGCGCATCTGGGGGGTCGAGAAGTTAAATAACCGAATGCGGTTGGCTTTGTTGCGTATGTCCATGGGATGGCCTCACGGGGCATAAAACGAGTTGGTCGTTACGCAACGCAAACGATTTAGCGCGTTACGCAAACAATTGACGAGAACATGCCTTCATCGTTGAAGGTCAGGTTCGACGCACTCGTACCCAGTTGGGCCTGGTCCACGCCTACCACCACTGATAGGAGTTATGCAGGTAGTTTGCCAGTTGGTTATTTGTTGATAAAAATCAGTTTCTTAGTTTATTTTTGCTGTGCATGCGAGCGATGAGAGGAGAGGGCTATGCTGCATGATTGGGCATGCATAGCCAATTTTGCAGCATCTTGGTGCTAGCAGGGCTTAATGCGCGGGTTGTTCATTTAGCCCATTATTCATGTAAGTAGACGGCATCTATATCAAGGGTGGAGCGGTTGCCGATAGCATCAAAGTGTTCGCTTAACCAGCGTTCAGCGGCCGCTTGGCCCTGGTCACACAGATGGCATAGAAAAGCCCACTCGGAATTGGATTTGCTGGAGACAGAGAGCCCCTCTAGCGCCTGTTCACCGCTGATGCGGTGGAACAAAGCCTGTTGGTAGCAGTTTTCAATGCCTTGCTCGTCCAGCGCGTGCTTAAGCAAGGCGATCATGCGGATCTCTTTAATCAGTGCTGAGTTAAAGGTGATCTCGTTGAGACGGTTCATAATGGCCGACGCCGTGGTGGGAACCTCATTGCGGCTGATTGGGTTGATTTGTATCAGCAGAATATCCCGCGCGCTGCACTCCTCCATGAGCGGGAACAGCGCCGGATTACCCATATAGCCGCCATCCCAATACGCTTCGCCGTCGATCTCTACCGCTTGGAACATAAAGGGTAAGCAGGCAGAGGCCATCACAGCGTCAACGCTCATCTCTTCACGATGAAAAACGCGCTGTTTTCCCGTGCGTACGTTAGTGGCCGCCACAAACAGCTTGAGCTGATGGCATTTTCTCACCCGATCGAAATCAATGTGTTCTGCCACTATATCGCGTAATGGATTAATGTTGAGCGGGTTGAGTTGATAGGGAGAGGCCACACGGCTTAACAGATCCATCGCCATAAAACCGGGCGAGTGATCCAGGCTCCAGTTGCCGGTCAATATATCCATAGGGGAGCGGCGGATGGGGCTGGCCATACCCGCGCGGCTTACCGCCTGCCAAAAATTGTGTAACGCTTGCCGCGCGGTCTCTTTATCGCCTCTTGTTAGCGCATCGGCCATCACAACGCCATTCATCGCCCCGGCGCTGGTGCCGCTGATACCCTCGATTTCAATGCGATCATCTGCCAGAAGGCGGTCAATGACGCCCCATGTATAAGCCCCGTGAGCGCCGCCGCCTTGTAACGCGAGGTCTAGTTTTTTGACCTTTGCCATATGCTTGTTCCCGTTGCTCACTGATAAGGAGTGTGATTACAGTGAAAACAGCATGGCATAGGCAGCTAGAGAAGACGAAAGGCTATTTAGCGGGCAGCTCCACGAAAAGCACTCAAAGTGCTGGCTAACCTACAGGTTGGCTTCAACAAAGAGGCGGGACGTTTTCTTTTTCTAAGGTGCCCCCGCTAGCGGTGAATGGTGGCTAGGTGAGTATGGCGCCTCAAATATGGCGTGCTCCATGAGGTTGTCCAGTTGAAGGGCGAGCTGCTGGCTGGCTTCTTCCATCACGCCTAAGGCGGCCAGTTGCCCATTGCGGTCGCCCAAGCGGGCAAATTTAAGCGCTTCAGCGCCGCTTTCGTGCATGCGGCGATGCGGTGCCGCCAGCGCTCGATAAGCCTCGGTGCAAACATAGCGTTGGTAGCCTTCACCCTGCTGATGCCAGCGGCCTAAACGACATTGGTGATGGTCTTCTAGCGGGGTATCTGTGTTGGCAGATAATAGCTGCTTATAAAGCCGACATTTCCACACCGCATGATCAAGCTTAGCGGAGTGTAAAAATGCCGCAGTGGCGCTGTGATGAATCACTTTGTGCATATGCAGGGTTTGATCAGTAAGTTGATGCAATGCCTGCTTGGCTGTTTGCGCCGAATGGGCAATCTCGTCGTCGGCCAAACGCTTTTTCACCACGGCTTGGGAGTGTTCTCTTACTTGGCTATTAACCTGATCCATCAGCAAGCTGAGCTGGTGGCTAAATTGGTGCATATTTAGCGCTAAGCGGTGCACATCATCGGCAATGGCTGCCAGCCCTGGAGACTGCTGGCTAGAGGATTCAGCGCTGCCAAGTAGGCCTTGGCTATGGGCTGTTTCAAGCGCCGTGCTAACCGCTAACGCTTGGGCATGGCCCGCATTCCGCGAGAGGGCGACCTGCAATTGGTTTAGGGCGTGTAAGGTTTTGGCTAGCACTAACGGGGGCAACGCTTCGGCATGCTCTGTGTCGAGGCAGCACTGATCAAGGGTATTGACGGCTTGTTCAGCTGCGGCGATTAAATTAGCCGTTTCCGTTAATGTGGAGCGCTCACCGGCAAGCTGGTCGGCGTATTCCTGAATGCCGCTATTTAGAGCAGCCAGCATATCTGCCCCCCTCGCTTGTAGCATGCCGATAGATTGTGCCGGTTTCATCAGGCTTAACAAGCGGCAACTGGGAGAAGGCGTAGCAGCGTCAAGCTGAGCGCGTAAATCGGCGACTTCCTGTTCCAGGCGGCGAATTTTTTGATACGGGTGCATAAAGGTGAACATGGCAAAGGCACCTACGGCAGATAGCAATACCTTGTGTTGATTTGTCACAAAGTATTGCTGAAGGTTCCTCCGTGCGCCTGATTTAATTGCCGTAAATGAAGAAATTGATCCGCTGACTAGCTGCAAGACTGAAATTGTTCACGCTTACCGTGACTAAATGTCCCGAAATTAGCGCCGTGCAAGCTGCGCGGCGTCCGCTGTGCAGCCTAGAAATGCTGAGGTGGCAAGCCACTCAGCATCGGGATAATAAGCGAAGACATACTGATCCTCTTTTAGGCTGTCGATCAGCGGGTAAGTAACGTCTTCACTTACCGCCGGACAGCCATGACTGCGTCCGAGTCTCCCAGTTTGGGTGATGAAAGCGTCGCTGACATAGTCAGCGCCGTGGATCACAATAGCGCGCTCAAACGCCAAGTCGTTGACGTTGGGTTCAAGGCCCTCCAGGCGCAGTGAATAGCCGTTGCGCCCATAGTAGCTGTTCATAGTGCGAAACAGGCCAATACTGGATTGATGGCTATCGGGGGTATTGGAAAACGTTTCTGCTTGGGCGTCGCCGGAACCTTGGCCGTGAGAGACAAGCTCTTCGAAGAGCAGTTTATGCTGGCGCAAATCAAATACCCACAGGCGTGGTTCGGTAGACGGCAAGGAGTAATCGATCACCGCAAGGCGCTCGGCATTGGGTTCGGCGCAGTTAAGCGCTTGAGCGGCTAAACGCAGCGCATCGGGTGAAGCCTGGGGAGCGAGCTGCTGCAACTGATGGTGTAACGGCAGCACGCCGCGAGGGGGCGTTGAATCAACTTGGGCGAAGAAACTGGCAGCGTGTAGCGGTAATGTAAATAATGTAAAAGGTAGCGAAAATAATAACGTGGCAACATTTAAACGAAGAGCCATAAAAGTCGATCCTACGAGCAATATCAGTCATTATGAAGATTAGCCGACTAATATAAAAAAACAGGGTCGGCGATGTGGAAGACCATAGTAACGCAAGGAGAGGGCGATGAACGAGATACAGCCACTAAGACAATGGGCGATAGGGGTCGCTCTATGTCTCACGCTTACCCACAGCCCTTTAGGCATTAGCTATGCGCATGCGGACTCAGCGCCGTTACAACAGGCACTAGCCCAGCAATTAAGCAGCGTGGAAGCGCAGCGGCTACCCGTTGCTGAGTTTTATCAACTGCGCGATGGTCAACCCGCCTGGCAGTCAGCGAGGGCGGTTGAGTCATTGGTCGCTGCACTCAATAGCTTGGAAACCGACGGCTTAGCACCCGAAGATTACCACGCTGACACGCTGATTGATGAGTTTCAGCGCAGCCAGGCAAGCGATCAAGTCGCTCAGGCATCGTTTGATATTAAAGCGACTCAGTCGCTGCTGCTGGCGCTGGATCATGTAGAGCGCGGCAAGGTAAATCCGCGTGATGTCGAACCCCAGTGGGATGCGCAACGCCCAGAGCGTCGCTACTCACTGCTACGCGTTGTGCATGCCGTCGATGACCGTACGCTTGATAACGCTATCGCGTTGGCCCGACCCTCATCAGCCGAATATCAACAGTTGCGCAATGCCCTGAAGCAGCATTATCAGTTGGCTAACTTAGGTAGCGCGCCCTACCTAGCGGCGCGGGATGAGTCGCTTCGCCCAGGCGATGAGGCCGACGATGTGAGCGTGCTGCGTCAACGTCTAGCGCTGTGGGGAGAGGCTGATTTGCAGGTGGCTGACAGCAGTGCTTATCCAATGATAAGAGTGCAGGCGGCGGCTAATCGGCGCACCTTTGATGCACCGCTAGAAGCCGCTGTGAGGCGTTTCCAGCGCCGCCATTTGCTGCAGGAGGATGGCGTGGTGGGCGAACAAACTCGCCTGGCGTTGAATACCTCGGTGGCGTCGCGAATCGATCAGCTGCGGGTCAATTTAGAGCGTGCCCGGTGGATCCGTCCGATGCAGTCTGCTGAGCCACGGGTATGGGTCGATATTGCGGGCTACCGGATGCACTACGTGCGCCCGAACGGCCAGCACTGGGATGCCCGTGTGGTGGTAGGGACGCCGCATCGCGAGACGCCGATTATCCACTCCACGATCAGCCATTTAACCATTAACCCCTCCTGGACAATCCCTCCGACGATTATGCGCGAGGATGTGTTGCCCCAGGTGCGTGCCGATATCGACTACTTGGCGCGTAAAAATATCCAGGTGATTAGCACCATGGGCGAACTGCTTGCTGCAGAGGAGATCGACTGGCAGCGCCCCGGCAGCGTTATGTTGCGCCAAGTGGCGGGTGCGGGTAATCCGCTAGGTCGCGTCGTGGTGCGGTTTCCCAACGATGACATGATCTATTTGCACGACACCCCCGCACAGGGTTTATTCCAGCGCGATCAGCGTGCACTCAGTTCAGGCTGTATTCGGGTTGAAGGTGTGGCTGAGCTGGCGCAAATGCTGCTGCAAGATACCGGCAGTCGTTACCAAATGAGTTCGCTGTTAAATGGGGGGAGTGATCGCAATGTGAGCTTGTCCCAGCGTATTCCGATTGCGCTGCATTATTTAACCGCATGGCCGAATGCCGATGGTGAAGTGGAGTTTAGGCCTGATATCTACCGCCGTGATGCAACGCTACTGGCGGCATTGCGTCGTTCGGTCTAGGTATTGAGATAGCGCAAGCCAACGCAAAACACCGCCAAAATGGCGGTGTTTTGCGTTAAGCATCGAATTGAACCGAATCGTTAGTCGTCGCTTTCCTGTTGGTAGTTAGCCACGCTAACCGGCCCTGTTTCGCCGCTTTCCAGTGTCGCCAGTATCGGTGCTGCCTGGGTTTGGAACGCAATAAGCGTGTCGCCGCTCAAGCTGGTGTTTTCAGGCAGGGGAACCGTCATCGCATTGACCGGTGAGTTGTTGACGATGACTTCATAGTGCAGGTGAGGCCCAGTGCTACGGCCTGTATTGCCTGATAGTGCAATACGCTCGCCCATCGTTACCCGTTCACCTTGCTTAACCAGCGGGCGGGAGAGGTGCAGGTAGCGAGTACGGTAGCCATTGTCGTGACGGACGACAATATAGCGTCCTGCGGCGTGATGGTTACTCACGCGCTCGACAACACCATTGGCGGGAGCCGTTACCGGCGTGCCAATGGGCATGGCAAAGTCGGTACCGTTATGCGGGCTAACACGGCCAGTGACCGGGTGCTTACGCCGCGGGTTAAAGTTGGAGCTTAAGCGGTAGCTGCCTTCAAACGGGTGGCGGGCAAAGGCGGGGTCCAAACTGCCGCCCTCAGGCGTGTAGAAATTATCGTCGCTGGCATTTCGTACAACGGTTAAGTCCATGCGTTCGCCGTCGTAATGAACCGCTAATACGCGAGAATCGAGTGTTTCCCCATCGATCATGTCTGACTCAACCAGTACCTGAAAGCGGTCACCGCGGCGGCTATCGCGCCGAAAATCAAGCTTCTTTTCAAGTAGCTTCGTCAGTTCCGTTACCGAGCCGCTGTTTAAGCCTGTTGCCTGGGCGGAGCGCGCAAAACTACCGCTGACGCTACCTGCATAGAGGCGCTGAACAGGTTCGCCCTGGCGCTCTATAGTGGTAATGGCGAAGTGGTCTGCATCCTTCTCCAACAATATGCCATTGCGGGTATTTTTCATCATCCGCAGCGATAACAAGCGCCCATCTTCATCCAACTGGTAATCAAAGCTGTGACCAGCGCGCCAATTCGTTAGCATGCGCTGATCGGGTAAATCTTCAAGCAGGGCCATCACTTCGCTGTAGCCAAGGCCTAGTTCATTCTGGGCCAATACGGCAAAAGTTTCGCCGGATTCGACAATATGCGTTTCCCATTCAGGCACGAACGGCTCTTCTGCTGCCAGCTCTAACTCCAGGAACGAGATATCGTCAAATAGATCAACGCCGTAATCCTCATAAGAGGTGGCGTCGGCTATTTCAACAGAGGAAGTGTTATCTGCATCCAGCATGCCACTGGCCAGGGTGCCCAGCACAATCGCCATATGCAGTGCGCCATCATCAAGGGCGTCGCTGCCCAGCGCTGGAGTATTCAGCATTGGTGCTTCGAGTGACGCGGCATTCAACACCGTGATATTACTACCTAACACTGGTTGATTTGTCATGCCAGCTTCTGCGCTGGCGATGACGTCAAGATCAATGATCTCGGTTACGGTGAGTTCACTAAGGGGAATATTTTCGCGAGTGGCGTCGAGGGCGCGTGAGGCGCGATCGATCGCATCTGCCACGGGGGTTCGTTCTTGACGCAGGGAAGGAACGCCCGGAGCAGAGTCACTCGGAAGCGGAACCAGCACGCTTTCGAGTGGGGTATGTGATTGATTTAAATCTTGATATGTCGTCAGTAATTTTTGTGTGCCCAGCACAGTGACCATTGTGGCCACGGGTAACAGTAATAATTTATGCGTGCGGGGCAGCGAATGAAGGATTCGCAACATGGGAAAATGGACCGCCGAGTTCGTGATTAATAATAACTATAAAGTGAATAAACTCAGAAACCATACCCCATGAAAGCATGAGTGCATAGACTGTATATCTATACATAAAACGTAATTTAATACAAAAAAGACAATAATAGCTAAAGATTACTATTTATAAACACCGTTTGCTAACAAATGTAACCAATAAAGTGAGTTAACTAAATAACCTGAGTTAAGCATAGACAAAAATTAACTTTTTTAAAGTCGAAATATAATAAATGTGGAGCGTTTAGCTGTTCGGCAAGCACTGAACACTTTTTTTACCTGCCGTTAGCGGCTATTTTTCAGTCCTTTCACAAGCATAAGCGGAAGTATTGGCTGTTTCCTGGCATTCTAGCCATGTTTTCGAACACATGTTTTTTCGAACATTAAGCGCATTGTATCGCTGTATTGCGTTGAGGAAATCGAAATGTCCCGGGTAACACTTTCACAATGGCAAATGTTGGCCGCCGTGGTTGACCATGGTGGATTTGCGCGTGCGGCAGAAGCTGTACATAAAAGTCCTTCCACGCTGAATCATGCCGTGCATAAGTTAGAAGAGCAGTTAGGCGTCCAGGTGCTAGAGCCTATTGGTCGACAAGTGCGGTTAACCGAAGCTGGCGAGCTGCTGCTTCGGCGTGCGCGTCAATTAATAGAGAGTGCGGCTTCACTTGAGGATGTCGCCACCCGGCTAGCCGCTGGTTTAGAAGCGGAAGTAGTGGTCGCCATCGATCAGGTATTTCCTGCTGCCGCTCAAGCCAAAGCGTTAGAACGCTTCTCGGAAACGTATCCCCAGGTGCGCGTTCAGCTACACGAGAGTGTGCTCAATGGCGGCATTGAAATGCTCTACGATGGCCGCGCAGACTTGGTGGTCTCCGGCATTGAGGCGCAGGGCTTCTTGGGCGAACCGCTGGTAACCGTGCGTTTTGTTGCGGTGGCGCATCCCCAGCATGCGCTGCACCAGTTGGGTCGCTCGTTGGATCTTCGCGATTTGGCCCAGCATCGGCAGTTGGTGGTGCGTGATTCAGCACTGCGCCAATCAACCAACGCTGGCTGGTTGAAAGCTGAGCAGCGCTGGACCGTCAGCCACCTTAATACCTCACTGGATATGCTAAGACGAGGCCTGGGCTTTGCCTGGATGCCGGAGACACGTATTGTTGAGGAGTTAAACAGCGGTCAATTAAAGCCGCTGCCACTCCCCGCGGGCGGTATTCGTGAAGTGCCGATTCAGATGATTTTTCGCGACCGGGATCGGGCAGGGCCTGCGGCTCACGCAATGGCCGCTGCACTGAAACAGGCCGTGGTAAGCGAGTGTGCGCTGCATGATTCGACTTACTCGAATGAAAGGCCGTAAAACATCCGCTTGAGCCTCCCTGAAGCGGGCGTATGCTGAAAAAAAGTAACGCGATAGCTAAGACTCCAAAAAACTTTTCAGGAGACGCCTCATGGGACTACTTGTAAACGGCGAATGGCAAGATCAGTGGTATGACACTAAAAAACACGGCGGCGAGTTTGTTCGCGAATCTGCTCAGTTGCGCGACTGGGTGGGTGACCAGCCGGAAACAGACGGTGACTGCTACCCAGCGGAAAAAGAGCGTTACCATTTATATGTCTCCCTCGCCTGCCCCTGGGCGCATCGCACGCTGATTATGCGTAAGCTGAAAGGGCTGGAGCCGTTGATCGGCACATCCCATGTTAGCCCATTAATGCTCGACCAAGGCTGGACGTACCGCCAGGACGAAGGCGCCAGTGGCGACCCCATTAACGGCGTCGACTTTCATCACCAGCTGTATACCATGACCGACCCAAACTATACCGGTCGTGTCACCGTGCCCGTGCTATGGGACAAACAGCGCAGTGCCATTGTTAATAATGAATCTGCGGATCTGCTGCGTATGTTTAACCAAGCGTTTGATGAGTTGACCGGCAACGACTTGGATTTTTACCCAGAAGACCTGCGTGGGGTCATTGATGACGTAAACGCCGATGTCTATGACCATATCAATAACGGTGTTTATAAATCAGGCTTTGCCACCGAGCAGGCGGTTTATGAGAAGCACGTGAAGGCACTGTTTGACGCCCTAGAGCGTATGGAAGCACGTTTGGCCGAACATCGTTACCTAGCAGGAGAGTGGTTAACCGAAGCAGATATCCGTCTGTTTACGACGCTGATCCGATTTGATGCGGTTTACTACGGGCATTTTAAATGCAATTTTAAACGCATTGAGGATTATCCCAACCTCTCCAATTACGTGAGGGAAATCTATCAGTGGCCGGGGGTGGCAGAGACCGTCAATATGGACCATATCAAACGCCACTACTATTATAGTCATGACACGATCAACCCTACGCGTATCGTACCTACCGGGCCGTTGCTCGACTTTGAGCAGCCTCATGACCGCGAGCGTTTGCCGGGGCAGGGCGTACGACGTAAATAGCTCACCACATGTAGCTAGCATCAAAAAGGGCCGCCTATATAGGCGGCCCTTTAAACTGCGCTCTTCAGTCAATCTAACGATAGCGTTTAGCCATTAATCGTCAGCATTTACTGCTTCGCGGGTACGCTGCCAGGCGCTTTCAGCACCTTCTTGGGTGGTTTCCCAAGCATCACGGGCATTGGCTTTGGTCTGCTCCCACCAATCGTTGTTGTAGGCGGGGAAGGCTTCGACTTCTTCCTGGCTGGCTTCGACCATAATGCGGTGCTCGGTGTCACCGTCATCTTCCGTCTCGGTTTCGAGAGTGAAGTAATCAGTGCCGACAACAATTTCGCGGCCACCTAGGCCAAGCACTGAACCACTTTCGATCACAATCGCATTAATACGCATCTCTTCATCAAACAGGATGTCTTCAACATCGCCGATCTCTTCACCGGAACCGCCGGAAAAATAGACCTCTGCATCAAGAATGTCGTCGGCAGAATACATACCCTGGGGCTCATTGGATGCATGAGCGCCCATGGCAAAGCTTCCCAGTAGGGCTGTACCGATTGCGGTTGTCAGAAGTGTCTTACGCATAGCATCTCTCCATGTGGCTACGATAGATAGTAAGTCGATACGGCTGCAGATAGTGAAGGGATAACGTAACCAGAACCTTCACTACATTATGTTGCTAAGAAAACCGACCTACCAAAACGGAAATGGTGTAATTAGAGGGTGCAGTAACAGTATTACTGCTTATCAGCCCAGTCATCGGCTTGGCGCTCTGCTTCTTCGCGCTCAAGACCGTACTTCTGCTGAAGCTTGCCCACTAGCTGATCTTTCTTACCGCCGATCTGATCCAGTTCGTCGTCAGTAATCTCGCCCCAGCTAGAGCGGGCCTTACCCTTCATCTCTTTCCATCTGCCTTCAATTTGATCCCAGTTCATTGCATCGCTCCTTGAGAATAGTGAACTTAATTAGGCATTTCCTAGGTTAGACCATATTTGCATGAGTGCAAGTCCTTGATCCAATGTGGTGTAAGTTAAAAGCACTGGTAAAAGCTGAAATGCAGTGGTAGGATGCGCCTTCCTCGCATGTGTTGACCCCTCCATCATGACGATAAGCGTCTTTCTACGTAGTTATTCGTAGTAGCGCTTGCGGGAACATCTCGCCATTTGCTAGATGTTCATTGCTGTGAAGATGGCGCGCCTCCAGTATTTCACCACACGGGTGAAATCGGCGCAGAAGGTCGCCACAACGGTTGGCCCGCTAACGCGGTGTTTGCTAACCGGATGCTAGGTGCGACCGGCGTCTCCGACTCCATTGATGGCTTTGACCGCTACGGCGGTGCCTGTTATCGATAACGACCACACTCTATGTCGTTATGCGCTGACTGAGTCAGAGACGCTTATGATGTTTTTTGCCGGTGCTTACCGGCCTACCAAGGTGTGATTAATGACCTCGACTTCTGTCGCCTCGCCGAGCTTCGGCGATCTGGCTCTTTTGCCTGCCGTTCTGTCTGCTGTTGAATCACAGGGCTACCTAGTTCCCTCGCCGATTCAAGCGCAAACCATCCCTGCGCTGCTTGAAGGCCGCGATATGCTGGGCCAGGCCCAGACGGGTACCGGCAAAACTGCAGCGTTTGCATTACCGTTACTGTCACGTTTAGAACTGACTCGCCGCGAGCCGCAAGTTTTGGTGATGGCGCCAACCCGCGAATTGGCTCAGCAGGTAGCTGCCTCGTTTAGTAAGTATGGCCAAAACCTCAAAGGGCTCGAAGTTGCGACCCTATGTGGTGGCCAAGAGTACCGTGAACAGCTGGGCGCCCTTAAGCGTGGCGCACAAGTGGTTGTTGGTACCCCAGGCCGGATTATCGACCACCTGGATCGCGGTAGCCTTAAGCTTGACGGCCTCTCCGCCCTAGTGCTGGACGAAGCTGATGAAATGCTGCGCATGGGCTTTATCGACGACGTAAAACGCGTGGTTGCCGATACCCCGAAAGATGCTCAGCGTGTGTTCTTCTCGGCGACTCTGCCGACTGAAATTGAGCGCATCGTTAACCGCTACTTGGTTAACCCGGTGAAAGTCGCGATTGAGTCGGGCACTACGACCGGCGAAAACATCGAACAGCGCATTGTGCGCGTTGATGGTGGCGCTAAGCTTGAAGCCGTTGCACGTATTCTCGAAGTCGAGCCGGTCGATGGTGCCATCGTCTTTGTGCGTACCCGTGCCGCTTGTACCACGCTCGTTGAGCAGTTGACTGCGCGTGGCGTTAACGCCGCTGGCCTGTCGGGTGATCTCGACCAGAGCCTGCGTGAGCGCACCATTACGCGCTTGAAGCGTGGCAAAGTCGACGTGCTGATCGCTACTGACGTGGCAGCTCGCGGTCTTGACGTGTCGCGTATCACACACGTAATCAACTACGACCTGCCCCAAGATGCCGAAGCTTACACGCACCGTATCGGCCGTACTGGTCGTGCGGGTCGTAGTGGCATCGCGATTACCTTTGCTGGCTTCCGTGAAGCGCGTAAAGTGGGCTGGATGGAGCAGGCAACCGGTCAGAAAATGACCGAAATGCCGCTGCCTGACGAAGCCGCTATTCGCGCCCATCGCGATGAAGTCTTCCATCAGCGTGTTATTGCCTCCTTGACGAAAGGCGCCGAAGAGCAGCGTGCTCTGATTGAGCGCCTGGTTGAAGAAGGCCATGACCCGATCGAGCTAACCTGTGCGTTTGCCGCTATGGCGCGCGCTGACGAGCCGCCGATTGGTCGCCTACAGGCGCCGCGCAAAGAGAAGCCCTCGCGTGATGGTGCGGCTGGCGGTAAGCCGGGTGCACGCCGCGAACGCACTGGCGCGCCGACTGAAGGCATGACGCGCTACCGTGTATCGGTTGGTCATAAAGATGGCGTCAAGCCTGGCCAACTCGTCGGTGCCCTCGCTAACGAAGGCGGCATTGAAGGCGCGCGTATCGGTCGTATCGATATTCGCAACGCTTTCTCTGTGGTCGAACTGCCGAGCGGCTTGCCCTCGACGATTCTGACCAAGATGGCCCGTGCTCGTGTAGCCGGTCGTCCGCTGGAAATCAGCGAAGACAGCGCACCGGCAGAGCGCGCTCCGCGCCGTCGTCGTGACGAAGGCGATGCGCCGGTTCGTCGTCGCGAACGTGCATAAGGATTAATCAGCAGCCGCCAAGCGGCAGTTGAGAAAATCTCAACGCCCCCGCACCTTTACTGGTGCGGGGGCGTTTTTTTGCTACCTTATTCATCATCCACAGGATTGTTTACGTTCAGGGAGGAAGCCATGACCGTAACGCTACACGAATGGAATTTGGCTCCGCGAGAGGCCAGGGCACTGCAGTCGCAACTGGCAAAGCGCTTGGAGCTTACAGATCGCCTAGCGCCGATAACGCATATCGCCGGGGTGGATATCGGTTTTGAAGAGGGCGGCGAAATCACCCGGGCAGCGGTGGTGGTATTGAAGTGGGACTCTGCCACCGCGCCCGATCTAACGGTGGTGGAGCAGGTGGTTCATCGCGAGCCCACCCGCATGCCCTACATTCCAGGTCTGCTGTCGTTTCGTGAAATTCCCGCCGCGCTGGGGGCATTTGAAAAACTAAGCGTGATGCCTGAACTGGTGATGGTCGATGGCCAGGGAATTGCACACCCACGGCGGTTAGGTGTGGCAGCTCACTTAGGATTATGGCTGGATTTGCCCACCATCGGCATTGCCAAGTCACGCTTATATGGCCAACACGCTGCGGTGAGCGAGCAGCGCGGGGACTGGGTGCCGCTCTACGCAGGGCAAGAGACCATTGGTGCCGTTTTGCGCTCCCGCACCAAGGTCAAGCCCGTGTATATATCGCCTGGGCACCGTATCACTTTAGAGACCTCGCTGACCTGGGTGTTGCGCTGTTTAGGGCGTACCAAACTGCCTGAACCAACGCGGCTGGCGGATCGATTGGCTTCACGGCGTGATCAGCGGAGGTAGTCGGCTACACAAACGCCAAAAAGCGCCGCAGCAGGCTGGAAGCATCGAGGCAGTCAGTAATGTTCGCTAACAGGGTGTCGGGCTCTTCGCCCTGGTCGCGTAGGGCGGCGCGTTGGCGTTCGAGGTAGGCACGCATCACTGGCGCCGTAAACTCGGGGTGAAACTGCACGCTCCACTGGCGCGGCCCGTAGCGCAGCGCCTGGTGGGCGTCGTGGCTGTTATGGGCTAACACCGTGCAACCGAGAGGCGCTTGCATCACCGACTGGGTATGAGTCAGGTGGGCGGCAAAGCTCGCCGGTAGCTGGCTAAACAGCGGGTCTTGCTGGCCTGCTTGGGTTAGTCGCACGGTGCGTGTGCCGGATTCGCGGCCCGCGGGATGGTAGTCGCTCACGCCACCAAAAGCGGCGGCCATTAACTGGTGACCATAGCAAACGCCAAGCATCGGCGTGTCGTTTGCCAGTGCCTCTTGCAGCCACGGCTTAAGCGCTTCGCTCCAGGGTTCGGCCTCGCTGACCATACTGTGTGAGCCAGTAATCACAATACCTGCGAGTGCATCAAGGTCAGGGGCAATGGGTTGGCGTGTTGCGTCCCAAACCTGTAGCTCTAAATGTGCCGGCAGGGCAGTGCTGAGCTGCTTTAAAAATAGCGTTTCAAAATCACCGTGCTGGTCGACAACTTCCGGAAAAGCGTCGCCGGTTTTAACGATCAATACACAGGCCATATGACTCTCTCGGTATGATGAAATGCTAACGTTGAACAAAGGCCTTTCAGGAAGCGCGTAAAGGCGTGAAGATAGCCTACCATGGCTTCTTAAATGGTAAGAATGCATTAATTATTAACGTCATAAGGAGTAGATAATGCAACAGATTACCCGTGCAGGCGAACCGCTGGATGTGGCTGGTACACTGCCCGCAGAAGGGCAGGCGGCACCTGCGATGACGCTGACCAACACCGATCTGCAAGACGTTACGCTCGATACGTATGCAGGCAAGCGTAAAGTGCTCAATATCATTCCCAGTGTGGATACACCCACCTGCGCTATGTCTACGCGTCGCTTTAACGAGCTGGCGTCAAACCTTGTGGACACCGTGGTATTGGTCGTTTCAGCGGATTTACCCTTTGCGGCCAAACGCTTTTGTGGCGCGGAAGGACTGGATAACGTCGAAACGCTATCTACTTTCCGCCACCCCGAGTTTCGCGAAGCCTGGGGCGTGGCGCTGTGCAACAACCCCATGGAAGGCCTATGCGCTCGTGCAGTCGTGGTACTGGATGCCGATAACCGCGTGCTGCATAGCGAGCTGGTGAGCGAGTTGAAAAATGAGCCGGATTACGAAGCTGCCTTAGCGGTTTTGAACTGATTTTCTAGCATGACGTTTTGAAGCCGTCACCAGCGCGCGAATCAAGCGCTGCTGGGGGCGGTTGAAAATCAGCCACTCCGGGTGCCACTGCACGCCAATCAAGAAGTCGTGCTCCCGCGACTCAATGCCCTGCACCAACCCATCCCTGTCACGTGCAACGATTTCAATCCCTCTGCCCGCCTGATAAACAGCTTGATGATGCAGGCTGTTAACCCGGCACCAGGTGACCCCTAGCAGGCGATGCAGCTTACTTGCTCCGACAATATCAACGGTTTTGCGCGGCAGTACGGTGCGGCGCCGTTTTAACCCTTCATGGGTGGTGTAGATATCGGGATCCAGGGTGCCGCCAAGATGCACGTTGATTAACTGTGCCCCACGGCAAATACCCAGCACCGGTGTGTGCAGCGGAATAAAACGTTCAAGTAGGGCTAGTTCCAGCTCATCCCGTGCAGGGTCAAGTCGCACATCCAGTTGGACTTCGCCACCGTAAAGATGGGCCTGAATATCGTCGCCGCCGCCAATAATTAAGCCATCAAGGCTTTCAGGTTGCGGCCGAGAAGGCGATAACCGCAGCGGTTTGCCGCCATGCCGCCAGACGGCAAACCAATCAAACCACCACGCTAGGTGGCTTTTTTGGTCTGAGGTAGTAATTCCGATAAGCGGCCGAGTCATGCGGGTAGTTACTCACTGTGACAGGAAATGAAAAATACAAAATGGGGCGCTGTAAAAACGCTAGCGCTCACGACGAAGCCAACGAACCAGCTTCTCTTTTATGCGGGTCAGCATCGGTCGGTTATGGTCGGCAATATACTCAGCGCAGCGAGCGAGCAAAACCTCAGAATTGGCGGCAAGTTTCTCAACTTCCACCCAGCGATTCCACTCGACCGCCGAGCCCCACCCTGGATGGGAAAGCTGGGCGTTAGGTAGGCGATAGTGAAAGGTAGGGCGCGGCTTGGTAAGCTGGGTATGCAGCAATTCATGGGAGTGGTCGGGGCGCAGGTAGGCAAATAGCGGTAGTAAATCCAGCTCGCGGTTGCGCGTTGGATTGTAGTGCAGGTAGTCGTCAATTAGCGTGTCGAGATCAGGCGCATAGCGGCTATCAAGTACTTTTAGCGCGTAGGCTTTGTGAAATGGATTGGCGTGGGGCAGCATCTCGCGGGTAATATCGACTTTGATTTCGTCGCGCAGCCAGCCAGCCAGCAGTAGGTAAGCGCGTAGCATGGCGAGCAAGTAGTCAACGTCGAAACGCTCCGCTTCAGGGTTTAGGTGTAAGCCGAACCCATACAGCAGGCTGGCATCGGTGCCCTTGGCGCCGTGCTCACGCAGAGCCTCGAACAGCGCGTCTAAATCTTCCAATTCATTCCAAGGTACTGGTGGGCAAACGATTTCAGTAGGCACCAGGCCGGTGACCATATCACCAATCAATTCGCGGGTTTTTTGATGGAACTCGACTCGCCGCTGATGCTGATGGCGCGCCCATTCGCTGTCTTCAGCATGAGGGTCGTCGACCAGTGATTTGTCGGGATGCGCATACTGGGTGTCGAGCTCGATACCAAATTCACCCCAACGGGTATTCTCTACTAGTAGCCGATGGGGGCTTACCACGTTAAGCTCCCCGCCAAACAGCTCACGTACGATCATCGCCGTGTCTCGGGGCGGCAGGCCAGCGAATTCAATTTCGACGCCAACTTGCCGGATTTCCCCGTGGCTGTTTATGCGATTAGGTGGAGCTTGTAGCGTCATCTCGGCATCCTTGAGGTGAACGTTTGAGTCTCCAGCCTATCATAGTCACGCATTGAGACTGAGCGTATTACTGGGTTCAGTAAGCCATAGCGGCGGCACACGATAAGCAGGGCGCCATCAAAGCTAATTTTCAGGAGTAGGGCGTGCGACAGCACTGGTTAATCAATTCGGTAATAGGCTTTTTCTTGTTTGTGTTGGCAAGCCTAGCAGTGACAAGCATGGCAATAACCCAGGCCGAGGCGCAAACGGTGTCGCTGCCTGGGCTGAGCAGCAGTTCCGAAGAGCAAACGGCCGAAGTTAGCAACGAAGAGTTTCAGAATTCGCTAACCGACGTCATCACCATGCTCGAAAATGAAGAGCGGCGCACCGAGCTGCTCAAATCGCTACGCGAGCTGCAGGTCGCTTCAGACGCTGCCGGTGAGGACGATGGTGTGGTGCACCAAGGGCTACTGGGTGCACTCGCCGACACCTTAAGCGACCTTGGCGATCAGGCCCAATCGGGCGACTCGCCGGTTGATCAATGGTCACGCCAGCTCGTTCAAGGCGCGGAGGATTTGCGCGCGCTTAATGATGATGCCGACCAGGGCGAGGCGATTCGAGCCGTCGTTGAAGGAACCGTGCTCGCCCTGATATGGATCGTGCTGCTGGTGATGATGATTGCCTTTGGGCGCCTGCTGGCAACCCGCCGTGAGTGGCCGCTGGATCTACCCCGGGATCCGAAGGGCTGGCTGCTAGCAGTGCACTTTTTACGCCGCATGCTGCCTTGGGCGCTGTCGTTTGCCATTACCTTAGGGATCGGTCAGGTGCTGCCCGATAGCCCCGGGCGAACGCTGGTACTGGTGGTGGCCTATATCTGCTTATGTGGCCGCGCGCTCTCGGTGGTGTTTGAGACGGTCATCGCGTTCTTTAGCCGTGGCCACCGTTTTACCGCGGTTCAACTGCTTCAGCAGCATGCCTTGCGCGGCCTGTTTGTAATTGGTGCCTTGATTGCGCTTGGCGATGCAGTTAACTCCTCTCGTCTAGTTGAAATGCTGGGTAACGAACTGTCGAGCCTTGTCTCTGTTCTCTCTAATATGCTCGCGGCGTTACTCGCAGCGCGATTTATTCTTAAATTCAAGCGCCCCGTGCGCCACTTGATTTGCAACCGGCCCTTCAAGCAGCGCCGGGATGCAAATACGGCTGTCGAGATGATTCGCTCCTTGGGCGGGTTATGGCACATACCCGCGCTACTGCTGGTGAGTGGTTCGCTGCTGGCGATTTTTATCACCGTCGGCGATGTGGGGACTGCCCTGGCGCGCTCGATTATTTCCGCCAGTCTGTTGGTACTCACGCTGGTGGTCACTGGGCTGTTGCGCAGGCAAGCGGAGCGGATGGGCAAGCGTCGTCATCGGCACCGCCAGAGCCAGTACCGTAAACGGTTAGAGCGCTTCGGCTTTGTGTTGGCGCATATCTGTGCGTGGATGGTGTTTGCTGAACTCTCGATGCAGGTGTGGGGCGGTTCGTTCTTTGGTCTGGGCCAGCAGGCTGTAGCCAGTGCACGGATTGGTCAAGCGCTGGTGAGCCTGGGCGCCACAGTGCTGCTGGCATGGTTGGTGTGGATATTTGCCGACACTGCCATTCAGCGGGCGCTAACGTCGTCGGCGCGCTCGCGGGGGCGGCGGGTCAATCAGGCCCGGGCGCAAACCATCACGCCAATGATTCGCAACGTCATTTTCGTGACCATCTTGATTATTGCCGTGATCGCCGGGTTGGCCAATTTGGGCGTCAACGTGACTCCACTGCTGGCCGGTGCTGGTGTGATCGGTCTGGCGATTGGTTTTGGTGCTCAAACCTTGGTACAGGATTTAATTACCGGCATTTTTATCTTGATCGAAGATTCGTTAGCGGTCGATGACTTCGTGCAGATCAATAACCATATGGGCACGGTCGAGGGGCTGACGCTGCGCACCGTGCGGCTGCGCGATCTGGATGGGATCGTGCACATCATCACCTTCAGCCGCATTGAGTCGATTCATAACATGTCCCGCCAGTTCGGTATCGCGCTGATGCGTATCCGCATTCCGTTTGATATGAAAATCGACGATGCGATTACCCTGATGCAGGAGACCGCCCAAGAGCTGCGCCGTGACCCGATGATGCGCCACTACATCTGGTCGCCGCTGGAGATGCAGGGCGTCCAGGGCTTTGAGGATGGCTGTCCTATTTTACGCATGCGTTTTCGCACCGCGCCGGAGATGCAATGGGATGTCTCACGGGCGTTTAATCTACTGCTGAAACAGCGTATGGAAGCCGAAGAAATTGACCTGGGCGTGCCGCGTCTCAGTATCAGTATGGAAGGGCGCTCCGAAGACCGCATGGAGGCCGCCGCGGGTACTTCGTTCTCATTAGAACAGGGCTCGCAAGAAAAAGACTCGCCAGAAAACGGCTCGCCTGAGAGTCAGCAGGGCAAGGATGAAGCGGGGCAAGAAAGCGAATCAAACACAGAGGAACATAAGAAACCGGCACCACCGAAGCCCGCGCCACGCCCGACAAAAGCCGAAATTCGCAAGGATGAGCAGGAGCGCAAGCACGATGAAACAGCTAATCGGGCAGCGTCACATCGGCAAAAGCCCCAGGCACAGGGCGAGCCCCAGAGCGATACCTATGCCACCCCCGGTGGCGAACACGGCGATGAGTAGCCACGGCCCGCGCCAGCGGCGCCAGCGGTTATACAGCGAGACCGCGTGGCTAACGCGGTCAACCAGCTCGTCGTGACGCGAAATGGCGAAGTCAGGCGGCAGCGAAAAATCGTTGGCGACATCGCCCTGCCAGTGGGCGCCGTGGCTGAGCCCCAGGCGCGCTCGCAGCTTGCCAATATCGCTCACGGTATGGTGCAGCGTGTCGTAGGTATCACGGCGTTCGGCAACGGCGAACACCGCCTCGGCATCCTGGCGTAGCGCGCTATGCAAGCAGCTAGCGACGGCTTGGCTGATTTCTTGGTCGTTGGCCTCGGGGGAAACCGCGAGGCGCTGGTACAAATCGCGCATAGGGGGCTATTGTTTCTCTTCGGACTCGATTCTCGTGGGCCAGCGCATAGTGCGAAACCTCTAGCGTTACATGGTCTTAGTAAGTTTGCATCAAATAATCATAGGCGTTTTTAATACGCTGAAAACGCGCCGAAGCCAAAGCGACCTGGTGTTCGCTTTCTGAATAGAAGCGATCTGGGTGGTGGAGCTGCGCCATCCGCCGATAGGCGTGGCGAACTTCTATACGGGTGGCTCCCGGGGTAAGACCCAGCACTGAAAGCGCTCGCGTGGTCCGGTCGGGTGGCGGCGGTGAGGGACGCTGCTGGCGATTGCTATGCTCTTGTTGGCGATAGTCTTGCTGACGAGAATCATGCTGGCGAGAGCGGCGCTGTTCGCGTTCGGCCTGTTCGCGCTGCTGTTGCTGCCTTTGCCGCTCCTGTTCCTGTTGACGTTCCCGCTGGCGCTGCTGTTCCTGTTCCCGGGCTTGTCGAGCCTGCTCCTGACGCTGCTGCTTCTCCTGCTGTTTTTGCTGCTTCTGTTGGTAGCGCTGATCTTTCTTTCGTTGCTGTTGTTCGGCCCGGGCGTTGGCCTGTTGGTGCTGCTGCTCGGCGGCCTCAGCCTCGCGTGCTTTTCGAGCATGGTAATCTGGATCGTGAGTTTGCCAGTAGACATCACGGCTGGGGTCTTCGGGGGTGGCCAGCGGGCAGCCGGTGAGTTCCTTAAACAGAGTGTTTAAGGTCATCGGAGCAACGGTTAGTAAATCGGCCAAAAAGCGTAAAATATAGTGGTTGGCCAGCGACAGTTCGCCGTCATCGGTGGCGACGGTTATCGCTTGATGAATAACGCTGAGGCTGCGCTCAGAGCCGCACTCTTTGCGAACCACCTCCGCGGCTAGTTGGATCGCTTGCAGGTCTTGGCTATGGGCAATACTCATCACCGGACCCAGCTCATGCCCGTGGC
The DNA here is from genome assembly GCF_001882345.1 of Halomonas sp. QHL1. Lineage (GTDB taxonomy): Bacteria > Pseudomonadota > Gammaproteobacteria > Pseudomonadales > Halomonadaceae > Vreelandella. Next base: position 3,803,280 of record NZ_MINL01000001.1, read on the forward strand.
GAAACTGCGCGGTCACCTGGGCCAAGCGGCGGCGCCGCTGACCTTCCGAGACGTGTTGACGGTGCACCAGCACCCAAGCCAACAGCAGCAGGGTTGCCGTATCCACTTGGCTGCGGCTCTTTAATAGCAGCAGCTCAAAGGGTGAAAAACGGGCAATGGACATTTCCTAGCTCCACAGATGAAAAGGTGAACAGAGGGCGGTGGTTTTATACGGCACCATGATCATTTTAGCCATGGTATATCATCACGTTAGGCAAAGGAGTAGGAGATTGATGAGTTGATCAACGTTGAGCGTAAAAACAGCTTTCAGCTGCGTCTTACCCGGCGGCTCAAGGAAGAGACATCGCATAACCTCGACGTCTATCTTTTTGTGCCTGGCGAACTGGGCTTAAGCACCCAGCTTATCTCAGAAGAAGCCTTTTATCATGCCGCCATCAATGTCTCGCGCACCTACTACAGTGATGAGTATCTCCTGCCCCTGGTGCACAGTCGGTTGGCCAGCCGTAATCGGCTCGGCAGCGACTCGTACCGATTGAGCCTAAGCCTTTACGCCTACCAGTACGTAGAAGCGATGGAGCGTACTACTCGATCGATGCTAGTGAGTGCCAACAAGCTGCGTCATGCCCGCCAAGAGGAGCGGGAAGAGAACAGTGAGGTACAAGAGAGCGCTGTCGCCCTACGCGATCAGCTGCATGAAATGATCGACCTAAGCGACGGTATTCTCAAGCGGCTGCGTCGCCACCAGCCCGATGATGAAAGCCTCAACAAGTACTTTGCCAATATTGATAACTACCTCTCCTGGTTTACCGAACAGCAGTTGCTGGCGCTGGTGGCGCACATGCCCCGCGGCGGTGAGTTTACCGATATTCGTCGACGTTTTATTAGCGTGTGCCATCGCGAGGGGGAGTATCGCCGCGAGCAGCAGTACAACGCCGAGCGGGTGATGGCCGACCCCACGCGAATGTCGAATAAAATGCGCTTGCTACGGCGCCTGATTGAACACCCGATTACCCTGAAACAAGAGGCGTTGGAGCTGGGAGGTGGTGAGCAGAAAGCGGTTAAAGCCGTGGTGACGGCAGTGGTAATGGGATTTGTTACCTTAGGTATAATGCATTTACGCAGCGTGCTGGGAGATATCACCGCGCTGTTTGTATTGGCGATGGCGATGCTTTACGCCATGCGCGAAGTGTTTAAGGATGATCTGCGCAATACCGTTTGGCGCTGGTTGCGTAAGGGCCGCCCCAAGTGGCGCCGCCAGTATTTAGACCCCACGCGCAATGCCGTGGTGGGTCGCCAATTGGAGTGGTTTGACTATAAGCGCTTTGCTTCGCTGGGCGATGACATTCAGCAGATGCGTCGCCGTACGGTAGCCCAGCGTGAAGAAGTGGTGCTGCACTACCGTTCAAGCTCCCGGATGTCGCCCACGCGCTTTTTAAGCGGCTACGAGCACACCCGTGAAACGCTCAATCTGGATATCTCCATGCTGACGAGGCTAATGAGTAAGGGCAAGCATCACATCTACCGTCTTAAAGATGGCCAGGCAGTGCGCGAGGGCGTCGAGCGCCGCCATCTGTTCAACTTGGTAATCCGTGAGACCGGCAGTGAAGATACGCCCTATCTCGCCCGTTGGAAGGTCGTCGTTAGCCGCTCGGGGATTGTCGATGTTGAGAAAGTCGAAGAGAGCAGTGTGGTGAAGGAGGGCAAGTAAGAAAGGGGCAATAAACTGCGCCAGGTCAACGCAGCCTAAATGCGTTCTCTGATATCGCTAGCGAGCATGGGCAAATTTTCCGCAGCGAACTAGGCTCAAAGAACAGGCAGGGTAACCTGCATCTGCGGCTCAGTCTTTAAGCGTGTTTTAAGGGCTGGCGCAAGGAGGAGAGCCATGCAAGCTATCGATATTATGACGCCCAGAGTGGTGAGTGTAGGGCCCGATGCTGAAGTACGAGAAATTGCGCAACTGATGCTCAATCACCGTATCAGTGCCGTTCCTGTGGTGGATGACGCACACCGGGTGATCGGGATTGTCAGCGAAGGCGATTTAATGCGCCGGGTAAAAGATGAGAGTGGCCACAGAGACTCTTGGTGGTTATCGCTGTTTTCCGGCGGCAAGGATGCTGGTGACTACGTTAAGTCCCATGGCCGTAAAGCCCACGAGGTCATGACTCCGAACCCGATGACCGTCGAAGAGAACACGCCGCTACATACCATTGCGCGGATGTTGGAAAAGCACCATATCAAGCGGGTACCTGTGTTGCGTGATGGCAAGTTAGTGGGCATTGTCAGCCGCGCTAATCTGCTGCAAGGCATTGCCAATGCCGCGGTGGCGCCAACCCAGTCACCCACGGATGATCGACAAATTCGTGAGGCTATTCTCAAAGAGGTTGAGAATAATACCGGCGTACGCGTTGAAGGCATTAGCGTGATTGTGGATGGCGGTGCTGTAGAGGTCTGGGGGCTGGTCGAATCGCTTGAGCAGAAGCAGGCGGTAACTGTTGCTGCGGAAAACGTGCCAGGGGTTACCCAAGTCGAAAATCATCTGGGCATGATGCCGCGAGGCGTGGGGTATATGTGACTTTAAGCCCGCTACGAAAATAGCGGGCTTTTCCTTCCTTGCTCTCTTAAGCACGCTCTTAAACCACTGCTTTAATCGCCTGCTCCAAGCTGTTTACGCTGCGCTCTGTATGGTGCAGCTTATCGAGGCCAAACAGGCCTATGCGGAAGGTTTGGAAGTTATCGCCTTCATCGCACATTAGCGGCACACCGCCCGCTACTTGAACGCCCGCCTGGGCAAGTTTGCCTACTAAGCCGCTATCGTCGCTATAGCACACCACAACACCCGGCGCCTCAAAGCCTTCCGCAGCGACGCTGACAAAACCGTGGCGTTTAAGCATGGCACGGACTTCACGGCCAATCGCCTGCTGCTCCTCTTTTACCTTGGCAAAGCCGTATGCACGAGTTTCCTGCATGATATCCCGCAACTGCCGCAGTGCATCGGTCGGCATCGTGGCGTGGTAGGCGTGCCCGCCGTTTTCATAGGCCTGCATAATGCTGTGCCACTTACCCAGGTCGCAGGCAAAGCTGTTGCTCTGGGTGTTGCTCAAGCGCTGCGTAGCCCGCTCGGAGAGCATTACCATGGCGCAGCAGGGCGAGCCGCTCCAACCTTTTTGCGGCGCGCTTACCACCACATCAATGCCGAGCGCCTGCATATCCACCCACAGGGTGCCCGCGGCGATGGCGTCTAACACAAACAGGCCGCCTACCTCGTGAGTGGCCTCGGCGAGCGCATGAATATAGTCATCTGGAAGCAGCAAGCCAGCAGAGGTTTCGACTTGCGGGGCAAACACCACGGCGGGTTTTTCGCTATGAATCTGCGCGACGGCCTCATCAATGGGCACCGGTTGAAAAGGCGAGCGTGGGTCATCGGCATTCAGGCGCCGCGCTTTAAGCACCGTGTGCTGATCGGTTAAACGGCCCATCTCGATAATTTGCGTCCAGCGGTAGCTGAACCAGCCGTTGCGGATCACCAGGGTTTTCTGGTCAACGGCAAACTGTCGCGCCACCGCTTCCATACCGAAGGTGCCACTACCGGGCACAATCACCGCTGCGTGGGCGTGATACACCTCTTTGAGAGTCGCAGAAATATCGCGCATCACCGCCTGAAACTGCTGTGACATATGGTTCAGCGAGCGGTCCGTGTAGACCACAGAGTACTCAAGCAAGCCGTCGGGGTCGACGTTGGGCAGTAAACCAGCCATGGCGTTCTCCTAAATAGGTGCTGTGCTCTATTCGGCACATTGCGTCGTAAGCAACAAGTTGTTTCTAAGAGTACGAGCAATAAAAGCACAAAACCAGCCCGCGATGGAGCTGGTTTTGAAAGCCAAGCGGGCTGTCTTAGCGTGGCGGCAACTGCTCTGGCCCAAAGGCGTCGGGCAGCAGCGTTTCCATAGTGTAGGTTTTCATCAATTCACCGCTGCCGGAGAGTACCTTGATCTGCGTCTCTGGCGTGGCGAATTCGCGAATCCGCTGACGGCAGTCGCCGCAGGGTGTGCAAAGGTGATCACCAGGGCCCATCACGTAGACGGTCGCCAATTGGCGCTGCCCGGCAGTGATCATGGCGGAAATGGCCGATGCTTCGGCGCAGAGGCCTTTGTAGTGCGCCACTTCGACGTTGGTGCCCGCAAACTGATGACCGTCAGGAGTTACCATAACTGACGCCACCGGGTGAGCGGAATAGGGCACATAAGCGTTAGCCCGTGCGCTCAACAACGTTTGAACGATCTCTTCTGATACCTGTTCCATCATGTTTCCTTTTGGGCGCTTCAACGTGCTCTTTTCAAAGTTCTCTTTTCAACGTGCTAGGCGCGGGCAGCGTCGTCGCGAAGAACGGTGTCCAAAGCAATCAGCATCATGTCGTCAAACGTGGTTTGGCGATCGGCGCTGGAGAGCGAGTCGCCTTTCAGGATGTGATCCGACACGGTACAGATGGTCATGGCGCGGGCGCCAAACTCGGCGGCGACGCCGTAAAGGCCAGCGGCTTCCATCTCGACGCCGACAATGCCGTAGCGCTTGAGCATTTCAGCCATTTCGGTTTGCGGGTTGTAGAACAGGTCCGCTGAGAAGATGTTGCCCACTTTAACCGGCACGTTCTTGGCCTTGGCGGCGGCAACCGCGTGCTGGGTCAGTTCAAAATCCGCAATCGCGGCGAAGTCGTGGTCGTTAAAGCGCATACGGTTGACTTTGGAGTCGGTGCTGGCGCCCATGCCGATCACCACATCGCGCACGTTGACATCGTCGCGCACCGCGCCGCAGGAGCCCACACGAATCAGCGATTTAACGCCGTAGTCGGTGATCAGCTCTTTGGCGTAGATGGAGACCGACGGAATGCCCATGCCGTGGCCCATCACGGAAATCTCGCGGCCTTTGTAGGTGCCGGTGTAGCCAAACATATTGCGCACATCGTTGACCTGGCGCACGTTCTCCAGGTAGGTGTCAGCGATGTACTTGGCGCGCAGTGGGTCACCGGGCATCAGTACGGTATCAGCGAAATCACCGGGGGCAGCGTTAATATGCGGGGTTGCCATCAAAGGTCTCCTTTAAGCGGCTTCAGGAAGAAAACTTTTGCCGTCGGCCATGGCCGGTAGCAGGAAAAAGTCGGCCAGGGTTTGGCCAATATCGGCAAAGGTGCCGCGCTCGCCCAGCGGACCGGGGGTAAAGCCGGGGCCGTGTACCAGAATGGGGATGTACTCGCGGGTGTGCTCTGTGCCGTGCCAGCTGGGGTCACAGCCGTGATCGGCGGTGAGTATCAGCAGATCATCTTCGCTTAGCGCAGCCAACAGCTTAGGCAGCTTGGCGTCGAAATCTTCCAGCGCGGCGGCGTAGCCCGGCACGTCGCGGCGGTGGCCATAGACCGAGTCAAAATCGACAAAGTTGGTCATGATCATGGCGCGCTCGCCTTCGTCGCGTTGACTAGTGCGCTCGATCTCTTTGAGCGTGGCGTCCATCAGCGCGTCGTGGCCGCTGGCTTTTACCTTGTGAGTAATGCCGCAATGGGCGTAGATATCGGCAATTTTACCAATCGAGACCACTTCGCCACCGGCATCATCAAGCTTTTGCAGTACCGTGGGTGCCGGTGGCTCAACGCTGTAGTCGCGGCGGTTGCCGGTGCGGGCGAAGGTGTTGCTGTCTTCGCCGATAAACGGACGCGCAATGACGCGGCCAATGTTATAAGGCTCCAGCAGCTCGCGGACGGTTTCGCACAGCTTATAAAGCCGTTCAAGGCCGAAATGCTCTTCGTGGGCGGCGATCTGAAACACCGAATCCGCCGAGGTATAAACGATAGGTTTGCCGGTAGCGATGTGCTCTTCACCCAGGCGCGCGATGATCTCGGTGCCCGAAGCGTGGCAGTTGCCAATCACCCCAGTGAGGTCGGCTTCTTGCACGATGGCGTCGAGCAGCTCAAGAGGGAAGCTGTCGGTTTTATCCAGAAAGTAGCCCCAGTCAAAACGTACCGGCACACCGGCAATTTCCCAGTGGCCGGAGGGGGTATCTTTGCCGCTGGAAATCTCTCTGGCGTGGGCGTAAGCCCCTTCCAGACTTTCCGGCAGCGTGACGCCTTCGGCAACGCTGCCCGTGGCATCGCGGTGGGCGTGAAATAGCCCCAGCTTGGCCATGTTGGGCAGCTTGAGTGGCCCAGAACGATTGGCGTTATCCGCCTCGCCACGGGCGCAAGCGGCGGCTATATGACCCAAGGTGTCGGAGCCTTCATCGCCGAAGGTCGCGGCATCCGGGGCGGCGCCAATACCAAATGAATCGAGTACTAATACAATCGCGCGGCTCATAAGGCTTCTCCACGGAAAGTGTCTTGTAGCAAGGTGTCGGCGTTGGCCGCGCCTTCGCCAACCGTAAACGCCGCACGCAGTTGCTCGGCGGCACGGTCGGCGGCGGCGTCATTGCGGGCGTGCACCATGGCGATGGGGCGCTGGCTATCCACGCTTTCACCGATTTCGACGATGTCGGTGAAACCGACGCTATGATCGACGCTGGCGTCGTTGCGCAGGCGGCCACCGCCCAGCTCCACAACGCTCATACCTACGGCGCGGGTATCAATACGCTGGACCACACCTGATTGCTCGGCATATACCGGCTTAATCACTTCAGCTTTGACCAGGTAGTGCTCCGAGCGCTCCATAAAGTCGCTGGGGCCACCAAGTTCACGCACCATGCGGGCAAACACTTCAGCGGCCGCACCAGAGGTCAGCGCCTTCTCAAGCTGAGTCAGCGCTTCTTCACGTGAGCCAGCGAGTTTACCGGCAATCAGCATCTCCACTGCCAGCTCGCGGGTGACTTGCATCACGCGGCTGTTGGGGCGGTCACCACGCAGCAGGGCCAGGGTCTCGACGATTTCCACGGCGTTACCGGCGCAGGGGGCCAGCGGTTGGCTCATATCTGTAAGCAGAGCAGTCGTGGGCGTACCCGCTTGGGTCGCCACATTGGCGATGCTTTTAGCCAGTTCGCGGGATTTTTCAGGGGTGGGCATAAAGGCGCCGCTGCCGACCTTAACGTCCATTACCAGCGCATCCAGGCCTGAGGCCAGCTTTTTACCCAGGATAGAGGCGGTAATCAGCGGAATCGATTCCACGGTAGCGGTTACATCACGCACGCCGTAGATACGCTTGTCGGCGGGGGCGAGATCACCCGTTTGGCCAATAATCGCTACGCCGGTGGATTTCACCACCTCGCGGAAACGCTCTGGTGCGGGGTAGGGGTCATAGCCGGGGATCGATTCGAGCTTATCCAGGGTGCCGCCGGTGTGGCCCAGGCCACGACCAGAAATCATGGGTACAAAGGCGCCGCAGGCGGCGACCCAGGGGCCGAGCACCAGCGAGACCAAATCGCCTACGCCGCCGGTAGAGTGCTTATCGACAATCGGGCCGGGCAGGTTGAGGTCGCTCCACTGCATCACGTGGCCGGAGTCACGGGTAGCGGTGGTCAGCGCAACAACTTCTTCACGGCTCATGCCGTTGAGGAAGACTGCCATGGTGAAGGCGCCGATCTGTGCGTCGCTGATGCGATCATCGGCAATGCCCTGCACAAACGCTTTAATCTCTTCCGCGGGCAGCGGCTGGTTATCACGCTTTAGGCGAATCAGTTCCTGTGGGAGCAGGGAGTGTTTAGTCGCGTTGGCAGACATTAGTAACCTCCGTCAGTGGTGGCCGCGTTGGTGTTGCCGGTCAACGTAGCCAGCAGATTACCCAGCAGGCTAGAGGCACCAAAGCGGAAGTGCGCGGGGGTTACCCAGCCTTGGCCCATAATATCGTTGGCAAGGGCCAGATATTCCGCCGCGTCTTCAGCAGTTTTGACGCCACCTGCTGCTTTAAAACCAACGTCTTTACCACTGGCCTTGATGGCCTTGAGCATGATCTCGGCGGCTTCCAGCGTAGCGTTAACGGCTACTTTACCGGTGGATGTTTTAATAAAATCAGCGCCGCCTTCAATGGCGAGTTCGCTGGCGCGTTTGATCAGCGCAGGCTCTTTGAGTTCGCCGGACTCAATGATCACTTTGAGCAGCGCTTGGCCCGCGCAGGCGGCTTTGCACATTTCAACCAGCTCGAGGCCAGTCTCTTCATCGCCTGCCATTAGAGCGCGGTAGGGGAATACCACATCGACTTCATGGGCACCGGAGGCAACGGCGTCACGGGTTTCCCGAGCAGCGCCCATGATGTCGTCACCACCGTTGGGGAAATTGGTGACCGTGGCGATTTTCACCTGGTCATTGAGAGTGTGAGCAGTCAGCGCACGCTGGGCCGTGACAATAAACTGCGGATAGACGCAAACGGCAGCAGGGGTACCAAAGGGCGTTTTTACCTGCTGACACAGCGCTTCAATGGTGCTGTCGGTGTCGCTATCGTTCAGGCTCGTCAGATCCATGAGGGTGAGTGCTTGGCGGGCGGCTTGGACAATATGGGGGGAGGTTGTCGCAGTCATGGAGTTCTCACAAATCAGTAAAAGATAAAAACGGGCACTGCGGATAAAGCCGCAGTGCCCGTCACCTTCAGTAAACCCCGCTGCTTTAAGCAGTGGCGTTACTTAGGGCAATAAAGAAGCCAGCAATCGAAGCCGACATCAAGTTGGACAGTGTACCGGCCAATACGGCTTTGACACCAAAACGAGCAATCTCTTTACGACGGGTAGGTGCAATGCTGCCCAGGCCGCCAAGCAGAATCGCAATGGAGGATAGGTTAGCAAAGCCACACAGCGCGAAAGAGAGAATCGCCATGGTGTGCGGTGTCATCATCTGACCCGTCGCAGCCACCACCTGTTCCCCATCAATGTAAGGCGCTAGGTTGATGTAGGCGACAAATTCGTTGACCACTAATTTTTGGCCAATGAAGGAGCCAGCCAGAGTAGCCTCTTCCCAGGGTACACCCAATAGGAAGGCCAGCGGGGCAAACAGCCAGCCCAAGATCAGCTCCAGGCTCAGCGAGTCAAAGCCCACCCAGCCGCCAACGCCGCCTAGAATGCCATTGACCAGCGCAATTAGGGCGATAAAGGCCAGCAGCATGGCGCCCACGTTGGCGGCCAGCATTAGACCCGACGTAGCGCCCGATGCCGCGGCGTCCAGCACGTTGGCGGGCTTATCTTCCTGGGCCTCAATCTCTTCTTCCACTTTGGTAACGCTGTCGCTGTCGGTAACGTCTTGGGTTTCCGGCATGATCAGCTTGGCGAACAGCAACCCGCCCGGCGCCGCCATAAAGGAGGCGGCTACCAGGTACTCCATGGGAATACCCAGTGCGGCGTAACCCGCCAACACGGAGCCCGCGACGGATGCCAGACCACCACACATTACCGCAAACAGTTGCGACGGGGTCATGCGGGCGATAAACGGACGCACCACCAGCGGCGCTTCGGTTTGGCCGACGAAAATATTCGCCGTTGCGGAAAGTGATTCGGTCCGTGAGGTGCCCAGGGCTTTTTGCAGGGCACCACCTAAGATGCGAATCACCCACTGCATAATGCCGATGTAGTAGAGCACGGCGATCAGCGAGGAGAAGAAGATAATCACCGGCAGTACTTTAATCGCAAACACAAAGCCGACGTTATCCACATCCGCTAAGCCGCCGAACAGAAAGCCGATCCCGTCGTTGGCATACACCAAAATTTGGCTAACGCCGGAGGAGATGGCCTGAAGCACCGCCTGACCGAAGGGCACATAAAGTACAAAGGCACCGATACCGGCTTGGATAGCAAAAGCGCCCAGCACGGTACGTAGCCGGATAGACTTACGGTCGTAAGAGAATATCAGGGCGATGGCCACTAGAGTGACCATACCCACCAAGCTCATAAGGAGTGTCATATGGGGATCCTTCGAGTCCGCGCGTAAGTAACGCGTTTAAAGTAAGTTGAGCTTGACGGAGTAGATCATCGCATTCTGATAATCGTCGGGGGTGCCCAACTTGTTTTCAGAGTAGCGATACTGAATGCCGGTGGTGATCAAATCACTCGGATGCCACCACAGGCTCAGTGCACCGTTGGTGCCCACACTGCCTGCTTTCGCCTCGGGAGGCTGGTAGTTCTGGGTCAGGTACTCGTCATCACGGCCAAACGTTTGCTCATGCCAGTTGGTGACGCTGAAGTTCTGGTTGAGCGCCGAGAAATCATACCCCGCGACCCAGCCAGCCATAAAGCCGTTCATGCCGGTGTAGCCGTTACTTTGAACCCGCGCAGCGCCAATAAAGGGTTTAAACCATAGGCCGTTATCAAAAGTAGTGCGGTAGCCTAGACCCAGAATCTGATCCTGTTCGCGGCTTTCAAAACCGTAATCTCGGAAGTCATACAGGTGGGCATAAATCGACAGCGGGCTGTCGCCCAGATAAATGTGCGAAGTTATTTTGCCCGCAGTGCGGAAGTTGTCTTTACCACCGCTGGACTCATCGAACTGATCATTGGTGGGGTTCTCGAAATCAAAGAAGCCGTAAAATTCGCCCCAACTAAAGCCAGCGCCGCCTTCGATTTCGAGAAACATAAAGTCGCTTTTCGGCGCGTTAGACGAGGTGCGCGCTTCGGTGCCGTTTGACCAATCCAGGTAGTTAACCGAGACGTTGGCGAATGACCAAATCGGATCAAGAGGAGAGGATTGTGTGTCATCTGCCATTAGCGGCGTAGTGAGCATTGCCCCTAAAACGCCAGCGCCAAGCGCTATTTTAGACGAAGGGGTGCGAGAGTGTGTACGAGCAGTCATGAGAGCCTCAACAAGGGTTATCGCGGAGCCATATGAGTTTGGCTATCCGGGGTTATAGTCGTGCGGGCTGGCGTTAATGTTAAAATTATAACATTTAGTGTTATTTTTCTAACGTTGATTTGCAATAGTTGTCACATCAACGCTATTTAAATGTCATATGGCTATCACATGTTCAAATATGGTCGCTGGGCTCGTCAAAAGCCGTTTTGGCAGTGGTAATAAAGAAGTGGAAAGATAGCAGTGGAAATTCCGTCGTCGCTCGCGCAGCATAGAAATGAAAGCTGTCTATCAATACGATAAGAGAGGGTTTGCAAGGAGATGCCCACCATGAATGGCCGTAGCGCGCTGCGCCTTGCCAAACTTCAGGAAGCGCTTGCTAGTGGCGGCACCCTTCATCTGCGTGATGCCGCAGAGCTGTGCGATGTTTCTGAGATGACCATCCGCCGCGATTTGACTACCCAGCCCACCGCTATTAGCCTGCTGGGTGGGCGCCTAGTGATGGCAAATTACCCTGGCGTAACGCCTATTTATGACTTAACCGAACAGCAAGCCAGCCACTATCAGGCAAAATATCGCCTATGTCAGCGTGCGATAGCCTATATAGAAGAGGGTGATACGCTGTTTATTGACTGCGGCTCGACGCTGATGCCACTGCTGAGCCAGTTAAGTCATTTTCATGAGCTGACGGTCGTGACCTATGCGCTTAATGTTGCCAATGCCGTTGCCGCTCTCCCCAATGTGCGCTTAGTGCTACTGGGTGGGCTGTTTTATGCCGCCTCACAGTCGTTTGGTAGCGATAATATGGCCGCTGCTATCGAGCGGTTGGGCATTAATAAAGCGCTGATCTCCGCCGCTGGGGTAGATTTAGAGCGTGGAGTAAGCTGCTTTCACTTTCACGAAGTGGCGCCTAAACAGGCCGCCATTGCCACCGCTATGCAACGCCTGTTGGTGGTAGATGCCAGCAAGTTCGGCGTAGTACGGCCTGCCTACTTCGCCGCACTGGACGATTTTGATGTGGTGGTTACTGACGAAGAGGGCGCCCCGCAACTGCTTAAGAGCAATAGTCGCGTTGTACCAGAGATAGTTATCCCCTCAGTCACAGTGGCGTAAACGATTTTCCCATTATCCATATCAGTCAATACCTTGGGTGCGGCAATGCGCCACTTCTTTCATGATCTCGATCAATAGAAAATACTTTAGTCTTAGTTGATCCAACACTTTTGTGATTGGGCCAGCTGGGCTCGTCGCCAATTCCCATACGGCGACGCATATTTTTCCCGGAGCAATGACGCTCACTGCGATACGCACTGTTTTTAGCTGTGTGCTTACGAGCATGTTTTGGGAAAAGTATGAGGTGGTAGTTAGCCTGCTATGTTTTTAGCTGGCGTGGCTGGCTAGTTTCTAATCAACCTGTTTTTTTAAACCTGGACGAGATCACCCCATGCAACGACGCTCACTTTGGCGCAGGCGAGGCACCCTGGTGCTCCTTGCGCTGTGTCTGTTTCTAGCAGGCTGTAGTTCAGCGCTGCTAGACCCAAAAGGCCAGGTTGGCGCTGAGCAGCGCACGCTGATCCTGACCTCCTTTGGCCTAATGTTGATTGTGGTTATTCCTGTGATTGCCATGACGCTGCTGTTTGGTTGGCGCTATCGGCGCAGTAACAGCGTGGCTAAATACCTGCCCGACTGGGCGCACTCCAATGTGATTGAGGCAGTCGTTTGGCTCGTGCCCTGCGCGATTATTGCCGTGCTCGCCCTGTTGACCTGGAAAACCTCCCATAGCCTGGATCCCCATAAACCGCTGGAAAGCGACGTGGCACCAATCGAAATACAGGCTGTGGCGCTGGATTGGAAGTGGCTGTTTATCTACCCCGAGCAGGGTGTGGCCAGCGTTAATGAAGTGGCCTTTCCCGTCGATACCCCCGTGCGCTTTCGAGTGAGCTCCGGCTCGGTAATGAATGCCTTTTTTATCCCTCACCTTGGCAGCCAGATTTACGCCATGGCGGGCATGGATAACGATGTCCATCTCATCGCCGATAAAATCGGTAGCTACCCTGGCCGCTCCACCAACTACAGTGGCGCGGGCTTCTCCGGCATGACCTTTGAGGCCCAAGTAACCACTCCCGCCGATTTTGACGCCTGGGTGGAAACAGTACGCGGTGCTCCACAAACGCTGACCTACCCCGAAGGTTATGAAGCGCTGGCGGAACCCAGCGAATCGAACCCAGTGGAGTACTTCTCGGCCGTTTCGCCGTCGCTGTATGAAAGCATCTTGAAAAGCTTCCATACGGGTAGCGATCACCAGATGGGCGGCGACCACCAGGTGAACAGCGATCATGCTGACTCACACGATGGCGAAAGCGCTCACGCTACCGATCATGCGGCCAAATCAGGCCATGTCGCCAACAACCATGCTAGTCAGGATCATGCCATGCGCAGTCACTCCTCTAGCGTAGAAGCGGGAGGTTAAGCCGTGTTTGGAAAACTCACGTTAGAGTCAATTCCCTACCACGAACCGATCATCATGGTCGTCGCGGCCTTTATCGCCATTGGTGGGATCGCGCTGTTTGGTTTGATAACTTATTACCGTAAGTGGGGCTGGCTGTGGAACGAGTGGTTTACCTCCGTTGACCATAAAAAGCTCGGCATCATGTACTTCATCGTCGCCCTGGTCATGCTACTTCGTGGCTTCTCCGATGCGATAATGATGCGTACCCAGTTGGCTATGGCCGCCGGGGACGCAGCGGGCTACTTACCCCCTGAACACTACGACCAGATCTTTACCGCCCACGGCGTGATTATGATCTTCTTTGTCGCCATGCCCATGGTCATCGGCTTGATGAACCTGGTGGTGCCGCTGCAAATTGGCGCCCGCGACGTTGCCTTCCCTTTCCTGAATAACTTAAGTTTTTGGCTGTTTGCTGTAGCGGCAATATTAGTCAATATCTCGCTGGTGGTGGGCGAATTCGCCAAAACCGGCTGGCTTGCCTACGCGCCTTTATCGGGGATCGAGTTCAGTCCCGGGGTGGGGGTCGATTACTGGATATGGGCGTTACAGATATCCGGGATAGGTACCACGCTCACCGGTATCAACTTCTTCGTAACCATTTTAAAGATGCGCACCAAAGGCATGACGATGTTCCGCATGCCAATCTTCACCTGGACCTCGCTGTGCGCGAACGTGCTGATCATCGCCTCCTTCCCGATTTTAACCGCGACGATCGCGCTGCTGACCCTGGATCGCTATTTGGGTATGCACTTCTTTACCAATGATTTTGGCGGCAACATGATGATGTACGTCAATCTCATCTGGGCCTGGGGCCACCCGGAAGTCTATATCCTGATTCTGCCCGCCTTTGGCGTGTTCTCTGAAGTTATTTCGACCTTTGCCCGTAAGCGCCTGTTCGGCTACGCCACCATGGTGTGGGCGACCATTGCGATCACCTTGCTGTCTTTCATTGTTTGGCTACACCACTTCTTCACCATGGGGGCAGGGGCCAACGTCAACGCCTTCTTCGGCATTATGACGATGATCATCGCTATTCCTACCGGGGTGAAAGTCTTCAACTGGCTGTTCACCATGTTCCGCGGCAGCCTGGAACTCACTTCGCCGGTACTGTGGACGCTGGGCTTTATTATTACCTTTACCCTGGGCGGTATGACCGGTGTCATGCTGGCGGTGCCCGCAGCCAACTTTGTGCTGCATAACAGCCTGTTCGTTATCGCCCACTTCCATAACGTGATTATTGGCGGCGTGGTGTTCGGCATGATGGCGGGCCTGACCTTCTGGTTCCCCAAAGCGTTCGGTTTCACGTTAAGCGAGAAGTGGGGCAAGCGTTCATTCTGGTGCTGGTTTATCGGCTTCTACGTCGCCTTTATGCCGCTTTATGTGCTGGCCTTCTTTGGTGCCGTGCGCCGCATGCAGTCCTACGCCAACCCCGAATGGCAGCCGTGGATGATTCTGGCCTGGGTAGGCGCGGTGATCATTATGATGGGTATTGTCTGCACCGTTATTCAGTTCTGGGTCAGCATCCGTGACCGCAAGCAAAATGTGGATGTTACTGGCGACCCCTGGGATGGCCGTACCCTGGAGTGGTCCACCTCATCTCCCGCGCCGTTCTACAACTTCGCACGCTTGCCCGAAGTGGGCGATATCGACAGCTTCTGGTCGCAAAAACAGCGCGGCAACGAGCAGCTTGAAGACGCGCCCTACACCGATATTCATATGCCGCGTAACACGGTTGCAGGGCCAGTGATTAGCCTATTCGCGTTAGTGATTGGTTTCGCGCTGGTATGGCATATCTGGTGGTTAGCGGGTGTCGGCGCTGTGGGCGTCTTCGTGAGCTTTATGGCTCGGGTGTTTAACGACGATATCGACTACTACGTTCCCGCCGCTGAAGTTGAGCGCATCGAACGTGAGCATCAACAACGCGTTAAAAATTCCGATCCTTACAAACCCTCTGCTGAGGTTGAAGGACGCGAAGGTAAGCAACGCTACGTGGAGGTGAAAGCGTAATGGCAACGGATACGTTACATCACGAAGGATCGGCCGATCATCACGAGCATCATGATGCCGCCGGCACGAAACTGTTTGGCTTTTGGGTCTACTTAATGAGCGATTTGGTGATCTTCGGGTCACTCTTCGCTACCTACGCCGTGTTAATGAAGGGCACCGCAGGCGGGCCCACGGCGGCGGAAATTTTCGAGCTGCCCTTTGTGCTGGTCGAAACTTTCCTGCTGCTGTTCAGCAGCTTTACCTTCGGTATGGGCGTACTGGCGATGAACGCCGAGCGCCTTGGCCAGGTAAAAGCGTGGCTCGCCGTAACTTTCCTGCTGGGTGCAGCGTTCGTAGGTATGGAGATCTACGAATTTCAGCATCTGATTCATGAAGGCTATGGGCCGGATAAAAGCGCATTTTTGTCGTCGTTCTTCACCCTGGTGGGCACCCACGGCCTGCACGTGACCTTTGGTTTGATCTGGATTCTGGTGATGCTGGTTCAGCTCTCTACCAAAGGGTTGAACGCTATGACCCGGCCGAGGATTTTGTGCCTTAGTTTGTTTTGGCACTTCCTCGATATTGTATGGATCTGTGTCTTCTCATTCGTCTATCTGATGGGAGTGCTGTGAGATGAGTCATACTTCGTCTAGCTCCGCGAATGCCCATGGCAGCGTAAAGTCGTATGTGACAGGACTAGTGTTGTCGCTGATACTGACCATTATCCCTTTCGCGGTAGTGATGAGTGGCGCACTCAGCACATTGGCTACCGTCATCGTGGTAGTGTTGACCGCAGTGTTGCAGATATTGGTGCAACTGGTCATGTTTATGCATATGAATACCAAAGCCGACGAGGGTTGGAATTTGATGTCCTTCGTCTTCACACTGACGATTCTCGTCCTAGTGGTAGGAGGCTCGCTGTGGATCATGCAGCATCTGCATCTCAACATGATGATCGGCTGATTTCAGCGCCTAGCCGTTGGCGGGATCTGCTTGAGCTGACCAAACCGGGCATTATCGGGGGCAACCTGATTGCTACTCTAGGCGGCTATTTCCTGGCCGCCCAGGGGCAATTCGAGTGGCTCAGCTTTGTCTCTGTCATGGTGGGTATTGCGTTAATCATCGCGTCGGGCTGTGCGTGTAACAACGTCATTGACCGCGATATTGATGCATTGATGGCGCGTACGCGCCATCGCCCTCTGGTCAGAGGCAGCATTTCCATCACCCAAGCACTGGGCGTTTCGGCGCTATTGGGCGTGACCGGTGTGGTGTGTTTAGCGCTGGGCACCAACGGGTTAACCGTTGCTTTGGCGGTGATTGGCTGGGGCGTGTATGTGGGGCTGTATAGCCTTTATATGAAACGTCGCTCAGAGTACGGCACCTTGGTAGGCAGCCTTTCCGGCGCCATGCCGCCGGTGGTGGGCTACTGCGCAGTGACGGGGCAGTTCGACAGCGGCGCGATCATGCTGCTGGTGATCTTTTGCCTATGGCAGATGCCGCACTCCTACGCCATTGCGATCTTCCGCTACGCCGATTACCGCCGCGCCTCGATTCCCGTACTGCCGGTGGTGCGCGGGGTCAAAATGGCGAAACATCACATCCTTGGCTACATCGTGGCGTTTATTCCCGCCTCGCTGGCGCTAGGGTTAGCCAGCCAGGCGGGCACGGGGTATCTGTGTGTAGCGCTGACCATGGGCGGTTACTGGCTCTACTTGGCGCTGCGCGGCTACCGTTTAGACGACGACGTGCGCTGGGCCAAAAAGGTGTTTGGTGTCTCTATCCTTACCATTACCGCGATGAGTTTAGTCATGGTGTTGGAATCGATGGTGCCGATGTGGGTCTAGCCCTCACACCGTTAAGCCGTTAATAAAACGCCCAGAACAGTTATCTGTTCTGGGTGTTTTTTGTACAGGTGGCCGTTAGTGCTTAGACTTCCCGCTGGCTGGCCTGGATGGCGGTCAGTGCGATGGTGTAAACGATATCGTCTACCAGCGCGCCGCGGGAAAGGTCGTTCACTGGCTTGTTCAATCCTTGCAGCATGGGGCCAACGCTCACCACGCGGGCGCTACGCTGCACCGCTTTGTAGGTAGTGTTGCCGGTGTTGAGGTCGGGGAACACAAACACGGTGGCTTTTCCTGCCACTGGCGAGTCGGGGGCTTTCTGTTTACCCACGCTCTCGATGGCGGCGGCGTCGTACTGCAGCGGGCCGTCAATGGCCAAGTGCGGTGCGCGCTCTTTAGCAATACGGGTGGCTTCGCGGACTTTATCCACATCGGCGCCGGTACCGGAGTCGCCGGTTGAGTAGCTGATCATGGCGACGCGTGGCTCGATACCAAAAGCTTCAGCGGAGCGGGCGCTTTGCAGGGCGATCTCGGCGAGAGTTTCAGCATCCGGGTCGGGATTCACCGCGCAGTCGCCGTAGACCACCACCTGTTCGGGGAGCAGCATAAAGAAGATCGACGACACCTGGCTGTATTCCGGCGCGGTTTTAATCAGCTGAAACGCTGGTCGCACGGTGTTGGCGGTGGTGTGTATAGCGCCGGAAACCAGCCCGTCGACTTCATCCAGCTGCAGCATCATGGTGCCGAGCACCACGTTGTCTTGTAGCTGCGCTTCGGCGGTTAGTTCGTTGAGTTTGCCACGACGACGCTCGACCATCGGGCCAATATAGCGCGCGCGACTGCTTTCGGGATCAATGATCGTCAGCCCTTTGGGCAGCGTCAGCCCGCGGTTACGCGCTACGTTTTCGATATCGTCGCGCTTACCCAGCAGTACGCAGTCGGCAATGCCCCGGCGTTGGCAGATTATTGCCGCTTCAATGGTGCGCGGTTCATCACCTTCCGGCAGTACGACGCGCTTTTTAGCCAGTTGGGCAAGTTTAACCAACTGATGGCGAAACGCCGAAGGCGAAAGGCGGCGGGTATAGCCGCTGCTCAGGTGGGCTTTCAGCCACTCAAGATCTATATGGGCTGCGACGTAACGGGCCACCTGTTCAGCGCGCTCGAAATCGTCCATAGGGATTTCGCTGCTTAACTGGCTGAGGTGCTGCGCCGTGGTCAGGCTGTCGGTTTCAACTGCCAAGACAGGCAGACCCGTTTTGAGCGCAGGACGGCACATCTCAATCATGCTGTCGTTGGGCATAAAACCGTTGGTCAACAGTACGCCCGCTAGCTGAATACCGTTCATGGTGGCCAGTGCCGAGGCCAACACTACATCGTCGCGGTCACCGGAAGCTACTACCAGGCTGCCAGGAGTGAAAATGTGCAGCGCATTCGCAGCACTGCGGGCGCAAAGGCTTGTGGAAAGCACTCGGCGGCTAGAGGCTTCGCCTTCGTTCAACAATTTTGCATTCAGCGCCCGCGCCACATCCAGGGTGCGCGGGGCGCTGAGCGTTTTGCTGTAAGGCACCACGCCGATCAGGTGGAACTTATCGGTTGCCAGGGCCGGGGAGTACTGGCGCAGCTCAGCCAGTAGCGTCTCTTCAAGCTGCGGTTTGAAGGTGCCCGGCGCGGCAGAAAGATCGTCTTCCTGAGCGTAGGGCAGGTTCTTCATGCGCATTAAAATGCCGCCCAGGGTACGACTGGAGCTAACCCCACCAAAGCTGCGGGCGTGCATATCCAGCTGTTCGGCCAGCGCCTGGGGCTCGTTTAAGTCGCCGGTACCGACAAGAATAATCCGCGCATTCAGCGCGTTGGCGAGTTGGGCGTTGGTTTGAGTCGCGTAGGTAGTGTGCTGGGTGGGCACCACGCCCTCTACTACGACGAGGTCTAAGGTGCTGCCATCGCGGTGGGCCTGCTGGACAACCTGCTCATAGAGCTCAACGGCGTTTTCCATTAGCTCATCGGTTTGGTCGTCGCGCAGCAAGCGCTCCAGCCGTGCCTGGGAAATCGGCGAAGGAGGGCGCTGATTAAGTGCCCGTGAGACAAGTGCGGTAGAGCGATCCAGACCAGGGCCGTTTAGCTCGTTCTGCATAAACGGCTTTAAAAAACCGGCTTTCAGGCCGATGGTATCCAGCGCCTGAATTAATCCCAGGCAGGCGGAGGTAAGCCCGGCGCCCTGGCTGGTGGGTACCAACAGAATTACTTGTGGCTGATCGGGATGAGTCATACACGTGTCTCTAAGCAGTGGCGGGTTTCCATGGCAATGCGGCCCTCTTCATCGGTGGGGATTACCCACACTTGCGGGCCTTGATGACCAGCGCTATCCAGCGTGCCCTCTTTGCCCCGAATAGTCGCTTCGTTAGCGTCGTTATCCAGCGCAAAGCCGAAGTGGGGGAGCAGGGCGAGCACACGGCGGCGAACAACCGGCGAGTTTTCGCCGATGCCACCGGTAAAAATAACCCCGTCTAATTGGGGTAGAGCGCAGGAGAGCGCCGCTAGCGATTTGGCGATCCGGTAGCAGAATACCTCTACCGCCAGCTGTGCGGAGGCGTGCCCTTGTTCAGCGGCGTCTTCGATTTCACGCATGTCATTGGTTAAGCCTGAAAGCCCTAGTAGGCCGCTCTCTTTATTAAGCACGTTATCGATTTTGTCTAACGACCAGCCCAGTTGGCGGTGTAGATGGGCGTGCAGGCCGGGGTCAACATCGCCACTGCGGGTGCCCATCACCAAGCCTTCCAGCGGCGTAAGGCCCATACTGGTATCCTGGCTTTGATTATTCCACACCGCGCTGGTGGAGCAGCCATTGCCCAGGTGGGCGGTCAGCCAGCCGCCTGCTCCCCGGTCACTCAACTCGCTTGCACGCTGGCTAACAAAGGCGTGGCTGGTGCCATGAAAGCCATAGCGACGAATGCCATGTTCAGCATAGAGGCTTTCAGGCAGGGCGTAACGGTAAGCGCGGGGCAGCATGGTTTGATGGAAGGCGGTGTCAAACACTGCCACTTGAGGCAGCTCCGGAAAGACGTTTTGGGTCGCCGCAATACCCGCTAAATTCGCTGGGTTATGAAGGGGGGCTAGCGCTGCGGTGGTTTGGATAGCCGCGATGACGCTATCGTCGATGAGTGCGGCTTGGGTGAAATGCTCGCCGCCATGCACGATGCGATGGCCCACCGCCGCTGGCAGGCGGCCCTCCATGCGCTCAAGAATAGCGTTAAGTGCCTGGGTGTGGTCAGCACCTGGAAGAGGCTGAGTGAAACGTTCACCGGTGCTGCTTTTGCCCTTTAAACGCGCCTCCTCGCTACCCAAGCGTTCCGCTATGCCCTCAAGTCGCGGTGCCTGAGGATCTGAATCAATCAACGCGTATTTAATAGACGAAGAGCCACAGTTAATAACCAGCACCGGTGCGTTCATAAAAACCTTTTCGCTAGGAGGTTAGTGAGCAAAGGGGTAGACTTTAGTTTAACATGCTGCGATGCGGAAAAGCAGCGCCTGGAACTCATTAGCCTTATAAGTAAAAGCTAGGCATGCTAGGCCACTGTTAGCTATACGCCGATATTCACCTTACACCCTCTACTCCTTTGATGAGCCGTTCTGTTCTTATGTCAGCGTCCCCTTTGCCGAAACTACTGCCGCGCCATTTGGCCATTCTGCTAATGATGACCGTGGCCACCATGTTCGCCGCCAATCACGTCTCGGCGCGGCTGGCGTTTGATAATGGCACCGGACTTTTGCTGGCGGTATTAACCCGCTCGGGGGTTGCCTGCCTCATTTTAGTGGCGCTAGTCATCGTACAGAGAAAGCGACTGTGGCTGCCCGCAGGCTCCTGGCCGTGGCAACTCGGCGTGGGGCTACTGATCGCGATCCAAAGCGTCAGCCTCTACTCGGCGGTGGCTAGGCTGCCAGTGGTGATTGCGCTGCTATTGGTCAATACTTTTCCGATTCAACTGGCGCTGCTCAGTTGGGCGCTGGGTGGTCCGCGCCCAACGCTGCGTAGCTGTTTGATTATGGGCACTATTTTAATCGGCTTACTGGTGGTGCTGGATATCCCTTCGTGGCTTGCCAGTGCCGACGGCATGGGGCCGGGCTGGATAGCCGGCATTGGGTTTGGGCTATTGGCGGCCTTCGTATTTGCCTGCGCGCTGTGGGTAACAGAGCACCGCCTGGCCGGAGTCGGCAGCACACTGCGTAGCCTGCTGACCATGCAAACGGTGTTTATCGTGATGATCATTGGCGGTATCGCCGGTGTGGTGCCAGGCGGAATGAGCCTGCCTGATAACAGTACCGGCTGGCTGGGTCTGACGCTTCTCGGTCTACTGTATGGTTCGGCGTTTTCGACACTATTTATTTTTGTGCCGCGACTCGATATGGCGCGCAACGCGCCGGTGATGAACATCGAGCCGGTGGCCTCTCTGGTGCTTGGTTACTTTGTGTTGGGGCAAATGCTTAGCCCCGGCCAGTTGGTAGGTGGGGCAGTCGTCGTAGGCGGTATTGTTGTGCTCAGTTTGTCCAAGGGAAGGTAATCATTTGCGTTCTTCATCGTTATGGACCACAATGCAGTTGAGTAAGGAAACACTGTTTTTTAACTGAGGTACAACCTATGAAGATGTCCCTATTATCACTTACATCGGCGGCTCTCCTGGTTGGCGCAGGCGCATTTGCAACGTCTGCTCAAGCACAGCAATCCTTCACCTACCCACAAGGATATGTAGGCGGTGACGCAATGTTCTGGAGCCTGGATCCAGAAAGAGGCTCTTCCAATGATGACGTAGGCTTACGTCTACGCGGTGGTGCTCAATTTAATGACTACTTTGCGCTTGAAGGGCATTTAGGCACTGGCGGTTCCGATGGCGGCGCTGATCTAGACTATCTCGCTGGTGCTTACGCAAAAGGGATTTTTCCAGTGGCGCCAGAAGTACGGTTTTACGGTTTAGCGGGCTTCACAGAAGTTGAGGTCAGTGACAACCGGGAGAGCGGGTTCTCCTACGGCGGCGGTGCCGAAATGGACATAGCACCTAATTTGTCAGTAGGTGCAGATTACATGCGCTACCTTGATAAATCTGACTACACCTTTGATGCTGCCAGCGTTGGCCTAAGCTACCGGTTCTAAATAGGTAGCGTTAAAGCGAAGCAAATTACTCAGCCCCATGGCCTTTATGCCATGGGGTTTTTGTTTTTATAAACCTGCCAAGAGCGTTTATGTAAGAGTAGAAAGGCATATACATATTGTTAGCACGCTAATTAATTGTTAGACTAAAGTCTCCTATGATATTCCCTATACGATACGTGCCCGTTGAGAGGCGCAGGCCAGGTGGTTACCTGGTGGCTAACAAGTGAGCTCTGCATGACCCCCGATCAAACATTTGCCCGCTGGGTAAAGGTAGCCCTTGCTGCCTTTTTACTGCTTTTTATCTATTTTCTGGTGGCCGATAGCTTTA
Organism: Halomonas sp. QHL1; assembly: GCF_001882345.1. GTDB lineage: Bacteria > Pseudomonadota > Gammaproteobacteria > Pseudomonadales > Halomonadaceae > Vreelandella. The sequence goes on from NZ_MINL01000001.1 coordinate 3,825,822, forward strand.
TGCCCATTACACCGGAGGCGAGGGTGATGCGGCCGGTTACACGCATAGCGCCCGAGCTCAGTGGCCCAGTGAGCGAAGTGTTGGTGAGCAATCACCAGCATGTAGCCAAAGGCGATGTGCTGTTTCAGATCGACCCGGCGCCGTTTCGATTGGCCGTTGAGCAGGCGCAGCTTAATCGCGAGCAGGCCGAACGGGAGAATGCCCAGCTGGAAGCAGAGCTAACCTCTGCACAAGCGGAGCTGGAATCCGCAGAGGCCACGGCCGCCGAGCGGCAGGGTGAACTTCGCCGTGCCGAAACCCTAGTGGCGCAACAGAGCGTATCCCGTCAACAGTACGAACAGCAGGTGGCTGCTGAGCGCACCGCACAGGCCAGCGTAGCGGCAGCCAGGGCTAAAATTGTCAGCCTGGAAGTGCAGTTGGGTGATGCTGGTGAGACAAACCTGCGTTTGCGCCAAGCAGTCAATGCGCTCTCCCAGGCACAGTTGGATCTTGCCCATACTCAGGTGCGCGCCGCGCAAGCCGGGCGTGTTGCCAACCTGCAGCTAAGCGTAGGTGACTACGTTCAGGCGGGGCAGCCAGCGGTAGCGGTAGTAGCGGATGGGATAGATATCATTGCCGATTTTCGTGAAAAAAGCCTGCGCCATGTAGCTCCCAGCGATGTAGCAAAAGTGGTGTTTGACGCCTGGCCAGGTCAGGTATTTGATGCGCAAGTGCTTGCCATGGATGCCGGTGTTCGCGAAGGTCAGCTGGCTGCCGATGGTCAGCTTGCCGATATTCCCACCACCGACCGCTGGGTACGCGACGCCCAGCGTATGCGCGTACACTTAGCACTTACCCAGCCAATTGCAAATCTATTACCCAGCGGTGCCCGCGCCACGGTGCAGCTTCAGCCCGGTGATGCTGCCTTAGCGAAGCCATTTGTGTGGTTACAGGCGCATCTCATCAGTTGGCTGCACTATGTATATTAAGGGCCTGTTTACTAAAGGCATATTTACTAAAAGCATGAATAAAAAGGGTGTGTCGCCTGAGCTCACAGCTCGCCCGGTGTTAAGCCAAAACGGCTTGCGTCAGTGCCTGCGGGTAGCCGGGGGTGGCACGCTGGGGTTTGTGGTCAGCCAGCTGATGGGCTGGAACTACGGGGTTTTTTTTACCGTTTTCCCAATGTTCTTGCTGGGCATGGTGCCGATTCTTAACGGCCATATTATTCGCCAGTTTTTAGCCAACGTGTCGCTTAACGTGCTTGAAGTTAGCCTGGTGGTGGGGTTGCTCAAACATATGCCGGTAGTGATGACCCTCGTAGTGATGGGCATTTTTCTGTTCCGGTTTAACCTCATGGCGAAAGGCCCGCTGTTTCTGTTTGGCGCCAATGGCGTGCTGACGCTCAGTATTTTGCTTCACTTTGCCAGCTACCCCAATGTGGACTTGAGCGATTTACTCGCCTGTAATCTTGTCGCCAGTGGTCTGGCGGTGTTTATTGCCATGCTGATGCATACGTTGTTTCCCGACGTGGAAGCACGTAAGCCATCGCCCAGGGTTACCAAAACATCCTCGCAAATTCGCCATGAAACCTTAATCGGTGGATTAACCGCCACACTCTCGTTTGTGGTATTTCAGGTGTTCGATTTGCAGGGGTCGCTATCAGCACAGATGGCCACCATCCTGGTGCTGTTTACGCTGGGTTACTCAGGGGCGAAAGTATCAGCCGCCAAGCGAGCCGTAGGAACGCTGCTGGGGTGTAATTTAGCGCTCTTGATGCAGCTACTTCTGTATACCCAGAGCCACCATCTTCTGCTGGTGGTGTTGCTCTACTGGCTGGGGCTAATGCTTTTCGCTCGGGAGCACATTCATGAAGGTGGCGGTTCGGGGATTGGCTTCGGCGGGCTGACCACCCTGGGGATTCTGTTTGGCCAGTCGCTAGGCCCGCAGCAAGATCTAGTGTACAGCGCACTCTATCGGTTCTCTTCAATGAGTGTCGCACTGGTACTTACGCTACTAATGATGGCATGCCTGCACGTTGTGTTGAACCGCTGGGCGCCAACGCGTTTACCGCCAAGCAACCCGGCATAAATAAGCCTGCTATAAATAAATTGGCGCAACTTTTTTAATAAGGGCTACTCTGATGAGAGTGTCGACGTGTGATCAGCAGTGCTATTCGCACCTTTCATACACGGCGCTTTCCCTACTAACGGATTAGAGGTGTTCGTCATGACAACTGGTAAAGATGATAAAGCTAAAGGCGCAGGCAACAAAGCAGCAGGCAAAGTGAAAGAAGCCGCGGGCAAGGCGACTGGTAGCACCAAAACAGAAGCCAAAGGTAAGGCTCAGCAGGCGAAAGGCGAACTGCAAAAAGGCAAAGGCGATGCCAAGGATAGCCAAAAGAAACAGCGCTAATATTTACGTAACAGCGATTCTAACAGGGGGCTTCGGCCCCCTGTTTGCGCCCAAGGGCTTAACTAAAACCAATGGCTAGCCCCCCGTACTACTCCCACCACAACGTTTTTCTTGAAAATGGCTAGCCTCATCGCGGCGTCTTAACATCGCGAAGCCATGATCTAGCGCAATCATTCCCGCTGTCAGCTATGACTTAATGGTGAAGTGCCATGAATCCCCTCACTGAGGAAGCGACCCATGCCTACCATGATGAAAGCGGCGATCTTCGTTGAACCCGGCCGCATCGAAATAGACGACAAACCCATTCCCGAGATCGGCCCCAACGACGCACTGATGCGCGTGACCACGACGACGATCTGCGGCACCGATATCCATATCTTAAAAGGCGAATACCCGGTTGAGCGCGGCTTAACCATTGGCCACGAGCCGGTAGGCGTTATCGAAAAGCTGGGTGCCAACGTTAAGGGATACCAAGAGGGACAGCGGGTAATCGCGGGTGCGATCTGCCCCAGCTTCACCTCCTACGCCTGCCAGGATGACTGCTGCTCACAGGATGGCGGCCACCATAGCCACGGTTACAAACCGATGGGCGGCTGGCGCTTTGGGAATACCATCGACGGTGCCCAGGCCGAATACCTGCTGGTACCCGACGCCCAAGCCAACCTCTCGCCGGTGCCCGATGGCCTGACTGATGAACAGGTGCTGATGTGCCCGGACATTATGTCTACTGGTTTTGCCGGTGCTGAAGCTGCCGGAATTAAAATTGGCGACACAGTGGTGGTGTTTGCTCAAGGCCCGATTGGGCTGTGCGCGACCGCCGGTGCGCGGCTGCGTGGGGCGGGGATGATCATTGCCGTAGACGGCGTTGATGAGCGCCTGGCAATGGCCAAGCAGATGGGCGCAGACGTGACGTTGGACTTCCGCAAGGTCGATGTAGTCGAGGAGGTTCTCAAACTCACCGGCGGGCGCGGGGTAGATTCCGCTATTGAAGCACTCGGTTTGCAGCAAACTTTCGAGTCCGCTTTGCGCGTACTCAAACCCGGCGGAACGCTATCAAGCCTTGGCGTTTACTCCCAAGACCTGACGATTCCGCTGGGCGCTTTCTGTGCCGGCCTCGGCGACCACAAGATCATTACTTCGCTATGCCCCGGCGGCAAGGAACGCATGCGCAGGCTGATGAGCATCATCGCTGCCGGTCGGTTGGATCTTGGGCCCATGGTCACCCACCGCTATGCGCTGGAGAATATCGTCGACGCCTACGATCTCTTCTCCCACCAGCGCGACGGCGTATTGAAAGTGGCGCTTGAGGTCTCCTAAGACTCAAGCGCCACATTCAGCGGTGAGGCTGCCAACGAAAAACCCGCTAACGAGCGCTTATACAGCGATAATTTATACACTCAACAGCGGGTTTTTCGAACTGCGGGAACAGTCTCGACTCAGTTCAATTCCAGCGAGAAACTCATTTCAACGCCAGCATCATCGACTCTGAGCCAGTACTCCATGCTCTCGTAGATGTCGCCGTACTGCCTGAACATTTCAATATCAGACTCGGTCAGTTCCTCCGTTGGTACTTGCTCCAGTACATCAGCCAGCGAATGATAAAACTCGTCCGTCATGTGGCTATGTAGCAGCAGGTCGCGCTCTGATACTGGGGCGTCCAGCTCTTCTTGTAGTGTCTCTGAATCGCTGATGCCCGCGCCCAAAACAATGGCTGTGTCAGACATAGCGGCATAGAGCGTTGGCATGTCTGGTGGTAGCAGCATGCTTTTGATTTTCTTGGTCTCTCCGCCGGGTTCAAGGCCAAGAGCCCCCAGTTCAGGCAAGAAGGCGCTTGCTGTGGACAGCAGGCTCACAGGGTTTTGTGAGGCGAGGGCCATGACGCCGGTGGCGATGGGGTCGCCGTTTTTCATTGCCAGGCTGTCAATACGCGCATTGAAGCCAGACAGCGATGAACCAATCATCTGGGTGATCGGATTGTTGACCGCCATGTTGATCTCGTTCCAAGAGCTGTTCAAATCCTGTAGCTCATCACAGCTAAAGGGATTCTCACGCACTTCCCGAGCATACTTCTGAATGGTCTGCGTCAATACAGGTAGGTCCAGGCCCAATCCAAAGCTGGCCATTCCCCCTGCGCTGCCAAAGCCCGGAACTTTGGTGGTCAGGGCACGCAGATCGCTGACGATATCCTCATCGGTTTCCAGGATGAGGTTCATCTCCATGCCGTCGAGATTGTACTCACGCATACCCATTACAAGACCGGGGAGGCGGCTGGTGAGGCGGTCGATATCTGCCTGGCAGGTGGATAGATCCAGCGGCTCAGCATCAACTGCTTCCATGAGTGCTTGAGTACCTGAATGCGTGGGCGTGCTCAGCTCATTAAACAGGCGTGAGGAGAATATCTGCCCGGCGCCGTAAGGCGTGAAGTCATGACGCTGTTCAAGCTCTGCCAATGCGCCGGTATCTCCGATGCTGCTCTCGGGCAGGGTTTTACCCAGCACCTGCGCTAGCAGATCGTCGCTGGCATCCTGCGGTACCATAGAAACCAGCAGCTGCTGACCGTCAATGGCCAGGATCGCTTTGATAGGACCCTCTGCCGTCAGCACCCAGTATTCGGTGCCGTTGGTGGTGGCGGTGCTCGGGTTGAGGTCTGCCTTGGTCAGGATACGCTGTAGCGTTTCGCGAAAGGCATCTTCATCGTGCAGCTCAAGGCGCAAAACGGGCAAGATACCCAGCCCATAGAGGGCAGCCTGGGGGCTCATCTTCAGGCCCAGCGCGTGGGCGCCTTCCAGTGATTCAATACCCTCCAGCTCTTCACCCATGGCGATCAAGAGGGTCATCAACGAATGCAGCACTTCATCGTCTTCTATATCGGGCAGTGTCTCGCGCAGTTCATCCAGATCAGCATCAAGGCCAGCCATAGGCTGCATGCGTTGATAAAGATCAAAGGCATCTTGCTCAGCCATGGTTTCACGTGTGGCCATGAAGTAAGGCGATTCAGCCGGGATAAATTTCAGCATGGGGGCTGCGGTATTTTTTGGCGCTTCTTCTTGTGTGGCGGCGGCCGTTGGTTCTTTATCATCGCTGCAGCCGGTCAGCATGCCAGCGCTGAGCAGGGCAAGGGATACCGCCAGGGAAAGTTTGGTTTTCATCTGGAACCAGTTCCTTGAAAGGTGTTGGCTTTAAATAAGCCGTTTTGAGCAGAGCACTCTCTAAAGGCTAACTATACATAATCGATATAAGATGATCTTCTGCTTAAGTGTAAAATCTTTTTACTACTCGCAGAGCTGTTAGTAGGTCGCTACTTCAAACTTCCTGATACAGCTCGCTGCCTTTATTGCGAAACTTCTCCGCCTGCTCTTCCATACCTTTCATCACCGCTTCCTGATCACCGTTTAGCCCGTGCTCATTTGCATAATCACGTACTTCCTGGCTGATTTTCATAGAGCAGAACTTCGGCCCGCACATGGAGCAGAAGTGCGCCACCTTGGCGGAGTCTTTAGGCAGGGTTTCGTCGTGGTATTCCCGGGCGGTGTCCGGGTCAAGCCCCAGGTTGAACTGGTCTTCCCAGCGGAACTCGAATCGCGCCTTGGAAAGGGCGTTGTCGCGCCGCTGTGCCGCCGGGTGGCCCTTCGCCAAATCCGCCGCGTGGGCAGCAATCTTGTAGGTGATAATGCCGGTTTTGACGTCGTCTTTATTGGGCAGGCCCAGGTGCTCCTTGGGCGTGACGTAGCAGAGCATCGCGCAGCCAAACCAACCGATCATGGCAGCGCCGATGCCGGAGGTAATGTGGTCGTAGCCGGGGGCGATATCGGTAACCAGTGGGCCAAGCGTATAGAAGGGCGCTTCGTCGCAGTACTCCAGCTGCTTGTCCATGTTCTCTTTGACTAGATGCATGGGCACATGGCCGGGGCCTTCGATCATCACCTGCACATCGTGCTTCCAAGCGATATGGGTCAGTTCGCCCAGGGTCTTGAGCTCCGCCATTTGCGCTTCGTCGTTGGCATCGGCCACTGAGCCGGGGCGCAGGCCATCGCCGAGGGAGAACGCCACATCGTACTGCTTACAGATCTCGCAGATCTGCTCGAAGTGGGTGTACAGGAAGCTCTCCTGGTGATGATACAAACACCACTTGGCCATAATCGAGCCGCCGCGGCTGACAATGCCGGTGACCCGCTTGGCGGTGAGCGGCACATAGCGCAGCAGCACGCCCGCGTGAATGGTGAAGTAGTCCACGCCCTGTTCGGCCTGCTCAATCAGCGTATCGCGGAAGACTTCCCAGGTGAGGTCTTCGGCCACGCCGTTAACCTTCTCCAGCGCCTGATAGATAGGCACCGTGCCAATCGGCACCGGCGAGTTACGCAGTATCCACTCGCGGGTTTCGTGGATGTTCTGCCCGGTGGAGAGATCCATGATGGTGTCCGCGCCCCAGCGGATGCCCCAGGTCATCTTATCCACCTCTTCCTCAATAGAAGACGTCACCGCCGAGTTACCCAGGTTGCCATTAATCTTCACCAGGAAGTTACGGCCAATAATCATTGGCTCGCTTTCCGGGTGGTTGATGTTATTGGGAATAATTGCCCGCCCTCTGGCCACTTCGTCGCGTACAAACTCTGGGGTGATCTCTTCCGGCAAGCTGGCGCCAAAGCTCTGGCCCGCATGCTGGTGGCCAAGAATGCGCTCGACCTCCGCCGTACCCAGCGCTTGGCGACGCTGATTCTCCCGCAGGGCGATAAACTCCATTTCCGGCGTGATAATGCCCTGGCGGGCGTAGTGCAGTTGGGTCACGTTCTTGCCTGCTTTTGCCCGACGTGGCGTGCGGGTTAAATCAAAACGTAGCTGGGCAAGCGTCGGGTCGTTGGCGCGTCGGTTGCCGTACTCAGACGTAAGGCCTGATAGAAATTCGGTGTCGTCCCGCGCTTCGATCCAGGCGCGGCGTAGCTCCGGGAGGCCACGACGTAGATCGATCTGGGCATCGGGGTCGGTGTAAGGACCGGAGGTGTCGTACACCAGCAGTGGCGGGTTCTCTTCATCAATGCCGGTGGTTTTCGTCGGCGACAGGGTGATCTCTCGAAATGGCACGCGAATATCCGGCTGGGAGCCTTCGATATACACCTTGCGGGAGCCGGGCAGCGGCTGAATGGCGGCGGCATCCACCTGGGCGGTTTCGGCTAGAAAATGGCTCGTTTTGCTCATGGGTAGGTTCCTTTTAGTTGTTAGTCATTAATGAGTGAGGTCTTCGTCTATCAGCTCTAGGCCCATCTGCCAGAAGTCGATTTCCAGGCGGGTGGCATCGCGGAAGATTTTGCTCAGTTCGGAAAAACGGGCCGGGGTTACATCGGCAAGGCGGGCATTGAGCCATTCAAGCTCCGCCTGCATGGCGGCCTGAAACTCCTCGCCTTCGTACATGGAAATCCAGGCGTCATAGGGGTTTTGCGCGCCGCGCAGAGTAGAAGGTTGGGCGTTCAGCCAGTTGGCGATTTCGCCATAGCCCACCAGGCAGGGGGCTAGCGCCACGTGCAGATCCAGCAGATCACCGCGGTTGCCGGTCTCCAATACATACCGGGTATAGGCCAGAGTCGCTCTGGCTTCGGGAAGCTCCGCCAGTTCTTGCTCGGAAATCCCCCACTCCTGACAAAAGCCCACGTGCAGGCCCAACTCCACATCCAAAATGGCTTTTAAGCCTTCATGGGCTTGGCGAAGATCGGCGAGGGTGGGGCTTTTATAAGCCGCCAGCGCGTAGGCGCGAGCGAAGTGAATCAAAAACAGGTAATCCTGCTTTAGGTAGTGGCGAAACGATGCCTCAGGCAGCGTGGCCGCGCCCAGCTGGCGCACAAAATCGTGCTCAATATAGGCGCGCCAATCTTGCTGGCAGGCGGTGGTGAGATCGGTAAAGCGGTAGCCCATGATGCCTCCGGTAGTAATGATCCGGAGGGCAGGCGAAAAAGATCGAGGTAATGGCACAGAAAAGTGGCGAGAAGGTGCGCCGCGGCCATCGCTTGATCCCTACGCCGGTACCCGCGCGCTCATTATATAAGCAGCGCATTAGCCGGATCAGGTTCAGCGGGACCAGCGCTTAGTAGCAAAAAAGCCACCCTGCGCCATCTCAGCCGGATATCACCGGCACCCCGTCAAGCTGTTCGTTGGTGGAGTGTAGGAGGCGGGTGGGGGGAGATGCAAGGGGGATGATATTTTTGGAGATGGTAAATCACGCAAGCACGTGAATTTCGGATATACCGCCGAAATTTGCTTTGCTACCAAGAGAATCAATGGGGTAGAGTTAATTTCGGTGGCTGTATAACCCCAATTAACGCGCCATCAGGTTCATTGAGGTTATACAGCGCGGCGTATCACAGTTAGCTTTAAGGGGCTCCATATTTTATGGCAATTTCTGAACTATTCTCAAAAAGACAAAAAAAACTTAGAGGTGAAGTCCCGGACGTATATCAATATGAAAACCTTGAGCAGAGTTTTCGAGTTCAGGTTGTCCATATCATTCGTGACACTATTGGCGTTGAGCAACGATATAATAATGTTACTAACGGTGTCTACAAAGAAATTCATAAGGTACTTTGTAAAGAGTATGGCGTTTTTTCTTTGAAAGAATACTCAAACTCAGATTTCGAAGCAGTGTTTGAATACTTTATGAATGAAAAAAATCATGAAAAATGTCTCGATATTATTGAGCTTGCGTTTAGAATAATTGACACATATGTACGTGAGCGAGAGTGGGACTTTCGTAATGCAGCAGGTGTATCTCAGAATCCAAATGATGCAATTGATGAGTTGAATTCCAGGTTCAAAGAGTCAGGAGTAGGCTATCAGTTTGAGTCTGGAGAATTAATCAGGGTTGACTCCCAATATGTACACTCTGAGGTTGTTAAGCCGGTACTGCGCTTGCTAGGTAAAAACAGAAAGTATGCGGGCGCAAATGATGAGTTCTTATCTGCGCATGAACACTATCGCCATAAACGATATAAAGAATGCCTAAATGACTGCCTCAAGTCATTTGAAAGTTTGATGAAAGCTATACACGAGCAGCATTCGTGGCCCTTTAATAAAAATGATACTGCGAAGAAATTAATTAACAGCTGCCTTACTAATGGTTTGGTGCCCGAATATCTACAAAATCAGTTTTCATCTGTTCGAACGTTGCTGGAAAGCGGCATTCCAACGGTCAGGAACAAAGAGGGCGGTCATGGGCAGGGAGCTGAAGTAACGTCAGTTCCAGAGCATTTGGCCAGTTATACCCTACACCTTACAGCTACTAACCTATTGTTTTTAGCTAAGTGTGAAGAAAAGTACCGCTAACAAGGCGTTGCTAACGGACAAATTTTGCGCTGCGCTCAATTTGCCCACTGAGTTAGGCGTTATGAGTTTCAATAAACAATGAGCAATCTTTTAGCCCGTATACATCAAGGTCAATATGATTCTGGAAGGCAACTCTTAAATCTTAGAAAAAACGCGATTAATAGAGGTAGTTCCGAAGTTGTTGATGCTGTTAATATGAGACTCAAAAAAGTCAACCCAAAGATATACCAACGTTTGGTTGGGCCATTATCCGATCGAGTAAGAGATAAGCGCTTTAAATGCTATTGCAACCACCCCAAAAGCCTTTATGGGATTTATTTAGAAATAATGGAGGGTGGCGTAGATAAAGACGCATTAATTTGTGATGCTTGCTGGGAGGAAGATCTAGCAAAAACTTGGGGTTATTATGGCTGGGCTAGCAAAAAGATACCGGTATCAGTTTGGGAGCGCCTTTGTGATCGAAGAGCGGATTTAAAGTTTGTGGGGTAAAAAAAACTCATAACAAGCGCAAGTAGTCGGAAAATTTACTCGCTAGCGCTCCTGAATTTCCGCTGTTGCAAGCGTTATGTTTAGAAGGTATTGAATGAAGCTTCAGGATCTTGTTGCCATCGCAAAAATAATAGCGCTAGTCGTTTCTCTGATGCTCGCTAGGATTTTCCGACAAACGCTACTGCGAATGAGGTGAATTCGGGCAATAACCAAAGCGATCACCGTATCGGTGTAACACCTTAGATTTTCTTCGTTGATTCGGCGAGACCAATAACCGCGAGGCAGTGTTTAATAGGCTCGGGTTTGCCGACACCTTCAAACGGCTCTCGCTTGGTCTCTTTTATTAGCTTGTTGATTCGGTTAAGAACCTTCTTGTGGGTTTTCTGCCAGTGCAGAGCGTCTTCCCAAGCGCTATCTGAAAAGAAGCTTCATGTAAGAAGTTCCTTTTCCTTTCCACTACCTTGCCCCAGTTCGGTAACACTGCAATGCTCGCAATATTGATGAACCGTTTTCGGCTCTGAGTCGATGACCGAAGCGCCTCTACCTTCCCGGTAGATGCGCTTCTTTGTAACAAAAACTTACCTACCGTAACATAATCTTCCTTGTTGTCGAACAGTGTTCTGCTTATGTTTGATAGGTGTGAATCAAACGACTGTCACATTGCGTGAATCACGGCAGGATAGCCTTTCAATACCATGACGATTCATAGAATCGTTCATAGCAAGTCGTCACAAGGAGAATACACGTGAAACTCAGAACCCTACTTACCGCCTCGTTTGCCTCTACCGCTCTGCTCGCCGCGGCACCGTCGGCATTCGCCGCACCCAATGCTGATGGACTCTATCTGGGTATCGGTACCGGTTTCAGCTCGCTGGAGAACGACGACGATGATGTCGGCGATTTCATCTCCGATGGCGCTGAAGACTTTGATCTGGATGATGACGAAGACAACGTCTTTAAAGGTTTCGTCGGCTACGAATTCAATCCTTACTTCGCTACCGAAATCTTCTATGCCGATCTTGGTCGTACGCGTCTAGAGGGTAGCAGTGGCGCCAATACCGATTTGGAATCCAACGCCTACGGGGTGAGTCTGGTCGGTCAATTGCCCATAACCTCTTGGTTTACCGCCTTCGCTAAGGCCGGTGTGGCCAAGTGGGAAACCGACGTCGACGGTAACCTTGGCGGTGCTAGCGTTGATCTTGAAGATCAGGACGGTACCGATCCTGTCTACGGTGTAGGCGCGCAGTTCAACTTCGATCCCTTCCTGGTCCGTACCGAATACGAGCGCTACGACTTCGACAGCGACTATCAGATCGACACCTTTACCGTATCAGCCGGTTTCCGCTTCTAACCGTCAATTTGTTTTGCCATGTGTGATATCAGCGCCGGGGCTCGCCCCGGCGCTGCCGTTTTATCTCGCGCAACCCTCGCATACTTCCAGGTGGTGCGCCGCCAGCGTTGCTAAGGCGTTATCGCCTAGACTCGATGCTTTTCCAGACTAGCCCAACCAGCGCAATCGCCAGTACGGCGAACAATACCGTGGCGCCTGACGAATCCAGCACCTGCAGGGTTAGGCCTGAAACGACCAGCCATAGCGCTGGAATAATGACGGCGATCCAGAGAGCGAACCCCCGGAGCATGATAAGCACCAGGCCCAGCGTGGTAACCGCCGTGGGGTTGGCATGAATACCGAACACTTCTGCCTGATACCAGGAGCCGCCACTTAGGGGCGCCATCAGCGGCATTATTATCAGGCCAAAGAGGGTGATGGCTGTGCCCATAACGACGGGCAGGCTTGTGCGGCGCGAGGCTTTATCTATTCCCCATCCCGTTAGCGCCATCACTACAAGCAGCATGGCCTGGGCGATGAAGGCGTAGCCGACATAGCCCCCGGCCCAGTTGAGTTCTGCATAGCGCTGAATGAAAAACGCGACGGCGACGAAGGCCCAGAGTGGGGCGGGTAGCAGGCAGGCAATTCGCGTGCGGTGTCTCAGCGCCAATACCAGGGTCGCGACGCCCAGAGCGAGGGTCAGCAGATGCAGCGGCCAGAAGGTTTCGCTCATGCGCTCCAGCAGGCGAAAGTAAACCTCCGCCGTGAAGGGAATAAAGTCCTGCAACTGGTAGCTCGTCCACTCGTTCATAGCGACTCGATATAAGCGGCCATCCGCTGCCGGGCATTGGGCGAGGGCATGGGGGTGTGGCCGGCGCGCATATTCTCGCGCAGGTGCTCGACCTGGGTGGTGGCGGGTATCGCGCAGGTTATCGCCGGGTGGCTGACGATAAACTTCAGCAGGAAGTCCGCCCAGGTGTCGCAGCCGCATTCAGCTTTTGCCCACTCGGGCAATGGCGCGTCTCGGCGCTTGAGGTTCTTGATCAGGCTGCCGCCGTCATAAGGCCGGTTGGCGATCACGCCGATGCCCCGTTCTTCAGCCAGGGGCAGAAGTCGGTTTTCGGCCTCGCGGTGGGTGATGTTGTAGGTGAGCTGAACGAAGTCGATATCCTCTGACGTCATGATCTGCTCAATCTCGCTGTGGCGGCGGCCGTGCGAGGTGGTGATGCCGACATGGCGGAGGGTGCCTTCGGCTTTCATCTCCTGCAGCGTTGACAGGTGCTCGCGCCAGTCTGTCAGGTTGTGTACCTGTACCAGATCGAAATGCTCCACCTTCCAGCGCTCTTTAAGCTCGGTCACCTGCTCACGAGCGGAACCACCGGCGGGGCTCCAGACCTTCTCTGCGGCAAACAGGCTCTCGGGCGTGCCGAGCGCTTGCAAGGCATAGCCCATCACATCCGGCGCCGAGCCATACATGGGCGAAGAGTCGACCAGGCCACCGCCATGTTCGAAGAATGCCTTTACCACCTCGGTACGTGCATCGAGCAACGTCGAGTCTCTGCCAACGTTGAAGGTGCGCCATGTGCCCATGCCGATAACGGGCAGCTTTTTGTCCGTGCCCGCAAAGGTCTTCTGGCGCATCCCGCCCGTGTTGGCAAGAAGTGGCGCGGTTGGGAGCATCATGGCTGCGAGCGTGGCGCCGATGAGCGTAAGGCTTTGTCTGCGTGTGATGCGATGCTTGGTGCGGTGCTTGATGAGAGGGCTCATAGCGGTCGCTCCTTCAGGTTCTTTTGAATCGGCACCGTGGCAGCCAACACCAGAACAAAGCATGTCAGCACAAATACCTTATTCACAAACCAGTTGGTGCGCCAGATCGACCACTCAGGGTCGGCGAGAAAACGGGCGAACAGGGTACAGATGATGAGGATTTCAATGACGGACATGCTTACCGCCAATGCACGCGTATAGCGAGGCCGTTCGAGCAGCGCCCAGCCCAGCCAGACGTGCGCCAGTGGCCATAGATCCCAATAGATATAGCGTGCCCAGGGCTCGCCGTATGCCAGCGCGTAACCCACCGGAAACAGGTATTTGATGAACAGCGTCCACGCCGCGAGGATAAACAGCAGGTGGGCGAGGAAGCTGATCCAGGCATTGAGTTGTGGGGCGGGCGGTGACATGACATCGCTCCTGTCCTGGGCCGTTAATCCTAGTCCGTTAAGGGCTCGTCCTCACACCATCTGCAATGACTGCTTGCGCGTTGGTGGAGGGTAGGCGGCGTCGATCTGTGCCAGATCATCTTTATCGAGTCTGACTTTTTCGGCCTCGGCGTTCTGTTTGAGGTGCTCCAGGTTCACGGCTTTAGGAATAGCGATTACGCCGGGGTGGCGTAGTGCCCAGGCGAGGGCGACTTGCGCGGTGGTGGCGCTGTGTTTGTCGGCGATGCGTTGCAGGGTGGCGTCATGCAGTAGCGCGCCACCTTGCCCGATCGGGCAGTAGGCCATGAGCGGCATGTTGTGTTGTGCTTGCCAGGGCAGCAGGTCGTATTCAATGCCGCGTGATTCGGGGTTGTATAGCACCTGATTGGTGGCGCAAGCGGGCGCGTCGAGCTCGGCTAGGTCGTCAATGTCAAAGTTCGACACGCCCCAGCGCAGAATCTTGCCCTGTTCGCGCAGCCGCTCAAAAGCTTCCACTGTTTCGCTCAGCGGGTATTGGCCGCGCCAGTGCAGCAGGTATAGATCGATAGTATCGGTGCCCAATCGCCGCAGGCTTCGCTCGCAGGCGTCTTGAACTCCCTTGGTGCTAGCGTTGTGTGGGTAGACCTTGCTGACCAGATACACCTCATCGCGCCGGTCATGGATTGCTTGGCCAACGACTTCTTCAGCGCCGCCCTCGGCATACATCTCTGCGGTATCGATTAGCGTCATGCCCAGATCGATCCCTTCACGCAGTGCCCTGACTTCAGCCTTCCGCTGCCCGGCATTCTCGCCCATATGCCAAGTGCCCTGGCCTATACGGGGTACGCTGTCTCCGCCTAGTTCGATCGTCTGCATATTTCTCTCTCCTACTGTATTTCCTGCTGTGATGCTGTTCTGACTGCCCAAGGCAATTGCCGTTCATGGACCAAGCGTAGACGATCCGTATCGAAAGCCGCCCCATTTGAGAAGCACATCGGTGATCTTGCTGGCGCTATTACGTGTCGTAGATCTCCAGCGGTATTATCGAAACGGGCCGCTATACTGCCAAATACCAATATTAAACGTTGGCGAACGACCCGTTGAAGGCGTGAAAGAGGGCGCATAGCCCACTGATCCTCAAAAGGAGGCTCACGTGTCTGAACAAAATAAAGCCCACATTGCAGAGTTTCTCGACCGCGTTCTCTCATCAGGTGAAATTTCCGCCACTGGTGAATACTTCCATGACGATATGGTGGAAGAGGTTCCGTTTCCGGGCCAGGGGCCAGGCCTTGCAGGGCTCATGGAAACGTTAGCCGGGCTGCGAACAGCTTTTCCAGATATGCGCTGGAGCGTCCAAGAGCAGATTGCAGAAGATAACCGCGTCTTAACACGCTTCGTTTGGGAAGGAACTCAGCGAGGGGATTTTCTTGGAATACCACCGACTCACCGCGCCGTCAGCGTGTGGGGCATGGTCATTGATCAGTTTGAGGGGGAGAAGGTTAAGTCCACTCGCATCCTTATGGATACGATGGGCCTATTGCAGCAGCTTGGCGCATAGACCAGCGTGACAGGTTTTCGCGGCGCCCCAAACTGGCCTGTATTGCAGACGTTAGGCGTTATCGCTGACCTATTATTTAACTGTACTGTTGAGGCCGGTGGACGGCACGCAGCGTCGAACAGATCGTGGAGGGTGTTTATGCAATTCATCGTAAACATTGATGTAAAGGAGATTGAGAACGCTGTTTCCTTCTACGAGAGCGGGCTCGGTTTGCAGCTCATTCGACGGCTATTTGGCGGTACGGTTGCCGAGATGGGCGGAGGGCCTGCACTCGTTTACTTGATTGAGCAGCCTGATGCGAGCGCTACTGCCCCCGGCACCTCTATACAACGTGACTACAAGCGACACTGGACGCCAGTACATCTGGATTTCATTGTCGAAGATATTGACGCAGCCGTAAAACAGGCAGTTTCGGCGGGGGCTGTCCAGGAAGGAGAAACCAAGTCTTTTCCCTGGGGGATACTCGCGACAATGAGCGATCCCTTTGGTAATGGGTTCTGCCTACTAGCGTTTGCTGAAGGAGGTTACGATCATGCTGAGTAATCTCCTAATAGGGACAGCCACAGATTCTACCTGTAAATTTGCCAGCGCATTGTGGCGTTACGCTCCAAGGTCATGCTATGGATGAGTTCGAGACCAGGGAAACCTAACAAGCTTGCTGAGCGGCATTAGCCGCCCAGGTTTTAATCATTAGTTATCGGGTACATTTCATGTCGAAAAAAGTAGTTAAGTTTGAATACGAGAAAGAAACTAAAAACAGCGTTCGCTATAAGGAAGTGCCTGATGAAGGCACGGCGCCTATCGTGGGCACTCTGTATGTACAGAAATGGTTTGCTGGCGATAGCAAATCTATTGAGGTAACGATAGACAAAAAAGACTAGCTGGCTGGCCATTTTTCAGTATCGTTACTTCTCTTAACTATTTGAAAAATTAGTTATTTTTCTTGAGCGCTAAATAATGCTCTATGCCTGAGATCTGGTCTTCGGCGTGGTGGTTGACGTAGAGCACGGTGGTTTCTGAGCCTTGGCAGATTTTTTCGATCAGAGCGAGAACGAGTTGGCGGTTGATGTCGTCCAGGCCAAGGCAAGGTTCGTCTAGAATCAGCAGGGGCGGTTGTTTGACCATGGCGCGGGCAATGAGCAGCAGGCGCTGGTCGCCGTAAGAGAGCTTGTTAAACGGCTGGTCGGCGCGCTCTTTCATGCCCAGTAGTTCGAGCCACTGGTCGGCAATTTTTTTCTGGCTGTCGGTGGACTTGGTGTACATGCCGATGCTGTCGTAGAAACCGGAAATAATCACGTTTTTGCAGCTGGTGCTAACCCGGTATTCCCACTGCAGGTTAGTGGAGACATAGCCGATAAACTGTTTAATCTGCCAGATGCTTTCGCCGTTACCGCGCTGGAAACCAAACACAAAAATATCGTTGGTATAGCACTGCGGATGATCGCCGGTGATTAACGATAAAACGCAGGTTTTGCCGCTACCGTTAGGCCCACTTAGCTGCCAATGCTGGCCTTGTTCTATCGTCCAATCGAGCTTATCGACAATCACGGTGTCGCCGTACTGGATGGTCGCTTGGGTTAGTTTTACCAATGGCTGGCCCGGGTCGAGAGCGGGTAGTTTATTGGTGGGGTCGGCCTCCGGCACGCTTAGGTCGGTGGTTTTTAAATGCAGTAATTGGTAGAGCTCATTGAAGGCGGCGTCGTCCTGACGGTCTACCGTGAGCGTTAAGCGCCCCTTATCGCCACTCTTTTGATTTCCTCTCTTTTTCTCCGAACGGTCTTTATCCCCCCGTTCTTTATCTAAGTAGGCCACATGGGTAATGAAGTCCGGCATTTCATCAAAGCGATTCAGCACCATGACCATGGGAACGGTGTCGATGAGTGAGGCTAGGTGTGCTTGCAGCATGGCGAGGGTGTCTACATCCAAACCATCGAACGGTTCGTCTAAAATAAGTAAATCAGGCTTGTTGGCCAGTGCGCGAATCAGCATGACTTTACGGGTTTCACCGGTGGAAAGTTTGCGGAACGCGCGATCGAGCAGTGTACTTAGGCCAAACTTTTCGACCAAGGATTGGGCAAGTTCAGTGTCTTGGCAATGATAGAAAATCATCTCACTGACAGGGGTGCCGAGTGAAATGACGTCCATAATGTCGGCGTCGTCTTTCTTCAACTCTTGGGCGATGAGTTCCGCCTGGACTTCAAAAGAGACAATTTCCACGTTGTTGGGAATGCCTTGAATGCTGCCGCTCTGAATGTCACCAATGCCCGCAAGCGCAGCCGCTAGGGCGGATTTGCCCGCGCCGTTGGGGCCAGTGATAACCCAGTGTTGTTCTGGCGTAATGGTCCAATCAATCTCGCTTAGCGTGAAACGATCATCAAAGCTGACCGTCGCTTTTGTTAGGCGGATACGGTTTTGGTGAATATCGTCTAGGCGGGTTAACGAATCCATTACTCTCTTCCTTACGCTGTTCGAGGAAACAAAAAAGCCGAGCATATCGTGATGATATCTCGGCTTTTTTTAACGGCTTAAACGTCTATCGGTTAATCAGACGATTAAACGATTTTTTTCATGTCAGCCATGTAGCCACGAAGAACCGAACCAACGGCTTCTACTGGGTGTGAACGAAGGGCGGTGTTAACTTCGATCAGGCGTGCGTTATCAACGCCGTTGTCGTCTAGCGAAAGCCCTTTACCGATCACATCGGATTTGATGCCTTTCATAAAGTCTGCCAACAGCGGTACGCAGGCGTGGTTGTAGAGGTAGCAACCGTATTCCGCGGTATCCGAGATAGTCGCGTTCATTTCGTACAACTTCTTACGCGCGATGGTGTTCGCGATGAGCGGCGTTTCGTGCAGCGACTCGTAGTAAGCCGATTCAGCGATGATGCCCGCTGCTGTCATGGTTTCGAAAGCAAGCTCAACGCCGGCTTTCACCATCGCCACCATCAAAATGCCGTTGTCGAAGAACTCTTGTTCAGAGATTTCTACATCGCTAGCGGGGGTTTTCTCGAAGTTGGTTTCAGCGGTTTCGGCGCGCCATTTTAGCAGGTTCGCGTCATCGTTTGCCCAGTCTTCCATCATGGTTTTAGAGAAGTGGCCACTCATGATGTCGTCCTGGTGCTTGTTGTACAGCGGACGCATGATCTCTTTTAACTCTTCAGAAAGATCGAACGCTTTGATCTTCGCTGGGTTAGAAAGACGGTCTAGCATGTTCGTTACGCCGCCGTACTTCAGCGCTTCGGTGACGGTTTCCCAGCCGTATTGAATCAAGCGTGAGGCGTAGCCCGGGTCAATACCTTCTTCGATCATCTTGTCGAAGCACAGCAGTGAGCCCGTTTGCAGCATGCCGCACAGGATCGTTTGCTCACCCATCAGGTCGGATTTCACTTCCGCGATGAAAGAGGACATCAGCACGCCCGCTTTGTGGCCGCCAGTACCCACCGCGTAGGCTTTTGCCAGCGCAAGGCCTTCGCCTTTGGGGTCGTTGTCTTCGTGAACAGCGATCAAGGTGGGAACACCGAAACCGCGCACGTATTCAGCGCGAACTTCAGAGCCTGGGCACTTCGGTGCCACCATGATGACGGTTAAGTCGTCGCGAACTTTCATGCCTTCTTCTACGATGTTGAAACCGTGAGAGTAAGACAGGCAGGCGCCTTCCTTCATCAGCGGCATCACCGTGTTCACTACCGAGGTGTGCTGCTTATCGGGGGTGAGGTTCAACACAACGTCTGCAGTGGGGATCAGTTCTTCGTAAGTACCTACCACAAAACCGTTTTCAGAAGCATTTTTCCAGGACTGGCGCTTTTGCTCAATGGCTTCCGGGCGCAGTGCGTAGGAAACGTCCAGGCCGCTGTCGCGTAGGTTCAAACCTTGGTTAAGGCCTTGTGCACCACAGCCGATCACTACCATCTTTTTGCCTTTTAGCGCTTCAACGCCATCAGCAAATTCAGCGGTGTGCATGAAGCGGCATTGCGCAAGCTGAGCCAATTGCTCGCGTAGCGGTAACGTATTGAAATAATTAGCCATCGTTAGCTTCCTGATTTTATGATCAATGTGTCGGTGTAAGGTACACCGATATTAAAAAGGTGACACCGTTGCTAGTGGTGAGCGCTAGCGCATGTGAGTAGGGGTAATGTATACAAGTACGACTCTTTCTTAAATTGATATATTTGCAATAACACGTCCCATTTTTCGCAACGGTCGGTTAGTATTCGGATATTGCCATGAGCGCAGTCGCGGAGCGCCGATTTTATTATGAATATTAAACTGTTAAAGCAATTCCTCGCCCTGGCAGAAACGCTGCATTTCGGGCGCGCCAGCGATGAGTGCCATATCAGCATTTCTGCGCTGTCGCGCAACATTCGTCATTTAGAAGACGAGCTGGGTGTGCCGCTGTTTAATCGTGACAATCGGACCGTGGCGCTGACCCAGGAAGGCCAGAAGTTTCTTAAATACGCGCGCGATACCAGCAGCCAGTGGAACTTGATCCGCCATGAATTAACTGACAACTCTGATCAATTAAGCGGTGAAATCAGCTTGTACGGTTCTGTCACCGCTAGCTACAGTTTTCTGTACGAGCTGCTGCGCCGCTTTCGTATTGCCTACCCAGCGATTGAAATAAAGCTACGCACGGGGGATCCCGAACACGCGATTGCGCATGTGCTGGATGGTAAGGAAGACCTCAGCATCGCGGCACGCCCCGCCAACTTACCTCGCGGATTAGCCTTTAAGCCCATTGCTACGTCGCCTTTGTTATTTATTGCACCGCTTGAGCAGCAAGTGCCAAATGTTCCCACGACCTCGCCAACCGCGTCGGAAGAGTGGGCGAATATCCCGATGATTTTATCTGAGAGCGGTGTCTCAAGAGCGCGTGTGGACGAATGGTTTCGCCAACGCGATATCGCCCCGCGCATTTATGCACAGGTGACGGGCAATGAGGCAATTGTGAGTATGGTGAGCTTGGGCTTCGGCATAGGCGTGGTGCCAAAAATTGTGCTCGATAACAGCCCATTGAAAGATCGTATTCGGGTGCTCGACGTGACGCCGGAGCTGGAACCCTACGATATTGGCTTGTTTACGTTGAAGAAAAACTTAAAAAATCCGCTGGTCGATGCCTTTTGGAGCTTGATGTAGGCCTATAAGCCACGGCACTCCTTTGCCGCACTTATTTCCCTTACCACTGTTCATCTATGAATAGCTACTTCACACCAGCTCACGCTTCTCGCGCTTAGCAACACGAATGTCTTTTACGGTGGCTACGCCGATAATCGCAAATATGGCGAGCGATATTAACGGCCAGATCAGGACATATAACGCCAAGATAAAGGTTTGCATGTTCTTTCCTCTTGTCTGGCTGGTGCGCTACTGCGCACCAGTGGATTTAATAATTCGCTTAGCTCTGGCTAGCTGTCTTAGCCGGATCGTAGTTGATCACTTTCTGATCGATCTGCGAGAAGTCGAACTTGCTGGAGCTCATTAGGCTGACAGCGATGCAGACGATCGTGCTGACGCCGTAGGCCATTAAGGAAGCCATCAGCACCGTGTAATCGCGCAGGAATCCGACGAAGAAAAAGGCCAGCACGATGGCGCAGAGTGTGCCGAATACCAAGCCTACACGGCGTCCGCAGAATCCGAAGGCCATCAGGCCGAGCACTACACCACCGCCTACGGCGGCGAGTAACTCGAACAGCCCGCCGACTACGCCGACCATGGGCAGCAGCTCAAAGCGTGCGACGCAGAACATCACTAGGCCCGCGATCACCGCCGAGGTGAAGGCCGCATTAGTAACGCGGTCCCAGAAACAGCTGGCGATAACCGGGAACACAATTGCGCCCCAGAGTGCGCCGACGAAGACCAGCATGATCAAAATATCCATGGAGAAGCTGGCGAGAATCACCCCGATCAGCGTCGCGACGACCATGGTCAGCCTGCCGATAAACAGCATCTTGGTGGGATTAGGTTTGTTTTTAGCGATGTTCTTGCCGTAGACATCGGCCATCACAATTGCGGACATGGCGGAGAGGTCCGAGTCGGCAGTAGAGGAGAGCGAACCAATCACCAAGATAAAGAACAGCGCGATAAACACCGGCGAGAGGTACATCGAAACCATCTGCGGGATCAGGTTGTTCATGTCGCCATCGATGGGCTCCATGCCGGTCATCAGCGCCATCAAACCAATCATGCCTAGGCCGATAACGATCGCACCGTAACCAATGGTCGCGGTGATAAAGGTCGGCTTGATGTGGTCTTCACGCACGGCGAATAGCCGCTGGGAAATGGTCTGGTTACCAATGGCGTAGGCCAGCACCGCCACAAAGAAGGGCGCACCTTGGTTGAGGATAGCGTCCATCGAGAACAGATTCGCCTGTTCTGGCGTCAGTAGACTCATGCCGTCCGACAGCGTTTGCGGGCCGCCGAGGGCGAACATCACCGCTGGAATAATCAGAATGGCCACGGCCATCATTGCCATTAGCTGGGCAAAATCAGTCAGCACCGAGGCGCGGAAGCCCGACCACAGCGTGTAGCCAAGTACCCCGACCCCAGCGATGATTACCCCGGCCTGGAAGGAGAGTGGCGAGAGTACCGAGACCAGTGCGCCAGAAGCGGTGAAGTTGACCATCAGGCTGATGATGCTGCCCAGGATGTTGGAGGAGGCAAGAATCAGCTGGCTGGAAGAGCCATGGCGGGCATGGATAAGCTCACCCAGGGTATGCGCATTGGGCGCCAGTTTGCGAAAGCGTCGGCCAAAGGGGTAGATGAATAGGATCATCAGCGCGCCCCAGAGCCCGTAATGCAAAGGGCCGGAAATGCCGTAGGTATAACCCGAGGTGGCGGCGCCGTAAAACGAGGCTGCCCAGATCCAGGTGGCGGTCATGCTGGCGGCGCCGAGCCCAAAGCCGATCTGGTGATTGGACACCATAAAAGCGTCGGTATTTTCCTTTTTCTTCTTGATCAGCAAGGTCAGCAGGTAAGTGCCGCCGTAAAAAAACGCCAATAAGGCGAGCACAGTCACGGTCGAGAATTGATAGAAACTTTCTTCGTTCATTGAATACCCATAGGCTTTGCAGCCTTAGCATCCTAAATAGCAACCAGCATTCCATTACAGAGTGGCCACCAGAGGACGTAAGCAAAAAACAGATCAACTTCCTGTTATGTCTGTAGCGAGATGAGATCGCGGTTGGCGATCAGGTCGTGCAAGTGTCAGGCGTTGGAAACGCCTTAAATAGGGAGGCAGATGAACTTCCACAGTGAATCACAACAAAGCGCTGGGGGAGTCGATCCGGATGGCTACCCTACTCCCTTAAGCTCGAACAGTACAGGTTGAAGCCCGGCACGCCGGGAATCAGTAGGCGGGTCAGATACGCCGTGCCCTGAAAAGGCCGTAGGTATTCTTAGCATTAGCGCACCAGCGAAATGTAGCAAGTTTCGGGTCGGCGCCAGGTAAACGGCTTCTTATGATCTTCGCTGTTGGTGGGGGAATTCCCCTTTTTCTGAACAGTGATGGAGGTCATAAAGATGAGTGCACTCGAAAATAAAGTCGCCATTGTTACTGGTGCCAGCGCAGGTATTGGCAGAGCGACTGCTCGGCTTTTCGCTAGGGAGGGGGCTACTGTAGTGGTAGCGGCCAGAAGAGAGTCAGAGTTGGAGGCGTTGGTCGAGGCTATAAAAGAAGAGGGTGGTCAAGCGTTAGCGGTTGCTGGAGATGTAGGCGATGAGCATTTCGCCAGAAAGCTCGTTGACGAGACACTCGCGCGGTTTGGTCGACTGGATGTGGCGTTTAACAACGCAGGCATTTTAGGTGCGATGGGGCCGGTACCTGAGATGACATTGGCTGATTGGAATCAAGTAATCACGACGAATTTAACAAGCGCATTTCTGGCTGCTAAGTATCAACTGCCTGCTATGCGGTCAGCAGGCGGTGGCTCGTTAATTTTCACTTCGACATTTGTTGGTTATAGCGCTGGAATGCCTGGTATGGCGGCTTATGCGGCCAGTAAAGCGGGTCTAATTGGGCTGACGCAAGTGCTCGCTTGCGAGTATGGCCCTGCTAACATTCGGGTGAATGCGTTATTGCCGGGAGGAACGGATACCGCTGCTGCCAGGGAGTTTGCCAACACCCCCGAAGCGTTAGCGTTCGTAGCCAACCTGCATGCAGTGAAGCGGACAGCAAAGCCTGAAGAAATTGCTCAATCCGCACTCTATTTAGCTTCTGATGCATCCAGCTTTACGACCGGGTCTGCGATGTTGGTAGATGGCGGGGTATCAATAAATCGTGTTTGAGAAGCCCTACGTTAACAACCAGTTGAGCATTGGCTAGTCGCTAACGATTATATTGGTTCTCCACTACACGTATGTGTAGAGCTGTGATGATCTATAGGCTATCTAGCGCTTCATGGAGAACATGACAATCGACTGCATGGTGACTGATTTTCCGTCGCTGCTCCATTCCCAACAGGAGCGTGAGTCGGGAAATAGTCGCCATGTACTTGAAGCATAGAAATACCTGGTATCAGCTTACCCACGAAGTAGGGCCTTCCTTAGCGTTTTGGCAGCCGGCCCAAGCTGCTCGTCGGAGCGGTGCATCAGCCACATTCGGACAACTGTCTCGCCATTCGGTCCAAACTCGGCAGCGGGTATGCGTACCAGTCGGCCTTCCTCTAAATCACGCTCAATTAGCCATAGCGGAAGGTTGCCCCAGCCAATTCCCGCGCATATCAGCGAGTGTTTTGTTGCGTTATCGCTTACCCGCCAAGTACCGGGAGACAGCACATCGTATTCGCGACCGCGAGTGAGAGTTGATGGGTCTTCTACGACGATTTGAACATGGTCGGCCAGCTCAGCCGAAGCGATGGCTTCTCCATTCGCGACGCGTTTGGCCAACGGATGGCTCGCCGACACCACCGCAGCACGTGGCACGAGTGCAACTGCTTCACGCTCTATCCGTGGATCGGGGATGTCGATACCACTGATGACAAGGGTGCAGTGACGCTCTTGAAGTAACCTAATGGCCTCTCCCAAGGGCGCAGATAGCAGTCGCAACGTTACAAGTGGATATGCCTCCTGCAACTCTTTGAAGGCCCGCGCAGCAAGGTCTAGTGGAAATTGCGGGTCAAGCGCGACCTCCAATCCAAGCTCTACTCCCTCACCGAAGCCGCGTGCACGTGCGCGCAGCGTGTCGACTTTCAGGAGAATGGCGCGTGCGTCCGCCAGCAGCATCCTACCCTCGGGCGTCAAAACAGGGCGGTAACCCGAACGGTCAAAAAGAGTAACGCCCAACTGCGACTCAAGATTCCCAATTGCATAACTGACCGCTGATTGGGCCCGACCCAGGCGGTCCGCACCACCACTGAAGCTTCCTGCTTCGTTGACGGCAATCAACACACGCATTTGGTCAAGAGTCAGTGCATCTAACATGATCGATTAAATAGATAGTTAAAGACCAAATTTTGTCATTTTTTTAGTTTGTTGGCGAGTGTAGTTTTCCCTGAAGCATGAGAGGCAGGCGTGACCGAATGGCCGCGTTTTATCAACAGAAGGAGACCTACACATGAGTAACGTTCTTGTACTTTACTATTCCAGCTACGGCCATATCGAAGCTATGGCGGAGGCGGTGGCTGAAGGTGTCAGAGAAGCGGGTGCCAATGTCGCTATCAAGCGAGTGCCGGAGCTGGTGCCTGAAAACGTCGCTAGTGGTTCAGGCTACAAGCTTGATCAAAAGGCGCCGGTTGCCGCGGTCGCCGAGCTCGCGGATTTCGACGCCATAATCATTGGCACTCCGACTCGCTTTGGCAATATGGCGAGCCAGGTAAAGAATTTCCTAGACCAGGCAGGGGGGCTGTGGTTTGAGGATCGCCTAGTGGGCAAAGTCGGCAGTGTCTTCACTTCCACTGGCAGCCAGCATGGTGGTCAGGAATCAACGATTCTCACCACGCAGGTTGTGCTGATGCATCTCGGCATGGTGATCGTCGGGTTGCCTTATACCTTCAAGGGACAGATGCGTATGGACGAGATTACCGGTTGTTCGCCCTATGGCGCCTCCACGCTGGCCGAAGACGACAAGCATGGCAACCGCCAGCCGAGTGACAATGAACTTGACGGGGCTAGCTTTCAAGGCCGGCACGTTGCTGAAATTGCCACCGCCCTGGCGGTCGGTCGGGAGCAAAGAACACAGGCCGCTTCAAGATGAACTCTGATCCCTCAGCTCAAACTGGTGTGGCCTGGCCCGTAGTCGCACTCATCATTGGAGCAGGTGTTATTTCGGCCTGTCAGCTTGGCAAAGCCCCGCTGGCGCTCAAGGTTGTGCAAGAGGAACTGCAACTGGGTCTCGGTACCGCATCGTGGTTAATTTCAGCGTTCGCGGTCATCGGTGCAGTCGCAGGCGCGCCCCTTGGTTTGGCCGTTGATCGTATTGGCCCACGACGAATGGCCGTCCTTAGCCTGCTGATGATGGGGGCGGGCTCTGCATTAGGAGCCTTCTCGAACGACGCCAAAATTCTTCTCGCAACACGAGTGCTTGAAGGCCTCGGCTTTCTCGGTCTTATCGTAGCGGCCCCCACGCTCATTGCCGCAGTGGCATCGGATCGTATTCGTGATCGGGCCATGGCGCTGTGGGCGATTTTCATGCCAACAGGCTTGATGCTGGTATTACTGGCGGCACCCCTGATGCAGACGATTACCTGGCGAGGCTTCTGGTTGCTTAACGCAGCAATCCTGATCACTTATGCGGCATTACTGGGATGGGCAGTGCCTTTGGCTCGACGCGCGAGCCAAAGGCATAGCTCCATCCATAGAGACATCAAACAAGCGCTTGCTGCGCCAGGGCCCTGGGTTCTTGGCGGGGTATTCGCACTATTCTCAATCATTTTCTTCGCCGTATTCGGATTCCTCCCATCGTTGCTTACCGACCGGCTCGGGGTTAGTGATGAGGCGGCGAGTATGTTGAGCGCCATGGCAGTTGCTGCAAGCGGCGTTGGCAACATCGTCTGTGCTCAGCTATTGGCGCGCGGGGCACAGTCAATCCGCCTCCTTTATGTAAGCTTTGGCACCATGATGGTCTGCAGTATCGGTGTATTCAGCGCGCCCTTGGCAGGATCAGCGATTTACGCACTATGCCTGGTTTTTACCTTTGCCAGTGGATTCGTGCCAGTGGTGATCTTTAAGAATGCTCCGCTCTATGCGCCACACAACGCATTGGTCGGCGCCACGCTCGGCTTCGCCATGCAGGGAAACAATATCGGCTTGCTGATCGGACCAGCCGTTGCGGGAGGGGTGGCCGCGGCTTACGGCTGGTCAGCCGTGTCGCTGCTGATTGTCGCGTGCTTCCCTGTTGTCGCGCTTTTACTTGTCGCTTTTCAGAAGCTGAGCGTGCAGAAGGAAAGGTCTGCGCTTTTCAGCTAGACACTCCAGTTAGAGTGATTTCTTGCGTAGGAATATGACTAAGTTAGCTTCCTTTAGTTATTAACCGTTCTTACTTTGTGCTAAGTATGAGGGCGTTAGCGTTTCGTTCTCTAAATTATTTCTCAACATGTCACAAACATTCAGGCTGTACCGTCTCTCTCTGTAGAACTACCGGTGGATATCTTTCCATGCCGTAAAAAGCTAGTTCTTTTAAAACTCGGCATTTTAAAACCCATTCTTTTAAAACAGGAGCAAGACAATGGAAACACGCCTGAACGCCTATAAAGCCTCTCCGGAGGGCATTGCCGCGATGACCAAGCTAGAGGAGTACGTTCGCCACTGCGGGTTGGAACATAGTTTGGCTATGCTGGTTAAAACACGCGCCTCTCAGATTAATGGCTGTGCTTTTTGCCTGCATATGCACACCAGCGATGCCCGCGCGGCGGGTGAAAGCGAGGCACGCCTCTACCTGTTGTCTGCCTGGCGCGAGTCTACCCTTTATACACCGCGGGAACGGGCTGCGTTGGCCTGGACCGAGGCGTTACAATGCTACCTGACACTGGCGCTCCAACGAAGGATTATGAGCAGGGGCTAGCGAATTTTACCGAGAAAGAGTTCGTTGACCTTACATTATTGATTGGGGCGATTAACGTCTGGAACCGCCTTAGTGTGGGGTTTCGTTCGGTTCACCCGCACGAAACCAAAAACCGTCACTGATCAGCGTCGAGAGCTAGTGATATGTTTTGCTTCATCATCAAACGCTTTAAATGGGGAGTTATCGCTATGGCGCTGAATACGGCTCACGCAGGTGAAGTGACAACGACTATCGTTAATCCTGCGGAACCTTATGATCCTGCACCTAACGGGTATAGCCACGCGGTGGTGGCCAGCGGTGGCAGCCGGGTTGCCTACGTTGCCGGCCAGGGGGGCGAAAATGCCCAGGGAGTATTGCCAGAATCGTTTGCGGATCAGGTTGCCCAAGCCTATCGCAACCTGCGAATTGTGCTGGGCGAACTGGATGCGAGTCCTCGACAGGTTACCCGCATCAACACCTATGTCGTCAATTATGACCCTTCCATGTTGGCGGTTATGACTCACTATGTGAAGGAGACCTTTGGCGACGCGCTGCCTGCGCAAACGCTTGTTCCGGTACCGCGGTTAGCGCTGGATGGCATGCTGTTTGAAGTGGACGCGACCGCCGTTCTTGAATAGCAGGAGCTAGTCACCATGACGGAGCAGCCCTCGCACCAGTTTAATCACTGGCGCCGTTATCTGACCGGCATCGCCTATCGAATGCTGGGGTCGGTGAGCGAAGCGGAAGATGTGGTACAGGATGCTTACCTGCGCTGGCATGAGGCTGACCACCTTGCGGTAAACGATGTGCGTGCCTATCTGACCACCGTTACCAGCCGACTCTGTCTTGATCGCCTTAGGCTTGCTCGTCGGCAACGGGAAGTTTATGTGGGCCCCTGGTTGCCTGAACCGCTGGTGGAAACGCTGGATACTCCGGTAGACCCCGAGGCGCTAGCCAGCGATGTCTCTTTCGCCCTAATGCTGGCGCTGGAGCGGCTGTCGCCTTTAGAGCGGGCTGCGTTTCTATTGCACGATGTGTTCGGACTGGATTTTGGGCAAGTCTCCATCAGCCTGGAGCGAAGTGAAACAAGCTGTCGCCAACTTGCCAGTCGGGCTCGAAAAAAGGTGCAGGCCGCACGCCCGCGCTATCAGGTAGCGGCTGGCGAGCACAGCCATCTGACCCAGCGCTTCTTTGAAGCCGCCCGCAGTGGCGACGTCACCGAATTGAAGGCGTTGTTGAGCGATAGCGCTACTCTACATACAGATGGAGGCGGCAAGAGGGTTGCTGCGCGTAGGCTCATTGTCGGCGCAGCTAAAATAAGCCGGTTCTTTGCAGGCTTGGCCCACAAGTCGAGGTTACCTAACCCTTGCTGGGTAAACCCTGTGATCGTCAATGGGCTTCCAGGCTGGTTAACTATAGAACACGATGGGCTGCCTCAGATCATGACGCTGGAGGTCGTGGATAGTCGTATCCAGGCACTCTACGTCGTGCGTAACCCGGATAAATTATGCCACTTGGCTGACCAGCTACCGCAACCTTAGTTACGTAAATAACTTCTTATCAAGCTCCTCCTTTACGGCGGTTTCGTGTGTAAAAGCGCAATCGCTTAAGAAGGAGGACTTCCAGATTTGAAAGGGTCCAAGATATAAATAGATGGTTAAGCATTAAAAAAAGCCGTGTGATCTGCCAATACTGCTAATCCAATGCCGATAAGCACAACCCCGCCGATAAGCTCTGCCCAGTGGCCAACAAACTTGCCAAGTTTATTGCCCAGCAATGTGCCTATAGAGGCCATTACCGTAGTTGCGAGGCCGATAGCCAAGCTGGTGGCGATAATACTGACATCGATAAACGCAAGGCTGGCGCCGACGGCCATGGCATCAATGCTGGTGGCGGTGGCGGTGAGGATTAACAGCCAGAGGGTTTGCTTGCGGTGCTCTATCTTGTCCTCTTTTTTAAGCCCGGCGTAGATCATATGCAGCCCAATCATCGACAAGAGGGTAAAGGCCACCCAGTGGTCCCAGGCCTGCACATACTGTTGCGACGCCTTGCCAGCCGCCCAGCCGAGTAGAGGCGTAATGGCTTCGATTACGCCAAATACCAAGCCAATACCCAGAGCATGGCGGAATCGGGGCTTTTGCAGCTCTGCACCTTTGCTGATAGAGGCGGCGAAGGCATCCGCTGACATGGAAACAGCCAGGAATAGCAGAGTGATGGGTGTCATGAAATATGAACTCTCTCGCTGAAAAGTACCGTGCATATAAACCCGTGGGAATGGCGATAAAAAACCATGCCAGAGTGTAAAAGTAGGAGGGTTAATGGCGATGAATACTAACATGCTTTAATGCTTAAGAGAGCTAGGTTTTTTAGAGATAAAGTTTGTGGTAGTGAACTAGTTTAGCCTTGGTTAACAATGTGTGTTTTGGCTTATTTTTTGAGTTTTAATATTTTAATAGTTCTTTAGAGGATTCTTTGTCTATTTAAAAGAGCATGGTTGATTGCGTTAAAGGCTAAGCGTTAATAGCGCCAATGCTTTAGGGTGACCATTTTGGCGGCTGGATTGAACGCGTTGGGGTGACGAATTTATGCTTGGGCATTCTGAACCCGTGCTAAGGTGTGCACGCTCTAAATGTTCGCCGTTTTTCGTCAGCATGATGAGCAAAGTTGCAACAGTGACACAAAGAGAGGAGTCGCGTGAGGCGGGCATTTCCCTTGCTTTTTTATGCTGTTATTTTGTACAAAATACATTGAGACTCATATGCGATTAGCGGCATTTATTCGAGCTGAAATAGAGCCGATTCTTCGGGACTGGGAGGCATTTTCCAAAACCCTCTTTCACGCCCAGAATATGGATAAGAGCGGGCTGCGCGACCACGCACGGGAAATGCTTCTGGAGATCGCTACTGATCTTGATTCACATCAGGATGATTCTGAACAGGCCGCTAAATCAAAAGGTTGTGCGCCGAAGGGCGACGAGGAAACCTGGGCAGAGGTGCACGGTGAGGATCGCCAGAACAGCGGCTTCAGCGTCGTTGAGACTGTGTCTGAGTTTCGAGCTTTGCGTGCAAGCGTGGTGTCGCACTGGAGTAAAGCGCAACCAACCCTTGCTGGCCAATCGCTTGAAGACCTCACTCGATTCCATGAGGCGATTGATCAGGCCGTTGCCGAATCGCTGGAGCAGTATGCCGCCGTAAAGGAGATGGAGACTCGTCTGTTTGGCGCTATTCTGCTCGCTTCGCCGGATCCGATTTATGTGCTGGATCTCGAAGGCCGGTTTATTTATGCCAACAAGGCCACCGCTGATCTTTTTGCTCTGGAACCCAAAGCGATTATTGGCAAAACTACTTTCGATCTTGGGTTTTCTTTTGCTTCAGACTTCCAGCGCAATTTAGATAAGGTAATTGCTGAGCAGTCCACATACCGAGGCAAGTTTGTTCAATCATTTGCTTCCGGCCAGGGTGAGCGGTTCGAGTATGTGCTTGCGCCCGTACTGGACGAGCAGCAGGAAACTGAAGCAACCGTCTGCATTTCCCGAGATATTACCGAACAGGCGCTCGCCGAAGAAGAAATATGGCATAACGCCCACCATGACCTTCTGACCGGTCTGCCCAACCGGCGTCTTTTCCTGGATCGCTTGGAGCAAGAGGTCAAACATGCAAAGCGGCGTAGCCTGCCCCTATACCTACTTTTCATGGATCTTGATGGCTTCAAGGAGGTCAATGATTCGCTCGGGCATGAAGTAGGGGACCGATTACTTGCTGATGTCGCAGAGCGCCTTACGGGATGTGTCCGTGAGAACGATACGGTGGCTCGTTTAGGTGGGGATGAATTTACCGTGATTCTGACCGGTGCTGAGCAACGCAACGATGTTGAATTTATCGCTCAGACAATTATTGGCGCCCTCGCGTTGCCCTTTTATATCGGGCAGCAGTGCATCCAAATTTCCATCAGCATTGGGATCTCGTTATACCCGGAAGCCGCCTCTACACCGGAAACGTTGCTAGAAACCGCTGATCGGGCGATGTATAAAGCCAAAAAAGCCGGTTCTAATCAGATATGCTTTTACAGCACATTCGATAGCACGGACACATCGTTGGCCTAAGTTTATCGTCTGGTGATTAGGCGGGCTGCGGAACCGAGTGTGCTCCCCGCAGCTGGCTAACGTCAGCACGAGGTGGCGCGCCGAACATGCGGCTATATTCGCGGCTGAAGTGGGAAGGGCTTTCGTAACCCACACGATAGCTGGCGGTGGCCGCTTCCAGTCCTTCGGCCAGCATTAGCCGCCGGGCTTCGTGCAAGCGAAGCTTCTTCTGGTACTGCAGGGGCGACATGCGAGTGACTTGACGGAAACTGTGATAAAGCGTCGATTCGCTCATATTGGCTGCATCTGCCAGCTCACGGATCTTAAGCGGTTGGGCGTAACGCTCTCTAAGGGCGTAGATTACCCGCGCAATCCGGCTAGCTTGGGAATCGGTGGCGGTAAACCGGCGCATGTGAGGCCCCATTTCTCCCATCAGTGCCCGGTAAATTAACTCCCGTCGGGCCAAGGGTGAAAGCACCGGAATATCTTCCGGTGAGTCGAGTAAGCTCAGTAGCCGATAAAGTGCGCCCTGCATTCGCGCATCCATGGTCGCAGAACGAAGCCCGCAGTCCATCTCGGGACAGATAGCATCGTGGCCTTCTGACGGTGCCTTGTCGCCTAGTTCCAGTATCAGCCCGGCTACTTCTTGGGGATCCACCGATACCTTTACCGCTAGGTAGGGTTGCTCTGGGGTGGCATGATCTATCCTGCCGCCCACCGGTAGGTGAACGGCGCTTGCCATGTAGCTTGGGCCGCTGTATACGATCTCCTTGTCACCCAATTGGACGGTCTTGCTGCCCTGAACGACAAAGCATAGGCACGGCTCATACACGGCACAGTGAAAGCTAGTGGCGGCATCTGCGCGTATCAATTGAACCTCGGCAATCGCCGTGTCCTGCAGCCCTTCCACGAGTGCCCAACGGCGGGCGACTTTGCTCAACTGTTGCGGCAGGCTATCGCTCAAATGAGTGACCTGCTCAGGCACGATATCGTTCACTGGCTCTCCTCCCTAACAGCTCGCAGTATATGTCTTCCCTCCGTGAAGCGGAGGCTTTTTCAGTCCGTTTTGCAGGATCAGGCAAGCACCGCGCAGAAACCGGCAATCCGAGCCGGAGGGCGCCCACCGCTCATTGCGCCTAGGCTCGTAAACTGTCGACCTATCACTAAAACCACCTGATAAAGCCTTCAATACTCGGTGGCAGAATTAGGCAATCATCCCGCAGGAACCCGATACCCCCATCACCCTGACGCAGCCTATTGTTAGCAGCGTCTGGTAGGCGGTCGGTCATGCCAGTCTCTTCAGCCCTCCTTAATTACCAAGCTTCTATTGTCGATTTTGACGCTGCTTAACCGACTAGTTAAAGGCCAGCCGCCAACGCGGTACGACATTACATAACCAACGCTGCTATCGGTTTCCGGTAGCCATTGGAGCAAGTCATCATGGGAAGTCTGACTCAAAGAATACACTCTGCAAGAAGGCTCTTGGCAAGCCGCTGGGCGATGATCCTGTTGCTGCTGATAACGTTTCTGCTTACCGGATGCGAGGCCAAGAGTGAAGAGTCCGCGGCACCTTCTGCGCCTCCGCCTCCCCCAGAGGTAGATGTGGTTGAATTGGTGGCGCGGCCAGTGGTGTTGAGTGAATCTTTCACCGGGCGCGTGGAAGCCGCAGAAACGGTTGAATTAAGACCCAGGGTCAGCGGCTATATCCAAGAGGTGGCGTTCGAGGAGGGTGAACTGGTCGAGCAGGGAGACCTATTGTTCCAGATCGACCCACGGCCTTACCAAGCGCGTGTCGGCGCCGCCCAGGCTGAATTAGCCCAGGCCAGGAGTCAGAATTCACAAGCCGGTAGTGAAGCCGAGCGTGCCCGGGTGCTGCTGGGGCGCCAGGCCATATCCCAGGAGGTGCATGACCAGCGGCAGGCGGCTTTGAATAGTGCGCGGGCCATGGTAGATGCCGCTGAAGCAGCATTGGATACCGCTGAGCTTGACCTTGAATATACCCGTATCACTGCGCCGGTCAGTGGCCGCGCCGGACGGGCAATGGTGACCCGAGGCAATCTGGCCAATGCTGACCAAAGCCTGCTGACCACCCTTGTGACCATCGATCCGATCCATGTCTACTTCGAAGCGGACGAACAGGCTGCCTTTGCCAGCCACGCACTCTTAGCCGATGGAGAGAGCAGCCTGAAGATTGAGCTGGGCGGCGACCAACAGCGCCAGTACACAGGCACGCTGGACTTCATCGACAACCGTTTGAACCCCAGCACGGGCACCCTGCAGTTCCGGGCATTGCTGGCCAACGCCGATGGCCGCATTCGCCCTGGGGAGTTTGCGCGCGTCGAAATGCCAGTCTCCAGTTTGGAGCAGGCGCTGCTGGTGGATCGAAAGGCGATCCTGACCGATCAGGACCGTCGCTACGTTTATGTCGTTGATGGTGATAACCGTGCAGACCGTCGGCAAATAGCTACCGGACGTCAGATGGGGGAACAGATGGTGATTACCGAGGGGCTCAGCCCCGGTGATCGAATCATCGTTAACGGCGTGCAAAAAGTGTTCTTCCCTGGAATGGAAGTGAGCCCGCAAAGCGTAGCAGCCGCCCCGGCGGCTGATACCCAACCCACCATTGCGGCCAGGGAGGAGTAGACCACCATGAATTTCTCCCGTTTCTTCGTCGACCGACCGATTTTCGCGGCGGTGCTGTCGATTATCATCCTGGCGATCGGGCTGATCTCTATCCCCAACCTGCCGATCAGCGAGTATCCGGACGTGGTGCCGCCCTCGGTGGTGGTGCGTACGGTCTATCCAGGTGCCAACCCGAAGGAGATCGCCGAGACGGTGGCGACGCCTTTGGAGGAAGCTATCAATGGCGTCGAGGACTTGATGTACTTCAAGTCCGTCGCGGGCTCTGATGGCGTACTGCAGATGACCGTCACCTTCCGCCCCGGTACTGATGCGGAGGAGGCCGCTGTAAGGGTGCAGAACCGCGTTAGCCAGGCCGAGGCGCGGTTGCCGGAAGCCGTGCGCCGCCAGGGCGTGACCACTCAGAAGCAGTCACCCACATTCCTGATGGTCGTACACCTGACCTCACCTGGGGGCGAATACGACACTCTTTACCTGCGCAATTACGTGCGGCTGCATGTCAGGGATCGCTTGGCCCGTCTTGAAGGGGTCGGGGACGCCCAAATATTTGGTGGCGGTGACTACGCCATGCGGGCCTGGCTTGATCCCGAACGGGTGGCGGCGCGTGATCTCACCGCCAGCGATGTGGTGGCTGCCATGCGCGAGCAAAATGTCCAGGTATCCGCCGGGCAGTTGGGGGCCGAGCCTATCGAAGAGAGTGATTTCCTCACCCTGATCAACGCCCGGGGACGGCTGGAAACGGTGGAGGAGTTTGGCGACATCGTGCTGAAACGCGGTGACAGTGGCGATATCTTGAGGCTATCAGATGTGGCCCGGCTGGAGATGGGCGCCGGGGACTACACTCTGCGCTCGCAGTTGGATGGCAACGAAGCGGTCGCCATCGGTATTTTCCAGGCACCGGGCGCCAATGCGCTGGCGATCCGTGAGCAGGTGGTCGCCACCATGGATGAGCTGTCCGCGCAGTTCCCTGCGGGGGTCGAGTATGAGGCGGTCTACGACACCACCATCTTCGTTAGCGATTCGATCAAGGCAGTAGTAAAAACCCTATTGGAAGCCGTGCTGCTGGTGGTGCTGGTGGTTACTCTGTTTCTACAAACCTGGCGCGCCTCCATCATTCCGCTGCTGGCGGTGCCGGTGTCGGTGATCGGCACCTTCGGGGCGCTCTATCTGCTGGGATACTCCATCAATACGCTGACCCTGTTTGGCCTGGTGTTGGCCATCGGCATTGTGGTCGACGACGCCATCGTGGTGGTGGAGAACGTGGAGCGCAATATCAGCGAGGGGCTCAACCCCCAGGCCGCGGCCCACCAGGCGATGAAAGAAGTCTCTGGCCCGATCATCGCCATTGGCTTGGTGCTTTGTGCGGTGTTTATACCTATGGCCTTCCTTTCCGGGGTGACCGGGCAGTTTTACCGCCAGTTTGCGGTAACCATTGCCATCTCGACCGTTATCTCCACGATTAACTCTCTGACCCTATCGCCCGCTCTGGCGGCAATGCTGCTCAAACCCCATGATGCGCCTAAGGATCGGCTCACTCGTGTGATTGACTGGCTATTCGGCTGGCTATTCCGGCCCTTTAATCGCTTCTTTAACGCCAGTGCTGACAAGTACCAGGGCGGCGTGGCACGTTCATTAAAGCGACGGGGCGCCGTATTTATGATCTACGCCCTGTTGCTAACTGGTACTGGGCTGATGTTCAAAGTGGTGCCGCCTGGGTTTATTCCGGTTCAGGACAAGCTGTACCTGATTGCCGGTGTAATCCTGCCGGAAGGGTCGTCCCTGGAGAGAACCGACCAGATGCTCCAGGAGGTGGTGGGTATTGCCATGGAGACCGAAGGCGTCGAGCACGCCATTGCCTTTCCTGGCCTCAACGCGCTGCAGTTCACTAACACCTCCAACACGGGAGTGGTGTTTCTCACCCTTAGCCCCTTTGGCGAGCGCAGCCTCACCGCCGCAGAGATAAACGCCAGGATCAACCAGGGCATTGGCGGCCTGAAGGAGGGCTTTGCGTTTGCGTTTATGCCACCCCCGATTCTTGGTCTCGGCAATGGTTCTGGTTACCAGATGTTCATCGAGGATCGCGGCAACCTGGGTTACGGGGCGCTGCAGGGGGCGGTTAACCAGTTCCAGGGGGCTATCGCTCAAACGCCGGGGATGGGCTTTCCGATTAGCAGCTATCAGTCCAACGTGCCGCAGTTAGATGCCGAGGTGGATCGGTTGAGGGCCAAAGCCCAGGGAGTGCCGCTAACCGAACTGTTCGACACCCTGCAGATCTATCTTGGCTCGACCTATGTGAATGACTTCAATCGCTTTGGCCGAACCTGGCAGGTGATTGCCCAGGCGGATGCCCCCTATCGGGCCAGCGTAGAAGACATTGCCCGCCTGCGTACCCGCAACGACCAGGGTGAAATGGTGCCTATCGGCACAATGGTCAATATCAGGCAAACCTTCGGCCCCGATCCGGTGTTGCGCTACAACGGCTACCCGGCGGCAGACTTGGCCGGCGAGGCTGACCCAAGGTTGCTCTCCTCTGCACAGGCGATGGATGCAATCAACGCTCTGTCTTTAGAGGTGCTGCCGCCGGGAATGGCATTCGAGTGGACTGACTTGAGCTATCAGCAGTCTACTCAGGGGAATGCTGCACTGGTGGTCTTCCCACTGTCGATCCTGCTGGTGTTTCTGGTTCTGGCGGCACTCTACGAAAGCTGGACGTTGCCCTTGGCGGTAATCCTGATTGTGCCCATGTGTATGCTCTCGGCCCTGATTGGCGTCTGGTTTGGTGGCGGCGATAACAATATCTTTGTGCAAGTAGGGCTGGTAGTGCTGATTGGCTTGGCGTGTAAGAACGCCATCCTGATCGTGGAGTTCGCCCGCGAGCTGGAACTGCAGGGCAAAAGTGTGGTGGACGCTGCCCTTGAAGCCTGCCGCTTGCGGCTGCGCCCCATCATCATGACCTCCATTACCTTCACCGCTGCTGTGCTACCGCTGGTGATCGCCACCGGGGCTGGCGCCGAAGTGCGAGCGGCACTGGGTACCGCGGTGTTTGCGGGCATGATCGGGGTCACCCTGTTTGGGCTGTTCCTCACCCCGGTGTTCTACGTAGCACTGCGCAAACTCTCGGGCTCACGCCCGCTTATCAGCCATCACAGCTCTACGCTCGGCACCGATGAGGACGCCAACCAGGGTGAGTTACCAAGAGGAAGTCATGTTTAGGGCCGTGTGTGGTCGGATATCTTACTCACTCTGTGCATCACGATTAGCCTTCAGCAGCCCGATTACTTCGTTGTCGCTGGTTTGGGTAAAGTCTTGGTAATGCATACCGACGGCGATAAAGGGCTCTGGCGTCGCCAAGCAAATCACCTCGTCTACCTCGCTAGCCAACTCTTCAAGGGCGGGCTGCGGGGCGACGGGGACTGCCAGGGTAATAGTGGCAGCTCTCGCTTGCTGTAATGCTCTGGCAGCCGCCTTGGCGGTGCTGCCGGTCGCAATGCCGTCATCTACCAGCAACACGCGGCGTCCGCTAACGTTAATGGGTGGGCGCTCGCCGATGTAAACTTGGCGGCGACGGGTGATCTCCCGTAGCTGGCGCTCTATTTCCGCTTCAATATAACGTTCCGAGGGCTGGATTATCTGCACTATCTCCGGTGTCATCACTACCTGTGGCCGGACACCATCGACGACGGCCCCAAGCCCAAACTCGGGTTGCCCAGGGGCGCCAATTTTGCGCACGATGATTACATCAAGTGGGAGCTTAAGGCGGCAGGCTACCTCGAAGGCAACCGGTACACCCCCACGCGGAAGCGCCAAGACTAGGTCGAAACGTGCAGGGGCATCACTGGAGCCAGATAATGCTTGAGCAAGTTGGCGTCCGGCTTGACGACGATTTTCGAACAGCTCGCGGTGCTTGAACATGAGCAGCTCCTACGCATTAAACCAATACGCGTTGGGTATACTCCCAGGGCCTTCTGCCAAGCCTAAATGCCGCTGTTGTGGGTGTTGATAGTTTGGCTGACACAGGTGTGGGAAAAGTACGTTGCCCGGATAAACTATGGATTAACGCTAGTTTGACTATAGTAAGGGAGTATCGGCTTATCCAAGCCCATGCGATTTGTTAGTTAATGGTCGTTAGCAACAGTCGCGAAAGGAGGCAACTATGCTGCTGGAAGGATCATGCCACTGTCAGGCAGTAACGTTCAGAGTGAAGTCTCACCACCCCTATCCCTTCAATCGCTGTTACTGCTCTATCTGTCGCAAAACGGCGGGTGGTGGTGGCTACGCCATCAACCTCAGTGGAGAAAGCAAAACGCTCAGCGTGAGTGGAGATGAGCACATCTCAATCTATCGCGCGGTCATCAATGGCGTGCAAAGCACGGGAGAACGGCATTTCTGCAAGCATTGCGCGACGTCACTGTGGGTTTACGATCCCGACTGGCCCGAGCTTGTGCATCCCTTCGCCTCGGCGATTGATACACCCTTGCCGACGCCCCCAAAACGGACGCACATGATGTTGGGAAGTAGAGCGGATTGGGTCGAGATAAATGCGCAGTTCCAAGATAAATGCTTCGATCAATACCCGGATGAAAGCCTGGCCGAGTGGCACCAGCGGTTGGGGTTAGAGTGCTAGCTCAGCGAATTTCTTTTTGCTTTTCGGTATAGCCACCAAACATCATACCCGAACGAATACGCTAACGATACCAGCGCACTAATGGCGAGCAGGCTGGCCATAAAGTGAGAGGTGAGCGGCGTTAATGCCAGCAACAAAGCAACTACCTGAAAGACACAAACGGCCTTGCGGCGAAAACTATCAAATAAGGGTTTTGAGAGCCACGGGAACTGCCAACTGGCAGCGATAAAGCAGTAGCGCATTCCGCCAATCATTAGCACCCAAAGGCCCAGTGACTCCAGTCGCAGCAGTCCCGCACACAGCAGTAAAATCAGCAGGGCATCCAATTCCATATCAAACCGCGCACCGAACCGGGTGTGGCTTTTGGTGCGCCTGGCAATCCAGCCATCGACGCCATCCAGCAGTAGGGCGATTACCGCGATAGCCAGCCACTGCCATATTGCCCCTACAAAGATATTGGCGGCGAGCGCGCCCGCCACTAGCGCTACCAATACCGCTCGGGCCAGGGTAACCCGGTTGGCCCAACCCAATGAGCCGAAAGGCCAGAAGATGGTCACCAGGGTGGATATAAACGTGTAGAAGCCTATGGCCACCCACCAGTTAGCGGGGGTCGCCATTAAAAGCGGCAGTGCCTTTCCCACCGCTATAAGCAGTAAGCCGCCCAGCAGTACCTCTGCGGCGCTGTAAAGCCGTTTGGGCAGGGTAAACGAAGACGTGTTGGAAAAAAGCGGCATGGGTGCTCACGAAGCGGCGTCGCTGTCCGCAGTTGAAATAAATGATGCAACTATTTTTATATGTACCATTCTTGTAGAAGAAGGTAGGGTTGTCCATATGATCAAGAAAATAGATGGGTTAGTTTCATCTGTTACAAATGGTTAATCGAATATTTTCTTTTCACCCGCTACGCTGAAGGAGGTGAGCCATTGAAAACTGTTCTGCATGGAGTCACCCGGTATGTGGCCCTCCATTATGGTAAGGGGCCACGGCATACAACGTGTAACTTAGTCTTAACTTGCAGCTCAGTGGTGCCACTCCACTTTCAACGGAATGAAAAAGAGCCCGGGTTATTGGGGCTCGTAACGAAAAGGAACGCTCATGTCGGCGCCTGACGATGTTGGCAGAAACCGCTATGTTGCCACAAAAACCTCGGCCACCGCCTTCTGGGTAACCAACCCAGCACAAGGTGAACTGCGGTGTGAACAGCTTAGTCCCCCCGCGCAGGATGAGGTGCTCGTACGCACCTTGTACAGCGGTATCAGCCGCGGCACCGAATCGCTGGTGTTTAATGGTCGCGTACCCGAAAGCGAATTTTCACGCATGCGAGCCCCCTTTCAGTCGGGTGAGTTCCCAGCGCCGGTCAAGTACGGTTACTGCAACGTTGGCCGCGTAGAACAAGGGCCAGACGCGCTGTTAAATAAAACCATTTTTTGCCTGTTTCCCCACCAGGACCATTACATCGTGCCTGCTTCGGCAGTGCTTGAAGTGCCCGCCAACGTACCTGCCAAACGCGCCGTATTGGCGGCCAATATGGAAACCGCCATTAACGGCGTGTGGGACGCCGAACCGATGCTGGGTGAGCGAATCAGTGTGATTGGCGCAGGCGTGGTGGGCGCTTTGGTGGCGTATCTATGTGCCCAGGTGCCCGGCGTTACCGTCCAGTTGGTCGATATCAACCCAGAGCGTCGCCAACTGGCCGAGCAGTTGGGCGTGGCATTCTGCACTCCCGAAAAAGCTACTTATGACCAAGATTGCGTGATCCATGCCAGCGGCCAATCAGCGGGTTTACGTCATGCCCTTGAGTTAGTCGGCAGTGAAGGGCGCATTATCGAAATGAGCTGGTTTGGCGAGGGGGATGTCGCAATTCCGTTGGGGGGGGCTTTTCACTCCCAGCGGCTGACGCTCAAGGCCAGCCAAGTAGGCCAACTGTCGCCGAAACTACGCCCCCGCTGGGACTATCAGCGCCGCCTTAGGCTAGCGTTGAGCCTGCTGGTGGACGAGCGCTTGGATGCACTGATCAGCGGGGAAAGTGACTTTGCCCAGTTGCCCACGCTTGCCCCTAAGCTGTTCGGCCGCGGCAGTGTTGAGCTTTGCCACCGCCTGAGCTACTCCCCATAACCCATTTACCTATCATTTGGAGTCTCTATGTTCCGTTTATGTGTCCGTGACCACTTTAT
The DNA here is from genome assembly GCF_001882345.1 of Halomonas sp. QHL1. Classification (GTDB taxonomy): domain Bacteria; phylum Pseudomonadota; class Gammaproteobacteria; order Pseudomonadales; family Halomonadaceae; genus Vreelandella. Next base: position 3,866,561 of record NZ_MINL01000001.1, read on the forward strand.
GATCGCCCACAGTTTTAATGGCGAGATATTTGGCCCTGCCCAGCGTACCCACGGCGCTACCTATGTGGTCGATGTGGTCTTTCAGCGCCCTGAACTGGATGAGGATGGCCTAGTGATCGATATCGGCCTTGCCAGCGAAACAGTGAAATCGGTACTGGCTGACTACAACTTCAGCAATCTGGATGAAGTGCCTGAATTTGCGGGTAAAAACACGACTACCGAGTTTATGGCCAAGGTGATCTTTGACCAGCTCGCCAAAGCGATTGGTGAAGGCAAAATGGGTATCACCGCCAAGGGAATTACCCATATGGAGATCAAGCTGCATGAATCCCATGTGGCCTGGGCAAGCTACGAAGGCGCGCTATGAGTAAGCGGTTTACCTTGATCGTTGCCGGTGACCCAGCTCAGCGTACCGGCGGCTATATCTATGATGCCCAGATTGTCTCGTCCCTGCGTGACCATGGATGGGAAATTGACGTCGTCGGCTTGGCAGGCACGTTTCCTGATGCGGATGCCGAGGCGGCAGAAGCGCTCACGCAGGCCCTTGAGTCGCTTCCCGATCAGGCGTCGGTGGTGATTGATGGCCTAGCCATGGGGGCGCTGCCCGAGGTGGTTGCTCAACATGCCCAGCGGCTGGAAATCACAGCGTTGCTACACCACCCCCTAGGCGATGAGCTGGGCCTTGGCGAGGCCGATCAGCAGCGCTTTCATCGCAGTGAGTTAACCGCGCTTGCCCCCGTGGCGCGGATTATCGTCACCAGCCATTTTACCGCCCGGCGCTTACCGGAGCTGGCAGACCACTACTCCATGCCACTCAATACCAGTGTCACCGTGGTTGAGCCGGGCGTTGCCCAGGCGCCGATCAGCCCTGCAGCAGAGCCTGGCGAGCCACTACGGTTGCTATGTGTGGCAACGCTAACGCCGCGCAAAGGACAGGATATTCTTGTTCAAGCGTTGTCGGGCGTTGCCGGGAATCAATGGCAGTGCGACTGCTACGGTGGCGCACGAGATACCGCTTTCACCCAGCGCGTGCAGCAATTGATCGATCAGAACGGCTTGCAAAGCGCCGTGCAGCTTCACGGCGAGTGCGATAGCGAGACGCTTGAAGCGGCTTATCGCAGCGCTCACGCGCTAGTGCTGCCCTCCTGGTATGAAGGCTACGGCATGGTGGTCACCGAAGCCTTGGCCCACGGCCTGCCGGTGATTACCACCACCGGCGGTGCGCTGCGCGATACCTTGCCTACAGGTGCCGGGTTAGGCGTTGAACCTGGTGATGTCGACGCGCTTCAAGACGCTTTGAGCCGTTTTTGTCATGACGACGAGCTGCGCCACCAACTGCGCCAGGGAGCTGCCCAGGCCCGCGATGGGTTAAGCGACTGGCAGGAAGCCGGAGCTAATTTTGCAGCGGCGTTAACTGCGCCAGCCAATCGATCAAGTCGTTCCAAAACGGACTCACCAGCCAATTCCCCGAACCTGCGAGCGGGGAGCCAGTTTGAGTCCGACTGGCTGACGCTGCGTGAGGCAGCTGATGTCGATTCGCGCAGCCAGCGCCTTGCCGGGTTTGCCGCTGAGTGGTTGAGCGCGCGCGCCCCAACGCCGTTGATAGCGGATCTTGGCTGTGGCCGGGGCAGTAATATGCGCTTTTTAGCGCCACGCCTGAGCGGCCACCAGCGCTGGAAGCTGATCGATCATGATGCCGTTTTGTTAGCTCAGGCGCGCCAGCGCGCCGCTGGCCTAAGCGATAGCCAAGGGCAGCCCGTGGCCGTTGAGACCCACTGCGTATCGCTGGAGCCACTTGCCGATGTGCCGCTCGACGATGCGCATTTGGTGACCGCATCGGCACTGCTGGACCTGGTCTCCCAGCAGTGGATTGACGCCTTGGTGACCCATATTGCTGGGCAGCAGCAAGCGCTGCTGATAGCGCTTAGCGTGACCGGGGAATGGCACTTTATTGACCCTCAAGGCGCGCCGGTGCTGGATGACGAAGACCACTGGCTGCTGGCGATGTTTATTGCCCATCAGCAGCGCGATAAAGGCTTGGGCGATGCGTTAGGCGGTCTGGCCCACCAGGCGTTAGTCGCCGCGTTAGAGGGCGCTGATTACCGCGTCGAGCAAGCCGAAACGCCTTGGCAGCTTGCCGCTGGCAACCATACTCAGCAGCCGCTGATGATGGCACTGCTTGAGGGCTGGGCCGAAGCCGCCACCGAGCAAGCCCCGGAAGCGGCGGCGCGCATTGCCACCTGGCTGCAGCAGCGCCAGCAAGCGGTGGCCAATGGCGAACTGGGTATTTGGGTGGGGCATCGCGACCTGTTTGCCACGCCCCAGTTTGCCAAGCCCCAGTTTGCAAACCCCAGGCAAGAGGCCTAAGCCTATGGGGCCTGTTCAAGGGATATTCACTCGGCTAGGTGCTTGTACTAAAAGCATAGGCTTGCAAAGCCCATGGCTTAGACGCGTGGTGGTTAGCATGGCGTTGCTGGGTGCGGTGGCGCTGTGGGTTGAGCCTCAGGCTATCGTGGCAGAGGTGCAGCGCTTCTCCGCTGGATGGGTCGTGCTGGCCTTAGCCATCAGCACGCTACAGATTATGCTTTGCGCCTGGCGCTGGCAGTTTACCGCCGGACTTATCGATGTGCCGCTGCGGTTTGCTTACGCCCTGCGTGAGTACTACTTGGCTCTGCTGGTCAATCAAATCCTGCCGGGCGGTGTATTGGGCGACGCTGGGCGGGCGCACCGCCATGCCACGCAAGCGCAGTCTAGGGGCCGCGCGTGGCGAGCGGTGATTATTGAGCGCGCCTCGGGGCAGGTAGCCGTGGTGCTGCTAACGCTAACGGCGCTGCTGTTATCGCCGCTCTGGCATACCGCGCTGGGTGGAGTAGTGATCACAGCGGTGGGCTTAAGCGTGATGGCCGGTCTTGCGCTGGTCATCGTCAGTGGCCTGTTGCTGCGTCAACGTTTTAGTCATTGGTTGGCAAGGCTGCCGGACTGGTGCCAGGCCCTGGCTCGTGATGTAAAGCGTGGCTTGTTGCGGCGCGGCGTATGGCCTCAGCAGTTGCTGTCTTCGCTAGTGATTGTGCTGAGCTATGGTCTGGTAATGGTCTGTGCGGCCCGGGCGATTGGCGTAGAACTACCGGCGCTGGAAGTGCTTGCACTGACACCGGTACTGCTACTGGCCATGCTGATTCCGTTTTCGGTGGCCGGTTGGGGGCTTCGCGAAGGCGCCGCCGCCGGTGTCTGGGCGCTGGTTGGCTTGCCGTCTGCCCAAGGAGTAGCGGTGTCGTTGGCTTACGGTGTGCTGGTATTGCTGGCGAGTCTACCAGGTATGTGGGTGGCGATGAGCCATCGTAAAAAGGCTCATCCCTCAGGCGGTAGTATCCCGCAGCCGCAGGTCGAACAGCGTGTCGTCGCCGCAGCGGAAGGTTCGCGTGGGCGGGCGCAGCGCACTCTCAAGCGTCTCGATGGGCGTCATCTTAAGTCCTGGCCTGCCGGAACCGATCAGCAGCGGGGCGACCAGCAGGTGCAGCCGGTCAACGGCACCCGCTTCGATAAACTGAGACACCGTAATACCTCCGCCCTCTACCAGTACCCGCGTCAGGCCTTTATTGGCCAGCAGGGCGACAACATCGCTGGGGTTGAACTGCCCGTTGGCATTCAGCGGCAACACGCAACGTTCAACGTGGGCCAAGCTCGTCGTCGCCTTCGACTCAGTCCCCACGGCAGACCCCATTATATGCAGCGTCGGGGCGCTATCGGTATTCAGCAGCGCCAAGTCGTTGGGAATGCGGCCTCGCGGATCCAGCACCACCCGCGTCGGGTTAGTGCCGCTGACGTGGCGCACGGTCAACTGCGGATTATCGGCGCTGGCGGTTCCCGCGCCGACGACCACCGCGTCGACCATGGCGCGCAGGCGGTGCAGGTGAACCAAACTTTCATGACCGTTGATGTAGTGAGAATGACCACTTTCTGTGGCAATGCGGCCATCCAGGCTCTGCCCCAGTTGAGCCACCACCCACGCCGGTCGGCTGGCCAGCGGGGTCAGGCAATCGAGCAGTTCACGCGCCTCAGCGGCGACCGTTTTGTCCGTTTGCCACTCGCCGTTTGGCGTCACGGTGATCGCCACATCGCAAGAGCGCTGATGAAGCAACGCCAGCAGCCATTCCCAGGCATCGTCCAGCGCAATAACGTTGATATGGGATTCGGGCATGACGCCTCCGTGCTAAAAAAACCGCTCTATCATGCGGGCTCTGGTCAGTTGAGAGCAAGTTGTTCAGAGCAAGAAGTCGTGCAGTTGAGAGCAAACAACTCAGTGCAAGCGTGCACCATCCCCCTCGTAAGGAAGCCAGGAGGCCTACATGTACCAGATTGAACGAGCTATTTTCGATATCCGTCGTGGATTGCCAGTGGTGGTGAATGCCGGTGAGAAACGTTTGCTAGTGCAGGCGCTGGAAGGCAGCGAGTCAGTGGAAGCGCTCGCGCAGTTGGCGGGCGAGCGGCCTTTGCTGGTGCTTACCCGTCACCGCCTAGCCGCGCTGGGCAAGCACTTAACTGCCGAGGCTGGCAGCTTGCCGCTAATGCCCCCCATTACCACCAGCCAGCTGCATACGCTGGCCACAGAGGAAATGCTTTCCAAGCCTGCTAGTGGGCTGCTAAGCGGCTTAAAGCCAGCAGGTTTAGCCGAACTAGGCGCGGTTACCTTGATGCGCCGCGCCTTGCTAATCCCCGCTGCGCTCTGCGCCTTTGTTAGTGAAGAGTCCGCAGCGGATATTGAGCAGCAGCTGGCAGAAGGGCGGCTGCTGGAAGTCACCGCTAAAGATGCTGAACAGTGTCTTGCCGGGGCGCCGGGTATGCTCAAACGGGTGAGTGAAGCGAATATTCCCCTTGAGGATGCCGCTGACAGCCGCTTTGTGCTCTTCCGGGAGCCGGATGGCTTACGCGAGCACGTTGCTGTGGTGATTGGTAAGCCGGAGCGCTGGGAAGGCGCAGTCCCATTGCGCCTGCACTCGGCGTGTTTAACCGGCGACCTTTTCGGCAGCCTGCGTTGCGACTGCGGCGAACAGCTGCGCAACGCCGTGGCAGATATTCAAGCCATGGGCGGCGGCGTGCTGCTCTACTTGGCGCAAGAGGGCCGGGGCATTGGCTTGGCCAATAAGCTGCGCGCCTACACTTTGCAGGATGGTGGACTGGATACCGTGGATGCGGATCAGGTCCTCGGTTTTGGTGACGATGAGCGCCAGTATGCGGTGGCTGTGGATATGCTCAATGCGCTCAACATCGACCAGGTGCAACTGCTGACCAACAACCCCTTGAAGATGGAAGCGTTGCGCCAGGGTGGAATCGAAGTGGTATCACGTCAGGCGCTGTACGGCAGCGTTACCGACCATAACCAGCGCTACCTTAATGCCAAGGCAACCCGGGGTGGGCACTTGTTGGAAGACGTATTAAGCGGCCAGCGCTAAACCGTACTAAGCGGTCAGGTCGGGGCTCTCAATTGTGGGTTAGCGGCGGCAGGTGAGCGGTTTCGGTCACCACTGCCGCCAGTTGGCGGGCGTAGTGTTTAACCAGCTGTTCGCCTAACTCAGCGCTGGCGTGGCTGGCATCGCCTGCGACCCCTTGAGCGCTTAAGTCCTCCGCTAACCATGCAAAGGCTGCAGCACCTTCTGGGCTCACCAATGCATCGCCTTGGGGCGCTGCAGGTGGGGTGGCCTGGTAGCCGTCCAACTGCACCAGCGCTGGCGCCAAATAGCGCATCATCGCGGTTTCGAGTAACCCGCCGTGTAACCCGTAGCGCAACTCTTCAAAGCCAATCGCGCCATCTAAAGGCGGCAACCGGGTATAGGTGGCTTTGACTACCCGCATGCCATGCCGCCGCCGCAGGGTTACCCCTGCCAAATCCATCACCGCCTTATTGCCGCCGTGGCTGTTAAGCAGCACCAGGCGACGAATGCCTGCGCGGGCTAAGCTGTCGCCATAGGCTTCTAGGGTGGCAATAGCCAGTGGAGCGGGTAGGCTGAGCGTGCCGGGGAAGCTGGCGTGCTCATCGCTGGCGCCTACCGCAATTGGCGGTAGGCAGATCACGTTAAGTGAGGGATCTAGTTGATCCAGCAAAGCGGCCTGGAGACCTTCGCCAATGGTGAGGTCGGTGGCTAAAGGGAGGTGAGTGCCGTGCTGTTCAATCGCCCCGAGTACCAGTACCGCTACCGGGTCGTGCTGAGCGAACTCGGCTAACTGCGGAGCGGTGAGGGTTTGCCAGTGGTGAATCATTGCGTGACGTGCCTATTAGAATATTCAAAAAAATCAAAGTGAACTCAGCAGTAGCGGATGGTCTGAGCGGCAGGCGTAAATATCGCCAGATGGCAATTCTTCGGCCCCGGCATTTAACCACTCGCTAACCGCCTGCGGCGTTTGCCACTCGGCCCAGCGGAAATGTCGCTGCTCACCAACCACCACATTATAACGGTATTCGCCAAGGCGGCTTAGATGGCTCACGCAGGCGTGACTAACCTCTAACGTACCGCTAACAAACTCCACCGAAAGCGCGGGCACCGGCGAGCTTAGCCCCGCCAGCACCTCCGCCTCAAAGCCCTCGACGTCGATTTTGATAAAGCTCGGTTCGCCATACTCTTCGATTAACGTATCCAGCGTGGTCACCGCCACCCGTAACCGTTGCTCCCAGCGTACCTGGCTAAAGCCTGCGTTGCGTTCGCCTATCTGCTCTCGCCACTCAGTGGCAAGCGTGGCAAGCGTCGGGTTGCTGGGGCTAATCGCAATCTCGGCAAAGCCCTTCGTCGGGCCTGCAGCCATCGGTAACAGGGTGATGGTCGGCGGCTTCACCAGGCGCTTAAACCACTTGGCAAGGTCGGGCTGGGGCTCTAGCGCCACCACCTTGGCGCCGAGTGCATGAAAAGCCGCGCTGCGGTCGCCTAAGTGCGCACCAATATCAAAGGCAACGGTACCGGGTTGGATAAATGGCTGATACAGGCGCTGGAGCCCGCGTTGACGCCCCGGTCGCCAATAAATAAACAGCGAGCGGGCTAGCCCACCCGCGCTACGCAGTCGTTGTAGCGCCATGCGACGCATTAGTTGGTCTGCCCTGACGCTGGCGTAAAGTAGTTTGCTTTATCAGCATTATTCGGCATCGGGATACCACACGTAATTCCAGGTTTCGCTAACCAGTTCGCCGTCTAAGGTTAGCCTTAGGCGAACATCGCTGGGTTGATCGCTAGCGGGCAGGCGGAAACTCGCCCGCCAGCCATTGTTGGGCAGCGCGGTGACCTGAGGTAGTAGTACTTTGCCGTTTTGGGTGCTGATATCGAGCTCGACGGGCTGGTCGGCGTCGATGTTGTCTAAGGCGCCACCCTGAAAGTCGACGATAAATTGACGCTGATCTTGCGAGGGAGAATCCGCTTGCCCCGGCACGGCCGCGCTGCCATGGCGAGTGCGAATGGCACGGCCAAGGTTGTGTGCGTCTGGCTGGCTATTCAGCGTGTGGGTAAGGTAGTGCAAGCGCCGGGATTCGCCGGCGCCCAGCGTATCGTCCGCCACCCAGTAGGCGACAATATTGTCGTGAGTCTCATCGGGGGTAGGGATTTCGACAAGCTCTACTCGGCCCGGCCCCCACTCATCTAGCGGGACAACCCACTGGCTGGGGCGGCGGTGGTACTGGGCTTCGGTATCCAGGTAGCGGTTAAAGTCACGCTCCCGCTGCATTAACCCAAAGCCTTGGGGAGAGTCGTCTATAAAGGCAGAGGTACGCACGTGAGATGGGTTATTCAGCGGGCGCCAGATCCACTCGCCGCTGCCGGTATGCATCAACAGGCCGTCGGAGTCGTGCACCTGGGGGCGAAAATCGTCCGGCCGCTCGCGGCTTGCCTCACCGTAAGTGAACATGCTGGTGAGCGGGGCGACGCCCAGCTTGGCAATATCTTCGCGAGCAAACAGCTCCGCTTCGACCTCTACCTGGGTATTTTCACCCGGCTGGATGATAAACCGATAGGCACCGCTGACCGAGGGGCCATCCATTAACGCCAATAGCTCAATCTGTTCGCCATCAGCGTCGGGTTTATAGAGCCAAAACTCGCGAAATGCCGGGAACTCTTCGCCTTCAGAAGAGGCCGTATCGATCGCCAGACCTCGGGTGGAGAGCCCGTAAGCCTGATCGCGTCCGACTAGGCGGAAATAGCTAGCACCGAGAAAAACGGCAAATTCGTCGTCGTAGTCATCGCTGTTAAGAGGGTAGTGAAGACGAAATCCGGCGTGGTCGCTAGCGGATAAATCGTGCTCTTTAAGCTTTTCGGCATTGCCATCGTAGGAGTAATCCTCTGCCGAAAAAGGCAGGGGGGTGACCGTGTCGTTTTCAATGACATTCAGCGCAATCGGGGTTTGAAAGATAAAACCGCTGTGAAAAAGCTGTAGGCTAAAAGGGCTCTCGTCCTTCCAATAGGCTTGGGCGGGATCAAAGCGAATTTGCCGATAGGTATCGTAATCAAGCTCACGCAATACCGCGGGCAATGTCTCTTCGGGAGCCTGATAGGCCTCTTCTGCAAGCTGTTGGGCGCGTTCAATGACGGCGCTAAAGTGTCTATCGTCTTCGGCAAACGCCGGTAGGGCAAACGTACAGCCGATTAACACCATCCACTTACCAGCCTGCCACCTACCAACTTGCCACCTACCAACAGGGTTACAATACATAGGCGAAATCCTTTCCGGTGAAGGCCTGCAAAACGCATAGCCTTATGCCAAGCAAAGCGTGAAATGTTTACACAATAACTATACGATAAAATATTACAGTACATGATTATTGTGTGTTTCAGCAGCCTTATTCCTTGCTCTCTTGTCTTGTGATTGGGTGCAGCCTCTTTTGGAGGCTGGGCGCTGACGGGTTGTACCTTTGACACTGTAAACTAAAGCAGGCACCTATGAGGATGCGATGAGTCGATTATTACTCATGATTTTAATGCTGAATTTCTTACTCATCGCGCCGTTGTGGTGGCGCTTTGGCGAGATCAGCGCGTATTTGCTTGCCTGGGAGGCGCTGATCATGGCGCCACTTATGCTGCTGCTTCCTGCCAGCCAAGCGCGCCGCATAGTGGGGGTCGGGTTTGTTAGCTGGGTCATGCTGGCAACCGCTGCGAATCTAGGTACTGCCGCCACCCAAATGGCCTTTGCCCGACCACTCAATCTCTACCTTGATGTACCCTTGCTGCGCTCAATTTATCACCTGCTAGTAGGTAATGTAGGCCAACTGCTGGCCGTTTGCGCAATGCTGGCGGGGGCCGCCGTGTTAGTCACTATCACCGTGGGTTTAGCGCGCCTGCTGCTGCCACCCGTCACCTACTCTGTTAAGCGTCTGCCCGGAGCGGTCGCATTAATGCTGATGGCCGTTGCCACCACTAGCGCCGCGCTTGAACTCAATGGTGTGCGACTGGTGGATAGCGCGCGCTTGCCAATGGTGAACACCACGCGTTTTCAGTGGCAGCAAATTACCGATACCCATGCCGCTCGTCTGGCTTTTACCGACCAATTGGAAGCCGCGCCGCTGGAAGCCCGGTCGCTACCGGGACTTGAAGGGCACAATGTACTTCTCACCTTTATTGAGTCTTACGGTATCTCTGCACTGGAGGATCCGCGTTATGCAAGCGTCCTGCAGCCCACTCTGGCCGATATGCAGCAGCGGTTAGCAGCGCGTGACCTCCACGTGGTATCGGGCATGTTGAAATCACCGATTCGCGGTGGGCAATCCTGGCTGGCCCACGCGACGGCCCTTAGTGGCCGCTGGATCGACAATCAGCTGTGGTATCAGCTGATGTTGGACAGCGACCACTCCACTTTGATCGATGATTTTCGTGCCACTGGTCAGCGCACCCTCAGTGTCATGCCCGCCATTACCCTGGCGTGGCCGGAAGGGGAGGCCTACGGTTTCGATGAAATTGCCGCAGCGAAAGATATCGCCTACGCCGGGCCTGCTCTCAATTGGGTAACCATGCCGGATCAATTTACCCTCGATTATACCCAGCGTTACTTGCTGGGCGAGACGCCGGTGTTTGCCCAATTGGCCCTAATCTCCAGCCATGCCCCCTGGACACCCATCCTGCCTGTCTTGGATGATTGGTCATCCATTGGCGATGGGGGTATTTTTGCTCCTTGGGAGGACGCCGGTGACCCGCCAGAAGTGTTGTGGCAGGACATTGAGCGTATTCGCGATCACTACGCCTGGTCGGTGGACTACGCTGTGAAAGTCACAGGCCGCTGGGCCGAACGCGTAGTGGATGACCATACCCTGATGATAGTGCTGGGTGACCATCAAGCCGCGCCGTTGATTACCGGCGACGATGCCAGCGCGGCAGTACCGGTGCATATTATTAGCGGCGACCCGGAGCTATTGGCGCCCTTTATAAAGCGTGGCTTTGTGCCCGGCACATTGCCTGCGCTCGAAGAGGCGAACGATGCGCCCAGAATGAGCCAGTTACGCCACTGGCTTCAGGCCGATTTTGGAAAGTTGGCGATTGACGTAGTCGCTGACTCGGCAACAGGGAAAATCGCTGATTCACGGTCAGCCTCTAGTTCAAAGACAATGACAAGGACGCAGCAATGATTCAGCCAGTGATTTTAAGCGGAGGCAGCGGCACGCGGCTCTGGCCGCTCTCTCGGGAACAGATGCCGAAACAGTTTTTGCGCTTAACCTCTTCCCAGAGCCTGCTCCAGCAAACCCTAAGCCGCTTAGCCGGGTTAACCGACGCGGTGCCAATGCTGATGGGCCATCATAGCCACCGTTTTTTAATGGCCGAACAACTGCGTGAAATGGATCAAGCCGCCACCCTGGTACTTGAGCCAGAGGGCCGCAATACCGCCCCGGCGATTGCCTGTGCGGCGCTGCTGGCGCGCCAGTCCGGAGATGATCCGCTGCTGCTAGTGCTTCCGGCAGATCATGTGATTGGCGATGTTCAGGCGTTTCAACACAGCGTTTCACTCGCCGCGCCATTAGCCGAAGCGGGTTACCTCGTCACCTTTGGGGTTGTGCCGACGCAGCCGGAAACAGGCTATGGTTATATTGCCTGTGGTGCGCCGCTGAAAGGCGGCCACCATCTTGCTGCTTTTATTGAAAAACCCGATGCCAAGCGCGCTGTCGAGTTAGTCGACAGCGGCGATTACCTATGGAATAGCGGCATGTTCTTGCTGCGTGCCTCCTGCTATTTAGATCAGCTAAAACGGCTACAGCCAACCATGCTAGGAGCCTGCGAAGAGGCGGTTAGCAGTGCGCATCGTGACTTGGATTTTCTGCGTTTGGGCGAAGCGGCGTTTCGCCGCTGCCCAGCGGACTCAATCGACTACGCAGTCATGGAGCACTGCAATCACGCTGCCGTGGTGCCTTTAGCCGCTGCGTGGAGTGATATCGGTAGTTTTGATGCGCTATGGGCAACCGTTTCACCTGACGCGGCAGGCAACGCCACCAAAGGTGATACATGGTTGACCGATACGCAGGATTCGCTGGTATTTGCCGAACACCGCCTGGTGACGACGCTGGGTGTACAGAATCTCATAGTAGTGGAGACTTCGGATAGCGTATTGGTGGCCCACCGTGATCAGGCGCAAGCCGTGAAGCACTTGGTGGCATCGCTTGCCCAGGCGGGGCGCAGCGAGCCTTGTTCGGCTCCCCAAGTACAGCGCCCTTGGGGTAGTTTTCAAGCGATGGACAGCGGCGAGCGTTATCAGGTCAAGCACATTACCGTTAAACCCGGTGGGCGGCTCTCCCTGCAGCGCCATCATCATCGCGCTGAACACTGGATAGTGGTGAGAGGCACCGCCCAGGTAACACTTGATGAACGTAGCTTCTTGGTAACCGAGAACCAGTCCACCTATATCCCCATTGGGGCACTACATCGGCTGGAAAACACCGGCAAAATACCCCTTGAACTGATCGAAGTGCAGTCGGGAAGCTACTTGGGCGAAGACGATATAGAGCGTTTAGATGATGTTTACGCCCGTGATAGCGATGAGTGAAGGGCGGAGTACCGCGCTGCTTACCAAAGCCAGCTAGCGGGGCGTGCCGGGGGCTGGCCTTTGCGTACATCAATCCAGCCGAGCAGGCAGCGTACGCCCAGCCATACTGCTAGCAGCGGCCACAGCAGGGTGCCGACTATCACAATGCTGAGCAAAAAAGCGATGCAGGCATACAGCGTGCCGATCCAGAAGGTGCGAATCAGGTAGCGGTAGTGCTGCTGTAGCCAGGGTGCCGCTTCTTTACGATAAACATAGGCGATGATTACGCCAATCAGCAGGGTGATATTGGCTGTGACGATGCCTGCTAAGTAAAGCGCGTAAATAATCTGTGGTGTGCGTATCTCACCACGCGGTATTGAATTCTGGGTCATCAGTAAGCTCTTATCAATAAAGCCGGAAGTCGCGGAAGTTGGCCAGTTTTTGCTGTTCTTGCACCACTTTACGATAGCGTTTGTACTCCCATTGATACTGCGCCGGTTCCAGGGCAATCGCGCTCTCGACGCTGGCATTGACACCGGTGGCAGACTGCACGTCATCGTCGCTATAGACTCGCTCGTCGGCATCCAAAAAATGGATTTCAAACCCTTTGCCGGGGATACGTAGTGCAACGCCTGTAACAACGCGTGCCTGGGTGCGTGCGACCAGTTTCGGTAGCAGGGTAGCGGTGTAGGCATCGCGGCCAAAGAAGGGCGCGAAAACGCCACTGCCCCAATCGGGCTCCTGGTCAGGCAGTATGCCAATCGCCTCGCTGCGTTTCAGCGCTTTAAGCAGTGCTGCCACGCCGCGGGGGTTGGTGGGCACTAGACTTGCCCCCATGCGCTCGCGGCCGTGACGAATCACTGGGTCGAGGGCGGTAATTCGGGGTGGCTCGTACATGGCGGTGAAAGGAAAATGGCTCGATAGCCAAAAGTTAAGTACTTCCCAGTTGCCGAAGTGAGGTGCAAGCACAATCACGCCGCGACCTTCGCTGCGGGCGTTATCGAGTTTGTCGCGACCGTGCACGGCTAGAATGCTTGCTTCCACTTTGTTAGGTTCCGCCATCCAGGCGTGCCCTAACTCCAGCATGGTGGCTGCTGAATGTTTCAGGCTGTGTTTGGCGAGTTCTTTGCGCTCGTCAACTGTGGAGTTCGGGTTTACGACGTTAAGATTGGCTTCCGTTACCCGGCGCTCGCGTTGACTGAAGTGATAGACCAACGGGCCTAGCCGTGAAGCAAAACGCCATAGCAGGCCAAGCGGCCAACGTGACAGCTGACGCCATAGCCAGCTTATGGCACTGGCCTTTGAAAAACGCCCACTGGTGTTATCCGTTGGTTGCGTCATAGCTAAAACAGCCAGGAATCTACGTTAGAAGGGGCACGTTTTTCTTGTAACCCTTTAAAGCCTTTGACGCAGCGGATAATCAGCCAGACCGCAAGCGCTAGCAACAACGGGAAACCGATCAGTATCAGAGTCAAAAGCGAAAAAATAACGCCGTAAACCAACCCTATCCAGAACGTGCGAATCTGATAGCGGTAGTGCTCGTCCAGCCACGCAGGGCCTTTGCCTTTATAGACGTAGGCGATAACCACACCGATAATCGATGTAAAGCCAAGGATAAAACTGGCCAGATAGAGCGCATAAATAACCATGGCCATGGTGGTGTCTGGCTGAGGGTACTGTTCTTCGCTGACGACCTTGCCTTCGAGTGGGGAATCACTTTCGTTATCAAGCATAACGTTTCCTTTCTAAATATCTGTATTAAGTGCTGTAGTGGTCGATGATACCTTGGTTCATTACACTTAACATTAGCGCGAAGCGGGGCGGCAAATCTCTAGCAGGTTGCCGTCCGGGTCACGCAGGTAAATTGATTCAATCGGGCCATTGGCGCCTTGGCGAGCCACGGGGCCCAGCTCTACCTCAACAGCCAGTGCATCCAGGTGTTGCTTGAACTCATCCAACGGCAGTTGGCAACGTAGGCATAAATCCAGGCTGCCGGGCGTAGGCGTCGCTGAAATGGGCGCAATGTCAGTATCGGTTTGATGCAGGCGGAGCGCCGTGTCTCCGAGCATTAAGTCGACCCGTTGAGCATCCCGATAGCGCACATCCAAGCCCAAAACCCGCGAGTAAAAATCGACGGCGCGACCCATGTCGGTCACGGTTACAACAAGATGATCCAGACCTGATAGCATGCCACTTTCCTTAATAAGTAACGATAAGCCAGAGAATACGATGATGCGTCGCTGTCCGCTCTGCGCGGAAACCACTACTGCGCTCTACCACCGGGATCGGCGTCGTGACTACTACCAGTGTGCCACGTGCGAGCTGGTATTTGTCCCCCCCGAGCAGCATTTGAGCGCCGCTGCAGAAAAGGCCGAATACGATAAACATCAAAACTCGCCGCATGATACGGGATACCGGCGCTTTTTAGGGCGTTTATTTACCCCACTGTTAGCGAAGCTTGCACCTAACGCCCGAGGACTCGATTTTGGTTCAGGGCCAGGGCCGACGCTATCAGTGATGTTCGCAGAGCAGGGTCACCCAATGGCTATTTACGACCCTTTTTACTCCCCTGATACGTCGGTGCTCACCCAGACGTTTGATTTTATCACTGCCACCGAAGTTGTTGAGCACTTGGCGCAGCCCGGCAAGGTGCTTGCGCAGCTGGTTGCTCAGCTCGCGCCAGGTGGTTATCTGGGGTTAATGACCAAGCGCGTCACTTCGCCTGAAGCTTTTGCCCGCTGGCATTATATTAGCGATCCCACCCATATCAGCTTTTTTAGTGAAACGTCCTTTCGTTGGTGGGCACAAAAGAATAGTTTAGTAGTGGAATTTCCTGGTGTAGACACGGTAATTCTATATAAAACGCTAACGTGAATAATTGTAACATTATATAAATATTGACTTTATACCCTTCAGGGCAATAATTGCGCGCCGATATTCCTGTCTAACTCGATGCACCAGGTTGAATAACGGCTCCTGTGAACACGCTTGGTAGCGTTTTTACTCTTGGTTTTCACTCCATGTTAGGCAAGGTGAGGTTTTCATGTCGCGGCAACTATTGGCCATGGCGCTTGCGCCCCTGTTGGGGCTCTTCATTCTCGGGATTGGCAACGGTTTTCTTGCCACCTTAATTACCGTGCGCTTGGATGCTGCCGGCGAGTCAGCCACGGTGATCGGTATTGTCTCGTCGGCTTACTTTATCGGCTTAGCCTTAGGCGCAATGGTGAATGACCGCCTGCTGCTGCGCATTGGCCATATTCGCGCCTACGGTAGTTTTGCCTCCTTGGTGGCCGTCACGGTACTGCTGCAAGGTTTGTTCTTCGACCCCTGGGCCTGGTTTGTACTACGCCTGATCGGCGGCTGGGCCACGGTTGGGGTTTATCTGGTCATTGAAAGCTGGCTGTTAACGTCAGGCGACCAGAAGGTTCGTGGCCGCCTGCTGGCGCTGTATATGATTTCGCTGTATGCCGCCGGTGTATTGGGCCAACTGCTACTGGGTGTGACCAACGCCATGGGCGTCACTGCGCCCTTTATGGTGATTGGGCTACTGGCTTCGCTCTCTGTGTTGCCGATGGCGATGATTCCCCGGGTATCACCGATTATGGAGCAGGCCGAACCGCTGCATCCGCTTCGCCTGATCACTCTGACGCCTACTGGCGTGATGGGCAGTTTAGGCTCCGGGATGGTGGTAGCCGCGGCGTATACCCTTTTACCTCTCTATCTGCAGCGCAATGGCATGAGCGTCAGCCAGGTGGGGCAGATGATGGCAGTAGTGATTATGGGTGCGATGCTGCTGCAGTACCCGATTGGCCGCTGGTCGGATCGCCATGACCGCCAGATGGTGCTGATTGGCATTAGCGGTTTCTGTGTACTCATCTCGGCGGCGATGCTCTGGTTGCCGCTCTCTACGCCGCTGTTGGCGGTACTGCTATTCTTGCTCGGTGGTGGGGTATTCGCCCTCTATCCGGTGGCGGTGAGTCACGCCGCTGACCGCGCACCCGCAGGGGCGCTGGTGCGCATGAGCCAAGGCCTGCTGCTGATTAACTCGATTGGCGCCACGATCAGTCCGCTAATGATCTCCCCGGTGATGACCGTGATGGGCGATGCAGGGCTGTTCTGGGCCTTCGGCTCACTAAGTCTATTCTTCTTAATGTTCTTCTCCTGGCGGCGTAGCGTGCGCCCAGCGCCGGTGCCCGTGGCGCCCTTTACACCGACTACGCCAATGACCGCTGCAGGTGCCGAGCTGGTGGTCACCGAAGAGTTGATGCAGGGGGCACTGGAGCACGAGCACTTGGAGGATCTCTCCGATGCCGTTTGGGACGTTGACGCCGCCGAGCCGGTGGTAGGGCCGCCCGCAGAAGATGAGAGCCATATCACTTATTATAATGATGTAGAGCAAGCAAGTGAGCGAAAATAAAACGGCGTGGAGACGTTATCGGTAACGGGTGATACCTTGGGCTAATGGTGTAGGCAGGAGAGTGTTACTACTATCTATGGCACACTTTCAAACAATTGTTTAATTTTTCAGCCCGAGGTTCGCCATGAATGTTTACGCCGCACCGGTACGCGATTTGCGCTTTGTGCTCGAAGAGCTATTAGCGCACCGTTCGCTCAGTTTGCCGGGCTTTGAAGAGGCCACGCCCGATTTGGTCGAGGCGGTACTCGAAGAGGCCGCAAAGCTGGCCGGTGACGTCTGGGGGCCGCTAAACAAGAGTGGTGATCTGCAGGGGGCCAAGCGCCACTCCGATGGCAGCGTAACGACGCCGGAAGGCTTCTCAGCGGCTTACCAGGCTTATGTCAAAGGTGGCTGGAACGGTATCGGTGTATCAGAAGCGCTAGGCGGTCAGAACCTGCCCGAAGTGGTTGCCAGTGCGGTTCAGGAGATGCTCCACGGCGCTAACATGGCGCTGGGACTCTGCCCCATGTTAACCGCCGGTGCCATCGAAGCGCTGGCTCATCACGGTAGCGAAACGCTCAAAGCGACCTACTTGCCCAAGCTGGTGGAAGGCACCTGGACGGGCACCATGAACCTTACCGAATCCCAAGCGGGGTCGGATCTCTCCCAAGTACGCACCCGCGCGGTGCCTGAAAACGACCACTACCGCATCAGCGGGCAGAAGATCTATATCACCTGGGGCGAACACGACGCCGCCGAAAACATTATCCACCTGGTACTGGCCCGTAAGCCCGATGCGCCGGAGGGCAACAAAGGCATCTCCCTATTTTTGGTGCCCAAGTTCCTAGTCAATGACGATGGCTCCTTGGGCGAGCGCAACGATGTCACCTGCGCCTCTATTGAACACAAGCTGGGCATTCACGGCTCGCCGACATGCACCCTAAGTTTTGGTGAAAACGGCGGCGCCATCGGTTATTTAGTTGGTGAAGAGGGGCGTGGCCTGAACCACATGTTCACCATGATGAACGAGGCGCGCCACAAAGTCGGCATTCAGGGCATTGGTGTGGCCGAACGTGCCTGCCAGCACGCCTTTGCCTATGCGTTGGAGCGTCGCCAGGGGCGCTCTCCCAAAACGCGTGGCGGCGCTGAATGCAGCATCAGCGATCATTTAGACGTGCGCCGTATGCTGCTCTCCATGCGTTCGCGTACCGATGCGCTGCGTGCGCTGGCGCTCTACTGCGCAGCCGAGCTGGATACCGCCCGCCAAGCTGAAAGTGACGATGCCCGTCAGGCTGCCCAGGCCCGCGCCGATATTTTGATTCCAGTGATCAAAAGCTTCTCTACCGATCAAGCGGTGGAGATTGCCTCCATGGGGATTCAGGTTCACGGCGGGATGGGCTACGTGGAAGAGACCGGCGCTGCGCAGCTGCTACGCGATGCGCGCATTGCGCCCATTTATGAAGGCACCAACGGTATTCAGGCGCTTGATTTGGCGGGGCGGAAGCTCCAGCGTGACAACGGCGAAGCGCTCACCGCGCTGCTTCACGACGTTGCCACCACTGTGGAGCAGCTAAACGTCGACCCCGCACTAAAAGCGTTGGGCCGTGGCTTGGCCGCAGGTTTGGAAGATTTAAAAGCCGCTCAAGCGATTGTGCTAGAACAAGGCCGTGACCCTGAAAAAGGCGCAGATGCGGTGCAGGCTTATGCTACGCCGTTCCTTAACTTAGCGGGCCACGTGCTGTGTGCTTGGCAGATGGGGCAGGCGGCGCTTAGCGCCCAGGCCGCCCTGAACAACGGCAGCGATGATCCCTTCTATACTGCCAAGATGCGCAGCGCCGAATTTGCCATCACGCAATGGCTGCCGGTAGGCCGCGCCCAACGCGCGGTGATTGAGGCAGGTATCCAGTGTTTAAGCGAATTTGAGGTTCACTAACGCTAATCCTTCAGCCAGTATCGCCGCCCCTTTGGGCGGCGTTATTGTTTCTAAGCGATCAAAACAACTATTTTAAACGAACCCTTAAAACGAACGCTTTCAATAATATCAACAAAGTTCAGGAGCCGATTATGACCGCTATCTTTGAGCAAGGCTTGCCCAAAACCATTGCCAACCACGTGCCGCTATCTCCGCTGACCTTTATCGAGCGCTCGGCGTCGATCTATCCCGATTACCCGGCGGTGGTCCATGGCAGCACTCGACGCACCTGGAGTGAAACCTGGTCGCGCTGCCGCCAGCTCGCCTCTGCGCTCGAAAAGCGGGGCATTCAGCCGGGCCAGACAGTGGCGGCGATGCTGCCTAATATCCCGGCAATGTTCGAGGCGCACTTTGGCGTGCCGCTGGCGGGTTGCGTATTGAACACACTGAATATTCGCCTGGATGCTGAGGCGATCAGCTATATGCTGGAGCACGGCGAGGCCAAAGCCATTCTTGTCGACCCAGAATTTGCCGAGGTCATCCAGCAAGCCGTTGCCAAACTTACTCACAAGCCGCTGATCATCGATGTCGCCGATATTGAGTTTCTCGGCGAGACCCAGGGCATTGGAGAGATTGAGTACGAGACGCTGCTCAATGAGGGCGATGCTGACTTTGCCTATCAGCTGCCTGCGGATGAGTGGGATGCGATCTCGCTCAACTACACCTCCGGCACCACCGGCAAGCCCAAAGGGGTGGTTTACCACCACCGCGGCGCTTACCTCAATGCGGTGAGCAATATCATGGAGTGGGCAATGCCCCACCATCCGATCTACCTATGGACGCTGCCGATGTTCCACTGCAACGGCTGGTGCTTCCCGTGGACGATTGCCGCCAACGCCGGGGTGAACGTTTGCCTGCGTCGCGTCGATCCTAAAAAGATCATGCAGCTCATTGCCGAAGAGAAGGTCACTCACTTCAGCGGGGCGCCGATTATTCTTAATGGCCTGGTGAACCTGCCTGCGGAAGATAAGCATCAGTTCGATCATCCGGTCAAAGTCACCACCGCTGGTGCCGCGCCGCCTGCCTCGGTGATTGCCGGGGTGGAGAAGCTGGGCATTGAGGTAACCCACGTTTATGGCCTGACGGAAGTCTACGGGCCGGTAACCGTGTGCGCCTGGCGTGAAGCGTGGGATGAATTGCCGCTGGAAGCACGAGCCAAAATTAAAGCCCGCCAGGGGGTGCGCTACCACATGCTCGAAGCGCTGTGCGTGGCTGATCCGCTCACCATGGAGCCAGTGCCCAAGGATGGCCAAACCATGGGTGAGATACTCATGCGCGGCAATAACGTTATGAAGGGCTATTTAAAGAACCCGGAAGCCACCGAGCAGGCGCTGGAGGGCGGCTGGTACCACACCGGCGACCTAGCGGTATGGCATCCGGATGGCTATATCGAGATCAAAGATCGCTCCAAGGACATCATTATTTCCGGCGGTGAAAATATCTCCACCATTGAGGTGGAGGACGCTATTTATGGCCATCCCGCCGTTGAAGAGGCAGCGGTGGTTGCCAAGCCTGACGAGAAGTGGGGCGAGACGCCCTGTGCGTTTGTGAAGCTCAAAGTCGGTTACGGCGAAGTCACCGAGGCCGATATTATCGCCCACTGTCGCGAACATTTGGCGGGCTATAAAGTGCCCAAAATGGTCATCTTCAGCGAACTTCCCAAAACCTCAACGGGCAAGATCCAGAAATTCGTGCTGCGCGAAGAAGCTAAGCAGCATTGATAACCCCCCCCCGTGGTAATAATAGATAGTAGTGATAATAGATAGTGGAGAGCATGCATGAGTGATCAAAAAATTGGCGTTGTAGGGGCTGGCACTATGGGGCAGGGAATTGCCCAGGTAGTGGCTGCTAGTGGCTTTGACGTGTGCCTTTACGATGTGGCCGAAGAGCAGCTTGGCCGTGCCAAAACGAACATCGACAAAGGCATGGGAAAGCTGGTGGCGAAAGAGAAAATCAGCGAGGCGGAGAAAAGCGCCGCTCTAGGCCGTCTCTCTACCACTACCACACTCAATGCCCTAAGCGACTGCGCAATTATTATCGAGGCCGCCCCCGAACAGCCTGAACTCAAGGAGAAGCTGTTTCGCGATCTTAGCCAAATGAGCAGTACAGCTATCTTAGCCTCCAACACCTCATCGTTGTCACTTACCCGCCTGGCGGCCGTATGCGAGCACCCCGAGCGAGTAGTGGGCATGCACTTCTTTAACCCGGTGCCGGTGCTCAAGCTGGTGGAGGTGATTCGCGCCGAGCAAACCTCGGACGCTACCGTGGCCGAGATTGAAACCCTCGCTAAAGCGTTGGGTAAAACCGCCGTGCCGGTAGGCGACGCGCCTGGCTTTGCGGTGAATCGCCTGCTGGTGCCAATGATCAACGAAGCGGCGTTTATTGTTCAGGAGGGCACCGCGACCCCCGAAGCGATTGATAACGCCATAAAACTGGGCGCGGCTCACCCTATGGGCCCGCTGGCACTGGCGGATTTAATCGGGCTGGATGTCTGCCTGGCGATTATGCAGGTGCTTCAAGAGGGCTTTGGCGATCCTAAATACCGCCCCTGCCCGTTGCTCAAGCGCATGGTCGCAGCGGGCTACCTTGGCCGTAAAAGCGGACGAGGTTTCTATCACTACGACTAGCTTGCGCTAAAGCGAAGAGCGCGGCATAAAGAAGTTATTGCCACTCAACCAAGCGTTCGCTAGGGTTGGGTGGTGTTCACTTTACTATTCAATAATAAATCAAATAAGGAGTCCGCCATGAGCGAAGCAGTGATTGAGAAGGTTGATAACGATGGGATGGTACGTCTCACCATCAATCGTCCTAAAGCGTTGAATGCCCTGAACAGCGATGTACTAGCCGCGCTGGAAGCGCACTTAGTAGATCTGGAAGCTCACCCGAACCTACGCGCCGTGCTGATTACCGGTGCGGGCGAGAAGTCCTTTGTAGCGGGTGCTGATATCACCGAGATGCGAGAAAAAACACCCGAAGAAGCACGGGCCTTCGCCAGCCAAGCGCTGCGTACGATTAAACGCCTAGAGACACTCCCCGTGCCGGTGGTCGCGCTGGTGAACGGGTTTTGCCTTGGCGGCGGCTGCGAACTGGCGCTGGCCTGCGACTGGGCCGTAGCCAGCGACAACGCGGTGTTTGGTCAACCTGAAGTGCTGCTGGGCGTCATCCCAGGCTTTGGTGGTACACAACGTCTGCCACGTCGCGTTGGCCCTGCGATGGCGATTGATCTTGTCACCACCGGGCGCAAAATCGACGCCCAAGAGGCGCTGCGTATCGGTCTGGTGAACCGGGTAATGCCGCAAGCGGAACTGGAGAGCTACGTTGAAGAGCTCACCAAGCAACTCAAAGGCAACGGCCCGCAGTCAGTGCGCGGTGCTAAACAGGCGGTTCACGACGGGATGGATCAAGACCTGGACAGCGCTCTGGCGCTGGAAACCAGTCTGTTTGCCTTCTGCTTTGCCGGTGACGAGCAGAAAGAGGGTATGGCGGCATTTGTCGAGAAGCGTAAACCGAACTTCTAAGCCTTTATTCGTTCCAGTTTTACTTATTTAGGGGGTGGCGCTTGCGTCACCCCCGTTTTATTCTCAAGGCTTCATACTACTAATCCCTTTGGAGTTGTCACGATGCAATGGGCCGCGTTTATCCTCGCCGCGTTGGGTTTTGCCTATCTACCTGGGCCTGCGATGCTGTATACCGCAGCGCAAACCCTGGGTCGCGGCCGACGAGCAGGATGGTTAGCGGTCATAGGCGTGCATATGGGCGGCTACGTCCACGTTATCGCAGCGGCGCTTGGCCTGGCGCTGCTGTTTGCGGCCATTCCGCCTGCTTATATCGCCATGAAAATCATTGGCGGGCTTTACCTGCTTTGGATGGGACTGCGGCTATGGCAGCAGGGCATTCGTGCCCATGGCGATGAGGTGCCGCTGGCAACCACTAAACGCGTGCTGCGGGACAGCTTTCTGGTGGAAGTGCTCAACCCTAAAACCGCGCTTTTCTTTGTCGCGTTTCTGCCTCAATTTGTGCAACCCGAGAGCGCTATGCCCGTAGCATGGCAATTGCTCTGGCTAGGTATCGCCACCAATGCGCTGTTCTCATCTGCGGATGTCGTGGTAGTGCTGCTGGCCAGCCCGTTGCGTGAGTGGTTACAAAAATCCCATGGCTCCTCCCGACTCATTCAGCGCATTGGGGGCGGCGTATTAATGGGACTAGGCGGTAATACGCTGGCTCAGGCGGCACGTTAGGGGTGTCTACTTACACCGGCTAATTCAATTTCCCACATAAGGAGCGCTGCATGTTTGATCTCTACATTGCCAACAAGAATTACTCTTCTTGGTCGCTGCGCCCTTGGGTGCTGATGAAAGCGCTGGAGATCCCGTTTAACGAACACCTGATGCCCTTTGAAGGGGGCACTGGCGCGAGTCATGCCACCTTTACCCGCTTTTCGCCTTCAGGCCTGGTGCCCTGTTTGGTGGATGTAACGGACGAAGGCGAGCTGGCAGTGTGGGACTCCCTGGCGATTGTCGAGTATCTGGCCGAGCAGCATGCTAATGTTTGGCCGAGTGATAAGGCCGCCCGCGCCTGGGCACGTTCAGCTACTGCCGAAATGCACAGCGGCTTTAGCGCCCTGCGTGACGAGTGTTCGATGAACTGCGGTATGCGGGTGGAATTGAATAGTTTATCGGCCAAGCTCGAGGCCGATGTGGCTCGCTTGGATGCGCTATGGCAGCAGGGGCTTGAGCGCTTTGGCGGGCCTTTCTTGGCAGGTAAACATTTCACCGCAGTAGATGCGTTTTATGCCCCGGTGGCGTTTCGCGCGCAGACGTTTAACTTACCCTTCAGTGACGCCTCTCGCGCTTATAGTGACCACTTGCTAGCGCTGCCTGCCATGCAAGCATGGTATCAAGCCGCGCTAGAAGAGCCGTGGCGCGAGTCCATGCACGAGGCCGATACGCTGAAAAATGGCAAAGTAACAGCCGATCACCGCAAAGGTTAACCTGTCAGGCTATTCACCAAGAACACCCTGCATCGGGTACACTGACGCAAATTTCGTTTGGAAACTTCCATGGCTCTTAGCGCAACGCCCTACAAAGTTGATATCAATCTGACCGATCTGGATCGCGGGGTGTATGAAACGCTGCGCTTTACCGTGGCTCGCCATCCGTCAGAGACCGAAGAGCGCATGACCGCGCGCTTGCTTGCCTATGTGCTGTGGTACAACGAGACGCTGGCCTTCGGGCGTGGGCTTTCCGACGTAGACGAGCCGGCGCTGTGGGAGAAAAGCCTAGACGGGCGCTTACTGCACTGGATCGAAGTGGGTTTGCCCGATGCCGAGCGCATCACCTGGTGTTCCCGGCGAGCCGAGCGCGTATCGCTGCTAGCTTATGGTCGGGTAGATCTATGGGAGAGCAAAGTACTGCCCAGCGTGGCATCGCTGAAAAATGTGCACGTGGCAGGGCTGCCACAAGAGGCCCTAGCGACTATCGCTAAAGACCTGCCAAGGGCGATTAACTGGGCGGTAATGATCAGCGAAGGATCGCTGTTTATTACCGATGAGAATGGCCAGCATGAGATTACTCCGCAGTGGCTGCTACGCGATAGAGAGTGATAGATCTCGACCAGTAGCCTTCAAGTTTTCGTCTAGTCTACTACGCTATAAACCTAAGCAATCAACAGCATAATGGGTGGCCTACGGGCCACCCATTAATTTTTAGTGACTTAGCTCTTTTCTGTAGAAGACAGTAAAAGATATGCTTGCTATCTTTTTGCACAATTACATACAATCAACAATGTTTGTTGGCGTTCTTCAAAAGCACTCTCAAAAACACTCCCTAGGAAAATCTCAAGGAACGAGTAATGAAAGGAAATCTCCCCTTACGATGGTTGCCGCTGGTAGCCGCTATTAGCTTGGCGTCAACGCTGGCGCAAGCCGACGATAGCGTCCTCTCGATTAAGCACGCCAATGATGGCATGGCCAGTAGTGATGATGGCCACTTTACCAGTGGTTTCGAACTTAATTGGGCCTATGAGCCTGAAGCGCAAAGCTGGACACAGCGTTTGGCCACTGCTTTGCCTGATAGCATCATTAGCAACGCTGATCTGGCAGCTTTCCGGCTAGTGCATCAGATTTATACGCCAAACAATATTGAGCAGCGTGAGCTGGTTGAAGATGATCGCCCCTACGCAGGGATTGTTTACGGCGGTATGTCACTTTACGAAGATGTGCCCATGGGTAACTGGCGCCAAGCGACGGATCTGCACCTGGATATTGGTTTAGTAGGGCCCTCGTCACTTGCCGATAGCATCCAGCGCGAAGTACACCGCATCACCGAAAGCGAGCGCCCTAGTGGTTGGAACAACCAGCTTGGCGATGAAGCCATTGTCAACGTCGCCATGCGGCGCCAGTGGTGGCATAGCTCCCCGTTTATTGGCAAGCAGTTTGCCCATGGCCCTAGCGTTGGCGCCGCCTTGGGTAATCTCTACACCTACGCAAGCGCCGGGTATAGCGTACGCTGGGGCGATGAATCACCTGGCATCCCTACGCTGACGCCAAACCCCGGTAGCCGCCACCACATGACCGGTAAAGAGGGCTGGCAGTGGTACCTGTTTGCAAGCGTAGACGGTTACTATATGGCGCAGAACCTGACGCTTGATGGCAACACGTTCAGAAATAGCCACTCGGTTGATCGCAAAGAGTGGGTGGGCGACGTCTCTGCTGGGCTAGCGCTGGCCTGGGAAGATTGGCAGGTTACCTACGCGGTCGTTCAGCGCTCGCGTGAATTCGATGGTCAGGAAGAGCAGGACAAGTTTGGGGCCATTACGCTATCTAAGCGTTTTTAGTCACGGTTACAAAAAAGGCTCAATCATGACTGAGCGTGAAAAAATGCTAGCGGGGGAGTGGAACAACGCCCAGGATGAGGCGTTACTAACGCTGCGCCGAAAGGCGCGGCTGACCATGCAAGCACTTAACGCTACCCGTGATGACGCTTGCGCTGAACGTACTGCGCTATTGCAGCAGCTGTTACCTAATGCGGGCAGCAAGTTATGGATTGAGCCACCCTTCTACTGTGATTATGGTGAGCACATCGCATTAGGTAATAACGTTTTCTTCAATTTTAACTGTGTGGTGCTCGATGTTGCCTGGGTAACTATCGGCAATAATGTCTTGTTTGGTCCTAACGTCCAACTGTACACCGCCACTCATCCATTGGATGCACACCAGCGCCGCAGCGGTTTAGAGGCTGGTCATCCGATCACTATTGGCAATGACTGCTGGATTGGCGGTAGCGTGATTATTAATCCTGGTATTACGGTGGGTGAGCGCAGTGTGATTGGTGCTGGCAGTGTCGTTACCAAGGATATTCCCGCAGCTGTATTTGCGGCAGGGAATCCCTGTAAGGTCATTCGCCAGTTACATAGCTCCCCGTAGGTGCTCAATTATGGCTAATAAATACCCCCACACCCCTGATGGGCGCTACTTTGTTGCCAAAAATCGGCTTTGGCGCTGCACTGACCCGCGCTTAGGTGAAGATGAAAAGCGCACCCATATCAAAGCATTGATGAAAGCCCGTCGGGCGGTTAGAACAGCCCAACAGCAAGACGATGAAGATGCGATTCGCCAAGCCCGTGACGCAGTGCAGAGCGCTAAAGAAGCACTCGGAGAGCGTGGCCCCGTCTGGTGGGATGATGATGCCCCCGATGAAGGCGGCCTTGCGCCCCACAACAGTTCCTATGCCGAGTGGTGGGAGCGCCAGCACTCAATGCTCTCCTAGCGTATACAACAGACTCAGGGCTGCTAGCCTACATAGAGGGGTGTGATGTTCACATACCGCTCGGCGTCTAGGAGAAAGGGTCAATGGAACTGGTTTTTTTCAATAGCTGGGGCAGCTTATTACGCATTGTGATTATTGGGGTACTGGCATACGCCACACTCGTTCTCTTCCTGCGCTTGTCAGGCAATCGTACGCTTTCGAAAATGAATGCCTTCGACTTAATCGTGACGGTAGCGCTGGGTTCCACGCTGGCCACTGTACTGCTATCTAAAGATGTCACCTTGGTGGATGGGGCGGTCGCGTTAGCATTACTGATTTCACTTCAGTTTGTGATTACCTGGACAAGCGTGCGATTTCGGTGGGTTCGTCGGTTAGTCACTGGCGAGCCGCTGATGCTGCTCTATCAGGGGGAGTTTCTGTTAACGTCGCTGCGACACGCACGGGTAACCCGAGACGAAGTCCTTTCGGCCATTCGCAGTAGTGGGCTTAGTGACGTGACCGCGGTAGAAGCGGTGGTGTTAGAAACCGATGGTTCGTTAAGTGTCGTCAAACGGCAGGCGGAGAGCCGTCAATCCAGCTTAGAGGGTGTTCGTGGGCTGTATTGAAGCATTGCTAACGTGCGCTACCAGTTTTAAATATTGATGAAGCGCCTATAGAAAGCATTAGGGCCTACGTTGAGAGATCAAGCGTAGGCCCTTTTTTTGGCGCTTACTTACTCGCCGTCAGTCAGTTTATCTTGTGTGCGAAGCTCAAAGTCGCTGGCGTCATGACGTTCGTGCAACTGCTCGTTGGGTTCGCCCCAGGTGCGGTTGATCATGCGGCCGCGTTTAACAGCAGGGCGTTCATCAATCTCTTCAGTCCAGCGTAGAACGTTCTTGTAAGTGTGGGCTTCCAAGAATTCGGCCGCTTCGTAAACGCGGTTTTTCACCAGCGCGCCGTACCAGGGGTGAATCGCCATATCGGCAATGGTGTACTCATCGCCCGCCATAAAGCGGTTTTCCGCCAAGTGGCGGTCAAGTACATCAAGTTGGCGCTTTACTTCCATGGTGTAGCGGTCAATCGGGTACTGATACTTTTCCGGTGCGTAGGCGTAAAAGTGGCCAAAGCCACCGCCTAACATCGGTGCGCTGCCCATTTGCCAAAACAGCCAGGAGAGGCACTCGGTGCGTTTCGCCGGGTCGCTGGGCAAAAATGCGCCAAATTTCTCTGCCAGATAGAGCAGAATTGCCCCCGACTCAAACACCCGCTGGGGTGGATTGGTCGAGTGATCCATCAGTGCGGGAATTTTGGAGTTGGGGTTCACCTCGACAAAGCCGCTGCTGAACTGATCGCCTTCGCCAATTTGAATCAGGCAAGCGTCGTATTCGGCGCCTGTTATGCCTTTCTCCAGCAACTCTTCAAGCATCACGGTGACTTTGACGCCATTGGGTGTGGCCAGGGAGTAAAGCTGAAGAGGGTGTTTGCCCACCGGCAGAGCCTTGTCATGAGTAGGGCCAGCAATTGGGCGATTAATATTGGCAAATTTACCGCCGTTGCCAGGTTCCCATTTCCAAACGCTCGGGGGAGTATAGGTGTTGTCGCTCATTCGTTTCCTCGCTATAAATATTTTATCGGTGACAAAGTGGCTACTAGATTTAGCTAGTGATTAGCCTGTTAATAAAGTAGTCCATTTTCCTAAATTGAGGTGGCGGATGCGTGTGATTGGTGTGCTAGGCGGTATGAGCTGGGAGTCGACCCAAGGCTACTACCGAGCCCTAAACGAGGGCGTAAAAGCGGCGCTAGGTGGCTTTCATTCGGCTAAGATCGTGATAGTTAGCGTCGATTTTGCCGAAATTGAAGCATTACAGCAGCAGGGCGATTGGCAGACCGCTGGCGAACTGCTGGCCGACGCTGCCCAAAGCGTCGAGCGAGCGGGCGCCGACTGTCTGCTGATTGCCACCAACACCATGCATAAAGTAGCGCCCGCTATTGAACAGGCGATTACCATTCCGCTGCTGCATATTGCCGATGCGACGGCTGAGCAGCTCATCGCCGACGGTATCACCCGCGTCGGCCTATTGGGTACGCGCTTTACCATGGAGCAGGACTTTTATATCGGCCGCTTAGAACAACAGTTCGGTATTGAGGTCGTGGTGCCCGATCAGTCTGAACGCGAAACTATTCATCGGGTGATCTTCGATGAGCTTTGCCAAGGCCGTGTAGAAGATGCATCGCGGCAGCGCTACTTGGCAATCATTGATTCTCTGCATGCCCAAGGCGCCCAGGCGGTGATTTTAGGCTGTACTGAAATCGCCATGCTGGTGGGCCAGCGTGATACCACGGTACCTCTTTATGACACCACCGCTCTGCATGCCCAGAGAGCGGTGGCGTGGGCGCTAGCCTAGCGGCTTATACCAACGTCAGGGTGACATTAATATTGCCACGGGTGGCGTTGGAGTAGGGGCAGACCACATGGGCTTTATCAACCAACTGCTGGGCTACGTCTTGCTCAAGGCCGGGTAAACTGATTTTTAGCTCGACTTCGATGCCAAAACCGGTAGGAATGGCGCCGATACCTACATGACCATCAATTTTCGTATCCTGGGGAAGCTTTACTTTTTCCTGGCTCGCCACGTGCTTCAGCGCACCTAAGAAGCAGGCCGAGTAGCCAGCGGCAAAAAGCTGCTCGGGATTAGTGCCATCACCGCCTGCGCCGCCCAGCTCTTTGGGCGTGCTTAATTTAACATCCAAAGCGCCGTCGGATGACTTGGCCTGGCCTTCACGGCCGCCGGTTGCAGTGGCGTGGGCACGATAAACAACGTTTTCGATAGTGGTCGTCATTTTGTATCTCCTGTCTGCGTTATTAATGTTGAACCTGTGGCATTAACTTAGCGCAGCTTTATTTTGCGCGCAAGATAAGTGGCAAATAAATCCTCATGCCTGGGCCAGAAAGTGAAGGGCTACTGGTTCTTTTGCAGGCTATCGCGTAGCCGCACCAAGTCCTCTTTCAGTGTGGTCAGTGCCTCAACCGACTGCTCGCTGGCATGCACCACACAGCTGGGAATATCGTGCGCCTGTTCACGCAACGCTTTGCCTTTGTCAGTAAGATAAAGCTCTACCACGCGCTCGTCTTCATGACTGCGTTTACGGTTCAGCAGTTGGTCGGCTTCAAGGCGTTTAAGCAGCGGCGTAAGCGAGCCAGGATCGGTTAGTAGGCGCTTACTCATTGTGCCCACTGTGATGCCATCGTTTTGCCACAACACCAGCATGGCAAGGTATTGCGGGTAAGTAAGTCCCAGCTTCTTGAGCAGGGGTTTATAAACTTTGGTCATCATCAACGAAGTTGAATAGAGCGCAAAGCAAAGCTGATGATCGAGCTCTAATTCGCTACAAGATGGTTGCACAAGCATGGGTTCCGATCCGAAATACGTAGGCTAATGTAGCGTGATGACACGCCAGTGACTAGAGCTAGACGTTGGTCGTAAGTTGGCAGTTTTGTTTTGACACGCACAGGGCAGATAGCTAGCCTTCGCTTACTGAATGTTACCGGTAACAAGTTGCCGGTCATTGAATTAACCATCAACGACTCAGCAATAAACAACAACGAGTATTCGGAGATAACGCTATGACCGCTATTTGGCGCAACACACTCACCTTAGTCGGCGCGACCACCCTGACGTTTGGTATGGCCCATGCCCAGAGCCCCGAGCTATCTGATCCACCTGAGATCGAAGGTGAGGTACTCGGCGATCATGGTTCGCATACTTTACGCATGGGCATCGGCCTTGCGGAAAGCTCTCCGCAGTACCTATCCAGCCAATACTTTGGTGAGATTCTGGAGCAGCGCACCGACGGTCGCATTACGGTTAGCGTTTTCCCTAACAGCCAGTTGGGTGACGACGTGCAGATGCTGGAAATGTTACAAACTGGCACGCTGGATATGACCTATCCGTCTAGCTCAGCCACTACCGGTTACGTTGAAGAGCTGGCTGCCTTTGATCTGCCGTTCCTGCTGCCTAGCCGTGAAGCTGCCGTAGCTGTTATGGAGAGCGATGTGGCTCAAGGTATGCTAGATGCCTTTGAAGGCACCGGTCTGAAAGCACTCGCCTTCTCAGAGAACGGTTATCGTCAGCTCTCTAACAGCGCTCGCCCGGTGGCTAGCCCGGACGATGTTGCCGGACTTGATGTGCGTGGTTTAAGTGTACGTACCATGGAAAACCCGGTGCACTTGGCGATTTGGGAAGCCTTAGGCGCCAACCCAACGCCGATGGCCTTTGGTGAGTTGTTCTCCGCGATGGAGCAGGGCGTTGTTGATGGCCAGGAAAATCCCTGGAGCACCATCCTGACCTCTAACTTTAACGAAGTGCAGGATTACGGCACCGAAACCCGGCACGTCTATACTCCTTTTATCATGATGCTTTCCGAGCGCACCTGGGATGGTATGGCGCCTGAGTATCAAGAGCTGGTGCAGGAAGCCGCGCGTCAGTCCGCGGAGTACGAAATTCAGCTCTCTGCTGAATACGATGATTGGTCGCGGGATCAGTTAGCCGAGCGTGGTATGGAAATTACTCGTCTGGACGACGAGCAATTAGGCGCTTTCCAAGATGCCGTTCAGCCGGTTTATGAAGAGTGGGCGCCGCGCATTGGTGAAGATCTGATCGCCGATATTCAAAAGATTGTTGAAGAGAGCAGCAACTAAACCTTACGTTTAGCGCACTACTCGGGCAGGCCATTGAGCCTGCCCGACGTGTCAGTGCCCCTGGAGCTCCTATGTCACTCTCCTCTACACCCCCTAATACCCCCACTCCGATTGAAGATCCAACGGTGTATCTGGATGACCCCAATCGCAAGTTGCTGGAAATCGATACCGATACTCGCCAGGGCCCAGCGCTTTTTCGCTGGCTTACCTTGGGCATGGAGTATCTGATCGGCGCTATTTTAGTAGCGTTGATTATGTCCGTTTCCTGCAACGTGGTGGGGCGTGCGCTGTTCAATTATTCGTTGCCCTGGGCGGATGAACTAGCGCGTATGCTGTTTGTATGGCTGGTATTTATTGGTGCTGCCGCAGCGTTTTCCCGCTACGAGCATATCGCCGTTGACGCACTGGTGCGGCGACTGCCGCTGCGCGTGGCGCATATGTTGTATCTTCTGCAGCACCTGATTATTACCAGCCTGATGGTGGTGATGATTTGGGGCGGCTATCAAGTGCTGGCGCGCTCTAGTGGGCGTTCGGCAATTCTGGACGTGCCGCTGAGTTTCATCAGCCTTTCGCTGGTACTTTGCGTCATCTTTATTGCGGTGGTTTCAACTTGGCGGATGTGGGTTAGTTTTACCGTTATTCGTCACCCTGAGCGGGAGCGCTAATTATGCTATGGATTTTTCTGGCTATTTTATTGGCCTCCATCGTTATTGGGCTGCCCATTGCCTTTGGCCTCGGCGTTGCAGCGCTGGTGATGGCGGTACTCTCAGATATTCCGCTGTCGATCATGATTGAGCAGTCCATCCGCGGGGTGAACAGCTTTCCGCTGCTGGCGATCCCGTTCTTTATTTTAGTCGGTGAGGTGATGAGCAATGGCGGCATTGCCCGCCGCTTGATGGAACTGGCAGGTGCCTTGGTAGGCTTTATGCGCGGTGGGCTGGGTCAGGTAGCGATTACCGGCTCAATGTTCTTTGGCGGTATCAGCGGGTCAGCCGTTGCCGATACGGCTGCCACCGGTGCGATGATGATTCCTTCGATGAAAGAGCAGGGTTATACGGCTGCCAATGCCACCGCGATTAATACGGTATCTTCGGTGATTGGGATCATTATTCCACCCTCGATTCCGCTGATTCTCTACGGCATCGTTACCGAAACCTCGATTAGCCGCCTGTTTATCGCCGGTATTATCCCAGGCCTTTTAATTGGCTTTGCGCTCATGGTGACCACCTATATTCTTGCCAAAAAGGATGGCGGCGGCGTGCAGCAGTTCCGTTGGGATCGTCTCTGGAAAGCCTTTAAAGATGCTTGGCTGGCGCTAGTGCTTCCGGTCATTGTGATTGGCGGTATTATTGGCGGCGTATTTACGGCCACCGAAGCGGCCGTGGCGGCACTGCTCTATGCGCTGGCTATTTCACTGGTGGTCTACCGCGAATTCAAGCTTAAAGAGCTTGTAGGCATGCTGATTCGCACTGCCCGTCTGACCGGTATGGTGATGATGCTGCTCGCATTTGCGACGGTGATCGCTTGGTTCCTGACCATCAATATGGTGCCGCAAACCCTGGTCAGCCAAGTGCAGGCGATT
Source organism: Halomonas sp. QHL1 (assembly GCF_001882345.1). Lineage (GTDB taxonomy): Bacteria > Pseudomonadota > Gammaproteobacteria > Pseudomonadales > Halomonadaceae > Vreelandella. The sequence continues at coordinate 3,898,925 of NZ_MINL01000001.1, forward strand.
ACTCAAGACCCGTTTATGCTGCTGTTGATTGTGGCCTTCTTGCTGCTGCTGGTGGGTTTTGTGATGGACTTAACGCCGGCGATGGTGATTATGGCGCCTATGCTGGCTCCTATTGTCACCTCGGTGGGCGTTGATGCGGCTTACTTCGGCGTACTAATGGCGTTTGTATTGGGCATCGGGCTCTTAACCCCGCCAGTGGGCACCTGCCTCTATGTAGGCTGTGGTGTAGGTAAAGTCTCCATGGAGTCGTTGGTCAAAGCTATGCTGCCTTACTATGCGGCGCTCTTAGTCGTACTAGTAATTCTGATTGCGTTCCCTGACATCGTGACTTGGCTGCCTGATCTTACCGCCGTGCGCGGCAATTAAGGTTTTTGGTAATGAATAGGAGAGCCGCTGTGAAGACCCACTCGCATCGTATTTTGGTGATGGGCGTATCCGGCTCGGGGAAGTCGCACATTGGTCGCCAGTTGGCGCTCACCCTGGGGGCGACGTTTATTGATGGCGATGACTACCACTCGCCCGCCAACGTGGCCAAAATGGCTAGCGGCAAGCCGCTCAACGATGATGACCGGAGTGAGTGGTTGGATACCTTGGCGGCATTGTTTGCCGAGTATCGAGCAAAGGGTGAATCGCTGGTGATTGCCTGCTCGGGGTTGAAAAAGCGCTACCGAGATCGGCTTCGGCAAGGCGACCCAGCGCTGCAGATCCTCTATTTAGAGGGCAGCCGGGAGCTGCTGCTTGAAAGGCTTGAAACCCGGGCCGGGCACTTCTTCAAAGGCGATACCATGTTGGCCAGTCAACTGGCCGACCTGGAACCGCCCAGCGAAGAGGAGGCCTTCAATGCCTCGATTGCCTTATCGCCCCAAGCGATCGTTACGCAATTTGCTGCCACGCTACCGACGCCCAGCCGCTCGTCCATTTAAAGGAAGTAAGCTAAAGGAAGAATGAGCATTGAGGCCCGCTTTAGGGAAGGCCTCAATGCTTACACCTTGGATAAGGCAGTGACTTTTTGAAGAATAAACGCCCCACCCTGCAGGATATTGCCGACCACGTCGGGGCTACCAAAATGACGGTAAGCCGCTGCCTGCGCGACCCTGAAACGGTCTCGGAAGGCCTGCGCGAACGCATCTTCTCGATTGCCGAACAGATTGGTTATATTCCCAACCGTGCGCCGGATCTGCTCTCCAGATCGACCAGTCACTCCATCGGGGTACTGGTGCCATCGCTTACCAACCAGGTATTCGCCGATGTCATCCTTGGTATCGAAACGCTGACGGAACCAGCGGGCTATCACCTGATGCTTTCCCACTATGGCTATAGCCCCGAGCTTGAAGAGCGCAGCCTGGCATCTTTGCTCTCCTATAACGTCGACGGCATCATTCTGTCGGATCGTGACCATACTTCGCGCAGCCTGCGGATGCTGGAAACCGCCGGTATCCCGATTGTGGAAATCATGGATACCCACCGCCCTCCGCTACAGCAGGCGGTGGGCTACGACAACGTCCAAGCCGCCTACGACATGGTCAGCGAGATGATTCTACGGGGTCGACGCCAGGTGATATATCTGGCGGTACGCCTGGATGAGCGTACTCGCCAGCGTGAACTGGGCTACCGCCGCGCCATGGAAGAGCACGGCTTAAAGCCCGTTACCTTACAAAGCACCCAGCGCTCCTCTTACAGCGTGGGGGCGGCGCTGCTGCAACAGGTGATCGCTGATTACCCCGCGGCGGATGGTCTGTTCTGTACCAACGATGACGTCGCGGTCGGGGCCTATTTCGAGTGCCAGCGGCAGGGCATTGATGTGCCCAGGCAGATGGCGCTGGCGGGCTTCCACGGCCACGATGTAGGCCATGTAATGACGCCACGCCTAGCCAGCGTGGTCACCCCGCGTCAGGCCATCGGTGAAGCGGCAGCGGGGGAGCTATTAGCGCGGCTTCGCGGTGAGCCGCTGACCCAAAAAGTGGTGGATTTGGGTTATCGTATCGAAACAGGCATGACGCTGTAGGGTTCGTTTTCGAGTAGCCGCCAAGACAGTGAGTGGCTAAAGTAGAGTTTTCACTCGTCGCGAGGCCGCCGTGCAGATCACTCAACTCAACATCTATCCTGTTAAATCGCTGAAAGGCATCAGCGTGACTCACAGCGAGCTGCAAGAACACGGGCTAGCCTGGGATCGCCGCTGGATGCTGGTGGATGCCCAGCAGCGTTTTGTGACCCAGCGCCAACTCCCGGCGCTTGCCACCGTTGAGGTCGCGTTAACCGATGAACACTTGGTGCTGTCGCATTCCAACGTCGAGCCGTTGAGCGTACCGCTGGCCGAGCCAGAGGGGAATCTGCGCCTGGTCAGTGTGTGGAATGATCACTGCAAGGCTCTGCCGGAGAGCGAAGAGGTATCGCGCTGGCTGGACGCAGCCTTAGGCGAGCAGGCCCAGGGGCTTAGCATGGTGCGTTTTGCCACCGAGTTTACCCGTGCCGTTGAAGAGGATTTCCTGGATGGCGGGGCGGCGCATACTTACTTTTCCGACGGATACCCTTTTTTGATTGCCACTACGGGGTCACTAGACGCTCTAAACCAAGCGCTAGTGGCGGGCGGTCACGCCCCCGTTCCTATGAACCGCTTTCGACCCAATATCGTTGTAGAGAGCGAGGAGGCGTGGGCGGAAGACCGCTGGGCAACGCTGACTGAGCAAGGTGGCGCCTTTCAAATAGCGCTGCGTAAACCCTGCAAGCGCTGCAAAATCACCACTATCGATCAGCATACGGCGGCGGTGCCTGCCCCAGCGGAACCGCTAAAAACCTTGATTGAACTCAATACGCAACCCAGCCTCAAAGGCGCGCACTTTGGCCAAAACGCCACGCTGCTCGAAGGTTCAGGCAGCGTTATTCGTGTGGGGGATAGACTGGCGGCGGCGACTCGCGACGCTTAATGCGCAGCAGTTTGGTGGCGATCGCCGTGCCGATCAAGGTAATCACCATGCCAGCGATAATCTGAAGATTGAGCGTTTCACCCAGCAGCAGATAGCCCCATATCAGCGCGCTCACCGGCACCAGGAACGTGACCGTTGAGGTGGCAGTGGCGCCCGCGCTGGCGAGTAAGCCAAAGTAGAGCAGGAAAGCCAGCGTGGTGCTTAGCGCTGCCAAGGCCAGAGCGTTACCCCATGCCAGTGGGCTGACAGGGTCGCTTGGCCATAGCAGTATGCCGGGAATCAGCAGCACCAGCGCCGACATGGCGCTGCTGCCTGCGGCCAGTACACGAGTTGGTAGGTGGCCAAGGCGCGTTTTGGAGTAGTTGCCTGCAATGCCGTAGCAAAACGTTGCGCCTAGAACGGCCAAAATGAACCAGCCGTCGCCGCCCAGAGCAAAATCGAGCCGATCCGCAGAGAGCACGTAAACACCTAGCAGTGCCAGGGCAAGGCCTAAGTACTGCTGACGCTGTATTGCGGTAGCGAAGAACAGTGCGCCAATCAGCGCAGTGAAAATTGGCGTGGTGGCATTAATCAATGAGGTAAAGCCCGCTTCAAGGCGCGTGGTGGCGAGCGCCAGTAGTGAAAATGGCAGTACGTGATTGACCACGCCTAAAAACAGCAGCGGGCCCTTGTGCTGCCAAATGAGCCGCAGATAGTGCAGGCTGATCAGCAGTGGCATCAATAGCAGCGCGCCAATGCCCATGCGCACCAGAACCAACGGCACTGCCCCAAATTCGGGGGCGGCCACGCGCATAAAGATAAACGACAGACCCCACAGTGAAGAGAGCAGTATCAGGCGCAGCGCATCAGCCGACGACATGGCGAGTCCTTAACGTCAAAGAAGTAATGCAGTTAGGTAGCTAACTAGCTTAAGGCGGAATAGAGAGGGATGGAAGCGATTGAGACACGAGGTCGGCAGAACAGGAGAAAATCAGCTACGCTGGTTAGGTGGTCGAGCGGCGACCGCCGTTAGGCCCTGACTGACAACATGTCTATGTATTTTGGCACACACAAGGAGTTGTTCATGGATCGTAAAGCTAGCGCACGTTGGGAAGGTGGTCTTAAGGATGGTAAAGGCACCGTTTCAACCGAAAGTGGCGTTTTAGATGCCAAGTACTCCTTCAGCAAGCGCTTTGAAGATGAAAAAGGTACCAACCCCGAAGAGCTGATTGGCGCGGCACACGCCAGCTGTTTCTCAATGGCGCTATCAATGATTTTGGGTGAGAAGGGCTATACCGCTGACTCTATTGAGACCAGCGCCAAAGTGACTCTTTCCCAAAGCGACGCCGGGTTTGATATCTCGAAAATTCACCTCGACGTTGTTGCTGACATCAGTGGCGCTGATGAGGCCGCTTTCCAGGAAGCAGCGGAAACGGCTAAAGCCAATTGCCCCGTTTCCAAAGTCCTTAATGCTGATATTAGCATGACGGCTAAACTTAAAGCCTAATTTTTATTTAGGCTATGCTTTGCTTATAAGCAGGTGGTTTTCTTAACATGGATGGCTCGCGTATAGACAGTGTGCGCGAGCCATTTTGCTTTTTTAAATTGATTAGAGTTTTTTAAATGTTTGTTCGTTTTTTAAATGGCTAGCATTAAAAAAGCCTTGGCAGTTGCCAAGGCTTTTAATAACTAGCTAGTGCTTATTCGTCTTTGTCTTCGTCGCGGCTATACTCTTCAGCTGCTTCAAGCGCATCTTCTGACGCATTAACGGTGATGACGTAATCTTCGCCTTCTTCGTCTTTTGTCAGCTCAAGTGAATCCCATTCGATGGCCACGTTTTTCTCGCCCATACCGAGGAAACCACCAACGCCAACGACGACAGCGTTAATTTGACCATCTTCATCGATCACCAGGTCAGTGATGGTGCCGATATCTTCGTCATCTTCGACGCTGCTTTTGACTCGATTGCCGGTTAAGGCATCAGCATGGAAAGTGCCTGCTGGCGTTTCAGTCAGGTAGGTCGCTTCCATGGTAGTGGTATTCTCTTCGGCATTTACTGTGCCAGCGGCAAACATAAAAGCCGGAACCATGAGAGTGCCTAGAATAGCGGGTTTGATATTTTTCATTTTGCTTGCTCCTTGCGATTTTATTGGGCTTAACGACTCCGCGTAACAACCCGAATAAATCAATAGCGTCGGTTTTGGCTTCGTTTAAAATAAGCGATAGCTACACCGATACTATTATTCCTAGATGTGTTAATTATCCCGGCGATTTAATGCATCAGGATAATTGACGCTATCTTGCGCTTCACTGCGCTAAGACAACTATCAGGTTAGTCGCTGTGTACAAAAATACAACTATTCAATAGAAACTTTTAGGTAACACGATCGCTTTTGTTTCGCTCCCATTGGCCTAGGCCCGGGTCCTAGTGCGACAGTCTGTCGAGTTGACCCGCCCCCGCCCAGTGTTCATATTCGTCTCCAAATGACTCGCTTTTTATCCCCGGTTTGATAAAAGTGAGATCGCATAAAAAGGAGAATCCCTGATCATGACATCCCACCCTTTGCAGTATTTTAAGCAGTTCTGCGTCAGCAGCGTTGCGCTAGGCGCTTGGCTATTAGCCTCAAGTGCTGTGGCCGATAGCAGCGAGCTGCCCAAAGGCCATTTTCTGCTGCCTGAAGAGGGCAATATGGTGGGCCAGGTGTATACCGTCACGGCGACCGCAGAGGATACGCTGCTGGATATTGCCCGGGCGCACAACGTGGGCTACGAAGAAATTCGTATGGCCAACCCGGATACCAGCCTCTGGGTACCGGGAGAAGGAACCGAGGTGACGATCCCCGGGCAGTATATTCTTCCCGATGAGGCGCGTAGCGGCATTGTAATCAACGTAGCGGAGCTGCGCCTTTACTACTACCCAGAGGTAGACGAGGGCGAGACGCCGCGGGTAGAAACATACCCTATTGGTATCGGGCGGGATGCGTATAACACCCCGCTGGGAATTACCGAAACCACCATGCGGCTTGAAAACCCGGCCTGGTACCCACCTGAGTCGATTCGTCGTGAAGCCGCCGAGCGGGGTGACCCGGCCCCGGCGGTGGTTCCCCCCGGCGCCGACAATCCCTTAGGTCAATACGCTATTTTGCTGGATATTCCCGGTTACCTGATCCATGGCACCAACCAGCCCGATGGTATTGGTATGCGGGCTAGCCGAGGCTGTATCCGCATGCACCCGGAAGATATCGAGTCGGTCTTTTGGCGGGTGCCGGTAGGCACCCAGGTCAATATTATCGATTCGCCGATCAAGGTAGGCTGGGGTCAAGGGAAAGAGAGTTACATACAAGCCTTCACAGCGACAGATGAGCAAGCATTTGGTATGGAAACGCTGTTAAACGTTGTTGGTTTAATTGAACAGCATGACGGTGGTAACGCCTCCAGCGTCAACTACGAGCAGGTAAGTGAAATATTAGAGCAAGCGAATGGCCAGATCGTGCCGATTAGCTAAATGATGGTGCAGCGCTAGCGTGCTGGATCCAACACCCCACCCAGTGATGCATTGCGCCTAAACCAACCCGCAATGCTGGTACGTGAGCAGCGCGTAGGCAGCACTTCATGGGGAATGGTTTCAGATAAGAAGCAGGCGAAGGTGCCCGCCTCGGGTACCACCCGGGCGACCTCTTGGCTGGGGTCGTCCGGGTGGTAAATCACCATTTCGCCGCCACCGTCGCTGGGCCAGTCGGGTGTCAGGTAGCCAACGGTTGAGATGACTCGGTTGGCACGACCGCGAAAGCTATCCAGATGACGTTGGTAAAAAGCGCCCGGTGGGTAGTGGGCAAAGTGGGCTTCGTACTCAAATAAGCCCAAAAACAGCGCGTGGTTAAGCGCCTGCTGCAGCTCGCTCATGGCGTCTAAGTAACGCCGTTGGGCAGCGCTTTCCCGATCAAGCCAGTGAATAGCGTCTCCGCGGATATCTTTGCGCAGCAGGTGCTGTTGGCCGCGGCCAATCCCTGCTTCATCCAGTCCGTTATAGGCCGCCCGGTGTAGAAGCTCATTATTCAGCGCGTCGCATAGCTCCAGGTCAATAACCCCGCGGCCCACATACCAGCCCTGTTCAACCAGCGCATCCACAAGAGCGACCTGCGTCGCGGGCTGAAGCGCAGGTGACGACGTAGCAACACTGGGTGTCATTGGTTGGATCTCGATGGCGCTTCGCCGGTAGCGGCCGTGAAGGGTTTAGAGAGTCGGCTTTTCCGTTCTGGATAGTGGCGCAGCGGCCCCTGGGGGCGCTGATATAAATCAATCGGCATACCGAAGCCTTCGGCCAGCAATTCCACCAGCATCATGGCAGATAATCCCCAAATCACATGGCCGTCCACATGATAGCTGGGCACGTAGTGGGCAACGCCATCCACGGTAATCACGTCGGTATGGGTGCGGTGATCATCTAAAAAGTGACTCAGCGGCACTTCAAAAATCGCGTCCAGCTCGCCGGGGTCGGCAATCAACGGTAAATCCGGCGGAATAATGCCGACCCAGGGGGTAACGCGTATACCGTGCAGCGAAATAACGTCCGACAGCCGCCCCAGGGGTTGCACCAGAGCGGGGTCGAGGGCAATCTCCTCTTCTGCCTCGCGCAGTGCAGTGGCGTAAAGATCGCTATCAAAGGGCTCGCGCTTGCCGCCTGGGAATGCTACCTGGCCGCTATGGGTGCTCAAATGGCTGGCCCTGCGGGTAAACAGCAAGGTAGGCGCTGGGCGTTCGACGATCGGCAACAGCACGGCAGCTTCGGGCATCACGATGTGATCCAAGCGTTGAGGAGACAATTGTTGCAGCTGTTTACGCAGTTTCTCTAACATGGGGCATCCAGTTACTTTGTTCTCTTTTACCCAGCAGCGGTCGTTGACGTCAAGCGCGTCGAGGCTTCTATTCACTAGCCGTTGAGAATACGCGATGAACTTTTGCAGCCAGTGTGGTGATAAAGTACGTTTTGCCGTCCCGGAAGGCGATGACCGCCCGCGCTACCTGTGTGATGCCTGCGGCACAATTCACTATCAAAATCCGCGCATTGTGGCCGGTACGCTGCCCGTTAGCGGTAGTAAAGTGCTGCTCTGTAAACGGGCGATTTCACCGCGCAAAGGCTACTGGACGCTGCCCGCTGGCTATATGGAAAACGCTGAATCAACCCAGCAGGCAGCTTCCAGAGAGACCCGTGAAGAGGCCTGTGCCGAAGTCGAGCTGGCCAACCTCTACACCCTGATTGACCTGCCGCATATCAATCAGGTGTATATGATTTTCCGTGCCGAGCTAGTCGGTGGCTTTAGCGCCGGGCCGGAAAGCCTGGAAGTCGCGCTGTTTGAAGAGCATGAAATCCCTTGGGATGAGCTTGCCTTCATGACCATTGAGCGCACGCTCAAACACTTTTACGCCGACCGCCCCCGCAATGAATTTCCGCTGCATATCAGCATGGTGACTCCAGAAGACCGCGAGCGCTATTTTGGCAGCGCATGAGTCATTAACACCCCGACGAAAAAACCACTTACAGATCGGCCAACTGCCATACATCATAAGCGACTTCTTCGTAGGGGTGGGCAAGTTTCAAGGCCGCGATGGCGCCGTGAATATGCGCTTCATCGCACAGCAGCTCGACTTTGAACTCTTCGACTTTTTCCAAGCTGCCCACTGAGCCGATATGCGGGTGGGCGCCTTCCGTTGGGCAAAACTGCCCCGTACCACGGGTTTGAAAACAGACATTTTCGTATGCCCCCATCCGGCCAGCACCGGCTTCAAACACCGCCTGCTTGACGCTTTCGGCATCTTCTATGGGGACAAAAAAAGCGAGTTTATACATGCTGTGTCTCCAAGCAATCTATCCATTGAGAAACGCTGAACTCTGGCTATGTTAGCGGATAGGCGACTACTGGTCGCGGGCTTGGCTTTGTATGATGATACTTTTATGAATGTCACCTACGTCTTTTATGTGAGCCACCCTATGGATAAATTTGAGGTAAAGCTGGATCAGGCAGCCAGAGCCGCCTGGATGTCTTACGTCGGTGGAATGACCCAGGATGATATCGCTAGCCAGTTGGGTGTTTCACGGCCAGGCGTGCAGCGCTTATTGGCGTTGGCCCGCCAGGAAGGGCTGGTCAAAGTGCATATAGATCATCCTATCTCTAACTGTATGGCGCTGGGCAGCACGCTGCGTGATCACTTTGGCTTGACCTACTGTGAAGTGGTACCTGCCGATAATCACGCCGCTGACAGCGCTGCTTCCTACCTGGCAATCGCTGCCGCCGAGCGTATTGCACAGTTGGTTGAGCGCAGCGAACCGTTGACACTGTCGTTAGGCACCGGGCGTTCGGTGCGTGCAGCGGTAGAAGCACTTAGCCGGCTTGAGCGGCCCCAACATCGCTTTGTATCGCTGGTCGGCAATGTCGCCCGGGATGGTTCGGCCAACCGTTATGACGCGGTGATGGTAATGGCGGATAAAACGGGCGGCGAGCGCTTCTTACTGCCTGCGCCGGTGGTTGCTGAATCGCTAGCTGAAAAAGAGGCGATGCTCGCGCAGCGTCTTTTTAAGGCGATTGCCGATGTGGCCCGGGAGTCAGAAGCGGCGTTTATTGGCATTGGGCGCATCGACCGTCAGGCCACGCTGTTTCAAGACCATTTCATTAGTGAAAGCGAGCTGAATGAATTGCTGGGCCTGAAAGCGGTAGGGGAGTTGCTCGGCTGGCCGCTGAATCGGGACGGCGAGGTGATCGACTGCTCGATTACCCGGCGGGTCACCAGTCTTCCGCTGGAGCGCTTTGGTAAGCACCATATGGTGGCAATCGCGGGAGGCCACGAGAAGGCCCCGGCAATTCACGCCGCGCTGCGCGGCGGCTGGCTAAAAGGCTTGGTTACCGACGAAGTGGCTGCTCGGCAGATCGTCGAAGCACTCTAGGGCATTAAAGCCGCTCTAGGTCTTTAAAACCTAAGTGGGTGCACTGCAATATGCATTAGGGGTAATAAGTTAGCGTAAAGTCTAAGCCAATCAGCTTTGCTTTTTTTTGGCTTACGTACGATCATTTGTTCGATAGATGATCAATAAGATCAAGGCGACAACAATGCCAATACCAGCCCATAGGAGCACTTTATGCGACTCGCACGTCACTTGCCTGTTACCACGCTAGCGGCCGCCATTGCCATGTCGGGCCACGCCCAGGCGCAAACCGAAATTACCGTGGCCACGGTTAACAACAACGATATGGTGATTATGCAGAGCCTCACCGAGGCATTTGAAGAAGCTCACCCCGATATCACCCTGGACTGGGTGGTGCTTGAGGAGAACGTGCTACGTCAGCGCATGACCACCGATATTGCTACTGGTGGCGGCCAATTCGACGTGATGACCATCGGTACTTACGAAGTACCTATTTGGGCAGAGCGCGGCTGGCTGTCTCCCCTGGATAGTCTGCCCGATGCCTACAACGAAGACGATCTGCTGACCTCGGTACGCGATGGCTTGAGCCTGGATGGCACGCTTCACGCGCTGCCGTTTTATGCCGAAAGCTCGATGATGTACTACCGCCAGGATCTGTTTGAGAAGGCGGGTATTGAAATGAGCGATCAGCCCACCTGGGAAGAAGTGCGTGAGTGGGCGGGCGAGTTGCACGGCAGCGAAGAGGGGCTGGCCGGTATCTGTCTGCGCGGTAAACCAGGCTGGGGCGAAAACATGGCCTTTGTCTCCACCCTGGTGAACACCTACGGTGGCCGCTGGTTTGACGAAGAGTGGAACCCTGAACTCAACTCTGAGGAGTGGGTTAGCGCTATCCAGTTCTATGTCGATTTGCTCAATGACTACGGTCCCCCAGGCGCAAGCTCCAACGGCTTTAACGAAAACCTGGCGCTGTTCTCACGCGGCAACTGCGCTATGTGGGTGGATGCCACGTCGGCAGCGGGCAAGCTGTATGACGGCAATGAGTCCGATGTTGCGGACAGCTTAGGCTTTGCTCCGGCACCGGTGGCAGAAACACCTAAAGGCTCACACTGGTTGTGGTCCTGGGCGCTAGCTATCCCAGCCTCTTCAGAGAACCAGGAAGCGGCACGCGAGTTTATTACCTGGGCGACCTCACAAGAGTACATTGAACTGGTCGGTGAAACCCAAGGCTGGACCAGCGTGCCGCCAGGTACACGTGAGTCGACCTACGCCAATGAGCAGTACACCGAAGCAGCCCCCTTTGCTGACTTCGTGCTAAAGGCTATTCAGGACGCCGACCCAACCGACTCTACCCTGGAACCCAACCCCTACGTGGGTGTGCAGTTCGTCGGCATTCCAGAGTTTCAGTCGATCGGTACCCAGGTAGGCCAAACCATTGCCGCAGCGCTAACCGGTGACACCACGGTGGAGCAGGCGTTAGAAAGTGCTCAGCGTGCCACCGAACGCACCATGCAGCGGGCTGGTTATCTAGATTGATGGCCGCAATGCCTGCCTTGACTAGCTAGGCAGGCATTGCACCCACACTGTTTCTGCAGGTATTCCCATGAATAAAACACGTGCTTCCGGCCGTACAGTCGGTGGGCTGAGAACGCTGTCGCTCCAAGCGCCGGCCGTGACGCTACTGCTGCTATGGATGATTGTGCCGCTAGGCATGACGCTGTGGTTCTCCTTTCAGTATTACAACCTGCTAATGCCTGGCATGACCGGCTTTGCCGGGTTGGAAAACTATGAATATCTTCTCACCGACCCAGCCCTTTGGGCCGCCATGGGCAACACGCTGCTGCTGGTAGGTTGGGTGTTGGCGATTACCGTGGTAGGCGGCACCCTGCTGGCGGTGCTGTTCCAACAGGAGTTTGCAGGTCGCGGGATCGCCCGTGTGTTGGCGATCTCGCCCTTTTTTGTGATGCCCACCGTTAGTGCTCTGGTGTGGAAAAATATGATGATGCATCCCTCCAATGGGGTGCTGGCGTGGCTGTCTGAGTCTATCGGCCTGCCCGCCGTCGACTGGTTCTCCTCGCTGCCGCTGACCTCGATTGTGATCATCGTGGCGTGGCAGTGGCTACCGTTTGCGCTGTTGATTCTGCTTACCGCAATGCAGTCGCTGGATGAAGATCAGGTGGAAGCGGCACGTATGGATGGGGCAGGACCGGTGGCGATTTTCTTCTTTATCACTCTGCCGCATCTAAAGCGTGCCATCAGCGTAGTCATCATGATCGAGATGATCTTCCTGCTGACCATTTTTGCCGAGATTTTTGTCACCACCTCCGGTGGCCCAGGCTTGGCGACCACCAATCTGGCTTACCTGATTTACATTCGTGCGCTACTTGATTTCGACGTGGGCACTGCCTCCGCCGGTGGGGTGATCGCGATCATTCTCGCCAATATCGTGGCGATCTTCCTGGTCCGTATGGTGGCCAAAAACCTGGAAGACTAGACCGGCATTTGTGTCCTGGGAGTACTTCGATGACAACATTAAGTTCCAAAACGGCAGCGCCACGCTCGGTGTCAGGATGGCGCTCAGCGCAAAGCAAGCGCATCTTGCTGACGCTTTTGGGTTGGACGGTGGCGCTGGTGATCTTCTTTCCGATTTTCTGGATGATCCTCACCGGGTTTAAAACCGAATCGGCGGCGATTGCTGATCCTACGCTGATTTTTTCGCCCACTTTAGAGAGCTACCAAGCGGTACAGGAGCGCTCGGGCTACGCACGATTTGCGCTTAATAGCGTTGCGGTGGCGTTTGGCTCTACGTTTTTAGCGCTGCTCCTGGCGATTCCGGCGGCCTACGCCATGGCCTTTTTGCCCACTAAGCGTACTAAGGGCACGTTGCTATGGATGCTCTCTACCAAGATGCTGCCCTCGGTGGGCGTGCTGGTGCCGATTTATCTGATCTTCCGAGACACCGGGCTGCTCGACACCCGCACCGGGCTGATCATCATTTACACCCTGATGAACCTGCCGATTGTGGTGTGGATGCTCTACACCTTCTTTAAAGATATGCCCAAAGACATTCTTGAAGCAGGGCGTATGGACGGTGCCTCGACCCTCCAGGAAGTGTTCTTTCTGCTACTGCCGCTAACGCTGCCGGGCATCGCTTCAACGGGCCTGCTATCGGTCATTTTGAGTTGGAACGAGGCGTTCTGGAGTCTCAACCTGACGACCTCAAATGCAGCGCCGTTAACCGCTTATATTGCCTCATTCTCGAGCCCAGAGGGGCTGTTCTGGGCCAAGCTGTCCGCTGCTTCCACCATGGCGATTGCGCCAATTTTGATACTCGGTTGGATGACCCAAAAACAAATGGTACGTGGCCTGACCTTTGGTGCCGTCAAGTAAAGGATTTTCCTCATGGCAACACTACAACTGCACAATATTACCAAGCGTTTCGGCGACACCGAGGTGATCAAAGGCATCGACCTTGAGGTGAACGACCGCGAGTTTGTCGTTTTCGTTGGCCCTTCCGGCTGTGGTAAATCGACCCTGATGCGCATGATCGCCGGGCTGGAAAGCGCAACCGATGGCGATATATTGATCGACGGTCAGCGTATCAATGACGTCGGCCCAGCCGACCGCGGCCTCGCCATGGTGTTCCAGAGCTACGCGCTTTACCCGCATATGACGGTAGAGGGCAACATGGGCTTCAGCATGCGCCTGGCCGGTGTGCCCAAGGAGGAGCGCCGCGCCAAGGTGCTGGAGGCGGCCAAAATTCTGCAGCTAGAGCCGCTGTTAGACCGCAAGCCCAAAGCGCTCTCCGGCGGTCAGCGCCAGCGGGTGGCGATTGGCCGTGCGATCGTGCGTAACCCCAGCATCTTCCTGTTTGACGAGCCGCTCTCCAACCTGGATGCCGCGCTACGTGTGCAGATGCGCATCGAGCTTGCGCGCCTGCATGATGAGCTGGACGCCACCATGATCTACGTCACCCACGACCAGATCGAAGCGATGACCATGGCGGATAAAATCGTCGTGCTCCACGACGGCGTGGTCGAGCAGGTGGGCTCGCCCATGGCGCTCTATCACCACCCGTGCAATCGCTTTGTGGCGGGTTTTATTGGCTCACCGAAAATGAATTTTCTGCCGGTAACGCTGACCGGCGTAACGTCTGACGGGGTGGCTATTCGCTTACCCGGTGGCGGCGAGCGCAGCGTGCCGGTTGACGGTGCGCACTTGGATCCTAACGCCACCCTTGAGCTAGGTGTTCGCCCTGAACACCTGGTACTCGAGGAGCATGGACCGTTGAGCGGCGAAATCAAGGTGCTGGAGCGCTTGGGTGGTCAAACCTCGCTCTACGTTCAAATGGACGACGAGCTGATTACTATCATGGCCGATGGCGATGTGGCCTACCGGGTAAACGATACCGTGCGCTTCGGCTTTGATCCCGAGCGTGCCCACCTGTTTGACGCAGGCGGGCAGGCCCTGTCTAGCCTGCAGCAGCATCCGCTAGCGGGGCTGACGCGCCACGATAACCGCGCCCCCGGCTCGCCTTCTGAGGAGCCTGCATGAGGACGCTCATCTTTGACTGCGATGGCGTGCTGGTCGACAGCGAGGCCCTTGCGGAAGGTACGCTGGCGGAGTACCTCTCCCGCTGGCTGCCCGATCTGAATATTGACCAAGCGCTTGGTCAAGCCTTGGGGATGACCACCGGGGATATCCTGCATCATCTGGAAGCGTTAAGTGCCCACAAGCTGCCAATCGATGCCACAGAGCAGGTGGACACCGCCATTGAAGCGCGTCTGGCGCGGGAGCTTAAAGCCATAGACGGTGCCGATAAGGCAATTCGGGGCATCAGCTTGGAAAAGGCGGTGGTTTCCAACAGTCGGCGCAGCCGCGTATTGGCGTCACTGGCAAGCACGGGGTTGGCCAGGGCCTTGGGCGAGGTGCCTATTTTTACCGCTGATCAGGTGGCCCACCCCAAGCCTGACCCCGCGCTCTATCGCCTGGCAGCCTCCCATTTAGGCCAAGTGCCGCGGGATTGCCTGGTGGTGGAAGATAGCGTGGCCGGAGTGACCGCCGCCCATGCCGCGGGCATGTGTGTGATTGGGTTTGTCGGCGCCAGCCATGTGGATGCCGAGCAGTCGGCGCGGCTTATTCAAGCTGGCGCCTGGCGCATTTTAGAGCACATGCACGGCCTGGAAGCCTTGATAGACGAGTGGCAAGCCGATAGCCACCCGGCTAATTGATAAAGGCTCCGCTGAGTAACCTGGAGATAACGATGAAATTAAACAATAAAGTTGCGGTGATTACCGGCGGAGCTCGGGGCATTGGTTTGGCCATTGCCCAGCGTTATTTAAGCGAAGGGGCCAGCGTGGTAGTGGCGGATATTGACCGGGGCGCTATTGATGATGCTTTAGCGACGCTGCAGCAACAGGTGCCTGCTGAAAAGGTGATGGGGGTCGAGTTGAATGTCTGCGATCAGGTGTCAATTGATGCCATGGTCAAAGCAGTAACGGATCGCTTTGACGGCATCGATATTCTGGTCAATAACGCTGCGATTTTTGATATGGCGCCGGTGCTTGAAGTCACTGAGGAAAGCTTTGATACGCAGTTTGCGGTCAATACCAAGGGCATGTTTTTTACCTTGCAGGCGGTTGCCCGTTCGATGGTGGCCCGTGGTCAGGGGGGCAAGATCATCAATATGGCTTCCCAGGCAGGTCGCCGCGGTGAAGCCCTGGTAAGCGTTTACTGCGCCAGCAAAGCCGCGGTGATCAGCCTTACTCAATCCAGCGGGTTGGATCTAATCAAACACCGTATCAACGTCAACGGCATCGCCCCCGGAGTGGTGGACACGCCGATGTGGGAAGAGGTCGACGCAATGTTTGCCCGTTATGAGAACCGTCCGCTCGGCGAGAAAAAACGCCTAGTAGGCGAAGCGGTTCCCTTCGGGCGTATGGGCCTGCCGGAAGATCATACCGGCGCAGCGGTTTTTCTGGCCAGCCAGGACAGCGATTACGTGGTCGCCCAGACGCTCAATGTCGATGGCGGCAACTGGATGAGTTGAGGTTGCCATGACCCCTGATCTTGATGCCTTAGCACAACAGATTATTCATGCCGCCGAAGGCGCTTCGCGTTACCTGGTCGCGCTGGCAGGGCCGCCGGGAGCGGGGAAGTCCTATCGCAGCGCCCAGCTCTGCGATGCCATTAATCAGCGCTTGCCGGGCCAGGTCGGGCTGGTGCCCATGGATGGCTACCACTTCGATAACGCCGTTTTGGGCGAGGAGCAGGTGCCGGTAAAAGGCGCGCCCCACACCTTTGATGTAGAGGGGCTTCGCTGCGACCTCGAGCGCATCCGCCAAGCAGTTCACCCGGTAGCGGTACCCGTGTTTGACCGCCCGCTGGATCTCGCCCGTGCCGGTGGCCGACTCATCACTCTTGAGCAGCGCATCGTCATTGTCGAGGGCAACTACCTGCTGCTGGATCGCTCCCCCTGGCGCGAACTGCGCCCGCTGTTTGATTGGACGCTATTTATAGACGTCGATGACGTCGTGCTGGTTGAGCGGCTGATCAATCGCTGGCTTGAGATGGGCCAGGGGCGAGCCGGGGCGCTGGAGCGCACTCATCACAAAGATATGCTCAACGCTCAATTAATCAAAAATTGCTGTTTACCGCCCGACCAGCGCTGGCGGTAGCCCTTTTTGTTAGCGCTCTTATATCGCTACTTGTTACCTGTCTTTATTCACCCCATCGCGCCAAGTAGGCCTTGGCTGGAGAGTCCCATGACCCGTCTTAACAATCATAACCTGGGCACGCTAACCGACGATGTTGCCAAACCTCAATATGACCGCAAGACGCTAACCCCCGGCATCGTGCACATCGGCGTCGGCGGCTTTCACCGCGCTCATCAGGCGATGTACCTGGATGCCTTGATGAACCAGGGCGAAGCGCTGGATTGGGGCATTGTTGGCGTGGGCGTGATGCCTGGCGACAAACGCATGCAGCAGGCGCTGGCAGCGCAGGATTATCTCTATACCTTGGTGGTGAAACACCCTGATGGCCAGTATGAGCCGCGGGTCATTGGCAGTATGGTGAATTACCTGTTTGCACCGGAAGAGACCGAGGCAGTAATCGAGCAGATGGCCGATCCGGAGATTCGCATTGTGTCGCTGACAGTGACCGAAGGCGGATACAATTTTCACCCGGTGAGCGGCGAATTCGACCTCGATAACCCCCAGGTACGCGCCGATCTTGCTAACCCTACCCAGCCCACCACCAGCTTCGGGCTGGTGGTGGAAGCGCTCGCCCGCCGCCGTACGCGGGGCATTGCGCCGTTCACCGTGATGTCCTGCGATAATATTCAAGGTAATGGCGACGTGGCCAAGCGTATGTTTGGCGCCTATGCCCAGGCGCGGGACGCCGAGCTAGGCGCCTGGGTTGCCAGCGAAGTGGCGTTCCCCAACGCCATGGTGGATCGTATTACCCCGGTGACGTCGCCTACGGATATTGATGAACTGAGTCAGCGTTTTGGGGTAGAGGATACCTGGCCGGTGGTCTCCGAACCCTTCACCCAGTGGGTGTTGGAAGACCACTTCCCCCTTGGGCGTCCGGCGTTTGATAAAGTGGGTGTCCAAGTGGTGGAGGATGTCGAACCCTACGAGCTAATGAAGCTACGCCTGCTCAACGCCAGCCACCAGGCGCTGACCTATTTTGGCTATTTAGCCGGATACCGCTATGCCCATGAGGTGTGCCAAGATCCGCTATTCGTTGATTTTTTACTGGGCTATATGCGCGAAGAGGGCACGCCGACCTTGGCGCCAGTGCCGGGGGTTGATTTGGAAACCTACCGCTTAACGCTGATTGAGCGCTTCGCCAATCCGCAAATCAAAGATACCTTGGCACGCCTCTGCGCCGAGAGCTCTGACCGCATTCCTAAGTGGCTAGTGCCGGTGATTCGCCAACAGTTGGCCCAAGGTGGCGAGATAGAGCGCAGCGCCGCCGTGGTGGCCAGCTGGGCGCGCTACGCTGAAGGGGTAGACGAGCAGGGTGAGCCCATTGAAATTGTCGATCGCTTGAAAGCGCCGCTCATGGCGATTGCTGCCGAGAATCGCCAGCGGCCAACGGCCTTTATCGAAAACCGCGAGCTGTTTGGCGACTTAATCGACAGCACCCGTTTTGTTGAAGCCTATTTAGCTGCTCTAAGTTCACTGCACGAACGTGGCGCACGCGCTACGCTAGAGGGTCTGGCGTCGTCCAAAGGAACATTGTGATGTATATCGGGGTAGATTGCGGTACCCAGAGTACCAAGGTAGTGGTGGTAGACGTTGAGCGGGGCAAGATTCTGGCTGAAGCAAGCCGCCCCCATCACCTGGAAGAGGGCGAAAATGGCCGCCGAGAGCAGGCGCCCGCGGAGTGGTTAGCCGCCCTAAAAGAGGCTTTTTTTGCCGCACTGGACAAAGCCGGTGTCTCGGCCAGCCAAGTGCGCGGCATCGGCGTCTCCGGCCAGCAGCACGGCATGGTCGCACTCGATGGCGAAGGTGTGCCGGTTTACCCCGCCAAGCTGTGGTGCGATACCGAGACCAGCGCCCAGAACGCTGATTTAGTTGCCCGACTGGGTGGCGAGGCAGGCTGTTTAGAGAAGCTGGGGCTGGTGCTGCAAACCGGCTATACCGCGTCTAAAGTCGCTTGGCTGCGGGAGCGGCAGCCGGATGCTTATCGGCGTATCGAGAGCCTACTGCTGCCCCACGACTACCTTAATTTCTGGCTCACCGGTGAACGGGTCACCGAGGCGGGCGATGCCTCCGGCACTGGCTACTTCGATACCCTTAAGCGCTGCTGGCAGCTGGATGTTTTTGCCGAGATAGCCCCAGAACTAGACCCCAAGCGGGTACTCCCCCGCGTGCTGGAAGCCCATGAGCCGGTAGGCGTTGTGCGCCCGGCGGTGGCCCGTGAGCTGGGGCTGGGCGAAAATGTTGTCGTCTCCTCCGGCGGCGGCGACAATATGTTGGGTGCCATTGGCACCGGCAATATTACCCCAGGGCTAATCACGCTGAGTCTGGGCACCTCCGGCACCGTTTGCGCTTACTCGGCTACCCCTATTGAGTGCGATAACGCCATGGTCGCCAACTTCTGCTCCAGCACCGGCGGCTGGCTGCCATTGATCTGCACGATGAATGTCACTTCGGCCACGACGCGGGTACGCGAGCTGTTTGGCTTGGATCTGTCGGCGTTTGGCGAGAAGGTAGCCAGCGCGCCAATAGGCGCCGAAGGCGTGACCGTATTGCCGTTTTTCAACGGCGAGCGAGTGCCAATGCTTCCCGACGCCGCAGCGGACTTCCTTGGCCTGACCAGTCTGAATACCACCCAGGCTAATGTGTGTCGGGCCGTGGTGGAGGGGGCCACTTTCGGGCTACGCTATGGGCTGGAACTGCTGGGTGATTTAACCGCCGGGGCCAGCCAGATTCGCTTGATCGGTGGCGGCGCTAACAGCCCCGTATGGCGGCAGATGGTAGCGGATATTACCGGTACCCAGGTGATTTGCCCTGAGATTACCGATGCGGCCGCGCTTGGCGCGGCAATACAGGCGGCTTGGTGCGACCAGCGGACCGAGGGCGTAACTCTGGAGGCGCTGTGTGAGCGGCTCGTCCATTTGGATGCCAAGTCGTTGGCCGACCCACAACCAGAAAGTGTGGCCGCCTACCAACCCATTTATGCGCGTTATTGCGCAGCACTTGAACAACGCCATGGCGGCGCTTAAAAGCATATCAAGGAGATTTTATGACCAGCCAGCTGCAACAGTTAAAGCAACATTCGCTTGTCGTCGCCGATACCGGAGATCTTGAGGCTATTCGCCGTTATCAGCCCCAGGATGCCACCACTAACCCGTCGCTGCTGCTCAAAGCGTTTAGCCTGCCAGGTTATCAAGCGCTGATCGACGAAGAGCTGAGCAGCGTAAAAGCCTCTGGTGGTAGCCGTGAAGAGCAGGTCAAGCATGCCGTTGACCGTCTGGCGGTGGCGATGGGTAGTGAGATTTCCGCCGTGGTGCCGGGCCGTGTCTCCACCGAAGTGGCTGCTCGTTTGTCGTTTGATACCCAGGCCAGCATCGCCAAGGCCCATGAGTTAATCGAACTGTACGACGCACGCGGCGTGTCACGTGACCGTGTGCTGATCAAGCTGGCGTCTACTTGGGAAGGCATTCGTGCCGCCGAGGTGCTCGAACGCGAGGGCATTCAGTGCAACCTAACGCTACTGTTCAGCGATGCCCAAGCCCAGGCCTGCTTTGATGCCGGGGTATTTCTGATCTCTCCCTTTGTCGGCCGTGTGACTGATTGGTATAAAAAAGAGACTGGCAACGACTACACGCCGGAAAACGATCCAGGCGTTCAGTTTGTTCAGGGTGTTTGTGAGCGTGCCAACCAGGGTGGCTACGACACCGTAGTAATGGGCGCAAGCTTCCGCACCACCGGCCAGGTGCTTGCCTTAGCAGGCTGCCCAAGGCTAACGATTTCGCCTGCCTTGCTAGAAGAGCTGGATGCCACTGAAGGCAGTGTCACCGCACAAATTCAATCTGGTAAAGGCAGTGGCAAACCTACTGAGCCGCTGAGCGAAACCGCCTTCCGCTGGGGCCACAATCAAGACGCCATGGCCAACGACAAGCTGGCTGAAGGTATCCGCCGCTTCCATGATGATCAGTTGGAACTGGAATCATTGATCGATAAACGCTTGAATTAAACTACCAAACTTAGGACCTACTCATCCTTATGGAGAGACGCACTATGGATGCCACCCTGAGCCAGCTGCTCGAGTCTATCGAGTTAACCCCTACCGGCGGTTTGCAGCCGCTAAGTGGGGGTGACATTGCTGCCGTTTATCGCTTGGAGACCCAACAGGGGCAGGTGGTGATTAAGCACGACGACGCGACGCGAGTGCGCGGTGAAGCCGAGGGGCTACGTGTCTTGGGCAGCGCCTGCGAGAAGCTTGCGGTCCCGGAAGTGCTAGGTTTATCGGAAGGCTGGCTGGTCATTGAGTCATTAGACACAGTGCCTGGGGAGCCGAAGAGCGAGGCCGCGCTTGGTGAAGGGCTGCGCGGCCTGCATAGCGTAATTGGCGATGCCCACGGCTGGCATCAAGATAATGCCTGTGGGCAAACGCCTCAGCCGAATTCCCCGCTTAGCGACGGACGAGCTTTTCAGCGCGAGCGTCGCCTACTTCCGCTGTGTGAGGCGTGCCACCAGCGTGGTCTATTGGGTAATGAGCTGCGAGGGCGGATCGAGCGCTTAGCCCATGATTTAGAACACTGGTTGCCGAATGTACCGCCCAGCTTGCTACACGGCGATTGTTGGTCGGGGAATGTGCTCTTCACCACCTGGGGGCCGGCGCTTATCGATCCGGCCGTTTATCGCCACTACCCGGAAGTGGACGTGGCGATGCTGACGCTATTTGGTTCGCCGGGCGAGGCGTTTTTTGACGCCTACTGGAACGGCGACGCCCCGACCGATTGGCCGAGGCGTGAAGCCCTGTTTCAGCTCTACCCGCTACTGAATCATCTGCTGCTATTCGGTGCCGGTTACCGCTCGGCAGTTGAACGCAGCGTGGCGAGGGTCGAGTCCTTAGCTTGAGTTACCAAGACTTATAGGGCAAAAACTTACCGTTTAAGGTGAGCAAAACCCGGTCGCCTTTGGGGTCTTCGATTTTGTCGACCTCCATGGTGAAGTCGATGGCGCTCATAATGCCGTCGCCAAATTTCTCCTGCACCACGTCTTTAAGGGTCTCCCCGTATACGCCGACAACTTCGTACAGGCGGTAGATGAAAGGGTCTTGGGGAATCGCTTCATCCCAGACTTTGGTAGGGAAGGCCACCAGGGCGTCAGCGACATCGCTCTCCACACCCAGTGTGTCGCAAAGCTTAGCGGCAACCTCTTGGCTGGCGCTGTTCATACCGTAGCAGGCGGAGGCGACCCAGACTGGCGACATGTCGACTGCCTTACCAATATCGTCCCAGCTCATCTTTTTACGCGCTTTGGCGGCGAGCAGAGTGTGACGCATTTCGAGCTTATCCATGATAGTTCTCCTTTAGAGGAAGGGCGTTTGACGCCCTTTTTTGCCTAATAGGCTGTGATCAAGAAAAGACTTTTTTGGCTTGGGTGCGGACGTGGGTGGTGTAGAGAACCAAACCAACCAGAGTTAAACCGCCTACCAAGTTGCCCAGTACCGTGGGGATTTCGTTCCACATAATGTATTGATACAGAGTGAAGTCAGCGCCCATCATGAGACCAATCGGGAACAAGAACATGTTGACCACGGAGTGCTCAAAGCCGAGATAGAAGAAGACAATGATCGGCATCCACATGGCCATGATCTTGCCGGAAACCGTTGTGGAGATGGCGGCGCCCACCACGCCCATTGAGACCATCCAGTTACAGAACATGCCCCGCAGAAAAAGCACGATCCAACCGGCAAGCCCCGCCTCCTGGTACCCAACCGTGCGGCTTTCACCAACGGTCATCATCATTTGGCCGACAGCGTTGATCTCTTCAGTGCCGCCCATGGTGAAGTTCAGGTAGCCAAAGGTGGCGATAAATAGGGCGCCACAAAGGTTGCCAAGCCCCACCAGCGCCCAGCACTTCAGCATCCGGGGCAGGGTGACGCCAGGCCGCTTGTCGAGCCATGCAAGAGGTACCAAGGTGAAAACACCTGTGAGCAGGTCATAGCCCATCAGATAAAGCATCACAAAGCCGACCGGAAAGAGCAGCGCCCCAATCAAAAAGTTGCCTGTTTGGGTCGCGATGGTGATGGCAAAAATAACCGCCAACGCTAGGGTCGCCCCCGCCATAAAGGAGCGGATAAGCGTATCTCGGGTGCCCATATAGATTTTTGACTCACCCTGATCCACCAATTTGGTGACAAATTCACTGGGCATTAGATAAGACATAAGTATGTCTCCTGTGTCATTTCGGTTAATTAACGCCTAACCCAAGAGTTTTAGTGTTTCCTGCTAGGAGCGATAAATAGGAGCAATAAAACCGATGGCTGCGCCGTCCTGGTGCAAAAGAGATTAAGCGTGTGGCGCTATCGCACTATCCACCTAACCATTGCTATTTGTGTGCCAACTGGAGCGAATTGTTTTTAATTATCTGTTTTTAATGAATTAATTTATTTTTACGAAGATGTTTTTGAAGCGCTTATCGCGTTACGAAAAATCGTAATTAACGATATTTCGTTGTTTTATTTGCGAAATGTCGTAAGTGGCGCGGGAATTGAATGGTTAAGGAGAAACCACCTTGAGCCATGAGGTATGCCAATGGATGAGCAACAACGCACACACACCGCGGCCTTGATGGGCGGTTTCTCACCTCTGGCGATGATCGTGGTCGACCCTTTTGCCGATCAGCTGCTGGACGCTAACCCTGCCGCCTGTGAGTTGCTCAATATTGATGAAGCACTCCCTCTAAAGGCGCCTTTTAGCCATCGTTTGAGTGCTTCACTGCCGCTATGGGTGAGCTTTACTGATGAGACGCTGGCACGAAAAACGGCCTGGTCGGATGACCTGGCGATACTAGACATGCTGCGCCAGCCTTATCGGGTAGAAGTTTATGCCCAGCATATTGAAGACTCTTCGCAGCTGTTGCTGACGCTGATCGACCGCAATAAAGCCGAGCAGCAGCGAGCAAAAGCGGAGTTAGGCCGCCAACACCGCCAGGGAGAGGTGGGCTGGCAGCGAGTCGAGCAGGTATTCGAGCAGATTGAGAAACAGAACCAGCTGATTCTGGGCGCAGCGGGTGAGGGCATTTATGGCCTGGATGCCGAGGGTAAAACCACCTTTGTTAACCCCGCCGCCGAGCGCATTCTGGGCTGGAGTACTGAGGATATGGTGGGCCACGACGCGCACCTGATGTTCCACCATACCCACGCCGATGGCAGCCACTTCCCGGTGCAGCAGTGTCCTATTCACGCCTCGTTCAGCGACGGCCAGGTGCATCACGTCGATAACGAAGTCTTCTGGCATAAAAATGGCGAGGCGATTCCCGTTGAGTACACCAGCACCCCCATTTTTGAAATGGGTCGTTTGGTTGGGGCGGTGGTGCTGTTTCGCGATATTCGCGAGCGCAAGCGCGCTGAGCAGCAACTGCGTGATGCCCTTGCAGAGGTGGAGTCACTCAAGCAGCGTCTGGAGCTGGAGAATGAGTACCTTCAAGAAGAGATAAAAGCGGAGCTTAACCATCGCGATATTGTCGGCAATAGCCCGGCGGTGGCAAAACTGATCCAGCAGATTGAGCTGGTCGCTCCCACTAGCGCCAACGTGCTGATCAGCGGCGAGTCGGGTACCGGCAAAGAACTGATTGCCCGCGCCATTCATGCCGGTAACTCGCGCAGTGATCGACCGTTGATTCGCGTGAACTGTGCGGCTATTCCCCGTGATCTGTTTGAGAGCGAATTTTTTGGCCATGTAAAAGGCGCCTTTACCGGCGCGGTTCAGGATCGTCCAGGGCGCTTCGAGCTTGCCCACGGCGGCACGCTATTTCTGGATGAAGTCGGTGAAATCCCCCTGGAGCTGCAGAGCAAGCTGCTGCGGGTGTTGCAGGACCAGCAATTTGAGCGGGTGGGCGATAACCGTACCCGCGAGGTAGATGTTCGTGTGATTGCTGCTACTAACCGCGAACTACGCGACATGATCGACGAGGGCCACTTTCGTGAGGATCTCTATTTCCGCCTCAATGTGTTCCCGATTGATTCGGTACCGTTGCGCAAACGAATAGAAGACGTACCGCTGCTGGCGCGGCACTTTTTACAGCGTGCCTGCCTGAAATTTAATAAGCCGGGAGTGCGCATCCCCCCCGCCCAATTGGAAATTCTTCAGCGCTACCCATGGCCGGGCAATATTCGTGAGCTGGAAAACATTATTGAGCGCCAAGTGATTGTGACCCAGGACCGCCGCTTGATGTTTGATGACCTGCTGTTGGGTGAGCCCCCGCGTTCGATAGGTCGTACTAACCCGGTGCCCGCGTCAGCCCACGCCAGCGTGGAGAAAAGTGAAGCTCTGCTGACCGAACATGCGCTTGGCCAGCGCCAGCGGGAGAGCACAATTGCTGCTCTGGAGCGGGCGGGAGGTAAAGTTTCCGGGGCGGGAGGTGCGGCGGAGCTGCTGGGCATCAAGCCCACTACGCTTGCTTCACGCCTGAATAAATGGGGCATCGATACGCGGGAGTTTCGCAAAAGAAAGTTCGATTTATCGCCAACCCATCATGCTTTGGACTAAGGTAAGCTGGGAGAGACTTGACAATAGGCTGCACACACATTTTTAGATTGTTCAAGGCTAGCATACATACATGAATGTAACTATAATGCTCATCTTTCTGAATGGTTAAATGCGCTAATTGATTTAGCACATGCGCCATCCTGACGCTGATACCTAGAGGCAATCCCATGCGACTGGCACACTGGGCAGTCAATGCCCCTTTACGACCCTTACTGTTAGCGGTAATCACCGCTTCCTTTGTATTGCCTGCTCAAGCTGCCGATCTCATCACGATTACCCGTGATGCGTTGGACAATAACGCAGAGCTTGCCTCTGCGCGTTCCGAGTATTTGGGCGTTGAAGCAGGCAGAGATATTGCTCGAAGTGGTTTGCTCCCCCAAATCAACGCGTCGGGCACCGTGGCGCATAATCAACAGTATGAAAGTCAGGGTTCAACCCAAGCGGGAGTAGGTGCTGGCCAGAATAATGTGAGGTCCGATGATGACCGTTACAACACCGTCTCGCTCTCCTTAGAAGCCACCCAAGCGCTTTATGATGAAGTTACACGCCGAGAAGTCACTCGGTCCGAGCGTCAAATTGATCAGCAGGTGTACTTGCTGGCAGCCACCGAACAGCAGCTACTGATCGATACAGCCAGTGCCTATTTCGACATCCTGCGTGCTCATGAAGTGCTAGAAGCGCGTTTTGCTCAAGAGCGGGCCATTGGCCGTCAGCTTGAGCAGGCGGGCGAGCAGTTTGAAGTCGGTTTGATTGCGATTACCGAAGTCGAAGAGGCACGCGCCACCTTTGACCAATCGCGTGCTGATCGCATTGCCGCAGAGAGCAATCTGCAGGTGGCTTTTGAGGCACTAGAGCAGCTGACCGGCCAGCGTTACGCCAGCATTGAAGCGTTGGGCGACAGTATGCCGATTGCACTCCCAGAGCCAAGCAGCCGCGACTACTGGGTAGAGCAAGCCCTTGAGCTTAATCCTCAAGTATTGGCCCAGCAGGCGGGTATTGAGGTTTCCCGTAGCAGCGTGGAAATTGCCCGCGCGGGTCGTTTACCCACCCTTCAAGCCTTTGGTAACTATCAATATGGCGACAGTGATATTGATAACACCACGGGGAATGACTCCTCTAGCCAGGTGGGCTTAAGCGCCAATTTGCCGATCTACACCGGCGGCATCACCAGCGCCAGCATCCGCCAGGGGACTTATCAACTGGAAAGTAGCCAGTACGATTTTGAGTCCCAGCGGCGCTTGTCGATCCAACAAGTCCGCTCGCTTTATACCCAAGTCAGCAACGATGTGGAAACCGTTGAGGCCCGTGAGCAGGCCATCGTCTCAAACCAGAGCGCACTGGAGGCCACTCGCGCTGGTTATGAAGTCGGCACACGTAACATCGTGGATGTGTTGAACGCTGAGCAAAATCTGTATAACGCCATCGCCAACTACGCCGAGGCCCGCTACGACTATGTGGTGAATCTGCTCTCGCTGCGTCAGCAAGCTGGCCGCCTGGATGTAGACGCCATTGAGGAAGTCAATGCGTGGTTAACCGGCGATGAAGTGAACTTTACCCTACCAGAAAGCGGCGGCAATGACCGCTATGAGCCCGCGCTCAACATCGGTGCACCGCCCCAGCCTGGCACGTAATTGCCCGTCTGTTGTAAATGATCCAGGTGCGCACGTGCTATCGGTCACCTTAAAAAATATATGGGAACTCAACGTATGATGAAAATGATTCACTCACACCGAGCGAGTCTGGTGACGCTGTTAGCCGCGCTGGCACTCGCGGCCTGTGGTCAAGAGCAATCAGAGGCACCCCAACAAGGTGCCCAGCAAGAAACCCCACCACACAAGGTCGAAGTGGTGGAAATGGCCCGTCAGGATATCCCACTAGATAAATCTTACCCCTCGTTGCTGCGCAGTGATGATGAAGTCACCTTGGTTGCCCGTGTAAACGGTTTTCTGGAAGAGCGTCACTTTGAACCCGGCCAGTTGGTGGAGGAGGGCGATAACCTTTATACCATCGAGCCAGATCTTTATCAGGCAACCGTCAACCAGCGTGAGGCTGATTTACAAAGCGCTCGTGCCGAGCTTTCACGCGCCCAGCGTGATGCCCAGCGCTTCGAGCAGTTGCTAAGCCAGAACTCCGTAAGCCGTCAGCAGTATGACCAGGCATTGGCCGACCAACGGGTAGCCCAAGCGAGCGTTGCACAAGCAGAGGCTGCCTTAACCAGCGCTAACCTGGACTTAGGCTATTCCCAGGTGACCGCCCCTGTTTCGGGTATGATCGGTTTGAGCCAAGTCAACGTTGGTAATTTGGTCACTTCCGGAACGGAGCTGGCCACCATCACGCCTTTAGACCCACTAGAAGTACGCTTCCAACTGCCTCAGCGCGACGCTTTTGAGCTGCGCCAACAGTTGAGTGAGGGCGGTGAAACGTCGGATATTCGTGCACGTTTGAGTATTCCAGGTGTGAGCGGCGGCAGCGATTCTGAGCTGGAAGGCCATTTAGACTTCCTGGGTTCACGGGTAGACAGCGGCACCAGTACCGTTCAGGCATCCGCAACGTTTGAAAACCCGGACGCTAGCGTACTGCCCGGCCAATTTGTACGCGTGCGTATTGAAGGCTTAAAGCGCTTTGACGTGCTGGCCGTGCCAGAAATTGCTGTGACCCAAGGCTTAATGGGCCCGCAAGTGTACGTGCTGGACGAAGAGAATAAGGCCCGCGAACAGACGATCTCTTTAGGCGAAGTGGCGGGCCCCTGGCAGTTGATTCGTGAGGGCATCGAGCCGGGTGATCGCGTTATTGTCGGCGACCCCGCCGGTTTAGAGCCGGGGATGGCAATTGACCCCCAGCCATTTGATGGCAATGCAGGGGCAGTAGTCGAAGAAGCTGAGCAAGAAGAGGCGCAAGAAGAGCAAGAAGCGGCGCAAGCGATGGAAGAGGGGGCAGCCGATAGCCAGCCCGCTGAAGGGGAAGAGGGTGCGCAATAATGAACTTCTCTAACTTCTTCATCAGCCGCCCGATATTTGCCACAGTGTTGGCAATTATCGTCACGCTGGTGGGCGTTATGTCGATGCGGATACTGCCTATTGAGCAGTACCCCAGCGTTGTGCCGCCGACGGTTTCCGTTCAGGCGCAATTCCCAGGAGCGGATGCTGAAACCGTCGCACAAACTGTTGCGGCACCGCTCGCGGAAGCCATTAACGGCGTTGAGGACATGCTCTACATGACCTCAAACAGCGCTGATAACGGCACCATGAGCCTTAGCGTGGCATTTAATATCGGCACCGATGGCGATATTAATACCATCAACGTTAACAACCGGGTTCAAGGGGCGCTTTCGCAGTTGCCAGAGGCAGTGCAGTCCCAAGGCGTGACCGTGGAGCTGCGCTCGGACTCTATTTTGATGTTTATAGCGCTGACTTCGCCAAGCGGTGACTACAACAACATCTATATGCAGAACTACGCCACCTTGAACGTGCTTGATGAACTGCGTCAGGTGCCTGGGGTGGGTAATGCTGAGGTGTTGGGTGGTGGTGAGTTCGCCATGCGCATCTGGATGGACCCGGATAAATTGGCGCAGTACGACCTAACGCCTAGCGAAGTGGCGAGTGCAATTAGAGCGCAAAACACTGAGATCCCGGCCGGTAGCCTGGCATCGACGCCGCAAAGTGAACCACGCGCTTACACCTATACGATTACTGCGGGTGGTCGACTGAATGACGTAGATGACTTCCGCAATATCTACCTGCGTACCAATAGCGACGGCTCCTCATTGCGTTTGGAAGACGTGGCGCGCATTGAGCTTGGGGCATCTTTTTACGGGGTCGATGCGCGTTTGAACGGCTCCACCATGACGCCGATCATCATTAACCAGCAGCCTGGGGCCAATGCGTTAGAAACGGCGAATGGTGTGCGTGCCACCATGGATGAACTGCAGGGCCGCTTTCCTCCTGGCCTCGAATATGTAGCGCCTTACGACACCACGCTGTTTATCGATGCGTCAGTAGAAACGGTTATAAAAACGTTTATTGAAGCTTTTCTGATCGTTATCGTCATTCTGTTTATCTTTCTACAGAACTGGCGCTTTACGGTTATTGCCATGTCGGTTGTGCCCGTCGCGGTGGTGGGTACCTTTGCAGGCTTCTACGTATTTGGTTTTTCGATCAACCTGTTGACGCTGTTTGCCTTGGTGTTATCGATAGGGATAGTGGTCGACGATGCCATCCTGGTGGTGGAGAACGTCGAACGCGTGCTGAGTGAAGAGGATGATATCAGCGTACGGGATGCCACTATCCGGGCAATGAAAGAGGTCGGTGGTCCGGTTATTGCCACCTCGCTGATTATGGCAGCGGTCTTTATTCCCGTGGCCTTCCTGGGCGGCTTTACAGGGCAGATTTACCAGCAGTTTGCGATTACCGTGGCGATCTCGGTAGCGCTCTCGGCGGTCATGGCGTTGACCTTTACACCAGCCCTATCGGCGATCTTTATTAAACATAAAATCGCCGGCGCCGGTCAGTCCAAGGTTAAACGCGCTTTAAACACGCCGTTCCGTCTGTTCGACCGTATGTTCGCAGGGATTACCGCCGCTTACATGTGGGTCGTAAAAGGCTTGGTGCGTTTTTGGGTGTTGGCATTGGCGCTCACGGTGCTGACGGGGGTGGGGTCGTACTGGCTATACGTCAATACGCCTTCAACACTGGTGCCCGAGACCGACCAGGGTATCGTGCTGGTAAGCGTATCGCTGCCCGATGCGGCGTCGCTTGACCGTACCCAACGCTACATGGAAAAACTCAGCGCGGAAGTGGAAGCTATTCCAGGCGTTGAATACTCCTCTGCCGTGGCGGGGTACGACATTCTGTCGAGCGCCGTAAACACTGCCCGGGGCATCATGTTCGTCAATATGCACCCCTGGGCTGAGCGCGAACTGACCGCTGACGAGTTAGTGGGCCGCATTATGGGATTGGGTGCCAGTATCGATGGCGGCTCTGCGATGGCCTTTAACGTGCCACCGATTATGGGGCTTTCGACCACGGGCGGTTTCACCGGTTATTTGCAGTCTTTTGAAGGGGCGACGCCGCGGGAACTCTACGAAGCTTCGCTGCAGATCATGCAGAAGGCTAATGAGCACCCTGCGCTTAACCAGGTGTTTTCAACCTTCAACGTCAACGTACCGTCGTACCGGGCCAACATTGATCAGCAGAAGGCGCTAAGTTACGGCGTGGCGCTGGAGAATATTAACTCAGCCCTATCCAACACCTTTGGTAACGGCTTTGTGAACTACTTCAGCTACCAAAACCGTAATTTCCAGGTGTATCTGCAAAACGAGGATGAATTCCGTAAAACGCCAGAAGATGTGAGCAGCGTTTATGTTCGCGGCGGTAATGGTGAACGTATTCCGCTTTCCGAGTTTGTCGAGCTTGAGCGTCAAACGGGTCCGTCTGTAGTATCACGATTCGGTGTTTACGCCGGTGCTCAGTTCCAGGGTAATCCCGCACCTGGCTATAGCTCGGCGCAGGCGATCGAAGCGATGGAGCAGGTGGTTCAAGAAACGCTGGGAACCAACTGGGGCATGGGTTGGACCGGTACGGCGTACCAGGAGTCGAACCTGGGGAATGCCGCGACTCTGGCTATCGTTTTCGGGCTATTGATGGTCTTCCTGATTCTGGCGGCTCAGTATGAAAGTTGGTCGTTGCCACTGGCGGTACTGACGGCAACGCCCTTTGCCTTCCTGGGTGGTATTGGTGGCATCGTGCTGCGCGGGCTGGACACCAGCGTGTATGTGCAGATTGGTATGCTGGTGGTGGTCGGGCTTGCCGCGAAAAACGCTATTCTGATCGTAGAGTTCGCCGAACTTCAGCGTAAAGAGCAGGGTAAAACCATTCGTGAAGCGGCGATTACCGCAGCAGAGCTGCGTTTCCGTCCCATTGTAATGACCTCCTTGGCGTTTATCTTCGGTACCTTGCCACTGGCCTTAGCGACCGGCGCCAGCGATGTGAGTAGCCATCACATTGGTACCACGGTGGCCATGGGCATGTTCTCTGTTGCCACCTTGGGAAGCCTGTTTATTCCCAGCTTCTACGCCATGATTGCGACAGCCTCTGATTGGTTGGGTCGCAAAATGAAGGGGAAAAAGCATGAGTCCAATCAGCCGGCGCTGGAGCACGACCAGCATTAACGCTTAGCGATTTATGCGGTGTGAAAGGTTGAGAACTAGCGGGTGTCATCTTCGGGTGGCACCCGTTTTTTATTGTGATGACTGAGATCAAGGTAGTGGTGGCGCCCGAAAGCTAATCTGGACTAAGCTGGAAGTAACAATACATCGCCGGCTAAGTACCGGGGGAGGAGTCGCCATGAACCATTTAGTGCATGCTGCTACGCAATTTCCAACCATTGTCTTTACAGTGCTACTTGGGCTGTTAGCCCTTTACTGGCTATTAGTGATTATCCGCTTAGCCCCTTTAGAGTTGTTTGAACGCGATAGCCTCAAAGAAGATCACATGGCCAGCACGCTGGTATCTTTAGGTTTCGCGGGGGTTCCCGCGTCGCTTGCATTAACGGTCATTCTGACCATTGCTGCGGCACTTACACTTGCAATCGAGCTGCTGGTGTTGCGCTGGCTGCCACTCGGCTTAATACGTATTCCGGTGGGGGTGGTGGTGCTCTGGGCCACGTTGGTCATTGCCTCGCCTGTGGCGGCGATGCTCTGCCAGGCGTTGCACCGTGGGCTGCACCGTTACCGCCCCTTCACCCGGCGCTGCCTGCTAGGCCAAACGGTTGTAGTGACTGGGTGTCAGGGTACCGGTGAACAGGCGTTTGCAGTGATTGATGATGAGCCCAATAGCACGGTGAAGCTGCTTAGCAAGTGCGATGCCCTGCCTGTACAGGGAGAGCGCCGAGTCCTGGTGAAGTACTTACCTGATGAGGGGGCTTACCGCAGTGTCTCTGAGCAGACGTATCTGGAAACGCGGGTTCGTTTGAAAAGGCTGCGGCTAAATCACAAAAACCACCATTCAACCCATTACTCTACCTCTCACTGATACGTCATTTTCACACAGGCTAGCCACCGGGAAGCACGATCCTTAGGCATCCCGGTTATTTCCACCAACGCCGCCACTGCTGCGCCAGCCACTTTATTGCACGCTGCCAGCGAGTGGCGTGTTGCGTTTTATCAACTGGGACTGGGCGAGGTGCGGGAGGGGTTAAAAAGTGGTGGATGGGATCAACCTGTACGGGTTTATCCAGCATGGGCGCATGACCACAGTTAGGCACGGTAAGCGTCACAAGCTTAGGATGTGCTTCGGCCATCCGCGGCAGTGTTTCGGGGTCTAATAGCGTCGACTCCTCACCTCGTATCACCATCAACGGACAGCGAATGTTCGCCCAGTCTGCCCACATATCTCGCGGCGTATCATGCACAAACTGTTCGCCGATACGCGGATCAAAATGATACGTCCAGCTGCCATCTGGTAACCGACGGGCACTGTTGAGTGCTAGTTCGCGCTTTGCAGATTCACCGGTAATACCGAAACTCGCGTAGTGCAGGTTGAGCTCATGCTGGAGTTCGCTAAACGTTGAGAAACGGTGGGTAACGCCGAAATAGCTGGAAAGACCAATAAGGCCCTGGGTGTTCAGCTCGGGGCCAACGTCGTTAAGAATCAGCCGGGAAATACGCGCGCTGTGCTGTGGGTCAGCAGCGATCAACATGCCAAGCAGACCACCCATGGAGGTGCCCAGCCAATCAACGTACTCGAGTTCAAAGTGGTCGAGTAGCGCGATTGCAACGGTGACGTAATGGCTATAAAGGTAGTCGTGGGCAGGGAACAGCGACCAGCTTGATAACCCGCGACCTGGGGTGTCCGGGGCGAGAATCCGCCATTCACTGCCGAGTTCCCGCGCCAGCGCACTGAAGTCGCCACCGTGGCGAGCAAAGCCATGCCAGGCGATCAGGGTGCGGGGGGCGGTAGGGTTCCAGATACGTACGGCCACTTCTAATTCGCGTACGCGGACAAACTCCAAGGCATCCATAGTGTACTCACACGGCTAAAACAGTAAGGCCAGTATAAGCATACTTGCTGCATTGCAGCGAGGGTGGGGTTAGATGTTTAGCGCTGCATCATGCGAATAGAAGTATCAATCAGCTCGCCACCGCGTTCACGAATCGAAAAAGCCTCGGGGTTACGCAGCCAGTCGTGGAAAAGGCCGCCCAGCATCGACTGCATCAAGCGCGTTGCTACTTCGGGGCTAAGGTCTGCGCGCAGCAATTGCTGCTGTTCAGCGAGTACAAAGACATTCAGCATTTCTTCAAAACACTCGTTGCCGATCTGCTCCTGCATATCGAGTGGGTTAATATCGCTGAAGAACTCGCAGCGATGCAGCAGGATCGAGAGTATTCGCTGGTAAGAGGGCTGCTCAAGGCGCACCAAGCCCGCATGACACGCCAGGCGAATAGACTCCAGCGGTGATAGTTCGGCGTCAGCTTTGTCGACCTCATCCATCAACGACTGAAAGGGCATACGCACCTGTTCAACCAGCGCCATGAACAGATCGCCTTTGTTTTTAAAATGCCAATAAACGGCACCGCGAGTGAGGCCAGCATGGCGAGCAATTTGCTCAAGGGAGGTGCGCGCCACGCCTTTAGCAAAAAATACCTCTTCAGCAGCGTGAAGCAGTGCTTCGCGAGTAGCAGCCGCTTCCGCTTTGGTCTTTCTTGCCATGGAAATGCAACCTCATTATCGACACAGTATGGTCACATTTTAACCTAAGCTGAGGCACATTTACATTCAAAACTGTATGGTTAAATAAGCCATCTCATAACGTGGATTAACAAATTCGTCATTTCATGACTTAAGGCGTATAAACAGGCGGAGAGATTAGTCCACATGCGTACTCACGTCGTGAGCAAAACGGATTAAAAAAACAGGATAGAAAGCATGGCGCGAGCTCCTTTTCAGCTGGGCGAACATACCATTATGCCCGGCCAACGCTTACAAGTTGATGTGCCGGTGGCGCGCTTATATACCCATACACCCCTGCATATTCCAGTCGAGGTCGTACATGGCCGCAAGGATGGCCCGGTGCTGTTGGTCTGTGGTGGCATTCACGGTGATGAAATCAACGGAGTGGAGATTGTCCGCCGGGTACTGCGTGCGAAAGCGATCAATAGCATCCGCGGCACCCTGATCGCTGTGCCGGTGGTGAATGTATTCGGCTTCTTACAGCAAACCCGCTACTTGCCCGACCGGCGAGATCTTAATCGCTGCTTTCCGGGCAGTGAGTCGGGCTCCTTAGGCGGGCGGATCGCGGCGCTGTTCCGCGAAAAAATTGTCGATCACGCTACCCATATTATTGATCTTCACACCGGGGCTATACACCGCACCAACCTGCCGCAAATTCGTGCCCAGCTGCAAACCGGCAGCGAAACCGAGCGCATGGCGGATGCTTTCGGTGCGCCCGTGGTACTGAATGCGGAACTGCGTGATGGAAGCCTGCGCCACTACGCCCAGACGCGGGGTATCCCGGTACTCACCTATGAAGCCGGCGAGGCACTACGTTTTGACGAGTGGGCGATTGCTCCAGGGGTTCGCGGTGTGCTGCGGGTTATGCGTCGGCTAGGCATGCTGACCGGCGAGCAGCGCCGCCGCACACCAGCGCCCGCGGAGCTTGCCAAAGGTTCAAGCTGGGCGCGTGCACCCATCGACGGCATTATGCGGCCCAAAGTGCGGCTAGGCGCCCGCGTTGCCAAAGGCGAGGTGCTGGGCAAAGTCGCTGACCCCTTTGGCAATGATGAGGGCGAAGTGCGTGCCGTCGCCGATGGCATTGTGATTGGCATGAGCCGCTTGCCGCTTGCTAATGAAGGCGAAGCGCTGTTTCATATTGCCCGCTTTGATGAGATTGATGAGGCCGAAACG
Source organism: Halomonas sp. QHL1 (assembly GCF_001882345.1). GTDB lineage: Bacteria > Pseudomonadota > Gammaproteobacteria > Pseudomonadales > Halomonadaceae > Vreelandella. Next base: position 3,933,881 of record NZ_MINL01000001.1, read on the forward strand.
GCTGTCGAGAGCTTTAACTCAAGCTTGGTGCCGCCGCCTGATTCGTTTTATTAATGGCTCATCATAATGAAAGGCTATTGCTCTCATAGTTAAGAAATAGCTACTGAAAATGGCAAGTTAGCAGCCGCTTGACTATACCTAGAGGTGGGCTTTGTTAGCGGCTGTTAAAATGATAATAACTAAAATAGATAGCTAAGCTTTCATCGTACTCGAACGAGTGGCGATAAAACGCCACGTCTACCGTGACACGGAGGAAAAGCGATGACGAGCGATACACCTAAGCACACCACAACGGATGCGGGCATAGCAGTCAACAGTGATGAACACTCACTTTCAGTAGGCCCCGATGGGCCGATCGTTCTGCATGATCACTACTTGATGGAGCAGATGGCTGCCTTTAACCGGGAAATGATCCCGAATCGTCAGCCCCATGCAAAAGGGAGTGGCGCCTTTGGTCACTTCCAAGTTACTCACGACGTTAGCCGATACACCAAAGCTGACTTTCTCCAGCCGGGCAAGAAAACCGAGATGTTGGCTCGTTTCTCGACGGTGGCCGGTGAGGCGGGTAGCCCGGACACTTGGCGCGATCCTCGTGGCTTCTCGCTGAAGTTCTACACCGAAGAGGGCAATTTCGACATGGTGGGTAATAATACCCCTGTGTTCTTCGTTCGCGATCCGCTCAAATTCCAGCACTTTATCCACTCACAAAAGCGTCGAGCGGATAACGGCTTGCGTGATCACGATATGCAGTGGGACTTCTGGACGCTTTCTCCGCAATCTGCCCACCAGGTAACATGGCTAATGGGTGATCGTGGTATCCCCGCCACTTGGCGCCACATGAACGGCTATTCAAGCCATACCTATATGTGGGTGAACGCTGCAGGCGAGCGCTTTTGGGTGAAGTACCACTTCAAGACTGACCAGGGCATCAAGTGCATGACCCAGGAACAGGCCGATAAGATGGCGGGTGCGGATGCCGATTACCATCGCCGCGACCTGTTCGATGCCATTAAACGCGGCGATTATCCCACCTGGACGCTGCAAGTCCAGATTATGCCGTTTGAAGATGCCAAGACCTACCACATCAACCCCTTCGATTTGACCAAGGTATGGCCGCACGCCGACTACCCGCTGCAAGAAGTCGGTAAGATGACGTTGGATCGCAACCCCGTCGATTTCCACAGCCAAATCGAACAGGCAGCGTTTCAGCCCAGCAATGCCGTGCCGGGCACCGGTTTCTCGCCGGATAAAATGCTGTTGGCGCGGGTAATATCCTACGCTGATGCGCACCGCGCCCGTTTAGGGGTGAACTACCAACATATCCCCGTTAACGCGCCCAAGGTCCCGGTTAACAGCTACAGCCAGGGGGGCAAGATGCGTATTAACCACTCCACCGACCCGGTGTACGCACCTAATAGCAAAGGGGGCGCGCACGCCAACCCGGAAAGGTACCCGGAAGATGCGGTATGGGAGACTGACGGCGAGTTGGTTCGCGCCGCCTACACGCTGCGCCCGGGCGATGGCGACTTCAACCAAGCCAATGACCTAGTCAATAAGGTAATGGATGATGCTGCCCGAGACCGATTGGTAAACAATATTGTGGGCCACGTTTCCGACGGTGTTGAAGAGCCGGTGCTATCACGGGTATTTGAGTACTGGAAAAACGTCGACCAAACTATCGGTGAGCGTGTCGAGCAGGGCGTAATGGCGAACCGCCGGGAAAACGGTCAGTAAGCTTACGCTACTAGGAAAACGAACCCGCTACGCTTGCGTAGCGGTTTTTTTTATACAACGCACTTATACAACGAGCTCGGGTTCGTTCACCAAGCTAAGCGCGTCATCAAACAGGCGCAATCCTGCGCCTTCTTTATGGGCATGTTCTGACAAATGGCGCCGGAAGCGCCTGCCGCCAGGGCAACCCTGAAACAAACCCAGCAGGTGGCGGGTAATGTGATTCAGCTTCGCGCCTTCATCCAGGCGCTGCTGAATATACGGCCGGAAAGCCTTCGCGGCATCCAAGCGGCTCGCTGCCGGGCCTTGCTCACCAAACAGCTGCTCATCGACGCCGGCGAGGAGCCACGGATTTTGATACGCCTCACGCCCCACCATCACGCTATCCACATGGGTAAACTGCGCTTGGCACTCTGCCAGCGTTTTAATCCCGCCGTTAATGCCGATATGCAATTCAGGGCGGCTCTGCTTTAAACGATGAACGCGGGGGTAGTTGAGCGGCGGTACATCGCGATTTTGCTTAGGCGACAACCCCTGCAGCCATGCCTTACGGGCGTGAACGCTAAACACCTCGCAGCCTGCGTCAGCAACGATAGCGATAAACCGCTCAAGATCGGCGTCCTCATCCTGGTCATCGATGCCAATACGGCACTTCACCGTAACCGGAATAGACACCACGGCCTGCATTGCTCGCACTGCCTCGGCCACCTTTTCGGGGTAGCCCATCAAGCACGCGCCAATCATATTGTTCTGCACGCGGTCGCTCGGGCAACCCACGTTCAGGTTCACCTCGTCATAGCCCCACGCCTCGGCAATCGCCGCGCACTCCGCCAGCTCACCGGCATCGCTGCCGCCTAACTGTAGCGCAAGCGGATGCTCCACCTCGCTATAGCCCAAAAAGCGCTCACTGGGCGTCCCGTGCAAAATCGCACCGGTAGTGACCATCTCGGTATACAGCAGCGCCCGCTTGGTTAAGGTGCGTGCGAATGCTCTGTAGTCCCTTGTAGTCCAGTCCATCATAGGGGCCACAGAAAAAAGTCGCCCACGATCTGCACTATTTTCTTTAAATAAATTAGTCATTTAGTAACACTGTTGCTGCATTTAAAGCAGCCATATTGCCTCTTAAAACGGTAAATAACGCACCTGTTGACCCAAATTGTACCAAGCAGTGTTGACAGCTGATGCCTAAAAACCTGGTACACCTTGAGAGCTTGTCAGAGGTGGCGTGATGTATGCGTGCCATTGTACGGAAGAAAGGCCACCCCTCACAGAGTAAAACATTCACGACCAAAGCTCGGGCACAAAAGTGGGCGCGGCAGGTTGAAGACCTCATCAAAGCTGGGCATGTAGGCGAGGGCTCAATACCCACCTTAGAAGAATTATTTGGCTGGCACTTGGCCCATTTAGATAAAACATCTAACCGCGGGCGTAAAAACTTCACCTCCGCCAATAATATGAAAAAGGGCCTTGGCAAAGAAACGCTTATCACTGAGCTGAATTACCTAAAGCTGCAGGTCTATTGTGAAACTCGCATTAGCGTCGATGGCGTCAAGCCTTCCACTACCTTGCTCGATGTTCTTTTTCTTTCCGGATCTATCACGACGGCCGTGGTGGAGGGTCGCGTGCACGCTGACTATAGAACCAAGATTAGCGGCTGGCTGGCTGGCTGGCTGGACTAAAGCGCGGCGGGCTAATCGGAAACCCTGAAGATCGCGAGCGCAGGCCCACCGACGATGAAATTGAATTGCTACTCACGCACACAAAGCATAACCGCGCTTTGAGAACTATCAGATATAACGACTTAATACGCTTTGCCATTGAATCCTGCATGCGGCTAGATGAAATTTGCTCCCTTCGCTGGTCGGACTATGACGCTAAAAACGGCACCATCATTATCAGACTACGAAAGCACCCCACTCAAAAAACGGATCAGGTAGTCCCGCTAATGGGTAATAGCCAAATGTTCATCGAAGCGCAACCGCGCGTTAATGAAAAGATATTCCCCTTTTACAATGAATCCACTTCAAATGGCTTTAGGCGTATTTGCGACTACTTGGGATCGTTAATTTGCATTTCCATGACTTGCGGCATGAGGGTATTAGCAGGCTTTTCGAGCGGGGATATCAAATTCAGGAGGTGGCTATGGTGTCAGGCCACCGGGATTGGAAGAGCTTGAAGCGTTACGTGAACCTCAAGCCCGGTGAGCTTGCAAAGCGGGATAGAGCGCGTTAGGCCGCTTATTTGAGCGTGGTTACCAGATCTAAGAAGTAGCAATTTTCTCAAAGCATAGAGACTAGAAAACCTGAAGCGCTATGTGAATTTATTTTCAGCCAATCTCGCTGGAAAAATAGAAATTTATGCTTTAATTTATAGATTAAAGTTAAGCGGAATACTGTCGGTTGAAATAAATCCAAGTATTAAAGTAAATTAATTACAAGGAAAAAAATTCTTGAATCCTACTGTCGTAATTAAGGCTAAAAATGTGTCTGAATTATATTCCATACCATAGGACGGTGATAATATTTCGCCGTCAACAATTGTTCTTACTATATCTGCCGAAATTATTAAGTTATCAGGCGGGCAAAAGGGAGACTCTAGCCTCATGCTTTTCGATAGGGTATAGCTGTATATTAGGCCTTCACCTAGCCCTTTAAGATATACATCCATAATAACTGAATCTTCATCATCCTCAGAAACACTGTTGTAAAGTGCAAGGTCAACTGCATAAGAGTTTATAGGTGTTATAGAAAAAGTAGCCAACATAAGAACTAGTGCATGTTTTTTCAAAAGGGATACCCTATGATTTTAGTGTTATTAATTTAGTTATTTTTCTAGGTAACGAGATGTCAATTAATCTTAGTTGTTTTTTGACTTAATCGCTAGGCGCTTTCTCGTTGTTCATCGATAAATTTTGCAGCATCGGAAATATGCACCATTGTCTGGCGTGCGGTGCGCGTTAGCGGTACTGGGAACGTGCCTTGGGCTATCCGGTTACGGGCAGTTTGCAGTGAGACGCCCATAATGTCAGCACAAAAGGTTTCCAGCGATATCAGCAGTTTTTCGTAGCACGCCAGCAGCATGAACTCGGTTTTCATTATTGGTTATCTCCCTTTTGACGCGCCCGCTATCTATTGAAGAGGTTGCGTATCACGCGAAACATTTGGCACGCGGCTGGGTTGCCATCCAGCTCGGCGCGGCTGCTGATTTTGCAAGCGGCGATCAGCCAATCGCGCGCATCTTCGGGGGTGTGGGTGCTGTCGGGTAATTGGCTTTCTGTTAACTGGTTTTTGTACCGGCGGCGGCGATCTAGGTAGAGGCAAAAACGCTTTATCTTGGCAAAGCATCGCGGCTTGGCAGGCCAGCTTCCCGCCCTTGGCTTGTTCAGCGCACATGCCGCCTCCGTTGTTCAAGAATCCCCTGGCACTTTATGCAGGAGGTGTCCCATGGGTCGGCGTCACGGCGGGCTCTCTAAGCCGCAGTCTTTGCACTCGGGGTCTGTGACCGGATATACAGAGAAAGCCGACTGCTCAAGGCGGACTCCATGCTGCGTTCCATAAGCTCGGTGGCAATGTTGGCGTTATCTGCCATGAGTTACTGCTCCTCTTGTTTTTCAATGGCAGCAAAGCGCTGCATTAGTTGGTGGCCACCTTCTAGGTACTCATGTAGCTCGCGATCTCTAACGGCCGACCACTCGATTACCGCCAGGGCGGCACGGCGCAGGTCGTCATCTAGCACTCGCAGGCTGGTTAGGTTCAGCGGCCAGGCGTTTGGGATCTCTGCGGTTTCCCCACCACTTATGAACCTACTGCGCATCGAGGAGGATCTCAGCGCCGCACACCTGCGCCTGGCTCGTGCCGTGGTTGAGCACCTCGACTGGGCGGAGTGCATCAAACGCTACGGTCGGGAAGGGACGCTGTCCTACCTCGACCCACCTTACTGGGGAACAGCCGGCTACGGCTGTGACTTTCCGCTTGAGGAGTACTACTACATGGGCGAGCTAGCCAGAACAGGGCAGTTCGTGACCAGCGTTAACGACACGCCCGAGATGCGCGATGCCTTTGAGGGCTTAATCCTCCACACCACCTAAATTCGATACACTGTAGGACAGCAGGCAACCGAGCCTCACGGTGAGCTTATCATCGCTAACCGCTAGGCCAGAAGCCAGTTAACTGACTCAAAGCCGCCCCAGAGGGGCAGTTTCTTAATATATAAGAGTGTGAGGTAATCAATGGTTGAAGCATTACTAACTCTAGCTTCTCAGCTATTTAATAGGAAACGTAATTTATTGGAACTGACAGAAGCGCTTAATAGGTATTTTAATAATAGTGAGTGCATAGGGGCACAGTTGGGCTTAGAAGCCGCTTTTTACGATGCTTTTAAGAAAAGGGCTTCCGCAAAATTGATAGGAAGAATAGCGGCTTTGGAGTGGGGGCCAAGAGAGTCACTGCGGATATTTGGTCAAACTTCACACAACATAAAATGTAATTTCAATACTAATGATATTGATATTCTTAAACTGAATAGATATCCAGGAAAGTGGCTAACTGCATGGAAGTTTTTTAGCGGTGTGTTGCTACAAGCATTTGGTTTAACTTTACTTTTTTTAGGCACATACATCTTGTGCCGCATGGCTGTTGATACCTACTTCAGCGGCACCATCAAAATTCAAGAGTTGAGCTTATTGTCCTTTGCCGAAATTTTTCAATCAGCGGGCGTGGGCATCTTGTTTACTGTGTTTGGAGTGTTGTTCGTTCATGTAGGTTGGAAAGGTATTAGCAGCATGGAAAGTGATACCCAAGCTCATCAGTTGAAGCGAATGCTCTGTCATTTGAAAGATAAGGCCTAGACGCCCAGCGCGCCGTCGACTCCCCGCCCCGCCTGCGCGCTAAACCTGTGTGTTTTTATGCACCCATGCACTAGCTACCAAGCCGTGCCGGTACTGGGCTTTATGGCCCTGTTACAGATGTGTTTTATCATGCGGAATCTTGCGAACTCAATGGAGTAATCCCGGACAAGGAGGCCACGGGGAAATCTCTCAGAAAATATGGGGGTCTCGGAAAAAGGTAATCTAGGTAATTTGGCTGCTTTTCATCTGTAAATTTCTGTTTTTGCTTATTTTAAGATTACCTTTGAACGACTGTTTTAATTATATATATTTCAGTATGTTAGTGTGTTTTTTTAGAGATTGGTTACCTTTATTACCTTTTTCCGAGACCCCAACATTCTGGCGCACCCTCACGCATGATGCGCACGCACACGCGTCACTCACGTATCTGCAAGCAAAAGTGAATTCAAACCAAATGATGTGTAGCATTCTGCAATCATTTTTAAGAGGAAATTAAGTGAAGGATATTGCTGATTGCATCGTTCCTAGTGAGTACACCACTCTCAAGCCTTTGTTGAATTCTTGGATTTCGACCGTGCAGCACTACTGTGAGCTGCATAAGGAGTTTGAGCTAAGCGAAAACTGCTGGTGGCACAATGAGCGAGCTTCCATAAGCATTCTGGCCGGGGCCGCATGGCGAATACCTCATGGTGAAGATCAATGGGTTGCAATAGAGGAGTTCGCCACGAATAAGCGGGGATTAATTAAGGAGAACAAAGATGATGGTGATTCTCGCTATGGCCGTTGCGACATCTACGTTACGAACTCTGAGATTTCATACGCGATAGAAGCGAAGCAAGTCTGGCAATCAATTGGTGATCAAAGCGCAGGCGAAGTGAATGTGAAAGCTGGACTAGATGCGGCTTGGAAAGATGCTGGCTCTTTACACAGTTATGAAGCTGACTGGCGGATGGCTGCAACTTTCATTGTGCCTTTCATACCATTGAGTGAAGTTAGAAGGGAAGGAAAGATTGATCTTGATAAAGTCCGAGAAAAAATTAAAACATGGCTAGAGAAAATGGGGAGTTTTGAACGTGTCAAAGGCAAGCCGACAGCTTACGCATACAATTTTCCTTATGAATGCGCAGACTATTTCAACGACCAAAATGGAAGACTTTTCCCTGGTGTTGTCGTAGTGATAGAACGCCGAATTAGGGGAAAGTGAATTTCTATCTGCAACATTTTTGCTACATGAATCGATTAAAGCCCATAACCATGGGCTTTAGTTCCAATCCATCATGGGCGCGACCGAAAAAAGTCGACCCCGATCTGCACTATTTTCTTTAAGTAAATTAGTCATTTAGTAACACTGTTGGCTGCACTGAATGCAGCCATATTGCCTCTTAAAAGCGTAATTAACGCACCTGATGACCCAAATTGTACCAAGCAGTGTTAACAGCTAATGCCTAAAAAACCGGGTACACCTTGTGAGTTTTCCCACAGGTAGCGTGTTGTATGCGCGCCATTGTACGTAAGAAAGGGCGCCCAGCACATAGCAGGGTATATGCCACAGCGCTCAGAGCGTTGGTGTGGTTGGGGTGGAGTCGATCAGTTTGGGGAACAACTGTACCAATTGCTCAAGGTAATTTTGTTTAAATAAAACCCGGTCATGAAATGGCCGGGGTCTACATGGCTGGATTAAAACGGTTTACTCATCATCAGGCGTAGTGACCTGCGCTTCTGTTTCTTCTTCAGGGTCTTCTTCAACGTGCTTAACACGTGGCGCTGGGGCTACCCAGGCTTTCAGGTATTGGCCTGCATAGCGATAGAAGTCTGGAACAATTTTTTCAAGATGCTCAATGAAAACGCGGTTGCCTGAGAATTTTCCGCCTAAGTCTAGTGATGTAAATACTTCAAAGTAAACAGGCAGTGAGTCTGTGTTTTCTGCATCTAAAATAACTGGATTTTGGCGTACTTCTTCAAGAGGCTTATCGGTATCCATGGCTTGTCCTTTGCGGATAGCCTTTACTCTAATTGCTGGCCCCTTTTCGCTAGTAGGTAATTGGCGGGTGAGCCAATTGATTTTTGCTGAGCTGCTTTTCTTATCTCTAGGTGCTTCAAGCCGCATGCTGCATGTGATCGATTTGCGCGCAATATCGACGGTGACCAGCAGGTCCGCAGCAGCATTAGGAATGGCAATAGTGCTGGAGAGAAGCTGCTCTGAAGCTAGTTTGTCACAATCATCAGTAAGGCGCTGCTTAGGATCATTACGGTGAGTTCGAGGAAGCTTAACTTCGACCTTTTCTCCGACCAACGGCCACATTTGAAGGCAAAGCTCACGCTGTTCCTGGTGCCAACTACTGACTGTCTTTAATACCTCATCAGAGTTTTTGTTAAGTTTGGAGTTGTTAAAGGCGCTTTGTACCACCGTCTTCCACTCGGCGTTCATGCTGGTAAAGCCAGTTTTCCCACTACTTGGATCTTCTAAATACTTCACCACTTCATGCAGAATAAACCTTTGATCCTGACTTTCTATTTTGTCCTGAGTTAAGAGCAGCTGAGCCATCGTAACGATGTACGTCCATGACCAGTGAAAAATCTCAACTGAGCGCAAGTTCTTCTTGGGAATGGAAACGGGATGGTGGGTTGGCAACGCTACAAACTGGTTGGTGATGGTTATAACAGCATCAATGCCGTGTTCTTTGGCTTGCTTGATGTATTTTAGTAGCTGCTCTTCTCCGACGGTCTCACTGCCTACTTTTGCTTCGATCAGTGCATGCCATTTTTTACGTCCCGTATCTAGGACAATAAGGCCATCAGGTCTGTCGTCGGGCCCCTTTTTTTTGGCCGGTGTTTCGTCTTTGAAAACTACCTCGGTCCAGGCTTCAAGCTTTGTACGCGCTCCAACGCGCAGATTGATCGATTGAAGCATGGCTTTGCGGAATTCATATACCGACATGAGTGCTGCCAACAATATCGAGGTTGCTCGTTCCTCTTTTTTGCTGTCAGCCAGAGTGGGAATTAATCGAGCATATTTACCCTGTGATGTGTAATCGGGACGAGCTTCGCTCATGTGAACTCCTGGATTATTTTTGGTTAATCAATCCACAAGAGCGAAATTTACTTCGATTGTCAATCAGAAGCTAAAAAGTGAAGGGTTATCCATACACGTGTGCACGGAGTAGCTCACGCCGTAAACACCGCATACACCATTTGCAGTGCCAACCCCATCAGCATAAAAGCGAATACCCGTTTGAGGAGTTTGACGGGTAGCCTATGCGCTAACTTTGCCCCAATGGGGGCGGTAAGAATACTGAAGGGTGCCATTAGCAGTAGCGCGGGCAGGTAAACGTAACCGAGTGCCGCACTGGGCAGCCCTTGGGTAGACCAGCCGTTGATGATGTAGCCAAGCGCCCCGGCAACGGCAATCGGTAGCCCCACGGCTGCAGAGGTGCCTATCGCTCGGGGTAGCTTGACGTTGCACCAAGTGAGGAAGGGCACTGTGAGTGAGCCACCGCCGATGGCGACAAGCGCTGAAATGCCGCCGATGCCTAGGCCAACACCGCTGACGCCAAGAGGGCCGGGTAGGCCGCGGCTGGGTTTGGGCTTGATGTTTGCCAGCATCTGGAGCGACATTAGCACCATAAAGCAGGCGAAAAAGATGGCCAGGCCACGGGTGGGAATCAGCGCAGCAATAAAGGTCGCCAAAAAAGTGCCGATTAATATACCGGGTGTGATAAAGCGCACGATGTCCCAGCGAACCGCTCCGTGCCGGTGGTGGGAGAACAAGCTAGCGGTAGAGGCAGGAATGATGGCCGCCATGGCGGTGCCTAAGGCCAAGTGGGCAAGGTGCTCGTGGGGCACGCCTTGGAGTACGAAAAGGGAGGTGAGAATCGGCACCATAATGCCGCCACCACCAATCCCCAATAACCCAGCCATCAAACCTACAAAACCGCCCAGTGCTACATAGGCCAACCACCAAATGATGTCCAAAGCCGCTGCTCCTAAAATGTCTTGTTAGCATGATAAGCACATTGTACCGGAAGCGGCGCCTGTAGCGGGGCCAAAACAAGTATTCCACTGTGGTGGCAGCTATGCAGTGGTAAGCTGCAGAACAAGTAATATTTCGGAGTGTGTATGCGCAATGTAATAAGCAGTGTTGGCGTGTTGATGATATCCGTTGCGCTATTGGCAGGCTGTGGCGAAACAGACGAGCCGAGTGAATCGGTGTCAACCGAAGAACAAACGTCGGCCCCTGAGCCGACAGCTGCCGAGACAGAAGTTGCCGAGGTGGAAGAAGTTGAGCCGCTTATCGTCGAGATAACGGCGCATGTATCGCTGCGCAGCGATCGACGTTTAATGGTGGAGGGTGAAAGCAATTTACCTGACGAGACGCTAGTGCAGATTATTGTCGAACGCGAAATTAGCAGCGGGCGTTGGCGGGAGCGGACACGTGTAGAGAATGGAGTGTTTGCAGCGGGGCCTTTTGGCCCTGGTAGTGGCTTCCCCGATGGCGGCTATACAGTGCAGGTTGAGGTTTCCGAAGGCAGCGTGCAGCCGGAAGCCGTTCAGGCGCGTATTGGCCACGAGGGCCAGCACCTGGCAGGAGAGCTGGTAAGCCAATCCCGCCATGGGCTGGGCCAAGTGGCCACCTACTCACGACGCTTCTTGGTGGGGAGTGAGCCAAGACAAACGCGTGACCAGGTGGAGGTGCTAGAGAGTCCGGGGAGGTAGACGCTTTAGGCAGGATGCCAATGGGCTAACAGTATTGCATGAATCGAAGTATCGCTCGGGGCTTTGGCGAAGTGCTCAATGACGAAACGATCGTCGCGTTGCACTACATAGTGCCCCGCTTTGTGAAACACATGAGTCGGCCCGAGCAGCAGCAGGTCACCAGCGTTAACTGGCGAAAAGTCTGTATCTTTGCCTGGTGTTGCCATCACGCACGGTGCTTTCCAGTCGATGTTCAGCGGCAGGTGACTGGGCACTTTAATGGTCGTTGCCTGTACCTGTTCCCAGGGGAGGGGTCCAGTGTGGGTCAACGTCAATAGCTCGGGGGCGCTATCACCTTCCAATAGAGTTGCTAGGGAGCAGTCGAGGGCATCAGCGAGCGCAACAAGGCGTTCGTGACCGATCTGTTTGATCGCCCCAGACTCCCAATAAGAAATGGTGACATCTGACACGCCAACTTTGCGTGCAAGGGCAGCCTTATTAAGCTTGGCCCTAAGCCGCAGTTGCTTGATCCGTGAGCCTAGCGATTCCATTTCGTCTTCCTGATGATGAGCTAACAAGCTCGTTGAATGTCTTCCACTATAATAGTTCTCTCTAATATAGATAGTGGCGCTATTTACATACGTTATTGGCCTGTCTGAAGCTTGGGGTATGCGCCCAAGGTGTTGCTACAGAGCCATACTAAGCGATTGTGCTTTAACGCGCATTAGTGGACAAATAACGTTGAGTTAATTTCTCTGACGCTTTCTTCCGCTAGTTGTTCCCTGCGGGACGCTGTTGGTTACGCCTAAGGTGCGTATAATATCGCCATGCATTTTTGCCAATAGGACGTTTTCATGACCGTACGTACTCGCATCGCACCTTCTCCAACCGGTGATCCCCACGTTGGTACGGCCTATATCGCGCTTTTTAACCTCTGTTTTGCGCGTCAGCATGGCGGCCAATTTATTCTGCGTATTGAAGACACTGATCGGGTGCGCTCTACGCCTGAGTCGGAACAGATGATTCTCGATTCGCTAAGTTGGTTGGGTCTGGAGTGGGATGAAGGCCCGGATGTTGGTGGCCCCTACGGCCCATATCGGCAAAGCGAGCGGGGCGATATTTATGCTCAATACGCCCAACAGCTGTTGGATGCTGGGCATGCGTTTAAGTGTTATCGCACCAGTGAAGAGCTGGATGAATTGCGTGAAACCCGCAAAGCCGCAGGCCTGCACCTGGCATTGAAGCCCACTGATTTAGCGCTGGAAAGCCAAGAGCAAGCACGCCGTGAGCAGGAAGACTGGCCTTACGTGGTGCGCATGAACGTGCCCGCCGAAGGCGTTTGTGTGGTCAATGACATGTTGCGCGGTACGATTGAAGTGGAGTGGGCGCAGGTGGACGCGCAAATACTGCTTAAATCAGACGGTATGCCCACTTATCATCTAGCCAATGTGGTCGACGATCACCTCATGGCGATTACTCATGTACTGCGTGGTGAAGAGTGGATTAACTCAGCACCAAAGCACCAACTGCTATATGAGTATTTTGGTTGGGAAATGCCGCAACTTTGCCATATGCCGCTGCTGCGCAACCCGGACAAGTCCAAACTTTCTAAGCGCAAAAACCCGACTTCCATCAATTACTATCGTCGGATGGGTTTTTTACCCCAGGCCGTTACCAACTATTTGGGGCGGATGGGGTGGTCGATGCCCGATGAGCGCGAGAAATTCAGCCTCCAGGAAATGATGGCGGAATTCGATGTTCAGCGCGTCTCGTTAGGTGGCCCGGTATTTGACCTGGAGAAACTGACGTGGCTGAACGGTGTTTATATCCGTGAAGATCTGGACGACGATGCACTGTTGAGTGCACTGCGCGACTGGGCCTTCAATGAAGCCTATGTTAAGCAGATACTTCCGCAGGTAAGGCCGCGGGTGGAAACGCTCTCCCAGGTAATGCCGCTGGCAGGGCACTTCTTCTCGGGTCTTCCGACGCTAACAAAAGAATCGTTTGAAAGCGTGAAGCTTGAGGAAGAAGAGCTGGTCAAGCTGCTTCAGTTCCTTGTCTGGCGGTTCGAGGGCGTTTCAGCTTGGAATAAAGAGTCGCTGCTGAGCGAAGTTAAGCTGCTGGCCGAGCACTTTGATTTAAAAATGAAAGTGTTCCTGGCGCCAGTATTTATTGCCATTACCGGCAGCACGTCCAGTACCTCAGTGATGGACGCCATGGCAATTCTTGGCTCTGACGTTACCCGGGCGCGGCTGCGTAGTGCGATAGAGGTGTTAGGCGGCGTTTCTAAAAAACAGGCGAAGCGCTTTGAAAAAGAGTACCGGGAAATAGCTTCTTGAAAAAAGCTTCGTGAAATAGCTTAGTAAAATCAGCTAATCACAATTGATATAGCGTTAACGCCAATTTCTTATCTTTAGGGAATTGGCGTTTTTCATGTTGACGAAGGTCAGCGGAATCAGTATTATACGCTCCGTCTTCGCGACATGTGGGGCCTTAGCTCAGCTGGGAGAGCGCAACACTGGCAGTGTTGAGGTCAGCGGTTCGATCCCGCTAGGCTCCACCAATCAGTAACCCTTTCGCGAAGCGGCTTGATATACGTCCCATTCGTCTAGTGGTCTAGGACACCGCCCTTTCACGGCGGTAACAGGGGTTCGAACCCCCTATGGGACGCCACTACTTCAGTATCCTTCCTAATCGTTTATTTCTCTAGCAATGAGCTCCTCTCATCTGCTGGTTTTTTGTATTCCTGACGTTCACAAAAGAGCTACAAATCGCCATTTTTTGGACGATTTTGTGCTTGACTTGTCCACTTTTGTTAATCTGTTTTCAAGGTTGTGCACAACCCCTTGTTGTTGACGTAAAAAATCTTTAACAGAACTTAAAATGTTTAAAAACAAAGACTTATCGTAGATCAAAAAATGACCAATTTAAGGCTGACCCAGTGCCCATGGCGATTTCGGGACGTTTTAAAGTGGTTGTGAACAGGGTTATCCACAGATAGTGTGGAAAACCCTATTCAATATCCAAAAGCAGAAAAGTCAAGTGTTATTAGGGCCCGCTTAGGCATTTTTAATGGTAGCGATATGGGCGAAAGAGTGATTCAAAAGGGGGAGAGTGAAGCGCTATCGAACGGAACCCATCGGCTGACGGCTTTACTATCGCATCAACCTGTATTCAGGTCAGCAGGCCCAAAGGGGGTGGCCTGGTAGGCAGCGAGCTGACTAGAAGCATCTAAGGCGCAGTGGCATGATCGTTGGTGTGTGGTGGTGCGTTGATGGTCCAAGAGGCTGGGGGTTAATCAGCCATACGCAAAAGGCCACCCTAAGGTGGCCTTTGATCAAGCGGGGTGTTGATTTATTTTTTCGGGTAGTCGCGCTGGTCGTGGCCAATGTACAGCTGACGCGGACGGCCGATTTTATAGCTTTCGCTAAGCATCTCATGCCAATGAGAGATCCAGCCAATGGTGCGCGATACCGCGAAGATCACGGTGAACATATTGGTTGGGATACCCATCGCTTTTAGGATGATGCCCGAATAGAAGTCTACGTTCGGGTATAGCTTACGCTCGATGAAGTACTCGTCTTCAAGGGCAATCTGCTCAAGACGTTTGGCGATTTTAAGCTGCGGGTCATCGGCCATGCCGAGTTCTGCAAGTACTTCGTCGCAGGTCTCTTTCATTACCTTGGCGCGTGGATCGAAGTTGCGATATACGCGGTGGCCAAAGCCCATCAGCTTGAACGGGTCGTCTTTATCCTTGGCTTTATCAACAAAGCGCTGGATGTTCTCTTCGGAGTCTTCGCCGATCTCGTCGAGCATCGCCAGAACGGCTTCGTTGGCACCGCCGTGAGCGGGGCCCCAAAGTGCCGCGATACCTGCGCTGATACAGGCGAACGGGTTGGCACCCGTGGAGCCTGCCAGGCGTACCGTCGAGGTAGAGGCGTTCTGCTCGTGATCCGCATGCAGCATAAAGATGCGGTCCATGGCTTTCGCGTATACCGGGTTGATTTTGTACTCTTCGCACGGGTTGCTGAACATCATGTAGAGGAAGTTCTCTGCATAAGTCAGGTCGTTGCGCGGGTAGTTAAACGGCTGGCCGACATTATATTTATGCGACATTGCTGCCAGCGTCGGCATTTTAGCAATCAGACGGATCGCGCTGATCACACGGTCTTCTTCTTGAGTGATGTCCATGTGGTCATGGTAGAAGGCCGCTAAGCCACCCACTACACCACACAAAATAGACATCGGGTGCGCATCGCGGCGGAACCCTTTAAAGAAGTTGTTGATCTGATCGTGAACCATGGTGTGGTTACGAATGCGCGATTCAAAATCCGCGTACTGCTCGTCGTTGGGTAGCTCACCAAACAGCAGGGTGTAGCACACTTCAACGAAGTTAGACTCTTTGGCCAGTTGATCAATCGGGTAGCCGCGGTGTAGCAGCACGCCCTTGCCACCATCAATATAAGTGATGGCAGACTGGCAGGAAGAGGTGGCCATAAAGCCGGGGTCGTAGGTGAACAGGCCTTCAGCGCCTAAGCCGCGTACGTCGATGACGTCGGGGCCAAGTGTGCCGGAATACATTGGTAGATCGATCGGGTTATCCAGACCGTCTACCGTCAATGTCGCTTTCCTGTCAGCCATGCTGGCCTCCTTTCGAATTCGGGTTGGGACGTAAAGTCATTGCTGCGCATACCGCGCCGGCGAAAAGGCTTGCCCACTATAGAAGTGTGCGACATTTTGTCAATTAGCCTAAACGCTAGCCACAGGTTGTACAAATATTGTTGTTATGAATAATTTTTGTATATGATGAGAAAGCCTACATTATGGCGAAACGCCAGAGGGTTGACGATAGGCTAATATGATATGTTAACAGGCTTAGCAAGTTGCTAATCTACTGTCACTATAACCATGCTGCAGCGCAAAATCGACTCAGGAAGAAGACAATTTTCTTGCACCATAGTCGAGTTAGACCTGAGTTCGGTTTGTAAGCGAGGGCGAAGGTTCTTATAATCCACGGCGCGCGACCGGCAGGTAGGTGGTCGTGCCCGACTTGGCAACGGCCGAGCCCCTTCCAGCAACCACCGCCCGCTCGGGCCATGCCCGACCTGTCGCAGAGCGGGCCAAGAGAGTGTGTACAAAGCCGTGAATAGCAAACGACCCGTAAACCTAGACCTTACTACGATACATTTCCCACTGCCGGCGCTGACGTCGATCACACACCGTATCACCGGTGTCATCCTGTTCGTTGGCCTGATCTTCGCTTTTTGGGCGCTGGGTAAATCCTTGTCATCTCCTGCGGGTTTCGACGCCGTTAGCGATGCGCTGGCCAATAACTTCTTGGCTAAGTTGATTGCTTGGGGGCTGTTATCCGCACTGGCATTTCACTTTGTAGCAGGTATCAAGCACCTGTTAATGGATGCCGATATTGGGGTAACCCTTGAGGGTGGCGTTAAAAAAGCGCAGATCACTGTCGTGGTCAGTGCCGTTCTGATTATTCTGGCAGGAGTTTGGGTATGGTAACTAACATTACAAGTTTTGGCCGTAGTGGGCTTTCTGACTGGCTGATGCAGCGCGTTTCTGCTGTTATTTTGGCCCTCTACACGGTCTTTATCGTTGCCTTCCTGCTATTTAATCCGAACCTTGATTACTACGCGTGGAGCGGCCTATTCAGCCAGACGTGGATGCGCATTTTCTCGCTACTGGCTTTCGTCGCCATAGCGGCACACGCCTGGATCGGTCTGTGGACCGTTACCACCGACTATCTCAAGTCCACTCGCCTGCGCGTGGGTGTCCAAGCTGTCATCATCCTGGGCATTTTCGTGTACTTGGTGTGGGGCATTCAAATTCTGTGGGGAGCTTGATTACATGTCTAATCTGCGTAGCCTGACGTTTGACGCCATTATCATTGGTGGCGGTGGCTCTGGCCTGCGAGCCGCTCTGGAACTGGCGAAGTCCGGTAAAAAGACGGCCGTGTTATCGAAAGTTTTCCCGACCCGCTCTCACACCGTATCTGCCCAGGGTGGCATTACCTGTGCCATCGCGTCTGATGATCCGAATGATGACTGGCGCTGGCACATGTACGACACCGTTAAAGGCGGCGATTATATCGCTGACCAGGACGCGGCTGAGTATATGTGTTCCGAAGGCCCGAAAGCGGTATTTGAGCTCGAGCACATGGGCCTGCCGTTCTCGCGTTTAGATAACGGCCGCATTTATCAGCGCCCGTTCGGTGGTCAGTCGAAGAACTTCGGTGAAGGTGGTCAGGCGGCTCGTACCTGTGCGGCGGCTGACCGTACCGGCCACGCGCTGCTGCACACGCTTTACCAGAACAACCTGAAGAACAACACCGTGTTCCTAAACGAATGGTACGCGGTTGATTTGGTTAAAAACGCCAGCGGTGACGTGGTCGGTTGTATCGCCATGTGCATCGAGACGGGCGAAGTGGTGCACGTTAAATCCAAGGCCACGGTACTCGCGACTGGTGGTGCAGGCCGTATTTACGCCTCCACGACTAACGCCCTGATCAACACCGGCGACGGCATCGGCATGGCGCTGCGTGCTGGCTTCCCGATGCAGGACATGGAAATGTGGCAGTTCCACCCGACCGGTATTTACGGTGCGGGCACGCTGGTCACAGAAGGTTGCCGCGGTGAAGGTGGCTACCTGATCAATAAAGACGGCGAGCGCTTCATGGAACGCTACGCGCCGAACGCCAAAGATTTGGCTGGCCGTGACGTTGTTGCTCGTTCGATGGTCATGGAAATTCTGGAAGGTCGTGGCTGTGGCGAGAAGGGCGATCACGTCTTCTTGAAGCTCGATCACCTGGGTGAAGAAGTACTTGGTAAGCGTCTACCCGGTATCGTTGAGCTTTCTAAGACCTTTGCTCACGTTGACCCGGCGAAAGACCCGATCCCGGTCGTACCGACCTGCCACTACATGATGGGCGGTATTCCGACCAACATTCACGGTCAGGCGATTACCATGGACGAAAGCGGTAACGATCATATCGTTAACGGCCTGTTTGCTTGTGGTGAAGCGGCGTGTGTATCGGTACACGGTGCCAACCGCTTGGGCGGTAACTCATTGCTGGATCTGGTGGTCTTTGGTCGTGCCGCAGGCATGTTCATCGAAGGCGCGCTGAACGAAGGCATTGAGTATCTGGATGCGACTGAGTCTGACATTGAGTCAGCCATGAAGCGGATCACGCGCTGGAACGAGTCGGAAGGTGGCGAAAGCATTCCTGCGCTTAAAGCTGAACTTCAGGACATCATGCAGACCTCTTTCGGCGTATTCCGCGAAGAGAAAAACATGCTGGAAGGCGTCGATAAGCTAGCGCAGCTGCGCGAGCGCATCGCCAATGCTCACCTGCCTGATAAGTCCAATGCTTTCAACACAGCACGTGTAGAAGCACTTGAACTAGATAACTTGATGGAAGTGGCAGAAGCGACGGCGATCGCTGCCCTGGAACGTAAAGAGAGCCGCGGCGCCCACTCGCGCTACGACTACCCAGACCGTGATGACGTCAACTGGTTGAAGCATTCGCTGTTCTTCCCGGCAACAAAAGAGCTGAAGAAACGCGACGTAAACTTCAAACCCAAAACCATGGATACGTTCGAGCCTAAAGTTCGTACCTATTAATCTCTGCACCGAGAGGGAGTCACTATGTCCAATCTTCAGGTATCTATATACCGTTACAACCCGGAAACCGACTCCGCGCCTTACATGCAGGAGTTTCAGGTCGATACCAAGGGTCGCGATGTAATGGTGCTGGATGTTCTTCATATGATGAAAGAACAAGACAGCGGTTTGGCGTTTCGTCGCAGCTGCCGTGAAGGCGTCTGCGGTTCTGACGGCATGAACATGAACGGCAAAAACGGCTTGGCGTGTATCACGCCGCTGTCAGATGTTGTTAAAAACAACAAGCTGACACTGCGCCCACTGCCGGGCCTGCCGGTTATTCGCGATATGGTCGTCGATATGGGGCTGTTCTATAAGCAGTACGAGCGTATTCAGCCGTACCTGCAGAACGACACGCCTGCGCCGGCCATTGAGCGCCTGCAGTCGCCGGAAGAACGCGACAAGCTAGATGGCTTGTATGAGTGTATTCTGTGCGCGTGCTGTTCAACGTCTTGCCCGTCGTTCTGGTGGAACCCCGAGAAGTTCGTTGGCCCAGCCGGTTTGCTGCAGTCTTACCGCTTCCTGGCCGATTCACGTGACACGGCTACCAGCGAGCGGTTGAGCAACTTGGAAGATCCGTTCTCGGTATTCCGTTGCCGTGGCATCATGAACTGTGTAGCGGTTTGTCCAAAAGGGCTTAACCCTACCCGGGCAATTGGTAAAATTCGCGAAATGTTACTCGCTGATGCTACCTAAGCCTATGACATATTAGTAAAAAAGCGTCTGCCACTTAAGTTGGGTGATAATGCCACTTAAATCATGGCGCTTCGCTTGTTATCATAGGGTTTGTCACGCGGTGCGGCGTCACGTCGCACCGCTGATCAGACAAGTTTGAAAGCCGGTGCCTGAGGTACCGGCTTTCGAGCATGAACTGAAGACGAAACACCGTATGAAAAGTTTGAGAACGAATAGCTAGATGAACAGGGTTTCCGGCCGTTGGCCGGCGCCGCCGGCAAATGTCCCGCCCCGCCGGCAGGGCAATAGCGATGTCGCCGCACGTTTGCGACGATACCGATACCACCCCATCAGTGCAGGGTGAACGAGAGATGCAACAAGGCATAATGGAGTTGATGTGGCGTTCCTCTCACGTTAGTGGCGGCAATGTTCACTACGTGGAAGCGCTTTACGAGCAGTACCTCGCCGATCCTGAGTCTGTCCCTGACGAATGGCGCAGCTATTTTGACCAGTTGCCGCGCCCCGAGGGCAGTGCCTCCCACGATGTTCCACTTAGCCCCGTACGTGATCAGTTCTACCAGTTGGGGCGCGAAAGCCGCCCGGGCCGTGTAGTCGCCGCTGCCGATAGCGGTGAAAACAAAAAGCAGGTAAAAGTCCTGCAGCTGATTAACGCTTACCGCTTCCGTGGCCATCAAAAGGCCAATATCGACCCGCTAGGACTGCGTAATCCCACCCCCGTCCCCGACCTCGATCTGTCCTTTCATCAGCTTTCAAAAGCTGATCTGGATACCGAGTTCCAAACCGGTTCTTTCTTTTTAGGTATCGACAAAGCGCCACTGCGTGACATCGTGGATGCGTTGGAGCGCACTTACTGCCGCTCCATCGGCTGCGAGATCATGCATATCGTCGATACGGAAGAGAAACGCTGGTTACAGCGGCGTTTTGAGTCGGTACGCAGTGCGCCTGATTTCAGTCCCGACGTGCGTAAGCACGTGCTGGAGCGATTGACGGCCGCCGAGGGTTTGGAGAGTTACCTGGCATCCAAGTATCCAGGTACCAAGCGTTTTGGTCTTGAAGGCGGTGAATCGTTTGTGCCGATGATGGACGAGCTTATCCAACGTGCTGGCGGTTATGGCACCAAGGAAGTCGTCATCGGGATGGCCCACCGTGGGCGACTCAACTTGTTGGTCAATATTTTGGGTAAAAACCCAACTGACTTGATTGATGAGTTCGACGGCAAGAAAGTCATTGAGCGTGGCTCAGGTGATGTGAAGTACCACCAGGGCTTCAGCTCGAACGTCATGTCTCCTGGCGGCGAAGTCCATTTGGCGATGTCGTTTAACCCGTCGCACCTGGAAATTGTCGCACCTGTTGTAGAGGGCTCGGTGCGTGCCCGCCAAGATCGCCGTAACGACGAAGAGGGCAGCAAAGTGCTGCCGATCAACGTCCACGGCGATGCGGCGTTTGCCGGCCAAGGCGTGGTGATGGAGACATTCCAGATGTCCCAGACCCGTGCTTTTAAAACCGGTGGCACTGTCCACATTGTGATTAACAACCAAGTGGGCTTCACCACCTCGCATCCGCTGGATGCACGCTCCACCGAATACTGCACTGATATTGCCAAGATGGTTCAGGCGCCTATTTTCCATGTTAATGGCGATGACCCGGACGCAGTGCTGCACGCCACTCAAGTCGCTCTCGACTATCGCCAGCAGTTCAAAAAAGACGTGGTGATTGATCTCGTTTGCTACCGTCGTCGTGGTCACAACGAAGCTGACGAGCCGTCAGGCACGCAGCCGATGATGTATGCCAAGATCAAAGAGCATCCCTCTGCGCGTTCGCTGTATGCCAAGCGCTTGGTTGATCAGGGTGTGCTCTCTGAAGAGTCCGCGAAAGCGATGGTCGAAACTTATCGTGATGACCTAGTCGCAGGTAACCACGTGGCCAATGCATTGGTGCAAAAGCCAAATGCTTCTCTGTTCGTTGACTGGGCACCTTACCTGGGCCACGAATGGTCTGGCGATGCCGATACGACGTTTGATATGAAGCGTCTGCAGCAGTTAGCGGCTCGCATGTGCGAGGTGCCTGATGGCGTCGACGTTCAGCGCCAAGTGGCCAAGATTTATGAAGATCGCCGTAAAATGCAGGCCGGTGGTTTGGCTCTTAACTGGGGCTTTGCGGAAACGTTGGCCTACGCCACGCTGCTAGAGCAGGGCCACCCGATTCGGATTACCGGGCAAGACGTTGGGCGCGGTACTTTCTCCCACCGTCATGCGGTGGTGCATAACCAGAAAGATGGCACCACCTATGTTCCGCTGCAGAACATGGCCGACGGTCAGCCGCGTTTCACCATTCATGACTCCTTCCTTTCGGAAGAAGCGGTGCTGGCGTTTGAGTACGGTTACTCAACCACTGCGCCGAATGACTTGGTGATCTGGGAAGCCCAGTTTGGTGACTTCTTTAACGGCGCCCAGGTGGTTGTGGATCAGTTCATCTCGTCGGGTGAAACGAAGTGGGGCCGCGTGTGTGGTTTAACCATGCTGTTGCCACACGGCTACGAAGGCCAGGGCCCCGAGCACTCTTCGGCGCGCTTGGAGCGCTTCCTACAAATGTGTGCTGAGCACAATATGCAGGTTTGCGTACCGACTACGCCCGCGCAGATTTATCATCTGCTGCGTCGCCAGGTGATTCGTCCGCTGCGTAAGCCGCTGGTGGTGATGACACCCAAATCGCTGCTGCGTCATAAAGAAGCGATTTCGAGTCTTGAAGATCTCGCCCACGGCAAGTTCCACATGGTGCTCGCCGACCAGGCAGATCTCGCGCCGGAGAAGGTCACCCGCGTTGTGCTATGTGCTGGCAAGGTCTACTACGACTTAGCCGCTTGGCGCGCAGAGAATGAGCGTCATGACACGGCAATCTTACGTGTTGAGCAGCTCTACCCCTTCCCGAAAGAAGAGCTTCTGGAAGCGCTGCAAGACTACACCAACGTAGAAGACATTGTGTGGTGCCAGGAAGAGCCGCTTAATCAGGGCGCTTGGTACTCTAGCCAGCACAATATGCGTGCAGTGGCCGATATGCTGAAAGATGGCCTCGGTCGCGAGTTGAAATTTGCAGGACGTCCTGCCTCTGCTGCTCCGGCAGCTGGCTATATGTCCGTCCACACTGAACAGCAGCGCCAGCTGGTGGAAGACGCTTTTAATTTATAAGCGGCCACTGGATTTAGAGAACATATAAGGGAAACGACATGGCTACTGAGATCAAAGCGCCAACCTTTCCGGAATCCGTTGCCGAAGGCACAGTGGCGGCGTGGCATAAAAAGCCGGGTGACAGCGTTGAGCGTGACGAGCTGATTGTTGAGATCGAAACCGACAAAGTAGTACTCGAAGTTGTCGCACCGGAAGCGGGTACCCTGACCGACGTGATGGCCGAAGAGGGCGATACCGTTCAGTCAGAGCAAGTGCTGGGTAAAATCGGTGAAGGCAGCGCGTCTGGCAGCAAAGAAGAGAAATCTTCTGGCGATGACAGCGCTGAAAAATCCGAAGAGAAATCTGAAGGTAAGAAAGAAGAGAAAAAAGCCAGCGGTGGCGGCAAGCAGCACGACGTAAAAGCCCCCAGCTTCCCTGAGTCGATTCAGGAAGGCACCGTGGCTACCTGGCACAAAAAAGTTGGCGAAGCGGTGAAGCGCGATGACGTGCTGGCCGACATCGAAACCGACAAAGTAGTGCTGGAAGTGGTTGCACCGGCGGACGGCGCCCTGGCTGAAATTAAAGCCGAAGAGGGTAGCCAGGTCGAATCCGAAGCGATTCTGGCCGTGTTTACCGAAGGCGCCGGTGGCGATAGTTCTGGCAGTGGTGGTGATGATTCAGCAGCCGCTAAAGCTGGCAGCAGCGATGACGATGGCGCCGATGAGAAAGTCGGTGGCAAAATCCTCGCCCCGGCCGCACGTAAAATGGTTGCCGAGCACGACCTGGACGTTGCCAAGATTGAGGGCACCGGCAAAGGTGGCCGCATCTTGAAAGAAGACGTTCAGAAAGCGGTCAAAGACGGTTCGGCCAAGAAAGCAGCCAAATCGGCTGCACCGGCGAAAGCCGCCGCTGCACCGGCTGCCGAAGGTGAGCGCATCGAGAAGCGCGTGCCCATGAGCCGCCTGCGTCAGACCATCGCGAAGCGCTTGGTTCAGGCGCAGCAAACCGCTGCGATGCTGACCACTTACAACGAAGTGGACATGACCGAGATCATGGCCCTGCGTGCGCAGTACAAAGAGACGTTCTTGAAAGCTCACGATATCAAGCTGGGCTTTATGGGCTTCTTTGTAAAAGCGGCTTCAGAAGCGCTCAAGCGTTATCCAGATGTGAACGCCTCTATCGACGGCACTGACATCGTTTATCACGGTTACCAGGATATCGGCGTTGCTGTCTCCACCGACCGTGGTTTGGTCGTGCCAGTACTGCGCGACACGGACAGCATGAAAATTGCTGACGTCGAGCGCACGATTGTCGATTTCGGTAAGCGTGGTCGTGACGGTAAGCTGGGCATGGACGACATGATCGGCGGCACCTTTACCATCACCAATGGCGGCACCTTTGGCTCGTTGATGTCGACCCCGATCATCAACCCGCCGCAAACCGCTATTCTGGGCATGCACAAAATCCAGGATCGCCCGATGGCAGTCAACGGCAAGGTCGAGATCCGTCCGATGATGTACCTGGCGCTCTCCTATGACCACCGTATGATCGACGGCAAAGACGCCGTTCAATTCTTGGTCACTCTTAAAGAGTTGCTGGAAGACCCGGCTCGTCTGCTGCTGGATGTCTAAAGCACAAGCGTCATATTGACTGAGTACGCTACTGCTTAACCAGGATTTATCTGCAATCGCACACAGCCTCCTGCCCGGTTCGAGTTAAAATGGGGGGAGGCCAGCAAGCTAAAGGAGCCAACATGGCTGATAAGTTTGATGTGATCGTTATCGGTGCCGGCCCTGGTGGTTACGTTGCCGCCATTCGTGCTGCACAGATGGGCCTGAAAGCGGCCTGTATTGAAAAATGGATCGGTAAAGAAGGCAATGTTGTCCACGGTGGCACCTGCTTGAACGTGGGCTGTATCCCGTCTAAAGCGTTGCTTGAAGCGTCCCACAAATACGTTGAGGCCAAGCACGATTTCGACGATATGGGTATTCAGGCGGGCGACGTCTCCATGGACGTTACCAAGATGATGGCGCGCAAGGACAAGATCGTTAAGAACTTGACCGGCGGCATCTCAGGCTTGTTCAAAGCCAATGGCGTTACCGCCATCGAAGGTACCGGTAAAGTGGTTTCCGGCAAGCAGGTCGAAGTCACCGACAACGACGGCAACACCACTACCTATGATGCCGACAACATCGTTATCGCTGCGGGCTCAGTACCGGTGGAAATTCCGCCGACCCCGCTGACCGAAGGCTTGATTGTCGACTCTACTGGCGCGCTGGAATTCACCGAAACACCGAAGCGTTTAGGCGTTATCGGTGCCGGCATTATCGGTCTTGAATTAGGCAGCGTATGGAATCGTCTGGGCTCTGAAGTCACCGTACTTGAAGCCATGGACTCCTTCCTGCCGATGGTAGATGCTACCGTCGCTAAAGAGACGCAGAAACTACTCAAGAAGCAGGGTCTGGATATCAAACTGGGCGCTCGCGTTACCGGTTCTGAAGTCAAAGGCGATGAAGTCGTTGTGAAGTACAGCGATGGCAACGGCGAACAAGAGATGACCTTCGACAAGCTCATCGTTTGTGTCGGCCGTCGTCCGTACACCAAAGGCGTGATTGCCGACGGCGTTAGCGTTGAGCTGGATGAGCGTGGCTTCATCTTTGTCGACGACCAGTGCCGTACCAACGTCCCGGGCGTTTACGCCATCGGTGACTGTGTGCGCGGTCCGATGCTGGCGCACAAAGCCTCTGAAGAAGGCATCATGGTGGCGGATATCATCGCTGGCCATAAGGCCGAGATGAACTACGACACGATTCCTAGCGTTATCTATACCTACCCGGAAGTCGCATGGGTGGGTATGACTGAGCAAGACGCCAAAGCGAAAGGCATCGAAGTCAAAACCGGCACCTTCCCGTTCGCGGCAAGCGGCCGTGCGATGGCTAACAATGCCACCGAAGGCAGTGCCAAAATCATCGCCGATGCGGAAACTGACCGTATTCTCGGTATGCACATCGTGGGTCAGCACGCTGGCGAGATGATCGCCCAAGGCGTGATTGCCATGGAATTCGGCTCTAGCGCCGAAGACCTGGCCCTGACCTGCTACGCGCACCCGACCATGTCGGAAGCTGTTCATGAAGCAGCGCTTGCGGTGGAAGGCCATGCCATTCATATGGCCAATCGCAAGAAGCGTAAGTAATTCAGTAAGCAACAACGAAGCGCCACCGTTAGGTGGCGCAACACTTTCGGCTTTGTCTTAATCCGCAAAGATCGAAAGAACGGGGATGACCAGTTCTTTTAAGACCGTTCTTGTAAAACTGTTCTTAAAAGAAAGCTGATCATCGTTCGAGTCACATGCAACCAATGGCATGAATCGATGAATCTTCACGAGTATCAAGGTAAACAGCTGTTTGCCGATTATGGTCTACCAGTGTCTAAAGGCTTTGCAGTCGACACTCCCGAAGAAGCGGAAGAGGCTTGCAAAAAAATCGGTGGTGACATGTGGGTGGTTAAAGCCCAGGTGCACGCCGGTGGCCGTGGTAAAGCGGGTGGCGTTAAGCTGATCAAAGATCCTGCTGAAGCTAAAGCATTTGCTGAAAAGTGGCTGGGCAAGAACTTGGTCACTTTCCAGACTGACGAAAAAGGTCAGCCGGTTGCCAAGATTTTGGTTGAAACCTGCACTGACATCGCCGACGAGCTATATCTCGGTGCCGTTGTCGACCGTACTACCCGTCGCGTGGTCTTTATGGCCTCTACCGAAGGTGGTGTAGAGATCGAGACGGTTGCGGAAGAGACGCCGGAAAAAATTCTGAAAGCCGAAATCGATCCGCTGGTCGGCGCACAGCCGTACCAAGCGCGTGAGCTAGCCTTTGCTCTGGGCCTGAAAGGCGACCAGATCAAGCAGTTCACCAAGATTTTCTTAGGTCTGTCTCAGCTGTTCCACGACAAAGACCTGGCACTGCTAGAAATCAACCCGCTGGTTATTACCGACGAAGGCAACCTGCACTGCCTCGACGCCAAACTGGGTCTGGATAGCAATGCGCTATACCGTCACCCTGACCTGCAGGCAATGCGTGATCCTTCGCAAGAAGATCAGCGTGAAGCCGATGCGGCGAAGTGGGAACTTAACTATGTCGCGCTTGATGGCAACATCGGCTGCATGGTTAACGGCGCAGGCTTGGCCATGGGCACCATGGACATCGTCAACCTGAGCGGCGGCAAGCCCGCTAACTTCTTGGATGTCGGCGGCGGCGCTACCAAGGAGCGCGTTGCAGAAGCGTTCAAAATCATCCTCTCTGACGACAATGTTAAAGCCGTACTGGTTAACATTTTCGGCGGTATCGTACGTTGCGACATGATTGCTGAAGGCATTATCGGTGCCGTTGAGCAAGTGGGCGTCAATGTACCGGTTGTCGTACGTCTGGAAGGTAACAACGCCGAACTGGGTGCTGAAAAACTGGCATCTAGCGGTTTGAACATCATCGCGGCTACTAGTCTGACCGACGCGGCTCAGCAGGTCGTTAAAGCGGCGGAGGGCAAGTAATGAGCATCCTGATCGATAAGAACACCAAGGTCATCTGCCAGGGCTTTACCGGTGGCCAAGGCACGTTCCACTCCGAGCAGGCGATTGCCTACGGTACGCAAATGGTCGGTGGTGTTACGCCGGGTAAAGGCGGCCAGGAGCACCTCGGTCTGCCCGTTTTCAACACCGTGAAAGAAGCGGTAGAGAAAACCGGCGCGGAAGCCAGCGTTATCTACGTACCGGCGCCGTTCTGTAAAGACTCAATCCTTGAAGCGGCCAATGCCGGTATCAAGCTGATTGTGTGCATCACTGAAGGCATCGCTACGCTAGACATGCTCGAAGCCAAAGTGAAGTGCGACGAGCTGGGCGTACGCCTGATCGGCCCGAACTGCCCAGGTGTTATCACCCCAGGCGAATGCAAAATCGGCATCATGCCGGGTCATATTCACCAGCCGGGCCGCGTAGGTATCGTATCTCGCTCTGGTACCTTGACCTATGAAGCCGTTAAGCAGACCACTGATCACGGTTTTGGTCAGTCTACCTGTGTAGGTATCGGCGGTGACCCGATTCCGGGTTCTAACTTCATCGACATCCTTGAGATGTTCGAGAAGGACCCGAAAACCGAAGCCATCGTTATGATCGGTGAAATCGGTGGTACGGCTGAAGAAGAAGCGGCAGCTTACATCAAAGCTAACGTTTCCAAGCCCGTGGTTTCCTACATTGCCGGTGTCACTGCACCTCCTGGCAAGCGTATGGGCCACGCGGGCGCGATCATCTCTGGTGGTAAAGGCACCGCTGACGAGAAGTTTGCTGCCCTTGAAGACGCCGGTGTTAAAACCGTGCGCTCTTTGGCTGAAATCGGTGATGCGCTGAAGGAAGTCACTGGCTGGTAAGCCATTGAGGTTTAGCTGCACGCTATAAGGGCGCCCCTCGGGGCGCCCTTATTCATTTTTACAGGTTTGTCGCGCCGGTGAGCGACGCAGCATGCGATAGCTATAAAGCACAAACAGCGGGGCGCCTGCCGCCAAATAAAGATGATAGCTGACCAATCGCCACACCAATACCGCTGCTGCGGCCTGCTCACGCTCCATTAACGGCAGTAACAGGCTACCCACACCCACCTCAGCGGCACCCGCGCCGCCAGGCAGAAAGCTAAGCTGACTCGCTGCCATTGCCAGCATTTGAGTCAAGAAGGTCCACATCCAGTCCGCATGACCGCCTACTCCCAGTACCGCCAAATAGAGCAAGCTGTAGCGCATCAGCCAATGAGCGGTGGTCAGCAGCATCATCGCGATTAGCGTAGCGCGCGGCAGCTCGAGCGTCACCTTAAGCGCATGCCGACAGCGTAAAAGGCGCCGTGCAAGCCAGCGCCGCCGATACTGGCTGGGCCATGGCGTGTTCACACTGGTTGAGCGCAATAGGCCGGGTAAATAGTGCATTACCACAATCACCACTGTTGCCATCAAGGCTAAACCGACCAGCGCCCATTGCACCAACGATTGATGTGGCCACTGGGTATCGATGAGCAGCGAAAAAAGCACCAGGCCGCTCAGCATGGCCAGAAAGAACAGTAGGTCACAGCCTTGATCGATCAGAAACACCGCAGCCCCTTTGGCGGGCGGAAAGCCGCGCTGGGCAAGCAGCATCAGTAGGGTGACTGGGCCACCGCTGCCGCCTGGGGTGGCGCACAGCGCAAACTTGGACGCCAGCTCAATGCCGAGTGCGCCGCGCTGGCCAAGTCTGCCTGCCCGGCCACCCAGCATCAGGCGCATCCTCATCGCATTAAGGTTCCAGCATAGAAATGCTAGCAGAAGCATTAATAGCAACAGTTCGAGTGGAAAGTGCCTTACCCGCTGTAACGCCTCGGCCCCACCCAGCCAGGCGGTGAGCACCAGCGGCGCAATGAGAGCCAAGGCAATCATCACGCCGTGGATAGGGCGCCACCTGAGTAGCTGACGACTAGTGCTGTTGGTGGAGTGCATACGGTTGGCTGCCGTGACAAAGGTATTGATAGTGCTCAAGCAGTGAATGCATAACGCCATCCCAGTTGAAATGGCGCTCCACATGGCGGCGCGCATAGCGCCCACTCGCGGCGACATCATTACTGAACAGCGCCACACACGCCTCAGACATGGCAATGGCGTCATGCGGTTTGCATAAAATACCCGCCCCCAACGGTACGTTTTCTGCCAGTGCCCCAGCGCGAGCGGCTATCACTGGGATACCGCTGGCCATGGCTTCCTGGGCAATTAAGCCGAAGGTTTCACGGGTGCCTGCGTGCAGCAGGGCATCGCTACTGGCGAGTGCCTTGGCTACCTCGTGGGCACCGCAACAGCGATCCACAATGGTGACATTGCTGGGCACGTGATGCGGCATGCCGGGGCCCATCAGCAGTAAATGGTAATCGCTGCCTAACTGGCGCATCGTTGAAAGCAGCACATCAATATTTTTTTCGCGGGAGTTACGTCCCACAAAGATCAGCAGCTTTTTATCGCTGGGTATGCCCATGGTATGTCGGAAAGTCGGGTCATGCTGCTGGGGGTTAAATTGCGCTAAATCGACACCCAGTGGCTGAACGCGAACGTTATCGACGCCCCAATCCCGTAGCCGGTTAGCCATGGCGTTGCAGGGTGCCAGCACGCTATCAAACTGGCTATAAAGCTCCGTGACATAGCGGGTTAAGCGTCTCTCAACGTAGCGTCCAAAACGATCGCCCATCAAACGTGGGAGGTCGGAGTGATAAAAGCCGACCACCGGCACGCCGAGCCGCTGACCTGCTGCGAGTGCGGCCCATGCCGTTACGTACGGGTCGCCAGCTTCAATAAGGTCAGGCTTTAGATCAATTAGAGTATCGCGCCAGGGTGATCCGCGCAGCGGAAAACGATAACCCTGACCCAAGGGCAGGTGTAGCGCCGGTAAGGTGTGGTGGTCGCCCAAGCTATCGCGCTCCGGTCCCGGCACCAGCAGGCTGGTACGTAGCTGGGGAATGCGCGAAAAAACGCGATGCTTGGCCTGTAAATAGGTGCGCACACCGCCGCTGGCGGGGGCATGAAACATCGTCACATCGGCAATGTGCAAGCTAACCTCCAACCCCAAAAAGTGTCATCGTTTCACCATAAAGGAGAAATAAGTCAGTTCAGCGACAGTTGAACCGAGGCTGTTATTTAAGGCTAAGCCCCTTTCACTCAGTCTTTCATTACACCTATTCCATCTGGCGATTTGGGCTCTATGAGTCGTTTTCTTTTGTTTATTTGTTGACTCTTGGCCTAGCTGGACTAATATACCATCCATATGGATGGTAAATGGATTCCAAATAGATGTCTTATGGATGTTGGTTGATATTTTATGCCTCATCAAAAGATGTCTGGTTACTAAGCACAATGAGGAGTGACACATGAGCGTGCACGAACTACGCCGCAAGAGCGGCGACTCCAGCGAGAAAATCACTATCAATCTGGGGGTCGTTGACCTGGGGCAAATCGACCTGCTGGTTCAGGAAGGGTTCTACTCCAACCGAACCGATCTGATACGCACCGCCATCCGTAACCAGTTGTTGACCCATGCCGAGGTTGTTAAGGAAACCGTGACCCGTAAGGCGTTTGTGTTGGGTCTTGAGCATTACAGCCGTGCGGATCTAGAGGCCCTGCAGTTTGCCGGGGAAAAGTTACAGATTCAGGTGCTGGGCATGGCCAGCATAGCTGACGACGTCACACCTGAGCTTGCTCTTGCCACTATCGAATCGGTGGTCGTATTGGGGGCACTTAATGCCAGCAAAGCGGTCAAGGCCGCTCTGGCGGATCGAATCCACTGAAACTCTCACCACTGAATTACTAAATAGGGACATTGATCATGATTGACGCCACTATGTCGAAACGAATGGAAGAAGCAACGCGACTCACCCGTGCAGGGAAACTCCACGAGGCCATGGCCCTCCTCCAGGGCGGCGAGCCCGAAGCTGGACATGAGGCAACACCGGATAACGCTTACCGAGGTGGCAATACCTTCGACGGAACCTGGCAGGTAATCGATAAAGAAGACACGGTGACGGAGCCAGAGCCAGAGCCTGCTAAGTCGCCAACGGGAGCATTCACGCCCAACGATATTAAGGTGCCTTCTGCATGGCGCGACAAGTGGATGAAGTTTCGCGGTGGAATGGCGCAACCAGAGCAAGCACCGAGTGCCAGTGAGGAACCACAGCCCGGGGCGTTCACTACCGGTCGGTTTACCAACCATGTGGGCGCGCGTGATTACAAACTGTATATCCCCAGCGGCTATACCGGTCAGGCGCTGCCGCTGGTGGTGATGCTGCATGGCTGCACGCAGAACCCCGATGACTTCGCTGCCGGAACCGAGATGAACCGGTTGGCCGAAGAGCAGCAGTGTTGTGTGCTTTATCCGGCCCAGCCGATGACCGCCAACCACTCTAAGTGCTGGAACTGGTTCAAGGCCGAAGACCAGCAGCGCGAGGGCGGCGAGCCGGCGATTATTGCGGACATGACTCGCCAGATCATTGATACCCATGGCCTTGATGGGTCCCGGGTCTATGTTGCAGGCCTTTCGGCAGGCGCCGCCATGGCAACTACTCTGGCGATGACCTACCCGGATCTGTTTGCGGCGGTGGGCGTGCACTCCGGGTTGCCCCACGGCGTGGCCCAGAGTCTTCCCGATGCTCTGGGGGCAATGCAGGGAGGCACAGGGCCGCTCGGTGGCGGTAACCAAGCAAAAGGAGCCGGATGGGCGTCGGATGTGCCAGCGATTATCTTTCATGGCGATCGCGACACGACGGTACACCCCAGCAATGCGGAACGCGTAGCCGCCCAGTACAGCACGTCGCGTCAAGCAGGGCCGACAGTGGAGAAGGGGAAGGTAGCCAATGGCCACGGCTATACCTGTACCACACACCATAATGCGAAAGGTGAAACCCACCTTGAGCAGTGGCAGGTACACGGGGCGGGGCACGCTTGGTCGGGCGGCAGCACCAAAGGTAGCTATACCGATCCGAAAGGCCCCGGTGCCACCAAGGAAATGCTGCGTTTCTTCTTACAGCATCAGCAGGCGCAAGCATGAGCAGAAGCTATGTTCGCCTATAAGTAAGTTCTATGTGGTATGGCAGTCGTCGTAGAAATTAGCACGATCTAATTAGATATAAACATTAGTAATAAATTGTATATGTATAGAACTAAAGTTTATGTTCTTTATGCCGAAAACTATACCTCTCTTACTTATTAGGAAGTTTCCATGCTTTTACGATTCAAGATCGGTACACGGCTCGCACTGGCTTTTGGCTTGGTCTCGCTATTTCTTTTGGGCACTTTAATAGCGGGAGTTATGGGAATCACCTTTACCAAAGATACTGCCCAAAAAACCCTGGAAACGGACGTAGCTCTAGCAAGCAATGCCGCTGAAATCCAGCGTCTGGCATTACAGGCTCGGCGCTTTGAAAAAGATATCTTTATCAATATCGATAGTCGTGATCGGGTAGAGGCTTACCAGCAAAGTTGGGTGGCGACCATCGGAGAAATACAGGCCGCCTTCCAGGCAGGTGGCCAAATTGCCGATAAAGATAGCCTCGATGCTTTGTACCAACAGGCAGGCAGCGCCCTCCAGGGGTATGAAGAGGGGTTTATGACAGTTTATCGTCAAATTGAACTAGGCCGTATTACCGAAACCTCTCAAGCCAATCTGGCTTTCGGTGAGCATAAAGAGAGTATCTACCAGCTTGAGGAGTTGGCTGATGAAATTAGCCTAGTGGCTGAGGCAGGAGTCAAGACGGCTAATGAGGCGATAAATGCCGAGTATCGTTTGGCTATTTGGCAGCTTTGTATTTTTGCGGGGGTGGCGTTGTTGATGGCGCTGGCGCTGGCAATTGCTATTACGCGTAGCATTGTATTGCCTTTGCAGAGAGCGGTTGAGGTTGCTAAGCGCGTTGCGGAAGGTGATTTGCGACACGATATCGTAACCACAGGACGTGATGAAACGGCTCAGTTATTAACCTCCATGGCCGAAATGAGTAAAGAGCTCACTACCCTTGTCGCATCACTACGTGACTCTAGCGAGAATGTCTTGAATGGATCTAATGAGATTGCCCAAGGTGGGCAGGAGCTCGCCGCTCGTACTGAGCAGCAAGCAGCTGCCTTGCAGGAAACTGCTTCAAGTATGGAGGAAATGACGGCAACGGTTCGCCAGAATAGTGATTCGACCAAAGAGGCTGATACGCTGGCCCACAATGCTTCGCAACAGATGCAAAGTGGTGGTGAAGAAGTAGCCCGTAGCGTGGAATTAATGCGCGAAGTGACAGCGGCATCGCTTAGCATGGATAAGATCGTTGAAGCCATCGATTCCATTGCATTTCAAACAAACATCCTGGCTTTAAATGCCTCCGTTGAAGCGGCGCGTGCTGGTGATAAAGGCCGTGGGTTTGCGGTGGTGGCAACAGAAGTTCGTGCGTTAGCAAGCCGCAGTGCCGCTTCAGCAGGTGAAATACGCAGCATGCTCGATGATACGCGTAGCAAAATAAAGCTATGTTCTGACCAAGCGGAGCGAGGAGCTGCGACCATTGGTGAGACGGAAGCGGTGATCCAGCGCCTAGCTATGTTGATGGTCGAGGTATCCTCTGCTACTCGGGAGCAAAGTAGTGGCATTGAGCAGATCAATACTGCTATTACTGAAATGGATTCTACTACACAGCAAAACAGCACACTGGTTCAGCAATCGACTAATGCAGCATTTTCCCTGGAAGATCAGGCTGGTCGTCTTCGCGAGCTGGTAGCTGCCTTTCAAATAGATGAAGCAGTTGTGCAAAAGGCATCAGAGTATAAACCGGCAATGGCCTTACCCTCGGCTGCAAGACAAGCAGAGTTTTAAATCAGAAGCTATGCATTTACTTTGATGTGGACGATAGGGCTGACCAAATAACGGCCCGAACTATAGAAACAACAACGGCGCCCTAGGGCGCCGTTATCGGTTATTGCGATTTAACACGTGCGGTTTATGCAGCGGGTTTAGCTACCAGCGAGCGAGTCTCTTCGCGGGCTTCGGTGAGCACCACGCGAAGCGGATCGCCAAGCTTGTAACGCTCTTCGCCTTCGATCTGGATACGCCCCTCTTTATCGTCAATGACCACTTTGCTGCGATCACTGTGCATCAAGGGTGCCGGCACAAACGCCGTCGCGCCATTTTCCAGCAGGCGAACGCGCATACCGCCACGGTTGATGGCCATGATTTCGGCCTCAAAGGTGTCCTGGTTTTGCGCGGCGGGCGTCAGGTAGCGCACGTAGAGCCAATCTTTCACGTCGCGCTCGGCCATACGGTTCAGGCGGCGGCGTTCCGTCAGCTGCTCGGTGAGCTGCTGGGTAGCCTCGGCGGGCGCATGTTCGCCTTTCAGCACGCGCTTGATGAGGCGGTGGTTGACCATATCGCCATACTTACGAATCGGCGAGGTCCAGGTCGCGTAGGCAGCCAAGCCTAAACCGAAGTGCGGGCCGGGCTGCGCGGACATCATGGTGAAGCCCTGGAAACGGCGCAGGCGCGCATCCAGCCAGGCATCATCGCGGCTTTCCAGCGCACGCTTCAGCTCGGTGTAGCGGGCCAGTTCAGTTAGCGCTTCGCGCTCAACCATGATCTCCTGACCTGCCAGGAATTCCTGGGCAGCTTCGGCTTTCTCGGGTTCGAAGGCGCGGTGCACGTTAAAGATGCCGTGACCGATATGCTTGGCCAGGAAGTCCGCGCAGCAGGCGTTGGCCACAATCATCGACTCTTCGATCATGCGGTTGGCAATGCGGCGCTCTTCGGTGCGCACGGCCAATACGTTGCCAGCGGGATCGAGATCAAACACATAGTCGGGGCGGTCTTTAAACACCAGCGCGTGTTCGTTACGCCAAGCGGTACGCGCCTCGGTCAAATCACGTAGCGCGGTGAGCTGCTCGGCGATCTCATCTGCGGGTGCCCAGTCGCCTTTATCTTCGATCCAGTCGGAGACGTTGTCATAGGCAAGCTTGGCGTGGGATTTTACGTTGGCTGCAAAAAAGCGGTAATCGCCCATGCTGCCGTCGGCGTTGATATCCAGTGTACAGGCCAGCGCGGGGCGATCCTTGCCTTCCCACAACGAGCAGAGATCATCCGCTAGCTGCTCGGGCAGCATGGTGACGTTCTGGCCGGGCAGGTAAACGGTAAAGGCGCGAGTGCGGGCTTCTAAATCAGCCGCATGGCCCTCTTCCACATAAGCGGTGGGGTCGGCAATCGCGACACTCAACTGCCAGCCGCCTTCCGCGCGAGTAGCGACGTGCAGCGCATCGTCCATATCGCGGGTCTTCTCACCATCAATGGTGAAGAAGGGCGTGGACGTTAAGTCTTCGCGAGTCAGGCCTTCGTCCATCAGCGGCCAGTCGGTGCCTGCATCGGGGCACTCTTGCTCCAGCGCATGGCGGGCAAGTGTGACGCGCCATGGCACTGCCGGATCCTCGCTTTTAGCGACCAGCTCATCAATCTGGGCAAAGAAAGCACGGTCATCGGCTTTTAGCGGATGGCGTACCAAGCGGGCAACAACCCAATCGCCGTCAGCAATGGTGTCTTCATCAAGGCTGTTCTTAATCCGCGCCTTGATAACGTTTTTAATCGACGGATGGTCGGGGACGACGGACAGGCGGCCTTCGCGCTTCTGCACGCGAGAAACAAACCGATCCAGCCCAGCTTCAATCAGCTTTTCAGGCTCAACGGATTTTTTGTCACCGTTCTCGTGGATAACCGCTTCCACACGGTCACCGTGAAGCACTTGCTTCATGGCGGGCGGCGGCACGAAATAGGATTCACCGTCGTCGGTTTCGAGAAATCCGAAACCTTTGTCGGTAGCTTTGATCACCCCTTCAGCACGGGGGGTGGTTTGACGAATCTGTTGCTTGAGCTGGGCAAGCATGGAGTTATTCTGAAGCATGAGCTCAATCAGTTGGCGAGAGTTAGGGTGCCACTATACGGATTCCCGCAGGCTGCGCCAATTGTCGCCATGCGAAGTTAGCCCTGGTGACGGCGCGTCAAAGGCTTACATGCGTTCAAGGGAATCGGTTAAGCTAAATGCCCATACTCATGGAGCGCGTTATGACACCTCGCCTGATTGTTTCTGACCTGGATGGAACCCTATTAGGAAGCGTCCACACCCTGCACGAGTGCACCGTAGAGGTGCTAAGAGCATTAGTGAAGCAAGGTCATCATGTCGCGCTCGCCTCGGGTCGCCACTACCACGATATGAAGGTGTTTCGTGATCAGTTGGACATTCCCGCGCACTTGATCAGCACCAACGGCGCCTATGTTCATGACCCCGAAGATACCTTGCTGGCGGCTAATCACCTTGCGCCTGAACATGCTAAAACGCTGATCGACCTGTCGCGCCCACCCCAGGTGAGGCTAAATCTCTATCGAGAGAGCGGCTGGCATATAGATGCAGAGGCTCCGCATTTATTATCCCTGCATGCCTCCACAGGGTTTGGGTATGAAGTCGTGCCGCCCGCGCAAATGGACACTAGCGGCGTGGGCAAAGTGCTCTATCTAGGCGACCCAAATGCGCTAAAACAGCTAGAAGTCCAGGCTCAAGAGGCCCACGGCGACAACCTGCATATTACTTACTCCACGATTGATTCTTTGGAAATCATGGCCGGTGGGGTCAACAAGGGGGTGGCGCTGTCATCACTGCTTGAACGGCTGGGCTTAACGCCCGCAGATTGCCTAGCGTTTGGCGATAATCTTAACGATACCGAAATGCTCGATTTAGCCGGGGAGGCCCAGGTAATGACCAACGCCCACCCTGATCTATTCAACCGTATAAAGGGCGCCGAACGCATTGGCCACCATGGTGAGGCTGCCGTTGCCGTATGGCTGAAAAAGCGCTTTGGGCTTTAAGCGCCAATGAACACACGGCTAATGCAACCTTGGTCGTAGCGCTATTGCTACTGCCTAGCCCCTCGACCATCATCAAGGCCCAATAACGACAATAGCGTAGGGCTGAACCCGCTGCGATGACGACAACCCCTGCTACTTTGATTGTGGTCGACGATGATCCGGAAATTTGTGAACTGCTCGCGGACTACCTGGGGCGTCACGGTTACCGGGTATTTACGGCGGACGGTGCCCAAGCGCTGCATTCGCTGCGCGCGGAGCACGCTCCTGACTTACTGATAGTCGATCTAATGCTCCCTGGCGACGACGGCTTTACCATCTGCCGCGACGTTCGAAAGCACAGCGATGTGCCGATAATCATGCTGACCGCCAGTGCCGACGAGACCGACCGTATTCTAGGCCTTGAACTGGGTGCCGATGACTATTTAGGCAAGCCGTTTAACCCCCGCGAATTGCTGGCGCGCATCAAAGCGGTACTGCGACGCACCCGTAGCGCTCCGCCAGAGTTGCCTGCGGGGCAGGCGCGCTGGGTCAGTTTCGGCAATTGGCAACTCGACCGCATGACCCGCGAGCTGATTGACCTGCAGGGCGAGCGCGCCGCGCTTTCCGGCGCCGACTTTCAGTTGCTGCAGGTGTTTTTAGCCCACCCGGCGACTGTGCTGACACGTGATGATCTATACACCCTTACCCGGGGTCGGGATGCGCCGCCGCTTGACCGCTCCATTGATGTCCACGTTTGCCGCCTGCGCCAACGGCTAGGTGAAGATGCCCAGCACTCGCAGTTGATTCGAACGGTGCGCGGGGCAGGCTATGTGTTAACCGCCCAGGTAGATGCATTAACGTGAGCCGGGCGGAGTGGGCGCATATCCGGCGACGCTTATCCCGCTGGCTGCCAGCGTCTCTGCGCGGGCGCTTTGTGATCATCATGATCGCCGGTGTGCTGGTCGCCCAAGGGGCCAGCTACGCCATCTGGACTTCCCAGGTGCGCTCCAGCCATTTGGCACAGTTGGATGAGCTGTCCACCAATATGGCGTTTAGCATTGCCTCCACCATGAAGTTTTTCCGCTCACTGCCTGTGGACTACCGCCACATCGTGCTCGATCAG
This sequence comes from Halomonas sp. QHL1, assembly GCF_001882345.1. Taxonomy (GTDB): domain Bacteria; phylum Pseudomonadota; class Gammaproteobacteria; order Pseudomonadales; family Halomonadaceae; genus Vreelandella. The sequence continues at coordinate 3,972,193 of NZ_MINL01000001.1, forward strand.
TTACGTAATATGGGCGGCACGCGCTTTTTTGTTAGCGTCAACGAACGCAGGCTGACCATCGACGATATCGGCTCCGGCCCGGAAAAACAGGTAGTGGTGAACAACGTGCGTTCGGTGCTCACCCAGCAGCTCAATATCGATGACGTGATAGTTGAGTTCTCCCGCCCGGAAAACCTGCGCGTGCTCAATAACGAAGTACTGCTTTACGATCTGCCGCCCCGCTGGGGGCAGCACAGTCTACTGATGGAGCCGCTCTCGCCGCCGATCTTAGTCGTTCAGTTGGAGCTTGCCCCGGACACCTGGCTGTATGTGGCCACGCTGCTAGGCGTACCGGATATTTTCAGCGGCTATCGCTGGCTCTCTGAGGAGCGCTTGCTGGTCGGGCTACTGGTGCTGCTGAGCGTGCTGGCGCTCTCACTATTGGGCATTACCAGCGTGACCCGACCACTGGCGCGGCTTTCACGGGCAGCGAATCAACTGGGCGATGACCTGGATATGCCGCCTCTCAAGGAGAGCGGCCCCAAGGAGGTCGCCGCCACCGCCGCGGCGTTCAATCGTATGCAGCGGCGCATCCGCGAGCAGATTGAGGAACGCGAACGACTGTTTTCGGCAATTTCCCATGATTTAAAAACGCCGTTGACCCGGATGCGCCTGCGCGCCGAGATGCTCGATGACGACTATCAGCGGGAGCGTTTTTGCGCCTCACTGGATGAGCTGGATAGCTTGGTTAAAGGCGCCTTGGCCTCGGTGAAAGGCTTGGATCTGCACGAAGAGCCCGCATCGGTTGATCTAACGCACCTACTTGAAGAGTTGGCCGAAGAGCTTAGCCTACAGGGCGGTAAGGTCACTATTGAGACTAAAAGCGGTCACCCTATTACACCGCTGATTGCCAAGCCGCTGGCGCTTAAGCGCTGCTTGGCGAATCTGCTCGAGAATGCAGTGTTCTATGGTAAGCAGGCCAATGTCGAACTTGTTGATCACGGTAACGCGGTCACCCTGCGCATTCGCGATGACGGCCCTGGGATTCCTGACGAGCAGTTGGGACGGGTGTTTTCGCCGTTTGTTCGCCTGGAGCCCTCACGCAGCAGACACACCGGTGGCAGCGGCCTCGGGTTGGGCATTGCTCGGCATATTGCCCGTGCCCACGGAGGAGATATCCAGCTTGCCAATCACGCGGAAAAGGGGCTGGTAGTGATCCTCACGCTACCCCGCCAGGAAACTATTACAGGTTTGTAATAAAACCCCAATACTATGCAGTACTCGGTAACTCCCGTTGACGCACGCCTTGGCGTAACCTCTTGGATGTCGCACGTCCGAGAGGACAATAACAATATAAGGAGTTACTCCATGTCGACGTTTAAGAAGACGACCCTCGCGCTTGCTCTGGCAGGCGCCACGCTCGCCACCACCGCTCAAGCTAATGAAGTCGAAGTGCTGCACTGGTGGACTTCCGGTGGTGAAGCTCGCGCTGCCAACGTGCTTAAAGAGTTAATGGAAGCTGAAGGCTACGGCTGGCAGGACTTTGCCGTGGCTGGTGGCGGCGGTGAAACCGCCATGACGGTGCTTAAATCTCGTGCCATGTCGGGCAACCCACCCTCTGCAGCCCAAATCAAAGGCCCCGAAATCCAGGAGTGGGGTGAGCTTGGCCTGCTCGGTGACCTGAACGGCGTTGCCGAGGTGGAAGGTTGGGATGAACTGCTGCCGGAAGTCGTGGCCGATATCATGCGTCACGACGGCCAATACGTGGCGGTACCCGTCAACGTGCACCGGGTAAACTGGTTGTGGGCCAACCCGGAAGTGCTTGAAGCAGCAGGGGTAGAGATGCCTACCTCGCTGGATGAGCTATTCGAGGCAGGCGAGGCTATCCGCGAAGCGGGTTTCGTGCCGCTGGCTCATGGCGGTCAGGCTTGGCAGGATGCAACGGTATTCGAAAGCGTGGTACTGGGTGGTCAGGGGAGCGAGTTTTATCAGCAGGCATTGGTGGAGCTAGACCCTGAAGCTCTGGGTGGCGAACAGATGGTTGCTGCCCTTGAGGACTTCAAACGTATGCGTGAGCTAATGGATGAAGGCATGTCAGGGCGCGACTGGAATGTCGCTACCGCCATGGTGATTGAAGGAGTGGCAGGGTTTCAGCTGATGGGCGATTGGGCGAAAGGGGAGTTCACCGCGGCCGGACTGACCGCCGGGGAAGATTACCTCTGTGCAGCAGCGCCGGGCACCGAAGATGCGTTCACCTTCAATATCGATAGCCTGGCCATGTTCCGGGTCACCGACGACGAGGAGCGCGAGGCGCAAGAAGCGTTGGCGCGTTTGGTGCTTGAACCTACTTTCCAGGAAGCGTTTAACCTTGCCAAAGGCTCGATTCCTGCACGGCCTGATCTGGACATGAGCGAATTCGATAGCTGTGCCCAGCAGTCGTTGGCTGATTTCCAGCGCACCGCCGAAGAGGGTGGCCTAGTGCCCAGTATGGCTCACGGCATGGCCGTACGTGCTGACGTACAGGGCGCCATTTTCGATGTGGTTACAAACTACTTCAACGACGCCGATATGCCTGCTGAAGAAGCGGCAGAACGTATGGTGAGCGCCGCCGAAGCGGCCTCTTTCTAGACTTTTCTAGAGCTAGCGTTCTTCAGGCGCCGCCGCAACGGCGGCGCCTATATTGTTTAGCAAGGACACTATGTTGCTTGGCAAGGATACTTCTCCATGAGAGATTCCCTCCCCATGAAAAATACCTCTGCGACGCCTTTAGGGGCTGGCGCTAAGCGGTCGACGTCATCCGGTGGTTTGCAGGCGTGGCTGCCTCGTCTGGTGCTGGCACCGTCGGTGGCGATTTCGCTGTTCTTTGTTTACGGCTTCATGCTGTGGACGTTCGTGCTCTCGCTAACCAGCTCACGCATGCTGCCCAGCTATGACTTTGTCGGCTTTGGTCAATATGCCCGCCTGATGGCCAATGAGCGCTGGTGGGTCGCCTCGACCAACCTGATGATTTTTGGCGTGCTGTTCGTGGTGGTTTGCCTGGTAATTGGCTCGCTGCTGGCGATACTGCTCGACCAGAAAATTCGCCAAGAGGGTGCACTACGCACGATTTACCTCTACCCCATGGCGCTGTCGTTTATCGTTACCGGGGTAGTGTGGAAATGGCTACTTAACCCGCAATTGGGTATTCAGGCCATGGTCCAGAGTTGGGGCTTTGAGTCGTTTCGTTTTGACTGGATTGTCGATCCGGATATGGCGATTTATACCCTGGTGATTGCCGCCGTGTGGCAGGCGTCAGGCTTTGTGATGGCGCTATTCTTAGCCGGGTTGCGGGGGATCGATGACAGCATTATCAAAGCAGCGCAACTAGATGGCGCTAGCCTGCCGCGGATTTATTGGCGTGTGGTGATGCCGTGCCTGCGCCCGGTGGTGTTTAGTGCGGTGATGATTCTGGCCCATATTGCGATTAAGAGCTTTGATCTGGTCGTCGCGCTCACCGGCGGCGGGCCTGGCTACGCCACCGATCTACCCGCCACCTTTATGTACGCTCATGCCTTTACCCGGGCGCAGATAGGTTTGGGCTCGGCCAGCGCCATGCTGATGTTGGGCGGCGTGTTGGCGATTTTGATTCCTTATCTCTACTCCGAACTAAGGAGCCGCAAGCATGGCTAATGTGATTCGTCGTCAGACGCCCGCTGCGCGGCTGGGCCGTGGCCTGCTCTATGGCGTGCTGATTCTCGCCGCACTGTTCTATATTCTACCGCTGGTGGTCATGCTGATGACCTCGGTGAAGCCGCTGAGCGAAATCAGCGCCGGGTCGCTGCTCTCATTTCCGCAAAATCCCACCTTCGCGCCGTGGACAAAAGCCTGGGGTGAAGCCTGTACCGGCATGCGCTGCGAGGGGGTGGGTGGCTACTTCTGGAACTCCTTTGCGATTGTGATTCCAGCGGTGCTGATCTCAACCACTATCGGTGCCCTAAACGGCTACGCGCTGACTAAATGGCGCTTCAAAGGCTCTGAATTAGTCTTCGCGCTAATGCTGTTTGGCTGCTTTATTCCCTTCCAGGTGGTGCTATTGCCCATGGCGCAAACCCTCGGCTGGCTGGGTATCTCCAGCTCCCGCGCCGGTTTGATCCTGGTTCACGTGGTCTTTGGCATCGCCTTCACCACGCTGTTTTTCCGCAACTTCTACGTGGGCATACCCAACGAGCTGGTATCGGCGGCGAAGTTGGATGGCGCGGGCTTTTTCCGCATCTTCTGGCGCATTCTACTGCCGGTGTCCGCACCGATTATTGTCGTGTCAGTAATTTGGCAATTCACCCAAATCTGGAACGACTTCCTGTTTGGCGTGGCATTTTCAGCCCATAACACCCAGCCCGTTACCGTGGCGCTTAACAACCTGGTGAATACTTCCACCGGCGTTCGCGAGTACAACGTGGATATGGCGGCGGCGATGATTGCCGCGCTGCCCACCCTGGTGGTGTACGTACTGGCGGGAAAATACTTCGTGCGCGGGCTGACAGCAGGCTCGGTTAAAGGGTAGTTATTTTAAAAGCCTAACAAAAATAGGATTCCTTATTATGGCAGCGTTAGAAATCCACAACGTGCGCAAAGAGTTCGGCAGCGAGCGGGTGCTCAAAGACGTCAGTATTTCGATCGATTCCGGCGAGTTCCTGATTCTGGTCGGCCCTTCGGGCTGCGGTAAGTCCACGCTGATGAATGCCATTGCCGGGCTTGAACCGGTGACCTCTGGCAATATTTATATCGATGGTGAAGATGTGACCTGGCGCACCCCCGCGGATCGGGATATCGCCATGGTATTTCAGTCCTACGCGCTTTACCCCAGCATGACCGTACGCCAGAACATCAGCTTCGGGCTGGAGATGCGCAAGGTGCCCAAAGCTGAGCGGGAAGCAGCCGTGGAGCGAGTAGCCGATCTACTGCAAATTACCCACCTGCTGGAGCGAAAGCCTGCACAGCTCTCCGGCGGGCAGCGCCAGCGTGTGGCAATGGGGCGAGCATTGGCCCGCGAGCCCAAGGTGTATCTGTTTGACGAGCCACTCTCTAATCTGGATGCCAAGCTGCGCGTGGATATGCGCACAGAGATCAAAAAGCTCCACCAGCGCTTGGGCACCACCATTGTTTACGTCACCCACGACCAGGTAGAAGCCATGACCCTGGCCGACTGTATTGCGGTGATGCGCGATGGCCATATTCTGCAGCTCGGCTCGCCGGATGAGGTCTACAACAACCCGGTGGATATGTTTGTGGCTGGCTTTATGGGCTCGCCGTCGATGAACTTCATTCGCGCTACCCTGGAAGATAACAACGGCGGTTATCAACTGCGCATTGCCACGCCGGGTGAGGATGAGCTGGTGCTGCCCTGGCCGGAGGAGCGCATCGCCGCAGATATGGCCGAACGGCTTAACCAGCCGGTCATTCTGGGCCTACGCCCAGAGCACTTCAGCGAAGAGGATGAGCGGTTAACGTCCCAAGCCGAAGGAACGCTACTAAGCGCCAGTGTGGCGGTGGTAGAGCCTACCGGGGCGGATATCTTGCTGCGTTTACCCCTTGGCGAACAGGAAGTGACCGCTCGTGTTGGCCCTAAATGCGCGGTGGTTGCAGGCGAGCGCTTATCGCTGCGTGTTGATATGGGGCGGGCGATTTTGTTTGATGCCGAGACCGAGCAGCGTATTGCGTAAACGACTTGGTTCGAACCTGTTGTGAAAGAGTAAGGCCCCCAGCTGGTTTCAGCAGAGGGCCTTTTTTACAGTTGCTTAAAGGTGTTAGCTGCAGGTATCACTTTCGGATAAGACGCAACTCGCCATTGAGCGCCTTGATGATCGAGTAGCACATTAGCAACATCACAATCGAGAACGGAATAGCGGTGGCGGTGACCCCGGCCTGAAGTGCGGTCAGACCACCACCGATAAGCAGCACAATCGCGATCAGGCCCTCGATGACCGCCCAGAACATACGCTGTGGCCGCGGAGCGTCGATTTTACCACCGGCGGTGATGGTATCGATGACCAGGGAGCCGGAATCCGAGGAAGTGACAAAGAAGATCAGCGCCAAGACGATGCCCAGGGTCGACATCAGGCCCGTTAACGGTAGTTCGTTCAGCATGCCGAACAGCGATAGCTCGGGTCTGTAGTTGTCGATTACATACTCTTTAACCAGGCTGCCCGCCGGGTCAGCATAAAGCTGTTCAAGTGCAGTCGAGCCAAAGACGCCCATCCAGATAAAGATAAACAGACTGGGAACGAGCAAAACGCAGAGTATAAACTCACGCACCGTGCGGCCCCGGGAAACACGAGCGATAAACATCCCCACGAAAGGTGCCCAGCTAATCCACCAAGCCCAGTAGAAAATCGTCCAGGACTGGCGGTAGGCATCGTCGTCACGACCAAAGGGCGCGGATAGAGGAATGAAGTCCGTGACATAGGTGGTAAGCCCCGACCAGAAGCCGGTTAGCGCCAAAAGCGTGGGGCCAGCGAAGAGTACGAAAAAGAAGAACAGAACGGCCAGGATCATATTGATCTCGGAGAGCTTCTTCAAACCGCCCTCAAGACCGCGCCAAACCGACACCAGCGCCACCGCCGTTACCAGAATGATGACGATGACCTGGGTTAAGGTGCTGACTTCCAAGCCGAAGACAAAGTTCATCCCCGCATTGGCCTGCTGGGCGCCGAGCCCAAGGGAGGTGGCCAGCCCAAAGAGGGTGGAAAACACCGCCAGGATATCGATCACATGGCCCCACCAACCCCAGACACGCTCACCGAGAATGGGAAAGTAAGGCCGAGCGAATCGAAAAGGGCAGCCCCTTGTTATAGGTAAACAGGCCCAGTGCCAGCGCCATGACGATATACACCGCCCAGCCATGGATACCCCAGTGTAGATAGGTACCCGCCAGGCCCATGGCGCTGGCGTCATCAATGGCCGCTTGGTTCAGCGCCCCATCGGCACCAAAAGGCGAGGGGATACCCAGGGGTAGGGAGACATTTGCGTGGTAAACCGGTTCGAGTACGCCGAAGAACAGCAGGCCGATGCCGATGCCCGCGGTGAACAGCATAGCGAACCAGGAGAGGTAGCTGTGATCCGGCCGGGCATCGGCCCCGCCCAACCTGACTGAGCCATAGGGCAGAACCACCAGCGCTAAGCAGAACAGAATAAAGAAATCGACCAGAATCATGAAATACCAGTCCAACGTTCCCGTCGAGAAGGCAACAATGGACTGAAAAGCGCTCCCCGCTCGCTCTGGAAACAGCAGGGTGAGGACGATGAAAATGGCCGAGGCAAGCGCGGATACGACAAAGACGCGGTTATGGATGTCGAAACCGATGGGGCCAAGCTGCCCCTTTATATTGTCCTGACCGACGACATAGTCGGTCTGCATGTCGCTCGTTTCTGAAGGCGACTCAGGATCATTGGGATTGTTCATACGCTACTTCTCCTCATTGGAGGATGCTATATCAAACACCCATCATGAGGATAAATAGCGTTGAATCCCATCTTGTGGCCGAAAACAGGCCTGTTGTCGGTTACTTCATTGACGGCTCTGCGGCACCGTTTCTTTGTCGAGCCGCTTGATTTGCCGCCAAAGGTCTTGGCGTAGATCGGCGATTTTAGGCTGCTCATCGGCGGTGAAGGGCACCGGACGGCAGAGCCGCTGGGCACGTAACCCAAGGCGCGCGCTAAGCAGCCCGGTGGCGAGGCCTTGACCCGCACGGGCGGAGAGGCGGCTGGCTAAATCCAGCGAGAGCATATCCATGCTGGCGTCGGTAGCCAGTTCGCTGGCACCGGCAAAAGCCATGTTGTGCAGCACGTTACGAAACAGCCGCAGGCGGCTGGCGTAGCCCAGTTCAAGCCCATAAAGGCGGCAGAGTCGATCCACCATCGCCAGGCTGCGCCAGGCCACCAGCGCCATGTCCACCAGCGTTAGCGGGCTGATCGCGACCATGATGGCGGTTTCACCGGACATGCGGGTGATCAGGCGCTGGGCCTCGCGGTCACGCGGCGTTAGCAGATGGTAGCGCAGCAGTGTCTGGATCTCCTCGCCGCTATGGTGGGGTTGGCAAGCGCGTTGAAAGGCTAGCCAGTGCGGGTCATCGTCGGCGAGTTTGAGCTGACGCCTTAGCTGTTCGGCCATCGCCCGGGCCTGCTTGGGTGAGCGCAGCGGCAGTTCGGCAAGGTCGCCGCGCAGTTTGTCGTGACGCTTGAGACGGCGCAAACGCCCCAATTCTTTCAGCAATGAAACGCCTCCTAGGCCAATCAGGCTGATCCCGAACAGCTGCCAGGCAATGGCGAGCCACTGCGATTGAGCCATCGCATCAGGAATGCCGGTGACCAGCTCAGCGGTGCCTAGCCCGGCACCGCCCACCAGGGCAAATATCAACCCCCAGCGGCGTTTACGCGGCGCACCTAAACTGGCAGCAGGCAGCGCTTTATCTTCGGGAAGGGGCGCCAGTGGATGGTGCTCGCTGGTGCCAGCAAAGGCTTCGCGCTGGCGCAGGAGTGTCTCCGCATCTGCGGCCTCTCCTGGCGTGTCATCCAGCGTAAAGTGGCGCCGTGGCTGTGGGGTGGTCATGTCAGTTTATCTCCAATCAGCCAGTCGATGGCGGCGTCCATGCGAATATGATCCAGCGCTTCTGAACTGGTTGGCATCGGGCGAAAGCCAGGGAAGTCGAAGCCCTGCTGTTGCCAGAAATCGGCAGCGGGCAGCCGGGCGGGCACATCGCCGGGGTAAACCAGCACCTCTTCGCCCTCTAGTGTGGTGCCTCTCAGAGCAGGTGAACGCTTACCCTCATGGGTCACCTCGCGGGCTTCCGTGGCGCGAATCGCTGCCAACGAGAGCGCTTTGACCGGCACATTGGCAAAGCGTAGGTCTTTGAGAGGCTCTGCCAGCAGGGCCTCTAACAGCTGCACCAAGTGGCCGTGTTGATCGGGAGTGACGTGATCGGCTTTGGTGGCGGCAATCGCCAGGCGGTCTATTTTAGGCGCGAACAGGCGCGTAAGTAGACTGCGTTGGCCATAGTCAAAGCTGTGCATTAACTGGCGTAGCGCACTGGAAAGGTCTTCAAAACGCTCCGGCCCGGCATTGAGTGCGCCAAGCACGTCCACCAATACAATCTGGCGGTCAAAGCGGCGGAAGTGGTCGCGATAAAAGGGCTTGACCACCTGCTGCTGGTAGTAGCGAAAGCGCGCCGCCAGGGTGGCGTAAAGGCTATTGGCGGGTAATGCTTCTAGCGTTTCTCTTGAGGTGTTGAGTTGAGTAGCGTCGAGCTGGGGTAGCGGAAAAAACTGCAGCACCGGCGCGCCTTCCAGTTCGCCGGGCAGCAAAAAACGCCCGGGCTGCAGGTCGGAGAAGCCGGCCTTTTTGGCGCGGCGCAGGCCTTGAGCGTACTCCTCGGCAAGAGCCGCAAGCTGGGCTTCATCGGCCTCACCAGCGGGGTCCAGCTGCTCCACTGCAGTCAACCATTCGCTAAACAGGCCGCGGCGCTGTTCGCCCTCGTGTAACGCCTGGGCCTGGCTCCAGCTATAAAAGTCGTGCTGCAACAGCGGTAGGTCGAGCAACCACTCGCCGGGGTAGTCAAATAGATCCAGGGTAAGGTGGGCAATTTCAGGGGTTAACCAGCCGCTGCGGGCAGGGCGGTAGCGCAGTTGCAAGCGTAACTCGCTGATGCCGCGGGTAGGTTCCGGCCAGCGCGGTGGTGTATCGCGCAGGGCGGCCATGCCGGGGTCGTAGGGAAAACGCGGCACGCCTAAGTCGGGCTGGTTAAGCCGCTGGGCGCCGAGTAGGCGGCCTTCCCGGGCAGCGGGCAGCAAATCGAGCCGCGCCTCAACGCCAGCATGACGCAGTTGATTGACCAGCGACGTCAAAAACGCGGTTTTGCCTGCTTGGGAGAGGCCCGTTACCGCTAAGCGCAGCTGGCGATCCCGGCCCCGCTCTAACAAATTGCTCAGTTCGCGACTTAACGGCTGGCGCATCCTTTCGATCCCTTTGTGGCTCTTGCCTAGTCTTTATTGGCTAAACATTAATACCAGTTGTGAAAGCATCGGTAAGGTGGCGATCAAAAAACCAACCCCTGCCAGGGTGTAGCCTGGCCAGCGACGAGTCATCTTCTGCGCTAGAGTAAGGCCGACCAAGCACACCACCATACCGATTAAATTAAAGGCCAGAGTGGCTGCCTCTAGCCATTGTTGCGGATCCATCTAGTCTCCCTGCTCAAACGTTAGTGAGCACATAATAGCAAAGCATTGATGAACCGAAGATTAACCTCGGCTGAGGGTGGTGCCTAACAGGTGCTGTGCGCCGGGCACCAACCAGACCGGGTCTAGGCGTGTATTGGCCGCTTCAACGCAAATAAACTGGCGTGCTACCTCGGCGGGAGTGTCGCTGGGCAGGTCGTGGTTGGGGTGCCACACCACTGTGGAGTCGCTGGACTGTTTGCCGATCCGCAGGCTACGCTCGCCATCGTTGAGCAGCACGGCTTCATTGGTGTGATAAATGCGGTCAACGGCGCCCTGAACGGCCAGCGTGCCTTGCTGTTCGCTCTCCGCAAAGTCGCGCAGTTTGTCGAGATAGCGCGCGCCCGAAAGGCCTTCCAGGCGGCACTGATGGGTATCGGCTACGGCTAAATAGGTGTGCAGTGCACCGCTGGTTTTGATCGGCGTTTCGCCGATGTTTTCGCTAATCAGCTCAACGTTTAAGCGCTGTGCGTTGGCTTGTACCACCAGGCGCGCGGTGAGCATTGTATGTAGGGGCAGCACCGGGGAGAGGTGGAGTTCAATTCCCTCGGCGTGCTCATCAACGGCGTCCAAATGCCATTCAGCGTGGCGGGCAAGGCCATGGAAAGGGCCGTCGTGGTTGGGGCTCTCGTCGGCATAGCGCTCGTCGGCGAACCACGGCCAGCAGAGCGGAATACCTCCCCGGATAGCGCCTGGCAGCGCCTGGGGTGTAGGCGTCAGCCATAACCAGTCGGTGTCGCCTACAGGGCAAAAATGCAGCACTTGCGCGCCCTGGAGGCTAATCACCAACTCGCCCCACGACATATTGAAAAGCACCACGTCGCGGCCTTCCCACTGGGCCGTTTTTTGCCCTTGAGTGCTTTTAACCAGTTGATTGAGCGAGTCGGGAATCATGAATTTTCCTTTAAGAGTTGCCAAGCAGCTATACCGATAGGCGCCGAACACTAACGCTGTGTGCTATGGTAGAACAAGCGTGACTAGTAGGTAAAACGCCTACTAACATACGTAGTTGAAATACGTAGTTGAAATACGTAATTGAAACACGTAGTTGAAACCCGTCATTAAATAGTAAGGAGACTATATGGGCTTTATTGCATGGTTAATCATTGGTGGTTTAGCTGGTTGGATTGCTGGCAACATCATGCGCGGCGGCGGTTTCGGCATCCTGGGTAATATCGGTGTCGGTATCGTTGGTGCGGTCTTGGGTGGCTTTTTGTTCAGCCTTCTTGGCCTCTCGTCCGGTGGCTTTATCGGTTCGCTAGTCACCGCGACCGTGGGTGCTGTGGTACTGCTTTGGGTAATCAGTAAGGTTAAAAAAGCGTAGCGATTGGGTTGCTACCTGAAAAACACCGCCCGGCCTTGTGCCGGGCGGTGTCGTTTTATGGCTACCGATGCCTGGGCTATCGGTGTTCGCACCACTTTCCGTTACACTAGGCAGCTTTACTTCCGGCTATTGGCTGGTGTCATTGTGCTTTTTCGAGGTGCTTCTTGATCGACGCGTTAAATGCCTGGTGGGCCCAACAGCTGGTGCTGTGTGATTGGGCGTTTACTCCTCATCCGTTGGCGGTCGATGCAGGGGCGGCGGAGCAGCGCCTGTTACAACTGGGGATTACCAGCCGGGGTGAGCTGGCCGAACAGCTATTTCACGGGCTGGGTGCGCCCGCAGGCAGTGCTGACCGCCTGCTAGGCGCGCTTGAATGGGCCGCGCTGGCGGGGGCGGCGGGCTGGCTAGAAGCCGATCAGGCCCGCCATTGGGCGCACCATCTAACTCGTCGTATCACCAGCGATTACAGCGATCTGCGTGCCTGGCTGGCGGATCTACGCCGTGCGTTAGGCGCACGGGGCTGGGAAGTAGGGGCCGACGACCGTTTTATCGACGCTTGCCAGGCGTTGGCCAATCTTGAAACCGATGGCGAGGGCATTACCTGGGACGCGCTTGAAAACGCCCTGGCTGAACTGCCAGCTCCGGCGCCACTCTGGCCCCAGCAGCCCGAGGCACAGAGCTGGCGGCTATGCGCGCTGTTCCGGCCGATTATTACCTATCCCGCCAGTCAAACCGATTGGCCTGAAGCCACCGATTGGCTGGCCCACGTGTGGGATGTCCATGACCGTGACGCGCTTATTGGCGTGATGCTTTGGCTAGGCGCACAGGGCGAGCGCCAGCGCTGGGATATCGAAGCACGCGAATTGCTCAGTATGGATAATGCCCAACGCATGGAGTGGCAGCGTAGCGTGGTAGAAGAGTCGCCCTACGCGCCGGTGCTGAATAAGTTCGTCACCCAAGGTGAGCCTCTGGAGTGGGCGGCTTGGGATTGGCTGCGGCTTGTTGAGCTCGCCTGGGCCGGCGCCTGCTGTGGCTTGCTTAGCCAGGAAGAGGCCGATGACTTAGCGGGGCATGCCGCCGATTTGATGAGTCGCCGCTACCATGATTGGTACGCTGTGCTTAACGCCTACGGGCGTGGGCAAAGTCTGTTTGACGGCATCGACCGGCGGGGTAAAACACCCAGCGAGCGGCATCAGTTGTTGCTGCACAGCGCCCATAGCCCCTGGAAACGCCCCCCAGGGGAGCTATTGGATGAGCCCACGCGCAAGGCATCCCAAGCGCGCATTCGGCAATGGCGCAATACGCCTCATCACTGGCTGTTGGCCCTGGCCAGCGTACGCGAGCCGGATGCCATGCTGCGCCAGATAGACCCCTCTGCGGCGCTGCCGGAAGAGCAGCGTGCCGACGCGGCGCTCTATTTGCAGGAGTCACTTGGCTTACATGCCGATGAAGGCGCTCATGCGCTGGCGCGTTACTGGCTGCCCGCCCAGGCGCACCATCTTAATCAGTTGGCGGCCGACGCCGTGCACGGCGTTTTATCCCCCTCGCAAAGCTGGTTTGGTCAGCCGACCCCGGAAGAGCTTAAACAGCGTAATGCGGTTAAAGGGGTAAGTCGCCATGCGGCCACGATCCATATGGCCGAAAAATTCGCCTTTTATCTGCATATGTCCCTCGACAGCGGCTTATTCGATCGCGCGCCGTTAATGGAGTATGCCAGTGCACTACGCAGCTGCCTGTGCCGTTTTTATCCCAATGCCAAGCGCCTGTTAGAAGCGTGGTTTGCTTGGGAAAGCTGTTTGCCTGAGCCAGAGCACACCTCGCTGGTGAATGAAATTATTTGGCACATAGAAGATCCTGGCAGCCTGTTTCACTGGCTGGATTGGCGCCACGACGCCTGGTGCGAGCCGGGTAGTCGCCCCACTTTAAGTCACTTCACCGCCATGTCGTTGGTGGGCCCGCTGAACAGTGCGGTGTGGAGTGAGCCCCAGCCCGAGAGTGCCCGCGAGTGCGCCGAAATTCGCGAGTGGGTAGAGAGCCACTATCACTTGAGCAACGCAGGCGATATGCAGGAGTTTTTGACCTACATGCTCGAATCGGGGGATCGTCAGGAGTATCAGATTAACTATGCGCCCTATACCCTCAACACTGAGCGGTTAAGCGCTGAAATTGCCATTCTTGAATCCGGCGACTGTGCTGAAGATGAGCGCCACCATCTGCTTCGCTTACGCCGCGTGCGCGACAACGAAGATGGCTGTAATGAGTTGGATATGGCGGCTTGGGATATTGCCCAATTGGTCGACCTCGCCATTGCCGCGCGGCAGCTAGGCTGGCTAGATAGTGCTGCTTTCGCCAAGGTGTTGGATCGCGCTTACCAATTGGCAGCGGATCACTATGCCGGGTGGCAGGAGTTCGCCATGGGGATGTATGCAGGCTTCTCGTTTTTTATGGGCGAAACCCCGGAGCGTGAAAGCTTTTTAGCCGGTTTTCGGCAGGCGCTGGTGGCCTGGATATGCGGCGCACCGGTCTTGGCTGGCCCATGGGTAAGCTTGGATTTTCCTGGCAATAAACCACGCCATTTTGCGCCACTGCATATCGATACACTCCCGGGCGATCAGCGCACGTTACATTGATGCTCGCCAAACATATGATAACTAGCTTATAGTCGTGCGTAGAAAAATTAGTTTTGTCATACCGCCCTCTTATCAATGTCACGAGGTTAATCGCATGGTTGCGTTGCCACGCCCCGCTGTGACCGCTGTCCGTGTTGTAAGCGTGTGTTTTTTAGTTACATTGGTCGCTGGCTGCGCAGGTTCTGCGCGACAGAGTAATATGCAGGCCCCCGAGAATTACTTCTCGATGACGTTGCCGGGAATGGGGGCGAATCCGCAAATGTCCCCGGTTGATCCCATCGATGCGCACCTGCGCAGTTTGCAAGTACCGCCGCCAACAGTCATTCGCGAGGCGCTGCTGGCACAACACCAGCGCTGGGCAGGAACGCCGTACCGAATAGGCGGCACCTCAGAGAGAGGAATCGACTGTTCGGCCCTGGTTCGCAATGTTTACCGTGACACTTTCAATTTAGAACTCCCGCGCTCCACCCGTGGCCAAATACACGAGGGACGCTCGATCGACCGCCAAGAGCTGCAGGCGGGCGATCTGGTCTTCTTCCGCCCGCCGGGTCGCTATAACCATGTGGGTATCTACGTGGGCGATGGCTATTTTCTACACGCTTCGACCTCCAAAGGGGTAACCATATCCCGCTTGGACAATAGCTATTGGCAGCGTTACTACTGGCAGTCACGAAGGGCGCTGGAGCCAACGCATCTGGCCCAACTGGGTGGCAGTGTTTTCCAGTAGCCAGACCGACCACGTTTTAGGAACGGCATGATTGAAGCCAAATCGCGCGCCTGGTGGCGCGCCACCTTGGCGCTTTGCCTCGGCTCATTTCTTGTTTTTATCAATTTATACGCACCACAGCCGCTGCTGCCGGGGTTAAAGGAGACCTATCAGGTCTCTACCTTAGGCGTCAGCCTGCTCATGTCGGTGTCGACCCTCTCCCTTGCCATTGCGCTGCTGGTGTTCGGGCCTCTCTCGGATGCCATTGGTCGTGAAGGCATCATGCGCATCACGCTGCTATTAGCAGGCGGCTGTTCCATTGCCTTGGCATTTGCGCCCACCTTTGAAAGCTTGTTGCTGCTGCGCCTCGTGCAGGGCTTTGTGCTGGGCGGGCTGCCGGCGGTGGCGATCGCCTGGATGGGCGATGAGTTTGAGAAGCCTGCGCTGTTAAGCGCCGTAGGACTCTATATTGGTGCTAATTCACTCGGCGGAATCAGTGGGCGTATCGTCGGTGGCGGCGCCGCTGAAATCGGCGGTCCCACGGCGGCATTTTTAGCGGTCGGCATTATGACGCTAATCGGCTGCGTGGTGTTTTGGCGTCTGTTACCCAATAGTCGTGCCTTTACACCCCAGCGCTTCGAGCTGCGCAAAGCAGCAAGCGATTTAGCCAGTCATTTGCGCAACCCAGTGCTGCTCGCCGCTTACTGCCTGGGTGGTATTAACTTCCTGATCTTTATCAATCAATACAGCTATATCACTTTTCGGTTGGCTTCAGCGCCGTATCAATTAGCCGCCAGCGGTTTGGGGCTGATTTTTTTGACCTATCTCGGCGGTACCTTCGGTTCGATGATCTCTGGACGCTTGGCTGGGCGATTTTCTCCCGCGGCATGCATGATGGTGGGGGTAGTGATTTTAATGCTGGGCACGGCAATCACGTTAGCAGATTCGCTGTTGCTGATTATTGTCGGCTTAACCATCAATGCCTTCGGCTTTTTCTTGGCCCATTCGTTGGCCTCCAGTTGGGTAGGGCGCTATGCCCAGGGGGCGCGGGGCAGCGCTTCGGCGCTCTACTTGGTGTTTTACTACGTGGGGGCCAGTTTGGGCGGCTTCTGGCTGGAGCCGTTCTGGCAATGGGCCGGGTGGGCAGGGGTGAGCGTCGGTTCGTGGCTGCTGCTGAGTATCACGCTGATAATTGCCTTCGGCCTGTGGCGTTTTGAGCGTCGCCAAGCGGTTGGATAACTGGCATCAACTACCATGGCTTCAGCTGACCTTCGCTTAAGTGCAAGCGCTGTGGGCAGAGCCTTTCCAGTAGGGCGGTGTCGTGGCTAATCACCAGCACGCCAAGCTGGCGTTGTTCCGCCTCCCGTTTTAGCGCCTGCCAAAGCTCAAGTTGGGTAATCGGGTCGAGCATGGTGGAGATCTCATCGGCGACCAGAAAGCGAACCTCCGGCGCGAGCGCCCGCAATACGCATATCCGCTGCAGCTCCCCCCCTGATAACGATTGTGGAAAGCGTGAGAGCCATTTTGCTTGCACACCGAACGCTTGGCACTGTGCGTCAGAAGGCGTCCACGCTTCACGTAGTATCTTACCTACCCGCCAGCGTGGGTTCACCGCCAGCTCCGGCGACTGCGGTAGCCACTGCACGGGCTGCACGCCGCTTTTCGGTAGCGCCTCGCCATCCAGGGTGACATCACCCGCCTGGGGCGCTAAGTAGCCCGCCAGCAGTTGGCCCAGCGTTGATTTTCCTGCCCCCGAGTCGCCGCTTAACCCTAGCCACTGTCCCGCGCGCAACGTTAGCGAAACGTCCTGAAGTAGCGGTACGCTGGGGGAAAAGTGGAAGCTAAGCTGGCGTGCTTTAAGCAACGTTGACCTCCTGTTCTCGCCTGCTCATTCCGGCTGTTGCAAAAGCGTTGTCCGGCAGCGCTAGCCACAAGGCCTGTGAATAAGCGTTGGTAAGCGAAGCGCCGCTGCCTTGAAAAGCGCAGGCGGGCGCAGTTTCGACCCGCTTGCCGTCCCGCATAATAGTGACGCGGTCGGCAATCGGCAGCGCATGGCGCAGGTCGTGGGTAATCAGAATCACGCTTTTGCCTTGGTCGGCCAGTTCGCGCAGTGCGTTCAGCACCCGCTGACGCTGATGAGGGTCAAGGCCCACGCTGGGCTCGTCGGCAATCACCAGCTTGGCTTGGCTGACGTGGGCCATTGCCGTCAACACGCGGCGGGCCATGCCGCCGGAAAGCTCGTGGGCATAGGCCTGCTGTGCCCGGGCGTCTAGCTGATAGTGATCGAGGGCTTGTTGAGAGGCGTGCCAAGCGTGTGCGGATGCTTGGCCTGCGCGTTGGGCCGCCCAGGCCACCTGACGCTGAGTGCGCACCAGTGGGTCCAAAGCGCTTAGCGATTGGGGAATTAGCGCCAGCTCCTGGCCACGAAGCTGGCGTTGGCGTGACGCATTTAGCGGTTTTTCTTGATAGTACAGCTGCCCGTTTAAGCGTGCAGGTGCTGGCAGTAAACCCATAATCGCATAGGCCAAGAGACTTTTTCCGGCACCTGAGGCGCCTACCACTGCATGTACCTCGCCAGGCGAAACCGTTAGCGAAAATTTATCCAGGCAGGTGGCCCAGTCGCGCTTCCACCAGGAGGTATACAAAGGTAGCTGTAGCGATAACTGATCAATCGTCAACACGATAGGCTCTCCCAACGATAGTTTTTACAGCCAGTGGTTTTTTACAGCTAATGGCTTTCTGAAAAACGTTAAAGCGCACGGCGTAGGTGGCTGGAGAGGCGTTCGAACCCCAGCACCATGAGTAACAGCCCCAAGCCTGGAAATACCCCCAGCCACCAGTAGCCGCCGCTTAAGTAGCGCATGGCGTCGGCCAGTAACACGCCAATAGCGGGCTGGCTGGGGCTTAAGCCAAAGCCCAAAAAGGTCAACGCAGCTTCGTGGAGAATCGCGTGGGGGAACAGCAGTAGGGCGCCAACCAGGCAGTGGGGAATAAGATGGGGAAGCAGGTGGCCGTGGAGCACAAACCAGCGCGATTTACCCAGAGCGCGGGAAATACGCACATAGGGCGCCTGCCGTAACTGCCATAGCTCGGTGCGTAGCACCCGGGCTAGGCTTGGCCAGTGGGTCACGGCCACGGCAATAATCACCGCCTGGGTGCCACCGCCCAGGGCAAAGGCGATCAGCATTAATAAAATCAGGTGGGGCACGCTGAGCAGCGTATCGATCAGCAGACTCACCAGCGCGTCCAGCCGCGCTGACAGAGTGGCTATCGCTGCCAAGCTCAACGCGATCAATGTACTCAGTAGCGCCGCCAAGCAGCCCACCCAGAAGCTTAGCGCCAGCCCCGTCAGGGTACGTGCCCAGAGTTCCCGGCCCAGCGCGTCGGTGCCTAGCCAGTGGTCAACGCTGGGTGGGGCCAGCCGGGCGTTAAATTGCATCTGTTGCGGAGAATCACCCAGCAGCCACTGGCTGGCGATTAGGCCCGCGACCAGCAGGGCGGTGAGGCCCAGGCTAAAGATGGCACGAAGGCGCGGTTGAGCCTGGCTCATAGCCCACCTGGCTGAATGCGCGGATCAATAACACCGTAGAGGCTATCGGCAATCATATTGCCGACGCTGACAAACAGGGCGGTAAATAGCGCTATTCCCAGCAGTAGTGGAACGTCGCTGCGCAGGCCTGCTGCCACCGTGGCTTGGCCCAAACCGGGGTAGGCAAATACCTGCTCGATTAAGATGGAGCCGCCGAAGAGCTCGCCCAGCGAGGCAAACGCCAGCGTAATTGCCGGTAAGCTAGCGTGGCGAAGACCGTGGCGCCAGGCCACATCTGTTCGGCTGGCGCCCTGGGCAAAGGCGTGGGTAGCAACGTCAGAGCGCATGAGTTCAAGCATGCGGGTGCGGGTGTGCAGGGTGATATTGGCGATGCCCAGCAGCGCCAGAGTAGCCAACGGTAGCAGTAAATGGTGTAACCGAGTGGCGAGGGAAACCTCATGGTTCAAGGCCCCGGCGGGCCCTGCGCAACAGGTGGGTGTCCAGCCTAGGGTTACCGAAAACAGCAGCACCGCAATTATCGCCAGCCAAAAAGCAGGCGTGGAAGCGGTCATGAAGGCGTAGGTACTGATGATCTTGTCCAGCTTGGAACCCTCTTTGGCTCCCGCCACAACACCCAGGCTAAATCCCACCAGTGCTGAGATGAGCCAGGCGCTGCCGAGTAGCGCAATGGAGCGTTGAAAGCGCTGGCCGATCACCTCACTAACCGGCTGGTTATACACATGGCTCCAGCCGAGGTCGCCACTCACTAGCTGGCGCAGCCAGTGGCCAAACTGAACGGCAGCTGACTCATCGAACCCCCAGCGCTGGGCAATCAGTGTCCGCTGCTCTGGGCTTACTTGGGCCATTTGCGGGCCTAGGTAGGCATCAACGGGATCAATGGGTGAGGCCATCATCAGCCCATACGACACCAGGGCGACGCAGATTAATACCAGCGCTAAGCGAGCCAAGCGCTTGGCGAAAGGCGCGATCAGTCGCACGTCCAGCGCCACTCAAGCAGATTGGCGGTGATCGGCCAGCCATGACCGTGAGGCGCTACGCCCAGTTCGCCAACCTCTAAGCAAGTGTCAGCAAAGTAGACATGCTCAAGATTGACCAGCCAGGCCCAGCTACTATCGCCGCGTACTCCGTAGCCGGTGGTGCCGTCCCACTGCGCTGCCTGCCACTCGCGGTTGGCCTGCTCAAGGCTAGACGCCGCCTGGGCGGCATCCAAGTGGGCGTCTATCTCTGGATTAGCGTAGAAACCGCTGTTGTAGAAACCGTTGCCCGCATGCCAACTATGGTAAAGGTAGTAAACCTCCTGGGGGCTATGGCTACCAAAGCCGAACATAATTGCGTCCTGGTGCAGCGCTTCGCGCTGGATTTCGTCCCAGTGGCGGCCGGTGGGCTGCATCTCAATTCCCAGTGGACGCACCATCTCGGCGCTGACTTCCGCGAGCAGCTGCCGGGTGGTATCGCTGGAAGGGTAGGTAAGTCGAAAGCTAGCGGGCAGGCCATCTTTATAGAGCAGGCCATCGTCGCCTAGTTGCCAGCCTGCGGCGTCGAGTATCTCCTCTGCCTGGGCAAGGTCGGGCGCGGCAAGGCGTTCATCGTTACTGCTCCAGGGTAGACCGTCCGCCGGACCAAAGGCGGGGCGCCCGTAGCCGTGCAGTGCCACCTCTACTAGCGTATCGCGGTGAACGGCAAGGTTAATCGCCTGACGGATGGCAAGGTCAGCGGTGACGTCGTTGCCAATCGGTGCGCCGGAGGCGGCGTGCTCGCCATTGGCGGGCTGCATGGGGAAAAGAATGCCGCGATTATCGACGCTGTTCATGGTTACCCGCTGCATATGCGCCGGCACATTGGCGGCCAGCGCTGGGGGAACCGAGGCAATATCCACTTGGCCGGCATGGGCGGCACTAAGCGTGGCGTCTTCACCGGTAAACAGAAATACCAGCCGTTCAAAAGCGGGTGTAGGGCCATAGAAGTGAGGGTTACGTTCAACAATCAGCTGCTCGCCTTCCTGCCACTCGACCAGTTGATAGGGTCCAGAACCTAGGGGATGACGGCCATACTGCTCGCTGTAGCCGTTGTCACGCTCAGCGTGGGGCACAATGCCCAGCGTCAACAGCTGGTCGATAAAGGTAATGCGCGGGGCCTTCAGGCGGAGCGAAACGATATGCGTATCAACCGCTGTGGCTACTTCAAGCGCGCTTAAGTCAGCCCGACCTCCCGCCTGCGACGCCGTATTGAAGGTGAAAGCCACATCTTCAGCGGTCAGCGGCGTGCCGTCGGCAAAGCGGGCGTCCTCGCGAAGCATTAGCGTCCAGGTCAGGCGGTCTTCAGAGAGTGACCACTTTGTGGCCAGCTCTGGCTGCGGCGAAAGATCCTGGCCCCGTGAAAGCAGCGTCGACTGAAACAATGGATTGCCATACTGCCCCCAGCCCAGCAGCGGGTCGAAACCCTGTTCAGGTTCACCGCCAATGGCAAGCACTAGCTGCTCTTTTGCCTGCACAGCGGAGGCCATGACTAAACAACTTAGCGCAATACCCAGTAATATGGGCCGAGTTGGTTTAGCCATCGCTTTATCCTTTATGCTGTTAGCGTCACTAGTATGATGTTTTTACAATAACATCATACTAACGGCGGCAGCAGCACAAGAAAAGCGAGTCATTATAAGAGGGGGCGTGAATGCAGCGTGTAACGGTAACGCTTGATGAGGAGCTAGTGGCGGAAGTGGACGCGTTGATGCGCGAGCGTGGCTATCAAAACCGATCGGAAGCGATTCGCGATTTGACCCGCAGTGGCTTAAAGCAGGTGAGAGAAGAGGCTGCACCGGACTCGCCCTGTATGGGCGCACTGGTGTATGTCTATGATCATGCCGCTCGCGAGCTGTCCAAGCGCTTAACGCGCCACTCCCATGACCATCATGACCTCACGCTTTCGACCCTGCATGTGCATATCAACCATGACAGTTGCCTGGAAGTAGCGCTGCTCAAAGGTCAGGGGCGTGCGCTCAAACAGTTTGCCGCCGAAGTCACCTCGTCGCGAAGCGTGCGCCATGGGCAGTTGGTACTGATACCCGATGAATAAGCAGATTTTTCGTTAGCCATAAAAAAAGGTGACCCGAAGGTCACCTTTTCTGAGCGGTAGCGCGAGCGTCTTAGTGCTCAACGCCGCCTTCGCCGTGCACGTGGCCGTGCTCGACTTCTTCAGCGCTTGCTTCACGTACTTCAGCGATCTCAACGTCAAAGTTGAGCTGCTGGCCAGCCAGCGGGTGGTTGCCATCGACAACGACCGTATCGCCTTCGACTTTCTTGACGGTAACCATCAAAGGGCCGCCTTGAGTCTGGGCTTGGAACTGCATGCCCGGCTCAATGCTTTCAACGCCCTGGAACGCATCGCGCGGTACTTCTTGCATCAGCTGCTCTTGCAGCTCGCCGTAACCTTCTTCAGGAGAGACGCTAACATTCAGCTTTTCGCCCGCTGCACGACCTTCCAGCTCTTTCTCAAGACCCGGAATGATGTTACCGGCGCCGTGAAGGTAGGTAAGTGGCTCACGGCCTTCGGAACTGTCTAGCACTTCACCTGCATCGTTGGTCAGGGTGTAGTGAAACGCGACAACCGAGTTTTGCGCAATTTGCATGGAATAACCTTTCGGTGAGTGCATGTCCCAATATGGTAACGCGTGTGGGCTGGCTTGTCAGGGGGTAGCGGCGCTTTTTCCTACTCACCACTTTTGACGGTATTGCGCACCAGGGTGACCAGGGATACCCTACGACCACCACTTTTTCTTTTGCCCTATTACTTCTGGAGCATGCAATGACAATCTTTATTATTTGGCTTATCGCATTTTGCCTGATTGCTTATTTTGCCTATCAGCGCTGGAACAGCGGCGTCAGCCAGGGGTTAGATAAGGTGTTGCCAAGCTTTTTGAAAAGCCATGGTGACAATCGCTATCTATGGGTGATTACGCTGGCAGTGCTGGGCGCAACAACACTGGTACAGCCGGTAGAAATGTTGCTGGTGGTATTACTGCTAGGCTTAATTGGTCTGGGAATCATGGCCCTGGCCAACTGGGCAGGCAACAAAACCCGCCATTAAGTAGAGCACGATATAAAAAGCCCGGCCATCAAAGGAGATGGCCGGGCTTTTTTGATACTTAAACGCGAGATTAACGCTTTCGATTAATAGGGCGCAACGCTCATGCTGGCGCCACTGCCAATCAAGCGCACGCGCTGACCGGCTTGGAACTGGCGATCCGCACGCTGCACAACAACAACGTCGGTACCGTCATCACGACGAATTTCCATCTCCAGCGCATTAACACGGTTGGTCGCATCTTCAGCGGCCGTACCTGCCACTGCACCACCGAGTGCGCCTGCCACAGTCGCCAGCTGACGACCTGAACCACCGCCCACTTGGTTACCTAAAAGACCACCGATAACCGCGCCACCGCCGCTACCTAAAAGGCCTCCGGCACGGCTTTCTGCTTGGATCTGTACCGGGCGAACCGCCACGATAGTGCCGTAAGTAACACTTTGACCGGTTTTGGCTTGGCTGCCGCGATAGACATCACCAGAGTACCCAGATGTGTTGGCACAGCCTGCCAGCGTAAGAATGCTCATTGCGGCAATAGGTAAAAGAAGACGTTTCATTAAAACCTCCAGGGTGTCTATTTTTTTACAACTGTCATCTAAATGCCTGCCATTTGTAAGGAGGGCAAAGGATAGACTGCAGTTATAGAACAGTGTTCGTTAAAGATAGCCGATGCTAATGGCTTTGACCAGCGATCATGTAAAAAGATCAAAGCTGATCGAGTAGTAGCCCAAAAAAGCTTAAACGAGAGTCTAACAGTGTATTAAGAAAACAGTGTGCAAATATCGCTAGGCAAGCAAAAACAGGAGGCCCGAAGGCCTCCTGTCGCAGGGTTCATATAGTCAATTAAAGCGTTAGAGCCTGCTCATTATCAAAACTGGTTCATGGTGTTGTCTTTACCACCGGCTTTGAGCGCGGCATCGCCGTGGAAGAACTCTTTGTGATCATCACCGATATTGGAGCCAGCCATATCCTGGTGGCGCACCGTGGCGATTCCTTGACGAATTTCCTGGCGCTGTACGCCTTTCACGTAAGCCAGCATACCTTCGTCGCCGAAGTAGCCTTTCGCTAGATTGTCGGTGGACAGGGCAGCAGTATGGTAAGTCGGTAGCGTGATTAAGTGGTGGAAGATGCCCGCTTCACGCGACGAGTCGCGCTGGAAATTACGCGTCCACTCATCAGCCAGCTGGCCAAGTTCGGTCTGGTCGTACTCGGCGCTCATCAGCTTGTCGCGCTGGTAAGCTGACACATCTTTACCCTCTTCCTGCCATGCATCGAATACCTGCTGGCGGAAGTTCAGTGTCCAGTTGAACGACGGTGAGTTGTTGTAGACCAGTTTGGCATCCGGCACGACATCGCGAATCCGGTTAACCATGCTGGCGATCTGGCCAACGTGGGGCTTCTCGGTTTCGATCCACAGCAGGTCGGCACCGTTTTGCAGGCTGGTGATACAGTCAAGAATGACGCGATCTTCGCCAGTGCCTGGTTTGAACTGGTAGAGGCCCGAAGCGAGACGCTTGGGTTTCACCAGCTTGCCGTTCTGCTTGATGACCACGTCGCCGTTGTTGATGTCGGCAGCGTTTTCGATCACATCGCCGTCGAGGAAGCTGTTGTACTGATCGCCTAGGTCACCGGGTTCATTGGTGACAGCAATTTTCTGGGTCAAGCCCGCGCCGAGTGAGTCGGTACGCGCAACGATAACGCCATCTTCAATGCCGAGTTCCAAAAAGGCGTAACGTACGGCGTTAATTTTGGCCAGGAAGTCTTCATGGGGCACGGTGACTTTACCGTCTTGGTGACCGCACTGCTTCTCATCAGAGACCTGATTTTCCAACTGGATGCAGCAGGCGCCCGCTTGAATAAACTTCTTGGCTAGCAGGTAGGTGGCTTCTGCGTTACCAAAGCCAGCGTCGATATCAGCAATGATGGGGACGATATGGGTTTCGTAGTTATCGATTTTGCTGATCAGTTCCTGCTCTTTGCCGCTGTTACCAGCCTCTTTGGCTTCGTCCAGGTCGCGGAACAGGTGGTTAAGTTCCCATGCATCGGCTTGCTTCAGGAAGGTGTAGAGCTCTTCGATCAGATCCGCGACCGAGGTTTTTTCGTGCATTGACTGGTCGGGCAGCGGGCCGAATTCGGAGCGCAGCGCGGCAACCATCCAGCCTGACAGGTAGAGGTAGCTACGTTTGGTGGTGCCAAAGTGCTTTTTGATCGAGATAAGCTTCTGCTGACCAATAAAGCCGTGCCAGCAGCCCAGTGACTGGGTGTACTGCGCGGTATCAGCATCGTAAGCGGCCATATCTTCGCGCATGACTTTGGCGGTGTAGCGAGCAATGTCCAGGCCGGTGTGAAAACGGTTTTGAGCACGCATACGGGCAGCATACTCAGGTTTGATGGCTTCCCATTTGCCGCCTTGTGCTTCGCGTAGCTGGGCCATGGCTTTGATATCGTCGAGCAGTCCTGTCATGAGCTTACCCTCTTCGGTTGTGTTAGCAGTTCTTCAATGCTGATGGTGTTTCGCCAATCAGTGCTTGCTAATGCTGCACCTGCGAAGTTGTATTCAGCATCATTGAATTTCGCGTTTTTGTCTTTAAGCCAATCGTCTCTAAGCCAATCGTATTGGGTACTAGAGACATCAGAGCCAAGTGCATCTGATACAGCGTCGTGGGCTTGAAGCATTTACCCCATCGCCATAGCGCTGCAATGCAACAACTATCCACGAGGATGGCTCAATGAACAATTGGCACTTGGGGGCACAGGTCGTTGTAACCCGACTACAGAGAGGGGCGAAAGCGGTGGGTTTGTGTAGTGGTTTTTCGTCGGGAAGGCATAAAAAAGCACTGCCGAGGCAGTGCTAGATGTGGGTAGTAAATAAAATGCGTTGAGAGAGAATCGGAATCGGCCCGTAGCGGGGGTCTTTTGCCATGGATGGCAAAAGTAGCGCCCATGGATGGGTTCACAGCGCCCCCGCCGAGGGTTGATCCGATTCGGTGCCTACTGGTGTTGAAATTCCGTAAGCGAAAGCGTCATTTCTCGATGGGGGATGCCTGCATCCAGAAACTCATCGCCGTGGGCGACGAAGCCTAACCGCTCATAAAACGCCAGCGCATGCACCTGTGAGCTGAGGGCTACCTGTGAGTGGCCCGCGTGGCGAGCCGCTTCAATAGCAGCTTGCATCAGCAGTACGCCAATGCCTGTGCCGCGAGCCTCGGAAAGTACCGCGACACGGCCAATGTGAGCATCGGGTAGTAGCCGTGCGGTGCCTACAGGTTGCCCGTCGAGAAGGGCCAAAAAGTGCTGGCACTCAGGATCCAGACCATCCCACTCCTCATCCTGGGGCACGTTTTGCTCTTCAATAAACACCCTGCGCCGAATCTCGCTGGCAGCCTGGCCAAGCGTTTCCCAGGTGCCAGTAGTAATGTGCGTAATCGCCATTAGTACTCCTCGTCGTCATCACCTTCATCGCTCATAAAGCCGAGGCTGCCGGTATTGACCAATTGGGTGATGAGCGCCGCTGCGCCGTCAAGCTCAAGGTCTTCAGCGTAAAGCGGGGTAGTGTCGGCAAGTCGCTTAGCTAACTCAGCCGAGCAGGTGTGGCCGTCGCCATCGACAAACAGCGTGGTGCCGCTGGCATCACTACGCCAAGCAAAGCGTGAGCCGGGCATATGGTAGAGCGGTTCACCCTCTTGTAGTTGAGCAACAAGCGCCGCTTCGTCCATCGGTGTTTCAAGCGGTACCACTTGATCAACATATTTTGGTTGAGTCATCACCCGGCCAAACCACTGGGCGACTTGGGTCGGGTTATCCAGCGTCGACATAATCAGCTGACGCATACGTTCAACGGCTGCATCGTCCAATTCACCGATCTGCTGCGCAGGCGCCATGCCCGCATCGCTGTAACGCTGTGAGGCGGGAAGCTGCTCGCCTAAATAGTCCGCATAGGAGGTGATCGTCTCATCTGCGGAAGGTGCCCGGAAGCCCACCGAAATGGTCATGCAGTCATCGCTCTGGCTAACGCCGTGATGTGCCCAGCCGGGGGGGAGATACAGCATATCACCGGGGTCAAGCACCCAGTCGGAGTCGGGCTCTACGGTGAATTCTTTCAGGATACGAAGATCGATACCTTGGATGATCGGCGCATCTTCCGTGAGCTTGCCTCCCAGCTGCCAGCGTCGATGTCCGCTGGCCTGGAGCAGAAACACATCGTATTGATCGATATGCGCGCCCACATTGCCGCCAGGAGGCGCGTAGCTGATCATCACGTCATCGAGCCGCCAGCGCGGCAGGAAGTCAAACTCGTCCAACAGCGCTGCCACTGCGGGCACATAGTGATCAACTGCCTGTACCAGCAGACTCCAATTGTTTTCCGGTAGCCGTTCAAAGGTGGCTTCATCGAAGGGGCCGTGGGAGACCTGCCAAGTGCCGTCCGGGCCTTCTTCTTCGACTAGGCGTGCTTCTACGCCAGGCTCGCAGGCGAGACCGGCCAGCTCGTCAGCCTCAATAGGGCTGATGAAATCTGGCATCGCGCCACGGATCAGCAGCGGCTTTTGCTGCCAATAATTGGCCAGAAAGTCTGCGGCGGTAAGGTCGCCCAGCAGGGTTAACGGCTTATCGTGATGGTTCATGGCATGCCCTGGCGTTAGTTAGATGGCGTTATTAAATGTCTTTATAAAATGTGGTTATAAAGAGCTTAGCTGTTGTGTCAGCGCCTCGGCCTGGGCCTGGGCATTACCAATATAGTTGGCCGGTGAGAGCGCCTTCAATTCGGTTTTGACCTCGCTGGGCAGTTCAAGCGTGTCAATAAACGCCGCAAAGCCCGCCTGGTCAATACGTTTGCCCCGGGTCAACTGCTTGAGTTTTTCATAAGGCTTCTCAATGCCGTAGCGGCGCATTACCGTTTGGATGGGCTCGGCGAGCACTTCCCAGCTGTTATCCAGATCAGCGTCTAAACGCTCGGGGTTGGCTTCCAGCTTGCTGATCCCTTTCAGGCTGGCATGGTAAGCAATCAAGCCATACGCCAAGCCCACGCCCAGGTTGCGCAGCACGGTGGAGTCCGTTAGATCGCGCTGCCAGCGCGAGATGGGCAGTTTCTGGGCGAGGTGGCTAAGTACCGCATTGGCCAGGCCCAGATTGCCCTCGGAGTTCTCGAAGTCAATCGGATTCACTTTATGCGGCATGGTGGAAGAGCCAATTTCGCCCTCAACCGTGCGCTGCTTAAAGTAGCCCAGAGAGATATAGCCCCATACGTCGCGATCGAAGTCGATCAGGATGGTATTGAAGCGGCAAATGGCATCAAATAGTTCGGCAATGTAGTCGTGGGGTTCTATCTGGGTAGTGTAGGGGTTAAAGGTCAATCCTAAGCCTTCCACAAAGGTGCGGGCGTTGGCTTCCCAGTCGATCTCTGGGTAGGTGGTCAGGTGGGCGTTATAGTTGCCCACGGCGCCGTTGATCTTACCCAGCACTTCCACCGCTTCAATCTGTTTAAGCTGGCGCTTTAGACGATACGCCACGTTGGCCATCTCTTTGCCCAGCGTGGTTGGGGTAGCCGTTTGACCGTGAGTACGCGACAGCATCGGTTGAGCGGCGTGGGCAATGGCCAGCTTGGCAATGTCGTCGGCGACCTCGTGCATGGTGGGCAGCATGGCATTTAAACCGTCACTGAGCATCACGCCGTATGAGAGGTTGTTGATATCTTCACTGGTGCATGCAAAGTGAATAAATTCGGTCACTGCATGCAGCTCGGCCTGGCCTGCAATCTTCTCTTTTAAGAAATACTCCACCGCTTTGACGTCGTGATTGGTGGTGCGCTCGATCTCTTTGATGCGCTCGGCATCTTCGAGCGAAAACTCACGAATCAACCGCTCTAGAAACGCGGTAGCTTCAGCGGACAGCCTCGGCACTTCGATAATTTGCGCGTGCTCGGCCAAACGCTGTAGCCAGCGAACTTCCACAATCACACGGGCGCGGATCAAGCCAAATTCACTGAAGTGTTCGCGCAGGGCGGCGGCTTTAGTGGCGTAGCGGCCGTCAACGGGAGAGAGGGCGGTCAAAGCGGAGAGTTGCATGGCATCGTTTCCAGGAGGTTCGAAAGAAAATTAGTCGAGAGCAGATTAATCGATTCGATAGTGGCTTAACTGAGGCTGTCCAGCGCCCGGCGTAGCGCTTTGCGCTGGAATACCAGCTTCCAGCGCCGCCCGCCTTGCTGGTGCCACAATAGCCCAAAGCGAATGCCGGCCATTAAACAGGCGCGCACCCGCTCGGGCATCATGCGGCTCTGCAGTAACGAAGGGTCGCCCTGCACCACAATACGGGTTTTAAACGTGGAGATCGTCTCCTGGTAAGCTTCCCCTAGGCTGGCGACCACGTTTTCATGAGTGGGGCCGAAGTGTTCGGCCTGACCCTGAATGCGGGTTAGCTTTTGGCCCAGCGAATCCATCATGTCGTTATTGGTGCGCAGTTTGTTCATCAACATTAGCAGCGAAAAGCCGTAACGCAGCACCACCGGATTCGCCTGCTTACGCCCCACCAGGGCTTCTAAAGTATCCAGGCCGCGGCGAAGATTATTGGGGTGCCCGCCATAGATTGCTTCGAAGTTCTCCGGGTTGGTATCCACGGTGGCTTCAATCAGCGTTTCCCAGGCGCGCGGGTCGACTTGACCGGTGCGGGCGAGTTCGTCAACCAGACTGGCGGCTTGAAACACGCCCGCTAGGGCAAGCGCTTGGCGAGCGGCCGGGGAGTCGGGGGCACGATGAATCGGGGTGATTGGACTCATGCAGCGGCCTCCGCGGTTTTCTTCCAGGTCGCGCGAATAACACCGCCGCCTAAGCAAATATCGCCATCGTAAAGGACCAGTGATTGGCCTGGGGTTACCGCCCACTGTGGGTCATCGAAGGTGACCTCTACACCGCCGTCTGGCAGAGCGCGCATTTCACAGCCGCAGTCGCTTTGCCGATAGCGCGTCTTGGCGGTAAAGCGGCCCTGCTGAACCGGCGGCTCGCCCGCCACCCAATCCATGGCCTCTGTAGCCAACGTGTCGGAGTAGAGTAGCTGATCATGCTTACCCTGCACCGCGACCAGCACGTTGCGATCAAGATCTTTCGCCGCCACGTACCAGGGCTCTTCCGAGTAGTTGGCAAGCCCACCAATGCCTAGGCCCTGACGCTGGCCCAGGGTGTAGTACATCAGCCCCATATGTTTGCCGATCACATCGCCATCCGGCGTTTCAATAGTGCCGGGCTGGGCGGGTAGGTACTGCTGAAGGAAGTCGCGAAAGCGCCGCTCGCCGATAAAGCAGATCCCGGTGGAGTCTTTTTTCTTGGCGGTAATCAGCCCGTGCTGTTCTGCAAGCGCACGCACGGCGGGTTTTTCCAACTCACCCACAGGGAACAGGGTGCGGGCAATAGCGGCTTCCGGCACCGCATGGAGGAAGTAGCTTTGATCTTTATTGCCGTCCAGACCTTTAAGCAGACGCGGGCGGCCATCACGCACCCCCTGGCGTACATAGTGGCCGGTCGCGATTTTGTCGGCACCCAGCATCTCTGCATATTCAAGGAATACCTTAAACTTGATCTCCCGATTACACAGAATATCCGGGTTGGGCGTGCGACCCGCATTGTATTCAGCTAAGAAGTGCTCAAATACATTATCCCAATACTCGGCGGCAAAATTAGCGGTGTGCAGCTTAATGCCCAGTTTGGCGCAAACCGCCTCGGCGTCGGCGAGATCCTCTTTAGCCGTGCAATATTCGGTGCCGTCGTCTTCATCCCAGTTTTTCATAAACAGGCCTTCTACCTCATAGCCTTGCTGCATGAGGAGAAGAGCAGAAACGGACGAGTCGACGCCGCCGGACATACCGACAATCACTTTGCCGTTAGCAGAGGAACCGGTAATGGTTGAGCCAGTGCTGGATGACTCGGTATTGGATGACATAGGCATCCTCAGTAGAAGTGGTGTGCAAAAGAACAGGGTGCAATTGGGCGAGGATTATACACGATGGGGGGTAATGGCTTCGAGTGCTTCACTCGCGAATCACTGCAAGTGGGTAACAAGGGCCGCCGAGCGCGTCCTCAATACGTTTGAGTACTAAAGGGCTGCGCAGGCGTGCCTGTTGATCCAACGTGCGTATTTGCTCAAGTGTGAGCCAGTGAGTGGCGTAAATATCGGGGTCCAGGGCGAGATCGAGCTGATGAAGCGGCTCGGCAACAAAGCCGTGGCTATGAAACGTTTGACCATCGTCGGTATGAAAAACGTACAGGCCCAGATATCCGGTGAGTGATACCTGCCAAGCAGTCTCCTCCAATACCTCGCGCAGGATGGCGGTGATAGGGCCTTCTCCCGGTTCTATATGCCCGGCGGGCTGGTTAAACACGGTCTGGGGGCCGCCGCGCTGCTCTTCCACCAGCAAAAAACGCTCACCCAGCTGAATGACACAGGCTGCCGTGCTGCGAATAAGGCTCATCAGGGTTTCCTGTGTTTTGTGGCGGGCCGCGCTCGCTGATCTTTTTGTGGAGCTTTTCGCCGATTTGGGTGCTTATCGGTAGGCCGGGGGGCGTGTAGGGTTTCTTTGCGCCATTCACCGGGGGCTAATCCATCCAGTTGCCAGGGGCCGATGGCGGTGCGAATCAAGCGCAGCGTGGGAAAGCCAACATGGGCGGTCATACGGCGCACTTGGCGGTTACGACCTTCGCTGATAGTGAGTTCCAGCCAGCTAGTCGACGGATGGCGCTTAGGGTCGATGGGCGGTTGGCGTGGTGCGCTAGCAGGGGGATCTATCCGGCGCGCCTTGGCTGGCTGCGTTGGGCCATCTTTCAGCGTAATTCCCTGACGCAGTGAAGTCAGCGCTGCCTCACTAATATCGCCTTCCACCTGGACCCAGTAGGTTTTGGGCTGCTTATGGCGCGGGTGAGAGATACGGTGAATCAATTCGCCATCATCGCTGAGCAGCAGCAGGCCTTCAGAGTCATAATCTAGCCGCCCTGCGGCATATACGCCCGGCACAGCAATAACATCGGCTAATGTGGCACGCCCTTGTTTATCGGTAAACTGAGAGAGCATACGATAGGGCTTATGCAGTAAATATAAAGTGCTCATAGTCTCTTTAGGGGGTTACCTGGATTTGTCGACAATCTCTCATGTGATTAAAATGCAGCGCTGGTATACTTTTCGAAACTGTTTCAACAACCCGCTCAACAACCGTCTCAATCACCACCGATCGATAATTGAGCAAGCTAAATAAAGCTAGATAAAGCCAAATAAAACGGCCCAGCCTGCTTCGCGGCATGGTCTCTCGTTGAATGAGTCGCGTCGCTCAGGGTCTTTATAATCACAGCGATAGAAAAAGAGGTTAACGCAAAATGTCTAAAACGCCGAAGATCATTTACACGCTCACCGACGAGGCGCCTGCGCTCGCAACATATTCTTTGCTACCGATTATTGACGCCTTCACCGACGCTGCTGGTATCGAAGTGGAAACCCGCGATATCTCCCTTGCGGCTCGCGTTCTCTCTTTATTTCCCGATTACTTGACTGAAGAGCAGCGTATCGAGGACCACCTGGCCGAGCTAGGTGCGCTGGCTAAGGTTCCAGAAGCCAATATCATCAAGTTGCCCAATATCAGCGCCTCCATGCCGCAGCTGCGCGCAGTGATCAAAGAGCTGCAAGAACAGGGCTACCCACTGCCGGAATATCCTAGCGAGCCAAGTAACGACGAAGAGAAAGATATCAAAGCGCGCTATGACAAAGTCAAAGGCAGCGCGGTTAACCCAGTGTTGCGTGAAGGTAACTCTGACCGTCGCGCGCCGAAGGCCGTTAAAGAGTACGCGCGCAAGTATCCTCACTCGATGGGTGAGTGGAGTCAGGCCTCACGCAGCCACGTTTCCCACATGCATAAGGGCGATTTCTACGACGGTGAGAAATCGATAACGCTGGATCGTGCGCACAATGTGAAGATGGAACTGACCACCAAGAGTGGCCAGACCCAGGTGCTCAAGTCGAACATCCCGCTACTCGAAGGCGAGATCATCGACAGCATGTTCATGAGCAAAAAAGCATTGCTCGAATTCTACGAGCGGGAAATAGAAGATGCTCGTGAATCTGGCGTCATGTTCTCGTTGCACGTGAAAGCGACGATGATGAAGGTCTCGCACCCGATTGTGTTTGGCCACTGTATCAAGATTTTTTACAAAGACGCCTTTGAGAAACACGGTGAGTTGTTTAAAGAGCTGGGTGTCGATGTCAACAATGGCATCGCTAATCTTTACGAAAAAATAGAAACGCTGTCAGAATCGCAGCGTGATGAAATCATCAGCGACTTGCATGCCTGCCATGAAAAACGCCCAGAGTTGGCGATGGTCGATTCGGCTCGTGGTATCACCAACTTCCACTCGCCCAGCGATGTGATTGTGGACGCTTCGATGCCGGCGATGATTCGTGCCGGGGGCAAGATGTACGGCGGTGACGGTCGTCTTAAGGACGTCAAGGCCGTTATGCCCGAGTCCACGTTCGCGCGTATTTATCAGGAAATGATCAATTTCTGTAAATGGCACGGTGCGTTTGATCCGGCGACGATGGGCACTGTACCCAACGTTGGCCTGATGGCGCAAAAAGCCGAAGAGTACGGCTCCCACGACAAGACCTTTGAAATTCCGGAAGACGGTGTTGCTAATATCGTCGATCTGGATACGGGCGAAGTGCTGTTGACCCAAAACGTGGAGCAGGGCGATATCTGGCGGATGTGCCAGGTCAAGGACGCGCCGATTCGCGACTGGGTTAGATTGGCAGTGGAGCGCTGCCGTGATTCTGGTATGCCGACGGTGTTCTGGCTCGACCCATACCGCCCGCACGAGAACGAGTTGATCAAAAAGGTCAAAACGTACCTCAAGGATCACGACACTGATGGGCTCGAAATCCATATCATGTCCCAGGTTCGGGCAATGCGTTACACCCTGGAACGTGTGATTCGTGGCCTCGATACTATCTCGGTTACGGGCAATATCCTGCGCGATTACCTGACGGATCTGTTCCCGATTCTTGAGCTGGGCACCAGTGCCAAGATGCTCTCTATTGTCCCGCTGATGGATGGCGGCGGTTTGTTTGAGACCGGTGCTGGTGGCTCCGCGCCTAAGCACGTTCAGCAGTTGCTGGAAGAGAATCACCTGCGTTGGGACAGCCTTGGCGAGTTTCTGGCGCTGGTGGCCTCTTTGGAGCACCTCGCCAAACGCTTTAGCAACGACCGTGCTAAGCTGTTGGCGAAAGCACTGGATGAAGCTAACGGCAAGTTCCTCGAAAGCAACAAGTCACCTTCACGCAAAGTGGGTGAGCTGGATAACCGCGGAAGCCATTTCTACCTGGCGCTCTACTGGGCAGAAGCATTGGCAGCTCAAGATGAAGATGCTGAACTGAAAACACGCTTTGCTCGCCTTGTGGAAACGCTGAAAGCCAACGAAACTACTATTATTGATGAGCTCAACAGTGTTCAAGGGCAGCCGGTTGATCTTAAAGGCTACTATCACCCGAACGGAGAATTGGCTAGTCAAGTCATGCGTCCGAGCAAAACGCTCAACGAAGCGCTTGCAATGGTGGCAAACGACTGAGGTTTTAAAAGCCTAGGTTTTAAAAGGCCAAGCTTTTACCAGCATTCTGTGCGACCACTGCGCATGAAAACGCTGTGATATCCCTCGCCTACCGTAGTGGGCGAGGGTTTTTTGGCTTATGTAATATGTTAATTTTGTAATTTCCATGAACCCTTGCTGATCGGCAGCGTCTTAAATGTAGAAAGCATTCTTTAGACGCCTCTAACGGTCAGTGTCGAGACAACCAACCGTGCTGCTTATGCCCAACCTAGATAGTTCATGCTTGGCCATGTTACCCGTGCAAGCGGGAATGACGCGGCCAAATATGCCCGATGAAGATGGTGATATTGCGGTGCAGTCAGCAGAGCCGGCGCTGGCGCAACCACCGCTTTATAAGGTGGTACTTCATAATGACGATTACACGCCGATGGAATTTGTTATTGAAGTGCTGCAAGATTTTTTCAATTTGGATAGCGAGACGGCCGTTCAGATCATGCTCGCCGTACATACCCAGGGAAAGGGCACTTGTGGCGTGTTTACGCGCGATATAGCCGAAACAAAAAGCTATCAAGTAAACGAATACGCCCGTGAGTGTGAGCATCCGTTGATAAGTGATATTGAGGCCGCCAATTAGAAACGTTGAGAAATAATTGGTGGTGAGGCTTGCAACCATGCCATTTGTACCCGATGTTGAGAGTGCCGGTCGTTTAAACTGATCCGACGCAAGCCCTAGGTGGCGATACGCCCTAGGTAGTAGCGAAAAGGGGACTGCCATGCTGAGCAAAGAACTTGAAATGACCCTGAACACGGCCTTCACCGTGGCGCGTTCAAAGCGCCATGAGTTCATGACCGTTGAGCACCTGCTGCTAGCGTTGCTAGATAATGCCTCAGCGGTAGACGTTCTGAAGGCCTGTGGGGCTAACCTCGACAAGCTGCGGTCCGATCTGCAGGATTTTATTAACTCGACTACGCCACTGATTCCAGAAGGCCAGGGTGATCGCGAGACCCAGCCCACGCTTGGTTTTCAGCGTGTTTTACAGCGGGCGGTCTTCCACGTTCAGTCATCTGGTAAAAGCGAAGTCTCCGGCGCTAATGTGCTGGTAGCGATATTCTCCGAGCAAGAAAGCCAGGCGGTTTATTTCCTTAAGCAGCAGAGCGTTGCGCGGGTCGATGCGGTTAACTATATCGCCCATGGTATCTCCAAAGTGGCTGGTCACGGGCCATCTCCCTCGCCCTCTTCATCAGAGAGTGAAGACGCGGAAGAGGGTGGAAGTGAGGGCGCT
Source organism: Halomonas sp. QHL1 (assembly GCF_001882345.1). Lineage (GTDB taxonomy): Bacteria > Pseudomonadota > Gammaproteobacteria > Pseudomonadales > Halomonadaceae > Vreelandella. Next base: position 4,007,554 of record NZ_MINL01000001.1, read on the forward strand.
GCGCATCCGCTCACTGGTTACGCTACCAACCTGAACGAGCAAGCACGGCTGGGCAAAATTGATCCACTGATTGGTCGTGATCAAGAGCTTGAGCGCGTGGTGCAGATTCTTGCCCGGCGGCGCAAAAATAACCCGCTGTTAGTCGGTGAAGCGGGCGTGGGTAAAACCGCAGTGGCCGAAGGCCTCGCCAAGCGTATCGTTGAAGAAGACGTTCCCGATGTTATTGCCGATGCAGTGGTCTACTCACTGGACATGGGCGCGCTACTGGCCGGAACCAAGTACCGCGGTGACTTTGAAAAACGCCTTAAAAGTCTGCTGAGCGAACTGCGCAAGCAGCCTAACGCTGTACTCTTTATCGATGAAATTCACACCGTCATTGGTGCCGGTGCGGCGTCAGGCGGCGTGATGGATGCGTCTAACCTGCTCAAACCGCTGCTCTCCTCCGGTGAGTTGCGCTGCATAGGTTCGACCACGTTCCAAGAGTTCCGCGGCATCTTCGAGAAAGATCGTGCCCTGGCGCGGCGCTTCCAAAAAGTCGATGTGATGGCGCCGTCGGTGGACGACACCATCAAGATCCTCAAAGGGTTGCGTTCACGCTTTGAAGAGCACCACGAACTGAAGTACACCGATGGGGCGCTTGAAAGCGCAGCACGCTTAGCGGATCGCTACATCAATGACCGCTTCCTGCCCGACAAAGCGATTGATGTCATCGACGAGGCAGGGGCGCACCAGCGTCTGTTGCCGCCGGAAGTGCGTGCCAAGACGATCGATGTCGAACAAGTTGAAGCCGTGGTGGCCTCCATCGCACGTATTCCGCCGAAGAGCGTTTCAAGCTCCGACCGCAAGCTGCTCGAAAAGCTGGATCGTGACCTGAAAATGCTGGTGTTCGGTCAGGATGAGGCGATTGATAGTCTCTCTGCAGCCATTAAGCTGTCTCGGGCTGGGCTTAAATCCCCTGACAAGCCCGTCGGTAGCTTCCTGTTTGCAGGCCCCACCGGTGTGGGTAAAACCGAAGTGGCCAAACAGCTTGCGCATATCATGGGCATCGAGCTGGTGCGCTTTGATATGTCTGAGTACATGGAGCGCCACACCGTATCGCGCTTGATTGGTGCCCCGCCGGGTTACGTCGGTTACGACCAGGGTGGTCTGCTGACCGAAGCGGTGACTAAGCAGCCGCACTGTGTGCTGCTGTTGGATGAGATTGAGAAAGCGCACCCGGAAGTCTTTAACCTGCTACTGCAGGTCATGGATCACGGACGCTTAACGGATAACAATGGCCGCGAAGCGGACTTCCGCCACGTTATCCTGATCATGACCTCTAACGCAGGTGCAGAGCAGGCGTCGCGCCGTTCGATTGGCTTCCAGCATCAAGACCACTCCACCGATGCCATGGAAGTGATTCGTCGCACCTTCTCGCCGGAATTCCGCAACCGCCTGGATGGCATCATTCAGTTCCACGCGCTGCCGGTTTCGGTGGTACGCAATGTCGTCGACAAGTTCTTGATCGAGCTGCAGGCGCAACTGGACGAGAAACGTGTCCAGCTGGATGTGGACGACATGGCGCGGGATTGGCTGGCTGATAAAGGCTATGATCCTGACATGGGCGCACGCCCAATGGCGCGCCTCATCCAGGAGAAACTGAAGAAGCCATTGGCCGAGATGATTCTGTTTGGCGAATTGGCGGACCAGGGCGGTATTGTTCACGTCAGCCTGGAAGAGGGCGAGTTGCACCTTTCCACAGAGACTGAAATGGCAGATGCGCCCTAAAAAGGGCGCTAAGCCGCGCTAAAAGCCATCTCTTTAAAGCTCATGCTATATGCATAAAAACGCAGCGCCCTGTCATTGACGGGGCGTTGTCGTTTTTAGTGAACCGCCATGGACGCTGAACGGCGCTGTAGTTGTAAACTAAGCTGTAGAAACTGAGTTGTAGTAACAGTTGAGGTCAGCCGAACGCGTTAACGGTGCAACGACTTAGCGCGAACGGTAAACGATACGGCCTTTGGACAGGTCGTAAGGTGTCAGCTCTACTTTTACCTTGTCGCCGGTCAGAATGCGGATATAGTTTTTGCGCATTTTGCCGGAGATGTGAGCGGTAACAACGTGACCGTTTTCCAGCTCAACCCGAAACATGGTGTTCGGAAGGGTATCGACGATAACGCCTTCCATTTCAATATGATCTTCGCGTGCCATATAGGCATGTCCTCACTGATGAGTTAGTAATGTAATAATCGGTCAGAAATTGAGTGCCGCAAGGTGGGCGCTCAAGAAACAGCGCTATATTGTGCCGTAAGCCCGCCGTCAAGGCAAAAAAGCTGGCATGTTTAGCGAATCAACGGCCGCCAATGGCGCCCATCGAGTATTTCCAATGGTGTGAAAGCCTGTTTGTAGCGCATCTTACGGCACTCTTCGATCCAATACCCTAAATAAAGGTGCGGCAGCGCTTTTTCTCGGCTGAGCTCAATGAGCTGAAGAATAGCAAAGGTGCCTAGCGAACGCTTGTCCAGGTCCTCGCTAACGGCAAAGAAAGTGTAGATTGCCGAGAGTCCATGCTCCAGTTGGTCAAAGGCAGCTACACCGATCAATTCGTCGTCAAGGTACATCTCCATCAGATGGGCATAGGGCTCATCGAGGGTGAGAAAGGTACGGTACTGCTCGCGACTGGGAGGGTACATATCGCCGTCGGCATGGCGCTGGCGAATGTAATTGGCGTAAAGAGTGTAGTGGGTTGATGCAAAGTGAGCGGGCACAACACGCACATTAATATCGGCGTTGCGGCGCCAAATTTTACGCTGGGTGCGGTTAGCCGCAAACTGTTCAACCGGAATGCGCACCGAGCGGCAGGCATTGCAACCCTCACAGTGAGGGCGGTATAGATGACGCCCACTACGACGAAACCCTAGCAGCGCCAGCGAGTCATATACGCCAGGGACGGGCGACTCCTGAGGGTCGAGAAACAGCGTTGTCGCTTCCCTGCCAGGCAAATAGCTACAGGCGTGCGGCACGGTAAGGAAAAAGCGCAAATCCCGCACCGGCCGACGCGGAGTGTTACTACTCACAGCTTGCCTCCTGGGTAAAACAGAATAAATTCAACACTATGCATTACCCTCGGCGGCAATCGCGTTAAGCCAGAGGGATGCGGGAACAGTGGGTGCCTCAGTAGGTGATGTGGTCAACGTAAACGCCTTATCGGGTAACCAGTTTTTAAGATAGTTGATGAATGCCTCGCGAGCGACTGTAATAGCGCCCAGGCTTGCCAGATGGGGCGTGTGCATTTGGCAGTCAATGAGTTTACCGCCATGTTCACGCATGGCCCGGACGAGATGGGCCAGCGCCACCTTCGAGGCATCTGGGGCGCGGGAGAACATCGACTCGCCAAAAAATACCGGTCCCATGGCGACGCCATACAGCCCGCCCACCAATTGGCCGTGTTGATGGACTTCGATGCTATGGGCAATGCCGAGGGCGTGTAGCAGGCCGTAGGCATCGCGCATTTCCTCTGTGATCCAGGTGCCCGCTTCTTCACCACGTGGAGCGGCGCAGGCCTGAATCACCTGGTCGAAGTGTTGATCCAGGGTGATATGAAAGCCACCATGGCGTAATCGTTTAGTAAGGCTACGATGCTGCTTAAATTGCTCAGGTAGGAGTATCATGCGCGGGTCTGGACTCCACCACAAAATGGGGTCGTCGTCGCTGAACCAGGGAAATATGCCCTGCCGATAGGCTTCTACCAGCCAAACGGGCGAGAGCTCCCCACCGGCGGCCAGCAGGCCGTTGGGGGAGGCCAGGGCCCTAGAGGTAGTTGGAAAGTTAGGATGTGGCGAGGAAAGCCAAGGTAGCATTACTTGCTCCTGTTACGACGTTCTTGTACTGAACGCTTTACGATAGCCTCTGTGACGGCGGAAGGATGCTCGGTATCATGCAAACTCGCAAGTGGATTAAAGACGCCATTGAGGTGTAAAGGGAGAGTCGCTTGAAAGTGAATAAAGCAGTAAACAAGCGAACGCAGCGTAGCGCGCGTCAAACACCATCATCGGCTTCATCTGCGCGCGTTAACGCCGCAAAGGATAAGGCTCGTCGTTTTGGCCTGCGCTTACAAGGCTCCGTGCGCGAAGGCGTAGTGGTGATTCTGCTGGCGCTGTGTGTTTTCTTATTATTAGCGCTATTTAGTTACCAACCCTCTGATCCAGGCTGGTCTTATCAGGGCCCAGAGACAGATGTGGGTAACTGGATGGGGCAAGTAGGCGCGTGGCTGGCCGATGTTCTCTATTCACTGCTTGGCGCCAGTGCGTTGTGGTGGCCGGGTATGTTCGGCTTTGCCGCCTGGTGGCTGATTCGCTCACGCCAGGTGCGTTTTGAGCTCGACCCGGTGGCTATTGCTGTCCATGCGGGTGGTTTAGTGCTACTTATTTTTGGCACCACCATGTTAGGCGCGCTGCACTTTTATCACCCTGAGAGCATGCTGCCCTATGCCTCCGGCGGTATTTTGGGCGAAGGGTTGGTCGGTGCGTTAAGGCCTTTAGTGGGTAGTGGTGGCGTTGGATTAATCGCCGCAGCGTTAATTTTAAGCGGCTTTCCGCTGTTTAGCGGTATGTCCTGGTTGCAAGTGGCAGATGAGCTCGGCAAGCGACTATGTCGCCTGGGTGGCTGGTTATCGGCACGGCGTCAAGCGAACCGTATGCGCGCTGCTCAGCGAGCAGCTGCCAAACCGGCGCCCAAGCCTCAAGCACCTGAAGCTAAGTCCTCAGTAGCTTCGACTCCACTAGCTACGTCTCCAGTAGCTCCCGAAGCTGCACCGGCAGAGGTGAAGCCCGCTGCAGAGCCAGTAGGCAAAAGCCCCAGTGGCCGCGAACGCCGTGAGCCAGGCTTCTCTGTGCCACTTTCCAGCAGTGAGACGACGGATACATCAATTCCCTGGGAAGCCGCGGCGTTTTCAAGCAATAAGCATGTGCCTGCTAAAACACCCGCACCCATCTCATCAACACCTATCTCAACGACACCTACGGAGCCAACGGTCACAGCGCCTGCAACAGTGACGCCGGAGGCTAAAACCGCAGAAGAGACGGAAGCGGCGGCCACCCCGGCGCCGCGAGAAAATGCCTTTGTCCAGTCACAGCCACCGTCGGCAGCGCCTGAGGTTCAAGAGCCTGAGACCGATGATGAACCCAATGAAGCCGACACCTCCTTCCCGCTGCGTGCAACTCGCCAAGAAGAGCCTGCGCCTGCCGCCAGTAGCTTCTTTGCCAGCGATGAAGCGGCCGTTGAGCGTCGCAGTGAGCCATCACTCACCGCTGACCCCAGCAACAATGAGGCCGAGCCGCGTGTTGGTGAGCCCCGTATCGGCGCAACTGCGGAGCCCACACGTAAACCTGAACGTGTAGCAGAGGTAGTGCCAGAGCCGGTGTGGGACGATGAAGAGATGGATGATGAGCTGTATGCGCAAGACCGCGATAGCGAAGCGCACGCAATGGCCACTCCGCCGCCCACTCCAGCCCCAGCACGCCAGGAACCGAGCTTCGAGCCCGATGCAAGCACGCCAGAATCGGATGAGGGCCCCGCCCTGTGGACCGTGGAGCATTTGCAGAGCCAGCGGCCTGCTTTTGAAACGATGGATGAGCCAGAAGGCGATGTACCAAGCCTGCAGCTGCTGACACCCGCAGAGCCTCATCAGCCCAATTATAGCGACGAGCAGTTGGCCGATATGGCCGAGTTGCTTGAAGTGCGGCTGCGCGAATACGGCGTTAAAGCGGAAGTGGTGGATACTTGGCCTGGGCCGGTAATCACCCGCTTTGAGATCAAGCCCGCTGCGGGCGTCAAAGTGTCCAAAATCAGTAACCTTGCCAAAGACCTGGCGCGCTCACTGATGGTGAAAAGCGTGCGTGTGGTCGAGGTTATTCCGGGGCGTCCCACGGTGGGGATTGAAATACCCAATCCCAACCGCGCGATGATCCGCCTGCGCGAAGTGATTGACTCCGACCGTTACCAGCAGGAGACCTCGCCGCTGACCATGGCGTTAGGCCAAGATATTGGCGGCAGCCCAGTGGTGGCCAACCTGGGCAAGATGCCCCACCTGTTAGTAGCCGGTACCACCGGGTCGGGTAAGTCGGTGGGCGTCAACGCCATGCTGATCTCGATGCTGCTGAAAGCCAAGCCCAGCGAGCTAAAGCTGATCATGGTCGACCCGAAAATGCTGGAGCTGTCGGTGTATGACGGCATTCCCCATCTGCTGGCGCCCGTGGTCACCGATATGAAAGAGGCGGCCAACAGCCTGCGCTGGTGTGTGGCCGAGATGGAGCGCCGCTACAAGCTGATGGCGGCCATGGGGGTGCGTAACATCGCAGGCTTCAATGGTCGCTTGGATGAAGCGGAGCGCGCCGGTGCCCAAGTGGCCGACCCGCTCTGGGAACCGCAGCCCTGGGAAGTGCATCAACCGCATCCGGTGTTGGAGAAGCTGCCCTACATCGTCGTGGTGATCGACGAGTTTGCCGATATGTTTATGATCGTCGGCAAAAAGGTCGAAGAGTTGATTGCCCGTCTAGCGCAAAAGGCGCGCGCCGCGGGTATCCATTTGATTCTGGCTACCCAGCGCCCCTCGGTGGACGTTGTGACTGGCTTGATCAAAGCTAACATCCCTTCGCGGATGGCGTTTCAGGTCTCCTCCAGAATTGATTCGCGCACCATTCTTGACCAGGGCGGCGCTGAAAGCCTGTTGGGACACGGTGATATGCTCTACCTGCCCGCTGGTTCTGGGCCACCTAACCGTATCCACGGTGCCTTCGTGGATGATGACGAAGTACACCGGGTGGTCGATGACTGGAAGCGCCGCGGCGCACCTGAATATATCGAGGAGATTCTTTCTGGTGGCGTATCTGCCGATGCCTTAACCGGCCTTGAGGCTGAAGGGGGCGATGGCGACGATGCGGAGCAGGACGCGCTCTACGATGAAGCCGTGCAGTTTGTCACTGAAACCCGCAAGGCCTCGATTTCTGCCGTGCAGCGTCGTTTTAAGATCGGCTATAACCGAGCCGCCCGCCTGGTTGAGGCCATGGAGGGCGCCGGAGTGGTGACGTCTATGGGCTCTAACGGTGCGCGGGAAGTGCTTGCGCCGCCCCCGGTGGGCCACTAACCGCTTGGTATAGAGCGCAATTATGCAATAAGCGTGAAAGTAGCGCCGCAGGTGAAACCCTGCGGCGCTTTGCACGTCTTAGTGACACATGGACGGTTAAACCGACCTCACTGCTTAATTTTTAAGCAACAGTTTTGAGCAACAGTTATTGGCAACGGTTGCCTAGGGAGAACATATGCGCGATACGCAAACAAAACGCACTTCACAACTGGCATTTGCGGCCAGCGCTTTGGGTTTAACATTTGGTGCTCCCGCTTGGGCGGAGGACGCTGCCGAACGCTTGACCGAGCGCCTCGACCCACTTGAGCGCTATCAAGCGGCTTTTGAGCAGCAGATTCTTGATGGCAGCGGCGAGCGTCTACAAAGCGCGCGCGGCGAGATGTGGTTATCCCGCCCCGGTATGCTGCGTTGGGAAGTGGAAGCGCCGTACTCTCAAACCGTGGTTTCCGACGGCGAAGATGTGTATATGTACGATCCCGACCTTGAACAAGTCACCGTTCAAGAGATGGATGATCGGGTAACCCATACCCCTGCGTTATTGCTGTCGGGAAGCGTTGACGATTTAACCGAAAGTTATGAGGTTTTCTACGAGCAGGATGGGGGAGAAGATGTCTTTACCCTGGTGCCTATCTCTGCCGATACGCTGTTCGAAGAGTTAAGCATGGTGTTTGATGCTGACACGTTAACCGAGCTGTGGATGAAGGACAGCACCGGCCAGCGCACCGCGATTACCTTTAGTAATATTACCCTCAATGGCAATATTGAGCGGGGCATGTTCGACTTCGAGATCCCCGAAGGTACCGATGTTATCCGCGAAGAGCTCTAATTAAGGACTCTAAATAAGCACTGTAACCAAGCGGTAGAGTGAACCATCAGATCAGGCGCCTTAGGGCGCCTGATCTGCTTCCTGGTCAAGTTTTTCCCGCCACGCCATTATTTCCCCAAAGCGTTTCTCCTGACCCAACGAACTCGGCTTGAAGAAGGTGGCTTTAGGCAGCTCTTCAGGCCAGCAGTCGTGGGCGCTACCCGCCGGGTAGCCGTCTGGCTCGCTGTGCGCATAGCGATACCCCTCGCCATGACCCAACTGCTCCATCAGCTTAGTGGGGGCATTGCGCAGGTATGTCGGTACCTCTACCTGGGGTTGCTGGCGCACGTACTGCTTGGCTTCACTCCAGGCGCGGTCGACGCGATTGCTCTTGGGTGCCACGGCTAAATGAATTGCCGCATGAGCAATCGCTCGCTGACCTTCGTAATCGCCCAGGCGTAAATAGGCATCCCAGGCGGCAATCACCAGCGGTAGCGCGCGAGGGTCGGCATTGCCGACATCTTCTGAGGCAATCGCGGTCAGCCTGCGCACCACGTCCAACGGGTCACCGCCGCCCTGCATAAAGCGGGCCATATACAGTAGCGCAGCATTGGGGCGTGAAGAGCGTATCGATTTATGAATCGCCGAAAGCAGGTCGTAATAGGCGTCACCCTGCTTATCGAAAGCGCTGGCCTGATGGCCGATCACATCGGCGAGTACCTCTTTATGCAGCACTTCGCGGCCCGCTTCCTGGGTGGCGAAATCACAGGCGGTTTCCAGTAGCCCCAGCGCCCGGCGGGCATCGCCAGCACTGGCGTGTGCCAGGGCGGTTAACACCTCGTCATCCACCTGAATGTCACGCTTGCCCAGCCCGCGCTCAACATCGCTGAGGGCCTGGCGCATCACCGTGATGAGTTCCTCTTGGCTGAGCGACTTCAGCACGTAAACCCGTGCGCGAGAGAGCAGCGCCGAATTGACTTCAAAGGAGGGATTTTCGGTGGTAGCACCAATCAGGGTTAACAGCCCCGACTCGACATGGGGCAATAGAGCGTCCTGCTGACTCTTGTTGAGTCGATGAATCTCATCTAAAAAGAGGATAACCGTGGATGACATCTGTTGGGCGCGTTCCACCACGGCGCGAATCTCTTTCACCCCGGCCATTACCGCGCTGAGGTGCTCCAGATGGGCCTGGGAAGCTCTGGCTAATAGCTCTGCCAGCGTGGTTTTGCCAACCCCTGGCGGTCCCCAAAGAATCATGGAGCGGACGACGCCTGATTCCGCCATGCGGCGTAGGGGTTTGTCGGGTCCCACCAGCGCCTGCTGTCCCACGTAATCGTCCAACTGGCGTGGACGCATACGAAAGGCTAACGGGGCGTCTTCAGCAGGTGTCGCCTGGGCGCTATCAAAAAGATCCATGTGAGCTTCCGTTGCAAATCAGTGCGTTGAACTAAAAATCGCCAACAAGTGTTAGTGGTAAACCGCGCCTTAGCGAACTACCTTTGGCGTAACCTATCAGAAAGATACACTTGCTAGGATAACGCTAGAGGGGCATTGTCTATGATAACCCCACGCGCTTATTATCGCATGCCGTCAACTATTAAGGCTTGACGGTAGGCATGACAAAATAAAGGAGACAGTTCGATGTTAAACCAACTGCGTCTAGATCATGCCAACATGGCGAGAATGCTTCATGTGCTGCAGCTCAAGCAGAAAACCCTTGCCCAGGGTGAGCGGCCCAATTTTCAGCTCATGCGCGAGGTGGTTGACTACATATTGTCCTATATGGATGGCTTTGCAGCACCCCTTGAGCGCGTCTGCGTCGAACGGCTGCAAACCAAAGCGCCAGAGCATCTTGAATTCACTGAGCAGATGGCGAGTGACTACCGTGAGCTAAAGCCTCGCCTGCAGCGCCTCTCCAACGACATTGACATGGTGTTAATGGATAACATCATACCGATGGACCGCTTCGCTGACGATTTGAAAAACTATCTGGAAGCGCATCGTGCCTATCTTCGCCATGAGCGCGAGGGCCTGTTCCCGCTGATCGACGAGCACTTCAGCCAGGAAGATATGGAAGAGCTGCGTCAGGCGCTCCCCGAAGGCGCTGAGCATGAGTTAGAGCGCCTACAGCAAGCCTACCCTGAACTCTACGCCGAGCTGCGTGGGGCTGATGTGCCCGCGGTGTAGTGCGGTAGAAGACAACGGGCCCTAACGGTCATCAATAAAAATCACGGAGCATGCTAAACTAGCGGCTCCGTTTTTTTCAGGCAGAGTCATGAAAGGCCCCGTGTTAATTTTTGATTCCGGCGTCGGCGGCCTGTCGGTGGCGCAGTCGTTGCGCCAACACTATCCTGATGCTGCCCTGTGCTATGCCTGCGACAACGCTTGGCTACCCTATGGGCTACGCGAAGACGCAGCCCTGAGCGAACGCATCGTGGCAGTGTGTCGCGCCGCTGTGGCAGCGTGCCAGCCGAGTGTTTTAGTTGTCGCCTGTAATACCGCAAGCACCCTGGCGTTGGAAAATTTGCGTGAGCAATTAGCGATTCCTGTCGTGGGCACCGTGCCTGCTATCAAACCTGCTGCGGCGATTAGCCGGACACGCCATATTGGGCTATTGGCCACCAAAGCCACGGTAGGGCGGCCCTACACCCAACGCTTGATTGATAGCTTTGCCAGCGATTGTGTGATTACCCGTGTCGCCGCCGATGCCTTGGTCGTCGAGGCGGAAGCGTACCTGGCAGGTGTCACCCCCAATATTGATCGCATGCAGGCTGCCCTGGCGCCGTTATGGCATGCCGTTGCGCCTTCATCGCCGGTCTATTCTTCATCTGCTGGTTATCAGGCGCTGGTTACCCCAGAGCTAGATACAGTGGTACTGGGCTGCACCCATTTTCCACTGCTAAAGCCCTGGCTGACGCAGCTTGCCCCCGTGCCGCTGCATTGGGTCGACTCCGGCGATGCGATTGCCCGCCGGGTTGCGCAAGTAGTCGATGAGCTAAATAGCGAGCAGCAGAACGGCCGCTGCTTTACCACCGCTTCAGCAGCTAATCTGACCGCTGGCTTGGCCCGCTACGGATTTGATGCGCCCCAGTTGCTTAACGTGGGCGCCTGAACACTATTGACCGCTACTATTTCTGATCGAATTTAAGAGGAGCAGCTTTGGCTATCCCCGTTGTAGAACCCGAACGCTACGCTGAGCAGCTAGCCGCCAAGCGCGACTATCTTGAGAGCACCTTTGCCGCTTTTAAACCACCGACGCTGGAGGTGTTTGAATCGCCGCCGGGCTACTACCGTCAGCGCTGTGAGTTTCGCATATGGCACGAACAGGATGACCTTTTCTACGCCATGTTCGAGGTTGATCCCGAGAACCCGAAAAATAAGCGTGTGATTCGATTAGATCAGTACGCAGTCGCCAGTGAACGAATCAATCAGCTAATGCCGCAGCTGCGTGAGGCCTGCCTTCGCTGTGATGAGCTGCGTCGGCGGCTGTTTCAGGTAGAGTTTCTCACCACCCTGTCAGGCGAGGCGCTAGTAACGCTGATTTACCATCGACCGTTAGGCGATGAGTGGGAGCGCGAAGCTCGCGCTCTCGAGGCTGAGCTAGGCATTATGATTATTGGCCGCTCCCGCAAGCAGCGCATCGTACTTACCCGCGACCACGTATGGGAGCGGCTAGAGGTGGATGGCCGCACGCTTCACTACCAGCAGGTCGAAAACAGCTTTACCCAGCCCAACGCGCATATCTGCCAGGAAATGCTCAGCTGGGCGCGAGAAGTCACCACTGGTCAGCAGGGGAGCGATGCCAAGAGAGATCTGGTCGAGCTTTACTGTGGGAACGGTAATTTTACCATTGCCCTGGCGGATAACTTCCGCCGCGTGCTCGCCACAGAGATTTCCCGCACATCGGTGGCCAGTGCCAACGTTAACCTGGAAGCCAATGGGGTAACGAACGCGCAAATTGGTCGTATGTCAGCAGAGGAGTTTTCGCTGGCGCTGAAGGGCGAAAAAGCCGGACGCCGCGTGGCAGAAATGGCGCTGGAAGAGTACGATTTTTCTACCGTATTGGTAGACCCTCCCCGTGCCGGTTTAGACGAGCAGAGCTGTGAACAACTCAGCGAGTACGCTCAGATCGTCTATATTTCATGCAACCCAGCCACGTTAGCTGAAAATTTGGCCATACTGACCAACACCCATCAGATAGAAAGATTTGCGCTATTTGACCAGTTTCCGTTTACCGACCACTGTGAGTGTGGGGTGTTGTTAAAGCGGCGCACGGTTTAACAAGCACCAGAACCAGGCTTGTACGAATAGTCGGTGAACGCAGGCAGTTTTCGTGCAAAGTCTAATGCATAAACGGTATGCGTCATGAACAACACGCCAGGTGATTAGGGACGCGACGACAGGTAGCGTAAGCTAGCCGTTATGTTGGCTTAAAGGCCTGTTGTCCTTTGTTTTTTGGCCGTTTAATGGCCTAGGCAGTCGAGGTGATGGATGCACTACGTTGCGATTGAAGAGAGTCGGCAAGATCTTTTGAAGCAGCTCCAGGAGCGGCTACACGCGCGGTTAGACCCCGCACGTGCCGCCACAGTGGACGCTTTCGCTCGACACTTTTATGCCACCGTGCCGGTGGAAGACCTTGTGGATCGTCGTCTGGACGATCTGTATGGCGCAACGCTGTCCATCTGGCAGTTTTTGCAGCACCACAACTCGCAAAGTCCCAAGGTACGGGTGTTTAACCCGGATTTTGAAGAGCACGGCTGGCAGTCGACGCATACCTTTGTAGCCGTTCTCCACGAAGATATGCCGTTTTTGGTCGATTCGGTGCGTATCGAGCTCAACCGCCGCGGTTTGACGGTGCACGCCATTCAAAACGCTGTACTGGCGGTCACCCGTGACGAGCGCCATCAGCTGCAGGCGCTGGCTTCGCCCAGAGAGGAAAACGCGCCTGAAGGCCGCGAGTCGCTGATCGTGATTGAGGTAGACCGGCACACCGACGTGGCGTTACTTGAGAAAATTGAAAGCAATCTAAATGATGTGCTGCGCGATGTACGTACCGCCGTCGGCGATTTCGACGCCATGTGTTCGCAAATTACCGCTTCAATTCAAGAGCTCGAGAAAAACTGTCCACCCCAGATCGACCCGGATGACCACGAAGAGGCGATTGCCTTTTTAGAGTGGATGCTCAAAGATAACTTCACTTTCCTGGGCTACGACGAGTACCTGTTGGAAGGTGGCGAGTTACAGCGCGACACGGATAGCGTGCTGGGCGTATTCCGCCTGGATCAGCCGCGCTACTGCGAGCGGATTCGTACCGAAGAGGGCGTGGATGAGCACAATGATTATGTGCTGGTGCCGCAGCTACTGTCGTTTGCCAAAAGCGCCCATCACTCCCGGGTGCACCGTCCTACCTACCCTGACTACATCACCGTGGACCGTTACGACGACGACGGTAATGTGATTGGCGAGCGGCGCTTCTTTGGTCTGTTCACCTCCACGGTATATAACGAATCGCCGCGCAATATTCCGCTGCTGCGCCGCAAACTCAAAGCCGTAATGGATATCGCTGGATTCAATCCCCAGGGCCATAACGGCAAGCAGCTGTTACAGGTGTTGGAAGTCTACCCTCGCGATGACCTGTTCCAGATCGATACCGAGTCACTGGCCAGCACTGCGCTGGGCATTCTCAATATTCGCGAGCGCCGCCAGGTGCGGTTATTTATCCGCGCCGATATCAGCGGTAAGTTTTACTCTTGCTTGGTGTTTGTACCCCGCGACGTATTCTCAACGGATCTGCGTCAGCGGATTCAAAACGTGCTGTGCGACGAGTTAGACGCCCACTTTGGCGACTTCAATACCTATTTATCCGAGTCGGTGCTGGCGCGTATCCAGTTGATTCTGCGCTTTAACGGCGACGCGCCCAGCGACTACGATCTCAAGCGTTTGGAGAGCAAAGTGGCACGGCTGGCGCGCAGTTGGCGCGATGAGCTGCAGAACGCCATGATCGAAGGCTTTGGTGAAGAGCGCGCCAACAGCCTGATGGATCAGTTCCGCGAGGCGTTCTCGGCCAGCTATCGGGAAGACTTCTCCGCGCGTACCGCGGTGTTCGATGTTCAGCACCTGCTGACGTTGAATAATGGCGACGATTTATCGCTGTCGCTCTACCGCCCGCTGGAAGAGCAGGGCGGCGGCGTTAACCTGAAATTGTTCCATCGCGGCACCCAGATACCACTCTCCGACGTGCTGCCGATGATGGAAAATCTCGGCCTGCGCGTGATTGGCGAACGACCCTACGATATCAATGCTCCTGAACAGCGTTATTGGATTCACGATTTCGAGCTTGAACACAGCGGTGCGGATGTCAGCCTGGGCGATATGCGCGACGTATTCACGGAAGCCTTTAAGCGCATCTGGACCGGCGAAGCTGACAACGATGCCTTTAACCGCCTGATTATCGGCGCAGGGCTGGATTGGCGAGAAGTGGCGATGCTGCGCGGCTATGCCCGCTATCTTAAGCAGATCCGCTTCGGCATGTCCCAGGATTACATTGCCGCCACGCTGGCCAACTATCCGGGCATTACCCGTGAGCTGGTTGAGCTATTCCGTCTGCGCTTTGATCCTGAGCAGCAGAACCACGCCACCGACGAGTGCATCGCGAGCTTAAATGAGCGCTTGGAAGGGGTCGCTAGTCTTAATGATGATCAACTGCTGCGCCGCTTTATGGAGCTGATCCTCGCCACGCTGCGTACCAACTACTACCAACTGGCTGAGGGTGGACGCTTTAAGGATTACATCGCCTATAAGCTTGAACCCTCCAAGGTCACCGGTATGCCCAAGCCGCGGCCGATGTTTGAGATTTTTGTCTGCTCGCCGCGGGTGGAAGGTGTTCACCTACGTGGTGGCAAAGTGGCCCGTGGTGGCCTGCGCTGGTCGGACCGGTTCGAAGATTACCGCACTGAAGTGCTGGGGCTGGTGAAAGCGCAACAGGTTAAGAACGCCGTCATCGTCCCGGTGGGCGCTAAAGGCGGTTTTGTGTGTAAACGTATGCCTGAAAATGCCAGCCGCGATATCGTCCAGAAAGAAGGCATAGCCTGCTACCAAATCTTTATCCGTGCGCTGCTGGATGTTACTGACAACCTGGTGGGTGGCGACGTCGTGCCGCCGGCAAATGTGGTTCGCCACGATGAAGATGACGCCTACCTCGTCGTAGCCGCCGACAAAGGCACCGCCACCTTCTCAGATATCGCCAACGAAATTTCCATTGAGTACGGGCACTGGCTGGGCGATGCTTTTGCCTCCGGCGGAGCAAACGGCTACGACCATAAGAAAATGGGCATCACCGCGCGGGGCGCTTGGGAGTCGGTTAAACGCCATTTCAAAAATCTCGATGTAGATACCCAGCGCGACCTGTTTAACGTGGTGGGGGTCGGCGATATGGCCGGCGATGTGTTTGGTAATGGCATGCTGCTCTCCGACAAGATTCAGCTAGTGGGCGCCTTTAACCACCTGCATATTTTTGTCGACCCCAACCCAGATGCCGAGGCCTCCTTTGCCGAGCGTAAGCGGCTTTTCGCACTGCCACGCTCCAGCTGGGAGGACTACAGTCAGGAGTTGATCTCCGCCGGTGGCGGCATCTTCAACCGTAGCGCCAAGTCGATTACCATCACGCCGGAGATGCAGCAGGTCTTTGGTATCAAAGAAGAGCGCCTGTCGCCCAATGAACTGATCCGCGCCATGCTCAAATCCAAGGTTGATCTGATCTGGAACGGCGGTATCGGTACCTACGTGAAGGGCTCCGAAGAAACCGACAGCGACGTAGGCGACAAAGCCAACGATACCCTGCGCATCAACGGCAACGACTTGAATTGCCGTGTGGTCGGCGAGGGCGGCAACCTCGGCTTGACCCAGCGCGGGCGTATGGAAGCTGCCGCCAAAGGCGTGCGGGTGTATACCGACTTTATTGACAATGCCGGTGGGGTGAACTGCTCCGACCACGAGGTCAATATCAAGATCCTGATCGATGAAGTGGTTAAGCGCGGCGACATGACCGACAAGCAGCGTAATCAGCTGCTGGCGGAAATGACCGATGAGGTGGGCGATCTGGTGATCCTGGATAACTACCGCCAAAGCCAGGCGCTGGATCTGTCGGCTATCCTGTCCAATCAGGCCATGGGCCCTTACCGCCGCTTTATTAGCGAGCTGGAGGCCGCAGGGCAAATTGATCGCGAACTGGAGTTCCTGCCCACCGATGATGTGCTCAAAGAGCGGGCCAGCAACGATCAAGGGATGCGCCTACCGGAGCTATCGGTACTGATCTCCTACGCCAAGAGTACTTTGAAAGGCGACTTGATCACCTCTGATGTGCCGGACGATCACTATATTCATCGGCATCTTGAGCGGCTGTTCCCATCGGTGCTGGTGGAGCGCTTCAAAGATGAGATGTACGAGCACCGTCTTAAGCGTGAAATCGTCGCTACCCAGGTAGCCAACGATCTGGTTGATCACATGGGTATCGTCTTTGTACGCCGCCTGATGGACTCCACTGGCGCAGGGCGTGCCGACATCGCTCGCGCTTATATTGTGGCCCGCGATAGCTTTAACTTGCCCGGTCTATGGGCGCAAATTGAAGCCCTCGACAATCAGGTGCCCAACCGCATTCAGTACTCGATGATGCTCGATCTGATGCGCTTGATCCGCCGTGCCACGCGCTGGTTTGTGCGCCAGCACTTGGGGCTCTCGACCCACGATACTATCGAGTACTTCGCTCCCCGCTTGGCGCAACTGCAGGAAGGTATTGGTGAACTGCTCAGCGGTGAAGAGCTTAGCGCTTGGAATAGCCGCCGTGACGAACTGCTGGAAGCGGGTGTGCCGGAAGCCTTGGCGTCCACTGTCGCGGCGTCATCCAGCCTTTACGCCGGGCTGGGTATCATCCAAGCGGCACGCCTGACCAATGAAAAACCGCAGCGGGTGGCGGAGGTGCTGTATGAAATTGGCAGCCGCCTGGAACTGCCGTGGATGATTCAGCAGGTAACCCAGTTGGAAGTGCGCGACGCCTGGCAGGCTCAAGCGCGGGAAACCTTCCGTGACGACATCGAACGTCAGCAGCTTGCGCTGACCACCAGCGTGCTGAAACTCGAAGCCGGCAGCCGCGATACCCAAGAGCGGGTGGCGCAGTGGCTGGATCAGCACGCTGATCTGCATCGCCGCTGGTGTCGTCTTATCGAAGAGGTGCGTGGCGGCAGTGAAGTGGGCTTTGCGCTCTTCGCCGTCGCGGTACGCGAGCTGGTAGATCTCGCCGAGAGCGATAGCGAAGCATAAACGTACCTCGTCCGCTTAATTAAAGTGTGTCTATCTAATTAAAGAGGATTATGAAAGCGCGCCCTGGTTCTCCACCAGGGCGCGCTTTATTGCGTTATACTGATGCCCGTTTTCAGTCCCCGCTTCAAGAGATTCGCTATGTACAACCTCGCCCGCTCACTGTTCTTTCGCGTTGACCCAGAAACCTCTCACGGTATGGCGCTGGGTGCGTTAGATGCACTGCATCGGGTAGGGGGCGTTCCACGGCTATTTGGTAAGCCGGTAAACGATCCCGTCGAGCTGATGGGGCTGCGGTTTGCCAATCGAGTAGGCTTAGCTGCCGGGCTGGACAAGAACGCCGACCACCTCGATGCGCTTGGTGCGTTGGGCTTTGGCTTTGTCGAAGTGGGAACGGTGACGCCTAAGCCGCAGCCAGGCAATCCTAAGCCCCGGCTGTTTCGCTTAGCGCAGCATGAGGCGATCATCAACCGCTTTGGCTTTAACAACAAAGGGGTTGCGCATCTGATCCAGCAGGTTAAGCAGCGCCATTACGGCGGTATTGTGGGCATCAATATCGGTAAAAACCTGACTACTTCGGTAGAGCAGGCGCTGGATGACTACCTGGTGTGTTTAGACGCGGTGCACCCTTATGCGGATTACATTGCCGTTAATGTCTCTTCGCCGAATACGCCAGGGCTGCGCAGCCTACAGTTTGGTGAACAGCTGGATGCGCTATTGGGGCCGATTCGCGCGCGAGCCACGGAACTCAATGCCCAGGCGGACCGCAACGTGCCGCTACTAATTAAGATCGCCCCGGATATGAGTGCTGAAGAGGTAGCGCTGATGGCGGGAAGTATTGAGCGCAACGCCCTTGATGGCGTGATTGCTACCAATACCACGGTTTCCCGTGAAGCCGTGCAGGGCGATCCTCAAGCGGATGAGGCTGGCGGGCTCTCTGGGAAGCCAGTCTTTGAGGCATCCAATCGTGTTATTCGACAACTGCGTGAGCATCTACCTGCATTGCCGATTATTGGCGTGGGCGGTATCGATAGTGCCGCTGCTGCCCGAGCCAAGATCGCCGCTGGAGCAGATTTAGTACAGCTCTATTCAGGCTTGATCTACCAAGGGCCTAAACTAGTCGGTGAATGCGCAAGGGCACTGAAAGCTAGAAGTTGAGTGAGCAGCGGAGCAGTGTTGGCATAAACGCGCACTAAAAAGCCCACTTTCAAAGTGGGCTCACTGAAAACCTTGCGTTTAAAATTTTTCTTTTCAAACTTTGAAAAATAAAACGTTAGGCCATGACTAAGGGATTTTTGTGGATGCCCGAGATGCCGGTCATCCCATCCCACTGGTCGCCGCGACCCTCACGCCAACCGCTCATCCAGTATTCGCGTAAATTGATATCTTGACTGGGACAGTCATCACGAGAACGACCCGATACACCCGCTTTGTAGCCGTGGACATAAGCCCGCTGGAAGCGATCACGTTTTTGCCGTTTCATTGGCTAACCTCTTTTCTCGAAAGTCTTTGTTTCACGAAAGCCTTTGATAAGAAATAGGATGTCGTCTAAGCAATTGCACTAGAGATGCTCATACACATCACTACTCCGAGAGCTTGCTTCAAGAGCGAGACGCCGCCTCAACGCAAATGTCTAGCACTCACGGGCTGAACGGGTCGAACGGCTATCTCATACAGAGAACTCTTGCAAAGAACACTTATATGCCATAGGTCTAATCAAGCTAAAGCTCTAGTCTTGAACCGACTCTGACAGGAAACGCATGCGTTTTTCAGTAGCTACTCTCTTATTGTTAGACCATGATGGTGTCATCTGTCGACTACCAAATTGTCATAAAACGTAAACTCATATGCTATATACAGGAATTTCGCGCCTTTACGCGCCGCTATTATCATGACCGAGTCGAATCAAAACGCCCCCTTGAGTCTGCTAGCCACTTGCCCGAAAGGCATTGAAGGTTTGCTCCACGATGAACTAGTGGCACTGGGCGCCACGCCGGGCAAAACCACGGTGGCGGGGGTTTACTTCACCGCCAGCCAAGCGATCGCCTACCGCGTATGCCTTTGGTCGCGATTGGCCAACCGGGTTATCTTAACCTTAGTGCGCGAGTCGATGATCGACACCGCCGAGCAGGTGCGGGATGTGGTTGCCCGCATTGCCTGGACTCAGCACTTAGCACCGGGCAACACGCTGGCAGTCGATTTTCACGGCCGCAGTGAACATATTCGCCACACCCGCTTTGGCGCGCAAACCGTTAAAGACGGCGTGGTTGATGCACTCCAACTGGCTGGGCAGGAACGCCCCAACGTGGATACCAAAACGCCCCATTTGCGCATCTACGCCCACTTGCACCGCATGAACTTAACCATTGGCCTGGATCTCTCTGGTGAAAGCCTGCACCGTCGCGGCTACCGCCGGGATGTAGGCCATGCGCCGCTAAAAGAGAATTTGGCCGCAGCGCTGTTGGTACGCGCGGGTTGGCCCGAGCGCTTAAAAGCGGGAGAGCCGTTGATTGACCCGCTGTGCGGTGCAGGAACGCTGCTGATCGAAGCCGCCATGATGGCCGCCGACCAGGCACCGAACCTGAACCGTGAGCGGTTCGGCTTTCACGGCTGGGCAGGGCACGATGACGAAGCGTGGCGGGAACAGAAACGCGAAGCCGAAGCGCGCGCGTCGATAGGCCGCAAGCGCTGCAAGGCCCAGCTATTAGGCTTTGACCAGAGCCCTGCAGCACTGACTGCAGCGAAATCCAATGCCATGCGTGCGGGCATACCAGCCTTGATTACCCTGCATGGGCAGAGCCTGGCCCAGCTTACCCGACCGGAAACGCTCACCGCCGAACGCGGCCTGTTGATCACCAATCCTCCTTACGGCGAGCGCCTGGGCGAGTTGCCTGAACTGGTGCGTCTCTACGCCCAACTGGGTGAGAAAGCCAAAGCGCTATTCCCCGGCTGGACGCTGGCGGTGTTTACCGGCAACCCTGATCTCGGCCACCGACTGGGGATGCGGGCGCACAAACAGTACGCGCTCAAAAACGGTGCCTTGGATGCCAAGCTGCTGCTCATGGAGATTGGTGGCGCCGAGCACCTGCCTGCCGTTAGCGACACAAAGCCGGTTCAGAGTGAGAGTGCTGCAGTGGCGACGCCTAGTGAAGAGGCGAGCGAAGAGCAAACGGCTCATAAAAACCAAGACAATGCGCAGATGTTTGCCAATCGGCTGATCAAAAATCAGAAGCGCTTGAAGAAATGGCTGAAGCAGAGCGGCGAAACCAGCTATCGCGTCTATGACGCCGATATGCCCGAGTACGCTTTGGCGGTGGATCGTTACGGTGACCGCGTACACGTGCAAGAGTACGCGGCGCCCAGTTCGATCAACCCGGCGCAAGCGCAGAAGCGCTTGTACGATGCCTTGGAAGTCATGCCCGAAGCGCTTAACGTTGACGCCAGCAAAATCTATATCAAGCGCCGGGAGCGCCAAACAGGTAGCGCCCAGTACCAGAAGCGTGCTGCCAGCGGCGAACGTTTTGAGGTGCAGGAGGGCGAGGCACGGCTATGGGTGAATCTGCGCGACTATCTCGATACTGGACTGTTTCTTGATCACCGCCCGGTACGACGCATGTTGGGCGAAATGGCCAGCGGCAAGCGCTTTTTAAACCTGTTCTGTTACACCGCCACGGCGACGGTGCAGGCCGCCTTAGGCGGCGCCAGCGACAGCGTGAGCGTGGATATGTCCAACACCTACCTGGAGTGGGCCAAGGACAATTTTGCCCTGAACAAGCTCGATACTCGGCTGCACCGTGTAGTGCGCGACGACTGTTTCCGCTGGCTGGAAACCGCCAACGCCGAATTTGATCTGATCTTTATGGATCCGCCGACGTTCTCCAACTCCAAGAAGATGCGCGATACCCTCGACGTGCAGCGAGATCATCCGCGGTTAGTTGAGCTCGCCATGGCGCGCTTGGCACCCGGCGGCACCTTGGTGTTTTCTAATAACCAGCGGCGCTTTAAACTCGACGAAGCGCTTAGCGAGCACTACGCGGTTGAGGATATTACCGGGCGCAGCTTCGACCCCGATTTCCAGCGGCGCACCAACCTGCACCATGTGTTTTTACTTCGTCATAAGGTGTCATAAGAGAGCTAGTATGAGAGAGCTAGTATGAAGAGAGCTTCAGCATGATTCAGCTATCGCTTTACACGACCATGGGCTGCCACCTATGCAGCCAATTAGAGGCGCTGGTGGCCGCACTGGCGAATCAAAAGGTGTGGCTGCACCACATCGAGATTAGCGAAGACGACGCACTAGTAGAGCGCTACGGCGTTCGCATACCGGTGTTGATGGATGGTGACGGCAATGAGCTGGATCGTGGCTTTGAGCTGGAGCGATTAAGTGCGTGGTTGCGCGAACGCGGCTGGCTGGATGAAGCGGCGCTGGCGGCGTTTACCGCACCGCCAGATACCACGCCGCCTAAAGGCGCCCATAAGCGTGATGGTCGGCGTTTCTTAAGTTAATTAGCAAAAAGCATGGAGCTAGCGCGCTAGGCTCAAAGCACATCCAGTAACGATAGCTGGCGCATCGCTTCCTGGCCTTCCGGGGTATGGTCGGCCACTTCCAGCACCTTGCGAAAGCCCCGCGAGGACTGGATGGTGGTTTCATCTTCCAGCCACATATGGGCTTGATCCAGCGTATCGGCTAGCTGATGTTTCAGGCCGCCAAATTGGGTGCCGATTTGGCCCCAGGCGCGGCTGAAAATCCAGTCACCAAACATATCCTGGTGAATATGAACCAACACATAGTCATGGTTGGTTTCCCAGCGTACGATCACAACTCTCTCCTTACTTAGCCTTTAAAAGATAGCCTTTAAACACGCCTGCCCATCAAGCCGTCGCTGGCGTATTGTAAAGCCCGGATACCCAAACGCCTATGAAACTTGTCGTCGACGCCAATATCCCAGCTGCCGAACGCTGCTTCGGCCATTTTGGTTCGCTCACCCGCGTGCCAGGGCGGGAGATAAACGCCGCCCACCTGCAAGAAGCCGATGCACTCATCGTGCGCTCGATTACCCAGGTCAACGATAAGCTGCTTGCCGATAGCCCCGTGCGCTTTATTGGCACCTGCACCATCGGCACCGATCATATCGACCAAGTAGCGCTTGCCCAGCGCGATATCGCCTTCGCCAGCGCGCCAGGCTGCAACGCAGAGGCGGTGGTTGATTATGTGTTGAGCAGCCTGCTAACACTGGCGGAGCGCGATGGCTGGTCGCTTAGCGAGCGTACCGTGGGGATAGTGGGGGTGGGCAATGTGGGCAGCCGACTGCAGGCGCGGCTAGCCGCCATGGGCGTTACAACGTTGGCCTGTGATCCGCCCAAGGCAGCTGTAGAGAGGGCAGAAGAGGAGCCGGAGGAAGGCTTTCACTCCTTAGACGCCCTGATCGAGCGCTGTGACGTGCTCTGTGTGCATACACCGCTAACCCGCGAAGGCCCACACGCGACGTATCAGCTACTCAACGCTCAACGTATCGAGGAGCTGGCACTGGGGTGCGTGCTGCTCAATGCCGGGCGCGGTGACTGTGTGGATGGTTTAGCGCTGCGTAGTCGCCTTGCGGGCAAGGGCGATATCAGTGCCATACTGGATGTGTGGGAGGAAGAACCCGATATCGATGCTGGCCTGCGTGATCTGGTCTCTCTGGCAACACCGCATATTGCCGGGCATAGCCTGGATGGCAAGCTGCGCGGCACCTGGATGATTCAGCAGGCGCTGGCTCACCACTGCGGTCAGCCAAGCGTGCTAACATTCGCCGATATTTGCCCACCGCCCGCGCTGGCGTCGCTGCATTTGCAGCACGCACTGCCTCCTGACGATGCGCTAAGGCTCTGCATGAGGGCGGTGTATGACGTGCGCCGCGACCACGATGCGCTTCAGCGCCAAACGCAGCACCACGGTATGCACCAAGGCTTTGATGACTGCCGCGCCAACTACCCGCTGCGGCGCGAATTCGCCACGCTCAACGTGCAGCTGTCAGGGGAGGCGGTAGCACTAGAGGGCATACTGCGTGGGGCAGGGTTTTCCGTGCGTTCATAGAGGATCTCTGACTATTGTCATTGGAGGCGCCCCATCTCTTGCCATTGCGAAGCACCCCCCTCTTGTCATTGCGAGGAGCGCAGCGACGCGGCAATCTAAACCTGTGGCGGCACCATCCCCAGATTGCTTCGCTGCGCTCGCAATGACATGAAAAAGCCACCGACTCGCGGTGGCTCAAGCGTTGTCATTGCGAGGAGCGCAGCGACGCGGCAATCTAAACCTGCGGCAGCACCATCCCCGAGATTGCTTCGCTACGCTCGCAATGACATAAGCAACTTACTGACGATAAGCCGCTTCTTTTAACGCACGGATGCGCTCATCCAGCGGCGGGTGGCTAGCAAATAGCTTTTCCACCAGCGAGCGCGTTTGGCCTTTGGTGATGGCCATGGCGCGCAGCGTGTCTGGCATTTGATCGGGCATTTCAGTTTCGGTTTTCAAGCGCGCCAGCGCGCTGACCATGGCATTAGTGCCCGCTAGGCGTGCACCGGCTTCATCGGCGCGGTATTCGCGGTAGCGCGAGAACCAG
The DNA here is from genome assembly GCF_001882345.1 of Halomonas sp. QHL1. Classification (GTDB taxonomy): domain Bacteria; phylum Pseudomonadota; class Gammaproteobacteria; order Pseudomonadales; family Halomonadaceae; genus Vreelandella. Next base: position 4,031,396 of record NZ_MINL01000001.1, read on the forward strand.
GCGACGATAGCCGAGGCCAAAATACCAAACACAATTTCAGCAACCATCACCACTGCAAAGTAGCCCATAAAGCCTAGACCGCCGCCGCCATCGCTGCGACTGCGTAGGAAGTTATCGACCAAGTGCGCCACTACACGGGCAAAGAACATCACGAAGGTGTTCACCACGCCCTGGATCAGCGCCAGGGTGACCATGTCGCCGTTAGCGACGTGACCAATTTCGTGGGCCAGTACCGCGCGAACTTCCTCCGGGCGCATACGGTTGAGTAGGCCTGCCGAAACGGCTACCAGCGCATCGTCTTTGTTCCAGCCCGTAGCAAAGGCGTTGGACTGCTGGGCCGGAAATATACCCACTTCCGGGGTTTTGATGCCTGCCTCGCGAGAGAGCTCCGCGACCGTATCCAGCAACCACTGTTCGGTGGAGTTGGAGGGCGTTTCGATAATCACCGTGCCGGTGCTGCGCTTAGCCATCCATTTGGAAATGAACAGCGAAATCATTGAGCCAACCATGCCGAAAATAAAGCAGAAAATCAGCAGGCTGGTGAAGTTGATGCCCTGGCCGCGCAGATAGCCCTCTACGCCTAGCAGGCGCAGAGTAATACTGGCGACCAGCAAAACCGCTATGTTGGTGCCTAAAAACAGCAGAATTCGCATCATGGTGCAGGTTCTCCCCTAAAGTTCATCGAAGCATTACTAGATTAATGGCTTAGATACGTGCTGTTCATGGCAGTTTCAAGTCATGGTGGTGTCAATGAGTTGATTTAATTACCGGACTCACTGGCGATAGCGCGACAAGAAATTGGCAAAGCGATCGAGTGCATCGCCTAACTGGTCGGCCCAGGGCAGCGTCACGATGCGCACATGGTCCGGCTCGGGCCAGTTAAAGGCCGTGCCCTGTACCAGTAATATTTTTTCCTGCAGCAGCAGATCCAGCACCATCTGCTGGTCGTCTTTGATATTAAAGACCTTGGGGTCGAGCCGCGGAAAGGCGTACAGCGCGCCTTTCGGCTTCACGCAGGAAACCCCGGGGATCGCATTCAACTTCTCCACGGTAATATCGCGCTGGGCCAGCAGCCGTCCGCCGGGAAGGATTAAATCATTGATCGATTGATAGCCCCCCAGCGCGGTTTGAATCGCGTGTTGTGCGGGCACGTTGGCACATAGCCGCATAGAGGCCAGCATATTCAGCCCTTGGATATAGTCCTGGGCGTTTAGCTTGGCCAGGTTGCCGGAGATAATCATCCAGCCCGAGCGGAAGCCGGCGCAGCGATAGCTTTTGGAGAGCCCGTTCATGGTGATGACCAACTGGTCATCGTCAGCCAGCGCGCCCGTGGCGGTGTGCTCGACGCCGTCATACAAGATCTTGTCGTAGATCTCGTCAGAGAACACCACCAGGTTATGCTGCTTGGCGATCGCCAATACCTCTTTCACCACGGCAGGCGGATACACCGCGCCGGTCGGGTTGTTGGGGTTGATCAGCACAATGGCCCGCGTATGGCTGGTGATTTTAGCGCGAATATCGGCCATGTCGGGCGTCCAGTCGGCCTGCTCGTCGCACAGGTAGTGCACCGCGTGGCCACCGGAAAGGTGGGCAGCCGCCGTCCATAGTGGGTAGTCCGGCGCGGGAATCAGCACTTCATCGCCGTCGTTGAGCAGCGCCTGCATGGCCATGACGATCAGCTCAGACACACCGTTGCCGATGAAGATGTCTTCAATACCCACACCGGGAATCTGCTTGCGCTGGCACTCCTGCATAATCGCTTTACGGGCAGAGTAGAGGCCTTTGGAGTCGCAGTAGCCTTGGGCTGTTGGCAGGTTACGCATCACATCCTGCAAAATCTCTTCCGGCGCCTCAAAACCAAATGGCGCGGGGTTGCCAATGTTTAGCTTGAGAATTCGCTGGCCTTCCTCTTCCAAGCGCTTGGCGTGGTCGAGCACCGGGCCACGAATGTCGTAGCAAACATTGTGCAGCTTATGAGATTTCTTTAACGGTTGTGATTCCTGCGACTGCGGGGTATCCATGAGGTTTCTGTCCAAAAAAAGTGGCTAGCGGGCCAAAAGTGTCCAAAAACATGCGTATCTAAAACATGCGCATCTAAAACATGAGTATTAAATTAGCGCCTACAAGCCTTCGTCGGCTAAAGAGCACTTAGTCCATTATGCGTCGGAAAGACCTTGATTGTCTTCGTCGTTTTGCACGGGCGGCGGCGGAATATCCGCAGGAGTTTCAAGCGTTAGCCTGCCCAGCTTGCCATCGCGCAGTTCGTGAAGCAGTACTTCCGCGCCGCGGTGCAGATCCACCGTGCCACCGGGGCGCAGGCCGCCTCGGCGCGCAGCAATATCTTTCAAAATGGCATTACCATCGAAGCCTGCAATGGCGAGGAAATCGGGCTTTTTCGGGCCGTCCGCATCAATGTCGTGGGGAATGTCCGGCGCGGCGTAAGGCGCCAGCTCTTTGAGCTTATAACGCTCGGTGAGCGCTTCGGGGTAGCGCTTGGCCAGCTCTGCGCTGGTGACAATCGCCACATCGGTGTACTCGATAGCGGTATCGCGAATGGCGCCGGTGGCTGCGAGGCGATAGGCGCTAGCCTGATCCTCAATTTTCGGCCACAGCACTCCAGGGGTATCGGTAAGCGCCACGCGCCCATCAATACGCACCTTTTGTTGGCGCTTAGTGACCGCAGGCTCGTTGCCGGTTTTGGCGATTTTTCGCCCGGCCAGACCGTTAATCAGCGTGGATTTACCCACGTTAGGAATGCCCATCACCATCACCCGCACATCCCTGTCGGCGCGAACGGCACCGGCCAGCTCATGGCACAGCTTGGGAATCTTCTTTAGCTCGCGGGTGTTGGTGGTGGTGACCGCCAGGGCGCGCATGTTCTCTTGGGCATCGAAATAAGCGACCCACTCGGCCGTCCGCTCGGGATCAGCGAGATCGGCGCGGGAGAGAATTTTCAGCACTGGCTTATGGCGCGTTAGCTCGGCCAGCATCGGATTGGCGCTGGAGTAGGGCAGACGCGCGTCGAGTACCTCGATCACGACATCGATCTCTGGCAGCACCTCCGCAATCTGGCGGCGGGCCTTGTTCATATGTCCGGGGAACCAGCCGAGCATGGGTCTCTCCTGCAAGTACAAAATAGCGGCACAAAAAAGCGGGCGATCATTCTAGCAGATGACGCCCGCCTTGCCGGGTTTCCTTGCGAGGATTTAGCGCTGATTACTCGTCGGGGTGAAATTCCAGTGACACGGAGTTAATGCAGTAGCGCAAACCGGTGGTGTCAGGAGGCCCATCGGGGAATACATGACCCAGGTGAGCATCGCAATGGGAACAGACCACCTCGGTGCGCTGCATACCATGAGTGGTATCGGTATGTTCTTCAACGCAGCGGCTACCTAACGGCCGATCAAAGCTTGGCCAGCCGCAGCCAGCGTCAAACTTATGCTCATTCTCAAACAGCGGCGCATGACAGCAAACGCAGTGGTAAATACCCTGCGCATCGCGCACCTGATAATCGCCGGTGAACGGGCGCTCGGTGCCTTTCTCACGTGCCACGCGGTACTGCTCTGGCGTGAGCTGCTGTTGCCACTCGTCAGGGGATTTTTCGATTTTCGCCATGCTCTGTTCCTCTCCCTTATACATTGCTCTATACATCGCTGAGACCAAGCGTTGTTTGGGCTCACTAGCCTAGTGACACCACTTGGTCATCATGAGTTTCAGCATGGGCGATTATAGTGCGTGATGCCAGTCTAAGCGCTATACGCTAGCCGCACCGCCGTTACTGCGCGGGTCGTGGGCGCTCTCTATTAACCCATCTGGGTGGTGCACAATGCCGCCTGCATGGCCCATGGTGTCACTGAACGCCTCGGGCAGCACTTCCACATCATGGCCTGCTGTCGCCAGGGCGGTGACGAGAGCGTCGTCGAATCGTGCTTCAAGTTTCAAGTTAGTGCTGGTTTCACCCCAGGTGCGCCCCAGCAGCCAGCGGGGCGCCGTAATCGCTTGCTGCAGCGGCATGCCGTGTAGCGCATAGCGCGAAAATACCGCCGCCTGGGTTTGCGGCTGGCCTTCACCGCCCATAGTGCCGTAAACCATGGTGCGGCCATCGTTAAATTTGGCCAGTGCCGGGTTCAACGTGTGGAAGGGTTTGCGGCCAGGGGCTAAACCGCGCAGGTCGTCGGGGTTGAGCGAAAAGCTGATGCCGCGGTTTTGCCATAGCACGCCGCTTTCTGGCAGCACCACGCCGCTGCCAAACTCCCAGTAGATGCTCTGAATAAAGCTCACCGCACGCCCTTCGCTATCCACGGTGCCCATCCAAATGGTGTCGCCAGGGGCTGGTTCATGTGGCCAGGGCAGGGCGTGTTGCGGGTCGATTTGAGCGGCCTCTCGGACAATACTCTCTTCGCTGAGTAGCTCCTGCAGCGGTGTGAGTACACGGCCGGGGTCAGTCACGTTTTGGTCGCGCAGGATAAAGGCGCGCTTGGTGGCTTCAATCAGACCATGCAGGTGGTCAAAACCGTTGGGCTCGGCGGCTTTTAGGCGCTCGTAGATACCTAAAATCATCAGCGACGCCATGCCCTGGGTCGGTGCGGGCAGGTTATACAGCGTGGCATCTTGCAGCGTTACTTCCAGTGGCGTGACGCGCTGGGCGCGGTAATCATGAAAGTCAGCCAAACGCAGTGGGCTGCCCACTGTTTCCAAGTCTTTCGCCATGCTGGCGGCCAGTTCGCCGCGATAGAAATCATCTAATCCGGCTTCCGCCAATCGCTTGAGGGTCGCGGCCAAGCGCGGCTGACGCAGCCGTTCGCCTTCACGGGGCACCTGGCCGTTAAGCAGCAGGGCGTCACTAAAGCCAGGACTTTGAGACAGGCGCTCAACGTGTTTTGCGGTGAGTGCTTCCTGGCTTTGCGTGACTGAAATACCCGTTTCGGCATGATGAATGGCGTCGGCTAGCAGCGTGGTGAGAGGCAGCTGCTTACCCCATGCCGACGCCACGTTCAGCGCTTCATGCCAGCCGCCAATGGTACCCGCCATGGTCAGAGCAGCTTTAGGGCCGCGCTCGGGAATCTGCGTTTCACCCGCATAGAAATCAGCATCGGCGAGGCCCGCCGCCGGGCCACAGGCGTCAATGGCAATGGGTGCTTTACCCGGTTCATGAATTAACCAGAAGCCATCGCCACCCAGGGCGTTCATATGCGGATAAACCACCGCAATGGCCGCGGCGGCAGCGACCATGGCTTCCACCGCGTTACCGCCCTGTTTAAGCACATCGCGCCCGGCGCTGGCGGCTAAGTGATGAGGGGCGACGCAGCTGCCGCCGTAACTACGTTGAGTATGAAGCATCTTTGATTCCTTGTTATTAAGTAAGTGCTAAAGCAGGTCGTTACCAGCCAATGGCTTCGGGCAACCAGGTAGCAATGCTGGGGAAGATAAATACCAGCGCAACGGCAACAAACTGTAGGCCGATAAACGGTAGGGCGCCTTTGTAAATATCCAGCGTCGAGACTTCTTTCGGTGCCACGCCCTTGAGGAAAAACAGCGACCATCCAAAGGGCGGGGTAAGAAACGAGGTTTGCAGCACCAGCCCCACCAGAATGCCCAGCCACACCATATCGACGCCCATCTGGACAAAGAAAGGTAAAAACAGCGGCAGGGCAATATAGCTGATCTCAATCCACTCCAGGAAGAAGCCCAGCACAAACATCAGCAGCAGCATAAACAGCATGGCGCCTAATTCGCCACCGGGCACCCAGTCGAACATACGGGCAACCAGATGCTCGCCGCCCAAGCCACGAAATGCCAGGCCAAACACTTGCGCGCTGATCAGAATAAAGAACACCATTGCCGAGATGACCAGCGTGGACTTGGCGACCTCTTTGAGTAGCGCAAAGGCTAACCGCCCCGAGCAGGCCACAAACACCAGTGCACCTAGCGCCCCCATGGCCGCTGCTTCAGTGGGGGCGGCAATGCCACCAATAATCGACCCTAATACCGCAAACACCAACCCCACTGGTGGGCCAACCACGGTAATCACTTTGCGTATCAGCTGACCCCGGCCCATTTCTGCTCGCTCCTCGGCGGGTATTGGCGGCATCAGGTCGGGGTAGAGCTTGGCGATCACCAGAATGGCGACAATATACACCGCTGCCAGCGTTAGCCCCGGCACCATGGCGGCGGCGAACATCGTACCGACCGATTCACCCAAAATTTCCGCGAGCAGAATTAGCACCAAGCTGGGCGGAATAATCTGACCTAAAGTGCCAGACGCGCAGATCATGCCGGTGGCCAGGGTTTTGGGGTAGCCGCGGCGTAGCAGCGTTGGCAGTGTGAGCAGGCCAAGGGTAACGATAGTGGCACCCACAATGCCTGTGGCGGCGCCTAACAGCACGCCGACGAGAATGATCGCCACGCCCATGCCGCCCGAGAGGCCGCCAAACAGGTGGCCGATCACATCGATCAGCTCCTCGGCCAGCTTCGACTTCTCCAGCATCACCCCCATAAACACAAACAGCGGTATAGCCATAAAGGTGTAATTGGTCACCACTCCATAGATGCGGGATGGCAACAGGTTAAACAGCATCGGGCCAAAGCCAATGTAGCCAAAGAAAAAAGCGGTCGCCGCAATGCTGATACCTACCGGAATACCAATCAGTAAAAACACGAAAAAAGCCACGATCATGCCGATCGCTAGCCATTCATTTGGGGACATGCGTTATTCACCTCGTGTGGGTAGGGCGAAAGCCTGACGCAGCGCGTGGGCCAGCCCTTGCAGCGCGAGAAGGAGAAAACCGAATGGGATCAGAGACTTGAGAAGCCAACGCAGAGGCAGGCCGCCGGGGTTAGGCGACGCCTCGCCGCGGGCGTAAGACTGGGCGATCCAGGGCAGCGTTAGCCAGGCGATATATAACCCCATCACCAGCAGCAATAGCCCGCCGATCACTTCGATCACGCGTTGCAACCCCGGCGGAAAACGCTCATAGAAAACGTCGACGCGCACCTGCTCGCCCAGCAGCAGCAGATACGACATGCCAAACAGCGCGATAGGTGAGATCAAGTGCCACTGCAGCTCCTGCAGCCATACCGCCCCTATGCTGAACACATAGCGCATCAATACGTCGCCAGCGACGAGCCCGACTAATACCACGCAGGTCCAGGCGGCGATCCAGCCAAATAGCCGAACCACCGCCTCAACTCCGTGGACAAAAAATGCCACGGCGCGCATATCAGACTCCGATAATGTCGTTTAACCAGGCACGCTCACTGGCTCCCGCCCAACGGTCATGGTTGGCTTTAAACGCCATGTAACTATCGTGCACTTTGCGAACCAGCGGGTCGGCGTTGGCCTCTGTCGCCAGGGTGTCTTGAGTGGCTTCGCGCAGCGCATCGACAACGGGAGTGGGAAGCATGCTGGCAGTCACGCCTTCGTTCTCGACCAGGTCGGTCATGGCTTCGCCGTTAACGGCTTCGGACCAAGTCATACTTTCTAAACAGGCCGCCATGCAGGCGGTTTTGACAATCATCTGCAGGTCTTCGGGTAGGCTATCCCAGTGGGTTTTCGAGATCAGCAGTTCGCCAGTGGTGGAGGGTTCGTGCCAGCCGGTGGTGTGGTAGAACTTGGCAGCGTTATGCAGGCCCATACGGCGGTCTTGATAAGGGCCTACGAATTCGGCTGCGTCAATCACGCCACGCTCCAGCGCGGGGAATATTTCGCCACCGGGCAGTACGCGCGCATCGACGCCAAGCGAGGAGTAAACCTGACCCGCCAAACCAGGCACTCGCATGCGCAGTCCGTTGAGCTGGCTAATATCCTCGATCGGTTCGCGGAACCAGCCGGTCATTTGCACGCCGGTATTATTCAGAGGGAAGGCCACCATGCCGTAGGGCTCATATACCTCATGCCAAAGTTCCAAGCCGCCGCCGTGGTAAAGCCACGCCATATGACCCATAAAGCTCATGCCGAACGGAACGGTAGTAAAGTACTGGGCGGCAAAGGTGGTGCCGGACCAGAAGTAGCTATTGGCGGCGTTCATCTCAATCGTGCCGCTTTGAACGGCTTCGAAGCCTTCAAAGGCCGGAATTAGTTCGCCGGATGAAAAGTGCTGAATATTGAGCCGTCCGCCGGACATGGCGTTGATTTTGGCGATTACGTCAGTGGGGCTGCCAGGGCCTTCCACGTAAAAAGGCGAGCCGGGCGGATAGGCATTGGTCATACGCCAGTTAAAGCTCTCGGCCGACTGCGCACGGGCAATCGACGGAGCACCCAATACAAGGCCAGCTGTGGAGGAGACAGCGGCTGTGGTGAGAAACTTACGGCGGGATAAGGACATAGCACACCTCATTAATGGAGAATTGGTCAGCAAGGGAACACAATGTGATAGCAAGGGGTGTGCCATAAAAATCGATTTTATTGTAAATAAAAGATTTTGAACGATTTTGTCGGTGATGGGTGAGGAGGTTAACACTAAGCAAAATAAGCGCTTGCACCGTTATGAAGCCTAATTAGCACGTTGAGCACTCCCAGCGTGCATGACGGCGTCGTAAAGCCCGCGCTTTGCTTGTAGGTAATTGAAAGCTAGTCAATTAGCTCGGTGGTGGGTAGAGAGCTTGACAGCTCAATAAGGTCTGAGTAACATACGCGCCACCTCGACGAGGCAATGCAACGTCCCATTCGTCTAGTGGTCTAGGACACCGCCCTTTCACGGCGGTAACAGGGGTTCGAACCCCCTATGGGACGCCACTTTTTTTGAAGACTTGTTTTTTCAAGATAAGCGGTCGTCAGGGTTATCGGAATGCGGGAATAGCTCAGTGGTAGAGCATCGCCTTGCCAAGGCGAGGGTCGGGAGTTCGAATCTCCTTTCCCGCTCCACGTAATTGAAGTACTAATGTCCCATTCGTCTAGTGGTCTAGGACACCGCCCTTTCACGGCGGTAACAGGGGTTCGAACCCCCTATGGGACGCCACTTCCGGTAGGTTAGGTAAAAAGCTAAGTAAGTGTTCTATAAGCGGGAATAGCTCAGTGGTAGAGCATCGCCTTGCCAAGGCGAGGGTCGGGAGTTCGAATCTCCTTTCCCGCTCCAGTTTTTGTAGTACCGGATCGGTAAGCGATGGGTCGAGAGCTGGAACGCCAGCCCGGTCGATCTCCTTTCCCGCTCCAGTTTCGATTTAGTCCCATTCGTCTAGTGGCCTAGGACACCGCCCTTTCACGGCGGTAACAGGGGTTCGAACCCCCTATGGGACGCCATCTAGCGTTATACGTCGTTTTGTTTGCGTTGCGGGAATAGCTCAGTGGTAGAGCATCGCCTTGCCAAGGCGAGGGTCGGGAGTTCGAATCTCCTTTCCCGCTCCATGTTGGATGTGTTGTTATGAGTATCGCCTTACCAAGGCGAGGGTCGTGATCTGGTGCGCCAGCCCGACGGAAGGCCGCCCCATCGAATCTCCTTTCCCGCTCCAAGCGCTTCTATGTTTCCTCTTTATTATTTCTATGATGCATCAGCTATTTGCTGGGCGTCATTTTTTGCGTGTCTGGCGCTCGCCTCGATTGCCCGACTTGAAAAAAGTCGTTTGCGCCCTAATGTTTCACCTTCTCTTCTTATTTTGCTGACAGGACATTTTCATGGCCGAACCGGCATTGTCGATCCGTGGCCTTACCAAAGTGTATGGCAACGGCTTTCAGGCGCTCAAAGGTATTGATCTAGACGTCCAGCAGGGCGATTTTTTTGCTTTGTTGGGCCCCAACGGCGCCGGTAAATCCACCACCTTGGGTGTGGTGTGCTCGCTGGTGCAAAAGACAGCGGGCAAGGTCTCCATATTTGGCATTGATGTGGATAAAGACTTCGCCAAGGCCAAATACCAGTTGGGCGTGGTGCCGCAAGAGTTCAACTTCAATCAGTTTGAGAAAGTGCTCGATATCGTGCTGGCTCAGGCGGGCTATTACGGTATGACCAGTCGCGAGGCCTTGCCCCGCGCTAAACAGCTGCTGACTGATCTGGGCCTATGGGAAAAACGCAACGGCAGTGCGCGCATGCTCTCCGGCGGCATGAAGCGCCGCTTGATGATCGCTCGGGCGCTGATGCATCGTCCCAAACTGCTGATTCTGGATGAGCCAACCGCCGGGGTGGATATCGAACTGCGGCGCAGCATGTGGGAATACATGCGGCGGATTAACCAAGACGAAGGCACCACCATCATCCTCACCACTCACTACCTGGAAGAGGCCGAGAGCCTGTGCCGCAATGTGGCAATTATCAATAATGGCGACATCGTGCGTAATACCAGCGTGCGGGAGCTTCTGGCAGAGCTTGATACCGAAACCTTCCTGATTGATTTGGCTGAGCCAGTTGCAGAAGTACCCCAGATTGAAGGGTTTGAGCTGCATCAGTTGGAACCTACCCAACTTTCGCTGGTGGTTCATCGCGGCCAGCGTTTGAACGATGTGTTCAATGCGTTGAGCGAGCAGGGCATTCAGGTGGTTTCCATGCGTAACCGAGCCAACCGCTTAGAGGAGATGTTTGTGTCGATGGTGGAGGGTAGTGGCCAAGGGGCGATAGACCAGCGTGTTGAGAAAAAGGAGGCGCGCGTATGAATGCTATGCAAACATTGATCGCTCTATGGACGCTGGTGCTAAAAGAGATCAAACGCTTCACCCGCATTTGGCCACAAACACTGCTGCCACCTTCGATCACCATGGCGATGTACTTCATCATCTTCGGTAATCTCATTGGTTCGCGGATTGGTGACATGGACGGCTTCAGCTACATGGACTTTATCGTCCCTGGGCTGATCATGATGTCGGTGATTACCAACAGCTACTCCAACGTGGCGTCGAGCTTCTTCTCGAACAAGTTCCAGCGTTCGATCGAAGAGATGATGGTGTCGCCCATGCCCAATTGGGTGATTCTATCCGGCTTTGTTTTTGGTGGTATGGCACGTGGGCTGGGAGTAGGGCTGATTGTGACCGTCGTTTCGCTGTTCTTTACCCGCCTAACCATGGAGCATCCGCTGCTCACGGTATTGGTCGTAGTACTGACATCTGCGCTGTTCTCCATTGGCGGGTTTATTAACGCTTTGCTGGCCAACAAGTTCGACGATATTTCTATCGTGCCGACGTTTATCCTTACGCCGCTGACCTATCTGGGTGGGGTGTTTTACTCTATTTCGATGCTGCCCGACTTCTGGCAGGGCGTTTCCATGCTCAATCCGATCTTGTATATGGTTAACGTCTTCCGCTACGGCTTTCTGGGCGTCTCGGATATCCCCGTGGTTTGGGCGCTTGCCGCAATTTTTGCTTTCATCATCGTGCTATTTCTAGCGGCACTGATGATGCTGGAGCGCGGTAAAGGCATTCGTAGCTAACCCATAACGGCATTAAGCAGAGAGCAGCAAGCAATGGCACATCGCCCCGACACCTTAGAACACGCGCCATTAGGGCGCGAATCCGCCTACCCCGAGCAGTATGACGCGGGGCTTCTCTATCCGATCCCCCGTGCGGCCAACCGAGCGCCGCTGGGGATTCAAGAGGGCGCCTTGCCGTTCGTGGGAGAAGATGAATGGCACGCCTTTGAAGTCTCCTGGCTGAATAGCCGCGGTAAGCCTATTGTGGCCGTAGCACGCTTTCGCTTGCCGGCAGCCTCACCCAATCTGATTGAGTCCAAATCCTGGAAACTCTATCTCAATAGCTTCAACCAAACCCGTTTCTATACTCGTCAGGAAGTGATGGAAACGCTTGCCAATGATCTCGCGGTTGCGGCAGGGGCGGAGGTGAGCGTTGAGTTGTTTGATGTGGATGCACCCGAGCTTTCAGCGCAGCACTTGCCTGGCGAATGCTTGGACGATTTAGATATTGCAGTAAGCGATTACACACCTAGCAGCGCCCATCTTACGGTGGGGGAAGAGGTTGTAGAAGAGACGCTTTACTCCCACCTGCTGAAATCTAACTGCCCCGTTACCGGCCAGCCGGACTGGGGCAGCGTGTTGATTCGTTATAAAGGGCCCAAAATCGACCGCGAAGGGCTGCTGCGCTACCTGATTGGGTTTCGTCAGCACCAGGATTTCCACGAGCACTGCGTTGAACATATCTTTACCGACATAATGGCCCAGGCAAAGCCCACGCAACTGCTGGTGCTGGCGCGTTACGTGCGCCGCGGCGGGTTGGATATCAGCCCCTGGCGCGCCACGCCCGGGCTAACGCCACCGACCCCGCTGCGCCTAGCAAGGCAGTAAACGGCAATGTTATAAATGACGATGCTATAGATGACGGTGCTACAGTAGCCTCTCACGATTGGATTTGGAGTCATTAATGGACGCACTCACGCTGCTTCACGAACGTAGCTCAATGGGCAAGCTGATGGAACCAGCGCCTAGCGGCGAACAACTCAGCGCCATTTATCAGGCCGCGCTACGCGCGCCCGACCATAAGGAGCTGCGTCCCTGGCGCTTTATCGAGTTCAGCGGGGAAGGGCGTGAGCGGCTAGGCGAGCTATTTGCCGAGGCGGAGTTTCAGGAGGATCCCAGCGCCGACGACGAAACGCTCAACTCAGCGCGCAAAAAACCGCTGCGAGCGCCGATGATTATTGCCGTGATTGCCAAGGTCACACCCGATCTCGAAAAAGTACCCAAAATGGAGCAGGTGATTTCCGCTGGGTGCGCTGCCCACGGCATTCTACTGGCTGCTCACGCGCTAGGCCTAGGTGCTATGTGGCGCAGCGGGAAGTATGCTTTCGACCCAGTGGTTCGCAAAGGTCTGAGCCTGGATGAGGATGATGAAGTCGTCGCGTTTATCTACCTGGGCACCTTAGGGGGGCGCCACAAACCCGTGCCACAGCATAACGTTGCAGACTTTGTTGAGCGTTGGGACTAGTTATGAATCTGCCCCGCCAGCCAGGCATACCCCACCCCCGTTTGCCGCTGCCAAAAGGCCAGCCGGAAGACCTGGCCGCTTTTCAGCAGTGGCTAAGTGACGCCATACCCATGGTGAGCGCGCTAGGCATTAGCGAAGTCTCACGCCAGGACGATTTCCTAACCTGGCAGTTAGCGTTATCGCCTAACCTTAACGATAAGGGCACGGGGTTTGGCGGTGCGCTCACGGCACAGACTACGCTGCAAGGCTGGTGCTGGCTAACGCTATGGCTGCGCGAGCGGGGCATTGTGCGGGATGTGGTCGTTGCTGAGGCTAGCCAGCGTTTTATTGCGCCGGTAACGAGTGACTACCGCTTGGTATGCACGCCAGCTCTACCAGAAGGCCCCGCCCAGCTTGCCAACAAGCTCGCAGAACGCGGTAAAGGGCGTATAACGCTAACCCAGCAGCTCTATTGTGGTCAGACACTCTGCCTGGAAGCCAACGGCAGTTACGCGGTGTTGCCGTCACGCTAACCGAATGGGTAATCGGCCTGAAAAGGCTTGCTATTTCGAGGCTTAGCCAATAGTATATGCGCCGTTCTGTCACGAAAGGTTCAGCCTTTCAACAGCGACAAAACGCGGAGGGGTGTCCGAGTGGTCGAAGGAGCACGCCTGGAAAGTGTGTAAGCCGCAAGGCTTCGAGGGTTCGAATCCCTCCCCCTCCGCCAAGAATTTAGATTAAGCCGCTGATTTCAGCGGCTTTTTTGTTTATTTATTTTGTCCAGCCCATACTTCAGCCCATACTTTGGTATCGGCTCCCTTCGTAACGCACGGGATGCCTTTGGACAGTTCAACTATCCATCTAAGGTTCTGCAACCTCATTATTATATCCAAACCAAAGCCGATATTTTTCATGTAAGCTTTAAACCTACTAATGCTGGGGTGACAGGGGCTGCCGACTTCGCTATTGTCATCTTAAGAATTATGAGTAACTGCTATATATCTGTTTTCGACCCAAAGCGGATATATGGCCAGAGTGATAGTTACCAGAAAAACACGCATGTGCATTAGTAAACTGTTAGGCTTTTCAAGGAAATCAGCCACATAGAAAAAGCGAGACATTGTGCATAGGGTCATGATTACCGAGAAGAACTCGGATTTATCTAAAGTTAAGCTGAATTGGGGGCGTCCAGCGTTTACCGCTTATGATGGATTGGGAACGCTAGATAGTTTGCACCAAGCAAGTGGCGCCATCGTATCCGTAGCAGGGTATTTTGACGACAATTTTACTTCGATTGGTAGTGGAGTAATGATCGGCCCCGGCATGGTGTTGACGGCATCACATGTCTTCGATGAGTTCCCTCGAAATGGATCAGGTCCTGTCATATTGACGTTCTTACCCGGCAATAAAGCACGAGCTTGGCTTCCAACAGAAACAGTAACTTGTTCAGGTGCCAGTAAATATCAACCCTGGAACCCAGAATGCAAAATTGTTTCTGACCTGACAATATTATCATGTGATCTTCATTCAGAAGCTTACCTAGAGTATCCGCAATCTCTGGTTCCGCTAGAATTATGTCTTCCTTTACCTGGCACAAGACTATGGGCCGTTGGGTATCGACATGGTGACTTCGAAGAAGACACCGCTCTGTTAACTCCATTTGTTACTTCGGGTTTAGTTACAAACGTATTCCCACATGGGAGGGGCGAAAGAATGCCTTCGTCCTGTATTGAAATTGAGATGGAATCGCTTGGAGGAATGAGTGGTGGCCCGGTATTTAATGAAGACGGAAGATTAATCGGCATTGTTTCATCATCATTTGATGGGGGCCCGACATACGCTACACTCATCTGGGATGCTATGAGGCTACCAGTAGAAGGGTTGCCACGGGAGCTTTGGGGTGAAGGATATTCAGGAATACTAGAGGGAATTGATCTCGGCTTAGTTCGGGTGAAGGGAAAGTTTAAGGCAGAACAAGGTAGGAATATTAAAATAACTTTATCTGACGAGGAAGTGGCTTATTTGGAGCAAGGTGAATGAAAGCCCCAAGCCTAACAATGCTAGTCACGGTGGCGGTTACTACATTTTGGCTGCGCCTCCATTCCGTAACCCCGCGCGCTGAGCGGTGTTGTAATCCTGCATCTAGATAGGGATTAAAAATTGAGATTTAATAAGGATTAACATGGAGTTAGCCAAGGCTCTAATTCAGGTTCCTCAAACAGAACGTGGTGGGGAGATAGCACAGAGAGGCTTAGATTTTCAAGCTTGCTGGGCTCTTTCGCACATGCTTGAATACGAGCTTGAAGGTAAAGAGTACGTTTTTGTATTTGAATATCATGATGATGTTTTAATACTCGACTCTGAGTTCAATCCTCAAAAAGTCATATTTGCTCAGGTTAAAACCAATGAAAAGCCTTGGACTCTAAGTAAGTTAATATCATCTACAAAGGAAAAACCAATTTCTTTTATTGGTAAATTGTTTGAGCACAGAAGCAAATTCGTTGGTTCCAATGTAGAGCTTATGTTTGTTTCAAATGCATACTTTAACTTTGATGAAAGGAATAGATTTTCCGCCAATGAGCTTAAGGAAGCTCATAAAGAAAATATTGTATGTAGAGTTTCTGAACAGGTTATCTCTTCTAGCAAGCTCGAGTTATCAAAGCTGATTTTTCTAACATCGGATTTAAGTCTTGAGGGACACGCATCACACCTGAAAGGCAAAATATGTGATTTTTTTGAAAATTATTTTCATGAAGAAATGGAAATAAATCCAGCATTGTTTGCAAGAACTTTAGAAAGCGCATGCAGGGATAGGGCTAAAGTCAGATCTTCGGATATTAAGGATTTTGATGAACTTATAAAAAGAAAGGGTTTTACATCTACTTTTTTGAAAGATACGTTACGACAGATTAAAATAACAAAGTTGCTTCAACCAACTTGGCAGTATGCTAATCCAATATTTTGTGAAGTTGGTAAAGGTGCATTTCAATTGCTCTCTCTCCAAGCAACATTCTCGCGGGTAAGCATCGCATTAAAGCAAACAAATTCAGCAGAAAGAATTTACCTAGAGAAAGCCAGTGCTTTATTTGATAAGCAAAGAGTTGAAGAATCGATTACGCTTTACATTATGTATGTGATTGAGTCACTAAAAAAATCAGTTCCTGAATACTCACTTGCTCTGACAGATGAACAAAAAGAGTGTCTTGTTGTATATTCTATTATTAAAATTACTATTGGAGACGAGGGATTATGAGCCTCATCCATTTTATAGATATTGCCATTATCTCGCGTAGAGACCGAAAAGGATTTACTTTTGAATTTTCTCCAAAAGTAAACATGATTTTTGGGGGGAATGATACTGGTAAATCCAGTCTTATTAAAACACTATACTTCACTCTTGGTGGTGATTGCAGAATAGATAATGAATGGAAAAATGATGACATAATTACAAAAGTCACTATTAGTGTCAGTGGAAAATTATTTTCATTTATAAGGTATAAAAAAAGAATCTCTATTTTCTCATCTGATAATGAACTGCTTGTGAGTTCTGTATATATGAGTGGTATTGCAGAGAAAATAAGAGATATTTTTAACTTTAACTTACAGTTATCACATAAGAAAACTGGAAAGCAGCTACAAGCTAATCCAGCCTGCTTGTTCTTACCCTTTTATATTGATCAAGATGACGGTTGGAATACAGTATTATCTTCGTTTTCAGGTTTGCAGATGTATGATGAATGGCAGAAGAATACAATACAGTTCCACTCAGGGATAAAACCCAAAGAGTACTATGAGCTAATGGGCGAGATAAGAACAGTAAAAATTAATCTTGAAGAACTTAGCATAACTCTAAGTGCAGTACTAGCAGCTAAGAAAAGATTTGAAGAGTCGTTCGGACGAGTTTTGTTTGATATTGATGTTGAATATTATCAAAACCTGCTTGACAGGTTCTTAAGAAAATGTCGGGAGCTAAATGTCGAAGAATCAGAGTTCAGAATTCAGTTAATAGACCTTTTATCAAAAAGGGATTCAATAGCTGATGAAATTAATATTTGTAAAGATAATCTAGCTAGCATCAATGACAGTATAACAACTGATGCAGTTGAAAAATATCATGTTTTTGAGCACTGGGAAAAACTGGTCGAAATCATTCCAGAAATGTATGAAGAAAAGCAGAAGCTAGATAATCAAATAAACTCTATTAAAGAGGAGCTGAGTCAATCCCAAAGACTCAGTTATGAGTTAAAAGAAATGATGCAAGAAGTTAAAGGTGAACTAAGTCTAAATGACGTGATAAAGTCACAAGCAAGTAAAGAAGTTGAGTTCACTTTTGATGAGCAAATACGGGAATTGTATGAAAAAATTGGCGAATTTACTGCAAGACAAGAAAAATTAACAAAACAACAAAACAAATACATAGATAAAAATAGAACCAAAAAAATAAATAACGACTTTAAGGGTTTTCTTTCATTTGCACAAAACAAGTTAGGAATAAAATCACCTGTAATTGCACCTCTTGTTCAGTATTCAAAAATAACTAAAAGCAAAACTGGTAGCAGAAGCCCTCGTGCTATATTCGCTTATCACTATGGATTGCTAAAGACTATTGAAAAATACTCTACAGTAGCAATGCTTCCTATAGTTATTGACTCTCCTAAGCAACAGGATCTTGATAAAGAAGGAACTGAAAAGTTAATTGCACTATGCACCGATGATTTAGCTCTAAACAATCAGGTAGTCATCGGCGCGGTTTCTTTAGAAGAAAATATGCATGGTTATCACCAGATCGAACTAAAAGAAAAATACAGTTTGCTTAGTGAGAAAAATTATCAAATAGCCTATGATAAAATAATGCCACTATATGAAAAGGGCATGCTGAGTTAGCGGCTTATAACAAGTAAATTCAGGGACGTCTAGGGCGCACCTGATTTAGGCCGTTAGATTCTTTAGGTGAGTCAGTCGGAAGGAGATGTTTTTGTTTAATTTATTGATTTCTCATAATCCAGAGAGCTGGATGAGCTCTCCTTTCGAGCTGGAAAGAAGCCGGGTAGCTATCGAGTATACCGCGGATGAGATTAGTGAACGATACAAGTTCTTAGATGACAAAGCTATCGAAGAGCTAAAGAGCTTTCCTTCATTATTTGTGGTTGAAAATGAGGAGGTGGAATCGCGAGTTGGGTACATAACCAATGTACGTTTAAGACAATCGACAGTTGTTTTTAATTTTGAGCTAGACACAAATTTGCCCAGTTTGCCTATCGGTGCAATTGAAGCTTTGCGTATTGACTTTGATCTTGGCCGATGGGAATTATCGCGAACGCATTGGGCCATTAAAGATGAGCCACTATTCGACATACTTGTCCGTAAAGGATATTTCACACCCCAGCAAGTGGAAGCCTCCCAAGCTTTGAAGGACAGAGCCGCAGCGCAGCCGCCGATAATTCCTACGGCTCCAGGTGAATTTAACGCTTCTCAGGTTTTTATAGTCCATGGGCACGATGAAATCACTAAACTCGAGATGAAGGATTTCGTTGCCGAGCTTGGATTGGAGCCAATCATACTGCACATGCTGGCCAGCTCAAGCCGGACAATAATTGAGAAAATCGAGTACTACTCAAATGTTGGTTTTGGAATCGTTTTGTACACCCCATGTGATATTGGAGCGAAGGCTGGTCAGCCCAATGGACGGTATCGGGCGCGGCAAAATGTCGTTTTTGAACATGGTTTTCTAATCGGAAAACTTGGTCGTCCTCGCGTTGCCGCTCTAGTCAAAGGCGATGTTGAAACTCCAAATGATATTAGCGGTATGGTTTACATATCTATGGACGAGCAAGGTGCTTGGAAACAAGAGCTCATAAAAGATCTCCGAGCAGCTGGGTACCAGGTTTGAGGGAAAATCTAACCAAGCTATGCACCGGATGCCAAAACCTCCACTTTAATGCGGCTTTGCCACCGGTGATGGCGATCGCTATATCAGTATCGCCTAAATTTCCACTCTTGGCCGAGTGTCACTGCTAGCGACCCAAGGTAACGGCTGCAGAAAACCAAGAAACTGGATCCTGTGGAATGAAGCACCAATAAAAACGTTGCAGCGAACCGGAAAGTTTGCCCCGGGGCATTTTGCTGACACAAAAGAACCCATTCCTCAACCCCCGATAAACTTAAGCGTTAGGGCTTCTAAATATGCCAATTTCATCTGATGTTTTTCGTCATTCCATGGCTGCTACTGCGGCAATAGCTCGGTCGTGGTTCGAGGATCGCTCTGAGATCAAGACGCGGAAGCAATTTGAAGCACGCGGCCAACTTGGCGACAGTGGAAACGGTGCTGTGTATGCATACTTCACTGATAAGGGTTCGGCTGTCTACGTCGGACAAACCGGGCGATCTCTTAAAGCTCGTTTACACGATCAAACTTCTTCACATAAGAATAAGGCATGGTGGGATACATGGTCGTATATGCGGTTCGTGCCTTTAGAATGTGACGTTGACCGTCTTGTTCTTGAGTCCTTGCTTATCGCTATATACGAGCCCTGCGCAAATGAAAAGCCGAAGGCCAAGAGCATCAATGACTTATTCCCGCTCTGATAATACACTGTTGCCGGAAAAGTCTTCTGCAAAGTGCATCGCTACATCAATAAAATCTCAATGACCGCTCTTGGTCGAAACAGGAATGCTCGTGCATAGTGCTCTCGACCCAAAGTGGTCTTCGCTGAGACCGGACTAAAAGGATTCTTGGTTTCGGTTGGAAGTAAGATTGATGTTGTTACAGCGGGCTTTCCTCCGTCATATATTGAAAGCCAAATCGGAATCTGAAAAGCGTATAACAAGTGCAATCAAGGGATGCTCCTGACGACGCGCCCCTGCCACCAGCGTTGGAGCGACTTGAATGTTGGCATTATTCTATGGATCCAAGTGTTGTCAGCTTATAATCCTAAAATTAAAGTGTTTCGCCCTGGCGGCATAACACCGCACGAAAACATTTATTCGCTCAGGGTGAGCGGCCACAAGCCAGTAAATAATAAATACACGCCTCAATGAACTGGGGCGATTTTTTATTGCTGTTGTAAGACATCTCTTACAAAAAAAAAGTCAGCGATCGCTTACATATTGGGTGCAGAAACGCTGCTACTGTGAAATTGACGGAAAACTAGCGGAGATATTAAATAGCTGTGAAAATGCTAGTGAAGAAATAGATGTGTTTCTGCATCAAGGTTATTAACAGCAGCGAGAATGATTTATTGAAAAAGTGGCTTTTTTGAAAAAGCTAACTAAAAATACAATTTGTGATGTAGTAGAGCCGTTCCATAAGGAACGGCTCGTATTTTCTCTCAGTTACACAAAAAATAATACCTAGGTTTTAATTATCTGGAATTCGTCATCTTTAGCTCTGCTCATAAGTTAGAATGCCAGCTCATAAGACTTAAAGAAGCTAAAGGTGCGCATGGCCTCGAGCTAGTGGCTGGTTGGTGTACTTGTTTAAAGTAGGGTAGGGTTAAACTTCACCGGTGATGCGAGTTGGTACGATGGGATTCGAATTCCAGCCTTAGAAAGGAGTTCTCTAAGTTTTATTTCTGCTATAAAATCCTCATCATATTGGAAATGTACTTCTCCACTGTTGAGAAAAAATTCTAGCATTTCTTCATCTTGATCTTTTTTCTTTAGTTCATCAAGTTCAAGTGATTCGTTATATGCATCTTCTTCTTCAGCCTTGCACATATAAAAATTTTCTTCTTGTTCTTCAATTTGTTCGGGCGTAAAACTGTCGTCCAGTTCGCGATGAAGAGCGGTAATTTCACTTGGCATAGTTCCCTCGTTCACTAAGTTGGTTTGTGTTTAAATATGCTACCTGTGATTTATTTTTTTATAAAGGCTGCTAGAAGAAAAACACTTTATTAGACTAGTTTGGACAAAAAAAAGATAAAAACCATACCAGTGCTGCTTTCATCGAAGCAGCACCGACACTATTTCACAGAGAATATTTCTAGAGATAACCCATCTCAGCAAACGACTTGCACCCGTCACTTCCCACCACTACATGATCAATTACTCGAATATCCATCAATCCCAGCGCCTCTTTGAGTCGCTCGGTGATTTTCCTATCTGAATCACTAGGTTCGGGGTCACCGCTAGGGTGGTTATGAACGAGAATAACGGCAGCTGCGTTATAAGCGAGTGCTGCTTTCAACACTTCACGTGGGTAGACGCTAGCAGCGTCGATGGTTCCACTAAATAGTTCTTCAAAGCGGATAACACGGTGTTGGCTGTCGAGGAAAAGTACGCTAAATACTTCATGTTCATAGTCCTGAAGCAGTAACTGCAGATGCTCGAATGCCTGCGAGGGCTGGGTGATCTTGCGGCCTTTGGCGAGCTTACGTCGTGCGAAGCGCTTGGCCATGGTGATGATGTCGGTTTCAGTCACCGGTGAAGTGACGTGATAGGTGCCCACCACTTCCCCGGCTTTGAGTTTGGCGTGTGGCATGGATGCCTCCAAAAAATAAAAAAATGCCGGGGTGGTGGCCCCGGCATCTATGTCGTTAGATCGCGTGTTAAATTTTGAGGTATGGGTTCCGTCACGCAGCCATCACTTGGCTGATGCGTCGCTCCATCTCTT
This sequence comes from Halomonas sp. QHL1, assembly GCF_001882345.1. Classification (GTDB taxonomy): domain Bacteria; phylum Pseudomonadota; class Gammaproteobacteria; order Pseudomonadales; family Halomonadaceae; genus Vreelandella. The sequence goes on from NZ_MINL01000001.1 coordinate 4,052,839, forward strand.
CATGGAATGCTTCAACTCGTTCAGCAATCGTGCGAATCATGATGTCGTCTCGATAGGTGCGTTTGATAAACAGCGGCATGCCCGGCCAGTAGCTCACGAAATCGATCCATTCCCGTTCACTGACCCATAGGCCACCCTGGCATTGAGGTATGTGCTCATCGGGTATCTCGCCATTCAACAGCACTTCAATTTGGAACTTGGGTAGCTTGGTTTTAATTTCTAGCAGACCGTTAGCGCCTACCAGGCTGTCGGGCGAGTAGCCCACCTCGTGATTAAGGATCAAGCCCACTTCCTGGGGCTGGGGTTCGCCGGTGGCATCGCAATAAAGCGCACGTGCCACGCCTTCCAACTCATGACCACGACGGGTATGCGCGTTACCCTGAAACGGCTCGGCCAGCTCGCCAGTAATGCGTTCGCCGATCAACTGGTGCATATAGGTAATCGCCCCGGTACCCAATCCACCTGGGCCTTTCCCCTTAACCAGCAATGACTTCAGCTCCGACATGGTGACGCGCCCTAAGCGCGCCGCCAGCCACTCAGGGGAGCCTTGCGGCATATTGAGTATCTGCATGGATACCTCCTTTACTCAGATAGGGTTGGTACGCCGTTCACTTAACCGCCCGCTTGGTGAGAGATGCCCGAAGCTTGTCGAAGTCGCTATACGGCACTTGCACGGCTGAGCCGTACTTGCCGCTAAACCACTCCTGGGTCGTTGCGGGGCATTGGCTGATCAAGCGTTGGATTTGGCCTGCCTGGAAGGCGGTGACTGTCTTGAGGCCTGCTTTGGTACTGGCGTTGCCATTATCATCCTGGCCGCGTGTGGTGATGTTGAGCAGTGCAGAAAGTACATAGCGCTTGCCGTAGCTAGTAGAGGAACCAAACGCCTGCACTGCATTTTTGTTACCACTCATATCCGCAGGCAATAGCATGCTGGTTTCTTCACGGTGGCCATCCTTGTGCATCAGCACCCCCGTTATCTGAATACCTCTCTCCTGCGTCTGAATACGAAAGCTCACCGCAAAGCCGTGCTTCTGCATGATCGGTCGCACGGTATCAACGATATCTTCCAAGGTAGCGTAGCAGCCGTTGTTGGTTTGCCCGCGCTCTTCAATGCTAGGCAGTTCGGTCTGCATGGCTGCCATGGCAGCGCTATAGGCCATCATGGCCTGACGATCCATAACGCGTTCCTGCATTTGCAGTAAGCGCTCCATTTTGTCGATATCGACGTCGGGATTGAGGGCAGCGCGTTCGATTACCTGAATGATCGCGGTGCTTTCTGCTGTAGAGGTCGACTCCACGGGGGATGCAGGTACCGCCGAGACAACGGCGGTTTTGGCTGTGCTTGAAGGAGTTACCGGACGGGAAGAAGAATTTACCACATTAGAGGATCGTGCCATGGGGCACCTCCATTGAAACAAGGATGGGTGGTGATGCCGGGTAGCCAGGCATCGTTATGAAGTGATTGCGGTATTACTCCGCTAAATGCTGGGCTAGCTCATTGGCTTTAATAGGCACTAGCTGTACCTCTGCTCGATAAAACGTGCCTTGAGCGCAGACCACGGTGTCAGCGCGGTGGGCATGATTAGCTATTAGCTCCTCAGTCAGGCGCGTTAAAGCAACTTCAATGGCATGGGAAATAAACGTCATGGCAGTACCTCGCGGCATAAGCCCCACAGCAAAACGCCCAGCTTTTGAGGGGCTGGGCGTCTATGCCGGGGAGATGGTGAATATCATTGGTTAGGAAAGGTCGCAGTAAGGGGTAGAACGACGCCCTACCGATAGGTTGGTTAAGACACTAGCGCTAACGCTGCATCCAGTGCTTCTTGCTTGAGCTGGGCGCCCTGGCCGAACCAGGCCGAATCCATCCGGGTGTCGTTGCTGCGTGCCCGTTTGTCGTGGTCCACGTACTCGGTCACGGCATTAAGCAGGCCCCAGGCGGTGTCTTTGGCGGTAATCAAGTGCGAACCTCGGCCTTCACCGTGGTAGAGCTTCTGCACTTTATTCAGGGCCCGGTAGTTGGGCAGCTTAGAGGGATCATCTAACGGCTTCTCAGCCCCACAAATCACTGACTGAAAATAGTGCTGGGCTTCATGGTGATCAATCTTGCGTTCTGCCAATGTCTTCATCCGGTACATGAAGTCGTTCCACTGGGAAACAGAAATGCCCAGTTGGCTCTTCACCGCTCGGGGATCAAACTCCGAGCGATGGGGTACTTTCACGGCTTGTGAGGTGCCATCCACCGCAATCTGCAGCGTGTTATTACACACCACCCTTACCGTGGTAGGTGTGGCCATCGTCGCCAAGGTGCCGTCACACGAGGTTGCCAGTAGTAAATAGTCGTTGACTTCATCCTGGCCTTTAAGCGAGGTACTCAAGCCACTGCGTGCCAAAGCCCAGAACTTACGACCACCTTTGAGTACCCCAGCGGTCTCCAGCTCATATCCGGCGTATTCGGTGAGGTCCCGGTAGAATTCCAAAATTTCTTCAGGCTGAACCACCTTATAGCGCTGGGACACCACTGATAGCGGTACCTTCGTATCGGAGCGGTAGAGCACCTTTTGTTCGGGGAATGAGTGAATGCTGCCCAGGTGGCTTGCACCCTCGGCAATAAAGCGAACCGGGGCTTCTTCAATATGCCAGTTCATACCGGCCTGTTGCTGCCAGACTTCCAGCGGTTGGTGACGAGAAAGTTGCTGCCCCAGGCCATGCCAAGGGGTATTGCCAACATAAGCCATTTGTTCGACGAGATGAGCCATTACAAACTCCTTCAGATTTTTCAACATTAATGAGCGCGCACGGCATAACGGCCCGCCCTGAATAAGGCGGGCAAGCGAATGCGTGTAGAGGTAGTCGTCGTATTAAGCGGTAGAGAGGGCCGCTGATAGGCGGTTATTCAGCGTGAGGACGAAAGGTGCAATCACAGGCACAGCAGGCGTAGTTATCGAGCATTTTCTGATCAAGTTCATGCCCTAGCTTGGCACCGGCAACACCCAAGGTCGTGCCGCCTAACAACCCACCAAATACGGCACCAGACAGGCTGCCAATAGTAATGCCTGCGGGGCCTATCATTGCGCCGACCAGCGCACCTGCTTTAGCACCACTAAGGGCACCGGCTGCCCCAGAGGCAGCACCGGCGGCGGCCCCCGTGGCACCGCCAACCTTTCTACCCAGGTTGCGAGATATAACATTAGGGGAACCGCACTTTGGACAGTGGGGTGTCATGATGGTCTTCCTCCATTAGCAGTGAATCGGATGCTGATTTAGCCATCCCTGATAGCTTCATAGAGGTAGTATGTGGCTGAGATTTTTTTAAATTAAATCAGACTATTAACTGTTATAGAAGCGGAAATTACTTGTTGTGCACGACGCTAACTTTTTGAAGTCGGCCAGTATGAATTAGGGGGTACAGCCAACGTTTAATACAAAAAAAGCCGTAATACCCGGTGAAAACTGGCTGAGGTAATTAAGGATCCTATGTTATTGGCTATAAAGGGGGTTATTACAAGTTGATAGAGTCCACTGAAGGCTATGGGAACCAATAGCCATTCAGTAGAGATCATTTATCGCTAATAAAAGAAGAAATACACATCGCAATGAGCAAGAAGGGGAGTTGAACAATATCAAGCTGAGAAAGCGTTTCTTGCATGGTCTAATTCCATGCAAAGCGCAGGGTGATAAGAAGCAGATTGCCTATCACTGAGCAGTTAGCGCAACCAACTAGGAACGGCAGTGACGTAAATTTTTACATACCGGCGTGATGGTACGAGCGAAAGGCTCAATACCCTATTCAATGCCGGAGATACCTCCCATGTACGATCTCAATGACCCTCACCACCCCGACTACGATACCCTCACCGAAGATAGCATGCTGAGTCTGCTGTACAGCCTAGGAGATACCCAATGCGAAACGAATGCGTTTGGTATGGATATTTCCTCTCCCTCATATCACTACTGGCTGAGGGATCTGATTAAGGTTAATAAGTGCTTGAAGGCAATGGCTAGGAAGCCTGCTTTCTTAGACAGTGAACGCCTTATTCAGTCGGTATTTTTTGGAAGCGACATGGTACGACTGGGTAGTGATCCCTTGTTAAACATGTTGCAGACCGTTTACACGGTGATAGTCACTATTTTCGATCCCCAAGAACCTATGCCTTATCGCCCTAGCCCTTACGCTGAGAGCTTCCTTTGGGCCTTTCAGCAATGTGCTTATCTACATGAAGCGGGATTCCAGATACCGCCGACCATGACACGTGAGAATGCAGAGCAGGCAGTCATGGACTTAAATAATCGACTCGGAGCGTGGTATGAGTACATGACACAGCCAAGCTTCATCAATCAGCGTGGGCGGAACAAACGCAATGGCCGAGACAACTGCAAGAGAGTCCACCATTTAATCGATTCGTTATTTGCCTGCTATAGTCGCTTACAGGTCGTGCGCGTAGATCTTTCCTACAGCAAAGACGAAGGTCCATGGATCGATTATGAAACTGCTAGTTACCACCGTGAGCAGCTGTGTGGACTCTTCAACACCCATGGCCTATTTGCGCACTTACTTGGCTTCGCCTGGAAGCTGGAGTGGCGCCCCCAGAAAGGCTTCCATTACCATTTCCTATTTTTCTTCAACGGCCACCAGGTTCGTAATGACGTAATGCGAGCCAGTCAGATTGGTCAGCTGTGGGCACAACAAATCACCGGTGGACAGGGGGTCTATTTCAGCTGTAACCGAAAAGCTACTAACCGGTACAAGTTTAATGCCTGCGGTGAAGTCGCCTTCAACGACATCCATAAGCGCAAAGGGCTCATTAAACTTGCAAGCTACCTCACGAAGGTTGATGAATACGCCTCAATGGCGGTACAAGGCCGAACCTTCCAAACCAGCCCAGCCCCCCGCCTTCCTGATGGGCCGCGTGTCGGCCGACCACGCCAACATCCTTTACCGAATTTTCAACCAGAATCTATCTAAAATATTGATACTTCTACCTATTGTATGACTACGGCAATCACGGGAAAAAGTGGGGTTATTCAACCTACGACGGCAAGTGCCGTAGTTTTCATAGCACCAATGGTGTGGTGCCAATATCCATAGTTGTCCTCAGACAATGGCTCGCTATGCGGGCCTATTTAACTATTAATGCAATTATCAGGAGGCTGATGATGTTTCGCTTTCTTAACGAAACGCTGCCCCGCGAATCTAGCGATGATAAACGTCTAGTCGCCTTAGAGCATGACGAGCCCAAACGGAGATTACTTCGCGACGCCACAGCATTGCGGAAACTACGTGGCATCACCCAAGCCAAAATGGCTGAGGAGGTAGGCGTCTCACGCCGCACCCTGGAGGAGTGGTTGCAGGGAAGGCGTTATCCAAAAGGCCCAGGGATGACATTGATTCGACGGTGGGTGGACCAGCATCAGAAAGCGACAACCAGCATTTAGCTGTAACCGAATAACAATATTCACAATTGTTTTAAAAGAGGTTAGTCTTTTCACAAAGACGGACATTCCCTTCAAGACGTGGGCCCACACAGCCCACGGGCTGCGTTACTGATTAACCCTGCTTGATCAGCGTGAGAGCGGTGTTCGATTTATCTACGAACGGATTGTCAGTTTTCCTGGTAGCCGAGCGTATAAAATACTAAATGGTATGACCTATCATAGTCTTTGCTAGGTGTCGTCCCAGTGCTTTCTGATGGCTCCGATGTTGGAGTCACTTCTGGCCCGCCGCCTATTGCGGTAGGTAATGAGAACGCAGCCTTCGGGTAGACCAAATACTTTTTCAATAGAGCGCAAGGTGCTGAAAATCGAGGCATCTGAACGCACTCTTCTGTAACGCGTAGGGGTTTGCTTCGGTCCGCTAGGCTCTTCTTCAATCAGCTCGTCGTCATTGTCGTCATCGTCGTCGTCCAGGTCAGGCTCTGAGACATCTAGGCGCCACATGAACGGCTCATCCGTTGGCTTATCGAGAAGGGACAGACGAGCAATATTGACTATAAACCCATCCCACTCCAAATCTTCGAGAAAGAGCGACTCGATCCTTGAGACCTCGTCCTCCGTCCAGGTTACTGGGATGCGACGCCCTTTACACTTGAGCTCTACGTAGGCCTCTCGAGGTTGTTCGCCCCAGTAGTGAAGCATGAGCGTATCCGCTAGATCGAACAAGGCCGGCCCGGAAGCGGGGTACTGCCACAGCGGTTCGATTTCCTGGCCATCACGATTGAGGATGCGATAGGCATACCTCGGCAACCATTTTTTCTTCATATGCTCCCTACACAAAACTATTCTAATGAGATGAGGCACTATGGACAGACGCACCAGAAACTAGCGCAACCCCAAGTGCCGTACTCTAGCCGTTTTCAAAAACAAAATTAAGGCATGCCTCAATCTTCTTTGGTATCGAGGATAAGTTAGAGTAGCGGTATAGACGCCTGAATAGCTCAGCTGTCAGTAATCAAGGGCTTCAAATAATCGGTTCGCAAAGGATACGCTCTCGACTTCAGACTCTGGGCCAAGTCACCACGAATACCCTGACTTACTCTAGATCAGCAGACTCATCTACCTGAGGTCGAAAGCCGTTTCGGAATAATCGAACAATCGAGAAAGGAGTGAGAACGGTCGCGATCGTGCCTGGCTCGGGAAGCGATTCCGCTCGGCCATAGCCATCAAACGACCAGGGGAGCAATGCTGTATCAGTGATGAGGTAAGCGTCGTCCTCTCTTTCGATGAAGGTACCGAACGGCAGCGTATCCACTGGCGCCTCGAAGGTGACTTTGGCTCCTCCTCGTACGGCTCGTTCCGAGTGAAGTAGTTTGTCAATAGAGATAACCGTCACCTTTTCGCTGGGCACCGCCTCTGGGTTAGCGTTCAGCCATTTAGCCCTAAACTCTCGGAAGCGTTCTTTACGGCATGTGCCGCAGGGACGATGCCCTGCAGCGAAAGCAGTGGCTTCATCTAGAAAAAATAGCTGGGAGTATTTCCCAGGCTCGAAGAGAGGGCGTCGGTAGCCACCATAATCCAGCACACAGGTTACCCATGACTTCGTTGACCAATGGCGGACAATGGCTTTTTCTTGGTCATGGAGGACACCACGATTGCCCATCAGGCTGCCTCGAGCCCTGTCTGATTGAAGAGTGCCGAAGGGATCAGCGCGATTTTGTAGCGGCATGGACATTCCTTACCGGATTAGGGTGGTCGAGAGTTGTAACAATCTGTGCTTCAGGATTGATTCGCCGCCCGCCAATACCTGAGAGACTGCTCTGACACCACGCCACGTGTTTGGCCGATCTCGATCACCGCATGCTGAAACGCCGTGGCCAGTTCAGGCTGGTGGCATAGATGTAGGCTACGAATGATACGCGAAATGCGCAGGTGGTTATGCCCGCCGTGCTTGAGCCAGATATGCTCGTGCATGTTGAGTTCGGGTAAGGACTCAATATTCAATTCTTGGCGTACCAGACCGAAGAACGTCAGCATCACATCCAGCGAGTGCTTATGGTGCGTCCGTAGTGTCTCGTCAGTGGCAAAGGCAGTCTGCTCCTCCTCGCCTAGCAGCGGCGCAAAGCCGTTGAAGCGCCCCGTCTCGGGGATCGGAAACAGCCACTGAATGTAATCATGCGTGTGCTCCAACCAGAAGGGCGGCAGCGACCAGACATCCTCAAGTGTCCGGCCTTTGTGATCGAATCCCTCTCCGGCATAGAAACTGATCAAAGCAGATGATGTCGTCGTCATTATTCGCTCCTTCCATGTATCGCTTAATCAGTGCCTGTGCATCGCTCAACTGATAAGGCCGTCTTGTTAAGGCGATGACTCGCAGAAAAAAGTAGGCATCAATGCTGATTTTTTAGGGGTGGGTGAAACGACAAAATCCTAGAAATTTTGTTGAGATGGAAGCTCCCCGCGTACTGAGTGTGGCAAATCTGGGCCCGGATCTATTGCGAAAAAGCTTGGTGCTGTCCGGCGACGCTGCTACATCCTGCTACAAGTAGCGGCGTAGCGGGGGTAAGCCAGGGAAGCTGATAAAGTTTTCATGCCTATTCTAGATTTGATTAAGAAATAAATTGTCAAGGAAAAATATCTAGGGTCGAGCGGATTGAGGGAATAACCCTAGATAAAAGCGGATGCACGAAATGGCTGGGTTCTCTAACGTTGCTACCAATCCACCCCGGCGTGGACGTTTCTTTAACGAATACGGAGAACTTATCGCCATGTACACAACTGACGATTTTACCATTTTGCGCATGAAGGACTTGGTCGCCTATATCGGACTTTCGCGCTCAAAGATCTACGAGATGTTAGATCACAAATCCAAACGGCACGATCCCGCCTTTCCCAAGCAGGTACGTTTGGGAACTGCCGCCGTAGGCTGGTATCAAGGTGAGGTAATTGCCTGGCTAGAGCGTCGGCGTCAGCAAAGCTAAGTAGCCGAAAGGTGGTTTTATACATCCGTATTGTAGTCGCTCTTTAACAACGAAATTTTTCTACCACGCCCTGAGTACGGCGCATTGGCATTAATTTGTCGATGTCACCGTCCATGGCATTTCGTGTGAGCTGTAAATGCTCACAGGGGTAAAGGAGTTTCGTGGTTTCCTAAGCGGGATCAGTCAGTGAGGTAACCCATGTCTCTTTTCAATTTTTACCACATTCTGCCTTCAACCGTTTTTGATTTCCCCGTGATTGATAGTGGTGGGCCTTTACTCAGCAAGATCTACCAAGTCGCTGAAGCAACGCAAGCACCGCTTCCCATGGTAGTGCAAGGAGGGTTGGCAACTGCATCGTTTCTTCTTCAAAACCTGGTGGATGTGGAGAAGCCAAACGGGCAAGTCGTACCACCAAGCCAGTATTTCGTTACTGTGGCGGTATCAGGTGAGCGCAAAACAACGGTAGATAACCAATTTTCTCAAGATCTTAACGAGCTAGAAGCTGACTTAGACGATAACTACGAACAGGAGGTCTTAGAATACGAACTTGAATTCGAAATCTGGAAAGCAAAAAAGAGGGGGTTATTGAAAGCAGTAGTAAATGATGGCGATGAGAATGCTATCACCCAGCTTTATGAGCACGAGCAGGCACAACCTAAACACCCCGCTAGAGCAGGTATTCGAACGTTCAGTGATGTGACACCTGAGGCGGCTCTCGATATTTTTTACCGAGAATCGATCAATTCAGCAATTTTACGTTCCAGCGAAGGAGAGGAGATATTAGCCGGGCCTGCAGCCCGCAAGTTATCACTATGGAACTCGTTATGGGGTGGTGATCCAGTTCGAGTCGATCGCAAGACAAGTAGTAGCTTTGTGGTGAACCCACGCACGACGCTTTTTATTCAAGCACAACCCAGCATTATGCAACGTTTTGTTGCGAAAGGAGGTGAAAACGCACGTGGTATCGGTTTTTTTGCAAGAACGCATATTACCTATCCATTGACTACGCAAGGGTATAGACAAGTTAAGGAAATCGACAAAACTCCGAATCCTGGATATGAAAAATGGGTCAAAGAGCTTTTTGAGTTCAACGTAAAAGCAAGTAAAGCGGCTGACTTTAAACGCATTAAGATTGGCTTTTCACTACTCGCGAAGGAGCGATGGTTCATTGTAGCCAATGAGATTGAGCGTGAAATACGCGTCGGTGGGCGTTTTGAGGGAGATGGGGACCATGCTTCAAAACTCGCAGATAATATCGCACGCATGGCGGTACTGCTGCATTGTGCAGAGCACGGCTTAAATGAGGAGGTTTCATTAGATACGCTAAATGATGCTATTAGGCTCAGCTTCTGGTTTTCTAACGAGTTTATTCGCCTTTTCCAGGCACCATCGGAAGAACAGCAAGACTATTTCTCGCTACAAGGCTGGTTTAACCAAAAACGCACGGAGGGGTACCGTTATCTGAGAAAAAATCGTGTACGAAAATATGGACCAAATTCGTTACGCGATGCAGGCAGACTAAACATAACGCTTGATGCATTGCACAACAATGGGGAGATACGCATTGGTACAATGGCTAAGAAAACGATCATTGATCTATACCCGAACTATCAAGATGATCAAGCATTACTGATGTCAGTGGTCAACTCATAACCAACACAGAACCCCGAGTCCTATTAGGCTCGGGGCTTTTGCGTTTTAGTGGGAGTAAAAGGCTATTCACGTGCGGCGTAATCTAAGGCCTTAATTCAAAGGGAAAAGTGGCGGTTTGAGAAAGTGAAGAATGCTTCATTAACCGCTTGCGTTGATATACGCTGGCAAGCCACACCTTTTAATAGCACGCCTGGCACGGTTTACGGCCAAGGAGCGGTAGGAGACGAGCGCATGGAGATCATCGACAACATCAACCGGTTGTTAGGCGATGACCTGAAAGACACTCTGCAGCCCGGAGCTAAGCTCAAAATAGCGGCTTCCTGCTTCTCTATCTATGCTTTCGAAGCTCTAAAAAAAGAACTTGAGAAGGTTGAGTCTTTAGACTTCATTTTTACGTCGCCTACCTTCGTGCCTAGTGAGGCCACCGACACGCTGCGAAAAGCTCACCGTGAGTTTTTTATCCCTAAGGCCGAACGCGAGCGCAGCCTTCATGGTAGTGAATTCGAAATACAGCTCAAGAATCAGCTGAACCAGCGGGCCATTGCCCGCGAGTGTGCCAGCTGGATACGCCGCAAAGCTAACTTCCGTTCTAATCGTGGGCAGGCTGCCATGCAGCCCTTCGCTGGGGTTGAAGCGCAAGGAAACAATACGGTCTATATGCCGCTGCAGGGATTTACTGCCGTGGATCTTGGCTACCAGCCAGGCAATGCTGTCTCTAACTTCGTCACCAGATTCAGTGACCCAGCACATACAGCACAATTTATGGCCCTGTTTGAACAGCTTTGGTCAGACGATGACAAGTTGGAGGATGTGACCGCTCAGTTATGTGAACACATTGAGACCGTCTACCGAGAAAACTCCCCCGAGCGTATTTACTTCTTGATGCTCTATCATATTTTTCACGAATACTTGGAAGACATTAGCGAAGACGTATTACCAAACGACCGCACGGGGTACCAAGATAGCGCCGTATGGCAAAAGCTTTTTAACTTCCAGCGGGATGCAGCCACTGGGATCATCAACAAGCTGGAAACCTACAATGGCTGTATCCTGGCGGATAGCGTTGGGCTCGGGAAAACCTTCACTGCCTTGGCGGTCATCAAATACTACGAGCTGCGCAACCGTTCGGTGCTTGTGCTCTGTCCGAAAAAACTGGCCGACAACTGGCTGACGTATAACCGGAACCTGACTACCAATGTCCTGGCGAAGGACCGGCTCAATTACGATGTGCTTTGCCATACGGATTTGCAGCGTACGCACGGCGAATCGTTAGGTATGCCGCTGGACCGCGTCAACTGGGGTAATTACGACTTAGTAGTCATCGATGAGTCGCACAACTTTCGTAATAACGATATCTACAAAGACCGTGAAACGCGCTACCAGAAGCTAATGAATCAAGTCATGCGTGCTGGTGTGAAGACCAAAGTGCTTATGCTCTCGGCGACGCCAGTCAATAATCGCTTCAATGACCTGAAGAATCAGCTGGCCCTCGCTTACGAAGGTGAATCGGAAAACCTAACGCGGCATTTGAGCGGTTCCAAAGATATTGACGGTGTATTTCGCCGTGCACAGGCAGCGTTTAACCATTGGTCATCGCTACCACCTGAACAGCGCACGACCAGCGCCATTCTCAAAACGCTGGATTTTGATTTCTTTGAGTTATTAGATAGTGTCACCATCGCACGCTCACGGCGGCATATCGAAACTTTTTATGACACCACTGATATTGGCAGGTTTCCTACACGCCGCAAGCCGTTGTCGTTCCACTGCCCCCTGACAACTCGCACGGACGTGATCGATTTTAACGAAATTTTTCAGCATCTGTCCCAGCTGAGACTCGCTGTCTATGCGCCGATTAGTTATATCCTACCGAGCCGACTGAAAAAGTACGAAGAGATGTACGACACCAAGGTGACCAGTGGGGGCGGACGCTTCAAGCAGGCTGATCGGGAAAAAAGCTTGCAAGCTTTGATGACGACGAACCTGTTAAAGCGCTTGGAAAGCTCAGTGGCTTCTTTTCGGCTGACGTTACAATCACTCAAAAATAGTCACCAGGCGATCCTAGATAAAATCCAACTTTTCAAGCTAAACGGTAGTGACGAAAGTTTTGCCGATTTAGCTGCTGCTTACGAGGATGCTGATCCCGATGATGACAACATCCCCATGCCAGACGACAGCACGGTGGGTAAGAAAGTACAGATCAGCTTGAAGGATATGGATTTACCTTCGTGGGAGCACGATCTAAACAACGATTTGGTATGGATCGACCTACTTTTAGAGCAAATGGCAAAAGTTACTACGGATGATGATGCTAAGTTACAGCACTTAAGCAAATACATAGCGGATAAAATCACGACTCCCATCAATCCAGGGAATCGCAAAATCCTGATCTTTACCGCTTTCGCTGATACCGCTAAGTACCTCTATCAGCAATTAGCACCGACATTATTGGATAATCATGGAATCCACACGGGGTTGGTCACTGGAAGTGATGCGCCTGCGTCAACACTAGGCAGCATGCCGGACAGCCGCCGCCACTATGACTTTCAGGGGCTATTGACGCTATTCTCGCCGCAATCTAAAAGCAAAGCTCAGGTGTTCCCTGATGAGCCCCGTGAGCTTGATATTTTGATTGCTACTGACTGCATATCGGAAGGCCAGAACCTTCAGGACTGCGACATGCTGATCAATTATGACATCCACTGGAACCCGGTGCGGATCATCCAGCGCTTCGGGCGGATCGACCGTATCGGTTCGGCCAATGCCACAATCCAACTAGTCAACTACTGGCCAGATATCAGTCTTGATGAGTACATTAACCTGAAGGAGAGAGTTGAAAACCGCATGGTGATTGCCGATGTCACCGCGACAGGGGATGACAACGTGCTCAACGCTCAAGCCAACGATATTGCCTATCGGCGTGAGCAGTTACGGCGCCTACAGGACGAAGTGGTAGAGATGGAGGATTTGAAGTCCGGCGTTTCGATCACCGATCTGGGGTTGAACGAGTTTCGCATGGACTTGTTGGGTTACATAAAAGAGAACGGTGATTTAGGGCATATCCCCAACGGCTTACATAGCGTTGCTCCCGCACAGCCTGAAAAGGGGCTGTTTCCCGGCGTTATTTTCATGTTGCGCCACCTTAATAATTCGGCGAGCAAAACAGAAAGCGAGATGCAGCAGCAAAACCGCTTACATCCCTATTACCTTGTGTACATTGGCAACAAGGGCGAGATACTCAATGATTACTCAGAGGTGAAGCGGCTATTGGATCTGGCTCGTACTGCGTGTAAAGGACACACAGAGGCCGTAGAGACGGTGTATCGTCCATTCAATCAGGAGACGCAAGATGGGCGGGATATGAGTGCTTATTCGGCGTTACTTGATCAGGCCATTCGTTCCATGGTGGAAGTAAAAGAAGAACAGGAGATCGATAGCTTGTTTGGCGGTGGGACAACCACGGCTTTAGTAGATACCATACAAGGACTTAGTGATTTTGAGTTAATGGCGTTCCTGGTGATTCGGTAGACAGGCGCTCACCAAGCTCAGTCAGAACAGGGGCGTTAAGAAATGTCAGGCCTGCTATATCAATTCCCCGCGAAAACTCGCTTAGACCGAGTAGTGGCGAAACAGAAAATCCTTGCTCATATAAAGGGCAGTGCCAAACTACGCGAGCGCTTGCGTGATGAAGTAGATCAGATTACCTGGCACGCCAAGCTGGCCTCCAGCACGCTGAATTTACCCAGCACGAAGGAGGTGCCCGAGCTGCAGGTGTTTGTGGTAACCCTGAAAGGCGAAGCACTCCACGACGATGTGTTGAGTGCCATTGACCGCGCTATCCCGTTTCCCACTGTGTTTGAGTTAAAGGGCCCAAGCGGAGTATGCGTTAAAGCGGCCTACAAGCGCCCCAGTCAAGCGGATGCCAATCATTGGGTAACAGACGAACACTATCTCAGTAGCGGTTGGCATGAAGAGGGTGCGGAACGCTGCCCGTTACCACCTGCTATTCATCTGAAAGCGCTTTACCACCAGTGTCTGAGTGAGCTGATACCCACGCCCAAGCGTGATGGTGAGCGTTTGGAAGAGCAGTTAGCACGATTTAATGCAGCCACCGCCTTAGGAAAGCAGGCTGAAAAATTAGAGAAACGGTTACGCAATACGAAACAATTTAACCGCAAAGTCGAGCTGAATGCCGAGCTTCGCGGAATACGAGAACAGATTGCCGAATATATCGCCCGCTAGTGGTAAAGCGCCAAGCAGGCCAGGAGAAAGAAAGCACCATGAATAAGCTCAAAATGCATTCGCCCAACCTAACTGAGGGCAACATCGCCAAGCTGGCAGAACTCTTCCCTAGCTGCGTGACGGAAGCGCGTGATGAGCATGGCAATGTAAAGCAAGCAATAGACTTCGATCAGCTGCGCCAAGAACTATCCGACCATATCGTTGAAGGCCCGCAAGAGCGCTATCACTTGAACTGGCCCGGCAAGCGTGACGCCTTGCTGGCGGCCAATGCGCCGATTGCTAAAACGCTGCGCCCTTGCCGGGAAGACAGTGTTGATTTTGATAATACGAAGAATCTATTTGTTGAGGGCGATAATCTTGAGTCATTAAAGCTTCTCCAAGAGACATATCTTGGGAAAGTTAAAATGATCTATATTGATCCGCCGTATAATACTGGGAATGACTTTATCTATGAAGACGATTTTTCTGAGAACACAGAAGAGTTTTTGCAAAGATCAAATCAGAAAGATAAAGAAAAAAATCGATTAGTGGCGAATACAGATGCCAATGGGAGATTTCATTCGGATTGGCTTTCGATGATCTATTCGAGACTGAGGCTCGCGAGGAACTTGCTGGCAGATGATGGTGTTGTTTTTATAAATATTGATGATGGCGAGGTGAATAACCTTTGCAAAGCGTGCGATGAAGTTTTTGGAGAAGAAAACAGAATTGGATTGATAACAGTTGTCAGCAACTTTAAAGGAAGAAGCGATGACAAATTTTATGCTACAGCTCATAATTATTTACTCGTATATCAAAAGGTAAGTTTTGCGTCTCTTGGAGTATCTCTACCTGAGGAATACTTAAAAGAGTATCAAGAAGAGGCCCCCAGTGGTAAAAAATTTAGATTACAAGGGTTAAGGAAGCGTGGGGATAGTGCTCGAAAGATTGATAGGCCAAATATGCATTACCCATTCTACGCAAACCCTATCGACGATACGGTTTCACTTGTAAAAAATGATCACTACCACATAGAGATATACCCTTTCCTTTCTAGTGGCGAAGACGGCCGCTGGCGTTGGGGTAAAGAAACCTCTGCCGAAAGAATAAATGAACTATGTGCGCGTACAGTTGGTGTCGAAAAAAGATATGATGTTTTTCAAATAGATTACGCTGAAGGCATAAATGGAGAAAAGAGAATAAAACCCAAAACTATATGGAGCGGAAGCGAGTTTGCAAATGAAAGTGGTTCCTTGGAACTAAAAAAAATGTTTGAAAAGAGGCTTTTTGATACTCCAAAGCCTGTAGGTTTAATAAAATATTGCCTTGAGCATGCGACGCAAAATAATGATTTAGTTTTAGACTTTTTCGCAGGTTCCTCTACTGCCGCCCACGCAGTTATGCAACTGAATGCCGAAGATGGTGGTAACCGAAGATTTATCATGGTTCAGCTTCCTGAACCCTGCGATGAAAAATCGGAAGCTTTTAAAGCAGGCTATAAAAATATTGCTGAAATATCTAAAGAGCGTATCCGTCGCGCTGGTAAAAAAATCCTTGCAAGTGAAAAGCATGAGTCTTGGAACCAAGACGTTGGCTTTCGAGTGCTTAAGATAGATAGCTCCAATATGGAAGAGGTGTACTACCAACCCGGCGAGCTTCGCCAAGACATGCTCTCAAAAGCTACAGATAATATCCGCCAGGATCGCATTCCCGAAGACCTACTCTTCCAAGTGATACTAGACTGGGGCGTCGACCTGAGCCTTCCGATAACGCAAAAAGACATTGCTGGTAAAACCGTTTACTTCGTGGATGGTAGCGACAAGTACATGGCGTTAGCCGCCTGTTTTGATCTTGATATCGATGAGGCCTTCGTCAAACAGCTTGCTGAATATGAGCCGTTACGTGCCGTGTTCCGTGATGCTGGCTTTGCCAATGACAGCGTTAAAATCAATGTCGAACAGATATTTGCCCAGAAATCGCCCAATAGCGAAGTGAAGGTGATTTAACTCATGGCGATGGACGAACAGTTACTCAAAACACAGCTGTACGAGCTTATTGAGCGATGGGAAGGTGAGATTGTCGAGTTTAAACGCGGGGTAAAGGGGTTCTCCACGTCAGATCTGGGCAAGTATTTCTCAGCACTTGCTAATGCCGCGAATCTAAGCGACAGCGATAACGCTTGGTTGATTTTTGGTGTAGATGACAAGACGCGTGCGGTGGTTGGCTCAGAATACCGCCAAGCAGCGGGCACGCTTGAGCAATTAAAGATGCAGATCGCGGATGGCACCGAACCTAGCATTACCTTCCGCGCTATCTATGAATTGGAAACGCCAGAAGGACGTGTCGTACTTTTTGAAATACCAGCTGCCCCAATGGGAATGCCAATTGCTTGGCAAGGCCACTACTATGCACGGGCTGGGGAAAGCCTAACAAACCTGGGGCTGGATAAGCTGGATACGATTCGCCGCCAGACAGACACCACGGATTGGACTGCCCAGTTGGTGCCAAACGCAACGCTCGACCACTTGGACACCGCCGCTGTCGATAAAGCCAGGGAGTCATTCGCAAAGAAATACGCTAACCGCTTCGAGCATGATGAGGTTATGGGGTGGCCACTGGCAACCTTTCTGGATCGTGCCAAGTTAACGATAGACGGCAAAATAACTCGAGCCGCACTGTTGTTGGTGGGAAAAGAAGAAGCCGCGCCACTGCTTTCACCGCATCCCGCGCAGTTGACCTGGAAGCTGGAAGGGCCAGAGCGGGCTTACGAACATTTCTCTCCCCCGTTTCTGCTCACGACCACGCAGCTATATCAGCGCATTCGTAATATCCAACTACGGCTATTGCCACAAGATGAACTGCTGCCTATCGAAGTCTCTAAGTACGACCAAAAAATCGTGCTTGAAGCGATGCACAACTGTATTGCGCATCAGGATTACACCCGCAATGCACGCGTTGTGGTGGTTGAGCGGGCAGATCGCTTGGTGTTTGAAAACGAAGGCAGTTTTTTCGATGGTCAGCCAAGTGATTACTTAGAGGGGCACCGTGTGCCAAGGCGCTATCGAAACCCCTTTCTGACACAGGCCATGGCCGAGCTTAATATGATCGACACAATGGGCTACGGTATTCACGATATGTATGCCCGCCAGGTCAAGCGGTATTTACCCCTGCCAGATTACGACTTGAGCGAACCGGGAGCCGTCAGGCTGCAGCTGTACGGTAGCGTCGTTGACGCGGCATACAGCCGCTTGCTGATCCAGAAAACGGACCTTTCGCTGGTGGACGTGCTGGCACTTGATCGCGTGCAGAAAAAGCTACCTGTCGCCGATGATGCTGTTACACGCTTGAAACGTGCAGGCCTAATCGAGGGTCGGAAGCCTAATTTTTATGTGTCGGCTCAGGTGGCTGGAGCAACATCAAAAAAAGCGGGTTACATCAAAACCCGTGCTCAGGATGATGAATTTTACGCAAAACTGCTGACAGATTACTTGCAAAAGTTTGGCCAGGCGAATCGGGCAGACATCAATGAGCTATTGATGGATAAGTTAAGTGATGGGCTAAGTGACAAGCAAAAGTACAACAAAGTCAGTAGCCTGCTGACCAAGCTAAGGCGACGTGGTGTGATTGTTAATAGGGGTTCTGATACCGCACCGTGTTGGCATCTTGCAGAGAGCTTTCAAAGAGATGCATAGAGAGCTGCTCTGAAGGTTAGTGATTAGGTTAATAAAACCAGATACTTATGCCTCTCTGCAAAAGATAGTTGCAGAGAGCTTGCAGAGAGAAAGCGTTAGGATGGCTATGAAGCTCCAATTTAAAACCCAGGCGTATCAGACCCGAGCCGTTGACTCCGTAGTAGCCTGCTTCAAAGGCCAGCCGCCAAGCCGTGGGGTAACGTACCAGATCGACCCAGGCAGGGTGAGCAAGCTTTCTACCCCTGTGCAGCGTGACCTTTATGCGTCGCCTGAAGCTGCTGATGCAGGCTTTCGAAATGCAGATGTTGAGCTTTCAGAGATGGAGCTACTAGGCAATATAAAAGCGGTGCAGCAGCGCCAGAATTTGCCCATTTCAGATGCGTTGGCTAAAGATGATAAAACCGGCTGCTCCATCAATCTTGATGTTGAAATGGAGACAGGTACCGGCAAAACCTACGTTTACCTGAAGAGCATGTTCGAGCTGTATGAAAAGTACGGCTGGGGCAAGTTCATCATTGTCGTACCCAGTATTGCCATTCGTGAGGGGGTATATAAGTCGCTGCAAATCACGGCAGACCACTTCCAAGAAGCCTACGGCAAGAAAGCGCGGTTTTTTATCTACAACTCGAAGCAACTGCACCAAATAGAGGATTTTTCCTCCAATGCGGGCATTAACGTAATGATCATCAACGTCCAGGCGTTTAACTCCCGAAGTGAAGATAATCGACGAATTTATAATGAGCTAGATGATTTCCAGTCTCGCCGGCCTATTGACGTGATCAAGGCCAATCGGCCAATTTTGTTCCTTGATGAACCGCAGAAGATGGAAGGTGGCAAAACGCTTGGTTCGCTGAGCGAGTTTAACCCTCTGTTTATTGTGCGCTACTCAGCCACGCACAAAACGACCTACAACAAAATCCACCGGTTAGATGCGTTGGATGCTTACAACCAAAAACTGGTTAAGAAAATTTCTGTGCATGGCATCACCACCCGTGGCTTAACCGGCACGGATGCCTACCTTTACCTTGAAAATATCGAAACCTCCCGCAGCAAGCCACCCGTTGCTGTAGTGGAGTACGAAGAAAAAGGTGCGAGCGGTATTCGGCGTAAGCGTCGCAAGCTCCGGCAAGGTGACAACCTATATGAACTATCTGGCGGGCTGGCTCAGTACCAAGGCTTTGTGGTCTCTGACATTGATGCCAGGGTTGATCTGCTCAGCTTTAAAAATGGCGTAGAGCTAACGGTTGGCGATATCACCGCTGATATTTCTGAAAAAGTACTGCGGCAGATACAGATTCGTGAAGCGATTAAAGCCCATTTCAAGAAAGAGCAGCAGCTATTCTCCCAAGGCATTAAGGTATTGACGCTGTTCTTTATCGATGAAGTGGCGAAGTACCGCCAGTATGACGACAGTGGCGAGGTGGCAGGTGAATACGCCCAGATGTTTGAAGAGGAGTACAATCGCGAACTCAACGAGGTGATGACCCTAGAAGACAGTGAATACAATCGCTACCTTAAAGGGATTGCCACCGAGAAAACCCACAACGGTTACTTCTCTATCGACAAGAAGTCCAAGCGTCTAGTTGATGGGGCTTTGAAGCTTACTAAAGATCCTGAGACGGGCTCTAAATCACCGGTTTCTCAAGATGTAGACGCTTATGACCTTATTCTGAAAGACAAAGAGCGGCTGCTTTCCTTCAAGGAGCCAACGCGCTTTATTTTCTCGCATTCAGCGTTGCGAGAAGGCTGGGACAACCCCAACGTATTTGTTATCTGCACACTCAAGCATAGCGATAACACTATCTCACGCCGCCAGGAAGTCGGGCGTGGGCTGCGTTTGGCGGTTAATCAGCTGGGTGAGCGTATGGACGACCCCATGACCGTTCACGACATCAATGGGCTGACCGTGATAGCCAGCGAAAGCTACAAGGATTTCGTCACCGCGCTGCAGAAAGATATTGCCGCCAACCTTTCTGAACGGCCCCGTAAGGCCGATGAGGATTACTTCAAGGGTAAGCTGCTGGTGAACGATGCCGGTGAAGAGACTGAAGTAACGGCTGCGATGGCGAAGGACATCTATCGTTACTTGCTCAAACATGATTACACGGATAACGATGACCACATTACCGATACCTATCATCAGGCCAAAGAAAAAGGCGCGCTAGCTGAGCTGCCTGACTCACTGAAGCCCTATGAGGCACAAATTGGCCAGCTGATCGATAGCGTCTTCAGCAATGCTCAATTGCCACATATTGACGATGGTCGTCGCACCAAGCTCAACCCCCTTAACGATAATTTCTACAAGCAAGAATTTCAGGCGCTGTGGGAGAAGATAAATCGCAAAGCGGCTTATTCGGTGCGCTTTAACTCGGATGAGCTGATTCAAAAATGCGTCGGTTACCTGGACTTAAAGCTCCAGGTGAAGCGCCTCGAATACAAAATTGAGCGTGGCGAGCAAAATGTGGATGCCAGCTATGAAGACCTCAAGCGCGGCGAAGGCTTTACTGTTAAGGAACGGGATAACCAGAAATACCAAGGCTCGGTGCATTCGGCGGTGACGTATGACCTGATAGGTCGATTAGCGGATGGTACAAAGCTAACACGCCGCACTATTGCTGCGATGCTTTCTAAGGTTCAGGCGAGTACCTTCAAGCAGTATGCCATGAACCCTGAAGACTTCATGATGCAAGCCGTGCGCCTTATTAATGAGCAGAAGGCTACCATGGTGGTCGAGCACATCAGCTACGACCCGCTCAAGGAGATCCATAGCCAAGACATCTTCACCATTGAGAAGCCTGAAAACCGGCTGGATACCGCCTACAAAGCCAAACGGCACATTTACGATTACGTGGTCACTGACTCCGGAATTGAGCGTGACTTCGTGGAAGATATGGAGACGCGCAAAGAGGTAGTGGTATACGCCAAGCTGCCTAAGAGCTTCTTCATCCCGACACCTGTGGGCAATTACAACCCAGACTGGGCGATTGCCTTCCATGAAAAAGGCGTCAAACACGTTTACTTCATTGCTGAGACTAAGGGCAGCATGTCGTCTATGGAATTACGCAAGGTGGAAGAAGCCAAAATCAAATGCGCTACAGAGTTCTTCGATACTATTGCTACCGCCCAGGTGAAATACGATGTGGTGGATTCTTACGACACCTTGCTGGATTTGGTGAGGTGATGCAGTACTAAACTGGTCCAGTGATCTCATTATTCTTGGTTGTGAAAGCTGTACTTTATTAGTCTATTAAGTTTAACTAAAACCTAATTCAGTATTGTTTTTAACACAAGGTGGTCACTGTGAGTCGAGTATTATTGGTACGCAGCCCTGCAGTATTAAGTCATCAGCATCAGGTTGGCTACGGTTGGTCCCAGATGAATTTTTCTGACCATGTGAGCGCCGACGACTTAATGGGCGCTTTTCGCGAGCAAAATATAGAGGTTGGTCGAAAAGAAAACCAAATCCGCCGGTTTTTCAATATTCAGCAGGGTGACCTGCTTGTAGTGCCAGTAAACCGGGCGATTTTGCTTGCCCGAGCAACGGGACAGAAAAGCTTCAGCCTAGATGTGCATTACGGTGAAAATCGTGTAGGCGCTGAGTTCCTGCGTAACCCTGACGGAAGCTTAAAGCGTGTTCCTCGGGATGATCTCTCCAATGCACTCGAAACTCGTCTTAAAATCCGTATGGCAATTGCGCCACTGGACGAGTTCTCCGATGAGCTAGAGCGTCTTTATGCCACGCTCGAAAAGGGTGGGCATAGCAGCATAAGCAGCCAATACGAAGCACAAAACAATGATTTGGTAGCTGAGGCAAAAAAAGAACTACTCAAGCGTATTCAAAAGGGTGGCACCTACCTAGCAAGCGGTGGGGAAGGATTTGAACAGTTGGTAATGGAGTTGCTGGAGCTTGAAGGATATAGCGTTCATCGCCCGAGTAAGCGTCACTACTCAGGTATTGCAGATGCTGATATTGAAGCGTATCGACAGGACCGTTTCATCCAGACAAAGCTCTTACTTCAGGTCAAGCACCACCAGGGCACAACAGATGCCCATGGAATTAAGCAGCTAGCAGCCATTGAAGAAGAGGGCGCACAGCGCTGGCTCATCACCTCTGCTCTCATTGAAGAGCAAACAATAACCTACGCAGAAAGCCACGATGTACAAGTCATGGATGGGGCTGAGTTCGTTGATTGGCTCTTTGAGCAAGCTCATAACTTGAAGATAACGACCAGAAGCCGCCTGGGACTTTCTGATGCACCAGTGCTGGTATAGAGAAGACTCACAATGGAAACACCGGGCAAGCAAGCTGAACGGGCTAAGTTGAATGTGCTAGTTAGTGATATTGCAGCAGGTATAGAAAGCTTTAGCAGCATAGCTTACGCGCTGGCCAAAAAAGATGCGAAAACGGGTTACATGTTTGAAATGCCAGCGCCGGATGAGCGATACGATGCCATGAGAGGTGAGCAGGCCCGTGCACTTGCTGTGCAAGAAGGCCTTCCAGTCGAAATGGGTACATTAGCGGGTTTAGTATGCGTATTTGAATCCATTAATCAGCCTTATGACCTGGCGAAGCATTACCTTGGCGACAAAGTCTTTGATTTCTTGCAGCAGGCTTGCCCAGCGAATAATAGCTCTACAGCGAACGAATACACCGATTTCAGCATAAAAGTGGCTCATTACGCTAAGGCTAGTCCTCTTGCTCAAACAGCGGTGATGCTGGATTTGCTAGCAATGATTGTCATCGATAGCCCAGGGCGTGAATTCATGGAGTGGTGGGATCAGCCTGTGATGGCTATGCAGGAAGGTGATGCACGAGTTCGTGAACGTCTGATTCTTGCAATGACAAAGAAATAAGTGAGGGGCATCATGAGTAAATATAGCATTGATAAAAAAGCAGAAGAGTATTTGGGTATTTATGCCGAGTTTGAGCAAGAGCTGGCAATATTAAATAGCCTTTTTGATGACACAGTATTAACTAAAACTTTGGAAGAGATTGGTGATCTTGTAGAAGAAGCTTATGAGATAAATCAAGAGATTGGTTTTCTTCCCGAGGATGGAAAAACCTTTAGTGATATTGAAAAATTTGCATTACAAGTACGCTTTGATCCAGAAGGTTTGCAGGTCAGAGGGCTTAAAGACGTTCCTAGTAGGCAAAAAAAAGAATTTGATATGCCTGAAGAGGAGTTTCAATGTTGGATGAAGGAGGAGCGTGAAGCGTTAGAAACCGCTTTTGTTGATATGGAGGATTTAATCGATTCAATTGAGGATAGTTTCAGAGTTCCTGATGAATTAGAAGAGCTAGAGCATATTATTAATGAATCTTTAGATCCTCTGGATCCTACTTACAAAGTCCTAGATCGGTTGTCAATGAACCTAACATCGAGATGGGAAGAGCTTATTAGCTCAGCAAAAACGTTGGTTTGCTTATCCTTAGATGTTAATGAAGATGTTGATCGAGCTGCGTTACCAGCGATGTTGTATGATCCTTAAAAAATAGCTTAGTGTAAGCGAAGTGTCTTTTTATATAAAATATATATGAGAAAACTTGCGGAGCTCACTTTGCTCAAGCTCTGAGATAAACACATAAGGACTAAGGGAATGAAACAGTGGATAACTGCAGGGGCATTAACAAGCTTGGCGATTATTACTTCGCCGATCGTAGGTGCTGATGAAAGTACGCAGCTATTTAAAGATTGGCATTACGGTCAGCACATTGATCAATTCCCACGCAGCCAGGGGTATTACGATTGCACTGCGGATCTTGGCGTATTAGCGTTGTGCAATGACAACGTGACGTTTCTGCAGCACTCGTTCCAGGGTCAGCTATCGTTCGCTGACGATAACACGTTAGTAAGCACAAGTATTGTGACCGACTACAGCGATGATCTATACGCAACCATGATTGGCGCTTTGATTCGTGATTTCGGGATGATCTATGCTGAGGGGCTGAATGACAACCTTGATTTGGTATATGAACTTCACCAAGGCACTTTTGCGGATGAAGCTAGCTTTGAGCTTGCACTGAATAGCTTTGAGGGTGAGCAGCTGCGTAATGGCCACTTAGTAATTACGTTAGTGGAGCAGGATGCTCTAGAAAAGCTATTTGCTAACTCTAGCAATGCTGATGACATGATATTAAAGCTGCAGCCCGGCACACGAGCAATCGACATGTTTGTCTATGAAGATGACTACTGGGGAGCTACATTGGAAGCATCCTTCCATTTGCCCGGAAGAATGCTGAGCCGATTACAAGAAAAAGTGCGGCAGGCACCGGTTGAAGACTTTTGAAAGTACTATAAATAAATGCGGTTAGACAAAAAACTAAATGAGGGTGTTAATATGAAAAATTTAAGCTCAATTTTGTTTCTATTAGTATTAATCTTTGCTCTTTCTGGTTGTAATACAACACAGGGAATTGGGCATTTAAACCCAGAGTATTCTGACTACAAAATAACGAATGTAGCGATTTATGTAGATAACACGGGTGATTCTGCAAGAATGATCGAACAAGGTGTGGTTGAGTCCCTGAATGGAAAAGGTATTCAAGCAGTTGGCGTGCGTAATTATGCCCAATTCTCAAAAAGCCACGAGGATTTTGTCGAAAAAGTCTGGGGCCTCGGGGTTGAGGAAGTGCTCGCAATGTCTCTGTCAGACTCTACTGGCAGTACAACTGTTGGCTACCAGTCATTTGGTAGTGTGAATGTTTATGGCAATCAAGCTAATATAACCAGTATGACCACTCCAATGAATGCGCTTTCGAGAGCTATAAGGATTGATGCTAAGCTCTATAACGTTGAAGGTGATATTGTTTGGGCGGGTGAAGCAAAAAGGGAAGCATCTGGCCTTGCTTTTGTAGGTGATGGCTCAATGGCTAACAATGCAGTATCAGCTGTGATGGAGGCGTTAGAATCAAGCCAAATTATTCAATAGCTCTTAAATAGCAATTGAAGTAGCTCTGATAATGTTCGTAATGATATTGAACGCTTAGTTCCAATATTGTAGAGGTAGACACAGCGATTACACCAGGCAGGAAGAGTGACATGCATAATGGTATTGTAAACACAGTCTACTGCCTGGACATGTGGTATAGAATTTTTATTAAATTTGTTTTCCAGGTGGTTCCAGCGAAAATTCACTGCAAATGCACCGGAGGTCATTAATAAATTGTAGAAAAAGTAAATACGCTGTGCGTTAGTTAATGTGTGTTTAGCCTTCTATTTATGTGCGTGTCTTAAACGGTTTCATTGTAAAATAAAATTTACAGCTTGCTTATTTACCTTTTATAATACTGTAAATCGCTTGTCGTAAATCACCTGGTTCAACCCCAGCTTTAATTAACTCATCATGAAATTTATCTGAACCTAGATAGTCCTGTATCTTTTTATTACGTCTTTCTGCGGCAACGTCGATTAGTATTAATATGTCTGGGGCGCCGGCTTGGTTTCGCTTGATATCCTCACCAGTAACGCCTAACGTATTAAGGTTTATTTTCACATTTTCATTTCCGACTATTTTATGAGCCTGGTCTAGACTCGCTTTGGTTACCCCTTTTCGTCCTGCCCAGCGCTCTCCAAACCATGCTGTGATAATTTTTTTCTTATCGCTGTTAGTGGTTTTTGAGCTTATTATTTCTTTTATACTATCTTTTTGGAGATGATGATAAATAGCATTAATGTCAATAATTAAGCTGTTTGACCATTCATTTATCTGATAATCGCTAATGTCTTCGAAGTTGGGTTCAAGAGATGCATAAATATGGCTTTTAATTTTTTGAATTTCTGACTCAATAAAGAAACAGTTATTAAGAGTGATTTTAGTATTTTTTAATGCACCTTTTTTAAAATAAAATTCCTGGTTTTTATATGAACGTATTAAATCTAATAAGGAGCTATCTCCGTGCTGAATTTTTTTTTGATGAAATTTTTCTTCGTGTGCCATGGAGTAAGGAGTGCTAATTATTGCGCTATTGCTTTTTGGGTCAGTTCGTACGGCTTTTATAGGCTTAGAGGTGCTCCAGTTAAGTGAATGAAGTGTTTTCTCAATATCTTCTGGTGATGTAATAAAGCCATTGATCTTTTCAAGGTTAAGGGAAAGTGAATCCTTTTTTTGGCGGTCAAATATGCCACGCTGATAATCTTTAGGATATCGAATGGCTAAAAATATTTTATTCGGAGGTATGACTATCAAAGAGGAGTAGGTCTCGCTTGCAGCACTCGCTAATACATCAAGCTTAAAGCCGAGGTGTTTTATTGCCTCTTTGACGGAGATAATTTTTTCTCCGTGCTGTGTAAAATTTAAGTCCATAGGCATCTCCGTAATGACTAATGATTACTTAATGTATTGATTGGTTTTTCATCAATTTGATCTAATATACCTTAGCTATAAAAAAATAATTTTTCTTACCTTTGGTCAGTACATATCAACTCCATCCCTGCATCATCATTCCCCTTTTATTGAGTAAGTCTCCGCGCCGGTAGGCCGCTTCCACCTTGTCCTCGATGGTGTGGGCTAAAGCCATTTCTGCCACATCACGGGGTTAGCTGGTAACTTCACCTGCCCAGTCACGGAAGCTAGAGCGGAATCCGTGGGGAACATATTGCCTTTTTACCCCTTGGGGTATCGAGCGAGCTTGCCTTTGAATTGTTCCGCACAATAGTAGCCGATTTATCTGTCTCTAACTGGCTAGGCCTATTCACGGTAATGTGCCAGCACCTGCTCGGCATTGTTCTTGAGCGCTTCTCGCCAAGAGATTGGCGCAATCACCTTCACATTGGCACCCATGCCCATCAACCACCAAAGTGTTTGCTGGTCATTGGGTACTATCGCCGTGAGGTAATAAGCCTCGCTTTCTGCAAGTGGCACAATTTTCTGGGTTTTGGCTAGTGGAGTCTCTTGCAGCAGCCATGCGACCGGGTGAGCAATTTCCGCTTCCAACGTTACGTCGTCTGGTCCTTGCAAATATCCAAATGCGCCGCTTTTGATATACGTGTCAATATCAAAACCATCTTTCACTTGCCAGCTAACATCACTTACTGCCACCTGCTTAACGCGGTGCAGTGCAAACTGGCGTAGGTCGTCGAAGCCTTCCACTAGCGCGAGCAGGTAGGTCACACTGTGGCGGCTAACAATTCCTTGCGGGTGTAGCGTCAGATTCTTTTCGGTTTCTGCGGTGCGCGACAAATACGTGACATCAATACTCTTCTGCTCCAACAGTGCCTGTGCGACCGTCTGCCAGGTGGTTTCTGCCAGCACTGCCGGAATCAGCGCCTTACCGTTGGGAATCGCGCGCACTTTACGTGCCCATTGGCTCAGGCCGTTATTGCTCAAGTCATCCAGCAAGCGTCGAGCATCTGAAAAATGGGGTGACAGTTGGCCGACCACCACCGGTGGCAGTAGCCCAGACAAATACTCTTCCGCCAGTACCAAGGTCAAGGCGCTGGGCACGTCCAGCGCGGGCAGATGGCATTGAAAGTCACGGTCGAAGAACCAGCGATAGGGTTTTTGGCTATCATCGCAAATAAGCGGAAAGTGCAGTGATAGACGGTCACGCAGATCGCGCTGCAGCGACCGGGTATCAATATGAAAGCCCCGATCTTCGAGCTTTTCCTTCAGCGCTGTGGTGGAGATTCGCCCTGGTGAACGCGGAATCAGCTGGAGCATGGTGAGGTAACGGAATAACGTGTCTCGAAAATCCGACATGGGGCGTCATGTCCTGAATTAGAGGAAAGGAATGTTCAGTTTAACGAGCTAAGCAAAATTCAGCCACCATTGAGGGTATGGCGGGTGCTTCCTGGGCGGCTAAATGCGCCCGGCGCCGCCATAACCCGATCAACCCTAAATCTGGCATGTGCGATGAGTTGTGTGCCCAAAGGGCGGCAGGATGCACATCGAGTGATGTCTCATCTTGGGGGCGCGGATGGCCTGATAGCCACTGATAAACCTCTATCGCACTTCGGCCAAAATACGTTGGAAATAACAGGGCGCGACTGGGCAGCGAGATACCCAGCTTTAGCAGCATGCTGTTCACTTCATGATCACATGCTAGATGCCAGCGGTGAGGAGATGCCACCAATGGGGCAGTAAGATGTCCTGCGACACAGTGCCAAATCAAATGTGCCTGCAAAAATATCCGTTCTTTATCGTCGAGCGTGGCACTGAATGCAGGGCAAAAATATAGATTACGGCCGTCAGTACTTGCGGAGACTGCATTTTCTGTAAGGAATGGTGTCAGATCCAAAAACTGACTCAACAATCCCATCACCGGCAGCGTTTCCTCCCAACGTTTACGGTCCTCCTGCCACTTGGCAAGCTCTTGCTGTGCCTGTGAGGTTAGGGTGGTTAAAGGTTGAAGTTCGTAAGACGTTGTTGTGGTCATCGAGCTGCCTCCCTGAGTATTGATAGAAGCAGGTTAAAGTTAAGTTGCGACAAGGCATGTCGCTAAAGTTTCTGTCAGCTCGACAACGATGAAGGTGCTGTTTCCAACCACGCCTGAATGGCTCCCAGCGAGGTAATCAGAGGTATGGTATTGCTAACCCCTCTGGCTTCGCTGAGGGCCCAACGGTTGCCTTGCGGGGCAATGGCAATAGGAATGGTCACTGTTTGCGGCTGATGAAGGTGGTAAATGGCTAGGCGCCCCAACGCAATGGCGTGACCATAGCTGCCTACACAGTAAATCATGCGCTTACCTTCACCAAGCAGCGCTTGCCAGTGCTTGAGGTCGCCATGCGTCGTTAAAATAGTAGAGGGGAATAGTGCTATGGCAAAAAAAACACGGCGTCAGGTGCAAGATACTTTCGATTTTTGTATCTATGGCTGACGGGGTACGACATTCAGGTAGGGCTAGGGGTGAATCATCGGCTAAGGATGAACCCTCTATGGAGCGATCTCGAAACCCATGTCTTAGAAGCCAGCAGCGATTTGGAAGTGAGAGGAAAGTGCTTTTATCCGGAAGAGCGTAAAGGCGAAAAATTCGTTATCACACTGAGGGGGTCCCCATCCCCGGTTGAGTTTGCCCGTACTGTGGCCGACATTCAGCAACGTGACGCAGATGGAATGCCACGATACCGGATGTACCGTGGCTATCAGGTACCGATCTTCGAGTGCCCGAAAGGGGTGGCGAGATTACGCCGTGAGCGTCGTGCCGATGCATGGAAAGCTTGGATGTACGTTCCCGAAAGTTATATCGATAATTGCTTAGCAATTCTGCGCACCAATGCGGCACAGTACATCTACATCCACGAGCACATTATTGAGAAGGAGCGTTGGATCAACAGCTTCTCGGTTCAGTCGAACGATCCCACGGAATAAGCCTATACGAGCTAATATGCCGAGAAGGATATTTCGGTTGCTTGCTGATGTGTGCCTTAGGAGTAGGGTAGTGATGCCGGACTTGGTAGTTTACGAAATGTAATCCGCCCATTCCTGCATCATCGCTCGCCGTTTCTCGAATAGATCCCCGCGTCGGTAAGCCGCTTCCACTTTATTCTCGATGGTGTGGGCCAAGGCCATTTCTGCCACATCGCGGGGGTAGCTGGTAACTTCTCCTGTCCAGTCACGGAAGCTAGAGCGGAATCCGTGGGGAACATAGTTACCTTGTTCACCACTCGGGCCGTAGCCTAGTCCACGCATAAACTGCAGAAGCGACATATTCGAAAGAGGGCGCCCCTGCTTCATGCCTGCGAAAATGTAGGTGTTGGCTTTCACGCGAGGCAGGTTGGAGAGCAGTTCTACAGCTTGGCGAGAGAGGGGGACGCGGTGCTCGCGATTCGCCTTCATTCTGTCAGCTGGGATCGTCCAAGTAGCATTGTTCAGATCAAGCTCATTCCATTCGGAATTCAGCACTTCCGAAGTGCGTGTGGCGGTTAAGATCAAGAACTGGAGTGCTTTCGATGACAGGCTGTTATAGCCGTTCACGGTAGCCATGAAGTCAGCAACTTCATCATAAGGCATGGCAGGATGATGATTGACCTTTTGAATTCGCGATGGCTTTGCCAATAGTTTATCAAGATGCCCACGCCAGCGGGCGGGGTTAACCGGATCACGATAGCCGTGAGCTGCTGCATAATCCAAGATGTTCTCTACGCGGCCTTGTACACGTTTGGCCGTTTCGTTTTTATTTGTCCAGATAGGCTTTAGGACTTCAAGCACGTCCTGTGTTGATATTTCATCGATGGATTTTTTGCCTATTTTGGGTCTTGCATAGGTTTTGAGCGTGCTAACCCACTGGCGGGCATGCTTGATATTACGCCAGCTGCGGCGGTGCGCCTTGATATAGCGGGCGGCACAGCTTGTAAATGTGATGGCTAATTTCTGTATTTCTTTTTCTTCTTTCAGGCGAGCATCCAGCGGATTAATCCCTTGCTTGACCAGCTTTCGGTTACCTGTAGCCTGCTCGCGGGCTGCAGCTAGGTTGATTTCTGAACAGCTCCCTAACCCCATGTCGCGAAGTTTGCCATCCCAACGGAAACGGTAAATCCAGCTAGCCCCACCACTTTTACCGATCTTCAGATACAGACCATCACCATCGTTGGTTAGCGCCGGTTTGGATTCCCGAATTAGTTTCTGAACCCCCTTGGTGGTTAGCTTACCCATTACTATGTCCTCTGGTGATGAGGAATAGAAAGTATCATACCCAAGCCCATACTTCAGCCCATACTTTGGCTCTCTATTTGATCGTATTAATATGGACGAGATAGGAAGGTTTATTAATTAAATGTCTTAAAAATCAGTGATTAATAGTATTTATTTGGAAGGGCTTGGATAGAAAGTATGCGGACTCCCCCTCCGCCACAGAATTTAAAAAAGCCCGCTGATTAATCAGCGGGCTTTTTTGTGCCTAAAAAATGGGCTACGGCCCAGGTGTCTACGATTATAGGCTCTATTTTCAGAGCTTTAAAAGTGAACCTAGCTTGCAAGCGTTTCCTAAAAAGGCAGCACGCCGCTGAAACCAATACCAAGTACGGCAACGATAACAACAACGATAACGACGATGGTAGTAGTAGACATTTTCTCTTCCTTTGAGTAGTGAGCGTTGCTACAGCTTAGTCGCGATTACGTCATTTCACACGTAAGCAAAAAACTGAGCTTCCTTTCCATGATGACAAGAAAATACCTGCCGGAACGCCCGCCAGTGAGGTTTGAAATAACCAGCTAGCGGGCGTTGATAAAATAGCAGAAAACGTTCAGTAGTGGGCTTATTTCCCACACTGACAGTCGTGGCCGCAGTCGCTGGAACCATCGGCATGGCCGTTGGCGCAAGACTCGCAGCAATAGAGTTTGCCATCTTTCTCTACGGCTTTGCTGTCGACCGCGCATTTACACTTGGGGCACGCACACTCTTGCTGAGCCATGTTGAATCTCCTGTGTTGGAGTTGAAAGTGTAGTCCCGCTCCCAAGTGTTATGTCATTGCATTTTTAACGATTCCAAGCTGCTAATTTTAACGCCCCAACGCCTTGCCCAATCTTCCAAAAAAGTCGCCAAACGCTACATTAACCCGCTCCCGTTGCTTCCCTTGCGGGTAAAGACCCATCTCCGCTTCGGGGGAGGCTTTGGTGCCTTTGACTAAAAAGTGGTTGGTGATAGCGGCATCTTGTACAAAGGCCTCAAAGGCGCGGGCGCAGAGCTCTTCGGGTTTGCTGTAGTAGAGTTGACCGAGCTTTTTATCCATCTGCACCGAGTGCTTAAACAGCTCGCTGGGCTGGTCGCCTTCTGGCTGCAGCAGAATAGCTTTGAAGCAGTCCATCAATAATTGATTAAGCGGGTGGGGGATGGGCGTCGCATCGGCTAGCCACGCGGTGGAGGCGAACATGCCGTTAGGGATGCCACGAAAACACTTAGTGGCGACATAGTGGTCGAAAGCGTGATGGTACTCATGGGCGATGCTGCCAGGGCCTGCGTTTTTGGCCAGCGCAAAGCTGCGTTGGCTCGGGTCGTAGTGGGCGGATACGCCCGGTCGACCACCGCTGCCGTACTGCAGCGCTATAGAGCCGCGCAGCGAAATCAACGCCTCTGGCCCCTGGAGAATCAACATAAGATCGCACAGCGCATCGTGGAAAAGCTCAGCGGCTCGGTCACGCTCGGCGCTGGTGACCCAGCGGCCAATCTCAATCGAGCGAAAATCAAACTGGCGCCGAATCAATGCAAAGCTGCTTGCTTGCCCCTGGTGATGGTCAGGCCCGCTGCGGTAAAAATCCCGCGCTTCAATGCTCACTAATCGTTTCTCCTTGTATTCCGCCATCCAGACCCCCACTTACTAACAGTAACGCATTTTAATAGCCTCATTTTTCACCGTATGGAGAGAGTTATGAGCAAGCGTATTTTAGTGGTACTGACGTCACACGATCAGTTGGGCGATACCGGCAATAAGACCGGTTTTTGGCTCGAAGAGCTGGCCGCCCCTTATTATGTCTTTAAAGACGCGGGTGCTGAAGTAACGTTGGCATCGCCCAAGGGAGGGCAGCCGCCGCTGGATCCCAAAAGTGATGCAGAGGATAGCCAAACCGATGAAACGCGCCGCTTCAAGCAAGATGAAAAAGCTAACGCGGAGCTTGCCGCTACCCATCGTTTGAGCGACATGAAGGCTGATGACTTCGATGCGGTATTTTACCCCGGTGGCCATGGCCCACTATGGGATCTCGTCGACGACGCGGACTCAATTCGCCTGATCGAAACCTTTATCGCCCAAGGCAAGCCAGTTGCCTCGGTTTGTCACGCGCCGATCGTATTAGTGAATGCTAAAGACAGCGCTGGCGAGCCGCTTGTTAAAGGACGCCAGGTAACGGGCTTTACCAACGGCGAAGAAGAGGCCGTTGGTTTGACCAATATCGTGCCGCATCTCGTTGAAGATGCCTTACAAAAGTGCGGTGGGATTTATAGCAAAGCAGACGATTTCACCCCTTACGTGCGCGAAGATGGTCAACTGATCACCGGGCAAAACCCGCCTTCCTCTGCGCTCACGGCTGAGACACTGATGGCGTGGTTTAACAAATAAGCGGTATAGATCACATGTTGGATGAAACGGCGAGGCTCTCCTCGCCGTTTCTGTTTTGGGTATTGGATAGATCCTGACTACCCTTATAGGGCAATAGGTTATGTATGCAAAGTAGCCAAGTTCTTAGGGGCAACAAGGAGAAAACTAACATGGAGACAGCACGCGTCTATCGGATGAAGACGGCAGATCACCTCTGCCCGTTTGGGATGAAAACGCTCGATTTGCTAAAGCGCAAAGGCTACCAGGTTGACGACCATCCGCTTACCTCTCGGGATGAAATTGATGCATTCAAAGCCCAGGAAAGTGTCGATACCACACCACAAACTTATATCGGCGATAAACGTATTGGCGGCTATGAAGAGGTGCGTGAGTATTTAGGCATGAGCGTGCCTAGCGCGAAAGAGACCTCATATCGGCCGGTGGTGGCGATTTTTGTTACCGCTTTGCTCATCGGTCTGTCGGTTAGCTGGGTAGCCAACGGCACCTTAGTGGCGGCGCGAATGCCAGAGTATGCGGTGGCTACAGCCATGGTGCTGCTAGGTTTGCAGAAGCTGCAGGATGTAGAAAGCTTTAGCACGATGTTTCTTAACTACGACCTGTTGGCTCAGCGCTATATCCCATACAGCTATGTGTACCCCTACGCAGAAACCCTGGCAGGGGTGTTAATGCTGGCAGGTGCTTTGATTTGGCTTGCAGCACCGCTGGCGCTGTTTATCGGTACGGTAGGCGCGGTATCGGTTTTTAAAGCCGTGTATGTGGATAAGCGTGAGTTGAAATGCGCCTGCGTTGGCGGAAGCAGCAATGTGCCACTAGGGTTTGTATCGCTAACGGAAAATATCGCCATGATACTGATGGGGCTATGGATGCCGCTGAAAATGTTGCTATAAAAATCATCGTCAAAAAACTGCTTGGCTAAAATGCTGTTTAAAATCCAAAAAGTCGTTATAAAACAATTTATTTGCCTCTACATATCATAGGTTAGATAAACCCCCTGCTATAAAGCGCACTGTGTGCGCATAGCGAAGGGAGCTCGCGAAAAGGAAGAGCAAGCAAGGATTGCTTGTGTAACACAAGGATGCACAAACAGGATGTTTGTGGTGCAAGATCAGGGAAGACCTGATGAGAACCCGGCCAAGGAATGGCCGGGTTTTTTTTACCCCAGAATAAATAACGTATTAATTAAGCTATTATGACGTTTCCATTAATTTTTTGATTAACTGTTTTTATTAACTATGCGTTGCTTTTGTTAATAAAAGGGTAGCTGCGCTACCAGACTACCCATGGGTTTATAACAAGTCACCCTTAAACAAGCTGTTTCTTTAACAGGCATAGTGATAATAAAGCGAGCTTAACTCATTCAGGGGTACTTCAACCGCGGTTTGACAGTTTAGGCAGCGTAGGGTGGTGCTGTTTTTTCCGGTGCCTTCTAGGCGGAAACGGTTCAAGAACGGATTTCCGGGTGACTCTGAGTTACCGCAATGACGACAGGTGACATCCAGGCCATTGACTTTATTAGTAATTATAATATCGCGCACGCTGACCTCCTACCATTAGGTTAGATGATGGTTCAGGCGTGGTAACATCCGTGTAGAGCAGTATCGTTACCGATACTTTTAAAAGTATAGCGCTGCTGGGTATATGCGCCATTTAAAAATAAAAAACGTGCTTTAATGGGTACCCTTGAGTTTGTGAAAAAAAGATAAATTTTTCCACTTTAATAACATAGGTTAGATAAATAGACCGTTTTAAGGTTCACTGTGAGCATATACCACACGGAAGTGGCAACAGGGAAGATTAAGCTAGGAAGGCTTACGCTCATGGAAGCACAAACAGGATGTTTGTGAAGACGAATCAAGGATGGTTTGATAAAGCCCCGGCCAGGGAATGGCCGGGGCTTCTTTTTTATATGTTTGTTTTATTTCTTCGCTTTTTTCTTGTTTTTCTTGCTGTTGTTACTTTCTTTACTTGGGGTGCTCGCAGTGCTTTGGTCACTTTCTGTATTCTCATCTTTACTGTCATCACCCTCACTGTCCGGCTTATCGCTGCCTTGGTGAGCAAGCGGGCTCGCTTGGTCTAAGCGCGGGTGGTTATCCAGGAATTCACGCTGAAGGTCTGGTATGGCATCCAAGGCTTGCAGGGTATGGGTGAGGGCATGAATAGCCGCCAGCACATCCTGGGTATGACCCGTTTCTGAAATGGTGTGCATATTGCGGATGGGGAAACCAATCGAGGTCGCGGCACTGTCGATAGACGCTAATACGCCCGCCATACCATCGGTACCCGTATCCACGCCGACAATATCGCGCTGCAGCGGAATGTCCTGCTCTTTAGCCGCCTTAGCGATGATCCGATTGAGCTGTTCGCTGGCAATCGAGCCCACCGCCATGGTGAAGCCTTTGCCCATCTCCAGTGGCTGCATGCGCTTGTCGCCAATACCGGGCGCAGCCACATAGTCATGGTTTACGTCTACGCCAATCAAAGCATCCGGCTTCATCTCGCCCGCCATCACGCGGCTGCCGAAACGGCCAATCTCTTCATAGCTGGCAATCGCAAACAGTACGCGAACGTTTTGGGTGCCGCCTGCTTCGGCGATCAGGCGCGCCACTTCGGCGGCCACAAAGCAGCCCAGTCCGTTATCCAGGTAGGCACCGTAAAACGTATTAGGGCTAAAGCCGGGGCGGATAGGGCGGTCGAAAATAATCGAATCGCCGGGGCGAACACCCAGGTTCAACACCTGTTGCTTTTTATTCTCGCCGTGGATCTGCAGGTCCAGGTAAATCTGCTCTTTTTTCAGCCCTTTACTGCCATCGCGCTGGGCAGGATCAGAGAAGTGAATGGCGCCCAGTGCTTCAACCGTGCCGCCTTCAATGCAGCGGTAGCTGCCGGGGGCGTCAGGGTCTTCGCTAAACAGCTTCACTTCATGGCCGATCAGTACCGTCGGCAGGAATGAATCGGTGTTGATCCAGATCTTGCCATCTTCGCCAATCGAGCGCACCTGCATACGGATTTTGTCCGCATGGCCGATGATCATGACCTTGAACATGTCGTCGCGGTCAGGGTGGGTGTCCAGAACCACGCCCGCGTTGCCCTTGAACTGGTGAAGATGCCAGCTTTTAGGCGCAAAGCTCTCAAAATGCGGTTTGAGCACGCCGTAGGTCATGGCGGCTTCCAGGCCCACGGGGCTAGGGGCAGCAAGAATATCGCGCATCAGTTTGAACTGCGCGTCGGGCATCGGTTGCGTCCAGGGTTTTGCACTATCGCTCATCGTTGTCGCTCACTCATTTTAGGTGGATGTTAATCACCTCTAGTCTGCCAGATTCCCGCACTGTGTGTAGAGAAAGCCGCTTATTCGTGGTGATGAATTAGCTGACGCAGGGCGCTGGTGGCGGCGGACGGAGGATGACGGCGGCTCAATACAATGCCCAGCTCACGGCGAATGGTCGGCTCGACCAGCGGGCGGTATTCAATACCATCGGCGGCGATTTGACGAAAACTGAGCGAGGGCAGCACGCTAATGCCTAACCCTGCCGCCACCATGCGGCCTACCGTGGCGATCTGGCGCGCATCGCACAAGATATCCAGCCGCTCTCCTACGCTCTGCATAATGCGGTCAATATCCTGGCGCGAGCTGGAAAGGCGATTGATACCGATAAACGGATAAGCCGCGAGTTGGCTCCAGGCTACAGCTGATTGCGCCAGCAACGGATGCCCGCAGGGGCAAACGACCACATAGCTGTCTTCGAGTACGGGCTCAAACGTTAGATCTTCTGCGTCGCTTGGCGGCACTGAAAGCCCCAGGTCGGCGCGACCTTCGCGCACCATTTGATTGATCTGCTCGGCCAGCACATCGTGCAGGCTGAGGTTGATTCGTGGGTAGGCTTCATGAAAAAGCTTAATGACGCGCGGGAATAGTCCTGCCGCCAGAGTGGGCAGGGCGGCCACCGTTACCTTTCCGCGCTGTTTGGAAAACTGGTCGTTGAGATCTTCAAAGGCTTCATTCCAATCATTCAATAGCCGCACGGCGACTGGCAGAAAGGCTTCGCCTTCCGGCGTTAACGCGAGCTGGCGCGTGGTGCGGGCAAACAGTGCACCACCGACGTTCTCCTCAAGCTTACGCAGGGCAATCGAGATCGCCGGTTGGGAAAGGTGCACACGCTCGCTGGCCTCGGCCAGGCTGCGCGAGTGGGCGACGGCAACAAAAACACGCAACTGCTGGATGCTTGGATTCATTTAGAAAGTAAAACACAAATTAAAAACTATTCAATATACAAAATTAACCCGGCAGACCATGCTTGCTTTATCGCATGCAAACAGCGTCGCGATCACCGATTTAGATAAAAAACCGCTCTACAATAACAATAGCTCGCTTAGCGAGCTTCGGAGACACTATGAAAACGCTACTTACCGCCATGGTGGCAAGCGCCGCTGTGCTGGCTGCTGCCACTTCCCATGCCGATGAACGCCTGCTGATTGGTTCAACCTCCAGCTCCTCTAGCCACTACAGCTACTTTGTCGCGGTTAACCAAATCATTAATAACCAAGTCGAAGGGGTGAGCTCCTCCGTTGCGGAAACCGGTGCCACGGTGGATAACCTGCGCCGTTTGGGCCGCAACCAAATCGATATGGGCCTGGTCACCACCAATACGGGCTATCACGCCTACGCGGGCGAGGAAGATTTTGAAGGCCGCCCCGTCGATAACCGCCTGCTATGGGTCTACACCGTGGCGCCGCAGAATGCCGTGATGCGCCAGGATGCGGAGGTGGAAACGTTCGCTGACTTAGACGGTGTGCGCTTCAATCCAGGGATTACCGGGTCAGCTACCGAGAAAACCACCGAAGCGGTAATGCGCACGCTAGGCATCGAGCCTGACTACGTGCGCGGTTCAACGACCGATATGGTCGACGCCATGAAGGATGGCCGAGTCATGGGATCGGTAAAGTCGGGGGTCGGAGGACGCTTGGATGGCTCCTCTATGGATATCGCCACTTTCACACCGATAAGCGTGCTGTCGCTTGACCAAGAGCAGGCCGACACACTGCGCAGCGAAATGCCCGATGTGGCGATTGTCGATGTGCCCGAAGGGGCTGCAGAGGGTATTCCTGCTTACACTACTTGGGCCTTTGGTGTTGCCGTGCACGCCCATCCGGATATGGATGACGAGACAGCCTATCAAATCGTCAAAGCCGTGATGGAAAATCCAGAGCCGCAGGTTAACTCCTTCGCCGCCATGCAGGATGCGGATATGGCGAAGATGACCCTGGAGGTTGGCACCGTGCCACTTCATGCCGGCGCTGCGCGCTATTTCGAAGAGCAGGGGTATGACATCCCCGATGCCTTGCAGCCAGTCCAGTAAGGCCCATTGGAGAAGATGATCATGCGCGAGACAGTCACCAAAGGCTTGGCGCTCCTGCTGGGTGGGCTAATCCTTTATACCTCCGCCACTGGGCCGTTCGAGAGCTTGATTCAGCGGAGTATCTTTCTCGCGCTGGTCATTCTACTAGGGCTTGCCGTTTATCCGTTAGGTGCAGGCAAGCGCTGGCGCCCGCTGGGTATCGCTATTGATGCGGTGCTGGCAGTGGGTGTGGTAGTTGCCTGTGGCTATGTGGCGCTTAACTACGAACAAATTCTGGTCGAACTCCCCTGGGCAACTCCTCGGGATATGCTGCTGACCGGCGTTCTGCTGGTGGCGATTCTGGAGCTTTCGCGACGCGCCATCGGCGTGATCTTTCCACTGTTGGTGTTAGTGGGATTGGCCTACGCGTGGCTAGGAGCAGCAATCCCAGGGCCGCTTGGTCACCGGGGGTTCGATCTCTACTACATGACCGAAACCATCTACCTCGGTGACTTAGGTGTGTGGGGCATGCTGGTCGGCGTCGCCGCGACTACCATTGCCGCTTTCGTACTGTTCGGCTGTTTGCTGCTGCATACCGGAGGCGGCAATACCTTTATGGATCTGGCGTTGCGTATCAGCGGCCGCTCGCCGGGTGGTGCTGCCAAAGTGGCCACTGTGGCCTCTGGGCTGTTTGGCATGGTCAGCGGCAGTGCCGTGGCCAATGTCGCCACCACGGGCAACTTCACCATTCCCATGATGAAACGCTTGAACTACCCACGCCCCTTCGCAGCTGGGGTAGAAGCGGTCGCCTCGACCGGCGGCCAAATCGCGCCGCCGATCCTGGGCGCTGCGGCGTTTATCATGGCGGAGATTCTAGGCGAGAGTTACCTGCGTATTGCCTTAGCGGCTTTGCTGCCCGCGATCCTTTTCTACCTGGGGGTGTTTGTCACCATTCACTTGGTCGCCAAGCGCCGCCAGCTGCAGGTAGTACCCGATGATGAGCTGCCAAGCTGGTCAGACGTGATTCGCCCTGAACGTATTATTCCCATTCTGGCTGCATTAGGCGGGCTGTTTTACGGCGTGCTTAGCGGCCGTTCGATTCAAATGTCGGCGTTCTACGGCATCTTAATGACCGTGCTAACGTTCGTGCCTTTTGCGCTCATGGCCAAGATGCCGCTGCGCGAGATCCTCGGCAAGCTGGTGGCAGGCTTAGTCGATGCGGGCAAAGGCATGGTTATTATTGGCGTGCTATTGGCCGGGGCGCAGATTCTGGTCGCCATGATCGGCATGACGGGCATCGGTGTGACCTTAGCCAGCTTGATCGTCACGGTAGGCGGAGAATCGCTATTCCTAGTCGCCTTTATCGTCGGCGGCGTGTGTCTGATTTTAGGCATGGGTATTCCCACTACGGCAGCGTATGTGCTGGTGGCGTCGGTACTGGCTCCTGCGCTAACGGCCATTGGCGTTGAACCACTGATTGCCCATCTGTTTGTTTTCTACTTCGCCACTCTGTCGGTGATTACACCGCCCGTCTGTATTGCGGTCTTTGTAGCCTCAGGTATTGCCGACACCAACTGGTTGCCTGCGGCGGTTGAGTCAGTGCGCTTGGCGGCGGCTATCTACGTCATCCCCTTCCTGCTGTTGATCTACCCGGCCTTGGCGGGGTTTGGTTCCGCCCTGGAGATCGTCTTGGCCAGCTGCCAAGGGGTCGTGTTCGTGATGGCGTTTGCCGCGCTGATGTCCCGGGTAGCCATGACGGGTAAGCGTTTGATCGATGTTGTAGCGCTGATCGCGGTGATTGGGCTGGCGCTGACGCCCGGCTGGCTGACCACGCTGGCAGCGCTAGCCCTGATCATTGGGCTATTTATACGCCGCCGCTCGCTGCTGAGAGACGAGCTGGCGTCTGTCGCGGGCGACCACCACTCTCTTCAGGCCAAGGAGACACAGCTATGAGCTTTTTATTAGGCAGCGGGGCGGGCTTTTCCGGCGACCGTACCGATGCGGCCGTGGCGGTGGTGGCAGAGTTGATCAAGCGACAGCAACCTTCTGCTCTAGTATTTGAAACCCTGGGTGAACGGACATTGGCAGCAGCCCACCGGGCGATGCGCGACGACCCCGAAAGCGGGTTTGAGCCGCTGTTGGACGAGCTGCTCGCCCCAGTGCTACGCGACTGTCTGGACCACGGAATTAAAATTCTAGGCAACT
This sequence comes from Halomonas sp. QHL1, assembly GCF_001882345.1. GTDB lineage: Bacteria > Pseudomonadota > Gammaproteobacteria > Pseudomonadales > Halomonadaceae > Vreelandella. Next base: position 4,093,344 of record NZ_MINL01000001.1, read on the forward strand.
TCGGTGCAGCGAACCCTGGTGGCGCGTGCCAGGTAATTGCGGAGCTGGCCGCACAGCTTGGTCGCGCTGATGTGCGCATTGCCCAGGTGCATGGCGATGATATCCGACAGCAGCTACATAGCTTGGACTTACAGCGCTGGGAGGCCGAGCGGCTGGATATGCCGGGCGATGACGCCCTGATTTCAGCCAATGTTTACCTGGGTGCCAAGGCGCTGGCCGAAGCGCTGGCCATGCAAGCCGATGTCGTGGTCACCGGGCGTGTTGCCGACCCGGCACTGTTTTTAGCGCCGCTGATGCACCACTTCGACTGGCGTTGGGACGATTGGGATCGCCTGGCCTGCGGCATGATGGCGGGGCATTTAGCAGAGTGTGGCGCTCAGGTGAGCGGTGGCTACTTTGCCGATCCGGGTTTTAAAGACGTGCCGGGTCTTGCCACGGTGGGCTATCCGATTATCGAAGTAGAGCAGGATGGCAGCCTTATTATTACCAAGCCTACCAATACCGGTGGCTGTGTTACCGAGCAAACGGTCAAAGAACAGCTGCTTTATGAAGTGCATGACCCGGCTAATTACCTTACTCCGGATGTCACGGTGGATCTTTCCCATGCCGTGGTGCGTCAGTTATCACCCAACCGCGTGGCGGTGACGGGGATAAGGGGCAAGCCTGCGCCTGAGCGGCTAAAAACCACCGTGTGCTACGAAGGTGGCTGGCAGGGAGAGGCGGAAATTTCCTATGCAGGGCCCAACGCGCTGGCAAGAGCCCAGCTTGCAGCGCAGGTGCTGCGCGAGCGGTTGGTGTTTCGAGCCCCCGCTGAGCTGCGCACTCGCTTGGATATCATTGGCCTGGCCAGCGTATTTGATAGCGATAGCGGTGAGCTACAGCGTAGCGCTTTAGCGTCTGCCAGCGGTGATTATCGGCTGCGGCTGGCGGCCGAACACAGCGAGCGACGCTGGGTCGCCCGCGCTACCCAGGAGCTATTGGCGCTTTATTGTGCCGGGCCTGCGGGCGGCGGCGGCGTGCGTCGTCAGTTTCAACGGCGAGTATTCACGGCTTCATATTTGGTCAAGCGTAGCGACGTTCATGCCCATGCCAGTCTGTTTGAATCGTCGCCCCTCGGCGAACGTAGGAGTGAACGTTATGTTGCAAGCTGAACCCACGCAAACGCCGGTGCACCCGCATTCCTCGGTCACCCTTCATCAAATCGCCCATGCCCGTGCAGGTGATAAGGGCGAGCGGCTGAATGTGGCGTTATTTGCCTATGACCCAGACCACTACACCACCTTGCTGGAGCAGGTAACCGAGGAGCGGGTGCTGGCGCTGTTTGCCCACCGCGGTGCCAGCCGAGTGCGGCGTTACCCCTTGCCTAATTTGGCGGGCATGAACTTCGTGATCGATGATGTGCTGCAGGGCGGCGTTAATGGCGCGCTCAACCTGGATGGGCATGGCAAAACGCTGTCGTTTTTGCTGTTAAGCATGGAGGTTAATTCTAGCTAGACCTTTTTAAACGCGCCCCTCGACTTAGGTGGTCATGACCCGCTGCCCAAAACGCCTTACTATGACGACAAAATACGCAAGCTAATTAATATAGCGATAGCTACGTCGTCTCTTAAGAGCCGCTAAGGAGCAGCCCTATGACCTCCGCAACGCTAGGTGCCCGGCGCTTCAAAGTGCTGCTGGCGGGCGTTTTCAGCCAGATACTGTGTGTCGGGGTCGCCCGCTTTGCCTATACCCCGTTACTGCCGGTGATGCAGCAGCAAACCTGGATGGGCGACGCCGATGGCGGCTGGCTGGCGGCGCTTAACTACGCGGGCTATATGCTGGGGGCGGTGCTGGCTGCCTCTATTCGCAGTATTTATATCAAAGACACGCTATTTCGCTGTGGGCTAATACTCGCCGTGCTCACCACTGCGGGCATGGCGCTTACCGAGCACTTCTGGGTGTGGGCGGGGCTACGCTTTATAGCCGGTCTTTCCAGCAGCGCTTCCATGCTATTAGCGTCAGGGCTGATTCTTCACTGGTTAATGCAACACCGCCAGCGTGGCGAGCTGGGTATTCATTTTGCTGGTGTGGGCTTAGGCATGATTGTCGCAGCGGTGGCGGTGGAAATGATGCTGCAGCTCTCGTTTAGCTGGCAGACCCAGTGGTGGGGCTTTAGCCTGCTGGGGGCCGCGCTGTTAGTGCCCGCCTGGCGGTGGTTGCCGCGCCCGGTAAAACCGGTTGAAGGCGCGCACGCGGCGAATAGCCAGCCCGCTATGCTGCCTACGCGCACTTTTATGCGCTGGATGCTCGCCGCCTACTTTTGCGCCGGTTACGGCTATGTGATCAGCGCTACCTTCTTAGTCGCCATCGTTGAGCGAGAACCGCTGCTCGCGGGAATGGGCAACTGGACCTTTGCCCTGGCCGGTTTAGCCGCTGCCCCTGCGGTCATGCTATGGGATTTAGTCGCCCGTCGAGTCGGCTACTTAGGGGCGTTGATTATCGCCATGGCGATTCAGGTGGTGGGTATTGTGCTACCGGCGATTACCGCAAATGCAGCGATTGTGCTGCTAAGTGCCGTGCTTTACGGCGGCACCTTCCTCGGCTGCGTCAGCCTGGTGCTCACCATGGCAGGCAGGCTCTATCCTTCCAGCCCCGCTCGGCTAATGGGGCAGATGACCCTGGCGTATGGCGCCGCCCAAATATGCGCCCCGGCGTTAACCGGCATGCTGGCGGAAGCCTCCGGTCATTATGGCGTTGGGCTGTGGTTGGCGGGCGGCTTTGTAACGCTTGGCGCCGTATTGCTGGCCTATTTGCGCAAGGTGGATCAAACCGCACAGCGCTTGGATGCCGCTGCCAAAGCCACGGTATACGCCTAGGGGTTAGCGCCTAGGGCCTAGCCCTTAGGAATAGGGCCGAGTGGGCATTGCCCGTGAAATCCTTTAGGATGAGCGCCTTTTTCTGACAGGGTAAATGGGCAAATGACCTCTTCTAGGCAACCTCGCACCCAATGGCTAGGCCGCTGGGGGTTTATGCTGGCGGCAACCGGTTCTGCAGTTGGGCTGGGCAATATCTGGAAATTCCCTTATATCACCGGGGAGTTCGGCGGCGGTGCCTTCGTACTGGTGTATCTAGCCTGTATTTTTGCCGTGGGTGTGCCGGTAATGATGACCGAGATCGCCTTTGGGCGGCGCGGCCGCGGCAGTCCTATTGATGCCATTCGCCGTGTGGTCAATGAATCAGGCAGTTCATCGGTATGGTCGTTGATCGGCTGGATGGCGATGCTCTGCGGCTTTATGATCCTGTCTTTTTACGTGGTCGTGGCGGGCTGGTCGTTCTCGTATCTGTGGAAAATGCTAACCGGCGGTTTGTCAGGCAGCAGCGTTGACGACATGGCCGCCGTGTTTGGCGCCAATAACGCCAACCCGCTGAATCTTGGCTTCTGGAGCACCTTAGTCACGCTGCTGACCATGTTGATTGTGGGCAAAGGCGTGCAGCAGGGTATCGAAAAGAGCGTTAGTTGGATGATGCCGGGGCTAGTGATCATGCTGGTGGTGCTGATCGGTTTCGGCATGTTCTCCGGTGGCTTTGGCGCGGCGGTTAACTTCCTGTTCTCGTTCAACGCGGGCAGCCTCTCTAGCGAGGGCCTGCTGGCGGCGCTTGGTCACGCGTTTTTTACCCTCTCGCTGGCCTCCGGGGCGATTCTTACCTACGGCAGCTACTTGCCCAAGGGCGCCTCGATTGGCCGCACCACGGTGAGTGTGGCAGTGGCGGATACCGTTGTGGCGCTGATGGCAGGGCTGGCGATCTTCCCGGTCATTTTCGCCAACGGCATGAACCCCGGCGAAGGCCCAGGGCTGATCTTTATGAGCCTGCCGCTGGCCTTCCAGGCGATGCCACTGGGCACGCTGTTTGGCATTCTGTTCTTCCTGATGCTCTCCATGGCCGCATTAACCTCCTCGATCTCTATGGTCGAAGCCACGGTCTCCTGGCTGTGCGATAACAAAGGTATCTCGCGTTCGAAAGCCGCCTGGGGCACGGGCATTGTGCTGTGGTTGATCAGCACCCTGGCGATGCTGTCGTTTAACCTGGGCGCGGATTGGACACTGGCCGGTAAGAATTTGTTTGACTGGCTGGACTACCTGACATCGCGCTGGATGATGCCGCTGGGTGGTCTGGGCATGGTGGTGCTGGCGGGGTTTGTATTAAAGAGCGACTCCTTCCGCGAAGAGCTCGGGCTTGCACCGCTACCTTATGCGCTATGGCTAACCATGGTGCGCTACGTTAGCCCGCTCGGCATTGTGGTGATTTTCGTCGATGCGCTGGGGATCTATCAGGTTTCGTTTGCCGCACACTGGCCTTGGCTACTAGCCCTTCTGGTTGCCATGGCAGCGCTTGGCGAAACCCTAAGCCCGCGGCTGCGTACCGCGCTTAGTGCTGGTTAACGCCTGCTGTTTTTTCTGCTTCTGCTTTGCCTCGAAGGCGGCAACAGCGCCGGGGTGGGTGCCTACTTTCATCAGCTCATCCCAGCGCGTGGTATAGCGGTCTGAGCGGTGGGCGCAGCGCAGTTGCCAAGCAGCAGGCGCATTCGTCATACCAAAGCGAATGGTGCCTTGCCCCATCTGCTGGTTAATCTGATCTACCGTGGCCATCAAAAATGGGTGACGATCCCGGGTGGGTGGATGCAACAGCGAAAGCTGGTGCTGCTCGGCGTCCACCAAATCCAGCAGCATCACCCCAGCTTTCATAAACTGGTAGCGAGGGCGGTGAATCTGCTCAAGCCCTTGGCGAACGGCATCAAGGATCACCCGGGTGTCGTCGCTGGGCGAGGGCAGGGCGATCACTGCGTTGGGGAAGTACTGCTTCTGGTCCCGCCGATGGCGGTTAGTGTTGAGAAATACCATGACCGCTCGGGCCAGGCTCTGCTGTTCGCGTAGTTTTTCAGCACTACGCTGGGCGTTACGGCGTAGGGCGTTATGCACTTCTGCAAAAACACCGGTTGGTTGGCCGAAAGAGCGCGATGTCATAATGCGCTGGCGCGGTTGATCCAGAGCATTCATCTCCATACAGGGCGTACCGCGCAGCTCGAGCGCGGTGCGTGCCAGCACCACCGAGAAACGCTTGCGGAGCTGTTTCTCATCGCTTTCCCGCAGGTCCCAGGCGGTGTTGACGCCGCCAATGGCCAGGCGCTCGGCTAGGCGTCGGCCGACGCCCCACACGCTGCCCACCGGGGTACGTTTGAGCAACGCCTCAGTGGTGTGGCCCTGCCCATTAAGCAGGCAAACACCCTGGTAGTAAGGATCGTGCTTGGCAAAGTGGTTAGCCAGCTTGGCGAGCGTATGGGTAGGTGCCAGCCCAACGCATACCGGTAAGCCCAAGTAGCGACGAATACGCTGGCGCAATTCTCGTCCCAGCCCCTCACACTGCTCTGTTGTGAAACCGTCTAAATAGACGAACATCTCATCAATGGAGTAGGGGGCAATCTCTGGGCAGGCATCGCGCAGCAGTTGGGCCAGTCGTGCCGACATATCGCCGTAGAGCTCATAGTTAGACGACAGTAAGTGGATCTCGCCGCTCCGGCGCAACCCTTCAAGCTTGAAGGCGGGCGTACCCATGGGTATATCGAGCGCTTTTAACTCTGCAGAGCGGGCGATCACGCAGCCGTCGTTGTTCGACATTACCCCCACGGGCCTACCTTCCAACTTGGGCTGAAAAACCCGCTCGCAGCTGACGTAGAAATTGTTGGCATCAACGAGACCGATCATCGCCACTCCTCAGTCAACGTAAGTACTCATGCACGACGGCGCGCACCACACCCCATAGCTGGCAGTCGCTGTTTTCAAGTGGCAGTGGAGGGTAGTGCGGATGCGTTGAGCAAAGGTGCGGCGTTCCCTGATAGAGCGCATAGCGTTTAATCAGCGCCTCGCCCTCCAGCATAGCCACCAGAATATGTCCCAGGCGCGGTTCAATACTGCGATCAACCACCAGCAAATCACCCTCAAAAATCCCCCAACCCTCCATGCTGTCGCCGGTAGCGGTGACATAAAACGTCTGAGTAGGGTTTTTAACCAGCCGTGTATTGAGATCCAGCGTGCAGGGTTCGTAATCCTGCGCAGGCGAAGGAAAGCCGCTAAAACCAGCGCGGCCCATAAAGGTTAAATAAGGCAGCGGCTGGGAAGTTAACGGCAAGGCTGGAGAAAAGTGAACTGACTGGCCCGGCATCGTCGGCATCCTGATCCTTAAAATATTGTATAAATATACAGTATTTTGCGCCAGGAAAGAAAATGCAAATTGACGGGAAGAGGAGCACTCTACTCCCCCATGTCATTGCGAAGAGCGCCAACCCTCCCCATGTCATTGCGAGGAGCGCAGCGACGCGGCAATCTGAACTGGCGGCGCCAGGAAACCCAGAGATTGCTTCACTCCGTTCGCAATGACACTCCCCCATGTCATTGCGAGGAGCGCAGCGACGCGGCAATCTGAACTAGCGGCGGCAGGAACCCCGAGATTGCTTCACTGCGTTCGCAATGACACCACGCCTGTCATTGCGAGGAGCGCAGCGACGCGGCAATCTGAACCTGCGGTGGCAGGAACCCCCGAGATTGCTTCACTGCGTTCGCAATGACAAAACGAGATCGCCACGCTCCGCTCGCGATGACACTCAACCTGTCATTACATGAGTCACGCTCATGCACGACCTGACGCGGATGCGATGAAAGTCGCGTCAGGCTGCGTTATGATAGCGCCCTCGCTTCTCCCATGATGACCCTTTCTCGTTACGAGGTTCCCGCCGATGTTCAGCCGCGATATGACAATTGCCGGATTCGATGATGTGCTGTTTGATGCCATGCAGAAAGAAGTGGAGCGCCAAGAAGCCCACATCGAACTGATCGCTTCCGAAAACTATGCCAGCCCCCGCGTACTTGAAGCCCAGGGCAGCCAGCTGACCAATAAATACGCCGAAGGCTACCCCGGCAAGCGCTACTACGGCGGCTGTGAATTCGTCGATATCGCTGAAAACCTGGCCATTGATTACGCCAAAGAGCTGTTCGGCGCTACCTACGTGAACGTCCAGCCCCACTCGGGTTCGCAAGCCAACAGCGCAGTGTTCCAAGCGCTCGTTAAGCCCGGCGATACCATTTTGGGCATGAGCCTAGACGCGGGTGGCCACCTGACCCACGGCGCCAAGCCGAGCTTTTCGGGCAAGCACTACAACGCCATTCAGTACGGCTTGAACGACCAAGAACTGATTGATTACGACCAAGTGGCCCAGCTTGCTCGCGAGCACAAGCCTAAAATGATCATCGCCGGGTTCTCTGCCTATTCACAAATTGTCGATTGGGCTAAGTTCCGCGAGATCGCCGACGAAGTGGGCGCTTACTTACTGGTCGATATGGCCCACGTCTCAGGCCTGGTCGCTGCGGGCGTTTACCCCAGCCCCTTGCCCCATGCCCATGTAGTCACCTCTACCACGCACAAAACCCTACGCGGCCCACGCAGTGGCGTGATTCTCTCTGCTGAAAACGATGCGGATATCGAGAAGAAGCTGCAGTCAGCGGTTTTCCCCGGCGGCCAGGGCGGTCCCTTGATGCACGTGATCGCGGCCAAAGCGATCTGCTTCAAAGAGGCTATGGAGCCAGCGTTCAAAACCTACCAGCAGCAGGTAGTGAAGAACGCCAAGGCAATGGCAAAGGTGTTTATCGACCGCGGTTACGACATCGTCTCCGGCGGCACCGAAGACCACCTCTTCCTGCTTTCGCTGATCAAGCAGGGCGTAACAGGTAAAGATGCTGATGCCGCTTTGGGTCGTGCCCACATCACCGTAAACAAGAACGCCGTTCCTAACGACCCGCAAAGCCCGTTCGTCACCTCTGGCCTGCGTATCGGCACCCCGGCGGTCACCACGCGCGGTTTTGGCGAAGAAGAGTGTACCCAGCTCGCTGGTTGGATCTGCGATATCTTGGATGTGTTGGCTAAAGGTGAAGACACCAGCGCCATCGAAGCGAAGGTGCTAGATAAAGTGGCTGACGTTTGCACACGTCTGCCGGTTTATAAATAAGCGACGCCCGATGTGGGCGAAGCATGATGTAAATGCCTAGCCTAGCGCTCAAGAAAGCCGCCGAAAGATAATCATCTTCGGCGGCTTTGTCTTTTACGGCTTCAGCAAATGCGCAATGGGAACTTCCATCTGTTGGGGGCGGTTTAAGAAGGTAAGAAGGGGAAGGGCGCGGCCCAGCCCCAGCCTTTTGGCTCCTTCTGACACACCAGGTGAAAGACATGATAGGCCCGGTTTCCAACTGGCTAGCCGCGAGGAAAGATTCGCCCCCATTACTGTGGATAAGGTACCATAGGGCGCGTTCTGCCTTGGACTGGCAAGACAACCGAAAGGCTTATATGCACTTGATGTTAAATTGAGTTAACCCGAAAAAATCTCTAACGCCAACGCGTATTGTAACAAAATCGCAGTGACGGAACGCAGCGAGGCATGTAGTAAACGACGCTGTCGGCACGCCAAATGCTAATGATGACTAGGGCAAGGGAAACGTCCGGAACAATCCCTGGGCGGTAGCGTGCCTGAACGTTTTTTAGACGGCTAAGGTTGAAAACGGAGCACTATGGAAGTCGCGGCGATATTTGCCCTCTTGGTGGTAGTTGCCACCTTAGCCGCACTCGCGCTAACCCGCATTGCCCCTGATGCGATTTTAATGGCGGCCCTCGGATGCCTCGTCATCAGCGGCACATTAACCCCCTCCCAAGCGTTACAAGGATTCTCTAATCCTGGGGTGATTACCATTGCCACGCTTTACGTGGTCGCGGCAGGGTTAAAAGAAACGGGTGCGATTCAGTGGTTGGCCCACCGTCTACTGGGTCAACCCACGCAGCTACGACAGGCGCAGCTACGCGTGTTATTGCCCGCAGCTGGGCTCAGTGCATTTATGAACAACACTACCGTGGTAGCCATGTTCATTCCTGCTATCCAAGAGTGGGCGGCACGTTTAAAGCTGCCGCCGGGCAAGCTACTGCTACCGCTGAGCTATGCGGCGATTATCGGCGGCACCTGCACCTTGATTGGTACCAGCACTAATCTGGTGGTCGATGGCCTGTTGCAAAGCGAGCGCGGCGTCAGTTTGTCGATGTTTTCACTGGCGTGGGTGGGCGTGCCGCTGGTGATTGTCGGCGGCACATTTTTGTATTTTTTTACCAACCGCCTATTGCCGGAACGCCAAGGTGTGCTTGAGCAGCTTGAACAGGCCCGTGAATACGCAGTTGAGGTAGAGGTTGAAGCCAAAGGGCCGCTGGTGGGTAAAACCATCGCAGATGCTGGTTTGCGCAGCCTTGTTCATGGCTACTTGGCAGATATTGAGCGGCATGGGCATTTGCTAACGGCTGTGCCGCCGGAAACAGAGCTAATGCCGGGTGATATTCTGGTTTTTATCGGCGCCCCAGAGTGCGCCCGTGAACTGCGTAGAGTACACGGCCTTAAGCCCGCCAGTGGTGACGTCCACAAGCTGGATATTGCCCACCATCAGCGCTGTTTAGTGGAAGCGGTGATTGGCCCCGATTACGCGGGCCTGAACCAAACCGTCAAGGCATCGCGCTTCCGCTCCCGTTACCAAGCCGTCATTTTGTCGATATCTCGGAATGGCAAACGAATACCCGGCAAGCTAGGCGTGATTTCATTACAAGTGGGCGATACCTTGCTAATGGAGACTGCCCAGGATTTTGTTGAGCAGTACCGTTACCGAAAAGACTTTTTGTTGGTAAGTGGTTTAACCGATTCTACCCCGCCGGATTTCCGCAAAGCGCCCATCGCCCTGGGTATTTTAGCGGGCATGGTGGCCCTCAGCGCGACAGGGCTGCTGTCGATTCTGGAAGCCGCGCTACTCGCCGGCGGCGGCATGCTGGCAACCCGCTGCGTACCCATGAGCAAAGCACGTCGATATGTTGACCTCTCCATGCTCATCGTCATTGCCGCTTCGTTTGCCCTAGGGGCAGGGATGACCGATACCGGTGCCGCCACCCAGGTGGCTCAATGGTTGCTGCTAGCGGATAACCTGGCTCCCTGGATGGCCCTGGCGTTGGTGTACTTAATGACGGTCGTATTCACCGAGCTGATTACCAACAACGCTGCTGCCGTGTTGATGTTCCCAATTGCCGTCTCGGTGGCCGACCAGCTAGGTGTTAACTTTTTGCCCTTCGCCATCACCATCATGTTCGCCGCCTCGGCAAGCTTTATGACCCCGCTTGGCTACCAAACCAACCTGATGGTACTTGGCCCCGGCGGCTACCGCTTTAGCGACTACCTACGGTTGGGCGCGCCGCTTAGCGCCCTTGTGGCCGTTACGGTGATCGGATTGGTGCCGCTGGTGTGGCCATTTTAATAGCTACCCATGTTTTAAGGATGTTCAGTGACTGCCTTCATCTCTAATGAACGACGCGCCCGCCTGATCGAAGGCGTACACGCCGCTGGGTGTGAGGTCATGGCTATTTATAAGGATGATTTCTCGGTCGAGACCAAGGCTGACCAAAGCCCCCTGACCGAAGCCGATATGGCCTCGCATCACGCGCTGATCGCGTTGCTACAAAAGATTACCCCCGACGTGCCGGTGCTATCTGAAGAATCCGACACGATTGATTTCAGCACTCGCCAAGCCTGGCAGCGCTACTGGCTGATCGACCCGCTGGACGGCACCAAGGAGTTCGTCAACAAAAATGGCGAGTTCACTCTGAATGTGGCGCTGATCGAAAAAGGCGTGCCGGTATTCGGCATTGTCTACGCGCCGGTGCTGCAAACTACCTGGGTAGGGCAGGTAGGCGGTGAAGTCTTCAAGATTGCGCAGGGCATCTACATCAATATACAGGTGCGTGAACTGCCTGACCCCGATGCTGCCCCCTGGAAGGTTGTCGGTAGCCGCTTCCACGGAGCCGAGGAAGTTGAAAGCTTCTGTGCAGGCTTGCCTCAGCACGAGTGGGTCAGCATGGGTAGCTCAATCAAGCTGTGCTTAGTAGCCGAAGGCCATGCCGATTTATACCCGCGTCTGGCTCCCACTTGTGAATGGGACACCGCCGCCGCCCAGGCGGTGGTCACTGCTGCAGGTGGCGAAGTGCTCAACGCTCATACTCTTGAGCCGCTACGCTGCAACCAGCAGGAAAGCCTGCTCAACCCCCACTTTATTGTGTGTGGGCAGCGCGATAGCCGTTGGGAAGACGCCCTAAGCGCGGCGCTGAATAAGTGATCAAAATGACTGAAGCGAAAGGCAAGCCAATGTCAGAAATATCCGCCCAACGGCAAACGCACTTAAAACAGCTTGAAGCTGAATCGATCCATATCATTCGCGAAGTTGCCGCCGAATTCGCCAATCCGGTGATGATGTACTCCATCGGCAAGGATTCCTCAGTAATGCTGCACTTGGCGCGCAAAGCTTTCTATCCCGGCACGCCGCCGTTCCCGCTGCTGCATGTGGATACCACCTGGAAGTTCCGCGAGATGATCGAGTTCCGCAACCGCATGGCGGCGGAAACGGGCATGGAACTCCTCGTTCATACCAACGAAGAGGGGCGGGCAGCTAATATCAACCCGTTCGATCACGGCAGCGCCAAATACACCGACATCATGAAAACCCAGGCGCTCAAGCAGGCGCTGGACAAATACGGTTTTGATGCCGCCTTTGGTGGCGCTCGCCGGGACGAAGAAGCTTCCCGTGCCAAGGAGCGTGTGTACTCGTTCCGCGACAAGTATCACCGCTGGGATCCCAAGAACCAGCGCCCAGAGCTATGGAACGTGTATAACGCCAAGGTTAACAAAGGCGAATCAATTCGCGTATTCCCGCTCTCTAATTGGACCGAGCTAGACATCTGGCAGTACATCTACCTGGAATCGATCCCTATTGTGTCGCTGTACTTCTCAGCACCACGGCCAGTGGTCGAGCGCGATGGCATGCAGATTATGGTCGACGATGACCGCCTGCCCCTTGAACCGGGTGAATTGCCTGAAGAAAAATCGGTACGGTTTAGAACCCTGGGCTGTTATCCGCTGACAGGTGCGGTGGAGTCTACCGCGGCCACGCTGCCCGAGGTTATCCAGGAGATGTTGCTGACCAAATCCAGCGAACGCAGCGGTCGCGCCATCGATCGCGATCAAGTGGGTTCAATGGAGAAGAAAAAGCGCGAGGGCTATTTCTAAATGAGGAAAGTCTCATGTCTCATCAATCAGAGCTAATCGCTGGCAATATCGAGCAGTACCTGCACGAACACGAAAATAAAGACCTGCTCCGTTTCATTACCTGTGGCAGCGTTGATGATGGCAAGTCCACGCTGATTGGTCGCCTGCTGCACGACTCCAAAATGATCTATGAAGATCAACTGGCGGCTATCACTCAGGCCTCTAAAACCAGCGGCACCACCGGGGATACGGTTGATCTGGCGCTTTTGGTGGATGGGCTACAGTCGGAGCGCGAGCAGGGCATTACCATTGATGTGGCCTACCGCTTCTTCTCTACTGATAAACGCAAGTTCATCATTGCTGATACCCCAGGGCACGAGCAGTACACCCGCAATATGGCGACAGGGGCATCCACCGCCAGCCTGGCGATTATCCTGATTGATGCCCGCTACGGTGTGCAGACCCAAACCCGCCGCCACAGCTTCATTGCCGATTTGCTCGGCATTCAGCACTTCATAGTTGCCGTCAACAAGATGGACTTGGTTGACTATTCAGAAGCGCGTTTCAATGAAATCAAAGCGGAATACCAACATCTGGCGGAAAAGCTGAATGTCCCCGATATTCAGTTTGTGCCCATGTCGGCGCTTAATGGCGACAACGTCGTCAACCAAAGCGAGCATATGCCCTGGTACAAGGGCACCACGTTGATCCAGCAGTTGGAAACAGTCGAAATCACCCACGACCAGAACCTGCGCGATCTACGCTTCCCCGTGCAATACGTTAACCGGCCCAACCGGGATTTTCGTGGTTACAGCGGCACCTTAGCAGCGGGTATTTTGAAGCCCGGCCAAGTAGTGCGCGCCTTACCTTCTGGCAAAACATCTAAAGTGACTCGCCTTGTCACGTTCGATGGCGACTTGGACAGCGCTTACCCTGGCCAAGGGATTACCATCACGCTGGAAGATGAAATTGATTTATCTCGTGGCGATTGGCTAGTGGCAGAAGACAGTCAAGTCCCTCTTGTCACTCGGTTTGAAGCCGATATTGTATGGATGAACGATACTGCACTAGAACCTAACAAGTTATACGACCTAAAGCTGGCCACACGTGAAATGGCCGGTAAAGTGAGCGTTATTGACTACCAAATCGACGTGAACACGTTAGAGCACCGTCACGCAGAACACCTGGATCTCAACACAATTGCCAGATGTCAGGTAGAGCTAACCGCCCCTATACCCATCGATGACTACCGCACCAGCCCCGGCACGGGGAGCTTTATCATCATCGACCGCTTTACCAACCTTACCGTGGGCGCGGGGATGGTGCATCGGCCGATGGAAAGCGAGCTACCCTACGAATTCCGTGAACACGACAGCAAAGCCAACGTGGTATGGAACCGCGCAAGCGTGACACCCGAGCTGCGCGCCCGCATAAAGGGGCACAAAGGTAAATGTGTGTGGTTCACAGGGCTTTCTGGTGCGGGTAAATCGTCCCTGGCGAATGCCCTGGAAGTAGAACTCAACCGGCGTGGTTACCACACCATGCTGTTAGATGGCGACAACCTGCGCCACGGTTTGTGTAAAGACCTGGGAATGACTGAAGAAGACCGTGGCGAAAATATCCGCCGCATCGGTGAGGTGGCGCGACTGTTTGCCGAAGCCGGCATTATCGTGATCACGGCGTTTATCTCACCGTTTCGCAAAGACCGGGAAACCGCTCGCGCCCTGTTTGAAGAAGGTAGCTTTATTGAGGTATACGTCGACACGCCGCTGGATGTTTGCGAACAACGTGACCCCAAAGGGCTCTACCAAAAAGCGCGAGAAGGAAAGATAAAAGACTTCACCGGTATTAATAGCCCTTACGAAACACCCAAAAAAGCCGAGATGACATGCAACACTGCAGAGTTAGAGCAAAGCGATATAATCAATAAATTATTAAAAATTATTTGATAACGCACGGCTTTCAGCACCACCCGGCAAGGACTGGTAATAACCCGACTTGTCAGGTGTTTCAGTATGATCCTGCAACTTTGGCTCACTTTTAAACACACATGTCGTCAAAACAGAAACTTATACCCATTAAAACTCTCTGTGTATTCGGTACTCGCCCTGAAGCCATTAAGATGGCACCGTTGGCCTTATCATTGGCTGATGATGAACGGTTTGATGCCCAAATTTGCGCAACCGGTCAGCACCGCGAAATGCTCGACCAAGTGCTTAACCTGTTCAACATCACCCCGACTTCGATCTAAATATCATGAAGCCAGGGTAAGATCTTACCGATGTGACCACGGCGATTCTTCAGGGCATGAAAAGTATTCTGAAGGAGGTAAAGCCGGATATTGTTCTGGTGCATGGTGATACCGCGACTACCTTTGCAACAACGTGGGAGGCCTACTACGAGCAAATTCCGGTGGGCCATGTTGAAGCCGGGTTACATACAGGTAATTTGTACTCCCCTTGGCCGGAAGAAGCTGACCGCAAACTCACCGGTGCGCTGGCTGAGTTACACTTTGCGCCTACTGCCTTATCACAGCAAAACCTGCTGGATGAAGGTGTTGCCCCAGCCAAAGTGACGGTCACTGGAAACACCGTGATCGATGCGCTGCTGAGTGTGGTAGAAAAGCTAGAAAACGACAGCACTTTCCAAGCCGAATTTGCTGAGAAGTTTCGGTTTCTAAATCCGGAAAGCCAACTAATCCTGGTGACGGGGCACCGACGTGAGAGCTTTGCCAGCGGCTTTGAGCGTATTTGTCAAGCACTATGCGAAACCGCGTTAAAGCATCCGCAGAGCCCGTTTGTCACATCAGGCCTGTGTATCAGCACCCCGGCGGTCACCACGCGCGGTTTTGGCGAAGAAGAGTGTACTCAGCTCGCTGGCTGGATCTGCGACATTCTCGATGTCCTGGCCAAAGGCGAAAACATCAGCGCCATCGAAGCGAAGGTGCTGGATAAAGTCGCTGAAATCTGCACGCGTCTGCCGGTTTATAAATAAATCACCACAAGCAATTTTCCTTGATTAAGGAAAGTCACAAATAGCGGGTGGCCCACTAAGGCCGCCTGTTATGTTGTGTTTATTGGTCTGTCTTTTACAGCCAGCGTAAACATTTTTATACGAGCAATTTTGTATGAACACACTCCACTCTATGTTGTAAAAAACTATAAGACATTGATATTAAAGAATTTTTTTTGATTAGGTGGGGTGGGGTAGCGCTGGTTAGACGGGGTGAAACATAGACTCCTAATGCGTCGTCAAGTAAGATACTGCGTTCATCGACGCTTGCTCAGGGCAAGTTAGAAGTTGAAATTCATTCTCTGTTCATAGCGTCATGGCGCACTCTACCTTCTAGGGCATGGGAATGCGTCCGATAATCCCCGGGCGGTAGCGTGTCCGTATGTTAGCCTTCGTATTCCATTAGAGAGAATGACACACGCTGACGCTTTCTTTTATGCTCTATGCAGCCATTTCAGCGGTGTGAAAATTTCATGTGTTTTCCCTAGCGCTAGTGCCGCGCATTTTTGTTTCACACCTTCCGTATTCATGAGAATGACAAGCAGATATGACATGAACATCACCGTTTTCGGCACTGGCTATGTAGGCCTGGTACAGGGCGCCATCCTGGCGGATGCGGGCCACCATGTAATTTGCGTGGACGTTGACGCCGACAAGGTCGCGCGGCTCGAGCAGGGCATCATCCCCATCTATGAGCCCGGCCTGGAGTCGCTGGTAAAGGAGAGTCTCACTGCCGGTCGGCTAGAATTCACCACTGATGCTGAGGCTGGCGTCACGCACGGCCAGGTGCAGTTTATCGCCGTGGGTACACCGCCGGATGAAGACGGCAGCGCCGATCTGCAGTATGTGCTCAAGGTGGCTGGGACCATCGCCACCTATATGCAGCGAGAGCAGATCATCATCAACAAATCCACCGTGCCAGTGGGTACTGCCGCCAAGGTGCGGGCCAAGGTAGCCGAGGTGCTGGAAGGGCGTGGCATGTCAACGCTTGACTTCGATGTGGTCTCCAATCCGGAGTTTCTCAAGGAAGGCAGCGCGGTGGCCGACTGCCAGAAGCCCGACCGCATAATCATCGGCACCGAGAACGCCGAGACGATTGAGGTGATGCGCGAGCTCTACGCGCCGTTCAACCGCAACCACGAAAAGATCATCGTGATGGACGTCAAGAGCGCCGAGCTGACCAAATACGCCGCCAATTGCATGCTGGCGACCAAAATTAGCTTCATGAATGAGATCGCCAACCTGGCCGAACGGCTGGGGGCCGATATTGAAGCAGTACGCAAGGGCATCGGCAGCGATCCGCGTATTGGCTACCACTTTATCTACCCCGGGGCGGGCTACGGTGGCTCCTGTTTCCCCAAGGACGTGCAAGCGTTGATTCGCACCGCCGAAGATATCGACTTCGACGCCAAGGTGCTCAAGGCCGTGGAAAGACGCAACATGGAGCAGAAAACCACCCTGTTCCAGAAGATCCACAAGCACTACGGCGGCGACCTGGCCGGCAAGACCTTCGCCGTGTGGGGGCTCTCCTTTAAGCCCAACACCGACGATATGCGTGAAGCCCCCAGCCGCGTTCTTATGGAAGCGTTATGGCAAGCCAGCGCCAAGGTGCAGGCTTACGATCCCGAAGCCATGGAAGAGACCCAGCGCCTCTACGGCAACCGAGACGATCTCAGCCTATGCGGCACCAAGGAAGCCGCGCTAAAGGGGGCCGACGCCCTGGTTGTCGTCACCGAGTGGCAGAGCTTCCGTGCGCCGGACTTCGACCTGATCGAACAAAAGCTGGCCGAGCCGCTTATCTTCGACGGGCGTAACATGTTCGATCCGATACGGATGAGGAACAAGGGCTTTACCTATTATTCGGTAGGGCGCTGAAGTTGACTTCGTAAGCAAGATGATACGCCTAACCGAGGTCATTACTCTGTATGGCCGGTCATGGTGCTGGGGTGTTGCTACGTAAGATAATGTTTTCAAGTCATTGGCTTGACGGTAAACAGGTACACAAGTGCCGAAAGCAATTGGGTATTAATGAAACAGTCATGCACGATCTTCGCGGTATCATGCAAAAACTCAAGGTATAAAGGCTAGGTATTTCTATGTTCAACGACAAGTCCATTCTGGTTACAGGCGGTACCGGTTCATTCGGTCACACTTTCATTCCCATGCTGCTGGAGCGCTATAATCCTAAGCGTGTCATCATCTTCTCCCGGGATGAGATGAAACAATGGGAAATGGCCAAGAAATTTCACGACGACCCCCGTGTGCGCTTTTTCATCGGCGACGTGCGCGACCGTGAGCGTGTCTACCGTGCCCTGGATGGTGTTGACTATGTAGTTCATGCAGCGGCCACAAAGATTGTACCCACTGCCGAGTATAATCCCTTCGAATGTGTGAAGACGAACGTCCATGGTGCCATGAACCTTATCGACGCCTGTATCGACAAAGGGGTCAAGAAAGTCGTGGCGCTTTCCACGGATAAGGCAAGCAGCCCGATCAACTTGTACGGGGCCACCAAGCTGACTTCAGACAAACTGTTCGTGGCGGGTAATTCCTATGCGGGTGGGCACGATACTCGCTTCGCAGTTGTGCGTTATGGCAACGTAATGGGCTCACGCGGTTCGGTCATCCCGTTCTTCATGTCCATCAAAGAGAAAGGCGTACTGCCGATCACGGACGAGCGCATGACGCGCTTCATGATCAGCCTGGAGCAAGGGGTCGAACTCGTTTGGCACGCCTTCGAGGATATGGAGGGTGGCGAGATCTACGTCAAGAAAATACCTTCCATGAAAATGACGGACCTTGCCAGGGTGGTTGCACCGGAAGCCAAGCAGGAAGTCGTCGGCATTCGTCCTGGCGAAAAACTGCATGAGCAGATGATCGGTTCTGAAGACGCCTACTACACATACGAATACCCAGAGCATTTCAAGATACTTCCGGCAATTAACAGCTGGGACCAGGATGCCAACCGCATCAAGAACGGGAAGAAAGTTCCAGACGGCTTTGTATATGCAAGCGATAATAATGCCGAATGGATGAGCGATGAAGAGCTCAAGTCCTGGATCGACGCCAATTGGGAAAAGATCGGAGCCATTTGATGATTCCATATGGTCGTCAGGATATTCAGTCGCAGGACATCGAGGCGGTATTGGAAGTCTTGCGTTCAGACTTTCTCACCCAGGGACCGGTAGTGCCACGCTTCGAGCAGGCCGTGGCCGAGAAAACCGACGCCCGCTATGCCTTGGCAGTGAACAGTGCGACTTCAGCGTTGCATATTGCGTGCTTGGCACTGGGGCTGGGCGAAGGCGATTGGTTGTGGACCTCGCCAGTTACCTTTGTTGCTTCGGCAAACTGTGGCCTCTACTGCGGTGCCAAGGTCGATTTCGTCGATATCGACCCCAGAACGTACAATCTCTGCCCTGAAGCTCTTGAGGCCAAGCTGGACCAGGCCGAGCGAGAAGGGCGCTTGCCCAAGGTCGTGGTGGCGGTTCACCTTTGCGGCCAACCCTGTGACATGCAGGCTATCCATGCTCTCGGCCAGCGTTATGGCTTCAGGATCATTGAAGATGCTTCCCACGCAATCGGCGGCAAGTACAAGGGCGAATACATAGGGAACTGCTGCTACAGTGACATTACGATCTTCAGCTTTCATCCAGTGAAGATCATCACTACGGCAGAAGGTGGGATGGCGCTGACGAATGACGACCAATTGGCGCAGAAAATGGACCTGCTGCGTAGCCATGGTGTGACCAGGGATCCCAAGCTGATGACGCATGAAGCGGATGGCCCCTGGTATTACCAACAGGTCGACCTTGGCTTTAATTACCGAATAACCGAGCTGCAGGCCGCACTGGGCGTTTCGCAACTGGAACGGCTCGATGACTATGTCGCCCGGCGCAACGCCCTGGCCGAGCGCTACGATAGCCGGTTAGCCAATTTACCCGTGGTCACTCCCTGGCAGCACCCCGACAGTTACTCCGGCCGTCACCTTTACGTGATTCGCCTCATACTGGATGAAGTCGGCGTCAGCCATCGCCAGGTTTTCGAGTCACTGCGTGAGCAGGGCATAGGCGTAAACCTGCACTATATACCTGTGCATACTCAACCTTACTACCAAGCGATGGGATTCCAGCGGAATGATTTTCCTGAGGCTCAGCGTTACTATGCCGAGGCCATCAGCCTGCCGCTATACCCCACCATGACCACTGCCCAGCAGGACGAAGTCGTAAGTGCAGTGCAGCAGGCGCTGGAGGTTGCATGAGCGATAACGCTCGTTCGGGCAGTGTGGCGGTGATTCCCGCCCGCGGTGGCAGCAAACGGATTCCCCGCAAGAACATCAAATCATTTGCCGGCAAGCCAATGATCGCCTGGTCGATCGAGGCTGCCCTGGCCAGCGGCTGCTTCGATCGTGTGATCGTCTCAACCGATGACGATGAGATCGCCACAGTGGCCAGCGAATGGGGCGCCGAGGTGCCATTTAGGCGCCCGGCCGAACTATCCGATGATCACACTGGCACCATTCCCGTCATTGCCCATGCCATCGAGTGGCTTTCCGATCATGATAAGGCTCCGAAGACAGTCTGCTGCCTCTATGCCACGGCACCCTTCGTACAGCCGGAGGACTTGAGGAGTGGCTACCAGAGCCTTCAAGGTGGTGAAGAGGTTGACTACGCTTTTTCTGTCACCAGCTATGTCTTCCCCATACAGCGGGCGCTGCGCTTGAGTCCGCAAGGGCGCGTGGCCATGTTTCAGCCCAAACATTTCCATACCCGTTCCCAGGACCTGGAAGAAGCCTGGCACGATGCCGGCCAGTTTTACTGGGGGCTAGCCGACGCGTGGATTAAGGGTCTCCCGATTTTCACAGAGCGTGCCATGCCGGTGTTCTTGCCGCGTCACCGTGTGCAGGATATCGATACCCTTGAGGATTGGCAGCGGGCGGAGTGGTTGTTCAGAGCTTGGCAGGCGGAAAAGGGGAACGAGGAACAGTGAGTTATCGGCCTGATGCAAGCCGGGGAAAGGTCGTTGCCATTCGCGCCGATGCCTCGCTCGAGATTGGGACCGGCCACGTAATGCGCTGCCTTACGTTAGCTCGCGCACTACGTGGTGCGGGGGCAGATTGCCACTTCCTTTGTCGTGAGCACCCCGGCAACCTGACCGATATGATCCAAAGCGAAGGGTTCGTCGTGCATCGCCTACCGCTGGATGGACATGACGATGCAGGCCAGCTTTCAGCCCAACCTTATGGGTCGAATGGCATGACCGAGCACGCCCATTGGCTGGGGGCGCACTGGCAAGCCGATGCGGAAGAATGTCGAACTATCCTCGAAGACCTGACCCCAGACTGGCTGATAGTGGACCATTATGCGCTGAACGCCAGTTGGGAAAGGGCCGTGCTCCCTCAGGGCGCTCGTCTAATGGTCATCGATGACCTTGCGGATAGATCGCATATTGCGAACATCCTTCTCGACCAGAACCTTGGGCGTAATGAAAAAGACTACAGAGACCTAGTTCCCGCAAGCTGTCGCTGCCTGATTGGCCCGCGCTATGCGTTGCTGCGCCCTGAATTCGCCGAGCTGCGTGAAGCGAGCCTGGACCGTCGACGTGAGACGTTTGACCCCAAGCGGCTACTGATCAGTCTGGGGGGCGTCGATAAGGATAATGCGACTCGGGCAGTGCTGGATGCGCTCAAATACTGCGGCTTGCCTGGTGACTGCCACATCACCGTCATCATGGGGGCCTCGGCACCCTGGTTGGATACTGTCACGGCCAAGGCCGGCGAGCTGCCATGGCATTGTGACGTGGTAGTCAACGTGACAGACATGGCCAGGCGCATGACCCAGGCGGATCTTGCCATCGGTGCCGCCGGAAGCACCTCATGGGAGCGTTGCTGCCTCGGTGTGCCAACTTTGATGCTGGAATTGGCAGACAACCAGAAGGGCATCGCCCAGGCGCTTCACCAGGCTGGTGCGGCTTATAACGTGGGCAAGCCTGACGTAGTGAATCGCTTGCCCGACATCTGGGAAAAGCACATTCACCCAAAG
Organism: Halomonas sp. QHL1; assembly: GCF_001882345.1. Classification (GTDB taxonomy): domain Bacteria; phylum Pseudomonadota; class Gammaproteobacteria; order Pseudomonadales; family Halomonadaceae; genus Vreelandella. The sequence continues at coordinate 4,114,533 of NZ_MINL01000001.1, forward strand.
GCCCTATCTCAGATGAGCGATATTGCCTCAGGTCTCGTTGATGGCAACGGGCTGACACGGTTGGTCAAGTTGATGACAACAACAAGTCATCAAGAGGAAGTACCCAATGGTTGAGGAAGAGGATCAGCTCCGTCCACTTCTGAAAGCGGAGCTGGAAGTTGTGCGAGAGTGGCGTAACCATCCAGACGTACGTCGCTACATGTATACACAGCACGAAATCGGGGCGGAGGAACACCGTGCCTGGTTTGAAAAAGCTCAACAAGATCCGAATCGATATCTGTTGCTTTATCTTCGGCAAGGCACTCCGGTGGGCTTTGCCAATGTTTCGATAGACAATATGTCGGCGAGACGAGCTGAGTGGGGTTTTTATTTGGCGCCCGACGCACTGCCCGGAAGCGGCCAACGTCTAGGACATGCCACACTGGCATATGCATTTGAGACGCTGGGCTTGCACAAATTATGCGGTGAAGCTCTGGCCTTCAATGTGCGTTCAATACGCTTTCACGAACGTCTAGGATTCACACGGGAAGCCACGCTGCGCGATCACCATTTTGACGGCCAGGCGTTTCACGATGTCATCGTATTCGGGCTTCTCGCCAACGACAGAACAGGAGTAAAAGCATTATGACCCTACCGTTCATAGAGATAAACGGGCGAACAATTGCTGCGGATCAGCCGCCATATGTCATCGCTGAAATTTCCGCCAATCATAACGGAAAGCTTGAAACTGCACTGCGTATCATCGAAGAAGCCAAAAAAGCGGGTGCCGACGCAGTAAAGTTGCAAACCTATCGCCCCGATACAATAACGCTTGATTGCGATAGCGATGATTTCAAAATAAAGGGTGGCTTGTGGGACGGCCGTACACTGTACGAACTCTATGAGGAAGCGCACATGCCGTGGGAATGGCATGCACCGCTCTTTGCACGTGCGCGTGAGCTAGGCATCACTATCTTCAGCTCTCCGTTCGACACCACGGCAGTCGACTTGCTCGAAAGCCTGGGCGCCCCCGCTTACAAAATAGCTTCGTTTGAGGCCGTGGACCTGCCCCTGATCGAGTACGTTGCCAAGACGGGCAAGCCGATGATCATCTCGACAGGTATGGCCGATGCGGAAGAAATTCAGGAAGCCATTGATGCCGCCCGTGGCGCCGGTTGCCGGCAACTGGCCATCCTGCATTGCGTAAGCGGCTATCCGGCGCCCGCCGAAGATTACAATCTGCGCACGATACCCGACATGATCGAGCGTTTCGGTCTGGTGACGGGGCTGTCCGATCATACCCTGGATAATACGACGGCCATCACCAGCGTTGCCTTGGGGGCAAGCCTCATCGAAAAGCACTTTACCCTTGACCGCAGCGGAGGCGGGCCAGACGACAGTTTCTCGCTGGAACCCAAGGAACTCGCTGAATTGTGCCGTGATAGCAAAACGGCATGGAGTGCGATGGGAAATGTTAACTATGGTAGAAAATCTAGTGAGCAGGGTAATGCACAGTTCCGCCGCTCTTTATACTTTGTTAAAGATATAAAGGCTGGTGAGGTTATTACTGAAGATGCAGTGCGCAGTGTTAGGCCAGGGTTTGGAATGCCGCCAAAATATCTTTCCAGTATTTTGGGTAGTGTGGTTACGATTGATGTGAAAGCGGGCACGCCAATAAGTCGTGACAATATAAGATAGACCAGTAAGGAATTGTCATTTAGTAAAATATTTATACTCAAACATGAAATATGTGAAATTATAATATGCATTCATAAGGCTTGGGCGCTGTATGTGGTTTTAATATATTTTGCTTCAAAGTCTGGAAATGACCAGCTTTTAAAATTTATAGAATTTTCTAAGTAATCGCTGATTCGATAATTTATTCGTGAGTGTTAAGAAATGAAGTTTGTCCGTAACCAATTTCTCTCTATGATCCGGGAAATACATCCTGTCTACCAACGCCATAAATATTGGCTATCGCCGATAAAAGAGTTGGCACTAAAAATTCCCTCATTTAAACGATTGCGAGATACTGCCATTGACGGGCGTGAGCGTAGTAGCGAGCGACGAAAACTGAATGTTTCAATGGTGCTTCAGGACAAAGATGCCAGCCATGCTGTTCCGAATCTAATTGAGAATACTCATTCTAGACTAATGCACGCTACATTTGAGGATGTGGTGCTATTTTATCGTGAGGCTGTCCGTTACAACGACCTTCAGCTTGCAGTTGAATATTTTTGTGTTTGGTTGGAAAGACATTACCAAGATCTTTCTAATAGACAGCTTTTGGAGTACTTGGAGACGCTGGCATTCTCGCTTCGTAGCCTCAATGGTCGCTATATTAGTGCGGTTCCAAGTATCGATTTGAAACATATAAAATCAGAAAAAATAAGTAGACGTGCACGTTTAGCGTATATAACCGTACTTGTTGATAATCTTGAGTTAAAGCGTGCTGAAACCCTCCTTGAAATTGCGGTAAATGAAAAGCCGATCCTCCTGTTTCAAACGATTAACGTTTTACAAAGGAAGCCCGCCCGCGTTGAGTTAGACGCGACGCCTCGCTTAGCATTGCGGGATCAAGTACTTGAAATGCTACACGATAGTTTGCTAAAGCTAGAGGTAGAGGATACATTTATTACGCTGTTTAAAATGAGTGCGCAAAAAGATAATAATCAGCTCATATCTTTAGCAGAAGAGTCGATTCAGATCCTCCCGAAAATCGATATAAAGGAAGAGTGGGTTGTATCTCTCACACCTCTTTTTAAGGCCGTGATTCGTCAACTTATTTCACTCGACCGATCCGACATTGCACGCGCATTGCTTGAGTGGATTAAACCAGTATTCCCCGAGTCTTTAGTCGATGACATAGAAACGCGGATAGCAATTTACCACTTAAATGACGATGCGGCCTACCGCTATCTGATAGAAAAGGCCGATCACTCTCCAACCGCAAGAACTTTATTGATTCCTTTGGCTAGAGATCTTAATGACTTTCAAACGGCCAGAAAATTCGCAGAAGAGCCTCTTGTTGATAGTGCGCCTCTTCGACGGCAAATAGCCCAAAAGAGCACGGTTGATCGTCTTCGCTTTCTTGAGCAAACGTCTGAGATCAATCAACGTGTAGAACAGCCCGAAAAACCATCAGGATATGTGTTTTTAGCCTCTTTAAATTGCTTTAATACACTAGCTATGGTGGCACCTACTCTGATCGAATTAAAGAGTAAGGGATTCGCTGTCGGCTCACTAATGAAAGGTGTTCTGGACCAGAAGCCACCAAGAGCTGCAGATGACGTCATCGCCAATCTCTTTAATAGTATTGAGCATACCAGAGAGGATGGTAAAGTTATCTTAGAATGGGATGTCGATTGGCCAAATCGCGTAGTATCAGTTGAAGGCGTGAACTATTATCAGGGCATCTACGAGCGACTCAGCACGATTTTCCGACGTGCCACCATATCTATAGAAGATGAACCTATCGCGTCCACATTTCAAAGCCTGATCCGCCGGTGTGACTATATTCTTCGAGTTTGCAAACGTATTGAGAACGCGGTTGAACACGCTGGCCAGCCGATCATTCTTCTGGGGAGCAACTCGCATGTCGCGCCATACTCGGTGTTCCGAGATTTTGCACTGGCACGCCGTATTCCAAATCTCCGCTACGTAACTGCCAGCGTCGCTTATGAAAACTACTATAGTAACCTTGGCAGCAAGACCTCTGGTTCGATGGCCGTAGTTGACATGACACTTCATACCAACTGCCGGGCTCCTTTCTTAGCAATACCTGAACGTTTTGAACGCTGGTATCGGGACAACAAAGATAGCCACGAGGTCCAGAAGCGATTTGAAGAGCTCGTAGCAAAGAATAGAACCGGTAGTGGGGAGAATGTTCATTTTTCTCCAGCGGCTGAAGCGCTCAACAAAGCTCGCAACGAAGGGCGACGGATTGTATGTTGTTTTGGTAAAATTCTTTGCGACTTAGCTGTCCCTTATGATGGAGGGCCAGCTCACAGTGATATGCTTGACTGGGTGCATCACTCAATAAAAATTGCTCGTGAGAACCCACAGCTTCTATTGTTAATTAAACCCCATCCTCATGAGCTTCGCCCAGAGATTGCTCTTGAACTCACAGAAAAACTTGAAGATATATTACCGAAAGATTTGCCTGAAAATGTTGTTATTCTAAATCATGCTGAGTTCAATGCTGGTGATTTGGCCCAATATTTGGATCTTGCAGTGCTATGGAATGGTACAGCGTGCTTGGAACTCACTGGGCTCGGGCTACCGGTCGTCATGTGTAGTCATTTTGGCCGACATGACTATCCCATAGGCTTGCACTACCCCAAAGGTAGATTAGACTACGAACACATGATAGCAAAAGCGGCACTAGCTTCTCCGAACCCAGAACTTCGAAAGGAAGCCATGGGGCTTCTCCATTATATGGGAACAAAAGAGGTCGCGATCCCTAATCTATACAGTCGTCGCCCGATAACTAACGATAGCATTGGTGTGCCCACTTGGTATATGGATAGAGTTAATGAGTACTTAGCTTCAGGTGATCAGTATATGAAGATTGCTGCAGAGCGAATCATAGAAGGTGTAAACATATCTCGTTGATTAGTTTGCGTTATTATACTTTTCTATGAAAGGTAGCTTATGCTTAACTGCTATAGGTAAATTTTTTATGTGCCTCAGTGATCTGCGCAGGTTTTTGTGCGTGACTCAGTTGTGTAATTGTTCTTGCGAAATATTGCCTGGAGTCACCCTTGGGAGTTAAAAGAGAACGGCGTGTGATAAGTCTCATAAAGAATGTTTATCGCCAAGCAGTAAAGTATGCGGAAAAAATCAGAGCAAGAAGAGTTGGATATATTGCAAGAAAAATTTCTGACAGCAGAAGTCCACTAGAGTGCTTTTATACTCTTCAAGTAAACAGGTTCATGTCTGCGAAAAATCTATGGGGCGCTCTTTCTTATTTAGAAAATAAGCGAGATCCTGCATATGATTTTATTGTTAAGAACAAAAAAAATATTATAAATATAGAGCTGAGGTGTTTGATTAGAATGCGTGAGCTTCTATCCTCACCATCCCCTGCTTCAGCAGAAGAATTGAATGAGTTTATTGTTTTTTATAAGTTGCGAAAGGGAAGTTTAAAAATTGAAAGTGAATTTAGACGATTGTTGATAGCACTAATAGCTAAAAAATTAACTTCCACTGAGGCTTATGAGGCCTTTGCTCGTGCAGGATTGATGGACAAAATTACTATTCATCAAGTGCTTAAGATATTGCATAAGGCTTCAATCGAAAAACAATGTTCTATCTTTTATAGTTTAAAGGAGCAGTACTCAAAAGAGATGAATCCTGCTGCAATAGTAAAAGTTAATTTTTGGGAGTCTCGAATAAGTGATTACGTGGAGTTGAGATATGAAGATATTGAGGAAAACTTCTGTCAATTAAAAAAATCTCTTTCAAAAGAGTACGGAATACACTTGCGGCCACTCTTCAATGCTATTCCTGAAAATAAAAATATCCTTGATTTTCAGGTTAATGAAAATAAGTACCTCAAGATAAAAAGTGAACTGAGGAAAGCGATAATCAAAAGAGAATGTTATTCTTTTGTTCGTCTTAATGATGGTGAAGGATACGGTTTTCCTAATAATGCCTTACCTTGTGCATTTGATATGGAGCGGCAGGAACTGCATTGGTGGGGGGAGGCACTGCCTTCTGCCCTGAGAGAAAAAATACAAAAAGATTTCAGGCTAAGCTTGAGTCAGCATGATCTAGTGGGCATTCCCAGCGTTTTCAGGTTTATTGATGAACTGAGTATCAACCGCGATTACAGTATTTTTAACAATGCGCTCCTTTGTAGGTTATTTACCCTTTGCCATGGCTATTTGAAGGCATATGATGGTAAAGCCTATATCACCGAGGGCCAGATAAATCTCTATTTGTTCGATAGAGATTATATTGCTCGCTTGTCAGGCCTTGCTCAACGCGTTGTTTTTATTTCTGGGGCGAAAAAAGAATATTTGCAACGTGTTTTTTCTGAGCTACAGCACGCTACGTATATTGAATTGCCAACACATCGCCTTTTGAAACAGGAGAAATTCAGTTACTCTGAAGCCGCAAAACCTTTGCCATATGTTTACGAAGATTACATTGAGCAGATCAAAGGGCTGGCTGGCCCTGGCGTAGTGTTCTTTATTTCCGCTGGTTTCATAGGGAAGATTTTCGCTGCGGAAGTTGCGAAAAATGGCGGAGTTGCCTTGGATGTAGGGCAGTCATTAATGAATATAGTCGCGAATCACGACGATGCTTAAACTTTATCGCTCCGTGCGTCTTTTTTTTAAGGGACTAGAAAGAAACTTCAAAATTATTCGATTCGGTGACGTGCCGGTTTATCATGTGCGGAGTGAGGCGGAAGAAAAGTATAAGCGACTAAATACATCTCGCATGCCTCGGGTGAGAGCGGCGTTTTACTTGTTCAGAGAATTTTTTGTGTCACGGCATAAGCATTATGTTGGATCTGTGCCAGAGGCTTTATATTGCGGCAGCACAAGGAACAATGAAAGAGAATTTTTGTTTCTTCAGGAAATAATGACCCGTACCGAAGTGGCTGGTTTGTTTGAGTATGAGAAAGAAAAAAATATCTCATTTTATCCGACCAGAAAAGGTAAAAATAATTTTTTCCATGTTGTTGTCAGGTTGTTTTTTTATTTTTGCTGCCTTGTTTACCTCTGCCGGATAAAAGTAAATCCCACTTCTTTAAGATTTCTTGTTCGCTTTGCCACTGCTTACTATCGACTATTTATCTATTTTGATCGCTCAAAAGGAAAGCCGAAGGTATCCATCTTTGCTAACGATCATACGGACATTTCCGTCGCACTCTCCATGATAATGCAATTGCATGGTGTTCCCAGAGTTTATGTTCAGCATGCAGAGGTGACCCAGGATTTTCCTGGTTTGGATTTTGAGTACTCTGTTTTGCGAAATGAAAAATCCTTAAAGATTTATGCTTCCATAGCCGATATTGGTGGAAGTACCTATGTCATCCCGAGGGAGAAAAAAGCCGCCTCCTTCGAGAAAATAACTCATGTTCCACCGGTTAAAGTAGATGTTGTTATCTATCTGAGCTCCAATTTTATTCAGAAAAAAGTGGAGGAGGTCATAAGTTGCTGTCAACTTAATCCCGACATTAAAAGTGTTGCGATAAAAAAACATCCACGTTCACAAGATGGGGATTTTTCTTTTCTCGATGATGTTTTCGTTCATGATGTTGTGCCTGAGTTTGATCATATCGCATTGGTTCCGAACTCTTCTGTGGTGATTGATCTTCTTCATTACGGAATAAAAGCGTATCAGTTGTTCGAGCTCGACCATATCAGAGAAGATTACTATGGTTTTGTAAGAGAGATGGTGACACCAGAAATCCATATTGATGAATTAAAGACCAGCTTTTGGAACGTAAATTTCTATAACGAAAGCTGGCTTGAGAGATTTGAAGCTTATGATCCGAGCGTTTCCGATCATTGGGAAAAAAGTCTTATCCAGTTAAAAAACGATGTCGCGAAACAGCTCACGATATCGAAGAACTTTTGTTGATTTTGTTCAAGGTGCAAATGTGCTGAATTATTTGAAAACATTGAAGCGTGTCCTACAGGTTAAATACTTATACAAAGTTGAAGTCACTAATCCTGCGGCAAGGAAAGGCCCAAAAAAGAAAGCTGTTTATTCTGCGGACGACCAAAATAAGACGTCTAGCTTTAACCAACCCAGTACTGAATTTGTTCTTTATCGAATCATAGGCAATGATCTGGTCCCTCGGCATGAGAAAGGGCAGTCACGGAAAAATTTAGATTTTATTCTAAAGAACGAGCCTGATTTGAAAGGGTGCGAAAAAAGTTTTATCGTAAATCGCATCGTTGATCCTAATGAGGAAAAATTAATTATTGGTATGCTGGAATCAGCTGGCGTTCAGTATATCCATATCCCGTTCCACCTTGATGAGTACCAAGGTTTGCCTTTGGATTATGAAGGCGTTCCAAGAAAATATTTGCCGACAGGTAAGTTGTTTTCTCAATTGAATGCCGCGCAGCAGAGCCGGATATGGATGCGTCTATATCGGCATAAAAATAACTACGTGATGAACAACAATGGGGCAAGGAATGCTGCCCTCCGAGAGGGAAAAACACATGCCAAATGGGTGCTTCCCTGGGATGGCAACTGTTTTCTTACTGCCGAGGCATGGGAAGAAATCGTTGCGGATATAGAAAAGCAGGCAGATTGCCCTTATTTTATCGTGCCCATGGCCAGAATACCCAATAACGAGAGCTTGCTGGACAAAGGTAATAGACCCAAGGCGGATGAAGAGCCGCAAATGATCTTCCGGTGTGACAGCACCCAAGAATTCGATGAGGCGTGTTACTATGGCCGCCGCCCCAAGGTGGAGCTGTTCTGGCGGCTCGGTATACCTGGAAAATGGGACCATTGGCATATAGAGCCATGGGATATTCCATGCCCAGATTACTCACAAGATGCTGGCGCCTTTGCCAAGGCGGGTTGGGTAGCTCGGCTTTTCTCGGGGCAGGCCCACTTGGAAAAGGGAAGTAGCGGTCTCGTTGATCGTGGTTTGGCTCGTAATGAAGCCATTACGGCCTTGCTCGACAAGCTCGATGGAGAAGGGTTCCATTCCAGGTACGATGCAAAACGCCTTTGCTATGTGCCTGATCTGGCTTCAGATGGCATTATAAGCGATGCGTTAAGGCGCACCTTGATAAGCACGGCGGGGGAGGCTCTGTCCCGCGGGCCCTATTCGGTCGTCGACAAAAAGACGTTGCCTCCCAGCCAGAACTCTCACGACTACTGGCACCCAGCGCCATACTTCTGGCCCAATCCAATTCCCATCCCAGGGCTTCCTTACATACGCAAGGATGGCAAGCGCGTCCCTGGTACGCGATTGTACGAGCCGATGAGCGAGAACTACGACCGTACGCGGCTACAGCGGCTTTTCGATGACACCTTTGTTCTGGCCTTGGCGGGTAGCGTGAGCCAGGATGGACTATATGATGACCAAGCAGCTAAGCTTGTTCGTACCTGGTTCCTGGACCCGGAAAAAGCGATGGCACCCCATCTTGATTACGCTCAGGTGCGTAAAGGTTGGAACAAGAACCGTGGAAGTAGTTCGGGTATCATTGAGGCAAAGGATTTTTATTACTTCCTTGATGCCGTTAGGTTGCTCGAGCAGCGCGGCAAGCTGACGCAGAGTGAATCGAGTGCGCTACGGGAGTGGCTTGCGAGGTACCTGCATTGGCTGCGCACCAGCCCGCAGGGAGTGAAGGAAGGCGCATCGCAGAACAACCATGGTACTTACTACGATCTACAGGTTAGCGCCATTGCCGCGTTTCTCGGAGAGGATACGCTACTGCGCCATACGCTGAGGGATTGCCGTTTTCGTATCGTACAGCAGTTCTCTGCCGACGGTAGTCAACCCGAAGAACTGAAGCGTACCACCACTGCTCACTACTGTTGCTTCAACCTGCAGGGGTGGATCCACTTGGCGCAACTGGCCGAGTCATGCGGCGAAGACCTGTGGAACTTTGAAGGGCCGCAGGGCCAGAGCATCCGCAGGGGAATGGAGTGGTTGCTTCCGTATATGACCAAGGAGTGGCCGTTTCAACAAATCGACGCATTCGACTCTGAGCGTTACTACCCAATTTATTACGCCTATCTTTCTCGTTATGGGGAGATGAAAGGACTTGTGCATGTGGAAATTCCCCGCCAGGAAGAGGTGAAGCCGTTGTTCTTCCCTCATGATGGTATTCGGCCCTTTTGGCAACTGAGTTGTAAGGTAAGGCATATGTTTTCTAGGTACGATACTTGATGTGGTTCTATCGCATTGCGTTACGCCAACTTTACTGGTCGGCAGCGGTACTCAAGAAATTTTTCAAACTTGTACCTCTGCCTACGCTTACGCTCGTTGCGCTGACCTTGGTGAGCCAGTTTTCTCGTATGCTGGCTTTTTTCTTACCACTGAAAGTCATTATCTTGATCGGCTCGACGGGAACGCCGCGCTATTTTCCGGATTCCTGGGCTGCCTTCGACCGGGATGTGCTGGTCATCGCACTTAGCCTTGCCACCGTCTTCTTCTATGCCGTTTCACTCTTATCGGAAAAATTGTTGAGCATTATGGCGGAGAGAGGCGCGGCGGGTGTGGTGGCAGGCACGCACAAGCTGGTCCTGTTCACGAACCAGGACGAAGTCGCCAGCCAAGCTTATCAGAAGCTGGCTGCTGGCTTGGCTACCGCAGTACTGACGGTGGTCATTGCCTTGCTTTTTTCCTTCGTTTATCCGGCTTTTCTGTTCGCTGCGCTGACCTATGTGCTGACCGCTTCAGCCTTCGTAGCGCTGGTGGGACGTACTGTCGAAGCCCGTAGCGAGCTGCAACAGAAGGCGGCGTCCCTGACTGGCCTGCTTTCGGGCATCGGCTTTATGCTTCTGTTCGCCTTTATGGTGGTGGATTTTTTGCTATGGGAAGGCGTTGGTTTCATAGTCGCAATTATCAGTTTATTGCTCTCAAGGCAGCTCCTAACCCGAATCGACGGAGTGATCAAGGATGCGATCTGGCTGAGTGGAAAGCGGCTTCAAGTAAATGCCATCTTTTTTACGGGACATCGCCTGGAGCAAGCCCCGGAGCATTCTCACAATAGGAAGTTCTGGAACTTTCTCACCTTGACTGAGAGCAGTGAGCCGCTGTTACCCGTGCTTGAGCAGGTCAGGGGGCACGAGCTGCCGGACGTTACCGAGGTAAATTGCCGTTGGAAACAAAGCGGACTGGCGGATCTGCTGGTTTTTGAAGTCGAGGTAAAGGGGGCTGAAGAGGAGCTCGAACTGTACCTGCTCAAGATATTCGGCAAACGGCATCGTAAAGCGGCGATGAGCGAAGCCGATATCTTGTCGTCCGCGTCCGGCCCTCTGCTGCCTGTACCTGAGCTTGTGTACATCGGAGAGATGGAGGGCTTTGATGTACACCTGTTCCGATTGCCCAAGTGGTGCGTTCCGGGCGGCTATACTGCGCCAAAGGTGCAGATAGAGTGGCTGGCGAAATATTGGCAGGTGGAGCCCGACAGAACACTGGTGAATCGCTATCAGCGGTCCCATCCACTGCTACAGCACCGTTTGGGCATAAGGATGCTCGAGCGATTGGCGCTCATTGCTGGTGACGGTGATGATATTGCTGCGCTAGAACAAGCCAAGAATCGCTTTGAGGATATCCTGGAAGAATTGAACCAACTGCCCTTGGTAGTGTTGAATCCCGGCGTGCCTAGGGACCTCTGTTTTGTATCGGAAACGGGGGAGCTGCTTCAGGCTCACTTGGGAAATTGGACGCTGGAACCCATCGGTGTGGGGTTGCCATGCAGTGAGACATGGCTAACGAAGCTTGATGAATTATTGGCCAAGGCGTCGGAAAAGCGAGAATCCCTACAGAATACTCCTTCGGCGCGCATTCGCCTTTGTGCTTGCTGCAGTGCTTTCGAACAGAACTTCAACAAGCAGCGATACGCCGATGCCATCGCGCTGTTGCCTAACATCCTTAGCTGCCTCTCTGAAATCAATACGGCTCATGAAGGGGAGAGCAAGAGTCCGTCTTTCCCTGCGGCGGATGAGGGCAACGCATGAGGGCAAATGTGCCAGAAGTTATCGTCTCTGTCATCGTACCTACCTACCGGGATTGGCATGCCTTGCGCTCTTGTCTAGATGCCTTGAGGGATCAGACTTTGCCGACGCAGGAGGTCGAGATCCTCGTGGTTGAGAATGCTGGCGAGAGCCAGCCACACGATTTGACGCTGCCCGGAAATGCTCGGCTCCTCCATGAGTCGGCACCCGGCTCCTATGCGGCGCGCAACCGTGGCATCGCCGAGGCCCGGGGGGCGGTAATCGCTTTTCTCGATGCGGATTGCCTGCCCGCTGTTGATTGGCTACAGGCGGGTGTTGAATGTCTGCAGGGGCAACCTGATACTACCATGGTAGGCGGCAATATCGAGTTGACTTATGCAGCACCGCAGTTGACCCCCGCCGAGTGTTTCGAAAAGGCCTTCGCTTTTCGCCAGGCGCAAAACGCCGCCGATGGCGTGGCAGTAACGGCGAACTTGATCGTGCACCGGCAGGTGGTGGAGGCCGTGGGTGTCTTCGATGACAACCTGATGTCCGGCGGGGACTTCGAATGGACACGTCGAGCGACCTCAGCAGGTTTCAAACTCGTGTATTGCGATGCGGCTGTGGTACGCCATCCAGCTCGCCATTCGTTGGCCTCCCTGGTGCAGAAGGCCCGTCGCGTCTCCACGGGCAGCATGACGCTGCATAACGAGAAACGGCTGCTTCAGGGGAGCCGTCGAGTCTTGGCCAATATTCTGACGGATCTGCGCGAGTTGTTTCGGCGCTCCGAAATGACCTGGCGGGAGCGTTGGTGGGCGCTCTATGTTATGGCCTATCTCAAGTTCGTCAAGCTTCATCAGCGCCTGACCATGACAAGCCGCCCGCATGAAACCAGGAAACTGCCACGTTGAAAGTTCTAATGGTTGCCTCGTTTGGCGGGCACTGGGTGCAGCTGCAGCGGTTGTCGGCACTGCTTGATGCGGAGGATCGCGTGTACGTCTCAACCGCGGATCGGCAGAACGCTGGTGCCACCTATTACCTTGATGATTTCAGCGTGCACGAGCTATGGCGGGGCGTAATCCAGCTACCCAAGGCGTTCAAGATGGTGCGTGAGTGCCATCCCGACCTGATTATCAGTACCGGCGCGGCGCCTGGGCTGCTGGTTCTTTTCGCCGGTTTCCTGCTGCGCAGGAAGACCCTCTGGGTGGATAGCATTGCCAATTGCCGACGGCTGTCGCTCTCCGGGCGCGTGGCCAGACTGTTTGCCAGCGAGGTGCTGACCCAATGGCCTGAACTGGCCAGGGGGCGCGTACGCTACCTGGGGAGGCTGCTTTGAGAATACTGTTTGCCGCCGGTACCCAGTTTGCTTTTCCGCGGTTGGATGAGGTGGTATTGAGCGTGGCGCGAGCGCGGCCGTCATGGTCGCTGGTATATCAAGCGGGCCCCGGCGCCCTGATCCAGGCGCTGTCTCCGTTCACCAATCTGCAAGCGCAGGCGTTGTTCAACGCGGGTGAGTTCAGCGCATTATTCGATAATGCTGATTTGGTGGTGACGCACGCCGGAATGGGCAATATCATGGCGTGCCTTGAGCAGAGCAAGCCATTTCTGATGCTACCGAGGCTTGCGCGGTTGGGCGAGCATCGAAATGATCATCAGGTGGATACCGCCGAGGCTATCTCGCGTATCTATGGCGTGCCGTTTTTTCAAGAGGTCGAGCCGCTGGTCGAGGCTGTGCTCGATGGGCATGCTGCCCTGGCATTGCCTGCCGGGGCGGTGCAACGCATTCACGATGAACGGCAGGCCTTTGGTAAGCAGCTGAATGCACTGATTCAGAAACTACAAGGATCGTCATAAAACTGATGAGAAAAAGTACCTCCGGTTTTGCTGACCGTTACCCTGCACAGTTGATCGTTCCCGTCGTCGATTTCATGGCCATCGTAGGCGCTGGCCTGCTGGCCTACTGGCTGCGTTTCGGTACCGTTGAGCTGCATGAACGCTATTGGCTAGCCATTGCCATCATGAGTTTGCTAGTTATTCTGCTCAATACCGTTCAGGGCGGCTACGAGCGTTGGCGTATCAGCCGTATCTCGTCACTGCTTGGCAAGCTGTGTCTGGTTTGGGCGACGGTGGCAATCACAGCGGCGTCACTCATTTTCTTTGCCCATGCCGCCGAGCGCTTTTCACGGCTATGGATCGGCTTTACGTTGATGATCTCGTTCGTAGGAGCCGGCGGCAGTCGTGTCGCGGCACAGCTGTTGCTGCGTCGTGCCCGTCAGTTGGGGCGGTCTCAACGGCTGGTCTTTCTGGTAGGGCCAGGTGAGCAAATTGTTCGCGTGGCCGAAGGCATGCGTAACTCTCCCGCCGAGGGTTATTCACTGGCAGGCATTGAGCGCATCTCGAAGCCGCCCGATACGGGCTGTTTGAAAAGGTTGGCGCGCCGCGTGGAAGAGTCGGGAGCGCGGGAAGTGTGGATTTGCGTGCCGCTAGAAATGGGGGGCATGGTGAGTACGATCTTTTATTCGCTACGCCATCATACCGCCGAGGTACGCTTTGTGCCGGACTTCAAGGATATGCATTTGCTCAACCATCGAATGAGCGAGGTGGCGGGGCATTTGTCCATCGATCTGAGTGTTACTCCGATTGATGGAGTTGCACGAATTGCCAAGCGCCTTGAGGACCTGACCCTCGGCACGTTTTTTACGCTACTGGCACTGCCGGTCTGCTTGCTTATTGCGGTGTCCATCAAGGCCACATCGCCTGGGCCGGTGCTGTTCAAACAGTATCGCACTGGTGCCAACGGTAAATCGTTCAAAGTCTACAAGTTCCGCACCATGGCGGTTCACCAGGAAGAAGGTGGATGTGTTACTCAAGCTTCTAAGGGCGACCCACGGATAACTCGGCTGGGGGCTTTTCTGCGCCGCACCTCCCTTGATGAGTTGCCGCAGTTCTATAATGTGCTGCAAGGGCGCATGTCGGTCGTGGGGCCCCGGCCGCACGCCCTGGCACACAACGAGTACTATATGGATATCGTGGAATCCTACATGAAACGACACAAGGTCAAGCCTGGGATTACCGGTTGGGCCCAGGTTAACGGCCTTCGTGGTGAGACGGACACCGTGGAAAAGATGGAGGGCCGAGTTCAGTGCGACCTCTGGTACATTGACAATTGGTCACTGTGGCTGGATCTTCGAATCGTCGCTCTGACGATCTTCAAAGGTTTTGTTAACCCGAATGCCTACTGAGTCGTAAATTGCATTCGCGACAGGTTAAGGTTGATTTGTTTGATGCTAGAATGGCCAGCTTTTGAGCTGGCCATTTTTGATTCTGGCCTCCTATTTTTTTGGATACACCATAATCGCTATGACTTTCTCTTCTTCGATAGAGACGTTAACCCCCATGCATCTTTATACCAGCCTATCGGTTTTTCTGTTGGGCGCCATTGCCCTGGTTGTGCCTTCCGGATATTCGGTGGGGGCCGTGCTGCTCTTGATGGGCAGCATCACATTGCTCATCAAGCAGCCAGCACTTAGTTTGAAACGCCAGGACTGGCTGGTAATTGTTGCTTTAGTTGTTTATGCCGCCAGCGGCATGCTAGCAGCTTGGTGGGATGGCCAAGGCACGCGAGGCATCGACAAACCTATACGCTTCCTGTTGGCCGTGCCCGCCATGTTGCTGATAATAGCTTACCCGCCACGATTAAGCTGGCTTTGGAGCGGCCTAGCCATTGGTGCCATCGGTGCCGGAACTTGGGCTGGCTGGCAGAAGCTCGTCGAAGGGGAGTGGCGGGCTACTGGTTATACTCATGTCATTCAGTTTGGCAATCTGAGCATGCTGATGGGGATTCTGTGTTTGGCTGGGCTAGGTTGGGCGGTAGCGCAACCTAGACGCAAGAGCTGGATAGCATTGTTATTGGTGGGGGCATTAGCAGGCGTATTCGGGTCGCTGTTCTCAGGTAGTCGTGGGGGCTGGGTCGGTTTGCCGTTTGTCTTGCTTGTGCTCTACCGTGGCTATGGTCGCCATTTGCCGAGTGTTTTGAAGATTGGGGCGTTGCTAGCGGTTGTGATAGGGGGGGGCCTAATGTATTTCGTACCACAAACCGGTGTGCAACTCCGAGTTCATGAAGCATTTAATGATGTTGCGCTTTACGTGTCGGGTGAAAGCCGGACGACTTCAGTCGGCGCTCGCTTTGAGATGTGGAAAGGTGCTTATCAGCTAATACTAGAAAAGCCATTCACCGGTTGGGGCGAAAATGGATATAAGCAAGGTATGCAAATTTTGGCGGATGAGGGTGTGGTTAATGAGGTCGTGACAAAATATGGTCATGCGCACAATGAGTTTATAGATGCATTTGCTAAGCGAGGCATGATTGGCCTTGCCATATTGCTGGTTCTATTTCTTGTCCCTATGCGTCTCTTTGCATCGCAAATAACGGCGGATAATCTTGAGTTGCGCGCGCTGGCTGTGGCAGGAGTGCTACTACCGGTGGCCTACATTGACTTTGGACTCACCCAGGTGTTTTTAACCCATAACAGTGGGGTAATGATGTATGCCTTTTTGCTTGCCGTGCTATGGGGGTGTTTCTCGGTGCGCACTAGGGGATGATTGAGGGAGAGTTGCCATTTCATGTAAATGGTTTCTTACATCTCGTTGAACAATTCTCTACGCAAGATTAATTAATAGTGCAGTAGAATTTATAGGCTCCAGCTAATAGCTGGGCTAATCAATAGGCCAGCAGGAAACTTAAAGGGAGGTTTGCTGCACATAATAATGGCCGATAATTATTCAAGGGAAAACGATGCTTAAAATGAAAAAAACACTCTGCTTAGTCGGCAGTGCTTTGGCGTTGACATTGATTGCCAGTAATAGCTTCGCGTTTGATAAAAAAGTAACGGTTTCTGCTATCGCCGGTACCACGGGGTTCGGGGCAGATGCCTCTTGGCGTTTCCATGAAAACCTAGCTGTTACCGCACGCTATACAGACGGCTTGGATTTAGATACTGATTTTGATGAAGATGGCGTGAACTACAACGCTGACTTTGGAATGAAGGCGTCTAGCGTCAAAATGGATTATTTCCCCTTCGGCGGCCGGTTCTTCCTATCGGCAGGCATCATGATGCCGGATATCGAAGCGAATGTGGTTGGTACGCCAGATGACGGCAGTACGTATGAAATTAACGATAATACTTATACTGCCACTGAGATTGGTTCAGTCGTGGGTAGCGCTACCGTTTCGGATGGTACCCAACCTTATGTGGGCCTTGGGTGGCGCAGTTCGCACCAGAGCGGGCTTTCGTTTTTCTCCGAGTTCGGTGTTGTAGCGACCAACGTTGACGTATCTCTGAGCACTACCCGTAACTTGGAAGCGCTGAACCCGCAGCTTCAGGAGGATATTCGTGCTGAAGAGCAAAGCCTCAAAGATGATATCGATAAGCTACCAGTGTTCCCCGTTGCTGTCCTGGGCGTTTCTTACACGTTTTAAGCTTTAAAGCTTGTGGTTTATTTGCCGCTAGCTAATAACTGACTTTTAAGATAGACAGACTGTATCGCCCGTCATCACCTCATAAGTGGTGGCGGGCGTTTTTGTTTATTTTTATTGCATTTATAGGCTGTTGTTAGTTTTAAATAATACTTATTCGGACACTGCTTGGAGAGCTGACGATGGCGATAAAGCCCAAGACAACTTCTCTATCAACTATCATCCATCATGGCGGTGCCAGTGGCGTTACCGGTAGTTGTCATCAGCTTATTGTTAATAGTGAGTCTTCACTATTAATCGATTGTGGTCTGTTTCAAGGCGAAGACGCACAGCAGGATAGTTTCGATCAGCTCACTGTCGATTTTGATATTTCAACGATAAAAGCCTTGGTCATTACCCATGTTCATATTGACCATGTGGGGCGGTTGCCTTATTTACTGGCGGCTGGATTCTCTGGTCCCATTTTGTGCTCGAAGCCTTCGGCTAAGCTATTGCCGTTGGTGATTGAAGATGCGTTGAAAATTGGCTTTACCCGAGATGTTAGTTTAATTGCCCAGTTTTTAGAGCGGATCGAGCAGCAGTTGGTGCCGTTGGATTATGCCAAATGGCACACCGTGGAGGCTACGCCCTCTACCTCCATGAAGGTAAAGCTTCAGCGCGCAGGGCATATTCTGGGTTCTAGCTATGTGGAAGTCGCATTACGGGAACACCCTTCAAATCGTCGTGAGCGGGTGGTGTTCTCCGGCGATTTGGGAGCGGCCAATTCTCCCTTACTACCCGCGCCTAAATCGCCATCTAAAGCAGATGTTTTAGTGCTTGAATCAACTTATGGCAATCGACTACACGAAGGACGTGATGAGAGGACAACCCTCTTAAAGCGGGCTATAGAACAGGCGTTAGAAAATAAAGGTACGGTCATTATTCCTGCTTTTAGCATAGGCCGAACCCAAGAGCTGCTTTACGAGTTGGAGGGGATTATTCATCGTGCGGGGAATGATTCGCTCTGGCAGTCGCTGGAGATTATCGTCGATTCGCCCCTAGCCGCACGATTCACGCGAGTCTATCGCGACTTAAAACCATTCTGGGATGATGAAGCGCAGAAGCGCTTGAGGGCAGGGCGGCATCCGCTCAATTTTGATGCGCTGTATACCGTGGATAGTCATGAAACGCATGAGCAAACGGTACGCTATTTAGCCGAAAGCGGTAGGCCTGCCGTGGTTATTGCCGCCAGCGGAATGTGCGCAGGTGGCCGGGTAGTGAACTATTTAAAAGCCATGCTGGGTGATCCACGCCATCAGGTGCTATTTGTAGGCTACCAGGGTGCGGGCACACCGGGGCGTGATATCCAGCGCTTCGGGCCGCAGGGCGGTTGGGTAATGTTAGATGGTGAACGTTATGATATCCGCGCGGGTGTGACCACAATCAGTGGTTACTCCGCTCACGCTGATCAGCGGGATCTATTGAGCTTTATCAAGCGAATGCGCCATTGGCCCAGGGAGATTCGCCTTGTGCATGGTGATGATGCGGCCAAGCAAGCACTTAAAACCGCCATTGAGACAATGGCGGTTAAGCATCGGCGCTCGGTAACAGTGGATTTGCCTGAGAATTCTTCGTAGGGCTGTTTAATCAATTTACAGCTCATGCCATATGAACTGTCATCGCGAGCGAAGCGTGGCGATCTGGGTTTTGTGCCGCCACAGCAGGTTGAGATTGCCGCGTCGCTGCGCTCCTCGCAATGACATATAGTTAGGCTACTCGTAATGACATGTGAGAAAGCTCCTCCCCAAGGCATTTTTAATTGCTCACCAACCCCCTTGGCCTTCTAACAAGCTGCGGGTGTTGTTATTTAGCGGCAGGCGGAAATCAGCGCTGCCAAGCACCATGGCATCGCCTGCCCGCACTACCCGAGCACTCACATAGACGTAGTCCTGGCCTTGGGCATAGGTGCCCATCAATATTGATCGTGCGTTGTGTTGGGCGGTTAAACGCTGAACTTGCCGTGAAAGAATCAACTCCCCTACGCGCTCTTCGATAAACATGCTGTCGCGCATTTTTACTTCACGTACCTGCATGCCCTGGCGGGACAGTGCGGACGCCATAATTTCAGAGCTGATACGCCCAAGCGTGGATGACTGGCTTAGATTGTCGATGCTCACAAAGGTGGCGGCAATCATGGGGCTATAGCGTTTTATCTCTGGATTGCTGGCAACCATCTGCTCGGCAGCGGCATGAACCAATTCAGAAAGATCGGGTTCCGGTTCGGCAGCTGTGTTGTTAGCATTGCCCATCGCGCTACAGCCCGCCAGTAACAGTAGCGTCATGCCAATGGCCATCCCACGGGTAGCATGGCTGATAGAGCGGGCGCGCCGAGCGGCGAAAAGTGTGATCAGCATGAAGTTACCACGTATCAGTAAGGGGAACGGTGGGCGTGCTAGGTGCCTGGGGCACGCGGTGAGGGGCATATTGACGACGATCACCGGCATTAATGTAGTAAATGTTGGACGAAGAGTAGAGAATTCGTTCGCCATCGATAATTTGCGTCGTCACGATGATCTCTTCGTTACCGGTGTGCGTCCAACTACCGCTGGTGGTATCGGCAATCATGGCGGCGGGGATTAACCCCAGTGCAGGTTCGGCCCACTGGTTATACGGAATTGTTGCTACCGCGATGCCCGCGGTAAGTGCGGTGAAAGCGCCGATGGGCGGGCGGACAAAACCGCGATCACGGTGTTCGACAACTTCGACATCGAAGGTGATATTGGCGCTGTTGGCAGTCGGAACGGTGGTAAGGTTGGCGCCCCGCGAGACCAGCTCGCTGGTCAGCAGCGCGCGAAAGCCACGCTCAAATTCACCGCCGCTGTATGCGTGCAGTGCTTCATTGTCTGGTTCGCTAATGTGTAAATCGCGATTGCGAACACGCTCACGTTGCAAAATGCTGGTAGCTTCATGGCGGGCTAGCACATCCCAGTGATGGGCTGCCTGCATACGCTGCTGTTCTGTATAAGGGTAGGTGGTGGCTATCGGCGCTTGGGATGTATTGGCATAAAAGCAGCCGCTTAGCATTAAGCTTGCCAGCCCCAAGCTCACAGGACGTATGAAATAGGGTAATGGAAATAATCGGGGACGGGTGCGCACCTGGTGGTTCCTTTTTCGCTACAAAACGGCTTTTGATAGACTGTTCGCCATGCTTAGTTTGCCATGCCTAATTCGACGTACCTAATTTGATGTGCCTAGTTTTAAGTATCTGATTTTAAGTAACTGATTTGATATACCTAGCTAGATCGGCCACGAGGTTAAAAACTTTAATGAGCGATAACACCAATGCTTGAAGATCATCACAGTGCTCCGCGCCATGATTCGCTAATGTCGGCCTATCATGAAAGTGATAGTGGTAGCGGTTGGATGATCAGCTATCTCGATATCATGACCTTGTTGGTGGCTCTTTTCGTGGTCATTATCGCTGCCGCTGGGCCGGTTATCCCTCAGTGGAACCAGGAAGAGAGTGCGAGCGAATACGCCTACACCCCGTCGTCGGCTTTGGAAGTGCCCCTGCCCGAATCTTTGGCCCAGGCAAGCCATGAGCGTGCGGTCGTCGCCCGGTGGAGCGGAGCAGGATTGAACCCCATGGCGATTAGTGCGGCGATGGGTGTCGCCGGGTTGCCCAAATTGACGGGGCTTGCTCGTCGTGTCAGCTATGGTGTTCCGCCACTTTTGGCAGCGCCGCCACCGCCCGCCGTGCCGGACTTCACCTTGCCGAAACTGATGATGCCCGCGGGCAGCGATGATTTTACATCGCCTCTGGCCGACTACATGGTGGTGTTAACCGACCGGCCCCCGGTAAATGTGCAGGCAGTTAGCGACGAGTCAGTGGCCGGGGCGGTTGCGCTAAATCAGGCGCTTTCCCAGCGTGTCGAAGAGTCTACGTATCTGCCCGACCTTGCAGGTGTCGAAGTATCGCGGGTGGCGGAGGGGATTAGTCTCCGCGTGCAGGATCAACTGCTGTTTCCTTCTGCAACGGCTGAGCTAACCAATGATGGCTCGTCACTGGTGGGCAGTTTGCTGGAGACAATTCAGCGCTACGATGGCGAAGTATGGGTCGAAGGCCATTCGGACAGCCAAACCATCAGCACTGACGAATTCTCGTCTAACTGGGCGCTGTCTAGCGCCCGTGCCATTGCCATTGTGGAAGCACTGGAAGCGGAGGGGGTCGATGCTGAGCGCTTACGTGCCGTAGGCTTGGCGGCCACAAAACCACTGGAAAGTAACGCCTCTGCGGAAGGTCGTGCGCGTAATCGGCGGGTTGAGGTCGTTATTCACGTTGAGTAATGCTCGGTAACGAACATGTCATTGCGAGGAGCGCAGCGACGCGGCAATCTCGGGCTGCGGTGGCAGTTAACCCCGAGATTGCTTCACTGCGTTCGCAATGACAAAACCGAGGTCGCCGCGCGTCGCTCGCGATGACATGAAATGGGCAATGACAAAGAGAAATACTAATAAAAAAAGCCCGCCGGGGGAGGCGGGCATTAAAGGGCTTGGCTCACTGCAGCCCACTGGGATCAGGTGAGGGGTGTACAGGATCACCAGTGGGTACAACTCCAGTATAGCTATTTATGAGGCGTTGCCAAGCCCTGTAACGCTTTTTATTGGTTTTCTTGTTACTTTCATCAGTTCTCATGCGCTTTTTTGATTGAAAACAGCATCAAAAGTGCACCGATCTCATTCATGCGCTTTTATGGTGCGCTGCAGCTGCATCTTTTTGGTGCTTGTGGGTTTTTCTATTTATTAATCCATTATAGCTTCATGTAACTCCCTGCTGAACCGTCAATTCTCTCTTTTGGCTTATTAATTGCTATGCTTTTAGTAGTCAATTAATAGCAGGTCTTAGCCAATTAGGCGTTCTAGTCATGACGACCTAACAGTTCGCCAAGGCCGAAGAGAGGTAGTGCCATGCCTGAATCCGCTCGTCTTACAGCGTCAATCCCTTCGGTTGACCCTGCTCTCCAGCCGCGGCTGGTAGTGACCGATTTAGATGGCTCACTGCTCGATCATCACAGTTATGACTTCAGCCCTGCAGCCCCCTGGCTTGCCCGCTTAAAGCAGATGGGGGTGCCGGTAATTCCGGTGACCAGTAAAACCCGTGCCGAACTTATTCCACTGCGTGAGGCGCTGGGCCTCACGGCAACACCGTTTATTGCTGAAAATGGTGCGGTTATTGGTCTGCCGCCAGGCTGGTGCCATGCACGCTTAGACCGCCCAGGCAGCGGCCGCGATGGCGTCGTTATCAAACATCCTGGTGTGGATATTGGTTTTATTCGTGCTCGATTGAAGGTATGGCGCGAACGCCTGGATATTCGTTTTACTCGCATGGGCGAGATGAGTGTGCCTGAGGTGATGGAGCTTACCGGGCTGGATGCGGTTCGCGCCCGGGATGCACGGCAGCGGGAAGGCAGTGAGCCGCTGCTTTGGGAGGACACTGCCGCGGCGCTTGAAACTTTTCGCGCCGCTTTAGAGGGGGATGGGTTAGAACTTACTCAAGGCGGGCGCTTTTGGCATGTGATGGGGCGCTCCGCGGACAAGGGCACTGCCGTCGAGTGGCTGATTAAGCGCTTTACGGCGTTAAGAGGCCGAGCACCTCTTTCACTGGGATTAGGAGACGGGCCGAACGATATCACCATGCTCGAAGCGGTCGATCAAGCGGTCGTGATTCGCGGTTGCCACGACTTAGCCGTAGAGCCCCGCATCACTTCGCTCTATCGCACGGAAGCAACAGGGCCGACCGGCTGGGCCGAAGGCGTGGATTACTGGTGGGGGCGAGACGACCGCCGTTTAGCGGCGGCGGAGAAGGGTGATGCCATTGTTCTTTGAGTACAGTTCTTTGAGTACAGCTATTTGAGTCCAGTACTTTGACTCCAGTTCTATGAAACCAGGGAGGTAAGCGCATGAGTGACTTTCATCAAAATGGAATTATTACCGACTTTCACAACCTTACCCGGCGCACGGTCGAAGAGCTTGAACAGGAGCTTTGTCAATTTTCCCGTCGTCGCCCAATGGGGCTGATTCTGCCGTCGCTGTTTTCGGAGCTGGAAGGGCCAGCGCTGTCGGCGATCGTTGATGAGCTGGTTAAAGTCCCGTATCTCAATGAAATTGTCATTGGCTTGGATCGAGCTGATCGCGAGCAATTTTTACACGCTCGGGAATTTTTCTCACGCCTGCCGCAGCACACGCGCATCTTATGGAACGATGGCCCACGGCTGCGCGACCTGGATGCGGAGCTTGAAGAGCATGGGCTAGGCTCGCTGGAACCCGGTAAAGGGCGCAATGTGTGGTACTGCGCAGGCTATATGCTGTCGTCAGGTCGCTCGACGGTGGTGGGGCTGCATGACTGCGATATTTTGACCTACGAGCGGGGGCTGCTGGCACGCTTGATGTATCCGGTTGCCCACCCTAATTTCAATTACAGTTTCTGCAAAGGCTATTACCCGCGTATTGCCGAGGGCAAGCTGAACGGTCGTGTGTCTCGGCTGTTAGTGACGCCGCTACTGCGGGCGCTTAAAACCGTCTGCGGGCCGCTGCCTTATCTCGACTACTTGGACAGCTTTCGTTATCCGCTTTCGGGTGAGTTTGCGATGCGCAGCGAAGTGCTTGAAGGAATCCGTATTCCTGCGGACTGGGGTTTGGAGATTGGCGTTTTGTCTGAGTTGCAGCGCAACTACTCGCTACGCCAGCTCTGCCAGGTCGATATTGCCGATGCCTACGACCATAAACATCAGCCGGTTAGCGAAGATGACCCGGATAGCGGTTTAAACCGCATGAGCCTGGATATTTCAAAAGCGCTTTATCGCAAACTAGCCACTCAGGGCATTACCTTTAGCAGCGAAGACTTCCGCACACTTAAAGCCACCTATTACCGCTTTGCATTAGATCTGATCGAGGCCTATGACCACGATGCCACCATGAACGGTCTAAGCCTTGATCGCCACAGCGAAGAGCAGGCCGTGGAGCTATTTGCCAGCAACCTGCTCGAAGCTGGCAATCTATTTCTGGATAACCCCAGAGAGCGGCCCTTTATCCCCAGTTGGAACCGGGTGCAGGCTGCGGTGCCGGATCTGCTCACACGTATGCACGAGGCGGTCGAATTGGATAACCAAGGTAAGGTTTAGCGCCTATTCATATGCCATTGCAAGGCGCCTTCCCAATATGTCATTGCGAGGAGCGCAGCGACGCGGCAATCTCGGCCTGCGGTGGCAGCTAAC
>NZ_MINL01000002.1:0-6240 GCF_001882345.1 Halomonas sp. QHL1
CGACCTGTAAATGGTATTGAATAGTTTACTAGGTGAAGGTTGTGGTCGGTGAAATCGCATACAACTTGTCCGTCTGGCCCTATCAATCGTGCTTCATCAACCGCCCATTCTTGCGGAACCTTCCAGTCTAAGACCTTTGTACCGCTAGCTACACCGTGGATAGTGAGCGGGCTATACTCCGCTAGAATATCTAAACTTTCACGCAAGCCGGGCCCAGTGCTACTGCGACAAATCGGGAAAAGACGATCAAAAACTACTGAAATATCAGTCAATTTCATTCAATATCCTATCTAATTTAATCTTAAAAACTTCTAATTTTTAAGATTATCATGCCACGGATCATCCGTATGATAATACTTAGCTTTGCTTACAAATTTTGACCAAAATCCGCCAATAAGCGTGACTTTTTCACGGGCTATAGGGCGAAATTCAAGATTACCCGTCTTATCGTGAGTTTTTTAAGGGTGCGAGATAATCACGCAGAAAATAGCCCAAGCGTTTTTTCGAGAGTGGTGGTTTTGACTCGCAAAGCCCGCTTTTCGCGAGGGCTGTCGGAGTGCGTTAGACTGATACCAACCCACAGAGGAGCGGCCCATGAGCACCCCCCTAGACCCCATTGTGAGCGAGTTTGAGACCCAGGAGCAGGCCGACAGCTATCAACGTTGGTTCCGTGAGCGCGTGGAAGCCAGTCTTGCCGACTCTCGCCCTGGCATTCCCCATGATGAAGTCATGGCGGAAATGGACGCACTGATTAATGACATTGAGGCCCAGCACAGGAAACGTGCCTGATGCTGCCAGTGATTTGGCTACAGACCGCCCGTGAAGACCTTTCTAAACTCCTACGCCATATTGCACTAGAAGATCCTCAAGCCGCCCGGCGACTCAAAGTTCGTCTAGAGTCTGTTGTTCTGCCGCTCTCTGAACACCCCTATCTGTACCGTGTGGGCGATGTCCCGGGCACGCGTGAGATTGTCGCGCATCCCAACTATATCGTGGTATACCGCGTTGCTGTTGCTCGTATCGACATCGTCAATGTCCTGCACGCCCGTCAGGAATACCCATAGGCCGCCGTGTGTTTCTCCTGTAGGTGGTCAAGTCTTTCTACCACTACACTCCTAGGTGTTACCCTTCTACTATCAGAAATGTGGCACCCTAATACATGCCCGAACTGAATCTCTCGCAAGCGGCCAGGCTGTACGGCAAGAGCCGGATGACAATACACCGTCACTGCCGCGCAGGCCGCATAACATCAAGGCTAAGTGACGATGGTCAACGCTTGATTGACCTCTCCGAGCTGATCCGAGCTTATGGAGAGTCACCCAATCCTGTTACACCTGATACAACCTCTAAGGCATCTCAACGATACACCTTAGAAGACACCCAGAAGAGCATGCGAGATGACCTTCTACTGCGCGAAATGCAGGCACTCCGTGAGCAAGTTACCCAGCTTCAGGAAGAAGTCCGAGAGCTACGCCAGCTTCCGGCTCCGGGGCAGCTTGAGCCTAATCTAGACCAACCTGAAAATCGCCAAATTAAAGGCTTCGATGACATCCTCCAGCGTTTTGAGAAAAGGCACTAAACATCACAACGGCCACTTTATAGCTTTTATCGCCCCGTAGGGGCGATGCAGCGAGCTTGCGAGCGGTAACCGGCAATGCACATCTCCTGATACTCCTCGATTCCTGACGCCCACCACAGACCCCTCCTTGCCTCGACACCTCATTGATAAAAGGGGTTTGTTGATGTTCCGCACGAAGTTTACGCGCGGTAGCGCCCATTAGCGGCGCAGGTGCGTAGCACCTAGAAGCCGCTTTCAGTGCGCCTTTGGCGCGTCATCATTAGGCTGGCCGCAGGCCAGGGCGAGCGAAGCGAGGGTAGGTGAGCGCATATGCGCTCTTTTCTGTACTTTTACCCTTTTAACCCTTTTAGGGTGTTGCAAGTTACTGTTTATAAATCGTTTTTAGAGTTAAAAGGGGACGGATTTGCGGTTAAAAGGGGACGGATTTGCGGTTAAAAGGGGACGGATTTGCGGTTAAAAGGGGGACAGGTTTGCGGTGAGTAGGGACACAATATATATTGTCCCTTTTAAGGAATTCTACTGGAGCCATGGATGAGTCAGCCTCAAATTTACAAGAGCAACGCACTCGTCGAGGCTCAATACCGTCTTAGCGTCGCAGAGCAACGAATTATGCTCGCGTGTATCTCCCAAGTTAGGCGTGACCAGCCCATCACAGATGATGTGCTCTACAGCGTCAGCGCTGCCGAAATTGCAGCTATATCGGACACATCGACAAAACAGGCGTATCGAGAGTTGGAAAAAGCCGCACTACGCCTCAAGCGCCGGGAGGTACGGTTAGTCGCAGAACCCAACGGCCAGGGCCACAAGCGTAAAATCATGCTCACTGGATGGGTTCAGACAATTATCTACGTTGAGGAAGAAGGCCGCGTGGAGTTGCGTTTCACTAAAGACATGTTGCCTTACTTAACTCAGCTCACCGAGCAGTTCACCCGCTACGCTCTCGCCGATATTGCCCAGATGACTAGTAGTCACGCGATCCGGCTTTATGAACTACTGTGCCAGTGGCGTGATACAGGCAGGCGTGAGGTAGAAATCGGATGGTTGCGCGAAGCTCTCCAGCTTGATGACAAATACCCTGTGCTTAAAGATTTTAAGCGCCGTGTAATCGAACCCGCTATAGAACAGATTAACGAGCATTCGCCACTCTGGGTGAAGTGGGATCAGCGCAAGACAGGACGACGTGTAAGCCATCTGATATTCACGTTCGGTGAAAAAACTGATGAAAAGAAGGGCCGAAAAAAACGTCAAGAAGAACAGAAAACACTTGGGCCACCAGGGGAGCGTCGCTCGGTGTACGGCATCCCTCCGGAAGTTATCGCTAAACATGCCCGTCCCGGCGACGAGTGGGAAGATGCAGCATTGCGAGCGCTAGAAACTCGAAAATCCAGGCAGCATTGAGATGCTTCTGGCGTACGCCAGCGGTGGCCGCTAGGCCACCTGAGGGATCCGAGGGAGCTTGCTCCCTGGCAAGGCCCAGCGCGGGAATAATAGCGGATGACGACTGAGCGAAGCGAGGGAGGATTCCGACTATTGTTCCCACGCTGGGTGGCCTTGTTTTGGGTACGCGCCCGTGTACGCGCGTGGAGGCCACTAACTCACGAACTATAAGCACCTGATAACATGGTAGTAGGCACACCAACATGCAGCAGGCGCTTATGTCGGAAGATCCCCCCATCAAACAGCGGCGCAAAAGCGATATGGAGCGACGTGAAACGCTGCTCCGGATTCGCGTCAATGATGCCGAATACGAGCGTCTAAAGGCGCTCGCGAAAGAGGCGAATTTGACGCCTAGCGCTTTGGTTCGAGACCACCTGGGCAAGATGCGGGTCAGAAATCGCAGCGACGAAAAGCAGCGCGTAGCGATGCTCAATCGAATCAATAGCAATCTCAACATGATCGCCAGGTGGTGCAACACCCATAAAGGCGCGGCGGAGACAATCGAAGTCGTCGCCCACCTGCAGGCAATTCAGCACGCGGTAGAAGTGGTCGCCGATCAGCAGAAAGGCAGGCAGCCATGATCGTCGGCTTTGCAACACGTGGCCAAGGCCGTGGGGCTGGCCCTGTTGGCTATTGCGTGAAAGAGACCGTTCTACAGGCCAAAAAAGAGGCGGTAACACGCAACCCACCTCCGACGGTATTGCGCGGCAACCCAGCAGCCACAGGACGCCTAATTGACTCTCTTAGCTTCCAGTACAAGTACAAGTCGGGCGTTCTGAGTTTTGCCCCCGGTGAAGAGATCACACCCGATCAAGAGCGCGACATCATGGATAGGTTCGAGTCTGTCGCGTTTGCCGGCCTCGACTCCGACCAATATGACATTTTGTGGGTCAGGCACGAGCACGCTGGTCACCACGAGCTGCATTTCGTCACCCCGCGAGTCGAGCTGACCACGGGCAAGAGCCTGAACATCTGCCCGCCTGGTCGCGGGGCACGGCAGGCATACGACGATTTTCGCAGCATGATCAATTCGGAATACGGTTTAGCAGACCCGGACGATCCGTCACGCCAGCGTGACATTCAGCATCCGTTAGGGGATCGCAAACTCGTCCAATTCGACGATCTCCATCTCGATGGTGTTGGCGAAGCGAAGCGTCGCACTGAGCTGCGCGACTTGGCACATTCGCTGATCGCCAAGCGAGTCGAAGCCGGGCTGATCCGTGACCGTGACAGCTTGCTGGAGCAGGTGCATGAATTGGGGTTCAGCGTTACCAGGGCGAGCAAAAGCAGCATCACATTGCTGCATCCCGATGATCCCGATTCAACACGATTCAAAATGAAAGGGCATATTTATGACGCTGGATTTGAACTTGCACAAACGGTTGAAAGAGCAGTTCGCCCAAGAGAGCGCGACTATTCAAACCGCGACCCAGCAGCAGCTGGGCGCTATGCGGCGCGAGTTGCAGGGCATATACAGCGGCGTGCTGAGTACAATCGAAGCCGATATGCAGCAAGAGACAAAGCTCCTGGCCAAGCGGTTCCGGAATTTGATGCTGCTGCCGAGCCTACTGCTGGTGATGATCTCGCTGGGTATCTGCGCGGCGGCCTGGGCGTTCACGCAATACCAGTGGGGGCAGATCCAGGAGCAGCGCGTGACGCTAGACAGGCTCCAGACATTGGGCGTGGAGACAGTGAAAACAGAGAGCGGGAAGGGTTACCTGATATTGCCGAAAGGGGCTGGACTCAGCGAAATACGGATAACTCAGGACACAGAACGGCCATTCGTGGAAATTCAGAGGTAGCAAATGACGGAATTGGAGCGGACATTGCTCGACGCGTTAGAGCGATTCGAGCGGCGGCAGACCGAGCAACAGAAGGCGCTCGACGATGCGTTGAGCGGGCTGGAGCGTGTCTCCGGCGAATACGAGCAGTTGAGCCAGCAAGTCAGTACCTTGCAGCAGCAATTGGCCGTATTGAGAACCTAGTGCTCGATCGCGAAGTGGAGCAGCTGGAAGCGCGGCTAGAGTCGCATATTCAGCCATCAAGGCGGCGACACCAGGAGCCGGAAGAGAAGCCAACAGAACAAAATCCTGAGCATGTACCGGAACTTGGAGGCTGGAAGCCACCGAACATGTAAAAAACCCGCTACGGCGGTTTTTTTATGCCGACGCGTTAGAGCGATTCGAGCGGCGGCAGACCGAGCAACAGAAGGCGCTCGACGATGCGTTGAGCGGGCTGGAGCGTGTCTCCGGCGAATACGAGCAGTTGAGCCAGCAAGTCAGTACCTTGCAGCAGCAATTGGCCGTATTGAGAACCTAGTGCTCGATCGCGAAGTGGAGCAGCTGGAAGCGCGGCTAGAGTCGCATATTCAGCCATCAAGGCGGCGACACCAGGAGCCGGAAGAGAAGCCAACAGAACAAAATCCTGAGCATGTACCGGAACTTGGAGGCTGGAAGCCACCGAACATGTAAAAAACCCGCTACGGCGGTTTTTTTATGCCTATCAATCGTATTATTCCATATCATGTATTGTATTTTGTACCATATAAAATATAATATGAAATACATAATACAATACACCTGAGAGGGATACGATATGGCACGCCCCGGCATCACATTTGAGCAAGTCGCCCACGCCGCCGACGCCCTGGTGGGGCAAGGCGAGAAACCCAGCATCCAGCGCATCCGCGAGCATCTCGGTACCGGCAGCCCCAACACCATCCATCGCCATTTGCAGCAGTGGCGGGCCACGCAGGCACCTGCCGAGCGTCCGATGGCCAAGTTGCCGGATGAACTTGCAAGCGCACTCGCTCAAGAGATCGAACGCCAGGCGGCCGCTGCCCGGGCTGACGCTGAAGCGGATGCCCTCGACGCCCGCCAGACAGCCGACGAACTTGCTGAAACCGGCGAGCAGCTGGAAGCGGAAGCGGATGAATTGCGGGAGCAGATTGAGCAGGTAACTGCCGAACGAGACGAGGCCGTGCGCGACCGTAGCGAAGCGCGCAGTTTGATCGAGGAATTTCGTGAGCAGGTGAAACGGCTCGAGCAGCAGCGCGACGACGCTCGCCAGGAGCTGGCCGAGGCCCGTAACCGCATCACCACGCTGACCGAACAACGCGACCAGGAGCACAGCGCTCTCCTCGAAGCTCAGCGTGACGCGAAGGTTGCGAGCACAGCCAAGAACGACGCTGAACCGGGAGCAGATTGAGCAGGTAACTGCCGAAC
>NZ_MINL01000002.1:6250-10114 GCF_001882345.1 Halomonas sp. QHL1
CGTCAGATGGCCAAGTTGCCGGATGAACTTGCAAGCGCACTCGCTCAAGAGATCGAACGCCAGGCGTCCGCTGCCCGGGCTGACGCTGAAGCGGATGCCCTCGACGCCCGCCAGACAGCCGACGAACTTGCTGAAACCGGCGAGCAGCTGGAAGCGGAAGCGGATGAATTGCGGGAGCAGATTGAGCAGGTAACTGCCGAACGAGACGAGGCCGTGCGCGACCGTAGCGAAGCGCGCAGTTTGATCGAGGAATTTCGTGAGCAGGTGAAACGGCTCGAGCAGCAGCGCGACGACGCTCGCCAGGAGCTGGCCGAGGCCCGTAACCGCATCACCACGCTGACCGAACAACGCGACCAGGAGCACAGCGCTCTCCTCGAAGCTCAGCGTGACGCGAAGGTTGCGAGCACAGCCAAGAACGACGCTGAACGTGCTCAAGCCGTTGCCATAGCCAAGCTAGAAGCGGCGCAGCAGCAAGCCGAGGAGCGTGCCCAAGCGCTCAAAAACGAGCAGCAAGCGCGGAAAGCCGATGCCGACGCTCACAAAGAGGCGGTCGCTGAGCTACGTAATGAGTGGCGAGAACGGCTGGAAACCTCGGAAAAGCAGGCTCATGAGGCCTATAAAGCCAAAAGCCAGGCCGAGGCAAGAACAGAGGCATTAGCGGCTCGTCTGGAGGCTAAGAAGGCCTAAAAGAACAGCCTGGACTGCTGCTCAACGATAACCTCCCCACCTGAACGGTTCGTTATGGGACATCTTTGGGAGAATATCCGATGTCTTATAATGCTAAAAGCCCGCTTGCGGGCTTCATAGGACTTGACGTGGTGGAGGGCGTAACCACTGAAAAGACTAAAATAATAGATTGGGGTTGGTTCAACCTATAAGAACTTATTGCTAGCTTTCACTCACAGGATCAGGGTCAATTACGCTAGTTAACATTGGTGAGCGACCTATCAAATCACCTGCTAATAACGCATCAACGATCCGATCCTGCCAATGTTCATAGATTGAAAACAAATGCTCAGGTCGCCAATCGCTGGCCAGCCATAGTTTTCCTGCATTTTTCTGTATCTGCCCCTGCGGCAGAGGTACATCGTTTGCCATTAGAGGCACCAACAATTTTGGAAGCTTGTCAGCATAGGTCTTAACGCAGCGAGCAGCCACGTCATGCAATCCATCACCTCTGACAAGTTCAACAGAAGTTTGGTGCAGAATCCCTCCAGCATCAAGATTGGGAGTGGTTTCGTGTAGGGTCATCCCTGTCATCTGGGGCTCTAGCAAGAAACTCGGCCAAAAATGCGTAGCTACCCCGCGATATTGTGGCGAGAGCCCACCGTGAGTATTCCAAAAAGGAGCACTAATCTCTTTCATCAAGGAGGCTGAAAGCTTGTGGCATCCATAGGACAATACCAACCTCGGCGCCCTATCTTGTAGGAAATTCTGAGTCTCTAGGCTGTTCAAATTATTCAGACTAACGTCAAGTCTGGGTACGTTAGGCAAAGGTTCGCGGTTAAAGAAACGTTCCTCAGCTTCATCCCTACGTCGGAAATGCAACTGAAATAACATTTCCAAGCGATTGGATAGCCCATCTGGCGGCGTAGGTAGGAAAGGTTCACGCCGTTCGCAAACCCACCCGCTCAGAAGATCAGCTTCAGCTAAGCGATTGACTAAATAGATATGACGCGGATGGTCACCAGTTATTACAACTATACTCATACAGCCTCTTTTTCCTGAAAGGCACGCGTTACTAACATGTCTTTGGTGAAAAGCTCACGTAAAATCGGTAACAGTTCGTCTGAAGCACAGCCGATCTTTTGGGCACAGGCAATCAAATCACGCGTCCCGTCGGCCAACGACAATAGCATGAGCAGTCGATTCAAGGTCTCGCGCTGATCGACTGAGTTATCATTTGACTGATCGCGATTCATTGGAGAATTTACTGATGGGTAAAGATCACGTCTACCTAATTGTGGCTCGCCAAAAGGATGGTAGTTAATTAGCGCGTGGCCTTGCATCTCTGCCGTTTCCAAGAAACTTGAAAGCTGATGAGCTGCTGCCTCTACTTGTTCAATTCTCATAAATTGGCGATCATCGCCCGAAGTATGATACTCGGCGTAATTTCCATAAACCGTACGTGAGGCTTGGATCACAGGCCAATCAAAGCCCGGCGAGCAAAATTGACGTTCGTCAGAACCTGACGTGGGTGTAAAGGTACGTAGTTCGTAACGATCTGGGGCCATCTCCGCTAAATGCCGAGCTAGACAATCAAAAGGACCTGGGCGGTTTAGCCAATCACGACGAGAAAGCTTCATGCTAAGTTTCGACTCTGGACCTCCGAGACAAGTCATCACCAAGCCTGCATGCAGCTTAGGTTTCAGATCAGCAGCAAAGCGTGAAAGGAAAGTGATCGAACCGAGTGTCTCAGGACAGAGCAAAAACATGTAAGTAAAACGACGGTTTGGCCGCGCGGCAAGCAACTCATAAAGACGAAGCAAACCTAACGGCCCCGAAAGCTCATTGTTAGCCATACTGGGATGGCACAAATAGGATGAGATTAGTACCACCTCATCACTTTCGCCCGGTAAAGTTGCAGTGGCAAAATTAACTTCACCGTCATAATGACGAGTACGAATATCCACCTGATATTCACCCTCAGGCAAAGCCTTTCTCTGCCGATGCGGTAGACAAAATCCCCAGCGAGGTGAGTAATAACTAGTCACATAAGGAATTAAATCAGGTAGGTGCGGAAGCGAATATAAATGGGGCTGCAATTCATCTAGTGTCATACGACCTGTAAATGGTATTGAATAGTTTACTAGGTGAAGGTTGTGGTCGGTGAAATCGCATACAACTTGTCCGTCTGGCCCTATCAATCGTGCTTCATCAACCGCCCATTCTTGCGGAACCTTCCAGTCTAAGACCTTTGTACCGCTAGCTACACCGTGGATAGTGAGCGGGATATACTCCGCTAGAATATCTAAACTTTCACGCAAGCCGGGCCCAGTGATACTGCGACAAATCGGGAAAAGACGATCAAAAACTACTGAAATATCAGTCAATTTCATTCAATATCCTATCTAATTTAATCTTAAAAACTTCTAATTTTTAAGATTATCATGCCACGGATCATCCGTATGATAATACTTAGCTTTGCTTACAAATTTTGACCAAAATCCGCCAATAAGCGTGACTTTTTCACGGGCTATAGGGCGAAATTCAAGATTACCCGTCTTATCGTGAGTTTTTTAAGGGTGCGAGATAATCACGCAGAAAATAGCCCAAGCGTTTTTTCGAGAGTGGTGGTTTTGACTCGCAAAGCCCGCTTTTCGCGAGGGCTGTCGGAGTGCGTTAGACTGATACCAACCCACAGAGGAGCGGCCCATGAGCACCCCCCTAGACCCCATTGTGAGCGAGTTTGAGACCCAGGAGCAGGCCGACAGCTATCAACGTTGGTTCCGTGAGCGCGTGGAAGCCAGTCTTGCCGACTCTCGCCCTGGCATTCCCCATGATGAAGTCATGGCGGAAATGGACGCACTGATTAATGACATTGAGGCCCAGCACAGGAAACGTGCCTGATGCTGCCAGTGATTTGGCTACAGACCGCCCGTGAAGACCTTTCTAAACTCCTACGCCATATTGCACTAGAAGATCCTCAAGCCGCCCGGCGACTCAAAGTTCGTCTAGAGTCTGTTGTTCTGCCGCTCTCTGAACACCCCTATCTGTACCGTGTGGGCGATGTCCCGGGCACGCGTGAGATTGTCGCGCATCCCAACTATATCGTGGTATACCGCGTTGCTGTTGCTCGTATCGACATCGTCAATGTCCTGCACGCCCGTCAGGAATACCCATAGGCCGCCGTGTGTTTCTCCT
>NZ_MINL01000002.1:10124-11012 GCF_001882345.1 Halomonas sp. QHL1
AAGTTACCCAGCTTCAGGAAGAAGTCCGAGAGCTACGCCAGCTTCCGGCTCCGGGGCAGCTTGAGCCTAATCTAGACCAACCTGAAAATCGCCAAATTAAAGGCTTCGATGACATCCTCCAGCGTTTTGAGAAAAGGCACTAAACATCACAACGGCCACTTTATAGCTTTTATCGCCCCGTAGGGGCGATGCAGCGAGCTTGCGAGCGGTAACCGGCAATGCACATCTCCTGATACTCCTCGATTCCTGACGCCCACCACAGACCCCTCCTTGCCTCGACACCTCATTGATAAAAGGGGTTTGTTGATGTTCCGCACGAAGTTTACGCGCGGTAGCGCCCATTAGCGGCGCAGGTGCGTAGCACCTAGAAGCCGCTTTCAGTGCGCCTTTGGCGCGTCATCATTAGGCTGGCCGCAGGCCAGGGCGAGCGAAGCGAGGGTAGGTGAGCGCATATGCGCTCTTTTCTGTACTTTTACCCTTTTAACCCTTTTAGGGTGTTGCAAGTTACTGTTTATAAATCGTTTTTAGAGTTAAAAGGGGACGGATTTGCGGTTAAAAGGGGACGGATTTGCGGTTAAAAGGGGACGGATTTGCGGTTAAAAGGGGGACAGGTTTGCGGTGAGTAGGGACACAATATATATTGTCCCTTTTAAGGAATTCTACTGGAGCCATGGATGAGTCAGCCTCAAATTTACAAGAGCAACGCACTCGTCGAGGCTCAATACCGTCTTAGCGTAGCGGAGCAACGAATTATGCTCGCGTGTATCTCCCAAGTTAGGCGTGACCAGCCCATCACAGATGATGTGCTCTACAGCGTCAGCGCTGCCGAAATTGCAGCTATATCGGACACATCGACAAAACAGGCGTATCGAGAGTTGGAAAAAGCCG
>NZ_MINL01000003.1 GCF_001882345.1 Halomonas sp. QHL1
AGGGTTTCACCATGACCGTGAAGATATTCGATACCCCCGACGTGCAAGACTTCATTAAAACCGTGGCCGGCTTTGATAAAACCGGTGGCAATGACCGTGCCAAGCAAATTGTGCATCGCCTGGTCGGCGATCTGTTTAAGCTGATCGACGACTTTGACGTCACCGAAGAAGAGTACTGGGCCGGTGTCAACCTGCTCAATGCCCTGGGCAGTCAGACCCAGTTCGGCCTGCTCTCCCCCGGTCTCGGCTTTGACCATTACCTCGATATGCGCCAAGACGCTATCGATGCGGAAGCCAAGCGTGTGGGCGGTACCCCGCGCACTATTGAAGGCCCACTGTACGTAGCCGGTGCCCCGGAAGCCGACGGCTTTGCGCGCCTGGACGACGGCCAGGATCAAGAGGGCGAGACCATGTGGCTGACTGGCCAAGTCCGCGATGTGGATGGCACGCCGATTGCCGGTGCCAAGGTCGAAATCTGGCACGCCAATTCTAAGGGCGGCTACTCCTTCTTCGACCCCTCGCAGTCCGAGTACAACCTGCGGCGCACGATCTATGCGGACAATGAGGGCCGCTACACCGCGCGCAGCATCATCCCCTCTGGCTACGGGGTGCCTGAAGGCGCGCCCACCGATGTGGTGCTCAAGTCCCTGGGACGCCACGGCGAACGCCCGGCGCATATTCACTACTTCGTCTCCGCCCCGGGCCACCAGCACCTGACCACCCAGATCAACTTGGCGGGCGATCCCTACACCTTTGACGACTTTGCCTTTGCTACCCGCGAAGAGTTGGTGGTGCCCGCCGAGCGGATTGAAGACCCGGCCGAGATCGCCCAGCGCGAGCTGGATGGCCCGTTCTCCCACGTGGTGTTCGATGTGGAGCTGGCCCCCACCGAGGCGCCCGAGCTGCAGGTACGTCACGCCCGCCCGCGGGCCAAAGAGGACGAGCAGGATCTGGCCAGCCAGCTCGCCGGTACCGCCAAGGTTTAAAGCCCCATAACCTCGCGCTAACGATTGGCTGACGTCCACCGTCCGATGTGTTAGCGCCTTACACCCCAGGTTATGCCTAAGTATTTGAGGAGAGAGATCATGACCACCCAGCTTGATCAGCTCGAAGCCCGCGTGCGCGGTGCTGTACAAGACGACCCCGCCCAGGGCATTTTCCGCTGCCACCGCAGCATGTTTACCGACCCCGCCTTCTTTGAGCTTGAGCTCAAGCACATCTTCGAAGGCAACTGGCTGTTCCTGGCCCACGAAAGCCAGATCAGTGAGCCGGGTGACTACATGACCGTCACCATGGGTCGCCAGCCGGTGATTATCACCCGTGATAAGCAGGGTGAACTGCACGGCCTGATTAACGCCTGTGCCCACCGCGGCGCCACGTTGTGCCGCCGTAAGCGCGGCAACAAGGGCACCTTCACCTGCCCGTTCCACGGCTGGACGTTCAAAAACGACGGCCAATTGCTCAAAGCTAAAAACGAGAAGAACGGCGCCTACCCT
Source organism: Halomonas sp. QHL1 (assembly GCF_001882345.1). Lineage (GTDB taxonomy): Bacteria > Pseudomonadota > Gammaproteobacteria > Pseudomonadales > Halomonadaceae > Vreelandella. The sequence continues at coordinate 1,497 of NZ_MINL01000003.1, forward strand.
GACCAGTTCAAACAGGATGGCTCCCACAACCTCAAGCGCCTACCGCGTTTTGAAAACTACAAAGGCTTCCTGTTCGGCAGCCTAAGCGATGATGTTCAACCGCTTGAACAGCACCTGGGCGAAACCACCAAGGTCATCGACAACATCGTCGACCAAGCCCCCGAAGGCCTGGAAATCCTGCGCGGCACCTCGTCGTACACCTACACCGGCAACTGGAAGCTGCAGGCCGAAAACGGCGCCGACGGTTACCACGTCAGCTCCGTGCACTGGAACTACGCCTCCACCATGGAACGCCGTAATTACGATTCCGGCGGCACCAAGGCAGTGGACGCCGACGGTTGGTCGAAGAGCAAAGGCGGCTTCTACTCCTATGAAAACGGCCACATGATGCTGTGGACCCGGCTGCTTAACCCGGAAGTGCGTCCGGTATATCAGCATAAGGACTGGATCCAAGAACAGCTGGGTGACGCCCGCGCTGACTCCATCGTCAACCAAACGCGCAACCTCTGCCTTTATCCCAACGTCTATCTGATGGACCAGTTCTCCACCCAGATACGCGTGATTCGTCCGATCGCCGTGGACAAAACCGAAGTCACCATCTACTGCTTCGCACCCAAAGGCGAAGCCGCTGAAGACCGTCGTGTCCGCATCCGCCAGTACGAAGACTTCTTCAACGTCTCCGGCATGGGCACCCCCGACGATCTGGAAGAGTTCCGCGCCTGCCAAGAAGGCTATAACGGTGCATTGGCCGAATGGAACGACCTCTCCCGCGGGGCCCAACAGTGGATCGAAGGCGCCGATGAAACGGCCCAAGCAATCGACATGAAGCCCCTGCTCAGCGGTGCTTCCCCGGAAGACGAAGGGCTCTACGTGCTGCACCACAAACACTGGGTCGACGAAATGTTGCGTGCCATCGACAAAGAGCGCAGCCAGTTTATCGCCACCGCGTCCGCCTAAGCGCCCAGCGCCAGAAGAGAGGAGAGAAGTGCCATGAGCATTAGCTACCACGACATCCAAGCTTTTTTGTACCGCGAAGCGCGTCTGCTGGATGACCGGGAATGGGACGAGTGGCTCGCGTTGTACCGTAAGGATGCCGAGTTCTGGATGCCTGCCTGGGACGACGACGACCAGTTGACCCGTGATCCGCACAGCGAGATCTCGCTGATCTACTACCCCAACCGCGACGGGTTAGAAGATCGGGTGTACCGCATCAAGACCGAACGCAGCGGGGCGAGTACGCCGGAGCCTCGCACCACCCACCAGGTGACCAACCTGGAGATCTTGTCCCAAGACGGCGACACAATGGAGCTACGGTTTAACTGGCATACGCTGAGCCACCGCTACAAGAAGACCGACAGCTTCTTCGGCACCTGCTTCTACACCCTGGACGTGTCCGGTGAGACCCCGTTAATCACAAGAAAAGTCGTGCAG
>NZ_MINL01000004.1 GCF_001882345.1 Halomonas sp. QHL1
CATGGCGATGAAGTTAGTCTCGTTCCGATAGCCACGTGCGCGTGACCGAGCCGCCTGAAACAGACCGTTCATCCCTTCCAGTCTTGCGTTCGTCAGTCCCGAGTGCCAGCGCCTAACCACGGCTTCCGCGTGCCGCTCAAGTGTCGCCAAGGCCTTTCCCATCGGCTTCAGTAGTGGCTTTTTAGACACCGCCGTTTGCATGACTTTGAGGTAGTTCGTGATGCGCCACCGAGCCGCTCTGGGCGTTGGGGCCTTCTGGATCCAGCGCAGCTTTTCCTTGATTATCCAGGCGTCGGCCGTGGCGCTCTGATCGGCTACCAACTCCTGGAGCGCCGCCAACTGTGGAGGTTTCAGATTCTCGTTGTCCAGGTTCTTCAGCAGTGCCCAGCGCAGCGACTTAGGGTGTTCCTGCTCGCGGCGCTCTTTCTTGCGTACCTCGTCCAGCCGCTTGGTAAAGGTCTGCACAATATGGAACCAGTCGACCGTTACCTCGGCCTTGGGAAGGTGCTCGGTGATGCCGCTAAGGAAGGCGGGTGACATGTCGCAGACGACCTCGACCACATTGTCCGTATTGCCGCCATGGGTTGTCAGGAAGGCACTAAATGCTTGGATGGCATCCTTGCCGCAGCCTTGAACAGCGAAGATCACCGGTTCCTGCTTGCGCTTCATGTCGAGGAATACCGTGACATAGCGATGGCCGCGCCGGGACGCGGTTTCGTCCACGCCGACCGCCGCCACCTTGGACAGATCCAGTTCCCCCAGCATTCGGCCCACGTAGTGATGCACGATGCGCCATAGTCGTTTGTCGGAAATCTCCAACTGGCGGGAGACGGCCAGCACCGGCATCTCCTTGACCAGTGACATGGCCGCTTGCTCAAACAGCAGGGTGAAGTCGCTGCCCGGCCGCGCCCAGGGCACCTCTATGCGTTTGACGCCATGTTCAGGACACTTCGTGCGAGGCACGCGAGCATGCAGGTAACAGTGATGCTGAAAGAAGTTCAGATGCCGCCAGGTTTTGTCGGCAAAGTCGTGGGCCTGGCAGGTCTTACCGCACTCCGGACAGGGATAGAGACTGCCTCGCTCCGCCTCGACATAGAGATCCAGACGGTGGGGCGACACAGAGGTATCCAGGTGCTGGTTCTTGAGGATCCAGGGCGCTTCTAAGCCCAGGCCGAGAGTTAGAATCTGGGTGCCGTCCATGCCATACCTACTGCCGTTGTGGAGTCCCTATTCTGGCCCAGCTCAGGAGACAAATTCCACACACAACGTCGAAGAGCC
>NZ_MINL01000005.1 GCF_001882345.1 Halomonas sp. QHL1
CTGAATCGCCCCAGGTTTCGTAGACACCTCTAGGCCTTATACTAAAGGTATCTAGGAGGATCCATGAGCCGTCCCCGTTACACTGAAGAATTCAAAATCGAAGCCGTTAAACAGGTGGTAGAGCGTGGCCATCGAGTTGCCGAGGTCGCTGAGCGTTTAGGCGTGTCAGGCCACAGCTTGTACCACTGGATCAAACGCTACGATAAGCCGGTAGAACAACGGCAAGAAGATGATGATCTCCAAGCTGAAAACCGTCGTTTGAAGGCTGAACTAAAACGTGTGTCAGAAGAGCGAGATATATTAAAAAAGGCCACCGCGTACTTCGCCAGGGAGTCCGACTGAGGTACGCGTTTATTCAAAAGCATGCGGGCCAATATCCGGTACGTCGCTTGTGCCGCATGATGGCCGTGCACCCTAGCGGCTACTACGCATGGTGCAAAAAAGCACTGTCTAATCGAGACCGGGTTGATCAGCGCCTCTTGGGATTGATCAAGCATGCGTGGCTTGAAAGCGGCGGTGTTTATGGATATCGCAAGGTCTACCAGGATTTGCGTGAGGCTGGCGAAGCCTGCGGTAAGCACCGAGTGGCCCGCCTGATGCGTAGAGAAGGTTTACGCTCTCAGACCGGCTATCGACGACGCCCTGGCTGCTATGGCGGTGGAAAGCCGGCCATCGTATCACCCAACCATTTAGACCGTCAGTTTGAAGTAACAGCGCCAAATATGGCTTGGGTGACGGATATTACGTACATCCGAACGTACGAAGGCTGGCTTTACTTAGCGGTGGTTATCGACCTGTTTTCTCGTCAAGTGGTTGGCTGGTCGATGAAGTCACGTATGACCACGGAGTTAGTGCTGGATGCTTTATTGTCGGCAGTTTGGCGACGCAAGCCACAAGGAACTGTGATGGTGCATTCGGATCAAGGAAGCCAGTTTAGCAGTGGAGACTGGCAAAGCTTTTTGAAAGCTAATCACCTGGTGGGCAGCATGAGCCGACGTGGTAACTGTCATGACAACGCCGTTGCTGAAAGCTTCTTTCAACTCCTCAAGCGAGAGCGGATCAAGCGACAGATTTATTCGACACGGGAAGCGGCTAGACGCGACGTGTTCAATTACATTGAAATGTTCTACAACCCAAAGCGCCGACACGGCACAAGTGATAACTTGTCACCGGTTGAGTATGAAAGGCGTTACTTTAAGAGCCTAACGGGTGTCTAGAATATCCGGGGCGATTCA